>NZ_CP023693.1:4800000-7516652 GCF_009299385.1 Streptomyces cinereoruber | reverse complement strand
CTGTCCGATGCCCGCTGGGAGTTGATCGAGCCGGTCCTGACCGCATGGCGGTTCGAGCGCCGAAGCAGAGCCTTGCACTTCGGCCCGGCCGCCCGAGCACGACCTGCGCGACATCATGGACGCGATCTTGTATGTCGACCGCATCGGGTCCAGTGGCGCTACCTCCCGCACGACTTCCCACCCTGGAACACCGTCTACGGCTACTTCGCCAAATGGGCCGACGAGGGCGTGTTCGCCCAGCTCAACGGTCTGCTCAGGCAGTTGCTACGCGAGAGGGAAGGCGAGATGGCGAGCCTTCCGCGTGCGTGATCGATGCCCAGAGCGTCAAGACCTTCTACCAGCGTTCACGCCTCCAGTCAGGCATCGACGCCGGGAAGAAGATCGTGGGACGCAAGCGGAGCATCGTGACCGACACGCTCGGCCTTCTCCTCGCGGTGCTGGTCACCGCGGCAAGCGTGCAGGACTCCACCGCGGCACCCGGCTCTGGACCAGGTCGCCGCGATTCACCCCGGCATCCGGAAAGTATGGGTCGACGGCGGCTACCGACAGCACCTCGTCGAGCATGCCGCCCACCCTCGGCATCGATATGGAGATCAAACACCATCTCCTGCGCGACCCAAAGAGCACCACAGAACACCCCATCACGGATGAAATATCGGGCGGAAAACGACCTCTAAGAATCAGGCTCGGCCAAGGATCGAGACCCGGATCGGAGTACAGGCAGATGAGTGGACGATTCGCACACACTGCCAACCCTAGGGATTCTTCAAAGGTGGAACCAATCTCCCAGATCCAACCCATTCCAGCAGCAACTACCCTCCCCCTGGCTTCGACGAACACGCTTGAATAACTGAGCCATTCACCGATGGGGAAATAGTCCCCATCGAGAACGCTCTCTACCTCTATTGCCAGATCACGTTGCCCTGTTCCAGCAGCAAGGGATCGAAATGTAAGGCTCGTCGTCATGAAGTTCGGGCCAACTCGATTGACCGGCTCGATTGAGAGCCCTCCCACCGTCGCTAGTACTTCCTCTGCCAATGGGTGGGACCGGTACCCTTCACCCTCCAGTGGCTCCACCCACTGACCTGTGTCGACCTTCCTTCCTGCGCTCCATCCGGACGCGATAAGCGCCTCAAGCAGATCCTCGCTGAGCGAGTCGAAGCGAATTAGAGGCATCAGTTGATCTCCAGATCTTCCAGCAGCTGCCGCAACGTCCACAGGGGCGAGCGGGTTCGCCATGCCCATCTGTCTTCGATGTCGGCATAGAATTGTTCCGCGTCATTACCGTTTCCATGGTTCCCCCCCTGATGGCCTCGGGCCCTCCTTTGCCTGAGCCTGAATCAGACAGTGCACCTCCGCGCACCCTCCATGGTGACCTGTCCGTTCGAGTGCATCCGCTAGCGGCCCTTCTGCCTGCTGCCATGCTTATTGCGGCCGTGGTACTTCTCACCTGAAGGGGATGTGTACTCAGAGGCAAACTCGTCCCAGGCTCATTGCGAACGCTGTCGCATAGTCACCCAGGTTGCAGTTGTGCACCAGGAGCGACCTGGCCCCTGCCAGTACATAGTACGTGTGCAGATCATCGACCGTGAGGTTGTAGACCCGCTTCTGTTGGGTCCACGCACGCGCGGCGCTCACCTGGATTAGGAGCCATTTCCCGGTCTGCAACAGCATTCCGGGGATGATCTCCTTGGCGTAGATCCACTTGCCGAGTTCGGGCGCCCAGAAAGGGTGATTGTCCGTCGCTACAACCTTTCCCGGATGTCCACCGGGGTTCGTGACGGTGACCTCGACCAGGTTCTTCTCACCTTCACCGGTGATGAGTGCTGGACCGTGCGCGGGCCGGTTTCTCCGGTCACCGGGTCGGTAGCGGTAACCTCGTCGCCGACGCGCACCTCTTCTATGGCCTTGTCGTTGCCGTCGCCATCACGACCTTGGTGTCCGGGGTGAAGCTGTTGCCTGTGCCGCACTGCCTGCCCCGCTGTCAGCCGGTTTGGGTGCGGGCGGGCTGTCTGCCGCCTTCGGTACGGGTGCGGTCTCGGCAGCCTTGGCCGTCGTCGCCGCGTCGCCGGCGTTGTTGGCGGTCTTGGCGGCCTGTGTGGCGTCGAGTGCCTTGTTGCCGTACTTGGCGGCGTTCGCCGCGTAGCCCGCGCCCGGATGGCCGAAGCGGCGGAGAGGCCGGCGTTGACGTAGTCGCCTTCCGCGGCGTACCAGCCGGCGTTGGCCAGTCGGCGGCCTCGCCGACAACCGGGACCATGCCTACGACGTCGAGCGAGGTGTGGCCGATCGTCTTCCAGGACGGCATCTTCGGCCACTGCCGGTCGGGTCGGTGAGCTTGACCGGGTTGTTATGGGTGTAGGTGTAGGCGGCGAGTTGCGCGGCTCGGTGATGCCGCCCGCCATGCCCCCGTCGAGAGTCGGCGGTCCTCGGCGTCGTAGGTGTAGGTGGTGCGCACCCCGTTGCCGGTCTGCTGCAGGATCTTCTGCCCGAATTTGTCGTAGTCGACCCGGTCCAGGTATGTGTAGCTGGTGCCGTTCTTCGATCCGGTGGCCCGGCCGACCTGGCCGCCCGAGTCGTAGTCGTAGGTCAGGACCTCGCCGTCGGGATAGGTCATCTGCAGCACACGGTTGAAGGCGTCGTAGCGCCAGGCGGTGGTGTAGGTGCGCGGCGTCGTGGACCGCGGTGATCGTGCGGGTCTCCTTGGTCACCTCGCCCAGCGCCCCGTAGGCGCGCTTCACGGTTCCCGCCGCGTCGTGGACCTCGGTGACGCGCGAGGCCGCGTTGTCCGGTGCGCCGGGAGCTCCGTACTCGTAGGAGACGTTGTTCTCCGGGAACGTCGGGTAGCGGATGGCCTTCAGCCGGGAGTACTCGTAGTCGTATTCGACGGCCTTGGCCGCTGCCCGCAGGTTCGCGGTGACCTTCGAGGTGACGTTTCCGGCGAGTCGTAGCGGGTCTCGGAGCGCCCGGCGTCTGGGCTGTCGAATGAAATGCGGCGGCCCAGTGCGTCGTAGCCGGCGCGCGTGACGTTGTTCTTGTCGTCGGTGATCGTCGTGATCTGGCCCATGGGTCGTAGGCGTAGCTGGTCCAGATCTCCGAGGAGCTGTTGAACTCCTTCACCGAGGTGGTGGCGCCCCGGATGTCGGTGTAGGTGCGGCGCTCCTTGCCGTTGCCGTCGGTCACTGTCCGCTCGAAGCGGATCGTGCCCGCCCGGTCCCCGCCGAAGCCGTATCCGGTGCTGGTGGTGACGCCGTCCGGTTGCACGGTCCTGACCGACCGGTCCAGGACGTCGAAGGTTTCCTTCGTGGGGGTCACGGAGTCGAAGGAGGCGTTGAACGCGGTGTTCGAGGCGCCCTTGTCCTCGGTCACCGGGTAGTACTTCTCCACGGCTCGGCCGAGGTGGTCGAACTTCAGCCGGCCGGAGACCGTCATGGCCTCGGTGGGCGCGGCCCCGGGCGAGGCGGACACCGAGGCGTCTTTCTTGGTCTGCAGGACGCGCTTGAGGCCGTCGGTGAAGGTGACGGTGTCGATGGTGTCCTTGCGTACGCCCGAGGCGGCACGGTCGAGGTGCTTGGTCGTGGCGTACGGGACGGCCGCCTCGGGGTGGTAGTCGAAGGTGATCGTGGCCTGGTCGCCGTCCTTCTCATAGGGACCGGTCACCTTGTCGAGCCGGCCGACGCTGTCGTAGGACATTCGGAGCGGCTGGCCGTTGTGGTCGGTGTTCAGCTCGGGCAGGCCGTACTTGAGGTTGTATGCCGTGGACGAGCGGTAGCCGAAGCTGTCCTCGACGGACTCGACGTGCACGCCGACGGTGGTGTCGTAGCCGTATTCCAGCTTGTAGCGCTGTCCTTGTGCGTTCGCCGGACCGGTCACCGATTTCAGGTTCCCGTCGGGGTGGTACGTCAGGTCGGAGACGGCCGCGGTGTCGTCGTCGAGGTACTCGCGTGTCTGGCTCACGGTGCCGGTCGCGCAGTCGACGGTGGCTTCGCGGTGGCGCAGGAGAGTGCCGGTGACTGCGGCCTTCTGTCGTATCGCGTTGGCGATGCCGACGAGGTGCTGGTCGCGGCACTGCGTGTCGGAGCCGCTGTACGCGTAGACGGTCTCCAGGTCGTCCGCGGTGCCCTCGTCGCCCGCGTCGAAGGTGCGGACGACGTTGCCGTACTCGTCGTAGGAGAGGTCGGTGAACGTGGACTTCCTCGCGACGGCCGCGCCTTCGTAGTACTTGTCCTCGATGCGGGTGAGCTGCGGGAAGACGGTGGCGGTCCGGCTCTTCGGGTCGGTTTCCTCGCTCGTGGTGGTGTCGGTCAGCCGGTAGGTGTGGAGTGTCTCGCGGTACGGGCGGCCGGCTTCGTCCTCGGTCAGCGTGCGGGCGAGCAGGCCGCGGCTCACGTATCCGTCGGTGCGGTACTCGTCGGTGACCGTGCGGCGGACGGTGTCGTCCGCGCCGGTGTCGCGGTCTTCGGTCACCACGCGGCCGAAGCCGAGGAACTCGCGCTCCAGCCGGTCGTAGCGCCCCTGGTCGTAGCGGTAGGTCGTGAGCCGGGTGTCGGCACCGTCGCCCGTGAGCCCGTCGAACACCGAGGTGCGGGACAGCACCCAGCGGCTCTCCGGCATGGCGGCGGTGTTGCCCGATCGGGTGTAGTCCAGGTCGATCCGGGCGCCCATCGGGCGCGACACCGAGCGCAGCAGGTGGTGCGTCCGGCCTTGTTGACCGCGACCAGGAGTTCGTTGTCCCGGGTGGACTTGACGTGGTCGGCCAGGCCGTCGCCGTTGACGTCCCGTAGGCTGGTTTCGGCCCGGCTGATGCCGGTGGATGCGTTGGCGCCGGGGTTGAAGACGAAGACGCCGACGGGAGTGGGTAGGCCGACGGTGAAGTAGACGCCCGCGCCGAGACTGGCGTTCTTGTCGACGGCGATCTGGGAGAAGCTGCCTCGGAAGGGGCGGGCGCGGTGAAGCCGGTGCCGGTGTTGAGTGCGACCTTGATCGGGTTGGTCCCGTCGGTGAACACCCGGTCGGTGAGGCCGTCGCCGTTGACGTCCGTCATGCTCGCGCTGGTGTACGAGGTGCCCAGCTCGGCGGAGAGCCCGCCGGCGAAGCCGTAGCGGTCGACGTTGAACCCGAGGTTGACGCCGACGTTGCGGGTGGACGCGTCGTTGATCGCTCCGGCCGGCCAGGGTTCGCGGGCGGCGAAGGAGTAGCCGAGGTTCAACTGGACGTCGCCGTTGGAGAACACCTTGTCCGGAAGGCCGTCCCCGTTGATGTCGAGCAGGTCGACGCGGACGTCGGACTCGCCGCCGCCGAGGCTGCCGCCGATGCCGAGCGACGGCTGGACCGAGCCGGTGGTGGCGGTGTTGGCGCTGGTGCCTGCGTCGGGTGCGGCCATGCCCAGGGCGCTGGCGATGGTGGCGGTCTCGCTGCCCGCGGAGAGCGACACGTTGCCGGAGATGTTGTTCGCCTCGCGGACGTTGCCGCCGAGGGTGCCGCGCGTGGCACCGAGCGCGCCGGTCATATCGGAGAACTGGATCTCCTTGGCGCCCACGACGTCGGGGTAGCCGTCGCCGTTGAGGTCGAGGTAGTCGACCGAACCCGCGGTGATCCCGCCGACCACGGTACCGCCGAACGGGCCAGCTGCGAGGGTGGCCGACACCTGGCCGGTGACACCGCGGCGCATCACCGCTCGTCGCCCGCCACGTCGGCGTCGGTGACGACGTCGATGGTGTCCGCGCCGAGGCGGGAACTCGTCGCCATCACGGCGGTGACCCAGGAGGACTCGTCCTGGGCGGCCCAGCCGCCCTTGGCGGGAACAGGGGCGAATACCGCCAGCCTCGGCATGGCGAGCCGGGGGTTCGCGGTGAAAGGCGCGACGTCGGCTTCCTTGGGCTCCTTGGGGAGGGCGTCCTTGAAGCTCTGGTCCAGCGTGAGTTCGGTCTGCTTGATCGGCTGGTGGCACGGGCGCGGTTGGCTTGGTAGCCGATCACGCCCCAGCCGCGGTAGGGCTGGGCGAAGGCACCCTGTCCGACGGAACCGTGCATGGCGCTGGGCGCTGGGTGAAGGTCGGCCAGCTGGAGGTCACGTCGTAGGTGACCGAAGCGACTGGCCGACGAGCGAGCCGAGCAGTCCGGTCTCCGTCGTGGAGTAGTCGATGTAGAGCTCGTCGCCGGCGGTGACCGGCACGGTCAGGTCCAGGTTCGTGCTGCCGAAGTAGGTGTCCTTGGCTTTGAAGATCCGCTTGCCGAGCAGCTGCCCGCCGCGCTTCTTCACCGTGAACGCGATCGGGGCGTCACCGAGGAGTCCGAAGTTGAGGGATATCTTCGGCCGCACCTTCAACTGGCCGGTCTTGGTTGCCTTGTAGGTCTGCTGCGGCGCGGTGAGGGTGTCCGCCGGGAACATGGTCATGTCGTACGGCGGGGTGATCACCAGCGTGGGATCACCCTTGGCGTCGACGACCGACTCGACTCCCTGCGCGGCCGTGTAGTGCGCCTTCGGAGCCCAGCTCACCGCCGAGGGGTCGATCGGGGAGTCGGTCTTCAGCTTCCACGACATCTTCTCGAACGTCTTGACCGGAATGCTCAGATCGATCGTGGTGGTGCCGGTCGACGCGGCGGGCAGGACCTTGCGGTACACCTCCGAGGGGGCGTGGACGCCGTTGCCCTTCTCGATCACGACGGTCACGTCGTCCGAAGTCGCCTTGGACTTGACCACGTCACCGGTCAGTCGCAGCGTGCCGTTCACCGGGACGGTCACCAGGGACGGCCTGCCGCCGAAGGTGAAGTCCGTCGACGCGCGGAACACGGTGCTCGCCAGCCCGTTCGCGTCCGTACCGGTTGTCAGGTCGGTGTAGGTGATCTCCGGGTCCCACGCCACGGTGTCGTACTTGCCGTCCAGGATGGACTGGGTACGGAAGTACAGCGCGTCGCCTTTCTTCACCGGAATTGACGCCACGTTGCTTGGGGTGAACTCGGTGTGGTCGTCGGGTCCGATCCGCTGCGCCCAGAGTTCGGTGTCCTTGTGCTGGATGGTGACCCGCACGCCGTCGGCCTTGGTGTAGGCCGCCCGTGCCGGCGAAGGGTCCTGGGCCAGCTGCACGTTGCCGTCCACGCGGACGTTGCCGTCGAACGGCGCGACCCAGCGGCGCACCGTGTCCAGGAGCGGCGAGTTGTCCACCTGCTGGTTGAACTGGGCGGTCTGATCACCGACGATCTCTCCGGTCACCGCGCCGCCCCCGATCGGCACCGGGGTGCGGGTGGAGTCCGCGCTGTAGGCGGGTTGCCCCTGGGCGTCCAGGTAGCCGAAGAGCACTCCGCCGTTGTTCACCAGGTCGGTGATGCCGTCGCCGTTGACGTCGCTGAAGAACCGGTCCGAGGTGGTCGTGGTGCCCACGAAGTCCAGCTGGGCCGAGGTGGTGAGGACGTACGACTCGACGCCGATGGTGCCGGACAGCGTGCGCTCGGTCGAGATCCCCGGAAGGCCGGTGAGCTTGATCGGCGTGTCGCCGAACTTCGGCTCACCCCCTGGCCTGGCCAGGTTGGGCCGGTAGAACACATCCTTGTTCTTGCGGAACACCTTGTCCGGCAGGTTGTCGCCGTTCACATCGGCCAGCGTCGACAGGCCGTCGGACTGGCCCGCGCTGAATCCGACCTTCAGCCCGACGGAGCCCTCCTTGGTCGTCAGCCCCTGCACGTTGTAGCCCGCGAACAGGTGCGCGCCGAAGTTCGCCGACGTGTTCGCCGAGATCGTGCTGGCCTCGCCTTCGCGGATGTTCACCCCGAGGTCGTCGTCCGGCACCGACCAACCCGCTGCGTCGGCGAACGCGTTGTAGTTTCCCGACGGGTCGCGCACGTCGTCGAAATAGTCGAACGAGTGGGTGTTGAACAGCTGGTTGCTCTCGCTGAACTGCGACACCGAGGTGAGCAGCGTCTTGGCGAACGCGCCGGTCCGGTAGTTCAGCTCGTAGGCTCGGATCAGCTGGTCGTCCAGCTTGACTTCGACGCGCCGCAGCAGGTCGGCGGTGACCTTTTTGAACCCGTACCTGGCGTCGATCCGCACGTCCGTCCGGCGGGGCTCGCCGCGCTCGCGGTCCCGGATGAACGTCACCGAGTACCTGCCGTCGGTGTCGCCGCGGCCGGTGTAGGTGATCTTCTGAGGGTACAGCTCGCTGCCCGGCACCGTGGAGCCCGTCGTGCCGCCGTCGGCCACCTTGGCGTACCGGTAGCGCAGGACGTTGTCGCTGCCGTCGCGAACCTCCCGCGCCGCCCAAACGGCGACACGGCCCTCGCCGTCGGCCAGCGTGCTGTCAGCCGTGCCGCCGAAGACCGTGCGGACACCCTGCTTGTCGGTGACCTCCCACCAGTAGCTCGCGGGGCTGTCGCCGTGGCGCACTATCCGGTCGAACCGTCCTTCCACCCGGGAGTAGAACACCTTCTCCGCGGTGCGCGCCCGCAACGCGCCCCGGTGCGCCACCGGGGTCAGCTGCTCGCCGTCGAGCAGATAGGTCTCGGTCTCGAGGCCGGCGTCGTAGCGCGGCACGCCCCACCGCGTGTCGACCGTGATCATCGGGGTGGCGAGGTCCCACCCGACGCCGAGCCACCCGTTCGTCCCCGCCGAGTTGTAGGTGAGAGCCGGATTCGGCTCCAGGCCCGCGCGGCCCTTCGGCACCTCCAGCGGGTACGACAACCGCGCGTCACCACTGTTGTTCGCCGAGGGCGCCTCGATCAGGTTCACCCCGGAGCCGGGGTCGGCCGCCTTGATGTCCTTGATCTGGTTCGGGTTGAACGAGGTGCCCTCCGGCCCCTCCGGGCCGGTGACCGCCGACCCGGCGTCCGGCACCGCCGCGGCAACGCTGCGCAGCAGTTCGGGTGAGGTCATCCCGGACGTGGTGAGCACCATGGCCAGGATGATGGTTACGGCCGTCCGGCCGCGGAGCATGTGCTGGACAGTCATCAAAGAGCCCCCGTACCGCCGGACGTCCCCCTGGAGCACGAGTCGTCCGACGACCCCCGCCCCCTGCGCTACCGAACAGTAGTTTGCGGATCGGGCCGTTCGTACAAGCTTTCTGGACAAGACCCGGCCTGTACGGTCACGATCCGGCAACGGGAATTTCTGCCGATGCGAGGGAGCAACTACCCAGGCTGTTCTCACCCCTTAGAGGTCGTTTTCGCCCGATGTTTCATCCCGTGATGGGGTGTTCTGTGGTGCTCTTCGGGTCGCGCCAGGAGATGGTGTTCTCGCTGGTGAGGCGGCGGGCCATGAGGCCGGTCATCGCGAGGTGGATCATGGCTTCGGAGCGGGTGGGCAGGGTTTCGTAGTCGCGGGCCAGGCGCCGGTGGAGCATGAGCCATCCGTAGGTCCGTTCCACCGCCCACCGCTTCGGAATCGGAGTGAAACCCCTGGTCCCGGGCTTGCGGGCGGCGATCTCCATGTCGATGCCGAGGGTGGCGGCATGCTCGACGAGGTGCTGACGGTAGCCGCCGTCGACCCACACCTTGCGGACCCGGGGGTGGTCGGCGGCGACCTGGTCGAGCAGCGTGGTACCGGCCACCGAGTCCTGCACGCCGGCCGCGGTGACCAGTACGGCGAGGAGGAGTCCGAGCGTGTCCGTGACGATGCTCCGCTTCCTCCCGACGATCTTCTTGCCGGCGTCGATGCCCTGGCTCGATGCCGGAACGCTGGTGGAGGTCTTGACGCTCTGCGCGTCGATCACACACGCCGAAGGCTCGCCGTTCCGGCCCTCCTTCTCCCGCAGCAGTTGCCGCAGTAGGCCGTTGAGCTGCGCGAACACGCCCTCGTCGGCCCATTTGGCGAAGTAGCCGCAAGACGGTGTTCCAGGGCGGGAAGTCGTGCGGAAGATAGCGCCACTGCACGCCGGTACGGTCGACATACAAGATCGCGTCCATGATGTCGCGCAGGTCGTGCTCGGGCGGCCGGCCGAACTGCAGGGCTCTGCTTCGGCGCTCGAGCCGCCACGCGGACAGGACCGGCTCGATCAACTCCCAGCGGGCATCGGACAGATCACTCGGATACGCACGTCGCTTCGCCATGCTTCCGGCCTACCGCCGCGAACCGCATGCGCCCAGGCGCACGGCAGCCGCAGTTGAAGCACACGACCGCGAAGACCAGGCATCCTGGGATGAGACAGGATCACGTCGAACCCCGCCCCATCCGCAACCTCACCTGCCCGGCGAAGAGCAGCAATACCGGCAGCCTCACCAGCATCACCACCCAGCACCCCAAGTAACGCCTTATAGATAGCATTTCAGGCGAAAACGACCCCTTGCTGATCGTTTCAGAATGAGTCGAGCCACGGGTCTTGCACCAGAAGATCTTGGTGGGCCGGGCATCCGGAATGCCCGCTGATCTTTCTCCTGACGTCCCGTGAGCGCGGGTGTCCCCACTGTTGACGCCGGTACCTGAGCGACGCGGCCGCTGTCCCGGGCGGCTGCGCACTCCCCGACCGAGTGGTTCTCGCCGGGAACGCCGACGGTGGAGCGAAGACGTCGGACACGTCGCCCTGTACGACGAACGTTCCCTGCTCGGTCCGGTGGACATTCAGGCAGCCGCTTCGCCTCACTCGCAGGTCCGTGGCCGGTGAGCGGGTTCAGCTCTTCATGTACCGTGCGAAACCCTCTTGTCTGTCGGTCCCGTCAGGCGGTCTTACGGACCGTACGAGCGTCGTGTCGGGCCGTCCACGCGTGTTCGTGGGTATGCACGTCGTCGCGCGGAGTGCCCGGCAGGGCGCCATCTCACGGAAGCAGGGGGCGCCCCTCCTGCGCGGCCCTGATGTGCTCAGGTCTCAGAGCGTCCTCGCCGTGCCGGGCGGTGAACGCACGTACCCGACCGAGGGGAGAGTCCGGCGGCGGCGGTTCCTCGTTCAACGTGCCGCCGAGAATCATCGCGCCGAACGCCGCACCTACGTCTTGCGGATTGTTCATGTCCATACGAGGACGATAGACCGAAGGTCCGACATCGATACTCGTAGCGGGTTCCGGTGGTCGTGTCCCAGGGTCTGACCGACGTCCTGCCGGGCTGTCCTGCGACTCTCCTGTCCGGTCGTCGGGACCCGTTCTCCATGGCTTCGGTCAGGTGGGACACGACCTGACAGGAACGTGGCAGAAGTCCCCTTGATGTCCTGTCCGTCCCGCCCGGCCGGTGTCACCTCCGGCCAGGGAGGAAGCCGGCAGGACGACAGGGACGATCACGCCGACACCGCGCTGGACGCGGTGTCCGGTGGAGTGGACTCCCATGCGGACACGATCCACGTTCCCTCATCATCGACCGGGGCGGCCACGTCGCCGACGCCGAGTTCCCACCGCGCCGGCCGGATGCGCCGCGGCGTTCGCGTTCCTGGAAAACCGCGGCACGGTGACGGCCGCTCGGGGGCGAGGGGACTTTTGAGGTTGATCCCGGGGAGTGGACACCGGGTTTCATGCGGCGAGTGACAGCGTACGTGACGTGATCAGTTGTTGTTCGAACTCGGCTGGTGTGAGGTATCCGAGAGCGGAATGCCGACGGCGCCTGTTGTAGTACGACAGCCAGCGGAACACCTCAAGCCGTGTCTGCGCCTTCAAGGTCCAGCGTCTTCCGTGAAGCAGTTCTCGTTTGAGGCTCTGGAAGAACGACTTGGCCAGGGCATTGTCGTAACTCGAGCCGATCCGGCCCATGCTGCGGCGGATGCCGTGCCGGCGGCAGACGTCGGTGAAGGTGGCCGCGTTGTACTGGGCACCTCTGTCGGTGCGGAAGACGACGCCGTCCACCCGGCCGCAGCGGACGGCCACGGCCATCTCGATCGCGTCGGTGACCAGCGAGGTCCGCATGTGACCGGCGATTGACCAGCCCACCACGCGCCTCGAGCAGATGTCGATCACCGTGGCGAGATAGAGCCAGGTCGTACCGACGGCTGTGTAGGTGATGTCACCGCACCACCTGGTGTTGAGGGTGTCGGCTGTGAAGTCGCGCATCACCAGGTCCGGCACGGGCGGCGCGGCCTTGTCCGCGATCGTCGTCCGCTTCTTCTTCCGCAGGTGCCGGCCGACGATGTGGTTGACCCGCATCAGCCGGGTCACGCGTTTGCGGTTGATCCGCCGTCCTCTCACCCGCAGCTCGGCATGGACGCGCGGGGCACCATAGGCGCCATCGTGCTCGGCGTGGATGGCGCGGATCTCGGCCACGGTCCGCTTCTCCTCTGCCTGGCACTCGGCGCGAGCCTGCCCGGTGGCCAGATGGCGGTAGAAGCCGGCGCGGGACACCCCGAGCACCGGGCAGATCCGCTTGACGCCGAAGTCGGCGCGGTTGTCGGAGATAAAGTCCCAGCGGCGAGGGATCACTTCACCTCCCGAGCGAAATACGCGGCCGCCCGGCGAAGGATCTCGCGCTCGAGGTGCCATTCTTTCTCGGCCTTCAGCAGCCGGGCGTTCTCCGCCCGCAGCCAGGCCAGCTCCTCCGCCTCGCCACCCGTGTCACGGCGTCCGGGCCACGGCCTGGGCCTCGTCCTTGCGTATCCACGTCCGCAGCGACTCCGTGGTGATGCCGAGATCCGCAGCCACCGCCGCGTAGGTCCTCTTCCCGGCGGCGGCACGGTAGAGCGCGACCGCGTCCTTCCTGAACTCTTCCGGATACGGAGACCTGCGTCCCACCTGGACATCCCTCCCTGGACCATCAAGATCCATTGTCAGGGTGTCCACTCCAAAGGATCAGCCTCAATCCCGATGCGCCCCGGACCCCGCGACACGCAGACCGCCCCGGTGCTTCGCGCCAGGGACGCTTGGGCAGCGACCGCTGCCCTCCCTCCTGTCCGCTGAGGCATTCCTGCGGCCGGGTTAAAGCGGTGTCGTGGAGTGAAACCCGACTGTCCCAGGGAAAGGCGCCCTCTCCATGGCTCGCGAAGCCGACCGGTCTCAGGACTCCGAACACCGACACCAGCACACGGCGACGCGAGCCCCTCTCCCCGCGTCCGAAGCACTTCACATCCAACGCACCGCCGGGAACAGCGCGCTGGTCCAGCTCCTGCGCCAGGCGGGCCACCCCTGGGCCCAGGAACAGCACCAGCACTCAGCCGGCTGCGGACACCAGCAGAACACACAGGCCGAGCAACCCTCGGTACAGCGCTCCGCCGTCCACGATGTGCTGCGCACCTCCGGACATCCCCTCGACGACGCCACCCGCACCGACATGGAAGCGCGCCTCGGTGCCGACTTCTCCGACGTCCGCGTCCACGACGACTCCGCCGCCCGGGCCTCCGCCGCTGAGGTCGGCGCCCGTGCCTACACCTCCGGCAGCCACGTCGTCATTGGTGAGGGCGGCGCCGACAAGCACACGCTCGCGCACGAGCTCACCCACGTCATCCAGCAACGCAAGGGTCCCGTCGCCGGTACCGATACCGGAGATGGCCTCAAGGTCTCCGACCCCTCTGACCGGTACGAACGCGAAGCCGAAGTCAATGCAACCCGCGTCATGTCGTCTGCTGCGCCCACCCATACCCGGGTGACACGCGATTCCCCTACGCTCCATGCGGCGGGGGCCGTGGGGGAACCTGCCGCGATTCAGCGCCTGTTCGCCGCGGACCCCGGGCGGGGCAATGTCGGTGAAGACCTCGCCACTGCCGAGCCGCTCGTGCTCGCTGACACGGCATCGGCTCAGGGCGAGCACGTATTCAACGCCTTCAATGCCTTGGCTGTGGAACTTGCCAACAGGTTGGAACAGGAAGCGCCCCCATCGAGCGCTCTCAATACCGCAATTGCCACATTGCGTCAGCGGGCCGCCCGACTCGGGGAACTGCGCGATAACGCCCAGTTCCGTGCCGCGCCAGCAGGTCAAGGGAACTCGGCGAACGCCACTAGCTATTCACAGTACATCCAACAAATACGTGCTGCTATGACGGACGCACTTGCAGGTGACCCGACCGGAGGGTGGAGCCGCCTGGTGGGGCTGTCACACACCATTCTGGACCGCGCGATGGACCAGGATGCCTGGAACTATCAAAACAGTCATCAGCCGAGAAGGGCGTTCGAGAGATGGTCGAAGGAAACGAAGGATGCGATGACGGACACCTTCTCAGCCCTGCTCAGTGCCGTGTCAGCAGCCCGCGCACCGCAGTGAGCCTTTTCCAACCTGGTTCTGGAGTAGGACAGTTGGGCTGACGACGTGGTGAAGCCCCTGGTAGATGGGTTTTCGACCAAGAGAACCGTCTCCACCAGAGGCTTCACGTGCTTGTCTACCCGTCGGGCGTCGACGTGTCCAGCTCCGCCCTCCGCTTCCTCACGCAGCAGTTGCGGCGCCACCGCCGCGCGATCGGCTCCCGGTGGCGGCGCCTGAGCGCCGGCCGCCAGGCCCTGCTCACCCTCGCCCATCTACGGATGGGCCACACCTACGCCCAGCTCGCGGCCGGGTTCGGCATCGGCACCACGACGGCCTACCGCTACGTCACCGAGGCGGTCGAGCTCCTGGCCGCTCTCGCCCCCAGCCTGGCCGACGCGGTGTGGACCGCGCCGGCGAAGGCGTATCTGATCCTGGACGGCACGCTCCTGCCGATCGACCGTATCGCCGCGGACCGGCCGTTCTACTCCGGTAAACACAAGAGGCACGGGATGAACGTGCAGGTCATCGCCGATCCTTTCGGCCGGCTGTTGTGGGCGTCACAGGCCCTGCCCGGCGCCGTCCACGACATCCGCGCGGCCCGTGAACACGGCATCGTCGGCGCCCTCGCCAAGGCCGGTATCCCGTGCTGGGCCGACAAGGGATACCGAGGTGCCGGCGGCACGGTCCGCATCCCGTGCTGGGGACGGTGGGAGACCCTCTCCGCAGGCCAGCAGACGGTGAACCGGTCCCACGCGAAGATCCGGGCCCTCGTCGAGCAGGCCGTCGCCACCCTCAAGTCCTGGCGACTCCTCCGCAAACTGCGATGCTCGACCACCCGGATCACCAGCCTCGTCCAGGCCGTCCTCACCCTTCATCTGACCAGCTCAGGGTGAGGATGGAAAAGACTCAGTCCTTAATATCGAAAATTCGCCTTTCCGTCTCTAATTTGAAGCATGACCGGAGTAATCAACTCCCCGCCGCCTTCAGGATGAAGCTCAAGCCGAAGACTCCTTACAGCACCAATGGCCTCCATCATCCGATCCGAGTCCCCAGCGTCGACAGCCTCGGCCTGAGCCTCGAAAAGCCCTTCAACTCGAGACCATCCCTCGCCTTCGATGAATTCACATCGGAACCACGGCTGGTCAATTTCCAAGAGACGGAGGGAACCAATGGTCGACCCTTCGACCCTTAGATCCCAAACGCGCGTCGACACTGAGCACTCCTTTTTGCGTAGTCGTTTGGATCGCTGGAACGGCGGGATGGGCTCGCCCCGCAAGCTGAGCCCATCCCGCCCACCCTGTTTGGACTAGTTGAGTCCCGCTATGTCCCTCAGAATCGTATCGAAGCTTGTTCCTGCGGGCCAACGCTTCACGATGGCCTGGGCCGGCACGTTGAACTTGACGAGAATTTCCTTATCGCGCCACGCGGCATCCTTGGCGAAATTATAGAACTCATGCGGCACGTGAAGATAAGCAGCCGCATCGACCATCTCGGAGTCCACCTTTGACAGGTCAACAGCCACGATTTCCTTTTCACCCTCACCACTGTATTTCCAGGCGACCTTCGGGTCACGCGTCAGTGAGCCGTTTTCATCCTAAATAGTTGCAGGTCAGCAGGGTGTGGACGGCTTGGACGATGGTGCCGATGCGGCGGGTGGAGCATCGGGCGCGGCGGAGGATGCGCCAGGACTTCAGCTGCGCGAAGGCGCGTTCGCCGGGAGTTCTCAGGCGGGCGTGGTCTCGGTTGAACTGCTGGTATTGCTCGGGTTGTTCGCGGTGGTTCTTGTACGGGGTGCGGACGGTGGCGCCGGCGCCCTGGTAGGCGCGATCGGCCAGGACAAGGATCTGCCGGGTGAGGCAGGCCTGGACGATGCCGTGGGCCCGGGCTGCGGTCAGATCGTGGGTGCGTCCCGGCGTCGCGCGGGAGAACCACAGGGGTGTGCCGTCGGGGCGGGCAATGACCTGCACGTTCATGCCGTGCCGACGGTGTTTCATGGAGTAGTACGGCTCGTCGGCGGCGATGCGGTCGATGGGGATCAGGGTGCCGTCGACGATCACGTGGTCGCCCTCGCCCAGGCCGGTCAGAGCCTCGTGCAAGCCCGGTGCCCACGCCGCGAGGACGTCGAGAGTCTCGTCGACGTAGCGCCAGGCTGTCGTGGTCGAGACGCCGAAGCCGGCCGCGAGCTGGGCAAACGTCTCGTTCTTCCGTAGGTGAGCCAGCGCGAGGAGTGCCTGCTTGAAGCAACCGAGCCGTCTCCACGGCGAGTTCAGTTCACGCCTTCGAGCGTAGATCAGCCAGGAAACATGCTCGACCAGCTCGTACGAGACGTTGAGCATGGCAGGATACGGAACCAACAGAGCCCCCGGGCTGTCGGCAGTGTCGAGTGGAATCAACACCGCCAACGACCGGGGGCTCTGCCACGTCACCACCCCAGCTGACCAGGCCTTATAGCCCTTCAATGGCAGGATGAAAAAGGTTCAGTGAGATCCACGGCGAATCGTTGTCCTGGACGACATGTCGCCATGCCTCAATGTCGGGGTTGCTGCCTGATGCTTTGAGCCCCTGCGGCGGATCCTCGTCGCTTCGCAGGCCTCGGAAGGCGTATCCCTTCAACGCGTCGTCGCTGTGCGCGGAGACGGTGATTCGCGGCTGGAAGAGTCGATTCTTCATCCAGCCGAAGGCCGGCCCGATGAGGCTGCTACTGCTCCCGCCTGCGGCGCCAATCAGTAGGTCCCAGGGGCCTGTGGGCTGGCAGTGTGCTTCGTTGACCGCCCAGGAGAATCCGGCACCGACTCCGGCGTTCACGACGGCGGAGGCTGCTAGAGCGCGGCCACCGGATAGGCCCACTGGGCATTGTCAGGTTGAGTGAGCCGTGGGCGAGGTGGGCCGGTCCGGGGTGTGCTGGGCCGTGGTGGCTGTAGTTCAGGCCGTGACGGGCCGGCCGGTGGTGCCGGTGATCTGGTCCCAGATGGCGAAGCGGATGATCATCTCGGTGCGGTAGCGGGTGGCCGTCATGAGGTGGCGTCGGGGCCGGAAGTGCGGCGAGATCTCGCTGAACGCGCCGAGGAACCTCTGAGCCGCGCCCATCGAGCGGAAGCCCTTCATCGCCCGTTCCCGTCGCCGGGTCGGCTGGTGGGAGACCTCGGCCCGGTTGTTGAGGCCCTTGTGGGAACGGTGCTCGACCGAGGGCATCACGGTGCGGTGGGCAGCGCCGTAGGACGCGAGCTTGTCCGTGACGATCACGCGGGGCACGGTCCGGGTCTTCTTCAGCGGTTTCCGGAAGAAACGCCTGGCCGCGGCGGTGTCCCGGCGGTTCTGCAGGAGGATGTCCAGGACATTCCCGTGCTGGTCGACGGCCCGCCACAGGTACTTCCGCACACCCTGGATCTTGACGAAAACCTCGTCGAGATGCCATTTGCCGCCCGGCCGCGGGTGGCGCCGGCGTAAGGCGGCCGCGTAGGCGGGGCCGAACCGGCGTGTCCACTGATGGATCATCTCGTGACTCACCTCAATGCCGCGCTCGAGCATCAGCTCCTCGACATCCCGCAGGCTCAGACCGAACCGGTGGTACAGCCACACACAATGAGAGATGACCTCCGGTGGGAACCGGAACCCGCGGTACGACACCATATCCACGAACAGCCCTCCAGGATCCGACCAGGCAGATGATCATGTCACTGGAGAAGAGCCCCACTCAACCTGACAACACCCTCTGAGCTGCGGCATCGCACGGAGGTGCGTGCAGACCCCTGCAGTGCGACGCCGTCGGCCCCAGACGGCGAAGGGCCCCGGACGCGTCGTACGCCCGGGCCTCTTCCCGCTCGTGGGACGGAGCGGCCTGGTGGACTCACCAGCCGTCAGGTGCGCTGACCACCCACACGATCGGCTGCCCTTCGCCGTTGCGGCCCCAGTGCGGTTCCTCCAACGCGGCCTCGTGGCCGTAGCCCAGGACGCAGATCCGCCCCCAGCGGTCGTGCTTGCCCGGGCAGCCCCTGGCCAGTCGGGGTCCTCGTCCCCCGGGCTGTTCGCCGTGCAGGGTTGCCGCCGGAAACCGTGAGCCCAGCCAAGTCGTATACGCTCGCCTGGTTTTACGATGCCGGGGAGGGACCTACATGATCCACAAGAAGTCCGTGCAAGGCACGGTGCTAAGGGCTGTCCCGTAACTCAGGGTGCGGGCCGGCACGTCACCACAAGCAGACCCATTTGTCCGGTTACGCACCGACTCGCGGCCTCATCTGGAGCCGGGCCATGCAGGTCGAACCGGACACTGGCAGGCGGTATCTGGAGTTACGGGACAGCCCTTACTGATCTTTTCTTTAGTTCCGTGGGTGCGATGACGTCGTTGGTGGGATCCTCATGGCGTGTCTTTCAAGCCTTCGCCCGTGGTTCCTCAGTTGGCCGAGGCCCGGCGTGTGCGGGCGGCCGAGTTGTTCGACCAGGGACGTTCGGGTGCCGAGATCGCGCGGATGCTGGACGTCAGCGAGGAGAGCGTACGGCGGTGGAGACGCGTCTGGGAGAAGGGCGGGGCTGACGGGTTGCGTCGGCGTCCGGCCAGTGGTCGTCCGCCCAAGCTGGACGATGCCCAGGTCGAGCGGGTGCGGGCCGCACTTGAACAAGGTGCCCAGGCGCATGGTTTCGAGGCCGATCTGTGGACGCTGGAGCGGGTCGGCCTGGTCGTCGAGCGGGTGACGGGAGTGACCTTGTCGCGGGCCTCGGTGTGGCGGTTACTGACCGGCCGGCTCGGCTGGAGTCTGCAGCGTCCCGAACGGCGTGCGGTGGAGCGCGACGAGTCCGAGATCGCCCGCTGGATCGCGCATGAGTGGCCGCGCATCAAAAAGGGGTCGTGAACACACGTGCCTGGATCGTCTTCCTCGACGAATCAGGCGTCTCGCTCCTTCCGCAGGTCCGTCGCACCTACGCGCCCCGGGGCCGCACCCCGCTGTTGCGGCACCGCCTGAACTGGAAGCGCGCGTCGATGGCCGGGGCACTGGGCTACCACTCCACCGACCCCGACCGTGGGGCCCGCCTGTGCTTTCACCTCAAGCCCGGCAGCTACGACACCGCCGGGCTCATCGAGGTCCTGGAGCAGATGAAGATTTTCTACCGCGGCGAAAAAGTCGTCCTCGTGTGGGACGGCCTGTCCGCCCACTGGAGCCGGACGATGCGGGCCTGGGTCGCCGAACAGGACTGGCTCACACTCGAGCGATTACCCGCCTACGCGCCCGAACTGAACCCGGTAGAACTGCTGTGGTCCTCGCTCAAGAAACGCGAGCTCGCCAACCTCGCCGGCGACCACCTCGCGGACGTCGCCGACGCCACCGAACAAGGCATCCACCGCATCAACACCAACCCTCAACTGCCGTGGTCATTCCTCACCCACACCGGCCTGACCATCCACCCACCACACCCACCGAACTTACGAAAAGATCAGTAGGACATGGTCGTGGAGCAACGGGGTTCCGGCTCTCGACCCGTAGGGCGTGTGTCGAAAGTGATCTTGCGTGGGCGTAGTCGGGGTTGGCACCTCGGGCGGGGTGGAGTGGGCGGCGGCAGGTGGCGGCGGAAAGATCTGATCATTTAGCTCGATCGGGGGTTGTAGGTCCGATTCCTGTGAGGGGGTTACAGAATCGCCTGGATGATCTTGGCCGAGGTGCCTTCCGGCCTGGGGCGCGTTCCGGTCCCGGGTCGTCTTCCGCAGATTCTGGAGGATCCATGCGACACCCTGTCTCCCGCCTGCGCACGCGAGCTCTGGCCGTAGGACTCGCGCTGGCGGCATCCGCGCTCGTGCCCTCGGGTTCCGCCGGTGCGGCTGACCAGTATCAGTGGGCCGCCCTGGGCGACTCGTACACCGCCGGCGGCTTCGTCGGGGAGCCGCTTCCCGCGCTCGGCGATGAGTCCCGTGACGGCTGTGACCGCACCAGCGACGCCTACCCGGGTGTCGTCGCCCGGGAGCTGGAGGAGTTCCCGCCGGGCAAGTACGTCCGGCTGACCAACGTCAGCTGCGGCAACGCCACCATCGCCGACATCGCCGAGACCAGGCAGACGCCCGTCAGCCCGGTCCAGCCCCCCGCCGAGGGGTGGTCCGCGGTGGACACGCAGATCAAGCGGGCCAAGCTGAGCGAGGAGACCGACGTCGTCACCATCGGCGTCGGCGGGAACAGCCTGCCGTTCGGCGGCATGCTCCTCAAGTGCCTGCAACTGGGTGCGATCCCCGGCAAGACCTGCCAGGAGTACTACACCAACCCGCCCGAGGGCGAGGAGGGCATCCAGGACAAGCTCGCCCGGGTCCAGGACGAGTACGTCGAGATGCTGGCCAAGGTGCACGAGGCCGCGCCCAACGCCAAGGTGATCACGGTCGGCTACCCGGCCGTCCTGCCCGCGGAGGGCAGCACGTGCAACCGCCCCGCCCTGACCGAGCTGGGCTCGATCAAGCACGCCGACGTCGACTGGCTGCGCGAGAACGCCCTCATCCCGCTCAACAAGACGATCCAGCAGGTCACGCAGTTCTTCGGCGACCGCTACGTCGACGTGTACTCCTCCAGCGTCGGCCACGACGCATGCCAGCCCGCCGAGGAGAAGTGGGTCGAGGGAATCTGCGGTGACGCCGCGGACTACTGGCCCGCCAGTCTTCCCGGCACCATCCTGAACTGCGGCCTCATCAACAAGCGCGCCACCCTGGTGCACCCCAACGCCCAGGGCCACGCCAACACCGCCGCCCACGTCGAGCGCGCCATCCGCATCTCTCTCCTCGAACGCTGACCGTCACACCACTGTGACGATCCCGGGCCCCGGCGCTCCGTGAACAACGGCGCCCGGGGCGTGCCGGTCGCCCAGAGAAAGGAGCATCGCTCCTCGGCAGCCGGGGCACTTCCAGCCGCCCGCCCCGAGCTAGCGAGGCGCGATCAGGCCCCGTGACCTGGTCGACCCGATGCTCGCTTCCCCGCCTCTACCAGAGGGGAAGTACCCAGCGCGCGTTCCGCCGATCACAGCCACTCACCCATACCCGCGATGAGCACGGTCGCTTCGTAGCGGACCGCGAGCTTGTCGTACCGCGTGGCGACAGCACGGTTCCTCTTGAGGCGGTTGGGCCTTGACCCCGGATTTTGGACACCGGAAAGACTTGGATCTTGATGGTCCAGGAGAACGGAGTCCCTGTGGGGATGAAGCACTATCCCGCCGAGTTCAAGGCGGACGCGGTCGCGTTGTACCGGTCGAGGCCGGGAGCGACGATCAAGTCGGTCGCCGCCGATCTCGGGGCGAACACCGAGACGCTGCGGAACTGGATCCGGGCCGCCGACGGGCGCCGCCCCGGTGTCCACTCTGCACCGCCGGCCGCTGTGCAGGCGGGCGGTGGCGACGTTCAGGCGGAGCTGGCCGCGGCACGGAAAAGGATCCGCGAGCTGGAGGAGGAACGCGACATTCTCCGTGAGGCGGCCCGGTATTTCGCGACGGAGACGCGCTGGTGAACCGCTGCCAGTTCGTTGACGACCACCACCGCCGTCACGGCGTGGAGCGGCTCTGCGACATTCTCGGCCTCTCCCGCTCGAGCTTCTACTACTGGCGCCACACCGCGGCCGCGCGGACGGCCCGGCAGAACGTCGAGGCCCGACTCGCAGCACGGATACACAAGGTCCACCAAGACTCCGACGGCACCTATGGAGCCCCCAGGATCACCGCCGAACTCCGCGACGAGGGCGGCCCGGCGGTGAACCACAAGCACGTCGCGAGGATCATGCGGAGCCTCGGGCTCGAGGGAGTCCGTCTGCGCCGCCGGCACCGCACCACCGTCGCGGACCAGGCGGAGCCGAAGGCGCCGGACCTGATCGGCCGTGATTTCACCGCGGCCGCGGTAAACACGAAGTACGTCGGCGACATCACGTATCTGCCGGTCAGCGGCACGAAGCCGCTCTACCTCGCGACCGTCATCGACCTCGCCTCACGCCGCCTGGCCGGGTGGGCGATCGCCGACCACATGCGAACCGAGCTCGTGATCGACGCCCTGGCGGCAGCCGAGCGGACCCGCGGGAGCCTAGCCGGAGCGGTGATGCACACCGATCACGGCTCGCAATACACGAGCAGAGCCTTCGCTGAAATCTGCAGGTCAACAGGGGTGCACCAGAGCATGAGCGCGGTCGGGTCCAGCGCGGACAACGCCGTCGCGGAAAGCTTCAACGCCGCCTTCAAGAGAGAGACACTCAAGGGCCGCAAAGGCTGGTCGAACGAGCGTGAGGCGCGACTCGACGCCTTCCGCTGGCTGACCCGATACAACACCCGACGCCGACACTCCCACCTCGGTCAGCGGTCCCCGATCGCCTACGAGAACGACTTCCAAGCAGCAGCAACTACCATGGCCCAAGCCGCATAGACGTGTTCAGAATCCGGGGTCAAGGCCCGGCCGGGCACCAGTCAGTGGTCCAGGCCAACTGGTGGATAACCGCGAGACGCCAACGAGTTCGATCGCGAATCGTTTCCGGCCAACTGGAAATCAACGTGGCCAAGTGCGGATCAAAGTCTCATCAACCCGGAGGAGGGGAGTTCTCCTCTCGGGCGGCCGGGCTCTGTCCACAGGCCCGCCATTTGAGGATGCCGCGATCAGCGGGGCCGCCCCCGACCTGGGGGTACCAGATACCGTGGACATCATGATCCTCACCGACGAGATGCAGCCCGACGCCAACTAGATCCCCATGGCTGGTCAGTGGCCCTACAGATCCCGGCCCGCTAGGGCATCTGGCCGGTGACGTCGGCCCAAAGGCGGACGGCGGCTCGCATCGCGTTCTGCTGAAGCGCGAGGTCGTCCCAGAGGATGCCAAGGTCGACCTCGTCCTCTCCCTGGACGGTCAGGACGGATACCCAGTCGTCGCTCCCAGTCAGGTAGGGCGTGTAGTTGAAGATCGTGACGACCGGCGCGTGGACGATGCGGTTGCGTCGCAAGCGGGCCTCGTCGATGGCCTTGAGGTCGACGTCCTGAGAACTCCCAGGAGGCGGAGCAAGAAGCGCCTTGATTTTGTCGATTCGAGCCTTGAAGAGGACCTTGCGAAGGTTCACGGTGGGGTCCGGGACCGTAAGGATCATGCCTATGGCGGCCTCTACACAGCAAGCTGGTCAGACTCGTCGATCGCGGCTGGCTGCGGAAGCAGCCCGACGGCCGGTTCACCACCCGCCTATGACCAGCAACACGGCCGCTCAGAGCGGCTCCGCACGGGCGTAACCCGGGTGCCCCCGAGCACCGTTGCAATCGTGTGACGAATACCAAAGAGCTTGCCGAGGACACCTGCCAGCTTGTCTACCAGTGCCGCCTGTCGCTGTCCACGCGCACCATCAACCACCTCGCAGATCTACTCAGGCGCCACCTGAAGGCCATTCGGTCCCGGTGGCGGATCCTGCCGCCAGGAAAGATCGCCGTGATCGTCCTGGCCATACTGCGCCACGACCAGCGCCTGGCTGACATGGCTGGCGGCAACGACGTGTCCGAGTCCACCGTCCGCCGCTGGCGCGACGAGCTGATCGGGCTGCTTGCCGTCCAGGCGCCGCGCCTGGACCGCGCCCTGAGGAAGATCGCCAAGCAGGGCGGGGAGGTGGTCCTGATCGACGGCACCCTCATCCGAACCCAGCGTCGCACCGAGAGTGCTGACCGGCGGAACTATTCCGGCAAGCACCGCAGCCATGGCCTGCACTTCCTCACCCTGACCGACGAAAGGGGCCGCCTGATCTGGATATCCGCCGCCCGGCCCGGGCGCACCCACGACAACACCGCCACCCGCCACGACCACATCCTGACCCACCTGGGCACCGCCGGCCTCGGGGCTCTCGCGGACCTCGGCTTCCGCGGCCTGGACAACAACATCCTCGACCCCGTGATCGTCACCGGCTACGCCGCCAGCCGCACCCACAAGCTCACCCCGGGCCAGAAGGAGGCTAACCGCGTCCTCGCCGTGGGACGCGCACCGGTCGAGCACGGCTTCGCCCACCTCAAGAACTAGCGGATTCTCACCAAACTCCGCACCGACCCCACCCGCGCCACCCGACTCCTGCGCGCCCTGCTCGTTCTGACGAACCTCGAGGTCAACCGCTGACGGATGATCTTCTCCGTGGGCTTCCGCCCACGCCCAGCACGAGTACTCCGAAGACGGATCACACCAGCCCCTTGACCTGCGACTTCAAGTTGGCGGCAACTCACTGCTGACCACAGCGGCGAACGGGAGGAACCTGAAGGAGCGTCACTTCCGGCTGTCAGCGACATGGCGTACGCCGTCCCGCACGAGTCCGACTCCTCACAACCGAACACCCCAGATAACGCTCCGCGACAGCTCCCCAAGATCTGTGCCAGAACCGAGAACGGACAGCAGATGTTCACCATTTCAGGTTCGGGCTCACTTTCCGTGAAGGGCTGACTGGGTGTGAAGCCGGTGGCCGGCCCGGCCGGATATCTGAGTCGAGGTGTACTCGGCCGGCTCCGGCCGTCGGGCATGATCTGCTGGACGGGACGGCGTGGGGCATGCCCTTCCGGAACACCGACTGGGGGACACGTTATGGAGTGGGGAACGCTGGTCGCCACACTGGGCGGCGGTCTGATCGCGATAGCGGGCACGGTGCTGGCCGATCGCCTGCGCACTCGTCAGGAACACCGCCGCGGTCTTCAGGCGCGCCGCCGGGACGTCTACACGGAGTTCATCACGGCGGCGGGCGCGGCCCACACCGAACTGCGCCGCCTCGCGCAGAGCGGCGCCGAGGCGACCGTCCTGGAGGAAGCAAGCCGCCTGGCTCTGACGGACGCCCGCATCTACGAGGTGCGCGAGCGCCTCTTCCTCGACGCCAGCGCCCGGATCGCGAGAACGGGCCAGACCATGTTCGAACACCTCCGGGCTCTCCGAAGGACGGTCGCCGCGGGCGCTGGCATCTCCTCCCTCGCGTTCCACGACATCTACCACCCCTACCTGGACGCGGTCTGGGCCTACCGCGAGGCCGTCCGCAACGAGCTGGAGGGCCACGCCCTCACCCCGGCCGACTTCGGCTGGTCCGCATGGGACGGCCGCGAGCGCTGCCCGCAGTGCGGGCAGCGCGGGACGGACACGGCGCCCGAGCGGCATTGACCCCGCCCCGGCCACGATCCGCGGGGAACAACAGCTCCTCCAGTCGGAGCACCGTCTCTTCGAACAGCAGGAGCAGTTTCAACCGTCACCCACGGTGCGCACATCACGGAAAGTGAGCCAGAACCGTTTGAAGTGAACGAAGCCACTCTTCCGCTGTCTCAGGTCGATGGCACAGCCGTTCAGTCTCACGAACGTGGCACTTCCTTGTGGTGTCCGCTCACCAGGTGTTCTTCAACCCTGGCCCCTCGCGCTCCAAGCGGGGCTCAGATCTGATGGTCGTCGCTGTGGCGGCCGAGGCTGCGGCCGAAGCGTTCGGAGATGGCCGGCATCAGGCTCTGGCCTTCGCCGGGTCGGTCCAGGCCGAACACGTAGCCGGGGAAGTCGAGCTCCTTCTGCACTTCCCAGATCCCGTTGTGGTCCTCCGGCGGGAGGATGCGCGCTGGGTCGCCGACGGCGACCCAGCCGATCGGCACCGTCGAGTCGGCGGGCAGGACCGTGCGCAGGTGCACGATGCCGTTGATCCGTACCTCGGAGCGGGTCCCGATCCGTGCTCCGTTGAAGATGCGGCTGCCGGTGGCCAGGAAGACCTCGTCCTCGACCCGGCAGCCGGTCAGGTAGGAGGTGGGGCCCACCAGGACCTGCCGCCCCAGGACCAGCGGATCCCGTCGGGTGCCACGCAGGACCGCGTTCTCCATGACGATGCAGCCTTCTCCCAGTTCCACCGGCCCGTTCTCGGCGGTGAGCACGGCGCCGAACAGCACCCGGCACCCGGCTCCCACGCGCACGTCCCCGCACAGCGTGGCGTTCGGAGCGACATAGGCCGTGGGGTGGACGGAGGGCGAACGGCCCTCGTGAGTGAGAAGCATGGCCGCGATCAGCCGTCCTTTCGTATGCCTGCCAGTGTCTGCGATATACGGTTACGAGGGCCGGGCGCCGGTCAACGCGTCGACCAGCCTGGCGAAATCGGCACGCTGCCGGGCGGTCAGCATGGCGTAGAGCGGCGCCTGCAGCTCGTCCGTGAGCCGCTCGGCGCGCTGCCGATGGGGAATCAGGGCCGCGGCGACCGGACCCGGCTCGCGCCAGCCGTAGTGGGTCGCCTGCTCGACGCCGAGGTTGACGACCATCGCCTCCCGGGCGCTCAGCCCGGACAGGCGTACCGCCGCGAGATGGCAGGCGCCGCGGTGTTCCCGCAGGACGTGGATGCGCTGCATCGCCGCTCCGACCGGATCGTCGCCGGGCACGGGCTGCGCTCGCCAGCCGGCGAACAGGGGCAGCGCGTCGGCGTCGGCGGCGTCGATCAGCTGCTGCGCCAGGCAGTTGAAGTGCTCCACATCTGCGTCGGCGGGAATGAAGGCGCGCCCCCACGTCCGGACGGCCTCCGCGTAACAGGCGACGGCCTCCTCCGCCGGCATAACGGGCCGGCCGTCCCGCCAGCCGGTGGCGACGAGATCAGGGCCGAGGAACCCCTGCACCGCCTGGACCACCGAGGCCGGCGCCTCGCCGAGCACCCCGAACCGGCCGCGGCAGTAGAAGCCGCGCCCCGGGGAGAACCCAGCGCGCAGGCCGATGGCGGCGGTCGCGTCGTCGGACATGAACTCGTCACCGAAGTCGTGGACCGGCCTGGCCACGGCGGCGATGCAGTCGAAGATCTCCATGCGCAGAAGGTCGCTCACTCCGACTCAGCAGGTCAAGGGGATGATTTCTGATGGAACCATTTAGGTAAACTATCGAGTCATGCTGGATATCCGCCGTCTGCACATGCTCAGGACCGTCGCTGCCCGTGGCTCCATCACCGCGGCCGCCCAGTCGCTGGCGCTGTCCGCCGGTGCCGTGTCCCAGCAGCTGGCCGCGCTGAGACACGACGTCGGGGTTGATCTCCTGCGTCCTGACGGGCGGACCGTAGCGCTCACGGAGGCGGGCCGCGTCCTCCTCGAACACGCCGACCGGATCCTCGCCGCCATGGAGGAAGCCGAATGCGCCGTCGCGGCGGTCAAGGGCACGATCGGCGCCACCGCCACGCTCGCCGCGCTGCCGTCGACCGTCGCCAGGATCGTGGCCCCCGCGCTCACCGCGCTGGGCACGGACCATCCGCAGCTCGCCGTGACCTGTCTCGTCACCGACCAGGCCCAACTGCGCGAACTCACACTCGGCACCGTCGACGTGGTGCTGGGGCAGCACTACCACCACATGCCGGAGACCACGCCCAAGAGCATCGCGGTCTCGCCGCTGCTCGACGACCCGCTGCTCGTCGTCACCGCCACCGACGGAGCCGTCAGCGGCTCCGACGGACGGCCCGTCGGCCTGCGTGAACTGGCCACGGACCACCTCGTCGTGCCACCGCCGACCACGGACTGCGGACAGGCCATCCTGCAAGCCTGCCAGCAGGCCGGCTTCACCCCCACGCCCCGCTACGTCACCGCTGACATCGCCGCCCAGCTCACCCTCGCCCGGTCCGGCCTCGCCACCGCGCTCGTCCCCCGGACGGCCATCGACCCGGCCACGCCAGGAATCCGCGCGGCCCCCATCGGGGACAACCCGATCCAGCGCTTTCTGTTCGCCGCGACCCGCCGAACCGAAACGACCAACCCGACGACCGCAGCCGTCATCGCGGCGCTCCGCACAGCAGCGCGGCAGGAGCGCACCACGCACCTCCCGCCGACCTGAAAACAGGACAGGACGCAACGGGCGAACAGGGCCAAGACGCCCGCCCATCGGTCCTTGGCAGCCGCCCTGGTGACCACGGCGCCAGCCCGGCAACCGCGACGGTGCCAGCCTCGCGCAGAGTCACCCGGCAGGCGAGGCACTCGCCCCGCGAATCTCAGATGGATGGCACAAGTGCCGAAGCGGTGCCATTGCGGCTGAGACTGTGCCGCGAATTTTGAGACCCTACAGCTCCTGTAGGGTCTCAACTTCAGTGTCAGACGCCGACCCTGTGACCTGTATATTTCCCTTGAGTCTCACGATCTGTCGGCAGGCGGCTGTCTCAGATCGGTGTCATTCCCTCAGGCTGTCCAGTTGACGTGCAGCGCAGGTTGCGCGGACACGCCGTTGCACCTTGCGTGATCTCGTTTGTGTCGCTGCGGTCGCGAAAAGAAGGTTGCACACGAACATCCCGAGCGTCGCCACCGACAAGCGCCTGCGGGACTATGGACGGGGTGATCAACCCATAATCTGAGTCAGTGCCGAGCGACCCGGCGCATCGCACCCGCCCCGGGTGCACTCACCGCGATCGGAGAGCACCGTGAAGAACAGCGCGTTGTGGCGTGTAGTTGACAACGAGAGTGGTAGCGAGTCCATCGTCAGCACGCCCTCCGAGGCAGTCGCGTTCGTCAACAGCCGGTTCGACACCGAGGACGACGTCGAGCCGTTCAGCATCACCGAGGTCGGTCCTCTCCTTCCGAAGCCGCTCGGGGTCATCACCGCATGGGCCGCCAAGAAGGACGACGAGCGAACCGACGGGCGTACTGCCCCGATCACCATCAGGCCGGTTGTGACGGACACCGCCGACGAGTGCGATGACGTCGTGCTCTGGGGCGACGTGTTCGTCTCCTGGGACCACGACATGTACACCGTCGAGGGGCCGGACGGCTCCGAGTACAGCGAGGCTCACAGCGCTGCGGAGCTGAGCGCGATCCTCGACGAGTACGCCGACGACTACGAGTACGCGCCCGAAGAGCCCGACAGCCACAGGTGGCCGAAACCGGAAGAGTTGATCACCCACGGCGCCCAGGAGTGCGCCAAGCGGTTCGGGCACCTCGACGACGACGCCCTGCTGTGGCTCGCTGCCACCCGCATCACGCTCGCCGTGTGGCGCAACACACCCGTCGAGAACTGGCATGCCGGGAAGAGTCCGCTGCACGACGGCACGATGATGCGGATCAACACGGCAACCACCCGGCTCGTGCGCTCAATACTGTCGTTCGACCATGTCGACTGGATCGGTCTCGGTCTCGCGATCGTCAACCCGTCCCGGGTTCTACCGACCGGGCAGTCCGTGCTCGAACTCGGGCTGGCCTGCCACAACCCTGACGACCCGGCACACGAGGTTGATCCGCGCGAAGAACTCGCGGAGATGGCACAGGACGCGATCGCTTGGGGACGAACGTACCGCCTTCGCGAGAGGGAGTTCGGCCTGCGAACCCTGATCGAATTCTTCTGCGCGTTCGACAACGGCTGGTTCGGAGCACCGAGTTGGGGGCGCATCGTCGATCGTTTCCTTGCGGCTGTCAACGACCGGGAGAATGCGCACTGGCGCATGCGCCGGGACGAGCCTTGGTTCGACGAGTGGTTCACCAACCGCCCAGCCGACATTGCGGACACCACGGAATTTCGTCGGCTGCTCCTTGCCGGGCCCGACCTGCTGTCCGAGGAGGCCGCCGAATGGTGCGTGGATGGTGCCATCGGCTACGTCTGCCAGGACGACCACGCGAACGACTGCTGGCGGTGCGGTATCCCGCTGGCAACGGATTCCCCCAACGAGTGAACGTGGGCAGCCTCCTCCGCGAGCGCTAGGTTCGCATCCGCGTGAGGGGCCCACGCCGGACCTGAGGCAAGGCCTTCCGAATGAGTGACGGCAGTGGCAGCGATTCTCAATCCCGTGTCAGTTCGGCCAGTCACATGACATCGCGACTGAGAAAATGACACGGGATCTGAGAACCTACACCCCGATAGGGAGCGATGAGGGCGTCGGCCTCGGTCGGAGTTGGCAGGATGTGCCAGTGCAGATCACGGCGGCCCGCAGGCCAGAACCGGCCCACCTTCGCGAAGAAGTCCTCCATCAGCGCCCTTCCCCCTGTGGCTGTCCTTGAGTGTCTTGCCCATCCTCGCGGTGCCGCACCACCCGGCGCCAGAGTCGACGGACAGCCCGTCAGGTCCACACGAGCGCGCCGGGCAGGAGGTGTGGCCGGTGCAGTGGAAGCGGCAGGCGATCCCAGGGTCCGGTTCGGGCGGCTCACCGGGACGCGGGTCGTACAGGGCACGGCCGCCGGGCAACTGGGACAGCTCAGTCGTCAGGACAACACCGCCCAAGGATATGAGGGATACCAAGACCTGACCTGACATGGCCGTTATGGTCCCATGCACTGTGCCTGGTGTGATCACGGCGTCGGAGCCGTCCTGGATAGCCCCGTTCACCGGGCTGAGCCCGCGCCTGTTCGGGAAGCTAAGGGCTGCGATGTGCCGCCTACATGACAGCGGGCGGCTTGAGGATGTACCACGTCATGTCAGCCACCAGAACACCGAACACCACTTCGTTTCAGTGACCAGCCGTCGCTGTAGGCCAAAGACCTGCAAGAACATCCCTCTCTTGTCTACCCGTCACTGCCACGGCCTCACTGTTATGAAGCCGGCACATCGCACCCATGACATCACCGACGACCAGGCGTCCGTCAGCCAACGAGATCGGCCCCTCGAAAACAGTCGTGAAGGAAGGATCCGGCCCCAGCCCCTCGTCGAGCGGCTCGGTGAAGAGCCGGACCTTGATGAGTTGCACCTGAGCCTGAACCCGGACCGCCGCATGGGTGTCGCACCCGACTGCGGCCTCGCCTCCCAGCTCCAACACCGGCAGCCAGTCGGTCGACCCCAGCGCCAGAACCGGGTGATTCACCCGAAACTCAACGCCAGCGATCTGTATGTTCGGTCCTCTCTGGTGTCCGCCTTATGACGCGGGGCGATGCTATCGGGCGGCTCCGACAAGCCAGGCCCATTACCTCCGACCGCTGGGGCTGGACGTGACGCCATTACCCACCGAGTTGACCTCCAGCGACATGAGATGTCTTCGTGGTCAGTCCATCACGAGACCGGCCGATGGCATTGTCATCGGGCTCGTCGGCCGGGGCCCCTTTTTGCAGGCCCCGGCTGCGTGCTGATGCGCGCGCACGGCAGTGGAGTCGACCGAGACGGCCCGGCCAAGGTCTTCCTCGGCATCGGCCTGTGCGATGAGTGCGGTGAACACCCGCTCCCAGGTGCCGTCGATGGCCCACATCCGCAGCCTGTTGTAGACGCCCCTCCAGTTCCCGTACTTCTCGGGCAGGTGGACCCACTGCGATCCGGTCTGGAACTCCAGGCAATCGCATCGATCACCTCACGGTGATCCCGCCACCGGCCACCCCGCTGCGGCGTCCGGTCTGGCAACAACGGCTCGATCCGCGCCCACTGCACGTCAGTCAATGGCACACCAAGACCAACGATCAGATGATCCAAACGAAACGACCTAGGCCGCGCCCAGGGAGATGTGTGATCTGCATGTCTCCACCCTCGTCCGGCGGCTGCGCGCGGAGCTCGCCGAGGGCTGCGCCGCCGCCCGGCTGCCCCTCCCCCGGCTCCTCGTCGAGCCCGAACGGGCTGTGGCCGGGCCCGCCGGGATCGCCCTGTACCGGGTGCTCGCCGTCAAGCACACCAGCGAGAAGGTGTTCGCCGCTGTGGACGACGGCATGAGCGACAACCCGCGCCCGCCCTGTACGGAGCGCGCTACGCGCCCCGTCTCGTCTGCCGCCGCTCAACGGCCGCCCGTACGGTCACCGGGGTGGGCCGGCACTGCGAGGCCGACGGCCTGCTCGTCGTACCGGTGGCCGTCGCCCACCACCTGTCCATGGCCTGCGGGTACAACCTCGTCGGCCGCCCGCCGTCGTGGCGGCCCATGACGGCACGGCCCGGGTACTGCTGCGGCGGGAGACGCCGGGGGACTTCCGAAGCAGGGACACCGGGAAGTGAGATCGCCTCCTTGGCCCCGCCTGCGAAGGGGCCGGGGTGAGACGGGGCGCCATCGCGCGAGGGGCGGTCCTGCCAGCCCCTCTGCTGTCCCCGTGTCGATCAGGGACACCGGCTTCGAGGACTGGTCTGCCGCGTGGCCCTTCTTTCACGAGACCGGCGCCGTCGGCATCGGGTAAAACCGTTTTGACGGCAACGCCGGTCAGAGCCACTTGTTGCGGCGGAGCGCACGATAGACGACCGTGCATACCGTGATCATGGTCAGCCAGACGGCGGGATAGCCGTAGGGGGAGGTGAGTTCGGGCATGTACTCGAAGTTCATGCCGTAGATTCCGACGATCATGGTGGGGACGGCGATGAGGGCGGCCCAGGCGCTGATGCGGCGCATGTCGGCGTTCTGCTGGACGCCGAGCTGGGCGATGCTGGCGGTGAGCATGCCCGTGATCAGTTCGTCGAAGGACAGGACCTGTTCGATGACGCGCTGGTGGTGGTCGGCGACGTCCCGGAGGTAGGTGGCCACCTTCGGCGGGATGCCCTGTACGGAGCCGTCGCCGAGACGCTGCAGTGAGGTGGTGAGGGGCATGACGGCACGTTTGAACTCCAGCAGTTCCCGCTTGAGCTGGTAGATGCGTGCGGCGTCGACGGGGGTGTCAGGGGAAAAGACCTCGGCTTCCAGGGTGTCGACGTCGCCGGCGAAGGCGTCGGCGACATCGACGTAGCGGTCGACGACCATGTCGGCCACCGCGTGCAGGACGGCGGCGGGACCGCAGCCCAGATGCTGGGGGTCTTCCTGAAGCAGACGGCGCACACCCTCCAGCGGCGGCGCGCTGCCGTGCCGGACGGTGACGGCATAGCCGGGGCCGGCGAAGACCATGATCTCGCCCGTGTCGACGATCTCGCTGGTCGCGGTGATCTCCTCGTGGTCGACGTAGACGATCGTCTTCAGCACCAGGAACAGCATGTCGCCGTAGCGCTCCAGCTTGGGACGCTGATGGGCGTGAACGGCGTCCTCCACCGCCAGGGGATGCAGGCCGAAGGCGTCGGCGACCTCCTGCAACTGCTCCGCAGTGGGCTCGTACAGACCGATCCACGCGAACCGCCCGGTCTGCGGGTCCATCCGCTTCTTGATCGCCTCCAGGCTCGCCTGCCCGGGAATCCGGTGACCGTCCTCATACAGCGCACAGTCCACCACCGACGAAGGCAGGACCCCCTCTTCCTCGCCATTTTGCTGTGTCATTGACCCCTCGTTCCACTCGTTCCCGTATCAGGGGGCAACCTACCCGCCGGACAGATGCCCGGCCTCAACGGCGGGCGATCGAGGTTCACCGTCGAGGCCGGCCGGGATGGTCGGCGTAGTGGTGCTCAATACCAGCTCCATACGCGCCGCCCCACGCCTCCCAGACGAGCCGACCGACCGTCTCGACCGCCGCGACACTCCGGTGACGGCCTCCTTGACACGCCACCGTGAGCCGGACCAGGCGACCCATGGACACCTCGTCGGCCAGGGCGCGGAGCTGGACGGCGGTCCGGTTGATCAGGGTCAGGGCGCCGGGAGTTTTGAGGACGTGGGCGTAGACGTCGTCGTCCAGGCCGGTACGGTAGCGCATCGTCGGGTCGTCGGCTGGGTTGCGCAGGACGCGGCCGAGGTCGAGGTAGAGGCGGTCTGTGACGAGGGCGTGGGCGCCGTGGTAACAGATGCCGATCGAGGAGATGACGGCGGCGACCAGGCCGCGCCCGGGAAGGTGGGTGGTCTGCATGTCCCCCAGCCTCGCCCGGCTTCAAGGCCACCGACAGGGCTTGCCCTTTGCCTCCAAGAACGGGCAACAGGCAACGAGACGCGGTGTATCGGGATATGGGCGCAAGGGTGCCGTACGGGGTGAGGAAGGCGGCCCGGTGGTACTGCGCCCCAGAGCGCATCTGGGCACCGGGCCTGACCCGTGCACGCCATATCGGCACGGGCTGGCACGGACCCTACCCACTCCGGAGCAGCTGGCAGTCATCGCCTCGGTGAGCGGGGTACCGGTCAGGGGGGTGTCGCCGGTGTAGTAGAAGCGGCAGGCGACGCCCGGACCGGGCTTACGCGGATCGCCGGGGCGGGGGTCGTACAGCCGCGCGGCCGCCGGGCCACCGGCCGAGCTCGGTGGTCAGAGCGACGCCGTCGTCGACCTCCTCGGCCCGCCAGCCGTGGATGTCCAGCAGGAGACCGTCCAGCGGACCGCCGACAAGCTCGGCGTAGGTCCGGCCCGGTCTCGGGCCCGGGTCGGGGTCGTCGTGGTCGCGGCCGTAGACCCGGCCGCGCAGCAGCTGCTCGTCACCATTCATGCCGGCCAGCCTCCCAGCCGCCACCGACATCCGGAGAGTGGCAGCCGCAGACCGTCTGCGCGCCAGGAGGGTGCGGTACGAGGCCGTGGGGGCTCCTCGGCCTGTTCGGCTCGAGGGGCCCGGCCGTTTTCGCGAAGGGTCAGGCGCAGGGGAGCCTCTCCGGGACGCTCCACTCCAGCCGGACCCCACGGCGTATCTGTCCGACGAGGTGTGCGACCTGGGTGGCATTCACCTCCCCCTGCGTGTAGTGCTTCAGGGCGCGGTACATCTCGTAGAAGAGCTGTGCGTCCGTCATCGTGTCCGCCTCCTCCTGGAGGCCGGTAGATCCGTCGGCCGGTCTCGGCGAAACGGCGCAGCGCCGCGTCCGCGAGCACTCCGTAGGCGAACCCGTTGTGGACGTAGAGGCCTTCTTCGATGGTCTTCACGGTGGTGTTCCTTCCCGCTCGCTCTCCGGCCCGTCTTCACGGTGAAGACGTACACGCCGGAGCTGAGTGCCCGGGAACGTACGACACCCCCACCGCTACCGTCTCGTCCTGCCCGGCACCGGTTGCCGCAGCGCCCGGGATCGTCTCCGGCTTGTCCGCCTCCGCGAGCGGCTTGCCGGGTCAGGTCCGGCGGCGGAACAGGCCACGTCCCTTCCTCGCCCTTCCCTCCGCCTGTGCCGCATCCCGCGCGGCGTCCTCCTCCGCCTGCCGCCTCGCGGCACGCTCGGCCTCGAGCCGGGCGAAGTGCTCGCCCCGGCACGGCCCGCACAGCTCGTCGGTACGGTCGCCCCAGGACCTTCCCCGCCCGAGCAGGTACTCCCAACGCTCGTCGGTGAACTTCGCCCCGCACTGCGTGCACACCGGACGCTGCGCCTCCCGCTCGGCGGCCTCGCGCTCCTCCCGCCGGCGCTTGGCCTCCCTCCACTGCACGAGGTACAGCCGGTCCCCGTCCGGGTTGTCCAAAGCCTCGGTGAGCGTCTGCCACTCCTCCCTGCCGAGACGCCGCCACACCTTCCCCGCGGCCCCGGCCGGGTCGGCGGTGATCCGCTCCAGCTCGGTGACGAGAACGGGCACCGCCTGGTTGTAGTCGACGGCCGTGATCCCCGCGCCCCGGCCCGGATACGGCTCCCCGGCGAAGTAGCGGCGGCCGGCCTGCTCCAAACGCTGCATGCGGCTTTCGCGCTGCTCGGCGGTCTTCCCGGTGAACACGAACGCCACCGGCACGTAGCCCTCCCGGCTGGATGCCGGATACAGACGCGGCCACAGCCTGAATTCCTGCACCTTCCCACCCAGTTGCTCGTAGCAGGCCGCCATCTCCTTGTTCGGGTCGGCCTTCGGTGCCAGGAGCTCGAACCAGTCGGTGTAGCGGCGCAGCTTGTCCACCAGGTCGTCGACGGGCTCGTTGACCCGGTCGACCTCCAGGAGCATCGCGGGCACCCCGGCGTCGGGAGCGCGCATCGTCAGGTCGGCGTACTGGGTGTAGCCGTAGGGGAGCTTGTGGGCGATCTCGGTCTGCCAGGACAGCGGGGTGCCGTAGCCGGCGCCGGTCAGGACGGCGGCTGTGAGGGTGACGGCGGCGGCGTGTTCGTCGTAGCCCTGCCCCGGGATCGGCCTGCCCTTGGTGTCGTACTTCTGCTTGCACAGCGCGGGGATCCGCACGTTCCTCGGCAGCAGCCCCTTGGCTTCCCTGTGACCCGTCTCGGTGAGCACCCACAACTGGTGTCCCGACTTCACACGCCTCTCCACCCGGACCATGCCCGTCTCCTTCAACGCGTTCAGGGTGTCCCTGGTGCACCGGTCGTGCCGGTCTCCGGGTCGCAGCATCCGCCACAGGTGTTCAGGAGTAGCCCTCTGGAAGATTCCCAGAGCCCTCAGCACTTCCTGCCTTCGCACTCCGGTCGGCTTCCATGCCTCTGTAGACCCAGGAGGGTTGTCGAACGCCTCGCGGGGCCCTGATTTCCGGGGCTGACCTGAGGATTCACGGCCGGCGGGCGGAGCGGCCGTGGAGGGGGCGATGGAGGGGCCCGTGGAGAGGGCCAGCGGGACCTGGTCGACGTCCTCGGAAGGCTGGCGCTCGTGGGCCGCGTGGTGCTCGTGGGTGGGGTCGGGCATGGGTTCGGTGGGCACGGTGTCCTCGGTTTCCCCCGGCCTGCGGGCCGGGTCGGTGAGCGTCCGGCCCGTACGCGGATGTGCGTACGGGCCGAGGCCACCGTCGAAAGCACCCCCTTGACCGCGGTCTGACCGCCACCGGCACCCAATGTTCGATTCCTCCTCGACTAGGCCCCTGTCGTGCGGGTCTGTCCGTGAGCGGCATCACGATCCAGTCCCTGGAGAACGTGTCGGCCATCGGGTCGGTAGCAGAGCTGGGCAAGGGGTCACGACTAGGGCGTGTCTCTTTGATCGGTTCGTCGTCGAGGTGCGAGGTGGGGTGTCGGATGCCTTTGCCTGCTGACCGTCTGGCCTGCTGGCCGTCTGACGGTAGGTTTCCTTCACCTTCCCGCGTTGACCAGCGATGCCTTGGGGCCACAGCTGTACCCGCAGTATTCCTGATCATCCGTTCGGCGGGCAGCGGTCGCCCGCGCGCGGGGATCGGGCAAGGGTGTTGCCACAGGAGCGTATGGATGGTGGCCCGGCCGGACGGCGTGGCAGGGAAGGTGGCGGTGTTCGTGGAGCGGGTGGAGTTCCAGGGCGGGTATCCGGTGGCGTCGAGTGCGCGGGAGTCGTACGAGCGCAGTGACCGGCACCGTGCGGTGGAGGCGTACCGGTTCTTCTATCCGGTGGTGTCGTTGGAGGGAATCCTGCGCGGGACGCGGGCGGCGGGGGCGGTGGACAACGAGTCCGCGCCCGTGGTCGTGGCCCGCCCGCATCATGCCGGTTTCACCCTGAACTCCGACACCCCCTATCTCGGCGGGGGCCTGGATCTGCGCAAGAGCGGGCCGCTGGTGGTCGAGCTGCCCGCGGGGCCGCTGGTGGGTCTGGTCGACGACCACTACCACCGGTGGCTGGTGGATCTGGGGCTGCCGGGCCGCAACGGGCCCAGGGGCGGGAAGGTCCTGCTGCTGCCGCCCGGGTACGAGGGGCAGGTACCGGCCGAGGGCGACGACTTCGAGGTGGTGCGCTGCGATACCTGGCAGGTGTTGTGCGCGCTGCGGGCCTTGCCGCTGGGCGGGGACGTCGCCGCGGCGAACGCGCTGCTCGCCTCGGTGCGGATCTATCCGTTCGACCGCCGCGACGACCCGCCGGCCTTCACCTTCCTCGACCGGGACGAGCAGCCGATGGACACCACGCCGCTGGCGTGGGAGGACAACATCGAGTTCTGGCGGGTCCTGCACGCGGTGATCGATACGGAGCCGCCGGTGGAGGAGCTGCGGCCGATGCTGGGGCTGCTGGCCGAGTTGGGGATCGAGGCGGGCCGTCCGTTCGCGCCGGACGCGCGCATGGAGCAGGTCCTGGCGGAGGCGGCCGCTCAGGGCCGGGACGAGATGCTGGTCTCCGCGTTCGCCTCGCGGCGCCCGGACCGGATGGTGTGGGCGGACCGCACCTGGGAGTGGGCGGGGCTGCGGCCCGAGAACGGCACTTTCGAGCGGCCCGGATCACTGGACGTGGAAGCCCGTGACCGGTGGTTCGCGCAGGCGATCGTGGCATCGCCGGCGATGTTCCGTCGCGAGGTGGGCGCGGGTTCGCTGTACTGGCTCGGTCTGCGCGACGCGGAGGGCACCTACCTCGACGGCGGGCGTACCTATCGGCTGCGGGTCCCGCTGCCGGTCCCGCAGACCTTGTTCTGGTCGGTCACCGTGTACGACGCGGCCACCCGCTCCGAGATCGTCGCTGACCAGGGGCAGGCGGCGCTGCGCTCGCTGTTCGACGACTTGGCGCCCGAGGGTGCGGACCACGTCGATCTGCACTTCGGCCCGACCGAACCGGCCGGGGCGCAGGGCCGCTGGATCCAGACGGTGCCCGGGCGGGGCTGGTTCGCCTACTTCCGCATCTACGGCCCCGGACAGGCGGCGTTCGACGGCTCGTGGCGGCCCGGCGACTTCGAGGCCCTCAACTGACGCCGCGCACATGATGTCCACGGCGTGGGCGCGTCGGTGGCTCCGTCGCACGCATACGCCGTCACCACGGTGAAGGGAGCGAGAGTCATGGGCGAGGCGATCGGGGCGATGCTCACATCGGCGGTGGGCATCGCGATCAGTCCGCTGCCGCTGATCGCGGTGATCCTGATGCTGGCCACACCGAAGGGCCGGGTCAACGGGATCGCGTTCACGGCCGGCTGGGTGGCCGGCCTCGCGGCCGTCGTCGCCGTCGTGGTGGCGGCGGCGGGCAGCGGGCTGCACACCACTGGAGAGAAACCGTCCTGGGCGTACTGGCTCAAGCTGGCCCTGGGCGTGCTGTTCGTGCTGATGGCGTTCAAGCAGTGGCGGGGCCGGCCACGCGAGGGGCACGAGGCCGCGGCACCGAAGTGGATGCGGGCCATCGACCGGTTCACCGCGGCCAAAGCCGCCGCACTCGCCGTCGTGCTGGTGGCCGCCAACCCCAAGAACCTGGTCCTGGCCGTAGGCGGCGCCGTCTCCATCGCCACCAGTGGCACCGGGGCCGGCGGCAAGACGCTGGCCACCGCACTGATGGTGCTCATCGGCTCGCTGTGCACGCTGCTGCCGCTCGGCGTCTACCTGCTAGGCGGCAGCCGCTCGGCCCACGTGCTGAGCGGGTGGAAGGAGTGGATGTCCCTTCACAACGCGGCGATCATGACCACCGTCCTGGCCGTTCTCGGCACCAAGTACATCGGCGACGCGCTCACCGGCCTGTCGTGAAGCAGACGGTTACCAGCCGGGCCCGCCGCGCGCTCGCCCGGCTGGGCCGGCCCCGGACCTCGGACGTGACTTCCGGGGCGGTGACCGGCCTGTTCTCGATCCCCGAGGGCATGGCCTACGCCTCGATCGCCGGGTTCAACCCGGTCGCCGGCCTGTACGCGGGCGTCGTGCCCGCCGTCGTGGGCTCGCTGACCTCCCGCACCGTCCTCATGGTCACCACCCTGACCAGCGCGATCGCCCTGACCTCGCAGAGCGTGCTGGCCGACGCGGGCCTGGATGCGAAGGACGCGGGCAACGTGGCGGTGCTGACGGTGATGGTCGGCGCGGTGATGCTGCTCATGGGCGTCCTGCGGCTCGGCGCGGTGATGAGCTTCGTCTCCAACGCCGTGATGACTGGCTTCTCCGCTGGCATCGCGCTGCAGATCATCACCGGCGTCCTCAAAGACGCCACCGGGTACAGACCTCACGGACACAACAAGCTGTACCAGCTCTTCGACTGGCTGGCGCACGTCGGGGACTGGAAGGGCGCGACCACCGCCGTCGCTGCGGTCACCGTGGCCCTCTGGGCGGCGGCCAGGGCCGCCAAGCGCCTTCAACCCGTCGCCCTGCTGATCGCGATGGTCCTCACCAGCGCCGGGGTGGCCCTCCTGGCCACCGACGTAGAGCTGGTGAAGGACATCGCCGCCATCCCCGCGGCCCTGCCCTCCTTCACCGCACCCGACCTGTCCGCCGTGCCGCACCTGATCGGCGGGGCGTTCTCGGTGGCACTGGTCGCCCTCGCCCAGGCCGCCGGGATCGCACCGTCGATGCCGAACCCGGACGGCACCCGCTCCGACGTCAACGGCGACTTCCGCTCCCAGGGCTACGCCAACCTCACCGGCGGCCTGTTCCAGGCCATGCCGTCGGGCGGCTCGCTCTCGCGTACCGGCGTCGCGGTCTCGGCCGGCGCCCGCACCCGCTGGGCCGGAGTCGTCTCCGGCGTCTTCCTCGCCCTGGTCGTCCTCGTAGCCGGCTCGCTCGCCGAACGCATTCCCATGCCCGTCATCGGCGGCCTGATCCTGGTCGTCGGCGGCGAACTGATCTGGGGCAAGCGCCACGACATCCTCCTCGTCCTGCACACCTCGCGGATGTCGTCGGCGGCCATGGTCCTCACCTTCCTGGCCACCACCCAGCTTCCCCTCCAGCAGGCCATCGTCCTGGGCACCGTCCTCTCCCTCCTGCTCTACTGCGCCCAGGCCGCACGACAGGCGAAACTTGTCGCCCTGCGCCGCATGCCGGAACGCGCCGAAGCCCCCGGACAGTGGGAGACCACCCAGCCGCCCGCCGCCCTCACGCCGGGCACGGTCACCGTCCTGGACTACGCAGGATCCTCCTTCTTCGCCGAACTGCCCCGGATCGAAAACCAGCTCCCCGCCGTCGACGGCGCCCGGGGCGCGGTGCTCGTCCTGACCGTCCGCGCCCTGCCCGACGTGCCCTCCTCGGCGATGCTCAAGCTCCTCGGCCGCTACGCCACCCGCCTGCACGACTAGGGCGGCCGGCTCATCCTGTGCGGTGTCGAGCCCGCCCTGCTCCGGCTCCTGGAACGCTCCGGCACCGCCGCCCGCCTCGGCCCCGGCGGCATCGTCCCCGCCACACCACAACTCCTCGGACCCCTGGAGACCGCGCTCGCCGAGGCCCGCCGCTGGGTGGCCGTACACACACCCCCACAGCCCCCGCCACCCCGCTGACGAGCATCCGCGACGAAAGCACCGTCCTCGACGGCGAGGCATGCGGACGGGTGGGCTGCATCGTAAGCACGGGCTCTTCGTCGGGTGGAGACCGTGAACGGTGGTGTCTGTTTTACCCCTTGACTACCCCTTGACCGCACCGTTTGTCCCGGGGCCGGTGGAGCCCACTTCCACCTGGTGGCACGGTGCGGCACACCCCGGGGCGCGCACACCGGGCCGGGTGGAGGGGTGGGGTCAGCGTCGGCGGGAGCGGTGGGGGCGTACGGCCCTGGGCGAGTTCGGCCGGCCCCCGGGGTACTGCCGCGTCCGGCGCCCCCTCACCGGCGCAGGCACGGCGGGCGCCGCGTACAGCACCGCCCACAGCCGGACCGCGTCCGTGATCTGCTCCAGGCGCTCCATGTACTCGGGCGTGAGATCCGAGATCGGGTGGACCACGACGAAGACCTCCGTACATCGGTGACCGGCCCCTCCCACCCTCGTCTCCCTCCCCCACCGCCAGGGCGCAGCCGCCAGCCGCGTCCCAAGTGGTGCGGCCGCGACTTCGGCCCCCGGCCCACCCAGCGGACCGGAGTACGAAAAGGTGGGGCTCCACCCGATGGGCTCCACTCGGTGGAGTCCACTCAGCGGCTCGCCCCTCCGTGTCCTGTACCGGGCTGCCCGGGACGCTGTCCGCGCTCTTGGTCCTCGAGGACCAGCCGGGGAACGGGAGCTTCGGGGCGGCGCTCGTAGCGCTTCCGGAGCGCCTCGCCGCGCCTCTTCATCTCCTCGATGCGGATCTGGATGCTGCTGATCTGCTCGACGGTCAGGTCCTGTACGCCCGCCCTGGCGCGCTCCTTCCGCAGCGCCCGCAGCCTCTCCATGTAGTCCGCCGGCTCGCCCCCGTCCTCCGGCTCCTCAACGTCGGTGTCAGGGAAGAGGAGGAGCTGTTCGGGCATCGCGGCCTGCTGGTGCGCGACGATGCCCTCGTAATAGCGGGCTCGTCCCGCGCCGCGCGCGGCGCGCAGTTGGTGGGTGAGGGCGGTGGAGGCGATGACCGCGCGGTCGTAGCGGAGCGGAACGCGGGGGATGTCCCATTCCCCCAGCTCCACCGGCAGGACCGGAGCGTCGCGGGGGATATCCCACTCCCCGGCTTCCCCGGCGGGGCCGGGACGTTCGGAGCGGTGAGCCCGGCCGGGGGCCGGTGGTCGACGTCGGGGACCGCTTCCGGTGCGCGCCGGCGGCTGCGGGCCGGGTCGGGGTGGGCCCAGTGGGTGGTGTAGAGGCGGTAGTCCGCCAAGAGGCCGCGGGTGGTCTTCGGCTCGGTGACGTCCAGGCAGTACGTCGCGATCGCCGCGTTCACGATCTCGTCGTCCAGGCCGGGTTCGCGTTGGCGGCCGCGCTGGACCAGAGCGAGGAACCGGCGGGTCTCGGCAAGCAGGTGGCGGCGGTGGAGGAGGCCGTTGCTGCTCATCACGAACACCATCGCGCTGACGCCGAGGGCGGCCAGGGCGACGTCCAGGGTCTCGGCGACCCGGGCACGGATCGCGACGGCCGCGGCCCAGGCCCGCTCCAACAGCATGTCGACGAGCTCGGCGGCCTCGCCGAGGAACTCCTTCGCGCTCACCCGCCAGTCGGTACGCAGCTGCGCGAGGGAGCGGGCCTCCGGCTTCGGCGGGCGCGTCTTGCGGGCCGCGATCCGGTTGAGCTTCGTGCGGGCCTCCTCGGAGACGACGGATGCGAACTTGAGGTTGCCGTCCTCGTCGACGGCGGTGACGTACTCGTGCTCCAGCTCGCTGCGGCACAGGTCGATCTCGCGGCCTCGCTTCGACATCCAGCCGATCAGCTCGTGCGGCACCCCCGCGATCTCCATCACCGGCCGGCGCCCGGCACTGACGGTGCGCGGCTCGGACGCCACGTCCAGCTCCTCGCACACTTCGGCCATGACGAGCTCGTTGTAGAGAGAGGAGGCCGCGACCACGTTCTCCAGCAGCGTCGTGGAGTGCACCGCACCCCACTTCCCGTCCGGGCGCAGCCCGCGCAGGGACACCAGGACATGGTCGTGCAGGAGCGAGGTTCCGGCCCTCGACTCATAGTGGCGAAAGCGCGCGAAGGCCAGACCGTGGACCGGCCGGGTGGGGTAGCGGCCCTGGGCTCCGACGCGGATGGTCGCCGCGTGGTCCTCGATCCAGGCGAGCGTCGCCTCGATCGCCCACTCGTGCGCGGCCTCGATCACCCGCCGCGTCTCCTCCTCCCCCAGCGCCCAGACGAGCTCGATGGTCGGCTGCGGGCGGAAGACGAGATCCGCTCCGGTGACCTCCACCGCGCGGCCGAGCTTCCCGGCCCTGGCCGCGACCGCCGGTGTCTTCCCGGCGGCAAGCTGCTCAGCGACGAGCCGGTCGCCGTGCGGGTGCCGGCCCTCGGTGAAGAGCTGGCGGAGCTCGTTCTCGGTGACGATCGCCCCGGCGCGCAGGCCGAGGTCGCCAAGGCCTCGCCCCATCCACCGGCCCGGCGGGACACCTGCCTTCGCCTGGGCTTCACCGAGGGACGTGCGGGCGAGGCGGAGATGGTCACCGACGACGACCTGCCGCAGGTAGTAGCGGTACATCTGACCGCGTCTGATCAACCTGACATCCATCATGACCACCACGCCACACCGCGCTGACCGGCAAGAAAAGGCCCATCCAGTCCGCGTCCCGCCAGGCGGGAAGAAGAGCCCGACTTTCCCGCCCGCGTCCCGCCGGGCGGGATACGGCCCGGGGCCGGCCCGGAGTGTCATCGTTCTCCGGCACCACCCCCTACCTGTTGTCTGACGCCTATCAGCACCACGTGTCCTGTCCGGCTGGACCCTGCACTTTCCCACTTCACCTTGAATCTGACGCTGCGCATCCCCGTCGGATCTTGCGGACAGATGCGGTTTGGTAAGTGGGTGCTGACCACATCGACGCCGTGGCAGGCTCCTCCTCATGCGGATATCCAGATCTAGCTACGCTGCCGCGGGCCTCTGCCTGGGCACCGTCCTGGTCCTGACCGCCTGCGGCCAGCAGCACGCAGGAGCGACAGCGGCCGACTCCGCCCCGAGCCACAGCGGTCCTCTATCTCCCTCGCCCACCCGCTTCTCCACCGTCCCTGCACGAGGCAACGTGGAGCCCGACTCGCACGACGGAGCCCCGCACTACCGGGAGAACAACGGCTCCAAGATCCCCAAGGAAATATCCCCCGCTTCTGAGGAGGCCGCCCGCGCAGAAGCCGCCCGCATCGAGCCCATCCTCAAGCGGCTCTGGAAGGCCAAGGCCTGGGATGCTGAGCGGGTGCGGGCGGAGCTGCTCAAGCTCGGCTACCGAGATGAGGGACCGGACAGAGAAGACGGGCGCGGAACGCTCTTCGTGCGGGCCCACGACCTCGACAGCAACCCAGGTGCCAGCGTCGCCCTCAACATCGGTCGCGACGCCTGTGTAACCGCGTTCCTGCAATCGACCAACTACCAGGTCAAGGTCAACGGTCGATTCCTGGAAACCGGCTGCTTCGAGCCGCGCGGCGGCCACTGAGTACCGGGACAACGAGGCACGGCATCGAATATGCAAGGCCAACCTGTACGACCGACGCGGCGGTCGTACAGGTTGGCCTTGCACCTCGCTGGTCACGACCGCCGACGGATGCAGCCTCCAGCCGAACTGAACACCACGTAGCGCACTCTTCCTGCTTCACCCCGAACCTTCACTCGGCCTCCGGTATCCACCGGGGGCCTCGTCGTGCTGCCCGGAGGAGAATCCCGTGCCCACGTTCGAGACCACGGAACCGGGAGCTCGCCCCAGCTCGGAGAGCCGGGGGCAAGAGCGTGTCGTGCCTGGCACGGCGAGCGCCAAGAGGGATACCGCTGGGGGGAACGGGTAACGGAAAGCTCCTGGCTGCTGTCAAGGCGGAGTCCGAAGAGGGAGCCGAGAAGACCGAGGATCGTACGGAGGGCATCCCTTTGGACCGAATGGCATCGGAACCTTACACCGGGTTCGTCGAGATCGCCTCCGACCGTGATCCGGTCGCGACGCCGCCGTCGGGCACACCGGCCGAGCAGACATCGGCGCCCGCAGATCCAGGGGGCGTCCAGCCCAAAGACCGACCTCGTCCACCGGTGGCGACCCGTCTGGCGCGGGGAGCGGCGCCTGGAGACACCTGCGATAGGAGAACGCTGACATGACGCGATTGCCCGGCACCTACGAGTCGTACTGGATGGAGACCGCGGAGGGCCCCCGGCACCCCGGCCTGACCGACCGTCTGGAGGTCGATGTCGCGGTGGTCGGCGGTGGCATCGCCGGCATCTGCACGGCGTGGGAACTAGTCCGGGCCGGCCGGAGCGTCGCTCTGCTGGAAGCCGACCGCGTCGCAGCCGGCGTCACCGGGTACACCACGGCGAAGCTCTCCGCCCAGCACGGGCTCATCTACGCGCAGCTGCGCAAGTCGTTCGGTGCGGTAGGGGCGCGGCAGTACGGGCGATCGCAGCAGGAGGCCGTCGAGTACGTCGAGCGCGTCGCGGCGGAGTTGGGGATCGACTGCGACCTCGAGCGCCTGCCGGGATACGTGTACGCCGAGTCGACGGAAGCGGTCGACCAGCTTAAGGCCGAGGCGGATGCGGCGCGCGAAGCCGGACTGGCGGCGTCGTTCGTGACGGACACCGGCCTGCCGTACCCCGTGGCGGGCGCCGTCCGGGTGGAGGGACAAGCGCAGTTTCATCCACGTAAGTACCTCCTGGCGCTCGTCGCCGACCTCGTCGGCCGGGGAGGGAAGGTGTACGAACGCACCCGGGTCGTCTCCCTCGACGAGGGCGAGCCGTGCCGGCTCACCACCGAAGCGGGAGCGGAGATCGTCGCCCGTGATGTCGTGGTGGCCACGCACTACCCGGTCTTCGACCGCGCGTTGCTGTTCTCCCGGCTCGAACCCCACCGCGAGCTCGTCGTCGCGGCGACCGTTCCCGCCGACCGCGATCCGGGGGGCATGTACATCACGCAGGAGCAGAACACCCGGTCGGTGCGCACCGCTCCGTACGGCGAGAACCAGCGGCTGCTCATCGTCACCGGGGAGAAGTTCAAGCCCGGTGTCGGCGAGGTGGGTGAGCGTTACGAGCGGCTCGCCGCCTGGACCGAGGAGCGGTTCCCGTTCGCGCGGATCACCCACCGGTGGGCGGCGCAGGACAATACGACCACCGACCAGGTGCCGTATGTCGGACGCTTCCACCCCGGCGCCCGGCATGTGTATGTAGCGACCGGGTTCGGCGGCTGGGGCATGAGCAACGGCGTCATATCGGGCCAGCTCCTGACCGCGCGCATCACGGGTGAGGAGCTGCCCTGGACCTCCCTGTACGACCCGCGGCGCCTGCACCCTCGGGAGACGTCCTCCCTCCTTAAGGTTCAGGGGTCTGTCCTCAAGCACTTCGTCGGTGACCGGCTGCGCGCCTCCCACGTGGACAGCGTCGAGGACATCGCGCCCGGCTCGGGGGCGGTCGTACGGGTCGGCGGCCGGCGCTGCGCGGTCTATCGCGACGAGAGCGGCACGGCTCACGCCGTATCCGCGCGCTGTACCCATCTGGGCTGTCTGGTCCACTTCAACGACGCCGAACGGGCCTGGGAGTGCCCTTGCCACGGATCCCGGTTCGACACCGATGGCTCCGTGATCCAAGGCCCCGCCGTCCGCCCCCTGGAGCCCCGGCCGCTGCCCGGCGAGGCCGGTGCCTGCGACTGACGGTCAGAACTACTTGCCAATCGCTCAAGACCATCTGACAGAAGTCGGCCGCTGTCCTTTGCCAGGTGATCTTGGACGATTGCCAAGTGATATTGACCGGCACCATCGAACGGACGTCGGTAGGGTCAGCCCATGGACAACCTGCTGGAGAACGTGGATCGCGAGATCCTGAGTGGCCGGTTCGTTCACGCGATCAAGGTGTACCGAGACGCCTCCGGCTGCACGGCGCGCGAGGCGATGGACTTCGTCCGAGAGCGCGACGCGGTGCTACCCCGCGACCGGCCGAGCCTCTGACCTGCCGGTACTTGGCCGGTCAAACTCGCCTGGCAAACGGTCAAGATCGCCTGGCGAACGTCAGCCGCAGCCACTCCATCAGGCCCCCCCAGTAAGTCCCCCACAGCCACGTAAATCCACGTCTACCTGGAAAAACGGCCTATGCACCTCACAGATGGGCCCCACCACGGGCACAGATGGCGAGCGGGGCCGAGCCGCCGTGCCGACAGGGTTTGCCCGTTGCCTCCACGGATTGTCAACGGGCAACGAGACGCGGCGTACCAGCGGGCAGTGGCGGAGGCCTCTGCGGAGCGGAAGGCGGGCGGCCCGGTGGTACTGCATCCCAGAGCGCATCTGGGTGCCGGGCTCTACCCGTGTACGCCATACCGGCACAGGTTGGCACGGACCCTACCCGCACCGGGCGGAGCACCAGGGTAGGCCGGCCCATTGCCATACGGGCTGGGTGCTGATTCTCGTTTCGCTGCACTGGGCATTCTCGCGAGGGGCCCGTCGCCGCCTCACCACGTGTCGAGGACACACCCACCAGGTCCGCATTCCCCCGGACCCCAGAACGAGAAGACACTCAGGCGCTGAAGTGAGAGTCAGCAGAAAACGGTGAGGCAACCTTCCGGCAGGGTTGCGAGTCTCCTTGACGATCACATGGGTGATCGCACCTACAAGGAGACCACCATCGCCGCCATACGCAAGACCCTTACCGCTACCGCAGTCATTGGCGCCGTCCTTGTGGGTTCGGCCGCCTGCGGCACAGTGGAGCAGCTGTCTGCCGGGCAGAAGCTCGACAAGGCCTTCGAGAAGCTGGGCAAGGAGAAGTCGATCTCCTTCGAGTTGGATCTGGACGTGGACGCCGAGACCCTCAAGCTGATGGACGCCTCGTCGGATCCAGAGCCCGGCGAGGAGATCCCTGACGAGGCCGCCGAGCTGATCAGCGGTCTGAAGGTCAGCGTCACAGTGGAGTCGAAGAAGCCGATCGCCGACTCCGAGGGGAAGGACTTTGTCGGTACGGCCGTGAAGGTCAGCTCTCCTGACGGTGACCTCCTTGAGTACCGGACCGTTGGTGACCGCACCTACGTCCGGTCCGACGTCAAGACCCTCAGCAAGACGATGGGCGCCCCCCTCCCGACCGCCGACCAGCTGCCGCCGGGAGCCGAGGGCCTCAAGAAGGCGCTGGAGGGCAAGTGGGTCATGTTCGACACCAAGGCGATGGAGGAGGCCGGCCGGGAGACGGGCCAGGAGCCCAGCGCCGTGCCGTCTCCGGCCCCTACCCTTGACGCCGGGGCCCAGAAGAAACTCGCCAAGGCCCTTCGCGAGGTCATTGCTCGTGAGGTCGAGTTCAAGACCACCGGGGGCGAGGACGGCACCGAGCACATCACCGCCGCAGCTCCGTTCCGCACCCTGGCCGGGGAACTGCTCGGTGAGATCCGTCCGCTGGTGAAGGGCTTGCCGCCCGGTGTTGACCTGCCGTCGGACAAGGACCTGAAGGACGTCCCCGACGCCAAGGTGGCGGCTCACTTCACACTCAAGAACGGCGAGCTGGCCGAGGTGCACGTCGACCTCGGCAAGCTGGCCGAGAACGCCGAGGTCAAGAAGTTCGGCCTGGTACTGAAGACGAGCGGGGGCGTCAAGCCCGAGGCTCCGGCCGGAGCCACCGAGCTGGACCTGGAGGAGATCATGAGCGGCTTCGCCGGCGTCATGATGCCGGAGGAAGGCCTCGGGGAGGACGGCTTCGATGAGAGCGGCCTCGGCGAGGACGAGTTCCCCGACGAGTCCCTCGCCGACGACGCCGCGTAAGCACATAGCGTTCCCAATCACAGACCAGACCGGCCTGGTGGATACGCATCGCCCCTGCGGCTTCGTTCACTTCAAGCGGTTCTGGCACAGCTTCCATGCAGCAGTGACCGAGCGTTGCAAGTCATCGAGGCATACGCCTCGGTGACCAGGGCTGAATGAGTAATTGTCAAGGTCTGTGGATCTGAGCTGCGCTCGGGAGCCGTCCGCGTATCAGCGGGTCGTTGGCGCCGAGGTACCGGGGGAGCCGGCCGAGATCGTCTACTGATTTCCAACCGAGCGGGCCCTCTGTCCAACTTCCTTGATACACCGGGACGATCAGCATGACGTGAGCAGAGAGGACACCGTCCATGGGCCGACCGATGACCTCGACTCCCGTGCCGGGCGACGCGAAGGTACTGTCCATCGGTCTGCACCCGAGTGCGCTCGACTACAGCCGGATGCCCGACGGTGTCGACGAGGCGGTGCTCACTGCCCGGATCGAGGCGGCGAACGCGGCGCTGCGCGAAGCGGGGTTCGATGCTGTTCCGTGCCTGATCGACATCTCTCCGGACCGTGCCGAGGCGACTGTCCGGGAGCAGCTCCAGGAGCACGCGTTCGGCTTGGCGATGATCGGCGGTGGCGTGCGGATGCTGCCGGAGAACGCTCTGCTGTTCGAGCGGTTGGTCAACCTCCTCGTCGAGGCAGCTCCCGGGATCCGGCTGTGCTTCAACACGACGCCGGAGGACACGGTCGACGTGCTGAGGCGGTGGATCCAGGCGTAGACGAGGTGTGGCCAACTGAGCTTCTGCAATTCGAGCCTCGGCCGAGGACAGCCAACAAGGTCTGACCTGCACCGACGCTTCCTGCACGTCACCCGATTGGTGGCCACTCTGAGAGAGCTCACTGTCTCCCAAGAGAAGGTCCTCGGGGCGCTGCTCGGTTGGGCCCGCTCGAAGCCGGGCTGGCGGGACGGCTCCATGTGGAACAACATCGGCGAGCAGTTCAGCCCTAGCGATGGTGAGTCCCCGGAGTAGGTCTGCGGCACGAAGCCATCGCACGGAGGCGGATCGGGCTTGAGCAACTGCCCCCTGGCCAGGTGAGTATGTGTACTCACGCGCCGGGCTCGGCATGATCGGAGACTGGGCGCATGACCCGAACCCACAGCTCCACCAGCACGTTCGCCCGCTCCTCGCGCCGGCCGCGGCTCACCCTGGCCTTGACGGCCCTTGCGGTGCTGGTACTCGGCGCCTGCGGCACAGCGAAGGCCAGCGGCGGCAGCGAGTCGGCCTCGACCGCGGTGGCCACGGCGGCCGCGCCCGCGAAGCCCGTGGGAAGCCTGTCCTCTCCGGCCCTTGCCGAGATACAGAAGTACATCGCACAGACCTGCCCGGCTCCGGGAACCCCCCAGGAGGGGCCGCCGAACCCGCAGCCGGCTCCTCCCGGTGAGGAGGCTCCGGCCGGCACGGTCGAGCCGGTGATGCCCACGGCGGGTCCGGAGGTGGAGCTGAACGCGCGTGACTGGTGCGCGAGCAACCATCACGAGCAGCGCATCTACGTGGCCGTCCAAGAGCTGACGGACCCCACCCCGGCCGAGGTCAGGGCGGCCCTGAACGGCCTCGGCTACCCCGACGAGCGCATTCACGACCTCAAGCAGTCCGGTGCGACCACGCAGTTCTTCCTCGACCTGCGCGAGAACGGCGGACGGCTCTGCCTGGAGGGTTCGGTGGGTGGCGAGGAGCCCGTCGTGGACAAGTGCGTGGCCCCCGCGACCGGCCCGTTCACGGCCGGGAGGACGCAGCACTGACCAGCCCCGTACCGACCCGAGGTCCGTGAACTATTCGTCAACCGGCCGTCCGCACCCCCTACATAATCCTTCCGGCGCTGTACGGCCGTCTTGCTCGGGTGAGCCTGCCTCCCTGGCTGAGCTCGCTTTGCGTGCGGCGCTGTCCCCGGGTGCGGGTCGGTGACAGCCGCAGCGGCTCCGAGTCTCGGGTGGCATCAGTGGCGGGAACATAGTGGCTGTCCAACTTTGTCCTCTGACACCTGATCTTGACTGATTGACAGGCGATCTTGAACGAACGGGGAGCGTCGGTTCCTGGAGTCCGACGGCAGGGCCGGCCGCAGAGGGGCCCGGTTCGCGCAGAATGGATCAGTGGTGCCGTTCGAACGCCAGATCTCGTGGCCGCATGTGCTCGCGTGGGCCCGCTGCCCGCAGAACCACGTCCAGCACACGCGCCGGGTCGGCCGCGTAGGCGTGCGAGAACCACGCCATGTTGGCCTCTACCACGGCCCAGCGGTGGCCCGGGCGGTACGGGTCGAGCAGCTGCCCGACATCCACGACGACGGCGCTCGGCAGCGTGTGCCCGGCCTCGGCAGCCAGCCGGTCGGCGAACTCTGTGATCTGCGCGGCCGTGGCCCGGTCCGCGCGGTCCGTACCGAGTGGACGGGGGTCGAGCCGGCCGAACACCGCGTACCGGCTCGCCGCGGCGATCCTGCCGTCCAGCAGGAACAGTCGATACTCGGCCGCGAAGGTCACCACGTCGGACAGCAGCACCGGTGTCTCCGGGTCCAGTGCGGAGGGCAGCCGGGAGCCGTCGGTATAGACGTCGGCTGGGAAGGACTTGTCGCGGGGAGGTTTGACGAACGTCGGCCGGTCGATCGCCCAGGCGTCCGCGACGGTCCCCGCCCGTACTTGGCGGCCGGTGAACTCCTCCGACAGTTCGGTGAGCCAGCCGTCCGCCGGTTCCAGCAACGCGAACCCGAGGCGGCCTGCCAGCCTCGCGCCCGCGAACGGACCGCCGTACCAGTACGCAGGGCCTGCCAGGCCGGACTCCTCCGCCGCCCTGACCGACATCCCTCGGCCTGCCGCCTCGACGGCCAACAGTTCCATCGTCGACGTCCGCCGCCCAGGCATGACCAGCACCGCGAATCCCTCCCGTGCTCCGCAAAACCACCACGCTAGCCCGGCCATGCCCATCACCGCAGCCGAGAATCCCCGTCGCAGGCCACAAGGCGGACCGGGGAACGGCGAGCCCCGGCTCAAGATCAAGCGACAGGAACCCGGGCGCTGGTCAAGATCACTTGGCAAACGGTCGAGATCGCGTGTCAGAGGACAACCCGGAGCGCGGCGAGGGGGTCGGCGCCGGGGGCCTCGCGCAGGGCGTAGGAGGCCTACGCGGCCGCGTCGACGGCCGGTGCCAGAGCGGGGACGAGGACCGCGACCAGAACGCGCGGGGTCTCGGTCGCGGCACGGGTGGCGTGCAGCTCGGTGCGGGCGGCATCGAGACGGGTCTGGTCCGCGTCGGCCAGGCGCAGTTCCTCGCGGACGAACCGGGCCCTACGGTGGGTGGCCAGCGCGGAAGCGAGCGCGGTCACAGCCTCCAGCGCCTAATCCCGGCGCCGGTCGACGCGCTCGGCATCCCGGGCGGCGCGTGTGGTGCGGTGCTGGATCAAACCGGCGACCACAGCACCCAACAGGGTGCCCAGGACGGCCATCACGGTGGCGAGTAAGAAGCACCGTTTCCGTAGCAGTGGACACCATGGTGATGTACCGCCCCATGACAGCGAAAGCCACCCCAAACACCACTTCCACGTCAGTACCAGACACGCCCTCCCCAGTCACACCACCAGCACAAACACCCACAACTGATATTGACCCGGAACTGATGGGTTTCCTACTGGATCGTGTAGCGGACGTGGCGGACGGCGAAGTAGCCACAGACGATGTGGGGTTGCTTCTGGCGTCGCCGTAGGAAGCGGCGGGTCTCGTGGGCGAGATCGTCGGCTGAGGTGGCTCGGGCCGCGTGGACGTGGTGCTTCAGATCGGCGTTCAGCAGCTCGTCGGGGTTCGGCTCGGGGCTGTATCCGGGCATCAGGTGCAGTTCGACGCGCTCGGCGTTCTCGGCGAGCCAGGCCCGGACGGCTTTGCTGTGGTGGACCGGATGCCGGTCGGCGATCACATGGACCTTGCGGCCGGCGTGCCGGGCGATGCGTTCGAGGAACGCGCAGAACACCTGCGAGGTGAACCTGCCGGGGAAGACGGTTGACCACAACGCACCGCGGGAGGCGAGGGCCGACATGACGTTGACCCTGAAGCGGCGGCCGTTCACCCGCACCAGCGGGGTCTGCCCCGCCGGGGCCCACGAGCGTCCCGGCGGGGCGGTGTCCGAGCGCAGGCCGCACTGATCGGCCCAGACCAGCTCTGCCTTCTCCCCGCTCGCCCGGGCCCGGATCGCCGGATACTCCTCCTGAAGCCACCGGCCGACCTCGTCGTCCTTCTGCCGGTAGGAGCGGCGGGCGGGCCGCTGCGGGGTGAACCCGTGCCGGCGCAGCCACTTGCCCACACCCCGCTCAGTCATCGACACCCCGCACACCAGACGGATGAGGGTCCGCACCGAGGCCCGGGTCCACATCACCCCGCCCTGCCCGAGGTCGGCCGGCGTGTAGTCACGCATCGCCTGCATGGGCTTGCTTCGCTTTGACGGACATCGGAGATCAGGGGCTTGGGCCCCGGAAGGATGATGTTCATCATGGAGAGCATGGGGAAGAGGAAGGCGCGTCCTCGGCGCTCGTTCACGCCGGAGTTCAAGGCCGAGATGGTCGAGCTGTGCCGACGTGGTGACCGCTCGGTCGGTCAGGTCGCCAAGGACTTCGACCTGACGGAGACCGCGGTCCGCGACTGGGTCCGCCAGGCCCAGGTCGACGCCGGTGAACGTGACGGTCTGACCAGTAGCGAACGCGAGGAACTGGTGGCCCTGCGGCGTGAGAACCGCAGGCTGCGCGAGGACGTCGACATCCTCAAGCGTGCGACGGCTTTCTTCGCGACGGAGACCCGGTGAACATGGACCCGTTCATCGAGGCGGAGAAAATCGCAGGTCACAACGTCAAACGGGCGTGTGAACTCCTCAAGGTCTCCCGGACCGCCTACTACGCCCGCCGCAACGGCCTCCCCGGCCCCCGGGCGGTGAGGGACGCGGAGCTGACCGAGCAGATCACCGCTGTTCACCAGCGTTCCCGCGGCACCTACGGTGCCCCGCGCGTCCACGTGGTCCTCCAACGCGAAGGAGCCGGCTGCGGACGCCGCCGGGTGGCACGCCTGATGCGGCAGGATTCGCTGGCCGGCACCGCAGGCGCCGCCACCGCACCACCGTTCCCGACCCGCACGCGGTGACCCGCCCTGACCTGGTGCTTCGCGACTTCCAGCCCGACCCCGCCGCCATCGACACCCGCTGGTGCGGCGACATCACCTACATCGCCACCGACGAGGGCTGGCTCTACCCGGCCACCGTCATCGACATCGCCTCCCGTCGCGTCGTCGGCTGGGCAACCGCCGACCACCTGCGAACCGAACTCGTCGCCGACGCCCTCACGACCGCCTGCCGCACCCGCCGCCCGACCGGCCCGGTGATCTTCCATTCCGACCGCGGCTGCCAGTACACAAGTCGCGAACTTGCCACCTTGGCAACGGATTTCGGCATCAGGCTGTCGGTCGGACGCACTGGTCAGTGCTGGGACAACGCCCTCGCCGAATCGTTCTTCTCCACTCTCAAGAACGAGCTCGGCGACAGTCAGCCCTGGCCCAGTCGGGCCGCTGCGCACACCGCGATATTCGAGTGGATCGAGAGCTGGTACAACTTGCACCGCCTCCACAGCAGCCTCGGCTACCGCAGCCCCGCCGAATACGAGACTGCCTTGGCAGCCTGACCAACACACCAAAGGTGTCCGTCAAAGCGGAACAAGCTCAATCGAGGCCCGCATCACTCGGTGGTGCGGGCCTCGGCTGCCTGCCTGGCGGGTCAGACGCGTTCCGGTGTGCCGAGGCAACGGTGGAGTCGTGCCACCGCAGCGGCGAGCGCGACCAGGGCGGGCGGAGCGTCGGGGTCGAGGGTCTCGGGGCGGGGAGCATCTGTGATGAGCCGGGCCTTCGCCGGTGGTCCGCCTGCGCACCACGTGCACACGGCCTCGGCGAGGTCTTCGACGGCCCGGATCGCCGCCTGTCCGGGGGCCTGTGCGGACATCTGGTCGATGCCGCGGTACAGGCTCGGCAGGTGTCTCCAGGCCGTGACGGCCCGCCGGGCTGATCGACGCCATCCGGTACGGGGTCAACCGGTTGCGGGTGTCCGGCGGTGCCGCGCAGGCCATCACCGGCCACCGCGACCACCACGCGACCGGCTGCCCGGGGAACCTGTACTCCCGGGTCATCAGCGGCGAGGTCAACCCCGGGGGCGGCCCGCTGCCCCATCCGGGCGTCACCTTCCGGCAGTCCCCGGTCACCGTGCACGCGAGCGTGGCGACCTGGCAGTACCGCATGAACAGCGCGCACGGTTACGGCCTCGCCGTGGACGGACAGTACGGTCCGGGCTCCGACGCGGCCTGTCGCAGCTTCCAGTCGAGGAGGGGCCTGGCGGTGGACGGCCTCGTCGGCCCCGCCACGTGGAGAGCGACGTTCGCGTAGGGCCGCGTACGCCGGGGGGTGACGGTGTCCCGCACGGTGGTTCCGTGCGAGACACCGTCGCGTCGTCTCCGAGGGGACGCGACGGCACGGGCGGTGGTCGACCGGGCGGTCCCGCGTTCGTACGGAACGCATACGATCAGCGGGTTCCGTCCTCCGCGAGGAGCACCCGCCCGGTGAGCACCGGCGCGCGCCGTCCACGGAGCCGTGCGCGACATGACCCGCCCCCGACGCACCGATCCGGCCACGGCGCATACCGGTTGAAACATGAACCGTGGGTGGGGAACCGGACGCCCCTCCGGTCGGCCGCCCTGGGCGGCCGTCAGGTCGGCGCATCTGCGGGCCCTCCCGCATCACGTCGCTCGTTCTGCACGGACGCAGCGGATGCGAGGGGCGGGGGCGCGCCGGCCGGCGACCCGCGGAGGGCGACGTCACGGCCGCGCGTCGTGCGTGGACTCCGGAGCGTCACCACGGCTCGCCACCGGGACGGGGGGCTCGATTCCTTCGAGTCCGCAATCGGCTGCAGAAACTTCCGACGTTCCGTCAACGAGAATCCGGCCATCGCCACGGACCCGTGGGACCCCACGTGCGGCATCGGACTCCCGGACGACCGCAGGTGGCCGAAAGGACGCCTTGCCACCAGGGGCGGGTGCCCCAAGGATTCGGGGTGCAAGTTGGCAGGTACATGGCGAACACCCGTCGCCGTGCACCGCCCGCCCCCACACGGCCGCCCACCCAGCGGCCCCCCTTCCCCCACCGGAGGAAACAGTGTCCCGTTCGTTGCGCCGCGAAAAGCTCGCCCACGCCACGCGCATGCTCGCCGTGGCCGGCGCCCTCGTGGCCGCCTCTGCCCTGGCGGCCCCGTCCTCGTCCGCACAGCAGCTCGACGCCCCGCGCGCCTCCGCCGCGGCCCTGGAAGCCACCAGCGACGCGGTCCTGCGCGCCGACGTGGCAGGCTCCGCCTGGTACACCGACCAGAAGACCGGCAAGATCGTCGTCAGCGTCGACAGCACCGTCTCCGAGGGCGAGATCGCGGCCCTGGCCAAGGCCGCCGGAGCCAACGCCAAGAACCTCAAGATCGAACGGACCAACGGCAGGATCACCAAGCTGATCGCCGGCGGACAGGCCATCTACGGCGGCGGCGGCCGCTGCTCCCTCGGCTTCAACGTCCGCAGCGGCTCCACGTACTACGCGCTGACCGCCGGACACTGCACCAACAACGGCAGCACCTGGTACACGAACTCCTCCCAGACCACCGTGCTCGGGTCCCGGGCGGGCACCAGCTTCCCGAACAACGACTACGGGATCATCCGGCACTCCAACGCCTCCGCGGCCGACGGGCGCGTCTACCTCTACAACGGCAGCTACCGCGACATCACCGGCGCCGGCAACGCCTACGTCGGCCAGTCCGTCCAGCGCAGCGGCAGCACCACCGGCCTGCGCAGCGGCACGGTCACCGGCCTGAACGCCACCGTCAACTACGGCGGCGGCGACATCGTCTACGGACTCATCCAGACCAACGTCTGCGCCGAGCCCGGCGACAGCGGCGGCGCCCTGTTCTCCGGCACCACCGCCCTCGGCCTCACCTCGGGCGGCAGCGGCAACTGCTCCTCCGGCGGCACCACGTTCTTCCAGCCCGTCACAGAGGCACTGAGCGCCTACGGGGTCAGCGTCTTCTGACCGTAGCGGGGCAGGCCCCCGCCCGGGCCGCTCTTCGGCCGTCGACGTCCCGCGCGGTGCGCCACCGCGCGGGACGTCGCCGTGAGCGCTCCGTCGCACCGTCGCCCCGGACTGGGCAGATTCCGTAATAGACGGTACATTCGATCCTTGAAACTCGCTGATCTGAAACGTGGCAAGCCGGAGGACGCGGCCTCGGCGGCTGCCTTCCACCTCGGCGGTCCCACGCCGCAGAAGGGAACGCCATGAGCCCCACGCTGGCCGACGAGATCCGCAGTCGGCTCGGAGAGCTGAGTCCCGCGGAGCGCAAGGTCGCGCGGGTGCTGCTGGCGGGGTATCCGTCCGCGGTCTTCGAGACGGTCGCCACGATCGCCGAGCGGGCGGGCGTCTCGGCACCCACGGTGCTGCGGTGCGCCTCCCGGCTCGGCTACCGGGGCTTTCCCGACCTCCAGGCCGCCCTCCGGTCCGAGCTCGACGCCCGCAACGCCTCGCCGATCACGCTCTACACGGTCGCCGGTACGCCGAAGCACGAGGGGGCGGAGGCTCCGCAGGACGCCGCCGCCACCCAGCTCGGCAAGCGCTCCTCGCTCGTGCGGCAGGCCGTCGCCCAGACCTTCGACGAGGTCGCCGCCCACGAGTTCGAGGACGCCGTCGGCCTTCTCGCCGACCCCCGCCGTCGCGTGCACGTGGCGGGCGGGCGCTTCACGCACCTGATGGCCGAGTACCTGGGCCTGCACCTGATGCAGTTCCGCGACCGGGTGAGCTTCCTGCCGCACAAGGACGTGGAGCGGACCTCCTTCCTCACGCAGCTCGCCCGACGCGACGTCACCGTCCTGTTCGACTACCGGCGTTACGAGGCCGACAAGACGCTGATCGCCGAACTGGCCCGGGAGCGGGGCGGCAAGGTCGTCGTGTTCACCGACCCGTGGCTCTCGCCCGCCGCCGCCCACGCGGACGTCGTGTTCATCACGCAGGTCTCCTCGGACTCCCCGTACGACAGTCTGGTCCCGGCCCTGGCGGTCGTCGAGGCCCTCGTCGCCGCCGTCCTCGACCGGATCGGCGGCAGCGGCCACGAGCGCATGAAGGAAGCGGAGAGGGTCGCCCGGCGCACCGGCCTGCTGTGAGCGGCCCGCGCGCCGCGGTCCGCTCGACGACGCGAAAGGAGCCGGCCGGTCAGCGCGGCGCGATGTCGACGCGCAGGGAGAGGAGCGTACGGGCGTCCGTGCCGTCGCCGGTGAAGGCGGCGAAGCCGCGCGCCTTGGTGAACGTCACCGTGAACCGCGGCCCGCTCTCGAACGTGGTCGCGGTCGCGCTGCTCTGCGCGCGCGTCGAGGCGAGCGCCCGCGCGGTGGTCCGGAAGCCGTACGGGACGCCGTCCGGGTTGGCCGCGGAGAAGAAGACGTCGGCGTTGACCGGGACGGGCGCCGTGCCGACGGGCTTCAGGGGCTGCTTGGACGGGTGGACGCGCGGCGTCCAGGTGCGCGCGTCGTACTGGTCCCCGTCCGTGAGGTAGCTGTAACGGGCCCGGTGCAGGGACCAGCCTTCCCGGGATTCGTGCGCGCGGGCGTCGCGCAGGTCCAGGACGGCGACGCCGTTCGGCCCCAGGACGCTGAGGTGCTCACGGGAGCTGCCCGGCCGGTCGACGACGAGGGCGGTGTTCTCCTCCAGGCCGTAGACGCGGTCGTGGCCCGTGTCCGAGGCGAGGCGCAGCGCACGGCCCTCGCGCCCGTAGGCGCCGGTGTGCGTGTCGACGAGCCCCGAGCGGAGGAATCCGAAGCCGCCCTCGGGAAGGTGGCCGAGGCGCGTCGCGTCGTCGAAGTAGCCGGGTGCGCTGCCGTCCCTCAGCCCCTCGTACGACTCTCCGCCGGTGACCATGTCGGGGCCGGAGGCGATCTGGGCGCCCGCGGAGGACCCGGCGACGACGGCGCCCCGGGCGAGCTTGGCGCGGATGGCGGCCAGCACCTTGGAGTCCCGGTGCGCGTCGCCGCGCAGCAGGGTGGTGACGTACCGGTACTGGTCGCCGCCGCCGAAGAAGAAACCGGTCATGGAGTTGACCTGTGCGACGACGGCGTCCGAGTCGGCGTTGACGACGTGGTCGATGTCGAGCGGGAGCCACTGGGCGTCGGCGGCGCCGTGCCGCTTGAACACGTCGGCGTAGTACGCGCCGTTGCAGGCGGAGTTGCTGCACCGCTCGGGGTCGCCGGCGTGGGGGTCCTGGCTCTCGGGAACGGAGGCGGCCGTGATGATCCCGATGCGGGCGCCGGGGCCGCCGGCCCGCTTGATGATCTCGCCGTAGACCTGGGTGTTGCTCTCCTCGAGGGCTCCGCCGATCAGGACGAGGGCCCCCGCCTGGGTCCGGTCCTTCGGGGCGTCGGCGAGGGCGGACGAGGAGACCGAGAGGAGGGAGACGGCGAGGGCGCCGGCGAGGACGGTGCGGCGTGCGGGTGCGGAAGGGACGCGCATGGTGCCTCCGTTGAGGGTCGGATGAGTGGCGGGACTGTGCGAGGGGCGGGGGCGCGTGGCCGGGGCCCGTGGCGGGCGCCTCCGGCGGCGTCGGCGCCGTACCCGTGGCGGAGGGGAGGGGAGCTTCCCTCCGCCACGCGTAGGGGTCGGCGCCGCCGGAGGCGTCGGCGTCGTTCAGGTGGTGCCGGCCCTGCCCAGGGAGGCGATCAGGTCGGCGAGGAGGGCGACGCGCTGCGGGACGGAGGTGACGTCGAGCCATTCCTGGGGCGTGTGGTCGGCGCCGCCGACCGGGCCCAGGCCGTCGAGGACGGGGATGCCCGCGCCGGCGATGAGGTTGGCGTCCCCCACGCCGCCGGTGGCGGCGGCGCCCAGCTCGATGCCGGCCGTCCGGGCGGCGGCGCGCGCGTGGTCGAACATCCGCCGGGAGGCGGGGGTGTCCTCCATCGGCGGGCACAGGTCGAGTTGCTCGACCTGGACCGTGACGCCGGGGACGCCGGGCCGGTCGGCGGCTTCCCGGATGGCCCGGGTGACGCGCTGGATGTCGGCCGTCGTGGCGGCGCGCACCTCGATGCGCAGTTCCGCCCGGGGGCAGACGATGTTGGCGCGGGTTCCGGCCCGGACGACGCCGACGTTGACCGTCACGTCGTCCCAGTGGCCGTTGAGGTCCTGGAGGGCGACGGTGAGGTGGGCGGCGGCGAGGGCGGCGTTGGCACCGCGCTCGGGTTCGATGCCGGCGTGTGCCGCCCGTCCGGTGACGGTGAGGCGGAAGTCGGCGACGCCCTTGCGGGCGATGACGAGGTCGCCGTTCTCCCGGGCGCATTCGAGACCGAGTCCGAAGTGCGCCCCGGCGGCCGTCGCCTCGATCAGCGGCCGGCTGGCGGGCGAGCCGATCTCCTCGTCGGGGGTGGCGAGCAGGACCAACTCGTCGTACGCGTCGACGCCGAGGTCGCCGAGGATCTCCAGGGCCGTGAGTCCGGCGAGCAGACCGCCCTTGTCGTCGCTGACACCGGGGCCGTACGCCGTGGAGCCGTCGGTCCGGAAGGGGCGGGCGGCGGCGGTGCCGTTCTCGAAGACGGTGTCCATGTGGCCGGCGAGGAGGATCCTGCGGCCGCCCTCGGCCTCGGGCAGCGTGCCGCGTCGGCGGCCGACGAGGGCGTCGCCGGTCCGGTGTCCGTCGGGCGTCGACGGGAGGCGGACCCGTTCCACGGTGAAGCCGATCCGTTCGAGCCTGCGCTCGATCCAGTCGGCGACTTCGTTGACGCCCCCGGCGCTGTAGGAGCCGGAGTCGACGGAGACGAGCTCCTCCAGGTCGCGCAGGTAGTCGGCGCGGCGGGCGCGGGCCAGGTCCAGGAGGTCGTCGAGCCCCTCCTGGCGGCGGGCGGGGGCGCTCACAGGACCTTGGACAGGAAGGCGCGGGTGCGCTCCTGCTCCGGGTCGACGAGCACCCGGCGGGGGTCGCCCGCCTCCACGACGACGCCCTCGTCCATGAAGACGGCGGTGTCGCCGACCTCTCGGGCGAAGCCGATCTCGTGGGTGACGACGACCATGGTCATGCCGTCCGCGGCGAGCTGCCGCATGACGTCGAGGACGTCACCGACGAGTTCGGGGTCCAGGGCGGAGGTCGGCTCGTCGAAGAGCATCAGCTTGGGCTTCATGGCGAGCGCGCGGGCGATCGCGACGCGCTGCTGCTGTCCACCGGACAGCTCGGCAGGATAGTGGTGCCCGCGGTCGCCGAGACCGACCTGGTCGAGGAGGGCGTGGGCGTGCTCCCGGGCGTCGGCGCGGGAGACGCCCGCGACCTTGACGGGGGCCTCCACGACGTTCTCGACGGCGGTCATGTGCGGGAAGAGGTTGAAGCGCTGGAAGACCATGCCGATGTCGCGGCGGCGGTCGGCGACCTCGCGTTCGCGCAGCTCGTACAGCTTGTCTCCCTGCTGGCGGTAGCCGACGAGCTCGCCGTCGACGGTGAGCCTGCCGCCGTCCACCCGCTCCAGATGGTTGATGCAGCGCAGGAAGGTGGACTTCCCGGATCCGGAGGGACCGAGGAGGCAGCAGACCTGGCCGCGTTCCACGGTGAGGTCGATGCCCTTGAGGACCTCCAGGTTCCCGAAGTGCTTGCGTACGCCCTCGGCGCGCACCATGGGGGTGCTCATCGGTTCTGCTCCTTGCTGTTCTTGCCGAGCCGTTCCACCGTTCCGCCGAGGAGGCGACGGAAGGGCGAGACGTGTCCCGCGCGGGTGGTCCCGCGGCCGTAACGCCGCTCCAGCCAGGCCTGGGGCACGCTGAGGAGGGTGACGAGGGCCAGGTACCAGATGCTGGCAACGACCAGCATGGGGATGACCTGGTAGTTCTGGGCGTACACGTCCTGGATGTTCGACATCAGGTCGTGGGCGGAGATGACCGAGACGAGCGCGGTCATCTTGAGCATGTTGATGGTCTCGTTGCCCATCGGCGGGATGATCACGCGCATGGCCTGCGGCAGGACGATCCGGCGCATGGTGAGCGCGGGCCGCATGCCCAGTGAGTGGGCGGCCTCCGCCTGGCCGGGGTCGACGGACTGGATGCCGGCGCGGACGATCTCCGAGGCGTAGGCCGCCTCGTTCAGGCCGAGGGCCAGGAGGGCGGCGATCGCCGGTGTCAGCAGCGCGTTGGTCTCGGCCTGGAAGAACGTGATGTCGGTGAAGGGAACGCCGATCTTGACGTACTTGTAGAGCGCGGCGGCGTAGCCCCAGAAGATGATCTGGACGAGCAGCGGGGTGCCGCGGAAGACCCAGACGAACGCGTTGGCGAGTCCGTACAGCACGGGGCTGGACGAGAGCCGCATGACGGCGATCAGCGTGCCGAGGGCCAGACCGAGGAGCATGGCGGCGGCGGTGAGCCAGAGGGTCGTCGCCAGGCCGTCGAAGATGAGGCCGGCGAAGAGGTAGTCGCCGACGACGTCCCAGTGCAGGTTGTCGTTCTTGGCGAGGGAGCCGACCAGTCCGGCGAGGGCGAGGACCGAGGCGACGGCCGCGATCCAGCGCGCGTAGTTGCGGACGGGGACGATCTCGAGTTCCCCGGTGGGGGGCCGGTCCGTGGCGGTGGTGCTCTGCGGGACCTTGGTCGTGCCGGCCATCTTTAGTCCACCGCCGCGTTCTTGGTGGCTTCCTTCACCGCGATGGACGGGACGCCGTACTTGTTGTAGATCTTGGTCAGGGTGCCGTCGTCGATGAGGGACTGCAGCGCCTTCTGGATGGCGTCCGTCAGCTCGGGCAGCTGCTTGCTGACCGCGATGCCGTTGGGCGAGGCGTTGTAGCCGCCCGGGGCCGCGGGGTCCTCGACGAGGTCGAAGGCCTTGCCGCTGTCGGCCGTCTTGGCGACCCAGCCGGCGGCCGGCTTGGTCAGCACCTGGGCGATCACCTTGCCGGAGCGCAGCGCGAGCTGGGCGTCGGAGTCCTTGGGGAAGGTCTGGATGTCGATCTTTCCCTTGCCCGCGCCGGAACAGGCGGCCTGGTGGGACTTGAGCAGGTCGAGCTGGTTGGTGGCGGCCTGGACGGCGACCTTCCGTCCGCACAGGTCGTCGAGGGTGGTCACCTTCGCCGGGTTGCCGTCACCGACGAGGATGCCGGAGCCGGACTGGGAGTAGTCGACGAAGTCGACCACCTTCTGGCGCTCCTTGTTGTCCGTGATGGCAGACATCGCCACGTCGAACTTGCCGGCCTGGATGGCGGGGACGATGCCGTCGAACTTCTGGGGGGAGAAGGCGAAGGTCACGCCGAGCTTGGCGCCCAGGGCCTGGCCGAGGTCGTAGTCCAGACCGGTCAGCTCGGTCTCGCCCTCCTTCACGTACATCTCGAAGGGCGGGTACGGCACGTCCGTCGCGACGCGCACCTCGCCGGCCTTCTTGATCTTCTCGGGGAGCAGGTCGTGCAGCTTCTGGTCCTTCACGATCTCCGTGCCGCCGATGACGACCTTGGCCGACGGGGCGGCGGGCTCGTCGCCGCCGCAGGCGGACAGGGACAGGAGCACGGTCGCCGCGACGGCGGCGGCGGCCGCGGGGCGTGCGATAAGAGCGTTCATCGCCTGGAACCTCTCGGTGGTTATCTGCCGACGGAGTCTGACCGCCCGGCACTGCTGCGAAGTTACAGATGAACCAACACAATGACTAGATGTAAACCGCATTACGTTCACGTAACGAGAGATCCGGCCGCGCCACGGGGGTGATTTGGGCGTTATGACGCACATTCTTGGCTCATTTTCGGCGGTCGGGCGCCGTTCCGGACTTACATCTTCCCCACCAAGGCCATTACTTGTATGTTCCGCTACCAATCCCGCGGCCCTCATCCGACGGCCGCGGCATCGAGTCAGCCCCTTTTCAGGAGTGCACATGACACACCATCCCTTCAGGGCCCCCGCGGCAGCCGTCGTCCTCCTCGCCACGACGGCCTCCGTACTGATGGCGCATCAGCCGGCGCAGGCGGCAGCCGAACGCACACGGCTCGGCAGCGCTTCCGACGTCAGCCGCAGCGCGTGGAACGGTCCGGCGTTCACGATGAACGGAGCCGGCGGCATCGTGACGGCCTCGATGACCCGGGCCATCGACGAGATCCGCGGCGGCACCGGGAGCCTCGACGTGGTCGTCCTGGCCGGGTCGGCGCCGACGTCGGGCAGCAGGACCCCGGAGTGCGACACGATCACGGGGCTGACCGGCGTGAACTCCTGTACGACGTGGACGCTGACGACGGCGTCCGACGGCAACAACAGCCAGATGAACACCGACGTCCGCAACGCCGAGTTCGTCTACTTCGCCGGCGGCGACCAGTGCCGCTACACCGCCTGGAAGGGCACCGCCCTGGAGGCCTCCGTCGAGGCGGTCGCCGCCAAGGGCGGCGGCTCCGGCGGGGGCAGCGCAGGCCACCACATCAACAGCCCGATCGTGTACGACGCCTGCAACGGCAGCGTCACCAGCGCGGAAGCGCTCGCCAACCCCTACGACCGGTACGTCAGCTTCACCACCGGCATGTTCACGTGGGCGAACTACGGCGCCGTCATCAACGACTCCCACTTCGTGACCCGCGATCGCATGGGCCGCACCATGTCCTTCCTGGCACGCGCCGTGAAGGACGGCCTCGCGCCGGGCGGCTCCGCCTGGGGCGTCGGCGTGGAGGAGGGCGGCGGGTCGCTGTTCCTCGACCGCAACGGCATGGCGACGCAGTACGGCAGGGACGCCTATGTCGTCCTCGCCGACCACCAGCCGGAGCAGGCCGTCGACAGGAAGCCGCTCACCTACAGCAGCTTCAAGATCTGGCGCCTGACGCCGGGCTCCACCTTCGACTTCAAGAACCGCCCCACCTGCGGCTACTACCTGCGGAGCGTCACGAACGGCGTGACCGACGCCAACCCCTACAACGGGACGCCCCTGACCGACTGCGGCAGCCAGGGCGGCGGCGGGTCCACGGTCGCGGAGAGCGAGCCCAACGACACGCGCGACACGGCCGACGACGCCACCGCTCTCGCCTCGCCCGGCACCCTCACGGGCAGCATGAAGTCGACCAGCGACCGCGACTACTTCAAGGTCTCCGTGGCGGCCGGCCAGACCGTCTCAATGAACTGCGCCGTGCCCACCGCCTACGACGCCGACGCGTACTGGCTCGACGCGAACGGCAGCACCCTGACCCGGTCCGTGAACGACGGGGCGGGCACCGACGAGTCCCTGTCGTTCACCAGGACCGCGACCGGAACAGGCGCCTACTACCTCGACGTGGAAGCCTACAGCGGCTCCGGCACGGCCACCTACGCCTGCACCCTCACCAGAAGCTAACGCCCTCCCCCGCCGTGGGGCCCCCGCACGCGCGCCCGGGCACCACGGGCAACCCCCGTCGCGCATGGCGTACCGCACGTGTCCTCCCGGCCGGGCTCAGCCCGGCCGGGAGGTCACGTCGTCGGGCCTTGACACGGGCGGGCGAGGCGCCACGGGTCGAGCAGCTCGTCGAGTTCGCCGTCGGTGAGCAGCCCGTCGCGGGCCGCCAGTTCCCGGACGGGAATCCCCGACTCGCGGCACTCCCGCGCCAGGGACGTGGACCGCTGGTAGCCGATGACCGGGTTCAGGGCGGTGGCGAGGCCGGCGCTCCGCTCCACCAGGGCGCGCAGCCGCTCCTCGTCGGTCTCGATGCCGGTGACGCAGCGCTCGGCCAGGAGTCGGCAGGCGGCGGCGAGCCGGTTCGCCGAGTTGAGCAGGTGGTGGACCATCAGGGGCTCGAAGGCGTTCAGCTGGAGCTGTCCCGCCTGGGCCGCCGCGCAGACCGCGGCGTCCGCGCCGATGACGTCGAAGCAGACCTGGTTCACGGCCTCGGGCGTCACCGGATTCACCTTGCCCGGCATGATGCTGGACCCGGCCTGGAGCTCCGGCAGCCGGATCTCGCCGAGGCCCGCCCCGGGGCCCGAGGCGAGCAGCCTGAGGTCGTTGCAGATCTTGGACAGCCGTACGGCGAACTGACGGAGGGAGCCGGAGAGACGGACGAATCCGCCGATGCCCTGCGTGCTCTCCACCAGGTCGCGGGCGGGCCGGACCGGCACGGATGCGACGGTTTCGAGGTGGGTGACGGCCAGCCGGGCGAAGCCCTCGTCCGCGTTGAGCCCGGTGCCGATCGCCGTGCCCCCAGGTTCACCTCCAGGAGGGAGGCGGCGGCCAGGCCGATGAGCTCGGCGTCGTCCCGCACGGTGAGGGCGAACGCGTCGAACTCCCGGCCCAGCGTCATCGGCACCGCGTCCTGGAGCTGGGTGCGCCCGAGCTTCACCGTCTTCGCGAAGCGCCCGCCCCGGTCACCGAAGGCGTCGCGCAGTACGGTCATCGCGTCGAGCAGCCGGCCCGCGGAGGCGTACAACGCCAGTTTGGCCGCCGTGGGATACGCGTCGTTGGTGCTCTGGGAGCGGTTCACGTCGTCGTTGGGGTGGAGGTGCTCGTAGCATCCGCGCGGGTGTCCCAGGATTTCGAGTGCCCGGTTGGCGACGACCTCGTTGGCGTTCATGTTCGCCGAGGTGCCCGCACCGCCCTGGAAGACGTCCACGACGAACTGGTCGTGGAGGCGGCCCGCGCGGATCTCGCGGCACGCCGCCACGACGGCCCCGGCCCGTTCCCCGGGAAGGGTCCCCAGCTCCATGTGGGCCAGCGCGGCCGCTTCCTTCACCGCGGCCAGCGCGACGACGAGTTCGGGGTGCGACGAGAGCGGAATGCCCGTGAGGGGGAAGTTCTCCAGCGCGCGCAGGGTGTGGATGCCCCAGTACACGTCTTCCGGCACTTCTCGCACGCCGATGAGATCGCGCTCTTCGCGTCGCATGTCCGTCCCTCGCTGTCGGTACGGGCGACTCGCGCGCCGCCCACCACGAAGTATCAGGCATTACGGATTGGAGATGCAAGAGACTCAAAGAATCAATCGTTACGAGTCAGGGTGTGCCGCTCACGGCATCGAGCCGCAGCAGGACCCCGGTGCAGGCACCCCGAACGAGGCTTTCACCGGAGTGGTCCGATGTGCCGTCACAAGGCCGGCCGGAGACGTCCACGACGGAACACTCGCGCAGGTCGACGGCGAAGTGCCGTGGCGCTCGGGGCGGGGTCCGGCCACCCGGACGGGGCGGGCGCCGGGGGCGGCGGCACGGCTGTGGAGGCCAGGTTCAGGTGCGATGGCGTCCCGGGTGCCGTCCAGAGGGCCGATCAGCGCACCGTCCGGGAGGGGACGGCGGGCGACGCGGCGACGACACGGCATGGGCGCTCGAACCAGCGGCCGCAGGCGTCGCATTCGTACAGGTGAAAGGAGGCCTGGGGATCGGCCTCCTCCCCCGAGGGCCGTCACCGCCAGGATGTCTTCCTCGGTTTGCTCCACCGCCCGCCTCCCACCGCTTGTCGAGACGCGTCAGACCGCGCCGTGCGCGCGCTTTCACCGTTCCGGTCGGAAGTCCGGTGCACTCGGCGATCCGGACCTGGGACGGGCCACGTCTTGAGCGCTCCGCGCTGCGGGTCCAAGTTCCCGCGGCTCCGCCGCGCCCCGACGAACACCTGCCGGATGACGTCCTTCGCCTCCCCCACGTCCCCGACCCTGTGCGCGGCGACCGTACGGACGAGACCACCCCGACGGCGGTACACCCCTTCGAGGGAGGACTCGTCACCCGCGCGGGACCCGGTCCGGCGCAGGAGCGGCCGCGGTCGATCCGTGCGGCCGTCCGCGTCCGAGGACCCGGTCGGTGTCCCGGAGCCCCCACGCGGAGTCAGAGGTCGATGATCCGGAGCGCGAAGAAGAGCGCCACGGAGAGCGAGCCGAGGAGGATGAGGGACACCCAGAGCATGGGGTGCTCCCAGACGCCCCCGTCGGGCCGCTCGGGATGGGCGGAGGAGGTGGAACCCTCGACGGGCGGGGTCTCCTCGGGGGGCACGAGCGGTTCGGCCATGACCTCTCCTCCGATCGGTGGGGCGGATTCGCTGCCGTCTCCACCGTCGCTCGACCGGGAGAGGGGTACCAGCCGCGTCGTTCTTGCGTCGAAACGCGACGCGAGAGGCATGCGGCACGCGCCGGGCTTCCGCCGCCCGGGACGGCTCTCGCCGAAGCGTCGTCCCCGCTTCGCGCGATCGGCCCGGCCGTAGCCAGGGCCTTCGCCGTACCCGGGCCGGCCGGCGGGCCCCCCGTGGGCCGCTCACCACCTGCGCCGCTCCTCGGCAGGCGGCTCGGACGACGTCTCGGTGCGGCCGCCCAGGAGCTGGTACGGCCTGAGCCGGCGCGTCGGGTCCGCGAACGGCGCCCGGACGGGGTGCCGGTACTCCGACGTCCTGCCGGGCCGCCGGTCGGTCGCGGGACGCCGGGGCTGGGAGCCGGGGTCGGGAGGCGGAAGTTCCTCGTCCCTGATCCTCGCACCGAGGAAGAAGGCGCCGATGATCACGGCGACGACGACGAGTCCGACCGACGCCTGGGCCAGCCCCGTTTGCCAGACGGCCGCGGCGTTCGTGAAGGGCGCGGAGCCCGACGCGCATACGCTCATGTCACGTTCCTGTGGTCGGGAGGGGGGCCGCCGGATCCGTACCCGGCGTTCGCCGTTCCTCCTGTGGCCGACACCTCGAAAGTGCCGCTTCGAGGACCTTTCGAACGATATGCCCCTTCCGGATGCACCGCGTCATGGCGCAATCGCGCACGGTTTCCAGCCACCTCCCGTGGCGCGCGACACCGGACCGTGGCCCGTACGGACGAGGGGGAAACCGAAGCGCCGTTCGTGGCCGTTCGCGTACGAGGCGGGGCCGCACGTCGTCCCGCGTCGCCCGCATCCGGGGAGGCCCGCACGCGGAAGAAGGGGAAACCACACCGCGACGTTTCCGGAGATCCCCTTCCCCATGTCCGATCAGCACGATCCCGCCCCGTACGACGCCCTGCTGCTGCTCTCCTTCGGCGGTCCCGAGGGCCCGGACGACGTGGTCCCGTTCCTGGAGAACGTGACGCGCGGCCGCGGCATCCCGAAGGAACGGCTCAAGGAGGTGGGGCAGCACTACTTCCTCTTCGGCGGCGTCTCCCCGATCAACGACCAGAACCGCGCCCTCCTCGACGCGCTGCGCAAGGACTTCGCGCAGGCCGGACTCGGCCTCCCGGTCCACTGGGGCAACCGGAACTGGGCGCCGTACCTCACCGACACCCTCCGGGAGATGGTCACCGACGGACGGCGCCACATCGCCGTCCTCACCACCAGCGCGTACGCCTCGTACTCCGGCTGCCGCCAGTACCGCGAGAACCTCGCCGACGCGCTCGCGACCCTGGAGGCCGAGGGGCTCCCGCTGCCCCGCGTCGACAAGCTCCGCCACTACTTCAACCACCCCGGCTTCGTCGAGCCCATGACCGAGGGCGTCCTCGCCTCCCTCGCCGACCTCGACCCCGCCGTGCGCGACGGCGCCCACCTGGCCTTCACCACGCACTCCATCCCCGACTCCGCCGCCGACACCTCGGGACCGGCCACCGGGCACGGCGACGGCGGGGCCTACGTGCGCCAGCACCTCGACGTGGCACGGACGATCGCCGACGCCGTCCGCGAGCGGACCGGCGTCGACCGCCCCTGGAAGCTCGTCTACCAGTCCCGCAGCGGCGCCCCGCACGTCCCGTGGCTGGAGCCCGACATCTGCGACCACCTGGAGGAGCTGCACGGCGCCGGGGCGCCCGCCGCCGTCATGGTCCCGATCGGCTTCGTCTCCGACCACATGGAGGTCCTGTACGACCTCGACACCGAGGCCACGGCCAAGGCGGCCGAACTCGGCCTGCCCGTCCGGCGCTCGGCCACCGTCGGCTCCGACCCCCGCTTCGCCGCCGCCGTCCGCGACCTCGTCCTGGAGCGGGCCGCGACAGAGCGGGGGACCAGGGTGGAGCGGTGCGCCCTGGGCGCCCTCGGACCCTCCCACGACCTGTGCCCCATCGGCTGCTGCCCGGCAAGGACGGAACGACCCGCGGCGGCCGGCGCCGACAGCCCCTACGCATGATGTCCGGGAGGCCCGGTGAGAAGAGGAACGCTCCTTCCCACCGGGCCTCCGGAGGTTGCGGGCGCTTCACGGCGCCGGGTCGACGACCGCCGGTCAGGCGTCCGCCCCGAGACCGTCGGGTCGTGCGGTCTCGTCACGTTCGTAGTTCGCGAGCGCGAGGCCGAGCGCGAAGAAGGTCGGGGCCCACTCCCCCACGAAGATGCCCCAGCGGTCGGCCCGCTCCAGGTTCTCCTGCCGGTTGGACGTCAACCACGAGACCAACGACAGCCCGATCGATCCCACGGCGGCCAGATACGCGTGCTCACTGCGCACACCCGACTCGTGCAGCTTCTTGACGATCATCTTTCCTCCTGCGTCGTGAGGGCCTCCGGTTCCGAAAGCCGGTTTCCTGTCCGTTCAGGCGGGGATCCGCGACTCCGGATCCCGTGACGACCCGTACTCCTCGGTCAACCGCCACGAAGTTCCGGAACACGAGGGCGGGAGGGACGGGAAGACGTGGCCGGCCAGATCGATCCGCCACACATGCCCCTCGGAGCAGTCGCACACGAACGTGCCTGCGCCCGGAGTGCAACCACCGGGATGGAACAACTCGGTTCTGGACAATTCCCTCTCCTCACCTTCCGAAAGCTCCCGTAAGGTTCATTCAGGACATTCTTCTTCGAAGTTCGCCACGCGGATGCAGTCCGGTCGACTCTCCCTGCGACGCCTCGCCCACGCGCCCGGTGGCCCCGGTGACTCCACTCGTCCTCGCGGCCGGGCGCATCCGTACGCCCTCTCCGCCGGAAAACCAGGACAGCGGCCCGGTGTCCCGGGCACGAAGACCTGTGAGCACACCGCACCCGGGAAGAGGAGGACGTTCCGTCCTCCACCGGCTCCACGACGGGGAGCGAAGGCATGGCCGGAAACCGATACGGAATGACCACCGGGGCCGTCGCCAGGCACCTGGGGGTGTCACCGACCACCGTGCGCTCCTGGGAACAGCGGTACGGCCTGCGTCCGGCGTCGCGTGAGGAGGGGAGGCATCGGCGGTGGACGGCCGAGGACGTCTCGATGCTCGAAGAGCTGTGCCGGCTGACCGCCTCCGGGGTTTCCCCCGCCGAGGCCGCGCGCGCGATCCTGACGAAACGCGACACGGCCACCGGTGGCTCCCCTCACCCCGCCCGGCTGCCGGATCCTCCCGCCGCGAGCGAAAGCCCGGCCGTTCCAGAAGGTGCCCGTCGGCCCGGTCCGCGTCAGGGCCCGCCTCCGGACACGGTGCGCGCGGAATGCCGGGGTCTGGCGCGCGCCGCGGTGAGACTGGACGGTCCGACGATGGACGACCTGCTGGAGCGGGCCTTCCGGAAGCACGGGCTGGTCGTCGCCTGGGAGGAGGTCGTCGCGCCCGCTCTCCACGCGGTCGGCAAGAAGTGGGAATCGACGCAGGAGCGCTACGTCGAGGTCGAGCACCTGCTGTCGTGGCACGTCTCGACGGCCCTGCGCAAGATGATCGTGGCAGGACCCGCAGCCCCTTCGGGCACACCGCCCGTCGTCCTCGCGTGCACGCCCACCGAGAACCACACCCTCCCCCTGGAGGCGCTGGCCGCGGGACTCGCCCAACGGGCCCTACCGGTCCTCGTCCTGGGCAACGGGGTCCCGGCCGAGGCGCTCGACGCCGCGGTGCGACGGTGCGGCCCCGCGGTCGTGGCCCTGTGGTCCCAGGCCCGCGCCACGGCCGACCGCCCCCTGGCCGCGCAAGTGGCGGGCACCGCCTTCGGACCGCGAGGAGCCCGAACATCGCCCGTGGTCCTGCTAGCCGGTCCGGGCTGGGCGGGCGGGCCCCGGGAAGCCGGCGTACTGCGGCCCGGCGGGCTGGGAGAAGCACTCGACGCGATCTCGCGGCGGTACGAACGGTTGCGTCTCGCGGCGTCGGACCGGGCCTGAGGGCCGTCCCGCGAAACCCGGCCGGGTCGCGCCCGGGTGAGAGCCGGGACATCCGCGAGACTCCGGCACGGCGGTTGCGGCAGCCTGCCGACATGTCCCGGGAACCCGAAGGACACGCAGGTCGCCTCTGCGCTGCCCCGTTCCACCGCGCCTTGCCCGACGACGCCCGGGCTGTGGAGCCGAGTGAGGCTGCGCCTGCGGCGGCCGAGAACCCCGATGCCACGGTGGCCCACGTGCCCGGCGCTGTCTCCCCGGTACAGACGTCCCGGACGAGGACCGAATCCGCACCCGACTGTCCGCGTCTGAACCCCTGACGAGCGCGTCGTCCCCTACGAGGTCATGCGCGGGTACACGGATCGGGCGACCGGCCGGGTAGAACGCTGCCGTATCGCGTTCGAGCCGGATGGACCCGAAGCAGTGCGACGATCTTGCCGTGACCGGTGTGATCACGACGCCGGAGCCGTCCTGGACGCCCCCGCTCTCCGGGCCGAGCGCGCGTGCCTTCGGGAAGCTGGTGGCGGTGTCGCGGCGCGAGGACGCGGACCCACCCGGGACCACGCCGTCGCCGAGCGGTCGAAGAGCCACCGGTACTCCACCAACCACCATGACGTCACCGACGCCGGCACACGCCCGGTCGCCTCGGCCGGCCGCGCTGTCGGCGGCGCGGCCAGACCGAATTCCCGGACCGGAAAGAGGACCGCAACAAGTCCCACAGGCGGGACCGGGCCCGCGTCGGGCACGTCTTCGCCCGCATGAGGAACCGGAAGATGTTCCGCGACCGACTCTCCCCGTCATCGGCAAAGAGCTGCGAGTTGGCCCGGTGAGCGTTTTCAGTGCGGCCACGGATCGGGTGATGCCGGTCAGGTCGAAGTGAGGGCCGCAACACACACCTCATCGCCATGCCGTTCTCCGAACCCTTGCACGGCTGACCAGCGCGTCCTTCGCCATACGTGACGGCACGCCGTCGGCCGCACCCGCACCCGTGTATGCGCAGGCCCTTGTCGACGGGCCAGGCGTCATGTGCCGATGAGCTTGTCGAGGTCGGGGGCGTAGACGGTCATCCAGTGCGGGTTCAACCGGTAGTAGACGACCTCGCGGTTCCAGTCGAAGGCATCGTCGTCGTAGAAGTCCTTCAAGTAGGCGAGCAGTTCCTGCCAGTCGGCCGTGGCCTCGGTGTCCTCGGGGTTCATCTCCTCCACCGTGCCGTGGGTGAACACGCCGAGGTCCTCGCCGCGCATGTGCGCGACGCTGGCGGCCGGACGGGCGGCGAGATGACGGGCCTTGGCGGCGTTGCGCGCCGTGCCGAAGTGCCACCGGCCATGCAGGAAGTGCCCATCGACGCCGCTGATCCGCGGTTCGCCCTTTGCGGTCACCGTGGAGAGGGCGAGCGTGCACATGCCGGTGAGGACCCCGGTGAGCTGCGCCGCCGTGATGGTGCGGCCCTCGACGATGGAGCGGAGGTGCGCGGTCGAGCCGGAAAGAGAAGAGGTGAGGAGGGACTGGAGCTTGTCGAGTTCTTCTGGGGTTTCACGCATACGTCCATCGTCGGCCCTAAACCCGACATCCTTTGTCGCCATTGAACCTTTTTCATCCTGCGCTGGAGGATGAAATGAGCTGGTCAGTGGTTGTGGTGACAAGGCAGGGCCCCTCGTCGTCGGCGTGGTGCTTCCAGTCATCACACCGGCGATCGGAGGGGCCCTCTTGGTTCCGTACCCTGCCACGCTCGACGTCCCGCATGAGCTCGTCGAACGTGTTTCCTGGCTGCGGTACGCACATCACTTGGCCCGCAACACTCGTTGACGCAAGCTCGGCTGCTTCCGGCAGGCGCTGTTGACCCTCGTCCACCTACGCAAGAACGAGACGTTCTCCCAGCCCGGAGCGGGTTTCGGGACATCCCAGGCCACTGCCTGGCGCTACGTGGACGAAACTTTGGACGTCCTGGTCCCCCGGGCGCCCGGCCTCCACGAAGCCCTTACCGGCCTCGGTGAGGGCGACCACGTCATCGTTGACGGCACCCTGATCCCCATCGACCGGATCCACGCCGACGAGCCTTACCACTCGCAAAAGCACCGCAAACATGGCATGAACGTGCAGGTCGTCACTCGTCCTGATGGCACACCGCTGCGGTTCTCCCGCGCGACACCCGGTCGCACTCACGACCTGACCGCAGCCCGCGCCCATGGCATCGTCCAGGCCTGCCCGATTCGGCAGATCCTCGTCCTCGCGGACCGCGCTTACCTGGGCGCCGGCGCCACCTTCCGCACCCCGTACCACCGTCACCGCGAACAGCCGCAGCGACACCAGCAGTTCAACCGCGACCACGCCCGGCTGAGAGCGCCCTGCGAACACGCCTTCGCCCAGTTGAGATCCTGGCGGCTGCTTCGGCGAGCCAGATGCTCCACCCGCCGCATCGGCACCATCGTTCAGGCTGTCCACACGCTGCTGACCTGCGGCTATTCAGGATGAAGAAGGCCGAAGGAATCAGACAGACCTCCTCCCCCTACGCCTTCACGCCGAGACGCACGAGCGCGCCGATCTCCACGAGCTGGTCCGGCGGCGCCAAGTCGGAAACGCCCATGACCGTGCTGGCGGGCCGGTGCTCCCCGAAGTACTCCGCGTGGAGGCGTGCTGTCGTGTCGAAGTTCTCACGCAGGTTCCTCACCAGAACCGTGGTCTCCACTATCTGGCCACGCTCGGCCCCGAACTGCCTCAGCACCAGGTCCAGGTTCTCCAGCGTGGTGCGGACCTGCAGTTCGAAGTCACCGGCGCCCACGAAGTCGTCGTGACGGTCATGAGAGAGCTGCCCCGACACATAGACCGTTTCACCGACCTGGGTGGCCTGACTGTAGCCGTACAACGACTCCCACGGCATGCCGAACCCGAACGTCTCGACCTGAGAACCCATGGTTCACTCCCTCGATGCGGTGCGCGGGGCCGTCGGTCACAGGCAGGCCCCTTGCATGCCGAAGTTACGGGTTCGTACACACGATGCTTGTCTGGTGGCGCCCTCCCAGTGTTCTCTGTGCGCACAAAATTGGCTGCAGTGGGCTCTTCCGGGCGCCGGTGTGATGAGTGGATCACTACGCCGACGATGAGGGACCCCGCCTCTTCGCTGCACCCGTCGGCCAGCCCGCTTCACCCGCCAGGAGAGGATGAAAGAAGCTCACTGAGGTGTCCGCCGAGGTCGACGGCGCCGCATCGCAGGGTCTGCACGCACCTCAGTGCGACGCCGGGGCCCTTAAAGCAGCGGCACCGCACTGCTGTGCATATGTAGGCCCTGGGATCGCAGGTCGCCGTCCTCGCATGCCTGCGTGGTGGCCGGGAGGGGTTCGGTGAGGCGGTCCGGACGGGTGTGGAGGGCGCGGACGAGGCAGGCGCGGTTCTGGACGCAGAGCGCAGTGTCGGTGGCCGGGACGGACAGGCGTCGGGCGGCTTCGCGGAGGACGACGTCGGCTGGACCGTGTATCGAAAGTGGATCTTGCGCTGTGGACGATCTCATTCCATGGGGTGGGGAGATCTCACGGACGTGCAACGGGCGGTGCTGAAACCGTTGTTGCCGAAGGGGGCCAGGGCGGGGCAAACAACTGTCTGGCCTCGGCGGCAGTAGCTGGACGTCCTGCCCCATCCGTTCGGCATAGATTCCCTACGTGCAAGAACTGCGGTACATGGGTGCCCGGCATGGTCGGAAAGGCGCACACCGGATGAGCGACGAGCAGAGCAGGGCGAGGGAGGAATCCCTCGGCAGGGCGCTCACCGGTGCCTCACGCGTCGAGTGCGGTCCCGTGGACATCGAGGCGGCCCGCCTGGCCTACGGGGAGGCGGGTTTCGACCTCACTGACGAGCTCGTGACGTTCCTCGGGAAGTACGGCGAGACGACGGTCTTCTGGCCGTCGCACGTGACCGGGGACGAGACCTCGCTGACGATCTCAGTCAGGGAGGCCGCGGAGGCGTTCGCGCCGAACGTGCGGTACTTCGAGAAGCGTCTCGGCATGTCCGCCCTGCCAGTGGGCATCGCCTTCGAGACCGAGGAGATGGTTCTCCTCGCGGAGAACGGTGACATCGTCCTGGGTGGCGACGCCGGAGTTCAGCGGGTCGCACACGGCTTTGAGGAAGCCGTGCGGGCCCTGATCTCGGGCGACTGGAACATGAGATTCTTCTAGGCCGTGTATCGAAAGTGGATCTTGCGCATATGGTGTCGGCACGTCGCTGAGCCACATAGTCCTCTCGTCCGGACGTTCGATCGAGCTCACCGAGCTGCGAATGTCTTCGACCTACGGAGGGATGCTGGAGGGCTACCCCTGCAAGCCCATCAATGGCATGAAGGTCAGGGGCCTCCAGCGGCAGGCTGAACGCGCGTTTCCCTCCACGCCGGTCCATCTGGTGCCACCCTCCTGCGAGTACCCGGACCAGACTGCCGGCACCTTCGGCCCCGTTGAGGCGCTGCCTTCCGTGGCCTGCATCGGGACCTTCCGCTCTCACCGTGGTCTGGTTCCAGGCCGGCTTGGATGTCCCGTCGGGCGAGGACGCCGACCTTGTGCTGCGCAGCATTCGCTGGGAGGAGCTGGCCCAGGACTACGAGCTCTAGCGACGGGATGCCGATCACAGCCACTCGTTGATGGCCGCGATGAGGACGGTCGCCTCGTAGCGGAGCGCCAGTTTGTCGTACTGGGTGGCGACGGCACGGTGCCTCTTGAGGCGGTTGATCCCGCACTCGACCGCGTGACGCTTGCGGTAGTCGGCCGCGTCAAAACGTGGCGGCCGGCCGCCGCGGGAGCCGAGCTTCTGGCGATTGCGTGCCTGGTCGGCCTTGTCCGGGACGGTGCAGAGGATTCCGCGGCGGCGCAGGTAAGCGCGGTTTCTGCGAGAAGCGTACGCCTTGTCGGCGCGGACCCGGCGGGGACGGACGCGTGGCCGCCCCGGCCCGATGCGGGGCACGCGGACCTTCTCCAGCACGGGTTCGAACTGCGGCGAGTCCCCGTGCTGCCCTGCCGTGACCACGATAGACATGGACTTCTGACCCTGCTCGACGGCAAGGTGCGGCTTGGTGGTGAATCCGCCGCGCGAGCGTCCAAGGGCGTGATCACCAGGCTCGACGAAGATGCCGCCCGGTGGTTCCTTCCGCAGATCACCCTACTTGCGGGCCCCGGCCGCGTGCTGGTGGGCGCGGCAGACCGTGGAGTCGACGCTCAGGTCCCACGTGATCGCGCCCTTCGCGTCGGCCAGGAACTGGGGCCGGGTGAGGATCTGCTGCCAGGTTCCGTCCCGTTGCCACCGGCGGGAGAGGTCGTACACCCGACCCCACGGTCCGTACTCAACGGGCACGTCCCGCCACGGAACACCGGTCCGGACCCGGAACCGCATGCCGTCGATCAACCGCCGCCGAGGCCAGGCGGGCGGCCGCCCAGCCCTGGCACCTTTTGGCAACAACGGCTCCAGCGCCGCCCACTGTTCATCCGTGAGATCTCCCTGCCCCATGAACTGTGATCATTCACAGCTCAAGATCCACTTTCGATACACGGCCCAGCAGCGCGCGAGGAGCCCGCCAGGAAGTAGTCAGCGACGACCGTGGTGAGCGCGGCGACCGAAACGGTCTGCGCGAGGGTCGTCACCATGGACTGCGCGATGATCACGAAGAGGACCCTTCCTCCGGGCCCCGTGCTCAGATCGCTCGTGGCACCATCGTCGTGGCCCCCAGGTGCCGGGATCACGGATTCCTCAGAATTCTGCCTCGGTCTCGGGCAAGAGAGCGCGCTCAGCGTGGGTCTACTCTGCGTACTCCTGGCGTACGTAGGCGCAGCCTGTGTCGGGTTCGTCGCCCCAGATCGGATACTCGCCCGGAGGACACCTGCGGCGTACACGCCGTCGGTCTCCATATCGAAGCCGCGCAACACCGTCGCGGCGGTGTCGGCGCAGTCCAGGGCATGTTCGACCTGGGTAACGGTGGCGCGGCCGCGCAGGTGGTCGAGCTCGGTGGCGGAGGCCCGGCGGTCGGCGGGCGCGGCTCTGCGCAGCAGGAGCAGTCGGCGGGCCATCGGGGCCGGGCGGCGTTCCCCTGCCCGCTTCGCTGCCGCGGTCGCTGTGTCGAGGCTGGCTTCCAGGGCTGTGAGGGCCCCGTCCTCTTCCTGTTCGGGCGGGGCCGTGCAGTAGGCAGTGCGGTAGTCGGGGCTGTTGAGGGGGAGGTGTCGTAGGACGGCCAGGTCCTCCTACATCGCTGGCACCGCAGCGCCTGTCGCCCCTCCACGGGGATGACGTCGGTCTTCATGCCCGGGCACATGCGGCACACGATCGCCGGACGTTCCATCGCCTGCTGCATCCATGTCTCTCTCGCTCGGCGCCGGCTCGTTGTGGGCCGGTCCGCCCGGACCTGCCCACCACACCCGCCCGACACTCCCCCATCACCCGGGCGAGACCCTGGCGGGGGCGTACTTTTGCCACGGTCAGCAGCGGAGATCGCCGCGCGGCATGGTGCGGATGTACACAGCGACGGCGTGAGCACGGCGGCGGGGCAGGATTCGAGGCGTGCCAAGTCGGCCGGGTCCGATGGGTGAGCCCTGCTTGCTGAGGCCGCGTTTCGTCCGGCCGAAGGGGCCCCGGGCCTCCGGCGCCGAGGGGAGCCGACGCGCGCCGGTGAGGGCCCGTCGCGGACCACCGTTCCATCAGGGCACACGGAACACGACGCTCGTCCGTGCAACCATTCGACTATCGAATGAGTCTCCGTCGCGTAATTAACGAACTGGCGTCCAGAACGTGAACACCCGATGCGACGGTGGCCTCGTTCGGGGCGCCTGACGGATGGACACGGATGAGATTCACCAAGCTCCTGACGGGAGCGCTGGCCGGCGGCATGGCGCTGTTCGGGCTGCCCGCGACGACGGCGACGGCAGCGGACGCGTGGAATCCCGCGCCGCCGACCATGACGATGGCCTCGTGGAACCTGTGCATCGCCGGTGGCGCAAGGGGAGGCGGTTCCTTCTGCCCTTCCCGCCTCACGACGACTGAAACCGCTGAGAAGGTCGACCAGATCGTCGCGCTGATCAGGGAACGGAACCTGGACGCCATCGTTCTTCAGGAGGCGTGCGGCGAGCCGGAGGGATTCGTTCCGACGCCGGGGGCCCCGGCCTCCGACCAGAAGAGGCTTATGACGAAGCTTCAGAACGCGGACGGTACAACGGACTGGAGCTTCTACTTCACACCCCTCACGCGGGGCGATGACGTCCTTGACCCCGTTGAGAAAATGGGCAGTCACTGCCAGGGGGAAGCTTATGGCAAGGGAGGATCGGGCAAGGTCGGCAATCTGATCGCGGTCAAGGGGAAGATCAGCGCACCTGATCAGATCAACAGCGTCCCTGTCACGACCAAGGACAAACTGAGACTTCCGGTCCAGTGCGTGGTGGTGGAAGGCAAGTCCATCGGGGTGTGCAACACGCACATCATTGCGAAGACCTACGAGGCGGACTCCCGGGTTCAGGGGCAGATCAAGAACGTCAGGGACTTCGTCCAGAGCTTCCGCGCCAAGCACCAGCTCCAGTTCATCGCTCTGGGGGGTGACTTCAACCGTCCCATCGAAGAGGTCGCAGTCATGCCCGACGCGAACGGGGACCTGGTCAAGCAGCAGGTCCTCGGGCCCCTGACCACGATCTTCGAGAACTGCATCGACGGCACCACCCACCACGGCTGGTACGACACCGACCGGCACGCCTGGCACGAGTACGACCACATCTTCGTCACCCGGCGGGACGAAGGCAGCGCGTTCTCCTCGTGCGACATCGACATGAGCCGCCTGGACACCTCGCCGAACGAGCTCAACGAGCCGACGAACGGCTACTCCGACCACGCCCCGGTGATCGCCCGTCTGGGCGGCGACCGTACGCCCGGCGACCTGAGCGGTGACGGCAAGCCCGACCTCGTCGCCATCGACACGGCGGGGAGGCTGCGTCTCTACCACGGTGACGGCAAGGGCGGCATAGCCCCGTACCTGGGTGACGGCTTCGCGGCCAACTACGAGGAGATCGGAGACGGCGGCTGGCTCGGTGCATCCGTCAGCCACCGCGGGGACTTCACGCGCGACGGGCTGGAAGACGTCGTGGCGCGCGTCGGCACCGAGCTGCGCATCTACCCGAGCCGTTTCGCCGGCACGCGCCTCGCGCCTCCCACCGTCGTCGCTAAAGGCCTCCCGACGAACGCCCAGGTCGTCACCGCCGGAGACATGAACAACGACGGCGACGCCGACATCGTCGTCTCCGCCGACGGCAGGCTGTGGCTGTACGAGAACGACTCGAACGCCGCCATCCTGCCGGCCGTGCAGCCCCGAGTCGAGATCGGGGGGAACGGCGGCTGGTCGCCCATGACCATCACCGCACCCGGCGACATGGACAAAGACAACCGCCCCGACCTGCTCGTCCGCGACACCCGGGACGGTTACCTCTACCGGTACGACGGAAGCACCATGTTCGGCACCCGGACCCAGATCGGCTACGGCTACACCACGACCAACCGACCGCTGATCGCCGGCGCCGCAGACGCCAACCGGGACGGCGCCGCCGACATGTGGACGACCACCGAAACCGGAACCCTCACCTTCTACGGCAACCCTGCCGGAGGCGCCAACACCGTGGTCGGCGCGAGCGGCTGGGGCACCATCACCGCCATCAGCTGACCCACCCCTCTGAGGCCCCCGGTTCTCCGACCGCAGGGTGAAAGGAGGCCCCGCCGGAACGAGGCTCAACCCGCTGACGCTCACACGCGGCGTACTGCCTCACCTCCGGCCAGCCGCCCGTGCACGGCGTCTGGCCGGAGGAAGACGCCAGGGCTGCACCCTGCGCGTCACCGCGGTGCCGGCCGTGCACCGCCGCCCCCTGTCCTCTGCCAGCCGCTCAACGGCGGCCAGGGCACCCCGGCCATCCCGCCCAGCGCAAGGCGTGCCGCGAGTACGAGAACTGGGTCAGTGTGCTCGCGCCGACCGGACCATGATCGTTTGGTGAAGCCCCGCCGGTGTATCCGTGGCACACCTGCTGACGTTCTCGCGCCTGAGGAAGCCGCGCGCTGCGCGGGCCGAAGGCCGGCGTCTGAACTCCGGTCAGTCCGCGGCCCGGCGGTCGTCGTCGAGGTGGGCCATGGCGTAGACGTGTTCGTCCGGATGCCGGGCCAGGCGGGCCATCACCCATGCGGTCCGGCCGTCCACCCCTGCGCCGAAGTCGGCGGCCGGGCGGCGTGCCTGCCACGTCGTGCGCGGGGCCAGGACCCACCGCGTGAGCGAGAAGCGGACGCGGCCGGTGCCGGCTGTCGTCCGGCTCGTCCTGCCGGGGAGGTCCTCGGCAGCAGGGCTGGGGATGTTCAGGTCGGTCACGATCGCGAGTGTGGTGACGGCCAGGACGTCCTGGCCGTCACCGGGCTGCAGACCACCGGAACGGGCGACGCGGCCTGGGCTGGGTTGACGCTCCGGAGAGCCCCCGTGTTCTTTACGCCGTCAAGCGGCCGCCGGCGGTCAGGCGCCGGGGTCGACTTCGGGGTGCGTGAAGCGCACGGGCTTGCCCAGCGACCGGGCGTAGGCGATTTCGGCCCGGGTGCTGTCTCCGATGTAGTCGCCGACCACGAGCACCTCGTCGGCGAGCCGGATCTTCGCCCGGTGCAGGTCGTCGAGCCGGACCTTCGGCGCCGCGGCCTCGACGGGGTCGGACCGGAGCGCGTGGGGCGACTTCATGTCGATGCCCGGTTTGACGACGATCTTCCCGGCGTGGGTCTCCCGCAGATCGGCCTCGGCCATCTCGGTCTGAAGCGGGTGGAACCGCAGATCACGACGACACGCGGGAGGCCCAGCTGCGCCTTCGCGTCGGCGAGCCTCTCCCCCGGGGTGAGCGGCTGCGGGTGTGACACGAGGTCCTCCTGGTGGTGTGGCCCAAGGACTGCTTGCGGAAACGAGAACGAGGGCGCACTCGGCCTGGACGCCCCGGACGGCGGCAAGGCTGCTGGACGTACCGGGGTCGTGCGGCGGCACGTTCGGCGCGGGCGCGGCGGATGGCGGCGTCCTGGATCGCGGAGGCGGTCTCGTGGGTCCGGGCACGGTGGTCGGCGAAGGCCGCCTTGGCGTCGGCGGGGATGCGGGAGAAGTCGCCGTCGTCGGGTGCGGCAGGACCCTGGAGGGCGGGGTCGACGGCGGCGAGGTGCGCTTCGAGGGCGAGGCGGTAGCCGGCCGATGCGGTCTCCCCGGTCTTCACCGGCCCGGCCGGGGCCGCGGCCGAGCCGGGGGCGGGCCGGTCGGTGGCCGGGGGTGGGGTGGTGTCGACGGCGCCGGGCGGCAGGATCCGCAGCGCCCGTACGGCGGAGGAGCCGACGTGTTCGTTGGCGGGTGGTGATGATCCGGGCGGTCAGGAGGCGGAGCTGGGGGGCGTGGGCGGGCAAGTCGGGGCGCAGGTCGAGGCGGCCGGTTTCGGGTTCGTAGCCGGTGGCCTGGACAACGGATCCCGCTCCTGGGCGTGGGGGGAGGACGCTGTGGAGCGTCCTCCCCCCACGCCGAATACATCACCCATGGAGCCAAGGCACGTCGGCTGCGGCTACTTCCTCTTCCGTGCTTGTGCGATGCCGAAGATGACGAGGGCGAGGATGGCGATACCGAACAAGAGCCACAGGGGGACACCGTCGAGCCCCTTGTAGGCCATGACCGCCGTATCAGTAGCTGATTGCACGAGAGCTCCTTCGGTCGGGGTTTCCTTGGTTCAGCTTGTGGCGTCTTCGTAGGCCGACTCGGTTGCTTCGCCGACCGCCATTCCGCCGACGGCGCAGGGGATCGCTCCGGCGCCTCCGGTCAGGTAGGTGCAGCCGGCGGTGAACGCCTTGTCGGCGGCGAAGCTGAGCGCTGTTCCAGCAGCCGCCTCGTAGTCGCCCGTCACCAGCTGACCGGCGAATTCACCGACCGCGATGGCGTCTCCGGCCTTGCCGACGGTGTCCATCACGCCGTTGAGGCTGAGGGTCCCGTGCGGGTCGATGCGGTTGACGGGGTCGCCTTCGGCGTAGAGGTAGGGGTTCTTCTCCTGGCCGGAGGGGTCGGTGCTGGTGAAGCGGCCGATGTTGGGGTCGTAGTAGCGGGCGGCGAAGTGGTAGAGGCCGGTGGCGTCGTGGTAACCGCCGGCGAACTGGTACGGCTGCGGGACCTGTTCCGAGGTCCCGGCACGCTGGACGCCGCGGGGGCTGTAGGAGTACGAGTCGACCTTGGTGCCGGTCTCGTCGGCGAGCGCCACGACCGAGCCGAGCGCGTCGGTCAGGTAGTAGTAGGACTTGCCGCCGGTCGTCATGGAGTTCAGGGTGCCCCCGGGTTCGCGGTTGAATCCCATGTCGACGCCGCCGAGGCTCTTGGCGGAGAGGCCGAGCGGCCCGTTGTGGAAGTACGTGTCGCCGAGCTTGATCCGCTCGCTCTGGTCCGTCGAGCCGTACTGGCCGGCGTAGGTCTTGCCGCCGACGGTGACCGAGGTCATCTGGGAGTGGTCGGACCAGGTGGCGGCGGTGCGGGTGCCTTCGGGGGTGGAGGCGCCGGCGGTTTCGTTGCCGACCTTGTCGTACGACCAGTTCGTGGTGGAGCCGTTCTTCGCGGTGATCTGCTGGGCGTCGTTGACCGTGTAGGTGGTGCCGCGGGGGCAGCCGGGGTCGACGCCCTGGGAGGTGAGGTTGCCGGCCAGGTCGTAGCAGTACTGCCAGGACGAGTTGAGGGTGGTGCCCTTCTCCTCCTTCGCGTAGGAGAACCGGCCCGCGCCGTCATAGGTGTACGTCGTCCTCATCCCCGCGACCGTGTCCGTGCGGGTGCGGATCTTCGCGCCGTCCTTGAGGGGGGTGGTGGCGCTGGCGTCGTGGTCGTAGCCGTAGGTGTAGGCGAGGTCGACCAGCGTGCCCTTGGGCGACGTCGCCCGGATCCGCTCCGGACGGCTCGACTTGTCGAGCGTGACCTCCTGGGCGGTCCCGCCGGGGTACGTCGTCTTCGTCCGGACGTCGTTGTTGTTGTACGTGTACGTGGTGACCTTCCCGGTCGGGTCCTTGAGCTCCGTGAGCTTGTTGACCTCGTTCCAGGTGTAGTCGGTCAGGCCGGCCGGGTCCTCGTACGTGTCCACGTTGCCGGCCGGGGTGTAGGTCAGGCGGGTCTGGGAGCCGTTCTGCAGGGTACGGACGGTCTCGCGCGACAGCGGGTCGAAGGCGTAGGTGGTGACACCGGTGCCGTCCGAGCGCAGCGTGAGGTTCCCGTCTCCGTCGTAGGAGTAGGTGACCATGGCGTAGCCGGAGGTGTCGACCTTCACGATCCGGTCGCGGTGGTCGTAGGTGTAGAGCGTGGTGACGCCCCGACCGTCCTTGGCGGAGGCGGGCCTCCCGAGGTCGTCGTAGGTGTAGGTCGTCACGCCGAGCGGGGCCGGGGGAGCGACCTTGATCAGGTTGCCCTTCGCGTCGTACGTGAAGGAGGTGGAGACGGACTTCGTCGACGACATCTTCGTCGTGGCCTTGCAGCGCTGGCCCTCGAAGCCGCCGCAGGTGGGCGTGGCGGGGTTGTAGTCGAAGGACTGTGTCCCGCCGCCGGTGCCCGTCACCGCGACCGACTTCGTGTTGCCGGCCGCGTCGTAGGTGTAGTCCGTCTTCTCACCGTCGGCGGTCGTCATCGAACCGGGCAAATCCGCGCCCGACAGCGTCTGATAGCCGGCCACAGCGGCGGTGGCGCCGGTGGGCAGCTTCGCCGACGTGAGGTTGTTGCGGGTGTCCCAGCCGTAGGTGGTCACGTTGCCGCCGGTGCCGCCGACGCCCATCGCGTCCGTCGTGGTCTGCACGTTGTTGTTTCCGTCGAAGGTCTTCGAACGGGAGCGACCGAGCGCATCGGTCACCTTGGTGACCTTGCCGTCCGCATCGTGCTCGTACTTCGTGGCGTGCTGCTCCGGGTCGGTGACGGTGGTCGTCCCGGCATCGGAGGGATAGGTGCCGGTGTAGGCGTAGGTGTAGGTGGGGCCGGTGTGTCCGGAGGCGCCGGTCTGGGTGGCCCGCAGCATGGAGGTGACCCGGTTCCGGGCGTCGTAGGTGAAGACGGTCGCCCTTCCCTCCGGGGTCGTGACCTTGGAGACGCGGCCGCTGGAGTCGAAGGCGTAGGAGGTGGTCTTGCCTTCGGTGTCGGTCGTGCGCGAGAGGTTGCCGTCGGCGTCGAGGTCGAAGACCGCGGTGCGGCCGGTGTGGTCCTTGGCCTGCCACTGGTTGGGGTAGGTCTTGACCAGGTCGACCCAGCGGCCCGAGCGGGTCTCGGTCAGCTTGAAGCCCTTGTGCTCGCCGGTCTCGTCGTGCTGGTCGACCGTGATCGCGCCCTTGTTGCGGTCGGTGACCTTCGTCAGCGTCCCGTTGGCGTCGTAGGTGTCCTTCGCACCGGACTTGCGGTCGGTCAGGGTGTAGGTGCCGTCCGCGTTCTTCTTCAGGTCCTTCGAATAGCCCTTGGGCGTGGTGAAGGTACCGTCGGCGTTCGTGGTGAAGGACAGCGCGTCACCCGTCGCGTCGTAGACGACGACGGAGTTCGTGAAGACGTGCAGGTAGCGTTCGTACTCCTGCCACCAGCGGTCCGAGACCTTGCCGTAGGGCGCGTCCAGCGAGTTGTACGTACGGGCGAGGCGCAGTTTCTGTCCCACGCCGGCGACCTCGAAGTCGGTCGCGGCGAGCATGAGGTTGCCGTTGGACAGGTTGATCCGCGCGACGAGGGAGTCGGTGATGCGGAAGTCCGAGATCTGGTGCCAGGGCACCGAGCCCTGTCCCTTGGGCACCCATACCAGGGTTCCGGTCTCGCCGGACGTGCCGTTGGCCGTGACGCGACCCCCGCTCGACGGGACGCTGCCGGTGCGGGCGCGTTCTTTCTGTGCCGCCTGCCAGGCCGCCTTTTCCTTCGACGGCGCCGCCTCGGGCTTGCCGGGCACGGGCTTGGTCGATCCCACCTTGACCGGCGGGATCTCCAGAGGCGCCGCCTTCTTGCCCCAGACCGATCCGGGGCCGGGGTCGGCCGCGGGTGAGGCGGCGAGGGCCGGCAGCGACGACGCGCCCAGTGTGAGAACCGCGATCGCCGCGGTCAGAGAGAGTCCCGCCGTTGTGCGGGCACGCCGAGAAGGCGTGCCGGAAGCACGCGAAGTCATGCACTTCCCCCCACGAGAAGAGATGCCACAGCAGCCCCATCGGCCACTGGCGCCGCACACGCTGCCACAGCCGCTTCCCGACCGGCCGGGGCCTGCCCGCCATCCAGTCGCACACACGTGCGAGAACCAGCCAAGTATGCGACCGGCTTTTCCGCCTCAAATCATGTCGCCAGGCAACACCTGCCATGTCGCAAGGCACTTTTCCTGAGAGGCAAGCTGACCGGAAACCGTTTTCCGTCACAGCAGCCGGATCGCTTCCTGTTCCCCTGATCACAGAGTCGCCGAGTGCGACCCGAGACGCACTGTCACGCAGGCGTTGCCTGCACTCGAGAGTGAGGTCAGCACACCTACGTCGCCTGTCGGTGGAACGGGCCCCGGGCCGGGGCAGAATCCACCCGGAACGTGGCCTGGCGGTGCGCCTCGAGCGCGCGACGGTAGCCGGCCGACGGACCGGGGCACGACACGGATGGGGTGGGCACGGTCGGAGACGAGGCCGGGTCGACGGCCGTGATGGCGGGGCCGGTGTTCCCGGGTGCGGGTGGCAGGACGTGCAGGGAGCGCACGCCCGCGTGGGGCACCCGCTCGTTGGCCGCCGTGATCAGCTTCGGCGCGATCCGGCGCACCTTCGTGCCATACGCGGAGGCGTCGGGGATGACGTCCAGGCAGCCGGTGCCCGCGTCGAAGCCCACCGCCTTCACATGCCCGACGAGTTCAGGCGCGGCCGCGACGAGGATGATCTCCCACTGGGCCAGGACGCTGCCACCAGCGGCCGGGGCGACCGGGCCGCGCGCATTTCGGGCCGTCTCCCGTATTCCCGCACAAGGCCCCGTTGGTCAGCGGCGCAGTCCGGTCTACGAGGGTTACGCGTCGAAGCGGCTCCAGGGGAAGTCGTAGGCCTTCAACAGGGCGAGGGTCTCGCGGTGGCGTGTTCCGAACGCGGCATCCGCATGGTTCTCGTCGGCGCTGATACTGGCCAGCAGGCCAGGGGCCGCGTAGAACAGGTGACCCCCGTAGGCGGGCATGTACGGGCTGAGGGGGACCGGGCGCAGGAATCTCCACAACAGTTCGAGGCGCTCGGTGGGCATGACATAGGTCCAGGCGTTGAAGGGCGCGATGCCGGACGCCTGCTTGAGGGTGAACTGGAGAAGGAAGCGGCTGAGGGGCTCCGCTTCGAGGACCGTCTCCGGATCGTCATCGTCGTAGGGGTCCTCAGTGAGCCAGACCGGGGGGTCCACATCCTCCGGGCCGCCCCGGGACGGCCAAGGAATGGACCAGTCCGCGCATCCCTGGTTCTCCACCGCGAAGACCAGCCGGCCGCCGTCCCGCCTCGTGACGTGCCGCGGATGCAGGAGCATCGGGTGGCAGAAGCGGTACAGGGCGGGGCGCACGCGGGCCAGACGGTGGAACGCGGCGAGCGCCTTCGGCAGAAGAGCGAGGACGTCATCCGCGGGGGCGTCGGGGTCCGGCGGCGCGTCCTCGGCCGGGTACCAGCCCAGGACCAGCATCTCCAGCGCGCGCACGGGATCCGTGTCGACGTGGTCGACCCACTCGACGGACAGCGGTGGCCCCTCGACATACGTCCCGGGGGCGGGCGGGGTCCGGGACGCTGCCGTCCAGGCCCTCGCAGCCGCGTCGCCCGCGTCCGCGCTCGTGCCGTCGCCGAAGGGACCGGCTTCCTTGGTATCCACGCTGTGCTCCCTGCGTCCGTGCGTTCGCCCGGTGCGAGCTGCTCTTGTGGCCGGGAGCCGGGCAGAGGTGGGGGGCTGAGCAGATTGCGGATGTCCAGGGCGCCGGTTATCGGGTCCGTGCCCGGCGCAGCGCGGGTGGCATGAAGCTGCGTGGCCGGTGCTTCCGGGCCGCGCCCGCGTATGTACGCGTTCTGCTCCAGCCTGTCCGGCTCTGCTCCTACGATGAACCCTTCGGCAACGCGGCCGGCGCCCCGCTGTCGGTGTGGGTTGTTCGTCCTGTGGGGGTGGGCTGGGATGTCTCAAGCGTGGTGGCGGGTGACCGCGGGACTGTGCGCCGTGGCGATGCTCGGTCTGGTCGCGGTGGCGGTGTTCGTGGATCTGGACACCGGTGACCGAGTGGCCAGCATCGTCGGCGCGGCCGCAGGCCTGGCGGGACTGGCCCTCGCCCTTCGGCAGGGAACAGCCCCCACACCGCCACCACCCGCCGCCCCGTCGGTGAGCGGGGGGCGGTCGGTGCGGGCGGGAGGCTCGATCGGCCGGGCGGTCACCGGAGACGGCCACACCCTCATCCACCCCTCCCCCATCATCCCTCCCGACAGTGCCCCGGCGCCCGGAGGTGCGAGCGGTACGGTGCCGGGAGTGCCCGGTGAGCGGGGGGTGGAGGCCGGGGGTTCGATCGGCGAAGCCATCACCGGCGACGCACCCAAGCAGGACGGGCAGCAGAGCCGGTCGTGAGTTCCCTGTGGCCCAAGCGGACGAAGAAGAACAACGGCGATAACCCCGGCTCCGAAGCATCGAAGGAAATCTCCGACGCTGCGCCGACGTCGATGGAACCTGCAGCGACCGTTCCGCCTCAGGCCACAGCCGGCACAGGCGAACGTGCGCTGGAGGCGAGCGGTGACCTGGGCCTGGGAATCAGCGGAGACAACGTCTCGTTGCAGAACGTCGCAGTCCATATAGGTGGTGCTGCAGCGTCGGGGCAATCGGTGGCGTTCCCCGTCGTGGTGGGTGCTGTGCCGGCGGCGGCGAGCCGGTATCAGGCACGGTCCCAGAGCGGGCTGCTGCGCACGGCACTGGACGACGGCGGAACGGTCGTCCTCACGGGCACCCCTGCTTCAGACACGGGCAAGAACGACGGCACCGGCCAGAGCGAAGCCGAGCCGGGTGATGCGCGGTGGGTGTTGTCGGGACTGGGCGGGGTCGGCAAGACCCAGATCGCCGCCCATCACGCTCGTACCCAGGTCGCCGAAGGTCAGATGGATGTGGTGGTGTGGGCTACGGCCACCGACCGCTCCGGTGTCCTGTCCGCCTACGCCCAGGCCGCCCGCGCCCTCGGTCTCCCGGGCGTCGCTGAGGACGACGGACAGAATGCCGCCCTTTTCCTGGCGTGGCTCCAGCCGCGGCCGGTCGCGGCCGGCACGCGGGCAGTGCGGTGGCTGATCGTGCTGGACAACATCACCGACCCCAACCACCTGACCGGCCTATGGCCCCCGTCCTCACCCCTCGGCCAGACCCTGGCCACCACCCGGCGCCGCGACGCCGCCCTGCGCGACCGCGGCACACGTATCGACGTCGACGTCTTCACCCCTACCGAAGCCCTGACCTTCCTCACCCGACGCCTCAGCGACTACGGACACAGCGAACCCGAGCACGACCTGCGCGTCCTGGCTCATGCCCTGGGGTATCTGCCGCTCGCTCTCGCCCAGGCTGCCGCCTACCTCGCCGACACCGGCCATACCGCGGCCGCCTACCACCGGATGCTGACCGAGCACACCGCACGCCTGGCCGAACTCGCCCCCGACGCACTGCCCGACGACCAAGAATTCCCTGTCGCGGCTGTCTGGGACCTCAGCGTCCAATATGCCGACACCCTCCCACCGGCCGGCTTGGCCCACCCCCTGCTGGCTCTGTTGTCGGTCCTGTCTCCCGATGGCATCCCCACCACACTGACTTCCACCGAAGCCGCCCGTGCCTACCTCGGCCGAAATGCCACAGACGCAGACCCTGCTTCTGAGACTGCAAAGGACAGGAAGCGGGTGGAGGAACGGCAGGTCATACAGACTCTCAGCGTGCTGCACCGCCTCAGCCTCATCGACCGCACCCCTGACGCCATCCGCGTCCACGCGCTGGTCCAGCACACCACTCGCGATGCTCTCAGTGACAAGCAACAGTCCGACGTGGCCCTGGCCGCCGCCGACGCGCTCCTCGACATATGGCCCGAACGGCTGAACCACGACGTTCTGACAGTGCTCGTTGCCAACGTCAATGCGCTGTGCGCCAGCGCTCCGCCCCGCAACGGTGACCTACACGCGGTCTTCTCCCGGGCAGGCCACGCTCTTGGGGAAAGCGGGAAGGTTGCTGCGGCTCACGACTACTTCACCCGTTTGCACACCATCGCCCATGACCTCCTCGGGCCCGACCATCCCGACACCCTCGCCACCCGCAACAACCTTGCCCTCTCGCGAGGCCAAGCCGGAGATCTCCAGGGCACGGCCCGTGCCACGGACGAGCTCCTCACCGATTACCTGCGCGTCCTCGGCCCCGACCACCCCGACACCCTCACCACACGCGAGAACCTTGCCTACTGGCAGGGACAAGCCGGAGATCCACGAGGCGCGGTCGATGTTCTGACCGAACTCCTCACCGATCGTCTCCGACTCCTCGGCCCCGGTCACCCTCGCACGCTCGTCACCCGCAACAACCTCGCCTACTGGCAAGGACAAGCCGGAGATCCACAAGGCGCGATCGATGTTCTGACCGAACTCCTCACCGACCATCTACGGATCCTCGGACCCGACCACCCCGACACCCTCACCACCCGCGAAAACATCGCTCGATGCAAGGGACAGGCTGGAGATCCACGAGGCGCGGTCGATGTTCTGACCGAACTCCTCACCGATTGTCTCCGACTCCTCGGGCCCGACCACCCCCATACCCTCATCACCCGCAACAACCTGGCCCGATGGCACGGGGAGACCGGAGATGCCCGGAGCGCTGTCGGCGCGTTCGCCGAACTCCTCACCGACCATCTACGGATCCTCGGACCCGACCACCCCGACACCCTCACCACACGCAACAACCTCGCCCATTGGAGAGGAGAGGCCGGAGACGCTCAGGGAGCTGCCGACGCCTTCGCCGAACTCCTCACAGATCGCCTGCGTGTCCTCGGACCCGATCACCCTCACACCCTCACCACCCGCAACCACCTCGCTCGATGGCGAAGGGAGCTGGGAGAACTGCAAGAGGAGATATAAGGAAATAGTGCAGCTTCGATCAGGGCTTTTACCCGTTCCCGCTCCCCCATGGACAGGCTCGGGTATGTGGAGGTTTCCTGGCTGCTCGGGATCGGGTGGCGCGACCTGCGTGACCTGCTGGTCAGCCTGCATACTGTCACCAGCTCCGCCCCCGACGGCAGCGGTGACCACGAACTCGCCGCCACGCTCTACGGGAGGAGTCGCTTGTAACAGCAGAGGGCTGCGGCGAGGCCGAGAAAGACCAGGTAGTTGCGGGGATGGCGTTCGTATCGGCGGTTGAGCCGACAGTAGCCGGTCAGTCAGGACATGGTCCGCTCGATCACCCGTCTGCGGCGGCCGAGTCGTTCGGAGGGCTCGATGCCCTTGCGGGCGATGCGGACGCCGATACGTTTCCCACGGAGCCATTTCCGCAGTTCAGGTATGTCGTGAGTCTTGCCGGCGCGCAGGCGCTGGGGTTTGAAGTTCCGGTCCCGGTGAAGGTCGTGTCTCGTTTGGTGACCGAGCACCATGGGCTTCAGTGCCTGGCTGTCGTGGGTGTTGGCGGCCGAGACGCCGACGAGGAGGGGCAGTCCGTTCGCGTCCGACAGGACGTGCATCCTGGAACCCGCCTTGCCCCGGTCCACGGGACTCGGACCGGTGAGGGCGCCCCCTTTATTTCGCCCGGATGCGGGCGGAGTCGAGGACGGCGCGGGACAGGTCGAGCAGGCCGGCGTCGTCGAGGCGGTGCAGGATCCCCTCGTGCAGCCGACCCCACACGCCGGCCCTGGACCAGATCAGGAACCGGCGATGGGCCGTGGACTTCGAGACGCCGAAACAGGGCGGCAAAGCCCGCCAGGCGCAGCCGGAGACCAGGACGTAGACGATCGCGGCGAACAGCGTCTCATCAGGCATGTCCTGCGTCCCGCTGCCCTGCGGCCTCACCCGAGAGGGCGGGATCAACGGCTTCGCGATCTCCCACAGCCCGTCCGGAACAATCCAACTCCACGTACCCCGCCCCATGACCGCCTCACCACATAGGACACGGCCTTGGTGTGCCTCCAGGCGTTCGGCGTCGGCCGGCTCCCGGCCCCGCTGCACCGCCGCGTCCCCGGCCTTGACGAGTTCTGCGAGGGCGAGGCGGAGGCTGTCGGTGTCCTGGTTGGTGGCGGTGGCCAGTCGGTCCAGGGAGGTGAGGACCTCGCGTGGTTCGCCCAGGCCGTCGACCAGGTGGTTGATGAGCCCGTCGACGAGCGGGCCGGTGCGCATTCTCAAGCGCGGCGACGGCCAAGCCGTCGCAGGCCTCGCGGAAGATGAGGTGCGGCCGCGGGTCACGAGTCACCGGCGGACCTCGTTTTCGTCGTCTGGTGGCCTGCCGCCGGAGCGAGGGACGCCGACGAGGGGACCTGCCGATGCCGGGAATCGGGCAGGTGAGCCAAGGGTGACGGCTCCCCGTTCGGCCGGTCAGGACCTTTCCGTGCCGTCAGACTCTGGGCAGGACGCTTTGGCGGGACGTGGATGTGGGCGATGCGGGGTGGGTGTGACCGAGCGCGGTAAGGCCGACCGTGCCGCTTCGGACGAGACGGGGCTGGGAGTGAGGCACCACGGCGTCCAGCACGTACGCGTGGCGACGGGGGGCCGGCCGGGCGGGCGACAGGACAGCGACGCGCAGCGGCAGGATGACGGGCCGGTGCGTGCGGTGCCGCGGCACGTGGCCTGTGTGATGGACGGCAACGGCCGTTGGGCGCAGCGGCGCTCGCTCCCCCGGACCGCGGGCCATCGGGCTGCGGAGACCACCGTCATCGACATCATCGAGGCGGCCCGGGCGGCCGGAGTCGAGTGGCTCAGCCTGTACGCCTTCTCCACCGAGAACTGGAACCGTCCTGGTTCCGAGGTCGACTATCTGATGCGCCTGGTCCGTCGGGTTGTGCGCAAGCACGCGCCGCTGCTGCTGGCACGCGGGATCCGCTGTCGCTTCCTCGGAGTCGCGGACCCGCGCATCCCCCGTGAGCTGACTCGGGATTTCGAGGATCTGGCGACGCTGACCGCCGACAGCCGCGGTATGACGCTGACCGTCGCCTTCGATCACGGCGGGCGCCGCGACATCGTGGAGGCCGCCCGGTCGCTGATCCGCAGCGGGACGCCCGCCGAGGAGGTGACCGAGCAGCTCTTCGCCGACCACCTGCCGTTCCCGGACACACCCGACGTGGACCTCGTCATCCGCACCTCCGGTGAGCAGCGGATCTCGAACTTCATGCTCTGGCAGGTCGCCTATGCCGAGTGGGTCTTCCCCGAGGCGCTCTGGCCGGACTTCCGGGCCCCGGATTTCCTCGCGTGCCTGCACACCTACCGGCGGCGTGACCGTCGCTTCGGCGGCGTGCCGCCCCAGACGAACGGAGACCCGTCATGACGACTGGAAGCAGCACAACCACCGGCGACACGCCTCTGTTCGACGCGGAGTCGCAGTTCGGTACCTTTTTCGACGATCCGCGCTGGGCGCTGGCCTTGATCCGCGCCACCGTACTGGAGGCCGCCCACCCGCAGGTCGGTGCCGCTCTCGCCGACAACTCCGCCTTCGTCGCCCACCCCTGGCGTCGGCTGCGCAACACCTTCCTCAGCATGCGGCGCATGTTCGACGCCGATCCGGCGGTACGCGAACGGGAGGCCGCCCGCCTCAACAGGCTGCACGCCCGAATGAGCGGCTCCGACGCCCGCGGCCGCGCCTACGACGCCATGGACCGGGCGACCCGTGCCTGGGTGGTCGCCACCCTCTTCGAGGGCGCCGTCACCATGTGCCGGCTGGGCGGTCAGCCGCTCGACCAGGACACCATGGAACGCATGTACGCGGAGTACCGCGCGTTCCTCGCCGCCCTCGACGGCGACGCCGGAGAACTCCCCGAGGACGTCAACGACTTCTGGAGGTACTTCGACCGGGTCGTCGAGGAAGAGCTGGAGAACACCGAGGCAGTCCGCATCATCCTCTACCGGCTCTTCGACCACCTGCCCGCCCCCGCGCTGCTCGCCGGCGCGCCGACCCTGTGGGCGGCCGGCCGGGCCGTCGTCGGTCCGCTGCTCGGTGCGATCACCGTCGCTTCCCTCCCCGAGCCCTACCGGCGCCGGGCGGGCCTGCCCGAGATGCCCGGCGCCCCCACCCTCATGCAGGGCGCCTACTTCGCCGCCGGGCTCACCCGTTTCCTGCCCGAGGGCTGGATCAACGCCGAAACCATCATCGAGGCCCTCTTCCTCTCACCTGACAGCGACGACCCCCGCGCCCGAACCGTGACCGTGCTGCATGCCCGTATGAAGCGGGCCTCGGCCCTGCTCCGCCTCCTCACACCCCTGGGCGACGACACCGACCCCGACCCGGCAAACGCCACGGGAGAAGGCCGGCGCTCGGCAAAGGAGTTCTTCCACCAGGTGCTGGACCAGACGGGCGATGGCCACCTCGACTGGCCCGACCTCGCCGCCATGGCACGTGAACTGGCCACCCGCCTCGACCTGGACGAACCTGAGGAGACCCGCCTCTACGACGCCTTCGCCGCCTGGTGGCGCGAGCTCCAGGCCGCCCTCGACACGGACGGCGACGGTCGTGTCAGCGCCGACGAGTACGCCGCCGCCGTCCCGTCCCTCGCCGGACCCGCGCTCATCCGCGTAGCCGAGGTCCTCTTCGACGCCACCGACAAGGACGGCAGCGGAGCCATCGACGCGGACGAGCACCGAACCCTTTTCCGCACCGCTTTCCACCGCGACCTCGCCACCACCCACAGCACCTACGGCCGTAGCGCCTTCGTCGGCGACTTCCTCTCCTTCATGTCAGGCCGCCGCACGAACACCCCGTACGACCCCCTCCTCGCCGACGCCTGACGAACTCGAGCACGGTGGCGTGCGTCCTTGTGCACCCCCGTCCGGACCAGCAGCTCCGGTGGCGATGGGGCGGAAGGTGGCAGACGCGCTCGAGGTGCCGGAGCCGGCCACGCAGTGACGTCGGGACGGCGTGGCGGACCGTGCCGCCCGAGGCCCGGCGGGCGGCGGTGCGGCACAGGCCTGCGGGCCACGCCAGGGTGATGCGCAGGGCGCCCGACCCGGACCGGAATCGGTCGATCACCCGCGCTCGGCCCGGTACCGCGAGCGGGGGCGCGCCGGCCTCGGTGGGACGGTGGATGGACACCCCGTCCTCGTTGGCGGTCAATGCGGCCAGGGCGCCGCCGTCGGTCGTCCAGCCGGACAGGCGGTCCTCGTCGGCCGCGTCGTCGGCCAGCTCCAGGCACGGGTCATCGAGCCGGAAACGGCGCTCCCCCGTCGGGTCGGACCGCAGGATGAGGGCGGCCGAGGGGACACCCGTGGGTACGGCGATCTTGTCGTGGGCCAGGAGCCAGGCGATCACCGCCGGCCGGGGGAACCGGGGGTGGAGATCGGTCCCGGCGGCGGGGACGGGGACGGGGAAGTCGAGGCGACGGCGGCGCCAGTCCACCACCGCCGCCCACCCCACCCCTCTGTCCGCACGACCTCCGCCAGGAACACCATGTCCCCCTCCGGGCCGGGGCCGACGGTATCCGTCCCCGCGGGCGGTGAGAGTGTCGTGCCGGCGCAGGTACACCAGAGCGACGAGCGCACGCTGTGCGGCGGGAGCTTGCAACGGCGGTCACCCTCGCGGATGGCGATGATCATGGTGACCCGCTCGACCAGGGCGTTTCGAAGGTCGAGTGCGGCAGGATAGGGAGCCGACAGGGCTCCTGTGCCGGTGGGTTGAGACGTCGAACACCTCTCTCAACGGCACGGGGGCTTTGTGCGCTGCGGCCCTCACCTCGACCTGACCGGCGTCACCCGATCAGGGGCGGCCGAGGCCCAGTCGGGGTGCGCCGTTAGGCTGCCGACATGACCACAGAAACCCAGCGTAACGAGGCCCCCGACTCGTCAGACTCGCCCGTCACGTTCATCAACGTCTTCGAGATCGACGCCGCCGAGCTCGACGAGTTCGTCGTGAAGTGGGAGCAGCGGGCCAGGCTCATGCGGGACAAGCCGGGCTTCATCGACTCCCGTATGCACAGGGCCCGTTCCTCCGGCTCCCGCTTCCAGCTCATCAACGTCTCCCACTGGGAGAGCCAGGAGGCGTGGGAGGCCGCCACCGCCGACCCCGACTTCGCGTCGCGCACGCAGGCCGCACGGGAGCAGACCAAACAGCCGATCACGCCGAACCCCGGGGTGTACGACGTCGTCGTCGAACTCACCGCTCCCTAGGCGGTGTCCGATGGCACGTACTTCACTCGGGCGCCAAAGAGGCGATGCAGAGATGATGTGCGGGTGTCCTATGAAGACTCAGCGAGTACGACTGCCGGGACGAGACTCCTGCTGGAGCAGGGCCGAGCGAACCCACGTACGCAGCCGGACCGGATCGAAGCGACGGTGACCGTCCCGTGGAAGACGTGGGCTCTCTTGTCGTAGCGAGTCGCGACCGCACGGAAGATCCCCAGCCGGTTGATCGTTCGCTCCACTTCGTTGCGGCGCCGGTAGATTTCCCTGTCGAACCCGGTCGGACGGCCGGCCTTGCTGCCGCGCTGCCGGCGGTTGGCACGCCGGTTCTTGGGCTCCGGGATGGTGTGCTTGATCTGGCACCGCCGCAGATGGCGACGGTTGCGGCGCGACGAAGAGGCTTTGTCGCGCCGAGGTGATCGGGCCGAGTACGCGGGCGTCCGCCGGCGAGCCGCGGAACACTGACACGGCAATGACCTGGCCGAGCGTCTCGGCATCACGTCGCGCACGGTGCGTCGTGACATCGACCGCCTGCGCGAACTCGACTACCTGATCAAAACCCTCAAAGGACCGGCCGGCGGCTACCGCCCGGAAGCCGGTGCTCACCTGCCGCCCATGCTGTTCGACGACCAGGCTGTCGCCCTGGCCGTCGCACCACGGACCGCGGCCGCCGGCACCACCGTCGCCGAAGACGCTGCTCGCGTACTGGCCGCCCTCCGCCAGGTCATGCCCTCCCGCCTGCACCACCGCATCGACCTGTCGTACATCACCACCGTCCAACCGCCCGCGGCGGCCGGCGGCACCCCCGGATCGACGCTCAGGTCCTGACGGCCCTGAGCCGCGCCATCCGCGCCCACGAGGAACCACGCTTCGACTACGTCCCGGTGCCGAGCACCCCGGCCGATGACGTCCGCCGCGTACAACTCCACCACCTGGTCACCTGGCGTCATCGCCGGTACCTGGTGGCCTGGGACCTCCACCGCGAGGACCGGCGTACCTTCCGCGTCGACCGCATCCGGCCCCGCACACCCACCGGCCCCCGCTTCGCCCCTCGTGGCCTTCCCGGCGGCACCGTCTCCACCTTCCTCACCAGCCGATTCCGCGACAACGACGGCGCCACTACCGGCTGGCCCGGCGAAGGCGAAGTCATCCTCCGCCTCCCGGCCGCCGCTGCCGCGCCCTTCGCCCAGGATGGAACCGTCGAGGGACTCGGTTCCCGTCACCGCCGCCTCGTCCTCGGCTCCTGGTCATGGACCGGACTCGCCGCCACCGTCGGCCGCTCCGACACCGACGTCGAAGTCGTCGGCCCACCCCGACCGGCCACCGCATTCGGGAACCTCGCCACCTCCTACGCCCACGCCGCTGTCGGCATCATCGAGGCGGCCTCGGCCGGACAGCGGGCCGGACGGGGAGGCCTCGCGTTTCGGCGTTACTCCTGGGTGGCGTCGGTGCAGTAGACGTCCTCGTCCGGCAGGTGGCCGGTGGTCAGGAAGCGGACGGTTGCCTTGTCGGCACAGGCGGAGCCTTCGCCGTAGACGAAGTGCCCGCCGTTGTCGACGCCGACGAAGGCAGAGCCGTCGCCGAGAGACTTGTGCAGCCCGACGCCGCTTTCCCACGGAGTGGCATTGTCTCGGCGGTTCTGCAGGATCAGGGTGTTGCGCGGGCCGCCCTTCACGATCTCGGCAGTCTTCTCGACTGGCTTGTTCCAGTAGGCGCATGCCCAGATGTTGGCGGGCATTCCCGCAGTGAGCGGCCACTTCTTGCGGTCGGCGGTGGTGCGGGCGGCGTAACCGCCGACGTCGCGCGGCCATTCGGCGTCGCCGCAGGTGAGAGCCATGAACATGGTGGCCTGGTTGTCCGCGGGAATGCCCGGGGGCGCCGGTGTGTCGGCAAGCACCTGCTTGAGAACCGCGGTGTCGGCGGCCGTGGTGCTGCCGTGGATCAGGTTGTCGGCGGCCTTCCAGAACTTGGCGAGCACGGGAAGGGTGTTGTCGTGCAGAAGCAGGACGTAGGTCATGTTCCGCAGCAGCGCCCCGTCCAGCGACGCCGATGCGCCGGGAATCGCTACGGGCGTGCGGTCGAGCCGGTCGGCGAGGGCGAGGTAGGTGCGTGTCACCTGCGCGACGTTCGTGCCCAGCTCGAGGGTACTTGCTTGCGCAGCGGCGACGCGGGCGGCGTCGGGGAACCGGTCGGCCATGCCCTTGCCCCAGGTGCCCGCCACTTGGTCGGCCCATACCTTGGTGGGGTCGACGTTGCCTTCCAGCACCATCCGGTCGGTGTGGTCCTGGAAGAGGGAGCGGTAGACGGCGCCGAGGTAGGTGCCGTAGGACTGACCCCAGTAGGAGATGTCCTTCTCGCCGAGCGCCTGACGGATGCGGTCCATGTCGCGGGCCGTGTTGGCGGTGTTGTAGTACCGCAGGTTCTTGCCCACCGTGTCGGCGCACTGCTCGGCTCCGGCTTCGGCGAGGGCCACGTTCTCGGTGATCGAGCCGTCCGCGGCAGGATAGGGGAAGAGTCCGGACACGTCGGGGTTCCGCAGACCGCAACTCTGTGGGGTGCTGTGTTCGACGCCACGCGGGTCGAAACCGATCAGGTCGTAGCGGTCCAGGACGGACTTCGACAATGTGGACGCCATGGTTTCGGGCATGCCGAGACCACCCGATCCCGGCCCGCCGGGGTTCAGCAGCAGAACGCCACGTCGCTTCCCGGGCTGTGCGGTGGGCAGCCGGGAGACCGCCACGTCGATTTTCACGCCACCCGGGTTCTGGTAGTCGAGTGGCACCTCCAACGTTCCACAGGCCAGGCGGGGGTCACGGGTTTGTCCCTCGGCCGGAGGCGGACACCTGCCCCAAACGATCTTGTCCGGTTGCGAGACCTTGGCTCCAGCACCACATGCGACCGGCGCGGTTCCTGCCAGCGCGGAAACCAGCAGAGCTGTGGCGATTCGACGGCCTTGGGGAAAACCGCGCTGCGTGGAACCTCGTGCGATGGTCATGGTGTTGTCCTTAAGCTGTCGAGCTGGTCAGTCCTGTCCGGCCATTGTGTTGATGACTTGAGCCAACAAGAGATCACCGGCGGCGCGCGTCACCGTGGAGAGGACGAAACAGGTGGCTCGCTCGGGGATCCCGAACCGACCCCGAGAACGGAGCGCCCCCCGTGAGACCCGTCGGATGAGTTGTGGGCGGAAACGACCTCTGCCGCCGGCTTGCCGCGCCGCACGGCATCACAGGACCGCCGGGCTTGGTTGCCGCCCCTGGTCGATCCCGCCCGATGGGCCAGCACCATCGCCCGGACCCCGTCTCGGAAATCCAGTGACGTCTGGTGTCGCGGGCCCGGGCCGAGGGCCTCCAGCAGTCGACGAAGCGGCCGCTGGAGGCCGCGCTGGAGGGCGGGAACTCAAACGGCTGCTCACCGGCGCCCTCACTGAGCAGGACCTGTTGGGCCTGCTGACAGCGGCCGGCGGTGGTCTGTCCCTCCAGAACTTGGCGGAACTCACCGGCACCCGCGACCGGTGGGAGATCACTGAGACCCTGGATACGTGTCCGGCCGAACTTTCGAGCAGCGCCCGGCACTGGTCCGGAACGGGTCGGAGCGGCCTGAGCACGTCTACCTGCTGCCCACGAGGATCTGCAGCGGGAGGCTATGGGCTTCCTCGCCGGAGACCGGCTGGTCCACTGCCGCCGGCGCCTGCACGACTGGGTGGACGGGCACCGGGGACCGGGCTGCGGCGCAGGATCGTGTGGCGGTCCGCCGCCCAGCGCTCGATCGCGGTCGCGGACTGTCCGGACCGCTGGTGGTGTATCGAGAGCGGCTCGGAAGTCGGTCCAGGACAGCGGCGTCGGGTCTGTCAGGTGTGGGAGAGCCAGATCGCGAGATTGAGGGCCGAGGCGAAGGTCACCCACAGTGCGTAGGGGACGAGCAGGAGCGCGGCGGCTCCGCAGTGGCGGGCGAAGAGGACCATCGTGGTCAGGAGAGCCGCCAGGAGGAGACAGATGTCGAGGAAGGCCAGACCGTACTCGCCGGCAGTGAAGAAGAGAGGGGTCCAGGCGAGGTTGAGAAGCAGTTGCACCGACCACCAGGTCATAGCCGTGCGGGTGGGGTCGTGGGGGTTTCGGAGTACCAGCCATGCGGCAACGGCGATGGTGCCGTACAGCACGGTCCACACGGGTCCGAAAAGCCATCCGGGTGGGGCCCAGGCCGGCCGATCCAGTGCGTTGTAGGTGTCGCCAGCGTCCGTGGAGGCCAGCCCGCCCAGCGCGGCAACGGCGTAGCAGAGGGCCAGGAGGCCCAGAAGGACGGGCCAACGCGAGCCTCGTTGCTTGCGTCCAGTTCGGGAAGACCCCGCGTTCGGCACGGCACACTCCGTTTCCGTGAGGGTGATGACACTGTCCTGATGCCCTGTGAAGCCACTGTGATGTCGGCGCCTTCGCACCGCGGCGCACCCACCACGCCTACCGGCGGAAACGGGAACGACGTCACCCGGTTGACGCCGCTTCTGGACGCGATCCCCCGCGCCCACGGGTTCCGGAGACGACCGCGGCGCCCGTCGGACCGACTGGCCGACCGTTCGCCGGCCGAAACCACGACTTTGACGAGCACTGAGACCTGCCTGACGAACGGTCACCCGGTGTGTCGGCGGAGTCACAGGATCAGAGCCGCCACGGCGATTCCCCTCCGGTGGCGATCGGCGGGCTTGTCCCGATCGCGCGGAACTGCTCGAGACGGGCGAAGCATCGTTCGACCGCGTTGCGACCGCGGTAGACGACCTCGTCGAAAGAGGGCGGGCGTGCCCTTCAAGCCGGGCGCCGTCGAGCGGCCGCACGTGCAGTGCGTCCTTCTCGACACGCTGGTGCGGGCTTCGGAGGAGCGGCGCCGCGGCGACCTGCGCCTGGAGCTGAAGGTACGGGCCGTGCCGCCCCGGGCGTCCGTTCATCCGGGCCGCCCCGGTGCGCAGCTGCGCCTCGATACGGCCAAAGGGCACTGGCAACGACAGCTCGAAGGGCTGGGCCGCTCGCTCGGTGGGGAGAGGCGCGCCACCTTCCCCACCGCCACGAACTGCGGGAAGCGGTGACTCCGAGTTTCCAGGGCCCCTCGCTGCACCAGGCAGGTCCACTCCCCGTGATGAACGGGTCCGCATCGTGCCGGAGGGGCCACCCACCTGACGGGATCGGAGACGGACGACCGCACGCTGGTCACGTTGCTGCACCTGCGGGCGATCGGGGACGCCGCGTCCCGGGAACCCGCCCTCACCACGGAGATCTCCGACGACGGCAACCGGCTGCTCGCGCCCGCCCGGGCCGGTGCCGACTTCATCGTGAGCGGCAGGCTGATCAGCCTTCTCATGGCGCAGATCTCGGAGAGCGACTACCTCGCCGCGGTCTTCGAGGAGCTGTTCACCGCCGAAGGGAGCGAGTTCCACCTGAGACCGGTCGGGGACTACGTCCGGCTCGACCGGGAGGTCGCCTTCGCCACCGCCGTCGAATCGGCGCGTCGGCGTGGGGAGTGCGCGGTCGGATACCGGCAGCGCGCGTCGGCCGGCACGGGTCCCGACCACGGCATGAAGGTCAACCCCGACAAGGGGCGTCCGGTCCGGTTCGCCCCGGGAGGCCGGCCGATCGTGCTCGCCGAGAACTGACCCCGGCAGACCGGTGCGGCCCCATCACGGTGTGGCAGAGGGCTGCCCTCCTGTCCTCACAGATCGAGGTAAAACCGTACGGTGGTGCCCTCAGCCGTCGTGTGGAGGCGCACCAGGTCCGTTACGTAGTGGACCAGCATCAGGCCGCGGCCGCCGATCTGGCCCGGCTCGGGAGGTCTGCGACCCGCAAGGGAGTCGGACAGACGGCCGCCGTCGTGGACTTCGCACACCAGCCGGCTGTGCTCCGCCCAGACCGCGAGGGTGCCTCGGCCCCCGCCGTGGACCACGCTGTTGGTGGTCAGCTCGGCCACCGACAGTTCCAGATCTTCCAGTCGCTCCTCCGTCAGGCCCAGGTCCACCGCCCGGGCGACGGCGAAACGGCGGACCTCAGGCAGGTCCTGCCTGCCGTAGGAGAAGGCGGGGGCGTGCTCCGGACGTACCAGCGGCTGGTTGTAGCGGTCCGCGATCGCCCGCCAGTCGTAGACGTCGCTTTCCTTCTGCTGCCCGTCACCATCGATGACCAGGGGGTGGGTGATCCGCGCGTCCGCGAGGACCTCCGGTTCCAGTGCGGTCTCGTCGTACGGGCAGAGGATCGTCACCGCCCGGCCCTCGAACGCGACGTTGATCAACGCCTCGTGTTGCGCGCACGCCGGATACTCCGTTTCGGACCGGCCCGCCCAGATCGGCTCGCCGATGATCCGTACACGCCCTTCGGGGTGGCCGTCGGCGAAGCCCCGCAACACCCGGGGGATGATCCGTCCCGGGTTGAGTCCGACCTCGGTCATGTCGAGGAACAGGATGCCCTCGCCGTCCGCGCCCAGCGCAGTCTTGATGAGCTCCAGGTTGGGGCCGGGCACCGCGACAGCCATCGGCTCGTGCTGAGCCAGCCCCTCCTTCAGGAAGGCGAGGGTCTGCTGGATGTACTCCCGCTCGGTGCGGTAGAAGAGGGCGGGGTGGACGAATGCGTCGCTGGTGGTCACCGAGGTCATCGCGACGCCACCTCAATCCGGTCCAGGTCCGGCCAGAACAACTCCAGGACCCGTGGCAGTTGCGGCGGCGGCGCCTCGATCACGAGCCGTCCGCTGTTCAGATCCATCGCGGTCACGGCGAGCGCCGTGACTCCGGCAACGTCGATGAAAGCCACCTCCGACAATTCCACGTAGGAGACGCCCTGGTGGCGTTGGGACAATTCGGTAAGGGCGTGCTCCCAGCGCGGCCGCGTGACTTCACTGATCTCACCACGGACACGTATCCCGGAACGGCCGGACAACGGATCTACCTCCAAAGCAGTGCTTTGCGGGGCGGCCGGCCCCTGCCCGCCCATCACACGTCGGGCTTCCACGCCGGGACTCCTTCGATCCGTCAGCCGTCTGCTGACCACCCGAGCCCCCGTCGGCAGGAGGAGACTCTTCCAACCCGCCACTCTACCGCCGCCCATGGACAGGGTTGGCCGGTCAGGCCGACCGCCGCCTGCGCGGTGGCAGCGGCAGGGTCGGGCTGGAAGGGAAAAACCGGTCCGGGTCGACGATACGCAGTACGCGCAGTGCGAAGTCCGGCCCTGCGGCCAAGAACTCGTAACACGATCATGCGGCTGACACGGGCCGGGCGCGTCCCGTGTCCCAGCTCCAGCCGCGAGAAGAAGATCCCGGCCTTCTGCCGCCGGTCCAGTCGCCGCCAGCAGGTTCGATCCGATCCGGATCCCGTCTCAAAGGGGCAGCGGTCGCCAGGTAGTGGCGTCGTGGAGCACGTGCAGGGCGCCCTGCACGCACTGTCGGTCCGGCACCGGCACCGGCACCGGCCGGGGGCCTTCTCGGGGCAGGCCGACAGCAGCGGCTCGACCGGCACCCACAGATGCTCGTCCACGGTCCCCCGTCGAATCGACACCCTCGAACGATCACATCGTCGCTCGACAGGCACCGCCCGATAGATGCCCGGGGTCCGGAACATGCCGGACGGTCCGCACCACCGCCCGATGGTGCGGACCGTCCGACAACCCGAGAGCCTGCCGGCAGGGGGTACAAGCAGGCTCGTTTCCTTCAGCGGTCCCATGCGCTTCACTCCGCATGCCCTCGAACCCAGATCCCACACCCTCGACTTTCCGAGAGGATCCGTGTGGGGCGCCCGGTCGTCTGCCGCACCGGAAGCCTCGTGGGGTTCGCGTCCACGCGGCCGACGGAAGCCGGTTCTGGTCCCACCTCGCCGTAGCCCTCAACACCGCCGGTCGGTACAGCCCTGCTCGTCGCGCTCCCGGGCTTGTGGACCTGGCCTTCGGGATCCCGCAGCGCTCGACGACCAAGGCCATGGGCCTCGCTCCCGCGGTCTCGGCGTCACCGCACTCGGCCTGTTCGCGGCCGGCCTCGTCCTTCACGACACCCACCGGAACGGCCCCCTCCCACCGACCACAGGGCTCGCGCGCTCTCCGCCACCGGACCGGCCCGCGCTTTCGCCGCCGGGCACCTCGTCCGGGACTGCCACGTGAGTATCCGCCTCTCCCGGGGCAAAAGCACCATAAAGACAAGGTGCGGCACACCGAGATCGTCGATCTCCGCCGCCGCCACGCCGCATGGGCGGGCACCCCGGGCTGCCGGACGGAGACTTCCTGTGAGCGTCCCGCCGCCACGGTCCGGTCGTTCCCGACGCCCCGTCGCGGCTCACCAGACCGCGTACGGATACCGGTCCGGTGCGCTGCATGACCAGACACCTTCAGGAGGGAATAATGACCGAACAATTCAAAGTCGGAGACCACGTGCGCTGGAACTCGGAAGCGGGACGCGTAGAGGGCGTCATCATCAAGAAACACACCCGCGAAACAACATACAAAGGTCATGCGCGGCACGCCACGGAAAGCGAACCGCAGTACGAGATCAAGAGTGACAAGACGGGTCACATCGCCATGCACAAAGGAAGCGCACTGGAGAAGAGCTGATGCCGTCGATCCTTGCGCCCGCCCGCACGGTCAGCCTCTCGCGCTCCCGATAGCGGTGGGCGGCCCGGCGGCATGGAACGGAGAGGTGATGACGAGCCGCGTATACACCGTCGGGCATTCGACCCGCACCTTCGACGAGATGACGTCAATGCTGCAGAAAAATACGATCATCCACGCGCTGCTCGTCGCCGGTGCGGAGGTCGTGCACATCATGTCCGCCACGGTGACGAAACCGGCGTCCTTGAACGAGTGTGCACATGTTGACGATGCACATATCACCTATCCCGCGCCCTGCGGTTCGTGAAGCGAGGATGGACATCGTCGCGGAGGTCCGCGAGGTCGTCGCGGCCATCCCGGCCGGTAGCGTCGTTTCCTACGGTGACATCGCAGAACGGATCGGAACGGGCCCCCGGCAAGTAGGGCACGCGATGAGACTGATCGACGAAGGCGTGCCCTGGTGGCGCGTCGTCCACGCGGACGGCACGCCCGCGACGTGCCACCAGGGTCAGGCACCTCGGCTGCTGGCCGAAGAAGGAACACCGATGCGCGGCACACGGGTGGACATGCGACGCGCACGACACCATGGGGACGCGCGCGTCCCGCCATCGCCGTGATCGCGGGCCCGCCCTGGACCGAAAGCCCCGTCCCCGTCACAGCGACCCGAATCATCCCGACCAGGACCGGCCCGTCCCTGACGGACGTGGACACCGTCGCCGACGACGAATCTTCGCCGCCCAGGTGCTGGCCTACTGCACCGAACTCGACCTGGGCCTGAGCGCATGAACCCCATGGCGGCTCGATCGCCCTGGGCGAGCCCTACGGCGCGGCCGGAGCCCGGCTGACCGCCACTGCTCCGGCCACCCTGCGCCACGACGACCTCAACACCGTCCTGATCAGCCTCGTCGCCGCAGACGACCAGGGCATGGCCCTTCCCATGGAACGGACCTCGTGGAAAGGGCCCACGAGCGGCGGGCGGCTTTCGGTTCCCCATCCTGCAGAGGGCTTGCCCCCAACAGGCGAATCTCCCCTCGTCCACACGGCTTGGCGCCACCGCGTGCGGAGCCGTCATCAGCGTCCGTCCCCGGCCTGACGTCCACCGACCCGCCACGGGGACCAGCCGGCGGGTTCAGTCCTGGTTGGCGAGTTCCCGGTACGCCGGGGCGTCGAGGAGGTCGTCCGGCTCGCCGGTACCGGTCGGGACCTTTCGCCCGGAGGAGGTGGGCGAAGACGACCAGCCGGCCAGAAGCCCTCGGCGTACGGGCTCGACCGACGGATGGAGATGTCCGGCGGCGGACAGGGCGACGGACTGGTCGGGCCGGGACGGAGAGGCGGGCAGGACCTGAACAGGCGTGGCCGGTCTTCCCGCTCCGCACCTCACCTGGCGTCAAAGGCCTCCCGTGCCTTCTCGATCTGCGGCATGTACGTCCGCGCCCAGTCCAGGAGGACATCCACGGGAGGGCGCATGGTCTTCCCCAGCGGAGCGACCCGGTATTCCACCGCGACGGGCCTGGAACTCACGACCTCGCGCTCGATGATGCCGTTGCGCTCCAGTCTGCGCAGGGTGGCGGTCAGCGACTTCTGCGTGACCGCGGGGATCGCACGGCGCAGTTCATTGAACCGGCGCGGTCCCTCGCACAGCTCGCCGAGCACGCTCAAAGACCACTTGTCCAGTACTTGGTCGAGCAGTTCGCGGTGTGGTGCCGGGACACTCAGCTCGTCGTTGCGGGAAGGGGTGGTATCGGTCATGAAACCTGGTCTCGTTGAAGTGTCCTGCGTCGCCCAGGTATCAAATCTATACGTAGTCCGTCGCTTCAAGGAGACCGCCGTGCCCGTTCGACGTTTCACCCCCGAGGGCTTGCTGCAGCCCGCGCCCTACCACCATGTCGCCGTCGGAACCGGCAGCAGACACGTTCACGTCAGTGGACAGACCGCCAGCCTCGCGGACGGGACAACCGTCGCGCCGGGAGACCTCTCGGGGCAGGTCGCGCAGGCGCTGCGGAACACCGCACGCGGTCTCGCCGGAGCCGGCGCGACGTTCGACGACGTAGTACGGCTGACCATCTACGTCACCCGGTGGAAGCCGGAGAAGATCGGCGCCTTCATGGCGGGCGTCGAAAGCGTCGCGGACGAGATCGGGCTGCCGCAGCCCCTTCCTCCGTCGTCACTCATCGGCGTCGATTGCCTCTTCGACCCCGGCGTACTCGTCGAAGTCGAGGCCACCGCCCTCGTCGACTGACCGACCGCTCGCTCCGGCCCGTCCACCTGTGCGGGGTGAAAGGCCCGCGCTCTCCGGCAGCGAGTGTCCACGAGGGGGCTGCGCACACCGCGGACGGGCAGGGGCACTCGGCCACCCCCACAGGCGACGATGGGCACGGACCACCCACCGCCGGGGCAACCGGCCGCACCACCGTCCACGAGGACACGCTTGCCTCAGCGAGCTCTTACGCGCGCTCAGGCTTTCGTGCCTCGATGAGGGCCCTGGAGGAGCGGGCGACGAAGGGGCCCTCGGCCTCGCTCTCCTCGTGCGGCTCGCGCAGGCGGTCGCGGTACTGCTCGACGGTGGAACCGGGCACCGTCCGGATCACCTTGCGGAGGAAGTGGATCACGGCGCCGGCGTCCGTCACCTCTCGGCGCAGTCCCGCCTCACAGACTCACACCCTTACAGCTACCCGTTCGCCTGGGGAAACAGGGTGCGCGGACCCCACCGACCTCACAGGACCAGCTCGCGGGCAGGACCGCGGCGGAGGTCACATGCCGGATTCGGTGGCGAAACGGATGAACCCGGCGACGGGCGGGCCGGACGTGAGCCCACACTGGTCGCCGAGTGCCGACCGCACGCCTGCCGCCACGTCGGCGTCCGGTTCGCCGAACACCTCGAAGTGTTCCACCCGGCAGTGCTTCATCACCTCCTGGATGTACGGGTCCGCCAGCTTCCAGTGGGTGCGGACCGCGTCGGAGTCCCGGTAGAGCTGGAAGCTGTGGGCGAGCATCCGCTCCTCGTCCACGAAGGTCTGCACCAGCAGCTGCGGGCCGTGCCGCTCCGCGAACGCCACGGCCCGGACGACGGCGCTGCGGAAATCCTCCAGGTGGCCGTCGGTGATGCTCATGGCCGGTCCGACACGAGGAGCCGGAGAACGTCCGCCGTCGTCTCGAACCGTCCCGGGAGGCGATCGCCGAGCTCACCGGCCTGCCGGCCCCTCGCGACAGCAGTCGCCGAGCTCAGGAGCGATCCCGTGCCGCCTTCCTGCTTGGCCATCGGCGCGGGGCGGGGACCAGCCGTCCGGTGAGAGTGCGTTCTTGGCGTGCGTGACGGATTCCCCCGAGGCGGGCCCCGGTCGCAGTCGTGGGGCTGAGCGGCATCGACCGGCTCCGGAACGACGCGGTTCCCGTCGGCGTTCCGTACTGTACGGATCGGCTGTTCCGTACAGTACGAGGCACCGGGAGGAACTCGAGATGGCCGGTCTGAGGCTGGGACCGCTCCTGCGTCATGTGGACTGGGAGTCGGGCACGAGCGCGACGGTGTGGGTCGAGACGGACCAGCCGTGCGCGGTGGAGGTCCGGTGCCCGGACGGCGCCGGGGGTTCGGTGCCGACGTTCCGCGTCGCCGGCCACCACTACGCGCTGGTGGTCGTGACCGGACTCGCCCCCGGTTCGACCACCCCGTACGAAGTACTGCTCGACGGCGAGCGGGTGTGGCCTCCCGCGCGTTCGTCCCTGCCGCCCAGCACCATCCGCACGCCATCGGTCCCTGCGACCGGCGCGGTGGTGGCCTTCGGCTCGTGCCGGTGGGCGGCGCCCGCCGTGGGCGAGTCCGACCCGGTGGGTCCCGACGTCCTCGACACGCTCGCCGCCCGGCTCGCCGCCGACCCGGAGGCCGGGCGTCCGGACGTTCTCCTCCTTCTGGGCGATCAGGTGTACGCGGACGAGACGTCCGCCGGCACACGCGACTGGATCGCCCGGCACCGGCGGGCCGCCGGCACCGGATCGGCCGCTCCGCCGGATCAGGTGGCCGACTACGAGGAGTACACCCACCTCTACGACGAGTCCTGGGGCGACCCCGAACTGCGCTGGCTGCTCTCGACCGTGCCCACGTGCATGATCTTCGACGACCACGACGTCATCGACGACTGGAACACCAGTGCCGCCTGGGTGGCCGACATGCGGGCGACGCCCTGGTGGCACGAGCGGATCACCGGCGGTCTGATGTCGTACTGGGTCTACCAGCACCTCGGGAACCTCTCCCCCGCCGAGCTCGCCGAGGACAAGCTGTACGCGGCGGTGCTGGCGGCCGACGACGGAACGGAGGTGCTGCGCGCGTTCGCCGAACGGGCCGACGCCGATCCGGCCACGGTGCGCTGGAGCTACCGCAGGGACTTCGGCCGCACCCGGTTGCTGATGGTCGACACCAGGGCCGCGCGGGTGCTGGAGGAGCAGCACCGGGCGATGCTGGACGCGGAGGAGGCGACCTGGCTGCGGACACAGGCGTTCGAGGATCCCGGCGGCTTCGACCACCTGCTGATCGGGACCTCGCTCCCGTGGCTGCTGCCCCCGATGGTCCACTTCGCGGAGGGCTGGCACGCGGCGCTCTGCCGCGGTGAACGCGGGCCGCGCTGGGCGCGCTTCGGCGAGTGGCTGCGCCGACGGGCCGACCTCGAGCACTGGGCGGCGTTCACCTCGTCGTTCGAACGACTGACGGAGACGATCGCCGAGGTGGGCCGGGCCGACGCCGCCCCGGCGACGGTGTGCGTGCTCTCCGGGGACGTGCACCACGGGTACGTGGCGGAGCCCGTCTGGACCTCCGGGGGGCAGCCGGACTCCCGCGTCTTTCAGTTCACCTGTTCACCGCTGCACAATTCGGTGCCCACACCCATAAGAGTCGGGTTCCGTTTCGGCTGGAGTCGGTTCGCCCGGGGGATCGGGCACCTCCTCGCCCGCCACGGACGGGTCACGAGGCCCGCGGTCCGATGGAAGCACACGGGTGGACCGTGGTTCGGAAACCAGCTGATGACCCTGACGCTCCGTGGACGTGCGGCGCGGCTGCGGCTGGAGAAGGCCTCGGCGGGTGCCGAGCGGGGACACCGGGGAACCGACCGCGCGGGCGCACGGCTCACGGGAGTCCTCGACCGGGTCCTGACGGAAGGAAGGTGACGTCCCACTGGACGACGCGTCCCGCCCGCGCCGTCGGTGTCCGAGGAACGAAGCGCACAGCAGGCGTTCGGATGAGGGTCGACGGCGCGGGAACCCGGTGGTGTGCGGCAATCGTCGCAGGGGCCCCTCGCCCCCCCGGTCGGTGCGAGGTCCAGGACGCGGACGCCCCGCTCGTCGACCAGGGCGGAGTGGGGCTCGCCGGGATCGAAGGCATGGCGCCCTCCCCACTGGCGCCGGGCGAGGGTCCCCTCCTGGTGTTCCCACAGCGCCCGGCAGCTCCTCCCGCCCGTCGCCCCCGCAGAGGCGAGGCGGGAGGTCAGGAGCTGTCCCCGGCCCGGTGGGCCGGGCTCCTCGCAGGCCTCGACGGTCATCGTGCGTCGGCACCTCACCCGCTACGCGCGTGCGCCCGTCACGTGCTTCCGCACGCAGTCCCGGAGCGCGGGCGCGTCCGTCGGGAGGGCTTTCCCCGAGGGCCTGCGCGACGAGTTCCGCGACCGGACGGTGAAGGAGCACCGGAGCAGTTCGCCGATCAGAACTCGATGCTCGTGGTGCCGCAGTCCCTCACCTCGTGATGGTCACAGACCGGTCTCCGGCGAGGGCACCGGTCCCCCGGAGGTTTCCTCTCGGCAGGCCCCCGTGCCCGAGCGCCTGCCGGCGCCGGAGCCCGCACCGGGTAGCCGCTCTCCCCCGTCCGGCTGTTCCTTCGCCTCCGGCCACTGCGGCCGGGGGGGCTTCGTGCTTCCTGGGGCGCCGGAGCACCGTCACGCCGACGCACGAGGCGCTCCCCCGCTTCGCCACCGGCCTCGACCGCCTCTTCCTGCTCGGCGCCGACGCTTCCCTCGCGCCGCCCCCGGGGCTTCCGTCCCCGGTCCGCGGGCCGGGCGCCCCTACGGCCGGTGGGTGGTCGCGCGGCGGATGCCGTACGCGCCGGCGCCGACGAGGAGGACGGCGGCTCCGGCGATCACGGAGGACGGCGGGAGGGCGAAGGCCAGGAGGAGGCAGCCGACGAGGCCGGTGAAGGGGATGACTCGGGCCGGGCGGCCTTCCGCCGGGGTCAGGGTCAGGGCGGAGGCGTTGGCGACGGCGTAGTAGGCCAGGACACCGAAGGAGGAGAACCCGATCGCCCCGCGCACGTCCGTGCTCGCGGCCGCAACGGCGACGACGGCGCCGACGAGGAGTTCGGCGCGGTGGGGGACCTTGAAGCGCGGGTGCACGGCGGCCAGCGTGTGGGGCAGGTGGCGGTCTCGGGCCATGGCCAGGGTGGTGCGGGAGACTCCGAGGATGAGGGCGAGCAGGGAGCCGAGAGCGGCGACGGCGGCGCCGGTGCGTACGACGGGGACGAGCCGGGGGGCACCGGCGCTCTGCGCGGCCTGCGTCAGCGGGGTGTCGGTGGCGGCGAGGCCGTCCGGGCCGAGGACGAGCAGGACGGACACGGCGACGGCCGCGTAGACGGTGAGGGTGATGCCGAGGGCGATCGGGATCGCGCGCGGGATGGTGCGGGCCGGATCACGGACTTCCTCGCCGAGGGTGGCGATGCGGGCGTAGCCGGCGAACGCGAAGAACAGCAGCCCGGCTGCCTGGAGCACCCCGCCCGCCGTCGCGTCCGAGCCGACGTCCAAACGCGCCCTGTCCGCAGCATTGGAGGTGAAGGAGGCGACCACGACGGCGGCGAGCACCGCGAGGACGACCGCCACGATAACGCGGGTGAGCAGGGCGGACTTCTGGATGCCCGTGTAGTTGACCGCGGTCAGGGCCACCACGGCGGCCACCGCGACCGCGTGGGCCTGACCGGGCCAGATGTAGGAGCCGGCGGTCAGGGCCATGGCCGCGCAGGAAGCTGTCTTGCCCACGACGAACGCCCAGCCTGCCAGATATCCCCAGAACTCGCCCAGCCGCTCGCGCCCGTAGACGTAAGTGCCTCCCGACGCGGGATAGAGGGCGGCGAGCCGGGCGGAGGAGGTGGCGTTGCAGTAGGCCACGACTGCCGCCAGCGCCAGGCCGAGCAACAGGCCGGAACCGGCGGCGCGGGCGGCCGGGGCCAGGGAGGCGAAGATCCCGGCACCGATCATCGCCCCGAGCCCGATCACCACCGCGTCCGGCGTCCCCAGACGCCGCCGGAGTTCACCCGGCGCCCCGGATACGGGCGAGGGACTGCTGCTCACGTTCATGACTCCTTGCCAGGTATGCCCGCGGTGCTCCGCCGGTCTGCAGGCACGGTAAGGCATCGGCTTGAACACCCCCGGCTCGCCCGTTCTGTGAAGGAGGGGGCGGGGCGGCGGCCTGTGGGGACGGGGGCGGCGGGGGCGGCGGGGGCGGCGAGCGGCATCCTCAGGAGCGGGTGTTGGCGGGGCAGGAGCCGGCCGCACCGGTCGCGGCGGGTGTGCCTGTTCGTGCGGTGTTCCCGGCGAGGGGGTTCTTCCAGGCCCGTTCGCGCAGCAGGCGCAGGCCGTTGAGGCCGACGATGATGGTGGAGCCTTCGTGGCCGGCGACGCCGAGTGGCAGTGGGAGCATGCCGATCAGGTCCCAGGCCACGAGCACGGTGATGAAGGTCCCGGCGATGATCAGGTTCTGGATCACCAGGCGGCGGGCCCTTCGGGACAGGTTCACGACGGCAGGGATGGCGGCGAGTTCGTCGCGGACGACGACGGCGTCGGCGGTCTCCAGAGCGAGGTCGGAACCCGCCTTTCCCATCGCGATGCCGGTGTGGGCCGCGGCCAGGGCGGGGGCGTCGTTGACGCCGTCGCCGACGACCATCACCCGGAGTCCTTCGTTCTGCCATGCCTGGACGGTGGCGACCTTGTCCTGCGGCAGAAGCCCGGCACGGACGTCGGTGATGCCGACCTCGGCGGCCAGGTCGCGGGCGGCACGCTCGTTGTCGCCGGTCAGCAGGACCGGGGCGCGGCCGGTGAGGGCGGTGAGGGCTCTCACCGTGGCCTTCGCGTCCGGGCGGAGCCGGTCGGAGATGCCCAGTACCCCGGCCGGTGTGCCGTCGCGCAGGACGAGTACCGCGGTGCGGCCCTGCTCCTGGAGTTCCTGCACCAGGGGGTCGGCTTCCGCACCGGCGGTGCGGCGGGCCGGCGATCCGACCTGGATGGCGTGGCCGTCGACGGTGGCGCTGACGCCGACGCCGGGTGTGGAGGTGAAGTCGGTCGCGTCGGCAAGGGTGAGGCCGCGTTCGCGGGCGGCATCCACGATGGCGCGGGCCAGGGGGTGCTCGCTGGGGTGCTCGGCCGCGGCGGCCAGCGCCAGCAGGGTGTTCTCCGAGAGTCCGGAACCGGGTGCGGGGCGGATGTCGGTGACCCGGGGGGTGCCTTCGGTGAGGGTGCCGGTCTTGTCCAGGGCGACGGCGTCGATCTGGCTCAGGCGTTCCATGACGACGGCGGACTTGGCGAGGACCCCGTGGCGGCCGGCGTTGGCGATGGCGGACAACAGCGGCGGCATGGTGGACAGCACCACGGCGCAGGGCGAGGCCACGATCATGAACGTCATGGCGCGGAGCAGTGCCGGTCGCAGTTCGTCGCCGAGGGCGAGCGGGATCGTGAAGACGGCCAGCGTGGCGATGACCATGCCGATCGAGTAGCGCTGCTCGATCTTCTCGATGAACAGCTGGGTGGGGGCTTTGGTCTCGGAGGCTTCCTCGACCATGCGCACGATCCGGGCGATGACCGAGTCCGAGGGGTCCCGCTCGACGCGGACGCGCAGGGCGCCGGTGCCGTTGACGGTGCCGGCGAACACCTCGTCGCCGGGTTGTTTGGCAACCGGGAGGGGTTCGCCGGTGATGGTGGCCTGGTCGACGTCGGAGGTCCCGTCGATCACCCGGCCGTCGGCGCCGATCCGCTCGCCGGGCCGCACCAGGACGGTGTCGCCGACGCCGAGGAGGTCGGTGGGCACGGTCTCCTCGCCACCGGGCAGGAGCCGGGTCGCGGTGGTCGGTGCGAGGTCGAGGAGTCCGCGCACGGAGTCGGCGGTCCGGGCGGTCGCGACGGCCTCCAGCGCACCGGAGGTGGCGAAGATGATGATCAGCAGTGCCCCGTCCAGGACCTGGCCGATGGCGGCGGCGCCGAGCGCGGCGACGACCATCAGCAGATCCACGTCCAGGGTCTTGTCCTTCAGGGCCTCCAGGCCCTCCCGTGCCGGTTTCCAGCCGCCCGCGACGTAGACGGCGGCGTACAGCGGGGCCCGTGCCCACGCCGGGGCGCCGAGGAGATCCAGCGGCAGGGCGATCAGGAACAGGACCAGCGCGGTCAGCGCCCAGCGGGCCTCCGGCAGCGCCAGTACCCGCGTCCGGTGCCGCGGTGGCACGAGGCCGGAACCGGTGGCGGACGACGCGGGCCGCCGCTCGAGAACTGAAGACATGACAAAACAACCCTTCGCGGGCGGATGGGGCAGCGCCCTCACCATACAGGAACACCTGAACAGGTCTTCATATGTCATCGGTATGATGTCCCCATGGGCCACGGAATGGGCAGTGACGGCAACGCCACCACGCGCGAGCGCCTCGACGCGGTCGGAACCGCCGACGTCGCCGCCACTCTCCAGGCCCTCGCCACCCCCTCACGCCTGCACATCCTGGCCCGGCTCCAGGAAGGGCCCTGTTCGGTGAGCGACCTCGCCGACGCCGTCGGCATGGAAGCCTCCGCCTGCTCCCACCAACTGCGCCTGCTGCGCAACCTCGGACTGGTCACCGGCGAGCGCCACGGCCGCTCGATCGTCTACGCGCTCTACGACGACCACGTCGCCGAACTCCTCGACCAGGCCCTCTACCACGTCGAACACCTGCGCATGGGCGTCCGCGACACTCCTGCCGCCACGCCTGCCACCCGCACGCCGAGCTGACTCGCCCGCCACCCGCCAAGACCGCTCGACCCTGCGCTCCGGTCGGCGACGGAGACGCAGCGCACAGCCGTCCCCTCCGGGACCCCGAAAAGTCCCACCAGCCCGACGCGGTCACGGCAGCTCGAACAACAGTCAGGACGAAAACCAGACTTCCACTCCGAGGCCGAAGGCGGGTACGGGGGAAGGGCGGCCGCCCGGGGAGATCCGGGTGGCCGCCCCTTTTCGGATCGGGGCACCGGCTCGCCCCGGACGGGCGCCGCACCCACGACGGACGCCTCGGCCACGCCCCGGACCACCTGCCGGCCGTCGCGGTCGAGTCCGGCCAAGCCCGCCCGGACGTCGCCGCGAAGGACTGCCCGATGACCGCCCTCCCCCCCTCGGGACGCCCCGGCCCACCACGACGCTCCCGGCCACCTCCCCCGTAGGCACTGAACCTTCTCGGGTTGAACACAATTCGATCACAACTGCCGAGAGTGGTAATTTCAGCCAACTGGTGGCTCATAAGCTGCGCTCGGCCGTCGCGTCGACCAGCAGTGCGGCTCCGAGTACCAGGCCGCGCGCACGTGCTCCGGTCCCTCGGGGGTGCGCGGCAGGACCAGACATGAGTGAGATTCCGCCCGGCAGACGCGACGTGGCCGTGGTGCTCGGCACCCGCCCGGAGATCATCAAGCTGGCGCCACTGATACGGCTCCTCGGGGAGCGCGCGCGGATCGTGCACACCGGCCAGCATTACGACGGGGCTCTTTCGGGCACGTTCTTCGCCAACTTCGGCCTGCCGCAACCGCATCTGCTGCTGGACGGCGCGACCGGGCCGTGGGGGCGCGGGGCGCAGATCGGCGAGCTGACGGCGGAGCTGGCCCGGGCCTTCGTCGCCGACCCGCCGCGCGTGGTCGTCGTGCAGGGCGACACCAACAGCACTTCTGCCGGAGCACAGGCCGCGCACTACTGCGGGATACCCGTCGTCCACGTCGAGGCAGGCCTCCGTTCGGGCGACCGGGCCATGCCCGAGGAGATCAACCGGCTCGTCGTCGGCGTGCTGGCCGACGTGCACTGCGCCGCCACCGAGCAGGCCGCCGCCAACCTCCTCGCGACGGGAACGGCGCCCGAGCGGATCCGCGTCACGGGCAACACGGTCGTCGAAGCCACCCTGATGTCGCTGCCGGACCCCGCGGAACGCGGCCGCATCGTCCGCGAGCACGGCGCTGACGGGCCGTTCGTCCTCGCAACCGTCCACCGTCCCGAGAACACCGACAGCTTCGAACGCCTCCAGGCGCTGCTCACCGCGCTCGCCGGGCTCGGCGAACGCGTCGTGATGCCCCTGCATCCCAGGACGCGCGCCAAGGCGAAGCAGCTCGGGCTGGAACACCTGCTGGACCGGATCGATGTGACCGACCCGGTCGACCACCCCACCTTCCTGGCGCTCGCCGATCGCGCACGCCTGCTCGTCTCCGACTCAGGAGGCATCCAGGAGGAGGCCACCGTACTCAAGAAGCCGCTGCTCGTCGTCCGCACCAGCACCGAACGCCCCGAGGCCGTCGCCGCGGGCTTCAGCCGGCTCGTCGAGCCCGGTGCCCCGCTCCTGGACGCGGCCCGTGCCGCGCTCGAGGACCCGGACACGCACGACCGGCTGCTGGCCACCGCCTCCCCGTACGGCGACGGCACCGCCTCCGCGCAGATCCACGCCCTCGCGACGGCCCTTGCCGACGGCGCTCCCCTGCCGGGCACCGGACCGGGCCGCTGACCCCGCAGCAGCCGGCGCGCCGACCGCGCGACGGCGACCACCGGAGTCCCGCCGGAACGGTCGGCGCGGCTCCACGACGAAAGGAGAACCCGTGTACGGGTCGGCAGGAAAAGGTGCCGTGGGCGCCGGAGTGGTCATCGGCGGAGGCCAGCTCGCCGTAACGGGCGGGACGCCGGGGGTCGTGGTGACCCTCCTGGCCGTCGCCCTGGTGCTCAGCGGCGTGCTGATGGTGCGCTCCGCCCGTCTCAGGGCCGCCAAGGGCTGACACGGTCCGGCCGGTCCGACCGCCGTACGCGTCGGCCGGACCGGTCCCCCGCCCGGTACCGATCCCCCTCCTCGAACCACTCGAACCAGGAACTGCCCGTGACGTCCTCCGAGCCCTCCGGTCTGCTGGGTCTGCTGGCCGACTTCAGCCTCATCCTGAGCGTGTTCTTCCCGCTCTACCTCATCGGGCTGATCCTGCCGCTGCTCATGCGCCGCAAGCGGCGCCACGGAAAAGCCGGCGACTACCAGTGGCACCTGTTCGTGCCGTGCCGCGACGAGGAAGCCGTCATCGGCGACACCATCACCTACTTGCGCGCCTCCTGCCCCGAAGCCCACGTCTGGGTCATCGACGACGACTCCGAGGACCGCACCGGCGACATCGTGCGACGGGCGGCCGCCGTGGACCCGGGCGTCCATCTGGTCCAGCGCCGGCGCCCCCACGCCCGCCTCGGCAAGGGCGAGGCCCTCAACGCGGCGTACGACATGCTCAGCTCGCTGCTTCCGCCCGGCACCGACCGCCACCGCGTCATCGTCGGCGTCTTCGACGCCGACGGCCGCCCCTCACCGGGATGCCTCGACCACGTCGCCGCCCGCCGCTTCTTCGGACGCTCCGAGATCGGCGGCGTGCAGATAGAGGTCCGGATGATGAACCGCGACGACCCGCGGCCGTCCCACGGCAAGGGAGCCCTCCGCAACTTCCACAGCCGGCTCCTGATCCGCATGCAGGACCTGGAGTTCCGCGCCCCCGTCGCCGCTCTCCAGCACGCTCGCAAGACCTCCCGCACCGTCTGCCTCGGCGGCAACGGCCAATTCGTCCGCATGTCCGCGCTCGACGACCTCAACGCCGAACGAGGCCGCCCCTGGACCGGCCGGCTCCTGGAGGACTTCGAACTCGGTATCCACCTCATGCTGGCCGGCTGGATCAACTCCTTCTGCGCCGACACCCACGTCGAGCAGGAAGCCCTCTTCGACACCAAACGCTTCCTCACCCAGCGCACCCGATGGGCCCAGGGCGTCATGCAGTGCTTCGGCTACATCCCCGCGATCTGGCGCAGCAACAAGATCCCCAACATCGGCTTCCTGGAGCTCGCCTTCTTCCTCAGCCAGCCCTGGCTGCAGCTCATCGGCGCGTTGCTCTACCCGATCCCGATGATCGCCCTCGGCATCTCCTACTACCGCCGTCCCGAAGCCTCCGCCGCCTATCTCGCCGACGGCGGCTGGCGCGGCATCGCCCTCTACGCGGCCATGGCGCTCGGCCAGTTCGTCATCTGGGGCCCCATCTACCGCCGTAAGTGCGAACCTGAAACCGGCTTCTGGCGCTCCCTCGGCTGGGGACTGGCCTACCCCTTCTACCTGCTCTTCCTCTACATCGTCTCCTGGCGCGCCGTCGGCCGAATGGTCAGCGGCCGAAACGGCTGGGCCAAGACCCGCCGCAACGCCGAAACCCCCACCGGCGGTCCCGTCGCCAAGGAAGCCTGATCACCACGTTCTGAGTACCTGCTCCTCATGTGAACGTCTTTATCGGCGCATAGCGGTCCAACCGGCTGAAAGCAACGGGCACGCAACCGCGAAGGCACCCGACCGGCGCCGGTGACCACGCCCGTGCGCGATCCGGAGCGAGCGGCGCGACGGGCCCGGAACGACGACGGAGGAGGAGCGAGAGCGCGGGGCCGTACGACGCGGGCGTCTACGGGCTGGAGCCGGCCCGGATCCGCCACCGTCGGCATCAGGACGACACGGTGAATGCCCGCCTGGAGATGTTCTCGGTCGGCGCCGGCCGGCCCGCCGGGCGAAGGCGCTGCGGGGCGGACTCAGATTCCGTGTGTCGCCAGGCAGAAGGGGTGACCCGCCGGGTCCAGGAGCACCCGCCACGCATCGGGCTGCGGTTGGAAGGACGGCAGGACGGCGCCCAGGGCGAGCATCCTCTCCTGTGCGGCGTCCAGGTCCTCGACGCCCAGTTCGAGGTGGGCCTGCTTGCTGTGGGTGGGGTCGGGCCAGGCCGGAGGCTGGAAACCCTCTTGGCGGATGAAGCCGAGTCCGGGCGCTCCCGCCCGTCCCAACAGGACGTAGTCGTCACTGCGGTACAGCACGGGCAGGCCCAGGGCCTCGCCGTAGAAGAGGGCCAGCTCGGCCGGGTCGAGGCAGTCGAAGTCGACGGAAAGCAGACGGATCTCCGGTGTGTTCATGGGACGGGACCGTAGGCCAGGACCCGGACAGGACGTGTCCTGGTCGTAGGGAAGACTGGCCGATTGTGATCAGGACCTCCTCTCGTCTGCTGCGCCTGGTGTCGCTGCTGTCCGCGCGTCCCGAATGGACCTGTCGTGAACTGGCCGAGCGCATGGCGGTCACCGACCGCACGGTCCGCCGGGACATCGTCCGGCTGAGGGACCTCGGCTACGGAGTCGAATCCGCGCCCGGTCCTTGGGGCGGCTACCGGCTCAGCCCCGGCACCCGGATGCCGCCGCTGGTCCTGGACGACGAGGAGGCCCTGGCCGTCGCCGTCGCCCTGCGCGAAGCCGCGCTCAGCGGAGTCCTCGGCACCGGGCAGGCGGCCCTCGCCGCTCTGTTCAAGCTCCACCAGGGCCTGCCCGCACGCCTCTCGGGCCGGTTGAGCGCACTGGACGGCGCCCTCGAACACACCCCCCGCTCCGGCGAACCGCAGATCGACACGCTCGTGCTGCTGGAACTCGCGCGAGCCTGCCACAGCGCACTGCGCACGACCCTCTCCTACCGGGACCACGCCGGCCGGGCCTCCGTACGGGCCATCGACCCGTACCGTCTGGTCCACACCGGCATGCGCTGGTACCTGGTCGCCCGGGACGTCGCCAAACAGCAGTGGCGCACGTTCCGCGCCGACCGGGTGGTGAGCGTGCGCTCCACCGCCGAACCGGCCGACCTGACCGATCCGCCCGACGCCGCGGCACTGGTCTCCTACGGAATCGCGAACGTCGTCTATCCGGTCTACACGACGGTCCGCCTTCCACTGCCCCTGGATCACGCCCTGCAGAAAATCCCGCCCACCATCGGCACGCACAGCCCCGACGGTCCCGAAGCCACCGTGGTCCGGATCGGCGGCAACAGCGTCGACTGCCTCGCCACCTACCTCCTGGGTCTGGCCACACCCCTCACGGTGCTGTCCCCCGACGAGGTACGCCAGGCCCTCGTCCGGCGCGCCCAGGCCCTCCTGACGGCCAATCGCTGAACGCGACGACCACCGGGGCGAAGGACGCGAAACGTCGTGTCGCCGTTTCCAGCCGGTGGGTTCCGCCCGGTGCTTCCGGTGGTCGTGACCGGGCGGCTTGCAAGCAGTGGGAGAGCCTGGAGGCCGGGTCGTTCGTCGCGTGAGAGGTCCAAGCCGACACCGGGATACCGCACACCTTGCGCTTCAAGATCGGCACGTGGACGGAACGGCCCCACAGGGCAGCGACGGCGATCGGCGAGGGGGGCACGGAGCAGGTCCCGGGCAGGGGACAGGGGGCTGTTGACCAGCCGTACCAGAAAAGCGTCGACGGAGTCGACCGGACCGGGCCGGGTCAGCGAGTCCACTCTTCGAGGATGGCGGCGACCTGCCGGACGTCGATGCGGGCTTCGGCGACCTGCTCGACGAGATCGATGGCCTCTTCTGCCGTGACGCCGACCGGCTGCCCGCAGGCGTGGAGGTAGGCGGCGGCCACCACCACACCGTACAGCTCGTTGGAGTGTTCCAGCGCCGGGACGCGGACGAGCTGCTCCAGGAGCGCGGCCGCGCGGTGGTGCGGCTGCTCGTAGACGGGGACGTCCATCACGCGGAAGGCATGGCGGGCGCGGGCGGCTTCGAGCGCTCCCCAGTCGAAGATCTCCGGGTCACCGGGGATCTCCTGCTGGGCGAGCTCGAGGAGCCAGGACAGGTCGATCTGGAGGAACACGCGGGCTCAGGCGGCGTCGGCGCCGGCAGGGCGGCCGAACCGCTTGGCAAAGGCCTGTCCATGCTCGGTGATGAAGGAGCGGGCGCCTTCGACGAACCGGGCGCGGGTCAGGTCGGCGTCCAGCACACGGCCCGCGTAGTCCTCGGCGGGCACGTGCTTTTCCGCCGCGACGCGCTCCAGTGCCTCGTACGCCTCGTCACTGATCTCGATGCGGATTTCCCGTGCCATACCTCCACGGTAGCCGCTGCCCGTCGAGTACGGCAGGGGGAGAACGTCACGGCTGCCCGGGTACGGGACGAGGAGCCACCACGTAGGGGGCTCCCCTTCGGTTCCGTGGTGTCGGTGCTGTCCGGGTTCTCCGGCTCGGGCGACTCGCTCTCCCCGCCCCATGTGGACCGATGCCGTAAGCAAGAGAACCGGTGCGGCGGGGCGGATCAGAACGCAGGCGAAACCCGGCGAGGCGCACTCGGACAGCCGTAGACAGCTTGGTGTCGGTCTACCCGCCGTACTCCCAGGCATCATCGGCGGCCGGCCCTTTCGCTTGGATCTTCAGCAGCCGGGAGGCAATGGCACCTTCGTTGCGGCCGAATTCCTGCGACAGCTCGGACAGAGAGGCACCTTGGGCACAACGTTCGGCGAGCCGCTTTTCGTCTTCGGGATCCCAGGGTTTGTACGCGTTGGGGTGCAGCTGCCGCTTCGCCTCCACGGAGTACGCCTTGGGCGCTTCCGGCTCGACCGGGGTACGTGGACCGGGCACCAGGTCGCCGGGGAAAGGGATGAGCTTCAAGTCGTACAGCTTCCAGCGGATGGATTTTTCGCTGCGCCCGAGTTCCTCCGCCAGTTGCTCCGGGCTCATGCCTGCCCGGTGGTGCTCTTTCAGATGGGCAAGGGCTTCTGGGCCCCACCCTTGGCCGTGGCGGGTGGCTTTGGCCGGGGGCGGAGAAGTGACAGACGGCGTCGCCTGCCCGCCGGGGGTGACAGGAGTGGAGGCGATAAGGCGGCCGATCTCGGCGAGGTCGCACGTGTCCACCTCTCCGGTCAATTCGCCACGGATGACTCCGTCGGAGGTGCAGACGACGACAGTGATCTCGGCACGGCCCTCAGCCAGGAGGTCGGCCTGCAGGCTGTAGCGGCGGCGTGAGGTGTCGATCTCCAACCTCACTGTCGTCGCATCCCGCGATGCGGCGGGAGCCGTGAGCGCGTGCTGGTAGGCCGGAGACAGTAGTTCGTGGACGTGCCAGGTAGCCGCGAAGGATTCACCGTCGTCGAGCCGGTAGCTCGTCTGGCTCGCCTCCAACTCGCACGTCGCGTAGAGAACCTCGACCTGCCGGCCGTCGAACAGGCCCCCGTTCTGGCCTGGCGCCGTGGGCGGGAGGGTCAGGACGCCGCGGCCCGGCCGGAGATCCTGGATGGCGGCGTCAGGATCCCCGTACCAGACTCCACGGGCATCACGAAAAGCGTAGATCAGAACGGAAAGAGCCCTTCATCCTTACGAGACGTCAGTAAATGATGCCTCGACCCGCCGGTGCGCGGCCCGAAATTCTCCGACCCGCGGCCGCATCGACTTCTTCATCCAGGCGAATGCCACTCCGACCACAGCCGCAATTCAGGAAGACCGGACGACGGCGGGTGTGCTCCGTAGGCTTCTCGGGAGCATCCCTTCAGAGCAGCGACAGGGCTTGCGCGGGCTTCAGGGACAAGCGTGCGGATGCGGTCCGGCAGTTGGAAGTCGAGCTCTGGCTCAGTACTCGATGTCGAGGTAGTCGATGTCGGTGAGTCTGACTTCGGAGAGTCCTGCGGCGCGGGCGCCGTTGTCCTGGAAGTAGACCTCCTTGAATCCCTCGGCCACGATCGCGCGCTTGTGCTGGTCGCTGAGGCCCTGTTCCTGGGCCTGGAAGAGGCGCTGGGCGTAGGGGGCGGGGAGGTTGAGGGTGAGGCGGCGGAGGCGGCCGTCGTCGGTGGTGCCGATGGGGGCGGTGTAGCCGAAGCGGGCGCGGGTGGAGATCTTGATGCCGGTGGTGGCGGCCTGTCGGCGTCGGCGGCGGCGGACGCCGGGCTGCCAACGGGTTTTGACGGCTTCTTCGATGCGGGCGGCGATGTCCTCGGGCGGGTTCTTTCGGGCGCCGCGGCGGTAGCGGTTGACGGAGTCCGGGGTGACGCCGATCTCCGCGGCGACGGCCTTGGCGGTGCTGAGTTGTCTGATCAGGTAGTTGATGCGGCCCTGGAGGGTCTTGGGGGGCTCCCTCGTGAAGTTTTCCTGGTCGGCACGCTTGAGGGCGTCGTCGATTTCTCCGGTCATCTGGTTCGACTCCCGTCGAGGGTCGCGGTCGGGCGGGGTAGGAGGGTATGGCCTTCGTCGGCGTTCGGTGCGGGGCGGTGCCGTGGACGCTGTGAGGACCGTGGGAACTGTGGGGTCATTCGCCTTCGTCCATGACGGCGTCGTGACCGTCGCCCTTGATGTGGCGGGCGGGGTTGTAGCCCTGTTCCATCAGGTCGACCGCCCATGTCATCGACTGTGCGCCTTCCAGTTTCGCGCGGCCCGGTGTGGGGCCGAGGCGGAAGGCGCCGGGGATCGGCTTGCCCGACTCGGTGTAGGGGAGGAAGTCGAGCGGGTTGGTGCTCGCGGTGGGGTAGACGACGCAGTCGGAGAGGACCGCGAGGGGGTACATGCCGGTGAACTTGGCCATGTTGGTGAGCTTGCGGTGCATGTTGACGCGGGTCTTGGCGATGATCGCGTTGCGGATCCAGGGGGCCCAGGTGGGGCGTTTCATGGCCGGCCATTCCTCGCCGTCCTTGTAGCCCGCGCCCTGGGGGCCCTCGAAGAGCTTGCCGATGCCGCCCTTCACCGTTGCCTTGATCGCGGCGAGGACGGCGGCCATCGCCGGGTCGACCTGCTTGTGGACTTCCATCGCGGCGAGGAATGCCTCGTCGGTGAGGTCGGGGGTGACGCCGAGGTCGGCCAGGGTCTGTGCGTAGGCGGCCTTGAGCCGGTCGTGCCACGGGTCGAGGTAGGCGCCGGTTTCGCGGCGCAGGTACGCCTCCAGGATGTCGACGTCGTAGCCGAGCTCCTGGGCGTAGACGACGGTGTGGGTCTGGTACCAGGCCGGGCCCGTGGGGCGCCGGCCGGTCGGCGTGAACGGCGAGGGAAGACGCGGGTCGAGCTCCACGTGGGAGAGGTCGACGAGCCAGGAGCCGGTGGCCTTGGGGTAGAAGCGCGGGCGCACGAAGTGGTCGGGTTCGCTGAGGCCGACCGTCAGGCGGGCGGTGGAGGCGAGGAAGGCGGTGTTGAGGTCGAGACCGACCGCGTACGGGAGGGCCGCCTCCTCGCCGGTGAGGAGGTCGATGTCGCGGACCCACTGGTAGGCCTCTTCGTTGACGAAGCCGCCCGTCCAGCCGGTACGGACGACGACGGGGTGTTCGGGACGGGCTTCCGGGGGTGCTGGTGGCAGGGGGTCGGTTCCGAGGCTTCCCGCGTGGTGGCCGCGGGTCCAGTTGCCGGTCTCCTCGTCGCGCACGGGGCGGGTCGGCGGGCGTAGTGCGGTCATCAGTTCCAGGCCGGAGACGGCCGTGGAGCCGCGGGGGGTGATGACGCGCTGTGCGTAGACGCCGAGGACACGGGCGATGTCGGCCGGGTGCATCTCCGCCTCGTTGACGCCGGGCCAGGATCGGGAGTCGAGGGCGTCCCAGGGCAGGATCGCGAGCTGGACGCACTGGCGGTCGCGCCCCTGGGCCTTGCGGTAGATACGGGGCCAAGGGCCGAAGCCGCGCTGGGTGAGCTGCCACTTGGCCTTCGTCACCTGTGCGACCACCGGGTGGTCCTGGGGCAGGCGCAGGCCGCGGCGGTCCTCCAGTCGCTCGGGCAGGCCGAACTTGGCGGCCGCGGCCGCGGTCAGGACGACGAGGGGGTCTGAGTCCGTGCCGTAGCGGTGGAGCTTGGCGGCGCCGAGACCGGACCGCGTGAGGGTCCACTCGACCAGCTCCACGATCGTGGTCGCCGGGCAGTCCAGCACAATCCCGCCGATGCCGTACGCGGTCCCGTCGCCGTCCAGGACGGCGAGCGGTCCGGCCGGGAAGCGGGGGTCGAGCGCGGCCGGGGCTGTTTTCCCTCCCGTTTCCTCTCGCGTTTCACCTCCCGTCGACAGCCGTGGGGCCGCGAGGTGCCTGCGCTCGGGGCCGGGCTCGGTCGGATGCTCGGTGGTGTTCGCCGTGGCGCGGGCCGGCATCGACGTGACGGGATCGGTCCGCGGGGCGGGTGCGACGGGTCTGGTGAATGCGGTCGGCGCTTGCGGCTGCGTGGCCGGGGCCGCCGGCGGTGTGCCGTGTGCGGGGTGTTTGGCCGCCCAGCCGTTCAGGATCCGCTGGTACGCCTCCAGACGCGGCGAGCGCGGCTCGCTCCTGCCGTTCTCATAATTTTTGATCGTCTGTGTCGTGGTCTTCAGCGCGGCGGCCAGACGGGCCTGGGTGATCCCGGCCGCCTCGCGCAGGCGGGCGCGCTCTGCCGGGGACGGAAGCTGTGGCGCCTCCGCCAGCAACTCGTCAGCAGCGGCGAGCAGTTCTTCCTCACTAAGACCCATGCCGCAGACACTAACAGGATTTAACCCATTCTTTAACCTGCCACTTTAACCCTGTCGGAGGGTTCTCAAGGTGTGAGGGGCAGCCCGGACGGGAGACAGCCCCGAAGCTTCGAACAGCCTCTTTCCTTCTTCGAAAGAGGGTGCACCGCACGGCTGCGCCGACAGGCATGCGGTGCACCCTCAGGTGCTACAGGTCGGCACCGGCGCGGGGGCGCAGGGTGGATCCGTCGCGGTGTTTCTTCACGTTGGGCTGGCTGGGAATGCGGCGGCTGGGTTCCGGGACGTGGCTGACGATCCCGACGGTACGGTTTCCCGCCCTGAGCTGGTCGAGGACGTCCATGACATCTTGGAGGTTCTGTTCGTCGAGGGTGCCGAAACCTTCGTCGATGAAGAGGGTTCCCAGGGGGCGTCCACTGGCTTCCTGTGTGACGACGTCGGCAAGGCCGAGGGCGAGCGCGAGGGAAGCGGTGAAGGTCTCGCCTCCGGACAGGGTGGAGGTCTCGCGTTCGGTGCCGGTCCAGGTGTCGAGGACGCGCAGGCCGAGCCCGGCCTTCGGGCGGCCGCGACGGCCGGCTTCCTTTTCGTCGCTGTGGACCAGGAGGTAGCGCTCCGAGGTCATGTTCTGCAGGCGGGTGTTGGCGGCGGCGGCGATCTCCTCGAGGCGTGCGGCGAGGACGTAGGCCTCGAGTTCCATGCTGAGGGTGTTGGTGGCGGTGTTGGCCGAGGCGATGGAGGCCAGGCGATCGGCGATGCGATGGCACTGCTGGAGTGGTTCGAGGTCGGCGAGGCGGGTTTCGACGCCGACGGCCAGTTCGGCAAGTGCCGTGACCCGCTCCTCGGCCCGGCGAGAGACGCCTGCGGTCTCCTTGAGACGTGCTTCGGCCTGCTGGAGGGCATGAGCCGTGGCAGCGGGGTCGGCGGCGGGCCGGCGGCTTGCGTCGACCAGGCCGGAATCGGTGAGGAGGCTGGTGACGACGGCGTCCTCCCTCCCCCACTGTTCGAGATCGTCGCCCCACTGCTGGAGCAGCGTGGGGGTTCGCAGGGCTCCGGCCGCGTCGTCGAGGTCGGCGAAGCCGGCGCTGTGGGCCGTCCGCTCCGCCGTGGTGAACGCGTCGTGGTGGCGGGCTTCGGCGTCCGCGGTGGCCTGTGCGGCGGCGATCGTGTGGTCGAGGTGCTCGGTCGTGCGGGCGAGGTCGGCCAGGCGTGCGGTGAGGCCGGGGTGGCCGGCGCGGGCGTCGTCGAGGGTGTGGGCGAGGCCTGCCTGCTGCTGGGCCAGTGCCCGGCTGCGGGTCTGGCACTCGGTCAGCAGGTCTCTTGCTTCCTGGTGCAGTTGAGTTCGAACATCGTGTTCGGTGCGCAGGCGGGCGAGTTCGTCCTGTGCGGCGGGCAGGCCGGCGGCGGTGTCGCACGCTTCCTTGTGAGCGGTACGGGCGTTTTCCAGGGTGGTGGCGAGTTCGGCCGCGGGGGTGGTGCCGGCGGAACCGATGGCCATGGCGTGTTGTTCGGCCAGGTCGACGTGCTCGCGGTCTGCTGCCGCGAGGGCCTGTTCGGTCTGCTCGTACAGAGTCCGGGCTTTGTTCTCGTCCTCGCGTGTGGGTTGGTCGTCCCGGGGGCGGGCCGGGGCCGGGTGTTCGGGGGAACCGCAGACGGTGCAGGGTATTCCGGGGGCGAGTTGGGCGGCGAGTTCTCCGGCCATGCCGTCGAGGCGGCGTTCTCGCAGTTCGAGCCACTCCTGCTTTGCCCGGAGCGCTTGTGTGGCGCGGCTGTCCTTCTCCTTCGCGGCGGCTGTCAGGCGTGTGGCCAGGCCGTCGCGCAGGAGTGCGGCCTCGTTGCGGGCGGCGGCGTCGCGGACGGCCTGCTCGAGGTGGGCGATACTGTCCGTCGCCCTGTTCATGGCGTCGAGGGCGCTGGCGCACCGGTTCTCTTCTGCCGGCCACCGGGCGAGCCACTTTCGGCCTCGTCGAGGTCTTCACGTGCCTGCTGTTCCTTGGCGGCGAGTCCGTTGAGCCGGGTGCCGAGCTCGGCGTGGAGCCGTTCGCTGGGGATCAGGCTTTCGATCCGCCCTCGTTCGGTGCGCCGTCGCTCCAGGTGCACGCCCAGGTGGTGCAGGTCGTCCTGCTGGTGCTCCGGGGCGAGCAGGGCCCGGGCCCGGTTTTCGCCGACACGGGCTTCCTCCAGTGCGGCAGCCGCGCGGTCCAGGCCGTCGAGCAGGGGCTGTACCGTCCGGGCGTTTCGGCCTCGGTCGAGTTCTTCGCGCAGCCGGGCGTGGTCGGCGGCTTGTTCGTCGAGTGCGGTACGGCGGGTGCGGGCGCCGTGGTGCCTGGCCTGTCGTTCGGCGAGGTCGGTCGTCTTTTCGTGGCTGCGCTTGGCCTCGTCGTGTGCGACGTCGCTGTGTTCGGCGTCGGCCTTTGCCGCGGTGGACGCCTTCTGGGAGAGGGTGAGGAGCTGCTGGGTCCAGGCGAGGATCGCGGCGGGGTCGTCGGCGGTGGGGCGGGTGGGAGTCTCGCCGTCCTGAGGGTGAAGGGTGTGCGTCTCCTGGTCGATCCGTTCGACCAGCCGGCGGACCTCGGTGAGGGCTTCGTCGAGTTTCTTGCCTGTGTCCTTGCTGCGGGTGGTCAGCCAGGTCTGCAGTTCCTGGAAGCGGTCGGTGCCGAAGAGGCGGCGCAGCAGAGTGGCCCGGTCCTTGGCGTCGGAGCGGAGGAACTTGGCGAAGTCGCCCTGGGGCAGGAGGACGACTTGGCAGAACTGTTCCTTGTTCAGGCCCAGGGCGGCTTCGATTTCCCGGACCGCGTCCTGGTGGCTCGCGCAGACAGGGTCCCACTGGTCGTGGCCGTCTGCGGTTCCGGTGTGCTGATGGAGCTGGACGGTGGCTTCGTCGGTGACGAAGCCGGACTTGGGGCGGGCGCTGGGGCGCTCCTGCTTGGGAGTCCGGGTGATCTTGAGGCGGCGGCCGGCGGAACTGAAGTCGAGTGTGACGGTGGTACGGGTGCCCGTGGGGGCGTGGTCGCTGCGCAGGCGGTGGGTGGGGCGGATGCCGGGGACGGTGCCGTAGAGGGCGAAGCAGACGGCGTCGAGGACGCTGGTCTTACCGGCTCCGGTGTCGCCGCGCAGGAGGAACAGGCCGTTGTCGGCCAGGGCGTCGAAGTCGACGGTCTCGGTGCGGGCGAAGGGGCCGAAGACCTGGACGGTGAGGTGGTGCAGGTGCATCAGCGGGCCTCTCGTGCCGCGACCTGGACACGGACGCTTTCCAGTCCTTCGCTCAACAGATCCCGCTCCGGGGCGGTGGCGGGAACGTTGGTCACGTGCTCGACGAAGCCGAGGGTGATGTCGTGGTCGCTGCGGCCGTTGACACGGGTGCCGTAGGACTCGTCGCTGGTGTGGTGTCCGGCGGTGAAGCTGAGCTTGAGGGTGTGGGGGAAGCGCTCCTTGGGGCGTTCCATGGCCATGTGCGGGCGGTCGGGGTCGGTGAGGGTGATGTGGAGCCAGGAGCGTTCGTGCTCGGTGTGCTCGGGTTCGGTGCGCAGGGCGTCCAGGGTGCCGGTGAGACGGGCGAGGGTGCGCGGTACGGGGCACGGGATCGGCTGTGCGGTCAGGCGGGCCTGTGCGTCGAGGTCGATGAGCCACATCGCCTTGGGGTGGTCTGCTTCGGAGAAGGAGTAGGCCAGGGGCGATCCGCTGTAGCGGATGCGTTCGGTGATCTTCCGGCAGCGGTGCAGGTGGCCCAGGGCGACGCAGTCGATGCCGTCGAACACCAAGGCGCTGACGGAGGGGACGCCGCCGGCGGTGATGTCGCGTTCGCTGTCACTGGGTTCGGCGCCGGTGACTAGGGCCTGTCTGACAAATGATCACCCGGTTGCTTCGCGAAGCCAGAGGATCAGCGAGGCCGGAACGACTCCGGCCCGGTAACGGGTGGCGAGTTTGTCGAACCTGGTCGCGATCGCACGGAACTGCTTGAGGCGGGCGAAGCATCGTTCGACCACGTTGCGATCGCGGTAGATCTCCTTATCGAAGGCGGGTGGGCGGCCGCCGCGGGTTCCGCGTCGCAGGCGGTTGGCCACCTGGTCGCGGCGTTCGGGGATCGTGGCGACGATGCCCCGGCGCCGCAGCAGGTGGCGTATCGCCCGGCTGGAATATGCCTTGTCGCCCAGCACCCGCGTCGGTGTCGTGCGAGGTCGGCCCGTAACGGCGCGCGGGATGCGGATGCTGTCGAGGGCCTGGCCGAAGGTGGTGGCGTCGTTAACGTTGCCGAGTGTGAGGGTGATGGACAGCGGGAGGCCGCGGCCGTCGACGGCGGGATGAACTTTGGCGGTCAGCCCGCCCCGGGATCGGCCGAGGGCCTGGCGCGCCTGCGAGTGGCCCGGATCTTCCGGTTCGTCCCCGCACGCGGCCCCTTCTTACGGGCGCCGGCTGCGTGCTGGTGAGCTCGGTTGATCGTGGAGTCGACAGCGACGGTCCACTCCACCCGGCCCATTGCGTCGTCGCGGACCTGGACGTGTTCCAGTAGCTTCGCCGAGGTCCCGTCCGCTTCCCAGCGGGCGAACCGCTCGTAGACGGTCTGCCAGGGGCCGTACCGCTCGGGCAGATCGCGCCACGGAGCCCCGGTCCGCAGCCGCCACAGCACCCCGTCGACCACCTGCCGGTGATCACACCACGGACGACCGTGTCCGCCCACCCGCGGCAACAAAAGCTCTATTCGCTCCCACGCCGCATCCGTCAGCTCACCTCGACCTGCCACAAGATCAATGATCAGACCGGCTATAGAGTCCCGCCTGTGGCGAATCATCAAGACGAGACCAGGGCGGCCTACAACGGAGTCGTCGAGCTGTACGCATCACTGTTCGCGGACCGGCTGGAGACACAACCGTTTGCCCGGGCCATGATCGGCACCTTCGCCGAACTGGTTCGCGCGACAGGCAACCTGCAGACAGCGGACGTCGGGTGCGGGCCCGGACATCTGACGGCCATGCTGCACGAACTGGGCCTGGACGCCTTCGGACTCGACCTCTCCCCCGGCATGGTCGATCACGCCCGGCGGGCCCATCCGGCACTGCGCTTCCAGGAGGCGCGGATGGAGTCCCTGCCGATCGAAGACGGCGTACTCGGCGGCATACTGGCCCACTACTCGATGATCCACACCCCTCCGGGAGAACTCCCGAAGCTGCTCGCCGAGCAGGGACGCGTCCTGGCTCCGGGTGGCCTGCTCCTGGTCTCCTTCTTCGGGACCGACGGACCGGAGCCGGTCCAGTTCGACCACAAGGTGACACCTGCCTACAGCTGGCCGGCGGACCGCCTCGCCGAACTGCTTGCCGGTGCCGGGCTTGTTCCCTTCGCCCGGCTGCTCCACGATCCGGCCTCTGAACGGGGTTTCCTCGACTCCCACCTGCTGGCCCGCCGTTCGTAGGTCCTGCCCGGCAATGCCCGCCGGGTGGTCACTCCGGGCTGCCGGCCAGGCGGGCGCTCGCTGATCCGACGGAGATTGTCAGACAGGCCCTAGGGCCTGTCCGGCGGATCATGGCCGGACAGGTCCTGAGGCGTGGGCGAGGACGACCGACCGGGTGCCGGGGCGGGTGGCGAGGTCGGCGCGTACCTGGTCCATCGCCGCTCCGAGGACGGCCTGGTGACTGGGCTTGTCCGCTGCGAGATGAGCCTGGAACAGTCCGGGTTCGAGGTAGGGAAGACCGTAGAAGGCCACCGGTCCGTGGTCATCGTGCAGGACGGCCGGGCGGGCGCAGTCGTCCACTGCGGTACGGAGGTGGATTCCGGCGCGCTCGATCAGGCGGGCGTTGACGCCGAGCCGGCGCGGGGAGTCGTGGTTGCCGCTGATCATCACCAGCGGCACGCGCAGGTCGGCGGGATGGCCCGGTCGAACACGTCCGCCCGCCACTGTCACGGCATCCACATGGCGTTCCCGGAGGGTGTCCACGAGGAACCGGAGGAAGCAGTGCTGCTCGTCGATGAGTGGCACGCGGTGAAGTTGACGGCCCAGGTGCCAGTCGGATGTGTGCAGGATCCTCGTGCGCACACACCGTAACCACGAAGGCCGGCACCGCAGGCGGATTTCATGATGAATACCCCTTTGGGGTGTCTCCTTCCCGGCGGTGGCTCACGAAGATCTGCGGTGCCGAGCCTTCTCGGCGTGGGCGGTCAGTGATCGGTCAGGCGGAAGTCGTAGTAGTGCTCGCCCGCGACCAGGACAGAGGTGGCGTGGACCGGGAGTCCTTGTGCGGTGCGGGGGACCTCTTGGCTGGTCCGGCGGGTGAAGCCGAGGGAGACGCCGGGGACGAAGGGGTACTCGGGGTCGGACGTGTCGACGGTCCAGCCGCGCTCGGCCGCCCGCCGGAAGAGGTCCTCGGCGGGGGTGGCGAAGACGTCGTCGCCGTCGAGCAGGACCCGCGCGTCGGCCTCCCGGCCCTCGCCCGGCCACCACAGTTCGACCGCGGTGACCGACTCGCCCGACTCCTCCAGCAGGATGTTGACGCGCACGTTGCCGCAGGAGGTGTAGATCGTCTTCTCGTCGTCGTCCTGCTCGATCTCGTGGGGTCCCCACGGGGCCACCGCCGCGACCGCTTCGTCGAGGGACATTCCCAGTCGTACGGGGCCGGCGGCGCGAGGCGGGTCCAGAACGATGTCCACAGGTGCTCCTTGAGTGCTCTACTTGAGAATGTCGTAGTCGATCGTCCAGCCGCGCTTCGTGAGCATCTTCTGGAACTTTCGGTTCTTCTCGAGACTGGCGATCATGTCGGCGATGTGCGTGTCGTACTTGGTGCCGAACTTGCGGCGGCATTCGTCGATGTCCATCTTCATCGCCAGGTCCCACCGCCCCGCGTCGATCAGCGCTCTCTGATCGGCGCGCCACTTGATCGACTTGTGACTCGATCCGGTGCTGGTCATCTTACGGTGATCGTCGTACTCCATTCTGATGGCCGGTCCCATTCCCGCGCCGCCGCCGTCCGCGTTCGTCCGGAAGCCCGGCTCGTCGAGATGGGCGTAGGCGTTCTTCGCCGGGATGTGGTTGATCTCCATGTCGACGTCCGTGCGCCGGTTCCCGTCGTCGTCCTTGAGGTTGGCGGGTGTCATCCCGCTGTACCAGCCGCCCGACTCGGTGCAGCCCTTGGCGATCTTCAGGCCCTCGGGGTCCATCCAGGCGTGCGGGTTGGACACGTAGGCGACCGGGTTCGGCGCGGCCGCGAGTCCGAGCGGGTCGGGGCTGACGTAACGCGCGGTGGTGGGGTCGTAGTGGCGGAAGCAGTTGTAGTAGAGCCCGGTCTCCGGGTCGTCGTACTGGCCCGGCAGCCGCAACGGCGTGTACGCCGCCGCGTCCCGGTTCCACAGCGTGCTGCCCCACACGGTGGACCGGGCGTGCCATCCGACGTGGCCGTGCTCGTCGACGAGTTCGGTCGGGGCGCCGATCAGGTCGGTGACGATCGCGAAGAAGCGGGAGTCCGTCTCGGCGTCTTCGCCGGTGGCGCCGTGCCGACGGGTTCGGCTCTCCCGCTGGGTCAGCGGCACGCGCCCGTCGTAGTCCCAGGTGAGCGTGATGTCGTTCGCGGTGTCGGTCTGTTCGACGAGCCGGGTGCCGTCCCAGGTGAAGAGCACGGAGTGGAGCACGGTGGCGCCGTCCTCGGACATGCGGTGCTTGGCGGTGCGCCTGCCGAGCGGATCGTAGGTGTACCGCCACAGCGCTCCGTCGGGGGTGCGGCAGGCGACCAGCCGGCTCTCCGCGTCCCAGGTGTAGTGCCAGGTGTCCGGCTTGCGCGACAGGCGGGTCCGCTGCCGCAGCACGGTACGGCCCGCGGCGTCGTACTCGCAGCGCACGTCGCCGGCGGCCAGCAGCCGCGTGCCCTCGAAGGTGCGCGGGCCCCGGGCTCCGGTCCGGCGGGCGGCGTCGGGCCACGTGCCCTCGGTCTGGTTGCCCGCCGCGTCGTACGTGTAGGTCTCGGTCCAGTCGTCCGCCGTCACCCGGACCGGGCGTCCCACCGTGTCGAGTGCGAAGTGCGTACTGGTGTGCCGGAGTTCGTCGGTCGTCCGCTCGAGGAAGCCGTCCGCGCGATACGCGAAGGAACGCGCGCGTACCGTCTCCTCGGGCGTGGAGAGCACGTGCGAGGTGAGCCGTCCGGCCGCGTCCCGGGCCGATGTGAGCGTCAGCGCGGGGGCGTGCCTGCCGATGGTGCGGGTCAGTTCCCGACCGCAGGGGTCGTGCGTGAACGCCAGGGTGTGGCTGCCGCCGCGCAGGGCTGTGCGATTGCCCACGGCGTCGTAGACGGATTCCGAGACCGCTCCCGAGGGGGTCGTCCGTCGCACGGTTCGCCCTGCGGCGTCGAACCGGAACCGTATGGTCCGTCCGTCGACGGTTTCCGCCGCGACGCGGCCCAGCGCGTCCCGTTCCCATGTCACCGTCGAGGTGGGCGAGGCCGCGCTCAGGAGTTCGCCGTCGGCGTCGTAGGTGTAGCGCGTGATCCGGCCGGCCACGTCCTTGGACACGACCCGGCCGCACGCGTCGTACGCGGTGCGGATCTCGTCGCCCTGCGGTGTCGTGTGCAGCACGAGGCGGCCGGCCGCGTCGTACGCGTAGGTGGTGGTCCGGCCGTCGAAGTCGGTTTCGGAGACGGTGTTGCCGGCCGCGTCGTAGACGTACGTCCAGGTGAGGCCCTGCGGGTTGCGCACCTCGGTGAGCCGCAGCTCGGTGTCGTAGGCGAACTCGTAGCGCGCTCCGTCCGCTCCGGTGCGGGCGGAGAGGCGGTCGAAGTGGGTGTACTCGAACCTCGTCGTGTCGCCCCGGGGGTCGGTGTGCGAGAGGCAGTTGCCCTCGGCGTCCCAGGTCCAGGACTCCTCCGTGCCGTCGGGGTGGACGCGGCGGGAGAGCCAGCCCTCCGCCCGCCATTCCATGACGGTGACGGCTCCGTTCGGGTCGGTCGTGCGCAGCGGACGGCCGAAGGCGTCCCGTACGACCGTCGAACGCTGTCCGAGCGGGTCGGTGACCGCGAGGGCGACGCCGGCGCTGTCGTGTTCGATCCGCCGGACCGCCCCGGTGGGGTCCGTCTCCTCGACGACGGCACCGCGGACGTCGAGACGGTAGGAGGAGGACGTGCCGTCGGGGGCGGTGAGGGAGACGCGGTTGCCGCGGTCGTCGAACCGCTGCCGCCACACCGCGCCGTTGGGGCGGGTGATCTCCTCGGGCAGGTCGAAGTCGTTGTAGGCGGTGGTGACGACGGTGCCGTCGGGGCGTCGGATCGACGTCAGGTTCCCGTACTGGTCCCAGGTGAACTCTGCGGTGTTGCCGAGTTCGTCGGTCCGGGAGAGCAGGTTGTCGTACTGGTCCCACTCGCGGAGGACGGTGTTCCCCAAGGGGTCGGTCTCCGAGACGACCTGGCCGGCCACGTTGAGCCGGGAGACGGTGACCGCGCCGGTGGAGTCGGTGAAGCGGGTCGTGCGCTCGGCGTCGTCATAGGAGAAGCGGGAGGACAGCGCGCCGCTGGGGCCGACGGTCCGCACGACACGGCCGGCCGCGTCGTAGAGGTACCGGTAGGTGTGCCCGTTGCGGTCGGTCCACGACGTCACGCGCTGCTCGTCGTCGTACGTGAACAGCAGCGGGTCCCCGGAGAAGTTCCGTACGGCTTCCAGTCGTCCCTGGTCGTCGTAGCCGAACGCGGTGACCTCGACCGGTCCGTCCGGCGTGTGCAGGGACAGGCCGGTGATCCGTCCCAGTGAGGTGTCCGACGAGACGGCGAGCCGGTACCCGCCCGCGTGCGCCACCGACGAGGGCAGCCCGTTCTCGCCGCGCGATATTCGGAAGGCGTTGCCGTTGCGGTCCTCCACCTCGGACAGCCAGTACAGGCCGCCGCCCTTGTACGGGTTGCCGGTGAACCGTCGCGCGAGGCCCGAATGCCGGTCCAGGGTTTCGTACGTGACGTTGCCCAGCGCCGTGCGTTCGACGAAGACGAGCGGCACCCGGTCCCCCTCCAGGGGGAGGACCTCCTCCCCCTCCGCCGGCAGGTGGGGGTAGAAGAGGACCGAGCCGTCCTCGCGGGCCCAGGCCGCGCCCGTGCCGGTCGGCTCCAGGCGCTCGTCCAGGGTGGAGGCCCAGCTTGCGCCGAAGCAGTGCCCGAAGCGGTAGCTCGAGATGTGGGTGCGCTGGAGCACCAGAGGCAGGACCCCCGGGAGCGAGACGTCGGTCTGGGTGAGGACCATCTCTCCGGACGCGACGTCCACGGGGTCGGTCTTGCACCGCCGCTTGAACAGCGAAGCCGCGAGTTCGCGGGTCCGCTCCCCCGCTTCCCGCAGGGACTTCGGGCGGCGACGTGTCTCCTCGGACCTCCCTTTGAGTCCGTCGAGGCCGCTCGTGTCCTTGCCGTCCTTCGTCGCGATGGCCCTGACGCGGTCGCGGACGTCGCCGTCGGTGTCCTTGTGCGTCCTGGAACTCTTCCCCAGCGCGTCCGGCACCTTCGTGCCGACGTGGTCGCCCAGGTCCTTGAGCGCCTTGGTGAGCTTCTCGGTGACGCCTTCGATGGTGGTGTCGAGAACGGCGGTCAGAGAGTCCTTGCCCTTGGCGCGGCCGTGGTGGCTCCTGGCCCTGCCGAGCTTGCTGCCCGCCCGGGTCTGCATGGAGATCTGCACGTTGGCCAGGTGCGTGCCGGTCTTGCTGTGCGCGTGGTGGTCGATCTCCGGGCCGCCGCCGGGTCCGGGGCCGGCGGGGCCGCCGGCGGAATTGATCCGCAGCCCGTCCTTGCCGGCCTGCGCGGTCCGGTCGGCGTCGTAGCCGTCCTGCACGCCTGCCACGTTCAGCGCGGTCTGGATCGCCAGGTCGGCGACGATGTTCTCGATCGCGGCGACGGCGGGCTCGGTGAGCGTGGCGACGATCTCCGCGACGGCCGCCTCCGCCATCTCCTTCAGGATCCGCTTGAACGCGATGCGGGTGGCGGCGATCTTCGCGCCGGCCAGCAGCGTCGAGAGGCCGGCTGTCACCGGCGCGAACGCCAGCGTGATGCCCACCGTCGCGCACAGGTCGGCCAGTTCGCCCACCGCGGCGATCTTTCGGGCGACGATGATGTCCGCGACCCGGTCGAGCGCGCCGGCGACCGTCCGGGCGGCCTTCGCCAGATCCTTGTGCTTGCCCTGCACCTTCGACCAGTGCTTGTCCAGGGCCGTCAGCGATTCGCTCTGCCCGGAGGAGAGCAGCGTCTGTATGTGCTGGTAGGCGACCCCCGCGTCGTCGTCCGCGTCGTCGGCGAACTCGCGCAGCGAGTCCGCCATGTCGCGGTACGCGTCCTCGTCGACGTTCGGCCAGCCCACACCCACGACGTCGAGCATCGTGTCGACGCCCTCAGGAATCGTGTAACCCACGACGCAACAACCTCCGGATCCCGGCACAGCGGCTCGAACAGCACAAGATCATCCACCATGTCATGGGACGACCGACAGGGCCCGGGCGGTTCCCGGCCGCCCGCAGCGGATGCTCCTCGCACGTTCCCACCACGCCTCGGCCGGGACTCCGACCGGTCTCGTCCATGATCGTCGGCCTTCTGCGCGATCCCGACGCGCAGGCGTGTCGTCTCCGCGGGAGAAGGGAGGGGGCCTGCCCCGCGAGTCGTACCGTCCCGTGCCCCGGCCTGTGGTGGTGTGCGGTGCCGGACGCCGTTCGCACCGGGAGAACCCGTGTCGTACCTCCGTGGTACTCATGTGCCATGAGCCAGTTCCGCGACTTCAACCTCAAGCTGCTCGTCATCGAGGAGCTCATGTACGGCCCCGAGCCGCTCCTCCCGGTCTACGACCTGCCCGCACGGCTGGCCGAACGGGGGATCGGCGATCCCGCGTCCTACGTCCTGGAGAACGGCCTCCACGCGGAAGTGCTGCCGGAGTCCCGGGCCCATTTCGAGGCCTTGGAGATCCCGGCCGAGTTGCTCGCCCGCGTCGAGGAGCTGTGCTTCGACGCGGGGGCGGACGTCTTCCGGCACTGTGCCCCCGCCTGGGACGGCGAGGACGACCTGTTCGACGTCCGCTCGCTCGACGACCTCGCCCTGCTGCCCAACCTGCGGGAGGTCACCTTCGTGGAGGACGGCGTCCTGGCCGTACCGGACGCGGCGGAGGTCTTCGCCTCGCGCGGCATCGAGACCGACTGAGCCCCGGCGCACCCGCTCGGCGGGCCGGGGGTCGCCCGGTCGGGCGTCCTCCGTCCGGACTGTTCGTGGGAGAGGCGGGGCCGACGGGGGAAGGGCTGGTGGGGCATCCGCGCGCCCACCGTCGTCGAGGAGTTCGCACATGGCCCGTACGCTCGCCCTGGCCCTGGTCGGCGCCGCCGCGCTCGCCGTGGGGCCGGCCGCCGCCGGATCCGAGCCCGGCAGGGCGGCCGCGGACAAGGCGGTCGCCTATCGGGCGACCGCTCCGTACCAGCACCATGCGAACGGTGTACGGGCCGGCTACAAGCCCGATCGGTACTGCGTCCTCGACCGGGCGGGTGGCACGGGCGCGCTCGGATACCCGCACTTCAACCACGCCTACGACAACTCGACGGACCCGGCGAAGCCCACCGCCCTCTTCTACGAGGACGACGGCAGGGGCGGCAAGCGGCTCGTCGGCGTGGAGTGGCTGGTCCACGACCGCGACCAGAACCTGACGACGGACGACGACCGGCCGAGCATGTTCGGGGTGCCCTTCAAGGGCCCCAACCGCGGCAACTTCCCCGGGCAGCCCGTCCACTACGCCCTGCATCTCTGGCTGTGGAAGAAGAACCCCGAGGGCCAGTTCACCACGTACAACCCGACGGTCACCTGCCTCCCGGGGACGACCCGTCCATAACCGCACGCGTCTTCCCGACGGCTGGTGAGGACCGCTCGCACCCGGTGAGCGCGGTCAGGAGGGACACGGTCCTTGTCACCCGCGTGCTCGCCGAGGTCACGGTGCCCGGGGTTACGGCAGCTCCTGGCGCACCAACGCACGCGCGAACGGCTCACCGGTCCTTCGCGCGTAGGCCATCCGCTCGCGGACCTCGCCGAGTGTGCGCGGGCGATAGCCGGGGCCGCCGCAGCAGCTCTTGTGGAAGCGGACACCGGCGTTCAGAAGTACCGACAGGGTCCGCCAGGCGGCGGTGTCGCGTCGCCGCGGCGGTGCGAAGGCGGAACCCACGTGGATCAGCGGCTCGGCGCAGCGCGGGCAGAGCCGGTCGTGGTCACCGTGGTAGGGCTGCTTGTAGGAGGCCCGGCAGGGCAGGCAGACGTAGGAGGTCTTCGCGTGGGCCATGCCGGTCAGAGTACGGCCCGGCCGGGGTGAACTCGACCATTTTTTCGTGGGGTTCGACAAGACCGAAGGGGCGGCACGAGGTCGGTCGGTACTCCGCGACCGGTATTCGGGTGAGGGCGGGCGCCCGGAGGTGACACAGTCACCGTCGTGACCTTGATGAGTCTGCTTGTCGACTTCGCCCGGACCGGCCGGATCGGTCCCCTTCACTGCGGCATGCCGCTGTCCGAGGCCGAAGGCCTCCTCGGCCCGGGGCGTCCGCATCCCGCCATCCGTCTCCTGGGGCCCGACGTCGACGGCTACCCCTACGCCTGGGGCGGTCTGGAGCTGGTCGTCACCCGGCACAGCGTGAGCGGACCGTGGATCAGGCTCTCGCCGGGCGCAGCGGTCAGGTTGCCGCCCCTGGTCCTGCCGGATTCCGAGTCGTACCCGTCCACGGTGCTCCGTGAGGAGCTGATCGCCGGCCTCGACGCGGTCGGCTGCCGTCACGACGTCGACGATCTCCTCACGTTCGGGGAGCAGTCCAGCGTCCTCACCCGGCCTGCCGGCGTCTGCGCGGTGTTCTTCCCGCCGCGCCGGGGCGACCACGTGTCCGGTCCGGAGCAGCACTGTCTGGGTGTGCTCCACAAGCGCGACGCGTGACTTCGTCGCCCCGGGGGTGCCCTGGCGGGCTCGGGCGAGGGTGGGGTCGACCCCGGCGCCCCGTTCGAAGGGAACGGCTCAGCGCAGGTGTCGGGACACCGCCTCCTCGATCGCGGCCGCGTCCGTGTCCTCCGCCGCCCAGGCCACGTATCCGTCGGGTCGTACCAGGACGGTCGTCCGGCGGTCGCCCGCCCAGCGCTCCACGGTCAGCCGCCCCTCGCGGACGACGGAGCCCTCGTACGTCCCAGGCGTGATCAGCACGAACCGGCCGCCGCGCAGCGCCTCATGGAGCCGGCCGTCCTTCAGGGCGACGTCGGGGACGCGGGTGCCGGTGAGGCGGTGGGCGCCGCGGGGAGCGGGGTAGGCGTAGCCGATTCCGGTGATCCGGCCCAGGGCCTTGCGCTGGACGGGCGGGGCCATGGTGACGAACGCCGAGGTCAGGGCGCGGGCGGCGCGCAGGAGCGGGTTCCGCGTGCGGGCCAGCCGGACCAGTCCGCCGCTGCTGCGCAGTACCGACCTGCCGACCGGGTGGCGCTCGGTCTCGTAGCTGTCGAGGAGCCCTTCGGGCGCCCGGCCCCGGACGGCCAGGGCCAGTTTCCAGCTCAGGTTGGCGGCGTCCTGGAGGCCGGTGTTCATGCCCTGTCCGCCGGCCGGGGAGTGGATGTGCGCGGCGTCCCCCGCGAGGAAGACCCGCCCGACCCGGTAGTGCGGTGCCTGGCGCTCGTCGCTGTGGAAGCGGGAGAGCCAGCGGGCGTCGTGCATGCCGTAGTCGGTGCCCAGGGCACGGCGGGTGGTGTCCCTGACCTCGTCGAGGGCGAGCGGGGTGTCGTCGGGGACCTCGTTCCGGCGGTTCCAGCCCATGATCCGGTACCAGCCGTCGCCGAAGGAGGCGATCATCGCGAAGGCGTCGCCGCGTCCGTCGACGGTGAGGACGCCCTCGGGCTTCTCGGTCAGCCGGACGTCGGCGAGGATCAGCGACCTGATGACGGAGGAACCGGGGAAGTCCAGGCCGATCGCCTCCCGCACGGCGCTCCGGTGGCCGTCGGCGCCCACGACGTAGTCCGCCCGGCGGGTGACGACCGTCCCGTCCGCGCCGCGTACGTCGAGGTCGACCCCCTCTTCGTCCTGCCGCAGCCCCACGACCTCGCTCTCGTACGCGAACTCGACCCCGGCCTCCCGGGCCCGCCGCTCCAGGAGCCGCTCGACCTCGTACTGCGGAGTGATGAGCAGGAACGGGAAGCGTGAGGGCAGTGTGCTCAGGTCGAGGGAGAGACGACGGAAGAGCCGCAGGCCGGTGATGGTGTCGCCGGTGGTGAGGAGTTCGTCGGCGAGGCCGCGTGCGTCGAGCTGCTCCAGGGTGCGGGCGTGTACGCCGAAGGCGCGGGAGAGATTGCCGATCCCGCGCGGCCGCTTCTCCACGAGGGTCACGGCGACGCCGGCCGCGGCGAGGTCACCGGCGAGGAGGAGGCCGGTCGGACCGGAGCCCACGACGACGATCGCGGTGCGGTGGGTGGGGGTGCCGTCCATGGTGGCCTCCTGTTGCCGGTGCCTGCTTGTCATCACCCATGTGCCAACGAATGTTTGCCAACGCTCGTTGACCAACGTATCGAAAGGCCGGAAAGGCGTCAACGGGTGTGGGCCAACAGTTGTGGGCCTCCGTCTGTCGGCCTACGCTTGTCGTCATGAACGGCGGCGACAGCACCCTTACGGTCCCCGGTTCCGGCGCTCCCCGCCGCTCCGACGCCACTCGCGGCGCGATCCTCGCGGCGGCCCGCGAGCGCTTCGCGACCGACGGCTACGAGCGCGCCACCATCCGCGCCATCGCCAAGGACGCGAGCATCGACCCGTCGATGGTGATGCGGTACTACGGCAACAAGGAGGGCCTCTTCGCGGCGGCCGTCGCCGTCGACCTCCGGCTGCCGGACATGAGCGGGGCGGACCGCCGGCGGGAGGCGGGGCGGATCCTCGTCGAGCACTTCCTCGACATGTGGGAGGACAACGAGGTCCTCACCGCCCTGCTGCGGGTCGGCGCGACCAACCGGGCGGGGGCGGAGCGCATGCAGGGCGTCCTGCGGGACCAACTGCTGCCGGTCGCCCGGCAGGTGTGCCCCGACCCCGAGCAGGTCCCGGCGCGGGCGGCGCTCATGGCGTCGCAGCTCCTGGGGTTGGCGCTCACACGGTACGTGCTGCGCATGCCGCCGGCGGTGGAGCTGACGCGGGCGGAGATCGTGGCGTGGCTGGCACCGACGATCCAGCGTTATCTGACCGCGCCGGGGCCCTGAGCTCCTTCTTCCCGAAGGAGGTGCCCGGGGGCCAAGGGCGCCGGACGCCTGCGCCCGTACCGTCAGCGGGGTGTGCTCCTCGCGTACTCCGTCTCCTCCCCGGGAAACACGGCCCGGGCCCGCTCCTCCTTCCCGGTTCCGGGCAGCGAGCGGAGGGCCAGGAGTCCGAGTACGACGTGCAGGAGGCCGGCCACCGCCGCAGCCGCGTGCAGGCCGGTGACGAAGGCCGACTTCGCGTCCGTGATCACCGCGGTCGTGAGACCGGGGAGCCGCAGGGTCTCGTCGAGCGTGGGCGCCAGGTCGGGGCCCTGGAGCCGGAAGAGGAGCGCGGCGAGGGAGCCGATGAGCGCGATGCCGAGGGCGTTGCCGATCTCGTTGCCGGTCTCGGCGATCGCACCGGCCGAGCCGGCCCGCTCGGCCGGGACGGCGCCGACCGCGGTGTCGGCGACGACGCTGAAGGAGATGCCGTAGCCCAGGCCCGCGACGGACGTGGAGGCGACGTACCAGCCGACCCCGCCGATGACGGTGGTGGGGAGCAGGAACAGCAGTCCCGCCGCGATGGAGAAGTGGCAGACGAGGAGGATCGCCCGCTTGCCGACGCGGTCGACCACCAGGGGCGTGACGACGCAGGACACGATGAGGACCACCGCGCCGGGCAGGGCCAGGAGCGCCGCCCGCAGGACGGGCAGGCCGAGGACGGACTGGAGGTAGACGCCCGACAGGTAGGCGGTCGCCGACCAGGCCGCCAGGGGCAGCAGGCCCGTGATGATCGCGACGGTGAAGACCCGGTCGCGGAAGAGGGAGAAGTCCATCAACGGGTGCTCCAGGTGCCGCTGCCGGCGCACGAACAGGGCGAGGAGCGCCAGGCCGCCCAGTCCCACGAGGCCGGAGGGCAGCGAGGGTCCTTCGGCGGCGGCGTGCTTGAGGCCGTACACGAAGGCCAGGAGGCCGGCCGCGGAGGCCACGACGCTGAAGACGTCCACGCGGCCGGGGCGGGTCGTGCCGACCTCGCGCAGCAGGACGGGCGCGAGGACGAGGAACAGGGCGATGACGGGCAGGTTGATCAGGAAGACCGAGCCCCACCAGAAGCGTTCGAGGAGGAAGCCGCCCGCGACCGGGCCGATGGCGAACCCCGCCGCGAAGGCCGCCGCGAAGACGCCGATGGCCTGCGCCCGGCGTCGCGGGTCGGTGAACAGCTCGCTCAGCACCGCCAGGGCCGACGGCAGGAGGGTCGCGCCGGCCACGCCCATCAGCGCGCGGGACGCGATGAGGAGCTCCGGGCCGGGCGCGAAGGCGGACGCCGCGGACGCGAGGCCGAAGACGGTCGCCCCGGTCATCAGGAGTTTCAGGCGGCCGTACCGGTCGCCGATGGTGCCGAACGCGATCAGCAGCGAGCCGACCGCGAAGCCGTAGACGTCCAGGGTCCACAGGGCCTGGTCGGCCGTGGGGGTGAGGTCCTGGCTGACCCGGGGCATCGCCAGGTACAGGATGGAGCCGTCCATGGAGACCAGCAGGACGGGGCCGAGTACGACGAGGAGACCCAGCCACGCGCGCGGGCCCGGGGAGTTGTGTGTGCGCTGTTCCGACATGTCCCGACCGTCGGCCGTCGCCCGGCCGGCAGCCACCCCCCTGCTGTGGGTACACCCGACAGGTGTACCCGGCGGCGGAGGCGGTCGACTTACGCTTGCGGTCGTGGAGAACCTCGGAGCGTTCTTGAAGAGCCGTCGTGACCGGGTCACGCCGGACGCGATCGGGCTGCGCGCCCTGGGGAACGGGCGCCGTGTTCCCGGGCTGCGGCGGGAGGAGCTCGCCCAGCTCGCCGGAGTGAGCGCCGGCTACTACACGCGGCTGGAGCAGGGGCGGGCGGAGACGGCCTCGGAGCAGGTGCTCGGCGCGCTCGCCAGGGTGCTGCGGCTCGACGCGGCCGAGACCGCTCACCTGCACGACCTCGCCAGGCACTCGCCGACGCCACGGCTCGCCGAGCCCCCGGCGGAGGAACCCCACAGGCGGGTCCTCGCGCTCCTGGAGTCCCTGGGCGAGGCGACGCCGGCGGTCGTCCTGGGGCGTCGCGGGGACGTGCTCGCGTGGAACCGCAGCGGGCACGCCCTTCTCGCCGGGCACATCGCCTTCGAGGCGCCGGACGATCCGGAACGGCGTCCGTCGGTCCCCCGGATGTTCTTCCTCGATCCGGTGACGCGCGACCTGTACGGCAACTGGCACGCGCTCGCCCGCGTTCACGTGGCGTACCTCCGGCTGACCGCCGGCCGCTATCCCACCGACGCGCGTCTGGCGGGGCTGATCGGCGAACTCACCATGCGCAGCGACGACTTCTCGGCGCTGTGGGCGCATCGGGACGTCGCGGACTGCACCACGGGAACCATGCGCATGCGGCACGCGACCGTGGGCGCGCTCAGTGTCGACTACCAGGTCTGGCTGCAGCCCGACAGCCCCGACCACCGCCTCGAGGTCTACACCCCGAACGACCCGGGCTCCGCCGACGCCTTGCGGGTGCTGGCCCGTCAGGGCCGCCGCTGCGCCGATCCCCCGCACGACGGCAGGAGCTTCCGACACCCCGTCGGATCGGGATGGTAGGAGCAGGTGGAGGGGGCTACGCGGCCCGGCCCGACCCGGCGGCACGGGCGTTGTCGGTCCCCACTGTTAGCGTCGTCGTCATGGCGAACCGTTCTTACCTCTATTCCGCGGACTCGATGCCGGACGAGACGGAGATCCCCCGGGGGATCCGTTGCATATCCGAACACAACTGGGACATTCCGCTCGCGCACAAGCTCATGGTGGGGCGCGGGACCACGATCGTCCCGTCCATGATCTGGAACCCTCCGATCGGCATCGCCGCGGACTACGCCGGCGGGGCCGCCCTGCTCCTGGACCTCCTGGACGCGGTCGGCAAGGGCCTGGAGGGCGACGCCGAGTTCGCCGAGTGCGTCGCCGGGACCACGGCCCACCTGGAGAAGCAGCGGGCGAAGTACTTCGTCCTGGAGACAGGGGAGATCGTCTCGATGACGGACGACGATCCGGTGGCGAGCGTGCGTCACCTGGCGTCCGAGGGCGTCCCCGACGCCGTCGCCCGGGCCGAGGCGGCGATCGCCGGCCGGGACGACGACTGGCTGGCCGCGGTCCGGGCCGACTGGCGGAGCCACTTCGCGTCCTTCTACAGCGACGCGCTCTACTTCTCCTTCCCCGACAACTGACGGAACGTGGGGTGCGGTGCCGGGCGGTTCCGGCCCGCCCCGAAGAGTTGCTGCCCAGTGGCCCGGGTCCGGGACGACGCCGTTGTCGGTGATCGCACCCGGACGTCGTCCAGGCCGAAGCATGGCCGGAACCTCCGCTCGCCGGCACCGAGGCGGCAGCCGTCCTCGGTGCCGGCGAACGCCGGCGGGCCACACCGGCCTGGAAGTGCTCCGGCCTGGACGACGTCCGGGTGCGGTGGCCTGGCCTTCGGTCCCGAGACCGTTCCTGACCGCCGAGGAAACCGATGACCGATCTCGCCGCGCTGACCGCGCTGTGCCCGCCGCCCACCGCCGTTCCCCCGGCTCCCGACTGGTCCGAGGTCGAAGAGGCGCTGGGTACGGGACTGCCCCGGGACTACAAGGAGCTCGTCGCGGCGTACGGGCCGGGTCGGTTCTGCGAGTTCGTCACCCTGTACCGGCCTCACGCGCCCAATCGGTGGACCGACCTGACCGGTCCCGTGCCGACGCGGCTGCGTGGAGGGATCGAGGAGGTCCGGCAGGCCGCCCGGACTCCCCGGCCACTGCCCTGCTCCTCCGAGGACCTTCTCGCCGTGGGGGTCACCGACAACGGGGACCACCTCTTCTGGGTCACCCGGCCCGCCGGTGCCCCGGACGAGTGGACCATCGCCGTCAGCGAGTCCCTGGGCGCGCCCTGGTTCGTCCACGACGGAACCTTGACCGCGTTCCTCGTCGGTGTTCTCGGCGGGAGCGTGGACGTTCCCCTGTTTCCCCGAGACCTCCTTGAGCACGGGCCCGCCTTCGTCCCTTCGACTTCCCGAAGCCGTGCGCCGGTTGTGGTCTCCGAGGCACCGGTCAGTACACGGGCCGTCCGCGACTGGGCCAACGCCAACGGATACGACCTGCCCGAACGCGGACGTGTCCCGATCGAGGTCGTCGAGGCGTGGAAGCGAGGGAATCGGAGCACCACCCGGTGAGGGCCCCGGTCTCCCTCCTCGCCGGTACGGCGTCGTCGGCTCCGGGCCGGAACGTGACGGAGCCCGGGAGCATGTCCAGCTCCCGGGCTCCAGCTTGCCACCCATTTGCGCACACCGGCGGCGTTTAAGAGCCGCGGGTCATGTTGAGATCGACGTGTTCTGCCTTTGAACTACAGCGCCACGAGAGAGGCGCCGAGGGGACTTGAACCCCCATCCGTCGATGTTCGCCCACGCTCGGTCGATCCGGTGTTCGGCGGCGAATACTGAGACTGGAGCGAGAATCTGAGTTTCACGGGGCCGCCTCTGCCAGGCTTGGGCCACCCCCGCACGTGGTGCGGGGGGAGGGATTCGAACCCCCAACTGACACCCCTTCATCAGCTTCAACATCAGTTTCAGCTTGCGCTCATCGCGCACCCTCCGCTCGCGACGGAGGGCGTCTGTGGGGGCTACCGGAAGAGGTAGCCGAATACCGCGTCGCCGATCCGCTGGTCGGTGACCTCGGTGTTGTTCGCCTCCTCACGGGCGAACTTGACGGCCTGCTGGAGCTTCTCGACGCGGTCGAGGAGCTCGTTGACCCGCCGGGCGGGCAGCGCACCGGAGAACTTCACCGTGGTCCAGTAACCGACCGGGACGTCCTCGTAGTACACCTCGACCTGCGCCGGGTGCTTCTCCGTGGCCTCGGCCTTCACGTGGTTGCGCGGGACCTTCTTCGTGCGGATGGTCCGCACCGGATCCGTCTTCCACGAGTCCGTCGAGGGGTCCAGGTTCCACGACTCGGAGGCGTCGAGCACCGGCAGCTTGCGCACGAAGGTGTGCAGATCGGTGAGCTGCTTCTCCAGGAACAGCAGGTACGGGACGGGTACCTGGGGCAGCAGCACCGTGCCGTCGACCACCACGTCCGCGACCGCGGACCGGTTCGCCCAGTCCTTCGTCGCGGTCACGTCGAAGAGCCGCGTCAGCGTCCCGGCGGTCGCCCGCAGGATGTCCTCGGCCTTGATCTGCACCCGGGTGGACTCGGGCGGCAGCTGCTCGCCCTCCTCGTCCTTGGGCTGGTAGGTCCGGGAGATGCCGGCCAGGAGGGCGGGCTTCTGCACGTCCTGGTGAGCCTGGGTGAGCTCCTGGAGGGCCTTGGACTTGACGCCCTTTTCGACTGCGATGATCTGATTCAGCTTCGGCACACGGCGAACCTAGCAACCCCGCGCCGTACGCACATCCGATTAAACGCCGGCCCCTCTCTCCCTTCCGGCCGGGCGGGAGGGCGGGGCGAAGAGGCCCTTGGTCTCGTCCGTCCGTTCGCCCGGGGAGGAGAGCGGCTCGCGCTCCGTCACCTGGCGTTGTCGCTCGCCCGGTGCGGGCGGGGCGAGGAAGCCCACGCGCTGCTCCTCCCGCACGTCGCGGACTGGCTCCTCGCCGAGGCCCTGGTCGAGACGAGTGCCGGGCTGGGCCGGGACGAGGAGATCGCGACGCTGCTGGAGGCCCGGATCGTGGCGGGGCGCCCCTGCGTACGGTGCGGCAGTTCCGAGTGCGCGGGGCGCGATCCGGAACCGTTCAACGCGGTCGCCCTGCTGGCGGCGGTCCGTGAGAGGCAGGGGCGCACGGACGAGGCGCTCGAAGCCCTGCGGACCTACGGCTCGCTCGTGGTCGACAACCGTGATCCGCTGGCCGAACTGCTGATACGGCACGACCGCGTCGACGAGCTGCGCGCCCACGCGGCGGGGGAAGACCGGGAGGAGGCCGCCCGTCACCTGGCGGAGCTGCTGGAGGCCGCGGTGACGTGGAGGGCGCGATCGAGGTCTACCGGTGGCAGGCGGAGTACGACTCCTGGCACGCGCCGGCCCTGCTGGCGCGGCTGCTCGCCCGGCACGGGCGGGGTGCGGAGGCCGTCGAGGTGGTGCGCGCCATGAACAGCGCCGAGGACCGGATCGTCGACCTGCTGTGCGAACTCCTCGCCGCCGAGGGGCGTGCCGGGGAAGGCCTCGCCCATCTGGACGCCCTGGAAGCCCGGGGGACCTGGGAACCGTGGGAGCTGTTCCGGCTGCGCGCCCGGCTCCTGGCCGCCTGCGGACGGTTGGACGAGGCCGTGGAGGAGGCCCGGGCCTCCTCCGGGAGCGGGGGCCCGTACGCCGCGGAGGAGATGGCTCGGCTCCTCGCCGATGCCGGGCGTCCGGAGGAGGCCATCGCCTTCCTGGACTCGGACCGTCCGGAGCACCGGCGGACCCTCGGCCTGCTGCTGATCGAGAGGGGAAGGGCCGAGGAGGCCGTGCCCCTGCCCCGGGCGCCGCGCTCCACCACACCGCCGCCGGAACCGGAACCGGGGCCGGGGCCGGCAGGTCACGGCGACTGTCCGCACTTCTAGGCAGGGGCTCTGTCCGGCGGATCATGTCCGGGGCCGGTCGGCTGTGGCCGGGGGCGGTCGGTCGTAGTCCGTGTGGGCCGGCCCGTGCCGTCTCGGCCGAGGAAGCGCTGGAATCGGTCGTGACGGTCGCCCCCGGCCCCTCGGCTGATCGGTCATGACGGCTGCCCCCGGCCCCTGGGCGGTTCGGTCGCCGTACGGGGGAAAGGGGGAACTCGTGGCCCGTAGCCCCGACGCCCGGAGGAGATCGCCGATGACGCCCGGCACCGTGACAGGGAAGGACGACGCGTGGTGGAGGTCCGCGGTCGTCTACCAGATCTATCCCCGCAGTTTCGCCGACTCCGACGGCGACGGCATCGGTGACCTGGACGGCATCACCGGCCGTCTGGACCACCTCGCGGAGCTCGGCGTGGACGTGCTGTGGCTCTCGCCCGTCTACCCGTCGCCGCAGGACGACAACGGCTACGACATCAGCGACTACCAGGACATCGATCCCGTCTTCGGTGACCTGACGGCCTTCGACCGGCTCCTCGCGGCGGTGCACGGGCGCGGCATGAGGCTGATCATGGACCTGGTCGTCAACCACACCTCCGACGAGCACCCCTGGTTCCGGGAGTCGCGCGACCCCGGGAGCCCCAAGCGGGACTGGTACTGGTGGCGGCCGCCGCGCGACGGCCGGGAGCCCAACAACTGGGGTTCGTTCTTCTCCGGGCCGGCCTGGACGCGCGACCCCGCGAGCGGCGCGTACTACCTGCACCTGTTCTCGCCGAAGCAGCCCGACCTCAACTGGGAGAACCCGGAGGTCCGCGAGGCCGTGTACGCGATGATGCGGTGGTGGCTGGATCGGGGCGTGGACGGCTTCCGGATGGACGTGATCAACCTCGTCTCCAAGGACCCGGCGCTGCCCGACGGGGTACTGCGCGGGGACGGCCCGTACGGTGACGGGTCGCCCTCCTACGTCTGCGGGCCGCGCATCCACGAGTACCTCCGGGAGATGCACCGGGAGGTCATGGCCCGGTACCCCGGCCGGCTGCTGACCGTCGGGGAGATGCCCGGCGTGACCGTCGAACAGGCCCGGCTGTTCACCGACCCGGACCACGCCGAGCTCGACATGGTGTTCCAGTTCGAGCACGTCGGGCTCGACCACGGCGCCCACAAGTTCGATCCGCGGCCGCTGCGGCTGACCGAGCTGAAGGCGTCCCTGGGCCGCTGGCAGACCGGTCTCGCGGACGTCGGGTGGAACAGCCTGTACTGGAACAACCACGACCAGCCCCGCGTGGTCTCCCGGTTCGGCGACGACGGCCCCCGGCACCGCACGCGGTCCGCGACCATGCTGGCCACGGTGCTGCACCTGCACCGGGGCACCCCGTACGTCTACCAGGGGGAGGAACTGGGCATGGCCAACGCTCCCCTGCGCACCATCGAGGACTTCCGGGACATCGAGTCCCTGAACCACTACGCGCAGGCGCTGGGCGCGGGGGCCGCGCCCGAGGACGTCCTGCCCGGCCTTCGCGCGATGGGCCGGGACAACGCCCGTACGCCCATGCAGTGGGACGCCTCCCCGCAGGCCGGGTTCACCACGGGCATCCCCTGGCTCCCGGTCAACCCGGACCACATCGAGGTCAACGCGGCCGCCGCGTACGCGGATCCGGGTTCCGTCTTCCACCACTACCGGCGGCTCATCGCCCTGCGGCATTCCGAACCGGCCGTCGTGCACGGCGACTTCACCATGCTGCTGCCCGACGACGAGCGCGTGTACGCCTTCACCCGCCACCACGAGGGGACCACGCTGCTGGTCGTCGGCAACTTCACGGGCGACACGGTGACCGTGGACCTCCCCGGTGGGTGGGAGGACGCCGAGCTCCTGCTGGGCAACGGGCCGTCCGTCCCGGCGGAGGACGGGCGCACGGTCCTCGCGCCCTGGGAGGCGAGGGTGCACCGACGGATCGAGTGAGGGGACGACACCTCGCGGGCCGCGCCGCCTGATCCCCGCGTCCCGGGGTACGCGCGCTCCATGACCGTCTACGGATTCCACGCCTCGCACGAACAGGTGCCGCCCGCGGACCTCCTGGCCGCGGCCGTCCGCGCGGAGGAGGCCGGTTTCGGCGCCGCCATGTGCTCGGACCACTTCTCGCCCTGGAGCGTCCGGCAGGGCGAGTCCGGCTTCGCGTGGTCCTGGCTCGGCGCCGCCCTCCAGGCCACCGACCGCATCCCCTTCGGCGTCGTCAACGCGCCCGGACAGCGCTACCACCCCGCGATCGTCGCCCAGGCCGTCGGCACCCTCGCCGCCATGTACCCGGGCCGCTTCTGGGCGGCCCTGGGCAGCGGCGAGGCGTCCAACGAGCACATCACCGGCGACCGCTGGCCCCGCAAGGACGTGCGCAACGCGCGGCTGCGCGAGTGCGTCGACGTCGTCCGGGCGCTGCTGCGCGGCGAGGAGGTGAGCCACGACGGCCTGGTGACCGTGGACCGGGCGCGCCTCTGGACGCTCCCCGAGACCGTGCCGCCGCTGATCGGCGCCGCGTGCAGCGAGGCCACCGCCGCCTGGTGCGCCGACTGGGCCGACGGGCTCATCACCGTCAACGCCCCGCACGAGCGGCTGCGCCGGATCGTGGACGCCTACCGCTCCGCCGGCGGCTCCGGCCCGCTGCGCCTCCAGGTGCACCTCAGCTGGGATCCGGACCCGGACACCGCCCTCGCCGTCGCGCACGACCAGTGGCGCACCAACGTGCACGGGCCGCCGGCGAGTTGGGACCTGGACACCGCCGAACTGTTCGACGGGGTCAGCGAGCACGTCACGCCCGAGCGGGTCGCGGAGGCGGTCAACGTGTCGGCGGACCTCGGACAGCACGCGGCCTGGCTCCAGGAGTACGCCGACCTCGGCTTCGACACGGTCATGCTGCACCACGTCGGCCGCGAACAGAGCGCGTTCATCGACGCGTTCGGCGACAAGGTGCTGCCCCGGCTCGACGCGACCCCGGCCGGACCCGTGCGCGCGGAGGACGTCCGATGAGGCTGACCCGAACCTCCGACCTGTGGTGGAAGAACGCGGTCGTGTACTGCCTGGACGTGGAGACGTACCAGGACGGCGACGGGGACGGCATCGGCGACTTCGCGGGGCTGACCCAGCGGATCGACCACCTCGTCCGGCTCGGCGTCACCTGCGTGTGGCTGATGCCGTTCTACCCGACCGCGGAACGGGACGACGGCTACGACGTCACCGACTTCTACGGCGTCGACCCGCGCCTGGGCACCCTCGGGGACTTCACCGAGTTCGTGCGGACCGCCCGCGACCGGGGCATCCGGGTCATCGCCGACCTGGTGGTCAACCACACCTCCGACCGGCACCCGTGGTTCCGGGAGTCCCGCTCCAGCCGTACGTCCCCCCGCCGCGACTGGTACGTCTGGTGCGACGAGCCGCCCGAGGACGGGCCGAAGGACGTCGTCTTCCCCGACGCCGAGAAGAGCCCGTGGGAGTACGACGAGCGGACCGGGCAGTACTACCTGCACCGCTTCTACCGGCAGCAGCCCGACCTCAACGTGGCCAACCCCGCCGTACGGGACGAGATAGCCCGCATCATGGGCTTCTGGACGCAGCTCGGGCTCTCCGGCTTCCGCGTCGACGCGGTCCCCTTCCTCCTGGAGACCGACGGCCAGGAGGACGCGGGCCGACTGCCCGACCCGCACGACTACCTGGCCGATCTGAGGGCCTTCCTCGGGCGCCGCAACGGGGAGGCGGTCCTGCTCGGCGAGGTCAACCTGCCCTACCCCGACACCATGGAGTTCTTCGGCGGCCCGGAGTCCGAGCGGGGCGACGAGCTGACCATGTGCTTCGACTTCATCGGCATGCAGAAGATGTACCTGTCCTTCGCCCGGGAGGAGGCCGGGCCGCTGGCGGCGGCGCTGCGCGAGCGCCCGGAGGCCCCGCGCGACGGGCACTGGGCGACCTTCGTCCGCAACCACGACGAGCTGACGCTCGACAAGCTGGACGACGACGAGCGCGCCGAGGTGTTCGCGGCCTTCGGCCCGGAGAAGGACATGCAGCTGTACGGCCGGGGGCTGCGCCGCAGGCTGCCGCCGATGGTCGGCGGCGACCGGCGCCGTGTGGAACTGGCCTACAGCCTGCTGTTCACCCTGCCCGGCACGCCCGTGCTCTTCTACGGCGAGGAGATCGGGATGGGCGAGAACCTGGCCGTCGAGGGCCGGCAGGCCGTCCGCACCCCCATGCAGTGGACGGCGGACGGCGGCGCCGGGTTCTCCACCGCGCCGAGCGGCGACTTCCCCCATCCGATGCCCGAGGGGGCGTACGGGCCGGGGCGGGTGAACGTGCGCGACCAGGCGCGCGACGCGGATTCGCTCCTCAGCCGCGTGCGGACGCTGATCGAGCGGTACCGCGAGGCCCCCGAGCTCGCCTGGGGCCGGACCGAGGTGCTCGGCGCGGACGACCCCGGCGTCCTGGCCCACCTCGCCTCGCTCCCGGAGGGAGCGGTGCTGGCGCTGCACAACTTCTCGTCCCGGCGGGTCGACGCGACCACGATCGTGCCGGGTCTGGAGGGCGGCCGCACGCTCACCGACCTGTTCACCGGCGACACCGTCGAGGCGGCGGCCGGCGGTCGTGTCGGGGTCGGGCTGGCGCCGTACGGCTACCGCTGGCTGCGGGTGGACACCCCGCTGGACGATCCGGAACGCACGGGCGGCGTCTGACCGGGGCACGGGCGGCGTCGCCCCGTCGGGCGCGTGGGGGGAAGGACCGCCCACGGCTCCCCGCACGGTCCCCCACCCCGCTCATGTCAACTTTGATTGACATGAGCGGGGTGTCAACGTAAGTTGACATCATGACCGACGCAACCGATCTCGCCGCGCAGGCCGGCGACCGCGATCCACGGGTGGGACTGCGTGCCGTCTCCGCGCTGCGACGCCTTCTCGAACAGCTGGAAGCCGTCCAGGTGCGCAGCGCGCGCGCCCAGGGCTGGTCGTGGCAGGAGATCGCGGCCGAACTGGGCGTGAGCCGCCAGGCCGTCCACAAGAAGCACGGGAGGCATTGATGTTCGAGAGGTTCACGAAGGGGGCCCGGGCGGTGGTGACCGGGGCCGTGGCGGTGGCCGAGCGCGAGGGCGCGCCCGCGGTCACGGAGGAGCACCTGCTGCTGGCGCTGCTCGACGCGGAGGACACCCGGGCGGCCCTCGCGCTGCGGGCGCTGGGAGCGACGGAGCGGCGCGCGTCGCTGGAGGCCGCACTCGCGGCGGCCCGGCGCCGGGGCGGCCTCTCGACGGTCGAGGTGGACGCGCTGGCGGATCTCGGCATCGACGTGGCACGGATCGTCGCCCGGGTCGAGGAGACCCACGGCCCGGGCGCGCTCACCGCCGGGTCCGACGGCCGGCCCCGGGGCTCGAAGCGGCGGCCCTTCACCCGGGAGAGCAAGAAGGTCCTCGAGCAGTCGCTGCGCGTCTGCCTCGGCCGACGGGAGAAGGAGATCGGCGACGAGCACCTGCTCCTGGCCCTGACGGCCCGCCCCGGGGTCGTCTCCGAGGCCCTGGCGGACCACGGCGTCACCTACACGGCGGTGGAGCGGGCGCTCGATCGGCCCCGGGCCTGACGGCGTCCGGTCAGGGTCTGTCCGGCCCTGATCCGCCGGACAGGCCCTAGGTCTGCTCTCCCCCGCCGGTCACGGCCGGTTCGTCGTGGTGAGCCGGCCGAGTTCCCGGACGGCGCTCCCGGCGATGGTCGCGGCCAGGGCCTTCGCCTCCTCGGACCCGCCGGAGGTCCGTTCGCTCGCGCAGAGTTTTCCGGTCTGTGCGAGGTGGGCGCGGAGGCCCTCGGTGAGGATCCTCTCGAACTGCTCCCCCCTTCGCCTTCTCCGCCTTCCGGAGGGTGTCGAGGCCGACCATGCCCGGCATGTCGTGCCCTTCGTGGGGACGGGTGTCGGGGGTGCCCGAGAGGTCCAGGGGTGCGCGCAGGTCCGCCAGTTCCCGTTCCAGGCGCGTTCCGGTCCGGGCGGCGAGGTCCGCAGGGGCGGGGTCAGCCGTACGGGAGGGCGCCAGGCCGGTCAGGAGGCGGGCCCGTTCGTTCATGGGGATCATCAGCTGGATCCACGCGGTGTCGGTGGCGTTGAAGGCCGCCGCCCGCCGCGCCCCGACCTCCCGTGCCGCGCTCCGCCCCGGCGCCGGATGAGGTGCGGGCGGCGCCTCCTCCGGGCAGAGTAGGGAAGGTCCTGTACCCACCGAGGTGCCCCCGTGGTCTTACGCGCTGAGAACGGAACGAACTGATGCGAGGGATTCTCGCGACGCCGGAGTGATCGATGTTCCGCAGATGGCCGGCCGACAGCAGCGACGAGCTGCTGGGCAGACTCGGGTCGCTGACCGCCCGGGCGAGGGAGCTGGCCGAGACGCAGCGCTCCCGCGTCGAGCTCGCCGTGGCCCTGCAGCGCGGCATGCTGCCCCCGGACCTGCCCAGCCCTCCGGGCGTCCGGCTGGCCGTCGGCTACATGCCCGCCAACCACGGGCTCAACGTCGGCGGCGACTGGTACGACGCCTTCACCCTGCCCGACGGCCACATCGGCATGTCCATCGGCGACGTACAGGGGCACAACATCGAGGCCGCCGCCTTCATGGGGCAGGTCCGCGTGGGGCTGCGCGCGCTGGCCTCCGTCACCGGGGACCCGGGGGAGCTGCTCGGCCGCACCAACGACCTGCTGGTCACCCTGGGCGCCGATCTCTTCGCCACCTGCACCTTCCTGCGGCTCGACCCCGCCGCCGGCACCCTGGAGTGCGCCCGGGCCGGGCACATCCCCCACATCTGGGCCACCGCCGACGGGCGCTCCGGGATCGACGACGGCGAGGGCGGGCCCCCGCTCGGTGTGCTCCGCGGGGTCGAGTATCCCGTCACGCGCCACCGGCTCACCACCGGCGGCGTCTTCGTCCTGTTGACCGACGGGGTGGTGGAGGGGCCCTCGCTCCACCTCGACGACGGCCTGGACCAGGTGATGCGGCTCGCCGGGATCACGGCCGTCGCCGGGCTGGACGTCGACGCGCTCGCCACCGCCGTCATGAAGCTGGCCGGTACGGTGGGGCACGAGGACGACGCCGCCGTGCTGGTCGTCGGGCACGACGGCGGTACGGCGTGGCCGAAGAGGAGGTGAGGGGCGGGACAGCGGCCGGAGGATCACCGTTTCGCCCTCCGGCGGCCGTTGCGCCGTCCGGCTCACCGCCGAACGGGTGACGGCCGGCGGCCGGGGCCGGGAGCGGACCGGGTCGGAGCGGACCGGCCCCGACCGGACTTCGCGCCGGGCCGGGCCCGTTCCGTGCGACGGTGCCCGACACGCAGGGGGCTCTTGCCCGGCCGGGACGGTCCGGCCGGTGTCTGATGGCTGGTGTGTTGGTTACTCGGCAGTTCCGGCCCCCGACGGAGACGGTCCTGGCCTCGCTGGCCGTGGCCGCTTGCTACTACGCGGTCGGACGGCTCGGCCTGCTGGGCCGTCTCGTCGTCGAAGGGGTGGTGGTCACCCCCATCTGGCCGCCCACGGGTGTGGCCGTCGCCGCCCTGCTGCTGCTCGGCGTGCGGGTCTGGCCCGGCATCGCCCTCGGCTGCTTCCTCGTCATCGCCTCGCTCACCACCCCGGGGCTCACCACGGTGGTCACCGTCGTGAGCAACACCGCCGCGCCGCTGTGCGCCTTCCTGCTGCTGAGGCGGGTCGGCTTCCGGCTCGACATGGCGCGGCTGCGGGACGGGCTCTGCCTGGTCTTCCTCGGCGGGTTCGGCGCCATGCTGATCAGCTCGACGGCGGGGGTCGGGCTGCACGTGGCGACCGGCTCCCTGGAGAGGAGCGAGTTCTGGCCCGTCTGGCTGGCCTGGTGGGCGGGCGACACGATGGGCGTGCTGCTCGTCACCCCGCTCCTGCTCGCGTTCGCGGGGGCGATCGGGCGGTTCCGTACGCGGCGCTGGTCGGAGGCGGTCTGTCTGGGCGTCGCGGCCCTGGTCATCGTGCCGTCGGCCGTGCTCAGTCCGATGAGCCTGCTCTTCCTCGTCTTCCCCCTGCTGATCTGGGCGGCGCTCCGCTTCCAGCTCGCCGGGAGCGTGCTGTGCGCGCTCTTCGCGTCCGTGCTCACCACGTTCGAGGCGACCGCCGGGAAGGGCGCGTTCCTCCACCTGTCGGACGTCGAGATCATGGTCAAGCTCCAGGCGTTCAACGGCTCCGCCGCCCTGACGGCCCTGCTGCTCTCCTCCGTCATCACCGAGCAGCGTGCGACGCGCCGGTCCGTGCGCCGCGCCTGCGAGGAGCTGGCGGAGGTCCTGGAACACCTCGCGGCGGGCGAGCCCTCGCCGGGGCCCCCCGCCGCCGACCGCACGCCCGGCACCTCCGGGGACCGGGTGGTCTCGCCGGGTGAGCGCCGGGACCCGTGAACCGGCCTCCGGCGCCCCCGGGGCCGTTCAGCCCTTGACGGCCTCGGCGATCCGCAGGGCGACCAGGCCGGGTGCGAGGTGCGTGGTGTCCACGACCTCGGCCTCGGCGTGCAGCCACGTGCGGGCCGCCTCCTCGTAGGGTTCGAGGTACCGGAGGCGGAACGGGGAGTCGGGGCCGACGACCGTGTCGTTCGCGATGCGCCCGCGGAGGGTCTCCCGGTCGGCGTGGAGGACGAAGTGGCGTACGGGAACGGCGTGCCGGGCGAGGCCCTCGGCGATCTCGCGCCAGTACCGCTCCACCAGGACGGTCATGGGGATCACCAGGGTGCCGCCGGTGTAGTCGAGTACGTGTCGGGCGGTCTCGACCACGAGCGGTCTCCACGGCGGCCAGTGCTGGAAGTTGTCCGTCCGGGGCAGCCCCGGCGTGATGTCCATGAGCGTCTCGCCGACCTTCTCGGCGTCGAACACCCGTGAATCCGGGAGCAGTCGCCGCACGAGCGCGGCGGTCGTCGTCTTGCCCGCACCGTGGGTGCCGTTGAGCCATACGATCATGGGTTCGACACTAAAGGGTGTCCCGTCGGTCGCGCCGGGCTCGCGGTGTGCCTCGTGTTTCGTACGTTTGCCCGTGGGGAGCGGTGGAAGAGTTGATTCCGACGACCGGTCGGCCGGGTCGCGGTCGGGGCGGCCGGGCCTCCTCGCCGCCATGACTCGAACGGAGCCCTCCGTTGCGCCTCTACGCCCAGACGCCCGCACGCCGGAACCGCCAGGTGCTCGTGGACCTGATCGCCGTGGCCGTGATCGCCGTGGCGGTGTGGGTGGCCCTCGCCGTCCGCGGGACGATCATGCTGCTGGCCGAACCGGGGCAGAAGGTGGAGAGTTCCGGCGACAGTCTCGCCAGGGAGCTCGACCAGGCGGGGGACGCGGCGGCGGACGTGCCGTTCGTCGGTGGCGTCCTGGAGAAGCCGCTGCGGTCCGCGGCCGACGCCGGCTCCGGGTTCGCCGACGCGGGCGCGTCGTTCCAGGAGACCGTCGGCCAGGTCGCCGATGTCGTCACGGCCGCCCTCATCGTCGTCCCGGTGCTCTTCGTCCTGCTGCTGTGGCTCCCGCCGCGCCTGCTCTGGATCCGGCGCAGCAACGCCCTGCGCCGTCTCGCCGGAGCCCCCGGGGGCGCCGATCTGCTCGCCCTGCGCGCCCTCACCGGGCCTCCGGGCGTACTCGACGGGCTGCCGGTGCCGTCCGGCGGGTGGGCCGACGCCTGGCGCCGGGGGGATCCGCAGGCCATCACCGACCTCAGTACGGTCGCGCTCGAACACGTCGGGCTCCGGCCCTGAAGCGGTTGGTGGTCGACGGTCGGCGGTCGGCCCGGGGAAAGTGCGGCGGCCTCGTTCCGCCGCCCCGGTGGCGGCGATACTGATCGGGGTGGGCGCCCCGCCGTCGCGCCGGTCGCGGGACCGGCCGGTGGGGTTCGCCCTGTCGATGTCATCGAGGGGAGCCGTTCATGAGCACGGCGAAAGACCTGTTCCTCATCTCCGTGGATCCGGGGCCGGGGCCCGACGTGGGGCAGGGCGACCTGTCGCTGGCTCTCGCGGGGGCCGAGCTGATCGACCTCGTCGGCGCGGGGGCCGTCGCCGTGGATGACGACCGCATCGTGCCGGGCGGGCCGTCGGGGCCGGACGACCGGCTCCTGGCCGAGGCCGAGGCGGGGCTCGTCCGGCAGCCGCCCTACGAGCGGGTCGAGGACTGGCTGTGGCGCCGGGGCCGGGACCTCGCGTCCGCGTACCGGACCGCGCTTGAGGGGGACGGCGAGCTGAGGCGGAGGCGAAGCGGCCGGCTGCCCTTCGGCCCGGAGCGCGTGGAGCCGGTCGACACGCCCGCCCGGCGCCGGGCGGTCGGCCGCCGGGAGGAGGGAGAGCCCGTCCTGGCCGCCCTCGCCTCGGCGGTGGGCATCGGCGAGGGGCGGCCCGACGAGGAGCCCGGTTTCGCCGACGAGGCGGTGACGGGCGTGGTGGCCGCCGTCCACGACGCGGTGATGGAGCTGGAGGCCGTGCGCCAGCGGCGGACCATCGAGAACACGGCGTTCGCCAACATCTGGCGCGGGCCGTGAGCCGGTCCCCCGGCCGGAATCGGTGACGCCGGATCCCTTCCGGCCGCGCCGGAGGGGGGTCAGTTCCCGTACGCCAGGAGCAGGCACAGGGCCGCGAACGGCACCACGGATCCGGCGAGCAGGGCCAGCACCGCCGGGGCCGCCGCCGTCAGCCGTGCCCGTCCCTTGCGCCGGCCCGAGCGGAACACCGCGCGGGCCGGGAGGAACGGCAGCACCAGGAGGGCGAGGAGGAGCACCGGTGCCAGGAACCGGCTGAACGCGGTGGTCCCGGTGTCGGTGGCCAGGTGCCAGGCGGTCGTGCCGAAGACCGTCACGGGGCCGGCGAGGAGGCCGAGCGCGAGGACCGAGGCCGCCGCGACGACCAGTCCCTCGGTCAGCCGTTCGGCGCGCGTGCGCCCCTCGCGTACGTCCACTGCCCGGCCGTGTTCCATGTCCGCTCCCCCGGTGCCGCGGCCCGGCGGCGGTGCCCCGGGGCTGCGGGTGTGATGATCTCACGACCCGCTGGCCCGCTATCCCGTTGCTCCGATGCCCCGTCGTCCCGTCGGGCAGGCGTCAGGTCGGGGCGCGCAGGCCCGCCAGGAGCCGGTCGAGCGCCTGCTCCGCGGCCCGTGGGTCCCCGCCCCGCGCGATCCAGAGCGCGGCCTCGTTCATCGCCCCCGAAAGCAGCCGGGCCAGGGGCTCCACCGGCTGGTCGGCGAGGGTCCCGGCCGCGACGAGCGCGTCCAGGGCCTCCGCGAGGTGCCGGGCGGAGGACTCCTCGTCCAGGGTCCGCCACTCGTCCCAGCCCAGTACGGTCGGCGCGTCGACCAGCAGGATCCGCCGTACCGCCGGATCGGTCCCGGCGGCCAGGAAGGCCCGGCAGCCGGCCCGGAGCTGCTCCCAGAGGTCCTCGTGCCGCTCGGCCTCGGCCGCGACCCGCTCGCCCAGCTCGTGCTGGACCTCGGAGACGACGGCCCGGAAGAGCCCCGCCTTGCTGTCGAAGTGGTGGTAGGCGGCCCCCTTGGTGACCCCGGCGGCCCGCGCCACGTCGGCCAGCACCACGTGGTGGTAGCCGTCGGCGGCGAACCGCCGCCTCCCCTCGGCCAGCAGCGCCCGCCGCGTGGCCGCCCGCTGCTCCGCCCGGTTGACCGCCATCGTCCGCACGTCCTTCCCGTTTCGCGTACCGAGGGTATGCTAACGCCGAAATTCGCGTACCCTGGGTATGCGAAAGGGAGAGGAAGGAACCCGATCATGACGAACGGACCCACCACCACGCCCACCGCGCCCGCGGCCCGGCTCGGCGGCTTCTACCCGGTGCTCGCCACCCGGGACGTGGCGGCCTCCCGGGACTTCTACACCCGCCACTTCGGGTTCGAGACGACCTTCGAGGCCGACTGGTACGTCAGCCTGCGGCGCCCCGACGCCCCTCAGTACGAGCTCGCGCTCCTCGACCACGCCCACCCGACCTTCCCCGAGGGCCACCGGGCCGCCCTCCGGGGCGGGCTGCTGCTGAACTTCGAGGTGGACGACGTGGACGCGGAGCACCGGCGGCTCGTGACGGAGGCCGGCCTGTCCGAGGTACTGGCCCTGCGCACCGAGGAGTTCGGCCAGCGGCACTTCATCGTCGCCGCCCCCGACGGGGTGCTGGTCGACGTCATCACCGTCGTCCCGCCCGGCGAGGAGTACGCCGACCTGTACACCGGCGCCTGACGCCCGGGGCGGGACACGGCGAGTCCCCCTCATTCCAGCCGTACGACCGCCTCGTGGGTGGCCCCCAGGGTCCCCGGGGTGACGCGGAGCCGGAGCGCGGCGCCGGTGCCGAGGACCTGGACCGCCGGGTCGTGGGAGAGGACGGCGGAGACGGGCCGGTGCCACGTCAGGTCGATCGTCGCGCCGTCCCGGAGCGGGCCGGAGACGCAGACCGTGGCCGTGGTGCCGGACTCGCGGATCAGGACCGACGCGGGGGCGCCGGTCGTGATCTCGCCGACCGTGCCGGCGAACCAGAGGTTGACGCCGGTGAAGCCGAGGGAGGGGACGCGTACGCCCTGCTGGTCGTCGGTGTTGGCGAGGACGGTGAGCCAGCCCCGGTCGGCCGCGCGGGCCGCCGTCCGCTCCCGGCTCGCGCCCGGCATGAGGACGTACGCGTACGTGGCCCGAGTCGGGTCGGTGCCGTGGTCGAACCAGAGCGTCAGGTACCGGCGCGTGACCGGGTCGGTGACGGCGCCCTGGTTGATCTCCGACCACCTGCCCGTGCGCGCCTGGCGCAGGGCCTTCAGGGAGGAGGGCGCGCCGCCCGGGAAGACGTAGCCGGCGTGCCCCGCGAGGTGTGCCCAGCGGGCTCCGGTGAGCGTGGCGTTCCAGCCGAGCGCCGTGGGCTGCGCGGTGCCGTCGACGGTGAGGGCGTGGACGCCGTGCTCGCCGAGGTTGCGGTTCTCCACGATCGACTCGACGCCGGTGCCGTCCCGGCCGTGGATCCCGGCGCCCAGGCAGACGATCGCGTCGTCCAGGAAGAACCAGGACTTCTTGGCGAGGAGCGTGGAGGACAGCCCCTTCAGGTACTGTCCGACCGCCGCGTACGTGCCGTCCGTCGTCCCGCCGACCCACCGGACGTCGGGCCGCGCGGCGCCCCAGGTGCCGCCCGCGCCGTCGGCGAGCGGCTTGCGCGAGGCGGTGGTGCCGGGCAGCCGGTAGGGGTCGACGGTGGGCCAGAAGTCGTCGCTGTACTGCCCGTTGGCGAAGGTGTCGCCCCACCAGTAGAGCATCCCCGAACCGCTGTGCCAGGCGCGCAGGTTCTCGCCGTTGCCGTTCTCGTAGTACGTGATGCGCTTCGAGGCCATGGAGAGCGAGGCCGCCCAGCCCGGCCGCCGGTGCACGGCCCGGTCCATGCCGGGGAAGAGCCGGTGTCCGGTCGGCTCGGGGCTCGGCGCGGCCGGGCCGTCGGCGATCCCCTTGAGGCGGGCGAGTGCGGCGACGCCGAGGGCGGGGCTCGTCAGGAGCGGGCGGTAGTGGTCCCGGGCGATCCAGCCCTTGACCATGCCGTCCCAGCGGGTCCTCTCGGCCGCCGAGGCGCTCCGCGCGAGCAGGGCGACGCAGGCGATGATCCCGTGGCCGCGCAGGTGGTCGTCCTGCCGGACGGCCCGGGTGTCGGTCTTCTGCACGCCCCGGCTGACCGCCCGGCCGGAGACGGCGTCCATGGCGAGGCCGTTGAAGAGGAAGGGCGCGTACGCCTTCTCGACCGAGTCGAGCACGACCTGCCGGCCGCCGTCGGTGACCTCCCAGGCGGAGCCCTCGAGCAGGGCGAAGAGGTGGGAGAGGCCGCCGAGCATGACGGCTCCGTACGAACCGGCGTAGGGGACGTAGGTGTGCTGGACGAAGCTGCCGTCGGCGTAGAGGCCGTCGCCGGAGGTGACGTACGGGAAGACGGGCGAGAGCGCGTCGCGGGCCAGGGCGAGTTTCGCCGGGGACCTCCCGAGGACGCCGCGCAGGGCGAGCACCCGGCAGAGGTCGACGCGGTTGGCGCCGGTGGAGGTGCCGGTGTAGCTCGCGACCGCGCTGTCGGGGACGAAGTGGTCGACGGCGGCGCAGTGTTCGGCGACGCGGGCGGCGCCGAGGTGGTCGTACAGGAGGACGTCGATGTCGAGCAGCGCCTGCGGGGCGCCGATCTGCCAGCTGTACCAGTTGCCGTACCGGGCCCGGCCCGCGTGGTACGCCTGGTCGTGCAGGTGGTCGAGGCCGGCGAGTATCTCGTCGCGCAGCCCGGTGTCGCCGGTGAGGCCGGTGCCGGGCTGGGCGTACGCCTCGGCGAGGGTGCGCAGCCGCGTGTAGCTGTTCTGGATGTTTCCGGAGTACGTGTACGACTCGGCGTCCGTGTCCGGCTCGGGGTCCGCGTAGGGGAGGTCCGGCCAGAGGGAGCCGTCCGCCGGCGCCATGGCGGCGCGCAGGTCGCGGGCGGTGGCGCCGAGCGCGGCCAGCTTGGCGGCGAAGGGCTCGGCGCCCGGGTCGAATCCGGTACCGAGGAGCAGTCCGCGCCAGGTCAGACGGAGGGCGTCGTAGGCGTCGGCGGCGTGCGCGGGGGACGGCGCGGCGAGAGGGAGGGCGAGGGCGGCGGCCCCGAGAGCGGTGGTGCCGAGGGCCGCGCGCAGCAGGCCTCGACGGGAGAGGAGGGAGGCGGGGACGGCGGGCGACGGGGGGACGGGAGGCACAGAGGGTACGGAGGGCGTGGAGGACATGGCGGGGCAGACCTCTCGGGGGCGCAGGGGGAGGTGAGGGGGAACGCCCGGGCGGGCGCCCGGCGACGGCCCTGTGGCGGACAGCATGCCCGGGATAGAAAGCGATTACTACCCTGTGGGAGGGGGGAGTTCCGTTCCACCGGGAGCGGGCCTGCGCGGCCGGTGGGGCTGCCGCTGCTCCCGACGGGATCCTTGAGGCACGATCTTGACGACCGGTCCGGTGAGGGTCCGGCCGGCCTGGTCCTCGAACCGGGCGAGCGGACCCTCCCGCAGGGCCTTCAAGGAGAGCGCGACCTGTCCGGAGCGCGTCTCGGCGACGATCACCTCGGCGGTCACCCGCCGGCCGGGCTCGATCACCTCGGAGGGATGGCCGAACCGGTCCCACGTCAGGTCCGGCACCCGGATGAAGCCGGTGCGGAGGCCGTCCGGTTCGCCGTCGAGATGGACGAAGACCCCGAAGTCGTGCACCCCGGCGACCGTCCCGGTGACGACGTCGCCCGGTGCGAGCGCGCGGAGGAAGGACCGCAGGGCCGGGTTCTCGCACGCCCTGGCGGAGAGGAAGAGCTGATCCTCGCCCCAACGCCCGATCTCTTCGGCCTCGATCTCCTGGCCGACCGCGAACAGCTCGGCCGGACGCTCCGTCGGGCGCATCGACGCCTCGTGTCCGGGGATCCGGGCGGTCTCGCCCTCCTCCCCTTCGGCGTCCAGGACCCGGACCAGGACGTCCTCCCCGTCGAAGCCGGTGATCCTGACCCTCCTCACGGCTCCCGGCAGCAGCCCGTCGATCAAGGCCTGCATGCGGGGGTCACGGGTCGGCTCGGACATGAAGGGGAGCCTAGTGCTCCCGCATGTGGTTTCGTGATCTACCGCCGGCTGCGCGGACGAGCGGTCGTCGGCAGTCGCTGCTTCGGGTCGTGGCACGGCAGCACGCGTGGTTGCGGCGGCCCCGAGAATGACGATGGCCGGCGGTTCCGATGCGCGTTCGGGACGAGTTGCAGTGAATGGCTCATTCCGATGGTTCAGTGCGCTGGGAGGAATGTAGCGTCGCGATCATGGAATCGCCGATCGGAACCATCACCGACCAGGCGCCGGCGGACCCGGCCGCGACCGACGACATGCTGGCCACACAGCCGGTCGGCTACTGGTGCGGGCTGACCCAGGCGGCCGTCACCCGGCATCTGCGGGACGCCATGGCCAGGGTCGACGTCACGCAGCCGCAGTACTGGGTGCTCAACCGCGTGAACGGCGGTCCCGCGGCGCCGAGCCGCGAGGAGGTCGTCGCACAGCTGACGCACCTTGCCGACGGGCCACACGAGATCGGCAGGGTCGTCGACCAGTTGCTCCATCGCGAATGGCTCCGGATCGACGACGAGCAGCGCCTGCACCTCACGGACGCCGGCGAGGCCGCCCGAGTACGGCTCCGTGAGCTGGCGACCGAGGTACGCGCCGTGGTCCACCAGGGCATCAGCGACGAGGAGTACGTGGCCGCGCTCAAGGTGCTGCGCAGGATGGTGGCCAATGTCGAGGGCGACGGGGCTCCGGGCAACCGGTCCTGATTTCGCGATCTCGTGACGGATCCGGCTGGGAACCGGGGCGGCCACCGCGTGATCATCGGTTGGTGTGCGGACAGACGAAGATCGCGCGGTGGCTGCGGTCCACAACGTAGACCCTGCCCGCTGGCAGTCGACCGAACAGGCTGGTCACGACCGGCCCGCAGCGGCTGCTGCGCTGTGCCCGCTGGGAGGCCGACGCCGTCCGCGACGACATCCGTGTCTACGCCATCGAACGCCTCGGTGACGACGACGGCGTGCTGATCGTGGACGAGAGCGGGTGACCGGCGGCGGAGCCTACGGGCAGGACCCGCAGCTTCGGGCCGGTCTGGAGGCGCACGGGACCGGCTATGCGTTGACCGTCGCCTGCTCGACGCGGGTGTGGGTCGACCAGGGCCGCACCCTCGTCCTCGCGGACACCGTCGCCGAATGCCTGCCGCCACCGTCCGGCAGCGGCAGAGTGCAGGCCCTGGTGCGAAGGGCCCGCGCCACTACGACTGGGCCCGGATCCACATCGGCGCCGGCACATGACGCTCGCCGTGCTTTGCCTGGTCTTCTTTGCCGCCGTCGCCGCGGACGCGGCACCGAAGCGGTCCAACGATCCGCCGACGAACCTGCTGGATAGATCACGAAACCGCACTGGAGCACTAGGTGATCGATTCCGAGGGATGTCTGGAGGGGGTGCGGGGCGGGCGGTGGCCGGAGCCGTCGCGAGGCGGTCGGGTGCCGGGCCGCCGACCCTGGTGGTCGAGGCGGCAGCGGGCGGTCAGGCGTCGGGGTCGACTTCGGGGTGCGTGAACCGCACGGGCTTGCCCAGCGACCGGGCGTAGGCGATTTCGGCCCGGGTGCTGTCTCCGATGTAGTCGCCGACCACGAGCACCTCGTCGGCGAGCCGGATCTTCGCCCGGTGCAGATCGTCGAGTCGAACCTTCAGCGCCTGGGCCTCGACGGGGTCGGACCAGAGTGCGTGCGACGACTTCATGTCACAGCCCGGCTTGACGACGATCCTTCCGGCTCCGGTCTCCCGCAGATCGGCCTCGGCCATCTCGGCCATGAAGCGGGTGGAACCACAGATCACGACGATACGCGGGAGGCCGAGCCGCTTCTTCGCGTCGGCGAGCTTCGCCTCGGGGGTGAGCGGTTGCGGGTGTGACACTGGTTCCTCCTGGCGGTGTGGCCCAAGGGGGTGCCTGCGGTAACGAGACCGAGGGCATCCAGGATCGTTTTGCGACGAACGATGTGGCCCCCTCGCGACAGCACTCTATGCGGCAACCGGCGACGTCCTGGAGGAGCATCCCGAGCCGGCGCCGTGGCACCCGCGCGGATGATGTCGGTTCCCCGCACCGACAGAACCGGATGTCCCGGAGCGTCGCGACCCGCAGGCAGGAAGCGGTGCGCGTGGAGTGGTCGGGCGCGTTCGTCGGGTACGGCGTTATCCTCAACCACCCTTTCCGGAGGTCATGATGCGCTCTCTGCCCCTTGCCCGGAGCACCCGTCGCCCGGGAGATGCCCGGTGAGCGGCGGCGGGCGGCACATGGTGCCGGTGGACGTGCACCTGATCGCCGTGCGCGACGGGGAGGAGGGGCGGGAGGTCCTGCTGTCGAGGCGGGCCGGTGACGTCTACGCGGCGGGGCACTGGCACTTCCCCTCCGGTCACGTCGACGGGCCCGGTGAGGACGTCGTCACCGCGCTCGTCCGCGAGGCGCGGGAGGAGACGGGCCTGGTCGTGGACCCGGACGACGTGCGCGCCGCGGTCGTCGTGCACCACCGTGCGCCGGGCGGGAGCGCACGGGTCGGGTTCTTCTTCGAGGTCCGCCGCTGGACCGGTATGCCGAGGATCATGGAACCTCAACTGTGCGACGGCATGGGGTGGTTCCCGTTCGCCGCCCTGCCGGAGCCGATGGTCGGCTACTGCCGTGCCGGACTGGACGCGTACCGGGCGGACGCGGGGGTCGCGCTGCACTTCCAGGAGCCGGGCGATCCGATCGGCCACGACCCGGGAGCCGACCGGCTCCGCCTCGTCCCCGCGCCGGGTTCCGCCGGTACGGCCTCCGAGGGGGCGCCCCGGGTGTGAGGCGGGGCCTCCAGAGCCCCCAGGACGCCCCGGGGCGTCCTCAGGCGGCCTCGGCCGTCCCCGGGCAGCCGCCGGGCGGCGGGAAGGTGATCACTCCGCCCGCGCCCGCCGGCACCAAGCCCGGAAGGAGTGTCGTGCACGGGCCCCGGCCCCTACCCGGGCCAGGGTGAACAACCCGATGCCGGTCCGCGTCCACGACCGCCGGCCGGCTCGGCGCCCCTCGCCGTCCGCAGCCGTACGGCGCCCCGCCCTCCTCTCCCGTCGCACCCGACGCGCCGGGCCCCCGGACGCCCGCTGACGCCACCCCGAGGCAGCGACGGGACCGGGGGCCGCCACCGCGCCCCCGTGCGACCACATGCGTGAAACTCCGCCCATGATGCTCAATCATGCTCACAACCAGCTCCAAACGAACACCTATTGACACACACCTGATGGCCCCGCCAGAGTCGTGACGCGTCCGACGCCGTATGCACTGAGGAGCGATGAACCCATGTCAAAACTCCCCGCAGTCTCGCGCCGCCTGCTCCTGGGAGGGGCCCTGGCCACCACCGGGGCCCTGGCGGCCGGGGTGGGATCCGCCCCCGACGCGGCCGCGGCGGTGGCGGCGGCGCCCGCGCCGCGCCGGAGGCCGGGCCAGAAGTCCATGGTCGACGTGCCCTACGCCGTCCACCGGACGGTGCGCGTCGGTGTGATCGGCCTGGGCAACCGCGGCGCCGGCATGACCACGGGCTGGTCCGTCGTCCCCGGCTGTACGGTCACCGCCGTCTGCGACGTGCGCGCCGACCGGGCCAAGCGGGTCGCCGACGGCCTGGCCGCCGCCGGAAAGCCCCGCCCCGCCGAGTACGGCGGCTCGGCCGAGTCGTACACGCAGATGCTGCGGCGCGACGACATCGACCTCGTCTACATCGCCACGCCCTGGGAGTTCCACTACGCCCAGGGCAAGGCCGCGCTCCTCGCCGGCAAGCACGTCGTCGTCGAGCTGCCCATCGCCACGGAGCTCGACGAGCTGTGGGACCTCGTCGACACCTCCGAGCGCACCCGCAGGCACCTCATGCTCTCGGAGAACTGCAGCTACGGCCGCAACGAGCTGGCCATGCTGAAGATGGCGCACGAAGGCCTGTTCGGCGACATCACGAACGGGCACGGCGGCTATCTGCACGACCTGCGCGAGCTGCTGTTCTCCGACACGTACTACACCGACGCGTGGCGGCGGCGGTGGCACACCCGCAGCACCGCCTCCTTCTACGCCATGCACGGCCTCGCGCCGATCGCCGCGGCCATGGACGTCAACCGGGGCGACCGCATGACCACGCTGCGCGCCACGGCGACCGAGCCGAAGGGCCTGGCCGACTACCGGGAGCGGTTCGTGCCCAGGAACCACCCCTCGTGGAAGGAGACGTACGTCAACGGCGACCTGGTCACCTGTCTGATCGAGACGGCCAAGGGCCGGGTCATCCGCGCCGAGCACGACGTCAGCTCCCCGCGGCCGTACAGCCGGATCAACTCCCTCGCGGGCAGCCGGGGGATCTTCGAGGACTACGCGGGCGTGCTGTCGTCCGGGGGCGGCCGCGTCTACGTCGAGCCGGACCACAGCGGGCACTCCTGGCGGGACTTCGGCTCCTACCGCAAGGAGTTCGACCACTGGCTGTGGAAGAAGATCGGCGACGACGCGGCGAACAACGGCGGTCACGGCGGCATGGACTACGTCCTGCAGTGGCGGACGGTTCAGCTCATGCGGGCGGGCCTGGTGCCCGACATCGACGTCTACGACTCGGCGGCCTGGTGCGCGCCCGTTCCCCTGAGTGTCATGTCCCTGGCGGCGAAGGGGCGTCCCGTGCAGATCCCGGACTTCACCCGGGGCGCCTGGGTCAACCTCCGCACGGGCCTCGACTCGCGCGCCACCGAGATGCCTCCGGTCGTCTGAGACCGCCTCCGTCACCACCTCCGCCTCTGCCTCCGCCCCTGCCGTGAAGGAGCAGCACGTGAGACCAGCAGGATTGATCCGATCGCTCGGGGCCGTCGTCGCGGCGGGCGCACTCGCGCTCCTCCCGGCCACGGCTTCGGCCGCGACCCCGTCAACGGCCACGGCCACGGCCACGGCGGTGTCGATCTCCCCCGTCGACCTGGACGGCCCGACCATCTCCACGGTGAAGGTGACCGTCACCAACGCGGGCCCGGAACGGATGCGTTCGCTGAAGGTGTCCTTCGGGGGGCCGGTCGGCTGGGCCGTCCAGCCCTCGGTCCTCCAGATGGACGGCTCCCTGGCCAAGGGCGCCTCCGCCGAGGCCACCTTCCGGATCCAGGTGCCGGAGCGGCGCCCCGGCTTCACCGTCCGTACGTTCACCGCGACCGCGACCTACCGGGGCGGCGACGGGGCCGGGTCCGCCACCGGCACCAGGACGCAGCACAGCGGCACCCCCCTGGCGAACCTGGCCGCCGCGTACAACAACGTGGGGGTGACCGACGAGAGCGACACGAAGCCCGGGAACTACGACGGCGAGGGCAACAGCTTCTCCGCGCAGAAGCTCGCCGCCGCCGGCCTTCGCCCCGGCGGGACCGTCAACGCCCTGGGCGCCGAACTGCGCTGGCCGGACGTGCCGAGCGGGACCCCGGACAACGTCTCCGCCGCCGGCCAGGCCGTCGCCCTGGACGGCAGGGGCAGCAGGCTCGTCTTCCTCGGCTCTGGCGTCACGAGCGGGGCCTCGGGCACCGCGACCGTGTACTACGCGGACGGAACGAGCGGCAGCGGCTCGTTCGGGTTCCCGAACTGGTCGTTCGATCCGGCGAACGCCCACGGGGCGACCCTGGTGGCGTCGAGCGACGGGCGCAACCGGCCCGACGGGTACGGCAACGCCGGCATCGCGTACCGCGTGTTCGCCCACTCGATCCCCCTCGATCCCGCGAAGCAGGTGGCGTTCGTGGTGCTGCCGGGCAACGGCAACATCCACCTCTTCGACCTGGCCGTCGCCCCCTGATCACGGGCCCGCTGCCGCCTCGGACGCGCTCGGCGTCCGGGGCGGGAGCGGTGACGGTGGTGGGGGAGGGACAGCGGTTCATTAGGGTGAGGCGCATGCCTGCCCCACTGAGTTCAACGAAGACCGCCTCCGCGCTGCGCACGGCGGCACGCGTCTCCGCCGAGTCGCTGCTGGTCCTGCTGATGGCAGCGGTGGCCCTGTGGATCCTGGGCCGCATGTGGTCGGTCGTCTGGCCGCTCATAGTGGCCCTGTTCCTGACCACCATGACCTGGCCCCTCGCCCGCTTCCTGCGGAGGCACGGATGGGCCCCCGCCCTGGCCTCGGCCGTGGTCACCGTCCTCTTCCTCGTGGTCGTCGCGGGCATCGTCGCCCTGATCGCGGTACCGGTCGCCTCCCAGTCCGGGGAGTTGGCCGACGGGGTGGTCGAGGGCATCCAGAAACTGCGCGAATGGGCCGCCGGGCCGCCGCTGAACATCGGGGACGACCAGATCTCCAAGGGCTTCGACGCCGCGGTCGCGCGGATCCAGGACAGCGTCGGCAGCATGGTGACCACCGTCGTCACGGGGGTGAGCACCGTGTTCAACGGTCTCGTCACGGCCGTCCTGGCGCTCTTCCTGATGTTCTTCTTCCTCAAGGACGGTCCGCGCTTCCTGCCGTGGCTCACCCGTCAACTCCCCGGCCGCCTGGCCACCGACGTCCCCGTCGTGATGGAGCGCGGCTGGGACACCCTGGGCGCGTTCGTGCGCTCGCAGGCGTTCGTCGGCCTGCTCGACGCCGTGTTCATCGGCCTGGGCCTGTGGTTCCTCGACGTGCCGCTGGTGCTGCCCCTGGCCGTGCTGACCTTCGTCTCCGCGTTCGTGCCGATCGTGGGCGCCCTGTTCGCGGGGCTGGTCGCGGTCCTCATCGCCCTGGTGTCGAACGGCCTGACGGACGCGCTGCTCGTGCTCGCGATCATCGTCGTGGTGCAGCAACTGGAGGGCAACGTGTTCCAGCCCATGATCCAGAGCCGCGGCCTCGGTCTGCACGCGGCGGTCGTCCTCCTCGCGGTGACCCTGGGCGGCAGCCTGGCCGGCATCGTCGGCAGCCTCCTCGCGGTGCCCGCGGCCGCGCTGATCGCGGTGGTCTGGAACTACCTCCGCGAACAGCTCGCCGGTCCCCCGCGCGAGCCCGACGCCGAGGAGCCGGGCGCGGAGGGGCCGAGTTCCGATGGGCCGGACACCGGCGAGCCGCGTACCGCCGCCGTCGTACCGTCGTAGGCCCGTCTCGCTTCCGGGCGTTCGGGCCGCGCGGGAAACCGCGGACGGAGCGGGGCGGGCGGGGCCGGCCGGATTCGAACCGGCGTCCTCGCGATTTTGGAGACCGCGCGCGTCGACCTCTGCGCTACGGCCCCGCCCGGCGGCGATCCTACGGGTTCAACGGCTCGCGCGGTCAAGGACGGCGGATCGAGGACGGCGGACGCGGCCCCGCACCCGCACCCGCACCCGCACCCGCACCCGCACCCGCACCCGCACCCGGCCGAAAGGCGTCGGCGCTGTCCCGAAACGGTTCCCTCGGCACCCGTTTGTCACCCGTAAGTTGAGGTGATGGGCCGATCACCGGACCGCCCGCCGGGTCCGGCACCACAATGCGCGCATGGACGAACACTGGAAGCGACGTCTGGACGAGGTGCGTGCGGGGCTGGTGCGGGAGGGCGATCCCGTCGCCTGGGTGACCGAGACCGACGCCGCCGAGGCCGTCGTACGGTATCCGCGGCTCGCCGTGCGCGGTTCGCTGTTCGGGGTGGTGGCGCGGGACGCCGAGGAGGGCTCCCCGTGGCGGGTGGTGCTGCCGGTGCAGTCCGGGATGCCGCAGGAGGCCCGGGACAGCCTGCACTCGAAGTTCTTCTTCTGGGCCAAGGACGACACCGACGACCGGAAGGTGCGGCGCGAACTCCTCGCGGCCGTGCACGTCCTAGAACGGAAACCGGTCGACGAGCTCGTCGTGCTGGGGACGACGTACCGGATCGTGCGCGGCGACGAGGTCGCGCGCATGGGCGACGACGGCCTGGAGCCGCCGCGCCCCACCGATCCGGAGCCGGTCTTCCGGGTCTGGGAGCGGCAGACCGGTGACCGCGGCTGCCTCGACACCGGCGCCGTGCTCGATCCGGAGAAGGTGCGCGGGCTGATGGCCGAGGCCCTGCGGATCGGGCTGCGGGAGTTCCACTACGTCGGGAAGCGCTACCCCGCCGCCGTCCGGGCCGACTCCCGGAAGGCGGTCACCACCCATCCGGACATCGCCATGCTGCCCGTCGGCTTCGGCGTCGTGGAGCGCTCCGGCGACGTCTGGCAGCCGCAGGGCTCCCTGTCGCCGACCCCGCACGAGGCGCGGCGGGGCCTGTACACCTGCCTCACCGACCTGTGGGGCCGGCTGTACGAGTGGGACGACGCGCAGCGGGAGCGATACCGGCGGGCCGGTGAGCTGTTCCGGGCCTCCCAACGCGCCGACGAGGTGCGGGTGGACGGCCGGGAGTTCCGGATCTGCCGCGTCGAGCGAATGGTCCGGTTCGGGCCCGACGGCCCCGAGGGGCCGCGCCCCTCGGACATCGACGAGTACGGGCCGACGAAGATGCACCCGCGCATGGACGAGGACGGCACCGTGTACCACGGGGAGGACGCGGAGGAGTAGACCGGAAGGGGTCCGCGGCCGCCCCTCGCCCCGTTCCCATATCCGATCCGCACCCGTGCTCGTATTCGTGTTCGCACCCGGACGGAGAGCCGTTCCGTCCGGGTGCGGATACGGCCATTCGGAGGGAGGCCCTCCGCCCCCGGCGGTCCTCCCCCTCGAAAAGCCCGTGGGGCCTGTTCCGGAGCCGGGTCCGGAGGGGTCGGCGCCCGCCGGTGTCGCGGAACCATCGTCCGGCCGTCACGGTGCGGTCACACGGCCGTCGTCGTCCCCTCGCACGTGCCGACCCCGGAACGGCTTGAAACCATACGGCTCGACTCCCCTCCCCCGCACCGGCGTTGATCACGCCTTTCCCACCTCACATACTGCGCTGGCCGACGGCGGACGCCCCGCGTCCCCCGGCCGGAAACGACCGACCCCACCCCATCCCTAGCTCCTGGGGGAGACTTGCGCGCACATGTGAAGAGAGCAGGCGCCTTCACCGTCGCAGCGGCCACGTCGGTGGCCCTGACCACAGGCATGACCACGGGCACGGCCGGCCCCGCGACGGCGGCCGCCGCACCCGAGATCACCCGCGTCGGCGGTGACGAGCGGATCCCGCTCGTCACGGGCGACCGCGTGGTGGTGGACGCCGAGGGCCGGATGGTGGGCTTCGAGCCCGCCGAGGGCCGCGAGCGCGTCCCCGTGCAGATACGGCGCACCGGGGACCGCACCCTGGTGATACCCGCCGACGCGCAGCGGCTGATCGCCACGGGCCGGCTGGACCAGCGGCTCTTCGACCTCGGCGTGCTCACCGACCCGCGGCTGCGCGAGAGCCATCGCGACGGACTCAAGCTGATCGTGCAGTACGAAGGCGCGCGGCACGAAGGCACGCGATACGAAGGCGCGCGGCACGAAGAGGACGCCCGCGCCGCGCGGGCCGAGGTGCGTGCGGCCGGCGGCACCGAGCTCCGGCGCACGTTCCCGACCCTCGGCGCCGACGCCGTCCGCGCCTCCCGGGACGACCTGGCCGAGGTGTGGGAGGCGCTGACCGACCGGCGGAAGGACGGCGTGCGCGCCACCGCCTCCGGCATCGAAAGGGTGTGGCTGGACGGCGTGCGCGCCGCGAGCCTGGACCACGGCGTCCGGCAGATCGGCGCCGACCGGGCGTGGGAAGCCGGTTACGACGGCACGGGCGTCCGGATCGCCGTCCTCGACACCGGTGTCGACAAGACCCACGACGACCTGCGGACGCGGGTCGTGGGCGAGAGGAACTTCTCCTCCTCCCCCGACGCCGTGGACCGCGTCGGGCACGGCACGCACGTCGCGTCGATCGCCGCCGGCACCGGCGCCAAGTCCGGCGGCCGGTACAAGGGCGTCGCCCCCGGCGCCGAGCTGATCAGCGGGAAGGTCCTCGACGACGAGGGCCACGGGGACGACTCCGCCGTCATCGCGGGCATGGAGTGGGCCGCCGCCGAGGGCGCGGACGTGGTCAACCTCAGCCTCGGCGGCCCCGACAGCCCCGGCGTCGACCCGCTGGAGGAGACGATCGACCGGCTGTCCGCCGAGAAGGGGATCCTGTTCGCCGTCGCGGCGGGCAACGAGGGCGAGAGCGGGGGTTCGACGGTGGGCTCGCCGGGCAGCGCGGACGCCGCCCTGACCGTCGGCGCGGTCGACAAGGACGATCGCCCGGCGCCCTTCTCCAGCACCGGGCCGCGCGTCGGCGACGGGGCGGTCAAGCCGGACGTGACCGCGCCCGGCGTCGCCGTCACCGCGGCCGCCGCCCCGGGCAGCGCCCTGGACACCCGTCCCGGCACCCCGCACCCCGCCCCGGGGTACCTGCGGCTCGACGGCACTTCCATGGCGACCCCGTACGTCGCGGGCGCGGCCGCGCTCCTGAAGCAGCGGCACCCCGACTGGAAGCACGCCGAGCTGAAGGGCGCGCTGACCTCGTCCGCCGAGGGCGGCGCCCACACCGCCTTCCAGCAGGGCTCGGGCCGCATCCGGGCCGACAGGGCGCTGGACCAGAACGTGATCGCCGAGCCGGTCTCGCTGAACTTCGGCACGGCCCGGTGGCCGCACGGCGACGACCTGCCCGTCACCCGGAAGGTCGTCTACCGCAACCTCGGGGCGGAGGACGTCACCCTCGACCTGTCGGTGTCCGGCCTGGACCCGGCGGGCGGGCCGGCCCCGGCCGGGTTCTTCGCGCTCGGCGCCCCGAGGGTGACCGTGCCCGCCGGCGGCACGGCCGGGGTGGACCTCGTCGCCGACACCGGGATCGGTGACGCCGACGGCGTCTACTCGGGCTACGTCACCGCCACCGGCGCGGGCCGGTCCGTCCGTACGGCCGCGGTGGCCGTACGGGAGGCGGAGTCGTACGACCTCACGTTCCGGACCGTCGGCCGCGACGGCGCCGACGCCCGGAACTTCGCCAGCACCCTGCTGGGCGTCGCCGGGCCCGCCGCGGGCTTCCAGGCCCTCGTCACCGACGAGCCGGGCGTCCACACGCTCCGCGTGCCCAAGGGCTCGTACACGTTCAACACGGCCGTCTACCAGGATCCTTCGGACTTCACCCGGGGCACCGACTGGATCGCGCGGCCGAGGCTGGACGTCACCCGCGACACCACCGTCGTGGTCGACGCGCGCACCACGAAGCCGGTGTCCCTCACCGTGCCGGGCATCGACCGGGCGGACTACGGCGGGACGTACTACGAGCGCGACACCGGCATCGGGCGCGTCGGCAACGGCTGGGTGCTCCGGGGCTTCACCGGCTTCCGCACCGCCCACGCGGGCCCGGCCGTCACCGACGGTTCCCTCCTGCAGACCTGGGACGCGCACTTCGTGAAGGACGCCACCAGCCAGTACGCGGTGGCCTTCGGCGGCGGGACGAGCAGGCTCGCGACCGGCTACACCCGGCACGTGAAGGCGAACGAGCTGGCCACGCTCACGGTCGGTCTCGGCGCCTCCGCCCCCGGGAAGTCGGCCCTCGCCTCCCCGTACCCCCATCTGCCGGGCGCGCCGCAGGGCAACGCGTTCTCCGCGCCGCAGGCGGCGCCGGGCACGCGCACCTTCCACGTCTCCACCGGTGACGGGGTCACGTGGCTGACCCGGTTCAACCAGCTGGGCGCGCCCGACGAGTGGGGCCATCCGGCCTTCGAGGGCGCCTACGAGATGGTCCGGCCGAAGCGCTACGAGGCCGGCCGGACGTACCGGGAGACGTTCAACACGGGTGTCCTCGGTCCGCTCCTGGGCGAGGGCACGGGCGTCTTCCGCACCGCCCCCGACCCGGTCACGGGCGAGCAGCGGATCGTCGGCGCGCTGCCGCTGCTCGCCGACGGCGAGGGGCACGCGGGGAGTACGGAGTACGCCTCGGCCACGTCGAAGCTGTACCGCGACGGGGTCGAGGTCGGTGCGAACGGCGACCCGTTGAGCGGCTCGGAGCCGTTCGCGGTCGAGGCCGCCGACGCCGAGTACCGGCTGACGGCCTCCGTGGAGCGCCCGGCGGAGGTCGCCGCGGCCTCCACCCGGGTCGACGTCGGCTTCACGTTCCGCTCGAAGCAGGTCGCGGCCACCACCGCCCTGCCGGTGTCCACGGTCCGCTTCGCGCCCCCCGTCGACCTCGCCTCGCGCGCTCCCGCGAACACGCCGGTCACGGTCCCGGTGACCGTGCAGGGCGCGGCGGCCGGGAAGAACCTCAAGTCGCTCGCCGTGTCGGTGAGTTACGACGACGGGAGGACCTGGAAGGCCGTGGAGGTCCGGAACGGACGGATCTCCGTGAAGAGCCCGGCGAAGGGCGGCGGCGTCTCCCTCTCCGCCGAGGTCGTGGACAGGCGGGGCAACGCGTCGACCCTGACGATCCGCAACGCGTGGTACGGCAGGTGACGGCGGCCGCCTGACCGTTCACCCCCTGCCCGGTGCCCCCGCTTCAGGCGGTGGCACCGGGCAGCGGCGCGTCCGGGTCCGCCTCCCCCGCCACCACGACCTGGTACTCGTCCTCGTAGAGGATCCTGCCGGGGTTCGGGGACTCCAGGCGGCGGCACTCGACGCCGTGGGCGGCGAGGAGTTCCAGATAGCCGTCGACGCGCTCGATGAGGTCCCGGGCGGACGTCTTGAACCAGGCGACGGCGCCCGGATGCAGCCGGGGGTCGTACACGGCGGGATCCACGTGGGACGGGTTGGTGTAGTGGGCGTCGTACCAGTCGTTGCCCGCCCTCCAGAACCGGTACTGGTCCTCGGTCAGCCTGCCTTGCGCCGCCAGCTCGTTGGCGAGCACGAAGACACCGGGGAAGTGTCCTCGCGGATGCCTCACCACTCCCTGGAACCGGACGTACGAAGCCCGCTCCACGAGGTCCTCCTCCACGTCGTCCACGGCGGCCCGTCAGAGGGGCGTGACGCAGGAGCCCGGCCTGCCGGGTGCGCCGATCGTGTACTCGGCGCGCAGCAGGTAGTCGCGGGGGCCGCAGGACGCCTCCTCCAGCACCCGGTACTCCGCCAGCGGGGAGCCGCAGCCCACCTTCCGCAACTGCTGCTCGGGCCAGTCGGCTTCGTTGCGCACGCAATCGCCCGCCGACAGCGCGACGGACCCTTCGCCGCCGCCCGAGAACAGGCCCACGACCACCAGGGTCGGGATCGCCAGGGCGACGAGGGCGATCGGGGTGAGGATCAGCATCGCGGGGGCCCGGCGCAGGACCCGCCTGCCGGGATGGAGCGGCGGCCGCACGGCGCCGTACGGCTCGGGCAGGCGGTGCAGGGCGGCCCGGGCGCCGAAGGCGTTCCCCAGGACCACGAAGGGCGTGACGAAGAAGGAGAAGAGGCCCCACCAGCCGGTCAGCAGGGTGTCGGAGGTCATCTGCCGGTAGACGGCGAGTCCGCACGTGCGGCAGAGGACTCCGCGCCGGGTGACCGTACGCATGATGATGACCATGCCCTGGTGGGCGCGGACGGTCACGGCGGTCGCGGGCTGCGCCCCGCAGGCCTCGCAGCCGGGCACCGGCGGGGGCCCGGGGGCGTACCGCTGCGGGTACGGAGGCGGAGGGGCGGACGGGTGCGGATACTGCTGCGGATGTGGTGGCGGGTGCGGTTGCGCGTGCGGATGCGGAAACGTCACGGTGCCGGTTCCCCCTTCGTGGTCGAGACAGCACCCTAAGGTCTGTCCGGCCGATCACGACGGCCCGCCTTCGGAACGGCCCGCCTTCGGAACGGCCCGACGGGCAGGGGGCCGTGGTCGGTGGTCGTCACGGTGGTCCCGGCTCACGCGGGCCCGGGCGGCCCCGGACCCGACGGCGGTGATCGACCGGGCATCCCCTAGGCTGCCGGGGCCACCACGTGAACGAAGGACGATCATGGCCCGCCCCTACGCCCCCGGACCCAAGCAGTTCGTCTTCTCCGTCGGTGACGGCAACGACCAGAAGGTCTCCGTGGGTGACGCCCAAGCGGCCTACGTGGCGTTCTCCGCGTTCTTCCGGGACCGGGACTCCGACGTCTACACCATCGGTGACGAGCCTGCGGGGCAGAGTCTGGTCCTCATGCCCGGTCGGGGCGTGATCGTCCGGGTCGAGGGCGCGGACAGGCCCCGATCGGAATACCTCCGGGTCGACCGGGGCAATCGCCACCTTCCGGGCGCGATGCTGTTCTTCGAGAACGGACATGCCGGCCTCGACCACTTCGGCCAGTGGTTCTCCGACCCCGCCGACCTCGACGCGCCACCGGAGACCCGCGGCGCCGTCCGCGCCGCCGCGTTCACGACGGAAGCGGCCGCGCTCCGAGAAGTCGCCCGGATCTGGGCGGATTCGGGCATCGTGGACCCGAGCGACCGGTACTACGTCTTCTTCGACTCGCACGACGCCGGCGACGACCGGGCCGAACGGGCCGAACTGCTCGCGCTGATCGAGTTCCTCGGGATCGAACGGGTCGACGCCCCGGCCGGGGCCGCCGCCGGCGAGGTCTGGGTGCGTACGGACGCGCGCCTCGCCGCCGCATGCGCGCGGTGGTCGTGAACGGGTGCGGAGCGGGGCCGCGGCATCACCGCGGTGCTCGCCCCGCGCCCAACGTGACCGCATCCGGCGTGACCGCGTCCGGCCGCCGTGGTTCCGGAGAGGCGTCGGGCTCATGAGGGACGTCGTGTTCACCCGCGGCAGCGGATGGATCCCGAACGTGATCAGCGAGGACGGCGAGCTGAGGCTGATGCTCGGCGCCGGGGCCGACGCCAACCACGAGCCCCGCACCTTCACGTTCCCCATCGGGGAGGCCCATCTCGCGGTGATCCGGGAGGACCTGCCCAGACACCTGCTGTTGTGGAGCGCGGTCCTCCCGCTGTGCGAAGCGGCCGGAACCGCGGGTCGGCTCGACGAGGACGCCGCCGTCGCGCTCCTGGACCCGATCCTCCTCTCCCCGCCCGAGGACGTCGACGCGCTCTTCCGCCGCATCCGGTGGGACGGGGACCGGCTCGTCGCCCACGGGGCCGACGTCGATCTGCTCCGGCGCGGACGGGTCTGCGCGGCGATGCGCTCGGCGACCGGGACGCCGGACGAGAAGCGTGCCCAGGAGCATCGCGCGGACCGCCGTCGCGCCGAACGCGGAGTGGTCCTCGGTCCGCTCGACGCCGCGATCCTGCGGTACACGGGCCAGTACGCGCACGGCGCGACGGTTCCCCGGCGGCTGCCCGGCGCGGTCGACGCCGCGCTGCTTCCGGAGGTGATGCGGGTGATCGCCACCGCGGAGCGGGCCTGCGCCGGGATGCGGATCGGCCTCGATCCGCGGCGGGGGAACCGTGCCGTGGACAAGCGCGCCTGGGAACGGGTGGCGACGGCCGTCGACTCGGCCGTCCTCCGCGCACACCCCGGACTCGCCGACGACGCGGTGCGCACGGTGGGCTTCCTGATGTGCTCGGAGACCGCGGACCGCTCCAGGAGCACACCCGTGGACGACGACGCGGAGGCCGCCGACGGCCGCACCGGCCCCGGCGGGGGCGCGCACAAGGCGGCCCTTACGTTCACCGACGACAAGGGCGCCGAGAAGAAGTGGCGGAGGGGCGGCCGTCGCGGCGCCTCCGCGGAGTTCTGGGAGTTCGTCGGCGATCGCTCCGCCGCGGACGACGAGGTGTTCACCGTCGAGGACGAGGAGAGGGGCGAGGGGATCCAGCTCCACTTCTACGCGGACTCCGTCGCCCGCGTCACGACCGTGCGGGAGGGGAAGGGCGGGTCGGATCCGGAGTACCGGGTCGAGTACGCCCTGGTCGACGGGCTCGACGCGTACCGGGCCCTGGTGAGCGCCTTCGTCCGCGGCGGCTGCGCCGCACTCGACCCGTACGGTCCCTGGATGCCGGACGTCGCCGAATTCGAACGCGCACGCCGGGAACGGCGCCACGCCCGCTAGGGCATGTGTCGGAGGGAACGACTCGTCAAGGTCCTTCATGCGTTCAGGCTCTGAACGCATGAAGAACCCTGTAGGGGTCGCAGCCCGGAGCGACGCGGATTTCAGTCGTTGTCGGTGTTAACTCTTGACGACGTGACGGGGTGACGGTTGACTCGCCGCACCGCTCTGAGAGCGCTCCCAAAACGATTCCTACCGGCACCGGGGCGGGCTCCCCGGTCGCGGACCGCGTCCGTGAAGTGATCGGGGGATCCCGCCCGGCCCCGCCCGTACCACCGCACCCCGTACGAAGGAGCCGCAATGCCACGCACCAGACATCACAGCCGCTTCGGGAACCGCGTCCGGGGCAGAACCGCGACGGCGGTGGTCGCCGCCGGCGCCGTGCTCGGCGGGCTGCTCGCCGGGGCGCTGCCGAGCGCGGCCGCCGCCGACGAGCCCGCGCCGGTGGCGATCGACCGGTTCGAGGGGGAGGTCCCCTTCGGCAACCCGCCGGCGGAGGGCATCTTCACCTGGGGCGGCGACGCCGACGACCACCCGACGCTGCGGCTCGCCGAGCGCGCCGACGCGCCCGAGGGCTCCAAGGTCCTGGAGGGCACGTTCGACATCAGCGGCTGGGGCGGGTTCACCCACGACTTCGCCTTCGACCGACCGGCCCACGACTGGACCGCGTTCAAGGGCATCCGCTTCTGGTGGTACGGCCAGAACACCGCGCCCCTGCCGCCCGGTTCGGGCAAGCGGATCAACTTCGAGCTCAAGGACGGCGGCGCCAACGGCGAGGCCTCGGAGCTGTGGACCACGTCCTTCACCGACGACTGGGAGGGCTGGCACCTCGTAGAGATCCCGTTCTCCGAGTTCCAGTACCGGGCCGACTACCAGCCCGTCGGTGGCATCGACCAGGTCCTCGGGCTCAACGAGATGTGGGGCTACGCCCTGACCCTGCCGCCCGGCTCCCCCGGCAAGTTCGCGCTCGACGGCGTGGAGCTGTACGGCAAGGCCGAGCCCGCGCTGAACACCAAGGTGATCACCGACGCCGCCGTGTACCCGGTGGCCGAGGGCGGCAGCGCGCGGGTGAAGGTGACGGTGGCCACCACCGGTTCCGGCCCCATCGGCGAGCCCGTCACCGTCGCGTACACGACCGGGAAGGGGAGCGCCGAGGCCGGCGGGGACTACGCGCCGGTCAGCGGCACCGTGACCTTCCCGGCCGGGACCCCGTCCGGCACTTCCCACACCGTCACCGTGGCGACGAAGAAGGACCGTTCGGCCGAGGAGGCCGAGACGATCCCGCTCACGCTGGAGGTCACCGGCGCAAAGGCGCCCGCCGAGGTGCCGCAGGTCGTCGTGGACGCCCACGGCCTCCCGTACCTGGACAAGCGGCTCCCGGTGAAGAAGCGGGTCGCGGACCTCCTCGGGCGGATGACCCTGGAGGAGAAGGCCGGGCAGATGACGCAGGCCGAGCGCAACGCGCTGCGGTCGCAGGGCGACATCGCCTCGTACCGGCTCGGCTCGCTGCTCTCCGGCGGCGGCTCGGTGCCGACGCCCAACACGCCCGAGGCGTGGGCGAAGATGATCGACGCCTACCAGCTCCGGGCGCGGGCCACCCGCTTCCAGATCCCGCTGATCTACGGCGTGGACGCGGTGCACGGGCACAACAACGTCATCGGCGCGACGATCATGCCGCACAACATAGGCATCGGCGCCGGGCGGGACCCGAAGGTCGCCGAACGGACCGGGGCGGTCACCGCCAAGGAGGTCCGGGCCACCGGCATCCCGTGGGACTTCGCCCCCTGCGTGTGCGTCACCCGGGACGAGCGCTGGGGCCGTTCGTACGAGGCGTTCGGCGAGGACCCGGCCCTCGTGAAGGCGATGGAGACGGTCATCGACGGCATGCAGGGCGCGCGCGACGGATCGGACCTGGACCGCAACGACAAGGTGCTCACCAGCGCCAAGCACTTCGTCGGCGACGGCGGTACGGAGTTCGGGTCGTCCACGACGGGTTCGTACACGATCGACCAGGGCGTCACCAGGGTGACCCGGCAGGAGCTGGAGGCGGTGCACCTGGCGCCGTTCGCCGAGGCGGTGAAGCGCGGGGCGGGCACGGTGATGCCCTCGTACTCCTCGCTCGACATCATCGGGGACGACAAGGGCCCGGTGAAGATGCACGCCAACGCCGAGATGATCAACGGCGTCCTCAAGGACCGCATGGGCTTCGAGGGGTTCGTGATCAGCGACTGGCAGGCGATCGACCAGATCCCCGGCGACTACGCGAGCGACGTGCGGACGTCGGTCAACGCCGGCCTCGACATGATCATGGTGCCGACCAACTACCAGGACTTCACCCGGATCCTGGCGGAGGAGGTGACGGCCGGGCGGGTCTCCCGGGCGCGCGTGGACGACGCGGTCGCGCGGATCCTGACCCAGAAGTTCCGGCTCGGCCTGTTCGAGAAGCCGTACGCCGACACCACCCACCTCGACTCGGTCGGCTCGGCCGCGCACCGGGCCGTGGCGCGGGAGGCGGTGGCCAAGTCGCAGGTGCTGCTGAAGAACGACGGCGGCGTGCTGCCGCTGAAGAAGTCGCAGAAGGTGTACGTGGCCGGTTCCAACGCCGACGACCTGGGCAACCAGGCCGGTGGCTGGACCATCAGCTGGCAGGGTTCGTCCGGCCGGAACACGACCGGGACGACGATCCTCGAAGGCATGCGCAAGGCGGCCCCGGACGCGACGGTCGACTACTCGAAGGACGCCTCGGCCGCGACCGAGGGGTACGACGTCGGGGTCGTGGTGGTCGGCGAGACGCCGTACGCCGAGGGCATCGGCGACGTGGGCAACGGGCACGACCTGGAGCTGACGGCGGCGGACAAGGCCGCGGTGGACAAGGTGTGCGCGGCGATGCCGTGCGCGGTCCTGGTCGTCTCCGGACGGCCGCAGCTGATCGGGGACCGGCTCGGGGCGATCGACGCCCTGGTGGCGTCCTGGTTGCCCGGCACCGAGGGCGACGGCGTGGCGGACGTGCTGTACGGGGCGCGGCCGTTCACCGGCCAGCTCCCGGTCACCTGGCCGAAGTCGGAGGCGCAGCTGCCGATCAACGTCGGCGACGCCTCGTACGACCCGCAGTTCCCGTTCGGCTGGGGGCTGACGACCCGGCCGGTGCCGCAGGCCGGGGGCGAGCTGACGCTGAAGGCGATCGGGGTCGCGGCCAAGGTGCTCCAGGCGGCCGGCCGGGGGACGTCGCCGGAGGGCCGGGAGCTGCTGTCCCGGGCGCGGGACGTGGTCCAGAAGAGGATCGGCCAGGACATCACCCCGGCGACGGCCAAGCCGTTCGCGGAGGCGGACCGGCTGCTGCTCTCGGGTGACCTGACGGGTGCGGTCGCGCGGCTGACGGCGGCGTACCGGGCGGCCTGAGGCCGGTGTGCGAGAGGGGTCCTCCCCGTGTACGGGGAGGACCCCTCTCCCCGTCGGTGGGGGCGCCGGCGGGGACGGTCCGGGAAACCGGGGTAGAAGGGCGGCATGGACAGCTCTTTCTGGATCGTGGTGGCCGTGGTCCTCGCGCTGGTGGTGGCGGGGTACGCGGCCGTTCTGCTCGTGCGCGTCTTCCGGGCCCGCAGGCTGCTGCTGGACGCCGGTGTGCCGCTGCAGTCCAAGGCCCTGTTCTGGGCGGCCGTGGTGTACACGGTGTCGCCGGTCGACCTGATCCCGGACCCGGTCTACCTGGACGACGTCGGCGTCCTCCTGCTGGCCCTGCGGGCGCTGCACTCGGCGGCCGCCAGGAGCGCGGCGGACCGCGAGGAGCTGAAGGGCTGACGCGGTACGAGGCGGCCCCCGCGATCAGGTGCGGGGGCCGCCTCGTCGTGTCCTGCCGTGGGTCAGGCGGGGTTCGGCCCGCCTCCGAAGGGACCGCCCGTCCGGTAGTGCACGGCGATCTCCTCCCGGTACTGCCGGTCGGCGAGGTGCTTGTCGGAGTGGAACTCCGGCGCGTCCTTGATCCGCTCCTTGGTCAGGTCGAGGTGCACCGCCTCCTCCTCCAGGTCGATCCGGGTGACCGCGCTCGCCGGGATCAGGACCTCCTTGCCGAAGATCCACACCCCGGTGTCGACCACCAGGTAGGCGTCGCCGACCTCGGCGGAGTGCTTGTCGACCTTCCCGATGTGCCCGTCGGTCGCCTCGACCCGCCACCCGGTCAGGTCCGTGCCCACCAGGTGCCCGAACGCCTGCCCGTAGTTCCACACGTTCTCCGCCATATCGCTCACTCCTCCGTCTCGGACGTTCCGGCTTCAGGACCACCGCCTGCCCCGCGGACCGGACCTCACACCCGTGCGACCGCCGGGTCACGCGGAAGGGAGGAGCTGCGACCGCACCCACGCGGGCTCGGGGTTGACGTGCGGCCGGCCCGCGACGAAGACGGTCGGCACGGTCTCGTCGCCGTCGTTGACGGCCCTCACCGCGGCCGCGCCGGCGGGGTCGCGCCAGATGTCGACCCAGTGCAGTCGGCGGGCATCGCGGCCCAGTCGGACGCGCAGACGCAGGCAGTACTTGCAGCCCGGCCGCCAGAAGACGATCGGCCAGCCGTCGAGCGCGCTGAGGCGTCGCGCCTCCTCCGCGCCGATCGACCGGGGGAAGACCAGGGGCGAGTGCGCCGCCGCGAGGAGCAGGAACACCAGGAGGATCACCGCGGCCCGGCCGGGGCTCTCCCCGAACACCGCCCAGGCGAGGACGGAGCCGCAGAGCAGGAACAGCAGCGGGAGGGTCCGGGCGCGCGTCATGGTGCCGCAGGCTAGCGCAAAGCGCCCGGCGGCTCGCCGGTGATGGCTGTCGGCCGCGCGTCCCGGAGGTGCTCGGCGGCTTCGGCGGCGGTGTGGGAGGAGGCGAAGGTGAAGGCGCGGGGAGAGGGGCCGTGGGCGCGCAGGTCCGCCAGGCGTTCCAGGGCCTCGGCGACGGTCGGGAGGTGGCCGGCGGGGATCCACCAGAGCGCCAGGTGCGCCTCGACGTGCCGGGCGAACCACTCGCGGCGCCGTCGCATCACCTCCAGGTGCCCGCTGCGGTAGGAGAAGTCCCACAGGGCCTCCTGGGACTCCCAGACCGACAGGTTGACGATGACGTTCTCGCCCGCCGGGCGCAGGCCGGTGGCGTCGGCCGCCCCCTCCCCCACGAGCCGCCACACGAAGCCGGGGGCCTCGTCGGCGGCGGCGTTGACCGGGTCGAGCAGGTCGACGAAGGGCTTGACGCGCGGGTCGTCGAGGGGGTGGAGGAGGGTGGCGACGTTGAGCTGGGCGAGGTGGACGGCGTGCGGGGAGGAGGTCATGGCCTCATCTCAGCACGCCCCGCTTTTCTATGTCAACGATCATTGTTTTTAGAGTCTTCGACCACCACGCAGCACTCCCCCGGCCGGGCGTCCATCCGGGCGCGCACCGGGCCGTCCGCGCCGAGCAGCCCTTCGAGGAGGGCGAGGTTCATGCCGCAGACGAGCGGCGGGAAGCGCTCGGCGACGGCGTGGAAGGGGCAGTTGCGCATGCGGACGACGCGCTCGCCCGTCCCCGTCTCCTCTTCGGCGCCCCCGACGGCTTCCAGGTGCGGTTCGTAGCCGCGGGCGGCCAGTACCTCCATGGCCTCCTCCAGCCCTCCGCAGGGGGCCGTCGGGCCGCGCAGGGCCTCGCCCCGGCGGTGCGCGGCCGCGCGGAGACCGGCGTCGAGGCCGGCCTGTTCGGCGGCCTCGGCGAGCAGTTCGGCGGCGGTGCGGTAGTCGCGCGCGGGCAGCGACACCGACCGCTCGGCACGCGCCCGCGTGTACACCTTGGCGGGGCGCCCCGCCCCCGGCCCCGAACGCCCCGTCAGACGGCGGCTGCCGCTGTCGAGGAGCCCCGCCTCGGTCAGCCTGTCCAGATGGTGCGCGGCGAGCGTGCGCGCCACCCCGGTCGCCTCTGCGGCCTCGTTGCGGCCGACCTCGCGCCCCTGGGCCGCCACGTACTCGTACAGACGGCGGCGTACCGGGTCCTGCAGCGCCGCGATCGCTTCGATGTCCTCCACGCGCCCATTCTAGAAACAACGCGGATGGGAGATAGAAGGGCGGGCGTACCGCGTGCGTCGCAGGCGCGCGGGTCCTGCCGCGCCGGGTGGAAGAACGGATCGTTCCGGGACGGGACGACCGCCTGCCCAGTATGTTTCCGAGGTCGGGTCACAGCAGGTGGCCGATGGAACTCCCCTTTCCCTCAGGGGTGTTCGCGGGGGACGAGGAGGGCGAGAGATGACGACCAGCGGAAGAGCCGGGGAGGAACCCACCAGCTACGGATTGCGGCCGCCGGTGCCGCCTCCGCGGGCCGGGGCCGCCGCCCCGAGTCCGGGGGTTTCCGGGGGTCCGGGGGAAGGGGAGGAGCGGGGCGAGCGACATGAACGGCGCGAGCGGGCGGCGGACGGTGCCGGGTCGTCCGGTGCGCCGCCGTCCCCGGAGGCCGGTGCCGGACGGCTGCTGGGCGGTCGCTACCGGCTGCTCGAACGCCTGGGCGCGGGCGGCATGGGCACGGTGTGGCGGGCCCGCGACGAGGTCGTGGACCGCGACGTGGCCGTCAAGGAGCCCCGCGTCCCGGAGCACTTCTCCGCCGCCGAGCGGAGCACCGCCCACCAGCGCATGCGGCGCGAGGCACGGGCGGCGGCCCGGATCGACCACCCCTCCGTGGTCACCCTCCACGACGTCGTGGTGGAAGACGACCGGCCGTGGATCGTGATGGAGCTCCTGCGGGGCAGGTCCCTGGCCGAGATCCTGGACGAGGGCACCCTGGAGCCCCGGGAGGCGGCGCGGATCGGACAGGCCGTCCTGGGCGCGCTCCACGCGGCCCACGAGGCCGGTGTCCTGCACCGGGACGTCAAACCGGGCAACGTGATGGTCTGCCGCCACGACCGGGTCGTCCTGACCGACTTCGGCATCGCCCAGGTCGAGGGCGAGCAGAAGCTCACCGAGACCGGGGCCTTCATCGGCTCCCCCGAGTACATCGCCCCCGAGCGCGTCCTGGGGCGGCGGCCGGGCCCGGAGTCCGACCTGTGGTCCCTCGGGATCACGCTCTACCAGGCGGTCGAGGGCGTCTCGCCCTTCCGCCGCCGGACCACCCCCTCCACGCTCCAGGCGATCCTCCTCGCCGAACTCCCCCCGCCCCAGCGCTCGCGGGAGATGACGGCGCTGATCACGGGCCTGCTGCGGAAGGAGCCCGAGAACCGTCTCACCGTCCAGGCCGCGCGGCCCCTGCTGAGCGCCCTCGTCGCTCCCCCGGCCCGGCCCGTGCCGGAGCGCACCCCCACCGTGGTGGTGGACGCGCCGCCGGACGAGCCGCCCGCCCCGCTGCCGGTGCGGCTGCTCCGGAGCCGTTACGGCGTCGGGGCCGCCGCGGCGGTCGTCCTGGCCCTGGTCGTCACCCTGGTGCTCCGGTTCACGGGCGACGGGCCGCCGGAGGGCTGGAAGGAGTACGACGAGTACCGGATGGGGCTGTCCGTCGCGGCCCCGGCCGACTGGACGATCACCGTCGAGGACGAGCTGGACAACGACGACGGGGCCTACCGCGGCACGCGTTACACCGCGCCCAAGGGGGACGTGTGGCTCTCCGTGGACCGGATGGAGAAGGCCACCGAGACCCCGCGGGCGATCGCCGAGCGGTGGAAGAGGGAGCACGAGTCGGCCTCCCCGCCGGTCGGCGGTGCCGCCAGCGTCGCCACCGTCGAGTCCACCACCCACCAGGGCCGTGACGCGGCGATCATCACCGAGGCCTACAGCCGGCAGGAGGACGAGGTCACGCGGCGGCTGTACAGGACCCTCATCGTCGTCACCTCCCGGCAGGAGCGCGTGACCCTGGGAGTGGACGTGCCCGACGGGAAGGGCGCGGCGAAGACCGCCGACGACCTGCTGGAGAAGGCCCGCTCCGCCTTCGAGATCCGCAACCCGTAGCGGCCGGGCGGCGCCCCTCCCGCGGTGCGCCGCCGTGCCGTCGTACGGGGGCGGGGCCGCGTGGCGTCGTACGGCGGTCACAGGCTCCTCAGGAGGTCGGCGAGGGGCCTCGGCACCCGCTCGGTGTCGAGGGCCTCCACCAGCAGGCGGCCGTAGCGGATCTTGCGGCCCTTCTTCGTGCCGAGGAAGCGCCGCAGCTGCCGCTGCCGGGAACGGCCGTGCTGTGCGGGCTGGTTCAGGAAGGTCTGCCAGGCCCGCAGGTCTCCCTCCGCCCGGACGACCTCCTCGGCCCGCTCCGGGCCCAGCGCGCGGACGAGTTCGTCCTCCAGGTCCGCCGCGCAGACGAAGAAGCCCCCGGACGGCGCCCCGGCCCGCTCCAGGCCCCGGGCGTAGAAGCCGCGCTCGCCCTCGTCGCACAGCCCGGTCAGGCGCAGGCCGAGGCCGGGCGGCCCGAGCAGCCCGGCGTAGCGGGCGACGTTCATCGCCCCGCCCATCGACACCACGCACACGCCTTCGGCGGCGAGGTCCCGGCCGTGCCGCGCGGCCAGCGCCTCCACGGCCGCGACGTCGCTCGGCCCCTCCAGGAGCACCGCCGTCCGCAGCCCCAGGGCCGCGGCCAGTCCCCTCGCCGTACCGCCGGAATCGCCGCGGCCGCCGGGACCGTTGGGGCCGCCGGCCGCCCAGCGGTCGATCTCGTCCCGGAACGCCTTCATGTCCGCCATGGGGCGAGTCTGCACGTCCGCCGGACGGTGCGGTACGGAATATCCCGGGGCGGGCCCGGGCAGTGGCTACGCCTCCCTGGGGATCAGGCGGCAGCGGGCCGGGCCCGCCGCCTGGAGGGTGATCGCGGAGGTGAGGGGGACCTCGGTGTCGACGGCCTCGAAGTCGTACCGCTGGAGGATCATCGCCAGGGCGATCACCGACTCCAGCATCGAGAAGTGCTGGCCGATGCAGGCGCGCGGGCCGCCGCCGAAGGGGAACCAGGCGTACCGGGGGCGGGCGGCCTCCGCCTCGGGGGTGAAGCGGTCGGGGTCGAAGCGCTCCGCGTCCTCCCAGTAGTCCGGGTGGCGGTGGGTGACCCAGGGGACCACGACGACGTCCGCGCCCGCCGGAATGGCGACGCCCCCGATCTCGGTGGCGGCGACGGCACGGCGGCCGATGGCCGGGGCGGCCGGGAAGAGGCGCATGGCCTCCTTGAGGACCCGGGTGACGTAGGGCAGCGCGTCGAGGTCGGCGGCGCCGGGGGTGCGGCCGGCGAGGACCCGGTCGACCTCCTCCTGGGCCCGCTTCCGCTCCTCCGGGTGGAGGGCGAGGAGGTGGAGGGCGAAGCCGAGGGAGGTGGCGGTGGTCTCGTGCCCGGCGAGCAGGAAGACGAGGACCTGCTCGCGCAGTTCGGTGGCGTCGAAGCTGCCGTCCTCGGCGCTCTCGGCCCCGATGAGGAGGGTGAGGAGGTCGTCCCCCTCGTCCGACGCCCGGCCCGAGGAGCGGCGTTCGGCGATGATGCGGTCGCAGACCTCGTACAGCGCCCGGTGGACGGTCGCGGCCCTGCGGTTGCCGGGGGTGGGCCAGTGGCGGGGGACGTTGAGGGGCGAGAAGCCTCGGCGCAGGACGTAGGCGCCGAGTTCGGGGAAGCTGCGTTCGACGATCCGCACGGCGGCGTCGACGTCCGTGCCGAAGAGGATGCGGGCGACGGCGCGCAGGGCGAGCCGGGCCATCTCCTGGAGGACGTCGACGGATTCGGCGCCGGCGTCCCGCCACTCCCCGGTGAGGGTGGCGACCTCGGCGGCGATGGCGGCGGCGTAGCCGTCGACGCGGCGGCGGGTGAAGAGGGGCTGGACGAGCCGCCGCTGGCGGAGGTAGTCCTCGTCCTGGCTGGTGAGGAGGCCGTTGCCGAAGGACTCGCGGACCTCCTGGTAGAAGGCGTTGTCCTTGCGGAAGTTGGCCGACTCCCCGGCGAGCACCTGCTGCGCGCCCTCGGCGGAGAAGACGCCGTAGACGGTGGCGCGGATGCCGGGCGGTCCCGCGATGATCCGCACGACGTCCCCGTGTTCGCGCCGGGCGCGCAGGAAGGTCGCCAGGGAGTCGTTCTTGAGGTCGAACATGGAGCCGAGCAGCGGGAGTCCCGCGAGCTCGGGCGCTTCGGTACCGGCGGTGACGGCCATGGACGGCTCCCCCTCGATCGTGGATTGCCGGTGATTCTCCCCCAGGAAGTGACTCACGGGTAGGTCCGGGCGAACAGCGGTTCGGGTCTGGCCCGTCGGCGCGAAAGGACCGTCTGTCAGTGGCGGCTGGGAAGCTCGTCCCATGGACCGAACCACGCCGTCGGAGCGCCCCGGGCGTTCCGGGCGCCCCGAGATGACCCTGCAGCTGACCATCGACTGCGCGGACCCCCAGCGGCTCGTGCCCTTCTGGCTGGAGGCCCTGCGGTACGTCCCCGATCCGCCGCCCGCCGGACACGCCACCTGGCGGGCGTACTGGGAGGCCGTCGGCGTGCCCGAGGAGGAGCTGGACGGGGACGCGGGGGAGCTCCCGGAGTCCATCGTGGACCCGGAGGGCACGGGCCCCCGGGTCTGGTTCCAGCGCGTCCCGGAGCCGAAGACGGTCAAGAACCGCGTCCACCTCGACCTCAAGGTCGGCGGCGGCCGCGACGTCCCGCTCGCGCTGCGCCGCGAGCGGGTGGACGGCGAGGTGGCACGCCTGACGGCGATCGGCGCGACCGTCCTGTACACGATGGACCGGCCGAACGGCATGGAGTACTACGCGGTGGTCCTCCAGGACCCGGAGGGCAACGAGTTCTGCCTCGTCTGACCGGACCGGGGCGGCCCTCGCGCCGGGTCCGGGGCGGGAGCGGGTCCGGGGCGGGAGCGCGGGCCAGTGGCGGGAGCGCGGGCCAGGGCCGGGAGCGCAGGCTCGGAGCGGGAGCGCGGGCCGTTTCGTACCCTGGCGGCATGCGTATGCGCCCCACTCTGAGCTGGACCCCCGTCGAGGGCCTGCCGCCGGGTACCACGGACCCGGGGCCGGTCGTCGACGCGCTGGGCGCCGGCGGTGTGCTGGTGCTCAGCGGGGCGGGCCTCTCCACCGAGTCGGGGATCCCCGACTACCGGGGCGAGGGCGGAAGCCTGAGCCGGCACACCCCGATGACCTACCAGGACTTCACCTCGAGCGCCCGGGCCCGGCGCCGCTACTGGGCGCGCAGCCACCTGGGCTGGCGCACCTTCGGCCGCGCCCGCCCCAACGCCGGGCACCGGTCCGTGGCCGCCTTCGGGCGGCACGGCCTGCTCTCGGGGGTGATCACCCAGAACGTCGACGGTCTGCACCAGGCCGGCGGCAGCGAGGGCGTCGTGGAGCTCCACGGGAGCCTGGACCGGGTCGTCTGCCTCTCCTGCGGCACCTTCAGCGCGCGCCGCGACCTCGCCCGGCGGCTGGAGGAGGCCAATCCCGGCTTCGCGCCGGTGGCGGCCGGGATCAATCCGGACGGCGACGCCGACCTCACCGACGAACAGGTCGGGGACTTCCGCGTGGTGCCCTGCGCGGTCTGCGGCGGCGTCCTCAAACCGGACGTGGTGTTCTTCGGCGAGGCCGTCCCGCCGGCGCGGGTGGAGCACTGCCGCGAGCTGGTCCGCGGGGCGACCTCGCTGCTGGTCCTGGGCTCCTCCCTGACGGTGATGTCCGGGCTCCGGTTCGTCCGCCAGGCGGCCCAGGCCGGAAAGCCGGTGCTGATCGTCAACCGGGACCCGACCCGGGGCGACCGACACGCCGTCACCCGCGTCGCGCTACCCCTGGGAGCCACCCTCACCACCGTGGCCGCGCACCTGGGCATCCCCGTCGGCGACCGGGCCGGGAGCTGAGGGGCGCGGCGCGTACGGGGCGCGGAGAGCGGCCGGTCCGGCGTACGGATGCTCACAAGGAGTTCAGCTCCGGTCCCCCTCCCCGTCGACGACGGTGCTCAATACTCGCGAGTAGTCCGATCGTCGTCCGGGGGAGAACCAGCCGTGAAGATCCGTCCGCAGTACGCCGTCCCGCTCGCCGTCTCCGCCGTCCTCCTCACCGCCTGCTCCGAGTCCGCGCGGGAGCTCGGGTACGGGGAGAAGGCCACCGGCGAGGACATCGACGTGACGGTGCTGCGCGTGGAGGCGGGGACCCCCGAGGACCTGGCCGCGCTGGAGGACGCCTCCCGGTACGCCGGGCGGACGCCGTACTACCTCCACTACCGCGTCACCAAGAACAAGGACGGCGCCGTGAAGAGCCCCGGCTTCGACGTCGGCGACGGCAAGAAGCGGCTCACCCGCCTGAACATCATGCCCGGCTTCCCCACCCCCACCGTCGGCCCGGACGGCGAGTTCACCTACGCCGACCCGCCGAAGTTCGACAAGTGCACCGACGACGACTCCTCCGAGGAGTTCGAGAAGGCCGCCAAGGGGGCGAGTTACGAGGCCTGCTCCATCTACCTCACCGACGAGGGCGACGGCGCGGCGCCCTCCGAGGTGAAGTGGGTCGAGGGCGACCGCCGCGAGGAGAAGGACATCGCCGTCTGGAAGTGACCGGGCCGCGCCCCGGGTCGGTTGGCGCGGCAGGTCAGTTCACGCGGCGGGTCAGTTCACGCGGCGGGCGGCCCAGACGGTGCGCTCGGTGCGTACGGCGAGGTCGTCGCGGCGCAGGATGCTGTGGGGCCCGTCGGTGTCGAGCAGCCGGTCGAGGGCGGCGAGGTCCTCGGGCGGGAGCGCGTCGGCGACGCCGTGGCGGATGCGCCGCAGACCGCCGAGGGCGTACGCGCCGACCCGGTCGTCACGGGAGGCCTCGACGGTCGCGGTGATCGTGCGTTCGTCGGCGAGGACGAACCCGGCGCCGGTCAGCATCGGCCCCCAGTCGGCGCCGCGGTGGGGCACGCGTCCGGCGTGGCGGTGGTCGCTCGCGGCGTGGCAGCGCTCCTCCAGGCCGGGCCGGTCCTCCGGGGCGTCCTCGGGGAGGAAGCGGGGGAAGCCGGCCTGCTCGACCACCGTGAGCAGCCCGTCGGGGGCGAGGAGGTCGTGGACCTGACGCAGGGCGCGGTCGGGGTGGAGCATGTGGTGCAGGGAGGCCGAGGCCCACACCAGGTCCGGGGTGCCGAGGTCGGGCCAGTCGGCCCGGTCGAGGTCGGCCTGCACGGTCCGTACGCGCCCCTCCAGGCCCCGGGCGCACGCCTTCTCCCGCAGCCGCTGGAGGTGCCCGGCCGAGGAGTCGACCGCGGTGACGCGGGCTTCGGGGAAGTGGTCGAGGAGGAGGAAGGTGCCCGCTCCCGTGCCGCAGCCCAGGTCCACGATCTCGCGCGGGGGCGTCCGGACGGGCAGCCGGGAGACGAGGGCGGCGAAGTGCTCGGCGAGGATCTCCGCGTCCAGGTCGAGGAGGTCCGCCTGGTCGTTCACCTCGTGGGAGTGCGCGGAGGAAGGGGTGTGGGCGGGGGAAGGGGCATGCGCGTGTGCGTGTCCGTGTGCGTGGGTCATGTCTTCACGCTAGGGCGCCCATGCTTCTACGGCACGGCTTCATGCCGGTTACGCAAGAAGGTCACCCCGTCCGCTGCCCGAGGCGCAAGAAGCACCCTCCCGCCGCACCTCACCGGCCGGGCGGCGCCTGCGCGTCGCGGTCGCCGTCGTCGCGCTGGTGACCGCGACGGGCGTCGCGGTCGAAGACGCCCAGGATCTTGCACGGCCCCCCTTCCGCTCCGATCGCGTGCGGCATCATCGTCGGGAACTCCGCGGCCTGGTTGGTCTCGACGCGGAAGCGGCGGTGCCCCAGCACGAGGGTCGCGGTGCCGGACAGGACGACGAGCCATTCCCGTCCCGGGTGGGCGCGCATGCCGGAGGGGTGGTCCGGCGGCGGCTCGGTCATGCGCCGGCGCACGACGGTCATGCCCGGGTCGCCCTTGATCGGCCAGCGCATCGCCCCGTGCGCGCCGTCGATCATCGGGCTGACGACGACGTCGTCGGCGGCGGTCTCCACGAGCTGGTCGAGCGTGGTGTCCAGGGCGCGGGCGAGGACGACCAGTTGGTCGAGGGCCAGGCGGCGCCGGCCGTTCTCGATGCGACTGAGGGAGGACTGGCTGATCCGGGCGCGCGTGGCCAGCTCCTCCAGGGACCAGCCCTGCGCCACCCGCAGGGCGCGGATCCGCTTGCGTACCAGACCGTCCAGATCCTCGTCCTCTTGCTGCATGAGCAGCACTTTATGCGTTCATCGCAAAGTGCGGCCGGTACTCCGTCCGTCCGTCACGGCTCCGGGGTGCCGGAGCGGCGCTGGTCGCTCTCCTCGCGGAGGGCCGCGGTGCGGTGGGCGAGGGTGCCGACGCGTTCGGCCAGGTCCGGGTGGAAGGGGGCCAGGTGGCGGTGGGTGCGGGCGAGGGGCTCCAGGAGCAGGGCCGGGTCGTCGTCCGCGAGGGCCGCGCCGAGGTCGTGCCGGAGGGCGGCGGGGAGGGTGTCGAGGGCGGTGATCTGGCCGGCGAGGCGGCGCAGGTCGGCCGCGTTGCCCCGGGCCCAGGTGGTGACGCTGCGGTCGGCGGCCCGGCGGTCGCGGGTGGCCTGGACGCGCTGCTCCCCGGTGCTGCCGGGACGGCCGGGACGCACGCGTAGATAGCGGCGCTCGGCAGCCTGCCGGCTGGTGACGCCGAGAGGGTGGGCCAGGTCGGCCCAGCTGGCGCCCGCGTCCCGCGCGGCCTCGATGAGGCCGGGCTCCCAGCCGGCGAGCTGCTCGCGGAGTTCGCGCAGGAGGAGGAGGGCGGCGAGCGCCTCCTCGGAGGAGGTGCCCGCAGGGACGCTCGGAGCGGCCGGGGCGCCTGGGGGGTCCGAGGGGGTCGCGGACCGGGCCTTCCGCACGGTCTCGCCCATCGCGGCGAGGGCCGTGAAGGCCGCGTGGAAGCTGACGGGAAGGTCGGCTTCCGCCATGGGATCACATCCTCTCTCTCCGCTTGTCATCCGTCCGTTGACGGTAGAGTTGTCGTCCATCCGTTGACATGTTACAACGGTGTCAGGTGAAGCGCATTGGCAGTCACTGCCCGATCCGATGGAGGTGTTTCGCGATGTTGATGCGCACCGACCCGTTCCGCGAGCTCGACCGCCTCACGCAGCAGATGCTGGGCACGACCGGCACGTGGTCCCGTCCTTCCGCGGTCCCGATGGACGCCTACCGCGAGGGCGATGCGTATGTGATCGTCATGGATCTGCCCGGGGTGTCGACCGACGCGATCGACATCGACGTCGAGCGGAACATGTTGACGGTCAAGGCCGAGCGGCGGCCCGTCGCCAAGGCCGACGACGTCCAGATGGAACTGTCCGAGCGGCCCCTCGGCGTCTTCTCCCGGCAGCTGATGCTGGCCGACACCCTGGACACGGAGAAGATCACGGCCGACTACGAGGCGGGCGTCCTCACCCTGCGGATCCCGATCGCCGAGCGCGCGAAGCCCCGCAAGATCGCGATCGGTCGCGGCGACGGCCGCAGGCAGATCAGCGGCTAGCCGCCACGGGGTGGGGCGGAAGCCCGCCCCACCCCCTCCCCCGCTCACCGTCACCCAGCCTCCCCACCGAAGGAAGGGGCCGTGATGAGACCGCGATGGCACGCGTTCCTCGACCGGGTCGCGGAGCGCGGCGACTACGACACGCCCCAGGAGGCCGAACGGGCCGCTCGCGTCGTCCTGGCGCTGCTCGGCGCCCATCTGGTCGGCGACGTGCGGACCGCGCTCGCCGCCCGCCTCCCGGAGACCTTCGCCGTCGTCCTGCTCAACCCCCTCCAGGCCGCCGAACCGCTCACACCGGAACGCTTCGTGCGTGCGACGGCCGCCTGGATCGAGGGCGCCACCGAGCGGACCGCGGCCTGGGACGTCAGCGCCGTCCTCAGCGTCGTCGCCGACGCCGCCGGGGAGGACCTCACCGGCCGGATGCTCCTGCAGCTCCCGCCCGGCTACGACCTCCTCTTCGGCCGGCCCGACCTCTCCCGGTGACCCCGGGACCCGCCCCGCAGGCCCCGGCACCCTTCCCGGTGTGCCCGACCCCTCCCACCCGTCGAAACCCGTCCACCGCGCCCGGCCCGACCGGCCGGGCCCGAAGAGAAACGGCGATACGCACGACCATGACCCTCCGGACCGAGACGACCACCCCCGCCACCGCCCCGGCGACCCCCATGGCCCCCGCGACCTCCGCGACCTCCGCGACCTCCGCGACCGAGTCCGTACCGGCTCGCGGCGGCGCGTCCTACTCCGGCCTGCTCGAACAGGTCCGCTACGAAGGTGCCTACCCCACCCGCGAGCGGGCCGAGGAGTCCGTACGCTCCGTGCTCGCGGCCCTGGGGCGGCAGCTCGTCGGTGACGAGCGGGTCGACCTCGCCGCCCGCCTCCCCGTCGAGGCGGCCCTGGTCTTCACCGCCCAGGTGCCCGCCACCACGCCGCTCACCGGCTGGGAGTTCGTCAAGGACCTCGCCCGGCGCACCGGCGGCAGCCCCGCCACCACCCGCTGGGACGTCGGCGCCGTCCTCGCCCCCGTCGCCCGGCTGGCCGGACCCGAGCTCGTCGACCGCGTCGTCGGCCAACTCCCCTCCGGCTACGCCCTCCTCTTCGGCCGGGCCGAACTCGTTGCGCCGCGGCGCACCGCCCGGCCCTTCGCGGACCGGGAAGCCGCGTAGGGGTTTCCGCCGGGAACGTCACCCGAACGAGGGGTGTGGCCTTCCTGCCCCGTTCCGCTGGAGCCGACCGGGTAAGTATGATCAAGCGATGTCTGATATGACCGAGACCACGCCCGGCTGGCTGTCCACGGACGAACTGGAGATGGCCAGGGGCCACATGCCCATCCTGTACGTCGAGGCCGTGCCCGTGCGCGTGGACGACAGCGGCGAAGTCACCAGCGTCGGGCTGCTCCTGCGCATCGGCGCGGACGGGACGATCAGCCGCACCCTGGTGTCCGGCCGTGTCATGCACCACGAGCGGGTCCGGGACGCACTGCTGCGCCACCTGGAGAAGGACCTCGGCCCCGTGGCCCTGCCCCGGGTCCCCGCGTCCCTGCAGCCCTTCACCGTCGCCGAGTACTTCCCCACGGCGGGCATCACCCCGTACCACGACCCCCGTCAGCACGCGGTGTCCCTCGCCTACATCGTGCCGGTGACCGGCGACTGCCGGCCCCGTCAGGACGCCCTCGACCTCGTCTGGTTCAGCCCCCAGGAGGCGGCCTCCCCCGCCGTGCAGAACGAGATGCCGGGCGGTCGGGGAGCGCTCCTGAAGCAGGCCCTCGCGCACGTCGGCCACACCTACTGAGACCGCGCCGGGGCGGGCGCCCTGCGTGGCGCCGTCCCGGCGGCGGTCCCGCGTGCTTACGGTGCCCGCATGACGACAGAACCCGAAGGGGACAGGGCCGAATCGGCCGACGTCCGTGCGGCCCGCGCCGCCATCGAGGCCCATCTGAACCGTACGGCCCCGGCCCCGGAGCGGGAGCCGCACGCCGCCGGCTCCTCCGCCTCCCGGGAGGAGCGGGGCGGCCGTCGCATCGACGACGCGACGGCGGAGCGCATCGCCCGCGAGGCCTGGGACGCGGTCCTCGCGGCCACACCGCCCCCGCCCGACCCCGGCACCGACCCGGCTCCCGCACGGGGCGCCCGGGAGCCGGCGGAAGTCACCGAACTCCGCGCGCGGGCGATCGCCGTCACCCGCGGCCTGCGAGAACTCGGCCACCACCTCGACGAGACGCTCCTGCCCGGCCCCGACATGGCCGCCGGTTAGCCCCGGATCCGGTACCCCGCGGACCGGTCCCGTAGGCGCCGGGCGATGAGTTCCCGCCGTTCCCACGGTCTCCACTGTCGGATCGTCGTGACCGACCGAGGAGGAGCCGTGGTGGACGACGTCTGGGCGATGGTGCACGCGGAACGGGCCGCGCTCGCCGGGGACCTCGCGCGGATCGACGGGGAGCAGTGGGACGCGCCGTCGCTCTGCGCCGGATGGAACGTGCACGACGTGGTCGCCCACCTGGTCGACACGGCCCGTACGACGCGCCCGGGGTTCGTGGTCGGTCTCGCCCGGGCGCGGTTCGACTTCGACCGCCAGAACGCCGCGGGAGTGGCCCGGGAGCGCGGCGCCACGCCCGGGGAGACGCTGGAGCGGCTGCGCCGGGTGGCGTCACGCCGGTCGACGCCGCCGGCACCCCTCGACAGCCGGCTCGTCGAGGAGGTCGTCCACGGCGAGGACATCCGCCGCCCCTTGGGGCTCACCCGCCCCTGTCCGCTTCCGGCCGTCGTCCGGGCGCTGCGCCTGCAGGCGCGGACACCGGCGTCGTTCGGCGGGGCCAGGGGGCTGCTGGCCCGTGTCCGGTTCTCCGCGACCGACGCCGACGTGGGCCTCGGCGCGGGGCCGGAGGCCGCCGGGCCCGCTCTCTCCCTGCTCCTGGCCGCCTGCGGGCGGGAGGCGGCGCTCGACGACCTGGCCGGACCGGGCGTCGCCGTGCTGCGGGCGGCCCCCTGACTCCGGCGGTCGCAGAACCTTCACACGAACCGTCGCGCGTCGGACGCGGATCCGGGCACCCGCACGGGGAGCGAGGAAACGCGGTTCGGCGAGGCCGACGCGTTCGACGAGGAGGAAATGTGCCGTGGTGACGATCGCCGTTCTCCTGCTGCCCCTGCTGGGACTGCTCCTGTTCCTCATGGACCGGGTCGAGGACCGGGTGACGAGTCCGCCGAAGGCCTCGCGCCACGCGGGCCGGCGCCATCTCCGGCTGGTGACGGACCCCGGCCGGACGTCCTCGGACCGCCGTCCGGCACGGCACCGGTCGGCCCGGGGCGGGCACGCGCGCGAGGACGGGCCGGGCACGGACGCCGGGCGCGCCGACGCCGCCTGACGACGTGGGCTTATACGTCCCGAGCGGGGGCACCCGCAGGGGCATGGCCACATCTCACCATGCAGGAGACGAAGAGCGCGGCGGCGAGACCGGGGCGCGGGAGGCGCCGACGCCCGAGGAGGTCGGGCCGGGGCCCGAGGTGGAGCGGCGCGCGCCGGACGCCCCGACCGACCTGAAGGGCCGGTCCTGGCTGGGGATCCTCAAGGGCTCGGTGCGGGAGTTCAAGGACGACGAGCTGACGGACCGGGCGGCGGCCCTCACGTACTACGGCATCCTCGCCCTCTTCCCCGCGATCCTGGTGCTCCTGTCGCTGCTCGGCATCAGCGGCAAGTCGACCACCGACCGGGTGATGGAGAACCTGCGGCAGCTCACCCCCGGTCCGGCCCGCGACATCCTGAACAACGCCGTGGAGCAGCTCCAGGGCCAGGCGGGCACGGGTTCCGTCATGGCGATCGTCGGCGTGGTGCTCGCCCTCTGGTCGGCATCGGGCTACGTCGGGGCGTTCATCAGGGCGGCCAACCAGGTGTACGACATCCCCGAGGGCCGCCCGGTGTGGAAGCTCCTTCCCGTACGGGTCGGGATGACGGCCGTCCTGATGGTCCTCGCGGTGGTCAGCGCCCTGATCGTCGTGTTCACCGGCACCCTGGCGCGCCAGGCCGGGACCGCGCTCGGTGTCGGCGACACCGCGCTGACGGTGTGGTCGATCGCCAAGTGGCCGGTCCTGGTCCTGCTGGTGTCCGCCATGATCGCGCTGCTGTACGGGGCCAGCCCCAACGCCAAGGTCAAGGGGTGGAAGTGGATCACCCCGGGCAGTTTCCTGGCCCTGCTGATCTGGATGCTCGCCTCCGCCGGGTTCGCGCTGTACGTCGGCCAGTTCGCCTCGTACAACAAGACGTACGGCACGATGGCCGGCGTCATCGTCTTCCTGGTCTGGCTGTGGATCAGCAACCTGGCCCTGCTCCTGGGCCTGGAGTTCGACGCGGAGGCGGTGCGGCAGCGGGCCGTGCTCGGCGGGATGCCGCCGGACCGCGAGCCGTACACGGAGCCGCGGGACACGCGCGCGTGGGACGAGGAGGACGTGCGGCGGTTCGAGGGGACCGATCGGGAGCGGGACGCCGGGGAGCGGCGGGGGCCGTCCGGTGACGCGCCGGGAAAGCGGGCGTAGAAGCGGGCCCGGTCCCGCTCCGATGGACCACCCCGGGTGCATGAACCCTCCGGAACAGGTCAGATGCCACGCATGAGAACACGAGAGCGCGGGCCCGCGCCCGGCACCGTCGTCGTGGTCACGGGCGCGTCGAGCGGGATCGGGCGCGCCGTGGCGCGGGCGTTCGCCGCGCGCGGCGCGCGCCTGGCCGTCACCGCCCGCAGCGCGGACGCCCTGGACGAGGTGGTGCGGGAGTGCGCGGCCGCCCATGACCGGGCCGAGGCGGTGGCCGTCCCCGCCGACGTCACGGACGCGGCCGCGACGGCCCGGGTCGCGGAGGCGGCCCTCGCCCGGTACGGCCGGATCGACGTCTGGGTGAACGCGGCGGGGGTCGGCGTCCTGGGCCGCCTCGACCAGGTCCCGCCGGACGACGTGCGGCGCCTGTGGGAGGTCAACGTCCTGGGCGTGTTCCACGGGGTGCAGGCCGCGCTCCCCGCGATGCGCCGCCGGGGCCGGGGCGTGGTCGTCAACGTCTCGTCCCTGCTCGGGGGCGCCGTCGAGGCGCCCTACCAGGGCCCCTACGCGGCTTCGAAGGCCGCCCTGATCACCCTGGACGAGGTGCTGCGCCAGGAGCTGGCGCTCTCCGGAGACCACGGGATCGCCGTGTGCACCCTCCTGCCGACCGGTGTCGACACCCCGTTCTTCCAGCACGCGGCCAACCGCACCGGCCGCCGCGTCCGGTCCCTGCCGGCCGTCGCCACTCCCGAGCGGGTGGCGACGGCCGTCGTGCGCGCGGCGGTCCGCCCCCGGCGGCGCGTGGCCGTCGGGCCGGGCGCGCGGCTCCTTCCGGCCGCCCACGCCCTGGCGCCCGACCTGGTGCGGCGCGTGATCCGGCGGCGTACCGAGAGCGCGTACTTCGGCGCCCCGGGCACGGCCCCGGACACCGCCGGCATCCTCCACGAACCGTCCGGGGACACGGCGGCGGTGTCCGGCGGGCGGCACGGGCGGCTCCGTACGGCGGGCCGGCGGGCCGCCGGGCCGCCGCCCTGGCCGTCGGGGCCGGCGCGGTGGCCGGCGTCCTCCGGGTCCGCTCCCGACGTCCTTCCCCGCTCCCCTCCTGCCCCTCCCCCTGACTCCCCCGTCTTCCCTCCTGAGGAGATCGCAGCCATGGCACAGTGGAACCGTCTCGTCGAGGCCCCGCCCGAGGACGTCTGGTCGGTCCTGAGCGACGGCCGGCTGTACTCGCGGTTCGTGACCGGCACCCACGACACGTGGGAGGAGGACGGGGAGTGGCCCGCCCCGGGCGCGGAGCTGGGGTACGTGCTGAAGCTCGGGCCGAAGTCGTACCGGGGCCGCACCACCTCCCGGATCTGCGAACCGGGCCGCCGCCTCGAACTGGAGGCGAAGACCGACCTGGGCACCGCCCGCATCGCCTTCCGACTCGAACCGTGGGGCGACGGCACCCTCGTCGTCGTCGACGAGCACCCCCTGCGGGGCCCGGCGGCCCGCTGGCACAACACGGCCGTCGACGTGCTGACGCGCTGGCGGCACCGCAGCATGCTGGCGCGCCTGGAGGAGGTCGCCACCTCCCGGGAGGGCCGGGAGCGGGGAGCGCGGACGTGACGGCGCCCGACGCCGTGGTCGTCGGCGCCGGACCCAACGGCCTGGTGGCGGCCAACCTCCTCGCCGACGCCGGATGGCACGTCGTCGTCCTGGAGGCCATGGACGAGCCGGGCGGGGCCGTGCGCAGCGACCGGGGCGTCCACCCCGACTACGTCCACGACACCTTCAGCGCCTTCTACCCGCTCGCCGCCGCGTCGCCGGTGATCCGGGACCTCGGGCTCGACCGGTACGGGCTGCGCTGGAGCCACGCCCCCGCCGTCGTGGCCCATCCGCTCGCCGACGGGCGCTGCGCGGTCCTCGACCGCGACGTCCGGAAGACCGCCGCGTCGGCGGCCGGTTTCGCCGCCGGCGACGGCGCGGCCTGGGAGCGGCTGCACCGGCTCTGGCGCGGTGTCGCCGACGACCTGATCGGGTGCCTGTTCACCCCGTTCCCGCCGGTACGGGCGGGGGCGCGGCTCCTCGCCCGCACCGGGCCGGGCGACGCGCTGCGGCTGCTGCGCACGATGCTCCTGCCCGCGCGGCGCTTCGGCGAGGAGAACTTCGCGGGCGAGGGCGGGAAACTGCTGATCGCCGGGAACGCGCTCCACGCCGACCTGGGCCCCGAGTCGGCCCTCGGCGGCGGTTTCGGCTGGCTCATGAGCATGCTCGGGCAGGACCACGGCTTCCCCGTGCCCGTCGGCGGGGCGGGCAGGCTCACCGACGCGCTCGTGGCGCGGCTGCTCGCCCGGGGCGGCGAACTGCGCTGCGGCCACCCCGTGGCCCGGGTGGTGGTCCGGGGCGGCCGGGCGGTCGCCGTCCGCACCGAGGACGGCACCGAGGTCCCGGTACGGCGGGCGGTCCTCGCCGACGTCCCGGCGCCCCTGCTGTACGGGCGCCTCGTCGGCGAGGAGCACCTGCCGCCACGGCTCCGCGCCGATCTGCGCCGCTTCCAGTGGGACTTCTCCACGGTGAAGGTGGACTGGGCGCTCGACCGCCCGATCCCCTGGACCTCGGAGGGCGCGCGCCAAGCCGGGACCGTGCACGTCGCCGAGGGCATGGACGCGCTCACCCGCTTCGCCGGGCAGATCGCCATGCGGCAGGTGCCGGAGGTGCCGTTCACCGTGCTCGGGCAGATGACCACGGCGGACCCGACCCGCTCCCCCGCCGGTACGGAATCGGCGTGGGGCTACACGCACGTCCCGCAGCACATCCGGTCCGACGCCGGGCCGGACGGCATCCGGGGGCGCTGGGACGAGCGCGAGAAGGAGGCGATCGCCGACCGCGTGGAGGCGGGCATCGAGCGCCTTGCGCCCGGGTTCCGCGCCACCGTCCGCGCCCGGCGGGTCCTGGCGCCGCCCGACCTGGAACGGCTCAACCCGGCCCTGGTGGGCGGGGCCGTCAACCAGGGCACCACCAATCTGCACCAGCAGCTGGTCTTCCGTCCCGTGCCGGGCACCGGACGGCCGCGCACCCCGATCAAGGGCCTCTACCTCGCCTCCGCCACGGCGCATCCGGGCGGCGGGGTCCACGGGGCTCCGGGCGCCAACGCGGCCCGCGCCGCCCTCAGGGGCCCGCACCTCCCCCGGCGGCGCCGCTGAGGCGGTGCCGGGCCGCTCGGATGCCGTACGGGGCAGTAGGTGATGTGCTGGGCAGGAGAGAGGGGCGGACCGCCGCCACAGGGGCGGACCGGGGCCCTCCGCCCCGCCTCACGAGGAGGGACCGCCATGGCGTTCTTCGTCCACGCCGTCGTCCCGGGGGTCACCACGGAGCAGTACGACAAGCTCAACGCCGCTCTCCAGCAGATGCCCGAGATCTTCGACGGCTGCCTGGCCCACGCGTGCGTGTCGACCGACGACGGGCTCGAGGTCTTCGACATGTGGGAGACCGAGCAGCAGATGAACGCGTTCGTCGAGAAGATGATGCCCGTCGCCACCGAGCACGGCTGGCCCGAGACCGGCGTCGCCCCGCGCATCATGCGCGTCCACAACCACTGGGTCCCCGGCGCGGCCGGCTGACCTCCGTCTTCGGGGCGGCTCCGGGCCGGGGCCGCCCCCTCGCACGCGTACCGCGAGAAAAAGTTCGGGCGGCGATGTCGAGAAACCGTGCCCCGCTCCGTCCCCGGGGTGAACGCGACCACAATGGGCCGCACCCCCTCCGAGGAGAGATCACGATGGCCAAGTACCTGCTGCTGAAGCACTACCGGGGCGCCCCGGACCCGGTCAACGACGTGCCGATGGACCGGTGGACGCCGGAGGAGATCTCGGCGCACATGCGGTACATGAACGACTTCGCGGACCGGCTGCGGGAGAGCGGGGAGTTCGTCGACGGCCAGGCGCTGGCACCCGAGGGGACGTGGGTCCGCTACGACGGCGAGGGCCGCCCGCCGGTCACCGACGGGCCGTTCGCCGAGACCAAGGACCTGATCGCTGGCTGGATGGTGATCGACGTCGACACCCGCGAGCGCGCCGTCGAGCTGGCGGGCGAGCTGTCGGCGGCCCCCGGGGCCGGCGGGAAGCCGATCCACGAGTGGCTGGAGGTGCGCCCGTTCCTGAGCGCGCCGCCCACCGCCACGGAGTGGTGCCACTGATGGACGAGGCCCTGCTCAGGGGCCTCGTGCCGGGCGTCCTCGGGATCCTCGTCCGCCGCGGGGCCGACTTCGCGGCGGCCGAGGACGCCGTGCAGGACGCGCTGGTCGAGGCGGTCCGCGTCTGGCCGGCGGATCCGCCGCGGGACCCGAAGGGCTGGCTGGTCACCGTGGCCTGGCGCCGGTTCCTCGACGCGACCCGGGCGGACGCCGCCCGGCGCCGGCGCGAGGACCGCGTCGAGGAGGAGCCGGCGCCCGGACCCGTGCCCGCCGTGGACGACACGCTCCGGCTCCACTTCCTGTGCGCCCACCCGTCGTTGACGCCGTCGTCGGCGGTCGCGCTCACGCTGCGCGCCGTGGGCGGGCTGACCACGCGCCAGATCGCCGAGGCCTACCTGGTGCCCGAGGCGACCATGGCGCAGCGCATCAGCCGGGCCAAGCGGACGGTCTCCGGCGTGCGCCTCGACCGGCCCGGCGACGTGGCCACCGTGCTGCGGGTCCTCTACCTGGTCTTCAACGAGGGGTACTCGGGTGACGTCGACCTCGCCGCCGAGGCGATCCGGCTCACCCGGCAGCTGGCGGCCGTGATCGACCACCCGGAGGTGGCGGGGCTGCTCGCCCTCATGCTGCTCCACCACGCCCGGCGCGCGGCCCGGACCGCGCCCGACGGCGCCCTGGTGCCGCTCGCCGAGCAGGACCGGGGCCGGTGGGACACGGGGATGATCGCCGAGGGCGTCGGGATCCTCCGGGCGGCCCTGGCGCGCGACCGGCTGGGCGAGTTCCAGGCCCAGGCCGCCGTCGCGGCGCTGCACGCCGACGCGCCCACCGCGGAGGAGACGGACTGGGTGCAGATCGTCGAGTGGTACGACGAGCTGGCGCGCCTGACGGACAGTCCGGTCGTACGGCTCAACCGCGCGGTGGCGGTCGGCGAGGCGGACGGGCCGCGGGCCGGTCTCGCGGCGCTCGCGGCACTGGACGGTTCGCTGCCCCGGTACACGGCGGTGGCGGCGTACCTCCACGAGCGTGCCGGTGACACGGCGACGGCGGCGCGGCTGTACGCGGAGGCGGCCCGCAGGGCGCCCAACCTGGCCGAGCGGGACCACCTGACGCGGCGGGCCGCCCGGCTCAACGCCGACCGGAGCGAACGGAGGCGCTGAGGGAGCCGAGGCCGTCGCGTGGTCGTTTCCCCGGGCGCGGTCGCTTCGCGCGGGGCGGGCCGCGCATGAATCGGTCGGTGATGGGCAGCCGCCTCGTGGCGGCCGGGACCCTGGCGGCCGTGCGGGTCGCCGCCGGGCGAGCGGCCGGTGGAGCCGAACGGGGCGCCGCCGCTGCTCGGGGCGAGCGGCACGTCGTGTGGTGCGCGGAGGCAGATGATGAGTTTTCCCCTGCCCGACAGCGTCGATGCCCTCAAGGACATGATCGGCCGTGAGGTCACGTCCCTGCGCGCGGCGGTGCGCCGGACCGCGGAGCGCCCGCTGGGCGCGCCGTCCGGCACCGAGCGGGCTTCCCCGGTGCGGTCCTTGGCCGTGCTGCCGTCCTCCGTGGAGACGGGTGAGGCCTCGCCGTGCATGTGCGGCAGTCACGAGCCCGGCGCCCGGGGGACCTGTTCGATACTCGCCGCGATCCCGGCCTCGGCCGTCCTGCTGGAGCCGCTGTGGAACGAGTCGGGCGGCATCCCGGACTTCCGGATCGTGGCCGGCAACCGCATCCGGTCGGCGGACTGGCTGGAGGAGCCGGACCACCAGGTCGGGCAGCGTTTCCTGGAGGCGCGGCCGGGCGCGGCGGACGCGGGCCTGCTCGCCGCCCTGACGGACGTGGTGGGCACCGGCAAGCCCCTGAACGGGCAGGTGGTGGACTACACGGAGCAGCGGCTCGGGCGGATCCACCGGACCCCGCTGCTGTACACCGCCGCCCGGTGCGGCGAGCAGGTGCTCGTGACGTGGCGGCCCCTGCAGAGCCCGGCCGAGATGATGACGATCGACGCGCAGTTCATCGCCTCGATGGGGTGGGGGAACTGGGACCTGCTCTCCGGGAAGGTGACCTGGTCGGAGGGGCTCAGCCGGATCCTCCACGCCGACGTGCGCATGCCGTGGTCGCTCGAGCAGCTGTGCGACGCGCTGCTTCCGGACGACCTGACGGCGTTCGCCGAGTTCCTCACGTCGGTGCTCGCGGGCGAGGAGCCCGCCTGGACCCGGATCCGCTTCGTGGTGCTCGGCGAGGTCCGCACGCTCGACCTGCTCGGCCGGCCGGCCACCGGGACGGACGGCCGGGCGTGGGCCCTCAACCTGGTGGCCCGCGACCTCACGCCGCAGATCCGCAGCCGGCGGCGGCTGGCCGAGACGGAGCGGGAGACGGACCTGCTGCGGCGGCAGACGGAGGCGGAGCGGAGGATCGCGGACACGCTGCGCGAGGCGATCCTGCCCACCCATTCGGAGGCGCTCGCGGCGGTCGGGCTCACGGTGGCGGCCTCCTACCGGCCGGCCGAGCCCGACGCGGCGGTGGGCGGCGACTGGTACAAGTGCCGGCTGCTGCCGGACGGCCGGGTGCTCGTGGCCATCGGCGACGCGTCGGGGCACGGCCTGGAGGCCGTGGCGCGGATGGCGCAGCAGCGGCACGCCCTGGCGGGCCTGGCGCAGACGGGCGCGTCCGCCGGGGAGATCACGACCTGGCTGAACGAGCTGGTGTGCAGCGATCCGGCGGGGAAGACGGCGACGGTGGTGGTCGGCCACCTCGACGAGGGCAGGGTCCTGCACTGGGCCGACGCCGGCCACCCCGCGCCGCTGCTGCTGCGCGACGGCCGCGCCGAGCCGCTGGAGGCCGGGCAGCGCGGCCCGCTCCTCGGCGCGCTGCCGGGGTACGCGTACGAGACCTCGTCGACGCCGCTGCTCCCGGGCGACCTGCTGGTCCTCTACACGGACGGCATGGTCGAGCACCGGGGCGAGGACGTGACCGTGGGGATCGGTCGGCTCGCGGAGGCGTTGGCGGCCTCGTCCCACCTGGAGCCGCGGGAGCTGATCGACGCGCTGCTGGCCGATCCCGAGATCGCGGGCCACGAGGACGACGCGTGCGTCCTGGGGATCCGGGTGGACTGAGCGCGTACGGCGTCGTGCCCCGCCGTGGGACGGGGCGGCTGCGCGGGTGGGGGTGAACGGCCGTGCGGTCCGCTCCTCCGCAGGGGGCGTGTCGCCCCGCTCCCCCGTCCGTTGAGCGGACCGGGACGGGCGTGTGGCCGCCGGACCGCCGGGGAACGAGACGGTGTCCGCGGCGCCGGCGCCCGTACCGGCCCGCCGTCCGCGCCACGTCCCCCTTCCTCGCCGCCCCGCCGGGGCGCCGCACCGATCGGAGAGAGATGACGACGCCTTCCGCCCCCGACGAGTCTCCCGGCACGTCGATCACCGACGAGGAGTACGGGGCACTGCGCGCCTCCGCCGCCCTGTGGGCCGGGACGTCGGTGCTGATCACCGATGGGTACGGGCGGATCCTGGTCCAGCGCGTCGACTACCGCCCCTCGTGCCTGCTGCCGGGCGGGGCCGTCGACAAGGGCGAGTCGCCCGCGCGCGCCGCCGCCCGGGAGCTGCGGGAGGAGCTCGGCGTCGCGGCGGTCGTCGACCGGGGCCTCGCCGTCGACTGGGTCTCCGCCGGGGCCTTCGGCGCGCCCGGGGTCATGCGGTTCCCGGGCGAGATCCTGCACGTCTACGACGGGGGCGTCTGGGACGAGGAGCGGATCGCCGCGATCCGGCTCCCCGGGCACGAGGTCGAGGCCGTGGAGTTCGTCGAGCCCGCCGAGCTGCCCGGTCTGATGATCCCGGGCGACGCCCGCCGGGTCCTGTCCGCGCTGCGCGCCCGCATCGACGGCGCCGGCCCCGCGCTCCTGGAGGACGGCGTGCCGATCGCCCCCGGTGTCCTCGACCGGGTCGGCGCCCTGCGCACCGCGCGGTCCCGCGAGCACTTCCCCTTCCGTCCCGCCCCGGTCCCGGAGGGCCTTCCGGTGCGCCGCTCGGGAGGCTGGCTGTTCGCCCCGGACGGGCGGGTCCTCGTCCTCCTCGACCCCGGCACCGGCGCGGCCCGGCTGCCCGGCGGCGCGCCCGGACCGGTGGACCACGGCGACCCCTGGGCCGCCCTGGTGCGCGGGGCCGGCGAGGAGGCGGCGGTCGCGGCGGCCCGCCCCCTGTACCTGGGGCACCTCCTCGGCCCGGACGGGGCGTACGCGCTCGTCCGCCACGCCGCCGTCCTCACGCGGGTCGGCCCGCCGCCCGCCGGCCCGGCCGCGGGCCGCGCGCCGGTCCGGGTCCTGGCCACCCCGGAGCAGGCCCTGGAGCTCTTCGACTGGGGCCCGCACGGGGCCGCGCAGCTCGCGGCCGTGCACCGGGCCCGTACCCTCCTCGGCGTGCCCCGGGCCGACCGCCGGGCCGTCACCGAACTCGCCGGTCCCGTCACCTTCCAGGGGTGCTGACCGCGAGCGTCCACAACGCTCGCGGTCCATGCGGCCGGGGCCGTGGCGGGCGACGTCCGTCCTGTCGCGGGAGGGCGCGGCCGTGGCTCTCCGGCGCCGGTCGCGACGACTCGGTCGAGCGGCGGACGAGCGGCTGGAGTCGGGAGCCCGCCCTCGCCGCCGAAGCTTGCAACCACCACGTCGACCGGACAGCACCGTCCCACCGTCCGTCCCGCGACCGGCGAGATCTCGGCGATCTCCAGGCTCTCGCGCGTCGCACGATCGACACCTCTTACCGCGGGTTCCTCGGCGACGAGGCCGTCGATAGGTTCATCGGCAGCGGCGCCTCGGACGCACACGTGAAGACGCACCTGGAGCGGGGCGGCGTGCACTGCCTCGCCCAGGAGGACACGGCCGGCCGACGGCCGTCCGGGTCGGCTCCGGCGGCGCGTTTTCCGCCGTACGGGCGTTTCGAGGTGTCCTTTGCGGCCAGACGCGACATTGGAGGCATTCACGAACCGATGCGAGGAGGACGACCGGGATGGCCAAGGTGTCGCATCTGCCCGGGCGGGCGGAGCACCAGTGGAACTGGCAGATGTCGGCGGCGTGCCGAGGTGTGGGCACCGAGGTGTTCTTCCACCCCGAGGGCGAGCGGGGGCCGGAGCGGACGGCGCGCGAGGAGGCCGCCAAGGCCGTCTGCGCGACGTGCCCCGTGCGCGCCCGCTGCCTGGAGCACGCGCTCAGCGTGGGGGAACCCTACGGGGTCTGGGGCGGGCTGACGGAACAGGAACGCGAGCTGGCCCTGCGGACGGCGGCGGCCTAGGGTCCGCCCGGCACCCTTTCGGCGGGGCTGACGAGGGGAACAGCGGGAGCGAGGGGCGGGGCCGAACTCATCGAGTTCGGCCCCGCCCCTCGCTCCCGTCCGGCCCGTCAGACGAGACGGCCGCCGAAGGGTCCGCCCAGTCCGTAGTACGTGACCAGCTGCTCGCGGTAGACCTTGTCGTCCAGGTGCGTGTCGCGGTGGAACTCCGGGGCGTCCTTGATCTGGTCCTTGGTGCGGTCCACGAAGATCGTCCGCTCCTCCGGGTCGATGCGGGTCACGGTGCTCGCGGGCAGCAGGACCTCCTTGCCGAAGATCCAGACGCCGGTGTCCACGACCAGGTAGGAGTCGTCGACCTCGTCGGAGTGCTTGTCCACCTTCCCGATGCCGCCGTCGGTCGCCTCGACCTTGTAGCCGGTCAGATCGGTGCCCGCCAGGTGCCCGGCGGTCGAACGGTAGCTCCACGTGTGCTCGGTCATGTCCCGACAACTCCTCCGGTGGGGGAAGGACGGCCGGCGGTCCGCCGCCGTCCGGAATCCGCCTGCCCCGGTCCCCCCGGCTCATTCCCGTGCCGCCGGGGGACGGCCGGACGGCTCCTGTCCGGCCGGAGGGCGGGATACGGGCCGGGCCGCCGGGTACCCGCACCTCATGAACACCAGCGAGAACCCCCCGCACCACCCCGTCCCCCCGTTCCCCGACCAGCAGCAGGAACATCCCGGCTCGACCGAGCGGATGGATCCGCGGCCCGACCACGGAGAGGAGTCCTACCGGGGCCACGACCTGCTCCCCGGCCGGGCGGCGGTCGTCACCGGCGGCGACTCCGGGATCGGCAGGGCCGTGTGCCTGGCGTTCGCCCGCGAGGGCGCGGACGTCGTCCTCACCCACCTGCCCGAGGAGAAGGACGAGGCGGCCGAGACGGCGCGCCTGGTCCGCGAGGCGGGCCGCAAGGCCGTCCCCGTCGAGTGCGACGTCCGCGACGAGGAGCAGTGCGCGGCCCTGATCGACCGGGCGGTGGACGAGTTCGGGCGCGTCGACGTGCTCGTCAACAACGCCGCGTACCAGATGGCGCAGCCCGACGGGATCGAGGCCATCAGCACGGAACAGTTCGACCGGGTGATGAAGACCAATCTGTACGGGATGTTCTGGCTCTCCCGCGCGGTCCTCCCCCACATGCCGCGCGGCGGGTCCATCATCAACACCACCTCGGTGCAGGGCTACCAGCCGAGCCCGCACCTCCTCGACTACGCGATGACGAAGGCCGCGATCGTCTCCTTCACCCACAGCATGGCGCAGCTCCTGGCCGAGCGCGGCATCCGTGTCAACGGGGTCGCCCCCGGCCCCGTGTGGACCCCGCTGATCCCCGCGACGATGCCGGACGTGAAGGACTTCGGCGAGCAGTCGCCCCTGGGGCGCCCCGCCCAGCCGGCGGAGATGGCGCCCGCGTACGTCTTCCTCGCCTCGCCCGGGGCGAGCTACATCACCGGCGAGATCGTCAATGCCACCGGCGGCACTCCCCTGCCGTGAGGCCGCCCCGAGACCGCGACGAGGGAGCCGCACGACCCGGAGGTCGTGCGGCTCCCTCGTGCGTACGGGGTGGTGGCCGGCGTTGTCACATGGGGGCGTCGGCCGCCGGGGGCCGTCCGGCCCTGCCGGGCGCCTCCCCGGCCCCGGAGTGCTCCGGCGTCCGGGTGAGGGGCAGGTGGTAGAGGGCGAAGGCCTTGCCGATGACGGGCTGGGCGACGTTGCGGACGCGCACCCCGCCCGCCGTCATGCCGTGCTCGGTGCCCAGGTGGGCGTGGCCGTGCACCGCGAGGTCGGCGCCCGCCCCGTCGATGGCCTCGGCCAGGAGGTAGCTGCCCAGGAAGGGGTAGATCTCGACCGGCTCGCCCGCGAGCGTGTCGGGGACCGGCGAGAAGTGGGTGAGGGCGATCCGCGCCTCGCAGTCGGCCAGCTCGGACAGGGCCTCGTGGAGTCCCTCGGCGGCCCGGCGCGTGGTGCGGACGAAGTCCTTCATCTCGCGTTCGCCGAACTCCCCGGCGCTGCGGCCCGCGAAGCCGCCGCAGAAGCCCTTCGTGCCGGCGATGCCGAGCCGGCCGCCGTCCACCGGCAGGACCGTCCGGTCGCCCTCCAGGACGGAGACCCCCGCGTCGGTGAGGACGCGCGCGATGTCCGCCTCCCGGTCGGAGTGGTAGTCGTGGTTGCCGAGGACGGCGACCACGGGAACGCCGAGGTCCCGGACCTCGTCCGCGACCACCTCCGCCTCGGGGACCGTTCCGTGGCGGGTGAGGTCCCCGGCGAGGAGGAGGACGTCCGCGCAGAGCGGCAGCGTCTCGAAGGAGGGGCGCAGCAGGCCCCGGCAGTCCGGGCTCAGATGGATGTCGCCGACGGCCGCCACCCGGACGACGGCCCCGTCCTCCCGCCGCTCCGGGGCCGTCACAGCAGCTCCTCCGGTCGCTCGGGGGGATCGATGCAGGCGACCGTCAGGTCCGCGCGGACGAGGAGGCCGGCCAGTTCCGTCTCGGCAAGCCGGAGGATCTCCTCCCGTTCGCCGGCCGTCGGTACGGTGCCCGTCAGGAGCACGGCCTCGCCGCGCGCCTCGACGCGTACTCCGAGTTCGGCCGTGTCGTCGCGTGCGAGGCGTTCCCTGAACCTGGCGATCCGGTACTCGTTCTCGCCGCTGTCCATCGCGGTCCTCCGTCCTGTCGTCCTCGTCCTGCGGCCCTGCCGCCGCACGGCCCTGCGGGCGGGCGCGTCCGGTGCGGGGCACGCTCCGCGCGGGTGCCTCCTGTACGGGGCGGCCGCTCTTCACCGTCGCGTCTCCCCCGTCCCGTACGTACCATTCCTCCTCTTGCGCGGGACGCGCGGACGGTCGGGGCTCCCCGGGCGCTCAGTCCTCCAGGGGGCGGGTGGCCGGGCCCTGGAGGACGCTGCCGTCGGCCGCGAAGCGGGAGCCGTGGCAGGGACACTCCCACGTCTGCTCGGCCTCGTTGAAGCCCAGCTCGCATCCCATGTGGGTGCAGCGGCGGCCGGTCCGCAGGCCGGCGAGGAAGTGGCGGGCGACGGTGGCCTGGTGCCGGACGGCCCCGGGCGTCTCGCGGAGGGGGAGCCGGCGGCGCGGGTCGAAGAGCTCCGTCCAGTCCGGGCGGGGCGCGCCCGTCAGGTGCGCGGTGAGCAGCCGGCCCGCGGCGACCCCGTTGCTGAGCCCCCATCCGCCGAAGCCGGTGGCCACGTACACGTGCTCGGTGTCGGGGTGCTCGTGTCCGACGTATGGCACCCCGTCGACCGTGTCGACGTCCTGGGCGGCCCACCGGTGGACGACGGGCGCCCGGGCGAAACCGGGCAGCCGGTCGCGCGCCCAGGCCTCCAGGCGTTCGTACCGGGCGCGGACGCCTCCGCTCCCCGGTTCGAAGGACTCGCCCGAGACGATCAGGAGGCGCCGGCCCCCGTCCAGCGGGGCGGTGCGCACCGAGCGGACGTCGTGCTCGTCGCTCCAGTACATGCCGTGGGGGGCCCGGCTCTCCTCGACGGGGGCGGCGACGACGAGCTCCCGGCGCAGCGAGAGGCGCATCAGGAGGGCGGGGTGGCAGCGGAGCGGGAAGTGGGTGGCGAGGACGACGTCACGGGCGTGGACCGTGCCCCCGCCCTCCAGGGCGAGGCGGCACTCGGCGCCCTCCTTGAGACCGGTGACGCGGGTGCCCTCGTGGATCCGGCCCCCGTGCGCGACCAGGTCGTCGGCCAGGGCGAGCAGGAAGCGGCGCGGGTGGAACTGCAGCTGGTCCTCCACGCGGACCGCCGCCGCGACGGGGTACGGGAGCCCCGTGCCGGCCTCTCCGGGCTCCCCGGTCACCTCGGTGGCCCGCAGGCCGGCTCCGGCCGCGGCCGCCGCCTCCGCGCGGATCTCCCCGGTCCGCTCCTCGTCGGAGGTGTACGTGTAGGCCGGGCGGTGTTCGATCTCCGCGTCGACGCCGAGTTCCCCGCACAGCCGCACCACCTCCCGCAGGGCGTCCTCCTGGGCCGCGGCATACCTGGCGGCCGCCTCCTCCCCCTGGTCGTGGCGCAGGGGCTCGTAGCGCAGGCCGTGGAGGGAGGTCAGTTTCCCGGTGGTGTGCCCGGTGACCCCGGCCGCGATCCGGCCGGCCTCCAGGACCACGACGTCGCGTCCGGCGCGGTGGAGCGCGCGGGCGGTGCAGAGGCCGGCGATCCCGGCGCCCACGACGACCGTGTCCGCGGTGAGGTCGCCTTCGAGCGGCGGGTGCGCGCGGCCGGGCGGCGCCGACTCCATCCAGTACGAGCTTCCGGGTCCGGGCATGATCCCTCCTCCGGGCGGTCGGGCGTCCGCCCGGCGTCTACCCGGGGCGGGCGGGCGCAGTCGCCGAGGGGGGAGACACCCCCTAGGGCCTGTCCGACCCTGATCCGCCGGACAGGCCCTGGTCCTCCTCGGTCTCGGCCTCGCCCCTCCGGCCGAGCGGGCGGCGCTGCTCCTCGCGGCCCAGGCCCGGGGACTGGCGCTTGGCGGTCATGCCGCCCTCGTCGTCGGGGGTACGGCCCCGGGTCGCCTTCTCGGCCTCCCGGCGTGCCGCGACGTCGCCGCTCTCACCGACGGCCTCCGAGGGCGTGGTCCGCGGCGGGCCGTCCGCGGGCAAGGTGCGGCGGCGCTCGTGACGGGTCATGGTGGTCCTCCTCGGTCGTGCGGGCGGGCACGGGGGCGGCTGCCCCCGGGCGTCACGCGGAAACACCGCCGGTGGGGGCGAGCACGAAGGCGTGGCCGGCCGGGTCCGTGTAGCGGCGCGTGTCGGTGCGCCGGTCGAGCCGGGTGCCGTTCCGGTCGGCGGAGACGGGCCGCGCGCCCAGGGAGACGGCCTCCCGCTCGGCCTCGTCGAGCGCGTCGGGCGCCACGAGGATGAGCAGGTGGGCCTGCTGGGAGTCGTCCGGCCGGGGCCAGCTCGACGGTGCCTGGCCGGGGTCGCGGCGGATGCCCAGGACGACGCCCGCGGAGCCGGAGACGAGGAGCAGGTCGGGGTCGCCGGCGCTGGGTTCGACGGTGGCGTCGAGCAGGGCGGCGTAGAAGCGGGCGAGGGGTTCGGGGTCGGTGCTGTCGAGGACGAGGACGCCGGTCTTGGAAACGGTCATGGGATGCGTGTGCCCCGCCAAAGGCCTTTCAGGCCAGGGGAGTCGGCGTTCGACGGCTCCTCTTCCGGGTGGTGCGGGCGAGGCGGGCGGGGGGGTGGTGGCCGCGCAGCGCGCGGGCTTGCGCGTCTCTCGGTACTCCACCCGCAGTACTCTTGCCGGAGTGGTGTGAAGCCGGTACTACGGATGGAGTGGTGTGCATGGTGAGACGGAACGACCAGCGGCGCGCGGCCCTCGTCGACGCCGCGATCGAGGTGCTGGCCGCGCAGGGCGCCCGGGGCCTGACGTTCCGGGCGGTGGACACCGAGGCGGCCGTTCCCGCCGGGACCGCCTCCAACTACTTCGCCAACCGCGACGACCTCCTCACCCAGGCCGGCGCCCGGGTCTACGAGCGCCTCCAGCCCGACGAGGCCACGATCGCCCGGCAGCAGTCGGCCGGCCGGGACCGGGAGACCTACGCGGAGCTGATGCGCGAGCTCGTCGGCCGGATCGCCTCCTTCCGCACCGGCTACCTCGCGCTGCTCGAACTCCGTCTGGAGGCCACCCGCCGCCCCGAGCTGCGCAAGGTCCTCACCGAACGGGTCCGGGCCGACGTCGAGGCCAACGTCGCCTACCACGAGGCCTCCGGCCTCCCCGGCGACGCCACTGCCGTCAAACTCCTCATCCTGGCCCTGAACTGGCTGATCGTCGAACAGCTCACCCTGCCGGACGTCTTCACCGAGGCGGAGCGCGAGCAGCTGGTGGCGGCGGCGGTCGAGCGGATCGTGACGACCGGATAGGCGGCGCCCCGGGGGCTCGTGACGTTCCGTCGCGTGCCCGGCCGCATCGGGGGTACGCGGAAGCGACGGCCGCCGTGTCCGGGGGCCCCGGGGAGCGGCGCTCCCCCACCGGACATCCGCGGATGGCGTACGAGCACAGGAGGCTCCATGTCCGCACTGTTGACCCGCATCAAGCGGTTCGGTCGCAGCCCCCAGGGGCGGCGGGCGATCGCGTCGGTACGGCGCGCCGCCGCCGACCCCCGGACCCGGGCCCGGGCGCGCCGCGCCCTCGGCAGGCTGCGGGGACGCCGCTGACGGATCGTCCCCCACCAGTTCCCCGGCCTCGCGGCCCGGCACCGGCCGGACCGCGAGGCCGGGCGCGTGGGGGCTCACGGCGGTGCGTCGGACGGCCGGGCCTCGCGCAGCCGGTCGAGCCGGCGGATGGCCGGAGTGGCGCTCGCTCCGTGGAGGAGTACGGAGAACGCCACCGTGGTGGCGGTCAGCACCCACAGTTCGTGGGCCCGGTCCTCGAACCCGTGGTGGCCGAGCGCGTAGGCGAGGTAGAAGAGGGAGCCGATGCCGCGCAGTCCGAAGACGGCGGTGACGACGCGCTCCCGGGGGCCGGTGACGAAGCCGAGCTGGGCGACCCACCCCGTCACCGGGCGGACGACCACGATCAGGGCCAGGGCGAACAGGACCATCGGCCAGGTCAGCGACGCGAGGCCGGTGGCGGCGAGGTAGTGGCCCAGGAGGAAGAGGAGGGCCGCCGTCAGGAGGCGTTCGATCTGCTCGGTGAAGCCGTGCAGCACCTTGTGGTAGCCGTGGCCGCGCTCGGCGGCCCGGACGGCGCAGGCGGTGACGAAGACGGCGACGAAGCCGTAGCCGTGGGCGAGTTCGGTGAGGCCGTACGAGAGGAAGGTCGCGGCGAGCGCGACGAAGCCCTCCATGTGCTCGGACAGCCTGAGCGACTCGGCCCCGGCCCGGAAGAACATCCAGCCGAGCAGCCGTCCGAGGACGATCCCGATCACGACGGCGATCACCGTCTTGCCCACGAGGTCCATGCCGAACCAGCGCCCCCAGTCGGCCGCCGTCCAGACGCCGCCGGCTCCGGCGAGCGCGACGGCGGCGAGGACGAAGGGGAAGGCGAGGCCGTCGTTGAGGCCGGCCTCGGCGGTGAGCGTGAAGCGGACCTCGTCCTCGTCGTCGTCCTCGTCGGTCGGCTCCCCCACCCGCACCTCCGCGGCCAGCACCGGGTCGGTCGGCGCGAGCAGGGCTCCCACCAGGAGCGCGGTGGCCACCGGCCAGTCGAAGAGCCACCAGGTGAGCGCGGTGGTCGCGGCGACGGTCAGGGGCAGGGTGATGCCGAGGAGCCGCCACGGCCCGGCCCAGGAGCGCAGCCCGAAGGGCCGGTTCAGGGCGAGTCCGGCGCCCATGAGGGAGACGATCACGCAGATCTCGGTGACGTGCTCGACCCAGGCCCGGTCCGCCACGGGGTCGAGTTCGGGCATCGGGAGGGGCAGCAGGCCGGTCAGGGCTCCGACGGCCAGGAACACCATGGGCATCGAGAACGGCATGCGCCGCACGAGCCTGGGCAGGACCGCCGCCGCCAGCGCTCCCAGTCCCAGGGCCGTGAACACGAGGTCGGCGGGGCTCACGGGCAGGACTCCGTTCCCATAGAGGTGAAGGTGAGGGCGGTGCGGGCGGCGGCGTCCCGGTCAGTCGGCGGGCTCGTCGGGGGCGGGGTGCTCGGGGTTGACGGTCCCGCTCTCGGGGTGTTCCCGGGGCCCCGTGCCGGACACGTCGGTGTCCGGCAGGTCCTCCTCGCCCGGGTCCCGTACGACGGGGATGGCCAGCGGGTCCTCGCCCTCGGCGGCCTGCTCGTCCTCGCGGTCGCGGGGTATCGGGTCCTCCGAGTTCCCCGGGGTGTACGCGTCGCTCATGGGTGTCTCCTTCTCCGGTGTCGGGTGGTGCGGCGCGGCGGTCAGCCCGCCGTCGCCGGCGTTGCCAGGCGGACGCGTTCCATGACGTAGCCGCTGCGCGGGAGCGTCGGCACGCGGTGCAGGGGGATCGACAGGTCCTGGTCGGGCACGTCGTGCGGCAGCCGGGCGAGGCGCGGGACCAGGGAGGCCAGGAGGGCGAGGGTGATGTCCTCGCCGGGGCACCGGTGGCCCTCGGCCGGGTCGCCGCCGCCCTGCGGCACGAGGTCGTCGCGGCCGATCGTCGCGCCCGGACGGGTGAAGCGGGTCGGGTCGAAGGCGTACGGCTCCGGCCACAGGTCGGGGTCGTGGTCGTGTCCGTACAGGTCGAGGAGGACCAGGCTGCCCTTCTCGATCGGGACGCCGCCCCATCGGGTGTCGGCCGCCGCGAGGCCGCCGGTGAACGGGGCGAAGGGGTAGAAGCGGCGGACCTCCTGGGCGAAGCCCCAGGCGTACCGCTCGTCCGTCGCCAGGAGCTCGCGGTGCTCCGGCCAGCGGTGCAGGGCGTGGGCGGCGAAGACGAGGAACCAGGTGACCGCGACCGTGGGGCGCAGGACGTTCAGGAGTTCGACCGCCGCGGTGTGCGGGTCGAGCTGCCGGCCGTTCGCGTCGGTGTGCGCGGCCACCGCCTGCGCGATCGTCGCCTGCCCGGACGGGGCGCCCGCGTACCGCAGCTCCTCGATCAGCGGGGCGAGCCGCTGCTCCTGCCGCGTCCTCGCGCGCCGCGCGCGCAGGTGCCGGGGGCCGACGGCGGCGAAGCCGTCCACCATGGCCACGAGGTCCCGCGCGGCGGTCTCCTCCTCGTCGTCGGACAGCGGGACGCCGGCCCAGTCGTGCACGGCCCGGGTCAGGACGCGGGCGGCCTCGTCGAAGAGGACCACCCGCTCCCGGTCCTGCCAGCCGGCCTCGGCGCGGTCCCAGGCGTCCCGGGCGTGCTCCACCAGGGCGGCGATCCGCTCCGGGTCCTTGAGCAGCGTCAGGAACAGCGCCTTCCGGCCGCGGTGCGGCCCGCCGTCGAGGGTGTGGACGGCTCCGCGGCCGAACAGGGTGTCCAGGAGGGGGCCGGGCAGGGCGTCGTGCCGGCGGACGTGCCGTTCGTCGTAGAAGAAGTCCACCGCCTCCTTGCCGTGCAGCGCGACTCCGCGCCGGCCGAGGATCCGCACGGGAACGGCCGGGGCGTTCCCGGCCCGCCGGCGCACGTCGGGGAGCCACCCGTACCCCTTCATCAGGAGGGACGCGGTGCCGTCGAGCAGCGGGGGGCGGGTGGGGCCGGACATTTCCTGTGGTGTCGCTTTCATGAGAGACGGGTTCCACGAAGTCGTGATTTCACACCGTTCCGTGTCGCCCGGCCGGGGGGCGGGGCGGCACGCGCCCGTTCAGCGGCCGGGGGTCAGCACCGCCTTGATCATGCCGTCCTTCTTGTCCTGGAACGTCTTGTACGCCTCGGGGGCGTCCTCCAGGGGCAGGGTGTGGGTGGCGAAGTCGTCGACGCCGAGCGGGTCGGCGTCGTCCAGGAGCGGGAGGATGTCCTCGACCCACCGCCAGACGTTGGCCTGGCCCATGCGGAGCTGGATCTGCTTGTCGAAGAGGCTGAACATCGGGACGGGATCGACGGCGCCGCCGTAGACGCCGGACAGGCTGATGGTGCCGCCGCGACGGACCACGTCGACCGCCGTGTCGAAGGCGGCCATGCTGTCCATGCCGGCCTTGGTCATCATCTTCTGGCCGACGGCGTCGGGGAGGAAGCCCGGGATCTTCTGCGCGGCCTTGGTGAGCGGGGCGCCGTGGGCCTCCATGCCGACGGCGTCGATGACCGCGTCCGTGCCCCGGCCGTCCGTGAGGTCCCGCACCCGGTCGCCGAGTTCCTTGCCGTGCTCCTTGAGGTTCAGGACCTCGACGCCGCGGCCGCGGGCGCGGTCGAGCCGTTCGGGGACGAGGTCCACGCCGATGACCTTGCTCGCGCCCTTGTGGAGCGCGATGCGGGCGGCCATGTCGCCGATGGGGCCGAGCCCGAGGACGGTCACGGTGCCGCCGGGCGGGACGTCGGCGTACGCCACGGCCTGCCAGGCGGTCGGCAGCACGTCCGAGAGGTAGAGGTAGCGCTGGTCGGGGGCGTCCTGGCCGACCTTGATGGGCAGGGTGTCGCCGAAGGGGACGCGCAGGAACTCGGCCTGGCCGCCGGGGACCTGCCCGTAGAGCTTGGTGTAGCCGAAGAGGGAGGCGCCCGTCCCGTACTCCCTGACCTGGGTGGTCTCGCACTGGGACTGCAGGCCCTGGCCGCACGTCCAGCAGGTGCCGCAGGAGACGTTGAACGGCACCACGACCCGGTCGCCGACCTTGAGGTTCCGCACCTCGGGGCCGACCTCCTCCACGATCCCCATGGGCTCGTGTCCGAGGATGTCTCCGGGGTCCAGGAAGGGCCCGAACACTTCGTAAAGGTGCAGGTCGGAGCCGCAGATGCCGCTGGAGGTGACGCGGACGATCACATCCGTCGGGTCGACGATCCGGGGGTCGGGCACGGTGTCCACGCGTACGTCCCGGTGTCCGTGCCAGGTCAACGCCCTCATGGTCGAGCTCCTCACGTGCGGCTTGCGGGGTCACGGCGCGAGTGCCCCGGACGGCCGGTCGTATGCGCCTCCCGGCGGCCCGCCGCCCGGCGGGGACGCACGGTAGCCGCGCGCCTTCGCGGGTAGCGGCTCCGTAGGGGACGCCCCCGGGACGGGCCCGGAGCCGGAGCCCGGGCGAGCGCGCGGGCGACACGTACGGACGGCGTGCGCGAACGACCAAGACGGACCACGAAGACGGACAGCGAGCACGGAGAGGGAGGACGCGATGACGGAGACCCTGAAGGTACGGGCGGGCAGGCGCGCCGTCACGGTCAGCCGGCCGGAGAAGGTGCTCTTCCCCGAGGACGGCCTCACCAAGGCCGACCTCGCGGAGTACTACCGCGCCGTGGCCCCGCGGATGCTGCCGCACCTGCGCGGCCGCCCGCTGACCCTGGAGCGCCATCCGGGCGGCGTCGGCGACCGGGGCTTCTTCCAGAAGGACGTGCCGGACCACTTCCCGGACTGGGTGGGGCGCGCCGAGATGCCGAAGGAGGGCGGCACCGTCACGTACGTCCTGGCGGAGGACGCGGCCACCCTGGTCCTCCTCGCCGACCAGGGCTCCGTCACCCTGCACCGGTGGCTGTCGAAGGCAGACCGCCCCCACCACCCGGACCGGCTGGTCTTCGACCTCGACCCGTCCGAGGAGGGGTTCGGGGCGGTACGGGACGCCGCCCGGTGGCTGCGCGACCTCCTTGAGGAGCTGGAGCTGCCGTCGCTGCTCATGACCACCGGCTCGCGGGGGCTGCACGTCCTGGTGCCGCTGGACCGGAAGGCGCCCTACGACGACGTGCGGGCCTTCGCCTCCGACGTCGCCGGGGTGCTCGCCGCCCGGCACCCCGACCGGCTCACCACCGAGGTGCGGAAGAAGGCACGGGAGGGGCGGCTCTACCTCGACGTCCAGCGCAACGCGTACGGGCAGACCGCCGTGGCCCCGTACACGGTGCGGGCCAGGGCCGGCGCGCCCGTCGCGGCCCCGGTCGGCTGGGGCGACCTGGACGATCCGGAGTTCGACGCGCGCGCCCGGCGCCTCACCGACGTGGACCTGCTCCTGAAGGAGGACCCGTGGGGGCCGGCTCCGCGCGGGCGCTCCCTCAGGGCTGCGGCGGACCGCCTCCGTCGTACGGGTCTCCGTGCTCGTCCCTGAGGGGGTTCCCGTCGTCGGGTCGCCCCTCCTCGAACGGGCCGCCGTCGTCGAAGGCGCTTCCGTCGTCGAACGGGCCGCCCTCCCCGGGCGGGTCCTCCTCGCCGCTCCCGTCGACGAAGGGCCGCTCCTGGTCGAACGGGTCCTCGTCGCCGCGCGGCGCGAGCGCGATGCACTCCACGTCGATCCGGTCGGCGACCTCCGTCAGCGCTCCCGCCAGGGCCACCACCGTCTCCGGTGCGAGGTCGAGGTCATCTTCGCCGGTCGACTCCAGCCACCCGGCCGCGAGGTGCCGGAGCAGGCCGGTCACCTCGTCGGCGGGGAGCACGAGATGGCCGTCCGGCAGAAGCACCAAGGACATGGATGCGTTCATGATGATCCGACCTCCGTGTCGCCGACGCGCGTTCGGGCGCGTCTTCAGGGGGTGTCGCCCGCGGGCGGGGTGCCGTCGGCCGTCTCCGGGCGGACGATGACGACGGGGCAGGACGCGTGCGCGGCGCACTGCTGGCTCACGGAACCGAGGAGCAGGCTCGCGAACCCGCCCCGGCCCCGGCTTCCCACGACGAGCAGTTCGGCGCCGTCCGACTGGTCGATCAGCACCTGGGCCGGGTTCCCGCGCACCACGTGGTGGACCAGGGGGACGTCGTCGTCGCCCGGGGTGAGGACCGCGCCGAGCTCCTCGGAGAGCGAGCGCCGGGCCTGTTCCTCGTCGAACAGCACGTCCACGGCCGGCGCGGACCACCCCTCCGTGCCGGGAAGGTCGTAGACCCCCACCGCGTGCACGGTCGTGCCGGTGCGCCGTGCGTACCGGAGCGCCCAGCGCAGGGCCGCCTGCGAGGCCGGCGAGCCGTCCACGCCCACGACCACGCGGGAAGTGCCGTCATCGGTGCTCATGTCGTGCCCCTTCTCGCTCACGCCGGGAAAGACGGTCAGGGCCCGGGCGGCGGGTTCGGCCCCGTCTCCCGTTCTTCGCCACCCGCCGGTGGGACGGGTCTCCTGCCGACCGACTACCCGGCAGCACGTGCCGTACGCGCGGGCGGCCCGGCGTGGGGGCGGTCGCCCCTCCGTACCAATGTGCCCCGGGTGGGCCGGGCCCGCCCGGCAGCCGCCTCCGTGCGCGTCCGTCCCGGGGGTCTGCGGGGGTCCGGGGGCGGGGTCAGTCCAGGGCCTCGTCGGCGAGGCGGATGCGCGCGTCCATGTTGGTCTCCATCATGCGCAGGGCGGCGTCGGCCAGGTCCTCGTGGATGTGGGCGACGGCGTCCCGGGCGACCGTGACGGAGAGGTGCCGGATGTGGGCGTCGAGGGCGGAGTAGAGCACGCACTGCTCCGTGACCTGCCCGCAGAGCACCAGGTGGTCCACGTCGAGCGTGCCCAGGAGATAGGCGAGCGGGGTCTCGTAGAAGACGGAGTGGCGCGCCTTGACGACGAAGTACGACGTCTCGTCCGGGCGCACCGGGTCGACCAGGTCGGCGTGGGGGCCGCCGAGGGCCGCCTCCAGGATCTCCCCGTGGTGGGAGCGCCATTTGCCGAAGTTGTCGTTGGCGTAGACGACCGGCAGGCCCCGCTCGCGGGCCCGTTCCAGGAGGCGCACCACGGCGGGGAGCGCCCGGGTGACGGAGGGGACGAGGAGTTCCGCGTCCGGGTGGTCGTAGCGGTTGAGCATGTCGATGACGACGAGGGCGGTCTTGCTCATGTTTCCCAGGCTTCCAGATCGTCGGTCCGGGCGCGCGTTCGGCCTCCGGCGGGGGTGGGCGGGGTGGCCGTCCGTGGCCGGGGGCGGTCGGTCGGTCGGTCACGGTGGGCCGCAGGGGCGGAGGCGGGGCCTGTCGTGGAAGGTCAAAGGTCACGGGAAGGCCGCGGGGCCGGTCGCGCGGACGTCGTCCGTCCGCGCGACCGGCCCCGGTCCGGTGTTTCGGTACCGCCCGCCGTCGTCAGGGCCGGTCGGCGGGCGGCCAGGCGCCCGCGTCGTGCGAGGACCTGTCGGTCTGGCCCGGGACGGTGGGGACGTCACCGGTCGGACCCGTCCGGCCCGTCGTGCCGGGGACGCCGCCCGTCGGACGCGGGGTGCCGGCGTTCGTGCCGGGGACGCTGCCCGGGGTGCCGCCGGTCGGGGCCGGGCCCGCGGCGTCCGAGGGGCGGACGCGGCCGCGCCAGCCGCCGGTCGCCCGACCGCGCTCCTCGATGAACCCCTTGAACCGCTTCAGGTCGCCCTTGACCCGCAGGTCGAGGATCCCGAGGGCGTCGCCGGTCTTCTCCACCACGCCCTCCGGCTCCACCTCCATCGCGAGGCGGACCCTGGTGTGGCCCTCGTCGAGCGGCTGGAAGGTCACGACGCCCCTCTGCCGGACCTCTCCGCCCACGGTGCGCCACGCGACGCGCTCGTCCGGCAGCTGGTCGACGATCTCGGTGTCGAACTCGCGCCGCACTCCTGCCACCTTGGTCCGCCAGTGGCAGTGGCGGTCGTCGACCTGCCGTACCTCCTCCACACCTTCCATGAAGTGGGGGAACTCCTCGAACTGCGTCCACTGGTCGTAGGCGCTCCGTACCGGGACGTCCACATCGATGGTCTTCTCGACCGTACTCACCGGTTTGCCTCCTTCGTTCCGTTGTGGTCGCTGCCCGCGTACCCGGCCGCCCCCGCCTCAATCAGGCTTCGTCCGGGCCCTGATCGGATCCCGAACTCCGGTGCGCGGCACCGGAACGGGAAAGGTGCAGGCAGGCGGGTTCCTTGCATAATGGAGGGTGGCAACGACCTGTCGAGCTGCTTCAGGCTGGACACGGAGCGTCCTGCGACGGAGAACGGCCCCGCGGCCGGCTCGCGCCGAGGATGCGGCGCTCGCGGTGTTCCCGTCGAGCTCCACGAACCGCTCACCGTGCGCCGCACCGGGACCGCTCGCCGGTCCCTCCCACCGATCGTCCGATCACCGGCCTCGTGCCTGATCACCGCCTCGTGCCGCGTTTGCGGCGCCCACCCGGTCCGGGAGGTAGACCATGCTCGTGAGCCATGCCCTGAAGGACGGCGTCCTGCACCTGAGGCTCCTTCGCGAGCTCGACGTCACCAGCCGTGCCGCGGCGGCCCTGGAGATCGAGGCGATCGTCTCCGCCTACCGTCCCGGCCGGGTGCTCCTCGAGTTCCCGACGCCCTGCCCGTCCCCGGCCTCCTTCAGCGCGCTCGCCCGGGCCCGCAGGATGTGCGCGAGCCTCGGGATCGCCCTGACGGCGAGCGGACCGGGCTCCGTACCGCTCCAGGCGCCGGGGAGCGCGCCTCCCGCCAGAACCGCCTGAGGGCCTCCGGGCCCTTCGGGGCGCGTACGCCGGGGAGGGCCGTGACGTTCTCACGGCCCTCCCCGGCGTCACCGCGCGGACGTTCCCCTACGCGGGGGCCTCGTCGTTCCCGTCGTCCTCGTCCTCGTCGTCCCCCGCCTCGCCGACGACCGCGTCGGCCGCCTCCTTCCGCGCCTCCTCGTCACCGCTCTCCCCCGGGGCCTCGGAGGGAGGGGTGGTGCGCGGGTCGGGCTCGTTCCGGTGCTGGGTCATGCGGGTCGCTCCTCGGTCTCGTTCGGGGTGGAAGTAGGGGCGGGAACGGGGGTGGGGTCAGGACGGCGGGTACGGGGCGGACTTGAGGCGGCGGGCCAGGTGGGCCGTGTTGGCGGCGAGGGTCGCGGTGGTGCCGGCCGTGGCCTCGGGGGTCTTGTCGAGGTCCTGGTAGTCGGTGCCCTGCATGGCCTCTCCCACCCAGTAGGTGACGGCGTTGGGGGCGAGGGAGAAGCCGACGTCGTTGAGGCCCTGGAAGAGGTCCGCGCTCACCTTGTGCGCGCCGTCCTCGTTCCCGACCACGCAGACGGCCGCCACCTTGCCGTAGGTCAGCATCCGACCCTCGTCGTCGGTCTCGGAGAGTTCGGCGTCGAGGCGTTCCAGGACGCGCTGGGCGATGCTGGAGGGGTGGCCGAGCCAGATGGGGGTGGACAGGACGAGGATGTCCGCGCCCAGGATCGTGTCGCGGATCTCCGGCCAGTCGTCCCCCTCCCCCATGTCGGTCTCCACGCCGGGCAGGACGTTGCGGTCGGCGATCCTGATGGTCTTGCCGGTGACGCCGTGCTCGCCCAGTGCCGCCATGACCTGCTCCGCCAGGAGCTGGGAGCTGGAACGGGCGGGTGACGGGGACAGGGTGCAGACGAGGGCGACGGCGCGCAGGGGTGTCGTGTCCATGGGTGTGCCGCTACCCCGCCGAGGGGACCTTATGTCGCACAAGCGGCCCATATCGCGCGTTTGCCGGGCGGCCATCGGGGCAAAGCGTTCCCCTCCCCCGGAGAAGCGCTCCGGGAGCCGCCCGAACCCCCAGGAGCCGACCGTGGCCGACGGTTTCACCGAAGCGCTCGACTACCCGATGTACGTCGTCACGGCGGCGACGGCGGACGGGGAGCGGGCGGGCTGCCTGGTGGGGTTCGCCTCCCCGTGCTCGATCCACCCGCCCCGTTTCATGGCGTGGCTCTCCACCGCCAACCACACCTATCGCGTCGCGTGCCGCGCCTCCCACCTGGCGGTCCACGTCCTGCGGGACGACCAGAAGGAGACGGCGGCGCTGTTCGGCGGGCGGACGGGCGACGACACCGACAAGTTCGCCCGGGTGGACTGGCGGCCGGGCGAGGGCGGGGCGCCGGTGCTCGCCGACTGCCGCGCCTGGCTCGTCGGCGAGATCCGGGAGCGCGTCGGGGGCGGGGACCACGTCGGCTTCCTGCTCGCCCCCGTCGAGCAGAGTCCGCCCGGTCCGTCCGACCCGTCCGGGGCCCCGCTCCTCCGTCTCGGCGACGTCACGGACCTCACGCCGGGGCACCCGGCCTGAGGGCCGACGGTTCGGCGGGCCCCGGTGCCCCGCCCGTACGGGAGGGCCCGCCCCCGCGGTAGTGCCACCGGCGTTCGGCGGCGGTGCCGAGCAGGGTTCCGAAGACCACGCCGATGCCGATGGCGGCCACCGACGCCATGGTGGACGCCAGATAGGCCCCCGCGCCCTCCACGTGCAGCAGCCATTGCAGCAGGCTCCGGTACAGGTCCGGGCCCGGCAGCACGCCGCCGGCGATGCCGGGGATCACGAACGCGCGGACCGGGATGCCCGTGCGCGGCGACAGCACCGCGGCGGCGAGGCCCATCGCCACCGTCGCGAGGCCGGTCGCCAGGGGCGCGGACCAGCCGAACGCGCCCACGCAGGCCAGTTTGACGCCCGCGCCCAGGACGGCGGTGGCGACCGCGGGCGGGATGATCCGCAGCCCCCCGCCCATGAACACGGTGTTCCCGAGGGCGCCGATCGCGCTGGTGAGCAGTGAGAGGACGACCGGCAGGGGGATCAGGGCGGTGGAGCGGGCCTCCGCGTCGGCGCCCCGCAGCAGAAAGCCGACCGCGAGGAAGCCGCAGGCCAGCGCGGTGAAGAAGGCGAGGAGGCTCACCGCACGGCCCGCCGCCATGGAGCGGAAGCCGTCGATCGCGTCCTCGGTGAGCGAGATGATCGTGAAGATCGGGAGCAGCAGGATCACGTTCGCCGCGATCACGCTGGCCGCTTCCGCGTGGCTCAGGCCCCCGGCCGCCGTGAGCCCCGTGACCGCGACGAGCAGCAGGGCGGTCTGCGCGGCGGTGACGAAGAACGACGGCAGCCCGCCCCGGGACAGCACCCAGGCGCCACGGTCGGCGAGCAGGAACACGAGGGGCGACACCAGGGCCGCGCGCATGGTCCCGGAGGCCAGGACGCACAGCATCGCCGCCAGGACCGCGCCGCCGCCCAGGCCGAACCACCAGGGCCAGCGGGAGGTCCCCGTCTCGATCCGGTCCAGGGTCCCGGCGGCGGCCTCCCGGCTCAGCCGGCCGGAGGCGGCGTGAGTGGTGAGGCGTTCGAGGGCGGCGAGCCGGTCCAGGTCCCGGGTGTCCTCCGAGCCCATCACCTTCAGCATGACGACGGGCCGCCGGCCCTCGGGGGCGTACTGCACCTGTATCGACCGGGCGTTGATGTCGACCTCCTGGCTGCCCATTCCCCAGGCGGCGGTGACCGCCACGACGGACGACTCGATCCGTCGGGTCTCCGCCCCGGCGAGGAAGAGCGCGCGGCCGAGGCGTAGCGCGAAGCCCAGGATCTCCACCGCCTCGGTGTCGTCCAGGGAACGGGGCGGCGGGAAGGCGATGTCCTCGTACGGGGTCCCGTAGAGGCGGTCCAGGAGCGTCCGGTCGTCCCGGCGGAGCCGCTGGAGCCGCTCCTGCCGCGCCCGGGCGGCCTCCCGCCGCTTCCGCAACACATGTCGCATGCCCTCGTCCCGCCCTCGTGTCCGCCCGTCGCCCGGTCTGGGACCTACCGTTCCCGCCCTTCGCCGGGCTCTCCGCCTGCCGGACGGGTGACGCGGACGGGGGCGCGGTGCGCGGGGACTCGGTGCCTGGCGGTGCAGTGCGGCGCCCGGCAGTGCGGTGTGGTGCCCGGGGCGGGGGCGCTGTCGGGCGTCGCGCCCGGCCTCGGGAAGGGGGCCGTGTCGCGGTCCGTCATGGCCCGGGCGGACCGGCCGCGACGCGCCTTCCCCGTGACCCGGTGGCGGTACCGGGTCGGGCCGCGACCGGACGGGCCCGGTCGCGGTCCGGGCCTCAGGGACGCGTCAGGACCAGGACGCCGCCACCAACGACCTCTCCGCCGCCGCCAGATGGACCGCCGAGGCGAGCCAGGCCCGGGCGTAGCCGTCGGCCGAGGCGTCGGTGAGGCGGCCGAAGGCGTCGCGGGGGCGGCGGTCCGCCTCCGCCGTCAGGGCCTCCGCGAGCTGCGCCGCCCCGCCGAGGCCCGCCCGGCGCAGCGGGGCGAGGAGGGCGGTCGCGTCCGCCCCCCGGCCGGCCTCGGCCACGGCGCGCCGCCCGCCCGCGACCCCCGTTTCGAGGAGCCGCCGCACCCGCCACAGCGGCGCGTCCGCCAGCGGATCCGGCACGGCGTCCACCGGGGCGAGCGGCCCGGCACCCGCCGCGCGCGGGAAGTGGCTTCCCTGGAGGCGGTCGTACCCCAGGTCGGCCCGGCCGAGCCACTCCTCCGGCAGCCGCAGCGTGTACGACTCGCCCGGCACCGGGCCGACCGCCAGGGGCCGGAGCGTCGCCGCCCGGTCCAGGTCCGGACGCCCGAGGACGCGCAGGACGAGCCCGGGGTGCTCGGCGATCCTGCGCAGGTTGGCGGCGTGCGGCAGTTCCGGATGGGGGTGGGCGGGGCGCAGCCGCAGCAGCGGCCCGCCCCCGGCGACACGGGCCACGAGGTACTCCCCCGCCGCGCCGACCACCTCCACGTCGCAGCCGAGGAAGGCGGCCTCGGGGGCGTCGCCCTCCCGCGCGCCGGCGTCGAGCGCGGCGGCCACCGCCTCGCCCACCGGCCCGGCGAACAGCGCCGCCGCGGGCTCCTCCGACCAGTCCAGGCCGCGCAGCGGGGTCGCGTTCACGCCCCGGCCCGCCCCGAGCCGCCCGTCCGGCGAGACGGTGGCGCCGACGATCCGCAGGCCCCCGCGCGCGAGGCCCGCGTGGTCGAGGACGGCCCCGCCGAGCGCCACGGACGCGGACCCCGCTCCCCTGGCGCGGGAGAGTCCGCCGGGGCGCACGTCGGAGATCGTGTAGCGGGAACCGTCCGGTCCCACCAGGTGCGTGGCGACGCCCCCGTACCCGGTGGCGGAGAGGACCGGCTCCCGGCACAGGCCGTACACCCTGAGGCTGCCGCCCTGCCCGTAGGTGCGCCGCGCGGGGGCGAGGCCGGGCCCCGCCGTCCCCGAGGCGAGCGGGGCGGCGCCGGACAGGAGGTCCCGGAAGGCTCCCGCGAGGTCGCCGAGGCGCTGGCCCCGGCCGCGCTCCCGGGCGGCGCGCAGTCCTCGTACGACGCGCAGCGCGGCCGCCTCGGCGCGGGGCAGTCCGGCCAGGCGCGCGGTGTGGGCGGCGCGCAGCAGTTCGGCCTGGACCACCGCCCCGCCGGCCGTGACCCCCGCAGCCAGGGCTTCGGCGGCCGCCTCCCACAGGGCGGTGGCGGCCCGGACCTGGGCGGGGGTGGGCGGGGTCGCCTCGGAGGGTTCGGGGGCGGGGCCGGGGGTGACGGTGTTGGCGTCGGACCGGGGCGGGGCGGGGCGGCCCGTGGTCGGCTCCGGGGACTCCGGCACCGCGTCCGTGTCCGCCGCGCCTTCTCCCTTCGCGCCCGTTTCCGCCCCTGTCTCCGCTTCCCCTTCCGCGTCCGCGAGCGGTGCCGCGCCCAGGACCGCCGCGCGGTGCAGGCAGCGCGGGGCCAGCAGACAGGTGCAGACGGCCTGACCGGCTTCGGTGACCGCGCCCGACGGGCCGGGGCGCAGGGTGACCAGGGCGTCCTCGCCGAAGCGCACGTCGAGGGAGCCGTCGGCGGCCCGGGCGGCCCGCTCGGCGCAGCCCTCGATCGCGGCGTCGAGCTTCTTGCGCAGCCGGGCGCTGAGCTGCTCCACGGCCTCGGCGAGGACGTCGGGGGCGACGGGCGGCAGGGGTTCGGGGCTCAACGGGGTTCTCCACGGAGGCGGTCGCCCACCCAGCGGGCGAGGGCGAGCGGGCTGAGGGCGGCCACCGGCATCCCGGCGGCGACGAGTTGGCGCGCCACCGGCACCGAGTAGCGGGGCGCCCCCGCGTCGTCGAGCGCCGCGCAGCCGAGGAGGTGCGCGCCGGAGGCGGCCAGGGCGCGGACCTCGCCGAGGAGGCCTGCGAGCGGCGCGCCCTCCTCGAAGTCGCTGACCACGACGACGAGGGTGCGGCTCGGCACGGTGATCAGGGAGCGGGCGTGCGCGAGCCCCGCCGCGATGTGCGTGCCGCCGCCGACCCGTACCTCCAGGAGCAGGGAGAGGGGGTCCTCGACCCGGTCGGTCAGGTCCACGACCTGCGTGGAGAAGGCCAGGAAGTGCGTGGACAGGGTCGGTACGCCGCCGAGCACGGCGGCGGTGAGCGCCGACCAGATGACCGAGGCCTCCATCGAGCCGGAGACGTCGACGACGAGGACCAGGCGCCAGTCCGACTCCTTGCTCGCCCGGGTGCTGAACACCGGTCGCTCCGGCACGACCACGACCCGGCCGTCGTCCGTGCGCCGGGTGTGGGCGAGGTTGGCGCGCAGGGTGCGGGCGAGGTCGAGGCGGCCGCCGGGACGGCGGGTGGGGCGCGGGGTGGCGAGTCCGGAGAGCGTCGGGCGCAGGCGGGTGGCCAGCTCCCGGGCCAGCTCGTCGACGAGCCGTTTCACCAGGGGCCGCAGCCGGGCGAGTTGGGCCTCGGGCATGCCGCCGACCAGGGAGAGCACCGAGCCGAGGAGTTCCACCGAGGGGCGGACCGACGCCGGGTCCAGTTGGGCAAGCACGTCGACGCGGCCCGCGTCGGCGGCCTCGGCCAGGACCTCTTCGCGCACGTCGGCGCCGAAGAGGGCCTCCAGCTCCTGGGACCACTCGCGTGCGGTGGGGAAGGAGGCCTCCTGTCCCCCGCCGCCGGATCCGGCGTCCAGGTCGTCGGCGCCCTCGCCTCGTCCGCCGCCGTAGAGCTCGTCCAGGGCGCGGGCGTAGCGGCGCGCGTCGGCGGAGAGGCGGTCCCGGTGGCGGCCGAGGAGGAGCCGCCAGCGGTCGGCCGGGGCGAGCCGGCGGTCCGGCGCCCCGGTCGGGGGCGTGTCCGCCGGAGCGTCGGCACCGGACGACACGGGTGCGACGGTGCCGGGCGCGTCCGTATCCGGTCCGTCCGTATCCGGTACGGGGTGGGTGCCGCTTCCGGCGGCGGTCTCGGTGCCGGGTGCGGGGGCCGGGCCGACCGGAGCCTCCGGGGCGGCCAGGGCCAGGGACTTCAGGGCGGCGAGTCCGGCCGCGTCGGCCGCCGCCCACAGGGCGAGCAGCTCGGGCGGGGCGTCGAGGGAGAGGTCGAGCCGGTCGCCGAGCCGTTCGGTGACCGTGGTCAGGAGCCGGTCGCGGGCGGCCGGGGCGAGGGCGTCGAAGCCGCCGCGCAGGGCCGGGAGCCGGTCGAGGAAGTCCTGGTCGGCCAGGGTGTCGATCCGGTCGAGGAGGGGGGTGAGCGCTTCCGGGGACGCCTGGAGCAGCGGTCCGGCGGCCGTGAGCAGTCCCGCGAGGCGCTTCGTCAGGGCCCGGCGCGTGTCGGGAGAGGTCGCGCCGTCGATCCAGCCGGCCGCCCGTTCGCCGAGGTCCCCGGCCGGGTCCAGGTCGAGCAGGACCCGTACGGCCAGGGCGGCGCCCTGGATCAGCGGCGATCCGTCGGAGGCGAGTGCGGCGAGGGCCTGCTCCATCCGGAGGCCCAGGTGGCGGGCGGCCGACCGGTCCGCGAGCGCCACGAGGGCTCCGGCGTCCGCGGGGGCGTCGCTCCCGGCCAGGCCGGGCAGCGACCGCACGGCGGCCTCCAGGAGTTCGCCGGTGAGCGCGCCGGCCGCGGCTCGGGCGTCCTCGGTGGTGCCGGGGTGGTGGCCGCGTCGTATGCCCTCCAGGAGGTCCAGTGCTTCGAGGAGTTCGGGCAGGTCCGCGGTGTCGGGCAGGACGGCGGAGGCCTCGCGCAGCCGGGCGTCGACCAGGTCGGGGAGGTCGCAGCGGGCGGCGGCGGCGAGCCCGGTCAGGATCTGGGCCGGGGTGGGGCCGCCCTCGGCGGCCGCGCGGCGCGCGGTCTCGGCCAGGGTGCCGGCGGCGGCCTGGGCGGCGGTGACTCCCCGGACTCCGGCGAGGTCGAGCCGGGCGGGCACGGACGGGTTCCAGGTCAGGCGCCACTTGGTGCCGAGGGCGGTGCCGTCGCCGGTGGCCGCCACGGCGAGGGGTTCGCCGTAGGAGGCGCCGATCACGAGGAGTCGTTGCAGCAGCACCTCGCGGCGCCCGTCGAGGGGCGAACGGAGGGGATCGAGGCGTACTTCGCGGGGTTCGGGCTCCTCCGGGCGGGGCAGCCGCAGCCGGGCGAGCTCCTCCTCGACCGAGGGGCCCAGGCCGGAGCGGGGCGCGCGCGGGCTGATCCGGCCGCGTGCCGTGCCGACGAACACGGCCTCCAGGGCACGGGCCAGCGCCCGGCCCCGGCCGAGGGGTTCGCCCTGTCCGAGGACGGTGGTGACGGCCTCCAGAAGTTCTCCGCGTCCGGGGGCGGGGAGTCCGCGCAGCGCGGCCAGGTCGCAGGCAAGTCGCAGCGTCTCGGCGGCCTCGCCGGTGCCGGCGGTGTGTCCGGCGCGGCGCATCTCCCGGCACAGGCCGGTCACCGCGGCGGCGGCCGCCTCCCGGATCCGCTCGGGGTCCCCGGCGGCGGTGAGCACGGCCTGCTGCCACAGCGGGTCGCGGATCCCGGCGGGGTAGCCGGACCGGGAGTCGAGCAGGTCGAAGGAGTACGGGACGAACGAGGTCACCGCGGCGGCCGGGTCCGTGGCCGAGGGCGCCGGGGCGCGGCCGTGGCCGGCCTTGCCGGGCCCGTCCGTGCCGGAGCCGGAGCCGGTACCGGTGTCGATGCCGGTGCCTGCCGGGGCGCGGCCGTCCGAGGCGGTCCGGCCCGTACCGGTCGCCCGCTTCCCCTCCCCCGGTACGAGCAGCGCGGGCGCGTGGAAGGCGCCGATCACGGCGGCGACGCGGCGGCCTCCGGCCGAGGCCCCGGCGATCACCTGCCGCATCCGGGCCTCGCGGGCGAGGTCGCCGGCGGGCACGGCTGCGTCGTTCCGCAGGGCCCAGCCCACGCCCAGGGCGGCGCGGCGCACCGCCTCCGGGGAGCAGCCGGGGGCCAGGACCTCCACGGCGCGGTCCCACATGTCCTCGCCGTCCCGGCCGGTGCCGGCCGCGGCGAGCGCCCCGGCGAAGGAGCCGCGTCCCCGCGTCCCCCCGGGGCCGGCGCCCTCGTCCGTACCGTCGACGGCTTCGACACCGGGGAAGTCGCCCGGGCCGGTCAGGGACCAGCCGGGGTCGGACAGCGGGAGGTCGCAGCAGACGACCTCCGCGCCGTGGTCGCGGGCCCACCGCACCGCCGCGAGTTCCGGGGAGAAGTCCGCGAAGGGGTAGAACGACAGGCGTCCGCCCTCGCCCGCCCCGGCCAGGGCGACGGGGGCGACGGTCTCCGGGTCCGCCAGGTGCTCCAGCCAGGGCCGGAAGTCGGCCGGGAGCTCCACGCAGACCACCTCGGCGCCCGCCTCGTCGAGGAGGGCGGGCACCACGGCGGCCAGGGCCGGGCTGTGGTGACGCACCCCGAGGAGGTACGGGGTGCGGGACGCGGCGAGCGCGTCCACGGCCGCCCGTGGGTCGAGCGGATCAAGTGGTTCGAGGGGGTCGAGGGTCGTCACCGCAGGCTCCCGCGCAGGTCCCAGAGGCGGCGCCACATCGCCGAGCCGTTCTCGGCCCGGCGGCGGACCGGGCCGTCCCAGTAGCCGAGGAGGCGCGCGTGGTCGGCCGGGTCGTCCTTGCGGACGACGCCGAGGAGGTGGCCGGGCAGGAGGTCGAGGACGTCCCCGCCCGGGAGGTAGGCGGCCGCGACGCCGAGGGAGGCCGCGACCTGGACGGCCTCGGCGGTGGACATGACCGTGCCGGGCCGCTCCACGTCCCAGCCCTCGGTGGAGCGGCCGGAGCGCAGGTCCCGGAAGACGGTGACGAGGGCGTCGAGGACGGCGTCGTCCACGCCGAAGGACGCGCCCGCGCGCTGGACCGCCGCGACGGCCTGGCGGCGGATCAGGACGGCCTCGGCGTCGGCGTCGGCGATCGGGTCCACGGTCTCGAAGTTGAAGCGGCGCTTGAGCGCGGCGGACATCTCGGAGACGCCCCGGTCGCGCAGGTTGGCGGTGGCGATGACGGTGAAGCCGGGTGCGGCGGCGACCACCGCGTCCTCGGTGGCGGTCAGTTCGGGGACGGTGATCCGGCGGTCGGACAGGATGGAGACCAGGGCGTCCTGCACCTCGGGCAGGCAGCGGGTGATCTCCTCGACCCGCACCACCCGGCCGGTGCGCATGGCGGCGAGGACCGGGGAGTCGACGAGGGCCTGCGGGGTGGGGCCCTGGGCGAGCAGCAGGGCGTAGTTCCAGCCGTAGCGGAAGGCGTCCTCGGTGGTGCCGGCGGTGCCCTGCACGGTGAGGGAGCTGGTGCCGCTGACGGCGGCCGCGAGCAGTTCCGACAGCATCGACTTGGCGGTGCCGGGCTCGCCGGTGAGGAGCAGTCCGCGCTCTCCGGCGAGGGTGACCACGCAGCGTTCCACCAGGGCGCGTTCGCCGACGAACTTCGGGGTGATCCCCAGCTTGGACGGCAGGCCCGCGCGGCGCTTCGGCAGGGCCAGTTCCGTGCCGTCGCTGCCGCAGACGAAGGTGACGACCGCGCGGGGGGTCAGGGCCCAGCCGGGCGGGCGCGGGCCGGGGTCCTGGGCGGCGAGGAAGGCGAGTTCGACGGCGTGGCGCTCCTCGGCGGGCCGGACCTGCCGGGCGGGGGCGGGCTGTTCGGTGACGGTCATGCGGGGTTCCTCCGGAAGGGGTACGGGTGGGGCGGCGCGGCGCACCCGGGACGGGGTGCGCCGCGCCGTCGCCGCGTGCGGCGGGGGGCGGTGCGCCGGGCCGTGGCCGGTCGGCCGACCGGCGGCGGGTCCGTCAGCGGCGGCGCCTGGTGCGTCGGACCTTCAGCTCCTCGAAGCGGGGGACGTCGCCGTCGAGGGTCCGCCGCCACGCCCGGGCGAACAGTTCGGCGGCCGGTTCGACCGGCACCAGGGCGCACAGGAACGGCCCGTACATCGGCAGCTTCCACTGCTCGACCGGCAGCCCGAGGCCCTTCTGTTCGGACCAGGCGCCGGGCAGGAACAGCGAGCGTCCCGCCCGGGCCCGTACGGCCGAGACCACCAGGTCGGTGGCGGCCAGTTCGGCGCGGGCCGCCTTGAGGCGGGCCGGCTTCCAGCCCGTCCACCGGGCGGTGTTGCGGTCGGTGGGGTCGGGCAGGGCGAGGAGCATCAGGTACAGCGCCGCCGCGTCGGCCCCCAGACCGTGGGCCCCGGCGGCCTCCGCGACCAGGTCGGGCACGGAGCGCGAGGGGTCCTGCGGCCACCAGGTGCCGTCCTTGTCCGGCTCCCCGGCGGCGGGCGCGCCCGGGTCGGCGAGGAGCCGTGCGAACGCCGGGTCGTGGGCCCGCCGCAGGGCCGTCTCGATCCCCATCGGCTGCTGGTCGGCGCCGCGCAGGACCGCCAGGTACGGGTCGGAGCCGGTGGAGTCGAGCAGGGCGGTCCGCAGGGCCGGCTGGGGCCGGTCGTCGTGCGTGGCCATGAGGACCGCGCCGTACCGCTCGTGGTCCGGTGCCGTCTCGGTCGGCGTGCCCGCCACCTTCCGGAAGTCCGGGAGGCTGGTGTAGTACCCGGCGGAGACGAGGAGTTCGGGCGAGGCCAGGCGCTGCCGTACGGCGGTGAGGGCGCTGGGCAGTGCCGACCGCGCGGGGGCGCCCGCGGGGAGCCGGTGGGCCAGCCAGGCCGTCAGGCCCATCGAGGCGGTCAGTACCGATTCGGTGAACGGGTGGGCGGTCGGGGTCACGGGAGCCGGCCGGTCCCCCGCGATGTGCCACGCCACGTCGGTGGAGAGCTCGGGCGAGGCGGCGGGGTCGAGGAGCGCCGGGAGGGCCCGGTGGACGGGCCAGCCGGTGCGGACCCCGCGGGTGGCCTCCGCGATCAGCCAGTCGGGGACCCGGGTGCGCCGTCCCACGTACGCGTTCCAGGCGGCGGCCGCCGACGCCACGTCGGGGCCCTCGGTCCACAGGCGCTCCGGGTCCTCGGGCAGGAGCGCCGCCACCACGGCGCGCCGCACCTCGACGGAGAGCGGGCGCAGTTCGTCGCGCGCGTGGGCCGCCTCGGCCACCTTCAGGCCGAGGAAGGTGCGCAGCTGCGTCGGCAGGAAGCCGTTCCCCCAGTCGTCCACGTTCGGCATGCCGGCGAGGACGAGCCGGGCCACTGCTCCGGGGACGCCGGTGAGCCTGCTGAACTCCTCGGCCGCCTCCGGGAGGAAGGGGGCCTCCCCCCGGTTCTCCGCCTCCCGCAGGAAGGCGGTCAGCCAGTCGGCGCCGCGCGTGCGGTCGCCGATCGGCGTCGCGGTGCGCAGGGTGTACGGGGCGGGTGCCTCGAACCGGCCGTCGGGGGCGTGGAGGAGCGCCTCGAACTCCCGTCCGCCATCGGCGGACCAGTCGTTCCCGGTGATCCCGAGGGCCGCTCCCCCGCCGAGCGGGAGGACGGTGCCGTGGGAGGTGGGGCGTTCCAGGCCGTCGGGGGTGTGCAGGTGGGGGGTGGCGAGGTGGAGGATCACCCGGCGCCAGTGGTCGGTCGAGTCCTCCGTCGAAGCGAGGCCCAGGGCGTCGACCCGGCCGAGCACGTCGAGCAGTGCGGCCCGGTGCTCCTCACCGCTGCCGGGTGCGACGGCCCGGTAGGCGATCGCCGCCGGTTCGTTCAGGAGGGGGACGAAGGAGAACGGGGAGTACGGCAGGGAGGGCAGGTCGTGGTGGAGCGTCCCCGGGGAGACCGGGGCGGAGGCGCCGGCCCGTGCCGCCGCCAGTTCCCCCAGGAGGCGGTGGGCCACGTCCGAGGCGGCGCCCCGGTTGTAGTGGCCGGAGCCGGTGAGGCCGTCGAGCGCCTCGGCGAGCAGGCTGTCGTGGGGGCCCTCGGCGCGTGCCTCCCCGGGGTCGGCCGCCGGGTCGAGCCGGGCGGCCACGGAGTCCAGGGCCTTCTGCTGCGTCACGGCGAAGCGCAGTGCCTTCACCACGCCCGCGACCAGTTCGGGCGCGGTGATCCCGGGCAGCGCGGCGGTCACGAGGTCCGGGAGGTCCGTGGCCCGCTCGGCCAGGAGGGCCGCCTTCAGGAGGGTGCCGGCCGTCTCCGTGTCGGCGGCGCGCAGCACGTCCGAGCCCCGCGGGTCGCGCGGGCGCAGCGCGTGGAAGTGGGACAGCGGCGGCAGGGGTGTGGCGGCGGTGCCGTAGATGTCGTTCCGGTCGCTGTCGGACGTCGTCGTGATCACGCCGTCCGGGTCGGTGAGCAGCAGTTCACGCCACTGGCGGGTCAGGGCCCTGGGCCGGTCGTCGCCGGGGAACGTCAGGGCGGCGACGGGCATGTCGGAGCCCTCGGGCAGGGAGACGCGGCGGCCGGCGGTGTCGTCGGCGCGCCAGCCGTCGCCGGGGATCCGCAGGACCCGCCAGCCGAGCAGGCCGTCGGCGGGGGTGCCCAGGGCCGAGCCCTCCACCGCGGGGGCGGGGCGCAGCCACGAGGAGTGCGCGGCCAGTTCGGCGCCGGGGGCGTGGGAGCGGGTGGCGTCGGCGAGGAAGCCGGGCAGGGAACGCCGGCCCCGGGCGTTCTCGGCGGGGTCGTACTCGGCCCAGCCGTTGTCGTCGTGCCGTTCGCCGTTCTCGTACCGCTCGGCGTTCTCCCACACCCAGTACGAGGTGCCGTCGGAGATCACCGTCCGCTCCCGGGGGAGCGCCGTGTCGCCGGCGTGCAGGACTCCGGCGCCGGTGGTGCGGCCGCCGTCGGGCAGGGGCAGGCTGGGGCGGTCGGAGCGGAGGGACCAGTAGTTGACGTCGCCGTCCAGGGTGACCACGTGGTCGGGCGCGGTGTGCCAGTAGCCCTCGGCCGGGCTGCTGCCGTAGCCGGTCCAGAACACGAGGAGGGCGCCGTCGACGTAGTGGAAGCCGTACCGGTGGGAGGAGCGTCCGGTGGGCACGCGCAGGTCGTGGGTGAGGACGGTGGAGTCGGCGTCGATGACGCGCACCCGGGTGGAGTTGGCGACGATCAGGTACGGCCAGGCCTCGAAGACGGAGAGGCCGTCGAGCTTGTCGCGCCCGGGGGCGAGGTCCGCGACGGCCTCCTCCCACGCCGGCCAGTGGAACTCCTCCCACAGGCCGCCGCGCAGGGTGCGCGCCAGGGTCTCGCCGAGGTCGGCGCCTGCGGCGGCCGCGACCTCCTCCGGGGCGAGCGCGAGGGCTTCGGCGGGCAGCCACGACAGGCGGGCGATCGCCTGGGGCACTCCGGGCAGTCCGGCCGCGACCGAGTCGCGGGCGACGTCGCGCATCCACTCGGTGAGCATGGGGCGGCCGCCGGCCGAGGCGGCGAGCCGGCGCATCACGTCCGCTCCGGAGGAGGCGTCGTGGTAGGAGTTCGCGGCGTGCCGGAAGGCGGGGCGGAAGCGGGGGTCGGCGGCGATCGCGGCCAGGTCGCGGGGGTTGTCACCGCGTGCCCAGTCCGACAGGTTGAGGGAGGCGGTCCTCGTCCTGGGGCCGTCGACGGGCGGGTCGGCGACCGGGATGTCCAGGGAGAGCAGCAGGTCGAGCAGGTCGAGGTCCTCGACGCCGATCCGCAGGGCGCCCTGGCCGTCGGGGCGGGCCGCGAGGTCGGCGCGCAGCCGGTCGGCAGCCCGTTCCACCAGGTCGAGGAGGGCCGGCAGGGTGCGGCGGCTGCCCCAGCCCCGGTGCCGGGCGGTGTGGAAGCGCTCCAGCCAGCCGGCCGCGCCGTCGGCGCAGCGCTCCTCCGGCGGTACGTCGGCGCCGGTCAGTCCGGCGTCCGCCCCGGACTCCGTGAGGATCCCGAGCCACATGCCGCTGAACTCGTCGCCGTCGGAGGGCGGCATCATGCCCAGGAGCGTGCCCCGTACGGCCGGGACGCGGCGGGCCAGGGCGACGAGGGCGGACCGGTGCGTCTTCCACCAGCCGTCGGCGGCCCGCAGCGTGGCGGGCAGCGGCAGGAGTTCGGCGAGGTGGTCCTGCTCCGCCTCGGCGGCGGACAGGCCGGCGGCGCGGGCCAGGCGGCGCAGTTCCGTGGTGGCCTGGGAGGAGGGGGCGAGTCCGCCGGCGGTCCGGCGCACGCACAGGCGCCGGAAGCGCTCGTACGCCTCGGTGGGCGCGAGCCGGGCGGCGAGATCCTTGCCGTATCCGGTCAGGACCTTCACCGGCAGCGCGCCGACCAGGGCGAATTCGAGGAAGACGGCGTCGAGCCGGTCCTCGTCGACGGCGAGGCCGTGCTGGGCCTCGCTGGTGCGGGCGCGGGCGAAGAGCTGTCCCGCGTACGTGGCGTTCTCGACGCCGAGGAAGATCCGGGCGGCCTGCTCGTAGAAGACGGGCAGGAAGTGCGGGACCGAGGAGGCGAGCCGGCCGGCGAGTTCGAGGCAGGCGTCCAGGGCGGCCTTGGGCTTGGTCCTGGCCTGTCGGGCGAGGCGGTCGAGCTCCGGGACGACCGCGAGGGCGTGGTGGCCGTCCTCGGGGTGGTGCACCAGGACCCATTCGGGGAAGCCCAGCTCCTGGCGGCGGCCGAGGCCGACGACGGCCGGTTCCCCGTGGGGTTCGAGGCCGAGGAAGCCGGCGGCGAGGTCCTCGGCGGGGCCGAGTTCGGCCGCGGCGAGGCGGACGACGACCCGGTCCTCGCCGAGGACGGGGTGGCGGTAGGTCCGGGCGGTCAGTTCGACCGCCGAGGCCCCCGCGTCCTCGGTGCCGGCCGGGAGCACGGCCCCGGCCGCGAGCAGCTCCGCGTGGTCGCGGGCCCCGCCGGGGGCGTCGTCCATGGTCCTGTCGGAAGCGGTCGTGCCGGTCACGCGTCCCCACCCTCTTCGATCGTGCGGCCGGCGTAGAGCGCCGCGGCCATGCGCATTCCCTCGGACCAGGCCACCGGTCCGACCTCGTTCAGCCGCACGGCGCGGCCCTCGTCGTCGTGCCAGCCGAGCGCGCCGGTCTCCGACTCGCCGTCCCAGTACGGCTCACCGATCCAGACGGACGCCTCCGTGGCGCGGCCGCCGTCGCGGACCTTGCAGGTGGCGTAGCCGCCGGAGACGCGGTGGCCGAGCGAGGTCGCGCGGGCCGCGAGGCCGAAGCGGGAGGCGAACTTCCCGCCCGCGTAGTCCCGCACCTCCGTGGCGGTCTCCGGGTGGGCGGCGGCCGGCCTGGTCCAGGTGGCCCGGTGGATCTGCTCCACCCGCTGGGTGATGCCGAGTTCGGCCGCGAAGTCCCGCACGTCGTCCAGGTCGGGGAGGAGCACGGGGTGCGGGAGGGTGACGGTGCGCGGGGAGAGCCGTACGGTCTCGCCGTCGAGGTCGACCACCTTCAGCTCCCCGTCGGCGGTGACGTCCCGCAGGAAGCCGACCTCGTCCGGGTCGTCGCCCACCACGGCCATGTCGCGGAGGGCGGACTGCCAGGCCTCGTCCGGCCACACGCGGGCGACGAGCCCGGTGGGCACGGGGAGCGAGGACACCATCCAGGCGTCCACCTGGGCCACGCACGCGGCCGCGTGCCGGTCCAGCCATTCGGTGAGGCGCCGGAGCCGGTCGACCTCGGGGTGGTCCCGCAGTGCCTTCGGCAGCGTCTTCAACTGCCGTCCCCCGGCGCGCCGTGCGACCACGCGCCCCTCATCGAGGGTGATCTCGTACCCCTCGTCCGCCGTCAGCCACGCCATCGGCCGTGCCCCCTCCGCCTGTCCATCAGTCCGTCAGAAATCGCGCAGCTCGAACCAAGGGGTCGAAAGCCCCTGAACCGCAAGATGAGGGGAGACTAACCAGGGCCACTGACAACGCGTGTTCGGGGCCCGGACGGGCGGTCCCCGGCCGGCCTTCTCACGGCTCTCCGCCGCCGGGGCTTCTTCCGGCGGATCGGGGGCACACCCGAACAGGTGAGGTCCGGGAGCGTTCGGCCTCGCCGTCCTTGCCGTCGCGGTCCGGAAGGGCGTAGCTGTGGGGCGGCGTACAAGATCTGGCGCCGTGGCCGTGCGGACCGGACGGAGGAGACGGGTGAGGATCCCCGCGCTCGTCGGAGCTTTGACGGCCGTGGCGGTGCTGTGCGCGTGCGGTGCGCCGCAGGCGCGCCGGGACGGGGCGACCCGGGCGGGCCGCGCCTTCGAGGAGGCCCTCGCCGCCGACGCCTACGGCGCGGCGTGCGCCCTGCTCGCGCCGGAGAGCCGCGAACAGCTGGAGGAGGACGAGAAGCAGCCGTGCGCGAGGGCGCTGGCCTCGCAGGACCTGCCGCGGGGCGAGGGGACGTCGAGCGTGGACGTCCACGGCCGGCAGGCGCTGCTCCGGCTGGAGGGCGAGACGTTGTTCCTGTCTCAGTTCGACGGCGGATGGCGGGTGACCGCCGCCGGATGCGTGCCGGAGGGCGGCGACGAACCGTACCGCTGCGTACTGAAGGGAGCGTGACCGTGCGGGCGATGTTCGTCTTGTGCGTGCTGACCGTCGTGGGAGGCCTCGGGTACTTCACCGCGATCGGGATGATGCAGCGGTGACGGCCGGCCGGGACCGCGGGGGCTTCTGGCGGTCGAACAGCCTCACCCTCTGTTTCGGGGCCGCCTTCCTGGTGGTCCTCGGCGCGCAGGCCGTCGCAGGGCGCGCGGAGTTCAACGAGCAGCTGGCCGTCGAGGGGCTGCAGCAGATCGGCTTCGGCGACTATCTGATGTCCTCGGACTTCGCCGTCGACGTCACCGAGAACTGGCAGTCGGAGTTCCTCCAGTTCTTCCTGTACATCTTCGGCACGGTCTATCTGCTCCAGCGCGGCTCGCCCGAGTCCAAGCCCCTGGACAGGGCGGGCACCGAGAGCGAGCGCGACCAGCGCATGGGCGACCACGCGCGGGCGGACTCGCCCCGGTGGGCGGGCACCAAGGACTGGCGGCAGGCCCTCTACTCCCGGTCGCTCGGGCTCGTCATGGCCGTCTTCTTCCTGCTGTCCTGGCTGGCGCAGTCGATCTCGGGCGCCGCCGCCTACAACGAGCTGCGGCTGCGCCAGCTCCAGGCGCCGATTCCCTGGCGTTCGTACCTCGCCTCGTCCGACTTCTGGAACCGGTCCCTGCAGAACTGGCAGTCGGAGCTGCTGGCCGTGGCCGCGATGGCGGTCCTCTCCGTGTACCTGCGTCAGCGCGGCTCACCGGAGTCGAAGCCCGTCGGCGCCACGCACGGCGCCACGGGCGTGGAGGGGTGACGGGCGGCGCGGCGCCCCGAGGGCGCCGGACCGCTGCCCGGGCAGGAGGGGAAGAGCCCGGACAGCGGCACCCGGCCCCTGCCCGGTGGGACGGGTCCCACTCGTGCCGGTGCCCCGGCGGTTCGGACCGCCGGGGCACCGGTGGGTACCGGGGGGCGTGGCCCTTCGTTCCCGGGCCGGCGGCGGGGCCGCTCGACCGGGGTCAGGGCCCGCCCGGGTCCGGACCTGTCGGGATCAGGATCCCTCGGGGCGCTGGTCGGGAGGGGTTCCGCCGCCCTCGCCGCCGCCCTTCTCCCCCTTGTCCGTACCGTGTGCCGCGCCCCGGCCTCTCTCGTCGGACCGGTGGGCCTGACGGGCCTTGAGTTCGGCGAGGTCCTGCGGGGTGGCCGCGCCCTTTCCGCTCCTTCGCTGTTCACGACTCTGCGGGCCGCTCATGGCGTCTCCTCACGTCGGATGGACCGGTGTCCTTCTCGGGCCGGTGTCCTTCTCCTGGCGCGTCTCCCCGATCCCGCGGATGCCATGCCCCGGCGGGGGTAGCGGCAGAGGCATCACGCGCGCGAGGCACCCGGGACGCACTGCGCGCCGGGTGCGCGCGGCACACGCAGGAGCAGGAGTACGAGAGGAGGCGGAGCCATGGCCGACATCCAGGGCTTCGACCCGCGCACGGCGATCGTCACCGGTTCGGACTCCGGGATCGGGCGCGCCGTGGCGGTACGGCTCGCGGAGGCGGGTCTCGACGTGGGCGTCACGTGGCACACCGACGAGGCGGGTGCCGAGGCCACGGCGGAGGAGGTCCGCGCCCACGGGCGACGGGCGGCCGTCGCCCGTCTGGACCTGACGGAGCTGCCGGCGGCGGCCGACGTGGTCGACCGGCTGGCGGAGGAGCTGGGCGGGGTCGACGTCCTGGTCAACAACGCCGGTACTGGCACGGCCGAGTCCTTCCTCGACCTGAGTCTGGAGAAGGTCAGGGAGGTGCTCGACGTCGATCTGACGGGGCCGTTCCTGTGCGCCCAGCGCGCCGCCCGCCGGATGATCGACCGGGGGCGCGGGGGTCGCATCGTGCAGATCACCTCGGTGCACGAGCACCAGCCCCGGGTGGGCGCGGGGCCGTACTGCGCCGCCAAGGGCGGACTCGGGCTCCTCACCCAGGTCATGGCCCTGGAGCTGGGCGAGTACGGCATCACCGTGAACTCCGTCGCGCCGGGCGAGATCGCCACCCCGATGACCGGCCAGGAGGACGAGGACGTCCGGGGCACGTCCCGGCCGGGTGTTCCGCTCGGGCGGCCGGGGGACGCGCGCGAGGTCGCCGCCGTCGTCGCCTTCCTCGCGGGCCCCGACGCGTCGTACGTGACCGGGGCGTCCTGGGCGGTGGACGGCGGGATGCTCCGCATGGGCCCGATGGCGGGCTCGCACCTGACGTCCGACGACTGGCGCCGGCCCTGAGGGGTCCCGCCGCCCGCCCGCGAACCCGTGGGCGGGCGGCGGGGCCGGTCAGTCGCTCCAGCGCAGGACGGCGCCGAGGCCGCCCGCGGGCCCCGCCATCTCCTCCGGGACCACCAGCACCTCGGAGCCCGCGGCCACGCAGGCGCGCAGCAGCGCGTCGTCGGCGCGTGCCTCCTCCGGCCGGCCGATCCCCCATCCCCTGGCCTCGGCGCGGCCCACGGCTATCTCGTCGGGGCCGGAGCCGACCCACACGGGGCGGCTCGCGTCGGGAGCGCCCCGGCCGAGGAGGAGGGTGGCGACCTGGTGTTCCCGGGCGGCCGCCGCCACGGCCGGGATCCCTTCGGCGGCCGGGCCTCGGCCGGTGTCGACGGTCACCTCGCGGTGCTCGCCGGGGCGGCCCCGCGCCCTGCGGAAGTCGTCGAGCGCGCTCCGCACCCGTTCCTGGGCGTAGCGGGAGCGGGCCTCCTCGATCTGCCGGTCCAGGAGTTCGGTGGAGGCGCCGGGCGCGCGGCCGCCGTGGTCCACTTCGACGGCGACGCTCCGGAGCCGCTGCGGCAGCCGTTCCCGTACGGCCTTGCGCTCGCGCGCGTCCCCGGCCAGGACCAGGAGGGTGCCGCCGTCCTGCGGGCAGCGCCGGGCGAGTTCGCCGGCGATGATGTCGGCCGTCTCCTCCCAGGCGTCCTCGACCTTGTTGCTGTAGTGCCATTCGTACCGGTCCTGGGGGATGGAGCGGTGTCCGCGGCCCTGCCACTGCTTCCCGCGCGCCTCGCCCAGGTTCCGCCTGCCGCGGGAGTCCCGCAGTTCGAGGTCGGCCCCCTCCCGGTCGATGAGGGCGACCTGGCAGGCGGGTTCGTCGCTCCGCAGGAGCACCAGGGGCGCGATGTGCGGGAGGGTCGTCCACGTGGCCTCCGCGGACGGCGGGGCCGCCGTGAGGGGGAGGTCGAGCACGACCTCGCCCTCCGTCGCGAAGAGGGCGCGTCCGGGCGGCGGGCCGGAGACGGGTTCGGCGCCGAGCCGTTCGGCGACCGCGCGGATCGTGGCCGGGTCGGCGCCCTCGTCGACGAGCTGCGCGGCCGCGGCGCGGTTGCGCAGCCGCTGGATCTGCGCCGCGTCCTCGGTGGACCGGTCGGTCTCGACGTAGACGGAGGCCCAGGGGCCGGGGCGTTCCAGGAGCGGCTTGAGGAAGTCGAGGTTCATGGTGTCCCCATGGGGTCGGAACGTGCAGCGTGCGGGGGTGGTGGAGGCGGTCAGCGCTCCGTACCGGGCTCCTCGCGCCATCCGGACGGTCCTGATTCGTCCACCGTGGCGTCCGCGCCGGTGTCCACGTGCATCGCGGCCTCCTCGGCCGGCGCGGCCCAGTCGTCCGGGCCGACGTCCCGGGCGACCGTGCGGTTTCCCGTCTCCCTCGGGGTGTCGACCTGGGCGAGACGGCCCGCCCGGGTGGTGCCGGCCTGCTCGTCGACGGGTTCGCCCGCGCCGCCCGGCAGGTCGCCGATGCTGTCGCCCTCCGGCGGCTGCGCCTCGGGGACCTCCTGGGCGAGCCGGTCGTCCAGCGACTCGCCCTCGCGCTGCTCGCGCTGGGTGGTGCCGTACCGGGTCACCCCTCGCGGCCGCTCGGGAGGCGAGTAACCGGGGCTGGCCATGTCCTCCAGGGGGTCGGTCAGGATCGCGTTGTCCGGATCGAGCGCGTCGGTGGGACGGTTGTCCACGTCGGAGTGGGTGGGCTGGTAGACGTCGTCGCCGCGGGCCTCGTCCGTGTCGGGCTCGTTGCGGTCCATGAGGGTTTCCTTTCGGGTCGGGTCGGGTCGGGGTTGAGGTCGAGGCCGGGGCCGGGGTCTGGGCGGGGCCGACTTACGGGGCCGATGGCCGGTGCTCGGAATCGTTCGCCTCGGCGGGCTCGCGGGCCCGTACGTTCGCGCATGTGCGGGCGGGGCCGGGGGCCCGGGACGGTCCGGGGCCGACGGGTGCCCGCTCGGCCTCCGGCGGGGACCTCAGTCGGTGGCCAGGACGATCGCGTACACGAGGAAGAACAGCGCGAACACGACGGCGATGACCCACAGGGCGAGGAGCGGGCCGGTGGCCCATCCCCGCCGGAGCGGCCGGTAGGGGCCGGTCCCGGTCCCCGTACCGGACTCCGCCGGTGGTGTCTCCCCGGGTGCGATCCCGCCTCCGACTCCGGGGCGGGGCACATCGGTCCCCCCTCCGGCGCCGGGTGTGTCCCGGGGCTCAGGGTCGGGGTTGCTCGGTGCGGTCATGGCGTCCATCTCCCTCCGGATGCCGGATGTGAAGCGGCCGGTACGCGACTACCCGTCCGTACCGGTCCCATCCGGCGTACGGCGGGCCGACCGCGCGACGGGCCGGTGCGCCGGCCCGTCGGTCAGTGGGCGGCGGCTCCGAACTCGGCGTGCTGGGTGCGCAGGGCGAAGTCGGGCTCCGCCCCGGGTGGCTCGCCGAGCGACAGGCGCCGCGCCTCGGCGGACGCCTCCCTCATCAGGGTGCGGAACTCCTCGTCCGTGAGCCGGCTCCGTCCGCTTTCCGTCTGCCGCTCCGTGGTCCGCACTGCGGGCCTCCTCACGATCGTTCTCGTCCTGTCTCCTCCTCCCGGCGACTACCCGGTGCGGGGCCGGACAGACAGTTTCCGGACAGCCGATTCCCCCGGTCGCGGCCGATCATCGGGACGGATGGCCGGGCCCGCACTGGGTAGACGCGGTTCCACCCCTTCGAGGGGACCGTCGGACCAGTGGCGAGGACAGGAGTAGGCGATGAACCTCACGGAAGACCCGGCCGCGCGCCGGTCGGCGAACGGAGAGGCGTACCCCTCGTACGCCGCTCACGACCATGTGCTCGCGGGTTCCGGATCTCCCGAGCCCCGGAAGGCTCCGCGGGAGGACCACGGAGCACGAGGAGCGCACGAGGGCGACGCGACCGTGCTGCCTCCCGACCACACCCAGGCGATCCTGGAGACGACGAAGCAGGTCGGGGCGGTACTGAAGGCGTCGGGGTGCCCGTTCGCCCTGGTCGGCGGCGTCGCGGCCTACGCGCACGGCATTCCGGTCCGGCTCCAGCACGACACGGACTTCGCGGTACGGCGGGAGGACGCCGAGGCCGTCACGAACGCCCTGCGGGAGAACGGCGTCCGGATCGTCGAACCGCCCGAGGACTGGCTGGTCAAGGCGCGTTCCGGCGGTGAGGAGATCGATCTGATCTTCTCCCTGGCGGGGCAGCCGGTCACGACCGAGCTGCTCGAACGGGCCCAGACGCTGCCGGTGGACTCGGTCCACATGCCGGTGATCGCGCCGACCGACCTCCTGATCTCCCGGCTGCTGGCGTTCTCGGAGCACCACTGCGACTTCGGCACCCTGCTGCCGGTGGCACGGGGCCTGCGCGAACGGGTCGACTGGGCACGCGTCCGCCGGGAGACGGAGGACGCCCCGATGGCCGTCGCCTTCCTCTACCTGCTGGAACTGCTCCACGTCCTGCCGACCCACGGCCCCGCCGGCCCCGCCGATTCTTCCGGCCCGGGCGGAGCCGATCGCTCGTAGGTCACCGCACCGTCGGACGCGGCGGGCTCACGGTCGTCACGTGGGATCCGCCGTGAGCCGGTCCAACTCGCGCTTCGCGGCGTCGAGCGCGCGCCCCCGCCCGCTCCCGTCCCCGTTCCCGTCGAGGAGTGCGACGGCGTCACGGTAGGCGGTGGCGGCTTCGGCCGTACGGCCCAGGTGGCGCAAGGCGTGGCCGAGGAGGAGGCAGACGTTTCCTTCGAGGAGGGGGAGGCCGGCCTCCCGGCACAGCGGGCGGGAGCGTTCGAGGACGGTGGCGGCCTCCGGGAAGCGGTGCAGGAACAGCAGGACGCGGCCCAGGTCGCGGCTGGTGCGAGCTGCCCCGTGGGGGTCGCCGATGTCGTGGAAAAGGGTGAGGGCCCGTTCGCAGGCGGGGACGCCCTCCTCGTAGCGACCCAGCAGGAAGAGGGCTCTGCCGAGGGCTGCCTCGGCGTCGGCTTCGCCGCGGCGGTCGGCGACACGGGCGGCGGTCCGCCGGGCCGACTCGGCCAGGGGGACCAGTTCCGCGATGCGGCCCCGCTCACGCAGGTAGGGGGCGACGAGCCGGGGCAGCGCGATCGCGAGGCCGGGACGTACGGTGCTCGCCACGCGGGCGACGAGCGGCAGGTTCTCCCCTTCGGCGTCCAGCAGGCGCAGCGCGGCCTCGCGGTCCGGAAACGCGTGTATGCCCGGGGACCCGTGTGCGTCCGGGGATCGGCGTACGTCCGGAGGCCCGTACGCGCCCGGAAGGTCGGCGTCCGGGTGGAGGAGGGCGGTGGCGGCTCGCACCCGCTCCTCGTAGCGTTCGAGGAGCGCGTGTACGGGGCTCGTCCCCGCGGGCTCGCCCGGATTCTCGGTGAGTCCGTTCGGGTTCTCGGCGAGTCGGTGGAGCCGGGAGGCGAGGGCGTCGCCCGGCCTCGGGGCGAGGAGCTCGGGCAGGGTCCCCTCGAAGATGGGCAGCCGGTGGGCGAGGCAGTGCCAGAACCCGGGGCCGAAGCGTCGTGCGGCGTCGGTGAACAGTTCGGCGCAGGCGCTGTTCCAGGCGTCGCGGCTCCGGTCTCCCGGGAGGAGACCGCGCCCGTAGAGCAGGGGCACGGCGGCGGGGCGTGCCGTGTCGAGCACGGTGCGGTCGTCGAGCGTGCCCCTCGCGCGTATCGAGTGGATCGTGGCTCCGGCCGTACTGGCGTGGAGGTGGTCGAGGACGTCGCCGGGGCTCCGGCCCGCGAGGTGTGCCAGGGCGTGGCGGGCGGCGTCGGCGCCCTGGGCCGCCAGGTCCTCGGTCCGGGCGCCGGGCAGGGCGCGGGCCAGGACTGCGGGGAAGCCGGGGCGGCTCGCCAGTACCCACAGCACGGGCTCGGGCAACGGCTCGGCGGCGTGCGCTTCGAGGAGCCGCGGCCACGGCGTGTCGTCCGGGCAACTGCTGTCCAGGACGAGCTGTGCCCGCACGGCGTCGTGCTGCTCGCGCAGCTCCGCCACCGGGTCCACGGCCGGCGGCGGCTGGGCGTGGGCGGCGGCGAGCCGTCGGCGCAGGTCCGGACGGAGGCGGGCGAGCCGGATCAGGGAGTCGTCCAGGTCCGGGGACCCTCCGTACAGCCAGGCGACCTCGGCGAGTTCCCCGGGACGGTGGGCCAGAGCGCCGTGCGCCCAGCGGGCGAGCGGGCGTCGCGGAGCCACGCCCGCTCGTTCCAGCTGTGCCAGGGCGGTGACGAGCAGCCCGTCGGCCGTGCGGACACGGTCGTCCCCGACGTACCGCTCGGCCGCCCGTTCGAGTGCGGCGTCGTCGAGGTCGGCGACGATCGCGGTCAGGACGCTCGGCGGTGCCTGGATCAGAACGCGCAGGTCCGGGCCGTGCTTGCGGGAGCCCGGTACCGGATCACCGAGCGTGTCGAGGAGTTCACGCAGGCTGCCCTTGTGGCGGGTGAGGCGTCGCGCGACGGCCGTCCACGCCGTCCGGTCCTCGCCCAGGGTGTCGCGGAGTTCGGCCCCGACGGCGTCCCAGAACGCCTGGATCCTCGGCAGGTGGCCGTGGTCGCCGTGGTCCACGGCCGCCAGCAGACGGTCCAGCCGGGCCGTCGCCCGTACCACCTCGCGGGCCTTGCCGGGGGCGAGCAGCAGACGCAGCAGCGGCGTCCGCAGGTGGGACACGTGCGGCAGGAGCACCTTCCTGATCTCGTCGGACAGGTCGTGGCAGTGGACCAGGGGTGCCGTGTGAGCCCGGTAGGCCGACCTCCGTTCGGCGGGGCCCGTCCGGTTCTTCTGCCGGGCGGCGATGCGGTTGGCGACCTCGACGCGCCACGGGGTGAGGAGGGCGACGGTGAACGGGTCGGGGCAGTCGCGGCGGGCGATCAGGGCGCGTGACGGCACGGAGGGAAACGGGTCCCTCGCGTGGGCGGCGGCCAGTACGTCCCAGTCCACGCGCGCCGCGTCGAGCAGTCGGTCGCCGTCCACCGCGGTCTCCACGGATCGCAGGGCGGCCACCAGCTCCCGGCCGGACGGGCCCTGCCGCTCGTCCACGGGCCGGGTGTCGTGGTGTGCGGCGCGCATGCCGTGCCTGACGGGGTAGAAGGGGGCCGCCGCCACGGACAGACCGGTGGCGTCGAGCTCGGCGACGGCGCGCGCCCTTGCGGGCGGCGGCAGGAGCCCTGCCGCCCACCGGAGCATGCTCAGCCAGGAGGCCGCGGCATGCGCCGCGGCCGTCCGGGCGCGATCACCACGCGCCGCCGCTCCCGCTCCGCTTCCGTACGGTGCCGGTTCCGGTCCCCCCATGGCTGGATGGTAAGTCCTGCCGCCTGCTCGCTCTTTCGCTTTTTCGCAGGGCGCTGGTCAGTGGACGGTCCCCGGGGCCCGGGGCCTGTCCGGCTGATCGGCGCCTAGGGCCTGTCCGACCCTGATCCGCCGGACAGGCCCTAGGCCGCCGCCTCGCCGCTCAGGGTGCGGACGATCGCCGCCGAGAAGGCGTCGAGGTCGCCCGGGTTGCGGGAGGTGATCAGGGGGTGGCCTCCGGAGGTGTCGACGACGACCTCCTCGTCCACCCAGGTGGCCCCCGCGTTCTCCAGGTCGGGGCGGAGCGAGGGGTACGAGGTCAGCCGGCGGCCCTTGGCCAGCTCGCTGTCCACGAGGAGCCACGGTCCGTGACAGATGGCGGCGACCGGCCTGCCCGTCCCGGCGAAGGCGGAGACGAGGCGGCGGGCGTCGTCGTCCGTGCGGATCTGGTCGGCGTTCACGGTGCCACCCGGGACGACCACGGCGTCGAATCCATCCGCGGAGGCCTCGGCGAGCGTCGTGTCCGGCTGGACCACGGAGCCAGGGTCCTTGTCCGAGACGAGGGTCTGGACGCCCTCGTCCGTCTGTGCGGCGACCGTGACGCGGGCTCCCGCCTCGCGGAGGACGGCCACCGGCTGCTCCAGTTCGTCCTGCTCCGTGCCGTAGTTCGTCGTGAGGACGAGAACGTTCTTTCCGTCGAGCGACACTGTGCGTTCCTCTCTGCTGTGGACCCCCTCGTTTCTGCGCCTCACCCTCACCTGTAAGCCTCAAACCTCACATAATCCGCAAAAAGGCGGTCCGACATCCCCCTCGACGCCTGCCACCGGACGGGGGCGCACGCCGTCGTGCGCGACTACCCCGATAATCGTGTCAAATCACTCGAAACGGGCATCATCTTGAGAGGAAGCTCGCCAGACGGACCCCCTCCGCCACCTTTGCACGGCAGCAGGGCAGGCCCATCGCCCCGTCGAAGGAGCCTCATGTCCACCGTCGGAAACCGTTCCATCCGCACCCGGGCCGCCGACCCGGTTCCCGAGCCGGAGGTCGCCGGGAATCCGGGGGCTTCGATGCGCCGGGCCGCACTGGACGGACTGCCCGAGCTGACCCGGCCCACCACCGTCTCCACCGACGACGCCCAACACCTCTCCGCCGCCCTGCTCACCCGCCTGGCCGAACTCGACGAAGGCACCCCCGAACACGCCTACGTCCGCAACACCCTGGTCGAACTCAACCTCAGCCTCGTCAAATTCGCCGCCCGCCGCTTCCGCAACCGCGCCGAACCCACCGAAGACATCATCCAGGTCGGCACCATCGGCCTCATCAAAGCCATCAACCGCTTCGACCCCCACCGCGCCGTCGACTTCTCCGCCTTCGCCCTGCCCACCATCGTCGGCGAAATGAAACGCTTCTTCCGCGACACCAGCTGGGCCGTCCGCGTCCCCCGACGCCTCCAAGAACTCCGCATCGACCTCGCCAAAACCGCCGACCACCTCGAACAACACCTCGGCCGCCGCCCCACCCGCACCGAACTCGCCCACCACCTCCACCTCACCGAAGAAGAAGTCGCCGAAGGACAACTCGCCGCCCACGGCTACGCCACCCGCTCCCTCGACACCCCCACGGGAGACGACGGCAACGCGCCCGGCGCGATGCCCCGCCACCTGGCGACCTCCGAGCCCGCCTACGAGCTGATCGAGTCCCTCATCGCGCTCCGGCCGCTGCTCGACCGGCTCGACGAGCGCGACCGGCACATCCTCGAACTCCGCTTCGGCGAGGAACTCACCCAGGCCGAGATCGGCCGGCGGATCGGCCTTTCGCAGATGCACGTCTCCCGGCTGCTCACCCGCATCCTCGGCGACCTCAGGGCGAGCCTCGACGACGACAGCCCTCCCGTGGACGGAACCCCGGACGGAGCCGCCGAGGAAACCACCGGCGGAACCGCCGGCAGGACTACGGACGGGACGGCAGGCTGACCTCCAGCCACACCACCTTCCCCGCCGCTCCCGGCCCCCTGACCTCGTAGCCCCAGGCCCCCGCCAACCTGTCCAGGACCATCAGCCCGTGCCCACCGGGCAGCGCCGGCGAACGGGGCGCGTGCGGCCGGGGCGGCTCGGAACTGGCGTCGGCCACCTCCACCCGTACGCCCTCCCGCCCGCGCCGCAGGACGAACTCCTCGGGTCCCCCGGCGTGCAGACAGGCATTGGTCACCACCTCGGACACCAGCAGCAGGACGTCCTCCACCCGCTCCTCCCCCGCCTCGCTCCCCGCCGGAATCCACCCCCAGTCCGCCAACGCCTCCGCCGTGAAGTCCCGACACCGCGACACCACCCGCCGCACCCCGCGCACCATCAGCCTCCGCACCTGGACCCCGTCTCCCCCGCCGTCAGCCATGGCCCTGTCGGGGCTCGGAACTCTCGCCTCCCGGCTCTTCCTTCCGTACGAATTTCCGTACGAGCATCGTGGGTTCCATGGGTTTCACCGTTCCTCTCACACCTTTTGCTCCTTTTACCTCTTTCCGAGAACTGTGGGCACATTCCTGAGATATAAGGGATTACAGAAGGGGGTTCGGGGAAAACGCGGCCGCCGCACCTTCCCGCGAAAGCGTCGCCGCGCTCGCCGGCCGGGTGTCCGTACGGGACGGTTCAGGGCGGGCGCCCTGGGAACCCGCAGCGTATGAACGGTCGCCACGCACATCACGTGCGGCTCATGGCCTCCGGGACCCGCCGGTACGAGCTGACGGAGGTTCCCGAGGTGGTGGGCGCGTGCCGGGACCTGACCCGGCGGGCGCTGAGCGAGTGGTTCGGGCCCGCCGGCGCTCCCGGGCAGGTCGCCGCCGAGGACGCCCTGCTGCTGGTCTCCGAGGTCGTCACCAACGCCTTCACCCACGGGGGCGTCCCGTACGAGCTGCGGCTGGACCGCACCGGGGGCCGACTGTGGGTGCAGGTCAGCGACACGAGCCCGGTACGCCCCCGGCCCCACGGCCCGCACCGTCCGAGCCGCGCCTCCGGGCACGGCCTGTACCTCCTGGAGCGCCTGTCGGCCGCCTGGGGCTGCGTCCCGAGGGACGGCGGCAAGGCCGTCTGGTTCGAGGTGGAGGTGCCGCCCGTGCCCGTGGATCCCGACCACCCGTGGCCGGAGGGGTGAGCGGCCCCGGCGTTTACGGGGCGCGCCGCGCGGTCACTCGCAGGGCGTGGCCGGTTCCCCGGCCGGGAGCCGACGGTGAGCGCGTCCTCACCGCCTCCGTCCCCCGTTCCCCGCGATTGGACAAGCACCATGAGGGTCGTCGTCACAGGAGCCACCGGAAACGTCGGAACCAGCGTGGTCCGGGCCCTCGTCCGTGACCGCGCGGTCACGGACGTGCTCGGCGTCGCCCGCCGTGTCCCCGACCTCCGGATCGGCGGGGTCCGCTGGGCGGCGGCGGACGTCGATCCCGGTGGTCCCGATCTGGCCGGACTGTTCGCGGGGGCCGACGCCGTCGTCCACCTCGCCTGGAAGTTCCAGCCCACGCACGACCCGGTCGAGACCTGGCGCACCAACGTCCTGGGCAGCGTCAGGGTCTTCGAGGCGTGCGCCCGGGCGGGGGTGCACTGCCTGGTGCACGCCTCCTCGGTCGGCGCCTACTCCCCCGGCCCGTCCGACGGGCGGCCCGTGGACGAGTCGTGGCCCACCCACGGCTGGCCCGGCGCGGCCTACACCCGGGAGAAGGCCTATCTGGAGCGCTACCTGGACGGGTTCCAGCCGGCCCATCCGGACCTGCGGGTCGTACGGATGAGGCCGTCGTTCCTGTTCAAGGAGGAGGCGGCGAGCGAGCAGCGCCGCATCTTCGCGGGCCCGCTCCTGCCGTGGCGCGTCGTACGGCCGGGTCTGCTGCCCGTCTTGCCCTCCGTCAAGGGCCTGCGCTTCCAGGCGCTGCACACCGACGACGCCGCCGAGGCCTACCGGGCGGCCGTGGTGCGACCGGTCAGGGGGCCGTTCAACCTGGCGGCCGATCCGGTGCTCGACACCGACGTCCTGGCCCGCCTCCTGAGGGCCCGCGCCGTCCCGGTTCCGGCGGGCGCGGCCCGTACCGTGCTCGCCGCCGCGTGGCGGCTGCGGCTCGTGCCCGCCGCGCCGGGGCTGTTCGACGCGGTCCTGCGGCTGCCCCTGCTCGACTCCTCGCGGGCCCGCGAGGAGCTGGACTGGGCGCCGTCGTGGACCTCGGAGGAGGCCATCGGCGAGTTCCTCGAGGGCCTCGGCCGGGGAGCCGGGCTCGGCACCCCGCCCCTGGCGGCCGACGCGGCACCGGCGGAAGCGTGAGGACGTGTCCGCGGGCGGCCCGTGGCGGCCGCCCGCGGACACGGGCGGGTTCTCAGCTGCGTACGACCTCGCGCACGTTCTCCACGCGGCCGCAGTCCGAGGCGAGCTGTCGGGCGCGCTCCTTCAGGAAGGCGGCGCCCAGCTCGGCCCTGCGCTCGTCGGGGACGTTCTCCCGGGCGTCGTTGAGGATGGTGCGCTCCTCCTCGTCGAGGTGGTGGGTGACCGCCTCGACCAGCTTCTCCAGGCGCTCGTCCCACTCCTCGGAGCCGACCTCGTCCACCTCCAGGAGGGCGAGGAGGGCCTCGTTCCCCTCCTGGTGCTCCTCCGTGCCGTGGTCCACTTCCTCGTCGTCGACGTTCTTGAAGCGCTTGAGCGCCCCGTAGACCTCGGCCTCCTCGGCCTCGCCGTGCGCGATGAGCAGGGCCGAGAACTCCTTGAGGGCCGCGGCCCGGTCCGCCTCGACGCTCCGCATCCGGCGGAAGAGGTCCTCCATCGTGCGGTGGTCCTCCAGAATGGCCGCGACCACGTCCTCGTTCTCCTTGCTACCGGCCATCGTGCTGTCTCCTCCTCGGCTCGTCTTCCGTCGTGCGGCGCTCCGACGCCTTCGGCGGGTACCCCTGCCGGGGAGAACCAATCGCGCCCGTCCGGGGGTCAGACGGAGGCGGGGCGGCGGGCGGCGGCGAGCAGGTCCTCGCGGTCCAGGAGCTTGACGCGGGGGCGGCCCTGGGCGCGGCCCTCGGCCCGTTCGGCGGCGTCGATCGCCCGCCAGCCGTCGAGGTCCACGGCGTCGGGGCGGGCCGTGGTGACCGGCGGGCCGGCGGGGGCGGTCAGACGGCCGGTTTCGAGGTCGTCCAGGAGGGCGGTGACGGTCTCCTGGGCGCAGGACTTGTTGGTGCCGATGAAGCCGGTGGGGCCGCGTTTGATCCAGCCGGTGACGTAGACGCCGGGTTCGACCCGGCCCCGCTCGTGCGGCACCGTGCCGGTCTCCGCGTCGAACGGCAGGTCGGGGACCGGTTCGGCGCGGTAGCCGACGGCGCGCAGGACGAGGGAGGTCTCGATGGTCTCGGTCTCGTCGGTGGGGACGGCCCGTACGGTGCCGTCGTCGGCGCGACGCAGCTCGGTCCGTACGACGGTCAGACCGGTGACCCGGTCGTCGCCCTCGATCCGCGCCGGGCCGGTCAGGAAGCGCAGCACGATCCGGCGGCGGCCGGGGACGGGGGTGCGGGCGACGAGTTCGGCGAGGACCGCCGTCTTGGGCGTGGCGTCCGCCGGCAGGTCCTCGGGCCAGCCCTCCACGAGGACGTCGACGCCGTCGAGGGCGGCGAGCGCGATCAGTTCGGGCAGGGTGAACGCGGCTTCGGCCGGTCCTCGGCGTCCGAGGACGACGACCTCGCGGACCCGGCTCGCGCGCAGTGCGGCCAGGGCCCGGTCGGAGATGTCGGTACGGGCGAGGGCGTCGGGGTCGGCGGTCAGGATCCGGGCCACGTCCAGGGCCACGTTGCCGTTGCCGACGACGACGGCCCGTTCGGCGTCCAGCGGGTGGGCGGCGCCGTCGTGGTCGGGGTGGCCGTTGTACCAGGCGACGAAGTCGGTGGCGGAGGCGCTGCCGGGCAGGTCCTCGCCCTCGATGCCGAGGCGCCGGTCGGTGGCCGCGCCCACGGCGTAGACGACGGCGTGGTGGTCGCGGACCAGGTCGGCGTGGTGCAGGTCGTGGCCGATCCGGGTGTTGAGACGGTACGAGAAGCCCGGCTGGCCCTCGATGGCCCGGAAGAGCTCGGTGACCTGCTTGGTGTCCTGGTGGTCGGGGGCCACTCCGGCCCGCGCGAGGCCGTACGGGGTGGGCAGCCGGTCGTAGACGGTGACGCTCACGCCGGGGTGCCGGAGCAGTTCGTCGGCGGCGAAGAGTCCGGCCGGTCCCGCGCCGACCACGGCCACCCGCAGCCCGTCGGTCTCCGCCCGGCGCTGCGGGGGCACGAGGGCCATGGGGGTGCGGTCGGCGTGCGGGGAGGTGTCGTAGTAGGCGCGGTTGAGTTCGAGGAACGGCAGCTCGCCCTCGGTGAGTTTGGTGTGCGGTTTGAGGGCGTCCACCGGGCAGGCCGTCGTGCATGCCCCGCAGTCCACGCAGGTGCGGGGATCGACGTACAGCATCTCGGCCTGTCCGAAGCCCGGTTCGCCGGGGGCGGGGTGGATGCAGTTGACCGGGCAGGCCAGCACACACGACGCGTCGGCGCAGCACGACCGGGTGACGACGTAGGGCATGGGGAGCTGTTCTCCGTTCACGTTCACGGGGCCGACGGGACGGCTCCCGGTCGGCGGTCCCGCCCGGCGGGCGGGCGGGTGTGCTGCCCGGACGGCGTACGCCCGCCGGACGAGGAGCCGACGCGTCAGGCGGCGTGCGGGGCGGGCTCGCCCCGGAAGCGGGACGGGCGTCCGTCGATGCGCAGGGCGCGCCACACCTTCCGGGAGGCGCGGTTCATCAGGCCGATGTCCTCGGCGAGCATCCGCACGTCGGAGAAGAGGTCGCGGAGCATCTTCTCGCCGTCGGGCGACTTCCAGAAGATGTCCTTGATGACCCAGTGGGGGACGCCGATCTTCTCGGCGGTCTTCCGGTCGGGGACCACGATGACGTCGCCGAGGACGCGCATGATGACCGGGAAGGCCACCGAGAGGGCGCCCCGGCGGAACCTGCCGTAGCCGGGGACCTTGACGCGCAGGAACTCGTGGGCGAAGGAGATGTGGCGGGCCTCCTCGGCGACGTGGATCTGCATGAGCCGCCGCATCAGGGGGTGGATGTTCTCGCCGCCGCGCAGGATCGCCTTCTGGAGGTGGTCGATGGGCTCCTCGCCGGCGAGGACGCCGGTGAAGAACGACTCGGGGATGAGGGAGCCGGCCAGCGGCAGGAAGCGGCTGACCACCCGGAAGGAGCGCCGGCCGCCGGGCACGTCGGCGCCCGCGCGGTTGACGAACTCCTGGAACATCTGGGTGTGGTGGCACTCCTCCGTGGCTTCGTGGGTGAGGTAGCGGAACTCCGGGTTCTGGTTCGGCAGCGAGAAGAGGTAGTCCATCACCCCGCGGATGAGGACGTTCTCGAACTGCATGCCGACCTTGACGATGTTGGCGTACCGCCACAGGCCGATCTTCGTCCGGACCTCCAGCGGCTGCGCCTGGTACCACGGGTGGCCGCCGAGCGGGTCGGCCGCGGGGAGCACCCAGCGGGGGTCCTTCGGGTCGATGGCGAACTCGGGGTTGTCCCAGTCGATGTCGGTGAAGGCGTCGAAGTGGATGTGCACCGACGCCTCGGACAGCGTCCGGAGCCTTTCGTGGTAGCTCTCCTGGCTGATGGTCATCGTCGTCCTCGATCTCTCGCGTGCGGTCTCCGAAGGGGTGGGCGGGTCCGGGGTCAGACCGCCGGGGCGTGGTCCTGGCGGTCGGTGGCGGGGCGCGCGCCGGGGGCGGTCCGCTCGAAGCGGAGGGCGGGGTCCTCGACGGGGGAGACCCGCAGGGCCCGGCGGTCGCGGTAGTAGTCGTTCCAGATCCGCCAGGGGTCGCGGACGCCCTGGCGGGGCATGATCGCGTCGCCGCGCGCGATGTAGCCGGAGGTCAGCGACTCCCCCATGACGGACACGTCGGAGCGGTCGGACGCGGCGGCGACGGGGGTGGCGCTGGTGAGGCCGTGCCGGTCCATGTGGGCGATCAGCCGGCTGAGGTAGGCGCAGGCCAGGTCGGCCTTGAGCGTCCAGGAGGCGTTGGTGTAGCCGATGATCATCGCCAGGTTGGGGACGCCGTCGAGCATCACGCCCTTGTAGAGGAGGTGGTCGCGGGTGACGAGGGGCTTGCCGTCGACCGCGATCTCCATGCCGCCGGCGAGCTGGAGCTTCAGGCCGGTGGCCGTGATGACGATGTCGGCCGGGATCTCCTCGCCGGACTTCACCCTGATGCCGTTCTCGGTGAAGGTCTCGATCCGGTCGGTGACCACGGAGGCCTTGCCGCTCCTGAGGGTCTTGAAGAGGTCGCCGCCGGGGACGACGCAGAGCCGCTGGTCCCAGGGCTTGTACGACGGGGTGAAGTGGCGCATGTCGACGCCCTTGCCGAGCCGGGCGCGTACGGCGCCGAGCAGCACCTTGCGCATGAGCCACGGCGCCTTGCGGCACAGGGCGTACAGGCCGCGCTGGAGCGCGATGTTGCGGGCGCGGCCCACCCGGTGGACGAGCCCGGCGGGGACGCGGAGCCTGCGCAGGACGGTGGAGACGGGGTCGTCGGCGGGCAGCGCCAGGATGTACGTGGGCGAGCGCTGGAGCATGGTGACGTGCGCGGCGGTGTCGGCCATCGAGGGGACCAGGGTGATGGCGGTGGCGCCGCTGCCGATGACGACCACGCGCTTGCCGGTGTGGTCGAGGTCCTCGGGCCAGTGCTGCGGGTGCACGAGGGTGCCGGTGAAGCGCTCCTCGCCGGGGAACTCCGGGCGGTGGCCGGCGTCGTAGTCGTAGTAGCCGGTGGCGCCCACGAGGAAGCGGGCCTTCCAGAGTTCGGTCGTGCCGGTGGCCTCGTCCAGGGTCTCGACGGTCCACCGCCCCTCGTCGCTCGACCAGTCGGCGCGGACGGCCTTGCGGCCGAAGCGGATGTGCTCGGTGACGCCGCGCTCCTCGGCGGTCTCCTGGACGTAGCGGCGGATGTCCGTGCCCTCGGCGAGGATCCTGGTGCCGTGCCAGGCGCGGAAGCCGTAGCCGAAGGTGTACATGTCCGAGTCCGAGCGGATGCCCGGGTAGCGGAACAGGTCCCAGGTGCCGCCGACCCGTGCGCGCCGCTCGATGACGGCGTACGTGGTGCCGGGGTTGCCGTCGGCCAGGTGGCAGGCGGCGCTGATGCCGGACAGCCCCGCGCCGATGATCAGCACGTCGACGTGCTGGTGCTCCATGTCGTTACCCCTCTGTCGCCGCCCCGCGTGCTTCCGCACCGGTGCATCGGATGCACCAGACCCGAACGCCGTCGCCCGGTACGGGAATTTACCTGTGTCACTGCGTCCAAGGTACCGGCGGTAACACACAATGCGCCACCCCCGGGAACGGACCGCGCGCGGCCTCTTGATCGGGCCGGGTACGATCCACGCCGTGGCGGAGGACAGAGACGTACGCGGTGACGGACGCCCCGACGGCCGGGACACGCGCTGGTCCGGCCACCGGGCCGAGCGCCGCGACCAGGTCCTCGCGGCGGCCCTCGCCGTCATCGGCCGTGAGGGCCCCTCGGTCAGCGTGGCGGCGATCGGCGCCGAGGCCGGGATGCCCCGCTCCGTGGTCTACCGGATCTTCCGCAGCCGCGAGGACCTGGACGAGCAGATCCGCGAGCGGATCGCCGACGACCTGCTGGCCGCGCTGTACCCGGCGCTCGACCCGAAGGGCACCGTCCGGGAGGCCGTCGAACTCGCCGCCGCCACCTACGTCGGCTGGGTCGCGGAACACCCCCTGCTCCACCAGTTCCTCGGCGCCGGCTCGCCCGAGCGGCACCCCGCCGGCTCCCGGGTGGTGGCGGGCACCCGCACGGCCATCGCCCTCCACCTGGCGCAGCTGCTCGACGCGTACGCCGAGCAGCTGGTCGACGGCGGGAAGGCGCCAGCGGGCTTCACCCTCAACCTGGCGTTCGGCATGGTCGGTCTGGTGGACGGGGTGGTCAACCAGTGGGCCGCCCACCCCGGGTCGAGGAGCTCCCTCGACGACCTGACGCATTTCCTGAGCGACGCCCTGTGGGGCGTCCTCTCGCAGTCCACCCTGCGGCTGGGGCTCGTCCTCGACCCGGACCAGCCGATCGGCACGGCTCCGGAGCTGCCGGCGCGGCCCGGGCCGTGATCCGGCGCCCGGCGTCCCGGTTCCGTTTGCGGAGCGGTGGGTGCCGGGTTTGAGTGTGAGGGACCCCTCGCGCCGCCGGAGCCCTGGCCCGTGGAGCGGGCGTCCGCCCGGCCGCGCGGTCCCGCAGTCGCAGGGCGAGGAGAGACCGATGGCACCTCACCACAAGTCGAACAAGGAAGTCGAGGGCGACCCGGACACCGGGCACGGCCGCGGCCTGCCCCGGCGCCCCGACGAGGAGAAGCTCGACGCGCGCCTCGAAGAGGACCGCGAGGAAGCGGGCCGGCCGCCGGAGCCGGACGACAAGGACCGGTAGGACAGGGCGGGCCGGCCGACGGGCCGCCCGCCCCCGCGCCGGAAGGAGGCTCGGGCGGTCAGGCCTCCCGCGCCTCCGCCACGGCCGAGCGCAGCGCCTTCCTGGTCCACGGGCTCTGCGGGGCGAGCCGTTCGACCACGGCCGCCAGCCAGTCCGGGTCTCCGAGGCGCGCGGTCTCCTTCGCCTCGGCCGTCTGCACGAACAGTTCGTCCAGCAGGAGGACGTGGGCCGTGCGGTAGCGGTGCGCGTGCCGGGTGAACCGCGCCTCCCACACCTCGTAGGGGTCCCGGAGCGTCGCCCTGACGACGGGCCCGATCCGGTGGCGCCCCTCGAACCTCGGTCCCACCGCGTGGATCGTCATGAACCGCGACCAGGGGACCATGACCTGCCGGACGCCGTCGTGCCGCTGTTCGAGTCCCTCGGGCAGGAGGACGACATGGCGGCCGGAGGGATTCCGCTCCCGGTCGCCGAGCCCCCAGAAACCGTCGCTTCCCCTCTCCAGCGGCCCCAGAGCCATGGCCCCTCCCCGTGTTCGGTGTGTCCGGTGTTCCGTTCCTCCACGCACGGTAGACGGGGAACGCGGACGGCCGTCATGCCGGACTCCGGCAGTCCGGAGGGCGTTCGGTTGCCTGCCGGCCGGCACCGGAAACGGCGACGCGCCGACCCCGCGGTTGCGGGGCCGGCGCGGTGTGGTCCGCTTGCCGGGGACGGCGGCCGTGTGGACCGTGGGGTCCTCGTCGGCCGACGAGTCGGGTCCTCGTCAGCCGGCGAGGAGTTCGAGCGTGTCGATGACGCGGTTCGAGAAGCCCCACTCGTTGTCGTACCAGGCGACGACCTTGACGTGGCGGCCCTCGACGCGGGTGAGCTCCGAGTCGAAGATCGAGGAGGCCGGGTTGCCCGTGATGTCGGAGGAGACGAGCGCGTCCTCCGAGTACTCCAGGACGCCCTTGAGCGGGCCCTCGGCGGCGGCGCGGTAGGCCTCCAGGACGTCCTCGCGGGTCACGTCGCGGGAGACGGTCGTGTTCAGCTCGACGATCGAACCGACCGGGACCGGGACGCGGATCGAGTCGCCGGACAGCTTGCCGTCCAGGTTGGGCAGCACGAGGCCGATGGCCTTGGCGGCGCCCGTCGAGGTCGGGACGATGTTGACGCCGGCGGCGCGGGCGCGGCGGGGGTCGCGGTGCGGGCCGTCCTGCAGGTTCTGCTCCTGCGTGTAGGCGTGGACCGTCGTCATGAAGCCGTGCTCGATGCCGGCGAGGTCGTCGAGGACCTTGGCCAGGGGCGCGAGCGCGTTCGTCGTGCACGAGGCGTTCGAGACGATCGTGTGCAGCTCCGCGTCGTACGCGTCGGTGTTGACGCCGTACGCGAGGGTGACGTCGGCGCCGTCGGCGGGCGCGCTGACGAGCACCTTCTTGGCACCCGCGTCGATGTGGGCGCGGGCCGCCTTGGCCGACGTGAAGCGGCCGGTCGCCTCCAGGACGATGTCGACGCCGAGCTCGGCCCAGGGCAGCTGCGCCGGCTCGCGCTCGGCGAGCACCTTGATGCGCTGCCCGTCGACGACCAGGGTGTCGCCGTCCACGCTCACCGGGCGGCCGAGGCGGCCGGAGGTCGAGTCGAAGGCGAGGAGCCGCGCGAGCGCGGTGGGCTCGGTGAGGTCGTTGACGGCGACGATCTCGAGGCTGCTGTCACGCTCCAGGAGCGCGCGCAGCACGTTGCGTCCGATGCGGCCGAATCCGTTGATGGCGATGCGAGTCATGGCGATGTCCCTTCGGTTCGCCACCCATGCTCGTGCGCGGCGGGCGCCCGTGACAGCGGCGTGATCGCCACGGTCCGCAAGTATCACGCCAGAGCGCCGCCGGGTCCGGGTCACTCGCCCCGGGCGAAGGTGCGCCGGTACTCGGTCGGCGTGGTGCCCAGGATCCGCTGGAAGTGCAGCCGCAGGTTGGCCCCGGTGCCGAGCCCCACGTCGGCGGCGATCTGCTCGACGCCCCGCTCGGAGCGTTCGAGGAATTCGCGGGCCCGGTCGACGCGGGCCCGCATGACCCACTGCATGGGGGTGTAGCCGGTGTCCTCCACGAACCGGCGCGAGAAGGTGCGCGCCGACACCGCCGCGTGCCGGGCGAGGACGTCGAGGGTGAGGGGTTCGCCGAGCCGGTGCAGCGCCCATTCGCGGGTGGCGGCGAACCGCTCGCCGAGCGGTTCGGGCACGCTGCGCGGCACGTACTGCGCCTGGCCGCCGCTGCGGTAGGGGGCGGCGACCAGGCGCCGGGCCGCGTGGTTCGACGCGGCCACCCCGAGGTCCCCGCGCAGGATGTGGAGGCACAGGTCGATGCCCGAGGCGGCGCCGGCGGACGTCAGGACGCTGCCCTCGTCCACGAAGAGGACGTTCTCGTCCACGCGGATCAGGGGGCGCTTCGCGGCGAGCGCCCGCGCGTAGTGCCAGTGCGTGGTGGCGCGCTTGCCGTCGAGGAGTCCGGTGGCGGCCAGCGCGAAGGCACCCGTCGAGATCGCGGCGAGCCGCGCGCCCCGCTCGTGGGCGGTGATCAGCGCGTCGACGACGGCCTCCGGCGGGTCCTCGCGGTCGGGGAAGCGGTAGCCGGGGACGAAGACGATGTCGGCCCACGCGAGCGCGTCCAGGCCGTGGGCGACCTGGTAGGCCAGGCCGTCGCCGCCGGCGACGACACCGGGTTCGGCGCCGCAGACCCGTACCTCGTACGGCATGCTCGCGCGGGTCGTGAACACCTGTGCGGGGATGCCGACGTCGAGGGGCTTCGCCCCTTCGAGGACGAGGACGGCGACGCGATGCAGACGGGAAACGGGCACGTCACGAGGGTACGCGGGGCGTGTCGGGGGCGGGGCGGGGGCGTCCGGACGCGACCGCGGGAGGCGGGGCGCGGGAACCGGAATCGATCCCTTCGCATCCCGTGGCCCGTGTCAGGAACCTTTCCCGGGCGTTGGCACTCATGATCAAGGGGCCCGGGGCCGCGCCGTGACGGCGGTGTACTCCGCGCCCCGCGGCGCGCCGCCGTCGCGCGCCGTTCCGGACGATCCCGATGAAGTCGAGGAAACCACCGTGCCCCTGACGTCGCACCGACGCCTGGTCGTGAGCGCCACCCTGATCGCCGCACTCGCCGCGGGCGTCGCCCCCGCCACCAGTGCGTCCGCCGCCGCCCCGCAGGCCCCCGCCGTCCCGAAGACGGCGGACACCGCTCCCGCTCCCGACATGGAGGGCGTGGTCGCCGCGCTGAACGCCGCCATGGCCAACGGCGCACCGGGCGCGATGGCCCGGTTCTCCGGCCCCGGCGGCGTCCAGAGCCGTGCGGTCGGCGTCCGGGACCGGGTGAACGGCACGCCCATGGACGTCCGGTCGCGGTTCCGGATCGGCAGCGTCAGCAAGACGTTCTCCACGGTCGTGCTCCTCCAGCTGGTGCAGGAGGGGCGGCTGACGCTCGACTCTCCGGTCAACACGTACCTGCCCGGCCTGCTCCCCGACGACCGCATCACGGTCCGTCACCTGCTCACCCATCGCAGCGGGCTCGCCGACTACACCGACCCGATGTTCGCGAACACGGTGCCGGGCTTCGAGTCCGTGCGGAACAGGGTGTTCGGCTACCAGGAGCTCGTGGACCTCTCCCTGGCGCTGCCCCGGACCACCGAGCCCGGCGTGTCGTACAAATACTCGAACGCCAACTTCGTGGTGGTCGGGATGCTCATCGAGAAGCTGACGGGCCGACCGGTGGCGGACGCGTACCAGCGCCGCATCTTCAAGCCGCTGAAGCTGCGCGACACCTCGTACGTCCACCCCGAGACCCGCATCGCGGGCCGGCACGTCCGCGGGTACCTGTACCCGGACGCGGCCGGCGACCCGCTGGTGGACTCCACGGAGCAGACCGTGTCCTGGGCGCAGTCCGCCGGGGCCGTCATCTCCAGCCCCGCCGATCTGAACACCTTCACCAAGGCCCTCATGCGCGGCCGTCTGCTGTCCCCGGCGATGATGGACGCGATGACGACGGTGACGCCGACGGACGCCACCAACACCCGGTTCTACGGGCTCGGCCTGCGCCGCTACGACCTGTCGTGCGGTGCGCAGGTGTACGGCCACACCGGCACCGTGCAGGGCTTCTACACGTACGCCTTCTCGACGCGCGACGGCAAGCGCAGCCTCTCGGCCATGGCCAACTCCTCGAACCGCGGCGCGGTCAACACGGCGCTCGGCGGAACGCTGGAGGCGGCGTTCTGCGGCAAGAAGCCGGCCGCGGCGACGGCCTCGCGCGCGGACCGCGACTTCTCGTCGCTGCCTGCGGAGCGGGACCTGCCCGAGCGCCGCTGACCGGCCCCCGAGGGGGCGTCCGTGGTCTTCACCCGGCCGGACGCCCCCTCGGGTTCACGCCTGGTACTCGGTGAGGTCGATGGCGTGGACGCGCAGGGGGACGCCGAGGACCGGGTGGTCCAGGTCGCGTTCGGCCTCCATGCCGAGCTTGGCGGCGACGTTCTCGGACGCGCGGTCGCCGAGGTGCGTGACGGCGACGACTCGGTCGAGCCCCCGGTCCTGGAGGGCCCACTCCAGGACCGCGTGGGCGGCCTCGGAGGCGTAGCCCTGGCCCCAGAACGGGCGTCCGAGGCGCCAGGAGATCTCGATGTCCGCCGCCGTCTCGTCCGGTACGGAGAGCCCCACGAGGCCGATCAGCTCGCCGGAGGCGAGGAGCTCCACCGCGAAGAGGCCGAAGCCCTCCTCGTCCCACTCCTCCTCGTACCGCTCGATGTCCTCGGCGGTCCCCTCCAGGTCGCGGACCGAGCCGTCGCCGACCCGGCGCATGACCTCGGGGTCGGCGTTGATCTCGGACAGCGGGACGAGGTCGTCGTCGCTCCAGCGGCGGAGGACGAGGCGGGGGGTGCGGATCTCGGTCATGGCCCCATCCTGGCGCACGCGGCGGACCGCCCGCGCCACCGGGCGGCCCGCCGGGTTCATCGGGTCCGACTGGTTCACGGGGTTTGCGCAAGGGTTCAGGGGTTTGCGCAAGGGTTCACGGGGCTTGCGCGAGGGAGCGGGCGAGGGCCGTGGCGAAGCCGTCCGGGTTGTCCAGCATCAGGTTGTGTCCCGCGCCGGGGACCTCGATCACCGGGATGCCGAGCGCGGCGGCCTTCTCCGCATCGGCGTCCGGCAGGCTGAGCTCCCCGACGAGGAAGGTACGGGGCGCCGCGAGCCCGGCCAGCAGCTCCCCCGTGGCGGGCGTGCTCCCCTTGACCAGCGCCACCGCGCTGCGGTGGACGGCCAGCGGGTCGGCGAGGCGCAGCCGGGCGGCGTAGTCGACGCGGCCGGCGAGGGCGAGCATGCGGGAGAACCCCCTCGTCACGAACGCCTCCTCGCTCTGGGCGGCCACCGGTGAGCTGAAGGCGCCGCCGCCCGCGGACAGGTTGGGCTCCGCCACCACGAGCCGGGCGACCAGGTCGGGGCGCGCCGCCGCCAGATGGATCGCCACGGCGCCGCCCATCGAGTGCCCGACGAGGTCCGTCCCCGCCACGCCCAGGTGGTCGAGGACGGCGGCCACCGCCGCCGCCTGGGACTCCATGCGGTAGTCGAAGTCCGCGGGCCGGTCGCTCAGTCCGTGGCCGAGGAGGTCCACCAGGAGCGCCCGGCCGCCGCGGAGCGCGGGGTGGGTGGCGATGTGGGCGAAGTCCGAGGCGGCCGTGCACCCGAGGCCGTGGACGAAGACCCGTACGGGCCCTTCGCCCGGCAGGTCGATCCACCGGATGTACGCCCGCTCCTCCGCCAGGAACAACTCCCTCATGCCGCTCTCCCCCGTGCCGTACCGCTGTCGTGTCGTCGTCGTGGCGTGGTCGTGCCGTTGTCGTTCCGCCGGGTGACACCCTAGGGGCCGGTACCGACAACGCCCGCCGGAGCGGCCTGCCGTCCCGCGCGCGGGTGGTCGGATAGCGTCGGCCCGAGCCGAGCCGGCGACGCCGGACGCGAGCCGAAAGGACACGCATGCCCCTCGAAGGTGAGTACGAACCCAGTCCGGAGGCGTGGGTACGGGAGCAGGTCGAGCTCTACGAGTCGTCCGGAGGTACGGAGGGCACGACCATGCGCGGTCTGCCCGTGGTCCTGGTGACCAACCGGGGCGCGAAGAGCGGCAAACTCCGCAAGACCCCGTTGATGCGGGTCGAGCACGACGGGGCGTACGCGCTCGTGGCGTCGAACGGCGGCGCCGTGAAGCACCCCTTCTGGTACCACAACCTCGTCTCCTCGCCGGAGGTCGAGCTGCGCGACGGCCCCGAGGCGTGGGACATGCGGGCCCGCGTCGTCACCGGCGAGGAGCGCCGGGAGTGGTGGGACCGGGCCGTCGCCGCCTTCCCGGACTACGCCGACTACCAGCGGAAGACGGACCGGGAGATCCCCGTGTTCGTGGTGGAGCGGGTCGGCTGACCGTCCGGCCGGCGGAGGACCCCGGGCCGGTCGTGGCCCGGGGCCGCTCCGGCGCCGTCCCTCAGCCGGTACGGAGGACCCGCAGGCGGTCGGGCTCCGCCGGGTCCCGGTCGACGATCTGGACCGGTGCCCAGGTCCACTGCCGGACGCCGATGCCCGGCGCGCGGGAGAACCGGATCGGCCCGCGGGTCCCCTCGACCTCCAGGTGCGGCCACGACGCGGCGACGGACGCCCGGTCCGTACCGTGGGAACGCAGCGCCGAGGCGAGGACGGTGACGGTGTCCCAGCCCTCGAAGGCGACGAAGGAGGGCGCCTCGCCCAGGCGTTCGCGGAGTTCCTGCCCGACGCGCTCGCCGAGCGGGCCGAACCGCTCGGGCAGATAGCGCAGGAACGGGATTCCGGCGCCGTCCCCGCCCAGCGCCCCGGCCCACTCCGCGAACTCCGGCTGTCCGGCCGGGGCGCCGATCAGGACGTCCGCGAGCCGCCGGTCGCCCCGGACCGCCTTCACGATCGGCACCGCCGGCTCGGGGTGGCCGACGAGGAGCAGGAGGGCCGTCGCGCCGTGCTCGGCGAGCGCGTCGCACAGGGCGCCGGGGGTGAGCGCGTTCGCGTCGAGTTCGATGACGGTGCCGCCGTGGGGGGCGAGGCGGTCCCGCAGGAGGCGGGTGCCGGACGCCCAGTAGACGCTCGGCTGGGTCGCCACGGCGATCCGGTGCCGGCCTGCGGCGAGGAGGAAGTCCGCGTAGAGCCGCCAGCCGTGGGACTGGGCCGGGGCCAGGCGCGCGACCCACTCCGTCGGCTCCTCGGTGAGCGCGTCGAGCACGGCGGACGAGCAGAGGAAGGGCACGCCGAGGGCTGCGGCGCGGGCGGCGGCCGCGCGGGCGACGACGCTGTGGTACTCGCCCGCCACGGCGGTCACGCCCAGGGCGGCCAGTTCGTCCACGGCCGCCGCGGCCCGCTCCGGGTCGGCCGCGGTGTCCCGGACGAGGAGTTCCAGCGGTCGGCCGTCGATCCCGCCCGTGTCGTTGACCTCCCGGACGGCCAGGTCGAGCCCCGCGAGCAGGTGCCGACCCGCCTCGGCCCAGCCGGGGCGGGTCAGCGGGACGAGGGCGCCCAGGCGGACGGGCGGCCCGTCCGCGCGCTCCGCGCCGGACGGCGATGGTGACGGCAACCTGCCCGGTGACGGCGACGGTGACGTGTTCGGTGACGCCGACCTGCCCGGTGACGGCGGCGGTGGCGTGTTCGGTGACGGTGACGTGTTCATCGGGTGGCGCCTCCCCTGGGACGATGCGGTCGCGGTCCGTCCGGATCGCGCGCCGGCCGGGGTGGGCCGCCCGTACTGCCCACGTCCCGCCCCGGCGGACGCACCCGGATGATCACGCCGTCATTGGATCCGCCGCCGCCGTCGGTGGGCAACCGGTTATCCGTACGTCATGTCCGTACGGCCCCATACGCCGCACCGTCCCCGGTCAGGCCGGTGCCAGGACCGTCAGGAGGTGGGCGACCTCCCGGGCCACGGCCGCGCGGGCCGGGGCCAGGTACCGGCGCGGGTCGACGGCCTCGGGGTGGTCGGCGAGGTGGTCCCGGACCGCCCGGGTGAAGGCCTTGTTCAGATGGGTGGAGACGTTCACCTTGGTCATGCCGGACGTGACGGCGAGGGCGAGGTCCGCGTTCGGGACGCCGGAGGAGCCGTGCAGGACCAGGGGGACGTCCACCGCGGCGCGCAGCCGGGTGATCAGGTCGAAGTCGAGGACCGCGTCCCGGGTCAGCATCTGGTGGGAGCTGCCGACGGCGACGGCGAGGGCGTCGACACCGGTGGCGGCGACGAAGGCGCGGGCCTCCTCCGGGTCCGTGCGGACGCCCGGGGTGTGGGCGCCTCCCTTGCCGCCGACCTCGCCGAGTTCGGCCTCGACCCAGACGCCGTGGCGGTGGCACTCCTCCACGACCTCGCGGGTCGCCGCGACGTTCTCGTCGTAGGGGAGCTTCGAGGCGTCGAACATGACGGAGCCCAGGCCGAGTCCGACGGCCTCGCGGACGAGGTCGGGGTTCTCGGCGTGGTCGAGGTGGACGGCGACGGGGACCTTGGCGGCGCGGGCGACCGCCAGGGAGGCGAGGGCGACCGGCTCCAGGGCGCCGTGGTAGCGGACGGTGTTCTCGCTGATCTGGAGGACGACCGGCCGGTCGGCGCTCTCGGCTCCGGCCACGATGGCCTGGGCGTGTTCGAGCTGGAGGACGTTGAAGGCCCCCACTCCGGTGCCCGCCGCGCGGGCGCGGCGGGCGATCTCGTCGGTCGGCGTCAGCGGCATGGCGCGTCTTCTTCCGGGGTGCGGTCGGGTGCTTGTGGGAGGCGGCCGGCGGGGCGGCGGTCGGGTGCGGACGCCGGGCCGTCAGGCATGGACGTCGGAGAGGACCACGGAGCGGGTCAGGTTGCGGGGGGTGTCGGGGTTCAGGCCCCGGGCCTCGGCGACGGCGACGGCGAGACGCTGGGCGCGGATCAGGTCCGCGAGGGGGTCGAGGCCGCTCTCGGAGAGGATGCCGCCGACCTTCCGCACGTCGTCCGCGAGTCCGGCGGGCAGGGCGCCGAGGCCCCAGGCGACCCGGCCGGGGCCGGTGATGCTGATCGGGCCGTGGCGGTACTCCATCGCGGGGTACGCCTCGGTCCACGCGCCCGCCGCCTCGCGCATCTTGAGGCCGGCCTCCAGGGCGAGTCCGTAGGTCCAGCCGCTGCCGAGGAAGGTGAACTGCTCGGCCGTGAGGACGTCCTCGTCCAGCGGGGCGGTGAGGGCCTGCTCGGCGTCCCGCGCGGCGTCCTCGACGGTGGCCACGCCCTCGGGGAGGGCGCCTTCGGCCTCCAGGTGCGCGCGGAAGAGGGCGAGCGCCGTGGTGGCGAAGCGGGTCTGGACGACCGACTCCTCGTCCGCGAAGTCGAGGACGGCGAGTTCGTCGGCGAGGTCCGCCACCGGGGTGGCGGGGTCGGCCGTGACCGCGCCCGTGGGGACGGTGCCGCGCAGCCGGGAGAGGACGGCGAGGACCTCGCTGGTGGTGCCGGAGCGGGTGAGGGCCACGACCCGGTCGTAGCGGCGTCCGTGGGGGAACTCGGAGGCGGCGAAGGCGTCGGTCTCGCCGTGGCCGCCGGACTCGCGCAGCTCGGCGTAGGCCAGGGCCATGAACCAGGAGGTGCCGCAGCCGACGACCGCGACCCGCTCGCCCCGCCGGGGCAGGGCGGCGACGTGCCGGGGCAGGGTGCGGGCCGCCTGGCGCCAGGTCGCCGGCTGGGAGGCGATCTCCACGGCGGTGCGGGTGGTGCTCATGCCGATCTCCTTGCAAGAAAGACTGCGCGATATTGAACGAACATGCTTGAAGTAGAAGCTATTCAAGCAGAAACATGCACACTGTTTCCAGATCCCTCACCCGCCGGCGGCTAGAATCGGACGCTCGCACGACCGGGAGGGAGGGACCCATGTCCAAGCACGAGCGGTGGAACACGCTCCTCGAACTGTTGGCGGCCTCGGGAAAGGTCGAGGTGGAGGAGGCGGCGACCGCGCTCGACGTCTCCGCGGCCACGATCCGCCGGGACCTCGACGAGCTCGCCGAGCAGCAGCTCCTCGTGAGGACGCGGGGCGGCGCGGTCGCGCACGGCGTGTCGTACGAACTCCCCCTGCGGTACAAGTCGACGCGGCACGCGCCGGAGAAGAAGCGGATCGCGGAGGCCGCGGCCGACCTGGTCGCGCCCGGCGAGGTCGTCGGGCTCAACGGCGGCACGACGACGACGGAGGTGGCGCGGGCGCTCGCGCTGCGGTTCGCGAGCGGGCGCGCCGAGGTCCCGGTGCCGGCGACGGCGCCCGCGGGTCCGGCGCTGACCGTGGTCACCAACGCGCTCAACATCGCGGGCGAGTTGGCGGTGCGCCCGCAGATCAAGATCGTCACGACGGGCGGCGTCGCCCGGCCCCAGACCTACGAGCTGGTCGGCCCGCTGACGGTGGGGGTGCTCAGTGAAGTGGCGCTCGACGTGGTGGTGTTGGGGGTCGACGGGGTCGACGCCGAACTGGGCGTGATGGCGCACCACGAGGACGAGGCGAGCATCAGCCGGCTCTTCGCGGAGCGGGCGAGCCGGGTCGTCGTGGTGACCGACTCCTCGAAGATGGGCCGCCGGGCGTTCGCGCGGATCTGCGGCCTGGACCGGATCGACACCCTGGTGACCGACACGGACATCGCCCCGGAGACGGTCGCCCGGCTCACCGAGGCCGGGGTGAAGGTCCTCACCGTCTGACCCGTCCGCCGCCACGGGCGCGCGGCCGGACCGGTCGCACCCCAAGAAGGCCGGGACGTACGGCTGCCGCCCCGGTGACCACCGCCCGGGCGCTGAGGTCCCGTGCCCGGGCGGCGCCGTCAGCGGCCGGCGTGCGCGGCGCGGCGGATCGTGGCGTCGAGGAGGGCGAGCGCGTCGTCGGCCGTGCGCCCGGGGGCCCGGTTCCACGGACCGATGAGGTCGCCCCAGCCGCGCGACCGCAGTTCGGTCATGATCCAGGCGGCCGCCTCGTTCATGGTGTCCGCGCCGCCGTAGCCGAGGCGGTGGGCGGCGAGGAGCGCCCCGCAGACACAGCGGGCCCCGCGTCTGTCGCGGAGTCTGTACGGGGCGTTCTGCCAGCCCCACTCGGTCAGGACGAGGCGCGCGTACCCGAGGTGGACCGAGGGGCGCAGCTCGGCCTGCCCGATGCGGCGCCAGGCGTGGAGGCGGTCCGGCAGTACGGCTCCGATCCGGCCGGGCAGGCGGCGCTCGGCGGGGCCCGGGGCCGGGAGCGCGTCGAGGGCTTCGGCCACGAGCCGGTCCACGGGCACGCTGAGCAGGTCCCGCCAGCTCCGCCCCTCCCCCGGCGGCGGGGGTGCGAGCGGGACGGTCCCGGGCGCGGGCGATACGGGTGCGGGCGCGAGCGGTACGGGTGCGGGTGCCGGCCGTTCGGGCGCCGGCGCGGTCCAGTCGGTGACGATCCGCTGCCAGACGGCGCTCTCGTAGAGGGCGGCGGCCTCGCGGTCGAGGGCGTCGGGGGTGAGCTGGGGGGCGATGGGGGGCATCGGGCGGCTCCTGGGTCGGTCGCTCCATCCTTCGAGAGGAATGTCGGCTTTGCGAGCTTTGCCCTTGAGTGACACCCGATGCCACCAAAAGCCACCCATCACCCCCGAAAACACCACCTCACCGATTTTCGCCTCATTCCCCCATCAATGGAATTACGCCGCATATTCGGACATAATTCACCGGGTGACGCGACTCACTCCGCACGGCCCTCCACACGGTGCGGACCCCTCCGGCCCCGTACCCCACAAGGAAGTTCGACCCCTTCCGGGCCCGGCCGATCTTGAATTCCCCGAATTCGTTGATCCTTTTACGGGTGCCGCCGATCTGATCCTCTTGTTATTCGCCGCATTGCTGGCCTACGGTCACCCCCATTCGAGCGGAACGCCTAATCCTGCCACCGCTCGGAAACCTCCCTTTTCACCCGACGGCAGGAGCGGGGGACCCACGAATACGCCGGTCCGGTGATCCGGAACGGCTCGGGGTGCAGCCGCGTGCGCGCGGCCGGACACCTCCCGTCCGAACCCGACAGCTCACCTCGTAGGCGCCGGAGAGGAATCCCGTCATGCCTGCACACGGTAAGCACCGTCGCCCCCGCCGCAACCACGTCTCCCGTGGCCTCGCCCTGGTCGGCGCGGGTGGAGCCGCGCTGTCCCTGCCCCTGATCGCCCCCGCCACGGCCGGCGCCGCGACCCCCGCCGCGGCCCCGGAGATCGCTGCCAAGACCTTCACCGCGCCCGCCGCGGCCCCGGTCGCCGCCAAGGCCCCGGCGGCCGCGCGCACGTACACCGTCGTGAGCGGTGACTCGCTTTCCCTGATCGCCCACAAGAAGGGAATTCAGGGAGGCTGGAAGAGCCTTTACCGTGCCAACCAGAGCGCCGTGGGTGACAACCCGTCACTCATTCACCCCGGTCTGGAGCTGACGATTCATCGGGGTTCGGCCGAGGCCGCCCCCGCGCCGACGAAGAAGCAGGAGAAGACGGAGCGGAAGACCACCGCGAAGGCGAAGAAGTCCGCCACGGACGACCGGGCGAGCCGCTCCGAGCGCCGCGCGACCGCCCCGGCCTCCGGCGCCCCGACGGGGGCCTCCGCCGCCGCCCCGGCCGCCGCCGCTGCCGCCCCTGCCGCCGTCGCGCAGTACGCCGACAACCTCGACGGCTGGATCCGGCAGTCGCTGGACATCATGGCCCAGCACGGCATCCCCGGCTCCTACGAGGGCATCCACCGCAACATCATGCGCGAGTCCTCCGGCAACCCGCTGGCCATCAACAACTGGGACATCAACGCCGTCAACGGCACCCCCTCGAAGGGCCTCCTCCAGGTCATCCAGCCGACCTTCGACCGGTACCACGTGCCCGGCACGTCGACCGACCTGTACGACCCGGTCGCCAACATCACCGCCGCCTGCAACTACGCGGCCGACCGCTACGGCTCCATCGACAACGTCTACGGCGCCTACTAGTCCGCGCCGACCGCCGGGGCGTCCCGGCGCCGGAAGTGCCCGGTGAACCAGGAGGTGGCGAGTTCCGCCACCTCCTCCAGGGCGCCGGGCTCCTCGAAGAGGTGAGTGGCGCCCTCCACCACGGCCAGCCGGTTCTCGCAGCGCAGCAGCGCCCCGGCCCGCCGGTTGAGGTCCAGGACCAGCGGGTCCTCGCCTCCCACCACCAGGAGGGTCGGGGCCCGCACCCCGGCCAGGCGGTCGGCCGCGAGGTCCGGCCGCCCGCCGCGCGAGACGACGGCGGCGACCGGGGACGCCGGGTCGCCCGCCGCCCACAGCGCGGCCGCCGCTCCCGTGCTCGCGCCGAAGTAGCCGAGCGGGAGCTCCTCGACGCCGGGCCGCCCGGCCGCCCACTGCGTGGCCCCGGCGAGCCGGCCCGCGAGGAGCGGGGTGTCGAAGACGTGCGCCCGGTCCGCCGCCTCGGCCTCGCTCAGCAGGTCGAACAGCAGGGTCCCGAGACCGGCCCTGTTCAGCTCCGCGGCGACCGCCCGGTTCCGGGGGCTGTGGCGGCTGCTGCCGCTGCCGTGGGCGAACAGGACGAGCCCGGCGGCCCCCTCGGGCACGGCGAGCCTCCCGGCGAGCACGGCGCCGTCGACCGGGATCCGTACGTCCGTCTCCCGGACGACGGGGTCGCGCCCGGCCCTGCTCCGGTCCAGGCGGGCGATCACCTCGTCGTCCGGCGTCTGCGGGAAGTCCCGGTAGAACTGGCCGACGGCGTAGAACCCCTCGGGGGTCCGGACGGCGACGGTCTCGTCCGCCTCGCCGCCGAGCCGGGCCGTCCAGCCGGGCGGTGCGACCGGCACCGCGAGGACGATCCGCGCCGCGCCCCGGGCGCGGACCACCCGGCAGGCCGCCAGGGCCGTGGCGCCGGTGGCGAGCCCGTCGTCGACGACGAGGACGGTCCGCCCTTCGAGGGGCACGGGCGTCCTGCTGCCCCGGTAGCGGCGGGCCCGCTGCTCCAGCTCGGCCAGCTCGCGCTCCTCCACCGCGGCCAGCGCGCGGTCGTCCACCCCGGCCTCGTGGATCACCTGCTCGTTGAGCACCCGCACGCCGCCCTCGCCGACCGCGCCCATCGCGACCTCCGGCCGGTGGGGCACGCCCAGCTTCCGGACGAGGCAGATGTCGAGCGGGGCGTCGAGGGCGTCGGCGACCTCGACGGCCACCGGCACGCCGCCGCGCGGGAGGCCGAGGACCACGACGTCCTGGCCCTTGAGGTGGTCGAGCCGGGCGGCGAGCTGCCGCCCCGCGTCGCTGCGATCGCTGAAGAACATGGTCCGACGCCCTTCCGCCTGTGCGGCCGTCCGGGCGGGCCCGGGGAGGGACGCGGTGTCCGTCCCCTGCCCGTTCCTCCCAGGGTAGACGCGTCGGCCCGTCCCGCCCGGCGGGCGGGACGCCGGCCGGCGGGGGGCCTTCCGGGATGCGGGGGCTTCGACCCCGGGGGCATCCTGGCTGTGTGACCGCGCACGGCGCTTCCGGCCCCGGCCCGGCGGGCGGTACCGGGCGTCCGTCCGGGAGCGGAGCCGGCGGCGGGCCCGCCCCCGTCGCCCTGACGTGGGCGCTCGCCGAGGCGGCGCTCGGGGCGGTGGAGGAGGTCGGCGGATACGCGGGCGGGGTGTACCTGCGCTCCGAGACGCCCGGCCTACTGCGGCTCGCGGTCCTCGTGGGGCTGCCGGGGCCGCTGTTCCGCCCGTGGTGGCGGATGCACACCAACCGTCCGTTCCCGGTGGCCGAGGTCCACCGTTCGGGCCAGGCCGTCCACCTCGCCGACGCCGAGGACGCGATGCGCCGCTTCCCCCAGCTGGTGGCGAGCCTGCCGTTCCCCTTCGCCTCGCTGTACGCGCCGGTGACGACGGGCCGCGAGCGGTTCGGCGTGCTGGTGGCGCTGCGCGCGCCCACCCCGGGCGTGCCGGTGGACGCGCGGGACCGGGGGCGGATGACGCGGGGCGCGCTCCGGCTCGGCGAGGCCCTCGCCGGGCTGTCCCGGCGGGGGACGGAGGTCGAGTGGACCGGCGACCCGGTGTGCGTGCAGCTGCCGACCGGGTCAGGGCTGCCGGTGCGGTTCGGCTCCTTCGACTGGGACCTGCTCTCGGGCACCGTGACGATGGACGACGGGCTCCTGAGGATCCTCGGGGCGGGCGTGACCTCGCCCTGCACGATCGAGGACCTCACGTCCCTCCTGGAGCCGGAGGACGGGTACGCGCTGTGGGCGGCGGCCCGGCACGCGACGGGCGCCGGCGGGCGCCCCCTGGTGCGCAGGCTCCGGCTGAAGGGCCCGGACGGCGGGCTGCACCTCCTGGAGGTGTCCGCACGCGCGCGGCGGTCCGGTCCCGAGAAGGGCTCCCGGCTGGTGGGGACCCTCGTCGACCTCGGCACCGGTCTGATCGGCTCGGACGCCACCGACCGGCTGCCGAGGGCCCTCCTGGCCGTCGACCGGCTCGGCCGCGTCACGTACGTCAACGAGCGCACGGAGCAGCTGCTCGGCCGGCCGCGCAGGGATCTGGCCGGGCGGCCGCTGTGGGAGGCGCTGCCCTGGTTCGGGCACGCCTTCCACCAGGAGCAGCTGCGCGCCGCCCTGCTCTCCGGGGAGCCGGTGCGCTTCCTGGCCCGCCCGGAGGGGGGCCGCTGGCTGTCGGTCTCGCTGCATCCGGGGCGGGACGGGGTGACGATGGTGCTCCAGGCCGAGGAGGGCTCCGCGGGCCTCGCGGACAGGCCCGGGACGGGCCGGCGCGTCACGGACGACCTCGCCTCGCCCGGAGACCGGGCGGCGGACCTGTACCGGCCGGTGGCGCTCGCGATCGCGCTGACCGAGGCGGTGACGGCGCGCCAGGTGTCGGCGGTGGTGACGGAGGAGTTGCTGCCGGCGTTCGGCGGGCGGCAGCTGGCGATCTACCTGCTGAGCGACCGGCGCCTCTACCTGGCGTGGGAGACGGGCTTCCCGCAGGGCTTCCTGGAGCCCTTCGACGGGGTGGGGCTCGACGCGCGGGTGCCGGGGGTGGTGACGCTGACGACGGGCAGGCCGCTGTTCTTCGAGTCGATGGAGCAGCTGGGCCGGGCGTACCCGGGGCTTCCGCTGGACGCGGACCAGGGGGCGCGGGCGTTCCTGCCGCTGATCGCCTCGGGCCGGCCGGTGGGCTCCTGCATCCTCGGCTTCGACCGGCCGCGCGGGTTCAGCCCGGAGGAGCGGACCGTGCTCACGGCGCTCGCGGGGCTGATCGCGCAGGCCCTGGAGCGGGCGCAGCGGTACGACACGGAGTCGGCGGTCGCGCGGGGGCTCCAGGACGCGCTGCTGCCGCACCGACTGCCGGTCCGGGTCGGGGTGGACACGGTGGGCCGCTACCTGCCGGGCACGCAGGGCATGGACGTGGGCGGAGACTGGTACGACGTGATCGAGACGGGTCAGGGGCGGCTCGCCCTGGTGATCGGCGACGTGCAGGGCCACGGGGTGGCGGCCGCGGCCACCATGGGCCAGCTGCGCAGCGCGGTGCGGGCGTTCGCGCTCGGGGGCCACCGGCCGCAGGACGTCATGAAGGGCACCAACCGGCTGCTGATCGACCTGGATCCGGGCCAGTTCGCGAGCTGCTGCTACGTCCTGCTCGATCCGGAGACGGGCGAGGCGCGGGCAGTTCGGGCGGGGCATCCGCAGCCGCTGCTGCTGCGGCCGGACGGGACGGCGGACCAGGTGGACCTGGCGGGCGGGATGGTCCTCGGGATCGACGACGGCGCCTCGTACCCGGTGACCCGGCTGCGGCTGGCCCCCGGGGCGGTCCTCGCGCTGTTCACGGACGGGCTCGTGGAGCGGCCGGGCAGGGACATCGACGAGGGGATCGAGCGGTTGCGCCGGGCGCTCGCCGCGACGGCCTCCCTGCCGCTCTCGGAGACGGCCGACCGGCTGACCCGGGAGGCCCGGCAGGCCACGTCCCGGCCGGACGACATCGCCCTGCTGCTCGCGGCGCGGTGGCCGGAGGGCGGCTGAGCCGTACGGGGGGGTCCGCGCCGGACCGCGACGGCCGGCCACGGGGGTACGCGCGCGTGGCCCGTCGACGCCGGTTCCGGACCCACGCCGGTTCCGTACCCGCGCCAGTTCCGTGCCCGCGTCGGTTCCGTGCCCGCGTCGAGGGGTACGCGCGCGTGGAGCCGTCACCCGGTCGGGCCCGTGGCGCTGGTCGGCGGCCGTGCCCCCGGGGAGGCTGGAGGGTGCCGTGCCGATCGGCACGGCGAGTCAGGGCGGCAGCCCGAGGAGGACACGTGCAGCAGGACAAGCAGCCCGAGTACGGCCCCGTGGTCTTCCGCGACCGCTCGGCCGGGTACGCGTTTCTGACCCGTTCCACCGCGACCAGCGACCGGACCATCGAGTGGGACGACGGCAACACGTATCCCGTGATCGACGTCGAGATCTCCTCCGAGAGCCACCCGTTCTACACGGGCAAGGCGCGGACCGTGGACACCGAGGGCCGGATCGCCCGGTTCGAGCGCCGTTTCGGCGAGCAGGGCTCCTCGGAGGGCTGAGTCCTCCCACGGGCCGAGCCCTCCCGCGGCCGGAACCGGCTCGTGAAACCGGCCCGTGAAACCGGCCAGGAGATGACCGGTTCGCCTTCCAGGATGAGGTCACGAGGACGGCGGGGCGCTCGCGCTCCGCCGCGGACTTCCTGGAGGGGAGCAGTTGTGATCGTGGTGACCGGAGCGACCGGAAACGTCGGACGACCGCTGGTGGAGGCGCTGGCCGCGGCCGGCGAGGAGGTCGTGGCGGTGAGCCGCCGAGAGGCCGGGGAGCTGCCCGCCGGGGTGACGCACCGGCGGGGCGACCTGGCCGACACCGACGGCCTCAAGGGGCTGTTCGAGGGGGCCGAGTCGGTGTACCTGCTCGTCCCGGGCCTCGGGGACGAGCTGCGTCCGCGCGAGATCGTGGCGGCGGCGGTGGCCCGCGGAGTGCGGCGGATCGTGCTCCAGTCCTCGCAACTGGCGGGGACGCGGCCCGAGTCGGTGTCGCACGGGCCGCTGCGCGCGTTCGAGGCGGCGGTGCGGGAGTCGGGCCTGGAGTGGACGGTGCTGCGTCCGGGCGGCTTCGCCTCCAACGCCTTCTTCTGGACCGATCAGGTGCGGGCGACCCGTACGGTGGCGGCCCCCTTCGCCGATGTGGCCCTGCCCCTCGTGGATCCGGCGGACATCGCGGAGGTCGCGGCCGCCGCGCTGCGCGGTCCGGGGCACGCGGGGCGCACGTACGTGCTCACGGGCCCGGTCGCGGTGACGCCGCGCGAGCAGGTGCGGGCCCTCTCGGAGGCGATGGGCGTCCCGGTGGGGTTCGCGGCGCTGGGCGCGGACGAGGCGCGGGAGCGGCTGGTGCGGTTCCTGCCGGAGGAGGCCGTCGACGGGATGCTGTCGGTGATGGGCGATCCCCGCGAGGAGGAGCGGCGGGTGAGTCCGGACGTGGAACGGGTCCTCGGGCGGGCGCCGCGGCCGTTCTCGGCGTGGGCGGAACGCCACGCGGACGCGTTCGCCTGAGCCCCGGGTCGGGGCCGGGCGCGCGGCGGGGCGGGGACGCGGGTCCGTCGGACCGCGTTCCCGCCCCGGCCGGGGGTCTGCGAGCGGGGGCGCGGGGCCCTCCGCTCAGCTCCGGAAGGCGATCAGGCCTTCACGACGCCGGACTCGGCGACCTTGATGGAGGCGCTGGTGGTGCCGGCGGGGGAGGAACCGTAGGACTCGATCTTCTTGACCAGGTCCTGGCCCTCGACGACCTCGCCGAAGACGACGTGCTTGCCGTCGAGCCAGTCGGTGACGACCGTGGTGATGAAGAACTGCGAGCCGTTGGTGTTGCGGCCGGCGTTGGCCATCGACAGCAGGAACGGGCGGTCGTGCTTCAGCTTGAAGTTCTCGTCCGCGAACTTCTCGCCGTAGATGCTCTTGCCGCCGGTGCCGTTGCCCTGGGTGAAGTCGCCGCCCTGGAGCATGAAGTTCGGGATGACGCGGTGGAACGGGGAGCCGGCGTAACCGAAGCCGTGCTGGCCGGTGGCGAGCTCGCGGAAGTTCTGCGCGGTCTTCGGCACGACGTCGTCGAACAGCTTGAAGACGATGCGGCCCGCGGGCTCGTCGTTGATGGTGATGTCGAAGTAGACGTTGTCGCTCATGGGGACATCCTGTCATTACTCGCGCACCGGGTGCGCACGGGCTGCCTCCGGCCGTGTCACGGCACGCCGGTGCCCCGCCGCCCGTGGGGGCGCGGGGCACCGTTCGCGTCGTCGGACACGGGGAGGGGGTCAGAGCAGTCCGCCGGTCTCCGGGGACTGGAGGGCACTCCCGGCGCCCTGGACGGTGTCCTGGAGGACGGCCTCGGCGCCCTGGTCCTCCTGGAGGAGGCCGAGGGGGGTGCCGACGGGGTTGTCCCCGACCACGGCGTTCGCCTGCGGCGGGGGCGTGACGAGGGCGGTGACGACACCTGCGGCGAGGGAGGCGATGGCGAGCATGCTGCGCTTCTTCATGCCCGGGTCAACTGCTGAACGGCCGAGGGGTTACGGGCTTCCCCGGATCGGACGCGGATCGGGCCCGGTCCGGCCGCGTACCCAGACGAGCAGCAGCAGCGAGGCGACGGCGGCGAGGGCGCACCAGGTGGAGACGAACTCGGTGGTCCACAGGAGGGCGCAGACGACGGCCCCGGCCCCGGTCAGGAGGCCGAGGAGCCGCAGCAGCCGGTCGCGGGCGAGGAGCAGGGCGCCGACGGTGGCGAGGAGGTAGGCGGCGAGGAGCAGCGGCGCGTGCGGCAGGTCGACGACGTAGCCGAGGGTGCGGCCGCGCACTTCGGCGGTGACGGGGCGGGTGGCGAGCCGGTGTGCGAGGACGCCGGCGGTCGTGAGACCGGCGGCGAGCGGGACGAGCAGGCGCGGCCGGTCGGCGGGGCGGGCAGCGGTCAGGACGCCGACGGGGAGCCAGAGGGGCAGCAGGGGAAGGGCGATGACGGCCCAGGCGAGGGTGGCGGGTCCGGCTCCGCCGCCGGCGTGCCAGACGGCGGCCTCCACGACCTGGTGGGCGCCCAGGAGCAGGGGCAGGGCGGCGAGCGGCGCGTCCCCGGGGCGGCGCACGGAGGCGAGGGAGGCCACGCCCACGGCCCCGATCCCGAGGCCCGCCCAGAGGTCGGCCGTCGCACTCCAGCACATAGCGCACTTCTACCCCATATCGGGTGGAACCGTATGGCTCTGGTGGGTGTCTTCATCGGTGACACCACTGTCCCCGAGCACGAGGAAACGGGGGACGTCGTGCGTCACCGTCATCTGTTCACCGCTGCCGCCGCCGGCGCCGCGGGGTCCTGCCGGCCGCCGGGATCGGCGCCACGGTCCCGGCGGGCGCGGCCGGCGCTCCGTCCCGGAGCGGATCGGCTCCGGCCACGGCCCTGGTCGTCGGCGCCCGCCGGAGAGACCACGCGACCTTCGACCGGCTCGTGATCGACGTGCGGGGTGCCGTGCCCTCGGTCACCGTGCGCCGGGTCTCCGCGCTGCACCAGGACGGCTCGGGCCGGAAGGTCCCGCCGGCGGGGAAGTACTTCCTGGAGATCAGGCTCTCCCCGCCGGCGGGACCGTCCGGGCGGGCGGTCCCGCCGGCGCGTTCAGCGCTCGCCGGGACCGGCCTCCAGGTACACGGGGGTGCCGGTCCGGCGGGCGCGGTCGATCGCGGCGAGGCAGGCGAACTCGGCCGGGTCCATCTCCCGCTCCCACTCCTCCAGCGTGCGCAGGTCGTACGCGTCGTGCTCCTCGGGGTCGAGGACGACGGCGGCGATCTGCTCGTCCGTCAGCTCGCCGCCGTCGAAGACGAAGCCGATGTGGTTGGCGGGCCAGGCGTCGCCCCGGTCGGTCGTGAAGTGGGTGCCGAGCAGCCGGGGCTCGCCGGTGAAGACGATCCCGGTCTCCTCGCGGCACTCGCGCACCGCCGTCTCCCAGGGCGTCTCCCCCGGGTCCATGTTGCCGCCGGGCCACTGCCACGTCCCGGAGTGGTAGGTGGCGCGCAGCTGGAAGGGGCGGCCCCCGGTGTCGGTGAAGTAGAGGCAGGCGTAGGCGGTCGCTCTCGGGAGGGTCGCCACGTACTCGACGGGCGGCAGCCAGGTGTTCGCCATGGGGCGGCTCTCTCTCGACGGGCCGGCGGGATCGCCTCCATCCAAGCGGTCGCGGAAGCGCGGACCGGCCGCTCACCGGTGGATCACCGGATCGTGTGATCACGCCCTTCCCGCGTGCCCCCGGGGCGGTACGCGAGGCGGCGCAGGCGGCGCCGGACGAGGTCTTCGTGGACGAGGCGGCCGACGAGGGCGCCGCCGTAGACGACGAAGCCGACGCCGACGAGCCAGGACTGGAGGACGAGGACGGTGCCGAACTGGCCGTACGTCACCGCGTTCGAGGCGATGAGGGGGGAGAAGACGAGCTGGGAGAAGATCCGCAGTCCGAGGAGGCCGAGCGCGGTGAGGACGGCTCCGGGGAGGAGGGCGCGCCAGCGGATGCGTCCGCAGAGCAGGAAGCGCTGGGACCACCAGAAGAAGAGGAAGGTGCCGAGGAGGTCGCCGAGGGCGACGGCGGCGGTGGTGAGGGCCGGGGCGTTCTCGGGGGCGGGGAAGGCGACGAAGACGAGGAGGGCCGCGACGAGGACGGCGAGCCAGACGACGTGCCGCCACATGGTGTGCCAGCGGGCCGTGGGGAGGTCCCAGACCCGCTCGTACCCGGTCTGTACGGCGGATCCGAAGGTGACGCCGAAGGCGGCGAGGGCGGCGAGGCCGAAGGCGGTGGTGCGCTGGAGGGCCTGTCCCGGCCGGCCGAAGAGCTCCTCGACCTCCTCCTGGGAGACCTCGGTGACGCCGAGGCCCTGGACGAGCCAGCGGGCGAAGCCCTGCCCCCGGGCGAGGTCGGCCGCCGCGACGACGATGAGGAGGGGCACGAGGGTGAGGAGGCTGAGCGCGGCGAAGCTCATGGCGCGGTGCATGAGTTCCATGGCGCGGCCGCGGTTCCACGCGAGGCCGACGGGGGAGGCGGCGACGCGGTCGTGGACCCGTCGGAACCAGTGGCCGTGTTCGGTGGGGGCACCGTCGTGCGGCGGACCGGGTGTGGAGGGCATGCCTCGTGAGGTACCCGGCCCGGCGGCACGGCATCGCGGGGTGCCGCCGAACGGGTGGGCGCCGGAGGGCGAGAAAGGCCGGGCCGGACGTCGCCCCCCCCCCGGAGCGGGTCAGGTGGGGAGGGGGCGGGCGCCGGGGCCGGGGCGGACGGTGACGTCGCGGACGGAGAGGGCGGCCCGCTCCTCGCCCTCGCACCGGACGACCACGCGGACGGGGGCTCCGCAGTCGGTGTGGCGGATGTCGAGGACGGGGCCCTCGGGGCCCTCCGCGTGGGTGTCTCCCCACTGCTTGAGCGCGAGGAGCACGGGCCAGAGGTCGACGCCCTTGGGGGTGAGCCGGTACTCGTACCGGGTCCGGGCGCCGGGTTCGCGGTAGGGCTCGGCGCGCAGGACGTCGGCCGCGACCAGCTTGCGGAGGCGGTCGGCGAGGACGGCCTCGGAGAGCCCGAGGTGCCGGCGGAACTCGTCGTACCGGCGTATGCCGTTGAACGCGTCCCTCAGGATCAGCAGGGTCCACTTCTCGCCGACCAGGTCCAGGGTGCGCCGGACCGAGCAGTTCTCCGTGTCCGTCTCCAGCCACTTCATCGTCACACTCTAGCCACCTGGCTGCGTCGTTGACAGTCAGCTTTCGGGAAGGCTAGCTTCGCCGTGCAAAGTCAGCTGGTCGAGTCGGGCGGAGAGTGGTCGTGGAACGGACGCGTACGGTCGAGTGGGAGGACCCGGCGGCCTCCGCGCGGGCCGCGGGGACGACGGCGGGACTGGACTTCCTGCGGGAGATCGCCGCCGGGCGGCTGCCCGGGCCGCCGATCGCCGCGCTCCTCGGCTTCGCCCTCGAAGAGGTGGAGGACGGCCGGGTGGTGTTCTCGTTCGAGCCGGCCGAGGAGCACTACAACCCGATCGGGAGCGTGCACGGCGGCGTGTACGCGACGCTGCTCGACTCGGCGGCCGGGTGCGCGGTGCACTCCACGCTCCCCCGGGGCACGGCGTACACCTCGCTCGACCTGTCGACCCGTTTCCTCCGCCCGATCACGGTCGCCACCGGCAAGGTCAGGGCGGTCGGCACGGTGCTGAGCCGGGGGCGCCGCACCTCGCTCGCGGAGGCGGGGCTGTACGACGCGGAGGACCGGCTGCTCGGTCACGCGACCAGCACGTGCATGCTGTTCCCGGTCCCGGCGTAGTACGGCAGGAGGCGGGGACGGGGTCAGCGGAGGCCGGGGACCGGGCGGGTGCGGGTGCAGCCGTCCGGGACGGCGTCGGGGGCGCCGCTGGCCTGGAGGGCCGCGCTCACCAGGGTGGCGAGCAGGTCGATGTCGGAGTTCATGTCCAGACGGACCGTCACCCACCCGGACCCGGCGCGCAGGCGGACGGCGCTCGACCCGAGGAGGGCCGGGCGCAGCTTGGCGATCATGGCGCGGGTGAGGTGGACGTCGGCCTCGTGCTCGCCGTGGAAGTGCACGATCTCCTGCGTCGCGGTGCCCAGTCCGACCTCGGCGCCGCAGTGGGCGCGGCCGGGGGTCAGCGAGGGCCAGCTCATCAGACGTTCACTGGCATGCCTGGCCGTGTTCATACGAGGAGCGTGCCGGGCGCCGGGGCCCCGCACAAGCGTCCTGCGGCAAGAATCCGGCCGACGCGCGAAACAGGCCGTCGGGAGGGCTCTCGCGACCGTGCGTCACGGCGGCGCGTGGGGCGGAAGTGACTCTGCGTCACGACGGAGCGGGGTGGGGACGCCCCCGCCGGGCGGCGCTTCTCCCGCCGGCGGTTACGGGCCCCGGTGGTGCGCCCTCCCGGTTGTACGGCGGGCGGGTCGTCGAACTAGCGTGGCACCCATGGAACTCTTGGGAGAGATCACGGGCGACCGCCCCCTGCTGGTACTCGCCGTCAAGGAGGAGGCGCAGTTCCTCGACACGGGGCTGCCGGTGCTGCTCACCGGCATGGGCAAGGTGAACGCCGCGACCGCCCTGGCGACCGTGCTCGGCCGGGGGCCCCGGCCGTCCGGGATCGTGAACCTGGGGACGGCCGGGGCGCTGCGGCCCGGCCTGACCGGGACGCACGTCGTCGGCACGGTGGTGCAGCACGACTTCGACGGGCGGCTGCTCGCGATGCTGACGGGCGAGTCGTACGGGGCGCCGCTGACGCTGCCGGACGGCGGGGACGTGGTCCTGGCCACCGGCGACACCTTCATCTCGGACGAGGTCGCCCGCGCCCGGCTCGCGGAGCAGGCGTCCCTGGTGGACATGGAGGGGTACGCCCTCGCGCACGTCGCCTCGGTCGCCGGGGTGCCGCTGCGCGTCGTGAAGCACGTCAGCGACGAGGCCGGCGAGGGCGCCGCGCGCACCTGGCGCGAATCGGTCGCCGGGTGCGCGCGGATCCTGGCCGACTGGGCGGCGGAGAACGTCCCGTACCGCCCCTGAGGGTTCCGTCCCAGGCAGGTGTTCCGGCCCCGGGCGGGGGTTCCGCCCCGGTCAGGGGTTCTGGAAGTGAGCCTCCGGGTCGGCCGCGGTCGGGCCGTTCAGGACCGGGCGCGGCAGTCCGCGCAGGTGCCGGTCGAAGAAGGCGGAGACGTACGTCCGGGTGAGGGCGACGGCCCGGTCGGCGGGCAGCCCCGGCTCGGGCAGGCCGAAGTGACGCGAGATCACGGGGCCGTCCGAGAAGGAGAAGTGGTCGGATCCGGCCAGCGTGATCCAGCGCTTCCAGCCGTCGAGCGCGGACCACGTCCGGTCCCAGCTGGTGTCGATCCCACCGGGCAGGTGCGTCTCGTCGTGGGTGCCGAGCATCATGAACGGGCGGCCCCGCAGGCCCTCCGCCGGAAGGTCCTCCCAGAAGGCGCCGTCCATGTTGATCCCGGCGTCGATGCGCCGGTCGGCGACCATCGCGGTGGCCGCGCTCGCCCCTCCGATGGAGTGGCCCGCCATGCCGATCCGGCGCGCGTCGATCACGTCGGCGTACCGCCAGACGGACCGGGGGCCGACGAGCCGGTCCAGGACGTACCGCATGTCGGCGGCGCGGGTCGTGGTGACCACGCTCTCGTGCGCCCCGCCCTCGTCCAGGGCCGTGCAGGCGACGCAGGTGAGGGTGCGGCCGCCGGGGAGGCTGATTCCGTACGACTCGTAGGCGTGGTCGACGGAGGCGACGACGTAGCCGCGCGAGGCGAGGTCCTCGGCGAGGGAGGTGAGCGTCCAGCGGGAGACGCTGAAGCCCGGGGAGAGCAGCACCAGGGGGCGGTGGCCCGGCGCGGGCCGGACGTCGGTCCTGCTGTGGGTGCGCGTCCGGGCGAGCACGTCGCCGGAGACGCCGGGTCCGAGCTGCTCGGCGAGCAGCCGCGCCTCCTCCCGGGTGGCGTACGGGGCGGGGCTGCCGCCGCCGGAGCGCGCGGCCGGGTAGTGGAGCGTGACCATGAGCGCCCGTCCGTCGGCGGTGGGCACCCAGGGGTCGGTGCGGGACCGGTCGACCAGCGGCAGGACCGTGCTGCCGACGGCGTGCGGCCCGGTGGGCGCGGGGAGGACGGCGGGCCGCGCCGGCTGTGCGACCGCCGTGCTCGCGCCGGGGGCGGGGGTGTCGGGAGCGGCCGCGGTGGCGACTCCTGCCGTCAAGGCGAGGGAACAGGAGAGGACGGTGGCCGCGACGGCTCTGGTGAGTCGAGTCATGCGGGCACGGTAGGCGCGGGGAGCGGTCCGGCGCGTCCGCCCGTGGGCTCACTTTCGATCAACCTCGGGTCGGAGAAGGGGCCTTGCCCGTCACCCACGGGTACACCCACGGGCTCCGGTGTCCGCCTCACCCTCAACTTCCCTCACCCGCACCGGTTCTGACGTGCCGACCGGCCGGACGGGTCCGTGCGGCGGGACGACCTTGACAGCGCGGAAGGCCGCCTGCCTATGGTGAGGAGTCTCCGTCCGCGTCCGGACGGGGCCGAGAGATCCGGGGGGGGGAGGCGTACGTGCGCACAGCGACCACGGCGCCGCACGCCCCGGTCCGGGCGGACGCCCGGCTCGTCTGCCGCCGGCACGTCGACCTCTGCCGCACCTCCTCGGCCATCTGTCCTTCCCCTCGCGCCTGACCCCGCCCCGCGGGCCCGCGCGTCCCCGCGCCCACCCCCGGGCCGGACGCCCGGCGATCCCGCCGCGCCCGGGTCCGCGCGTCCCGTGACGTCCCGTCGCCCGGCCCCGCGCAGCCGTGCCCCGCACCGCTGCCGTACCGCCGCGCGCCCCCGCCGTTCGGAAGGACTCCCATGCCCCGCCCCGCCCTGCACCTGGCCGTCGAGATCGACGGCGACGGCGCCCATCCCGCCGCGTGGCGCCGTGCCGCGCACGCCCCCGGAGAGCTGCTGAGCCCTCGTCGGCTCGCCCGGACCGCGGCCGCCGCCGAGAACGCCGGGTTCGCCCTGGTCACCCTGGAGGACTCGATCCTGCCGCCCGGTTCGGCCGACGGCACCGGCCCGGTGGGCCGGATCGGCGCGGTGGAACGGGCCGCGTTCGCGGCCGCTTCGACCAGCGTCCTCGGCGTCGCCCCCGTGCTCGCGACCACGTACGCCGAGCCGTTCCACGTCTCCTCGCAGCTCGCCTCGCTCGACCACGTCTCGGCCGGCCGGGCCGGCTGGGTGGTGGGGGCCGAGGAGGACCCGGCCGCCGCGCGCGCCTGGGGCCGGCCGGTCGTCGGGGGCGCCGACGCGATCGCCCGCGAGGCCCGCGACGGCCTCCGGGTCGTACGGGACCTGTGGGACTCGTGGGAGGACGACGCGGTGATCCGGTCGGTGGCCACCAGCCGCTACCTGGACCGGTCGCGGCTGCACTACGTGGACTTCGAGGGCGAGACGTACTCGGTGAAGGGGCCGTCGATCGTGCCGCGTCCGCCGCAGGGCCGGCCCGTGGTCCTGGCCCCCGCCGGTCTCGTCCCGGCGGAGCTGACGGACGTGGCCCTGGTCGGCGGGGCGACCCCGGCCGAGGTCGGCGCGGCGGGCGCGGCCGCCGGTGCGCCGCTCGCCTTCGCCGAGGTCGAGGTGGCCCTCGACACCCCGCGCGAGACGGCGCGGGAGCGGATCGCGGACCTGGAGCGGTACGCGCCGTGGGAGGGCCGCCCCGACCGGCTGCGGTACACCGGTCCGGCCGCCGGTCTGGTGGAGCTGCTCGCGGAGCTCGGCGGGCACGTCGACGGGGTGCGGCTGCGGCCGCTCGTCCTCGACGAGGACCTCTCCGCGCTCTCCCGGCTCGTCCTGCCCGAGCTGTTCGTGCGGCGGCTCGCGGCCCGGCCCCTGCCGGGCACCACCCTCCGCGCCTCCCTGGGCCTCCCCCGGCCCCTCAGCCGCTTCACGACCGCCGGCACCGCCGTGCCCGCTCCGGAGGAGACCCGATGACCCGCACCGACCCGCACGACGTCCCGCGCCCGGACGCGCGGCTGCACCTCGGGGTGTTCTTCCAGGGGGTCAACCACTGGACGATCTGGTCGGACCCGTCCAGCGGCTCCCAGATCGACCCGGCCTCCTTCCTGCGGGTGGCCAGGACCGCCGAACGCGGCCTCTTCGACGCCTTCTTCCTCGGTGACGGGCTGCGGCTGCGCGAGTCGGAGGGCGGTGTCCACGAGCTGGACGTGGCGGGCCGGCCCGACTCGATCACCCAGCTGTCGGCGCTCGCCGCCACGACCGGGCGGATCGGGCTCGTCTCCACCTCCAACACCACCTTCAACGAGCCGGGCGACCTCGCCCGGCGGCTCGCCGGCCTCGACCTGCTCTCCGGCGGCCGGGCCGGCTGGAACGTGGTGACCACGCACAACGCCTGGACCGGCGAGAACTTCCGGCGCGGCGGGTTCCTCGACCACGCCGACCGGTACCGGCGCGCCGAGGAGTTCCTGTCCGTCGCGCGCGCCGTGTGGAACGGCTGGGCGCAGGGCGCGGTGGCGGACTCGGTCGAGGCCCGCTCCTGGTCGGTGCCGGGGGCGGTGGGGCGCGTACGGGTGGAGGGCGCCCACTTCGACGTGGACCTGGCGCCGACCCTGCCGCGCAGCTCCCAGGGGCATCCGGTGATCTTCCAGGCGGGCGACTCCGGGGAGGGCCGGGACTTCGCGGCCCGCAACGCGGACGTCGTCTTCTCCGCGCACGGCACGGACTTCGACGACGCGCTCGCCTTCGCCGAGGACGTCCGGCGACGGCTGCGGGCGGCGGGCCGGGCCGAGGACGCGCTGCGGATCCTGCCGGGCACGGAGATCGTCATCGGGGCGACCGAGAAGGAGGCGGAGGAGAAGGCCCGCTGGGTGCGCCTGGAACAGGTGACGCCCGCGGTGGCGCTCGGCATCGCGAGCCGGCTGTGGGGCTTCGACCTGTCCGGGCGGGACGCCGACGGGCCGCTGCCGGCCGAGGACCCGGTGGTCGCCGCGTACGAGGGGAAGTTCGGCACGCGCCGGGTGGGCGACCCCCGGCCGGTGGTGGCCGAGTGGCGCGCGAAGGCCGGTGCGAACGGCTGGTCGCTGCGCGAGACGGTGATCGAACTGGGCACGCGGCGCGGGCACGTCGGCACCGCGGCCGGGCTCGCGGAGAAGTTCGCGCGGTTCGTGCGGCACGGGGCCCTGGACGGTTTCAACGTCTCGCCGTATCTGGTGCCGGACGGCCTGGACGACATCGTGGAGCTGCTCGTGCCGGAGCTCCAGGAGCGGGGCGTGTACCGGACGGCGTACACGGGGACGACGCTCCGGGAGCACCTGGGACTCGCCCCCGCGGTGTGACCCCGGCGGTCAGGAGGCGTCTGGCGGGCGGACCACCAGGAGGGCGGCCACGTCGTCGTCGAGGCCTCCGGCGCCGTGGGCGGCGAGGTCGCGGTGGAGACGGGCCAGGAACTCCGGGGCGGGCTCGCCGCTCCACTCCCGCATCCGCGCCTCCAGCGGGTAGAAGGCGCCGCCGCGATCGCGGGTCTCGCTGACGCCGTCGGTGTAGAGGAGCATCCGGTCCCCGGGGCCGAAGGGGACCTCCTCGGTCCGGTGGCGGCTGTCGGCGAGGCCCGTGAGGTTGACGGGCAGCGACGGAGCGGCGAAGCGGACGTCCCTCACCTCGCTCCCGTGCTGGAGGAGCGGGGTGGGGTGGCCGAGGCTGAGGAACCGTGCGACGTCCCGGTCGTCGGGAAGTTCCACGAGGACGACGGTGGCGAAGCGTTCCGTGGCGTCGGAGCCGGGGTCTCGGGGGTCGTGGCGGGCGAGGCCCTCGTCGAGCCGGTCCGCGAGGGCGGCCAGGTCCGGGGCGTCGTGCACGGAGGCGCGGAAGGCGCCGAGGAGGACGGAGGCGGTCTCGACGGCGCCGAGCCCCTTGCCCTGGACGTCGCCGAGCATGACGCGGACGGCACCGGGGATCCTGGCGGCCTCGTAGAAGTCGCCGCCGATCCTGGCCTTGGCCGCGGCCGCGACGTACAACAGGTGGAGTTCGAACCGGCCGAGACGGTGGGGCAGGGGACGCAGCACGACCCGCTGGACGACCTCGGCGACGGCGGTGAGTTCGCGCAGGTCCTGTTCGCGGCGGGTGCGGATCCTGCTGGCCCAGGCCGAGGCGGCGGTCACGACGGCGAGGACGGTCTCGCCCTCGAAGGACCCCGTCAGGGGGCTGTCGCCCCGGTCGAAGCCGAGCAGCACGCGGACCGCCATCGCGAGCAGCCCGATGCCGATCGTCCCGCGCACGCCCCAGGTGACGGCGGCGAGCGGGGGCGCGGCGACCAGGAGGCGGTCGAAGCGCTCCTCTTCGGGGGTGAGCAGATCGGCGAGGGCCGTCAGGAGCACGACCAGGAAGGGCAGGGACCTGCTGATGACCAACTGGACGCGTGCCGCCGTGCCTGCGCGGGCTCGGGAACCGGCTGTGGGCATCTCATGATCGTACGCAGGGCCGTCGGCCGGGGCGGGGCGGCGCCTGCTCCGGGCGTGTCCCCCGGGTGCCGCCGGGCAGGGCGAGGGCGGCGGGCAGCGTGAGGGCGGCGATCGCCGCCAGGGCGGGGAGCGCGGCGCCCTCCGCCGGTACGAACCCCCCGTCCGGTACGAGGGCGAGCAGGAGGGTCACGATGGCGACGCCGAGCGCCGGGCCGACGTTCATCGCGGTCTGCTGGAGGCCTCCGGCGACCCCGGCATGGGCCTCGGGGGCGCGGTGCACGACGACGGAGGTGGCGGTGACCATGAGCGTGACGAAGCCGGCGCCGAGGAGGGCGGCGCAGCCGCCGACGGGGAGGGCGCCGGCCGTGGCGTCCAGGCGGGAGAGGAGCAGGGCGCCGAGGGTGAGGAGGGCGGCGCCGGCCGTCGCCGTGCGGCGGGGACCGTGACGGCGCTGGAGGGGCGGGCAGAGCGGCGCGCCGAGCACCATGAGGAGGGCGAGCGGCAGGAAGCGCAGCGCGCAGGTGAGGGGGTCGAGCCGCTGGACGTCCTGGAGGAAGTACGTCGTCACGAACAGCGCGCCGAAGAGGGCCGCCGAGGCGGCGAGGAGCGCGGCGACCCCGGCGACGACGGGCACGCTCCGGAGCAGTTCCGGGGGCAGCAGGGGGTGTGCGGCGCGGCGTTCGTGCCGGGCGAGGGCGGTCCCGGCGACGGCGGCCCCGGCGCAGGCGAGCGCGCCGGGGACGGCGCCGCCGGGCCGGGCGGCCTCGACGAGCCCGTGGACCAGCAGGCCCAGGGCCGCGGCGAGCAGCAGGGCGCCGAGGGGATCGAGCACGGCGAGGCCGGGGGCCGCCCGGCTTCGGGCTTCGGCTTCCGGTTGCCGGGTGGCGAGGGCCAGGAGGCCGATGGCGAGGGTCGGCGGCACGCTCAGGAGGAAGACGGAACGCCAGCCGTACGCGGAGACCAGCGCGCCGCCCACGAGCGGTCCGGCGGCGGCCGCGAGGCCGATGACGGCGGTGCGGACGGCGATCGGGGTCGCCAGCCGGTCGGGCGGGAAGGCCGTGCGCAGCATGCCGAGGGTGGCGGGCTGGAGGAGCGCCCCGCACACCCCCTGGAGCACGCGCAACGCGATCACGGCCTCGATGCCGGGGGCCAGGGCGATGCCCGCGGAAGCGGCGGCGAAGCCGAGGGCGCCGACGGCGAAGACCCGGCGGTGGCCGTGGCGGTCGCCGAGGCGGCCCGCGAAGACCAGGAGGCTCGCGACGGCCACGAGGTAGCCGGTGCTGGTCCACTGGACCTGGCCGACGTCGGCGTGCAGGTCGCGCTGGAGGGCGGGTTGGGCGACGGTCAGGACCGTGCCGTCGAGGGCGACGACGGCGGCTCCGACGACGCTGCAGGCGAGGACGGAGGCGCGGGCGGAGACGCGAACGCGGGCGAGGAAGCCGAGACGGACGAGAGCGGGGACGCGGGCGGGAGCGGGGGTACGGCTCCGGTTCACGGGGCGGGCTCCTCGGGCCCGAGGTGGGCGTCGAGGGCGGCCGCGAGCAGCGGGGCGGGGTCGGTGCCGCCGATCGCGAGCGGGAGGCTGCCCCAGTGCCAGAGCTGGGCGATGCCGTGCAGGTTGGCCCAGAGGGCGCCGGCGGTGACGACGGGGGCGGCGTCGGGGCGGACGCGGGCGACCAGTTCGGCGAGCCGGGCGAAGAGCGGCAGGCTCGTCTCGCGCAGCCCGAGCCGCCCGCTCTCCAGCAGGTCGTGCCGGAACATCAGCTCGTACATGCCGCGCCGCGACCCGGCGTAATCGAGGTAGACGCGGGCGAGGAGCGCGATCCGCTCGCGCGGCGCGGCGTCCTCGCGGTCCTCGGCGGCGACGCGGGCGGCCAGTTCGGCGAAGCCCTGCCGGGCGATGGCCGACAGGAGGTCGAGGTGGGTGGGGAAGTGGCGGCGGGGGGCGCCGTGGGAGACGCCGGCACGGCGGGCGATCTCGCGCAGCGAGAGGGCCTGGGCGCCCTCGGCGTCCACGAGCTCGACCCCGGCCCGGACGAGCCGCCCGCGCAGCCCGCCGTCCGCGCGGTCGCCGCGCGACCCGGCGTCCGTGTCGCCGTCACACGTATCGCTGCCGTTCGCGTCGCCGGCGCCCGCGTCGCCGGCGTTCGTGTCGCCGTCGCGCGACCCGGCGTCCGTACGGCCGTCGCGCGGTCCGCCGTCTTCCCGGCCGCGCTCCTCGTCATTCTCGTGATCCTTACGCATGGACACTGTCTACCAAGTTGCCGTAGACACTGTCTACCCACTCTCGCGCCCCGGTCCGTTACACTGGACGGCAGCGAAGGGGAGTAGCCCTGCGAACCGGTCGTCGACACACTGGAGCCCCCGGGTTCCCGGTGACCGGGTCCACGGACGACGTGGACGGGCGAGACCTTCGGCCAGGCATCAACCGTGTCCGCGCATCCGCGGGCGCGGTCCGTCATGCCGGGCCGAGTGGTCCTCCCGTCGCCCACCGAGGTGCCGTGCGGGGCCCGGAGGCCCGGACCGAGCAGAGAGCCCCGGTATGCACCTCGACCCCTTGGCGATCCTCACCGCCTTCGGGCTGATCTTCCTCGCCGAGCTTCCCGACAAGACGATGTTCGCGTCCCTCGCCATGGGCACGCGCATGCGTCCCCTGTACGTGTGGATCGGCACCTCCACCGCCTTCCTGGCACACGTCGCCATCGCGGTGGGCGCCGGCAGCCTGCTCGGGCTGCTGCCGGGCTGGACCGTCAAACTCGTCTCGGCGCTCCTGTTCGGCTTCGGCGCCTTCATGCTGCTGCGCGGCGGGGACGACGACGGGGACGACGACACGGGCGGCCGGACGGTCACCGGCTTCTGGCCCGTCTTCTCGACCGCCTTCACGGCCGTGTTCATCAGCGAGTGGGGCGACCTGACCCAGATCACCACCGCCAACCTGGCCGCCACCAACGGCACCTGGTCCACGGCGATCGGTTCGTTCGCCGCCCTGACGAGCGTCTCCGCCCTCGCCCTGGTCGCGGGCCGCTTCATCGCGAAGCGCGTCCCCCTCAAGACCGTCCAGCGCATCGGCGGCGTGTGCATGGCGGGCCTCGCGATCTGGTCCCTGACCGAGGTCTTCACCGGCTGACGCCCCCTCCGCCGACCTGCTGCCCCGCCGTCCCCCCAGGACGGCGGGGCAGTCCTTTTCCCGCTCGTCCGACCTATTGATGAAGCAGTGAATCACTGCTTCACTCCTTCCATGCCCTACCGACGCACCCCCGCCGTTCAGGCCCGGCTCGACGCCCAGCGCGCCTCCGTCGTCGAGGCGGCGCTCGGGCTGCTCGCCGAGCAGGGGTACGCGGGGTGCACCGTGGCCGCCGTCGCCGCGCGGGCCGGGATCGCCACGGGCAGCGTGTACCGCCACTTCGACGGCAAGTCCGAGCTCGCCGTCGAGCTCTTCCGGACCGTGGTGGGCCGGGAGGTCGCAGCCGTCTCCGAGGCGGCCGGGCACCCCGGGCACCGTACGGCCGCCGAGCGGGTGGTCGCCGTCGTCGAGACCTTCGCCCTGCGCGCCCTGAAGTCGCCGCGCCTCGCCTACGCGCTGCTCGCCGAGCCCGTCGACCCGGCCGTGGACGCCGAACGGCTCGTCTTCCGGCGCGCGTTCCGGGACGTCTTCGCCGCCCGCGTCGAGGAGGGCGTCCGCTCGGGCGAACTGCCGCCCCAGGACCCCGTCCTGACGGCCTCGGCACTGGTCGGGGCGGGCGCCGAGGCGCTCGTCGGCCCGCTGGCGGAGGGGTCCGTCGGACCCGGCACCGTACCCGCACTCGTCACCTTCACCCTGCGAGCACTGGGAGTCCCCGATGCCGACCACGCATGAGGTCACCAACCAGGTCCCCCCGCTGACCGGCCACGACGTCTCCGCCGACCCCGCCCTCCTGGAGGCGCTGCGCCGGGAGGGCGCCGGCTGGGCCGAGGCGGAGGTCCGCGAGCTGGGCGTACGGGCCGGTGGCGCCGAGGCGCAGGAGTGGGGGCGGCTCGCCGAGCGCCACTCCCCCGTCCTGCACACCCACGACCGGTACGGCCACCGGACCGACGAGGTCGAGTTCCACCCGTACTGGCACTCCCTGATGGACGTGGCCGTACGGCACGGGCTGCACGGCGCGCCCTGGCGCGACGAGCGGCCCGGCGCCCACGTGGCGCGCGCGGCCAAGGTGTTCGTGTGGGGGCAGGCCGACGCCGGGCACCTGTGCCCGGTCTCGATGACGTACGCCGCCGTGCCCGCGCTGCGCGCCCAGCCGGACCTCGCCGAGGTGTACGAGCCGCTGCTCACCTCCCCGTCGTACGACTTCGGGCTGCGGGTGCCGACGGAGAAGCGCGGGATCATCGCCGGGATGTCGATGACCGAGAAGCAGGGCGGTTCGGACGTCCGGGCGAACACGACCCGGGCGGTCCCGGCGGGCGAGCCCGGTCTGTACGCGCTGACCGGCCACAAGTGGTTCACCTCGGCCCCCATGTCCGACGTCTTCCTCACCCTCGCGCAGGCGCCCGGCGGGCTCTCCTGCTTCCTGGTGCCGCGCGTCCTGCCGGACGGCACCCGCAACGCGATCCGGCTCCAGCGCCTGAAGGACAAGCTGGGGAACCGCTCGAACGCCTCCTCCGAGATCGAGTACGAGGGTGCCCTCGGCCGACTGGTCGGCGAGGAGGGGCGCGGGGTGGCGACCATCATCCGGATGGTCAACATGACGCGGCTCGACTGCGCGATCAGCTCGGCGTCCGGGATGCGCCTGGGGCTCGTGCACGCGGTCCACCACGCCACGCACCGGCGGGCGTTCGGGGCGCGACTCGTCGACCAGCCGCTGATGCGGAACGTCCTGGCCGACCTGGCGGTGGAGGCGGAGGCGGCCACGCTCGCGGCGCTGCGGCTCGCCGGGGCGGTGGACCGGGCGGCGCGCGGCGACGCGGAGGAGGAGCAGCTGCGGCGGCTCGGGCTCGCGGTCACCAAGTACTGGGTGTGCAAGCGGGCGCCCGCGCACGCGGCCGAGGCCCTGGAGTGCCTGGGCGGCAACGGCTACGTGGAGGACTCGGGCCTGCCGAGGCTCTACCGGGAGGCGCCGCTGCCCTCCATCTGGGAGGGGTCGGGGAACGTGGCCGCGCTCGACGTGCTGCGGGCGATGGCCCGTCAGCCGCAGGCGGTGGAGGCGTTCTTCGCGGAGGTCGACCGGGGCGCGGGCGCCGACCGGCGCCTGGACGCGGCGGTCGCCGGGCTCCGCAAGGAGCTGGCGGGGCTCGGGGACCCCGACGCGGTGGCGTACGGGGCGCGGCGGCTCGTGGAGCGGCTCGCGCTCGTGTTCCAGGGCTCGCTGCTGGTCCGGCACGGGAACCCGGCGGTGACGGACGCGTTCTGCGCCTCGCGGCTCGACGGCGACCGGGGCCTGGCCTTCGGCACGCTCCCGGCGGGCCTGGACACGGCGTCGATCGTCGAACGGAGCGGGCCGGACGCGGCGGCCTGAGGGGACGGCTGGTCCGAAGGGACGGCGGCGGTACGACGTAGCCTCCCGCACCTTCATGGCGGACAAGATCTGTCCTATTTCACACCTACTGTCGCCGGAGCGCCCCACCCCGGGGCGCGCCGACGGAAGGACCGTGAGATGTACGAGCAGACCGGCGCGGCGCCGAAGGGCTACACCAGCGTGGCGCCCTGGGTCGTCACCGACGACACCGGAGCCTTCCTCGACTTCGTCGCCGAGGTGTTCGGGGGCGAGGAGCTGGCGCGCGTGCCCACCGAGGACGGTTCGATCGGCCACGGCGAGATCCGGATTGGGGACACCGTCGTCCTGGCCTTCGACCGGCGCCCGGACTGGCCCGTCCTGCCCAGTCTGCTGCGCGTGTTCGTCGCCGACGCGGACGCCGTGTTCGCCCGGGCCGTCGCGGCGGGCTGCCGCGTCGTCACGCCCCTGTCCGACAGCGCGTTCGGGCAGCGGGGCGGGCGCGTCCGGGACCCCTTCGGCACCATCTGGTGGGTGACGAGCCACGTCGAGGACGTCTCCGAGGAGGAGATGTGGAGGCGGCTCCAGGACCCGGTGTACGCCGAGGGCATGCGGGTGGCGCAGGCGACGCTCGACGCCGAGCTGAGCGGCCGGGAGCGGGGACGCAGCAGTGCCCCGGTCGGGCCGGCCGCCTGACTCCCGCACGTGCCCGGCGGGCCGGGGCCCTGCCGTGCCTCCCCGGCCTTCCGGTGGCAGGCTGAAGGGGCACGTTCCCCGGGGGCGGGTTCCCCCGGGTCGCGGTGTTCGCCGGAGCGCGAGGGAGGAGTCCCGTTGGGCAGCGAGGCGATGCACGAGGAGCTGGACGCGCGGGCGGCCGGGACGGCGGAGCGGGTGGTGGCCTGGCGGCACCATCTGCACCGGCATCCGGAGCTGTCCAACCGGGAGGTGAACACGGCCCGTCTGGTGGCGGACCACCTGCGCGGCCTCGGCCTCGACGAGGTCCGTACGGGCATCGCGGGCCACGGGGTCGTGGGGGTCCTGCGCGGCGGGACGGCGGGCGAGCGGGTCGTGGCGCTGCGGGCGGACATGGACGCGCTGCCGGTGCGGGACCTGTGCGGGGCGGACTTCGTCTCCGAGGCGGTGGACGCCGACTACCCGGGCGGGCCGTTCCCGGTGTCGCACGCCTGCGGCCACGACTGCCACACGGCGATGCTGCTGGGCGCGGCGACGGTCCTCTCGGAGGTCCGCGACCGGCTGCCGGGGACCGTCCTGTTCGTCTTCCAGCCCGCCGAGGAGGGGCCGCCGGTGACCGAGGAGGGCGGGGCGCGGGCGATGGTCGAGGCGGGCGCCTTCGCCGGTCCGGTGCCGACGATGGTCTTCGGGATGCACGTGACGCCGTACCCGAAGGGGTACGTGGGGTACCGGATCGGCAACCAGTACGGCGCGTCCGTGCTCGTCCGGATCGTCGTCACCGGCCGGCAGACGCACGGCTCCACGCCCTGGCAGGGCGTCGATCCGATGCCGGCGGCCGGCGCGATCCTGACGGGCATCGGGCAGCTGTACCGGCAGGTCTCGGCCTTCGACCCGGTCACGGTGTCCATCGGGCACGTGGAGGACGTCGGCCGCTTCAACATCGTCGGGGAGACGGTGACGCTGTGGGGCACGATCCGCACCGCCGTCGAGTCGGACATGGCGGAGGTGCGGCGGCGCCTGACGACGCTCGTGGAGCACTCGGCGGCGGCGTACGGGGCCGCGGCCACGGCGGAGTACCTCCAGCCCGTACCGCCCGTGCACAACAGCGGGCCGTGGGTGGCGGCCGGTCTGCCGACCTTCCGCCGGGTGGCCGGCGCGGGGCGCGTGGTGGAGACGGGCGGGACGCTCGGGTACGACGACGTCTCCGAGTTCGTGCGGCGGTTCGGCGGCCTGTACGTGACGCTCGGGGTCCAGGACGCGGCCCTGGACGCGTCGGGCCGGCCGGTCCCGGTGGAGGGCGGGCGCGGTCTGGTGACCAACCACAACCCCGGCTTCTACGCCGACGACTCCGCCCTCGTCACCGGTGTCCGGCTGCACGCGCACGTGGCGTACGACCATCTGAGGGGCGCCCTCGTCGTCCCGGAGGAGACTCCCGACGCGGGCGGTCCGCTCCCGGCGCGGCGGGGGCGCGCGTGAGCGCCGGCGGACCCGTCCCGGTGGCGGTCCGGGCGCGGTCGGCGGTCCCGACTTGCGTCCCGGTCGTCACGCGGGAGGCTGGAGCCATCCGCCCGCGCACCCCGCAGGGAGAGACATGATCCTGGACCTGACCGCCCTCGCCGACGAGCACCTGGCCGCGGCCCGCACCTCGCCGCACGGGCGGAGCGCCCATCTGGTGATGCACGACGGAGTGCTCCGGCAGACCGTCATCGCCCTGACGGCGGGCACGTCCCTGGACGAGCACAACGCGCCGCCCGCCGCGAGCCTCCAGGTGCTGCGGGGCCGGGTGGACCTGACGGCGGCCGACCGGGCGGAGGAGCTGCGGGCGGGCACGCTCCGCATGATCCCCAAGGAGCGGCACGGCCTGACCGCCCTGGAGGACGCGGTGGTCCTCCTGACCGCCGTGAACGACTGACGCGCGCCCCCGTACCGGCCCCGGTCACCCAGGTCGTGTCGAGGTCCTCCGCGTAGTGCTCGACGGCCGCGCGGTTCGCGACGGGCGGCCCGCGCCGGCTGCCAGGTGACGGGCCGCCATAGCGGGCGGGTCGGATTGTGGCGTCCTCACCCATGGAGGACGGCTCCGGGGAGGCCGTAGCGTCCCGGCCGATCCCCCGTCAGGAACGAGCCGCCCGGGAGCCCCCATGCGTCCACCCCGTCCCGCCCGCTTGCGCGGGCCACGTCGTCTCGCGGCGCTGCTGCTGTGCGCCGCCGCCGCCCTCTTCCCGACCGCGGTCCCCGCCGGGGCCGCCGCTCCCCCGCCCGTGCCCGGCACGCTCCAGGGGTACGACATCGGTTCCGTGTTCAGCGCGGGCGTCTCGTCCGGCGGGTACATGGCCACGCAGCTGCACGTGGCGTACTCGGGGACGTTCGAGGGCTCGGCGGTCTTCGCCTCGGGGCCGTACGACTGCGCCCGGGGGCAGCTCGCCACGGCGCTCAACGCCTGTATGGACACCGTCCAGAACCTCCAGCTCACCGCCCTGGAGCAGGCCACCCGCGACCGGTCCGCGCGGGGGCAGATCGATCCGGTGGAGAACCTGGCGGGCGACCCGGTGTACGCCTTCAGCGGGTCGGCGGACACCACGGTGAAGCGGCCGGTGGTGGACGCGCTCTCCGACTACTACGGGCGGTTCGGCGCCCGGGTCCACTACGACCGGTCCACGGCGGCGGGGCACGCCTGGATCACCCCGCTCGGGCCCAACTCCTGCGGGGCGACGCAGACCCCGTTCCTGAACAAGTGCGGGACCGACGCGGAGGGGGCGCTGCTCGGGCACCTCCTCGGGTCGGTCGCGGCACCCGGTTCCGGGACGGGCGGCTCGCTGATCCGCTTCGACCAGAACGCGTACGCGCCCGGCGGTTCGGCGTCGGCGATCTCGATGGGCGCGGAGGGCTTCGCGTACGTGCCGAGGTCCTGCTCCGACGGGGCGCGCTGCCGTCTGCTCGTGGCGCTGCACGGCTGCAAGCAGGGGTACACGTACCAGGGGTTCGGCACCAGGTTCGTGGAGGGCGCGTACCTCAACGAGTACGCCGACACCAACGACATGATCGTGCTGTATCCGCAGGCGGCGGCCACGGGGACGCTGGAGAACCCGAACGGGTGCTGGAACTGGTGGGGCTACCTCGGTGACACGGCCTACGCCCGGCACGGCGGGAAGCAGATCGAGGCCGTCATGGGCATGGTGCGGGCGCTGCGCGGCACGGGGACGCCGCCGCCCTCGTCCGACCGGACGGTCCTGAGCAGCACGGACGCCGAGGACGGCTATGTGAAGGCGGCGGCGGACGGTTCGGGGGCGGCGGTCGGCACCCTGGAGGACCTGTCCGGGCTGGCGCTGGGCCGGGGCACGGACGGGAAGGTGAACCGGACGGTGGTCTCCTTCGACACCTCGCGGATCCCGGCCGGCAGGGAGATCGCCCGGGCCTGGCTGACCGTCACGCGGTCGAGCGGCTCGGGCGACCCCTGGGCCTCGCCCGCCGGGAACCGGCTCCTGGTGGACGTGCGGACCGGCTGCTTCGGCGGGTGCGCGGTCGAGCCGGCGGACTGGTCGGCGCCTGCCTCGGTGGCGGGCGGCGCGCGGATCGACGCGTTCTCGTCGGGGAGCGCGGTGTCGGCGGACCTGTCGGCGGAGGCGGTCGCGGCCCTGAACCGGGGCGGGACCACCCAGTTCCGCCTGGGCTTCGCATCGGCGCCGGCCGGCACGGCGTACCTCTTCGTGAACCGGGACACGCCGGTGACTCTGACGGTCGAGTACAGGTAGAGGGTTCACCGTCGCCGTCGGCGTCCGTCCGTGTGTCCGTGCGTCCGTGCGTCCGTCCGGAAGGCTGATGGTGTCCGGTGCCGCGCCGAACGGGTCAGCGGGGCGGTTCCGGAAGTTCCTCCCCGGTCTCCAGGAGGGACTTGAGGCTGGAGATCAGCGCGGGCCAGCCCTCGGCGATCTGCTCCTTGATGGAGCCGTCGGGGGCCAGGCCGCCGTGGGTGACCGTCAGCCTGACCGTGTCGCCCGCCGGTTCGATCGCGAAGGCCACCCGGGACCGGGGCTCCGCGACGAGGCGCGCGTACGCCTCGTGCCCGAGGCCGACGGCCTCCGCCCACTCCGGGGTGAAGGTGTGCCAGGTGTACGAGAGGAGGCGGCCGGGCTCGGACGCGAGGACCACCTGCTCGGGATCGGCGGTCCTGCGGCCGCGCTCCTCCCAGACCACGGGGGCGCCAGGCGTCCAGTCCGTCTCGAAGGCCACGCCCCAGTAGCGGCGGGTGAGCTCCGGCTCGGTGAGCGCCCTCCAGAGCACGTCGGGGGTGGTCCGGATGTAGGTGGTGTAGACGAACGTGTCGCTGCCCATCGCACTGCCCTCGGATCTGCTCCCCCGCGGCTTCCCCTCCCCTCCAGCCTAGGCGGGCGCCGGACGTACGTGCCAGCGAAGGGAGCCGGGGGTGTCACGGGCGGGCGACCTCAGGCGGTCCGATGATCCTTCTTCCGTTGAATAGGTGCGGAAGAAACTATTCAACGGACTGCTAGCGTGTCCGGATGTCCCTCAAGCACGCCGTCCTCGCCACTCTCCTGGAGGGCGAGGCCTCCGGATACGACCTGGCCAAGATCTTCGACGTGTCCGTCGCCAACTTCTGGGCCGCGACCCCGCAGCAGCTCTACCGCGAGCTCGACCGGCTGGCGGAGGCCGGTCTGATCACGGCCCGGGTGGTGGAGCAGGAACGGCGCCCCAACAAGCGGATGTTCCGCCTCACCGATGCGGGCAGGCGGGAGCTGACCGTGTACACGTCGGCGCCCCCGCGTCCGAGCGCCGTCCGGGACGAGCTGCTGGTCCAGGTGCAGGCCTGCGACGAGGGGGACACCGCGGCCGTCCGCGCGTTCGTGGCCCGGCGGATGGAGACGGCCCGGACCAAGCTCGCCCGCTACGACCGGCTGCGGGAGCGGATGCTCGCCGGCCGGGACGAGGAGGCGTACCTGGACGAGACGGAGCGCATCGGGCCGTATCTCACGCTGATGCGCGGCCGGTTCTTCGAGGAGGAGAACCTGCGCTGGGGCACCCGCGTCCTCGCCGTGCTCGACCGGCGCGCCGCCGTGGACGCCCGGGACGGGGCGGGGAGGACTGGGGCCGAGGCGGCGCGGGGGGCGTGACGGGCCTCGGAGGGTGGTCCGGGGTCCTACTCTGCGGTAACGTCACCGGCCGGCCGCCGGAGGCTCCGGCGGCGCATCGGGACGGATCGGGGACGGACCTCCATGAACGTCGGTGACCTCGTCGAGGACTTCAGCCTTCCGGACGAGACGGGTACCTCCCGCTCCCTGACCGGACTCCTGGCCGAGGGGCCGGTCGTCCTCTTCTTCTATCCGGCGGCGCTCACCCCGGGCTGTACCGCCGAGGCCTGCCACTTCCGCGACCTCGCGGCCGAGTTCCGCGCCGTCGGCGCGCTGCCCGTCGGGATCAGCTCCGACGGGGTGGAGCGGCAGCAGGAGTTCGCCGAGCGGCACTCCCTCGGCTACCCCCTGCTGTCCGACGCGGACGGCGCCGTGCGGGAGCGGTTCGGCGTCAAGCGGGGGTTCTCGCTCGCGCCGACGAAGCGGGTCACGTTCGTGATCGGCCAGGACCGGCGGGTCCGGGAGGTCGTGCGCAGCGAGCTGCGGATGAACGCGCACGCGGACCGCGCGCTGGCCGTCCTGCGCGGCGCCTGAGGCGCGTCGGCCTCCGTCTCCGTCCCGGGCGGCGGGGGCGGGTGGTCCGCGCGGCGGGCCGACACGACGTGCGGGGAGGCGGTGCTCGGGTGAGACTCGCTTCAAGGCTGGCCCCTTCTCGGCCGGCGCCGGAACGGAGCGTGCAGGAATGGACGACTACCCCCTCCTCAACCTCTTCTGGACCATGCTGTGGTTCTTCCTCTGGATCATGTGGCTGTTCCTGCTGTTCAAGGTGGTCACCGACATCTTCCGGGACCACACCCTGCACGGCTGGGGCAAGGCCGGCTGGCTGGTCTTCTGCATCCTGCTCCCCTACCTCGGGGTGCTGGTCTACGTCATCGCCCGCGGCAAGGGCATGAGCCGGCGCGACATCAAGCAGGCGAAGGACAGCGAGGCCGCGTTCCAGGACTACATCCGCAAGGCCGCCGGGACGCAGGGCGGCGGCGCGAGTGCCACGGACGAGCTGGCCCGGCTGGCGGACCTGAAGGACAAGGGCGCCATCACGCCGGAGGAGTTCGAGAAGGCGAAGGCCAAGGTGCTGTCCTGAGGCGCCGGGAAGGCACGGACGCCGCAGCCGCCGGTCCACCGGGACCCGTCCCGGTGGACCGGCGGCCTTGTCGTCGCGGCACCGGCGAACATCACACCCCCCAAATAAGTATCTAAAATACCGCTTTGATACGGTCATCCCGTGAAGCTGACGAAGTTCACCGACCTGGCACTCCGCGCCGTGATGCGCCTGGCGGTCACGACGCAGGAGGAGTCCGTCACCACGCGGGAGGTGGCGGAGTCGATGGACGTGCCGTACGCCCACATGGCGAAGGTGGTCACCCGGCTCCAGCACCTCGGCGTGGTCGAGGCGCGCCGCGGACGCGGCGGCGGGCTCGCCCTGACGGAGCTGGGCCGGCGCTCGTCGGTGGGCTGGCTGACCCGCACTCTGGAAGGCGAGGAGGAGGTCGTCGCCTGCGAGGGCGACCCGCCCTGCCCGCTCAGGTCCGCCTGCCGGCTCCGGGGGGCGCTCCGCGAGGCACAGGAGGCGTTCTACCGCGTGCTCGACCCGCTGACCGTGGCGGAGCTCGTGTCCTCGCCGACCGGTCCGCTCCTCCTCTCGCTCTCCCCCCGCCCCACCCCCTGATCCCGCGCACCGACCGGTGTGCGCTTCCTTCCGCCCTTAAATAGGTAGATCATTTACCAGATTGGGAGTCCTCCATGCTGTCCGAGCAGGCCGTCCCGGTCGTCCGCGCCACCCTGCCCGCCGTCGGCGGCGCCCTGGACCGGATCACCGAGCGCTTCTACGGGCGTCTCTTCGCCGCCCACCCCGAGCTCCTGCGCGACCTGTTCAACCGGGGGAACCAGGCCAACGGCGAGCAGCGGCAGGCACTCGCGGGCTCCATAGCCGCCTTCGCCACGGCCCTCCTGGAGCACCCGGACCGGCGTCCGGACGCGATGCTGGCGCGGATCGCGCACAAGCACGCCTCGCTCGGGGTCACCTCCGAGCAGTACAAGGTCGTGCACGAGCACCTCTTCGCCGCGATCGTGGAGGTCCTCGGCGAGGCGGTGACGCCCGAGGTGGCGCGCGCCTGGGACGAGGTGTACTGGCTGATGGCCAACGCGCTCATAGCCGTGGAGGCCCGGCTTTACCAGGAGGCCGGCGTCGCCGAGGGCCAGGTCTGGCGGTCGATGGAGATCGCCGAGCGGCGGGAGGAGACGGCCGACACGGTCTCGTTCGTCCTGCGCCCCGCCGACGGGAGCCCCACGGCCTCGTTCCGGCCGGGCCAGTACGTGAGCGTCCGGGTCGCCCTGCCCGACGGCGCCCGGCAGATCCGCCAGTACAGCCTCTCCTCCGCCCCGGGACGCCCGCAGTGGCGGATCACGGTGAAGCGGGTCGACGGCGACCCGGCGGGCGAGGTCTCGTCCTGGCTGCACGCCCAGGCCCGCGAGGGGGACGTGGTGGAGGTGTCCGCCCCGTTCGGCGACCTGGTCCTGCCCGAGGGCGACGGCCCCCTGCTGCTCGCCTCCGCCGGGATCGGCAGCACCCCGATGCTGGCCATGCTCGACCACCTCGCGACCATCGGCTCGACCCGCCCCGTCGTGGTCGTGCACGCCGACCGCGCTCCCGGGACCCACGCGCACGCCGCCGAACTGCGGCGCCTCGTGGACGCGCTGCCGCAGGGGACCCTGCACCTCTGGTACGAGGAGCCGGGCGACTCCGGTGCCCGGCCGGGTCGCGCGGACGTCACCGCGCTCGACCTGCCGGCGGGCACGACCGCGTACCTCTGCGGACCGCTGCCCTTCCTGCGCGCCGTGCGCGGCGACCTCCTCGGCCGGGGCACCGCCGCGGCCGACATCCACTACGAGGTGTTCGGCCCCGACCTGTGGCTGGGCGCCGAAAGTTGAGCCCTTCCGCTCGAAATCCCTTCGATCTCCAACCAGCATGGCGCTACCGCTACGGATACTGCATAGTGAGGTGCCATATCGGCCTCGCATTCAGCGGGTCCGGGAGGAACGGACGGAAGCGACGGAGACGATGGGATCGTTCGGGTCAGCACACGGCGGTCGGGGTGCCGGGCGGCCGGTGCGCGGGATCGCCCTCGACATCGGCAGCTCCCGGACCCGCGCCTGGGCGCCGGGGGCGGGCGTCTTCGCGGACGTGCCGAGCGGCCCGGTGCGGCGCGGTCGCGTGACCGACGCCGACTCCCAGCTCCGGCTGCTGCGGCGGCTGACGGCCGCGGCACCGGGCGGCGACGGACACGACACCGTCGTGATGCTGACCCACCCGGTGCTCGCCGGTCGGGAGGAGCGGGAGGCGGCGAAGCGGGTGCTGGACGGTCTCGGCGCGGTACGGGTCTTCGCCGTGGACAGCGCCCGCGCCGCGGCGGCCTACGCCGCCCCGGCCGGCGACGGCCCGCTGCTCGTGGTGGACCTCGGCGCGCAGCTGACCGAGGTCACGCTCGTCGTGGACGGCCTCGTCGTGGACGCCCGGCTCGCCGAGGTCGGCCTCGACGACCTCCCCGAGTCGGGGAGCGCCCCGGACTCGGTCGCCGGGACGGCCGCCGACCTGGTGAGCGACCTGTGGCGGCGCGACCGCACGGGCGCCGTGCGCGGGGCGCTGCGCCGGGGCGTCCTGGTGACGGGCGGTGGCGCCCTCCGGCTCGACGTGACCGGCCGGCTGGCACACCTCCTCCGGGCCCGCCTCCGCCTGGCCAACGACCCGTCGACCAGCGCCGTCCGCGGCGCGGGCCTGATGCTCGCCTCCGCCCTCCGCCACCCGGTCGCCTCTCCCGTCTGCGGGTGAGGCCGGCCGGGTCCGGCGCCGGCAGGCGGGGAGGCGGGGCGGACCCGGGTCAGCAGCCGGTCGCCCAGACGTGGGAGTCGCCGCGGTCGTTGGCGGCGCCGTTGTACCCGACCTCCTGACCGGGGGCGAGACAGATGGTCATGCCGCCGCCCTGCCAGGCGTTCTCGTAGACGCGGACGTGGTCCTTGATTCCGGGACCGGAGATGCCGTGGTTGGCCCAGGAGGAGTCGGTGTCGGAGATCCAGCTCTCCCACCAGCCGTCGTCCCCGCTCCAGTTGGCGCGCTGGCCGCCGAAGCCGGATTCCTGCCAGACGCAGAAGTTGCCGCTGGGGCATTCGGCGGCCCCGGCGGAGGAGGCGAGGGCGAGGCCGGTGGTGGCGGCGAGCAGGGCCGCGGCGGTGGTGGCGAGGATGCGCTTCACGGGAGGGTGTGGCCTTTCTGCGGGTGGGACGTACGGAGGGGCGCGGGCAGTTCGGCCGCCCGCAGCAGCGCGCGGTCGCGCAGCTGCCGGTATGCGGTGAGTTCGTCGTGGCGCAGGGCGCGCACGGTGACCAGTTCGGCGGACTCCAGGCGCGCGCGTACGGCGTCGAGTCCGGTCTCGCGGGCGCAACGGGTGGCGACCGCCGGATCGGGGCGGTCGGGACGGGGCCGGTCCGGTGGGGTCACGCACGCGGTCCAGCGGGCGAGGGCCGCGCGGTGGACGGGGTCGGCGCGCATCCGGTGCTGGGCCTCGGCACGGAGGTTGTCGACGGTGACCTGGGCGCGGAACCAGCGCATCTGGTCGCCGTAGAGCCGGTGGCGGGCGGCGGCGAGGCAGCCGTCCGTGTGGGCGGTGACGGTGGCGCCCGTCGCGAGGGTGACGGAGAGTTCACGGGGTCCGGTGCCGAAGAGCGCCGCCCGGAAGGCGCGGTCCTCGTCGGGGGCTCGGGGCCTGGGCGTGGGGGTGACGCCCCGGGCGCTCAGGCAGTCGGTGACGAGGCGGTGCTCGGCGGCCTTGAGGAGTGCGTCCCGGGCCGCCTCGGTGGTCGGGACGCCGGGCGCCGCGGGTGCTCCGGCCTCGACGGTGGTGCAGCCGGCGAGCAGGAGCGAGGCGGCCGCCGCGGCGAGGGCGTGACGGGTGCGCGAGGCGGCGCGGAGCATGGGGCCCCCCTTCGATCGTCCCTGGTCGGAGGGCCGGCGGGTGGTCCTCCTGCCGGCTCGGGGTGATCGTTTCCCGGAGGTACTGCCACCATTCCGAGGCTCACTCGAACGAGTCGAACGCGCCGGTGCGTGCGCCTCTCGCGCGCCGTGGGCGCACCGCGAGCAGCGGGAGCACCACGGAGGGAAGGGCAGGGCAGGGAACGAAGGGCAGAGAAGGGGGCGGAACGACAAAGCCCCGGCTGGACGGGGGATTCCAACCGGGGCTGATCGCCGTGACGGGCGAAGGGCGGTCACCTCTTGGGGGGGGCACCTCGGGGACCGGACCCCTCCGCCGTCACATACATATGAACGGTAAACCTTTCCCGAATGTTCCGAGAGGTCCCGAGTGGGTGATGTGAGGCACCTCACCCCATTTCGGCGAAGCCCTCCGGGGCCGGCGGGGCCGTCAGTCCTTCTCCGGGCGGTAGACGGTGCCGGGCTCCGCCTTTCCGGGGGCGAGGAGCTCCGGCACCGTCACGAAGGTGAACCCCCGCCGTTTGAGCTCGTCGATGATCGGGGGGACGGCCGGGACCGTGCCGTCGTAGATGTCGTGGAGCAGGATGATCCCGTCGCCGTGCGCCTGGTCGAGGACGCGCTGCTCGATGAGGGCCGAGTCGTTGGTCGAGTAGTCCTTGGCCGTGATGCTCCACAGGATCTGGGCGAGTCCGAGTTCCTTGCTGACCTCGGACACGGTGTCGTCGGTGCGGCCCTGCGGCGGGCGCATCAGGGTGGGCTTGCGGCCCGTGATCCGCTCGACGGCATCCTGGGTGCGCTCCAGTTCCTCGCGGACCTCGGCGGCGTCGAGGTCGGTCAGGATCCGGTGCGTCCAGGTGTGGTTGGCGACCTCGTGGCCCTCGTCGGCTATGCGCTTGACCACCTTCGGGTAGCGGTCGACGTGCTTGCTGCCGAGCAGGAAGAAGGTGGCGGGGATCTGCTTCTCCTTGAGGATGTCGAGGAGCTCGGGCGTGTCCTTGCCCGGCCCCGCGTCGAAGGTCAGCGCGATGCACTTGGTCTTGGCGCAGTCGACGCGGCGGCCCTCGCCGCCCGGCTTGTCGTCCGACCCGGCCTCCTCCCGCGCCTCCTGCGGAGTGAGCGGGTCGACGCCGCAGCCGCTCAGCGTCACCATCAGCGACGCGGCGGCCAGCAGGGCGACGGCGGTTCCCCCGCGTCGGCGCAGCCTGGATCGGAACATGGTGGAACCCGCTTTCCCCGGTGACGTTCGACAGGCCGCGGCCGTCGCCTGGTCGGGGCGGGCCGTGCGACCGAACATGCACACTACACAGGGTGTATAGCGGGGAGGGTGGCGGGGTGGGCGACCCCTCGCGGGGAGGGTGGCGAGGCCGGGCGGATCCTGGCGGGAGGACGGCGAGGGTGGGCAATCCCTCGGGGGGAAGGCGGCGGGGTCAGGCAGCCCTTCGCGGGAGGACGGCAAGGGCGGGCGGCCCCTCGGGGGGCTGCCTGACCGGATCACCTCTTCGCGGGCACGTGAGAGCCCCGGGAGCGCCCGTCCGCGTCTCCCGGGGCGTCCTTGTAGCGGCGCCTTCCGCCGTCGGCGCCCGGCGGTGCCCGCCGCTCAGCGGGAGGCGAGCAGCAGGCGCGCCTCCGTCTCCTGGTCGCCGGAGACGGTGTGCCGGGACTGGACGTCGAAGCCGGTGGCCAGGACCTTCTCGACCTCGTCGACGGCGTGGTAGCCGCCGGTGAGCGTGACGCCGACCATGGCGGACAGCCGGGCGGGAGACACCTCCCGGTGTTCGCCTCCGGCCGTGTCGAACGTGGCCGTCCAGACGGTGGGGGACGGCCCCGTGGCCGCCTGCGGGGCGGACGTCGTCATGTCCTCGAGCCGGTAGACCGCGTCGAGGACGCCGAAGACGGCCTGGGCGTCCTCCCGGTCGCAGTCGCTCAACTGGACGGTGACGTCGGTGTCGATGTGCAAGTCGTACACGTCGCTCATCTCCTCACGGTCCCCCGGCCGCCGGTGGCACCCCGGGCTCCTCGTGGCGGGCGCTCGTCGCGCCTCCCCTCCAGCATCCCCCCGGGGCCGCCGCACCGCGAGGGCCGCCGGCGGGTGCCCGGCGCTCTTCGCGCCGGTCTGTCGTCCCGTACCGCGCCCGACCGGTCCCGGCGTTCAGGGCCACGCCACCGGGCGCCTCCGCCGCCGGGCGCGCGCCTCGCCACCCGCTCCGCCCCGCCGGAACCGGTCGAGAAACCGGGTGCGGGCCGGACGGGAAGCCCTGCGGGAGACCGGCCGGGAGGACACCGGCGGCGACACGGCGGGCAAGGACGGCGCAACCCGAAGAGGCGGCACTTCCCGGAGAGGCTGCCCCTCTCGGAAAGGCTCCCCCTCAGGGAGAGGCGGCACTTCCAGGAGGGGTCGCGCCTCCGAGGGAGGCTGCACCTCTGGGTGGGGCTGTACCTCTGGGTGGGGCTGTACCTCTGGGTGGGGCTGTACCTCTGGGTGGGGCTGTACCTCTGGGTGGGGCTGTACCTCTGGGTGGGGCTCGGGCTCCGTGGGAAGCCATGTCTCCGGAAGAGGCGTCGCCTCCAGGAAAGGCAGTGGCTCCGGGAAAGGTGGCGCCTCCAGGAAGGACCGCGCCGTCGGCGACGACCGTGCCGACAGGGCCCGCGGGCCGCCGCTCACCGTCACCGGCACGGCCCACGGGTCCGCCGCCCCGGGTCGTACGGAAGGCACCGCGTCGGACCGTACGGAAGGCTCGGTGTCGGTCTTCCGGGCGGCCGGGGCGGCCGGCGCCGCCCACACGGGCGGTGCGATCGGCACGGGCCTGGCCGTCTCCCCCGGATACGGGGCCGGGCACGCGGCACGTGCCTCGTCCAGGGCGAGTGCCAGGCTCAGCCGGTGCCAGAGGATCTCGTCCGGGTCGTCGGCACGCGCGAGCCGCTCGGCGATTTCGCGCGCGGCCGCGGGCACCGGCATGCCGGGCGGTGGCGGCGGGCGCAACCGGTCGAGGTGGGCGCGCTCGTACGGATCGTCCACGACCTCGGCGACCTGGAGCGGGTCGAGCAGGGAGGCGATGGCCGAGGCCCGCGCCCACGGGTCGGCGGCGGCGCGGAGCAGCAGGGCGAGCCGTCGCGCGCGCCAGTTCCTGGGCCGCAGGTCCTCGCGCGCGGCCAGGCGCTCGCGGAGCTCCAGCGCCAGCCGTCCCGTGAGCAGCGCGGGACAGGCGCGGCCGAAGTCGGCGACCTCCTCCGCCAGGTACGTCCACACCACCGCCCGGTAGCGGTTCAACGAGAACCGCACCGGACTGAGGTGCCCCGTCCGGGCCAGCCTGGTGAACCGCTCCGGAGTGATCCCGAGGAGCGCGGCCGCCTCCCGGGTGCCCACCGCGCGCACCCGGTCGCGCAGGCCGGCAGGAAAGTCCGGCGCGGCGCTGAGGCGGTCGAGCTCGTGCCGCTCGACCCGACGCCGTCCGCCCTCTCCGACCGGCACCGTCCGGACCAGGCCGAGCTGGACCGCGAGCCGGAACTCGTCGCGCTTCAGATCCAGTTCCTGCGCGGCCCGCGCCGGTGTCACCGTGCGCGCCCCTTCGTCCGCCGCCCCCTCGCCCGCCGTCCTTCCGTACGTTGCCCTTCCGTCTGTCGTCCCCTTGCCCGCCGTCCCGTCGTGGCCGTCCAGCGTCATCACGCGGTCCTCCCCCGTGCGTCCGTACTCTCCACTCTCCGTGGCGCGGATCCGTTCGACCCGCCGAAGAGAACGTAACGCAGAGTGACGAACGCCGCACCGTCTGTGGACAACCGCCTGTGGACAACTCGTGGCCGACCCTCGGGGCCGACCACCGGAGTGGAACGTCGGGCGGAGGAGAGCGGGCGTCAGAACAGGCCGTCACCCGGTTGGCCGGGCTGCCGTGCCTCCACTCCGAGGTGTTCGCCGACTCGGTTGACCAGCAGTGTCATCTCGTACGCCACCTGACCGACATCGGCCTCCGCCGCGCTCAGGACGCACAGGCAGCTGCCCTCGCCCGCGGCGGTCACGAAGAGCAGCGCCTCGTCGAACTCGACCATCGTCTGCCGCGCCCGGCCCGCCTTGAAGTGCCGGCCCGAGCCCCGGGCGAGGCTGTGCAGACCGGAGGAGACGGCGGCCAGGTGCTCGGCGTCCTCACGCGCAAGGCCGTTGCTCGCGCCCGTCACCAGACCGTCGTTCGACAGCACCAGCGCGTGCCGTATGTGCCCGACCCGCTGCGTCAGGTCGTCCAGGAGCCAGTCCAGTCCCTTGTTCAACGCCATCAGTGGTCCTCCCCCTGTGCGGTGCGTCCCCGTCGACCCGGATTCCCGTGCTCCCCGTGCCACCGTGGTCCGCGTGTCGGCGCAAGCCTTACGCACTGTCGTGGACAGGGCAAGCACTGCACCACGCCCGCGTGTACCGCAGGATGGGAGGCATGACGAAGATGACCGAGGACCAGTGGCGGACCTTCGTGTCCGCGGGGACCCGCACCGGCAAGCTGGCGACCGTCCGCGACGACGGCAGCCCCCACGTCGTGCCGGTCTGGTTCGTGCTCGACGGCGACGACTTCGTGTTCAACACCGGCAAGAACACGGTGAAGGGCCGCAACCTCGCCCGTGACGGGCGGGTGTCCCTGTGCGTCGACGACGAGGACCCGCCGTTCTCCTTCGTCTCGCTGTTCGGGCGCGCCGAACTCAGCGAGGAGCCGGAGGCGTTGCGCCACTGGGCGACCCGCATCGGCGCCCGCTACATGGGCGAGGACCGGGCGGAGGAGTTCGGCACTCGCAACGCCGTCCCCGGCGAACTCCTCGTCCGGGTCAGGATCGACAAGGTGACCGCCGAGGCCGGCCTCGCGGACTGAGGCCCCCGCCGGTCCCGGCCGTCCTGTCGTTCCCGGCCCCCTCCCCCGGCTCAGCCGACGGTGTCCAGGAGCCGGGCGGTGTGCACCCGTCCGGCGTGCTCGACCAGGCGGATCAGCACCTCCTTCCCGGAGTCCCGGTCGCGCGCGTCGCACAGGACGACGGGGGTGCCCCGGTCCAGGTCGAGTGCCCGGGAGACGTCGTGCGCGCCGTAGGTACGCGCGCCCGTGAAGCAGTTGACGGCGACCACGAAGGGGATGCGCCGGTGCTCGAAGTAGTCGACCGCCGGGAAGCAGTCCTCCAGGCGCCGGGTGTCGGCGAGGACGACCGCCCCGAGGGCGCCCTGCGACAGTTCGTCCCACAGGAACCAGAACCGGTCCTGGCCGGGGGTGCCGAAGAGGTAGAGGGAGAGTCCGGAGCGGATCGTGATGCGGCCGAAGTCCATGGCGACGGTCGTGGTGGTCTTCCGGTCCACGCCGCCGGTGTCGTCGACGAGTTCCCCGGCCCGGCTGAGCCGTTCCTCGGTGCGCAGGGGCCGGATCTCGCTGACCGCGCCGACGAGGGTGGTCTTGCCGACGCCGAACCCGCCGGCGACGAGGATCTTCAGGGCGAGGGCGGTGCTGTCCGCGTCGTCGTCCGCGCCGGCTCTCTCAGAGTGCTCGTAGGCCATCGATTACTTCCCTCAGGATTCTTTCGTCGGGGAGCCGCGCGGGCGGCACGGGTCGGCCGACACGCACGAAGCCCGATTCGAGGAGGTCGCCGAGGAGCACCCGGACGACTCCGACGGGCAGGTCGGCGTCGGCGGCGAGTTCGGCCACCGACTGGGTCTCGGCCCGGCACAGGGCGAGCAGGGACCGGTGCTCGGGGCCGAGGAGGGACTCCTCGGCCGGTCCGGTCGGGTCGTCGTCCACGACGACGAGGGCGATGAGGTCGAACCGTACGTTGCCGGGTCCCGGCTTCGTCCGGCCGCCGGTCATCGCGTACGGACGTACGAGCGGCCCGGCGTCGGAGTCGTACCACCGGTCGCCCGGCACGGACGGGCCGCCGCCGGTGCTGTGCTCGTTCATGGGGTTTCTCCGGGTCAGCCGACGGCCGGCGGGGTCACCGTGAGGCGCGGCGGGGTGTGCAGGTGCTCGCCGACGCGTTTGACGAGACGGGCCATCTCGTAGGCGACGAGGCCGATGTCGGCGTTCGCCGAGCTGAGGACGGCGAGGCAGGAGCCGTCCCCGGCGGCCACCACGAAGAGGAAGCCGTCGTCCATCTCGACCATCGTCTGGCGGACCCCGCCGGTGCCGAACTGGCGCCCCGCGCCCTTGGCGAGGCTGTGGAAGCCGGAGGCGATGGCGGCGAGGTGTTCGGCGTCCTCGCGGCCGAGGTCGCTGGAGGCCCCGACGGCGAGTCCGTCGCTGGAGAGCACCACGGTGTGGCGGACCTCTCGGACCCTCGCCACGAGGTCGTCGAGGAGCCAGTCGAGTTCGCCGGAGCGGTGGTGGGAGACCCTCTCGTGGTCGATCATGCGTCGTCTCCTTCGGGGTGGGGGGCGTACAGGGGGGCGGGTCCGGTGCGACCGCGGTCGTGGCCCGTGCCGATACCGGCGGCGGTGCTGGTGCTGGTGCCGGGCCCGATGCCCGCGCCTGTGCCCGTACCGAGCGGGCGTCTGCCGCCCGGGGCCGGGTGTCCGCCCCGCCGCCAGCCGTCCTGGTAGGCCGTCATCCGCTCCCGGACCCGTTCCGGGGTGCGGGCGTCCGCGCCGGGCGGGGCCGGTACGGAGACCGGCTCCTGGGGCGGTGCCTCGCGCAGCTGCGGGACGAGGCTCGCCTGCCGTACGCGGCGGGGCAGTCCCCCGTCGGAGGCGGCGGGAGCGGCGGGACCGCCGGCCGGTGTTCCGGGTGGCTGTACGGAGGAACCGCGGGGGCGCAGGGCGGTGACCCCGGCGGGTACCGACCCCGGTTTCGGTCCGGGTTCCGTCCCGGCGTCCGGGCCGGTTTTCGGAGCGGGTTTCGGCACCGGGTGCGGTCCGGGTTCCGGCCCGAGCCCCGGATGCGCCGTGAGCGCGGGGACGGCGGTCGGGCGCGGCAGGGGCTGTGGGCGGGAGGGTGACGGGATCCGGGGCAGCGGTGTCAGGGCCCCGTCGGGACGCTGCGGCGGGTTCCCGTGCCGCCCGCTCCCCTGCGGCCGCGGGGCCGCCCGGTGTGCGTCCCCGGAGCGGGCCGGGTCGGGCCGTTCCCCGGCGGGCCGGGTCTCCCCGGGGCCGTCCTCCGGTGCGCCGCGCCCCGGCGGAAGCGCGCCCTGGAGGACGTCGGTGGGCAGCAGCACGACGGCCGTCGTCCCGCCGTAGGGGGAGGGCCGCAGGTGGACCTTGATGTCGTGACGGGCGGAGAGCCGGCTGACCACGAAGAGGCCGAGCCGGTCGCTGTCGAAGAGGTCGAGGTCCTCGGCCCGGGCGATGCGGGCGTTGGCCTCGGCGAGGCTCTCCTTGCCCATGCCGAGTCCCCGGTCCTCGATCTCCAGGGCGTAGCCGTTGCCGACGGGTTCGCCGCTGACGCGCACCTTGGTGTGGGGCGGGGAGAACTGGGTGGCGTTCTCGACGAGTTCGGCCAGGAGGTGGGTGAGGTCGGCGACCGCGCCGCCGACGACGGCCGTCTCCGGGAGCCGGGGCACCTCCACGCGCGCGTAGTCCTCGATTTCGGAGACGGCGGCGCGGACGACGTCGGTGAGGGGGACGGGCCTGCGCCAGGCGCGGCCGGGGGCGGCGCCGGAGAGGATGATCAGGCTCTCCGCGTGGCGTCGCATGCGGGTGGTGAGGTGGTCGAGCCGGAAGAGGTCGTCGAGCTCGCCGGGGCCGTCGGCGCGCCGCTCCATGGCGTCCAGGAGGTTGAGCTGGCGGTGGACGAGGACCTGGCTGCGGCGGGCGAGGTTGACGAAGACGCCGGAGATTCCGTCGGCGAGTTCGGCGCGTTCGACGGCGGCGGAGAGGGCCGCGCGGTGGACGGTGGCGAGGGCCTCGCCGACCTGGCCGATCTCGTCCTGGGAGTCGGGTCCGGCCGGCGCCTCGGCCCGGATGTCGATCTCCTCGCCGGCGCGCAGCCGGCGCATGGCGTCGGGGAGTTCGCGGCGCGCGATGCCGAGGGCGGTGTTGCGGAGGCCGACGAGTTCGACGACGAGGCCGCGCCCGATCCGTACGGAGACGAGGAGGGAGGCCACGACGGCCACGAGGCCGAAGAGCACCGCGGCGCCGCCGGTGGTGAGGGCGCCCCCGGCGAAGGGGTCGGTGCGGTCGGCCGCTCCGGCATGGGCGTCGGCCTCGATCGCGGCGAGTCCGTCGCGTACGGCGGCGAGGGGGGCGTCCCAGTCGGCGGAGGTGACCGCCTGGGCGGCGGGGCGACCGGGGCTCGCGGCCCGGACCAGGTCCTCGGCGCGGGTGAGCCGGGTGTGGTCGGCGCCGGTGGCGAGCCGGGTCCACGCGGCGCGTTCGGCGGCGGGCAGGTCGGCGGTGGCCGAGGCGGCGAGGGCGCGGCGGGTCTCGACGGCTCCGGAGAAGGCGCGCAGCCGGTCGGCGGTGAGCTTGCCGGTGAGGTGGGCGGAGCCGAGGAGGGCGTCCTCGCGGGACAGCATCTCGCCCGCCCGGCCGAATTCCAGGAGTACGCGCGCTTCGGCTCCCCGTTCGGCGTCCTGGACGCCACTGAGGGCGCCGTCGACGGCAAAGGCGGCGGAGATCGCCCCGGTGTACTCGGTGTACACCTGGTCCCAGTCGGCCCGTCCTTCGGCCGCGGCGGTACGGAGCAGGGCGAGGCCCTCGACCTTGCCGACGAACGCGCTCACCCGGTCGGCGACCTCGTCGGGCAGGTCCCCGGTGTCGCCGATGGTGTGGGTCTCGTCCAGGCGGAGCCGGTCGACGGCTTCGTCCGTGCGGCGCGTCCGGTCCTCGAACTCGGTGGCCCGGGCGGCGCCGGGGGCCGCGACCTGGCGTACGGCGGCGCGCCGTTCGGCCTGGAGCGCCGTGCGGGCGGCCGACACGGGCTCCCGGACCTCGGCGCCGAGCCGCTGGATCCGGTGGAGGCGGGCGACGTCCTGGGCGGTGGTGACGGTGGCGAAGCCCCACAGGGCGAGGAGCGAGACGACCGGGACCATCAGGAGCGAGACGATCTTGGCGCGGACCGTACGGGGGCGCGGACCGGTGCGCGCGGCGGGCCGGCCACGGTCTTCGCCGGAGCCGGAGGCGGAAGGGCTCGCGAGGACCGTGGCCTGCGTGGAGACCGGGGTTCCCTCGGAGGCACGGTCTCCCGCCGGGGCGGAGGGGCCGTCGGCGCCCGGAGGCGCGGGCGGTGCCCCGGCGGCCGTGCGACCGGCCGCCGGGGAGGTTCCGGGGGCGTGCTCCTCCGGTTCGTCGGCGGGCGGTCCCGCGTGGGCGCGCCGCCCGCGCACGGCGGTCGGCGGTGCCGGCACCCCGGCGTCCTTGGTCCTGCGGGGAGTTCGCATGGCCTCCTCGTTCCGGCTGCGGCTGTCTCTGGTGCGATGGGGGCGGTAGGGGGACGGGGCGGGCGGCTCGACCGGCGGGAGTGCGTCCGGGTCAGTGCGTACGCGTGCGCGTACGTACGGCTTCGGCGGTGCGGGGGCCGGGAGGACCGGCGTCCACCGGGCCTCCGTCCGGTTCGGCGGGGCGCCCCGCGAAGGCGTACGCGGCGCGTTCCCCGGCCGTCGGGGAGAGGGCGACGAAGGCGGCGGTGATGAAGAGGTACGAGCCGAGGCCGACGGCGAGCGGGAAGACGAACTGCATGACCGTGGCTCCGGGGAGGGCCGCGCCGGACGGGACGACCTCGACGCTCACCGCGAGCATGCCGGTGTAGTGCATGCTGCTGACGGCCGCGCCCATGACGAGCGAGGCGACGGCCACGGCCGCGGGCGCGTGGATGTGGAGGGCCGCCCACAGCGCCGCCGTGGCGGCGACGACGGCGATCAGGACGGAGAGGCCGACGAGCAGGGGGTCGTACCGGACCTGGCCGTGGAGCCGGAGGGCGGCCATGCCCAGGTAGTGCATGCTCGCCACGCCGATGCCGGTGGTCAGTCCGCCGATCAGCAGGGACCGGACGCGGTCGCGTCCATGACCGACGGCGAACACGCCGACGCCCACGACGCCCATCGCGACGACGAGGCTGAGGACGGTGAGCGGAACGTCGTAGCGGATGTCGGTGCCCTTCACCCCGAATCCGAGCATCGCCACGAAGTGCATCGTCCAGATGCCGCTGCCGATCGCGGAAGCGGCGGTGAGCAGCCAGTTCCGCCGGGACCGGCCGGTCGCGGCGAGCGCCCGTACGGTGCAGCGCAGCCCGAGGGCGGCGCCGATGCAGGCCATCGCGTACGACAGCACGGGGGTAAGCCAGCCGAAGGCGGCGTGGTCCAGGTGTCCCATGGCCCAGGGACGCTAGTGCGCATCGGGGGGCGCACCGGGGGCGCATTTCGAAAGCTGATGGAATATGACAGAGAGCTGACCCCGAACGATCGCGCCGGGTTCGAACGCTCACGCAGAAAGCCCGTGCCGAACGTTCACCCCTCCGGGTGGCGGGCGCACGCCCCCTCATCCCTCCGGGTACGGGATCATGAGCGCATGAGCGACGACCCCACACGCGTCCGAGAGTTCTTCGGTGCCCGCGCCGCCGACTGGGACGACCGGTTCCCCGACGACGGTCCCGCGTACGCCGCCGCCGTGGCCGAGCTGGGGCTGCGTCCGGGCGGCTCGGTGCTCGACGCGGGCTGCGGGACCGGCCGCGCGCTGCCGCCGCTGCGCGCCGCCGTCGGCCCCTCCGGCACCGTCGTCGGGGTGGACCTCACCCCCGAGATGCTCGAACGGGCCGTCCGCGCCGGGCGCGACGGCGCGGACGGCGGGGCGCTGCTGCTCGCCGACGTCGGCCGGCTCCCCGTCCGCGAGGGCGCGTTCGACGCCGTCTTCGGCGCGGGGCTCGTCTCGCACCTCGCGGACCCCGCCGCCGGTCTGCGGGAGCTCGCCCGTGTCGTACGGCCCGGGGGCCGGCTCGCGCTGTTCCACCCGATCGGGCGGGCCGCCCTGGCGGCACGGCACGGCCGCTCCCTGTCGCCGGACGACCTGCGCGCCGAGCCCCGGCTGAGCCCCCTGCTCGCCGGGGCCGGCTGGCGGCTCGTCCGGTACGTCGACGAGGACGCGCGCTACCTGGCCCTGGCCGTCCGCGAGGGTTGAACCGCCGGCGCTCCTCCTGCCGGGCTCGGAGACACGTGAGACCTCGTGAGCCGGGCCCCGGGCACCAACGCGCCCTTCTGCACCGGTACTTCACTGTCTACGGTGGACCTGCCGGGCAGCCGTGCCCGGGGAAGGCGGCGGGCCGTGACGCAGGTACCGGAAAGACTCCGCAGACTCCTCTCCTTCGCCCGGAGGCCGCCCGGGCCCGCCGCGCCGGCGCGGCCCGCCCGGCAGGGGCACAACCTCTTCGAGGCGGCGGCGGTGTACGTGGCCGCGTGCGCCGAGGACGACCAGGTCCGGGCGGAGGAGGCGGCGAACCGCGTCTCCCCCGGGGCGCTCTCCTTCGGCGTGAACGAGCTGGCCTGCCGGGCCCTCGTCGCCCTCGCCCGGCAGCGGAACGAGTCACCGCTCGCCGTGGCCCGCTCGCTGCTCGGCCTGCGGAACGGACCGACGTGACGCCGGGCCGACGGGCGCATCCTTCCGCGGCGGGGCCCTCGACGCGCGGGTTACTCACTGGTTAAGGTGCGCCGACGACCGGATGGGGAGGACGCTGTGGCTGGGACGGACCCGATCGCCGAGGGCGCCGGCGACGCCGACGCGCTGCTCGTGCTGACCGCCGCGCTGCTGACGCCCGCGCGCTTCCCGAGCGTGCTCGGGGACGACTATCCGGCGGCCTGCGCGGCCCTGGGACTGGCGCCGCACCCGGAGGGGTACGGCCTCGTCTTCGGCCAGGACGGTCTGGGGGCCCGCTGGACGGTGGTCGTCGACGACGTCTCCCTGGTCGCCGTGGCCATCTCCTCCTGGGACTGCGGCATGGCCTACGACCTGTCCCCCGACGAGCGGTCCATGGTCGCCGTGCTGCCGGGCTGGCCGCTCCCCGTGGCCACCGCGGCCCCGGGGGTGCCGGCCCCGCACGACCCGGAGCCCGAGGAGGGCGACCCCGCCCCGCTGACCCCGCCGTCGGGCGACGAGTGGGGCCCCGTCCAGCGCCGTCTGGGCGCCGATCAGGTGGCGCTCCAGTGGGCCGCCTGGCGGTCCCGGATCGGCGACGACGGCACGTACGGGGAGGAGGACGCGGTCCCGGGGGCCGCGGACGGTGGCGGCGCGCTGCCGGCCCCGCCCGCCGGAGCTGCCGGAGCCTCCGGGGGCGACGACCCGTACGACGGCGTCAGGAGGGCCCTGGACGAGCTGCACGCCTATCTGGAGGAGCCGCCTCCGGTGGGGCGGGTGCGCTCGGCCCCCGGCACGGAGGAGGGCGCGCGGCTGCTGCGCGCGGACGGCCCCGGCTGGTCGCTCGTGGCGAAGGCCGACGACATGGCGTTCGTCCTGCTCGACGCGCTGCCGCGCGAGGTGCTGCCGGTGGCACGGGGAGAGCGACTGCCCGCGCTCCTCAAGGGCCTCGACGCGATGGCCGTACGACCGGCCTGAGCAGGCCCCGTTTCCCGTGACTCCGGGGTCTCAGGTCAGGGCGTGCCCGTACGTGGCGGCCAGGCCGTCGAGCTCCGGGTCGCCGTACGCCGCGCGCAGCGCTCCGAAGGCCTCGACCTTGTCCGGGCCGAACCGGCCCACGGACACCGCGTAGGTCTCCGGGGACAGGAACCTCGGCGGTGTGCTCTTGCTGTGGAACTTGTCCGCGTACATGACCAGGCGTTCCTCCGGCGTGACCGCGACGTAGTCGGCCGGCGGCAGCGGCAGCCCCTGCGCGAGCACGTCCTCCTTGGTCAGTCCGACGCCCGTGTGGCACGAGCAGAACCGGCACACGGCCTCCGGGAGCCCTTCGGCCGCCAGGAGCTCGTGACCCAGGATTCCGTGCCGTATGTAGTTCCGGCCGTCGAGGCGTCCCTCGGCGTCGTACAGGCGGTACACCCCGATGTCGTGCAGCAGGCACCCCGCGCGCACGAGCTCCGGATCGAGGTTCCCGCCCGCGCGCGGAAGCAGGCGTTCGGCGATCCGCCACACGATCTCGCAGTGGGTGAGGACGAGTTCGAGCGCCTCCTCATGAGGAGCGTGTTTTCTGTGCAGCGCGCGGATCTCGTCGACCGAGGGAATGTCCATCCCCGCAGCCTAATGAGCCGGGAACGCGGCGGGACCGAGGCCCCGGCCCGGGGCCCGGTCCGGGGCGCGCCCCATAGGACGGCGGCCCGAGGTGTGGTCTCCGACCATGGTCCGGCGGAAGGGGCACGCCGCACGATGTGGCGCCGATCCCCCTTTCCTTCCACCGTCCCACCGGAGGCTCACCATGCGCCTGTTCCCGGGCGTCTCCCTGTTCGCCGCGTTCCTGGCCGGGTTCACCGTCCTCGCCCCCGCGTCCCCCGCCGGGGCCGAGCCGGGGGCCGCCGCGCACTGCGCGCGTCAGGACCGGCTCCACGTGCCCGGTGCCGCACACCAGCGGTCCGCCTGTCTGGACGACCTGACGACCGCGGGGCTCGCGGGCACGCCGTACACCGACATGGCGGACCAGGCCGGTCTCGCCGCTAAGGGGACCCTCAATCCCTCGGGGGTGCCGGGCGTCCAGATCGACGGCTACTTCCCCGACGACTCGCGGCTCAACGCCACGCACGGCTGGGCCCACGACGCGCAGTTCGTCGTCCGGCTGCCGGACCGCTGGAACGGCGGGCTCGTCGTCACCGGCGCGCCCGGCACCCGCCGCCAGTACTCCACGGACGCGCTCATCTCGGACCAGGTGCTCACCCGGGGCTTCGCCTACGCCTCGACCGACAAGGGCAACACCGGCCCGGACTTCTTCACCGACGGGCGGAGGCCCGGCGACGCGGTCGCCGAGTGGAACCGCCGGGTGACCGAGCTGACGCTCGCCGCCAAGAAGGCCGTACGGCAGCGGTACGGGCGGGCGCCGGAGCGCACGTACATGACCGGCATCTCCAACGCCGGCTACCTGACGCGCTGGCAGCTGGAGAACCGGCCCGAGCTGTACGACGGAGGGGTCGACTGGGAGGGTGTGCTGTGGACCGCCGACGGCCCCAACCTCCTGACGAGCCTGCCCGTCACCGTGGCGCGCTCCCTGGGGCGGGCCACCGACGAGGACCTGGTCGGGGCCGGTTTCGCGCCGGACTCGCGCTTCCTCTGGCCGTACCACGAGCAGGCTTACTGGGGGCTGACGCAGAAGATCTTCCGGGCCGAGTTCGACCCCGCGTACGACCCGGCCTGCCCCGGTTCCACCGCGGGCCGGACCGTGGAGGAGATCTTCGCTCCCTGCGCCTCGGACGCGTCGTACGACTACGCCTCCCGGCCCGCGTCCGTCCACCGCGCCGTCGCGAAGGTCGCGCTCACGGGGCGGATCGGCAAGCCCCTCATCACGCTCCACGGCGACCTGGACGCCCTGCTGCCCATCACCACCGGTTCCGACGTGTACGCGCGGATGGTCGACGACCGGGGGCGGGGCCGGCTGCACCGGTACTACACGGTGCAGGGCGGGACGCACACCGACGGCCTGTACGACACGCACCCGGACCGGCTGCGGCCGATCCTGCCCTGCTACCGCTCGGCGTTCGACGCGCTGACGCGCTGGGTCGAGGAGGGCGCGGCGCCGCCCGCGGACCGCACGATCGCGCGGCCGGCAGGTGGTGACGTGGTCAACTCCTGCGCGCTGACAGGGTGAGTTCCCCCGGTGTCGTGCCTTCTCCGGCCGGCGGCACGGCACCGGAGCGCAGGGGCGCGCCCACCTCGTGCAGGTGGCCGAGGGCCTGGCGGTACGAGTCCACGAAGCCGGTCTCCGTGTACGGCACGCCGAGGGCGGCGCAGTGGGCCCGTACGGCGGGCTGGGCGAGCCGGAGGTTGGGGCGCGGCATGCTGGGGAAGAGGTGGTGCTCGACCTGGTAGTTGAGGCCGCCGAGGAACCAGTCGGTCAGGGCGCCGCCGCGGATGTTGCGCGAGGTGAGCACCTGGCGGCGCAGATGGCCCCAGCTGTCGCCGTCCTCGTGCTGGTCCGGCCGGTCCATGCCCTTGTGGTTGGGAGCGAAGGCCATGCCCAGGTGGACGCCGAGGAGCATCTGGTGGAGCAGGGCGAAGACCAGGGCCTGGGCGGGCGTGAGGAGGGTGAGCAGCAGGGTCGCGTACCCGGCGAAGTGGGCGAGGAGCAGGCCGCCCTCCACGAGCCGCTCGCGCCGGGTGCGGCAGGGGCCGTCCTTCGCGAGCAGGCCCTGGATCCCGTACACCTTGAGCGCGATGCCCTCCAGGGTCGTCAGCGGGAAGAACAGCGCGGCCTGGTGGCGGGTGAGGAAGCCGCGCAGGCCCGTGCGGCCCGCCGTCTGGTGCTCGGCGAAGACGAGGACGTCGGCCGCGACGTCCGGATCCTTGTCGAGGTGGTTGGGGTTCGCGTGGTGGCGGTTGTGCTTGTCGTTCCACCACTCCCGGCTCATGCCGAGGAGGAGGTTGGCGTGGACGAGCTGGACGGCGCGGCTCGTTCCGCGGTCGGCGGTGATCTGGGCGTGGCCCGCGTCGTGGGCGACGAAGGCGGCGCGGGTGGAGAGCAGGGCGAGGGGGACGGCGAGCGGGAGCGCCCACCAGGAGGGTCCGACGAGGGCGAGCCCGGCCACCACGGCGGCGATGCCGAGGAGGTTGAGGACGATGGCGCGGGCGTACCAGCCGGGGCGGTGTGCGAGGAGTCCCTGTTCCCTGATCGTCCGCAGGAGCGGGGTGAACTCGCTGCCGCCCCTGGCGCGGGCGGGCGCCGCGGGGGGTGCGGCGACCGGGGGCAGGACGGTGGTCTGGGACATGGCGGGCTCCGGTTTCCGTGGGGCGGTCGGCGGATCGGCGGGGCGGTCGGTGGACGCTCACTGAACGTACGGACGCATGACCGGCCGGAGCCATGGCGTCACCACCCGTCCCGGGCCGGGGGCGCTCCGGGGGGACGGGGTGGGGAGAGCCCCACCCCGTAAGGGACAGCCGTACTGTGGCGTGGATCACTCGAATTGAAGGCGCGTCGGGCGATTTTTTGAGGTAACCTCGGCCGCTCGACCCCAGTAGTCAAATTTGAGGAATGCGTTGTCGCTGTCGCACGGACCCGATGATTCCGCCCGCGAACCCGCCCGGAAGCTCTTCCGCCACTCCGCAGTCTTCCTCCCCGCCGATCCGCCCCGCGCCGGACGGATCGCCTTCTGGTCGCCGGACGGCGAACCGCTGCCGGACCCCTCCGGAGCCCCCGCGGCCGGCACCGCACTCACGACCGTGGGCGGACCCATGGCCGTGGACGAACTCACGGTCGTGGACGAGGACACCCTCCGGCCCGTGACCGTCCACGCCCGCGTCCTCTCCGTACGGGCCGCCCTGCCGCTGCTCGTCCGCGCCCGGTTCTCGGAGGGCGCGTCCCCCGCCGCCGCGTTCTGGGGCGCCGCCGGGCTGCTCGCCCTCGACCTCGTGGCACGCGGTCTGCTCCTGCCCGGCCTCACGCCCGGCGACCACGACGCGTGGCGGGCCGGACCGCTCGGCCCCGAGGAGTTGGAGAGGCTCCGTACGCTCGCCGCGTCGATGCCGCCCACGGCCCATGCCGTACCCCTCCCCCTCGCCTCCCCCGGCGCTCCGCCCCTGTTGCCCGAACCCGAGGCGCTGCTCCGGGCCTTCGCCGACGCCGTCGCGGACACCCTGCCGCGCACCCCGGCGGCCCCGTCGGCGGCCGGCGGAGCCGCCTTCGCGGCCGAGGAGCCGGGGACGTTCCCCGAGCAGCGGGCGTGGGCGGCCGACGTGGCCGCCGTGCACGACGCGGGCGTCCGCCTCTCGCTCCGCCTCGAACTGCCCGGCTTCACCGCCGAGTCGGAGGAGGCGCCCGGCTTCCGGGCGGTGCTCCAGCTGCACGGCGTCGCCGATCCGGCCCTGGTCGCGGACGCGGCCGAGGTGTGGTCGGGCTCCGGGCCGGTCGGGGCGGCGTTCGGGCCCCGCGCCCGCATGGACGCCCTGCTCGCCCTCCGGCGCGCCGCCCGCGCCTGGCCCCCGCTCTCCCCGCTCCTGTCGGCGGCCGTGCCCGACACGGTCGAGCTGGCCGACGAGGAGGTCGCGGAGCTCATGGGCCCGGCGGCCGACGCCCTCGCGACCCTTGGCGTCCAGGTCCACTGGCCGCGCGAACTCGCCGACCGGCTGACGGCCCGGGTGGAGATCGGCCCGCACGCGCCCGGTACCGACACAGATACCGGCGCTGCCCACACCGATGTCCACGCCAACGCCCACACCGGCGCAGACACCGACACCGATGTCGGCGCTCGTACCGGTGCGGGTGCCTCCTCCCTGCCCGCCCTCCTCGCCGCCGACTCCCTCCTCGCCTTCAACTGGCGTTTCGCCGTGGGGGAGCACGAGCTGTCCCGTGCCGAGCTCGACCGGCTCGCCGAGGCCGGGCGGCCCCTCGTGCGGCTGCGCGACCGGTGGGTCCTCGTCGATCCGGCCGAGGTGCGCCGCGCCAGGACCCACCAGGACCACAAGGTCACGCCGGTGGACGCGCTCTCGGCCGTCCTCACCGGGACGACCGAGGTCGACGGGCGGACCGTCGAGGTGGCGGCAACCGGCCCGCTGGAGCGGTTGCGGGAACGGCTCGCGCACCCCGAGGACGGGCGGCCCGAGGTGGCCCAGCCCGCCGCGCTCGCCGCGACCCTGCGCGACTACCAGCTGCGCGGGCTCGACTGGCTGCACCGGATGACCTCGCTCGGCCTCGGCGGCTGCCTCGCCGACGACATGGGCCTCGGCAAGACCATCACGGTCATCGCCCTGCACCTGCACCGGCAGACCGACCCGGCGTCGGCGGGACCCACCCTCGTCGTCTGCCCGACCTCGCTCATGGGCAACTGGCAGCGGGAGATCGAGAAGTTCGCGCCCGGCACGCCGGTGCGCCGCTTCCACGGCACCACCCGCGACCTGGAAGGGCTCCCCGACGGCGGCTTCGTCCTCACCACGTACGGCACGATGCGCCTCGACGCCGAACGGCTCGCCGGGCGGGACTGGGGACTCGTCGTCGCGGACGAGGCCCAGCACGTCAAGAACCCGTACTCGGCGACGGCCCGCCGACTGCGGACCATCGGCGCACGCGCACGCGTGGCGCTGTCCGGCACCCCGGTGGAGAACAACCTCTCCGAGCTGTGGGCGATCCTCGACTGGACCACGCCGGGGCTCCTCGGCACCCTGGGCGCCTTCCGCGCCCGCTTCGCCGCCGCCGTCGAGGGAGGCGGGGACCCGGCCGCCGCCGCGCGCCTCGCCGCGCTCGTCCGGCCGTTCCTGCTGCGCCGCCGCAAGTCGGACCCCGGCATCGCGCCCGAGCTGCCGCCGAAGACGGAGACCGACCGGACCGTGTCGCTGACGCCCGAACAGACCGGTCTGTACGAGGCGGTGGTGCGGGAGACGCTGGCGGCGATCTCCGCTGCCGACGGCATGGCGCGCCGCGGTCTCGTCGTGAAGCTCCTGACGGGCCTCAAGCAGATCTGCAACCACCCCGCCCAGTACCTCAAGGAGGAGGGCCCGAGGATCGAGGGACGGTCGGGCAAGCTGGAACTGCTCGACGAACTCCTCGACACGATCCTCGCCGAGGGCGCCGCCACCCTGGTCTTCACCCAGTACGTGGGGATGGCCCGGCTCCTGGAGGCGCACCTCGCGGCGCGGGGCGTGCGGACGCAGTTCCTGCACGGGGGCACGCCGGTCGCGGAGCGGGAGGCGATGGTCGCCCGCTTCCAGGACGGCGAGGTCCCGGTCTTCCTGCTGTCCCTGAAGGCCGCCGGCACGGGGCTCAACCTCACCCGCGCGGAGCACGTCGTGCACTACGACCGCTGGTGGAACCCGGCGGTGGAGGCCCAGGCCACCGACCGCGCGTACCGGATCGGGCAGGACCGGCCGGTGCAGGTCCACCGGCTGATCGCCGAGGGCACGATCGAGGACCGGATCGCCGCGATGCTCGACCGCAAGCGGGAGCTGGCGGACTCCGTCCTCGGCACCGGCGGGGACATGCCGCCGGAGCTGACCGAACTGACCGACGCCGAACTGGCCGAGCTGGTGCGACTGCGAGGGGACGGACGATGAGCGAGTACGGGCACGGGAACGACGAGCGGACGTTCGCAGCGCTGCCGCCGGCCCGGGGAGGGGCGTTCACCCGGACCTGGTGGGGCCTGACCTGGCTCAAGGCCCTGGAGGACACGGCGCTCGACAACGAGCAGCTCAAGGCCGGGCGCCGCCACGCGCGCGCGGGGGCGGTGGGCGCCGTGTCGGTGCGGCCCGGCCGGATCACCGCGGTGGTCAAGGACCGGGACGGCACGGCGCACCGGAGCGACGTGCTGGTGCGGGAGTTCTCCGAGGAGGAGTGGGAGCGGCTGCTCGACCTCGCGGTGGACAGCGCGGGCCACATCGCGGCGCTCCTCGACCGCGAGATGCCGCCGCACCTGGTGGAGGACGCGGCGGTGGCCGGGATCGACCTGCTGCCGGGTGTCGGCGACCTCGATCCGGAGTGCGGCTGCGAGGCCTGGGACCACTGCCCGCACACGGCGGCGCTCTGCTACCAGGTGGCGCGCCTCCTGGACGAGGACCCCTTCGTCCTGCTCCTGATGCGCGGGCGCGGCGAGCGCGCCCTGCTCGACCAGCTCCAGGCGCGCAGTGCCTCGCGCGCCGCCGCCCCCGCGGCCCACGACGGGGACGGTGGCGGTTCTTCCGAGGACGCCGGGGGGATGCCGGGCGTGTCGGCCGAGGAGGCGTACGCGTCGGCGTTCCTGCTGCCGCCGCTGCCCGCGCCTCCGGTCGCCCCGGAGGCGCCGGGCCGGGTTCCGTCCCTGGACACGGACACCGAGCCGGAGCCGGGGGTGGAGCCTGCGGCCCTCGAATTCCTCGCGGCGGACGCGGCGGGCCGCGCGCACCGGCTGCTCGTCGAGGCGCTGGGGGCGGACGGGGACGTACCGGGGTGCGCGGAGGCCGGGCTGACGGAAGCTCAGGACGCGGTGCGGCTCGCCGCGGGTGCTCCCGTTCCGTGGATCGCGGCGCGGCTCGCCGCCGGTTCGGGCCGGTCGCGGGCGGACCTGGACCTCGCCACGCGCGCGTGGCGGTTCGGGGGCGCCGCCGCCCTCGCCGTACTGGAGGAGGAGTGGACGCCGGACGCCGAGGCGCTGGCCCGCGCCGGGGCGCGGCTGGCGGAGGCCTGGGAGGACGACGAGCGGCCGGCGCTGCGGCGGGCGGGCGGCGCGCGGTGGACGGCCGTGGGCACGGAGGCGCAGCTGCGGCTCGACGAGGACGGTCGCTGGTGGCCGTACCTCAAGTCCGCCGGCCGCTGGGCTCCGGCGGGCCCGTCGGACCGGGACCCGGCGACGGCCCTGGCCACGGCCTTCGCGGCGGGCGCCGCCTGAGCCGGGAGGCCGCACGAGGCCGGGGCGCCGCCCGGACCGAAGGGACGTCACCGTACCGGCGGAGTACCACCCGCACCGGTGAGGTGCCGCCTGAGCCGGTGGCACGTCACCTGAGCCGGTGGCTGATCCTCCCTCCGACGGCGGAGGGGGCGGCCAGGCTGCAGGCGACGGTGTCCGAGCCGAGGAGGTGGCTCGTCCGGTACGGGTACTGGACGAAGGTCGTCCAGCGCGTGCCGAGCGGCTGCCGGGCCGCCTTGCGGCGCAGCGGTTCGCGGCAGAGCTCCGCGGCCGCCTCCTTCACCGCCCGGTCCGTGGCGTAGCGGCCGGTCAGCCGGGGCCGGGCGACGAGTTCGGCGGAGTGCGGCGTGTCGCAGGGGCGGCGGACGGCGGTGCCCGGCGCGTCGCGGTCGATGTCGAAGCAGTCGCCCACGCGCAGCGCCTCGAAGGAGACGGGCCGCTCGGTGCGCCGTTCGCCCTTCGGACTCCCGGAGGGGGCCGGGGCGGTTCCGGTGGAGGCGGTGTTCCCGGTCCTGGGCGGCGTCGGGGACGTGCTCGTGCGCGGGGCCCGCTCCCCGGGCTCCGTACGCGTCGGCGTGCCGCCCCGCGTGCCCGCGGTGGTCGGCGCGCCGTCCCCCGTCGTACCGGGCGCGGGCATGTCGGCGGCTCCGGCCGTGCCGGACGCGCCGGGCGCCGGGTCACCGGTCGTGGGAGGGGCGGCGTCGGGGCCGACGGCCTCGGTGACGGCGGAGAGCGGCGCGTCCGTCGGGGTCCCGTCGTTGCCGCCGTCGTCCCGGACGGACAGGAAGGCGGTCGCCACCAGGGCGGCCGTGAGCAGCGGGACGAGCGGCGTGCCGAACCGGCCGGCGCGGCGCGGCGCCGGGCGGCGATCGCGCCGCGGGCTCTCCCCGTCGGCCGGGCGCCGTCCGGACAGCACGGTGCGGACCGTCGTACGCGCGCCCTGCCGCCTCTCCGTCACGGTCGTCCTACAGGCCCAGCTGGCGCTCGGCGCCCTCGACCGTCTGGGCGAGGAGCACGGCGATGGTCATGGGGCCGACACCACCGGGGACCGGGGTGATGAGGGAGGCGCGCTCGGCGGCCGACGCGAAGTCGACGTCACCGACGTTGCCCGGGTTGTAGCCGGCGTCGACGACGACGGCACCGGGCTTGATGTCCTCGCCCTTGATGAAGTTCGGCCTGCCGACGGCGGCGACGAGGACGTCGGCCTCGCGGACGACCGAGGAGAGGTCCCGGGTGCGGGAGTGGCAGTAGGTGACGGTGGCGTCGCGGCCGAGGAGGAGCAGACCGGCCGGCTTGCCGAGGATGGCGCTGCGACCGACCACGACGGCCCGCTTGCCGCTCAGTTCGACGTCGTACGCGTCGAGGAGGCGCATGATGCCGCCGGGCGTGCAGGAGACGAAGCCGGGGAGGCCGAAGCCCATGGCGGCGAAGGAGGCCATGGTGACGCCGTCGACGTCCTTCTCCGGGGCGATGGCCTCGAAGGCGGCGCGCTCGTCGATGTGGGGGCCGACGGGGTGCTGGAGGAGGATGCCGTGGACCTCGGGGTCCAGGGAGAGGGCGGTGATCGCGGCGACCAGTTCCTCGGTCGTCGTGGTGGCGGGCAGCTCGACGTGCTGGGAGCGGATCCCGGCCTGCGCGCAGCGGTTCCGCTTCATCTTCACGTACGTCACGGAGGCCGGGTCCTCGCCGACCAGGACGGTCGCGAGACAGGGGGTGACGCCGGTGCGGCGGGTGACCTCGGCGGCGCGGGCGGCGGTCTCCTCGACCGTGCGGCGGGCGAGGGCCGTACCGTCCATGAGGGCGGCGGTGCTGGTGGACATGGCAACTCCCGGGCGTCGTCTCTGACCGAATGGTTCGCCCAGGCGCACGGCATTCGGCACGATCGCGCCGGTGGGCGCGCTCCGCCGGGCCGCTCCCCGGTGGTGATCCACCTCAAGCGCCAGTCACGGCCCGGACCCCACTCTACGTGAGGGGCCGGGGGCGGGTCTCGGACAGGTCCGGGCCGGGCTCCGGGGGCGGCGGCCGGCCGCGCGGAACGGATCGTCGCCGACCACCCCGGTCGGTCGTCGCCACGGCCGCCGACCGGTCCGCGGCCAGGGGGGTCCGGATTCGATCCCCTTGTTATTCCTGGTAGTTAGTGATCAGTTCAAGTAATCTTCGATCGCGCCGGGGGGCGTTGGGGGCACCCGGGCCCGATGCTCTGGGGGTGCCCGTGTTCCATGCCGCAGTGCTCGACCTTCCCTTCCCGCCGCACAGTCATCCGGACCGGGAGGCCGCCGCCCTGCTCCACCGGGAGTGGCTGCGGCGCCACGAGGGGCTCGCCGGGGCCGTCGACCGGGCGGTCTACGACCGGTGGGACGTACCGCGGCTCGCCGCGTTGACCAGTCCCGACTGCGCCACCGGCGACCTGGCCCTCGCCGCGGACCTGCTCGGCTTCTACTTCCTCTTCGACGACGGGTTCGACAGCGGTCTCGGCCGGGCCCCCGCGCGGGTGGCGGAGGTCTGCGCCCGGTTGACGGCCCTCCTGCACGGGGACGGCCCCGCGCCCGGCGCCCGCACCCCCGTGGAGCGGGCCTTCGCCGACCTCTGGGAGCGCAGCGCGCACGGCATGTCCGCCCGGTGGCGGGCCAGGAGCGCCTACAACTGGGAGTGGTACTTCGCCTGCCACCCGGCCGAGGCCGCCGGCCGGCTCTCCGGTCGGCTCCCGGACCGGGAGGGCTATCTGGCGCTCCGCCGGGGCACGGCCGCCATGGAGACGCTCTTCGACATGGTCGAGCGGCTGAACCGGTTCGAGGTGCCGCAGGAGGTGCTGCACCATCCGACCCTCCGCCTGATGCGCCAACTGGCGGCCGACATACCGTCGTTCACCAATGACGTGCACTCGTACGCGCAGGAGCTCGCGCGGGGCGACGTCGCCAACATGGTGATGATCGTCCGCGAGGAGACCGGGGGCTCCCCCGAGGAGGCGGCCGCCCGGGTGATGCGCGAGGCCCAGGCGATGGTCGACCGCTTCGTGGGCCTTTCCGCCGAGGTCCCCGAAATCTGCGACCTCCTCGGCCTCTCCCCGGCCGGGCACGAGGCCGCCCGCCGGTACGTCGACGGGCTCGCCGCCTGGATCGCCGGCTACCACCGCTGGGAGGTGGACACCGGCCGCTACGGCAAGTGAGCCGCGGCCGTGGAAACGCCCCGCACGCGTGCGCGTGCGGGGCGTCCGGTTCGCGGCCGGCGGATCAGACGTCGCGCCACTTCGCCTGGCCGAAGGAGAAGACCCCGAAGAGGACGAGTCCGGCGGCCACGGCGACCAGCAGCCACGGGCCGGCGGGGGTCTGCGCGAACGAGCGGATCGCGTCGTCCATGCCCTTGGCCTCGTCCGGGTCGAACTCGATCGCCGCCTTCAGACCGAAGAAGCCGATGGCCGCGAAGACGAGTCCGCGTCCGACGCCCCCGGCGATGCCGGTCACGTCCATGAAGCGCCGCTGGTGCGCGGACATCGTGGCCCACGTCAGGCGCTTGCGGTACTTCCGCATCACGGCCCGGCCGCCCATCCACAGGCCCGCGCCCAGGAAGCCCACGGCCGCCGCGCCGACCAGCCACTGCCCCGCCGGCAGGTCGAGGAGACGGCCGGTGATGTCGTGGCTCTGCCGGTCGGTCGCGCCGGCGCCGCTGTCCCGGTTCCCCGCCGCGAAGGACAGGACGAAGAAGGACGAGACGGCGTAGAAGACGAACCGGGCGGCGGACACGGCCCGCTTGGCCGGCTTGTCGCCCTTCGGCCCCGCGCCTCCGAACAGGGCCTCCGAGAGGCGCCACAGCGCCATCCCGACGAGCCCGATGCCCAGGGCCCAGAGGATCACCGCTCCGAACGGCGTCCCGGCGACCTGCGCGAGGGCACCGCCCTTGTCGGCCTGCTCGCCCGTGCCGGTCAGCCCGATGCGGACGGCCAGCACCCCGATGAGCAGGTACAGGACTCCGCGCGCGACGAAGCCCGCCCGGGCGCCCGCTCGTACCACGTCCCCACGGGCCGCTCTTCTCGCGACGGCCGTGGTCGACCCCCCTGTGCTCATGCCCCTTCACCCCTCTCGGATCGGAATGACCGGGTGCCCCGTCTTCTCCGTTCGAACCCCCGCGGTGCGTTCGAACGCCGGCCGGTGGGCATCGCGCGGCCGGCGCGGATCACCGTTTGCGGCCCTCCGGAGCCCGGCGGAGACTGGGCGGGGGCAGGGGGCGAACCTGGAGAGGGTCTGGGACGATGGGCGCATACGCTGACCTTCCTGGGGTCAGGACCTGGTACGAGACCGAGGGCGACGGCGACCCGCTGGTCCTGCTGCACGGCGGCTTCTGCACCAACGAGACGTGGGGCGCCCAGCGTCCCGACCTCGCCGGCGCGTACCGCCTCTTCCTGCCCGAGCGGCGCGCGCACGGGCACACCCCCGATGTGGCCGGACCGCTGTCGTACCGGGACATGGCGGACGACACGGCGGCGTTCCTGGAACGGGTGGTCGGGGGCCCGGCGCATCTGGTCGGGTGGAGCGACGGCGGTGTCGTCGCGCTGCTCGTCGCCGCCGCCCGGCCCGACCTGGTCCGCAGGGTGGTGGTGATCGGGGCGAACTTCCGTCCCGGTCCCGAGTGCTTCACCGATCCGGCGATGCTGGACGCGATGACGCCCGACAGCCCGGACATGGAGTTCTTCCGCGAGATGTACGCGGCCGTCGCGCCGGACGGGGCGGACCACTGGCCGGTGGTGGCGGCCAAGGTGGTCGACATGTGGCGGACCCAGCCGACGCTCTCCCCCGAGGACCTGGGGTGCGTACGGGCTCCCACCCTGGTCGTGGCCGGCGACGACGATCTGATGACGCTGGAACACACCGCCGCCCTCTACCGGGCGATCCCGGGGGCGCGGCTGGCCGTGGTGCCCGGCGCCTCCCACCTGGTGCCGCTGGAACAGCCGGAGCGGATCAACCGGATGGTCCTCGACCACCTGGCGGGGGACGCCGAGGTCGAGACGATGATGCCGGTGCTGCGCGCGGCGTCCGGGGCCCCGGGCGGCGGCGGCTGATCGCGGGCGGAGTCGTACGGGGCGGGTTACGCTCGTGGTCATGGCTGGCGACGGTGAGTACGAGCGCGACCGGAACTACCTGACGACACGGATCACGGCCGACGGCCGGGACGGGTTTCCCGTGGAGCCCGGACGGTACCGGCTGGTCATCGCCCGCGCGTGCCCGTGGGCGAACCGGGCCGCGATCGTCCGGCGCCTCGTGGGCCTGGAGGACGTCCTGTCGATGGGCATCGCGGGGCCCGTGCACGACGAGCGCAGCTGGTCCTTCCACCTGGACCCGGACGGCAGGGACCCGGTCCTCGGCATCGAACGGCTCCAGGAGGCGTTCTTCCGGCGGGACCCCGGCTACGCGCGCGGGATCACCGTGCCCGCGATCGTCGACGTCCCCACCGGGGCGGTGGTGACCAACGACTTCGCGCGGATCACGCTCGACCTGGGCAGTCAGTGGACGGCCCATCAGCGGGAGGGCGCGCCGGAGCTCTACCCGGAGAAGTGGCGGGACGAGATCGACGACGTGGCCGAGAAGGTGTACCGGGACGTCAACAACGGTGTGTACAAGTGCGGTTTCGCGAGCAGCCAGGAGGCGTACGACAAGGCGTACCGGAGGCTGTGGGACCGGCTGGAGTGGCTGGAGGAGCGGCTTGGGAACCGGCGCTATCTGGTCGGGGACACGATCACGGAGGCCGACGTCCGCCTCTTCACGACCCTCGTGCGGTTCGACGCCGTCTACCACGGCCACTTCAAGTGCAACCGGCGGAAGCTGACCGAGCTTCCGGCGCTGTGGGGGTACGCGCGGGACCTGTTCCAGACGCCCGGTTTCGGCGACACGATCGACTTCGAACAGATCAAGAGGCACTACTACGTCGTCCACCGCGACATCAATCCGACGGGGATCGTCCCCCTGGGCCCGGACCCCCGGAACTGGCTCTCGGCGCACGGGCGGGAGGAGCTGGGCGGGCGTCCGTTCGGCGACGGGACGCCGCCCGGGCCGCCTCCGCCGTCCGAGCGGGTCCCGCCGCTCGGCACCGGCTGAGCCGGACGCGCGCCGGCGCGCCCCGTACACGCGTCGCTTCTGTCCTGTACGTGCGCCGGGTCCGTCCCGCACACGCGTCGGCCCCCGCCCTCTCTCACGGGCGGGGGCCGACGCGTGTGCGGGACGCTCAGGTCACCGGTTCCGGGCCGGGGCCCGGCGGGGGCAGCGGGCCGGGCTGCGGGAAGGGCTCCGGGGGCGGTGTCGGGGCCGGTGGGTCCGGCTCCGGCTGGGGCGGCGCGGGCGGAACGGGGTCCGGTCCGCCGGGCCCGGGGCCCGGGCCCGGCAGCGGTCCCGGCCCGGGGGCGGGCCCCGGGCCCGGCGGGGGCGTGGGACTCGGAGGGACGGGATCGTTCGGGGGTGTGCTCATGAACCCTCCTGACGGTTCGCCGTGGTCTCGCTGTCGAAGCCGCGCCTACCCGCGTCCCGGGCGATCACTCGCGCCCGGGGCCCGATCGCTTTCTTCCGCCGCGTCCGGGCGTGCTCCCCGGCCGCGTCCGCTCGGGTGCCACTCGGTGAGCAGGATGGTGGCGTCGTCGCGCAGCTTGTGGACCTGGTGCTGCCGCAGTCCCTGGACCAGGCGGCGAAGGGCTTCGGGGGCGGGAGCGCCGGCCGCCGTGGCGCGGATGACGGTGTCGGCCAGCCGCTCCTCTCCGTAGAAGTCCCCGCCGGGCGAACGCGCCTCGGTGACGCCGTCGCTGTAGAGGAGGATCCGGTCGCCGGGCTGGAGGCGCGCGGTGTGCTCGGTGGGCGGCGTCTCCCTGAGGAACCCCCAGCCGAGCGGGAGGTCGGGCTCCCGGTCGAGGACCAGCGGGAGGACCCTGCCGTGGCGGATCAGCAGGGGCGGCGGATGCCCGCAGTTGATCCAGGTCAGCCGTCCGTCGGCGGTGTCCAGATGGGCGACGACGGCGGTCATGAGGCGGTCGGTGAACCAGGTGTCGAGGATCCGGTCGATCGAGGTGACGATGTCGGTCAGCGAGCCGCCGGAGCGGCGGGCCGCCCGGCAGGCGGCGAGTCCGGCCGCGCTGGCTCCGCCGGAGGCGAGGTCGTGGCCCATGGAGTCGATGACGGTCAGGTGCAGGCCGCGGTCGTCCAGGGTGTGGTCGAAGGTGTCGCCACCGATGTCGTACGCGGGTTCGAGGACCGCCGAGGAGGTGACCTCCGTCGTACCGATGGTCCGGGGCGGCAGGAAGGCCCACAGCAGCTCGGCCTGCACCGTCATCGGACGCGCGCGTTCCGTCTCGACCAACAGGTCGCTGTGGGAGGACTTCGACACCACGAGGAGGGCGGCGACCCCGGCGAGCGTCTCGCCGCGTCCGAGCAGGGCGTCGTCCAGGTCGGGCGCCGTCACCATCAGGACGCCGATGCGCTCGACCCCGTCGATCATCGGAAGCCAGGCGGTGGCGCCGTCCCTCGACCGCTGCGCCTGCTGCGTGCGGTAGGCCAGGCCCGCGAGGGAGGTGTCCACGTCGAGCGTCGGCTGATGGGCGACGTCCGGCTGGGGCAGGGCGATCAGCCGGATCTGCTGGAGGTCGGTGACGTACATGGCCGTCCCCCGGAACCCCATGCGGCGGCCCGCGTCCTGGACGAGGCCCGCGAGCTCCCGCCCGGACCGCAGGTGGGAACGGGCCAGCAGATCGCCCAGGACATCCTCGTACGTCGACACACGATCTCCGCGGCTTTTTCTCCGGCGTCTTGCGGCGGCGTGGAGCAGCCCGTCCTCCCCCGGGCACCCCCGGGGTGGCTCCCAGGCTACGCAGGCCCTCCGGTGATCGCACGCCTTCACGCGCGCGTGCCCGCCGTCGTCCGCCGTGCCGGAAGCGGCTTCCCCACCGGGCCGGAACGGCGGACGGCGCGCACCCTGGGAAAAGGGAAACTCGGGGCGGATGGGATGCGGACCTGCGGGAAAGAGGACGCCATGGTTGAGGACGAGATACCCGAGAGCGACCGGCGGACCAGAAGAAGCGAGACGCCCGAGGAGCGGGCGGACCGGCGCTGGACCGAACTCATACAGGAGATCAGGGTCGCCCAGACCGGTGTGCAGATCCTCCTGGGCTTCCTGCTCACCGTGGTGTTCACACCGCACTTCCAGGGCCTGGAACAGACCGACAAGACGATCTACATCGTCACCGTCGTGCTCGGTTCGCTGGCGACCGGCGCCCTCATCGGGCCCGTGGCCTTCCACCGCATCGTGTCGGGGCGCCGCATCAAGCCCCAGGCGGTCGTCTGGGCGTCCCGGCTCACGTTCCTCGGTCTCATCCTGCTGCTCGCGACGCTGGTCTCGGCGCTCTTCCTGATTCTGCGCGTGGCCACGCACGACGGCTACGTGCCGTGGCTGGTGTCCGGGGTGGTCGCCTGGTACCTGGTCTGCTGGTTCGGCCTGCCGCTGTGGGCGCGGATCCGCTACACGAACGGGGACGGCCTGTCGTCCGACGAGTGAAGCGGGGTCCGGTCCGGACGGGGGCGCCAGGTCGGTTCCCCCGTCCGGACCGGCGGAGGGCCGCGATCGGGTGGTTGCGCGGCCCGGCGTGTCACGGAGCGGGGGAGCCCGGTCAGGAATGGACGCATGAGCACCTCTCTGCGACATCGACTGCGCGGCCCGGCCGTCGCCTGCCTCGCCGCGTCCTGCGCCCTTCTGCTCGCCGCCTGCGGCTCCGAGCAGAAGGAGACCACCACGACCTCCGCCCGTATCGCACCGGCCCAGACCACGGCCACCGGCGGTCCGACGGCGACGGGCTCCGCGTCCGCCTCTCCCTCCGGGTCCGCTTCGCCGCGGCTCACCGACGACCAGGCGGAGCGCCAGCGCCTCGTCCCGGCCACGAAGGTCACCTGGGACAAGGCCGTGCAGACCGCCGTGGCCACCGTCCCCCAGGGCAAGCTGGTCGAGACCGAGCTCGCCTGGGCGCCGCCGAACGCCACCGCGAGCGGCAGCGCCACCGCGTCCGCCTCCCCGTCCGTGAGCCCCGGCGCGTCCGCCTCCGCGAGCCCGTCGGAGGGCGCGGGGGCCCGGACGCCGGCGTGGCACACGAGCGTCGCCACGGCGGACGGCACCCTCCACGACGTCTGGGTCGACGGCGTCAGCGGCAAGGTCATCAGCGACCGGCCGGACGCGGACCAGGACGCCGAGGACAAGCAGGAGCTGGCCGACCGGCTGAAGCGGACCACCGTCACACCGGAGCAGGCGGTCCAGACGGCCACCCAGGACGACAAGGGCACCGTCACGGCCGTGGAGCTGGACGACGACGCCTGGTCGGTGGACGTCGTCGACACCAGCAGCTGGGACAAGACGACGTACGAGGTCTCCACCACCGAGCGACGGGTCCTCCGCCAGGAAGTCGACCGCGACTGACCGCGCCTCCCGGCCCGTTCTCCACTCCTTCGCCCGTTCCGGCCCGCCCGGAACGGGCGTTCCGCCGTCGGCGGCCGGAAGAAAAGCCGCACGGAAGACCGGAAGGAAAGCCAGAAGGAAGGCCGGGAGAAAACGGCCTCCGGTTTCCAGCTTTCCGGCATGTCATGCACCGCCCGGCGAATTGCCTCCGATCGTGTACAACACCCCGCTTTTGTACACCGAAAGGCCTCCGGCACCCCGATAGTGGGTCAACGGCCGGGAACGTCTCCCGGCGTCATCCTCACCGAAAGCCGGGTGCTTCCTCATGCCCACCACCGAGGCCAACGACCGTGTGCGACTCGTGTTCTCGCTCTTCGACGCCGACGGGAACGGCTACCTGGAGCCGTCCGACTTCGAGCTGATGGGGAAGCGGACCGTCGCGGCGCTGCCGGCGGCCGGTGAGAAGGCCGCGGCGCGGCTCCTCGACGCCTTCCGCCGGTACGGGGACACGCTCCTGTCCGAGCTGGACGCCGACGGCGACGGGCGGGTCAGCCCCGAGGAGTTCACCGCCGTCGTGCTCGACCCGCGGCGGTTCGACGCCGCCGTGGACGAGTTCGCCGACGCGCTGTCCACGATGGGCGACGTGAGGGGCGACGGCTTCGTCGCCCGCCCCGACTTCCTCGCCCTCATGACCGCCATCGGCTTCGACCGGCCCAACATCGAGGCGCTGTTCGAGGTCCTGGGCCCGGTCGACGGCGACCGCGTCCCGGTGGCCGTGTGGGCGGACGCGATCCGGGACTACTACCGCCCGGAGAAGGCGGGCATCGCCGGTGACCGCCTCGTTTCCGGCACCGCCCGATGATCGGAGGGACCGGGCGGGAGGCGGCGGGGGCCTCCCCGTCAGATGGGGCCCGGCCCGTGGTCGGCCTGGCCGTGGGCCAGGGCACGGGCCCGGAGCTGGCGGACGTCTTCGAGCGCGTCCTGGACGCCCTCGCCGCCGGGCGGCCGGGCGGCGAGGGCGTGGACGTCGTCCGCTCGCCGCGCCCGTACCACTCCTACGTCTCGCTCCGCCGGGACCACGACGTCGCCGCCGTGCGGCGACTGACCGCCGAGGACGCCGACCACTACGAGGCGTGGTGCCGGGATCTGGCCGAGCGCGGCACCACGGCCGTCTTCCGCACCGCGATCAACGCCCAGTCGCTGTACCTCGTCCGGCGCAGGCTGCGCGCCGTGAAGGTCGATCTGCTGGAGGCCGACGGGCGGTCGCTGCTGCTGGTCCGGGACCAGGCCCAGGGCTTCTACACCGGCGAGAACACGCACACCGCGGGCGAGGTCACCCGCACCCTGTCCTTCAGCCGCGAGATCACCGGCGCGGTCGTCGAGCACGCCCTGGAACGGGCCCGGCGCGCCTGGCCGGACGGGCGGATCGGCCGGATCGTCATGGCGTACAAGTTCCATCTGCTCGACGGGGCGTTCGACGCGTGGGTGGCCGAGCTGTCGGAGCGGTTCGGGGTACGGATCGAGGTGTTCCAGCCCGACACGGTCAACCGCGACCTGCTCGCCCACGGGCTGCCCGACCGCACCCTGCTGATCGCCGGGAACGAGTGGGCCGACATCATGCACGTCGTGCTCCTCGACCGGTACGGCTCCGACCGGCAGGAGAACCGCTGCACGGAGAACGTCTGTCTCGATCCGGCGCTGCGGGGCCTGGTGGAGTACCAGACCGTGCACGGCTCAGCCGACGACCTGGCGGGCCGGAACCTGGTCAACCCGGTCGCCACGATCCGGGCCGCCGCCCTCGTCGCCGAGCACCACGCCGGGTGCACCGGTGCCGTGGCGGTCGTGGAGGCGGCGCTCGCGGTCCTCGCCGAGCGGGGCGTGCGCACCCCCGACCTCGGCGGCCGGCACTCCACGAGCGAGGTGGTCGAGGCCCTGCTCGACGTGCTCGACGTCTCCGGGCCGGGCACCGTCCGGCGCGACGCGGCCCTGGTGGGCGGCCCGTGACGGCGTCAGAGCGCACGGCCCTGGTCGTGGTGGACCTGCAGAACGACTTCTGCGCGAGCCCTCTGGCCAGGGCCCGGTTCCGCGGTGATCCCGCGGTCCTGGACGCCGTCGTCTCCTCGACCGCCGCGGCGGTCGGGGAGGCCCGGCGCCGGGGCGTGGAGGTGGTGTTCGTGCGGTTCACCGGCGACCCCGTCCACCAGGGGGCGAGCTGGCGGCTGCGGGACCTGGGCCGGGGCAGGCCGCCGAAGTGCCTGGAGGGAACCTGGGGCGCGGAGTTCCATCGCGTCCTGCCCGCCGCCGGCGAGGCCGTCTTCACCAAGCGGGCCTGCTTCGACGCCTTCCTCGCGGCCGGCTTCGAGGAGCACCTGCGGGGCCGGGGCGTCGAGCACCTGGTGTTCGCGGGGCTGTTCGCGGACGTGTGCGTGGACTCCACCGCCCGCACCGCGTTCCAGAAGGGCTTCCACGTCACCGTCCTGGCGGACTGCACCACGGCCCTGCACCTGCCGTACGAGGAGGTCCTCGCGTTCATGCGCGTCCTCTACGGCGCCCGTACCCCCGCCTCGGACGACCCGTCCGCGTGGGACGTCCCCGTGGCGGGGCCGCGACGACGGGAGGAGGGGGCATGCGTACCGCAGCCGGTCCGGTCCCCGGGGTGACGGCGGGCGTGGGCCGCACCGCCCTGCTGGTGGCCGCCGCCCGCGCCGTCGAGACCCACCGTCCCGACGCCCTCGCCCGCGATCCGTTCGCCGCCGCCTTCGTCCGGGCGGCGCCCGACACCGCCGACTGGCCGCTCCATCCCGACGAGGTCCCCGGCGGGGCCTCGGACCCGCTGTGGGGCAGGCTCGGCCGGTACTTCGGGCTGAGGACCCGCGTCCTGGACGACCACCTGCTGGCGTCCGCACGGGCGGGCGTGCGCCAGGTGGTGCTGCTCGGCGCGGGCCTGGACTCCCGGGCCTTCCGGCTCGACTGGCCCGCCGGGACCGTCGTCCACGAGATCGACTCGGCCGGTGTGCTGGCCTTCAAGCAGTCGGTGCTCGACGGCACGGGGGCGGAGCCCGTCGCCGAGCGCCGCCCGTGCGCCGCCGACCTGCGGCAGGACTGGACGGCGGCCCTCGTCGGTTCCGGCTTCGATCCGTCCGCCCCGACCGCCTGGCTCGCCGAGGGGCTGCTGCTCTACCTCCCCGCCGAGGCCGAGCGGCGGCTGATCGACGACGTGGACCGGCTCAGCGTCGTCGGCAGCACGCTGGCGTACGAGATCAAGGAGGTGACGGCCGAGTCACCGCGCGTGCGCGGCGGCCCCGTCTACACGGAGACGCGCGAGCGGATCGGCATCGACCTGCCGGGGCTCTTCGCCACGGGGCCGCGCCCCGACTCGGCCGGCGCCCTCGCCGACCGCGGCTGGCGGGTGGCCGTGCACCGCCCGTACGACTTCACCGCACTCCACGGCCGGGGACCGCTCCCGGAGCCGGACGACGCCCTGGCGGCCAACCGCTGGATCTTCGCCACGGCCGGCCGTTCCTGACCCGTGGGGCCGGGCCCGGCGGAGCCGGGGCGCTCGGTCCTCACGCGGCGGCTCAGTCCTCGCGCGGCAGCAGGGGGCCGAGCGGGCCGAGATCGAGGTTGAGGTCCTGGAGCGTGTAGCCGTGCTCGGCGCAGAGGTCGGACAGGGCGTCGTGCAGGGCCATCAGGGTGGCGCCCAGCTCCTCCTCCTGGTCGTCGGTGAGGTCGCCCGCGTCGACGCGTCGCAGCGCCTGCCTCTCGATGAGCTGGCGCAGGAGCTCCACGACGGTGAGGACGAGTTTGAGCAGGTCCTCCTCCACCGACTCGTGGTCGGTCCGGAGCCTGCGGGCGGGGCGCGGGGGTTCGTCGGCCGGGGTGGGCGGGGCCTGGAGGAGGCGGAAGGCGTCGTTCAGAGCGGTGCCCGCCCTGCGCAGGGGCGGTGGGGCCTCCGGGAGCGGCTCCGGAGGAGACCTCCGCTCCCCCGGCTCCGGGTCCGCCTCGTCGTTCACGCCCGCCCCCGGTCCAGTGGTGCGGTCACGTCCGCTTTCCGGTCCACCGGTGCGTTCATGCCCGCCCCCGGCCCGGTGGTACCGGAAGCCAGGGGGTCCGCCCTAGGCCCGGCGGTGCCGGAGGCCAGGGGGTCCGCCTCCGAGTCGACGGAGACGATCAGGGCGCGGAGCGAGATGCGGACGAGGTCGATGTCCGCGATCGACAGGACGAGGTCGCCGGAGAGGACCACTCCCCCGCTGAGCAGCCTGTCGAGCAGGTCGACCAGGGCGACCTGCCGGCCGGGCAGTGATTCGGTGGGCCGGGAGACCGTCATGGCGCCGCCCCCTCCCCGGCGGTCTCGCCGCCGGGCGGCGGCGACGGCGTGGCGAAGGAGTAGGGGGCCCACGGCCCGGTCACCTCGACGCGTACGCCGTCGAGGCCTTCCACCGCGCCGGTGAGCGCCGTGCGGAACTCCTCGGCGCGGTCGTGCGGGACGAGATAGGCGTCGTTGAGGACGTTCTCCTCCGGGCCCGCCAGGGCCCCGGTCTGGGCGGGGTGGCGCATCCGGTGCGTACTGAACCGGTGGGCCAGGGCCTCGACGCGGGCGGCGGCCTCCTGGGCGTGCCGGTAGCGGGTCTCCTGGGCGCTGTGCTGGGCCCGGCGGCGGCGCAGATAGGCCTTGCCGGGAGTGAGGGAGGCGTCGGCAGCTCTCCCGGGGCCCTCAGCTCCCTCACGGGACTCCGCGGCGCCGGCAGGGCCGGTGCGGTCGGTGGAGCCGGTGGGGCTGATGTACAGCTTGACGCCGAACTCGCTCCGGCCGCGGAGGAGGGCGATCCGCTCGGTGAAGGACCGGCTCTGGGCGGTGAGGGCGCGGCGGGCGCGGTCGTCGTTCTGGTAGACGGTCGCCAGGCGCAGCGGGAGGACGGTGTCGTGGCGGGCGACGGTCTGGACGACCTCGTGGTGGGCGCGGGCGACGCCCTCCAGCCACTCCAGGTCCTCGAAGCGGGCCTTCAGGGTCCGCTCGTCGAACTCGTCCGGCGCGACCCGGCTGACCACGAACGCCACGGGGGCCGTCCCGGCCGCCAGGAGGGAGACGGGAGCGCCCGACACGCCTCGGAGTTCCCCGAGGGCCGCGCGTACCTCCCGCGTGTCCGGGACCGCGGCGTACACGTAGGTGAGGTCTTCGCGGGCGTTCATCTGCCGCGCTTCCGTGGCGCCCTGTTCCCCGCCCTCCGGCCGGGGGCCGCTTCGCGGTCCGGCTCCGCGCCGTCGGCGGCCTCCACCTCCTCGGCGTCCTCGATGTCTTCGGCGTCCTCGGCCTCGAAGGCCTCCGCTTCCGGTCGCTCCCCCGTCGTGAGCCTCTCGCGGCGCAGCGCCTCCACCTCCGCGCGGAGCCTGCGGTTCTCCTCGGCCAGGGGGCCGCCGGTGTGCTTCGAGGAGAGGGAGGGGTCGTGCTCCCACCAGTCGATGCCCATCTCCTTCGCCTTGTCCACGGAGGCGACCAGGATCCGCAGTTTGATCGTCAGGAGTTCGATGTCGAGCAGGTTGATGCGGATGTCCCCGGCGATGACGATGCCCTTGTCGAGCACCCGCTCCAGGATGTCCGCGAGGTTGGCGGAGGAACTCGGCCCGTACGGCGCCGGCGCCGCCCGGGAGGGGACGGATCCGAACCGGTCGGGCAGGGGGTCAGACACGGCGGCCTCGCTTCCGGGTCATCGCGGCCCCCGCCGGTACGCGTCGATCTCGTCCAGCCGGTCGAGCAGTTCGTCCTCGCGCCGGTCGAAGGCCTCCTGGTCGATCTCTCCCCGTACCAGCCGGGCCTCCAGCTCCCGGAGCTCCCGCCAGACGGGGGCCGGGTCGTAGTACTCCTCCTCGGCCGTCTCCAGGACCTTCTCGGCGATCCAGACGGCGCCGCGCACCGGGGCGACGGGAAGCGTGAGCAGCTGCGTCAGCAGTCCCATCCTCGTTCCTCCTCCTTCCTCACTCGTCTTCCGCCACCGGACGGACTTCCCCGCCCGTCCTCCGCTACCGGACGAAGCTGTACGGCGGCAGGGGGCCGCTCAGCCGGAACTCCACCCCGTCCCCGAGCTGCCGGACGAGGCCCGCCTGCGCCGAGAGGAACTCCTCCCTCCGGTCGTCGGAGACCAGCAGCGAGAGGTTGAGGAGGTCGTCGCCGGTCGCGGGCCGTACGTCGTGCTCCCTGGCGTACGGGACGAGGGCGTCGGTCAGTCCGGCCGCGAGCGCGTCCTGCCGTTCCCGCACCTGCGCGGCGACCGCGCGGCCGAGGGTCAGCGGGAGCTGGGGGTCCGGGTCCCCGGCGCGGATCCGATCGTTCAGCTCCCGGGTCTCGGGGGTCTCCCGCAGGATCTGCCGCAGGAGCTCCTCCTCGTTCTGGAAGGCCCGCACGTGGTACTCGACGCAGCCGTCGAGCCGTTCCAGGTTGGCGAGGTAGCCGTCGGCGTCCTTGCGGAGCGCCTGTTCGACCGTCGCCTCGTCGGCGGCGGTGTAGCCGAACTGGAGGGGCAGGACCGGGCCGCCCTCCATCAGTCGCTCCTGCACCTCCTGGTGGATCAGCAGGTCGCGCCGCTTGGGCCGGATCTCCTCGGAGACGTCGCTGACCACGGCGTACAGCGGTCCGCACGCGAGGGCGCGCACCGGGGACGGATCGGCGCCGACGCCGGTCACGTCCCCGACGGCGAGGGGGTGGTCCTGCCCCGTGATCGCGTAGACGTAGAGGGCCATCGGTCACTCCTTCTCCCGGCGCGCCGCGCGTCGGGCGGGGGGCCGCCGGCGTCGGGGAGCGGGCTCCTCCTCCGCTTCCTCCTCCTCGTCCGGCTCCTCGTCGTCGCGGGACTTCCCGGTCAGGGACTCGGTGACGGCGTCGACCGCCCCGCTGAGCGCCCCCTTGGACTTGCCGTGGGCCCCGCCCTCCATCATGCCCCCGACGACCTCGGGGAGCTGCGCCGGAGCCTTGCGGCCGGATTCGAGGTCGAGCCTGTTGCAGGCCTCGGCGAAGCGCAGATAGGTGTCCACGCTGGCCACCACGATCCGGGCGTCGATCTTGAGGATCTCGATCCCCACCAGCGAGACGCGGACGAAGACGTCGATCACCAGGCCCCGGTCCAGGATGAGCTCCAGGACGTCGTAGAGGGTGCCCGAGGAGCCTCCGCCCCTGCCGGCGGCGCTGCCGCCGCCCTGCGGCACCATCGTCATGGTGCCTCCCTTCACGGCCGAACCGTTCTCAGAACGGCCGATCGATCATCCCGCGGCTGTAGCGGCGGGTGCGTTCGAAGGAGATCAGTGCGCCTTCCTCGTCGAGTGCGACCTTGTAACTGGCCAGCACGCTGGTCGTGTCGGGGATGCGTTCCAGCTCCACCACTTCCACCTGCGCCTCCCACCCCGAGTCGGTGGGTTTGAGCGAGGAGACCGACTCGGGCGGTCTGCCGAGCAGCTTCGCCAGTTGCTCGGCGGCCGAGCTCATCGCCGAGCCGGCGTCGACGGCCCTGGCCCGGCGCGGCGCCGGTCTGCGCCGGGAGGGGGCGCGCTCCCGCTGTTCGTCGTCGGCGCGGGGGGCGGCCCGCCGGGGGCGTTCCGAATCTGCTGAAGCCATGTGGCACTTCCGGAGGACGTGCAGCCAGTTACGGCTAGAATTTCATGATATAGGGACAAAAGCCATGCCGGGAAAGCAGGCTCGTTCCCCACCGCCCGACAGGGGCGCCCTTCACGGGAGTGCGCGCGGAGGTGCGCCCCGGTGCGGAGAGTTCCGTACGAGGCGACGGCGAGGCCGTGTGCGCCCGGTGAAGGGACAGAGGCCATGGATGACACGTCCAAGATCGCCCTGGCGGCCGCGGTGGCCGGGGGCTACGTGCTGGGACGGACGAAGAAGGGGCGCCTCGCGTTCACCGCGGCGACCTATCTGGCGGGGCGGCGCTTCGGCCTCGAACCCCGACAGCTCGTCGCGGAGGGCCTGAGCAGGCTCAAGGACATACCCCAGGTCGCGGAGATGGGCGACCAGCTGAAGGGCGAGACCCTGAACGTCGGCCGTCAGGCGCTCAAGGCCGCGGCCGACCGCAAGCTCGCCGACCTCGCCGACTCGCTGCACGAGCGGACGCTGGCGATCGGCAGCAGTGGGGACGAGGAGGACGAGGAAGGGCGTTACGAGGACGAAGAAGAGGACCGGCAGGACCAGGAGGGCTACGAGGACGAGGAGGAATCCGAGGAGGAACCCGAGGAGCCCGAGGAGTACGACGAGGACGAGGACGTGTGGGAGGAGGACGAGGAACCGGAGGAGGACGGGGAGGACGAAGAGGCCGAGGAGGACGAGCCGGAGGAGCAGGAGGAGCCGGAACCGAGTCGGTCCTCGCGTCCGTCGTCCCGCACGCGCAAGCCCTCCCGGGCACGCGGTACGGCTCCGGCGAAGAAGACCGCTCCTGCCGGGAAGAGCGCACCCGCCAAGAAGGCCGCGACGAAGAAGACGGCCGCGGAACCGGCCGCGAAGAAGGCGCCGGCCAAGAAGACGGCAGCGAAGAAGAGCGCTCCCGCGAAGAAGGGCACGGCGGCGAAGAAGAGCGCTCCCGCCAGGAAGGCCGCGGCCAAGAAGACCACGGCACGCAAGCCGGCGGCGAAGAAGACCGCCGCGAAGAAGACGGCCGCGCGCAAGCCGTCGGCGCGGAGGTAGGTCATGGCACCCGAAAACCGCACCTCCGCCAAGGAGTCGGGATCCGGACTGGACCGGCTGCTCGGCGAAGTCGGCGACTACCTCTCCGCCCAGACCGGCCAACTGGCCGAGAAGGCCACGGACAAGCTGGGGGACGTCACCGACCGGCTCCAGGACGTGGCCGACAACGGCGGCAGCCTCGCGGACATCGGCGGGCGCATGCTCCAGGGGGACTCCCCCGTCAAGGCGATGGTGGGCCACACGTTCGGCGGCCTGAAGGACAAGGTCACCGATACCGCGTCGAACCTGTTCGGCGGCAAGGGGAAGGGCAAACGGAAGAGCGGGACCCAGAAGATCACCAGCATCGTCGAGACGGTCGACGTGGGCGCCCCGCTCCGGAGGGTGTATGACCACTGGACCCAGTACGAGGACTTCAGCGGCTTCATGAAGGGCGTGCGCAACGTCTCCCAGGGCGACGAGACCTCCAGCGACTGGAAGGTCAAGGTGGGCCCCTCCACCCGCAGTTGGAAGGCTACCGTCCAGGAGCAGGTGCCGGACGAGCGCATCGTCTGGACCTCGGACGGGGCCAAGGGATCGACCCGGGGCTGTGTCAGCTTCCACGAGCTGGGCCCGTCGCTCACCCGGGTCCTGATCACCGTCGAGTACTACCCCTCCGGCTTCTTCGAGAAGACGGGCAACCTCTGGCGCGCCCAGGGCCGTCGGCTACGGCTCGACGTGAAGCACTTCCGCCGGCACGTCGCCCTCACCGACGACGAGCCCGAGGGCTGGCGCGGCGAGATCCGTGACGGCGAGGTGGTCCGCACGCACGAGGACGCCCTGGAGGAGGAGCAGCAGGAACAGGAACAGGAAGAGGAAGAGGGGGACGAGGAGGGGGAGCCCGAGGACCGGTACGAGGAGGACGAGGAGGACGAGGAGGACGGCCCCGAGGAACCCGGGGAAGGGGACGAGGAGGAGTACGAGGACGAGGACGAGGAGTCGGATCCCGGCGAGGAGTACGCCGAGGACTACGAGGACGAAGGGGCGGAAGGAGACGAGGAAGAAGGGGAGGACGAAGAGGACGAGGAGGACCGCGAGCCCGCCGGCCGGGGGCGGCGCGGGCGCTGACCCCATGACCCGAACGGGCCCGCCGCGCCCTCCTGGGAGAGGGCGCGGCGGGCCGTCGTCGGGCGGGTGGGGCTACTCCACGATCTTCAGGAGCTTGTTGGCGGTGCCGGGCGAGGCGTTGCCGATCTTGTCGGCGGTCGCGCCGCCGACCAGCGCCTCGGCGACCTGGGCCGGGGTGGCGTCGGGGTGGCCGCCGAGGTAGACGGCGGCGGCGCCGACGACGTGCGGGGTGGCCATGGACGTGCCGGAGATGGTCTTGGTGCCGGTGTCGCTGTCGTTCCAGGCGGAGGTGATGTCCGAGCCGGGGGCGTAGATGTCCACGACGGAGCCGAAGTTGGAGAAGCTGGACTGCCGGTCGTCCTTGGTGGAGGAGGCGACGGTGATCGCCTCGGGCACGCGGGACGGGGAGCCCTGGCCGGCGTCGGAGGACTCGTTGCCGGCGGCCACGCCGAAGGTGACGCCGGCGGCTATGGCCTTCTTGACGGCCTCGTCGAGGGCCGGGTCGGCGCTGCCGCCGAGGCTCATGTTGGCGACGGACGGGCCCTGGTGGTTCTCGGTGACCCAGTCGATGCCGGCGATGACCTGCTCGGTGGTGCCGGAGCCGTTGTCGTCGAGGACGCGGACGGCCACGATCTTCGCCTTCTTGGCGACGCCGTGGGCGGTTCCGGCGATGGTGCCGGCGACGTGGGTGCCGTGGCCGTTGCCGTCCTGGGCGGTGTCGTCGTTGTCGATCGCGTCGAAGCCGTCGGTGGCGCGGCCGCCGAAGTCGCTGTGGCTGACGCGGACGCCGGTGTCGATGACGTACGCGGTGACGCCCTCGCCCGCGGCGTCGGGGTAGGTGTACTTCCGGTCCCCGGCGGTGTCCGTCTGGTCGACCCGGTCCAGGCCCCAGGAGGGCGGGTTGTCCTGGGTCTCGTTGATGGTGAAGGTGCGGTTCTGGACGACCTTGGCGACGGCCGGGTCGGCGGCGAGGCGCTTGGCCTCGGTCTCGGTGAGCTCGTTGACGGAGAATCCGTTGACCTGGGAGTCGTAGCTGCGGCGCAGCGTGCCGCCGTACTCCTTCGCCAGCTCGGTCTTGCCCGCCTTGTCGGTCTTCTCGTCGAGCAGCACGACGTAGCTGCCCGCCACGGCGTTCTCCGCGCCGAGGCCGTGGACGGTTCCCTCGGCGGGGGTGGGGGCCGCGCCGGCGAACGGGCCGGCGGCGACGGTCACTCCGGCCGCCGCGGCGATCGCGGTCGCGACGGCGACGATCCTGAACTTGCGGACACGCTTGTGAGTTGCCATGAAAGAAGGCTCTCCTCGTCAGGATTTGTGGGGGGTTGGGCCCCCGGAAGGAAACTCTCCGGCGGCTCGCTCGAAACCCTGACCGATTGACGAGTGCAAATCAACGGGCCTTCACAGAGCTATGACTTTCTCAACAAGGTTTCTTAAAAAGTGAAGGGACAAGTCACCGCAACTCACCCACGGGGATCGCCGCTTCCCTGCCGGTGTGCGGCAACGGACCTTTCCGGGAAGGACGTTGGCGGTACGGAGCCGCTAATTCGCCCCGTACACACGGGTGTGCCCGCCGTCCGGGACGGCGGGCACACGTGTGGCGCGTACGGGAGCGGGTCAGAGCGCGGCGGGGAAGCGGTCCCAGACCCGGTGCTTGGCCAGGAGCGGGGTCAGGCCGGACAGGACCGCCTCACCGCTGTCGGCGAGGATCACGCCGGGGGCGCCGGTGGGCACCGAGGCCGCCGCCAGGACGGTCTCCGCGCCCGCCCAGCCGCCGATGGCCTTGGCGTGCCGGAACGCCTCGGAGACCAGCATCGCGAGGCGCGGGTCCACGGCGGCGCCCCCCTGGCCCGGTTCGCCGGCCTTGGCGTCGCGGGCCCCCTGGGCGTCGGCGCCCGGGGCGGGGGTGCCGGCGAGGACGAGGGCGTCGAACTCGATGGAGCGCGCGGTGGCGAAGGTGCGCTGGACGGTGATCGCGTCGGCGCCGTCGCCGAGCTTCCCGCCCGCGGGCGCGACGACCAGCGGCACCATGCCCGCGTCGAGCACCGCCCGGCGCAGGGCGCGGACGCCGTCGGCGTCGGCGGTGCCGTCGGTGACGATGCCGACGATCCGCCCGTCGGCGGGCCATTCCCCGCCGACCTGGGAGAGCGCGGGGCTGGGCCGCACGTCCGCGAGCGGCTGGGTGGCCTCGGGGGCGGGCAGGCCGAGTCCCGCGGCGACCTGGGCGCACAGCTCGGGGTCGATGTTGGCCAGGGCGAGGAGCTGGCGCTCCTTGACGGCCTGCTCGTAGCACTTGCCGAGTTCGAAGGTGTACGCGGCGACGATGTGCTCGCGCTCGACCGGGGTCATGCTCAGCCAGAACAGGCGCGCCTGGCTGAAGTGGTCGGCGAAGGAGGCGGGCGCCTCGCGGACCTTGCGCGCGGCCGGGAGCTCGACGGGCACCTCGACGAAGGCGCCGGTGTCCGCTCCCGCGAAGAACGGGCAGCCGCCGTCCAGCGAGTTCGGCTTGTAGGGCGCGACGCCGGTGTGCACGGCCTGCTGGTGGAAGCCGTCGCGGAGCATGTCGTTGACGGGGGCGTGCGGCCGGTTGATCGGGATCTGGTTGAAGTTGGGCCCGGCCAGACGCGTGATCTGGGTGTCCAGGTAGGAGAAGAGGCGCCCGGCGAGAAGCGGGTCGTCGGTGACGTCGATGCCGGGGACCAGGTGGCCGACGTGGAAGGCGACCTGCTCGGTCTCGGCGAAGAAGTTGGACGGGTTGCGGTTGAGGGTGAGCAGGCCGATCGGCCGGACCGGGGCCAGCTCCTCGGGGACGATCTTCGTCGGGTCGAGCAGGTCGATGCCCTCGAAGGTCTGCTCCGGGGTGTCGGGGAAGGTCTGGATGCCCAGCTCCCACTGCGGGTAGGCACCCGCCTCGATGGCGTCGGCGAGGTCCCGGCGGTGGAAGTCGGGGTCCACTCCGCCCGTGATCTGGGCCTCCTCCCAGACCTGGGAGTGCACGCCCAGCTTGGGCTTCCAGTGGAACTTCACCAGGGTCGTGGCGCCCTCGGCGTTGACGAGCCGGAAGGTGTGGACGCCGAAGCCCTCCATCGTCCGGTAGGAGCGGGGGATGCCCCGGTCGGACATGTTCCACATGGCGTGGTGCTGGGCCTCGGTGTGGAGCGACACGAAGTCCCAGAAGGTGTCGTGGGCGCTCTGGGCCTGCGGGATCTCCCGGTCCGGGTGGGGCTTGCCCGCGTGGATGACGTCGGGGAACTTGATGGCGTCCTGGATGAAGAAGACCGGGATGTTGTTCCCGACGAGGTCGAAGACGCCCTCCTCGGTGTAGAACTTCGTCGCGAAGCCCCGGGTGTCGCGGACCGTGTCGGCCGAGCCGCGCGAGCCGAGCACGGTCGAGAAGCGGACGAAGACCGGGGTCTCGGCGTCGGCGGCGAGGAAGGCCGCCTTCGTCACGCCCGCCGCCGTGCCGTACGACTGGAAGACGCCGTGCGCGCCGGCACCGCGGGCGTGGACCACGCGCTCCGGGATGCGCTCGTGGTCGAAGTGCATGATCTTCTCGCGCAGGTGGTGGTCCTGGAGCAGGACCGGCCCGCGGGGGCCCGCCTTGAGCGAGTGGTCGGTGTCGTACAGCCGGGTGCCCTGCGCGGTGGTCAGGTACGCGCCGCTCTGGGCCACCCGCGCCTGGTCCGCTCCGGTCGGCTGACCGGTGGGGCTCACCGTCTCCGGACCGGTCTGGTCCGGCTTCGGCGGCAGCGGCCCGTGCGGCTCGGTCGGCTCCTCGACCGTCACCGGCCCCGAGGAGGGGGCCCCGGGCACGCCCTCGGCGGGCCCGTTCTCCCGGAACGGCTCGGTCAGCTTGTCGACGGCGGCTTTGAGGGGGTTCTCGTGGGACATCGTCTCTCCGAGGTCGGGACAGGGGACTCCATAGCCATGACCGGTCACCGGGGCGCCGTAACGAACGGGCCGCCGATCTCCGCCCAACGGAACAACGCCGGTCGCGCCGGCGTACCGGCGGTCGCTCGGACGCGACCCCTCCGGTGGCCGGGCACGGACGGGCCCGTCGGGTACGAGCGGAGGCCCCGGTGGCGTCACCCGCGGGGAAGGGAACCGCAGGTGACGACCCGTACGGGAGCCGCTCGCTCACCGGCCGCCTGCCCCCTCGTCCGCGCCCCACACCTGCTTTCCGGCCCCGCGTCCGAAGTCTTTCCGGACTCCCGGGCGGCAGCGGGTGGACCAGTCGCCAGCCGGCGCCAGTCGTGCTCCGTCGGCCCGCGTGACGACGAGCCCGTCCCTCCCGAGGGCGATGCGGTCGCCGGCGGCCAGGAAGAGCGGGCTCGCCGGTTCGAAGGCGTATCCGTCGTCGGTCTCGAAGTCGTTCACCAGGACCGACCGGGAGATCGGCGTGGTTCCGTCGGCTGTCAGGCGCATGCCGAAAGGGTGCCACGCGGCCCGGGGCCGGACCGGACGGTTTCTCAGGAGCGCGGTTTCGGTGCTTCGGCCCGGATGAGCTGGTCGAGCATCTCTTCCATGGAGTGCTGCGCGGGTCGGTAGCGCACGCCGAGGAGCTTCCGGCTCTTGGTGGTGTCGCCCCGCAGCGCGAAGCCGATGTTGCGTCGCAGGTAGCCGCGTTCGAGTCCGGCCGCCGGCGCGAAGGCGACGGCGAGGGGTTTCGGCACGGCCCGGCGCGGCAGCGGGTACCGCGTTCCGTAGGCGGGCAGGAGCCTGCGGGCGAGATCGACGATGTCCGTGCTCTCGGCCACGACGAGGTGGCGCCCCCGGGCCTCCGGGAGGAACGCGGCCGCCAGGTGCGCGTAGGCGACCTCGCGCACGTCGACGACCGCGACGGCGACGCGGGGTGCTCCGAAGCGGGCCTCGCCGCCGATCATCTGCCGCAGGATGGTGAAGCTCTCGCTGGTCGGGTCGGCGTTCAGGGCCGGGCCGATCACGAGGCCCGGGTTGACGGTGACGAGGCGCCAGCGGTCCTGCGCCTCCGCGATGCGCCACGCCTCCTTCTCGGCCAGGGTCTTGGAGAAGCTGTACGGCTCGCGGGTCAGGGACGAGGTCGTGTTCCAGCTCTCCTCCGTCAGGGTCCGGCCGGGGACGCGGAGGATGTCGGAGGCGTCCCCGATCATCGCGGCGACGGAGCTGGTGAGCACCACGCGTTCGACGGTCTCGACGTCGTTCGCGGTGCGCAGCACGTTGCGGGTGCCGTGCACGGCCGGGTCGACGAGGTCGCGCCGGGGGTCCCGTACGGTACGGGTGAAGGGCGAGGCGGTGTGGACGACGATCCGGCACCCCCGCATGGCTTCCCGGTAGGAGCCCTCGCGCATCAGGTCCGAGGCGAACAGGCGCAGGGTGCCGGGCGAGGCGTCGGCGGCCTCCGCGAGGTGCCGCACCTTGGCGGTGTCGCCGGGGTCGCGGACGGCCGCGTGGACGGTGGCTCCCGCGTCGAGCAGGGCCTTCACGATCCAGCCCGCGACGTATCCGGTGGCGCCGGTGACCAGGATCGGCGCGCTCGTGTCGACGGGCAGGTCACCGAGGTCGACCTGGAGGTCCATGGGTTTCCTTTCCTCCGCGGCGGCCGCGGAAGGGGGGGCGGAGTCGGCCGGTCGGCCGCGGCGTGCGAGGGGTTGGGCGGGGACGGCGGAAGCCGGTCCCGGACGCGAAGGGTCCGCGGGTGGCGTGCCGGTGGCGTCACGTCACCGAGCGGCACCCCGAGCAATGTTGACAGTGCTCACGTCGGCACCTACTGTGCGCGGTGCAGCGGGCACTCGGACCTGCCGGACACGCGGGTGTCACACGGGTGTCGTACAGCTGTCACTCCGGACCTCCCTTCGCGCCACCATCGCCCTTGGAGACGAAGCCGCGCATGGACACTCCTCTCGCCACCGTATTCCTCCCCCTCGCCCTCGCCGTCATCATGTTCGGACTGGGCCTGTCGCTGACCCTCGACGACTTCCGCCGGGTACGACGCCACCCCCGTGCCGTCGTCGTGGCGATGGTCTGCGAACTCCTGCTGCTGCCCGTCGTGTGCCTGGGGCTGGTCCTCGCCTTCGGCCTCTCCCCCGTGCTCGCCGTCGGCATGCTGCTGCTGGCCGCCTCGCCCGGCGGGACGACGGCGAACCTCTTCAGCCACCTCTTCGGCGGCGACGTGGCGCTGAACGTCACGCTCACCGCGGTCAACGCGGTGCTGGCCATCGTGACGCTGCCGATCATCACCAATTTCGCCCTGTGGTACTTCGAGCCGGACATCGGCCCCGACGGGATGGGGCTGCAGTTCGGCAAGGTGCTGCAGGTCTTCGCCCTGGTGATCGTGCCGGTGGTGATCGGCCTGGCGGTGCGGAGCCGTTCGGAGGCGTTCGCACGGCGCATGGACCGCCCGGTGCGGCAGCTGTCGGTCGTCGTCCTCGTCGCCGTGATCATCGGCGCGCTGGTGGCCGAGCGGGAGAACATAGTCGGCTACCTCCTGGACGTGGGCCCCGCGGCGCTGGCCTTCTGCGTGGCGAGCCTCACGATCGGGTACTTCGCGCCGCGCCTGCTCAAGCTCGACAAGCGGCAGTCGATCGCCTGCTCGATGGAGATCGGCGTGCACAACAGCGCCGTCGCCATGACCCTGGCGATCAGCGTGCTCGGCAGCGTCGGCCTGGCGGTGCCCGCCGCCGTCTACGGGGTCCTCATGTATCCCGTCGCGGCGCTCGCGGGGGTCCTGATGACCCGGGGCTCGCGGACCGCCGAGGAGCCCGCGCCGGCGGTCTGACGGGACCGCCGCCCGCCGGGGCGCGCCACCGGGAAGGCCGGCGATCGGCCGCCTCTCCCGGTGGGACCGTCCTGTCGGGCACGGCTCCGTCGGGAGAGGCGGAATGCCGCGCGCCGCAACGGGCGCCCGTACCGCCGGGCCGAGCGTCACGGGGTGCTCGCGTGCCGCGTCGAGCGACGCGGGGCGGCCCTTCGGGCGCACGCCCGTCCCGTCACGCGTTCTCGTCGTTCACGAGCAGGATCTTGCCGAGGTGGCCGCCCGCTTCCATGAGGCGGTGGCCCTCGGCGGCCTCGGCCATGGGCACGGTCCGTTCGACGATCAGCTGCACGGCGCCGCTCTCGATCATGGGCCAGACGTTCTTCCGGACCTCGGCCACGACCTCGGCCTTGTACTCCTTGGAACGGGTCCGCAGGGTGGTGCCGTGCACGGAGGCCCGCTTGAAGACGATCTCGGCGAGGTTCAGCTGCCCCTCGAGCCCCTTCTGCAGGCCGATGACGACCAGCCGTCCGTCGGCCGCCAGGGAGCGGACGTTGCGCTCCAGGTAGTCGCCGCCGACGACGTCGAGGATCACGTCGTAGGGGCCGTGCTCGGTGAAGTCCTCGGTGCGGTAGTCGATCGCCGTGTCGGCCCCCAGCTCCCGGGCGCGCTCGGCCTTCTCCGGGCCGCCGACCGTCGTGACGACCCGGGCGCCCAGGGCCTTGGCGACCTGGATCGCCATCGTGCCGACACCGCCGGCGCCGCCGTGCACCAGGAGCGTCTCGCCCGCCTTCAGGCCCGCGGTCATGACGAGGTTGGACCAGACGGTGGCGGTGATCTCGGGCAGGCCCGCCGCCTCCACCAGGTCGATCCCCTTCGGGACCGGCAGGAGCTGTCCGGCGGGGACGGCCACCTTCTGCGCGTACCCTCCGCCGGTCAGCAGGGCGCAGACCTCGTCGCCCACCTGCCAGCCGGTGACCCCCTCGCCGATGGCGCCGACGCGGCCGGAGACCTCGAGGCCCGGGTACGGCGACCAGCCGGGCTGCAGCGGGTAGAGCCCCCAGCGCTGCATGACGTCCGCCCGGTTCAGCGCGCTGGCCACCACGTCCACGACCACCTCGCCGGCGGCGGGCGTCGGGTCCTCGACCTCGATCCACTCCAGGACCTCGGGACCGCCGTGCTCCTTGATCGACACAGCCTTCATGACAACTCCGTTCCCAACAGATGGTTTCAACCGGTGCGAAAAGCTCTCGTGGGTTCTCCGGGACTCGACACCGGGCAGGAAGACCCATGCCCGCCTTCGTCCGCATACATCCGAGAGCCGAATGTTTACAACACATACATTACGCCCAGGAGTATGCAGTGTCAACATTCGAGGGGCGGTCACGCCGCCGAAACGACTCCGCACCCCCCGCGGCGCGCGGGAGGTGCGGGGCGGGATCCGGGGCCGTCGACGCCCCCCACGGACGTCGGCGGCCCCGGAGTTCGGTGCGGGCCGTTCAGACCCGGGCGGCGGGCTCGCGGCGCGGGGCCTCCTCCTCGGCCTCCGGGTCCGCGGCGCGCCCGGCGGGGGCGGGCAGGCGCGCGCCCTCGATGTCGACGTCCGGGAGGAGCCGGTCGAGCCAACGGGGCATGCTCCAGGCGCGCCGTCCGAGCAGGGCCATGGCGGCGGGCACGAGCGTCATGCGGACCACGAAGGCGTCGATGAACACGCCGAAGGCGAGGGAGAACCCGATGGCCTTGACGATCGGGTCCTCGTTGAAGACGAATCCGCCGAAGACCGCGACCATGATCAGCGCGGCGGCCACGATGACGCGTGCGCTGCTGGAGACGCCCCGGGCGATCGCCTCGGCCGGATCCTTGCTGTGCTCGTAGTGTTCGCGCATGCGGCTGACGAGGAAGACCTCGTAGTCCATGGCCAGGCCGAACAGCACGCCGGTGAGCAGGATCGGGAGGAAGCTGGTGACGGGGCCGACCGCCGCCACGTCGAGCAGGCCGTTCAGATGCCCCTCCTGGAAGACCCAGACCGAGGCTCCCAGGCTCGCGCCGACCGAGAGCAGGAATCCGAGCGCCGCCTTGAGGGGCACGAGGACCGACCGGAAGGCGATGGCCAGCAGGACGAGGGCGAGGAGGACGATGACGCCGATGAACAGGGGCAGTGCGTCGCCGAGCTTGTCGGCGACGTCGATGGCCATGGCCGTCTGCCCGGTGACGTAGAGGGTGCCGCCCGCGTCGGCGATCTCGGGCGCCTTGTCGCGCATGCGGTGGACCAGGTCGGTGGTGGCTTCCGCGTCGGGGCTCGACTTCGGCATCACGGCCATGACCACGACGCCGCCGGAGGGGCCGGCCACCGGGGGTGAGACGGCGGCCACGTTCTTGTCGGCGACCAGCGCGCCGCGCAGCTGCGTCACGGTGCCCTGCCGCTCGTTCTGCGGGATGCCCTCGGTGTCCACCACGGTGATGAGGGTGGCGTTGAAGCCGGGGCCGAAGCCCTCGGTGAGCAGGTCGAAGCTCTTGTGCTGGGTGCTGCTCTCGGGCTGGGAGGCGTAGCTGGGCAGGCCGAGGCGCAGGTCCTTGGCCGGCAGGGCGAGGGCCAGCAGGCCCAGGACGCCGGCGACCAGGACGACGGCCGGTGTACGGGTGACGCCGCGGACCCAGGCCAGACCCCAGGAGCCGGGGGTCCGGTTCGCGCGCTTGCTCTTCCGCCGGGGGTGGCGCGGGCGCATCCGCTCGCCGAACACGCCGAGTACGGCCGGGAGCAGGCTGATGGCGACCAGGACGGCGATCAGTACGGTCACGGCGCCGGCCAGGCCCATGATCGTGAGGAACGGGATGCCCGTGATGGCCAGGGCGGCGAGGGCGATGACGACGGTGGCGCCGGCGAAGACGACCGCGCTGCCGGCCGTGGCGGTGGCGCGGGCGACCGACTCCTCCCAGTCGGTGTCGGGGTCGGCGAGCTGCTCGCGGTGGCGGGAGATGACGAACAGCGCGTAGTCGATGCCGACCGCCAGGCCGATCATCAGGGCCAGTACGGTCGCGGTGCCCGTCATCTCCACGAAGCCGGAGACGAACATGGTGCCGAGCACGCCGACGGCGACGCCCAGGAGCGCGGTCAGCAGGGGGAGTCCGGCCGCGACGACGGAGCCGAGGGTGACGGCGAGGACCACGAAGGCGATGACGACGCCGACCAGTTCGGCCGGGCCCCCCGCCTCGGTCTGCGGGAGCATGGCGGAGCCGCCCAGCTCGACCTGCATCCCGGCGTCGCGGAGGGGCTCGACGGCGGTGGCGAGTTCCTCCTTGGCCTCCTCCGTCACCTCGGGGGCCTCGTTCTGGAACCGGACGTCGGCGTAGGCGATGGTCCGGTCGGACGACACCGCGCCGACCTCGGTCGGCCGGGTGACGTCGATGACGCCCTCCACGGTGGCCGCCTCGCGCAGGACGCCGTCGAGCGCCTTCCGCTGCTCCGGGTCCGTGACGGTCCTCCCCTCGGGGGCGGCGACCACGATGCGCACGACACCGCCGGCGGCGGGCGGGAACTTCTCCTTGAGGAGGTCCTGCGCCTCCTGCGCTTCGACGCCGGGAATCGTGAACTGCGTGGACGTCTTTCCGTTCAGGGTCGCCCCCAGCCCACCGACGACGGCGAGCAGGAGTATCCAGGTCGCGATCACCCAGCGGCGGCGGCGAACCATCCAGCGCGCCCAGGCGTACAGGCGTGAGGCCATCGAAGCATTCCTAACCGGTCGAGACCCTGAGGGAAGGGGCGTCAGGGGACGGAAACGTGGTGGAGGGGTCAGGGCGGGCACCTCCACCACGTTCTGCACAGTAACGCATTTTTGCATTCGACTGTAAATTAGCTACCGGTGGTAAGATGCACGCATGACGGGTGACAGCCTCAGGGAGCGCGGCAAGGCACGGCGCAGGGAAGCGATCCTCACGGCGGCGTACGAGCTGTTCGCCGAGCGGGGCTTCGACGCCACGAGCATCGCCGACATCGCCGAGGCGGCCGAGGTCTCGCCGCGTACGGTCACGCTGTACTTCCCGACCAAGCTCGAACTGGCGATGGAGCACTTCAACGTGTTCGTCGACCGGCTCGCCGCGGCCCTGCACGCCAGGCCCCCGGGACAGGGGATCCTCGACACCGTGGAGCAGTGGCTGCGCGAACAGGCGGGCTCCCGCGACAGGTTCGACGAGCTCTACGACCAGATGCTCCAGGCGAACCCCCAGCTCAAGGGGCTCTGCCGGGGCCGCCTGACCGATGTCGTCCAGGACGGCGCCCGGCTCCTCGCCGAGGAGCGGGGCTGGCGTCCGGACGCCTTCGCGCCGCGCATCCTGGCGGCCACGGTGGCGAGCGTGATCAGCGAGCTGACGCACCAGTCGGAGCCGGGCGACCTGGAGACCGCGATGACCTTCATCCGTGCCGCGGCCGCCACCCTGCGGACCGACTGATCCGGCGCCCGGGGAGGCCCCGGGCCCGCCCCCGCGTTCAGTCGGCCCCGGGAAGCCCCCGGATCGTGCGGAGGATTCCCGTCTCGCGGTCCCGGACCGCCTCCGCTGCGGCCACGAACGAGGCGACGAGCGGATGCGACCGGTCGGGGCGATGGGCCACGGCGACGACCGAGCCGGGGTGGTCGACGATCGTGACGAACCGGACCCCGGGGTGGGGCGAGTAGCGGCGCGCCGCCGCCGGCGTGATGCTGCAGGCCATCCCGGCGGCGACGACCTCCACCTCCTCGCTCTGCGAGTGCGTCTCCACGAGGTTCCGCGCGCGCCTGCCCCCGCGGTGTCCGGCCAGGGTCCAGAAGTCCCGCCACACGACGTCGTCCGTCAGGCCGATGGCGATCGGCTCGTCGAGGAGGTCCGCGACGCGGACGTGGTCGCGGCGGCTCAGGGGGTGCCCCGTGCTCACCGCGACGACGCAGGGCTCGGTGAACAGCGGCACGGTCGCGAGGCCGTGGGTGGTGCTGGGCAGCCGGATGAACGCGACGTCGGTGCCGCCCCCGGTCAGACCGGCCGAGGGGTCGGCGAAGCCGAACTCGTGGAGCTCGACCCGGGCGTCGGGGCGGCGCCGGGTGAACTCGGCCAGGATGTGCGTGGTCAGTTCGAGCGCGGCGCCGACGATGAAGCCCACCCTCAGGGTGGTCCGCTCCCCCTGCCCCACGCGCCGCGCTTCGGTCACGCCCCGGTCGAAGCGCTCCAGGACCTCGCGGGCGGCGGTCAGGAACACCTCCCCCGCGGGGGTGAGCTCCACCCTGCGGGAGGTGCGGCGCAGCAGCGGCGTCCCGAGTTCGGCCTCCAGTTGGGAGATCTGCCTGCTCAGCGACTGCTGGGCGACGAAGAGCCGCGCCGCGGCCCGGGTGAAGTGCAGCTCCTCGGCCAGCGCGACGAAGGAGCGCAGTCTGCGCAGATTCATATCCACAACCCCGGGATTGTAGATCCCGCCGAGATTGGTGTTTCACCTCACACCCGGCCCGCCGCCACCATGAGCCATCCGCGATGACCCACACGCGATGAGCCAAGGGGAGAGCGATGTCCCACACCACACCCGTCGGCCCCGACCACAGCCCGGGCCGCACCTCGGACGACGCCGAGGCCATCGTCGCACTGCGTACCGCGTTCGCCGCACAGCGGGCGGCCGCACGCCGGGACCCCGCGCCGGGGCCCGACCGGCGGCGGCAGGACCTGGCGGCACTGGCCGGAGTGATCACCGCGTACCGCCGGCGGATCCGGGAGGCGCTGTCGGCGGACTTCGCCGTGCATCCCGAGGGGTTCGCCGACCTGGTCGAGGTCCTGGGCGTGGCGGGACGGGCCGCCTTCGCCGCCGAGCACCTGGAGGAGTGGATGGCGCCGGAGCCCCGCCCCGCGGGTCCTGGCCTCCTGGGGACCGCCCGGATCGACGTGGTCCACCAGCCCAAGGGCGTCATCGGCCTGATCTCGCCCTGGAACTTCCCCTTCGACCTCTCGCTCGGCCCCCTCGCCGACATGCTGGCCGCGGGGAACCGGGTGATCGTCAAGCCCTCGGAGTACACCCCCGCGTGTTCGGCCCTGCTGCGCGAGATGGTGGCCGAGGCCTTCGACCCGGAGCGGGTCACCGTCGTCACCGGCGGCCTGGAGCTGGCGCGGGAGTTCCCGACCCTGCCCTGGGACCACCTGCTGTACACCGGGAACCCCGAGGTCGGGCGGCTGGTCGCCCGCGCGGCCGCCGAGAACCTGGTGCCGACCACGCTCGAACTCGGCGGCAAGTGCCCCGCGATCGTCCACGGCGACAGCGTCACCGCGGAGACCGTCGCGCAGATCGTCGGGACGAAGCTGGTCAAGAACGGGCAGATGTGCGTCAGCGTCGACTACTGCCTGGTGCCCCGGCAGGACACGGCCCGGTTCGTCGACCTGGTGCGGGCCCACATGCGCGAGCGGGTGCCGGGCTTCGCCGCCTCGTCCGACTGTACGGGCATCATCACCGAGCGCCATCTGAAGCGTCTCCAGGGCCTGTTGGAGGAGGCGAGGGCGCGAGGCGTGGAGGTGGTGGAGGTGGACGGTTCCGGCACGGACGCGGCCACCCGCCGGATGCCGCTGACGCTGGTGGTCGACCCGCCCGACGACCTCGCCCTGATGCGCGAGGAGATCTTCGGACCGATCCTGCCGGTGAAGTCCCACGACGGGATCGAGGACGCCGTCTCCTACGTCAACCGGGGTGAACGGCCCCTGGGCCTCTACGTCTTCGCGCAGGACGGCGAGGTCGCGGAGCGGGTCCTGGCCACCACCGTCTCCGGCGGGGCGTGCGTCAACACCTGCGCCGTGCAGAGTGCCGTACCGGCCCTCGGGTTCGGCGGGATCGGCCACAGCGGCCACGGCCGGCACCACGGGGTGGACGGCTTCCGGGAGTTCTCCAACCCGCGCGGCGTCGTCAGGCGCGGCCGGGACGACCTGATCGACGTGATGTTCCCGCCCTACGGGGACGCGCTCGACGGGGTCGTCGGCTCCGTGCTCGGTGCCGCGGGTGCCGAATGAGCGGGCCCGGGGAGACGAGCGGGCCCGAGGAGCGGAAGCGGCTCGCCGAGGACGAGCGGACGGTCGGCGAGTTCGGGTACCGGCAGGAGCTGAGCCGGTCGCTGAGCTGGTTCTCGCTGTTCTCCGTCTCGTTCTCCATCATGTCCATCGCCACCGGCGTCTTCCTCAACTTCACCTTCGGGATGACCCACCTGGGGCCGGTCAGCATCTGGATCTGGCCGATGGTGGGCGTCGGGCAGCTCCTCGTGGCCCTGGTGATCTCCGAACTGGGGACCCGGATACCGCTGGCGGGCGCCGGCTACCAGTGGGGCGCGCGGCTGATCGGACCCGGCTACGGCTGGTTCATCGGCGCGCTGGGCATCCTGTACGCCGCCGTCGGCGTGCCCGGCATCGTCTACCTCGCGGTCGCCCCCCTCACCGAGTACGTCCTCGGCATCGACGGCGCCTCGCCGCGCATGAGCCTGTTCATCGCGCTGCTGGTGCTCACGGTCGCGTACCTCGTCAACATCGTCAGCGTGCAGCTGGCCGCCCGGATCAACAACGTGGCCGTGCTGGCGGAGATCCTCGGCACGGTCGTCCTGGCCCTGCTGCTGTTCTTCCTCTGGGTCGCGGGGACCGAGGAGTCGGACCACGGCATCGGCTACCTCACCGAGCACCACCTTCCGCCCGGCCACTCGTACGGGTACGCGATCGCGCTGGCGTCCCTGGTCGGCGTCTACACGCTGGCCGGGTTCGAGGCCGCGGCCGACGTGGCCGAGGAGGCCGTCGACGCCAAGCGCTCCGTGCCCCGGGCGATCCTCGGCAGCGTCGTGGTCTCGGTGGTCCTGGGCATGCTGGTGCTGATCGGCTTCACCGTGGCCGTCCCGAGCGACGAGGTGCTGGCGGCCGGGGGCCTGCCCGCCGTCTTCCAGTACTGGCTCGGCGAAGGGCTCTCGCGGACCTTCGTGGGCGTGGTCGTGTTCGCGATGTTCGCGCTGATGGTGGTCTCCGCCGCCGTCATCGCACGTCTGCTCTTCGCGATGGCCCGCGACAACGTGCTGCCCGGTTCCGCGCTCCTGAGGCGGGTCAACCCCACGACGAAGACGCCGGTCCCGGCGCTGCTCACGGGGTACGTGCTCAACGTCGCGGTCCTGCTCTTCGGCCACAACAGCTCCAACGCCTTCGGCACGCTCGTCGGCGCCACGGCGGTGCTGCCGTACCTCGTCTACCTGCTGATCGTGGTCGCCTACGGCTACCGGAGGCGGAGGCTGGAGGCGATCGACGGGGCGTTCGACCTGGGCCGGTTCGCGGGCCCCGTGTTCGGTGCCTCCCTCGTCTACCTCGTCGCCGTCCTCCTGACCCTGACGCTGCCGGACGAGTTCCGCAGCGCGAACCACTACGTGCTCGGCGGACTGGCCCTCGCGGCGGTGTGGTGGCTGGTCGGCCTGCGCCCCCGGCTCGCCCGGGGCAGCGCCGGAGCACCGGTCCTCGGCGGGCCCGCACCGCTCCCCGACGGCCCGCTCCCCGACGCCCCGAAGAGCAAGGAGAACAAGGCATGAGGAAGAGGAATCCCCCGGCGGGCGCCTGGACCAACTGGGCCGGCGACGAATCCTGCGCACCCCACCGGGCCCTGCGGCCGGGCTCCGTGGAGGAGGTCGCCGAGGCGACCGGGCGGGCGGCCTCGGAGGGCCGGACCGTCCGCGTCGTCGGAGCCGGCCACTCCTTCAACGACCAGGTCTGCACCGACGGCCTGCTGCTGAACCTGGACCGGATCGGCGGCCTGCGGCACGTCGACGCCGAGGCGGGGCTCGTCACGGTCGGCGCGGGCACCCGGCTGGCCGATCTGAACCTCCAGCTCGCGCGCCACGGCCTCGCCCTGCCCAACCTCGGGGACATCGACCGGCAGAGCATCGCCGGCGCCATGTCCACCGGCACCCACGGAACGGGCCGGAAGCTGGGCAACCTCGCCACGCAGATCGAGGCCCTCGACCTCGTCCTGGCCGACGGCACCACGCTGACCTGCACCGAGGACGATCCCGAGGTCCTGCGGGCGGCCCGGGTGAGCCTCGGGGCGCTCGGCGTGATCACCGGCTACACCCTGCGCGTCGTCCCGGCCTTCGCGCTGCGCGCCGAGGCCGGGACGATGCCGCTCGCCCGGACGCTCGACCGCCTGGACGAACTCGTGGACGGGAACGACCACTTCGAGTTCTTCCTGTTCCCCCACGCGGGCAACGCGCTGGTGAAGCTGAACAACCGCACCGACGAGCCCGTCCGGCCTCCGCGCGAACTGGCGAGGAGGATCTCCGAGTTCGCCGAGAACGGCGTCTTCGAGGCGGCGTGCCGGGCGGGCCGCCGCTTCCCGTCCCGGATCCCGGCCCTGAACCGGGCCGTCACCCGGCTGATGACCCCCTCGGAGTACGTCGACCTGAGCCACCGGGTCTTCGCCAGCAGGCGTTCGGTCCGGTTCACGGAGATGGAGTGGGCCGTGCCGCGCGCCGCGTGCGCCGAGGTCCTCCGGGAGATCCTGCGGATGATCGACCGCGAGCGCCTGGACGTGGGGTTCCCGATCGAGGTGCGGTTCGTGGCCCCGGACGAGCTGTCCCACCTCAGTCCGGCGTACGGGCGCGAGACCGCGTACCTCGCCGTCCACATGTACCGGGGCATGCCGTGGGAGGCGTACTTCCGCGGGGTCCAGGACATCGCCCTGGCCTTCGGGGGCCGCCCGCACTGGGGCAAGCGGCACCTCGTGGAGGCGGACGAACTGGCCGCCCGCTACCCCGCGTGGGACCGGTTCCAGGCGGTCCGCGCGCGGCTCGACCCGCGGGGCACCTTCACCAACGCCCACCTGCGCCGGGTGCTCGGCCCCGTCGGGGTCCCCGGCACCACCGTCGCCGCCGGCGGCCCGGCCCCGAAGGAGCGGTAGGACGTGCTCCGTACGAAGGCAGGACACGTGGAAACACCGGCGTTCACGCGCAGACAAGGGCTCCAGCTGATGGCCGCGGCCGCCGGCGGCCTGGCGGTCGGCACCGGCCGGGCCGCCGCGGCGGACGCACCGGCCCCCTACCCGTACCTGGTCGGCCGCGGGATCGCCGACGTCACCGGGGCCGCGGCCGAGAGCGGCATGATGGGCTACTCGAAGCCCGACCAGCAGACCAGCGGCATCCACCAGCGGCTGCGGGCACGGGCGTTCGTCGTCGCCGACCCCGCGAGCGGCAACCGCGTCGCCTGGTGCTGCGCCGACCAGGGCATCCTCCCGTTCGCGGTCTTCCGAGCGGTGCTGGCCCGGCTGGCCACCGCGTACGGCACGGTCTACACCGAGCAGAACGTCTCGCTCAGCGCGACCCACACCCACGCGGGGCCGGGCGGGTGCAGCCACGACCTCGCGTACAACCTGGGGACGCTCGGCTTCCAGCGGCAGAACTTCGACGCCGTGGTCTCCGGCATCACCGAGGCGATCGGCGCGGCCCACGCCGATCTCAGGCCCGGCACCCTCACCCTCGGCCGCGGCGAGCTGACCGACGCGAGCGTCAACCGTTCGCGCGCCGCCTTCGAGCTCAACCCGCAGGCGGACAAGGACGTCTACCCCCTGGGCATCGACCCCGTGATGACCGTGCTGCGCTTCCGGCAGGGGGCCGCCGACGTCGGCGCGATCAGCTGGTTCCCCACCCACGGCACCTCGATGACCAACGGCAACACGCTCATCAGCGGCGACAACAAGGGCTACGCCTCCTACGTCTGGGAGCATGACACCGCCGGGGTCCGCCACCTCGACGCCGCTCCCGGCTTCGTGGCCGCCTTCCCGCAGACCAACGCCGGCGACATGTCGCCCAACCTCAATCTCAGCCCCGGATCGGGCCCCACCGAGGACGAGTTCGAGAACACCCGGATCATCGGCCTGCGCCAGAGCACCGCCGCGCAGCGGATCCACGCCTCCGCCACCATCCCGGTCAGCGGCGGCGTCGACTCCCGGCTGCGGTACGTCGACATGTCGCGGGTCCGGGTCGACGGCCGGTACACGCCCGACGGCCTGGTACACCACACCAGTTCGGGCGTCATCGGCCTGTCCACGCTCGCCGGCAGCACCGAGGACGGGCCCGGCGTCCCGGGCCTGTTCGAGGGCACGCCGTCCCCGCTCGCGCCGCTGCTCGAACGCGTCGACGCCGCGGTCCCCGCGTGGCTCGCCGCCGAGCAGTCGCCCAAGACCTCGGTCGTGCCCGGCGGGCTCCTCGGGGCGACGCCCGACGTCCTCCCGCTGCAACTGGTGAAGATCGGCCGGCTGCATCTGATCGGCGGCCCCGCCGAGTACACCGTCGTCGCCGGACTGCGCATCCGCCGCGCCGTGGCCGAGGAGCTGGGCGTCCCGCTGGAGGACGTCCTGATGCAGGGCTACACCAACGGGTACGGCCAGTACGTCACCACGCCCGAGGAGTACGACGGCCAGCAGTACGAGGGCGCTTCCACCCTGTTCGGCCGGTACACCGCGCCCGCGTACCAGCAGGAGTTCGCGAAGCTGGCCGCCTCGCTGCGCGACGGCACCGCCCTCGCGCCGGGTGACCCGCCGTCCGTGTCCGCGCTCGGCACGCTGAACGTCCAGCCCGGCGTCGTCCTGGACAGTCCCGGTCTCTCACGCTCCTACGGGCAGGTGCTCACCGACGCGGCGGCCGGCTACGGGCCGGGCGGACGGGTGACGGTCGTCTTCGTCACCGGGCACCCCAAGAACGACCTGCGCCGCGGCGGGACCTTCCTGGAGGTGCAGCGGCTGCGGGGCCGGGACTGGGTGCGCCACCTCGACGACGGCGACTGGCGGACCACGTACCGCTGGCGGCGCACCGCCGTCCTGACCGGGGAGTCCACCGCGACGATCACCTGGGACATCGCGCCCGACACTCCACCGGGGACATACCGGATCGTCCACCACGGCGACGCGAAGAACGGGCTGACGGGGAGGGTCGTCCCGTTCACGGGCGTCTCGCGCGCCTTCACCGTCTCCTGAGAAGCCGCCCGTCCGCCGTCCGGTCCCTCAGGGCCGGGCGGCCGTCGGCGCGCCCGTGGTCATGCGGGTCATGACGCGGTACCGCTCCGCGAGTTCCTGCGGGGAGTGCTCGCCCCCGGCCCGGTACCACTGCGAGACGCCCGTGCACATGGTGACGATCGCCCTGGCGGTCTCGCGCGGGTACGGGGTCGTGAACTCCCCCCGCGCGACGCCGTCCTCGATGACGCGGTCCATCAGCCGCTGCTGGCGGTCGCGGGCGGCGATGTAGGTGGTGCGGGCCTCCCCGGTGAGGCTGCGGATCTCGCTGTAGGCGATGAAGGCGAGGTCGCGCTGGTACGCGTGGAAGAGCACCAGGCACTCCACGAGCAGGTCCAGCCTCCGCGGCACGTCGTCTCCGGCCTCCTCCAGGGCCGCGGTGCTGCGGCGCCACAGGTCTTCCATGGCGTGGGAGACGATCGCGACGAGCAGCGCCTGCTTCGAGGCGTAGTGGTAGTACAGGCCCGGCACGGAGAGCTCCGCCCGGGAGGCCACCGTCCTGATGGTGGTCCCGTGGTAGCCGTGCTCCATGAAGCAGGCCAGCGCGGTCCGGAGGATGGGCGGCAGTCCGCTGCCCGAGTAGGCCCTCCACGCCACTCCGGCATCGGTCTCGGTCACGGCACTCCCCTCGCCCCGGATCTTCGTCGCGTCGGCACGTCAGTATGCAGCGTCGCCGGTCGGCGGCGACAGCAGACCCCTTGACACGGCGCTCCCGTCGCCACAATCCTTCACCGAGCGAGCGCTCGGTAACCTCACTTTCAGCCACCGTGGACCGAGCGAGCGCTCGGTAATCATCGGCCCGCGCGCGACGCGGGCAGGAGGGACGAGACATGACGGTTCCCGAAGATCCCCCGGCGGGCTCCCCGCTCACCGCCGACGTTCCGGCGGAGGCGGCGGTCGTCCACGACTCCCTCGTGGCCGCCTGGAAGGACCGCGTGGCGAAGAACCCGGACGCCACGGCACTGCGCTACTTCGACGGCGCCCTGTCCGCGCGGGAGGTCGACTCCGCGACGGACGCCCTCGCCGCCGCGTTCGAGGCGCGCGGGACCGGCCGCGGCGACCGCGTCGGGGTCTACTTGCAGAACGTCCCGCAGTACGCGCTGGTGATGCTGGCCCTGTGGAAGCTGGGCGCCACGGTGCTGGGGCTCAACCCGATGTACCGGCGGCAGGAGCTGCGCCGGATCGTCGACGACGCCGGGGCGGTGGGGGTCGTCTGCGCGGACACCGACGTCGAGGAGACGCTCGGCACCCTGGCGGGGAGCACGGTCCGGTGGCTGGTCAGCACCTCGGCGCTCGACTACCAGTGCCGCGACGACGCGCGGGTCTTCGCCACGACCGATCGCCCCGCCCCCGCGCCGGACGGCGACCTCGTGGCGCTGGTCGAGGAGTTCGCCGGCCGCCGCCCCTCCCCCGTGCGGCCGACCCGCGACGACCTCGCGTTCCTGACGTACACCTCGGGGACGACCGGGCCGCCCAAGGGCGCCATGAACACCCACGGCAACGTCCTCGGCGTGGTGGCGACCTGCGCGGAGTGGACGGGGCTCACCGATGGGGACGTCGTGTTCGCCATGGCCCCGCTGTTCCACATCACCGGGGCCGTGGTCAACGCGACGCTCTCCCTGCTCACCGACACCACGCTCGTCCTGACGGGCCGGTTCCACCCCGAGGTCGCCCTGGAGGCGTTCGCCGCGCACGGGGTGACCTTCACGATCGGCTCCATCACCGCGTACAACGCGATCCACGAGCTTCCGCACGCCGGGCCCGAGCACTTCGCCTCGGTGAAGGCCCTGTACTCCGGGGGCGCGCCGATCCCGCCGGCGACCGTCGAGCGGTTCCGGGAGCGGTTCGGCGTCTACCTCCACAACGGCTACGGGATGACCGAGACGACGTCCGCCGTCATCGCCGTGCCCGCCGGGCGCAGGGCGCCGGTCCACCCGCCGAGCGGGACGCTCTCCGTCGGGATGCCGCTGCCGGGCCTCACCGCGCGGGTCGTGGACCTCCACGGCCGGCCGGTTCCCCCCGGGGAGCAGGGCGAGCTGGAGCTGAGCGGGCCGCAGGTGGTGCCCGGGTACTGGGAGAACCCCGAGGCCACCGAGCGGACGATGCCCGGCGGCCGGCTCCGCACCGGCGACGTCGCCGTGATCGACGAGGAGGGCTGGGTCTACCTGGTGGACCGGCTCAAGGACCAGATCAACGTGTCCGGCTACAAGGTCTGGCCGCGCGAGGTCGAGGACGCGCTGTACGAGCACCCCTCGGTCCTGGAGGCCGCCGTCATCGGGGAGCCGGACGAGTACCGCGGCGAGGTCGTCGTCGCCTACGTCTCCCTCAAGACGGGCGCGGACGCCACCCGGGACGAGCTGATCGCGTTCTCCCGCGACCGCCTGGCCGCCTACAAGTGCCCCCGGCGGATCCACTTCGTCGCCGACCTGCCCAAGACCCAGAGCGGCAAGATCCGGCGCGCCGAACTCCGCGGCACCGGTCCCGCCTCCCCTTCGAAGGACTGATCCAGTGAGCAGCAACCACACCGCCCGGGACCGTTTCCGGGGCCGTACCGCCGTCGTGACCGGTGCCAGCCGGGGCATCGGACTGGCCGTCGCCGAGCTGCTCGTGTCCGAGGGGGCGCGGGTCTGTCTCACCGCGCGCAAGGCCGGTCCGCTCGAAGAGGCGGCGGCCGCCCTCCCCCCGGGCAGCGTCGTCACCGTCGCCGGCCGGGCGGACGACCCCGAGCACCGGCGCGAGGTCTTCGACACCGTCGCCCGCGCGTTCGGCGGGCTCGACGTCCTCGTGAACAACGCGGGCATCAACCCGGCCTACGGCCCCCTCACCGAGCTGGACCTCGACGTCGCCCGCAAGGTGCTCGACGTCAACGTCCTCGCCACCCTCGCCTGGGTCCAGGACGCGGTGGCCCACCCGGACCTGGACTTCGCCGAGCGCGGCGGGAGCGTCGTCAACCTCTCCTCCGTGACCGGTGAGACCCCGGCGCCCGGCATCGGGCTCTACGGGGTGAGCAAGGCCGCCGTGTCCCATCTGACCAGGACGCTGGCCGTCGAGCTCGGCCCGGCGATCCGCGTCAACGCCGTGGCGCCGGCCGTGGTGAAGACCCGGTTCGCCGAGGCCCTCTACGAGGGCAAGGAGGACGAGGTCGCCGGGGGCTACCCCATGAAACGGCTCGGCCTGCCCGCCGACATCGCCTCGGCCGTGGCCTACCTGGCCTCGGACCAGGCCTCCTGGGTCACCGGGCACGTCCTCACCGTCGACGGCGGTCTGACGGTCGCCGGCGGCACCGCGTGAAAACCGCACCCGGATCCGCACCCGCACCCGCACCCGAAAGGACCGTCATGACCTCCAGTGATCTCCCTCCCGAGGTGGAGGAGCTGCGGCAGCGCACGCGCCGGTTCGTACGCGAGATCGTCGTCGACGAGGAGCCCGCGCCGGGCGAACGCCTCGACCAGGTCACGCGCGACCGCCTGCAGGCGGCGGCGAAGGAGGCCGGTGTCTTCGCACCGCACGTGCCGAAGGAGTACGGCGGACAGGGACTGTCCCTACGCCACTGGTCACCGGTCCTCCAGGAGGCCGGCTACTCGCCGATCGGCCCCTCCGCGCTCAACTGCATGGCCCCCGACGAGGGGAACATGCACATGCTCAACCTGATCGCGACCGAGGAGCAGAAGAAGCGCTATCTCGCGCCTCTGGCGGCGGGGGACGTCCGATCGTGCTTCGGCATGACCGAGCCCCATCCGGGGGCCGGCTCCGACCCGGCGGCGCTGCGGACCCGGGCCGTGCGCGCCGGCGGCGGCTGGGTCCTCGACGGACACAAGCGGTTCACCAGCGGTGCCGTCGGCGCCGGGTTCTGCATCGTGATGGCCCGCACGCCGGCCGTGGACGGCTCCCCGGAGGGAGCCACCATGTTCCTGGTCGACATGGACAACCCCGGCATCCGGATCGGCGAGCCGATCCACACCGTCGACCGCGCCATCGACGGCGGCCACCCGCACCTGTACCTGGAGAACTGCTTCGTCCCCGACGACGCGGTCCTCGGCGAGGTCGGACTCGGATTCCGCTACGCGCAGGTACGGCTCGGCCCCGCGCGTCTCACCCACTGCATGCGGTGGCTGGGCCTGGCCCGGCGGGCGCACGACATCGCCCTCGACCGGGCCGCGAAGAGGGAACTGTTCGGCGGTCCGATCGACTCGCTCGGCCTGGCGCAGCACCTCATCGCCGAGTCCGTGATCGACATCGAGACGTCCGACGCGATCATCACCAAGACCGCCACGCTGCTGCACAGCGACCCCAAGGCGGGATCCGCGATGTCCTCGGTCGCGAAGGTGCACTGCTCGGAGGCGATCTTCCGGGTGATCGACCGCGCGATCCAGATCTGCGGCGGGGACGGGGTCTCCGACGGGCTGCCGCTGGCGCAGTACCTCAACGAGGTGCGCCCGTTCCGCATCTACGACGGCTCCAACGAGACCCACCGGTGGGCCATCGCCCGCCGGGCCTCGGCCGGCCGCAGCGCCGCGGTCCGGGCCGGGGAGCAGTACCAGGGCGACGCCGTCGTCGGCCGGGACGGAGGCGCGTGATGCACACCGTCCCCGACGGAGTGGAAGTCGTCGCGAGCAGGGACCGGGCCCGGCACCTCGACATCCCCCCGCTCCTGGTCCTCGACGCGGTGACCGGCTTCCTCGACGCGCACGGCATCGGCAGCGGCCCGCTCGCGTGGCGACGCATCGGCGACGGCCACTCCAACATCACCTATCTGATCGAGCGCGGCGGCGACCGCGTCGTCCTCCGGCGGGGTCCGCGCCCGCCGCTGCCGAAGTCGACGCACGACATGGTGCGCGAGGCCCGCATCCAGAAGGCCCTGCGCGGGCACGGGGTGCCGGTGCCCGAGATCGTCGCCGTCTGCGAGGACGAGTCGCTGCTCGGCGTGCCGTTCTACCTCATGTCCCACCTCGACGGGACGGTCGTCACCGACGCGATCCCGGCCCACCTCTCCTCGCGCGAACAGCGCGGCGCGACCGGCGAGGCGGTCGTCGACGCCCTGGTCGCCCTGCACGGCATCGACGTGACCGAGGGGGAGCTCGCCTCCCTGGGCTCCCCCGACGGTTACCTCCGCCGCCAGGTCGACCGCTTCAGCGGGCTGTGGGAGGCCAACGCCTCGCGCGCTCTGCCCGCGGTGGAGCGGATCGCGGACTGGCTCGGCCGCAACCTGCCGGCGAGCCAGGGGGCCTCGGTGGTCCACGGCGACTACCGCATGGGCAACCTCATGTTCGCCCCGCAGGCCCCGGCCAGGGTCCTCGCGATCCTCGACTGGGAGATGGCCACGCTCGGCGACCCACTGGCGGACCTGGGCTATCTGACCGCCACGTACTCCGAGGCGGGGGCGCCCACCACTCCCCTGGAGCTGACGCCGGTGACCCGGGCGCCCGGCTACCCCACCAGGGTTCAGCTCGCGGACCGTTACCGGTCCCGCACGGGCCTCGACCTCACGCCGCTGCCCTGGTACCAGACCCTCGCGCTGTGGAAGGCCGCCATCTTCTGCGAGGCGATCTACACCCGCTGGCAGCGCGGCGAGCGCCCGCACGACACGGACTTCGGCCCGTCCCTCGAAGCGGGCGTCCCCCGGCTGCTGACCGCGGCGGCCCAGTACGCCGGTCTGATCTCGACCCCCCGCGCCTGACGCCCGACGGCGTCCCGGCACCACCCCACTCCACCCCTCGGTGCCGGACGTCGCTCCGTCCTGCCCGAAACCAGCGAAGGAGCAGTCATGAGCAACTCGAAGACGGACCCCGGGGCGGCGACCGGGAAGAGAGACCATCTCGCGCCCACGCTGCGGTCGAGGCGCAAGTCCCTCTTCGCCAGCACGGTCGGCAACGTCCTGGAGTGGTACGAGTGGAGCGCGTACGCGGTGTTCGCGCCCTTCATCGCCACCGTCATGTTCAACCCGTCCGACCGGGTGTCGGCACTCCTGTCGACCCTGGCCGTCTTCGCGGTCGGCTTCCTGATGCGTCCGTTGGGCGGCATCGTCTTCGGGCGGATCGCCGACCGGCGGGGCCGCAAGTTCGTGCTGGTCACCACCATGCTGATGATGGCCGGCGGCAGCCTCGTCATCGGCCTCATGCCCACCTACGCCTCGATCGGGGCCTGGGCCTCCCTCGTCCTCCTGCTCGCCCGCATGGCGCAGGGGTTCGCCCACGGCGGCGAGTCCGCGACGGCCAACACCTACGTCGCGGAGATCGCGCCGAGCGAGAGCCGCGGGCTGTGGGGAAGCATCGTGTTCGTCGCGATCTTCGGCGGTTCGGCCCTCGCGTACTCGGTGGGCGGGGCGGTGACGTCCGTGCTGTCCGACGGCGCCGTCGCCGAGTGGGGCTGGCGCGTCCCCTTCCTCCTCGGCGCCCTCCTCGCCCTCGCGGCCCTCTGGCTGCGCCGCAGCATGGACGAGAGCGAGGTGTTCGCGGAGGGCAGGGCCGAGGACGGGGCGGACGACGGGGGCCGGCCGCTGCCGCGGCGGCAGGTGGTCCGCGCCGTCCTGCTCGTGATCACGATGACCTCGGGAATCACCGCCGCCCACTACACCTGGACCTCGTACGTGTCGACGTACGCCATCACCCGGATGGGCATGGACGCCGGCGTGGCCTACTGGTGCTCCGTCGCGGCGCAGTGCGTCGCCCTGACCACGCTTCCGCTGTGGGGGCGCCTCTCCGACAAGGTCGGCCGCCGTCCGATGATGATCACGTTCGCGGTGCTGATGATCGTCCTGCAGATCCCCCTGACCGGCCTGATCGGCCCGGAGGGCTGGACGCTCCTGGTGGCGTCCTCGGTCGCGCTCGCGGTGGTGGCCATCCCCGGGGCGCTCCTGTCGGCGACGATGGCGGAGAACTTCCCGACGCGGGTGCGGACCCAGGGCATCGGGTTCGCGTACTCCGTCTCCGTCGCCGTCTTCGGGGGCACCGCGCCCTATCTGAACCAGCTCTTCGTCGAGTGGGGGGCGGCCCGGCTCTCCAGCCTCTACATCATGCTGCTGTGCTCCTTCACGGGCCTCGCGTGCTACCTCATGCGGGAGACCCGGGGCATCCACCTGAAGGACGCCTGACGCGGTTCACGGCGTGGCGGGGGGCAGGGCGAAGCGGAAGGCGCCCGCCCCGCCGCCCAGTTGGAGCCAGAGGTACTGGGGCTGGGTGACGACGCGCAGGGCGACGGCGGCGCAGCCGGGGCAGCGGGCGGTCAGGCCGGGCTCGGGGCCGTAGACGTGCAGCTGGGCCACGGTGGCGGGCCGACGGCAGGAGGGGCAGAGCCGCCACGCCGTGGTCGGGTCGACGGCGAAGACCTCTCCGAGCGGCCCGGCCAGGGCGTTGCCGTCGAGGTACAGGGGGTGCTCGTTCATGGAGGGCTCCTCACCGTGCGGCGCGGGGGTGTCAGCCGAAGCGTTCGGTACGGATGCGGTCGGGCGCGTGTCCGGCGGCCAGGAGCAGGGCGCCGGCGTGCTCGACGAACCCGGTGGGGCCGCAGACGTAGCAGCGGGCCTCCGCCGGGGACGGCAGGGACGGCAGGTCGCGTTCCGTCATGCGCCCCGGGGGGCGTGCGGAGCCGTCCGGGGCGGTACGGGTGTAGAGGCGCCGCACCCCGACGGTGCCGTCGGTGTCTCTAGCGGCGTCGAGTTCCGCGGCGTACCAGACCTCGTCCGGGTCGCGTACGGAGTAGAGGAGGGCGCAGGGGTCGTCCGACTCCGATGCGAGCCGGGCCCGGAGCATCGCCATCAGCGGCACGATGCCGGAGCCTCCGGCGATCAGGAGGAGCGGGCCGGGGTCCTGCGGCGTCCACACGAACCAGCCGCCGAGGGGTCCCTCGACCTCGACCTCGGCGCCCACGGGGAGGTCGTCGGCGAGGTACGGGGAGACCTCGCCGCCGAACGCCGCCTGGACGCCCAGTTCGATCACGTCGGCGTCGGCGGGGGCGGCGAGCGAGTAACTCCGTACGGCCCGGTAGCCGTCGTCGGCGGTCAGCCGGACGTCGACGTGCTGTCCGGGCAGGTGTCCCGGCCATCGGGGGACCTCGAACCTCAGGGTGCGGCCGGTCGCGGTCTGCTTCGTCCGCTCCGTGAGGCGGGCCCGTCGCCACCCGTGCATCAGTCGCTCCAGTGGCGCTGCTCGCGCCAGGGGTCGCCGTAGTCGTGGTAGCCGGCGGACTCCCAGAAGCCGGGTTCGTTCTCCGGAGTGAGAACGAGGCCCTTGACCCACTTGGCCGACTTCCAGAAGTACAGGTGGGGGATGACGAGCCGGGCCGGGCCGCCGTGGTCCGGGGAGAGGGCGTAGCCGTCGAAGGAGTGGGCCAGCCAGGCCTTGCCGTCGGTGACGTCCTCCAGCGGGAGGTTGGTGGTGTAGCCGTCGAAGGACTCGGCGACGACGAAGTCGGCGGCGGTCTCGACCTGGTCGAGGAAGGCGTCGAGGGGGACGCCGCGCCAGCGGGTGTCGAACTTCGACCAGCGGGTGACGCAGTGGATGTCGACGGTGGGCTCCTCCTGCGGGAGCGCCATCATCTCCTCCCACGTCCACGTGCGGCTCTCGCCGGTCTCGGCGGTCACGGTGAACGACCACCGGTCGGTGGGGATGTGCGGGGTGGGGCCGGCCGACAGGACGGGGAACGATTCCGTCGGATACTGCCCGGGCGGCAGCCGGGCCATGAGGTCGTGGGCCTTCCCCCGGAACCCCGGTGACAGGTCGCCCATGGGCTCACTCCTCTCGCTCGAAGTCGGCTTCCGCCCGTTCGTCGTCGCGGTCGGCCTGGGCCGTGGCGTACAGCTCGCGCACGAACGTGCGGGCGTCCTCGGGAGGGATGCCGGCGCCGAGCCGGAGCAGGCGGTCCGTCCAGGGGGCGAGAGGGTCGCCGGGGTCGTTCATGGGGGCCTCCCCGGGAGGGGACTGGAGGGGTGTGCCTGTCTGCCGGTGACGGGCCCGGCGGGGCGGTCGCCTCTGGGGCCGCGCCTTGTCCTCCCTCCCATGGTCCCCGCCTGTCGTGCGGGTGCAACCCGGCGGCCGGAGGCCCTGCGGTGCGTCCGGCGGTCGGACCAGGGCCGCCGGTCAGACCGGGGCGAGTCCGAGTTCGGCGCAGCCGTGGCGGAGCGCGTCGAGCCCGAAGGCGGTGACGGGTCCGACGACGCCGGGGGTGGCATCGGAGCGGGTGGCATCGGAGCGGGTGGCATCGGAGCGGGTGGCATCGAGGCCGGTGGCGAGGCGGTCGGCCGCCCAGGCGAGGAGTTCGCCGGTGAGGGTGTAGGGGTTGGGTCCCTCCAGGTGGACCTCGGCGAGCGGGGTCCGGCCCTGGGCGCCCGAGGAGGCGACGGCGACGACGTGGGAGGGGATCCGCGCGCGCAGGGCGGCGTCGGGGCCGCCCGGCGGGCCGGCCAGCAGGGGGCGGGTCAGCACGTCGGTGATCCGGTCGCCCGCCGGGAGACGCGTGGCGGCGTTGACGAGGGCCGAGTAGAGGGAGAGGGGGCGGCTGAGTGCGGGGAACCAGCCGTTGTAGACGGTGACGGCGTCGAGGGACGGGAACTCCTCGGGCAGGAACAGCACTTCGGTGCCGGAGACGAGGAACGCGGACTTGCGACGGCCCCGCACGGTGAAGCGGCGGACGCGGGAGGCGGTGCGTTCGTCGACGAGCCGGTGCCGGTACCGGCGTGCCGAGGGCAGGGTCAGGCCGTCGCGCATGGTGGTGCGCGTGCCCTGGCTGATGCCGCGCCAGATGGGGCCGGTGGAGAAGTAGCCGATGTCGACGGCCCGCGCGGCCGGCCCCGCCTTCCGGAGGGCGAGGGCAGCGGCGAGGAGGCCCGGTACGTAGTCGTAGCCGAAGGCGGGCAGCATCACCGCGCCGGTCTCGCGGGCGCGGTGGTGGTGCCGGGTGTGCAGGGTGCGGACGAATCCGACTTCGCCGCTGGAGTCGAGGTAGTGGGCGCCCGCGTCGGCGGCGGCCTGCGCGACGGGGAGGCCGAAGCGTTCGAAGGGGCCGACGGTGGTGATCAGCACGTCGCCGCGGCGCAGGTGCTTCTTCAGGTCGTCGGGGGTGGCGGCGTCGACGGTCAGGTGGTCGAGGCCGCCGGAGCGTGCGGCGAGGGCGGCCAGTGCGGCGGGGTCGCGTCCGGCCACCGTCGGCTCGACGCCCCTGCGGAGCAGGGCGTCGAGGACGAGGCCTCCGGTGTAGCCGGTGGCACCGAGCAGGATGATGCGGCTGGTCATCGCTTCCTTCCCAGGAGCGGATGGGTCCGGGACACGGTCTTGGCGATGAGCGCGAAGGACCGGGAGGTGTGGGGCGCGTAGACGAGGCGGAGGGTGTCGGGCCACGTGGGCTTGGAGAGGACCGGCTTGTGGTGGCTGAAGGTGTCGAAGGACGTCTTGCCGTGGTAGGCGCCCGTGCCGGATTCGCCGACGCCGCCGAACGGCAGGTTCGGCACGCCGAGGTGGATCATCGGGGCGTTGCGGACGAGCCCTCCGGACGAGGTCTTCTCCAGGAGGGTCCGCCAGGCCGTCTTGTCGCGGGTGAAGGCGTACAGGGAGAGGGGCTTGTCCCGGGCGTTGACGAAGTCGACGGCCTCGTGGACGTCCCGCACGGTCAGGACGGGGAGGATCGGGCCGAAGATCTCCTCGGCCATGACGGGGGCGCCGGGCGGCACGTCGGTCAGGACGGTGGGGGCGATGTAGCGTTCCCCGGCGTCGTGGGCGCCTCCGGTGAGGAGGTCGCCTTCCGCCATGAGGCCGGTCAGGCGCCGGAAGTGCCGGTCGTTGACGATGCGCCCGTAGTCGGAGCTGGTACGGGGGTCGTGGCCGAACATCTGTTGGACGACGCCCGGCAGCGCGGCCAGCAGCGGGTCGCGGGCGGCGCGGGTGACGAGGACGTAGTCGGGGGCGACGCAGGTCTGGCCGGCGTTGGTGAACTTGCCCCAGGCCAGGCGGCGCGCGGTGACGGCCATGTCGGCGGTCTCGTCGATGAAGACGGGTGATTTGCCGCCGAGTTCGAGGGTGACGGGGGTCAGGTTCTTCGCCGCCGCGGCGGCCACGATGCGGCCGACGGTGCCGTTGCCCGTGTAGAAGATGTGGTCGAAGCGCTGCGCGAGCAGCAGGGTCGTCTCCTCGACCGCTCCTTCGACCACGGCGACGGCCTCCAGGTAGCGGGGCAGGAGGTCGGCGAGCAGGGCGCTGGTGGCGGGGGCCAGTTCGCTGGGTTTGACGACGGCCGCGTTGCCGGCGGCCAGGACGCCGACCAGCGGGTTCAGGGTGAGGGTCAGCGGATAGTTCCAGGGCGCGACGATCAGGCAGACGCCGAGGGGTTCGGGGTGGACGCGGGCGGTCGCCGGTTTGATGTTCAGGGGCACGGCGACCCGTCGGGGCCGCATCCAGCGGTCGAGGTGGCGCAGGGCGTGCTCGATCTCGGCGAGGACTCCGCCGATCTCGGTGAGGTGGGACTCGGTGCGGCCCTTGCGCAGGTCGTCGTAGAGGGCTTCCTCGATGGTCGGGGTGTGGTCCTTGAGGAGGCGGCGCAGGGCGTGGAGCTGGCGGCGGCGCCAGGCCGCCGGGCGGGTGATACCGGAGTCGAAGACGGCCCGGAGCCGTACGACGGTCTCCGGTATGTCCTGGTCCTGCTGGGTCACGGACGCGGTGGTGCCGGTCATGGGCGCGAGCCTTCCGGGCGGTACGTGTACTGGATCTCAGCGCGCCGTGGTCGCGTTGACGTCGGCGACGATGCGTTCGGCGAGCTGTTCGGAGGAGGGCGGGTTCTGCCCGGTGTACAGGTTGCGGTCGACCACCACGTACGGCCTGAGCGGGAGGCGGGCCTTGGAGTACTCCGCCCCGCTCTCCCGCAGCCGGTCCTCCAGGAGCCAGATCGCCTTGCGGCCGAAGCTGTTGAACTTCTCCTCCAGGTTCGAGAGGCCCGTCATCCGGTAGCCGGTGAAGGGCCACGACCCGTCCTCGTTCTTCGCCGCGAACGCCGCCGCCGGCGCGTGGCACAGCAGCGCCAGCGGCTTGCCCGACGCGAGGACCCGGGTCAGCAGTGCGCCGGAGACCGGGTCGACCGACAGGTCCTCCATCGGGCCGTGTCCGCCCGGGTAGAACACCACGTCGAAGTCGTCCGGGTCGATGTCGTCCAGCGAGCGGGGGCTGTTCAGCTCGTCCTGGATCGAGTCCAGGTACGCGGCCACCTCGCGCAGCTTCGAAGGCCACCCGGCCGTCTTCGACATGCTCAGCCGGTCGAGCGTCGGGACCTTCCCGCCCGGGGTGGCGAGGGTGATGTCCCATCCCTCCCGGGAGAAGATCTTGTGCGGCATCGCCAGCTCCTCGCCCCAGAAGCCCGACGGATGCACCTCCCCGTCCCGCAACGTCCAGCGATCGGCCGCGGACACGACGAACAACACCCTGGTCACCACGGACCCTCCTCCTGTCGAGACGGTCCCGCCGCCGAAGCGACGGACACGCATCTGGCGATATACGGCGCAAATGGCCTTGAATCATTATCATCCGCCCCACGAGGGGCACGGGCGACCGGCACCCGCTCGGGGCCTCGCGCCTCATGACTGACACAGTACGCCACTTCTGGCACAGACTGCCAAGTCTGGCACTGTTAGCCTTTCCGCATGAGGGAGAACACCACACCCGGCCTGCGCATGAAGACCCGCCGGGCCGTCACCGAAGCCCTGGCCGACACCGCTCTCGACCTCTTCGACAGCAGGGGCTTCGACCAGGTCACCGTGGCCGACGTCGTCGCGGCGGCAGGCATCTCCCAGCGCAGCTTCTTCCGCTACTTCAGCAACAAGGAGGACGTCGTCTTCGGCGACCACATCCCCTCCGCCGAGGAGGTCCGGGACGAGCTGCTGCGGCACATCGACGACGTCCCCGCCTGGGACGCGCTGCGCGCCACCTTCCGTACGGCGGCGCTCCAGATGGACGCCGACGAGGGGCGCTGGAAGCGGGCGACCCGCGTCATCTGCCACACGCCCGGCCTGCGGGCGCGCTACCTGGAGAAGCACCTGGCCTGGACCGACGCCCTCACGCCCGAGATCGCGTCCCGGATCGGGGGCGGCGGTCCGGGAGGCTCCGGCGGCCCCGACACCTCCAGCGGTCCTGAGGGCTCCAACGGCTCCGACACCTCCGGCAGCTCCGGCAGCTCCGACGCGGAGCTCAGGGCCCATACGATGATCAACACCGCGCTGGGCTGCTTCGACGTCGCCCTCGTGCGCTGGGCCGACGACGACACCGGCCTCTCCCTCGCCGCCCTCGTCGACGACGTATTCGGGTTCGTGCGGTTCCCCCGCCCCTGACCGACCCCTTCCACCGAGCGCCGGGCCGCCCGCGGCCGGGTTGCGGAGGCCAAAAGGGGCGCGAACGATGGAGGCGGGCGCGACGCCCGGGGCGGGGGCCACAGCCGCGGCCGGCGAGGCCGCGCGAACAGGACACTCGTGTGCCCGTGACATGGAGCGGACATGACCGATCTTCCTCCTCCGATCACTCCCTATCTCGAACCGGCGGCGAAGGAGTTGTGCGAGGCGACCGATCCCCACCCGCGGATCTATGAGGTTCCGCCGGAGAAGGGCCGGGACATCCTGCTGGGTCTGCAGAGCGACGCGAGTGTGCCGCGTCCGGAGGTGGACGAGGAGTGGGTGGAGGTGGACGCGGGCGAGTGGGGCACGGTCCGCACCCGCATCATCCGGCCCAAGGGGGTTTCCGGGCCGCTGCCGGTGGTCTTCTACATCCACGGCGCCGGCTGGGTCTTCGGCGACGACAAGACCCACGACCGGCTCTTTCGCGAACTGGCCGTCGGAGCGGGGGCGGCGGGCGTCTTCCCGGTCTACGACCGGGCGCCGGAGGCGAAGTACCCCACCCAGGTCGAGCAGAACTACGCCGTGGGCCAGTGGGTCCTCGAGCACGGCGCCGAGCACGGCCTGGACACCTCACGGATCGCGGTGACCGGCGAGTCGGTCGGCGGCTGCATGTCGGCCGTCTTCGCCCTGATGAACAAGGAACGCGGCGGAATCGACCTCAAGGCCCAGTGCCTGCTCTACCCGGTCGCGAACGCCGACTTCGACACCTCCTCCTACCTGCAGTTCGCCGAGGGCTACTACCTCACCCGCGACGGCATGAAGTGGTTCTGGGACGCCTACACCACCGACCCCGCCCAGCGCGCCGAACACCACGCCTCCCCCCTCCGGGCCACCCTGGACCAGCTCAAAGACCTGCCCACCACCCTGGTCATCACCGACGAGGCCGACGTCCTGCGCGACGAGGGCGAGCAGTACGCCAACAAGCTCCGCGAAGCCGGCGTCGACGTCACCTCCGTCCGCGTGGCCGGCATGGTCCACGACTTCCTCCTCCTCGACAGCCTCCGCGACACCCGCGCCGCCAACGTCGCCCGCAAACTCGCCGTCGACTTCCTCACCACCGCACTCCACGACAACTGAACCCACCCCCCACCCCCCCCACCCGACACGGGCCCGGACCACCGTCCGGGCCCGCCGCCCGTCTGCGACGCAGCACACATCCCTCGATGTTTACGTTGATTACATCCATGCGCTAATGTGAGTGGTGCACACATCGCATAGTCCACGAGGGAAGAGACACGGAATGACCAGCGAACTGTTCGCACCGCTGCCCCTGCGCTCCGGCCAGGTGCTGAAGAACCGGATCGCGAAGGCGGCCATGGAGGAGAACATGGCCGGGACCGGCCAGCTCCCCGACGAGCAGCTGTTCACGCTGTACCGGCGCTGGGCCGCCGGCGGCACCGGACTGCTGATCACCGGCAACGTCATGGTCCACGCCGAGGCGCTGACCGGACCCGCCGGCGTCGTACTCGACGAGCACGCCCCCCTGGAGCCGTTCACCGAGTGGGCGAAGGCCGGCAAGTCCGGCGGGGGCTCGATATGGATGCAGATCAACCACCCCGGCCGCCAGGTGGCCTCCGACATGCCCGGCGTGGTGTGGGGGCCGACAGACATCGGCGTCAGCCTGGGCAAGCACAGCAGCCGCTTCGGCAAGCCGACCGCCATGACCGCGCAGCAGATCGAGGAGACCGTGGCCCGGTACGCCGTCACGGCCCAGCGCGCGGAGAAGGCCGGCTTCGACGGCGTGGAGATCCACGCCGCCCACGGCTACCTGCTCTCGCAGTTCCTCTCCCCCCTGGTCAACAAGCGGACCGACCAGTGGGGCGGGTCCCTGGAGAACCGCGCCCGGATGCTCCTCGACATCGTCCGTGCCGTGCGGGCCGCCGTCTCGCCGTCCTTCGCGGTCGCGGTCAAGCTCAACTCCGCCGACTTCCAGCGCGGCGGCTTCGACGCCGACGACGCGCGCCAGGTCATCGAGATGCTCGAACCGCTCGGCGTCGACCTGGTGGAGCTCTCCGGCGGCAGCTACGAGAGCCCGGCCATGACCGGCCGCTCCGCCGACAGCCGCACCCGCTCCCGTGAGGCGTACTTCCTGGACCTCGCCAAGGACCTCGTCACGACCAGCCCGCTCCCCCTCATGCTCACCGGCGGCATCACCAAGCGCGCCACCGCCGAGCAGGTCCTCGCCAGCGGCGTGTCGGTCGTCGGCATGGGCACCGCCCTCGCCGTCACCCCCGACCTTCCCGACCGCTGGAGCGAGAACCGCGAGGCCGACCGTCACATGCGGCCGGTGAACTGGTCCGACAAGGCCCTCGCCTCCGCCGCGAGCATGGCCCAGGTCCGGCACCAGATGCGCCGCCTCGCCCGGGGCGGCAGCCCCAAGCCCGGCACCCACCCCGCGATCGCCCTGCTCTCCGAGCAGCGCAAGCAGCGCAAGGCCCTGCGCGACTACCGCACCTGGCTGGCCGGGCCCCGGGGCAAGGCCTGACCGATCCACCCGGAACAGGTCCCCCCGGAATCGGTTCACCCGAAACCGATCCACCCGGAGCCGGCTCGCCCGAAGCCCGCCCAGGACACCGACGGCCACGCGGACGGGGGAGGACCGGGCGCCGCCGCCTCCACACCGGCCTCCCCCTCGACGGAGAACCCGCCCGGAGCCGTCGCCACCCTGTGGTCCAGCATCCTCTCCACCGCGCACCGGCGCCTCGGGAAGGGCGGATGAGGACCCCACCCGCCCCCGAATTCCTCCCTGGAATTCCCCTCGAATTCGCCGCAATCCCACACTGCCACAGTGTTGACACTGCAAACATCGCATCCTACAGTCATGTATACGCCGCTTACATCAGAGAGGACCCCCGCCATGTCTTCGTCTTCGTCTTCGTCTTCGGACCAGAAGGACACCGTCAAGGTCGACCTGGGAGGCCGCGAGGTCACCGTCCCCAAGGGCGGCCTGTACGACCGCTACCGGATGGCCCCCGACCTGGACGCGATCGCCCGGGACCCGCGCGTCAGCGGTGTGGACTTCTTCCGGAAGATGCCCAAGATCAAGGTCGACTCCCCGATCGGCCCCACCCTCACCCCGAACTTCTACTACGCCATCTCGACCGCCCGGCTGACGATGCTCGCGCCCTCCCGCGCGATCCGCGCCCGGCTGCCCGAGGAGCTGGCGCCGCTGGAGGTCACTCCGGGGCTCGGCCTGGTGTCGGTGATGTTCTTCCGCTACGACGTGGCCGACATCGACTTCTACACCGAGGCCGCCGTCGGCATCGCCGTCAAGCCGGCCCGGCACGGCAAGCTCGGCTTCTTCGACCTCGTCTCCGGACTGAAGAACGAGCACCTGCACTCCTACGTCCTGTCGCTGCCGGTGAGTTCGGACATCGCGCAGGTCCGCGGCCACGACGGCTACGGCTTCCCCAAGTGGGTCACCGACCTCGACGTCTCCATCGACCACCACCGGACGACCGCGCGCGTGGCCAACGACTCCGGCGGCGTCGACCTGGCGCTCCTGGCGAACACGCCGAAGCAGACCGCCCACCCGAGCGGCGAGCGCGTCGGTTCGCTCACCTCGTACACGACGATCGGCGGCGCCTGGCACTCCACGCTGAACCAGACCAACGTCCTGAACGCCGGTACGACGCGCAGCGCCAAGGGCGTCACCCTCCAGCTCGGCGAGGGCCGCATGTCCGACGACCTGCGTTCGCTCAAGCCGAAGCGGACCATCCAGTTCGACGTCATGACCGAGGGCCAGGCCGCCCTGCACATGCCGGTCCCCACCTCGATCCAGAGCCGCAGCAAGTAACAGAGGAGTCCCGCCATGGCCACCGCATCCACCGCCCCGAGGACCACCCGCGGCCCGGGGCTCCCCGTGACCGTCACCCCGTCCTTCCTCCAGCACCTGACCTCCCGGGTGTCGGCCGCGCCGAACGCCGCGCGCGTCACCACCACCGCCCCCTACACCGGCGTCCCGCTGGCCGACTTCCCCGTCTCCACCCCCGAGGACGTCGAGGCCGCGTTCGCCCGCGCCCGGACCGCGCAGAAGGCCTGGGCAGCCACCCCGATCGCGGAGCGCAAGAAGGTCCTGCTGCGCTATCACGACCTGGTCCTGGCCCGTCAGGACCAGGCCCTGGACCTGATGCAGGCCGAGAACGGCAAGACCCGCCGCGACGCCTTCCTGGAGGTCGTCGACATCGGCATCGTCTCGCGCTACTACGCGCGCAACGCCGCCAAGTACCTCAATCCCAAGCGGCGGCGCGGCGCGATCCCGCTGCTCACCCACACCACCGAGCTGCGCCACCCCAAGGGCGTGGTCACCGTCATCTCGCCGTGGAACTACCCGCTGAGCATGGCCGCCAGCGACACCATCGCCGCCCTCATGGCCGGCAACGCCGTCGTGCAGAAGCCCGACACCCAGACCGCCCTGACCGCCCTGTGGTCGATGGACCTGATGTACGAGGCGGGGCTGCCCGAGGGCGTGTGGCAGATGGTGATCGGCCGGGGCAGCTCCATCGGCGGCGCGCTGATGGACAACGCCGACTACATGATGTTCACCGGCTCCACCGCCACCGGCCGCCAGATCGCCGCCGACGCCGGCCGGCGCCTGATCGGCGCGTCCCTCGAACTCGGCGGCAAGAACCCGATGATCGTCCTGGAGGACGCCGACATCGAGAAGGCCGCCGACGGCGCCGTGGCCGCCTGCTTCCCCTCCGCCGGGCAGCTGTGCGTCTCCGTCGAGCGCCTGTACGTGGCCGAGTCCATCCGGGACGCGTTCGTCGCCGCGTTCGTCGCCCGCACCAAGAAGCTCGAGATCGGCGCCGCGTACGACTACAGCGTCGACGTCGGCAGCCTCACCACCCCGGCCCAGCTCAAGACGGTCACCGAGCACGTCGACGACGCCGTGGCCAAGGGCGCCACCGTCCTGGCCGGCGGCAAGGCGCGCCCCGACCTCGGCCCCCTCTTCTACGAGCCGACGATCCTCACCGACGTCACCCCCGACATGACGCTGCACTCCCACGAGACCTTCGGGCCCGTCGTCTCCGTCTACACCTACCGCGACGTCGACGACGCGGTCACGCAGGCGAACGCCACGGCCTACGGCCTCAACGCCAGCGTCTGGTCGCGCAACGGCGCCCGGGGCCGGGCCGTCGCCGCCCGCGTCCACGCCGGGACCGTCAACGTCAACGAGGCCTTCGCCGCCGCCTGGGGAAGCATCGACGCCCCGATGGGCGGCATGGGCGACTCCGGGCTCGGCCGCCGCCACGGGGCCGACGGCATCCTCAAGTACACCGAACCCCAGACCGTCGCCCACCAGCGCCTCCAGGGCTTCTACCCGCCGTCGGGCATCAGCCCCGAGACCTGGGCCTCGCTCCTCACCAACGCGCTCAAGGTCATGAAGGCGGCCGGATTCCGCTGAACGCCCGGCACCGAACGGCACCGTCCGGCGCGGCGCCGGGACGCCCCCCGGGCGCCCGGGCCGCGCCGGACGGTTCACCGCGTCCCGGCCCTCCGCGTCGCGGCCAGCCAGGCGCGGTAGCCGCGCAGGGCGCGGCGCTGCTTGCGGCGTTCGCAGATCAGGGCGAGCGTCGGGCTGGCGCCGGGGCTGGTCCCGCGCCCTCGGGCGAGGCGGCGCATCTGGTGGCGCACCCTGGCCATGCTCGCCGCGGCGGCGAGCGCCTTGTCCGACCAGGTCACCGGCTCCATCATGCGGTCCGCCTCGCGGTGGTCCCGCCAGCGCAGGGGGAGGTCCGGGGTGAGGGTGATGGCGGTGCCCATGCCGACGACCGCCACCCCGTTGTAGAGGACCCGCTCGGCGGTGACGCGGCGGGTGATGCCGCCGGTGAGCATCAGGGGCACCGGACTGGTCCTCACGAGGTCCTTGGCCAGGTCGAGGAAGTACGCCTCGCGCGCCTGGGTGCTGTCGTCGGCGGGACGGCCGGTCATGGCCGGGCTCTCGTAGCTGCCGCCGGAGAGCTCCACCAGGTCGACGCCGAGGGGTTCGAGCATCTCGATGACCTGGCGGGCGTCGTCCGCCTGGAAGCCGCCGCGCTGGAAGTCGGCGGAGTTGAGCTTGACCGCGACCGCGAAGGACGGCGAGACGGCGCTGCGGATGGCGTAGACGGTGTCGAGGAGCATCCGGGCGCGGTTCTCCAGGGACCCGCCCCACTGGTCGGTGCGCTTGTTCACCAGCGGGGAGAGGAACTGGGACAGCAGGTAGCCGTGGGCCGCGTGGATCTCCACGCCGTCGAAGCCGGCCTTCTCGGCCCGGTGGGCCGTGACGGCGAACCTCGTCACCGTGTCGTCGATCTGCTGCGGGGTCATGGCGGTGGGGCGGCCGAAGCGGTTGCTGTGCTTGCCCAGGCTGACGCCGATGTCGGACGGTCCCCACACGACGCCGGGCATGCCGGAGGGGACCTGGCGGCCGGGGTGGTTGATCTGCATCCACATCACGCCCCCGCCGGACTTGCCGGCCTCCGCCCATTCCGCGAAGGGCTTGAGGGGCGAGTGCTCGTCGAGCACGACGCCGGCGGGGGCGGTCAGCGCCTCGGCGTGGACCATGACGTTGCCGGTGATCAGCAGCCCGGCGCCACCGGCGGCCCAGCGCCGGTAGAGCGTGAGGATGCGTTCGTCGGGGAGCTGGCCGGCCCCGGCCATGTTCTCCTCCATGGCCGCCTTCCCGATCCGGTTCTTCAGCACCTGGCCGGAGCGGAGCAGCAGCGGAGAGAACAGCTCACTGGTCATCCCGGTTCCCTCTTCCTTTTCGATCATTTAGGATGTATGCACCATTTACATTTGACGGACGAGCAAGCAGTGGACACAGGGAGAGTGAGTGTGACCCATGTCACAGAACAGCACGTACCATCACGGTGATCTGCGTGCCGCCTGCCTGCGGGCGGCACGGGAACTCCTCGAGGAGGACGGCAGCGCGGGCCTCTCGCTGCGCGCGGTCGCGCGCCGGGCCGGGGTCTCGGCGACCGCCCCCTACCGTCATTACGCGGACCGCGAGGCGCTCGTGTCCGCGGTGGCCGCCGAGGGCTACCGCGAGCTCGCGGAGCACCTGACGGCGGCCCATCCCGCCCCGTCGACGCCGGACGACCTGGCCGCCGTGGCCGTGGCCTACGTCCGGTTCGCCCTGGAGCACCCGGCCCTGTTCCGGGCCATGTTCGCCGAGCCCTGCGACCCCACCAGCGAGGAGCGGGTCGCCGCGACCGCCGCCATCTCCGAGTACGTCCGGAGCATCGTCCGCGACGCCTTCCCCGGCGTCGGGGACACCGACGCCCTGGCGACCACGGTCTGGGCCCTCGTCCACGGCCTGGCGTTCCTGCACCTCGACGGCAAGCTCGACACCTCCACCCCCGAGGTCGTCGCCGACCAGGTCCGCGCCTCCGTCTTCGCCCTGTTCACCGTCTCGCCCGCCCTGCGGGAGGCGATCACGGCCGGCTGACGCACGGCGGTGGGAGCGCTCCGTGCGGGCACGGCCCGGCGGCGGCCTCATCGGTAGGTGACCATCCGGCGCCGGTCGCCCGCGAAGTGCGCGTGCTCGTTGAAGGTCAGGAGGGTGGTCCCCGATCCGCCCACCACCAGGGTGGTGACGGAGGCGTTGACCGCCACGCGGTTGAGCGCGACCACTCCCTCGTCCGGCAGCGACAGCAGCGCGCCGCACACTGCGGCGAGCGGGCCGGCCGAGGTGAACACGACGGCGTCGCGCCCCCGGCCGAGCGCGGCGGGCAGCTCGGCCAGCGCGGCGCGGGCGCCCTCGGCGAACGCGGGCCAAGTCCCGCCCCCGGCGGGCTCGGGGTCCTTCATCCACGCCGCCAGGGCGTGGTCGAGCAGCCCCTGCAAGGACCGCTCCCCGCCGGGCGGCGGGGCGTAGCGGGCCAGCAGGGCGAGGTGGTCGTACTCGTTCCAGCGCGCGTCCTGATGGAGCGGGCCCCGGAACCCGGCCGCCTCGGCGGCGATGCGGGCCGTGTCGTGCTGACGATTCAGGGTCCCGGCGACGAGGTGCGGGTCGCGCAGGCCCCGGCGGGCGAGTTCCCGGCCGACGGCGGCGGCCTGGGCGCGGCCGGGGCCGGACAGGACGTCGTAGTCCTCCGTCCCGGAGGAGGCCTGGCCGTGGCGGACGAGACAGATGAGGGGCATGGCGGTACTCCGGCCTGTCAGCCGCCGCGGGTGCGGCGGATGGTGGTGCGGCAGCGGTGGTCGAGGGGGTGGACGGCCGCCCAGAGGTTGCGGAAGGCCGGGTTGCGGGTCTGCCTGTGGTGGCAGCGGTGGTGGATCTGCTGGGCGATCACCGCGAGCCGGAAGAGGCCGAAGACCTCGCAGAAGGGCCAGTCGTCGGTGGACAGGCCCGTCCGGTCGCGGTACCGCTCGACGACCTCGGCCCGGGTGAGCATGCCGGGCAGGTGGCTGGGCCGGCGGGGCATCGCCCGGGCCGCGCGGCCGCCGGCGGGCGGCGCAGGATCAGCTCCGTGCCGAGGTGCGGATAGCTCAGCAGGTACGTGAGGTTCGACGCGCCGCCCGTGAACCGGACGACCTCGGGGGGCGGCCCTGAGAGGCCGTCGAGGCACCGCTCCAGCCAGGCGTGGACGGCCTCGACGTCGAAGGCGTCCTCCGCGCGGACCGCGCTCCGGTCGGTGCCGCTCATCGGCCCCCTCCGGTGGCCGGCGTCCTGCTCCTCGGGCTCATGCCGCCCTCCTTCGTCCCACCGGGTGCGGGGCTTCGAGCTCCGCGGCCGTGCGCCGCCACTTCTTCGCGGCGCGCGCGTCCGCCACGCGCGGGAAGAGCCGTTTGAGGCACAGGGCGCGCCGGTCCGTGGCGCGGGTGAGGACGAGGAAGTGCCCCTTGTCGACCGCGTGGACGATCCGTCCGGCCACCTCCTCGGCGGTGTGGAGGCTGTCACGGATCTCCCGGTCGGCGAGCGCGGCCAGCTCCGGGTCGGGGCTGTGCAGCTCCGCCCTGAGACCGGTGCGGAAGGGGCCGGGGCAGGCGACGGTGGTGCGGATGCCGAAGGGGGACAGCTCCCGCCGGATGGTTTCGGAGAGCGAGATGACGGCGGCCTTCGAGGCGTTGTAGGAGGTCGCGCCCGGTGTGTTGAGCAGGCCGGCCGAGGAGGCGATGTTGACGATGTGGCCGCCGCCCTGCCGTTTGAAGAGCGGTACGAAGGTCCGGCAGCCCCGGACGACGCCCTTGAGGTTGATGTCGAGGATCCAGTCCCAGTCGTCGCCCCGGAGGTGCTCGACGCGTCCGGTCGCCATCACCCCGGCGTTGTTGACCAGGACGTCCAGGCCGCCCCAGTGCTCCTCGCACCAGCGCAGGGCGCGCTGCCAGTCGCCCTGGAGCCGGACGTCGAGCCGGAGGAACGAGACCGCGCCGGAAGGCGGTTCGGCCGGCCGGTCGCGGTCCGCGACCAGGACGCGGTCTCCGGCGGCGGCGTGGTGCTCCGCGAGGGCGCGGCCCAGTCCGGAGGCCCCGCCGGTGATGAGGACGCGTCTGCTCATGCCGCGCCCCGGGTGCGGTACCGGCCGGATTCGGCGCGGGTCGCGGCGTCGAGGTGCCCCTCGTCGGGGCCGTCGGCCAGGCGCGGGGCCGTGCGGTACCCCTGCTCGCACGGCAGGACGTGCGACGCCGTGAAGCCGCCGACGCGGTCGATGTACTCGCGCGCCGTGGGCGAGTGTGCGAAGTCCATGTACGTCCCATCGTGTCGGGCATTGCTCGGTGATCGAGCCGGCGTGCGGACCGGGCGCGTCCACCCCGGCCGGGTGCGGCGGGCGCGGTTTCCCACGGCCCGTGCCACCCGGCCGGTCGGGGTGCGGCGGACGCTCTCGAAGGCCTCCGCTGCCGGCCCGGGACGTCTCGTGGACGGGTCGCGCGGCAGGCGGACGCGGGCCGGGACCGGTCGTCCGCGCCGGGAGGTGTTCCGCCTCCCGGCACATACCGACCGGTACGGATCCTCGGTCATGGCCGCCGACCCTAGCTTGTCGAGCAATGCTCGACAAGCCGCCGAGCACGGTCCGCTCGGATCCGAACTCCCGCCCGCGCACGGTGGAAACCGGGCGGCCCCTTCGATGTTGACGCCGCTCACTCGTGAGGTTAATGTACACGTCGCACACATCGGAACGGGCCGTCGGCGCCGCCCCGAAGACGTGCCGCCGTCCCGGATTCCGGCGGAGTGGGCCGGTGCGCCGCCCGATCGGCGGCCGGGGTCAGGGACGACCGGCGGCGAACTGCTCCACGATCTGCTCCAGGCTGCGCACGAGCAGGTCGACCAGGTCGTCCTCGCCGATGACCTCGGCGGTCGAGCTGACGGCCGTCTCCTCCGCCATGGCCAGCCAGCCGCGCACGGCCAGCCGGTGCAGCGGCGTGGGGGCGTGGATCCCGGCGGCCAGCAGCACCCGGTCGGTCAGGATCCGACGGTTCTCCTCGAAGACCTCGAGGACCAGCTCGTCACCGCCGGCCGCCGCCCGCACCACGGCCACGTAGTTGTCCCTGCGGCGCCGCACGAACGACACGAAGCCGTCGACGATGCCGCGCACCCGGTCCGCGGGGGCACCCTCCTCGGGCGCGGTGGCGTGCAGGAGCAGCCGGTGGCCGCCCGCCCGGACGACGGCGACGTAGTAGTCCCGCTTGGTCGGGAAGTAGTGGAAGAGCAGACCCCGGGAAATGCCCGCCTCGGCGGCCACCTCGTCGATGGACATCTCGTGGATGGGGCGGGTGGTGAGCAGGCGCAGGCCGATGCCGATCAGCTGGGCCCTGCGCTCCTCCGGCTTCAGCCGCACACGGGCGGGCGCGGGCGCGGCTGTCATGGCCGGGGATTCTAATTTTTCGAGCACGGCCCGACAAGAGGAGCGGGGCGGGGCGCAGGGCCGCCCGGCCGGGGCCCGCGATGCGCGGCGCCGGATGCTGACACCGCACACCCCCGTTCTTGTTGTCGGCGATGCGCACATCGGTTCTTCCTGGCGGCCCATCCGAAGGCCCGGCCCCGATCTTCGCGGGGCTCGCACCACCCTCCGTCTCGCACAGGAGACGTACCGCCGCGCACAGGAGGCCCGGCGGACCGGCCTGCGGATACCGGACAAGCGGCCCGACGGCTGGGGAGCCCGCGGCTACCGACCCGGTTGGGAGCTCGACCGGCGCGCCGCGACCGCCGCCCTGTGGAGGGATCCGCACGGATGGCCCCGCGGCGGGGCAGCGGCTCCCGGACCTCTCCGAGCGGTCCGACGGAGCGGCCGGCGTCGGGCGTCCGGGCGGGGGCCGGACCGCGGGGTCGTCGGCCGGGTCGCGGCGGCGGGGTCGTGTCGCGTGCCGTACGGGTGGGCAGGCTGCGGTTCCGCGGTCGTTCGCGGGGCCCGGCGACCGTCGGCCCCCCGCTCCCCGCACACCGAGTTCCGAGAGGTTCCGGCATGCCGCACTCCCCTTCCCCCATCGGCGACTCCCCGGCCGCCCGCCCGAGCCGGCGCGCCGGTGAACAGGATGCCCCTGTACCACCGGCGGCTCCGCTCGACGGCGACCGCGCGCCACGGGGCGTCGGCGGGTCGCGGGACGCCCCGCCCGGCCCGTCCGCCCTCTTCCCCTCCGGGAGCGTGCCGCAGATCGTCGGAGTCCATCTCTACCTGGAGCGCGACGGGAAGGTGCTGCTCGGCCTGCGGCACCCGGACTCGGCGTACGCGGGGAGCCTGTGGCACTTCCTCGCCGGGCACTGCGAGACGGAGTCGGCGACCGCGTGTCTCGTCCGCGAGGCGTACGAGGAGGCCGGGCTCGTGGTCGATCCGGCCGACCTCGACCTCGTACACGTCGTCCATCTGCTGCACCGGCCCGGGGTTCCGCCGCGCGTTCAGCTGTTCTTCCGGGCCCGCCGCTGGGAGGGGGTCCCGGAGCTGCGCGAGCCCGACAAGTGCGCCGCCTGGCGGTGGTGGGACCCCAAGGACCTTCCCGACGCCCTCGTCCCCTACGCCCGCGCGGCGATCGAGGGCATCGGGGCCGGCCGGCCCTACACCGAGACGGGGTGGTCGCGGTGACCGGGCTCGGCGCGGGCGCCGCCGTCCGTTCGCGCCCCGCTCCGCCCGGTCCACCCTCTATGCTTCTACACGCATGTAGATAAGAGGGCGTCGCGGCCCCAAGGGCCTTGCCGCACACAGGACATGAAGGAGTGAACGCCCGATGGTGTTCAAGCGTCTGCTCGGTTCGCTCGGCGTAGGGGGCCCTTCGGCGGACACCGTGCTCGATCCGGGCGCGGTGGCGCCGGGCGGCGTCCTCGGCGGGCAGGTCCATCTCCAGGGGGGCGAGGCCGACTTCACCGTCGAGCACATCACCCTGGAGCTCGTGGCCCGCGTGGAGGCCGAGCACGAGGACGGGGAGTCGGAGGGCACGGTCGCCTTCCACCGGCAGGTCGTCGGCGGGGACTTCCGCCTCGCGGAGCACGAGCGGCGCAGCGTGCCCTTCTCCTTCCCGCTGCCGTGGGAGACGCCGATCACCGAGCTGTACGGGCAGGGCCTCGGCATCGTCCTCGGGGTGCGCACCGAGCTCGGAGTCGCCGGCGCGCGGGACAAGGGCGACATGGACCCGCTCGCGGTCCGCCCCCTGCCCGCCCAGGAGGCGGTTCTGGAAGCCTTCGGCCAGTTGGGCTTCGGCTTCAAGTCGGCCGACCTGGAGCTGGGCCGCGTCAACGGCACCGGCCAGCAACTGCCGTTCTACCAGGAGATCGAGATCACCCCGCCCCCGAAGTACGCGCACCGGGTGAACGAGATCGAGCTGACGTTCCTGGCCGGGCCGGCCGGCCTGGAGGTCGTCCTGGAGGCCGACGAGCGCGGCGGCCCCTTCTCCGAGGGCCGCGACCTGCTCGCCCGTTTCACCGTGGACCACCAGGACGTCGAGCGGGTCGACTGGAACGCCCGGGTCGAGGAGTGGATCGACGGCCTCCTCGACCGCCCCGTCCCGCACCCCTCCCAGGACGCGTACGGCGATCACGGGCATGGGCACTGGTACGGCCACGGGGACGGGCACGGGCACCGCTCGGGGCCCGGCGCGGGCACCGCGGTCGCGGCGGGTGCGGCCGGGCTCGCCGTCGGCGTGGTCGGCGGGATGGTCGCCGCCGAAGTCGTGGACGAGGTGGGCGACTTCTTCGAGGGCGACGACGAGGACGGGGGCGACGAGGGATAGGCGTTCCGCCGCCCCGGGGGCTCGCGACCGCGCCCGTCTCCCGGGGCCCCCGGCCCGGGAGACGGGCGCATACCGCAATTTTCTACACTGCTGTAGATTTCAGGCACTGGTACTCGATCATCCGGGGCCGGGCCCGGCCCGGTCCCGTACGAAGGGATGCGGCATGGGTGTGAGTCTGGCCAAGGGCGGCAACGTCTCGCTGAGCAAGGAGGCCCCGGGGCTGACCGCGGTCGTGGTCGGTCTGGGCTGGGACGTGCGGACGACCACCGGCGCCGACTACGACCTGGACGCCAGCGCGCTGCTCCTGAACGAGGCCGGCAAGGTCCTCTCCGACCGGCACTTCGTCTTCTACAACAACCTCACCAGCCCCGACGGTTCGGTCGAGCACACCGGCGACAACCTCACGGGCGAGGGCGACGGCGACGACGAGAGCGTCAAGGTCGGCCTCTCCGCCGTCCCCGCCGAGGTCCAGCGGATCGTCTTCCCCGTCTCCATCCACGACGCCGCGAACCGCGGCCAGAGCTTCGGACAGGTCCGCAACGCCTTCATCCGGGTCGTGAACCAGGCCGACGGCGCCGAACTCGCCCGCTACGACCTCTCCGAGGACGCCGCCACCGAGACGGCCATGGTCTTCGGCGAGCTCTACCGGCACGGCGCCGAGTGGAAGTTCCGCGCGGTGGGCCAGGGTTACGCCTCCGGACTCGCCGGCATCGCGGCCGACTTCGGCGTGAACGTCTGACCTCCGGCCACCAACGACCACCCCGCCCCGCCTCCCAAGAGGACACGGAGACCCATGTTCGGCATCAGCGAGATAGCCATTCTGCTCATCGTCGTCATCCTGCTCCTCGGCGCCAAGAAGCTCCCCGAACTCGCCCGCTCCCTGGGCAAGTCGGCCCGCATCCTCAAGAGCGAGACCGCCGCGATGAAGGCCGATTCGGCACCGCCGACCGCGACCGAGGGACCGGCCGCACCCGGGGGGCCGACCGTGATCACGGGAATCGTCCACCCCGCCCCGGGCGACACCACCCGCCCCCCGGCGGGCCCCTCCGGCCCCTCCGGTCCCGACGCGCCCCGCGCCTGACCCGGCCCGACGGGCCACCACCCCCGACCGACACCGTACGGAAGGCAGCCTCCACCCATGGGCATCATCGGCTGGATCGTCCTCGGGCTCCTGGCCGGAGCCATTGCCAAGATCCTCCTGCCCGGCCGCGACCCGGGCGGGCTCATCGGCACCACCCTCATCGGCATCGCCGGCGCCTTCCTCGGCGGCTGGCTCTCCGCCCGGTTCCTCGACCGGCCGGTGGAGAACCAGTTCTTCGACCTCGCCACCTGGGGCGCCGCCATCGGCGGGTCGTTCGTCCTCCTGGTCGCGTACCGCCTGCTGTTCGGCAACTCCCGGGACTGACCGGCGGCCCCGCGCCCCTCCCCGGCCCGGTCCGGTCCGGTCGCCGCGCAGACCCCCGGTTCAGCTCCCGCCGGGAGCCGGTCCGTCCCGCTCGGGCGCGTCGAGGCCGACCGCGACGAAGGGCGCCAGGAGCACGCGGTACTGCTCCTCGGTCAGCGCGGCCCGCTTGCGGACGGCGCGGGCGGCGATGCCGCAGGCGGAGATGGAGTCGGAGTGGAGCCCCTGCCGGACCGCTTCGAGCTCGTCGACGCGCGGAAGCAGCGCGGACCTCACCGCGCGGTTGATCGAGGAGTTCTCGGACGCGGACACCCGGGTCGCGCCGCTGGCGGCGCGCCCGCCGTCGGCCCACCGGTCGAGCAGCCCCTCGTACACCGCGGCGAGCGTCGCGGCGGGCAGCGCCGTGGCCTCCTCGACGAACCGCGCGGTCGCGGACTCCATGACGCGTCTCCTCCCGTGATCCGGTGGCCCGAGGCCCTTCCCGTGGACCGGTGGTCGGGATCATTCCCCCACCCGGTCACCCTCCGCAACAGCCGGGGTCGGTCGGCCGACACGGCGAGGCCGGGCGCGGGGCGCGGGAGGACGCGCACCCCGCGCCCGGCTCCGTGTTTTCCTCCGGAGTCGTCGGGCAGGCGCGTTCGTGCCAGTACTTCACCTCTGCCGGTACACCCACGGAACGGATGCGGGCGATTCCCATGACGACAGCACGCGAGATGATGACGCCGGACGCGACCTGCGTGAAGGCGAGCGAGACCGTGCGCGACGCCGCGCGGAAGATGGCCGAGCTCGGGGTCGGCGCCCTGCCGATCTGCGGCTCCGACGAGAAGCTCAAGGGCATGCTGACGGACCGCGACATCGTCCTGAAGGTGGTGGCCAAGGGTCTCGACCCGGCGGAGTGCCGGGTGAGCGACCTGGCCCAGGACGAGATCGTCTACGTCCGGGCCGACGCCGAGGCCGACGAAGTGCTCGACGTCATGAGCGAGCACCGGATCCGGCGCGTGCCCGTCATCGACAGCCACGTCCTCGTCGGCATCATCGCCCAGGCCGACGTGGCCCGCGCCCTGCCCGACCGCAAGGTCGGCGACCTGGTCGGGGCCGTCTCCGCCGACTGACCGGACGACGCTCCCGAGTCCCGGCGCGGGGCGCCCCCGCCCCGCGCCGGGCCCTGTGGCAGGCTGACCGCGTGACGTCGGAGACCGCGCAGCCCCTCGCCCAGGACGGCGGCGACGCCGACGCCTCGGCCGCCGAGTTCACCGCCCACCGGCCCAGGATGTTCGGCCTGGCCTACCGGATGCTCGGCTCCGCCGAGGAGGCGGAGGACACGGTGCAGGACGCCTACCCCCGCTGGAGCGGGGCCGACCGCGCGGCCATCGACCGCCCGGCGGCCTGGCTCGCCACGGTCGTCACCCGCCTCGGCCTCAACCGGCTCACCTCGGCCCGCGCGCAGCGCGAGGAGTACGCGGGCCCGTGGCTGCCCGAGCCGGTCCTCACCCGCGACGGCGTGCTCGGCCCCCTGGAGTCCGCCGAGCGGCGCGACGCCGTCTCGACGGCCCTGCTCGTGCTCCTCGAACGGCTCACCCCGACGGAGCGGGCCGTCTACGTGCTGCGCGAGGCCTTCGCGTACTCCCATCGGGAGATCGCCGGGATCCTCGAACTGAGCGAGGCCAACTGCCGCCAGGTGTACGGCCGGGCGGTCCGGCGCCTGGAGCGGCCCGAGGCCCGTTTCGCGCCGCCGGAGGAGCAGCGGCGGCGCCTCGTCGAGTCCTTCGTCGCCGCCGCGCGCGGGGGCGACCTGGCCGGCCTGGAACGGCTGCTCGCCGAGGACGTCGTCTGGTGGAGCGACGGCGGCGGCAGGGTCTCGGCCGCCCGGCGCCCGGTCGTCGGCCGGGCGGCCGTGCTGCGCTTCCTCGCGGGCGTCGCCCGGCGGACGGAGGAGGGCACGGAGGCCGCGCTCGCCGAGGTCGACGGGGCGCCCGCGCTGGTGAGCCGCCTGCGCGGGGCGCTCCTGGCCGTCACCACCTTCGAGGTGCGCGACGGCGCCATCAGCGGGGTGCGGGTCGTGATGAACCCGGACAAGCTCGCTTTCGCGAACCGACAGCTCGCCGCGGGAAGCCCTCTGGAGTGAGACACCCGGGGCGAGATCCCAGGAGGGGATTCCCAAGACGGGTTTTCCGGAGCGAGACGTGCCGGGGTGGGATTTCCCGGGGCCGTTGTCACGTTTCCGGGGGCTCGCCGGTTCTCAGCTGACGACACGCGTTCCACCGGGGAGCGCGGACCCCGCCGGAGGGAAGAAGCACGATGACCACGATCCTGGTGACCGGAGGTACGGGAACGCTCGGACGGCTCGTCGCCGAGCGTCTGCGCGGAGACGGCGCCGAGGTGCGGGTGCTCAGCCGCCACGCGCAGCCGTACGCGGTGGACCTGCGCGAGGGCACGGGCCTGGACGCGGCCGTCGAGGGCGTGGACACGGTGGTGCACTGCGCGACCACGCTGCGCGGGGGCGACGACCGGGCCGCGCGCCATCTGGTCGAGGCCTCGCGCCGGGCCGGGGTCCGGCACCTGGTCTACATCTCGATCGTCGGTGTCGACCGCGTGCCGCTCGGCTACTACCGGACGAAGCTGGCCGTCGAGAAGACGATCGAGGGGTCCGGGCTCGGGTGGACCGTGCTGCGGACCACCCAGTTCCACGACCTGGTGGTGGAGGTCCTGCGCAACGCGGCCCGGCTGCCGGTCATGCCGCTGCCCGCCGGGGTCTCGGACCAGCCGGTCGAGGTGGCGGAGGTCGCCGCCCGCCTCGCCGAGCTCGCGACCGGGGAGCCCTCGGGTCGGGTGCCGGACATGGGCGGGCCCGAGGTGCTTCCGTTCGCGGAGCTGGCCCGGACGTATCTGCGCGCGATCGGCCAGCACCGCCGGCTGCTGGCCGTGCCCCTGGCCGGGAAGGCCTACCGGGGGTTCCGGGCGGGCGGGCACCTGACGCCGGAGCGGGCCGTGGGCAAGGTGACGTTCGAGGAGTTCCTCGCGAAGCGCCTCCCCCCGCGCGCCTGACGCGCACCCCGACCGGCCCCTGACGCGACGGGCCGCCGGTCGTACGACTCCGAGGGAACGGGCCGCCGGACGACCGGCGGCCCGTTCGACTGCCCGGAGGAAGCATCGGACGCCACGGGCCGCTGCCTCTCCTCTCGTTTTTGGTATGGACCTGCCAAGCCAATGCCGCTACCGTAACGGCCGACGCGCTCTGAGAGCGCTCTCAAGCGTTCGATCCCCCACACCAGGAGGCTTCGTGAAACGCACCACCCCCCTGGGCGCCGCCGTCGCGGCCCTGTTGCTGACCCTCGGCCTCGGCGCCGCCCACGCCGGCGTCGCGAACGCCGCCCCGCTCCCCGAACCGCCCGCCACCCCCTCCGCCTCGGCCGGGCTCCTCGACGCCCTGCGGCAGGACCTCGGCCTGACCCCGGCCCAGGCCGAGGAGCGGCTGCGCGCCGAGAAGGCCGCGACCGAGGTCGAGAAGGCCGCCCGGCAGACGGCCGGGGGCGCGTACGGGGGCTCGTGGTTCGACCCCGCCTCGGGACGACTCGTCGTCGCCCTCACCGACCGCGCCGAGGAGGCCGAGGTGCGGGCGCTCGGCGCCGACACCCGGGTGGTCCGCCACAGCGCCGCCGCCCTCGACCGGGCCAAGTCCCGCCTCGACGCGCTCTCCGCGCCGCAGGGCGTGGCCGGCTGGCACGTCGACCCGAAGACGAACAGCGTCGCCGTCACGGTCGTACGGTCCGAGCGGGACGCCCCCGCCGTGCGCGCCTTCGTCGAGAAGGCGCGGGCGAACGGACCCGTCACCGTCGCCGAAGCGGCCACCGCGCCCCGTACGTACGCGGCCGGGACCGTCGGCGGCGACCCGTACTACACCGGCAACGTGCGCTGTTCGATCGGCTTCTCCGTGCACGGCGGGTTCGTGACCGCCGGGCACTGCGGCCGGGCCGGGGCGGCGGTGCGCGGCTGGGACGGCTCCGCCATGGGCACCTTCCAGGGCTCCTCGTTCCCCGGTGACGACTACGCGTACGTGAGCATCCACAGCGGCTGGTGGACCGTGCCCGTCGTCCTCGGCTGGGGCGCCACCCCGGACCGGCTGGTGCGCGGCTCCGCCGAGGCGCCCGTGGGCGCGTCGATCTGCCGCTCGGGCTCCACCACGAAGTGGCACTGCGGCACCGTCCTCGGCAAGAACCAGACGGTCAACTACAGCCAGGGCGCCGTCCACCAGATGACGAAGACCAGCGTCTGCGCGGAGGGCGGCGACTCCGGCGGCGCGTTCATCAGCGGCGACCAGGCCCAGGGCGTCACCTCCGGCGGCTGGGGCAACTGCTCCTCCGGCGGCGAGACCTGGTTCCAGCCCGTGAACGAGATCCTCGGCCGCTACGGCCTCACCCTGCACACCGCCTGACGGGGGCCGGTGCGCGGCCGTTCCCGGCGGCCGCGCACCGGCGCACCCGTGCGCACCGGCACTTCCGCGCGCGCCGGTCCGGGCGGTGGTGTCCCGGCGGCGCCCGTTATCCTGGAGCCGCGACCGCCCCCGGGCCGTCGCGCGGCGGTGGGGCCCGCCGTACCCGAACCGCGGCACGCGCTGCCGCCGACGGTCCCTACTCGTGACCCGTCCCCGCCCGCGTCCGCGCGGCGGGAGACCACGCGTAGGGAGAGGCATGCGTTCCGAAGAACCACCGCGGGCCCGGGCCTGCGGACCGGCCGAACCGAACGGACCGGTCGAGTCCGCCGGGGCGTCCGAACCGGTCGATCCCGACGTCACTCCCTCGGACGTCCAGCGGCGCCGGAAGCCCTGGCGTTCGCGCCACGGGACTCCCGTGGCGGTCGCCGTCGTCGCGGTGGGCGGCTCGCTCGGCGCCCTGGCCCGTTTCGGGGCGTCGCTGCTGTGGCCCACGCCCGCGGGCGCCTTCCCCTGGACGACGCTGACGGTGAACGCCGCCGGCTGCCTGGCGATCGGCGTCCTCCTCGTCGCCGTCACCGAGGTCTTCACGGCCCACCCCCTCCTGCGTCCCTTCCTCGGGACCGGGTTCCTGGGCGGGTTCACCACCTTCTCCACGTACTGCGTGGACATCGAACGCCTCGTCGCCGCCGACCGCGCCGGCACCGCGCTCGGCTACCTCGCGGCGACCGTCGCCGCCGCGACGGCGGCGGTGGCCGTCGGCACCTGCGGCACACGGCGCCTCCTGGCCCACCGGAGCCCGTCATGACCTCCCGTACGCGACCGGCGGCCCGCCCGCCCGTCCCCGCCGATAACCTGCCCGCCCCCGCCGACGACGCCCGGGAGGGCCGGCCGTGAACGACTTCCTCCTGGTGGCCGCCGGCGGTGCCGTCGGCGCGCCCCTGCGCTATCTGACCGACCGCGCCGTCCAGGCACGCCACGGCACCGCCTTCCCGTGGGGCACCTTCACCGTGAACGTCGTGGGCTCCCTGGTCCTCGGCCTGCTCACGGGCGCCGCGCTGTCCGGCGCGGCCGGGCACACCGCGCAGCTGCTCCTCGGGACCGGGCTGTGCGGCGCGCTGACGACGTACTCGACGTTCTCCTACGAGACGCTGCGGCTGGCCGAGACCGGCGCGCGGTTCCTCGCCGTGGCCAACGTCGTCGCCTCCGTCGTCGCCGGGCTCGGTGCCGTGTTCGCCGGCCTCGCCCTCGCCCGGGTCCTGTTCCCCTGAGCCGCCGGACGGGCCCGGGGCCCGTCCGGCGGTCGGGTTCTAGCGGCCCTGGAGCGCCTTGACGTTGTCGCCGAAGGTCCAGCCCTTCGAGCCGTCCCAGTTCGCCGACCAGGTCATCAGACCCTTGAGCGCGCCGTTGTAGTGGTTCCACGCCTGGGCCACGGCCGACGGCGCCATGTGGCCGCCGCCCGCGCCCGGCTGGGCGGGCAGGCCGGGGACCTGCTTGTCGTACGGGACCTTGATCGTGGTGCCCTGGATCACCAGGCCCCTGTTCAGACAGTCGGTCTGGGCGACGAATCCGGCGACGGTTCCTGCGGAGTAGGAGTCGCCCGAGCAGCCGTACATGCTGCCGTTGTAGTACTGCATGTTGAGCCACCACAGGCGCCCGTTGTCCGCGTACTTCTTGATGATCGGCAGGTACGCGCCCCAGATCGAGCCGTAGACCACGCTGCCGCCGGTGACGTACGCGGTCTCCGGGGCCATCGTCAGGCCGAAGCCGGCGGGCATGCGGGCGAGGACGCCGTCGATGATGCGGATCAGGTTGGCCTGGGAGGCGGAGAGGGTGGTGATGGAGCCGCTGCCCACGAGGCCGGTCTCGATGTCGATGTCGATGCCGTCGAAGTTGTACTTCTTCAGGATCGGCACGATGGTGTCGACGAACCGGTCGGCGACGGCGGTGGAGTTCAGGTCGATGCCCGCCGTGGCGCCGCCGATCGACATCAGGATCGTCGCCCCGGCCGCCTTGGCGCGGCACATCTCGGCGGGGGTGGCGACGCGGACGGTGTTGTCCATGCCGTCCTCCCACAGCACCGTGCCGTCCGAGCGGATCACGGGGAAGGCGGCGTTGATGACGTTGTAGCCGTGGGCGGCGAAGCGCGGGTCGTCGATGGGGGCCCAGCCGAAGGGCGGGTGGACGCCGTTGGCCGCGCCGTCCCAGTTCTCCCAGTACCCCTGGAGGACCTTTCCGGCGGGCTTCGGCTTGAGGGCGCAGGTGTCGGCGGCTTCGGCGGTGGGGGCGGGGGCGGACGCGGCGGTCCGTGCGGGCTCCGCGCCTTCGGCCGCGGCGGGCGCGGCGAGGGCGGCGGCCGTGAGCAGGGCGGTGAGACCCGCTCCGAGGGCACGGGTGATCCGGAGGCCTGGCATGCGTGCTCCTGGGGACGTGGGGGAGGTGAGTCCTGGGTACGGCGCGCGCTCCAGCAGACCGTAGGTTGGTCCAGACCATTCGTCAACCACCCGTGCGGACAAGGGAGTTGATCCTTCTCCGTCGCGCCGACCGTGTACGCGCACGGGAGCCGTGCACGCGTACGGGAGCCGCTTGCGCACACAGGGACCGTGTGCTCGCACGGGACCGCGTACGTACAGCAGGAGCCGTGTACGCCCGTAAGGATGAGACCCGGCCGGTCCCCGCTCCGTCTCCTCCCTCCGCGAGGGGGCGCGTAGGAGAGTGGTCGGACGATCCGCCGGCCTCTTTCGAGCAGGGAACCACATGGGCAGTCGCCTGATCCTCCGATGCCGTCACGTCCTCGTCCTCGTGGTGCTCGTCGTCGCGGCGGCAGCGGCCCCCGGCGCCCTGCCGCTCCGGGGCGGGGCCGTCTCCTCCGCCACCGCGCCCGCCTTCGACCCGGCGCCCGCGCGGGCGAGCCTGGAGCGCCTGCTGTCCTCGCGGGCCCGGCAGTTCACCCTGGTCCCCGTCGGGCGGACGGGGTCCGGCGACCGCTTCGAGGTCTCCGGCGGGGCCGGCCGGATCCAGGTGCGGGGCACCTCGCCGGCCACCCTGCTCGCCGGAGTGGGCTGGTACCTGGAGCGGGTCGCCCAAGTGGACATCGGCTGGCCCGGCGACAGCCTCGGCCGGCTGCCCGCCGTGCTCCCCGCGGTCCCCGGGACCCTCGCCCGGTCCGCGAACGTCCCCCACCGCTACGCCCTGAACGACACCGACGAGGGATACTCGGGCGCCTACCGGGACTTCGAGACGTACCGCCGCGACATCGACCTGATGGCGCTGCACGGCGTGAACGAGGTCTTCGTGCCGACCGGGGCCGAGTACCCGTACTACCGCGCCCTCCAGGAGTTCGGCTACGGCGCCGCCGAGCTGCGGGAGTGGATCCCCGCCCCCGCCCACCAGGCCTGGTGGCTGCTCCAGAACATGTCGGGCTTCGGCGGTCCGGTCTCCGAGCGCCTGATCGAGGCCCGCGCGGCGCTCGGCGCCCGGATCGCGGGACAGCTCCGCGCGCTCGGCATGACCCCGGTGCTCCCCGGCTACTTCGGCACCGTGCCGCCGGGGTTCGCCGCGCGGAACCCCGGGGCCGCCACGGTCCCGCAGGGCAAGTGGGTGGGCTTCGACCGGCCCGACTGGCTGGATCCGACAGGACCGGTCTTCGACCGGCTCGCCGACGCCTACTACCGGGTCCAGCGGGAGCGGTTCGGCGACAGCGACATGTTCAAGATGGACCTGCTGCACGAGGGCGGCAGGCCGGGCCCGGTCGACGTCGGCGCGGCCGCCGGAGCCGTCCAGCGGGCCCTGGAGGTCGCGCACCCCGGCGCCACCTGGGTGACGCTCGGCTGGCAGAAGAACCCGACCGCCGCGTTCCTGAGCGGGGTGGACCGCGACCGGGTCCTGATCCTCGACGGCCTCTCCGACCGCTACGACGGACTCGACCGCGAGACGGAGTGGGGCGGCACGCCCTACGCCTTCGGCTCGATCGCCAACTTCGGCGGCCACACCAGCCTCGGCGCCAACACCGGCGTGTGGGCGGGGCGCTTCCACGCCTGGCGGACCGCGCCGGACTCCGCGCTGCGCGGCATCGCCTACCTGCCGGAGGCCACCGGCGGGAACCCCGCCGGGTTCGACCTCTTCACCGAGCTCGCCTGGGAGCCCGGTCCCGTCGACCAGCGGGCCTGGTTCGCCGCGTACGCCGCCCGCCGCTACGGCGGCGCCGACCCGCACGCGGCCGCCGCCTGGGAGGAGCTGCGGCTCGGCCCGTACAGCACGGCGCCGGGGACGTGGAGCGAGCCGCAGGACAGCCTCTTCACCGCGCGGCCGAGCCTCACGGCGACCGCGGCCGCGCGCTGGAGCCCGGCCTTCTCGCGGTACGACGCGGCCACGGTGGAGCGGGCCCTGTCGGAGCTGCTGGAGGTCGCGCCCGCGCTGCGGACCACCGACGCGTACCGCCACGACCTCGTGGACGTGGCGCGCCAGGCGCTCACCAACCGCGGCCGGGTGCTGCTGCCGAGGATCAGGGCCGCGTACGAGGCGAAGGACCTGGAGCGGTTCCGGGCGCTGGTGCGCGAGTGGAACGCCGACATGGAGCTGCTCGGCCGGGTCGTCGGCTCCGACCGGCGGTTCCTGCTCGGCCCGTGGCTGGAGGCCGCCCGCACCTGGGGCGCCGACCCGGCGGAGCGCGACCGCCTGGAGTACGACGCCCGCTCGATCCTGACCACCTGGGGCGGCCGGGGGCCGAGCGAGACGGGGCTGCGCGACTACGCCAACCGCGAGTGGGACGGGCTCGTCCGGGACCTCTACGCGCCGCGCTGGGCCGCCTACTTCGCGAGCCTCGACACCGCCCTGACCACCGGCACCACGCCGGTCGCCGTCGACTGGTTCGCGCGGGACGACGCCTGGGCCCGTGAGCACCGCCGCTATCCGACCGCGCCGACCGGCGACCCCCACGCCCTCGCGGAGGAGGTGCGGACGGCCCTGGCTGCGGCCACGGGCTGAGGGGCGCCTCCCCGCACCGGAACGCGGCCCGTCCGCGTAGGCTTCGCCGGGTACGACGGACGGGGCAGGGGGCGAGGCGCATGTCGGAGGAGACGGCCCGGAGGTGGGGTTCCACCCTCGATTCGGTCGTGGTGTACGCGGAGGGCGCGGTCTGCCGCCGCCTGGCCCGGGGCGCCGTGCCCCCGGACGGCCGGGTACGGGTCGCGGGGCTGCCCCGCACCCTGGACCCGGGCTCGCTGCGGGCCCGGGTCCTCGGCCCGGCCGGGGTCCGGGTCACCGAGGCCCGGGTGGAGGTCGCGTCCGAGCCGCTCGACGGTGACGCGCCCGACGCGCTGCGGCGCGAGGTCGAGCGGCTGCGCGACGCCCACGCGGCGGCCGAGGGGCGCCGGGACCGGCAGCGGACCCTGATCGCGGAGGTCGAGGGCCTGCACCCGGTCCCTCCGGCCCGCAAGCACGGGGAGCCGCACCGCCGCACCGCGGTCGACGCCTGGCTGGAACTCGCCGACTTCGTCGACGGGCGGCTGGCCCGGCTGCACGCGCGCCTCGCCGAGCTGGAGGAGGAGCTGCGCCGCGCCGAGCACGCGCTCTCCGTCGCCGCCGACCGGCTCGACCGGGCCTCCACCGACGCCCCCGACGAGCACGTCGAGACCAGCGTCTGCGCCGTCCTGACCCTGGACGGCGCGGCCGGCGGGGAGGCACCGGCGGACGTGGAACTGGAGCTGGAGTACGGGGTGCCGGGCGCCGTCTGGGTGCCGGCCTACCGCCTCTCGCACCGCCGGGGCGACGACGGGGGGCGTCTCGTGCTGCGCGCCTCGGTCGCCCAGCGGACCGGCGAGGACTGGACCGGGGTGCGCCTCGCCCTGGCCACCGCCGACCTGCGGCGCCGCACCGATCTGCCCCGGCTGCGCTCCGTACGGATCGGGCGCCGGCAGGCGGCCCCCGCGCCGTCCGGCTGGCGCGAGCCCCCGGCGGGCCTCTCCGACCTCTTCGCCGGGTACGAGGCGGCGGGGCCCCGGCCCGTCCCGGCCTCCTCCGTGCTCGGCGGCGCCGTGGCGGGCTCCGCGGCCGTGCCGGTCGCGGCCGCCCCCGCCCCCACACCGCCCCCGGCGCCCCCGGCCTTCGCCGGGCCGCCGCCCCTCACCGGGGCTCCCCCGCCGCCCGGCGGCGGGTACGGCTTCGCCCCCGAGCCCTACGGCGGGCCTCCGGCACCGGCTCCGCAGGGCTACGGCGGGGCCCCCGGCGCCGCGCCGGGCTCCGCACCGCGGTCCGCCCGCCGCGCCATGACGCCCGCCGCTCCCGGCGCGCCGGCTCCGGCGGCCCCGCCACCGCCCCCGGCGCCGTCCGGTCCGCCGCGGCCGAGCGGCGACGAACTGGACTACGCCTCCCTCGTCCTGTCCGGCCCCGACGACCGGGGGCCGCGCCGGGGACGCCTGTTCCCCGACTCCTCCTTCGACGCCGTGGCGACCGAGTACCGCCGCCGCGCCGAGGGGGTGGCCGCGCTGCCGCTGCCCCGGCACGCCGTGCGCCCCCGCGAGTCGGCGGGCTCCTTCGACCACCGCTTCGACGCCGCCGCCCGCGCCGACGTCCCGTCCGACGGCACCTGGCACACCGTCACCGTCGGCGAGATCCCGGTCGGCCTGCGCACCGAGTACCTGTGCGTGCCGTCCGTGGAGGAGACCGTGTACACGACGCTCGTGGTCTCCAACGCCACCGGACAGGCCCTCCTCGCCGGGCCGGTGGAGGTCACCGTGGACGACGAGTTCCTGCTGACGGCCGCGCTCCCCACGCTCGCCCCCGGCGGTGTCCGGCGGCTGGGCCTGGGCCCGGCCGAGGCGATCCGGGTGACCCGCCGCACGCACCTGCGGGAGTCGACCGCGGGTCTGCGCAACAACGTCACCGTCCTCGACCACCAGGTCCACGTGGAGCTGGCGAACCGCCTCGCGGCGCCCGCCGTCGTGGAGGTCCGCGAGCGGGTGCCGGTCACCTCCGAACCGGACGTGCGGATCGAGGAGCGGCCCGGCTGGGCGGTGCCCGAGGACGGGCCCGAGGCGCACGCGGCGGGCACCCGCGTCCGGCGGGTCGAACTGCCCGCCGGCGGCACCGCCGTCCTCGAGGGCGGCTACGAGATCCGCATCCCGGCCGGCAAGGCCCTGGTCGACGGCAACCGCAGGAGCTGACCCACCATGACCACGGAACCCCGACCGATCCCCCTCCCCGTCACCGCCGTCACCTGCCTGGAGGACCGCGCCCACGTCGAGCGGAGCACCGGCCTCGACCTGGCGGCCGGTGTCCAGCGGCTGCGCCTCGGCCCGATCGGCGCGCCGGCCGTCGACCGCACCCTCCACGCCGAGCTGGTCGCCGAGCACCCGGCGACCGTGCTCGGCGCGCGGATCGTCCGCACCTGGACGCCGCGCGGCCCGGGCCCCTCCCCCGACGGCGACTCCGCCCTCCGGCTGCGCGCGCACGCCCTCGAGGAGGAGCGGCGCACCGTGGAGCGGGAGCGCGACCGGCTGCGCGTCCGGCTCGACCTGCTCGGGCGGCTCGCCGCCGACCTGCTGCGCGAGATCCGCGAGGGCGTCGGCTTCGGGGAGAGCGAGGGCGAGCGCTGGGGCCGCGAGCTGGACCGCGTGGACGCCGAGCGCGACGCGTACGCCGAACGGCTCCGGGCCGCCGAGGCCCGGCTGACCGCCCTCGACGCCGAGCACGACGCGACCCTGCGGGCCCTGGACGAGGGCGAGCAGGAGCCGCCCGAGCTCGTCGCCCACGTGGAGCTGACCGTGGAGGCCGAGCGGGCCGGTCCCGCCCGGCTGCGGATCGGCCACCTGACCCCGTGTGCGCTGTGGCGGCCCGCCTACCGGGCCGTGCTCGACGGCGGTTCGCTGACCCTGGAGACCGAGGCCGTGGTCTGGCAGCGCACCGGCGAGGACTGGTCGGACGTGCGGCTGACGCTGTCGACGGCCCGTTCGGCGCTCGCCACCGAGCCGCCGGGCCTGGTCGAGGACCGGCTGACGCTCAGGGACCGCTCCGCCGCCGAGCGCCGCACGGTCGACGTCGAGGTGCGCGAGGAGCTGATCGGGGACCTCGGGCCGGCGCCGGTGCTCGGTCTGCCGGGGGTCGACGACGGCGGCGAGGCGCGCGTCCTGCACGCCCCCGCGCCGGTCTCCGTGCCCGCCGACGGCCGGGCGCACCGGGTGCCGCTCTCCGTCTTCACGACCGGCGCGGGCGACGAGTACGCCTGCTCCCCCGAGCTGTCCCCGCTGGTCACGCAGGTGGTGCGGTTCGACAACCGGTCCGGGCACGCGCTGCTGGCCGGGCCGGTGGACCTGGTGCGCGGCAGCGGTTTCACCGGCCGCGGCACGCTGGACTTCACCGCTCCCGGCGCCCCCGCGGAGCTGGCCTACGGCAGCCGCGACGACGTCCGGGTCGTCCGGTACGCCGAGGAGTCCCACGACACCGCCGGGCTCACCCAGCGGACCGTGGTCACCCATACGGTCCGGCTGCACCTGTCCCGGTTCTCCGCCCCCGGTGAGGACGGCGAGCGGGTGGTGGCCCTGCGGGAGCGGATCCCCGTCTCCGAGGTCTCGGCGGTGGAGGTGCGCCTGCGCAAGGAGTCCTGCTCCCCCGCGCCGGCCTCGGTCGACGCGGAGGGCATCGTCCGCTGGGACGTCTCCCTGCCGCCGGGCGGCCGCCGGACGGTCACCCTGGTGTACGAGGTGTCGGCGGCCGCCAAGGTCGTGGGGCTCTGAGGGCGGGCCCCGCGGGACGGGCCGCCCCCGTCCCACGGGGCCCGTGTCCCCGGTTCGGCGCCACGGGGGCCCGTGCTCCCGGTTCCGCGTCGCGGAGGGTCGCCCCCGGGTGACTCCTCGTGGCCGTGGGCGTACTTGCGCAGGTTGCTTCCGCATGCCTGATGCACTGTGGCCTCTTCCGGTGCAGACTGTGCAGCAGATGGCGTCACATCCTGTCTGGAGGCCGAAAGAGTGAACGGCGGGAGCGACAGGCGGCGCCTGACCAGCCGCGCCTCGGCCGGGAGCGGTCCGTCGGCCCACCACTCGGCCGGTGCGGGCGCACGGTTCCGCAGGAGCAGGGGTCTGCTGCCGCCCGACCGGTTCACCACCCGCAGTCAGCTGGCGTGGCTGAATTCCGCCACCTCCAGGATCGGCACGACCCTGGACCTGGAGCGCACCGCGCAGGAGCTGGCCGAGTTCACGGTGCCCCGGTTCGCCGACGGCGCCGCCGTGGACGTCCTGGAGAGCGTGCTGCGCGGCGAGGAGGGCGCCCGCTGGACGGGAGAGGGCATCCCGCTGCTGCGGGCCACGGCGCTGTGCGCCATCGAGGAGCTCTCCTCCCTGGAGCCGACCCCGGTGGGCGAGACCTACGTCCAGTCCGAGGAGCGGCACGAGACGCTGCTGCACCGGTACTGCCTCCGGCAGGGGAAGCCGGTCCTGCTGAGCCGGATGCGGGACGACGACTTCTCCCGGGTCGCGCCGACGGCGAGCGCGGCGGCGCAGATGCGGGCCGCCGGGGTGCACAGCTATCTGGCCGTGCCGCTGATCGCCCGCGGGCTGCTGCTCGGGAGCGCCGACTTCGTGCGCGGGCGCGGGACGCCGCCGTTCTCCTCCACGGACCTGGCCCTGGCGGAGCAGCTCGCCTCGAAGGCCGCCGTCTTCATCGACAACGCGCGCCTCTACGGGCGCGAGCGCGAGCACGTGGTCTCGTTGCAGCGCAGTCTGCTGCCGCGCGCGACGCCGGTGACGCCGGGGCTGCGGCTGCACTCGGAGTACGCGCCCTCGACGGCCGGCCACGGGGTGGGCGGGGACTGGTACGACGTGATGGCGCTGCCCGGCGGGCGGACGGCCCTGGTGGTGGGGGACGTGATGGGGCACGGGCTGCCCGCCGCCGCCACGATGGGGCGGCTGCGGGCGGTCGCCCGGACGCTGATGACCCTGGACATGGCCCCGGAGCGGGTCCTGGCGCGGCTCGACCTGGCCACCCGCGACCTGGAGGACGAGCAGGTCGCCACGTGCCTGTGCGCGGTCTACGACCCGGCGGACTCCAGCTACACGCTGGCCAGCGCCGGGCACCTGCCGCCGCTGCTGCTCGACGGGCGGGGCGCGGCCGACTTCGTGGACGTGCCGGCCGGCGCGCCGCTGGGCGCGGGTGTGATCCCGTACGACCCGATCCGGCTGAAGGTGCCGGACGGCGGTCATCTGGTGATGTACACGGACGGGCTCATCAAGACCCGGACGGAGGACCTGGACGAGCAGTTGGAGCGGCTGCGGTCGGCCGCGCTCGGCCTCACCCCCGGGGCGCTGGAGGCGGGCGGTCTGGTGGAGCGCGCCCCGGCCGGGGCCGAGCGGTTCGACGAGGCGGTGCTGCTCGTCGCGACGGACTCGCCGTCCCCGCGCGACGACCTGCGGGTGTGGGAGCTGCCGAAGGACGGGCGGGCGGCCTCCGCCGCCCGGAAGCTGGTCACGGACCAGCTCTCCGCGTGGGGCCTCGCGGAACTCGCGGACGTCTGCGAGCTGGTGGTGTCCGAGCTGGTGGGGAACGCGCTGCGGTACGGCAACGGGCCGGGCGAGCTGCGGCTGTGGCGCGGCGAGCGGCTGGTCGTGGAGGTCTCGGACACGGGCCCCGACCTGCCGCAGATCCAGCACGCGGACCTCAGCGACGAGGGCGGGCGGGGGCTCCAGCTCATCAACATGCTCTGCCGCCGCTGGGGTTCCTGTCGCACCGTCACCGGCAAGGTGGTCTGGGCGGAGCAGAACATGCCGGGCGCCCAGGAGTGGTAGCAGAACCGGGCAGAGTACCAGCGCGGCGCCGTTCCCGTACGAAGTACGCATACTCTCCACACCCGCGCGAACACCTGGGGTAGTCATGGGGGCCGGGAGGGAACACCTTGGTCTTCAGTCTGCGTCTCCGACGGAAGTCGGCCCCCGTCGGCGTCTGTCCGTTCACGTCCGGCGCCGCCCCCGGCCCGCAGGGGCCCCCACGACCGCGGGAAGCGGTGCCGCGCGTCACCGACCGGCGGGAGGCGGAGCGCTTCGTCCGGCAGTTCCACGAGGAGGAGCCGCGGGCGGGTGACGCGGAGCGCCGGGTCCGCGAGGTGCTCGCCGAGATCGACCGGACGGGCACGTACGAACACACCCCGCAGGAGCTGGCGTTCGGCGCCCGCGTCGCGTGGCGGAACGCGGCCCGCTGCATCGGCCGGCTCTACTGGCGCAGCCTGGTGGTGCGCGACCTGCGGCACGTCTCCTCGGCCGACGGGGTCGCCGGGGCCTGCTTCGAGCATCTGCGGCTTGCGGGGAACGGCGGGCGGATCCGGCCGGTGATCTCGGTCTTCTCGCCGGACCGGCCCGGCCGTCCCGGGCCCCGGATCGTCAACGACCAGCTGGTGCGCTACGCGGGGCACCGCACCCCGGAGGGGGGATGGGCCGGCGATCCGCGCGGCGCGGAGCCGACCGCGCTCGCCCGCGAGCTGGGGTGGAAGCGGACCGACGACCCCTTCCAGGTACTGCCGTTGATGGTGCGGGAGCGTCCGGGCGCGCGGCCGGAGTGGTACGAACTGCCGGACGGCTGCGTCATGGAGGTGCCCCTGCGGCACCCGGACCACCCGTGGTTCGCGGAGCTGGGGCTGCGCTGGTACGCGGTGCCGGCGGTCAGCGACATGCCGCTGGAGATCGGCGGGGTGCGCTATCCGGCGGCGCCGTTCAACGGCTGGTACATGGGGGTGGAGATCGGCGCGCGGAACCTCGCCGACACCGACCGCTACGACCTGCTGCCGGTGGTCGCGGACCGGCTGGGCCTGGACCGCTCGTCGGAGCGGACGCTGTGGCGGGACCGGGCGCTGGTCGAGCTGAACGTGGCGGTGCTGCACTCCTTCGAGGAGGCCGGGGTGACGATGGCGGACCACCACACCGAGTCCGAGCGGTTCCTCCGGCACATCGACCGGGAGGCCCGGCACGGCAGACCGACCCCGGCCGACTGGAGCTGGATCGTCCCGCCCGTCTCCGGCTCGGCCACCCCGGTCTTCCACCGCTACTACGACCCGGTCGACGACTCCCTGCGGCCCGCGTTCGTCGAGCGCGAGCGGTAGGGGTGCCCCCGCCGGCCGTGCCGGGCCCGCGAGATCCGGCACCGGCCGTAAATCGGGGGCCTCGGCCCGTCGGGTCCGCCTAGGGTGCGGTGACGGCGGGACGAAGGGAACACGTGGAACAGCGGGTGCGGGTGCACAGGGTCGGTCTGAACGGGCGCGAGATCAGGGTGGTGCGGTCGGCCCCCGGGCCCGACGCGACGGGGCTGGCGCTGCGCGACGACGGGCACTGGCTGTCGATGTACGCCGACCGGGAGGGCGCAGACCGGCTCGCCGCCCTGTGGGCACTGGCGGCCAGGTCCCCCCGGTCGCTGGTCCATCTGCCCCTTCGGGGCGATCCGGCGCCCCACGACGGCGCCGGTGACGGCGAGCCGGTAGCGCTCGACCTGGTCCTCCTCCACCACAGCCTGCAGTTCCCGACCTCGTCGTGGAAGGAGGTCCGGGCGCGGCTCGGCGCCGGCACGCCCCGGACCGTGTCCCTGCCGGACGACGACCTCCCGGACGGGGACGCCGTCGACCACGAGCGGCGGCACCACCGGACGTACCGCGACCACCTCGGTTTCGACATCGCCGCGCACACCCTGTTCGTCGTCGGCAGCTCCACCGCTTTCCGCGAAGAGGGCTCCGCGCTGCGGAACTTCGCCGACCGGGCCGCGGCCCACCGGCGCCGGTATCCGGCCGCCGCGCACTTCTGCGTGGAGCTCTCCCCCGGTCCGCGGGGCCGGGGGCGGACGCGCCGCCATGTGCCCGGCTCCCTGCACATCGAGTACCGCGACGCCTGGTGACGGGTGGCCTGAGCGCCCGCCAGAGGCCGTTCGCGGGGCGGCACTTCGGTGAACTCCGAGTAAATTCGATCACTTTTGATCGCATAAATGGGACAGTTAAACCTTTACCTGGGTGCCGATCCGATCAAGCCAGTTCCTAACTGATCAACAACGCATCTATAGTGCCGTCGTTGCGACTCCCTTCCCGCGTGCCCGTTCTGAGAGTCTGGTTGATGTCGGCGCCGTCCACCCCCTTCCGCCCCGCCCTGCTCGCCTCGTTGCTGACAGCCGCCGCAGGTGGTGCGCTCGCCGCGGCGGCGACCGCCGCGGCACCGGCCGGGGTCCGCCCCGCGCTCGCCTGGTTCGCCGTCTGCTGCGTCCTGCTGCTCGCCGCCTCGGCCTTCGCCGTCACCTGGTACGGGCGCACCTCGCGCGCCCTCGGCCGCCGGGTCGAGACGCTCACCGCCGAGCTCGCCTCCCGCGAGGCGTACGCCTCCGCGGCCGCGGCCTCCGCCGAACGGGAGACCGCGGTCCTGAGGGAGCGGTACGCGGCGGACACCGCGGCCGCCGAGGCGGCCCGCGCGGCGCGGACCGAGGAACTGGTGCGCGCCCACGCGGCCGAGACGGCGGAGCTGGCCCGGGCCCGGACCGCCGACGTCGCGCGCCTGGAGGAGAGGCTGCGCCGCGCCGAGTCCGGCCGGTCCGCCGCCATGGCCGCCGCCGCCAACGCGGCCGGCCGCATGCAGGCGCTCGCCACGAGCATGCTGGCCGACCTGCGGGAGATGGAGCACCGGCACGCCGACGAGGACGTCCTGACGGACCTCCTCCACCTCGACCACCGCACCGCCCAGGCGGGCCGGCTCGCCGACTCCGTCGCCGTGCTGACCGGAGCGCGGTCCGGCCGCCGCTGGGCCCGCCCGATCGTCATGGAGTCGATCCTGCGCGGCGCCATGGGCCGGATCGCCGGCTACCAGCGGGTGCGGCTGCACTCCAGCAGCGACGCGGCCGTGGCGGGCCACGCCGCCGAGGGCGTCATGCACGCCCTGGCCGAACTCATGGACAACGCCGCCAACTTCTCGCCGCCCACCGCCGAGGTCCACGTCTACGTGGAGGAGGTCCCCGCCGGCGTCATCATCGCGGTGGAGGACAGCGGCCTGGTGATGAGCGACGTCCAGCTGCGCCGCGCCGAGACCGCCGTGGGCGCGGAGCACCAGGACCTGGCCGGCCTGTCCGGCACCCGGCTCGGCCTGGCCGTCGTCGGCCGGCTGGCCCGCAAGCACGGCCTGACCGTGTCGTTCCGCCCCTCGGCGCGCGGCGGCACCGGCGCCCTGCTCATGGTCCCGCAGGAGCTGATCAGCCACGTGCCCGCGGAGACGCTGGCCGCGCCCGCCGCCGTACTGCCCCCCGTCTCCGGGCGCGGCCTGTCCGCTCCCGCGCCCGGCCGGACCCCGGCCGGGACCCCGTCGCCCGCCCCCGCCGCGGCACGGGCCGAGGAGCCCGAGACCGTGCACGAGGCCGACACGGCGCACGGCACCGCCGACGAGAGCACCGGCGAGCACCCGCAGTTCGGCGAGAGCGGCCTGCCGCGCCGCCGTCGCGGCCGGGCGCTCGCCGCCGCCCACCCGGAGGGGCCCGACGCCGCCCCGAAGCCCCGCGCGGCCGGTCCGCGCAGCGGCGCGGCGGCCGGGGCGGCGTCCCGCTTCGGCTCCTTCCGCCGGGCCGTCCGCGCCGCCGAACGGTCCGAAGCCGGCACCGGAGCCGACATCCCTCCGGCATCCGACGCCTCTCCGACGTCCGGCACCTCTCCGGCGTCCGACGTCCCCCAGGCGTCCGGCACCTCCCCGGCGGTGGACGGCTCCCCCGCCGCCCCGCCCGTCCCGTCCGACCAGGCCGGCCGGACGTCCGCCCCCCGGACGTCGCCGTCCTCGAACTCCCCGCACCCGGAAGGCACCCCGTAAATGACCGGCACCACCACCGACGAGAAGCTCAGCTGGCTCCTGGAGGGCCTGCTGGAACGCACCCCGGGCACCCGGCACGCCCTGGTGCTCTCCCGTGACGGCCTCAAGCTCTGCCGTACCCCCGAGCTCTCCGTCGACCAGGCGGACCAGCTCGCCGCGATCGCCGCCGGCATCCAGAGCCTGTCGCACGGTGCGTCCGTGGAGTTCGGCGACGGCACGGGCGGCGTCCGTTCCGCGATGGCCGAGTTCTACGGCGGCATCCTGTTCATCGTGGAGGCCGGCGAGGGCGCCCACCTCGCGCTCGTCGCCGACGAGGACGCCGACGCCGGACTCGTCGGCCACAACATGTCCGAGCTGGTCGAGCAGCTGGGCGAGTACCTGGTCGCGAGGCCCCGGGGATGAGCCGATCCAGGCCGGGCAGGGACGACTCCCCCGACCGGCTCTACACCCTGACCGGCGGCCGCAGCCGTACCGGGTCCGACGCCTTCGACCTGGTGACCCTCGTGGTCGCCGAGAGCGACCCGGTCCCCGGCATGCAGTCCGAGCACGCCGCGATCCTGCGCATGTGCCGCTTCCCCACGGCCGTGGTGGAAGTGGCGGCCGGACTCGGCCTGCCGGTGTCCATCACACGGATCCTGCTGGCCGACCTCCACGACACCGGCCGGATCAGCGCACGGCACCCCCGCGCGTCGTACCGCCTTCCCGATCACGACATCCTGGAGCAGGTGCTCGTTGGACTCCGTAACCTCTGAACAGCGCCAGACCCTGCACAGCACCGCCGACAACGGACTGAAGATCGTCGTCGTCGGCGGTTTCGGCGTCGGCAAGACCACCATGGTGCGCTCGGTCAGCGAGATCCGTCCGCTGAACACCGAGGAGACCATGACGCAGGCGGGCGAGGGCGTCGACGACACCGCCGGCGTCGCCGCGAAGACGGCCACCACCGTGGCCTTCGACTTCGGCCGGATCTCGCTGGACGCCCACAACATCCTCTACCTGTTCGGGGCGCCCGGCCAGGAGCGGTTCTGGTTCCTCTGGGACCGGCTGTTCTCCGGGACGCTCGGCGCGGTCGTGCTCGTCGACACGCGCCGGCTCGCCGACTCCTGGTACGCGATCGACCGCCTGGAGCACCACGGCACGCCGTTCGTCGTCGCCTGCAACGACTTCGGCGGCCCCGCCCACACCGCCGGGCAGATCCGCGACGCCCTCGACCTCGCCGACGAGGTCCCGCTGGTCTTCTGCGACGCCCGGTCGCGCGAGTCCAGCAAGCAGGTCCTGATCACGCTCGTCGAGCACCTGCAGTCCGTCGTCGCCCAGGAACCGACGCCGCAGCCCATCCCGGAGCCCGCCCCGTGACCTGCCCCGTGCCCCACTCCGAGCCCCGGCCCGTCCCGCTGGGCGGTCCCCGGTTCCAGACCGACCCCACCGAGCTGTACCGGCAGATGCGCCGGGAGCACGGGGCGGTCGCCCCGGTCGTCCTGGACGGGGACGTGCCCGCCTGGCTGGTCCTCGGCTACCGCGAGCTGCACCAGGTCACCAGCGACCCGGTGCTCTTCTCGCGCGACTCCGACCTGTGGAACCAGTGGGACCGCATCCCGGCGGACTGGCCGCTGCTGCCCATGATCGGGCGCAAGCAGCCGTCCATCCTCTACACCGTCGGCGAGCGGCACCGCGAGCGCGCGGACGTCGTCTCGGGCGCCCTGGAGGCGATCGACCCGTTCGTCCTGCGGGCGCGCGCCGAGCGGTTCGCCGACGAGCTGATCGACGCGCTGTGCGGCAAGGGCTCCTGCGACATCATCGCCGAGTACGCGATGCTGCTGCCGGTCCGGGTCCTCGCCAGCGTCTACGGCTTCGCCGACGAGCAGGGCCCCGGCCTCGTCAAGGCCATGAACGACATGATCAACGGCCAGGAGGGCGCCCTGGAGGGCCAGCGCCACCTGGGCGAGTCCATGTTCGGGCTGCTCGCCGCCAAGGCGGAGGCGCCGGGCGACGACGTCGCCTCGCGGATGCTGGCCAACACGGCCGGTTTCACGGTCGAGGAGGTCGCCCAGGACCTCATGGTGATGATGGCCGCCGGCCACCAGCCCACGGCCGACTGGATCGGCAACTCGCTGCGCCTGATGCTCACCGACGACCGGTTCGCGGCCTCGCTGTCCGGCGGCCGGCACAGCGTCGGCGAGGCGATGAACGAGGTGCTGTGGGAGGACACCCCCACCCAGAACGTCGCCGGGCGGTGGGCCTCGCGCGACACCCACCTCGGCGGGCGCCGGATCGGCGGCGGGGACCTGCTGCTGCTCGGCCTGGCCGCCGCCAACTCCGACCCGCACGTACGGGCCGACTCCGGCGCGCTCACCGGCGGCAACAACGCCTACCTGTCCTTCGGGCACGGCGAGCACCGCTGCCCGTTCCCCGCGCAGGAGGTCGCCGAGACCATCGCCCGGACGGGCATCGAGGTGCTGCTCGACCGGCTGCCGGACGTGGACCTCGCGGTGGCCCCGGAGTCCCTCGCCCGCCGCGCCTCCCCCTGGCTGCGCGGCCTGACCGCGCTTCCCGTGACCTACACACCGACCCCCGCCCTTGGAGCCCTCGGATGAGCTGTCCGTACGACCACACCGCCGCGTCCGGCACCGACGTCATCGACCTCGACCCGTTCGTCACCGACCTCGACGGCGAGAGCGCCCGGCTGCGCGCCGCCGGGCCGCTCGCCCGGGTCGTCCTGCCGGGCGGTGTGCCCTGCTTCGCCGTCACCCACCACGCGGAGGCCCGGAAGCTGCTCACGGACCCCCGGCTGGTCAAGGACATCGATGTCTGGGGCGCCTGGCAGCGCGGCGAGATACCCCTGGACTGGCCGCTGATCGGCCTGGCCAACCCCGGGAAGTCGATGCTGACCGTGGACGGCGAGGAGCACCGGCGGCTGCGCGGTCTGGTCGCGCAGGCGCTGACCGCGCGCCGGGTGGAGCGGCTGCGCGCCGGCATCGAGGCCCTGACCACGGAGATGCTGGACCGGCTCGCCGAGCGTCCGGCGGGCGAGACCGTGGACCTGAAGGCGGAGTTCGCGTACCCGCTGCCGATGAACGTGGTCTGCGAACTGATGGGCGTCGAACGGGCCGACCAGCCGCGGATGAAGGAGCTGTTCGACAAGTTCTTCTCGACGCAGACCCCGCCCGAGGAGGTGCCGCAGATGATGGCGGACCTGGGCGCCCTGTTCTCGGGGATCGTGGCGGGCAAGAAGGAGACGCCCGGCGACGACCTCACGAGCGCGCTGATCGAGGCGTCGGAGGACGGCGACCGGCTCACCACGGAGGAGATCACCAACACCCTCCAGCTGATGGTGGCCGCCGGCCACGAGACGACCATCAGCCTGATCGTGAACGCCGTGGTCGCCCTGAGCACCCACCCCGAGCAGCGCGACCTGGTGCTCAAGGGCGAGGTGCCGTGGGAGAACGTGATCGAGGAGACCCTGCGCTGGTCGACGCCCACCTCGCACGTCCTGATCCGGTTCGCCGCCGAGGACATCGAGGTCGGCGACCGGGTCCTGCCCAAGGGCGAGGGGCTGATCGTGTCGTTCGGCGCGATCGGCCGGGACGAGGCCCAGTTCGGCCCGACGGCGGGCGACTTCGACGTGACCCGCACGCCGAACCGGCACATCTCCTTCGGCCACGGCCCGCACGTCTGCCCGGGCGCGGCGCTGTCCCGCCTGGAGGCGTCGGTGGCGCTGCCCGCGCTGTACGCGCGCTTCCCCGAGCTGCGTCTCGCGGTGCCGCGCGAGGAGCTGCGCAACAAGCCGGTCGTCACCCAGAACGACCTGTTCGACCTGCCGGTCGTCCTGGCCTGAGGACCGGCCGGGCCGGAAGGCTGTACGGTGGGCGCATGCGTTCTTCGTCGTGTCTGAGCCGGTGGCGCTCCTCCTAGGAGCGGCCACCCCTCACGCATGACCCAAGGGCCGTTCGGACGAACGGCCCTTTTCGCATGTCCCGGATCGGGGTCCGGTCGTTCGGCGGCGTCGACGACCCACCGGGAGACCCCGTGAACACCACCGTCCTTCCCGCCCCCGTTCCCTCCGCCGTCACGGCCGACGCGCGGGTCCGCAGTGCCGCCCTGGAGGAGGAGGTCCGCCGGAGTCCGGGGCGGTTCCGCGTCCTCACCGGCGACCGGCCCACCGGGCGGCTGCACCTGGGGCACTACTTCGGCACGCTCCACAACCGGGTCCGGCTCCAGGACCTCGGCGTGGAGCTGTTCGTGATCGTCGCGGACTACCAGGTCCTGACCGACCGGGACGTGGCGGACGACCTGCCCGGACACGTCGAGGAACTGGTCCTGGACCACCTCGCGATCGGGGTGGACCCGGCGCGGAGCACGATCTTCACCCACAGCGCCGTCCCCGCCCTCAACCAGCTGATGCTGCCCTTCCTCAGCCTGGTGTCCGTGGCCGAGCTGAACCGCAACCCCACGGTCAAGGACGAGATCGCCCACTCCCGGCAGTCCGCCGTCAGCGGCCTGATGTTCACCTATCCCGTCCACCAGGCGGCCGACATCCTCTTCTGCAAGGCGAACCTGGTCCCGGTCGGCCAGGACCAGCTGCCGCACCTGGAGGTCACGCGGACGATCGCCCGCCGCTTCAACGCCCGGTACGGGGACGGGGTGTTCCCCGAGCCCGAGGCGCTGCTCTCCGACGCGCCGCTGCTGCTCGGCACCGACGGCACCAAGATGAGCAAGAGCCGGGGCAACGCCGTCACCCTCGCGGCGGACGCGGACGAGACCGTCCGGCTGATCAGGGGCGCGAAGACCGACTCCGAGCGCCACATCGCGTACGACCCGGTCCGCCGCCCCGAGGTGTCCTCCCTGCTGCTCCTGGCGGCCCTCTGTCAGGGCCGGACCCCCGTGGAGGTCGCCGACGGGATCGGCTCCGGCGGGGCCGCCGCGCTGAAGCGGACCGTGGCGGAGGCGGTCAACGAACACCTGGCGCCGATCAGGGCCCGCCGCGCGGCGTACGCACGGGACCGGGCGCATCTGCGCGAGGTGCTGCGGGAGGGGAACGAGCGCGCCCGGGCGGTGGCGGACGCCACGCTCGCGGAGGTGCGCACGGTCATGAACAGCCGTTACTGAGGGGGTCCCGGTCCCTTTCTGAGTAGCGGTACTCATGCCGGGGGCCGGTTGCGGCGGGACCATGACCGCAGGTGTGCACGGGTTCGCGTGCACCGGTCCGGAGGGGGACGGCATGAGCAGGGTCGTGGGCGCGTTCGCGGTGGCGGGTCTCGCGGTCGGGGCGCTGGTCCTGGCGTACGCGGTGGGGGCGCCGCCCGGGACGGTGCTCGCCGTCGGGGCGGGCGTCCTCGGGCTGCTCTGGCTCCTGCTGCTCCTGACGGCGCCGTGGAACCTGTACTTCCGGGCGCACGCGGTCCTCGCCGAGATCGCGGTCAGCCGCGAGAAGGGCCTCGTGGTCTCCGGGGAGCGGGACGTCGAGGCGCGGCGGATCGCGCGCGTGATGCTGCGGGTCGCCGTCGCCGGGCACGTGGCGACGGCGGGCGCCGTGCTCGCCGTCGCCCTCGCGACCGGCCGGGAGGCGGCGTACTGGTGCGCCGGGTTCTTCCTGCTGAGCACGGCCTTCCGGCCGGCCGGCGCGTACTTCGGCCGACTGCGCGGCAGGCTCGGCACGTTGCTCAGGGAGGTGACGTACCCCCGGGACGACGTGGTGGCGCTGCGGGAGCGGGTCGCCGCCCTGGAGGCAGGTGCCACGGTGCTCCAGGACAAGGCGGAGGAGCAGTACCGGGCCCTGGCCGAGCTGCGGCGGACCGTGGACGCGGTCGGACTCTCCGCGCACGAGCGCGCCGAGCGGACCGACCGGGGCGTCGCGGCCCTGGCCCGCGAGTTCGAGGCGACGGTGAACCGGCTCACCGACAACGAGGAGATCATCACCGGCCTGAAGGCCTTCCTGCGGCTGCTCCGCTCCACCGACCTCACCGCCGATCCCACCTGAGCGCCTCCGTGGGCGGCCCGGACGCCGCGGGGGCCGCGTCACCCGCTTGCCGGTCCCCGGGTTGCGACTGGTGCCGGTGCCGGCCGCCGTGGTCGTCGACTCGCCGTCCCGCAGGAGCCGGGAGGCCGCGGGTCGCGCCCGACCCGCGGCCTCCCGGTTCCCGCGCTCCGGTCAGCGGCCGTCCTGTCCCGGTTCCCCCTCCCCGGGTCCGATCCGCAGCTCGAAGTCCCCGGAGTACTTCTCGTGCCCGGCGATCACGGCGAGTTCGACGGCCTCCTCGCCCATCTCGCCGCGCACGATGAGGGGGTCCCTGCGCAGGTCCCGCATGAGCGCCACGCACATCCCGATCATGACGAGCACGAACGGCGCCGCGACCAGGATGGTGAGGTTCTGCAGGCCCGCGAGGGCGTCGCCCTGGCCGTCGCCGATGAGGAGCATGATCGCGGCGACCGCGCCGGTCACCACGCCCCAGAAGACCACCACGGGCCGGGTGGGTTCGAAGGAGCCGCGCTGCGAGAGCGTCCCCATGACGATGGAGGCGGCGTCCGCGCCGGAGACGAAGAAGATGCCGACGAGGACCATCACGAGGAGGCTCATGGTGCCGGCGATCGGGAACTCCTGGAGGACGCCGAAGAGCTGTCCCTCGGGGGTGTCCTCCCCGGCCAGTTCGCCCTGCTCCCTGAGCTTCATCGCCGTGCCGCCGAAGATGGCGAACCAGATCAGGCTGACGGTGCTGGGGACCAGGATGACCCCGCCGACGAACTGGCGGATGGTCCGGCCCCGGCTGATGCGGGCGATGAACATGCCGACGAAGGGCGTCCAGGAGATCCACCACGCCCAGTAGAAGACGGTCCAGCTGCCCAGCCAGTCGTGGATGTTGTCGCCGCTGGTCGCCTCGGTGCGGCCGGCGAGCTGCGGCAGGTCGCCGATGTAGGCGGCGATCGAGGTGGGCAGCAGGTCGAGCACGATGATGGTGGGGCCCGCCACGAAGACGAAGACGGCGAGGATCGCCGCGAGCACCATGTTGATGTTGGAGAGCCACTGGATGCCCCGCTCCACGCCGGAGACGGCGGAGAGCACGAAGGCCACGGTGAGGACCGCGATGATGGCGACGAGCAGGCCGGTGCCGGTCTTCTCCATCCAGTTCAGCTCCTCGAAGCCGCTGCCGATCTGGAGTGCGCCGAGGCCGAGGGAGGCGGCGGAGCCGAAGAGGGTGGCGAAGATGGCCAGGATGTCGATGACCCGGCCGGGACCGCCGTACGCCCGCTTCTCGCCCATCAGCGGGACGAAGACGGCGCTGATGGTCTGGCGGCGCCCGCGCCGGAAGCTGGAGTAGGCGATGGCGAGGCCGACGACGGCGTAGATCGCCCACGGGTGGAGCGTCCAGTGGAAGAGCGTGGTGGCCATGGCGGTCTGCATCCGCTCGGCCGAGTCGACGGGGTGGGTGCCGGGCGGCGGGGTGCCGTAGTGGGCGAGCGGTTCGCTCACGCCGTAGAACATCAGGCCGATGCCCATGCCGGCGCTGAACATCATGGCGATCCAGGACACGGTCCGGAATTCGGGGCCCTCGTCCTCCCGGCCGAGGGTGATCCGGCCGTAGCGGCTGACGGCGAGCCACAGCGCGAAGACGACGAAGCCGGAGGCGGCGAGCATGAACGCCCAGCCGCCGTCGCGGATCAGCCCGTCGAGGAGAGAGCTGGAGACGTCCTGCAGGCTCTCGGTGGCCGTGGCTCCCCAGACGACGAAGGCCAGGGTGAGGACGGCGGCGACCCCGAACACGATCCGGTCGGTACGGGCGTGGTGGCGGCGGTCGGAACGGACGAGGAGGGTCGGCAGCACCGGCAGTCCCCGGCTCCTCGCCCGTGCGGCGCCCTTCCGGCGGCCTTCCGGCCTCTCTTCTTCCTGCGACACGGGCGGCACCTTTCACGGCATTACGGGACGAATGTCACGGCGTCTCCGTAAGGCAGTACCACAGGCGCGGCCCGTCCCGGCGGACCGACGGTCCGCCACGCCCCGGCCGGCGGCGGACCGAACCGCCGTACGACCGCCGCGCCCCGCCCCTCCCGCTCCCCGCCCTCAGACCCCGGCGTCCTCGAACACCGTGGTCTCCGCGAAGAGTTCCCCCACCCAGTGGGCACTGGCCTCGGCGCAGCCGGTGGTCGGGGTGCCGGGGAAGAGGCGGAACCACGAGGCCGCCCGGCCGAGGGCGGCGAGGCGGGTGGCGAGCGCCGCGGCGCGACGCAGCTCCGGGAGGGAGGGCCCCAGGTCGGTCCAGGGCTCCAGGTAGGCGTCGCGCAGCCGGCCCGCGTGCTCGGGTCCGTACCGTTCGAGGACGGCGCGGGCGGGGACGAGGAGGCTGCCGAAGGGATGGCCCACGGCGGCGTCGCCCCAGTCGAAGAAGGTGAAGCGGCCGGGGGCGGGGGCGAGCACCTGCCCGTCGTGCAGGTCGCAGTGGTCGAGCGAGTCCGGGACGCCGTACGCGTCGAGCTCCGCGCACCAGTCGAGCAGGCGGGGACGGCCGGCCACGAGGGCGCGGCGGGCGGCCGGGTCCAGGGTGGGGTTGTCCGCGACGAGCCCGTCGAAGAGGGCGGGCAGCCGGGCGGTGCGGGCGTCGGGCACGCCGAGGGCGGTCATGCGGTCCGTGTGCGGGGCGAGCGCCCGCTGCATGCGCGCGTACTGGGCGAGGGCCAGGACCCAGGAGTCGGGGCCCGCGTCGCCGGCGTCCAGGACGTGCCGGAAGAGGGGACCGCCGTCGGGGAGCAGCGACCAGGCCCGTTCGGCGTCGACCGCCAGCGGGGTCATGACGTGGTCGGGCACCCACCGGGAGAGGGCGTCGCCGAGGGGGGCCTCGAAGGCGTTGTCCGGCGCGCCGGCCTTGAACCAGACCGCGTCGCGCTCTCCGGGCCCGGTGCGGAGGCGCACGAGGATCGACCAGGGGCGGATCCTGACCTCGCGGGTTCCGGTCTCGCGCAGTCCGTGCCGGACGAGGGCCCGCTCCGCCCACGCGAGGGCGGCCGCGCGCCAGTCCTCCTCCTCCCAGGGGGTGACCGCGTCCGCGAACTGTCCGCGGTCGACCGTCATGGGGATCTCGGACGCGGCGGGTGTGGCGGGCGCGCCGGATGCGGTGGATACGGCGGATGCGGTGGAGGTCTCTTGTCGCATCGGTCGATCCCATCACCGGGGCGGGCCGGGCGCACGCGAATATCCGGGACCGCCCGGGGCCCGACGTATCCTCGCCCCGGGCGCGCCCGACGGGGGCCGCGGAGACCGGAAGAGGCGGACAGGGTGACGGACAAGGCGGCGGACCCGGGCAGGGCCGGCTCGGCCTCCCTCGGCGCGCGGGCGCGGGAGGCCGTTCTCCAGCGGATCGTCGACCGGCGCTACGAGCAGGGCGCCCGCCTGGTGGAGCGGGAGGTCGCCGAGGAGCTGGGCATGTCCCGCGTACCGGTGCGCGAGGCGCTGCGCGCCCTGGTCGCCGAAGGCCTCCTGGAACTGCTCCCGCACAGCGGCGTGCGCGTGCGCCGGCTCGAACGCGTCGACGTGGAGCACCTGTACGAGGTGTGGGAACCGCTCGCGGTCCAGGCGTCGCGGCTCGCGGCGCGGGCCGTGGCGGCGGGCGCCGGCGGGAGGCTCGCCCCTCTGGAGGCGGCCCTCCGGCAGGCCGAGTCGGCGGCGGAGGAGGACGAGGGGGCCCGCGAGGTGGCGGCGCACACGGCGTTCCACGAGGAGGTCGTGGCGCTGGCGGGCAATCCGCTGCTCGCCCGCACGATGGAGCAGTTGAGCCGGCAGCTGCGGCTGCTGTTCGGGCTGCGCGAGGAGCCCGCGCAGATGCGGGCCCAGCACGCCGAGATGTACCGGCACATCGCCGCGGGCGACCCGGAGGCGGCGGCGGCGAGCACGCTGCTGCACGTGCGCGACAGCCGGGCGGTCGCGCTGCGGTCGCTCTTCGGCGCCTGATTTTTTGTATACCTAAATGACCTTCACTCACCCATCCCTTGCTCTCCCCTCTACAAGAACCCGACTTTTCGTGATCTGGCGACCATTCTTCTTGTCGCTCCAGATGGTTTGGTATACAAAACTGGAAGTCGATGCCCCATGTCGAAGGAGCCCCCGTGCAGCCCTCCCCGTCCTCCCCCGGCGCGGCCGTGGTCTTCCGCGACGTGCGCCCGTTCGGCGCGGCGAGGCCCACGGACCTGGTGGTCGTCGACGGCCGGATCGCGGCCGGTCCGGCGCCGCGCGGCGCGCAGGTCGTCGACGGCGGCGGCCGCATCGCCCTGCCGTCCCTCGTGGACGCGCACATCCACCCCGACAAGACGACCTGGGGCGGCTCCTGGGTGTCGCGGAAGCCGGCGAGCGGCATCGCGGACTACGCCGCCCAGGACGTGGAGCTGTTCCGCGCCCAGCGCCGGCCCGTCGCGGAACGCGCGTACGGTCTGATGAGCCACGCCGTCGCCCGGGGCACCCGGGCGATGCGCGCCCACGCCGACGTGGCCCCGGCCTACGGCCTGGCGGGCGCGGAGGGCATCGCGGAGGCGCGCGAGCGGCTGGGCCACGCCCTCGACGTGCAGATCGTGGCCTTCCCGCAGCACGGCGTGGTCCGCGCCCCGGGCACGGCGGCGCTCCTGGAACGCGCGGCGCGCGAGGGCCTGGTGGACATGATCGGCGGCATCGACCCGATCGGTTTCGACCACGCCCCGGACGAGCAGCTCGACCTGGTCTTCGACATCGCGGACCGGCACGGCGTGGACGTGGACATCCACCTCCACGACCGCGGCGAGACGGGCCTCAGGGCCGTGCGCGGCATCGTGGAGCGCACCCGCGCGCTGTCCCTCGCCGGCAAGGTGACCGTCAGCCACGTCTTCTGTCTGCCCGGCCTCTCGGACCGCGAACTCGGCTCGATCGCCGCCGACCTGGGCGAGCAGGACATCGCCCTCACGACGGTTGCGCCGTCCGACTCCCTGGTGCTGCCGATCGCCCGGCTGCGGGAGCACGGGGTGCGGGTCGGTCTCGGTTCGGACGGCGTGCGCGACTCCTGGAGCCCGTTCGGCGACGCCGACATGCTGCACCGCGCGCACGTCCTGGGCCGGGTGACGGACGTGCGGCTGGACGAGGAACTGGCGGAGTGCTACCGGGTCGCGGCCCACGGCGGCGCGGACGTCATGGGCCTCGCCCGCGCCGACCTGGAGCCGGGTGCCCCGGCCGACTTCGTCCTCGTGCGGGGCGAGTGCCTGCCGCAGGTGGTGGTCGACATGCCCCGCCGGGACGTGGTGGTCCACGGCGGGGTCGTCGTGGCGCGCGACGGGGAATTCCTCGGCCGTCCCCGGCGGCGCGCGGTTCCTACAGGTACGGGCGGGTGATCAGTTCCATCGCGTGGCCCGCGGGGTCCTTGAAGTAGACCCCCCGGCCGCCGTGCTCGGTGTTCGTCTCGCCGGGCCGCTTCATCTGCGGGTCGGCCCAGTGCTCGACGCCCTGCTCGCACAGGCGCCCGTAGGCCCGCTCGAACAGCTCGTCGTCCACGAGGAACGCGTAGTGCTGCATCTGGATCTCCACCGGGGGCTCGGCGAACTGGATCAGTACGCCGTCGGGGAGCTGGACGTTGACGAACGGACCCCAGGAGGGCGCTTCGGGGAGTTCGAGCAGCTCCCGGAAGAAACGCGCCGACTCGTGCCGGTCCTTGGCCGCGACGATGGTGTGGTTGAAGGTGACTGCCATGGGGATGACCTCGCTCTTGTTCGACAGGGAAAAGGACTCGCGGTGCACGTGCACCGGGGGGTCCTCGTGTCGAACGGCGGGGGTGCGTCCTGCACACCCGCCGAGCCGTCAGTCGTCCACCGGGTCGCCCGTCCGTGTGTGGCGTATAGCCGGTCCGGTGTTCACGTCGCAGGACGTTACGCGACCGGGGCGGGGCGGGGCAAGGCCATGAGGGGTCCCGGGCACGCGCACTCACGGGGCGCACAAGGGAGTTGAGTACGCGTGCTCATCCCCGCCGCCCCGGCCGCTCCTACCGTGTCCGTACGGCGTGCGCGGACGAGGAACGGGGCGGGGCGGGGCGGGCGATGGCTTTTCACGGATACGGGCAGGGCTCTCCCCACGGGCAGGGATTCCCTCCGGGGTACGGCTTCCCTCCGGGGCGGGGCCTTCCCGGTGGTCGGCGCGGGAGGACGCCCACGGGGTACCTGGTGACGGTCGCGGTCCTCGCCTCGCTGGGGGCGACGTTCGACGGGCTCGCCTTCTACGTCTCGATCTTCGCCACCGACAGCTGCGGCCCCCACAACCCGGCACTCGTGTGCACCACCTTCGGGCTGCTGTCGATGTGGGCGCTGCCCTGGGTCGGGCTCGCGCTCGCGGTGGCGGTCTCGGTGGGCTTCGGCCTGTGGGCGGCGCGGCGCGGGCGCACCCCGTGGGTGTACCTGCCGGTCGGCGTCCTGCTGTACGCGGCGTCGCTCCTCGGAGCCTGGACGATCATGGTCTCGTGAGGGCGCGGGGCCCGGGGCCGCCCGCTCGCGCGCGCCGGTCCCGGGCCCCGCGGAGCGGTCAGCCGTTGGGCAGGATGACCGCGCGTCCTTCGACGCGCCCCTCGTGCAGCCGCTCGTAGGCCTTCGGCGCGTCGTCCAGGGCGTACGTCTCCACGTGGACGTCGACGGCGCCGGCGCGGGCCAGGTCGAGCACCTCGATCAGCTCGGCGCGGGTGCCCCAGTACGGGGAGGCCACGGAGACCTCGTACGCCGGGGAGCCGAAGCCGACGGGCAGGGCGCCGCCGCCGAGGCCGACGATCGTGACGTCGCCCTCGACCCCGGCCATCGCGCCCGCCGAGGTCACCGTGGGCGGGGCGCCCACGAAGTCGAGGACGACCTCGGCGCCGCGGCCGCCGGTCAGTTCGCGGACCGCGGCCGCCGCCGACGCGTCGGAGAGCACGGTCTCGTGCGCGCCGACGGCGCGGGCGAGGGCCAGCTTCTCCTCGGTGACGTCCAGGGCGACGACCCGGGCCGCGGTCATGGCGCGCAGCAGCTGGATGGCGACGTGGCCGAGCCCGCCCGTGCCGATGACGACGGCGGTGCTGCCGGGGACGAGCTTCGGCAGGGAGCGTTTGACGGCGTGGTACGGGGTGAGGCCCGCGTCCGTGAGCGGCGCGGCCCGCACGGGGTCGAGGCCACCGAGCGGGACGAGGTGGCGGGGGCTGTCGACGACCATGTACTCGGCGATGGCGCCGGGGGCGCCGAGGCCGGGCGGCCTGATGTCCAGCTCCGCGGCCCGCAGGCAGTAGTTCTCCTTGCCCTGCGCGCACATGGAACAGGCGCCGCAGCCCCAGGGGCCGTAGACGGCGACCGGCTCGCCGACGGCGAACCCCTCGACGCCCGCGCCGAGCGCCTCGACGGTGCCGACGCCCTCGTGCCCGAGGGTCAGGGGCAGCGGGAAGGGCAGCTGGTCGGCGGGCCAGCTCATGACGGCGATGTCGGAGTGGCAGACGCCGGCGGCGGTGACCCTGAGGAGGACCTGGCCGGGGCCGGGCTCCGGGTCGGGGACGGTGACGACCTCGGGCGGGGCGCCCACCGTGCGGTACTGGAGTGCCTTCATGACGGTGTGTCCTCTGCTCTCTCGCTCTTTCCGGTGGCTCAGCGGGCGGCGCGGGCGCCGTACGCCTCCCGGCCGATTCCGGCGAGGAGGGGGGTGTCGACGCGACCGGGGCCGACGGCGTTGATACGTACCCCCTGGGCGGCGTGTTCGAGTGCCGCCGTCCCGGTGAGGCCGACGGCGGCGTGCCCGGCCGCGGCGTGGGCGGTCCGGCCGCCCTCCTTCCCCTCTCGCACCTGCCGGGGCGCGGCGAAACACGATGGAGCGAGGTGACGACTTGTCGCCACGCGGTGACCCTCCGTGGTTATCCCGGGTGGGGCGGGGCAGATCGTCGGTGGGCCGATGGACGCCCGTGGGACGAGAGGAGCGAGCCGTGCTGTCCGACTTCTTCGACCGACTGCTGCGCCGCGGCGCGGGTTCCGGCTCCGGCACGGGGCCGCCCCCGGGGACCGGGACACCGACGGGGACGGGGGTGCCCGGCCAGGCGCGGCCTCCCCGGAACCTGGTGCTCGACGCCGACTTCTCCTCCGCCGAGCAGTGGGTCGCCGGCCGATCCTGGGCCTATCCCCACGGCGGTCCGACCAACCCCGGCGACAACAAGCTCGACCACCTCACGGACGATCCCGCGTACAGCAGGAGCGGGGTCTTCCGGGCGACCCCCCGGCCCGACGGGCGCTGGACCGCCGGGCTGCTCACCACCGAGGGCAGCCCCGAGGGGTTCCTCGTGCGCACGGGCGACGTCCTGGAGGCCCGGGTGCGGCTGCCGGTGGAGATCGGGGCCTGGCCGGCGATCTGGACCTGGCGCGACGGCGGCCAGGAGATCGACGTCTTCGAGTACCACCCCGACAACCCGGACCTGCTCGAACTGTCGAACCGGGTGCGGGGGCGCCACCACTACTTCCGGGACCCGGCCGTCCGACCGGGGGCGTGGATCGACTTCCGGGTCGAGTTCGGCGCGCGCTCGGTGGTGTGGTGGGTGAACGGCGCGCGGGCCTTCGACGACCGCCGGGGGGTGGGGCGTTCCTGGCGCGCCTATCTGATCGTGAACCTCTCGGTGTGCGCGGGCCGCTACCACCCGGCGCCCGAGCCCGGCACGGCGGAGATGTCGTACGAGGTGACGGAGCTGCGCGTGTACCGCGGCTGACCCGGGACCGGGCCGGGGCCGGGCGGTTCCCCGTACGGCGGGAAGCGGTGCGCCGACGCGCGCGAACGGCGGGGGAAGCGTCGTCGGGGCAACGGGTGTTGCGTAGGCTCGAACGGAGCGTTCCGCGCACCCGCACCGTGCCGCCCGTACGACGAGGAGGACTCCATGACCACCGCCGAAGAGGGACGGCAGCGGCTCGACGCGGCCAGCGTGCTCAACGCGAAGAGGACGCTGCTCCAGCTCCTCGCCCGGGCCGGCGTCTGGTCCGGCGACGCGGAGGAGCTGATCGGGTTCGTCGAGGCGGGCGCCCTGGCCCTCGCGTACGAGGAGATCGGCGGGACCGGCCGGAGCGCCCCGGACGGCAAGGGCGGGGAGTACGCGGCCGGTTGGCTCGACGGTGCCCGTGCCGTGGCCGACGAGCTGGGCGGGGTCGCCGAGCGGTCCCTGCGGCAGGTCCTCGCCGGCGACCCCACGGCCGACTCCCCCGACGACCGCCCTCCCGTGGGGCGCACGGAGATGGAGCGGACCAAGGTGGCGGTCACCCCGATCTACCTCTCGTTCACCGACGTCTCCGACCTGGACCCGGAGGTCACCGAGCAGGTGCTCGGCGCCGTCCTGCGCACGATGAGCTCCCGTCAGCGCTCTCGGTACGCGGGGCGGTTGGCGGAGTTCGCCACGACCCACCGGGAGCGGCTGGAGCGCCTGTACGCGGAGTACGGGCCGGGCAGTGCCATCGCGATCCACGGCCGCTACACCCTCGTCCACTCCCCCACCAGCGTCGCCGTCCTGGAGCGGCTCGCGGCGGCGCCCTCCGCCCTGTACGAGGAGTGGGACGCCGCCGAGCTGCCGCCCGCGTGGCTGGACGGTCTGACGAAGGCCTGGGGCGCGCCGTCCTGACCTCCCGCCGCCCGCCGTTCCCGTAGGGGCGGACGGCAGGAGGGTGAACGTTTCTTCCCGGGCTGTCGTCAGTCGAGGAAGGGGCGCTCTCCCGTCCTCCGGCGGGCGTCGGTCCAGATGGCCTCGATGCCGAGGGGCCGGGAAAGCTCGTCGGAGCGCCAGGAGGGGGACGGGAAGGCCGCCGTCTCCTGCGCGCGTGCGGGGTGCGGGGACTTCGGCGGGACATCGCGCTCGATGCCGCCGAGGCGCCGCTCGAAATCGGCCTGCAAACGGTTCATCGTGTCGAGGAAGTCCTCGAGAGGAATGGTTCCTTCGTACATACGTTCCTCCTGTGGCACACGGCGAAGGTCATCACATTCGAATAAAAAGGGCACTGCTGATGACACATCCCCTCAACGACACCTTCCCTCGGAGGGGAACGCGGCATTCGGGTGACTCGCACCCCCGGGCAGAATCGATCCTTCGCAGATCGGAGGGCATGGCGGAGGCGTTTCGGCGGCGTCAGTCGGCCGGTTCCGCGCGGAAGGCGATCATGGCGGTGTCGTCGCGGTGGTCGGAGAGGTCCTGGAGGAGGCGGAGCAGCTCGGGCAGCTCCTCGGCGCGGTGGAGCGCGGCCGCCTCCAGAAGGCGCCGCTGGCCGGTGTCGAGGGAGGTGCCGGGGGTCTCGATGAGCCCGTCGGTGTACTGCAGGAGGGTGTCGCCGGGGGCGAGGGCGTGCGTGTGGGTGGTCCGGGAGAGCGCCGGGGCGACACCGAGCGGCGGGTCCTCGCCGCCGCCGTCGAGGAAGCCGGGCTCGCCCCGCGCGGGGATCAGCAGGGGCGGCGGGTGCCCGGCGTTGGACCAGGTCATCCGCCAGGTGCCGTCGGGGCGCCGGCGCAGATGGGTGTGGACGACGGTGGTGAAGGAGCCGACGTCGAGCCCTTCGGCGGCGTCGTCGAGCATGGCGAGGACGGCCGCGGGCGTGCACGCGGCGCCCTTGTTCCAGGCGAGGGCGCGGAGCATGCTGCGCATCTGGCCCATGACGGTGGCGGCGCCGAGGTCGTGGCCCGCGACGTCCCCGATGTCGAGGACGAGGGTGCCGTCGGGGAGCGCGATGGCGTCGTACCAGTCGCCGCCGATCTCGTTGGCCGGGCTGGCCGGCTGGTAGCGGGCGGCCAGGCGCGCGCCGGGCACCGCGGGCGGACGGGTGAGCTGGGCGCGCTGGAGGCGGAGCGCGGTGCGGCGGGCCTGCTGGAGGTCGAGGACCTTGCGGATGGGCCGCTGCGCGTGGTGCAGGACCTCGCGCAGCAGCTCGACGTCGGCGGGCTCGGGGACGGGGGTGTCCCCGCTGGTGGCGGTGGTGGCGTAGCCGAGGACGATGTCGTCGACGACCAGGGGGAGGAGGGTCATGCTCGTGGCCCCGGACGCCGTGAGCCACCGCTCGGTGACCTCCGGCACGAGGCCGGAGGGGACCCGGCCGTCCGGGGGCAGCCGGAACGTCCGCGGTTCGCGGCTCTCCAGCACCTCCCGCATGACCGGGGTGACCGTGACGGTCTGTCCCATCGGCGCGGGCGCGGGCGGGAGTCCGGGGCGGGTGGCGGAGGCGACCCGCCGGGCCGTGACCGTCGCGTGCTCCGGCAGCGGCCACTCCTCGTGGGTGAGGAGCAGGATCACGCAGGCGTCGGCGAGCTCGGGGACGACCGACTCCACCACCGTGGCGAACGCCGTGTCCAGGCTGCCGCCCGACGTCTGCGCCACCCGGGCGAGGAGGTGTTCGCGCAGTTCCGCGTTCCAGGTGTCCTCGACGTCGACGGTGGCGGCGATCCACTCCTCGGCGTGTCCGTCCCGCACGATGGGGACGCAGCGGGTGGTCATGTGGCGGTAGGAGCCGTCGGCCGTGCGGAGCCGGAAGGTGTTCTGGTAGATCTCGGGGGGACGCCGGGCGAGCGCCCGGTGCCAGGCGTCGACGAGCGCCTGCCGGTCCCGGGGGTGGATGTGGTCGTACATCTCCTGGCCCTCCCGGTCGGGCAGGGGGGTGCCGGTCAGCTTCTCCCAGCCGGGGACGATCTCCTCGACGCGTCCGTCCGCGCGCACCACCCACACCATCTGGGAGACGGCCGTCACCAGGGCCTCGAAGCGCTGGAGCGCGCGGGTCTCGGCGGTGGTCTCCAGGGTCACGACCAGGACCCCGTCGCCGAGCGGGGTGGCGACGGGGGTGCAGGAGGAGACGAAGTGGCGGACCTCGTCCGGGCCGTCGGGGGCGGGGAGCAGGGAGTCGGTGAGCTGGCGGGGGCGTCCGGTGGCGAGGACGTCGTCCAGGACGGAGAGGAACCGCTCGGCGGCCGGTTCCGGGTAGGCCTCCCGGGCGGGCCTGCGGAGGGGGCGGGCGCCGAGCATCCTCTTGTACGCGGCGTTGACGTAGATCAGCAGGTGCTCGGGTCCCGCGAAGAGGGCGACCGCCGCCACGGTCGCGTCGAACAGCTTGGGGTCGAGGGCCCTCGCCGGGCTCATCGCCCGTCCGCCCCGGTCCGGGCCGGCGGGGGGTCCGGCCGCCCGTCGGTCCGCCGACGATCCGGTGCGATCATCCTGTGAGCCTTTCGTCCTTCCGGCACGTGAACTCCTGCATCCTCCAGGGGACCGCGCCGCGGGGGCCCCCGCCACACGGGCGGCTACCCCGTTCGTGTGCGCCCCGAACGCGCCCCGGACGACCTCCGTCCGCCGTCCGGCGCCCCTGCCCGCCTCCTTCTCCGGATCTTCCGTCCGGTCCGCCACCCCCTGGTGTTCGAGCGGGCGAGCGAATAGGTTAGGCTCACCTAATAAGCGCTCGCGATGGCCCGCGCCTCTCCGTGATCATCTCCGGAGGGGCGCGGCCTGGCGCCCGCACACCTCTGCCCGGAGACAAGGAACCGTCATGCCTTCTGTGTTCACCCCCCTTCGCCGCCGCGTCCTCGTGGCGGGGGCCGCCGCGGTCTCGCTCGGTCTCATGGTGACCGGGTGCGGCTCGGACGAGAAAAAGGACGACGCGGCCGGTTCGGCGTCCAAGGCTCCGGCGGGCGCTTTCCCCGTCACCCTCAAGAGCGCCCTCGGCGAGGCGGTCATCAAGGAGAAGCCCAAGCGCGTCGTCACCCTCGGCCAGGGCTCCGCGGAGACCGCGATCGCCCTCGGCAACGTCCCGGTCGGCATCGAGGAGTACCCCTGGGGCAGCGACAAGACCGGCTACCTCCCCTGGATCCACGAGGCCGTGACCAAGTCCGGCGCCACGCTCCCCAAGCAGTTCAAGGGCGGCGAGGAGCTCGACATCGAGGCCATCACCGAGCTGGAGCCCGACGTCATCCTGGCCCCCTGGTCCGGCATCACGCAGAAGCAGTACGACGTCCTCAAGGACATCGCGCCGACCGTCGCCTACCCCGAGCAGGCGTGGAGCACCAACTGGGACCAGCAGATCGAGATCATCGCCAAGGCGCTCGGCCAGCCGGAGAAGGCGAAGGAGCTGGAGGCGAAGATCGAAAAGCAGCTCGCCGACGCCGCCGCCTCCCGCCCCAACTACAAGAACGTCACGTTCTCGTACATCTACAACACCGGCCCCGGCACCCTCGGCGTCTTCAAGCCCGAGGAGCAGCGCGTCGCGATGGTCTCCAAGCTCGGCCTCAAGGTCGACCCGGTGGTGAACACCTTCAAGGAGACCGAGGGCACCGACTCCGCCCTGATCGGCCTGGAGAACGCCAACAAGCTGGCGAACAGCGACATCGCCTTCACCTTCTACATGGACGAGAAGTCCCGCAAGACGGTCGAGGCCCAGCCGCTGTACGCGGCCATCCCCGCCGTGAAGAAGAACGCGCTCGTCTACAGCCACGACACCCCGTTCGTCACCGCCTCCTCGATGATCAACCCGCTGACGGTGCCGTACAGCATCGAGCGCTACCTGCCGATGATCGACAAGGCCGTCGCCAAGGCCGGGAAGTAACGACGGACTCCGGCGTGACCACACTCTCCCGGACCGCCCAGGGCCCCGCCGTCGTACGGCGGGGCCCCGCCCGGTACCTGGCATCCGCCGTCCTGTGCCTGGCCCTGCTGGCCGTGGCGCTGCTCGCCAGCGTGATGTTCGGCAGCAAGCCGACGTCCCTGTCCGACGTCCTGCGGGTCGTCACCGGCGGCGGCGACGAGTACCTCCGCACCGTCGTCGAGAGCCGCTACCCGCGCACCGCCCTCGGCGTGCTCGCGGGCCTCTGCCTCGGGATCGCCGGCACGCTGATGCAGGGCATCACCCGCAATCCGCTCGCCGAGCCGGGGCTCCTCGGCATCAACGCGGGCGCGTCGGCGAGCATCGTCGCCGCCACCGCGTTCCTCGGTGCGTCCGGGCAGCGGGAGACCATCTGGTGGGCCCTGGTCGGCGCCCTGGCGACCGGCGTCCTCGTCCACGTCGTCGGCACGGCCGGCGGGGGCGGCAGCCCGGTGCGGCTCGTCCTCGCCGGCGCGGTGCTCTCCGCGATCCTGGCCGCGTTCATCCAGGCCGTCGCGCTGTCCCGGCCGAAGGTCTTCGACACGTACCGCTACTGGGTGGTGGGCTCGCTCGGCGGGCGCGGTTTCGACGCCCTCTGGGCCGTGCTGCCGTTCGCCGCGGCCGGGCTCCTCCTCGCCCTCCTGCTCGCGCCCGGCCTCAACGCCATGGCCATGGGCGACGACAAGGCCGCCTCGCTCGGCATCAGCCCCGCCCGCGTCAAGGGCGCGGGACTGCTGGCCGCGACGCTGCTCAGCGCGGCGGCCACGGCGGCGGTGGGCCCCATCGCCTTCGTCGGGCTCGCCGTCCCGCACCTGGTCCGGGCCCTGGTGGGCGCGGACTTCCGGATGCAGATCCTGTTCACCGCGCTCGCGGGCCCCACGCTGCTGCTCCTCGCGGACGTCGTCGGCCGGGTCCTGCTGCGCCCCGAGGAGCTGATGGTCGGTGTCGTCACCGCGTTCGTGGGCGCGCCGGCGCTGCTCTTCGCCGTCCGCCGCATGAGGGGGGCGTCATGAAGACCGCCGACCGGACCGGGATCCGGACCGGAACCCCGGCCGTGGTGCCGTCGCGTCCGACGGGGCGCGTCCTCGTACGGGTCGGCCCCCGGGTCGCGATCCCCGTGCGCCGCTCCTCCCTGATCGCCGCCGTGCTGTCGGTGCTGCTGCTCCTGGGGGCGGGCGTGGCGACCCTCACGATGGGCAGGCTGGGCATCGACCTGGCCGACCTGCCGTCGGCGCTCATGGGCGAGGCGACGGGCAAGAACGCCTTCGTCCTGAACCGGCTGCGGGGCCCGCGGCTCGTGGTGGCCATCGCCACCGGCGCGGCCCTCGGCCTGGCCGGGGCCCTGTTCCAGTCGGTCACCCGCAATCCGCTGGGCAGCCCCGACGTGATCGGGCTCAGCGCCGGGTCCGGCGCGGGGGCCGCGGCCGCCGCGCTCTTCCTGCCCGACGTCGTCCCGGTCTCCGTCGGCGCCCTGGTCGGCGCGGTCGCCGCCATGGGGCTCGTGTACGTCTCCACCGGGACCGGGTTCCGCAACCCGGGGCGCCTGGTGGTGGCGGGCATCGGCGTGGCCGCGATGTCGACGGCCCTGACCCAGTACGTGGTGTACGCCGTCGAGCGCGACAAGGCGAGCGCCCTGACCGCGTACATCAACGGCAGTCTGTCGGCCCGCTCCTGGGACGACGCGACGGTCATCTGGACGGTGCTGCTCGTCTGCCTGCCGTTCGCGGCGCTCCTCGCCCGGCCGCTGACCATCGGCGAGATGGGCGACGACCTCTCCACCGGTCTGGGCGCCCGACCGGACCGCACCGCGACGGCCGCGGTCGTCCTGTCGATCGTCCTGTCCGCGGGCGCGGTCAGCGTGGCCGGTCCGATCGCCTTCATCTCCCTGACGGCGCCGCAGATCGCCAAGCGGGTCACCCGGAGCGGCGGACCGCAGCTGGTCATGTCGGCCCTGCTCGGCGCGCTGCTCCTGGTCCTCGCGGACCTCGCGGCCCAGCAGCTGCCGCTCTTCGACGACCTGCCGGTCGGCCTCTACACGATGGCCGTCGGAGGGGCGTACCTGGGCTATCTGCTGTTGAGGGAGTGGAAGCGGACCGTCTGAGGCGTGTACGGCGGGGAGGGGGAGGGCCACCGGATGGTCCTCCCCCTCCCCGTTTCCGTTCCCCGTTTCCGTCATCCGGTGAGCGGTTCGCCGATCCGCAGGTTCCAGCGCCCGTTCCGCCCGCTGAGGTGAACCGCCGTCAGGGGGCGCACGTCCAGGCGCCGGGCGGCCTCGTCGGGCACGCCGAGGGCGTGGACCGCCGCGGCCCGTACGACGTCGGGTTCGGCGACGGCCGTGACGCGCCCCGAGCTCTCCCGGAGGGCGTCGAGCCAGGCGCCGACCCGGACGCGCAGGTCTCGGAGGGACTCCCCGCCGTGCGGCGCGGCCTCCGGGTCGGCCAGCCAGGCGGCGAGCCCGGCCTCCTCGGTGGCGGCGACGTCGTCCAGGGTCCTCCCCCGCCACCGTCCCATGTCGCAGCCCGCCAGGCCGGCCGCCGGCTCGGCCCGCAGGCCGAGGGCCCGCGCGGTGCCGAGGCACCGCGCGGACGGCGAGGCGTACGCGCGCGGGGCGGGGCCGAAGGCGGTCGCGAGGGCCTCGGCGCGGGCGAGTCCCGCCGGGTCGAGGGGGCCGTCGGCGTCGAACCGGACCTCGCGCAGCGCCTCGCTCGCGGCGGGCGGGACGAGCGTCAGCCGGACTGTCATCGGGGGTTCCCTCTCGGTCGGCGCGGGCGGCGCGGTTCCCGTCCGCCGGCCCGTACCGTACCGGGGCGGCGGGGTGGCCTCCGTACGGGCCGGCGGACGGGCGCTCCGGCCGGGGGCGCACGGAAGGTGATGCGGGCCTCACGCTCTTAACAATGTCCACGTCACGCGGTACGGTCGGGCGACATTTGAACAGCGTGACGACGGCGAGACGGAAGTCCGGTGGGAACCCGGCACGGTCGCGCCACTGTGTGCCGAGGCCTCCCGGGCGAGGGGGGCGCGGCGAGTCAGACCCGTGGACCGTCGTCCTGCACCACCGTTCGGGACGCGTGTTCCCCCAGGAGGTTTCATCATGGCCGAGGCTGCCGTCTCCGCTGCCGTTTCCACCCCGCCCGTGGCCGTACCGGCTCCGCTGCCCGTGCGGGCCGTGCTGCCCTGGGCCTTCTTCGTCGGCCTTCTCGCACTGATCGCGCTGTACTTCGTGGGCGCGGAGCAGGGCGCCACCTCCCTCTTCGCGGGTTCCGACGTGCACGAGTGGGTGCACGACGGGCGCCACCTGCTCGGCTTCCCCTGCCACTGAGAGGCGACGAGCACATGCACGCCTCGACCGTGAGAACCCTGCTGATCCGCGGCATGCTCGCGGGTCTGATCGCCGGTCTGTTCGCCTTCGCCGTGGCCTACGTGGGCGGCGAGCCCTCCGTGGACGGCTCCATCGCCGTGGAGGAGGCCCAGGCCGCCCAGGAGGCCGCCCACGCCGGACACGGCGGCGGCGCGGAGGCCGAAGAGGAGGAGGTGGTCAGCCGCTCCGCGCAGTCCACCTTCGGCCTGGCCACCGGCGTCCTGGTCTACGGGGTGGCGCTGGGCGGCATCGCCGCGCTCGCCTTCTCGTTCGCGCTCGGCCGCGTCGGCCGGTTCAGCCCGCGGGCCACCGCGGCGCTGACCGCGGCCGCGGCCTTCACCACCGTCTACCTGGTGCCGTTCCTGAAGTACCCGGCGACCCCGCCGGCCGTCGGAAACCCCGACACCATCGGGAGGCGCACCACCCTGTTCTTCCTGATGATCCTGCTCAGCGTGCTGCTCGGCGTCGCCGCGGTGATCCTCGGTCGCCGTCTGGCGCCGCGACTGGGCAACTGGAACGCGAGCCTGGCGGCCGGATTCGGCTTCGTCCTCGTGACGGGCATCGCCTTCGCGGTCCTTCCGGCGAACGACGACGCGGTCAAGGCGGGCTTCCCCGCCAAGCTGCTGTGGGAGTTCCGCCTGGCCTCGCTCGGCGTCCAGGTCGTCCTGTGGGTGGTGTTCGCCGTCGTCTTCGGCTACCTCGCCCAGAAGGCGCTGGCCGCCCGGACGGCCGCGGCGGAGGTCCCGGCCCGGGTCGAGGCCCCGGCCGCGGGCTGACCGGCCGACGCGTACGACACCGCCCCGCGTGCCAGGAGCACGCGGGGCGGTGTCGTGTCACGCGCGGGCGTCCCCCACGGTGCGGTCCCGATCCCCGCACAGCCAGTGCTCGCCCGTCGTGGTCCATCCGGTCAGGCGCCGGGCGCGTCCGGCGTCCGCCGTGCCGTCGGGCGCGAAGGAGCCGCCGTCGGCGACCAGTCGGAGACCCGCCAGGGCCGGCGCCAGTCGGGCGGCCACCGGGGCGGGGTGACGGGCGGTCTCCTCCGGCAGCCGGGCCAGTACCCCGGCCGCCGTCGCCGCGTCGCACAGCGACAGGTGGAACAGCATCTGCCGCCAGGCGTACGCCGCGTCCTTCACCGTGCCGAGCGGGCGCTCGTGCCGGGCCCGGTCCGTCAGGCGGCACACCGCGGCGAAGCAGCGGAGGGCGAGTTCCGCCCGGCCGGAGGCGGGCGCGACGCCGACGCGGTGGACCAGGACGGCGAGGTTGTGGGTGGTGAGGATCTGGGCCTGCTCGATCACCGCGCCGTTCTCCGCCACGCCCCCGAAGCCGCCGGAGGCGCGTACCCCGGCCCGCTCGTGGCAGAGGGCGGCGAAGTCCGGCGCGTGCCGGGCGCCGCTCCCCCGGAACGCCGGTCGTCGGGAGCCCTGTTCGGACAGGACGTACACGGCCGCGTAGTCGATGCCGTAGTACCTCTCGTACAGCGAGCCTTCGAGCAGTTCCCCCGCCACGGCGGCCGCGGCCGCGAACTTGGGGCTGAAGGTGCCCGTGAAGATGTCGGCGGCCAGCTCCTCGACCAGGGGCGCGTCCAGACCGGTCCGGCGTACGAGCACGGCGAGTTCGCGGACGAGCGGGTTGGGCAGCAGGGTGGCCGGGAAGCCGTCCACGGCGACCTCGGCGAGGTGCCGCAGCGTCGCGCGGGCGGAGTCGCGGACGCGCGCGTCGGAGCGGTGCTGTGCGGACACCGCGCGGACCCAGGGCAGTTCCTCGGGCCGGACCTGCCGCTCCAGGTCGAGCAGGAGCAGCGAGCGGCGGTTGCGGAACGCCCGGTAGTTCGCGGCCATGAGCGCGCGCAGCGGCGCGTCCCGGTAGGCCCCGGCCGTCTCGGCGGCGACGAGCTGGGGCACCAGCTCGGCCAGCACCTCGGCGGAGGGGATCACGCCGAGCTCCACCAGGGCGGGCAGGGGCGCGCTCCGCGCCCGTTCGACCACGCGGCGGACCGCGGGCGGCACGGCCGTCCCGGCGGGCAGGCCGGAGCGCCGCTCCTCGGCGCCGGTAACCGGGGCGAGGAGCGCGTCCGGGTCGGCGGCGCCGGCGTCCTGCGGGAGGGCGGACAGCCGGTCGGCGACGAGGTGGGCGAGGTCGTGGTGGGCGGGCAGCGCAGCCTGGGCCGCCTGGGCGTTCCGTACCGCCGCGTGCCGCTCCGAGCCGGGCAGGCCCCGCTTGCGCACCATCGAGGCGACGGCGTGCCGCAGGAGTCCGAGGCGCCGCGCGTCGAGGGGGCGGCCGGCGGCGGTCTCCTCCAGGGCTCCGCGCAGGATCCCGAGGTTGCCCCCGGGGTCGCGGTGGCCGCGGCAGCGGGTGTGCTCGCGGGCCAGGAGCCGGTAGCGGTCGAGGAGGGCGGCGCCGCGCGCGTGCCATCCGTCGCCGGGCTCGCGGTCGAGGACCCGGTGGTCGGGGCCGGCCGTCTCCAGCCAGTGCCGGAGCAGGTCGTCGGCGAAGGGCCGCCAGACGCGGAGCGCCTCGCGCTGGGTCTCGACGGCGTCGTTCGGGCCCCGGCGGGCGAGGGCGGCCCCGGCCTGCGCGACGGTGCGGCGGTGTACGGCGTCGGTGGCGGGCGCCGGGGACGCGGACGGGCGCGGGGCGAACCGCAGCCTGCCGGCGAACGGGCGTATCTCCCGGACGAGTTCGAGGGCCGCGTCGGTCTCCCCGGCGCGCACCAGCCAGGCCACCGTGAGCAGCGCGGCCTCCTCGGGGACGGTGACCTCGTAGCGGGTGCCGTCGAGCAGTGCCCACAGCTCCGCGAGGCCCGCCTCGGTGAGGCAGTGGGCGAAGAGGGCCTCCCGGTCCTCCGGGACCCCGGCCCTCCGCGCCGCCTCGGCCTCGTACGGCAGGAGGGGTCCGCCGGCCCGGGCGGTGCCCGTGGCGAAGCCGCCGTGCAGCACCTCCGGGGTCACCCAGGCGGGCAGGCCGCGGACGGGGGTGCGCGAGCCGACCCGCAGCGTGCCGGCGGCCATTCCGGCGAGCACCTGGCGCCAGCCGCGGACCCGTTCCTCGGCACGCGCGCGCGTGGCGGGGTCCGCGTGGGTGAGCGCGGTGACGAAGGCACGGGCCAGCCGGCCTTCGGCGTAGGGGGCGGACGGCATCGGGGGCTGCTTGTCAGCGTGGGTGTCCATAAGCCGACGTGGCGGGTTCCGCCCCCGCGCCCTCCGGGTCCCGAGCCCGGCGCTCTGCTGCTGAGCCACACGTCGCAGGGCCTGCCCGGCGGATCACGGCCGGGCGCCCCAGGGCCCCGACGGTAGCGAGGAGCGCCGGAGAGGGGCAACGGGGTTTGCGGGGAGCGGTGTCCACGGGGACGAGTTCCCTTTGGGAGCGCTCTCAGAAGGTGGGGGTTACAGATATCCTGGACCGGACGAGAACGCGCACCGCATCCGTTGCGCGCCCCCGTACGACCGACCGGTACACCGCCCAGCCGACGCAGTCGAGGAGCGCCCGCCTTGTCCGAGCAGACCACGGGGTCCCGCCCCACGCTGGAAGCCGTCGCCGCGCGCGCCGGCGTGTCCCGCGCCACGGCCTCCCGGGTCGTCAACGGGGGCGCCGGCGTGCGCGCCCCCCTGGTCGAGAAGGTGCGCAGGGCCGTCGAGGAGCTCGGTTACGTCCCCAACCACGCGGCCCGCACCCTGGTCACCCGGCGCAACGGCGCCGTGGCCGTGATCATCGCGGAGCCCGAGTTCCGGATCTTCTCCGACCCGTTCTTCGAGCAGCAGGTGCGCGGCATCAGCCGGGAACTGACGGCACACGACGCCCAGTTGGTGCTGCTGTGGGTGGAGGGCCCGGGGGACCACGAGCGGATCGCCCGCTATCTCGGCGGGGGCCACGTCGACGGCGCGCTCGCGTTCTCGCTGCACAGCGACGACGCCCTGCCGGCCGTGATCGAGGGGGCGCGGATCCCGGTGGTCGTCGGCGGGCGGCCCGCCCCCGGCACCGATCCGGCCGTGCCCTTCGTGGACTGCGACAACCGGGGCGGGGCCCGGGAGGCGGTGCGGCACCTGGTGGACCTCGGGCGCCGGAACATCGCCCACATCTCCGGCCCCGCCGACCAGACCTCGGCGATCGACCGGCTGCACGGCTACCGGGACGTCCTCCTCGACGCCGACCCGGAGCTGCTGTGCGCGGGCGACTTCACCGAGGAGAGCGGCGCGCGGGCCATGGCGGAGCTGCTCGACCGGCGGCCGGACGTGGACGGGGTGTTCGTCGCCAACGACCTGATGGCGTCGGGCGCGCTGCGCACCCTGCGGGAGCGCGGGGTGCGGGTGCCGGAGGACGTGGCGGTCGTCGGCTTCGACGACATGGCCTCGGTGGTCGGCCGGACCTCCCCGGCCCTGACCACCGTGCACCAGGACATCGAGGGCATGGGCCGCCTGATGGTGAAGCTGCTGATGCGGCTGCTGGACGGGACCGGGCCGGAGATCCCCGGCTCCGTGGTCACCCCGACCTCGCTGGTCCGCCGCGCCTCCGCCTGATCCCCGGTACGCGGAGCGGCGGGCCCGGGTGTGTCACCCGGGCCCGCCGTCCCTTCCCCCTCCCCTGCGGGGTCAGTCGTACGGGATGGCGACCACGGACCGGTCCGTGCCGGTCTGGAGTCGCGCGTCGCCGTTGCCGATCGCGCTCCAGACCTCCAGGCGGACCGTTCCGCCGCGCAGATTGCCGAGCGTGCCGGTGGCGGACTTCAGGCCCCGGGACTGGGCGTACTCCTCCCAGCCCGTCACCGGGTCGGTCGCGAAGTAGTGGTACGTCTCCGTGCGGTCGAAGGTGCCGTCGCCGGTGAGGTCGTAGCTGATCCGGGCCTGCTGGCCGAGGCCGACCGACGTGCCGGCGTCCACCTGGAGCCGGAAGGCGGTCGAACCGCCGGCCCGGAGCGTGCCGTTGACGTTCTTGGCGACGTAGACGAGCGGCTTGTTCGGGGTGCCGTCGTGGTTGGCGCCCTGCGCCGAGGCGAGGGTGTCGGCGCCCGCCGCGGCGCCGGTGGCCGTGGTGAGCGTGCCGCCGGTGCGGAGCTGGAAGGTGTTGCCGGTGCCCGGCTCGGGGTCGGGTCCGGGGCCCGCCGTGCCGTTGCTGGAGGCGGTGGAACGGGCCGGTACGGAGAGGGACTTGCCGTCGGAGAAGGTGACCGTGCGGGCGGTCGAGCCGTGGTTGTGGGCCACGTAGGTGCGCGTGGTGCCCTTGGTGAAGACGGCGGAGGTGGGGATCGATCCGGTGACGGTGGCGTCGGGGGCGCCGAGCGTGTCGAGCGCGGTGAGCCAGTGGTAGGTGTGGGCCTTGGACTCGCCGGCCTCCGGGGTGTATCCGGCGTGCCCGGCGTCCCACTTGGCCTTGGCGGCGCCGGGGTCGGCGAGGGACTGGAACTCCCAGAGGATGTCGCGCCACTCGACGGCCGGGCCGCCGTTCTCGCGCTCCATCTCTGCGATGTTGCGCCGGATCGCGTCCTTGCGGGCCCCGAGGTGGAGCGAGCCGCCGCTGGTCACGGGCAGGACGTTGATGCCGTGGATCTCCTCCGGGTTGGCGGTCCACCAGGTGGAGTAGGCGCCGCCGCTGCCCCAGACCATGCCGACGGTGTCGTGCTGGAAGGAACCGGGGAAGACCTGCTGGTCGGCGTCGAACCAGTACTGGGCGATGGCCTCGCCCTCGGTGGTCAGGAGGTAGGTGCCGAGGTCGCGCAGGGAGGTGTCGCCGGTGGCCGCGCCCCACAGGACGAGGGCGGCGCTGAGGTTGGTCGACTCGGAGGACGACTCCTGGTTGTTTCCGGCGGCGAAGCCCTGGTGGCCGCTGGCCCAGCTGTGTCCGGCGTAGACGTCGAAGCCGCGCAGGAAGGGGAAGGAGCTGTCGGTGCGGCTGGGGTTGGCGGTGTCACGGACCAGGGTCTTGACCATGGTCCCCCAGGCGGAGTCGGCGGCCCAGTTCGGGTCGTACTGGGCGACGATCGCGGCGGCGTACACGTAGTAGCCGTAGTGGAAGTGGTGGTCGTTGAGCTCGGTGTCGCTGCCGTAGGAGGCCGGGTAGCCGGTGAGGGTCTTCCAGGCCCTGTCGTACGAGAACTCGGTGGCGCCGCCGGCCGTGAACCACTCCTGGAGGCGGCCCTTGATGAGGCCGAGGAGCTTGTCGCGGACCGCGCCCTCGCCCATCTGGTCGGCGAGCGGCACGAGCTGGGCGAGCTTGCCGAGGGCCTTGCCGGTCCAGTACGTGTCGACGGCTCCGGAGAACGGGTCGGAGGAGTTCGCGACCTCGTTGAGGTAGCCGCGCAGGCGGGCCGGGTCGACGCCGCTGCCGGGCAGGCCCGGGAGGGTGGCGGCGGCCTTCTGGGCGGTGGTGAAGGAGGTCCCCTCGCGGACCTTCATCGTGCCCCGGGGCGAGACGTAGGTGTAGGGGGTCAGCGGGTCGGTGGTGTGCAGCCACTGGTGGCGGTAGAGCGCCTGGAGGGTGCCGCGCTCGGTGCCCTCCCTGGCCTCGGTGGTGAGGCTGTAGGTGGCGCGGACGGTGCCGGCGTCGTAGTTCCAGCTCACCGCGGAGCCGGTGACGAAGCTGTAGGCGTATTTGCGGTAGGTGGCGAGCGCGTCGGTGGAGGGCAGGACGGCGACGGAGAAGTAGTCCTTGCCGCCGAGGCCCGCGGTGATGGTGGAGCCGGAGACGTTCCAGTCGGTGCCGCTCGGCGAGAAGAGGGCGTAGTGGTGGCCGGCGACGGTGATGCCGAGGACGTTGCCCTGGTCGGCGAAGACGGCCGGCGCGGTGGCGGTGGTGATCCGGGCGTCGCCGCCGGTGCCCCGGGCGTACACGAAGGGCATGCCGTGGCCGATGGTGGCGCGCAGGGTGCGGGCGCCGTCGGACCAGTAGGGGGTGACGGTCCAGTCGGACCAGGCGTCGGCCTTGGTGTCGGGCGAGTTCAGGCCGGTGAGGCCGAGGGTGAGGTCGCGCTTGTGGGCGAACTCGTACTGGCGCCCGTCGCCCACGATCGCGGGGCTGGTGGGGTAGCCGACCTCCAGGCCGCCGGAGACGGCCTGGTAGGTGAGCGGGTGGCCGTACATGGGGGTGGAGTACGGGTTGTCCCCGTAGCGCTGGAAGGCGAGGGAGGACCACCAGTCGTTGGTGGGGACGGGCTTGCCCTGGGCGGCGGCGGTGACCTTGGGGGTGACGGGGGCGCCGGTGTTGGTGGTGGGGCCCGAGGTACCGGCGGGGCGGGTGTCGGAGTAGCTTCCGGCGCCCGCCGGGACGGTGGCCGCGGCCGCGGGGACGGCGGCGGGGCCGAGTCCCACGGCGGCGAGGGCGGAGACCAGGACCAGCGCTGCGGCGGGCCGGGTGCGGGGGGATGGCATGAAGGGGCACCTCATGTCGTCTGCGGCGGATGGAGCTCGGGGGTGGGGCTTCGAGGGGGTGGAGCCCGGGGTGGCGCTCGTGGAGGGCGGACGGAGCCGCCCGGACGGGGCGGATGGAGCTCGGACGGGGGTGCGCGGAGCGGGGAGGTCCGTGTTCGGGAGTCCGGAAGTCCGGCCTCCAGAATGGCTGAGAGCGCTCTCAGAGTGACGGAAACGTAAAACCCGCGAAACGAGCGTGTCAAGAGGTTGAACACGGGCGGGAGTTGAGATCTCTTCTCGTCCGTTACGCCTTCGAGCCTTGACGGATGCACCACCGCACGGGCACGCTCCCCACGCACGCTTGAGAGCGCTCTCAACCGCTCTCGCTCGTTCCGGAGCCAAGGGAGGCTTCCCATGCCCATCGCCCGAGCCGCCAAGAGAGCCGTCGTCCGCCTGGGTGCGGTCACGCTCGCCGGGGCCCTGCTCGCCGCCTGCGGCGGGTCGTCGGACGACTCGTCCTCGGACAGCGCGGGAGGGAAGGTCACGATCACCGTCGACCTCTTCGGCTCCTTCGGATACAAGGAGGCCGGGCTCTACGCGGAGTACGAGAAGCTCCACCCCGGCGTCACCATCAAGCAGACCGACACCGAGGACGAGGCCGACTACTGGAAGTCCCTCCAGACCCGGCTCGCCGGCGGCGCCGGCCTCGCCGACGTGCAGGGCATCGAGGTGGGCCGCATCGCCTCCGTCACCCAGCAGCAGGCCGACCGGTTCGAGGACCTGAAGAAGTACGGCGCGGACTCCCTGAAGGACCAGTTCGCCCCCGCCAAGTGGGCCGCCGCCACCGGCAAGGGCGGCGAGGTCCTCGGCCTCGGCACCGACGTCGGCCCCGAGGCCATGTGCTACCGCACGGACCTCTTCCAGCAGGCCGGGCTGCCCACCGACCGCGAGGAGCTCGCGAAGAAGTGGTCCACCTGGGACGGCTACCTGGACCTCGGCAAGCAGTACAAGGCGAAGGCACCCGCCAAGAGCGCCTGGCTCGACAGCGTCGGCAGCCTCTACTCGATCATGATCGGCCAGGAGAAGGAGCGCTACTACGACGCCTCCGGGAAGCTGATCTGGGAGCAGAACCCGGCCCTGCGCTCCGCCTGGGACCACGCCGTCCAGGCCGCGGACGCCGGTCTGAGCGCCAAGCTCGACCAGTGGTCCCCGCAGTGGAACCAGGCCTTCTCCGCCGGCTCCTTCGCCACCATCCCGTGCCCCGCCTGGATGCTCGGCTACATCAAGGGCCAGGCCGGTGAGGCCGGCAAGGGCAAGTGGGACGTGGCCAAGCTGCCCGGCGGCGCCGGCAACTGGGGCGGCTCCTACCTGGCCGTGCCCAAGGCCGCGAAGCACAAGAAGGAGGCGTACGAGCTGATCAAGTGGCTCACCGCCCCCGAGCAGCAGACCAAGCTCTTCCAGAAGCAGGGCAACTTCCCCTCCGCCACCGGCGCCATCGAGAAGGTCGCCGACGCGAAGGACCCGTTCTTCTCCGACGCCCCCATCGGCAAGATCTTCGGTGACGCCGCGAAGGAGGCCCCGGTCCAGGTCCTCGGCGTCCACGACCAGAACATCGCCCAGCAGATCACCAACGCCCTGAGCGAGGTCGAGCGCAAGGGCACGGCACCCGAGAAGGCCTGGTCGAACGCCAAGAAGGGCGTCGAGAACACCATCGGCTGACCCGCGCCGCCGGACGGACACCCCCGACGTGACCGAGGGGGGTCCGTCCGCCCCGCCTCCCCCGCCCCGACCCACACCGAAGGGCCGCACCGTGACCCTCACCGCACCCGAGACACCGGCCCGGCCGAAGCCGGCCGCGCCGCCCCGGCGCCCCGGACCCGCCCGGCGGACCTGGCAGAAGGTCTCCCCGTACGCCTACATCGCCCCGTTCTTCACCCTGTTCGCCGCCTTCGGCCTCTTCCCGCTGATCTACACGGCCTTCGTCTCGCTGTACCGGGTGGAGCTCCAGACGCCCGGCGACATGGAGTGGCGCGGGCTCGGCAACTACACCGCGCTCTTCGGTGACGAGTACTTCTGGACCTCGCTGCGCAACACCTTCACCATCGGCGTGCTCTCCACCGTGCCGCAGCTGGTCATGGCCCTCGGCCTCGCGCACCTCCTGAACTACCGGATGCGCGGCCGCACCTTCCTGCGCACGGCGGTGCTGCTGCCGTACGCCACCTCGGTCGCCGCCGCCACCCTCGTCTTCGCCCAGCTCTTCGGGCGGGACTTCGGCCTGATCAACTACGCGCTCGGGCTCGTCGGCATCGACCCGGTCGACTGGCAGAACGGCACGGTGGCCTCGCAGATCGCCGTCTCGACGGTCGTCGTCTGGCGCTGGACCGGCTACAACGCGCTGATCTACCTGGCCGGCATGCAGTCGATCCCGAACGAGCTGTACGAGGCGGCCGCGATGGACGGGGCCTCGCGGTGGCGCCAGTTCTTCCACGTCACGCTGCCCGGGCTGCGGCCCACCATCCTCTTCACCGTCATCGTCTCCACGATCGGCGCGACCCAGCTGTTCGGCGAGCCGCTGCTGCTCGAAGGGTCGATATCGGGCGGCATCTCGCACCAGTACCAGACGCTCGGGCTCTACATGTACGAGCAGGGCTGGGGCTTCTTCCACCTGGGCCGGGCCGCGGCCATCGCCTGGGTGATGTTCCTGCTCATCGTGGTGCTGGTCGGGGTCAACGCCCTGATCGCGCGCCGCCGTTCCCGCAAGGAGGCCGGCCGATGACCGCGCCGATCGCCCCGGCGGCGCCCGCCGCTCCCCCGGCCGTCCCCGCCGCCCCGGAGCCCGGCCGGACACCGCGCCGGGGGGCCTCCCGGGCGGGCCGCACCCTGCACGCCGGACCCCTCGCGTACGGCATCCTGATCGTCGCCGTGCTGTTCTCGGCGTTCCCGTTCTACTGGACGATCGTCGCCGCCAGCCGCTCCAACGCCGATCTGGCGAAGGTCCCGCCGGCGCTGCTCCCGGGGCCGAACCTGATCAAGAACTTCGAGGCGGTCCTCGAAGAGGCCGACATCGGCAAGGCGCTGCTCAACTCGTTCATCGTCTCCGGGTCGATCACGCTCGGCACCGTCCTGTGCTGCACCCTGGCCGGCTTCGCCTTCGCCAAGCTGCGCTTCAAGGGCCGGGGCGCGCTGCTCGCGGTCACCGTCGGCACCATGATGATCCCGCCGCAGCTCGGTGTGATCCCGCTGTTCATGCTGATCGCCGAGCTGGGCTGGGTGAACCAGCTCCAGTCGGTGATCCTGCCCGGTCTGGTCTCCGCGTTCGGGGTGTTCTTCATGCGCCAGTACCTGGTGCAGTCGCTGCCCGACGAGCTGATCGAGGCGGCCCGGGTGGACGGCGCGTCCACGGCCAGGATCTTCTGGTCGATCGTCGTGCCGATCGCCCGGCCCGGCATGGCCGTGCTCGGCCTGCTGACCTTCATGGCCTCGTGGAACGACTTCTTCTGGCCCGTCGTCGCCCTGACCTCCTCCGAGCCCACCGTCCAGGTCGCCCTGCGCCAGCTCGGCGGCGGCTACGTCCACGACCAGTCCGTGATCATGGCGGGCACGCTGCTCGGCACCCTGCCGGTGCTGCTCGTCTTCGGCCTGCTCGGCCGGCAGATCGTCGGCGGCATCATGCAGGGCGCGGTCAAGGGCTGACCGCCCCTCACCGCCCCTCCTCCTCCCCACAGAACGTCTCACCCCAGTCTCACCCCAGGGAGTTCCCACCCCATGACCGCGCTCGACGCCCGCACCGACCCGGCGACCACGCTCCGCTTCCCCGAGGGCTTCCGCTGGGGCACCGCCACCGCCGCCTACCAGATCGAGGGGGCGGCGGCCGAGGACGGCCGCACGCCCTCCATCTGGGACACCTTCAGCCGTACGCCGGGCAAGGTCCGCAACGGCGACACCGGTGACATCGCCGCCGACCACTACCACCGGCTCGACGAGGACGTCGCCCTGATGCGCCGGCTCGGCGTGACCGACTACCGCTTCTCGATCGCCTGGCCCCGGGTCCAGCCCACCGGGCGCGGCCCGGCCGTGCGCAAGGGCCTGGACTTCTACCGGCGCCTGGCCGACTCCCTCCTGGAGGCCGGGATCCGGCCCGTGGCGACGCTCTACCACTGGGACCTGCCGCAGGAGCTGGAGGACGCGGGCGGCTGGCCGCACCGGGAGACCGCGTACCGCTTCGCCGAGTACGCCGGGATCATGGCGGACGCGCTCGGCGACCGGGTGGCGACCTGGACCACGCTCAACGAGCCGTGGTGCGCAGCCTTCCTCGGCTACGGCAACGGCGTGCACGCCCCGGGCCGCACCGACGACCTGGCCGCGCTGCGCGCCGCCCACCACCTCAACCTGGCGCACGGCCTGGGGGCGCGGGCGCTGCGCGGCGCGCTGCCCGCGTCCGCCGAGGTGTCCCTGACCCTCAACCTGCACGCCGTACGGGCCCTCACGCGGTCCCCCGAGGACCTGGACGCGGCCCGCCGGATCGACGCCGTCGGCAACCGGATCTTCCTGGACCCGGTCTTCCACGGGCGGCTCCCGGAGGACCTGGTCCGCGACACCGCGTCGGTCACGGACTGGGCGTTCGTCCAGGACGGCGACCTGGCGGCGGCCGCCGCGCCGATCGACTCGCTCGGCATCAACTACTACTCCCCGTCCGTGGTCGCGGCGGGCTCCTCGGAGTCGCCGGCGCCGTGGGCGGGCGCGGAACGGCACGTGCGGTTCGTGCCGGCGCCGGGGCCGCGCACGGCCATGGACTGGCCGGTGGACGCGAACGGCCTGCACGAGCTGCTGATCCGGCTGCGGGACGAACTGCCGGGCGTCCCGCTGGTGATCACGGAGAACGGGGCGGCGTACGACGACTACGCCGACCCGTCGGGGAACGTGAAGGACCCGGAGCGGGTGGCGTATCTGCACGCGCACCTGGCGGCGGTGCACCGCGCCCTGGAGGACGGGGCGGACGTGCGGGGCTACTTCCTGTGGTCGCTCCTGGACAACTTCGAGTGGGCGTACGGCTACAGCAAGCGGTTCGGCATCGTCCACGTGGACTTCGCGACGCAGCGGCGCACGCCGAAGGACAGCGCCCGCTGGTACGCGGAGGTGATCGCCCGGGGCGGCCTCGCGGAGGCGTGACGGCCCCGGGCGCGCGAGGAGGGGGTGCCGCGGCACCCCCTCGGGCCGCGGCACCCCCGGTCAGCGCGGGGACGGGCCGCGCGTCAGACGCGCTGCCACAGGGCGGGGACGTTGGACGGCTCCCAGCCGGTCTGGGCCTGGTGGCCCTGGAGGCAGCGGTAGGTGGAGCCGCCGTAGGTGACGGTGTCACCGGCCTTGTAGACCTTGCCGGCCGCCCAGGTGCCGCCCGGCTCCGGCTCGGGGCCGGGGCCCGGGCCCGGGTCGGTGGTGGTCTTCAGGGTCAGGCCGTAGTTCTGGAGGATCGGGTTCAGCGGCTGGAAGAAGGTCGTGCCGCCGCTGGAGCAGTTGCCGGAGCCGCCCGAGGTCACGCCCTGGGCCTGGCTGCCGGAGATGTACGAGCCGCCGGAGTCGCCGGGCTCGGCGCAGACCGTCGTGCGGGTGACGCCCGAGATGGTGCCCTCGGGGTAGGTGACGCTGGTGTTGTGCTGCTGCACGGTGCCGCAGTGCCAGCCGGTGGTCGAGCCGGAGCGGCAGATGGAGGAGCCGACGGGCTGGAGCACCGAGCCGGTCACCTGGACGTTGGCGCCGCCCGCGCCCTTCACGTACGGGGTGGAGGTCCAGTTGGAGTTGGTGGCGACCCAGGCCATGTCGCTGCCGGGGAAGACCGAGGCCTGGAAGCTGCCCTGGGCGACCTGGTTGTAGCCGCTGGTGGAGGTGCCGGTGCGGCCGCAGTGGCCGGCCGTGGCGAAGCCCTGCGTGGTGCCCTTGGTGATCGGGAAGCCGACCGAGCAGCGCCCGCTGCCGTTCATGTAGTACGCGTCGCCGCCCCGGAGGTCGTACAGCGGGCGGGGCGCCTCGGCGGTGCGGACCACCTTCACCAGGTCGCGGGGGACGCCGGTGGCCGCTACGAGCCGCGCGCCGGCCCCGGCGCGTGCCTCCTCGACGACGAGGACGTTGGCCCGGACGTCGACGTAGCGGACGGGCGCGTTGGCGGTGGCGGCCCGGTCCAGGGCCTCCTTGGCCCGCTCCAGGGCGCCCAGACCGTGCGTCACGACCTTGACCTGCGCACCCGCGGCGCGGATCGCGGCGGCGTCGGCGGCGCGGGTGGTGGCCACGGTCAGGGTGCCGGACTCGGCGCCGTCCACCCAGGCGCCGGCGAAGGCGCCGCCCAGGTCCAGGCGGAGCCCGGCGGCCCTGGCCCCGGCCTCGGCCTCGTTGGCGAGCCGGTTCTCGGCCTGGGCGCGGGTGAGGCCCAGGTCGCGCTGCATGGCGCGGAGGAGTTCGGGCTGGGCCGAGTCGGCGCCGAGTGCGTCGGCGGCCGTTCTGACGGTGGGCGCGCGGTCCTTGTCGTGCGGTGCCGCGGTGGCGGAACCGGCCTGGAGGCCGGCCAGTGCCAGGCCGGCGGCGGCCAGCACGGTACACGCCGTGCGGGCGTGTCGTCGGAGCATGGGGAGTCTCCTCGGTTGGCGGTGGGGATCTGCTGAAACCGTAGGGATCCCGCCGGGGAGACGGCAGTTGCCAGTCGGCCCCTGCCACGGCGTTATGGCCGATCACCGAAGGGCCTTCGCGGACCGGGGCGTTGGAGTACGGGCAGGGCGGCGCACCTCAGCGCGGGGTGCCCTCGCGGGGTGCCGGGGTCGTCGTGCGGCCGGCGCTGCGGGCCAGGGCCTCCTCGTGGGCGGCCCTGGTGTGGTGCAGTACGGCGGCGGCCCGGCCGGCGGCGCGGCCCTCGGGGTGCCAGCCGAGCAGGTGCCGCCACACCAGCGGCGCGCCGGCGAGGGGTCGGGTCACGAGGCCGGGGGTGACGGGGAAGGTGGCCCGGCACAGGCCGACGGCCCGGCCGACCTGGACCAGGTGCACGCAGGAGGCGGTGTCCGTCTCGTACACGCAGGCCGGGGTGAACCCGGCCCGTACGCACGCGGCGGCGAAGCAGTCGCCGAAACAGCCGTCGCCGGGCACGTCGGTCCAGGCCTCCGCCGCCAGTTCGGCCAGGTCGATCTCGGTGCGGGGCGCCAGCGGGTGGTCGGCGGCCAGCATCACGTACACCGGGTCGCGGGCGACCTCCGTCCAGGCGAGCCGCCCCGCCTCGGGCGGGCCGCTCTCGCCGCAGACCCCGACGAGGGCGAAGTCGAGCCGGCCGGCGACCACCCCGCCGGCGATCTCCCGCTCCGACCAGGAGGTGTACGTGGTGACGGGCGCGCCCGGGTCGGTGCGGGCGATCCGGTCGACGAGGCCGCCGAGCAGCGGGCCGTGCGTGCCGCCGAGCCGGTAGCCCTCCGCCCCGTCCCGGGCGAACCGCACGGCCTCCTCCTGGAGTTCGCACACGGCGGGCAGCACCACACGGGCGCGTTCCAGGACGAGGTCGCCGAGGGCCGTGGTCCGCACGCCCTCCCGGCCCCGCTCGAACAGCTCGCCGCCCAGGGCGCGTTCGATCCGCTTGAGCTGGGCGCTGAGGGCGGGCTGCGCGAGGCCGAGCGCGGTGGCGGCGCGGGTGAGACTCCCCGCGTCCGCGATGGCCCGGATCGTCTTGAGGTGCCTCAGCTCCAAGTCCATACGGAGAGCTTGGCGTCCCGTGCCCGGGAGGTCCAGACCAACGACGGTCCTGCACGGCGGGAACCGGGGGGAACGTTCCGCCGTCCCCCCTGCGAAAGGACGGTCGACCGGAAGAACGGGCGCCGGGAACGCACGACAGCAGGAGGTACTGGGTGACGGTCACGCTCGCGGAGGAGATCATGCTGCTCTCGCTGGACGACGCGTCGGGTGCCGCGAAGGAGAAGCAGTCCGCCGCGTGGGCCGTCGCCGGCGGCATCCTGCTCGACCTCGTCCTGGCCGGGCGCGTGGCGGTCGACGGGGGACGCCTGCGGGTGGCGGACAGGACGCCCACGGACGTCCCGCTGCTCGACGAGCGGCTGCGGCTGATCGCCGGGTGGGCGGGGCGGAGGAGTCGGGCCCCGAAGACCACCGAGTGGCTGACGAAGGACTGCGCGAAGGCCGTGAAGGCCACGACCGAGAGCCTGCACGGTCGGGGGCTCGTGCGGGCCGAGCAGCGCAGGGTCATGGGGCTCTTCCCCGTCACCCGCTACCCGGAGGCGGACGGCTCCGTGGAGCGCGAGCTGCGGGACCGGCTGCGGGCCGTGGTCCTCGACGACGCCGAGCCCGACACGCGCACGGCGGGCCTCCTCGCCCTCGTGCACGGCGCGAAGCTGCACCGCGTCGCCTTCCCCGACGTGCCGCGCAAGGAGATCGCCCCGCGCCTGGAGGAGATCACGGCCGGCCAGTGGGCGGCCGAGGACGTGCGTCGCGCGATCCGCGACATGCAGGCGGCGATGGTGGTGGTCATGGCGACCACGGTGTTCACGGTCACGGGCTGAGACCCGGCGGGGGCGCGGCCGCCGGGGGCCCGGCGCCGGGGCCGGGAAGTCCGGGCGGGCGGGGCGGGCTCCGGGCGTGCGGGGCCCGGGGCGGTTCCGGGCGGGCGAGGCCCGACACGGTTCCGGCCGGACGGGGCCCGGGGCGAGCCCCCACGGCTCGCCCCGGGTCCGGCCCGGCCGGAACCGCGTTCCCTTCGTCCGGGCGGGCCCGGAGCGGTGCGTACCGGGAGCCGTTCCGGCCCCTGCCCCCCACCACGACGGCGGCCTGCGGCCTCCGGTACGCGTCGGCGGCCGCTCCGGGACGGGCGGTCACCCCGCCCCGGCCTGCCGGCCCGGACCACTCTGCCGTCCGCCGCTCACGTCCCGCTGTCGTTCCGCTAACGCCCGCCGGGCCTCGCCGCTCCCGCCCGCTCCTTCTCCGCCCTCTTCCAGGGGCCGACGCCGAGCTTCCCCGTCGTCCCCAGGTCGAATTCGGGGATCACCGTCACCGGGGCGGCGCCGGGCCGCGCCCACACGCGCGCGTAGGGGGCGTTCACGGGGTCGCCGGTCACGCCGTCCACGGTGTTGCGCCAGACCAGGCCGGCCCGGGCGTGCTCGCCCGGCGCGAGGACCAGCCGCTCGGGCGCGCCGTCGGCCCCGGTGCCGGTCGCGATCGCGTCGCCGCCCTCCAGGATCGACACGCCCTCGACCCGCTCGTGGGCCTCGTCGAGGAGTTCGACGCGGGGGTGGCCCTCGATCCGGTACGGCCGGGTGCCGCAGTTCTCCAGGTGGAGGCCGACGACGCGCAGGCCCATGGCGGCGTCGCCGTCGTCGGCGTACACGCGCACGCCCGTGGACGGGCAGGCGCCCCCTCGGGAGGGTTCCTCGACCACCGGGACGCTCCGCACCGTGAGGACCTTCGCGTGCGCCTGCCCCGCCGCCGCGTCCGGGGAGATGTCGTCGGGGGTGACGGTGCGGCGCACGGTCCGGCCGGGGGCGACGTCCCGGACGGTCTCCTTCGGCATCGCGAGGCCGGTGCCCGTCTCCGTCGACAGGAACTGGAGCGTGACGGTGTAGGTGCGGGGCTCGGTGCCCCGGTTGGTGACGGAGTACGTGGCGCAGGGGAGGGCCCGGCCGGCGACGGGGCGCGTGCCCGTACCGACGATCACGACCTCCTCGCCGTCCGGCGAGCCCGACCCGGCGGCGCTCCCGGTGTCCGCTCCGGTGGCGGGCCCGGTGCCCGCTCCGGCTCCGCAGTCCTGTGCGGCGGAGGGGCCCGCGCCCGGGGCGGCGGCTCCCTGGTGTTCGGTTCCGCAGGCCGTGAGCAGCAGGAGGCCGACGGCGGCGGGAAGGGAGGCGGCGGGGAGGAGGGTGCGGCGCATGGGGAGAGTCGATCAGTCCCGCCCCGCTCCGCCTGTGACGGAAGCCACCCTTCCGGTAACAGGCCTGTCACAGGGCCCGGAATCGGCCGCGCGGACCGGTGCCTCAGCCGCGCGTGTCGGCGACGAGGTCCGACGTGTGCCTGATCTCCTCCAGGATGCGCGCCGCCTCCACGAGGACGGTGCCGTGCACGGGCCACTCCCCCTCCTGCTCGGGGCGGTCGGACCGGGTCGTGGCCACCACCTCCTCGTAGCGGCGCTCGGCGGCCTGGATGCGGCGGCGGAGCCGGTCGGGGTCGTTCGGCCCCTGGGGCGGGGCGAGGTGTTCGAGCCCTTCGGCGGTGGCGTGCAGCAGCTCGGCGTAGGAGGCGGCGAAGTCCGCCGAGACGGACGCCTCGAAGGAACGCCGGGGCCCGGACGGCTCGGGGGTCCGGGGTTCGTACGTCAGGGCGCGGGCGATGGAGCGGACGTGCGTGCCGATGCGCTCGATCATGCCGATGGTCTCGTGGCAGCGCTGGAGCGACGCCTGGGCGCTGTTCCAGGGGCGGCGGGGGTTGAGCCTGGTGTTCTCCTGCTCCCTTTCGAGTAGGGAGCGCGCGTCCGCCGCCTGCGCGGCCAGCTCCTCGCAGCGGCGCGGCCAGTCCTCCTCCCCCACGTCCTCGCCGGCCGTCTTCCTCTCGGCGGTGCGGGCCAGGTCGCGCAGGAGGGCCTGCGCGCGGGCGGTCAGCTCCTCGACCCGGCGCCGTGCCGTGGCCGTGTGCGGCGAGGGGGCGAAGGCGAAGTGGGCGGCGAGGCCGCAGCACACGCCGATGGCGGCGGACGCGACCAGGGGACCGATGTAGTCGACCCGTCCGCCGCCGCCCGCGAACGCGAAGAGGGCCACCACCGGAACCTGGACGCTCTGCCCTCCGAGGAGGGGGAGGCGGGCCACCGCGAGGGCGACGAAGACCAGGACGCAGAGGGTCCAGGCGTGGACGCCGACGGTGCTGCCGAACCCGGCCGCCACCGCCGTGCCGATCGCCATGGCGCCCAGGTACTGCGCCGAGTCCCACAGCGAGCGGTAGACCGTGGCCTGGAGGGCGAGGAGCGCCGTGAACGGGGCGAACGCCGTGACGTTCGTGGGCAGCAGCCGCGAGGAGAGGCACCAGGCCACGGTCGCGGCGGCGGCCCCCTTGACCAGGAGCAGCACTCCGTCGCGGGCCTCGCCGGGCCCCCGTACCGCGTCCTCCAGGGACGTGCGGGTGGTGTGCCACCGGCGCCGGCACCAGTCGACCGCCCGGGTCTTCGATTCGGACACGCCTCTCCCGTCCTCCGTGGATGCTCGTGTCCGTCGCGCCTACCCGTCCCGCGGGGATGTACGTGCGCGTTCCGGGGCTCCGCCGGAAGAAGCGGCCGTTCCGGGCATCGTGCGCGCCGGACGTGGAAGACGCGGGGTGTCGGCGACCGTTCGCATCGGAGGAGACCCCCTCATGTCCCTTACCCCGGAAGCCCGTATCCCGGAAGCCGGTGCTCCGGAGGCCCGTGTCCCGGAGTCCGTGTACGCCCGTGTCCGGGAGGAGGTGGCCGCCCGGGCGGACCGCATCTGGGACGTGGGCCTCGCGCTGCACCGCGAACCCGAGACGGCCTACGAGGAGCACGGCGCGTCCCGGCTCCTCGCGGACGAGCTGGAACGGGAGGGTTTCCGGGTGGAGCGCGGCGTGGCCGGGCTGCCGACCGCCTTCACCGCGCGGGCGGGCGGAAAGACGGGCGGAGAAAGCGAAGAGGGCGCGGCGGACGACGGGCCGTGCGTCGCGCTGCTGATGGAGTACGACGCGCTGCCGCTGCTCGGTCACGCCTGCGGGCACAACCTGATCGCGGCGGCCGGCCTCGGCGCGGCGCTCGCCGCGCGGGCGGCGCTCGACGGGGGCGAGGACGGGGCCGGGGACGGGACCGGGGGGACGCTGCTCGCGGTCGGGGCCCCGGCCGAGGAGCGCGGCGGCGGGAAGGTCGCGGAGGTGGAGGCGGGCCTGTTCGAGGGGGTGGACGCGGCGCTGATGTTCCATCCCGGCGTGTACGACTGGAGGTGGGCCCCGCTGACGGCCAGCGCGCAGATCAGGGTGGGGTTCCACGGGCGGTCCGCGCACCCGACGGGCAACCCCACGGAGGGGATCGACGCGCTCGGCGCCCTGATCCAGCTGTTCAACGCGCTGGGCGTGCTGCACAAGCGCCTGCCGGCCGGGTCGCACGTCCAGGGGATCGTCACGGACGGGGGCCGGGCCACGAACATCGTCCCCGAGTACGCGGAAGGCCTCTTCGGGCTGCGCGGCGGGACCACGGCCGCCCTGGAGGAGCTGGTGGAGGAGCTGCGCACCTGCGCCCGGGGCGTGGCCCTCGCCACCGGGACGACGGTGGAGGTGACCGGCGTGGGCGGCCGGTACGAGCACTTCCGGGACAACGACGTGCTGTCCGGGCTCTTCGCCGGGCACCTGGAGCGGGCGGGGATCGGGATGGCGGAGCCCGTGCCGGGCGTGTACCTGGGGTCGTCGGACATCGGGAACGTCAGTACGCGCGTACCGGCGATCCATCCGTTCGTCGCGATCATGGACGCGGACGGCTCGGACCACACGCCGGAGTTCGCGGAGGCGGCCGCCGGGCCCCGGGCGCGGCGGGTGGTGCTGGCGGCGGCCGAGGCGCTCGCCTGCACGGCGGTGGACGTCCTGCTGCGGCCGGAGGTGCCGGAGCGGGCCTGGGACCGCTTCCGGGAGAAGGCCGCCGCGGGGCTGTGACGGGGCCCGGCCTCCCCGGCCCCGGGGAGGCCGGGCAGCCGGTCAGTCCTCGACGGTCACGCGTACGGTCCCGAGACCGGGGTCGGCCGCGTCCGGTACGACCATCCCGGCCTCGACGCCGCTGCTCAGGTACCGCAGGACCTCGGCGTTCAGCTTCTCGCCGGGCAGGGCGGCGGGGATGCCGGGCGGGTAGGGCGTGAGCATCTCGGCGACGACCCGGCCGACGGCCTTCTCCCGGGGCACCTGCTCGACCCGCCCGAAGAAGGCGTCGCGCGGGAGCATGACCTGCTCCAGGCGCAGGTCCGCCGGGTCGGGGACCTCCACCCGGGGCGCGGGGCGCAGTTCGTCGGCGTGCGCGGCGGCGTCGCGCAGGGCGTCCAGCAGGAGCTGGGCGCTGTGGATGTCGTCCGCGTGGGTGAGCTGGGCGCTGGTGCGGCGGTGGTCGGACAGGTGCAGGTTGACGTGGTGGCGCTCGCGGATCCAGTCGGCGATCCGGTAGCCGGTGGTGTCGAGGCCGGTGATGTCGACGATGACCTGGAGGGGGTCGAGGTCGGCCGCGCGGCCGGGTCCGCAGAAGTCGTCGCGCCCGTGGACGCGCAGGCCGGCGATGCCGTCGATCCGGGTCCGTACCGTCTTGGCCAGGGAGAGCGCGTCGTCGTAGAGGGCGTGGCCGTGCTGGGCCATCTGGCGGCGCCAGCCGTCGAGGGCCGCGTACACGAGGACGGAGGGGCTGGTGGTGCCCAGGAGGTCCTCGCGGTTCTTGAGGACCTCGGGCTCGATCAGGTCGCCCTGGAGGTGGAAGACCGAGCCCTGTTCGAGGCCGGAGCCCATCTTGTGCACGGAGGTGACGCACAGGTCCGCTCCGGCGTCCATGGCCCAGGTCGGCAGGTCCGGGTGGAACGGCAGGTGGGCGCCCCAGGCCTCGTCGACGATGAGCGGCACGCCGTGCTCGTGGCACGCCTCGGCGATGGCGGACAGGTCGGAGCAGGTGCCGTACGGGGTCGGTGTGGTGACCAGGGCGCCCCGGGCGTCCGGGTGCTCGGCGAAGGCGGCGCGGAAGGCGTCGGCGGACGGCGGGTGCGCGAGGTGGAGCCCGGCATCCCACTGGGGGTCCACCCAGACCGGCACGATCCCGGCGAGCACGAGGCCGGACACCACGGACTTGTGCGCGTCCCGGCCCACGAGAAGCTTCTCGTGGGGTCCGGCGACGGACAGCATGGCGGCCTTGACCGAGAGCGAGCTGCCGCAGGTGGAGAAGAAGGTGTGTTCCGCGCCGACGGCGTCGGCCATCAGCTCCTGCGCCTTCTCCAGGACGCCCTTGGACGACGTGCGGTCGTCGAGGCCGCTGGTGGCCAGTACGTCGGACCGGAAGACGGCGTCCCCGAGGACCGCCCGCACGCGGGCGTCCGCGCCGCGGCCCTGCTTGTGGCCGGGCGGGGTGAAGGGGGTCTGGTTCTCCGCGTGGTAGGCGGCCAGCGCGTCGAGCACGGGTGCTTGTGAATGGTCCATGCTGCTTCGACTGCCCCACTGAATGGGACAAAAACCCCAGGTGGCGGGGACGGAGGGTGTGTGCGGCGTGACGCTCCGGAAGGCATGATCCCCGGCCGGCCGGGCACTCGCGATACGGAGCGGGTCGCCGTGTGCCCCGTACCGAGGGGCGTGCGGGCGCCTGCTCCCTGTCTTCGAGGAGTCTGCAGTGAGTGATGCACATGAGGTCGAGGAGGGCTGCGAGGCCCCGGACATGCCGGGGGCGGCGGGGGCACGACGGACGGGTGTGACATGTGCGGTCTGAGCGGTGAGATTCGTTTCGACGACCGGCGGCCCGACGTGGCCGCGGTGGAGCGCATGACCGACCGTCTGGCGGCCCGGGGCCCCGACGGACGGGGCGTCTGGTCGCAGGGCCCTGTGGCCCTGGGGCACCGCCGACTCAAGATCATCGACCTGTCCGAGCGCGGCGCCCAGCCGATGGCGGACGCCGAGGCCCGGCTCACGGGCGTGTTCAACGGGTGCGTGTACAACTACCAGGAGCTGCGGCGCGAGCTGGAGAACCTGGGGCACCGGTTCTTCTCCACCTCGGACACCGAGGTGGTCCTCAAGGCGTACCACCAGTGGGGCGTCGACTGCGTCGACCGCTTCATGGGCATGTTCGCGTTCGCCCTCGTGGAGAACGACACCGGTCGGCTCGTCCTGGCCCGCGACCGCCTCGGCATCAAGCCGCTGTACCTGTCCCACGCCCCCGGCCGGCTGCGGTTCGCGTCCACCCTGCCCGCACTGCTCGCGGGCGGCGGCGTCGACACGTCCCTGGACCCGGTCGCCCTGCACCAGTACCTGAGCTGGCACGCCACGGTGGCGGCCCCGCGGACCGTCCTCAACGGGGTGCGGAAGCTGCCGCCCGCCACGGTGCGCGTGGTGGAGCCGGACGGCACGTACCGCGACCGGGTCTACTGGCAGCCGTCGTACACCCGCCGCGACGCGTACGCGGGCATGGACGCGGCCGACTGGCGCGACGCGGTCCTGGACGCGCTGCGGACGGCGGTGCGCCGCCGGATGGTCGCCGACGTGCCGGTCGGCGTGCTGCTCTCCGGCGGCCTCGACTCGTCCCTGATCGTCGGGCTCCTCGCCGAGGAGGGCCAGAAGGACCTGGCCACGTTCAGCGTCGGCTTCGAGTCGGAGGGCGGCGAGGAGGGCGACGAGTTCTTCTACTCGGACCTGGTCGCCCGGCGCTACGACACCGCGCACCACCAGCTGATGGTCCCCTCGGACCGGGTGTCGACCGCCCTGGACAGCGCGGTCCTGGCCATGAGCGAGCCCATGATCAGCCATGACGTGGTGGCGTTCCACCTGCTTTCGGAGCTGGTCTCCAAGGAGGTGAGCGTCGTCCAGAGCGGCCAGGGCGCCGACGAGGTGTTCGCCGGCTACCGCTGGTATCCGGACCTGGCGTCCGTGCCGCGCGAGCGGGAGCCGGAGCAGTACGCGGAGGTGTACTTCGACCGTCCGCACGCCGACTTCGCCCGGATCCTGCAGCCGCACCTGCTGACCGGCCAGGACGAGTCCGGCCGGTTCGTCCGCGAGCACATGGCCGCGCCGGGGGCCGAGACCGCGCTCGACGCGGCGCTGCGGCTCGACACCCACGTGATGCTCGTCGACGACCCGGTCAAGCGCGTGGACAACATGACCATGGACTGGGGCCTGGAGGCCCGGGTGCCGTTCCTGGACCACGAGCTGGTCGAGCTGGCGGCGGCCTGCCCGCCGGAGCTGAAGCTGGCCCAGGGCGGCAAGGGCGTCCTGAAGGACGCGGGCCGGAAGCTGCTGCCGCGCGAGGTCGTGGACCGGCCCAAGGGCTACTTCCCGGTGCCGGCCATCCGCCACATGGCGGGGCCCGTCCTCGAACGGGTGCGTCAGGCGCTGTCCGCGCCGGAGGCACGCGCGCGGGGCGTCTTCCGGGACGAGTACGTCGCCGAGCTGCTCTCCGCCCCCGACCACCACCGGACGAAGCGAGGAGCGAACGCCCTGTGGCACGTAGCGTTGCTGGAGATATGGCTGCAGACGCACGGGATCGACTGATCGGAGCGATGTCGGCGGCGCCCGCGCCGGTGCCGCTGGCCGACGCGGCCGGGACCCGCGACACGCCCCGGCCGCTGGTGGCGCACGGCTGCTGGTACCCGTCGGCGGACCCCACGGGCGAGTGGGTGGCGTTCATCTGCGACCGGACGGGCGTCCCCCAGCTGTGGACCGGGCTCGCCGACGGCTCGGAGATCCACCTCCTCGACGCGGACCCCGATCCGGTCACGGAGGTGTCCTGGTCCCCCGACGGACGGTGGATCGCCTACACGGTCGCCCCGGGCGGCGGCGAGCACACCCGTGTCCTGTGCGTACGGCCGGACGGCACCGGCCGCCGGATCGTGGCGGGCGCGGACGCGGGCAGCTCCGCCTATCTGGGCTGCTGGACGCGGGACGGCTCGGCCGTGGCGGTCACGGTGGCCGAGCCGCCTCCCCCGACGGGCCTCACGGTCCGCACGGTCCTCCCGGAGCCGTCCGCCCCGGACCACGGGACGGCGTTCGGGGACCTGCCCACGGGCTGGGCGGAACGCGACGGCCCGGCCACGCTGCTGGGCGGCACCGGGCACGGACAGGTGGGACCGGACGGCAGCGGTCCGGATCACGGTACGGGTGCCCCGGCGGGTCACGGTACGGGCGTCGCGGGCCGCGCGACGGACGGTCCGGTCCATGGGACGGCCGGGCCGGACGGCGAGGGGCCCGGGCTCGACGGCGGGGGGAGCGGCCTCGACGGCGGGGCTCCGGACCGCCTCACCGCCTATCTGGTCGACCCCTCCGGCCTCGGATCGCCCGTGCTCGTCGCCGCCGAGTCGGGGGCCGCGACGCTGCGGGTGTGCGACGTCAGCCAGGACGGGCGGCTCGCCCTGGTGCGCCGGGGCCCGCGCGGCCGGCGTGAGGCGGTGGTGGTGCGCACGGCCGACCTCGCGACCGGGTCCGTCCTGCGGGTCGGCGACGGGGACCCCTGGATCGGCCGGTTCTCGCAGGACGGGCGCACCCTGTGGCTGCGGAGCGACCACGAGCGGCAGTTCGCGGCGCTCCTCGCGGCGACGCTCGACGAGGACGGCGGGCGCGTCGGCCTGTCCGTGGTGGCCGAGCGCGAGGGCAGCGACCTGGAGCTCCTCGCGTTCGCCGAGGACGGGCGCACGGCCGCGCTCGCGTGGAACGTGCGGGGAGCGAGCGAGCTGGAGACCCTGAGCCTGTCCACGGCGGCCCGGCCCCGGAGGGTGCCGCTGCCGCACGAGGTGGTCACCCGGATCACCCGGGCCGGACCGGCCGGCGGCACGGTCCTCGCCCTGTCGGGCTCGCAGCGCCGCCCGGGCGTGTGGTGGGCGCCCCCGGGGGGCCTGTCGGCGCGCACGCCGTGGTCGTCGCGGGACGAGGACGCCGTGCCCCCGGGCAGGCCGCCCGTACGGCCCGTACCGCTGCGGCCGACGGCCCGGGACGGGGTGCGCCTGGGCGGCTGGTACTACCGGGCGGCCGGGCGCGACGCCGGGCGCCCGGGCCCGTGCGTGATCCATCTGCACGGCGGGCCGGAGGAGCAGGAGCGGCCGGTGTTCGACCCGCTGTACCACGAGCTGCTCGGCCGGGGCCTGGACGTCTTCGCGCCCGACGTGCGCGGCTCGTCCGGCTGGGGCAGGTCGTTCGTGGACGCCGACCTCGGTACGGGGCGGTTCGCGGCGATCGACGACGTGGCCGACTGCGCGGCGCACGTGGTCCTGGACGGCCTGGCCGATCCGACGCGCCTCGCGGTGATGGGGCGCTCGTACGGCGGCTATCTGACGATGGCGTCCCTCGTGTGGCACCCGGAGCTGTTCCGCACCGGGGTCGCGGTGTGCGGGATGTCGGACCTCTCGACGTTCTTCGCGGGGACGGAACCGTGGATCGCCGAGTCTGCGGCGCACAAGTACGGGCATCCGGTGCGCGACCGGGAGCTGCTGCGCTCCCTGTCCCCCATGAGCCGGGTCGACGCGCTGCGGGTCCCGCTGCTCGCGGTGCACGGCGAGCACGACACGAACGTCCCGCCGGGCGAGTCCGAGCAGATGGTGCGGGCCGCGCGGGAGCGGGGCCTGCCGGCCGAGATGCTCACGCTGCGCGACGAGGGGCACGAGTTCCGGCGGGCGGACAACCGGCGGCTGTTCCGCCGGACCGCCGCCGACTGGATGCAGCGGCACCTGGGCCTCTAGGGCCTGTCCGGCGGATCGGGGCCGGACAGGCCGCGGCGCCCGGTGCATGGGGTCTCCCCGGGCCCGCAAGGGCCTGGGGAAGCATCGCAAGGCGCCGGAGCGGGTCGATGGCGGAGCTGTCGGGCCGTTTCGGCAACGCGGCGTGGGGGCACCTCCCGTGCCCGAAGGGCTACGGGGGAGCCGTGCCGGGCGTCGCGGCCCCGGCCATGATCCGCCGGACACGCCCTAGGGGGCGTCCGGCACCGAGGGCACGGTCGTCGGCACGGCCGGTGACGCGTTCCCTCACGGTCCGCAGCCGGGCGGTGCCGTCCGCGTGACCTGCGGAAAGCGGTGCCCGCCGGACCGATTTCCCCGGCCGATCGGGGGTAGTCGGGGGGCATGATCACTATTGGGGTCGAGGAAGAGTACTTGCTGCTCGATCCGGACACATGCCTTCCGGTTCCACTCGGTGACCAGGTGCGCGCGTCCGCCGGACTGCAGCCGATCGTCGAGGTTTCCGAGGTTCAGTCGGAACTGCTCCAGGCGCAGGTGGAGGTCGCCACCCCGGTGTGCACGGACCTGGAGGAGGTCGGCGGCCACCTGCTGCGCCTGCGGCACGCGCTCGGGATGGCGGCGGAGAAGAACGGCTGTCTGCTGGCCGCCTGCGCGACCGCCCCCTACCGGGAGACGGCGCCCGTGCCCGTCACCCGCAAGGCCCGCTATCTGGCGATGTCCTCCCAGGCCCCGCAGCTCGTGGCCGAGCAGCTGGTCAACGGGATGCACGTGCACGCGGCCGTGCCGGACCGCGAGATGGGCGTCGCCGTCCTGAGCCGCATCCGGGTCTGGCTGCCGGTCCTGGTGGCCATGTCGGCGAACTCGCCCCTGTGGGACGGCGGCGACACCGGGTTCGCGAGCTGGCGCACGGTGATCTTCGGCCGGTGGCCGGTCAGCGGCCCCCCGCCGCGCTTCACCTCGCTCGCGGACCACGAGGAGCGCGTGCAGTCGCTGCTCGACACCGGCATCATCACCGACACCGGCCAGCTGTACTGGCAGGCCCGCCTGTCCGACCGGTATCCCACGGTCGAGGTGCGCTGCGCCGACGTGCAGCTGCGCGCCGACGAGGCGGTCATGTTCGCCGGGATCGTGCGGGCGCTGGTCGCCACCGCGATCGACGAGGAGAAGGCCGGGATGCCGCTCCCCGACTGCTCGCCCGAGCTCCTCCAGGCGTCCAACTGGCACGCGGCCCGGCACGGTCTGAGCGGTCTCCTGGTCGATCCGGAGGGGCGGTCGCGCCGGGCGGGCGACGTGCTGTGCTCGCTGCTCGAACACATCACGCCCGCCCTGGACGAGTCCGGCGACACCCGCGAGGTGACCTCCCTGCTGCACCGGCTGCTCCAGGAGGGCACCTCGGCCGACCGCCAGCGCCGCGCCCTGGCCGAGGGCGGCCTCCCGGGCCTCGTCAAGCTGATCACCACGGAGACGGTCGCGCCCTGATCACCGCGAAGGCCTTCCCTCCTCCGGCTCGTCACCGGAGCCGGGGAAGGGCTTCGCCGTCGCGCGGTTCGCGGCGCTGTTCGAGCCAGAAGAGGTAGCCGCGCAGATGGGCCTCCAGACCGCCGTCGATGTGGGCGACGAAGTCCCGGTGCCCCTGGGCCGCGTCGTGGTAGTGGCCGAGGTGGCGCGGATCGGCGTTGTCGCCCCAGTGGGGGTGGGCGTCCGCGCCCCAGTCGGCGGCGATGGCGACGGCCCACTCCCGGACACGGCCCCGGTCCCGCCACCAGTCGCGGACCGCCTCCACCGTCCAGTGGTCGTCACCGTCCCAGTTGTAGCCCCGGTACAGCTCCATCCGGCAACCGTGGATCAGATCCTCGGTCTGGTGCGCGTCGACCGGCTGGCGGTAGACGAACTCGAAGCCGAAGCCGCCGCCCAGGTCGTCGTCGTAGGCGATGTGGCCCGGGGCGTCCAGACGCCCGGTGGCCATGCTGTCGGTCTCGCCGGCGTAGAAGGGCCCGGGTACGTTGCGCCAGTTCCGCTGCTCCCACACGCCCGTGAAGAGTTGCTCCGCGGGCTCGTCGAGGCCCTCGACCACTCGTCGGGCCGTGGGCAGCGGGTTCCAGTATCCGGTCACGGCCCCATCCTGCACGGCGGCGTCGGACCCGGACGACGGCCCCCGGGAAAACACGTGTCGGCGCCGGTCGCGGTCGTCCTACCGTGGGCCCGTGCACCGGCATCGCGGACGTGACAGGCGCCCCGCCCCCCGGCGGCGGACGACGGGTGGCCCCCGGCCCGGCCGGCCCTTCGCCGTCGCGGGGGCCGACGTCGTGCTCGTCGGATACTTCCCCGCCGGGCAGCGGGACTTCGCCGCCCTGATGGACGCGGCGGCGGCCGACCTGACGGCCCGGGGCGCCCGGGTCGTGGCGCGCGCCGTGCAGCGTCGCGGCGTCTCCCGGGGCGGGGTGCGGAAGACGGGCCTGCCGCTCTCCCCCCGGACGCTCCTGGGTGCCGGGAAGGTCCGCGAGGTGGCGGAGGTCCGCGAGCGGACGGGGGCCGGCGCGGTGGTCTTCCTGAATCCGCTGACGCCTCGGCAGCACGGCATCCTGGCGGATTGCCTCGGCTGCCCCGTCGTCAGTCTCGCGGCGGCTCCGCCGCAGGTCTGACCAGCACCTCCGGCGCGCACGGTCGCCGTCCCGCCCCCGTGCGTACGCGCGTACCCCTCACTCCTCCAGCAGTGCCAGCACCGCCGCCATCGCCCGTTCCACCGCCCGGGCCGACTCCTCGGTGGGGTCGAGCAGTTCGAAGCTGTGGCGGCCGTGGGGGACGTCGACGGTCTCGACGCGCGCCCCGCGCTTCCCGGCGGCGGTCAGGAACTCCTCGACCGTCGCCGCGATCGCCGGGTGCTCCCGACCGGCCCGGGTCAGGACCACCGGCGGCCCGTCCGCCGTGCCCACCGCGTCGACCGGGCGGAAGCGGGGCTCCACCGCCTCCCAGCCGGGCAGCGGCGCGAGCATCGGGTAGGTGGCGGCCACGCACCGCAGCCACGGCGGGGGCGCGGCGAGCCAGTCCGCCGTGAGGAGTCCACCGCCGGAGAAGAACCAGAGCGCGATCCGCTCCCCGTCGACGCGCGGGTCGGCGCGGACGAGCGCGACGGCCTCGGCGAGGTCGTCGGCGGCGAGGGCGTAGTCGGCGAGGCCGTGGAGCCGGTGGTCCAAGGTGGCGCCGACGGCTCCGGCGCCCGCCGCGAGGCGCCCGTATCCCAGGAGGAACGGCGTGTCGCGCGGGGTGGGCCGCTGGTCGGGGTCGACCGGACCGCCGTGGACGAAGACGATCGCCGGCCGGGGGCCCTCGGCGTCCGGGAGGTGGAGGTCGACCCGGCCGTGCCGTTCGCGCGGGACCTCGGGGACGTCCCGTACCCCTTCGAGGAAGGGCCGGAAGTGCGTCGGCCGCTCGTCCGCGGGCGCGGTCACCCGGCGGCCCTCGCCCGCCGCCGCGAGGAGCAGCGTCTCCGCGAGCGCGGCGGGCGCGGAGAGCATCGGCCAGTGTCCGGTGGCGAGTTCGAGGAAGCGGATCCGGTCGTCGGCCAGCGCGCGGAACCGGGGCGGGCCCGACTCCACCAGCATCTCGACCATGGCGACGCTCGATCCGGCGGCCGTGCACAGGACACCGGTGACCGGCAGGGCGGAGGCCGCCCCGGTCAGGCGGAGCGGTGCGGTGAGCGTGTCGGCCGGCTGGGGCACGGCGAGGCGCTCCAGGCGTACGAGGGTCTCCTCGGGGACGCCTTCGAGGTCGCCCCACCGGGACCGGGTCTCCCGCGTCGGCGGCGGGACCCGTCCGTCCGCGCCGGCCCGGCCCCCGGGGTCGGGCACGGAGCGCTCGGCCGGCTCCCCGTCCTGCGGGAGGATCGTGTCCAGGGCGACGATCCGGGCGACCCGCCCGGGCCGCCGGTCGGCCGCGCCGAGCACCGGGTGGAGCCCGTACCCGTGGCCCACGAGGACCACCTCGGCCGCCGCGAGGCCGTCGATCAGCCGCACCAGGTCCTCGACGTGCGTCTCCAGGCCGATGCCGGTCTCCCCTGACAGGCCGTCCATGCCGGTCAGGGTCACCGGGTGCGTCTCGGCGCCCGCCCTCCCGAGCCGGGCCGCCGTCTCCTCCCACACCCAGCCGCCGGTGAAGCCGCCCGGTACCAGTACGAACGTCGTCATGGTCGTCTCCTCGCCTCTTTCTGGGGCCGTGTCGCCGCCCCGACGCTAGGAGCTCCCCCTGCGGGAGGTTCAAGGGCCGCCTCCGGCGCCCCCCGTCGGGGCGGCGGCCCCGGTCCGGCGTCAGAATGGGGGTGCTCGTGAATGGTCGGTCTCCTCCGGGGAGGTGCGTGTCGTGGTGTCCGACGGTCTGTGGAGCATCGGGGAGTTGGCGGCCCGCGCGGACGTCACCGTCAAGACCGTGCGCTACTACTCCGACCGCGGCCTGCTGCCCGAGGCGGCCCGCAGCTCCGGCGGGCACCGCCGGTACGGTCCGGGGGCGCTCGACCGGCTCCGCCTTATCCGTTCCCTGCGCGCGCTCGACCTGCCGGTGCCCGAGGTGGAACGGGTCCTCGACCGGGACGGGGTTCCCGCGGAGGTGATCGCGGACCGGCTGCGGGACGTCGGCTCCCGACTGGCCGCCCTGCGCTGGCAGGAGGCCGCCCTGCGGTCCCTCCAGGAGTGCCCCGCCGGGGAACGCGCGGACCGGGCACGGCTGCTGGGCGCCGTGCCCGCGCCGCCCGACACGGACGCCGTGGTCCGGTTCTGGCGCCGGATCCTGCCCGTGCGGCTGTCCGGTCGGGTGGTGTCCCTGGTCCTGGGCGCCGTGGTGCCGCCGCCCCCGGCGGAGCCGAGCCCCGCGCGCGTCCTGGACTTCGCCCGGCTGCACGCCCTCGTCTCCGGGCCGCTTCCCGGCGGCGCCGCGTGCCGGAGGGCGCAGCCGCTGCCGGAGGGCGCGTACCGGCCGGACGTGCTGTACGAGGGCCTGGCCGAGGCGTACGCGCTGGCCGGGGCGGAGGAGCGGACCGGGCAGTCAGGCGGAGCCCTGGAGTGCTTCGTCTCGGCGTACGCCACCGCGCAGGGCGTACGGGACACCCCGGACTTCCGGCGCGGTCTCGTCCCGGTGCTCGCCCGGGCCGACAGCGCCCTGATCCGGCGGTACTGGAAGCTCGCCGACGGCCTGTTCGGGCCGGACGAGCCGGTCCTCGGCGCCCTCCACCACCGACTCTCCGTCGCCCTGCTCCACGAGGTCGGCGGGCACGAGGCCGACAGGCACCCGCTCGGCGGGCACGCGACCGATGGACACGCAGTCGGCAGACACGCGAATGACGGACACGAGGCCGGCAGGCGCTCGCTCGGCGGACACGAGATCTGACGGACGCGGGCCCCCGGCAGGGACCCGCCCCCGGCCCCGATCCGCATCGTGGGCACCCGACCGTCCACGTGGTGGGCGGCCGGGTGGCGGGACTCCCCGTCCCCCCGACGTATCCGCTGGTCAGAGCGGTACGGAGGGTTCGTCAGGTGGCGCAATGTTGCGGCAACACCACCGGGGCCCGTCCGCCGCTACGTTCCGTGTCATGCCCGCCGAACCCGCTCCCGCCGCCCGCCCCGTCGCCGCCGCCCGTCGCCGGCGTCTCCGGGCGGACCGGGCGCGGCAGCTCGCCGACCTGCTGCGCCACCAGATCCTGGCGGGCGGCTTCCCCGGCGGGGTCCTCCCCCTGGAGGACGTCATCGCGGCCGACTACCGGGCCAGCCGGAACACCGTGCGGCAGGCCCTCGACCTGCTGCGCGGCGAGCGGCTGGTGGACCGGCAGCCGGGGGTCGGCACGGTGGTGGTCTGCGAGAAGTACCCGCACGGCCTGGACCGGCTCCAGGGGCTCGCCGAGACCCTGCACGAGCACGGGCGGGTCACCAACGAGGTGCGGACCGTGGGGCCGGTCGGGGCGCCCGGCCCGGTGGCCCACCGGCTCGGTCTTCCCGATCACTCCGACGTACTGTGCGTCGAGCGGCTGCGGCGGCTCGACGGGCTGCCGCTCTCCCTGGACCTGTCCTACCTGCCGATGGACATCGGGGTCGAACTCCTCGACTGCGACCTGGAGAACACGGACGTCTTCCGGCTCCTGGAGCAGCTGACCGGCTCCCCGCTCGGGCACGCGGAGATCACCCTGGAGGCCGTCAACGCCGACGCGCACTCCGCCGCCGTGCTCCAGGCCCCGCGCGGGGCGGCCGTCCTGATGCTGGAGCGGCTGACCTGTCTGCCCGACGGGCGGCCGGTGGACCTGGAGTTCATCCGCTTCCGCGGCGACCGCATCACCATGAGCGGCGTCCTGCGCCGCGCCCTCTGAACCGCACCTGCCCCGAACGACACCCCTTCCCTGGAGACAGCCATGCCTCTGGTCCCCCAGCGCGCCGACGTGCCCGTGACCATCGACGAGTCGAAGTGCATCGACGGCTGCACGCTCTGCGTCGACATGTGCCCGCTCGACTCGCTCGCGATCCGCGAGGAGGACGGCAAGGCGTACATGCACGTCGACGAGTGCTGGTACTGCGGCCCGTGCGCGGCGCGCTGCCCCACCGGCGCGGTCACCGTCAACATGCCCTACCTGCTCCGGTGAAAGGCCGAACCCCCATGTCGACAAGAAGACTCGCCCTTCCGCTCGCCCTGCTCCTGCTGCCGCTCGCCACCGCCTGCGGGACCGGCACCGACGGCGGGGCGGGCGCGAAATCGGTCACGGTGACCGTCGGCTACCAGTCGAAGACCATCAACACCGTCACCGCCGGCACCCTGCTGCGCTCCCTCGGCCACTTCGAGGAGGAGCTCGCGGCGCAGGGCCGTAAGGACGGCATCACCTACCGGGTGAACTGGCAGGACTACGCGACCGGCGCCCCGATCACCGCGCAGATGACGGCCGGGAAGATCGACATCGGTTCGATGGGCGACTTCCCGCTGCTCCTCAACGCGGCGCGCGGCAAGCAGCTCAAGCAGTCGACGCGGCTGGTGTCGGTGACCGGCTACAACCTGCGGGGCGGCCTCAACACCGTGGTGACCGCTCCCGGTTCGCCGCTGCGGTCGCTGACGGACCTGAAGGGCCGCAAGGTGTCCACCAGCGTCGGCTCGGCCGCCGACGGCACCCTGGTCCGGGCCCTCCAGCGGGCCGGCCTCGACCCGGCGAAGGACGTCCGGAAGCTCAACCAGCAGCCGAGCGTGGGCGCTTCGGCCCTGGCGGCGGGCAGCGCCGACGCGCTGTCCCAGTTCGTCGCCTGGCCCGGACTGCTCGCCTTCCAGGGCCGGGCGACGGCGCTGTACGACGGGGCCGAGCTGGACCTGCCGACCTTCCACGGCGTGACCGTACGGGAGGAGTTCGCGAAGGAGCGGCCGGAGGTGCTCGACGCGTTCCTGCGCGCGCAGCGGCGGGCCACGGACGAGCTGCGCACCCGGCCGGTCGCCTCCGCCGAATCGGTGGCGAAGGAGACCGGGCTGCCCGCCGAGGTGGTCTACCTCTACAACGGCGCCCAGGGCATCGCCACCTTCGACCCGGCGCTCCGCCCCGAGCTGGTCGCCGCGCTCAAGGAGGACGTGCCGGTCCTGGCGGCGGCCGGACTGGTGAAGGAGGTCGACGTGGACGCCTTCGTCGACCCGGCCCCGCTGGCGCGGGCGGTGCCGGGCGCCGCGTACCCGGAGGCGGGCGCCCCGAAGCCGGAACTGTGGCTGAAGGGGCAGGGCTCGACCCGTACCTTCGACGGCCCCGGCGCCCTCCTGAAGGCGGTCCGGGAAGCCGGGGCGGGCCGGGTGCGGGCCGCGTACGTGCCGGACGCGGTGACCGGGACGCTCTGGTTCGCGGACCGGGCGGTGTGGGTGCGGGACGGCGGCGAGTGGCGCGCCTTCGTGACCCGGGCGGGCGCGGAGCGGTACGTCGCCGGGCACCCCGGCTCCCGGATCACCGGGTACGCGGAGGCCGTGGGGGCGGCGTCGTGAGCGCGGGACGGACCCCGTCCGTGCGCGCGGGCCGCCGTGCGGGCCCGTCGCGCGCGGTGCGCCGGCTCGTCCGGATCGCCTCGCCGCTCGCGGCCCTCGGCCTGTGGCAGCTGCTGACCTCCCTGGACGTCAACCTGTGGCTGCGGTTCGAGCAGTTCCCGACGGTCGTGGAGGTCGCCTCCGCGTTCGCCGACCGGGTCGGCACCGAGGCGTACTGGCAGGACCTCGGCCACAGTCTGCGCCGGATCACGGTCGGCTTCCTCCTGGCGGCCGTCCTCGGGGTGGCGGCCGGGACGGCCGTGGCCCGGTCCCGGTGGGCCGCCGACGTCCTGGGCCCGCTGGTGGAGGTGGTGCGGCCGGTCCCGGCCATCGCCCTGGTCCCGGTCGCGATCCTGCTGCTGCCCACCAACGAGCAGGGCATCGTCTTCATCACCTGCGCCGCCGCCCTCTTCCCGGTGCTCGTGTCGACCCGGCACGCGGTGCGGGCCCTGAGCCCGGTGTGGGAGGAGGCGGTGCTGACCATGGGCGGGAGCCGGGCCCGGGTGCTGTTCTCGGTGGTCCTGCCGGGCGCCCTGCCGGGGATCTTCGGCGGTCTGTCCGTGGGGATCGGCGTCTCGTGGATCTGTGTGATCTCGGCGGAGATGATCTCCGGCGAGTACGGGGTGGGCTACCGCACCTGGCAGGACTACACGGTCGTCGACTACCCCGGGGTCTTCGTCGGCATGGCCACCATCGGCGCGCTCGGCTGGCTGACCTCCACCGCCGTGGAGATGCTCGGCCGCCGGGTGACCTCCTGGCTGCCGCGCCCGGCCGAGCGGGGCGGCGCCGGGCCCGGCCGTGCGGCGGCCTCCCCGGCTCCCGCCCCCGCCCGTACGCCCTCCCGTTCCGTACCCCTGCCCGAGAAGGAGCCGGTGCCATGAGCGCCACGAGCACGGCGAGCGCCCGGAGCACCGCGGGCGCCACGGACGACACGAACACCACGGGCGCGGAACTCGCCCTGCACGGCGTGCGGTTGGGGCATCCGGACGGGTCCGCCGTGTCCGGTCCCGTGGGGCTGCGGATCGCGCCCGGCGAACTCCTCACCGTCGTCGGTCCCTCCGGCTGCGGCAAGACCACCCTGCTGCGCACGCTCGCCGGGCTGCTGCCGCCCCTGGAGGGGCGGGTCACGCAGGACGGGGAGGCGGTGCGCGGGCCCGGCGCCGACCGGGCGCTCGTCTTCCAGCACGACGCCCTGCTGCCGTGGCGGACGGTCCGCGCCAACGTGGAGCTGCCGCTCGCGATCCGCCGGGTCCCCCGGGCCGAGCGGCGCCGCGCGGCGGAGGAGTGGCTGGAGCGGGTCGGGCTCGCCGAGCACGCCGCCAGGCTGCCGCACCGGCTGTCCGGCGGGCAGCGGCAGCGGGTCCAGCTGGCCCGCGCCCTGGCGGGGCGGCCCCGCGCGGTCCTGATGGACGAGCCGTTCGGCGCGCTCGACGCGCACACCCGGGCCGGGATGCAGGACCTCCTGGTGGAGATCCTGCGCGGGACGGGCGCGACCGTCGTCTTCGTCACCCACGACGTGGACGAGGCGCTCCACCTCGGCGACCGGGTCGCCCTGTTCGCGTCCGGCGAGGTCCTGGACGTACCGCATCCGCGCGCGCGGGACGCCCTGCGCGCGCCCGCGACGGTCGCGCTGCGCCGCCGCGTCCTCGCCTCCCTCTGACGCCCCTCCGGCCGGCCCCGCCGGAGCCCTCCACACCCCTCCGTACCCCGAAAGGCACCCCCGTGGACACCCCCCTGACCGTCCCCGACCCCGCCGACGCGACCGAGCTCTCCTGCGACGTGCTGGTCGTCGGCGGCGGGACCGCCGGCACGATGGCCGCGCTGACCGCGGCCGAACGCGGGGCGAGCGTGCTGCTCCTGGAGAAGGCGCACGTCCGGCACTCCGGCGCCCTCGCCATGGGGATGGACGGCGTCAACAACGCGGTCGTGCCGGGCCGGGCCGAACCGGACGACTACGTCGCCGAGATCACCCGCGCCAACGACGGCCTGGTCGACCAGTCCACGGTCCGGCAGACGGCGACCCGGGGCTTCGCGATGGTCCAGCGCCTGGAGTCGTACGGGGTGAAGTTCGAGAAGGACGAGCACGGCGAGTACGCGGTCCGGCAGGTGCACCGGTCCGGCTCGTACGTGCTGCCGATGCCGGAGGGCAAGGACGTCAAGAAGGTCCTCTACCGGCAGCTGCGGCGGCGCGAGATGCGGGAGCGGATCCGGATCGAGAACCGGGTGATGCCGGTCCGGGTCCTCACCCACCCGGACGACGGGCGGGCCGTCGGCGTCGCCGGTTTCCACACCCGCACGGGCGAGTTCGTGATCGTACGGGCCGGGGCCGTGATCCTGGCGACAGGCGCCTGCGGGCGGCTCGGGCTGCCCGCGTCGGGCTATCTGTACGGCACCTACGAGAACCCGACGAACGCGGGCGACGGCTACGCGATGGCGTACCACGCGGGCGCGGCGCTCACCGGGATCGAGTGCTTCCAGGTGAACCCGCTGATCAAGGACTACAACGGGCCGGCGTGCGCCTACGTCGCCAATCCGTTCGGCGGGTACCAGGTGAACCGGCACGGCGAGCGGTTCGTGGAGTCGGACTACTGGTCGGGGCAGATGATGGCCGAGTTCGCGGCCGAACTCGCCTCGGACCGGGGGCCGGTGTACCTGAAGCTGAGTCATCTGCCGGAGGAGACCGTCGGCGCGGTCGAGTCGATCCTGCACACCACGGAGCGGCCCACCCGGGGCACGTTCCACGAGGGGCGCGGCCACGACTACCGGACGCACGACATCGAGATGCACATCTCGGAGATCGGGTTGTGCGGGGGCCATTCGGCCTCGGGGGTACGGGTGGACGCGCACGCCCGGACGACCGTGCCCCGGCTGTACGCGGCCGGCGACCTGGCCTCCGTGCCGCACAACTACATGATCGGCGCGTTCGTCTTCGGCGACCTGGCGGGCGAGGACGCGGCGCAGTACACGGCGTACGAGGGGGAGCTCGACGCCCGGCAGGTCGCGGACGCGCACGAGTTGGTCTACCGGCCGCTGCGGAACCCGTCCGGTCCGCCGCAGCCGCAGGTCGAGTACAAGCTGCGCCGGTTCGTCAACGACTACGTGGCGCCGCCGAAGACGGGCGCGAAGCTCTCCCTGGCGGTGGAGGCGTTCGACCGGATGTCCCGGGAGATCGCCGGGATGGGGGCGCGCACGGCCCACGAGCTGATGCGGTGCGCGGAAGTGTCGTTCATCCGGGACTGCGCGGAGATGGCGGCGCGGGCCTCGCTGGCCCGGACGGAGTCGCGGTGGGGGCTCTACCACGAGCGGCTGGACCATCCGGAGCGGGACGACGAGGGCTGGCTGCACCACCTGGACCTGCGCAAGGCGCCGTCCGGGGCGATGGAGTTCACGGCGCGGCCGGTGGAGCCGTATCTGGTGCCGGTGCCGGAGTTCGCGCCGCCGGGCGGTCCCGAGCGGCACCTGGGCGAGGTGGAGCTGGTGCCGGTGGCCACGGCGGGGCCCCGAGAGGCGGCCCCGGCGGCGCGGCCGACCGCTCCGTCGAAGGGGCCGGCGGCGGAGGACCCGACGGCGACGGCGGTCTCTCCCCGGCTCCTCGAACTGCTCGCTCTCGTCGAGGACTCCCCCGGTCTGGACGTGCTCGGTCCGTACCTGGAGGACCCCGATCCGGCGGTGCGGGCCGCCGCCGTCACCGCCCTCGGGGAGACCGCCCCGGCCGGGACCGGTCCGGCGCTCGCCGCGCGGCTGCGGGACGGCTCGCCCCGGGTGCGGGCCGCGGCGGCGGCGGCCCTGCGCGAGCTGGTCGAGGTGCTGCCGGCGGAGCCGGTGCTCGGGGACGGCCTGCGGGAGGCCCTCGGCGTGCCCGACCCGGCCGTGCGGGCCGCCGCGCTCGACGTCCTGCGGGCGCTGCGGCTCGGGGACGCCCCGCTGTACGCGGCGGCGCTCGCCGACGCGGAGGTGGACGTACGGGTCGGGGCCGTCCGGGCCCTGGTCTCGGTGGACGCGGTCGCGGAGCTGGCGCGGGCGGCCGCCGATCCGGCGCGCGAGGTGCGGGTCGCGGTGGCCCGGGGCCTCGCGGCCGTGCGCGACCCCCGGCCCGGTCCGCTCGGGCCGCTCCTGGACGACGCCGATCCGCTGGTCGGGGGCGCGGCCCTGGCCGCCCTGGCCGGTACCGGCTGCCCGCCGGAGTACGCGGAGCGGGCCGCCGCCGCGCTCGGCTCCCCCGCCTGGCAGGTGCGGGCCGGGGCGGCGACCGCGCTCCGGGCGGCCCCGGCCGCCCTCGCCGTGCCGGCCCTGGCCCCGGTGCTCGCGGACCCGAACGCGGACGTGCGGAAGGCGGCCGTCCTCTCGCTCCTCGCCCACCGGGACGAACCGGCGGCCCGGGCCGTGCTGGCCGGGGCGGCCGACGACCCCGACGCGGACGTCCGCGCCTACGCGGCCCGGGCGGCGCACGCGGTCCACTGACCCGTGTCCCCTCGGCCGGGTGGCGATCGGCGGCACGTGGGTGAATCCGCGCATGGGAACCGGCGGAACGGGGAAGGGGCGCACGGCACACTCTGGACGCAGGGGGCACTCCGGTGGGACGGACGCGCTCCGGACGCAGGACGACGAGGAGGTGGCGCCGGTGGCGGAGCCGACGACCGGAGAGGCCATGGGAGCTCCCTGCTGGCTGAACCTGTCCGCACGGGATCTCGGTACGGCGGAGCGGTTCTACGGGGCCGTGCTGGGCTGGTCCTTCCGGCGCGGAGCCCTCGGCGACGCGTACGCGGTGGGCGAGCGGGACGGGGTGCCGGTGGCCGGGATCGCGGCCGTGGCGGCGGAGATGCAGGTGCCGGTGGCCTGGACGGTGTTCTTCGCCGTCGACGACGCCGACGCGGCGGTCGGGCGGATCCGGGAGCGCGGCGGCACCGTCGGCGTGGGTCCGGTGGCGTTCCCGCCCCGGGGTCGCGCGGCGCTCGCCACCGACCCGGAGGGCGCGGCGTTCGCGGTGTGGGAGGGGCGGCGGGTGTCGCGCTGGGAGATCGGCGAGCGGAAGGCGCCGGCCTGGGTGGAGCTGCACACCCGCAACGCGTTCGACGCGGCGGTGTTCTACGGCGGGGTGCTCAGGTGGGCGGACGGCACTCCGGACTGCTGCGAGGTGTCGTACGAGGACGACCAGGTGGTGCTGCGGCACGACGGCGAGGCCGTCGCCCGGCTGAACAGCGGCCCGGTCGAGTCCGCCTCGCCCCGGCCCCAGCTGCGGCCGCGCTGGCTGGTGCGCTTCCGGGTGCCCGATCTGGAGGCGGCGGAGGCGGCGGCCCTGGAGCACGGCGGGTCTGTGGTGCCGGGCGGCGAGTGGGGCGGGGTGCGGCAGCCGGACGGCGGCGGGCGGCGCGCGGTGGTGCGGGACCCGGACGGGGCGCTGTTCACGCTGGAGGCGGAGGACTGAGGGGCGGTCCTTCCCGGATGTCCGTGAGGGTCCCGGCGGCCGTGTGGTGGATTCCACGGTCGCCGGGGCCCTTCGGCGTCCGGCGGGCGCCTCTGCGGCCGGCCGCCGGACGGGCGGGCGGTGCCGTCGCGGGATCCGTCCCCACGTGTCCCGCGACGGCGCCGCCCGGTCCGGGACGGGTCAGGCGGGGGCTTCGGCCTCGGAGGGGGCCCGTACGGCGGCGGTCCCGCTTCCTTCCGTGCCCGCGTCCACCGGGTCGGCGGGTCCGGCGGCGGCGAACCGGGCCGGGACGAGGGCGGCGACGGCCGCGGCCACGAGTCCGACGCCGCAGCCGATGAGCATGGCGACGCGGAAGCCGTTCTCGGAGGGCAGCGCGTGGCCGCCGAGGGTGGTGGTCATCTGGGCGAGGACGACGCCGATGACGGCGGCGGAGACGGAGGTGCCGATGGAGCGCATCAGGGTGTTGAAGCTGTTGGCCGAGGCGGTCTCCTCCTGCGGCACCGCGCCCATGATGAGCGCCGGCATGGCTCCGTAGGCGAGTCCGACGCCGGTGTTGCAGATGAGGGTGACGGCGAGCAGGCCCCAGGTGGAGCCCATCAGGGCGAGGGAGGAGCCGTAGCCGACGGCGATGACGAGGGCGCCGACGGAGAGGGTGACCTTGGGGCCGCGGGCGGCGGAGAGCTTGGCGCCGAGCGGGGCCAGGACCATCATCATCAGGCCGGCCGGGGCCATCCACAGGCCCATGGCCATCATCGACTGGCCGAGGCCGTAGCCGGTGGCCTCGGGGAGCTGGAAGAGCTGGGGGACGACCAGGGACTGCGCGTACATGGCGAAGCCGACCAGGACCGAGGCGGCGTTGGTCATGAGGACGACCGGGCGGGCGGTGACCCGCAGGTCGACGAGGGGGTCGGGGGTACGGAGCTCCCACGCGCCCCAGGCGAGCAGGACGACGACCGCGGCGGCGAGGAGGCCGAGGGTGGTGGCGCTGCCCCAGCCCCAGCTCGCGCCCTTGGAGACGGTGAGGAGGAGGGCGACGAGGCCGGTGCCGAGGCCGAGCGCGCCGGGCAGGTCGAAGCGGCCGGGGGCGGCGGCGCGGTGGCCGGCGGGGACGAGGCGGTGGATGAGGACGCCGACGAGGACGCTGAGGCCGGCGGCGACCCAGAAGAGGACGCGCCAGTCGGTGTTCTCGGCGACGGCGGCGGAGAAGGGCAGGCCGAGGGCGCCGCCGACGCCCATGGAGGCGCTCATGAGGGCGATGGAGCCCCCGAGCCTCTCCGGCGGCAGGATGTCGCGGAGCAGGCTGATGCCGAGGGGGACGACGCCCATGCCGAGGCCCTGGAGGCCGCGTCCGACGATCATCGGGACGACGGAGGAGGCGAGCGCGCAGACGACCGAGCCGGCGACGAGCGGGACCACGGAGGCGAGCAGGACCCGCCGCTTGCCGAGGGTGTCGCCGAGGCGGCCGGCGACGGGGGTGGCGACGGCGCCCGCGAGGAGGGTGGCGGTGATCACCCAGGAGGCGTTGGACGCGGTGGTGTCGAGCAGCTTCGGGAGGTCGCCGATGAGCGGCACCACCAGGGTCTGCATGAGTGCGGCCACGATGCCCGCGAGCGCGAGGACGCCGACGACGCCTCCGGGCCGGGCGTCGGGCTTGGAGCCGTCCACGGGTTCCTCCTCGGGTCTTCACGACGATGCGTATGCATCATGCACATTAATTGCTGAATACACAAACTATGCATGATGCACATTGCATCGCCGCAGGAGAGAATGCCCCCATGGACAAGCCCGTGGACGACCCCGTGGACAAGCTCGTGGACGAGTCGGCGAACAAGCCCACCCACCTGGTCGAGTTCGAGACCATGCTGCTCGGCCGGCACGCGCACCTGTACGCGCCCCGCTCCCGCGCGGGCGGCGGCCAGCTCGACCGCAGCGCGTACGTCCTGCTGAGCCGCATCCGCATGCACGGGCCGATGTCCATCGGGCAGCTCAGCGAGGCCTTCGGCCTCGACGCGTCCACCCTCAACCGGCAGACCGCCGCGATGCTGCGCGCCGGGGTCGTGGAGCGCATCCCCGATCCGGACGGCGGCATCGCCCGCAAGTTCCGCATCACGGAGGAGGGCGAACGCCGCCTGGAGGCCGACCGCGCCTCGAACGTCGCGGGCCTGGAGCGCGTGATGGAGCACTGGTCCCCCGAGGACGTCGCCCGCTTCGCCGCCTTCCTGGAACGCTTCAACCGCGACATCGAACGCTTGGAGGGCCGCCCCTGGCCGCGCCCCTGAGCGGGGCCCGGTCGCACGTTCGGCCAAGCAGGCACAGGAGGGTCGGAAAGTCTCACCGGCCCCCCGGGCACAGACGCGCGGACTCTCGCCCGCGGACGCCGCGGGCGCCTCAGCCATGCCCACCGGGGCGCGGCCCACCCTGCCGAAACCCTTTACGCAAGGGACGACCGGCGGTAACTTCCGGCCAGCGCAAGACGTTTCTGCAACTTTCCGATCGCGTTTACAACAGGCTTCGCCCTCCCTCCCGGGCAGAGGTCTGCCCGAACGCGCCTTCCCCGCCTGGAGATTCGGATGACACGCACCCGCCCACGGCCACCGGCGCGCCCCCTCGCCGTCCTGGTCGTCGCCGCCGCCGGCCTCGTCGGCCTCGTCGCCGCACCCCCCGCCACCCCCTCCCCGCACACCGCCCCCGTCGCCGCCGCCGTCGAGAACACGGCGACGGTCTACTACTGGACCAAGACGAAGAACTGGGCCCGGTACAACCTCCATTACGCGCCCGACGGCGGCTCCTGGACCAGCGTCCCCGGCACCGCCATGGAGGCCGCCTGTACGGACTGGGTGAAGAAGACCGTCAGCCTCGGCGCGGCCGCCGGCCTCCAGGCCACCTTCAACGACGGCGGCGGCACCTGGGACAACAACGGCGGCCGGAACTACGCCCTCGGCACGGGCTCCGTCACCGTCAAGGACGGCGTCGTCGCCCACTCCGACCCCTGCGCCGACACCCCGCCCGCCGAGTCCCGCACGGCCACCGTCTACTACTCCACCGCCTCCCTCGGCTGGTCCACCGCCAACGTCCACTACCAGCCGACCGGCGGCGCCTGGACGACCGCTCCCGGCGTCGGCATGCAGGCCGCCTGCGCCGGCTGGTGGAAGCGGGAGATCGACCTCGGGGCGGCCACCGGCCTCAAGGCCGCCTTCAACAACGGCAACGGCACCTGGGACAACAACGGCGGCTCCGACTACGCCCTCGGCGCGGGCGTCTCCACCGTCCGGAACCGGGTGGTGACGGCGAACGCCACCGATCCCTGCGCCGCCACCCCGCCCGACACCCAGGCGCCCACCGCCCCCGCCGGTCTCACCGCGACGGCCGACGGCACCTCCGTCCTGCTCGCCTGGAACCCGTCCACCGACGACCGGGGCGTCACCGCGTACCAGGTCACCCGTACCGGCGGCAGCGGCGGCACGTTCGTCACCGACGTCGGCTCCACGGTCTTCTCCGACACCGGTCTGGCCGAACGGACCGCCTACACCTACACGGTGCGGGCCGTGGACGCCGCCGGGAACGTCTCCCCCGCCTCCTCCCCCGCCACCGCGACCACCGGCGACGAGCCGGCCGGCCCGGCGAACGGCAGGCCTCTGGGCACCGACCCGCGCAAGGACCCGATCTACTTCGTCCTCACCGCCCGCTTCCACGACGGCGACCCGTCGAACAACCGGGGCGGCAGCCAGCACGCCAAGTCGGGCAACGCGGCCAACGACGACCCCATGTTCCGGGGCGACTTCAAGGGCCTGATCCAGAAGCTCGACTACGTCAAGGGCCTCGGCTTCTCGGCGATCTGGGTCACCCCGGTCGTCCTCAACCGCTCGGACTACGACTACCACGGCTATCACGGCTGGGACTTCTACAAGGTGGACCCCCGCCTGGAGTCGGCCGGCGCCTCCTACCAGGACCTGATCGACGCCGCCCACGCCAAGGGCATGAAGATCTACCAGGACGTCGTCTACAACCACTCCTCCCGCTGGGGCGCCAAGGGCCTGTTCACGCCCACCGTGTACGGCGTGCGGGACAGCCAGTGGAGCTGGTACTACGACGAGAAGCAGCCCGGCTTCGAGTACGACGGCCTGACGGTGGACCCGAAGAGCGGCAAGTCGTACTACAACGGCGACCTGTGGTCGACGGCCGAGCCGACCGGCAACACCTGTGTGAACTGGGGGAAGCCGACCGGCGGGAAGAGCGCCGAGGGCTACACCGTCTACAACTGCCAGTGGCCGAGCCCCACGTCCGGCATGTTCCCCAAGGACCTGTACCACCAGTGCTGGATCGGGAACTGGGAGGGCGAGGACTCCCGTTCCTGCTGGATCCACGAGGACCTGGCCGATTTCAACACCGAGAACCCGGTCGTCCAGAACTACCTGATCGGCGCCTACGACAAGTACATCGACATGGGCGTGGACGGCTTCCGCGTCGACACCGCCGTGCACATCCCCCGCACCACCTGGAACCGCCGCTTCCTGCCCGCCATCCAGGAGCGGGTGGCCCAGCGCCACGACGCGGAGGCCGCGAAGAACTTCTTCGTCTTCGGCGAGGTCGCCGCCTTCGTCAACGACAAGTGGAACCGCGGCTCGGTGAACCACTCGGCGCAGTTCTACACCTGGAAGGAGCGCAAGGAGTACGCCCTGGACGACGGCAGGGCCGCCCTGGAGATGTACGACCACGAGCAGCAGCGGGGCACGGGCGACCAGCCCACCTCCACCAACGCCTTCCTGAACGGCAACAGCTACCACGCGCCCGACCACAGCCGCTTCTCCGGCATGCACGTCATCGACATGCGCATGCACATGAACTTCGGCGACGCGCAGAACGCCTTCTCCAACGGCAAGGACTCCGACGACAGCTACAACGACGCCACCTACAACGTCGTCTACGTCGACAGCCACGACTACGGCCCCAACAAGTCGAGCGAGCGGTACGCGGGCGGCACCGACGCCTGGGCCGAGAACATGTCCCTGATGTGGACCTTCCGCGGCATCCCGACGCTGTACTACGGCTCCGAGATCGAGTTCCAGAAGGGGAAGAAGATCGACTGCGGGCCGTCCTGCCCGCTCGCCGACACCGGCCGCGCCTACTTCGGCGCGCACCTCGCCGGCTCCGTCACCGCCTCCGACTTCTCCGCGGTCTCGTCGGCGTCCGGCACCGTCGCCACCACCCTCCAGCAGCCCCTGGTCCGGCACGTGCAGCGGCTCAACCAGATCCGCCGGGCGATCCCCGCGCTCCAGACGGGCCAGTACTCCACGGAGGGCGTCTCGGGCGGCATGGCGTTCAAGCGCCGCTACACCGACGCGGCCACGGACAGCTTCGCGCTCGTCACGGTCTCGGGCGGCGCCACCTTCACCGGCGTCCCCAACGGCACGTACACCGACGCCGTCACCGGCGACGTCCGGACCGTCACCAACGGCACCCTGACGGTCACGGCGCCCGGAAAGGGCAACCTGCGGGTGTACGTCCTGAACGGGCCCGGCCGGATCGGCACCGCCGGACCGTACCTCAAGTAGCCGCCGGGCCCTGCCTCACACAACCGCTGGTACAGACCTGGAGGGGCGGACAAGGCCCCGGGAGCGGAGGGCGCACGCCGTCTTCCGCTCCCCTCCCCCGGTGGACATCCGTCCAGGAAATCCGGCCCTTCCGGCGCCATAGGTCAACAGTACGTAACGCGAACAGGCTTCTCGGACAGAACACTTCCTTCCGGGGAGCGATTCTGGGATCTTGCGTCCACCCCACACATCACAGGGCCCGGCACGCGCCACAGGCGCCACCGGGCCATCGGAGGACGCAATGTTTTCCCTCATACCCGGCCGGACGGCCGGCCGGTCGAGAACCTCGGCCACAGCCGTCGCGGCCCTCGGCACGATCGTGGCGCTCGCCGCCCCCGCCGGACTCGCCCACGCAGCAACGTCGGACACCGCGCCCGTCGCGGCCCGTTCGGCGGGGGCGAGCACGGCCACCACCGCGAAGGCGGCGGCTCCGGCCGCCTGGGCCGCGGGCACGCGCGCGTACCTGGTGATCACGGCCCCCGGCGGCACCGCCGCCGTGACCGGCTCCGTGGCCACCAAGGGCGGTTCGGTCTTCGCGACCTACGACGCGATCGGCGTGATCGTGGCGCACTCGACGTCCGCGTCGTTCGCCTCCTCGATGCGCACGGTCTCCGGCGTCCAGCAGGTCGGCGCGACCCGGACGTCCGACGTCCCGGCCGACGCCTACGACCCGGCGCTCCCGGCCAATCCGTCGCAGTCCACGACGACGCTGACCGAGTCCAACCGCTGGGACATGACGCAGATCAAGGCCGACCAGGCCTGGGCGGTCACCACCGGCTCGGCGTCGGTCAAGGTCGGCGTCCTGGACACCGGCGTGGACGACCGGCACCAGGACATCGCGCCCAACTTCAACGCCGCCGACTCGGCCTCCTGCGCCTACGGCAAGGCGGACACCCGGGCGGGCGCCTGGCGGGACGTCGACACCCACGGCACGCACGTCGCGGGCACGATCGCGGCCGCCAAGAACGGCAAGGGCGTCATCGGCGTCGCGCCGGGCGTGAAGATATCCTCGGTCCGCATCGCGGAGCCCGGCAGCACCCTGTTCTTCGCGGAGAACACGATCTGCGGCTTCATGTGGGCCGGTGACCACGGCTTCAAGGTCACCAACAACAGCTATTACACGGACCCGTGGCAGTTCAACTGCCCGGACGACCTGGACCAGGCCGCCATCATCGAGGGCGTCCGCCGGGCGCAGGAGTACGCCGAGGGCAAGGGCTCGCTCCAGGTCGCCGCCGCCGGCAACTCCAACTACGACCTGGCGAACAAGACGACCGACACGGCGAGCCCCAACGACTCGACCCCGGTCACCCGCACGATCACCAACGCCTGCATCGACATCCCGACCGAGCTGCCGGGCGTCGTGACCGTCGCCGCGCAGGGCAACGGCGGCGCCAAGGCCTCGTACTCGAACTTCGGCAACGGCGTGATCGACATCGCGGCCCCCGGCGGCGACGGCTCCTCGGGCGTCTACTCGACGCTCCCGGGCGGCAAGTACGGCAACATGAACGGCACGTCGATGGCGTCCCCGCACGTGGCCGGCGTCGCGGCGCTGATCGCGAGCGTGAACCCGTCCTTCACCCCGGCGCAGATCCGGGACCAGCTGGGCGTCCAGGCGACCGACCGGGCCTGCCCGTCGGACACCCGCTGCAAGGGCACCGCGACCAAGAACGGCTTCTTCGGCGAGGGCGCGGTCGACGCCCTGAAGGCCGTCGGCGGCTCGACCCCGCCGCCCGGGAAGTACTTCGAGAACCTGACGGACGTGACGGTCCCCGACAACACCACGGTCGAGAGCCCGATCACGGTCAGCGGTGTGACGGGCAACGCGCCCGCCACCCTCAAGGTGGGCGTGGACGTCAAGCACACCTACATCGGTGACCTGAAGGTCGACCTGGTGGCCCCGGACGGCAGCGTCTACACGCTGCACAACCGGACCGGGAGCGGCACGGACAACATCGTCCAGACGTACACCGTCAACGCCTCCTCCGAGGTGGCGAACGGGGTCTGGAAGCTGCGCGTGAACGACAACGCGTCCCAGGACACCGGGAAGATCGACGCCTGGAACCTGACCTTCTGACACCGCGCGACCCCCTGACGGGGCCGGAGCCGCCACGGCTCCGGCCCCGTTCGCGCGTCCGGGAGGAAAGCTTTCGGAAACAAGTCCTTACCGAGGGGTAGGCCTACCCGGGCACCTTGCTATACGTTCCGTCTAACAAGCTTGCTAGACGGGACGTCTAACAAGCCTCCGAGTCGATCGCGATCCAAGGAGCCGCACCATGGCAAGCAGCACCGTTCGCCCGGACAGCCACGACGGAGCCGAGGACAGGGACGTCTCGGACGCGGACGTCGCCGAACGCCTGCTCCGGTCCGCCGCCAAGCTCTCGTACGACCCGGCCGCCGAGGTGGACTGGGACACCCCCCTCGACAAGAACTTCCACGGCCAGAGCCCCGAGTGGAACAGCCTCTACGGCACGGCCTACTGGAACGAGATGACCGAGGAGCAGCGCAAGGAGCTGACCCGGCAGGAGGCCGCCTCCGTCGCCAGCACCGGCATCTGGTTCGAGATGATCCTCCAGCAGATGGTGCTGCGGGACATGTACGCCAAGGACCCCACCGACCCCCGGTTCCAGTGGGCCCTGACCGAGATCGCGGACGAGTGCCGCCACTCGATCATGTTCGGCCGCGGCTCCGCGAAGCTCGGCGCCCCCGCCTACCGGCCGCGCCGCGCGGTGCTCGAACTGGGCCGCGCCTTCAAGACGGTGGGCTTCGGCGAGGCGGCGTACGCCGCGATCCTGGTCGCCGAGGAGGTCCTCGACGTCATGCAGCGCGACTGGATGCGCGACGAGCGGGTCGCCCCCTTCGTGCGCACCATCAGCAACATCCACGTGGTCGAGGAGTCCCGGCACATGAAGTTCGCCCGGGACGAGACGCGCCGCCGCCTCGCGCGGGCGAGCACGGCCCGCCGCCACTTCCACGCCCTGGTCGTCGCCATCGCCTCGTACTACATCGTCACCAGCATGGTCAGCCCCGACGTGTACAAGCAGGCCGGACTCGACCCGGAGCGGGCGCGCCGCGAGGCCGCGGCCAACGAGCACTACAAGTCCCAGCTGCGCTCCAGCTGCGCCGGGCTCATGGAGTTCCTCGCCTCGGCCCGGCTGCTCACCCGGCCCGCGCTGCTCATCTACAAGCGCGCCAGCCTGATCTGACGCCGCGTCCGCACCCGCACCCCGTACCCGTACCTCGCACCCGAACCGAGTCGACGAGATGACCTACGCGATCACCCAGACCTGCTGCAACGACGCGACCTGCGTCGCCGTCTGCCCGGTCAACTGCATCCATCCGACGCCCGAGGAACCGGACTTCGGCACCACGGAGATGCTGTACATCGACCCCAGGGCCTGCATCGACTGCGGCGCCTGCGCCGACGCCTGCCCGGTCGACGCCATCTTCCCGGCGGACCGCCTCACCGGCCGGCTGCGGGAGTACGAGACGATCAACGCGGGCTACTACACAGAGAACACTGCGCGTGAGCCCGGCCCGGCCGTGGCCTCGCCCAACTTCCACACCTGGGGCGAACCCTCCTTCCCCCGCTCGCTCCCGTCCGACTTCGCGCCGCTGCGGGTCGCGGTCGTCGGCACGGGACCGGCCGGCATGTACGCCGCCGAGGACCTGCTCCTGCACACCAACGCCGAGGTGACGCTGATCGACCGGCTGCCGGTGGCCGGCGGTCTCGTCCGCTACGGCGTGGCGCCCGACCACCCGGCGACCAAGGGCGCCGGGGAGACCTTCGCCCGCTTCCACTCCCACCCCCGGGTCCGGATGCGGCTCGGCGTGGAGATCGGCCGGGACGTCACCGCCGAGGAGCTCGCCGCCCACCACGACGCGGTGGTCTACGCGGTGGGCGCGCCCGCCGACCGGCGGCTCGGCATCCCCGGCGAGGACCTGCCGGGCAGCGTCTCGGCGACCTCCGTCGTCTCCTGGTACAACGCGCACCCGGAGACCGGCGCGGACGCCGTCCCGCTCTCCGCCGAGCGGGTCGTCGTGGTCGGCAACGGCAACGTGGCGCTCGACGTGGCCCGCGTCCTCGTCACGGACCCGGCCGCCCTCGCCGGCACCGACATCGCCGACCACGCCCTCGCCGCCCTGAGCGGCAGCCGGGTCCGCGAGGTGGTGCTGCTCGGCCGCCGGGGCCCCGAGCACGCCGCGTACACGGCCTCCGAGCTGCTCGCCCTCAAGCACCTCCCGGACGTGGACCTGGTCGTCGACGACCGGGACCCGCGCACCGGCGCCGCGATCGACGCGGCGGCGGCCGGGGAGAAGGCGGCGCTGCTCCGGGACGTGGCCCGGGAGGCGGTGGACTGGACGCGGCCGCCCGCGCCCGACCGGCGCCGGATCGTGCTGCGCTTCCACTCCGCGCCGGCCGAGGCGCTCGGGACCGACGCGGTGCGGGCGGTCCGGGTGACCGAGGACGGGTCGGAGGCCGGTACGGAGATCGGGGCGGAGCTGCTCGTCCGGGCGATCGGCTACCGGGGCGTGGCGCTGCCGGGGCTTCCGTTCGACGAGGCCACCGGCACCGTGCCGCACGAGGCGGGGCGGATCAGCGGCATGCCGGGCGGCTACGTCGTCGGCTGGATCAAGCGCGGGCCCTCCGGCGGCATCGGGGCCAACCGGGCGTGCGCGGAGGAGACGGTCGGGACGCTGCTCGCGGACGCGGTCGCGGGGGCGCTGCCGAAGCCGACGGGCACGTCGGCGGAGTTCCGCAGGCTGGCCAGGAGCCGCAGCAAGGGGCTCGTGGACGCGCGCGGTCTCGCGGCCATCGACCGGACCGAGCGGGCGCGGGGCCGGGAGGCGGGCCGCCCCCGGGTCAAGCTCGCCACGGTGCCGGAGCTGGTCGCGGCGGCGCGGGGCAGCCGCCGGCGCCGGCCGGTCTGAGCGGCGGGACGCCCTCACGGGTCGGTACGGGGGTCCGGCCCGGGACGGCGGGCCGGCGGTACGGAACGCGGACGGGCGGTCCGTCAGGCCGCGAGGCCCAGGGCCTGGCGGATCACGATCGCGTTCAGCCGCACCGCGAAGGGCGCGACGTCCGTCAGGTCGAGCGCGACGGCCTCCGCCTTCGGCAGCTCGACGGTCACGTCCACGCAGAAGGCCAGGGCGTACATGTGCTCCCCGGTCTCCTCGTCCTGGAGGGCGAAGAAGAGGTCCCGGTAGAAGCGGGTGCGTTCCCCGGACTCCTCGTAGAAGGAGAGTCCGGGCTGCCCCTCCTGGGCGGCGAGGCCCGTGAAGGCCGCGACGAGCTCCCGCTCGACGGTGGCCCAGAAGCCGGCGTCCGCGCACTCGGGCGGGAGCGCCTGCCGGACGGCCTCCTTGAGGGAGAGGACCATGACCAGGACGGGGGCGTGCTCCTGGAGCCCCCAGCCCCTGACCATCCGCACCACGGTGCTGTCGGGGACGGCGGCGGCCGCCTCCCGTATCGCCTCGAAGTCGAAGTTGACGGTCGCCGGGGCGATCGCCTCCTGGAAGACCCGGTCGATGGACCGGGCCTGGTCGAGGTGGTCCGGGCCCACCTCGACGACGGTCCTGAAACTGGCGGCCAAAGCTCCTCCTGTGTGATCGGTGTGATCGACGCGATCGGTGTGATCTCGGTGATCAGGAGGGGTCAGTATGGCGAGCGAGCGCGGTACGGGCGGGGCGTGTCCGGCGTACGGACGCGCCGGCCCGGGCGGCGCTCAGGACCTGCGGCGCGGCTTCCCGCTCCGGCCGCCGCGCGCGGAGCCCCCGGTGCCACCTCTGCGGGCCGCGGGCCGTCCCGACGTACGGGAACCGGCCCCGGACTTACCGGACTTGGCCGGCTTCCCCGATCCGGACGCGGCGGGCTTCTGCTCCTTCCGGCCCTTCTTCTCCTCGGCGCGGCGGCCCCGGGTGCTGTTCACCGTCCGGCCGCGCACGATGCCGATGAACTCCTCCACCAGGTCGGGGGCCTCGTCGGCGGCCGGCCACGACAGGGCGACGCGCGACTGCGGGACGCCGGTGAGGGTCCGGTAGGTGAGGTCCTTGCGGTGGTGCAGCCGGGCGAGCGACTGGGGGACGACGAGCAGGCCGACCCCGGCCGCGACGAGTTCGATCGCGTCGGCGGTGGTGGCGGGGCGCTCGAACGCCGGGCGGCCCGGCGGGCGCTCCCAGCCGAGGGTGTCGTCGAGGGGGTGCAGGACGAGTTCGTCGGCGAGGTCCTCCGCCGCCACCTCCTCGACCGCCGCGAACAGGTGGTCCTTGGGAACGACGACGACCGTCGTCTCCGTGTAGAGCGGAATCGCGCTGAGGTCGTCCCCGTCGACGGGGAGCCGGACGAGGCCCGCGTCCGCCGCGCCCTCCCGGAGCGCGCCGAACGCCTCGGCCGGGGTCACGGCGTGGAGGGTCAGCGGTACGTCGGGCAGGCGCTCGCTCCAGATCCGCACCCACTTCGAGGGGGTCACGCCCGGCACGTACGCGAGCCGGAACGAGGGGGAGTCCGCGGAGGGATCCGGGGAGGGGGCCGAGGGGGAAGCGTCCGAGCCTGTCACCCCGCCAGGTTACGACAGCCGCCGTGGTCGGAGTCCGTCCACATGCTCGATACCCTGGACGCATGACGTCGCACCAGAACACCCAGACGATGAAGCCCGCGACCGCGGCGAAGAAGCTGGGTGTGTACCTCGAGGCCACCCCCGCGGAATTCCAGGAGGGTGTCGTCTCGCGCACCGAGCTGAACGAGCTCCAGGCCGATCCGCCCGCCTGGCTCCAGGAGCTCCGGAAGAACGGTCCGCATCCCCGCCCCGTGGTCGCGTCGAAGCTGGGCGTCTCCATCGCCGGTCTCGCGCGCGGCGGCATCACCGAGCCCCTCACCACCGAGCAGATCGACGCCCTCAAGCAGGAGTCCCCCGAGTGGCTCCAGAAGGAGCGGGCCACCCAGGCGGAGGTCCGCAAGGAGACCGTCCGCATCAAGGAGCGCGACGCGGAGCGGGCGCGCCGCGCGCAGGAGGCCTGACCTCCCCCTCCCGTTCCCCCGCTCCCCCTCCTCCGGCCCGGTCACGACCGGGCCGGACCGGTGTGGCGCGGGGGCCGGTGAGGGAGTCATCCCCTCATGAGTGATCACCCCCTCGTGAGGGACACCAGCACCGCGCACCGGCCGCCGGTCGTCGTCGGCGTGGACGGGTCCGAGCACGGTCTCCGGGCCCTGGAATGGGCCCTGGGCACCGCGGAGAACACCGGCTCCCCGCTGGTCGTGGCCCACGTCCGCCCCGAGGAGCTTCAGCTCGGCGCCGCCCGCATCGAGTCCCTGGGCGGGGCGCCGGAGCTCCCCGACACGGTGCTGAACGGCGTGGCCGCCGGGATGGAGCGGCGCGGACCCCGCGTCCCCGTGCGGTACGAGTCCCTCGACGGGTCCGTGACGGACGCCCTGGCGGCGGTCGCCCGGGGCGCCCGGCTCCTGGTGACCGGCTCCCGGGGCCGCGGCGGCTTCGCGAGCCTGCTGCTCGGCTCGACGAGCCGCACCCTGGCCGCGAGCGCGCCCTGTCCGCTCGTCGTCGTCCCGCACGAGGCCCGTACGGCCGCCCCGGAGGGCGAAGCGGGGGCGGGCCGGGTGCTCATGGGCCTGCATCCGGAGGAGTCCCCGGACGAGGTGCCGGCCTTCGCCTTCGAGGAGGCGCACCACCGGGGCGTACCGCTGGAGGCCGTGACCGCCTTCCGGCTGCCCCCGCCGCAGGGCGCCCTGCTCGCCGCGCCGTCCCCGGCGCTCCAGGTGCCGCCCCCGCTGCCCCTCGCGGACGACGCCGAGGAGCTCGTACGGGGTGCGGAGCGGGAGCAGGAGGAGCGGCTGCGGCCCTTCGCCGCGCGGTGGCCGGACGTGGAGCTGCGCCCGGTGGTGGTGCCGGGGGACGCGGCGGGGCGGCTCGTGGAGGGCTCGCGGGACGCGGGCCTGCTGGTCGTGGGGCGGCACCACCGGCACCGGCTCGGGTCGCTGCTCGTCGGTTCCGTCGCCCACGCGGTGCTGCACGAGGCCCACTGCCCGGTGGCCGTGGTGCCCCCGGCGCCCGCCGGGTGAGGACGGGCTGGTAGAAGGAGTGCCATGACCGCCTCCCAGCAAGCAGCCGCAGCCCGGCGCAACGTCCAGCCGCCGCCCGCCCACGCCTCCCTCGGAGCGGGGGTCGTCGTGACCGACGCCTCCGGCCGGGTCCTCCTCGGGCTCCACCGCTCCGGGGTGTGGGAGCTTCCGGGCGGCAAGGTCGAGCCGGGCGAGTCCGTGGAGGCCGCGGCGGTCCGCGAGCTGGCCGAGGAGACGGCGCTGGTCGCGGACGCGGCCGACGTGGAGGTCCTGGGGCTGATCCTGGACTCGGTCACCTCCGACCGCATGACCCGGATGACCGTGGCCACGACGGTGGGTGCCTTCCGCGGGGCGCCCGCCGTGACCGAGCCCGACAAGATCGAACGCTGGGAGTGGACGGACCCGGACCGGCTGCCGGAGGCTCTGTTCCTGCCCTCGGCGCAGGTGCTGCGGACGTGGCGGCCGGACCTGCCGATCCCGGACGGCCCGTTCCACCGGTACGCGATGGCCCGGCTGCCCGGCTGACGCACGGCGCTCCGGTGCCGCTCCGCGTCGCCGCGCGGGGTGCGGCGGCCCTGACTAGCGTGGCTCACAGGAAGCACACGTCATCGACCGGAGGAGAGTCACCGTCATGGCCGCACGACCTGAAGGCACGCCGATCTGGACCGACGCGATGTTCACCGACGCCGAGGCCGCCAAGACGTTCTACGGCGACGTGCTCGGCTGGACCTTCGCCGAGGCCGCCACGGAGTTCGGCGGCTACACCCAGGCCTCCAAGGACGGGAAGGCGGTCGCGGCCGTCGTCCCGCCGATGCCGGGGCAGGACACCCCGCCGCAGTCGGCCTGGTGTCTCTACTTCTCGTCGCCGGACGCCGCCGCCACGGCGGAGCGGATCCGGACCGCGGGCGGCACCGTCCTGATGGAGCCGATGCGGATCGGCGAGTTCGGGACGATGTGCCTCGCGCGGGACCCGGCGGGCGTCGTGTTCGGCGTCTGGCAGCCGGGGACGCACGAGGGCTTCGAGCTGGAGGGCGAGACCGGCTCGTACGCCTGGGCGGAGGTGTTCACCCGGGAGCCGGAGAAGTCCGACGCCTTCTTCACGTCCGTCTTCGGCTACGGCTCGAAGCGGATGAAGGACGAGGAGGTCGACTACAAGGTCTTCGACCTGGGGAGCGACCCGGTCCTCGGGCGGATGACGATGACCGACGACTTCCCGCCGGAGGTCCCCCCGTACATCCAGATCTACTTCGCCGTCGACAACTGCGACAAGGCCGTGGAGGCGGCGGAGCGGCTCTCCGGGCGGAAGGTGTTCGGGCCGATGGACAGCCCGTTCGGCCGGTTCGCCGCGATCCTGGACCCGCAGGGGGCCGCCTTCGCCGTGATCGACATGAGGACCACGGTGGGCGAGATGCCCGAGATGGAGTGACCCGCCGCCCCGTGCACGGGGGTCACGGCTTGAGGCTGGAGACCACGTCGGCGGTGGCGGCGACCCCCTCGTGGATGGTGGGCGCCATGCTGGTGCCGGCGAGGAAGAAGCCGAGCAGGGCGCAGACGATCGCGTGCGAGAGCTTGAGACCGCCGTTCCGCAGGAAGATCACGGCCAGGATCAACAGGAGCAGCACCACAGAAATGGAAACGGCCATCGCCTTCACGTCCCTCCGACGCCGCACCGGAATTGCGGCTTTCGGCGGACAGTGTGGCGGAATGAGCGCTCCGTCCGGGCGTATGGCGGGGCGGCCATCCGGGTGAGATCCGGTCCGGGGCCCCGCCGGGGCGGTCACTTCCCGGCCGGCAGGCAGTCCTTCCACTCCACCGTGCGGTCGCACCAGCGGTTCAGGAGGACGCGGTCGTGGCCGACGGCGAGGAGGCCGGCGCCGGTCTCCGCGCGGTAGGTCTCGACGGCGGCGACCAGGGCGGCCGTGGTGGAGGCGTCGAGCATGGCGGTCATCTCGTCGCAGATCAGCCAGCGGGGGCGCAGGGTGAGGGCACGGGCGAGGCAGGCGCGCTGGAGCTGTCCGTCGCTGACCTCGTGGGGGCGGCGGACGAGCAGGTCGGGGGTGAGGCCGACGGCCGGTGCCAGCTCGGCCAGGCGCGCGTCGGCCTCGGCGCGGCGGCCGGTGGCGCGCAGCGGTTCCACGACCAGGTCGGCGAGGGTGAGCCGGGGGTCGGCGGCGGTGCGGGGCTGCTGGAAGACGACGCCGACGGCGGTGCGCAGCTCGCGCGGGGCGCGGTGGCGCCAGGCCCGTACCTCGGTGCCGTCCAGGACGAGCCGGCCCGCCTCGGGGCGGTGGAGGAGGGCGGCGACCCGGGCGAGGGTGGACTTGCCGCAGCCGCTGGGGCCGAGGAGGCCGACGGACTCGCCGGGGGCGACGGTGAGGGATGCGCCCCGGAAGACGGGGGCGCGGCGGTCGTAGCCGGCGGTGACGGCGTCGAGTTCAAGCACGGGGGTGCTCCGGGTGGTGGCAGGCCACCCCGGCCGCGGGCTCGGGGCGGGTGGCGCAGAGGTCGGTGGCGCGCGGGCAGCGCGGGGCGAAGGCGCAGCCCCCGGGCAGGTCGGTGAGTTCCGGGGGCATGCCGGGGATGGGGGCGAAGGCCCGGTCGGGCAGGGCGTCGAGCAGGCCCCGGGCGTAGGGGTGGCGGGGTCCGGCGGGGCCGAAGAAGCGGTGGGCGGGGGCGATCTCCACGATCCGGCCCGCGTACATGACGGCGACGCGGTCCGCGATCCGCTCGGCGGCGGCCAGGTCGTGGGTGATGAGGAGCAGGGCGCGGCCGTCGTCGGCGTGGCGGCGCAGTTCGTCCACGGTGCGGTCGACCAGGTCGCGGTCGAGGCCGGTGGTGGGCTCGTCGGCGAGCAGCAGCCGGGCGTCGCCGATGAGGGCGAGGGCGGTGGCGGCGCGCTGGGCGAGGCCGCCGGAGAGCTCGTGCGGGTAGCGGTCGAGGTGGTCGGCGGGGAAGGCGGTCCGCCCGGCCGCTTCCTCGGCGGTCGCGCGCCGGGCGCGGCGGGAGGTGCCGGTGAGGGCCCGGACGGTCTCTTCGAGCTGGGACCGTACGGTGCGGACGGGGGTGAGGTGGGCGGCGGGGCTCTGCGGTACGAGGCCGACGCGGCGGCCCCGTACGGTGCGGGCGAGGGTCTTCTCGTCGGCGGCGAGCAGGTCGGTGCCGCCCTGGCCGTCGGGGTCCGCGAGCAGGGCCGTGCCGGAGGTCTCGGCGTTGCCCGGGAGCAGGCCGAGGAGGGCGGAGGCGAGGACGGACTTGCCGCAGCCGCTCTCGCCGACGAGGGCGAGGCACTCCCCCGCCGCGAGGTCGAAGTCGGCGTCGCTGACGGCGTCGACGGTCCGGCCGCCGCGCAGCCGGAAGCGGACGGTGAGGCCGCGGACGCTGAGGACGGCGTCCTCGGCCCGCTCGGCGGTGACGGCGTCGAGCGCCCGGAGGAGCCTGTCCTCCGGGACGCCGAGGGCGCCCGGGACGCCGGGGGCGCCGGGGGCGTCGGCGGCTTCGGGGGCGTTCGGGGCCTGGGAGGCGCGGGGCGCGTTCACAGCATCAGCTCCGATCGGCGGCGCGGGTTGAGCCGGTCGCGCCACACGCCCGCGAGTCCGGCGATGGCGAGGGTCGGCACGATGAGGAGGAGGCCGGGGAAGAGGGTGGGCCACCAGTACCCGGCGAGGAGCGAGGAGCGGGCGTTCTGCACCAGGTTGCCCAGGCTGGCCTGGTGGCTGGGGAGGCCGAGGCCGAGGAAGGAGAGCGCGGACTCGTGCCACATGGCGTGCGGGACCATCAGGACGGCGGCGAGTCCGGCCTGCGGCAGGACGGCGGGCAGCAGGTGCCGGACGGCGACGCGCCACCGGCCCGCGCCGCCCGAGACGGCGGCGTCCACGAAGGGCCGGGTGCGCAGCGAGAGGACCTCGGAGCGCACGATCCGGGCGGTGGAGAGCCAGTGGGTGACGGCGACGGAGACGATGACGGGCCAGACGCCGGGCCGGAAGAGGGCGACGACGAAGATGCCGAGGAGCAGGTGCGGCACCGAGGAGAAGGCGTCCACGAGCCGCATCAGGGTGCGGTCGGCCCAGCCGCCGAGCGCGCCGGCGGCGGCTCCGACGGTGGTGCCGATGACGGTGGCGACGAGCGCGGCGACGAGTCCGACGAGGAGCGAGACCCGCAGGCCGTAGACGCAGCGCAGCAGGAGGTCGCGGCCGAGGTCGTCGGTGCCGAAGGGGTGGTCCCAGGACGGCGGCAGGAGCTTGCGGGAGAGGTCGACGGCCTGCTCGTCCAGCTGGACGAGCGGCGGGACGAGCAGGACGGCGAGGAGGACGGCGCCGACGGTGACGGCGGAGGTCCAGAACCGGATCCGGTGGGTGCGCGGGTCAGCCATCGAAGCCCACCCTCGGGTCGGCCAGGCCGTACAGCAGGTCGGAGAGGAGGTTGCCGAGGAGGACGGCGGCGGTGGCGAGGACGGTGAGCGCGGCGAGCAGCGGGAAGTCCACGGAGGTGGCGGCCGTGACGGTGGCGGCGGCGATGCCGGGCCAGCTGAAGACGGTCTCCACGAGGAGGGCGCCGGTGATCAGCTCGGGGACGCGGGAGCCGACGAGGGTGAGCATGGGGAGCATTCCGGAGCGGAGGGCGTGGCCGGTGAGGACGGTCCGCTCGCCCAGGCCGCGGGCGCGGGCGCCGCGCACGGGGTCCTCGTCGAGGGCGTCGCCGACGCCCTGGCGGACGTACAGGAAGAACCACGGGAGCTGGGAGATCCCGAGGACGAGGGCGGGCAGCACGAGGTGGCGGGCGACCTGGTCGAAGGTGACGGTGTCGCTCGCGGTGTCGGTGAGCCCGCCGGCCGGCAGGACGCCCAGTTTCAGGGCGAAGAACCAGATGGCGAGGAGGCCGAGCCAGAAGGCGGGGGCGGCCTCCAGGGTGTACGCGGCGGAGCTGACGGCCCGGTCCAGGAGGCCGCCGCGGCGGCGCCCGGCGAGGACGCCGAGGAGGGTGCCGAGGGCGATGGCCACGGCGAAGGCGGTGGCGGCGAGCAGGACGGACCAGCCGAGGCGCTCGGTGATGACCTCGGCGACGGGCCGGCGCATGACGGCGGAGTCGCCGAGGTCGCCGGTGAGGGCGGCGGTGAGCCAGTCCCACCAGCGGGTGAGGAGGGGCCGGTCGACGCCGAGGTTGGCGCGGAGCTGGTCGAGGTTCTCCTGCGAGGCGGTGAGTCCGGCGGTGCCGGCGTAGGCCTTGACGGGGTCGAAGGGGGAGGCCTCGGCGACGGCGAAGACCGCGAGGGTGACGGCGAGGAGGACGGGGACGGCGGCCAGGGCGCGCCGTCCCGTCATCCGTGCCATGGCCCCCCAGGGGAGGCGGCGTTTCACTTCTGCGCCGCTCCGGTGCCCTTGGGCTTCCAGCTCTCGACGTTCCACCAGGGGCCGGCGGCGAGGCCGTGGTCGTGCGGCTCGGTCTGGGTGCTCAGGCCGTCCCAGGAGTCGTTCACGACGTAGAGGTGGTCGATGTGGGTGAGGAAGGTGTAGCCGGGGTTCTTCACCAGTTCGCGCTGGACGGTGTCGTACGCGGCGTGCCGCTTGGCGGGGTCGTCGGTGCGGCGCCCGTCCTCCAGGGCCTTGTCGACGGTCTTGTTGTCGTACCAGGCCATGTTGTTGAAGCCGTCGCCGCCGAGGGAGGACTTCAGGAGGAGGTACTGGTCGAAGTCGGGGTCGCCGGGCGAGCCGCCGCCGGCGAGGACGGCGTCGGTCTTCATCCGGGGCTCGATGACCTCCCAGGTGCCGGCCTGGGTGGTGATGTCGATGCCGGCCTTCTTGGCGTCGGAGGCGTAGGCGAGGGCGTGGTCCTGACGGAGCTTGTCGCCGGAGAGGTACCAGAGCGGGAAGGCGGCGCGGACGCCGTCCTTGACGCGGACGCCGTCGGGGCCGGGCTTCCAGCCGGCCTCGTCGAGGATCTTCTGCGCCCCGGCGAGGTCGTGGCGGCGCTCGGTGCCCTTGGTGAACCAGGGGCTGTCGGTGGGGACGGGCCCGTAGGCGGGCTTTCCGGCCCCTTCGAGGATCTTGTCGACCATGGTCTCGCGGTCCACGGCGAGGTCGAGGGCGCGGCGGACGGCGGTGTCGCCGGTCACCTCGTGGTGGGTGGGGAGGGTGACCGTGCGGTAGTCGTAGGTCTTCGCCGCCCAGGTCTTCTTGCCCTTGTCGGTCTTGAAGCCGGCGGCGAGGTTGGGCGGCAGGATGGCGCCGTCGAGGTCGCCGGCGCGCAGCCGGGTGGCGCGGACGTCGTCGTCCTTGATGATCGCCATGGTGAACTTCTTCACCCGCGGCGCGCCGTTCCAGTAGGTGGGGTTGGCCTTGAAGCTGAGCTTCTCGCCCTTGGACCAGCCGGTGAGGACGTACGGTCCAGTGCCGATCGGCTTGGTGGTGAAGGCGCCGGTGTTGACGTCCTGCTTCGCGGCGACGTGCTCGGGGGCGATGGCGTGGACGGTGCGCTCGGCGAAGGGCGCGTAGGGGTACTTGAGCCGGAAGACGACGGTGTCGTCGCCGACCGCCTCGACGCTCTTGAGGGCGTCGAGCTCGGTGCGGGAGGGGTTGTTCGTCTTCGGGTCGAGGATCGTGCGGTACGTGAAGACGACGTCCTTCGCGGTGAAGGGCACTCCGTCGCTGAAGGTGACGCCCTTGCGGAGGGCGTAGGTGTAGGTGAGGCCGTCGTCGCCGACCCGGGGCAGTTCGCGGGCGAGGGCCGGCTTCAGCTTCATGTCGGCGTCGAAGGCGAGGAGGCCGTCGAATATCTTCGAGTTGCCGTCCTTGCCGTAGCCGAGGAGGGGGCTGAGGCTGTCGGGCTCGTAGGCGATGCCGACGACCGCGGAATCCTTGGGCCCGCCGGTGCCGTCGGCGGGGGCGCCGGGGTTCGTGCAGGCCGCGGCGGTGAGGGCGAGGGAGCCCGCCAGCACCGTGGCCGCCGCGTTGCGGATGGATCGGGCGGTCATCGTGTCCGTACCCCTTTTTGAAGATCGACCGTTCTTGCCAACAGCTCGCAATTAAACAGTACGTATAAGGGGTACGGACAGACGGGCCCCTTACCCGAGGGGCGGGCGGTGCGTGCGGGGCGCACGGGCCCGCACGGGTGTCGCGTGCGGGCCCGCCCCGGTCCCTACGCGGGCGCCGGGAGGTCCGCCAGGGCGGCGATCGCGTCCTGGTGGCGGCCCGCCGGACCGAACGCGATCCGGTCGGCCTTGGCCCGCTTGAGGGCCAGGTGCGCGGGGTGCTCCCAGGTCATGCCGATCCCGCCGTGCAGCTGGACGCACTCCTCGGCGGCGCGGACCGCGACCTTGGAGCAGTACGCCTGGGCGACGGCCACGGTGAGCGGGACGTCCTCGGCGCCCCGGGCGAGGGCGTCGGCGGCGGCGCGGGCGGCCGCCCTGGCCCCGACGACGTCCAGCCAGAGCTGGGCCATGCGGTGCTTCAGGGCCTGGAAGGAGCCGACGGGCCGGTTGAACTGGTGGCGCTCGCGGGTGTACCGGACGGTGTCCTCCAGGCACCGTTCGGCGAGGCCGAGCTGCTCGGAGGCGAGCAGTCCGGCGCCCGCGAGCAGGCCGCGCCGGACGGCCGCGCGGGCGGCGTCCGGGCCGGCGAGCCGGGTGCCGGTGCCGGGTTCGACGGTGACCCGGGCGAGCGGGCGGGTGAGGTCGAGCGGGGTCTGCGGCTCGACCGTCGCCTCACCGGCCGGTACGGCGTACAGGCCGTCGGCGCGCGGGACGAGGAGGACGTCGGCGGCGATGGCGTCGGCGACGGCCGCCGCGGAAGGGGCGTGCGGCGGGTCCGCGTCCGGGGCGGTCGACAGGGACACGGCGAGGACCGCGACCGTGCCGCCGCCCGCGACGGCGGCGAGGAGCTCGGCCGCCGGGGCGCTCTCCGCCGCGAGGGCGAGCAGGGTCTCGGCGGCCACCACCGCGCTCGTGAGGTACGGCAGCGGGGTGACCGCGCGGCCCAGCTCCTCCAGGACGACGGCGGCCTCGCGGTGGCTCGCGCCCTGGCCGCCGAGCTTCTCGGGGACGAGGAGTCCGGCGGCGCCGATGTCGGTCGCGAGGGACGTCCAGAGGCCGGGGACGTACGGGGTGTCCGTCTCGATCCGGTCGAGGAGGACCGTGTGGCCGGCCCGGTCGGCGAGCAGGGCGCGGACGGCCGCCCGCAGGTCGTCCTCGGTGTCGGAGTAGAGGAGATCGAGCCGGTCGGTCATCGCGCGAGGTCCTTCCAGGGGACGTCCTTGTCGTTGCGGGGCTCGGAGGGCAGGCCGAGGACCCGCTCGGCGACGATGTTGAGGAGCACCTCGCTGGTGCCGCCCTCGATCGAGTTGCCCTTGGAGCGCAGATAGCGGTAGCCGGCGTCGCGGCCGGTGAAGTCGACCAGTTCGGGGCGGGTCATGGCCCACTCCCCGTACAGCAGGCCCTCGTCGCCGAGGAGTTCGACCTCCAGGCCGCTGATGGCCTGGTTGAGCCGGGCGAAGCCGAGCTTCATGGCGCTGCCCTCGGGACCGGGCTGGCCGGCGACGAGCTGCTGGCGGAGGCGTTCGCCGGTGAGCCGGGCGACCTCGGCGTCCACCCAGAGGTCGAGGAGGCGCCGGTGCAGCTCGTGGGTGCGCAGCTCGGGGCGCTCGCGCCAGGTGGCGGCGAGCTTCCCGATCATGCCGCCCTCGCGGGGGATCCGGGCCCCGCCGATGGAGACCCGCTCGTTCATCAGGGTGGTCTGGGCGACCCGCCAGCCGTCGCCGACCTCGCCGAGGCGGTGGGCGTCGGGGATGCGGACGCCGGTGAGGAAGACCTCGTTGAACTCGGCCTCGCCGGTGATCTGGCGCAGCGGCCTGACCTCCACGCCGGGGTCGGTCATGTCGCAGACGAAGTAGGTGATGCCCCGGTGCTTGGGGGCGTCCGGGTCGGTGCGGGCGATGAGGATGGCCCAGCGGGCGAGGTGGGCGCTGGAGGTCCACACCTTCTGCCCGTCGACCACCCACGTGTCGCCGTCCCGGACGGCCCGGGTGCCGAGGGCGGCGAGGTCGGAGCCGGCGCCGGGCTCGCTGAAGAGCTGGCACCACACCTCCTCGCCGACCCACAACGGCTTCAGGAAACGGCGCTTGACCTCGTCGGAGCCGTACGCGAGGAGGGTGGGGGCGGCCATGCCGAGACCGATGCCGATCCGGCGCGGGTCGTTGTCGGGGGCTCCGGCGGCGGCGAGTTCGGCGTCCACGACCGCCTGGAGGGCGCGGGGCGCGTCGAGGCCGCCGAGGCCGACGGGGTAGTGCACCCAGGCGAGGCCGGCGTCGAAGCGGGCGCGCAGGAAGTCGGTGCGGTCGGTGGTGGCGGGCGGGTGCGCGGCGAGGAGGGCGCGGGTGCGGGCCCGCAGGTCGTCGGCGTCGGGCGCGGTCACGCGTGGACCCCTTCCGGGAGGACGACCAGGCGGCCGGTGGTGGTGCCGTCGGCGACGCGCCGGACGGCGTCGGCCGCGCCCGCGAAGGGGACGCGCTCCGCGACGAGCGGCTTGATCAGGCCCTTGGCGGCGTAGGCGGTGAGGGTCTCGTGGCAGCGGCCGATCGAGGCGGGGTCCTTCACCGCGTACAGGCCCCAGTGGAGGCCGAGGACCGAGTAGTTCTTGACCAGGGCGTGGTTGAGGGCGGGCGCGGGGACGGTGCCGCTCGCGAAGCCGACGACCACGATCCGGCCCTCGAAGGCGACGCACTTCGCGGACTGCTGGTAGGCCTCGCCGCCGACCGGGTCGTAGATCACGTCGGCGCCCCGGCCGCCGGTGGCGGCCTTGACGGCGGCGACGACGTCCTCGGAGCGCCGGTCGATCACCAGGTCGCAGCCGAGGGCGCGGGCGACGGCGGCCTTCTCGGGCCCGCCGACGACGCCGATGACGGTGGCGCCGGCGGCCTTGCCGAGCTGGACGGCCGCGCTGCCGACGCCGCCGGCCGCCGCGTGGACGAGGAGGGTCTCGCCCTCCTTCAGGGCGGCGCGGCGGTGCAGGCCGAACCACCCGGTCTGGTAGCCGATGTGGAGCGCGGCGGCCTCGGCGTCGTCGAGCGCCTCGGGGGCCGGGAGCAGTCCGGCGGCGTCGGCGAGGGCGTAGTCGGCGAAGCCGCCGTGCGGGAGGGCGGCGGTGGCGATGACCCGGCGCCCGTCCTCGGTCTCGGCGCAGACCTCGACGCCGGGGGTGAAGGGCAGCGGGGGGCGCACCTGGTAGTGGCCGCGGCAGAGCAGCGCGTCGGGGAAGTTGACGTTGGCGGCGCGGACCTTCAGGAGGACCTGCCCCTCGCCGGGGACGGGCGTCTCCACTTCTTCGCGGCGCATCACCGCGTCCGGTTCGCCGTTCTCGTACACACGCCATGCCTGCATCCGGGAGCCTCCTCCGTACCGTGCGGTCGGTTGCATACTAAGCGGTCGCTTGTCGCGAGGGAACGGGCCGGCCGGACTTCACCGGAAACGGGCCGGCGGATCACGGGTCAGCGGGACTTCTCGGGCCGGGCCCTGACGTGCATGCGTTCCCCCTGCGGCCCGAACAGGCTCAGGAACTCCACCGGGCCGTCACCGGCCGGCCCGAACCAGTGCGGGACGCGCGTGTCGAACTCGGCCGCCTCCCCCGCCGTCAGGACGACCTCGCGCCCGCCGAGGTGGAGCCGGAGGGTGCCCGAGAGCACGTACAGCCACTCGTACCCCTCGTGCACCCGGGGCTCAGGGGACGCGTACGGCTTCTCCTGGATCACCTTGTACGCCTGGAGGCCGCCGGGCTTGCGGGTCAGCGGGTACATCGTGCGCCCGTGCCGCACGATCGGCCTGGCCTTGACCCGGGGGTCGCCCACGGGCGGCGCGCCGACCAGTTCGTCCAGCGGGACCTGGTGGGCGCGGGCGAGCGGCAGGAGCAGTTCGAGGCTGGGCCTGCGCTGCCCGGATTCGAGGCGGGAGAGGGTGCTCACGGAGATGCCGGTGGCGGCGGAGAGCTCGGCCAGGGTCACTCCCCGGTCGCGGCGGACCCGGCGGAGGCGGGGGCCGACCTCGTTCAGGACGGCGTCGATGCGGTCGTCTTCGGTCATGGATCCAGTGTTGCAGGAACGGCAAGTTCGTTTGCGGTTACGGCAGGGTCGGAGCGAACCTCGGTCCCATGAACGCACACACGGAGCAGTACGAGGTGGTCATCGTCGGCGGCGGCGCGGCCGGGCTCAGCGCGGCCCTGGTCCTGGGCCGGTCGCGGCGGCGGACCCTGGTCGTCGACGCAGGCGAGCCCCGCAACGCCCCCACCGCCCACATGCAGGGCGTCCTCTCCCGGGACGGCATGAGCCCCGCCGCGTACCTGGCGGCGGGCCGGGAGGAGATCGCCGCGTACGGGGTGGAGTGGCGGGCCGGCCGGGTGACGGGCGCGGAGCCGGACGGGCGGGACGGCTTCACCGTGTCGCTCGCGGACGGCACGGCGGTCGGCGCGCGGCGGCTCGTGGTGACGACCGGGCTCGTGGACGAGCTGCCGGAGATCGACGGGGTGGCCGAGCGGTGGGGCCGGGACGTGCTGCACTGCCCGTACTGCCACGGCTGGGAGGTGCGCGACCGGCCGTTCGGGGTGATCGCCCATCCGGCGATGCCGGCGCACCAGGCGCTGATGGTCTCCCACTGGTCCTCGGACGTGACCCTCTTCCTGCACACCGCCGCCGGGCTCTCCGAGCGGGAGGCGGCGCTGCTCGACGCGGCGGGGGTGGAGGTCGTGGCCGGCGAGGTCGCCGGGCTCGCGGTGGAGGACGACCGGCTGACCGGGGTACGGCTCGCCGACGGGCGGTTCGTGCCGCGCGAGGTGGTCTTCGTCGGGGCAGCGCGGCTCGCGGCCCGGGACGGGGTGCTGCGGCAGCTGGGCGCGAAGCTGGACGAGACGCCGTTCGGGGAGTTCGTCGCGGTGGACGGGACGGGCCGGACGAGCGTGCCCGGGGTGTGGGCGGCGGGGAACGTGACCGGCCCGCAGGAGCAGGTGGTCAACGCGGTGGGCCTGGGCTACCGGGCGGGCGTCACGATCAACACCGAGCTGCTGTTCGGTGATCTGGAGGCGAAGGTGGAGGGCGGGACGCCCTCCTGACGCGGTCCGGTCAGCGGGGGAACAGTTCGAAGGTGACGGCCGGTCGGCCACCGAAGCGGTCGGCGGCCCCGCCCGTCGTCCCGGCGAGGAAGGACCGGACGTACTCCTCCGGGTCCTGGTCCGTCAGGGCCTCGATGTAGGTGCGGTGGCAGAGGAGCGAGCGGACCGCGCGCTCCAGGCCGGGGCCCGCGTCCACGGCGTGGGTGGGGGTGCTGGAGGCGGCGACGGCGACCCAGCGGACGCCGTCCCACGGCTCCAGACCCTCTTCCGTCAGCTCGGGGAAGATCCAGCGGTTCCCGGCGTCGGCCGCCGCGTCCAGGGCGGCGCGGCCGACGGCCCGGTGATCGGGGGTGTTCCAGGGGGCGCCGGGGCCGCCGCCCCAGGTGTCGCGGTGGTTGAGGGTGACGACGAGCTCGGGGCGGTGGCGGCGGATCGCGGCCGCGATGTCGCGGCGCAGGGCGGTGCCGTACTCGACCACGCCGTCCCGGTGGTCGAGGAACTCCACGGTGTCCACGCCGACGACGGCGGCGCTGTCCCGCTGTTCGCGCTCGCGCAGCGGGCCGCAGACGTCCGGGGCGAGGGTGTCGATGCCGGCCTCGCCGCGGGTGGCGAGGACGTAGACGACCTCCTTCCCGGCGTCGGTCCAGCCGGCGACGGCGGCCGCGCAGCCGTACTCCAGGTCGTCCGGGTGGGCGACGACGGCGAGGGCGCGCCGCCAGTCGCCGGGCATCTCGGCGAGGTCGGGGACGTCGTTTGCGGTCATGAGCGCAGGATACGGGCCGCCTCCGGGCCCGTCGGGCGGAACGCACCGGCGAGGATCACCGACCGCGAGACGTGCCGGGGCCGGTCGGGGTTGAGGCCGCGCCGGTCGGCGAGGGCGACCGCGAGCCGCTGGGCGCGGACGAGGGCGGCGACCGGGTCGATGGCGTCGGCGGCGAACAGGGCGCCGGTGGACTCCACTTCGTCGCGCAGGCCCGAGGGCGCGGGGCCGAGGCACCAGACGAGGCTGGAGCGGTCGCTGATGCTGATCGGGCCGTGGCGGTACTCCATCGCCGCGTACGACTCCGTCCAGGCGCGGGCCGTCTCGCGCAGTTTGAGGGCGGCGTCGTCGGCGAGCCCGACCGTCCAGCCGGTGCCGAGGAAGGTGAACTGGCCGCGCCGCTCCCAGACGGCGGGCAGCCGCTCGTACAGGACGAGTTCGGCGTCCGCGATCGCCGGTCCGAGGTCCACGCCGAGCCCGGCGCGCAGGAGTTGGAGGGCGGTGGTGGCGAACCGGGTCTGGACGACGGAGCGTTCGTCGGCGAAGCCGAGGTCGAGGACCCGGTCGGCGAGCCGCCCGGCCGGGCTGTCGGGCGCGCCGGTGAGCACGAGCGCGGGGACGCGGCCGGCGGCGCGGGCGAGCAGGTCCACGACCTCCGTGGTGGTGCCGGAGCGGGTGAGGGCCACGATCCGGTCGTAGCCGCGCCCGAGCGGGGTCCCGTCGGAGGCGGGGAAGGCGTCGGTCTCACCCGCGCCGAGGGACTCGCGCAGGGCGGCGTAGGCGCGGGCCATGAAGTACGAGGTGCCGCATCCGACGACCGCGACGCGCTCGCCCCGGGCCGGCAGCAGTCCGGCGCACCGCTCGGCCTCCTCGGCGGCCCGGCGCCAGCAGTCGGGCTGTCCGGCGATCTCGGCGCCGACGTGAGTGCTCATGGTCCGGGTCCTCTCCTCGCGGGCGCCTCGGGGCCCTGCCGCGATTTCTACCGGCGCCCGCCGGGAACGCACCATGTGCGCGAGGGACCCACCGCTTGGACTTTTGCGCGGCGGCGGGGGTGGCGGTCCCGTTGTCGGAGGCCTCCGCTTGAATGCGCCCATGACCGTCCATGGCGTGGCCCGGCTGCTCCCCTCCCCCGCCGGCCTGAGGAACCTGTGCCGTTCACCGGCGATGCTCGACGCGATCCTGAGCCCGGACCGGGAGGGCCGGTACCACTCCTACGACGCCGGCCGGGCCGAGGACGAGGAGACGGCCTCGATGCGCAACGGGTCGGGGACAGGCCCTGGGCGCGGACGCCCCCGCCGGGGCGGTGGGCCGCGCGGCGGGGGCGTATTGGTCGCAGGGCAGGCCGGTCAGGAGGTGGGGAAGTCGTCCGCCGTCCTGATGCGGTCGCGGATCCAGACGCCGGCGGGCTTGAGCGGCCCGGTGCCGGTCCAGGGGCCGCCCTTGCCGCAGGTGCCGGTCTTGAAGACCGCGCCGCTGCGCTCGTCGTCGGAGAAGTTCCAGTTGACCCAGCTGATCTTCTTGGCGGCCATCAGGTCGAGGTACTTCTGCGTCATCGTGAAGTCGTTGGAGCCCTCGCCCGCGTAGTTCTGGGTGCCGAACTCGGTGACGAAGACGGGCAGCTTGTCGGCGGCGCGGGAGAGGGTCTTCAGGTACTCGTCCCGGTGCGAGTACGCGTAGAAGTGGAAGGTGTACATGATGTTGGCCGCGTTCACCGGGCTGGAGACGACCTCGGACTCGTTCGCGCCCTCCGAGACGCCGAACGAGGACCACGCGCGCGTGCCGACGAGGACCGGGGTCTCGGGGTCCTTGGCGCGGACGACGGGGATGAGCTGCTCGGCGTAGCTCTTGATCCTGGACCAGGACACGCCGCTGGGCTCGTTGGCGATCTCGTACAGCAGGTTGGTCTTGCTGTTGTGGCGCTGGGCGATCTCGGTGAAGAAGGTCTTGGCGCGGGAGAGGTTGTGGTGGGGGTCGCCCGGGTCGAGCATGTGCCAGTCGACGATCACGTACATGCCGCGCGCGGTGGCTTGCTCGATGAGCGCGTGGGCGAGGTCGGTGTACTTGCGCGGGTCGGTCTCGTAGCCGTCCTCCTGGACGTACGTGGAGACGCGCAGGACGTCGGCCTTCCAGTCCGTGGCGAGGGCGTCGAGCGAACCGCCCGTCAGACACCGGCTGTACCACTGGGTGCCGTGCGAGGACATGCCCCGGAGCTGGATCGGCTTGCCGTACCGGTTGCAGAGCTTGGTGCCGCAGACCTTGAGCTGTCCGTTGATCGCGGCCGGGGTGGTGGCGGCCGCCTTGGCCGGCGCGGCGGCGGAAGCGGGTGCGGGTGTGGGTGTGGGGGCGGGTGCGGCGTTCACGGTCTGCGGGGCGGCGGCGAGGCCGAGGAGCAGGGCGCCGAGGGCGGTGCCGGCGACGCCGAGGCGACGCGCGCGGGATCGTACGGTTCGTGCGGAAGTCATGGGGGTCTCCACGGAACGACGAACGAGGGCTGGACGCCGGAGAGTTGCCGCTTCCGGAATCCGGACTGGAAGGAAACCTTCCTAACGGATGGATAGCAGGGCTGCGGACCGCCCCGCAAGGGCCGTGACCGGAAACGCTGTTCGGCGGGCTGACAACCGGCTGGTCGGGATCCGCCGTGGCGTCGGTTCGCCAAGGGGGCCCTTGCGGGTGGGTGGTTCCTCGCCCCGTCCGAGCCCGGCCGAGCCCGTCCGGGCCACGGGGATAGGGGGCCGGGGGCCGTGGAGAGCGCGAAGGGCGGCGGCCCGGTGGCCGCCGCCCTTCTTGCTTGTGCGCCCGGTCGGATCAGGGGGCGATCGGAAGCTGCCGCTTGTGCTCGGTGAGCTCGTAGCGGCGGACGATCGCGTCGAAGGCCTCCCGGGAGACCGGCTTGCCCTCCAGGAAGTCGTCGATCTCGTCGTACGTGACGCCGAGCGCGTCCTCGTCGGGCTTGCCCGGGTCGAGGGTCTCCAGGTCGGCCGTGGGGACCTTCCGCACCAGGCCGTCCGGGGCGCCCAGCTCGGCGGCGACCGCGCGGACGCGCCGCTTGGTCAGACCGGTCAGCGGGACGACGTCGGCGGCGCCGTCGCCGAACTTGGTGAAGAAGCCGGAGACGGCTTCGGCCGCGTGGTCGGTGCCGACGACGAGGCCGTCGTGGGCACCGGCGACCGCGTACTGGGCGATCATCCGCTGGCGGGCCTTGATGTTGCCCTGCACGAAGTCCTGGTGGTGGGCGTCGCGGAAGGTCACGTCACCGGCGAGGCAGGCCTCCAGGGCCGCGTCGCTCGCCGCCTTCACGTCCACGGTGAGGACCTTGTCGGGGCGGATGAAGTCGAGGGCGGTCTGCGCGTCCTTCTCGTCGGCCTGGACGCCGTAGGGCAGGCGCATCGCGTAGAAGACGGCGTCGTGGCCGGCGGCGCGGGCGCGCTCCACGGCGAGCTGGCAGAGCCGGCCCGCGGTGGTGGAGTCGACGCCGCCGCTGATGCCGAGCACGAGCGCGCGCAGCCCGGTGGAGGTGAGGCGCTCGGCGAGGAAGGCCACCCGGCGCTCGATCTCCGCCGCCGGGTCGAAGGTGCCGGACACCTGGAGGTCCCGGGCGATCTGCTGCTGGAGGGCGGTGGACGCCGGGTCGGTCACGTGAGGTCTCCTCGTCGGGGGTCGTTCGCTCGTACGGTTCGTACGGCTCCTGCGTGTACGGGGCGACTCTACGCACCGGGGCGTCGAGCCGTCGCCCCGCGCCGCCCCGGCGCGTTTCGGCAGGTGGGGTGGCACGCGCGGACGTGGCGACGGCTTCGGCGGCGGTCGGTGCCGTGGGCCGGTCCCGTGTCGCGGATGTCCCGGTCCGCCGGATTCAAACGCGCCGGACGGCCGCCGGGTGCGTCAGCCGTGCTGTCCGGGGCCGCGCAGGGCGCGGTCGAGGCCGTCCTGCGGGAGGCCGGTGAGGGCGCGGACGAAGATCTCCTCGTAGGCGGGCTCGCCGATCGAGGCGCGGACCGTGTCCGTGTACTTCTCGTGCAGGGCCCGCAGGCCGGGCAGGCCGCGCCGGGGCTGGCCGGTGGAGCGCCAGTACGCCTCCCCGGTGCCGGAGACGTCCGCGGCGCGCTCGCCCTCGCCGGCCGCCGCGAGGGCGGTGGCCAGGACGTCGAGGCCGAGGGCGACGCCGAGGCTCGCGCCGAGCCGGCGGGTGCCTTCGAGCATGGCGCGGGCGTGGCCGGAGGCGGCGACCGGGTCGCCCTCCAGGAGGCCGGTGAGGGCGAGCTGGTACTCCAGGGCGGTGCGGGTCCAGTGCTCGTCGAGCTCCTCGCACAGGGCGCGCAGCCGGAGCGCCTTCTCCCGGGCCTCCGCGAGCCGGCCGAGGCCGGTGAGGGCGAAGACCCGCACGAGGTGGCAGCGGAGCCGGGCGGCGGAGTCGGCCGGTCCGCCGCGGGCGGCGTCGAGGACGTGGCCCACGACGACGTGGGCGGCCGTCGGGCGGCCGGTGGTGAGGGCGAGGAGGCCGGCGAGGGCGGCGGCGTCGAGGGTGAGGTCGCCGGGCCGGTCGCGCCCGGACCCGGTACCGGCACCGGTCTCGATGCCGGCCCCCGTCTCGGTACCGGCACCGGGACCGACTCCGGCTCCGGCTCCGGCCGGTTCGGCGTACTCCGCGTGTCGGGCCTCGCGGGCGCACCGCTCGCTGACGTCCTGGGCGGGCCCGAACTCGCCCTGGAGGACGAGGGTGACGCCGAGGGCCCACAGGGCGCGGGCCCGGACACGGCCGCGGGCCTCGCTGAGGAGCAGGGCCTGTTCGAGGCCGTCGCGGGCCTCGCGGAGGCGGCCCCGGCAGGACCAGGCGAAGGCGACGGAGCCGACGAGGTCGAGGGCCGCGTCGGGGTCGGTGCGCAGGAGCCGGTCCAGGGCGGTGCGCAGATCGGTGTGGTGGGCGTCGACGGTGCGGTACCAGCGGAGCTGGCGGGCGCCGTGCCATTCGGTCTCGGCCCGGCCCGCCAGGCCCCGGAAGTGGGCGGCGTGCCGGTCGGCGACGGTTCCGGCCTCGCCGGTGCGGTCCAGCCAGGTCGCCCCGTACTCGCGGATCGTGTCGAGCATCCGGTGGCGCCCGGCGGCGTCGGGCGGGCGGACCACGGAGGCGCGGACGAGCCCGTCGAGCGCCTCCGGCAGGGTCGCGCGGTCCAGCGGCCCGCCGGTGCACACGGCGGTCGCGGAGGCGAGGTCGAAGGGGCCGCGGAAGACGGAGAGCCGGGCCCAGAGGAGGCGTTCGAGCGGGGTGCTCAGCTCGTGGCTCCAGCCGATGGCGGCGCGCAGGGTCTGGTGGCGGCTGGGCCAGACGCGCTCGGTGTGGGCGAGCAGGTCGAAGCGGGCGCCGGGCGCGGCGTCGAGGCGGGAGCCGAGCTGGTCGCGCACGGCCTCGGCGCTCTGGAGGCGGATCTGTGCGGCGGCGAGTTCGAGGGCGAGCGGGATGCCCTCCAGGCGTACGCAGATCTCCCCGGCGGGCCCGGCGGCGGGGAAGTCCTCCCCGGCGGCGCGGCGGAGCAGGGCCAGGGCGTCCGGTCCGGCGGGCGGCAGCGGGTCGAGGGCGATCGTCTCCTCCCCCGCGACGCCGAGGGGGCGGCGGCTGGTGGCGAGGACGGTGAGTCCGGGGGCGGCGGCGAGGAGTTCGGCGACGAGCCGGGCGCAGGGCTCGGCCAGGTGCTCGCAGGAGTCCAGGACGAGCAGCAGCCGGTCGTCGGCGAGCCGGCGGCAGAGGCCGGTGGCGGCCATGCCGGGGGTGTGGTCGGCGAGGTCCACGGAGTCGGCGACGAGCGCGACGAGCAGCCGCTCGCCGTCGAGCTGGCCGAGGTCGGTCCACCAGGCGCCGTCCGGGTACCGCTCGGCGGCCCGGTGTGCGGCGCGCAGCGCGAGCCGGGTCTTCCCGACCCCCCCGACGCCGGTCACGGTGACGAGGCGGTGCTCCGCCAACGCGGCGGAGACGCGCTCCAGTTCCGTGCGGCGTCCCACGAAACCGGGGTTCTCGTCCGGCAGATGTCCACGCACGGAAGCAGTGTCCCTCATATGTCCCTCGAACGGGTGGGCGCGGCGGCTTCGTTACGCAGCCACGACCGCGCGCGGCCACGACCACGGGCTGCTGCGGCCGCCTATCCGCCCTCCTCGACCGTGACGACGACCGAGTGCCACCCCTGGGCGCCATCGGGCATGATGTCGGTGCGCCGTTCGGGCTGGGTGGCGCCGATGCCGTCGGTGGCGCGGACCGTGAGGGTGTGGCGGCCGGGGGTCGCCTCCCAGGGGTACGTCCACTGGCGCCAGGTGTCGCGGGTGGCCTCGGCGGCGAGGCGGGCGTCCCGCCAGGGTCCGTCGTCGACCCGCACCTCGACCCGGCGGACGCCCCGGTGCTGGGCCCAGGCGACCCCGGCGACCATGACGGTGCCGGCGGAGGGGCGCCCGAAGGGGCGGGGGGTGTCGATGCGGGACTGGGTCTTGACGGGGGCCTCGGCGGACCAGCCGCGCGGGACCCAGTAGGCGTCGTACGCGTCGAAGGTGGTGAGCTCGATCGACTCGATCCACTTGCAGGCGGAGACGTAGCCGTAGAGGCCGGGGACGACCATGCGGACGGGGAAGCCGTGCTCGAAGGGCAGGGGTTCGCCGTTCATGCCGAAGGCGAGGAGGGCGTCTCGGCCGTCCATGACCTCCTCGACGGGGGTGCCGATGGTCATGCCGTCGACGGAGCGGGCCACCAGCTGGTCGGCGGGCCCGCCCTCGGAGGGCGGGCGGACCCCGGCCTCGCGCAGCAGGTCGGCGAGGGGGGCGCCGAGCCAGCGGGCGTTGCCCACGTACGGGCCGCCGACCTCGTTGGAGACGCAGGCCAGGGTGATGTCCCGCTCGACCGTCCGCCGGGCCATGAGGTCCCGGAGGGTGAGGGTCAGTTCCTCGCGGACGCCCGCGCCGTGGAGACGCAGGCGCCAGCGGTCCGCGTTCACCTTGGGGACGACGAGCGCGGTGTCGACCCGGTAGAAGTCCCGGTTGGGGGTGGTGAAGGGACTGATGCCGGGGACGGCGGGCCGGGCCCCGGCGGGGACGGGCGGCGCCGGGGACGCCGGCCGGGGCAGGCGCAGGGCCGCCCGGGAGGCGGTCGCGTTCTCCTCGGCGGGCGAGCCGACGGCCCTGCCGAGGGCGGCGGCGCCGGTCGCGGCGAGACCGCTGGACGCGGCGACGACGAGGAACCTCCTGCGGTCCGCGCGGGCGGGGCCGGGCCCGAAACCGAGACCGGATCCGGAGGCGAGGAGGCGGCCGACGAGCACGTACAGCAGGATCCCGCCCACGGCCGCCCCGACGAGGGAGGGAACGGCATCGGCGGCGGAGTCCGAGTCGGGGCGGGTGACGGCGGCGAGCGCCCCGAGGAGGCCGAAGGCGCCGACCGCCGCCGCGCCGAGGACGCGGTGGCGCAGGGCGAGCAGTCCGGTCCCGACGGCGAACAGGGCCAGGAACAGCAGGATGCCGAGCTGGAGGACGGCCTTGTCGTTCTCGCCGAAGGCGCGGATCGCCCAGTCCTTGAGGGCCGCCGGGGTCCGGTCCACGACGGCGCTCCCGACGGCCACGACGGGGCTCGCCTCGGGCCGCACCCGGGAGGCGACGAGGTCCGCGACGGCCAGGGAGACGTACGCGGCGACGAGGCCGCCGAGCGCGGCGAGGAGACGGTCGGTGCGGGTGGCTTCTCGGACGGGCCCGCTCGGAGCCCCGGTGACGTTCATGCTGAGTACTTCGCCACGGATCGCCTCGCGGATGGGTGCTTTCGGGGTGTCCTCGGGGTCCCTTCACCCCCGGGAGGGAGTTCGGCCCGTCAGCCGTGACGGGGCGGGCCCTGAGGGGCGTCGGGGAAGCCCCCCACCCACGGCCGCAGCTTCTCCGGGTTGCGGACCACCCAGATCCGGGCGACGCGCCCCTCGGCGACGCCGAACGAGGCCACGGTCGCGACGACGCCGGCGCGCCGGGCCACCAGGCCGGGGGCGCCGTTGACCGACCGCTCCAGGAGTTCGAGCCCGGGGGCCCGGTCCGCGATGGCGACCATGTACCGGGCGATGCGCGCGCCGCCCTCGACCGGGCGCAGGACGGTGCCGACCATGCCGCCGCCGTCGGCGGTCATCACGGCGGCCGGGTCGAGGAGGCCGACGAGGGCCGGGACGTCCTTGCTCTCCCACGCCTCCTTGACGCGCCTGACGACGTCGGGCCGGCCGGTCGCCGGCACCGGGCCGGACGCGGTGTCCACCCGCCGCCGGGCGGAGGAGGCCAGCTGCTTGCAGGCGGCGGGGGTCCGGCCGAGGACGCCGGCGATCTCGGCGAACGGGTACCGGAAGACGTCGTGCAGGACGAACGCCACCCGCTCGGCGGGCGTCATCGATTCCAGGACGACGAGGAAGGCCATGGACACCGACTCGTCCAGGACGATCCGGTCGGCGGGGTCCGCGGGACCGGCGGAGGCGCCCGCGCGGTCCCACTCGGCGCGGTCGGGCAGCGGTTCGGGGAGCCAGGCGCCGACGTAGCGTTCGCGGCGGGCCCGGGCCGAGCCGAGCAGGTCCAGGCAGATGCGTCCGGTCACGGTCGTCAGCCAGGCCCCCGGGGACAGGATCTCCTCCCGTCGGCTCCGCGACAGCCCGTACCAGCGCGTGTAGGCGTCCTGCACGGCGTCCTCGGCCTCGGTCACCGAACCGAGCAGCCGGTAGGCGACGTTGATCAGCCGTCCCCGCTCACCGGCCGTGCCGTCCCTGCCGTCCGTGCCGACAGTCCCCATGCTCCGGCCGCCCCCTCGTCGTACCTTCGCGGGCCCTCGCCTTACCCTTCGCGGGCCTGCTCCGTCGAACAGGCGAGACCTTATCGATCCACTGCCCGAGGGCGGGAAACCCGGGGCGGAAAACCGGAAAAGGGGACTGTGACATGGCCACCCAGGTGACGGCGCACACGGAGCGGGGCTTCTCCTTCCTGAGGACCGCGATCGTCCTGCAGACCCTGACGCTCTTCCTCCAGGCGGTCTCCGCCGGGCTGCTGCTGACCTCGTCCTCCGGGGGGACGCTGCACCACGCCGGGGCCCGGGTGATGTACGGGGCGTCGATGCTGTACGTGCTCGCGGCGGTGCTGGCGTGGAAGCCGGGCGGCGGCTCGCTCCGGCCCGTGTGGCACGCGTCGGGCTTCCTCGCGCTCGCCTCGGTCCAGGTCGTGGTGGGCATCGCGCACGTCCCGGCGGTCCACGTCCCGCTGGGCGTCCTGATGTTCGGTCTGAGCGTGCTGGCGCCGGCCCGGCGCTGATACCCCGTACCGCCCCGCCGCCTCAGGGGTCCTTCGGGCGGTCCCCGTGCTCGCCCGGCGCGGCCAGTTCCTCCACCGCGTCCGCCCCGACGACCACGCCCGAGGACCGCTTGCCGCGCCGCAGGCGCCCTTCGAGCCGGGAGGCGAAGGTGGTGAGGGCGAAGTTGAGGAGCACGAAGATCACGGCGACGACGGTGAAGCAGGCGATCGTGTTGGCCCCGTAGTTGGCGCTCATCGGGCGGACCGAGGCGAGGAGTTCGGAGAAGCCGAGCATCGCGCCGCCGAGCGCGGTGTCCTTGACGATGACGACGAGCTGGCTGACCAGGGCGGGCAGCATGGCGGTGACCGACTGCGGCAGCAGGACGTACGCCATGGTCTGGCCCTTGCGCATGCCGATGGCCTCGGCCGCGTCGGTCTGGCCGGCGGGGAGGGAGAGGATGCCGGCGCGGACGACCTCCGCGAGGACGGAGGCGTTGTAGAGGACCAGGCCGGTGACGACGGCGTACAGGGGACGGGTGTCCGGGCTGATGTCGGTGAACTCGGAGTAGGCGGCGTTCGCGAAGAGCATCAGGATGAGGACGGGGATCGCCCGGAAGAACTCGACGACGGTGCCGGCCGCGGCGCGCACGGCGCGGTGGTCGGAGAGGCGGGAGACGCCGAGGAGGGCGCCGAGGGGCAGGGCGATCGCCATGGAGAGGGCGGCGGCGATCACGGTGTTCCTCAGGGCGGGCAGGACGTACGTCTCCCAGACGCGGGCGTCCGTGAAGAAGGGCGCCCACTTGGACCACGCGAGCTGGTTCTTGTCGGCGAGGCCCGCGACCACCCACCAGGCGACGGCGGCGAGCGCGGCCAGGAAGAGCAGGGTCCACAGGAGGTTGCGGCGGCGGGCGCGCGGGCCGGGGACGTCGTAGAGGACGGTGGGGGCTTCCTTCCGCGGCCGTTCCCGCGGGCTCCGGCCCTTCATCGCTTCACCGCCACCTTCTTGGCCACCCAGCCGAGGAACAGGCCGGTGGGCAGGGTGAGGCAGAGGAAGCCGACGGCGAAGATCGCGGAGACGAGGATGAGCTGGGCCTCGTTCTCGATCATCTCCCGCATCAGCAGGGCGGCTTCGGCGACGCCGATGGCGGCGGCCACGGTGGTGTTCTTGGTGAGGGCGATGAGGACGTTGGCGAGCGGGCCGACGACGGAGCGGAAGGCCTGCGGGAGCACGATGATCCGCAGGACCTGAGGGAAGTTCAGGCCGATGGCGCGGGCGGCCTCGACCTGTCCGAGGGGGACGGTGTTGATGCCGGAGCGGAGCGCCTCGCAGACGAACGCGCTGGTGTAGGCGGTGAGTCCGAGGACGGCGAGGCGGAAGTTGACGGTGGTGAACCGTTCGGCGCCCATGTCGACCCCGAGGGTCTGGAAGAGGCCGAGCGAGGTGAAGACGATGACGACGGTGAGCGGGATGTTGCGGACGACGTTGACGTAGACGGTGCCGAAGCCCCGCATGAGGGGGACGGGGCTCACCCGCATGGCGGCGAGCAGCGTCCCCCAGACCAGGGAGCCGATCGCGGAGTAGACGGTGAGCTGCACCGTCACCCAGAAGGCTCCGAGCAGGTCGTACCCCTGGAGGAAGTCGAACACGGCGGGCCGCTCACTCCACGACGACGCCGATCTTCGGGGCGGGTTCGTTCCGGTACCCGGCCGGGCCGAAGTTCTTCTCGACCGCCGCGTCCCAGGAGCCGTCGGCGACCATCTTCTGCAGGGCCGTGTTGATCCTGTCCTTGAGGTCGCTGCCCTTCTGGACGCCGATGCCGTAGTTCTCGTTGCTCATCTTGAAGCCGCCGAGCTTGAACTTGTCCTTGAACTCGTTCTGCGAGGCGTATCCGGCGAGGATCGAGTCGTCGGTGGTGACGGCGTCGATGACGCCGTTCTCCAGGCCGGTCAGGCACTCGGAGTAGCCGCCGTACTCCTGGAGCTGCGCGTCGGGGGCGAGTTCCGTCTTGACGTTCTGCGCGGAGGTGGAGCCGGTGACCGAGCAGAGCTTCTTGTCGTTCAGGTCGGACGGCTGCTTGATGGAGTCGTCGTCGGCGCGGATCAGGACGTCCTGGTGGGCGAGGAGGTAGGGGCCGGCGAAGTCGACCTTCTGCGCCCGTTCGTCGTTGATCGAGTACGAGGCCGCGATGAAGTCCACGTCGCCGCGCTGGAGCAGGGTCTCGCGGTCGGCGCTCTTGGCCTCCTTCCACACGATGTCGGAGGGGTCGTGGCCCAGCTCCCTGGCGACGTAGGTCGCCACGTCGACGTCGAAGCCGGTGTACGTGCCGTCGGGGGTCTTCAGGCCGATGCCGGGCTGGTCGAACTTGATGCCGACGGTGATCTCGTCCTCCCCGTGGTCGCGGGGGACGCCGGCGGAGGCGTTCGCGAATCCGGCGGAGGTGAGGGAGAGGACGACGGCCGCGGCGGCGGCCGTGAGGGACCTGCCGGTCCTGTGCGGGTTCATGAGGATCACCCCAGGGGGTCTGTCGGCCGGGTCTCGGCCCGGTGCCTGCTCAGTGGTGGAGGATCTTGGAGAGGAAGTCCTTGGCGCGCTCGCTGCGCGGGGCGGTGAAGAACTCCTCCGGGGTCGTCGCCTCGACGATGCTCCCGTCGGCCATGAAGACGACCCGGTGGGCAGCGGAGCGGGCGAAGCCCATCTCGTGGGTGACGACCACCATCGTCATGCCGTCCCGGGCCAGTTGCCGCATGACCTCCAGTACTTCGTTGATCATCTCGGGGTCGAGCGCGGAGGTCGGCTCGTCGAAGAGCATCACCTTCGGTTCCATGGCGAGGGCGCGGGCGATGGCCACGCGCTGCTGCTGGCCGCCGGAGAGCTGGGCGGGGTACTTGTCCGCCTGCGAGGCGACCCCGACCCGGTCGAGGAGGGCGCGGGCCCGTTCCTCGGCCTCCTTCCGGTCCTTCTTGCGGACCTTGACCTGTCCCAGGGTGACGTTGCCGAGGACGGTCTTGTGCGCGAAGAGGTTGAAGGACTGGAAGACCATGCCGACGTCGGCCCTGAGCGCCGCCAGTTCGCGTCCCTCGGCGGGCAGGGGTCGTCCGTCGACGACGATCTCGCCGGCGTCGACGGTCTCCAGGCGGTTGATCGCCCGGCACAGCGTCGACTTCCCGGAGCCGGAGGGGCCGACGACCACGACGACCTCGCCCCGGTGGACCGTGAGGTCGATGGAGCGCAGCACGTGCAGGGTGCCGAAGTGCTTGTCGACCCCGCGCAGCACCACGAGCGCGTCGCCGCCGTCCGGGACGGGCATGGCACCCTCCTGGGTCGCGCCCCCGCTTCGGGTCGCCGCGCCCGCCGCTCCGGGGCACGCCCCCGCTCGCCGGCTCCCTCCTCAGGTTCATGCTCCGCCCTCCGCGGGGCCCGCGCACGCCGGACCCGTGCGGGGCGTACGGAGGGTGAGGGGGTGGCCGGAATGGCGTGACCGGGGGTCCGAGCCTGCGCGCGCTGCGGCTCCTTGGCCGACACTGGGGGTGGGAGTCGAGTGTGCGAGGAGGGACCGCCATGAGCAGTGCCACGCCCAAGGTCAGCACGTTGCCCCCGGAGCACCGGGAGCGCCTGATGGCCTTCGCCGAGGACGTGTACTTCGAGTCCGGCCACCGCCTCTTCGAGGAGCAGCAGCACGCCGATCGCTTCTGGATCGTGAAGACGGGCGCGGTGACGCTCGACGCGCGGGTGCCGGGGCGCGGGTCGCCCGTGATCGAGACCCTGCACCACGGCGAGCTGGTCGGCCTCTCCTGGATGTTCCCGCCGTACCTGTGCCAGTCGGGCGCGGAGGCGATGACGCCGGTGCGGGCGTACGAGTTCAACGCCCCGGCCGTCCGGTCGATGTGCCGCTCCGACCCGGAGTTCGGCGCCTCGGTCCTGTTCTGGCTGGGCTCGATCCTGGCGCACCGCCTCCAGGTGACCCGGGTCCGGCTCCTGGACCTGTACGCCCCGCACGGGAGCGGGATCATGGCCTGAGGACCGGTCTCCGGGGCCGCCCCGGGACGGCGGCGGACCGGGCGGTACGGTGGGTGCGCACCGCTGATCCATTCGTACGCTCGATCCATCCGTACGCGTTTCCCGTACGCACCGGCGACCGGCTGCGAGGCCCGCATGAGCGACCCGACAACGGCACGCGGGGCGATCGCCCTGGTGGCCGACGAGTTCACCGAACTTCCCTTCGACGAGGGCCCGCTGACCGGCGACGGGCCGATCGGCTGGCCCGGCTACTCCGCCGCGCACGCGCGTGCCGCCGCCCGGACCGGCGAGACCGAGTCGGTGGTCTGCGGGACGGGCTCGGTGGGCGGGGTGCGGGCGGTGCTCATCTCGTTCGAGTTCCGGTTCCTCGGCGGTTCCCTCGGGGAGCGGACGGGGGCGCGGGCCGCCGCGGCCCACGCCCTGGCCCGGGAGCGGCGGCTGCCCGTGGTGGTCCTGCCGGCCACCGGCGGCAGCCGGATGCACGAGGGGATGCGGGCCCTGCTCCAGCTCCAGGTCCTGGCCCGCGAGTCGGAGCTGACCCGGGCCGCCGGGCTCCCGCAGATCGCGGTGCTGCGGGACCCGACGACCGGGGGCGGCTGGGCGACGCTCGGCGCGGGCTCCGACGTCGTCCTGGCCCTGCCCGGCGCGCAGGTCGCCTTCGCCGGGTCCCGGGTGCGGCCGCCGGACGCGGACCCGGCCGCGTACACCGCCGAGGCGCAGCTCGCGCACGGGCACGTGGACGCGATCGTGCCGCCGGACGCGCTGCGCGCCGTCCTCGGGCGCTGGCTGTCCCTGCTCACCCGCCCGGCCGAGGGCCCGGTCGCGCCGCCGTACGCGCTCGGGGACCCCGGTGCGGCGCCCGCCGCGAGCGGCCGGGAGGCGGTGGCGCGGGCCCGGCACCCGGACCGGCCGCGGGCCGGCGCTTACCTCGACGCCCACTTCACGCTCCGCGAGGAGATATCCGGCGACCGCTGCGGCGGCGTCGACCCGGGGACGCGGTGCGGCTTCGGGCGGCTCCCGGACGGGCGTACCGTCGCCTACGCCGCGCAGTGCGGCACCGCGACCCGCCCGGCGGGCTTCCGGACCGCCGCCCGGCTGGTGCGCCTCGCCGGGCGCCTGGACATTCCGGTGCTCACCCTGGTCGACACCCCGGGGGCCGCCAACGACGCGGAGGCGGAGCGCTCGGGCGCGGGCAGCGCGATCGCGGACCTGTTCGCCGCCGTGGCCGGCGCGCGCACCCCGGTGACCTCGCTGCTCGTCGGGGAGGGCGGCTCGGGCGGGGCGCTCGCGCTCGCCGCGCCGGGGAACAGCTGGACCACTCCGGACGCGTACTTCTCCGTCATCGCGCCCGAGGCCGCCGCGGCCATCCTCAAGCGCCCGCCGGAGGAGGCCGGCGCGACGGCCGACCGGTTGCGGCTGCGGCCGGAGGACCTGGTCGAGCTCGGGATCGTCCGGGGCGTGGTGGGGCCCCGGCCGGCGTCCGCGGAGGACGTCCGCGACGGCGCATGAGCCCGGGGGGAGCGGGCAGGGGCGGTGCAGCGGGTCTCCGTGCGGGCCGCGCCGGACGACACCGTGTACGACGGAGGTGACGTCATGGTTCCCCTGCTTCTCGTCCTCCTGGTGATCCTGGTCCTGTTCGGCGCGGGTTTCGCGGTCGACGTGCTCTGGTACATCGCCATCGCCCTGCTGGTGCTGTGGGTGCTCGGCTTCTTCATGCGCAGCGGCAGCGGCCGCTGGTACCGCTGGTGAACGGGAGTCCCGACGGTCCCGTGCCGTGCCCCGGACGGTGAGCGTCCGGGGCACGGCACGGGTCTCTTCGGCCCGCCGGGTCCGTCACTCGCCCAGGGCCTTCTTGAGCTCCGCCTTGTCCATCGAGGAGCGGCCGTGCACGTTGCGGCGCTTGGCCTCGGCGTAGAGCTGGTCGTACGTCGGCCCCTGCGCGCCGCTGTGCGAGCGCTTGCCGCCCCGGCGGGACGAGGACATGTCCTGGGTCGAGCTCTTGCTCGCCGTCCTGGCCTCGCCGCTCCGGGCCCGTTCCTTGTTGACCGTGCGCGCGGCGATCTCCTCGGCGCGCTTCTCGCTCTCGCCCCGGTCCAGGGCGCTGTCCTTGATGTGCTCGTACTGTCGCTCCCGCTTGGGGCTGGATCCGCGCGGCATCGCCTGCTCCTCCCGGCCGGAGACGTCCTCCGTCTCCCACGGGACGGTTTCCCCGGGAAATCGCACCGAACCAGGAAATCGTGCCAAACCCCTGGATACGGGGCATCCTGGTTCAAGACGCTTGACCGGCGGATCCGCGCCGTCGCCCTCTGCACGGGGTCGGGGCAGGTCCCGAGCACCGTCGAAGGAGTCCCATGCCCACCCCCCGCACTCGATCCGTCACCCTCGGTCGTGGTCCCGAGGTCGCCGGGAATCCGGGGGCTTCGATGCGCCGGGCCGCACTGGACGGACTGCCCGAGCTGACCCGGCCCACCACCGTCTCCACCGACGACGCGCAGCAGCTCTCCGCCGCCCTGCTCACCCGCCTGGCCGAACTCGACGAAGGCACCCCCGAACACGCCTACGTCCGCAACACCCTGGTCGAACTCAACCTCAGCCTCGTCAAATTCGCCGCCCGCCGCTTCCGCAACCGCGCCGAACCCACCGAAGACATCATCCAGGTCGGCACCATCGGCCTCATCAAAGCCATCAACCGCTTCGACCCCCACCGCGCCGTCGACTTCTCCGCCTTCGCCCTGCCCACCATCGTCGGCGAAATGAAACGCTTCTTCCGCGACACCAGCTGGGCCGTCCGCGTCCCCCGACGCCTCCAAGAACTCCGCATCGACCTCGCCAAAACCGCCGACCACCTCGAACAACACCTCGGCCGCCGCCCCACCCGCACCGAACTCGCCCACCACCTCCACCTCACCGAAGAAGAAGTCGCCGAAGGACAACTCGCCGCCCACGGCTACGCCACCCGCTCCCTCGACACCCCCACGGGAGACGACGAGGAGACCTCGGGTGCCGCTCCCCGGCATCTGGCGACCGCCGAGCCTGCCTACGAGCTGATCGAGTCCCTCGCCGCGCTCCGGCCGCTGCTCGACCGGCTCGACGAGCGCGACCGGCTCATCCTGTCGCTGCGGTTCGGGGAGGAGCTGACCCAGGCCGAGATCGGCCGGCGGATCGGCCTTTCGCAGATGCAGGTCTCGCGGCTGCTCACCCGCATCCTCGGTGAGCTCAGAGCCGCTCTGCTGGAGGACGGTCCGGCGCCCGGCCCGGCGGCAGGCTGATCTCCAGCCAGACCACCTTCCCCGCCGCTCCGGGCCCCCTGACCTCGTACCCCCAGGCCCCCGCCAGCCTGTCCAGGACCATCAGCCCGTGCCCGCCGGGCAGCGCGGGCGAGCGGGGCGCGCGCGGCCGGGGCGGCTCGGGACTGAGGTCGGAGACCTCGACCCGCAGGTGTCCCCGTTCGTGCCGCAGGACGAACTCCTCCGGTCCCCCGGCATGCAGACAGGCGTTGGTCACCACCTCGGACACCAGCAGCAGGACGTCCTCCACCCGCTCCTCCCCCGCCTCGCTCCCCGCCGGAATCCACCCCCAGTCCGCCAACGCCTCCGCCGTGAAGTCCCGGCACCGCGACACCACCCGCCGCACCCCGCGCACCATCAGCCTCCGCACCTGGGCGCCGTTCGCGTCGGCGTCGCCGTCAGTCATGGCCGGCTCCGCCGGCGTGCGGCGCCGGGTCCGCCAGGGCGCGGGCGGTGTCCTCGTACACCCGGAAGACGGCCCTGGCACCGGTGATGTCGAACATCCGGTCCACCGGGGGGCGCAGTCCGGCAAGGTCCAGCCGGCCGCCCGTCTCCCGCATCCGCAGGCGCGCCTTCAGCAGCGCGTTGAGCCCGGTCGAGTCGCAGAAGCCGAGGTCCGAGCAGTCGACGACGATCCGCCGGGCACGGGCGTGCTCCTCCACCGCCTCGCGCAGGGGGGCGACCGTGTCGTGGTCGAGTTCCCCGCCCAGTTCGAGGACCACCACCCCGTCGGCCGTCCCGGGCCGGACCCGTACGTCGAACCGGGCACGGCCGGGCTTCCGCCACGCCCCTGCGCCGCCGTCCACGTCCATGGAATCGCCCCTCTCCTCGTACCTCTCGGTGGCTCTTCCCCTCCCCCCAGTTTCGGGCAGGTGGCGCCGGATGACCCCCTGGAGCGCACGGGCGGCCGGGCGGGCGGGTGTCAGATGCCGGGGCCGTGGTCCGGGTCGGGGGCCTGCGTCGGATGCCATACGGCCGAGAGGCCCCACAGGCCCAGGGCCACGAAGGCCGCGCAGACGAGGGTCGCCGCCCACGGGCGCAGCCACCGCGTGGCCGCCGCCCAGACCAGGGGCGGGAGGGTGAGCCCGGCGAAGAGGACGAGCGGCAGCTCGACGAGGATCACTCCCCAGTCCCGGGCGTGCGACTCGAAGCCGCCCTCGATGCTGTACGCGGCCCGGGGCAGCGCGAAGGCGCCCGTGACGGCGACGCCGAGGACGGCGAGCAGACAGCCGACGGCGCTCTCCACCCGGTCGTGGGATTCCCGCACGGGCTTCTCGCTCATGTCCGTGAGGGACGCGGGGCGCCGCCGTCCGGTTCCGGCGCCCTACCGTCCCGGCTTCGGGGCGCGGCGGCGCAGTCTCCTCGCCGTCCGCTCGGCGTCGCGGGCCGCGTCGGGGTGGCCGTTCCTCCGCAGGTACCAGCCGAGCCAGGCCAGGGACTCGGCGAGCCCGGTGACGTCGTTGCCCGGGCGGGGCCGGGTCGGCTGCCGCAGGAGGTGGACGGCCTCCGCCGTGGGGGCCGCCACCGCCTCGTGCCGGCCCAGGCGGGCGCGGCGGAGGGCGAGGTTGGTCAGGGCGTGGGCGAGCCCGGGCAGGTGCGCCTCGGGGTCGTCGCGGTGGAGGAGGCGGTGGAGCTCCAGCGACTCCTCAGTGGCGGCGAGCGCCTCGATGTGCCGGTCGGCGTCGCAGAGCCGGATGCTCAGGTTGTTGAGGACCCTGGCCAGTTCGCCCCGGTACGCGTCCGGGTCGGCGTGGGCGAGCTGCCGGAAGAGCGCCACGGCCTCGGTGGCGGGGGCGAGGGCGTCGCGGTGGCGGCCGAGCCCGGCCAGCCGGCTGCCCAGGCTGTCGGCGGAATCGGCGAGCAGGGGCCGTACGGTCCCGGGCGCGGTGCCCAGACGGCGCCGGTAGAGGTGCACGGCCTCGTCGACCGCTTCGAGCGCCTCGGCTCGGCGGCCGGACCAGGCCTGTACGAGGCCGAGGTTGTGCAGCGTACGGGCGAGGGAGAGGGAACCGGCGAGGCCGCTGCCGACGGCCGCCGCCCGGGCGAGGGCGAGGGCTTCGGTCAGGGGCTCGACGGCGAGCCCGGGCCGCCCGGAGTGCGCCAGGGCGAGACCGTGGGCGTTGAGGTGGTCGATCCGCTCGAACGCGGCGGGCCCGGCCGGGCCGGGGGCTGCCCGACCGGTCGGGCCCGTGGGCGCCGGGCCGTCCTCGTCAGAAGCCGCCGGGGCGGTACGGGCGGTGGGCCCTGTGCGGGCGGCGGACGCCGAGGCGGCGCGGTCGGCGGTGTCGTCGCGATCCGGAGTGCCCGGTCCTTCGGAAGCGCCGCCGACGGTGCCGGGGGTGCCGGGGGCGCCCGGGCGGGCGGCGGGATCCGGACGGGCAGAGGTGTCCGGGTGGCCCGTGGTGTCCGGGCCGGTGGCGGTTCCCGGGCTGGAAGTGGTTTCCGGGGCGCTCCGGATCTTCTCCCAGGCCAGGATTCCCCCCTTGTACGTGACGCGGTAGCCGTGGCGGGCGAAGACGTGGTCGAAGAAGGCGACGGCGGCCGGTTCGCGGGCGCCGATCTCGGCGTGGAGGGCGGCCGCCTCGGCGAAGTACGGGCGTGCTTCGTCGGTGCGCCCGAGGCCGATGAGCGTGCGGCCCACCGCGAACGCGGCCATCGCGTGCTCGCCCAGGTCGCCGACCGTGCGCCCGCCGGCCGCCCCGGCGGTTTCGCGGTACACGGCGAGCGCCAGGCGCAGGTGGACGACTGCTTCGTCCTGGCGACCCATCTCCCCCAGTTTGACGCCGAGTTCCTGGAGGGCGGAGGCGAGTTCCGTCCGTCCCGTGCCGTCCGTCCGGTCGACGAGGAGGCGCCGTATCTCCACGGCCTCGGTGATCCGGTCGAGGGCTTCGTGGTGGTGGCCCGTGTCGGCGAGCCGGCCGCCGAGGACGAGGAGCGCGCCGGCCAGTTCGGCCCTGCTCCCCTCGACGCCCCGTGCCACGAGCCGGCGCCAGACCTCCACCGCTTCCCGGGCCGTCTCGCGCGCCTCCTCGTACCGCTCGGCGAAGCCGAAGCCGAGGGCGAGCGCCTTCCGCTGCAGCGCGATGCCCAGGCCCGCGAGGTGCAGGTGCTCCTCGGGAAGCCGCCGGTACACCGCGGCCGCCTCCTCCAGGACGTCCACCGCCTCGTCCAGGCGACCCGGCTCCGTGGCGATCAGCGAGCCGAGCCGCAGCAGGCCGTGACCGAGTTCCGGAAGGTACCGGTCGGGATCGGTGCCCGCGGCGCGGCGCAGGGAGACGACGACCCGTTCGATCTCGTCGGGCGACGCCCCCGGTCCCGGTACCTCGTACTCCGTCATGACGTTCCCCCTCGTCCGCCCGTGCCGGAGGACCAGGATCGCCCGCCCCGGTGAAATCCGCGTGAACCCGGCGTCCACCGGCACGGGGCCCTCGCGGAGGGCGCGTGCCCCACCGCTCGCCGTCCGGGGGCCGGCGGGTGACCATGGAGGACGGGGACCAGCGGGGGCGAGGCAGCGCTGGAGGTACTCGTGGCGCACCACCGCACCACCACCGACGTCCTGGTCGTCGGCGCGGGCCCGGTCGGTCTGAGCGCGGCCGCCGAGCTGCGCCGGCACGGGGTCCACTGCCGGATCGTGGACCGGCTGCCGGCCCGGCTGCCGTACGCGAAGGCGGTCGGGATCCAGCCGCGCACCCTGGAGCTGTGGGACCGGATGGGTCTGGTCCGCGCCGTCCTGGAGGCCGCCGTCCCGATCCGGGGCCAGCTGGTCTACGCCGACGGCGAGGAACGGGCCCGGATCCCGCTGGAGCTGCCGCCCGAGGTGCCCTACGGCTTCGCCGCACTCCCCCAGTACGAGACGGAGCGCCTCCTGGAGGAGTACCTGGGCGGGCTGGGGACGGTCGTGGAGCGCGGCACCGGACTGGTGTCGTTCGACCGGGACCGGGACGGGGTCACCGCGCGGCTGCGCACCGCGTCCGGCGCCGACGAGGAGCTGCGGGTGCCGTATCTGATCGGCTGCGACGGTGCGCACAGCGCCGTGCGGAAGGGGCTGGGCCTGTCGTTCGAGGGCGGCGCGTTCCCGGAGGAGTACATGCTCGGGGACGTGGAGGCCGACTGGAACCTGCCGCACGGCTACGCCGTGCGGTCGAGCCGCCGGTCCGCCGACGGTTCCGCCGACGACCTGCTGGTCTGCGTCCCGCTGCCGGGTCCCGGCCGCTACCGGATGTCGATGCGGGTGCCGCCCGAGCTGTCCGCCCGGCGGGACGCGGCACCGGACGACGGGGCGGGCGTGCCGAGCGGCATCGCGCACGGCCCCCGCACCGCGCCGGACGGCGTCGCGCACGGCGTGCAGGCCGGGCGGGCGCCGGAGCTCTCCGATCTCCAGGCCGTCGTGGACCGGCTCGCGCCCCGGCCCACGCGGCTCTCCCGGCTGCGCTGGGCCTCGGTCTTCCGGATCAGCCACCGGATCGTGGACCGGTACGGAGAGGGCCGGGTCTTCGTCGCGGGCGACGCGGCCCACATCCACCCGCCGACCGGCGCCCAGGGCATGAACACCGGTGTGCAGGACGCCTGCAACCTGGCCTGGAAGCTCGCCCTCGTGGTCCGGGGCGAGGCGGGTCCCGGACTCCTCTCCACGTACGACGCCGAGCGGCGTCCGGTCGGCGAGGAGGTCGTGGGCCGGACCGTGCGGCACGCCGCCCACGGCATCGAGGCCGGCCCCGACGACCGGCGTACCCTGCTGCTCCGCGAGGCCCAGCTCCTCGTCGGGTACCGGGGCGGTCCGCTCGCCGGCGCGCCCTACGGCCCGGCCGACGCGCCGCAGCCCGGCGACCGGGCCCCGGACTGCGCCGGTCTGACCACCCCGGTCGCCGCCTTCCCGCTGCGGCTGCTCGACGTGCTGCGCGGCCGCGCGGGACACGTGGTGCTCCTGTACGGCTCCGACGTCGCCGAACTGTCCGGCGCGGCGGAGGCGGCGCGGGCGGCCGGCGGCCTGCCGACCGTGGTGGTCCTGCCGGACGGGGCCGACCGGTCGGCCCTCGCGTCCCTGCCCGTGCCCGTGTACCGCGACGCCGCCGGGGAGTTCGCGCGGCTCCACCTCCCCGACGGCGCCACCGGCTTCGTCGTGCGCCCGGACGGGCAGCTCGGCGCCCGGTTCCCCCTAGGCGGTGCCGCGGCCGCCCTGGACGACTACCTCGGGGCTCTGTCCGTACGGCCGCGGGACGCGTGAACCGCCCTGGTCCCACCGCGCCTACGGGGCCCGGTCCGCGGGGTCCGGAAGATCGACGCCTCGGGCTTCCCCTGGAGGTGAAGCGCCTCGAAGACGCCGGGCGACACGTCGAACGTCACGCGGTGGCGTCCGCCGTCGCCGTTGTACGAGAGGACCCTCGGCACCAGGTCTCCGGCGGCCCGCTGGGGTCCAGGCGGTTCGTACCGAAGTTCCCGGGTGCCGACGTGGTCGTCGTCGAGGGCGAACGGGACGGGAAGGTCCACACCGTTCAGCGCTTCGTTGATCTCCCTGACCAGCTTCGGCCCTCGGCCTCATGTCGCGCCGTAAGACGCCTCTCTCTTGCACACTGCACCCGTTCGTCCGACATCACGAATCACGGGGGCCTCGGCCGCGACCGCCACGACGGCCCCGCGCCCGTGGTCGGTCCATTCGAGGAGCCGGAGGCCGGGTCCGCCGCCCGCCTTGAACAGGGCCTCGCGCCGCACCCACAGCCGGAGCAGCGCCGGGCCGGGGTCCGGCAGGGCGGCGGCCTCGCGCAGGCCGGCCTCGGGCAGGAGCCGCCGCAGGACGGACGGGGGGCCGGGCCGGCGCGTCGCGGGCTCCACGTCGACGCCGACCGGACCGGGGCCGACGGCGGCCGCGACCAGGCCGTCGGCGTGGCTCATGCTGACGCCGAGGCCGGGTCGGCCGTCGAGGTAGGGGCGCCCGTGGCCGTCCCGGCCGCACGCGGCGCAGTACTGTCCGGGGCCCGACTCCTCGGGGGACAGTCCGGTGAACCGGGCGGCACACAGGCGGACCAGGAGGCGCGCCGCGAGGACGTCGTCGCGGCGGGCGGGGATCCGCGTCCGGTCGAGGCGCCGCCGTTCCCACGGCGCGAGGAGCCCCTCGTGCAGCTCCGGACGGGCCAGGACCTCGGCGGTGGTCGCCACCACGGCGAGGACCGCACGGCCCCCGCTCATCGGCCGGTGGTCACCCGGCGGCGCTCAGGAAGCGCTGCCGGACGCGGCCGAGCGTGCGGAAGTCGTCGATGGTGACCTCCTGGAGGTCGATGGAGCGGCCGGAGAGCTCCTCCAGGAGGTCGACGAACTCCAGGAAGTCCATGGAGTCGATGAGACGGGCCTCGATGAGGTCCTCGTCGGGGTCGATCGGTCCGTCGAGGCCGGGATTCTTCTCGTGAAGCCACTCGGCGATGCGTTCCATGCGGTGGGGTCGCTCCTTACTGAACCGGTTGTGCGCCGTACGGGTGTACGTGCGGGCGGGGGGCCCGGAGGGTCAGGCGGCGGCCTCGCGCAGGCGGCCGAGGGCCCGCCCGGGGGTGCCGTGGGCCAGGACCATCGCGTGGACCCAGCGCTCGACGCCGAAGGCAACGCAGGCGCTGTACGCCGGTCCTTCGGCGCCCGCGAGGATGTCCAGGCGCTCGCCGAAGAAGTTGCGGTGCCGGTTCACGGAGGCGATCGCCGTGCCGTCGGGGGCGCTGAACTCGTGCTTGACCGGGTCGAGGGCCATCAGCCGGGCCCGGGAGCCGCCCTTGTCGTAGAAGGGGTCGTCGGCGACGGCCCGGGTGAGGTCGAGGCCGAGGCGCCCGGCCAGCTCCTGGACGAATGCGGCTCCCTGCTCCAGGTGGGCGAGGGCGCCCTGTTTGGTGCCGAGGTAGAGGACCTCGCGCATGTGGAAGCCCCACAGGCGCCGCAGGCCGTCGAAGTGGGTCTCGTTGCGGAAGCAGCGTCCCGCGGCGGAGAGCCGCAGGCCCTCCTCGCCGACGTCCCGGCCCTCCAGGGAGAGCAGCAGTCCGTAGCAGGTGGCGGACGGCAGGAGGTAGCCGGTCGGCCGGAGCGGGAGTCCGGCCGGGGCCTCTCCGGCCGCCAGGCCGTCGAGCGCGTCGGGCGCGAACCGTCCGGCGGAGACGCCGAGGTGGGGGAAGTTGCGGAAGAAGTCGAGGCGGGCGAGGCCCTCCGCGGAGAGCAGCGGCGGTCCCACCACCTCGGGGGCGGAGAGCCGGGCGGCCAGGCCGGTGAGCAGCTCGTCCAGGCCGCGCAGCAGCGCGGTGTGGTCCGGGTCCAGGGTGATCAGACCCAGGCCGGGGCTCCTCAGACCGCCGTCGGGCAGGACCGTGGTGCCGGGTGTGCTCATGGGGAACCGCTCCCTCTGGGGTGGGCGAAGAGTCGGGGGCGCCGGCGGGACGGGCGGGCGGACGCGCCGCGGCCCGGTCTGCGGCCGTGGGCGGCCTCGCGGGCGGACGGCGCCGATCGCGGCACGGCGGAAATTCGCCTGACGAGCCGTCAGGAACCGGGCCGCACGAGGGGACAGTAAGCCAGTTCCCCATCTGTTGTCTAGACCAAAGCAAGCCCCATGACAACGTTCGCCCGGATCCCTCCGCACCTCAACTCCGCCTATTGAGATGGCACTTGCCACCCGCTAAGGTCTAAACCAATTCTTTCGCACGGTGTGGCGTCTGACCAGCGCCACGGCACGTCCGGCCGTCCGTGCCGTCCGCCGCCGCCCCCTTCGCCGGGGGTCGCCGCGTGCTGCCCGCCGGCCGGGGAGGAGCGCTCCCCGCTCCGGACCTCCTCCCCCGACTCCCGCCCCTGGAGGGACCCATGACGACCCCCGCCCCGCACCGCCCCGCGCGCCGCCCCCATCTGTACCGGGCGGCCTCGGACCTGCCGTACTTCAGCGCGGACGGCGAGTCCTACCTCGCGCAGACCACCCTGCGGGAGCTGAGGAAGTCGCGGCCGCTGCGGGTGCTGTCCGAGGAGGACTTCGCCCACTGGCAGACGTACGGCTACGTCGTCGTCCGGGAGGCGGTCCCGGCGGAGGCGGCCCGGCGGCTCCTGGACTTCGCCTGGGACTTCCAGGGGCTCGACCCGGAGCGGCCGGACACCTGGTACGAGGACCGGCCGTTCCGCTCCGAGCTGGACCGGCAGCTGCACGTCTACGGCTTCGTGGAGGCGTACCACCACCAGCTCCTGTGGGACAGCCGCCAGTCGCAGCGGGTGTACGACGCCTTCGTGGACGTGTGGGACTGCGAGGAGCTGTGGGTCACCCAGGACCGGCTCAACCTCAACCCGCCCAACGTCAAGAACCGCGACCGCGCCCTGATCGAGCCCACCGACCGGGGCTTCGACATCGAGCTGCACTGGGACATCGACACCACGCTCGGCGTGCCGCCGCAGCGGGTGCAGGGGATCATCGCGCTCAACGAGACCCGGCCCGAGTCCGGCGGGTTCCAGTGCTGCCCGGAGCTGTTCCGGCGGTTCGAGGAGTGGAAGCCGGGACAGCCCGCCGACCGGGACCCGCTCCGCCCCGCCGTGGACCGGGCCGAGTACCCCGTCGTACGTCCCGACCTGCGCCCCGGCGACCTGCTCATCTGGAACGGGCTCCTCGCCCACGGGGTGGCCCGCAACACCTCGGAGGACCAGGTGCGGGCCGTCCAGTACCTGTCGATGATGCCCGCTCTGGAGGAGCACGAGCGGCTGCGGAGGTCCCGGGTCGACTCCTGGCGGCACCTGCGCACCCCGCGCTGGAACCGCACCCTGGTCGGCGACCCCGTCCGGCACGAGTCCGAGCGCTACCCCACGGCCGTCCTGAACGAGCTGGGCGGCCGGCTGCTCGGGCTCACCTCGTGGAAGGACCGCGACGGGCACGGGAGCAAGGACGGGGAGCCGTCGTGCGCCGCGTCTGCCTGACCCTGCCGACCGACCGGGCCTGCGCCGCGACCCTGCGGGCGGTCGCCGAGGAGGCCGCGTACGGCGCCCGGCACTTCGGCGTCGAGGTGCACCTGCTGGTCCTGGACTCCTCCGGGCCCGCCGCCCTCGCCGCCCACCGGGAGGCGGTGGCCGCGCTGCCGCCGGAACCCGGCGTGGTCGTCCACCACTTCGACGAGGACGAGCAGCGGGACTTCCTGCGCCGGGCGGTCGCCCGGTCCGGGGTCGCCACGCCGGACCGGGTGCTCGACCTGATGCTGCCGTCCGGGGTCTCCTACGGGGCCTGCACCAACCGGGCCTTCCTGATCGCGGAGGCCCTGGGCTGCGCCTCGGTGCACCGCAGGGACTCCGACAGCCGCTACCAGTACCTGGACGGGAAGCCCGTCTTCCCGATCCACCACGAGCTGACGGCGCTGGGGCGGCGGGCCGCCGACGTGGCGGGGGCCGTGTCGCGGAGCAGGCTCGACCCGGCGCTCGCGGACCGGCAGGTGGCGATGGTCGGCGGCTCGTTCGTCGGCGAGATGTCCGTGGACGTGGCGGAGATCCGGGCCCTCGACCCCCTCGTGTACGACGACCTCGTCGGCCTGACGGTCCCGGCCGGGTACCCGGAGGTCTGGCGGCGCAACCTCGTCGACGAGGCGTTCCGGGGTGCCGGGACCGCCGCCTTCACCGGAGACCTCAGCACGCTCACCACCGTCAGCCCGACGCGCGTGGACATGTGCAACGTCGCCTTCGCGCGCGGGGTGTACGGTCGGGTGCCGCTGCCGCCCGCCACCGACACCATCGGCAGCGACTACTTCCTGCTCCACCTGGTGCACGGCGCCCGGCTGCCCGGCGTCCTGCACAACCGGCACATCGTCAACTTCCACACTCCCGAGCGCCGTTCGGACGCGGGCTTCCTCGCGTACCAGCTGCGGCTGACGAAGTTCCTGCTCGCCGTCCCGTACCTCCGGGCCGTGTACGCCGGGGCGGCGGCGGCCGGCGACGGGCTGCTGGACGGCGACGGGCTCCTCCGCACCTCCGGCGTCGCCGCGCTGGTCAGGGGCGGCACGGGGATCGATCCGGTGGAGAACGGCGAGCGGTTCGACGTGGTCGAGCGCTCCTACCGCAAGCTCGGCGGCCGGTACGCGGCCGCCGCCGACGTCCTCGCCGCCCGCCGCAAGCGCCTCCTCGACGAGGCGCGGCGGGACATGGCGGACTTCGCCCTGCTCCTCGACGCCTGGGCTCCCCTGGTCCGCGCGGGCGAGGAGGATTCCCCGTCCACGAAAGGCAGCACCGCATGAGCCGCCGTCCACGGTCCCTCCCCCGGCCCGGGGCGGTGGCCGCCCCGTGACCGCGTACGAACGGGACCTGCCGCGCCCGGCGAAGACCCGTACCGTCACCGTCGCCCACGCGGGCGGCACGGAGCGCCGGGGCCTGGTCACGATGGGCCAGGCCAACATGATCCGGTGCATGGTGCGGGACGAGCCCGAGCACATCAACATCCATGCCGTGTGGCCGGTGCCCGCCGGGACCCGGACGGACGCGGTGATCGACGCGCTGCGCGCCCTGGTCGTGCGGCACGAGGCGCTGCGCACCACGTTCCCGCACGCCGAGGGGACCGTGCCCCGCGAGCAGGTGGTGGCGGCCGAGGGGGAGTTCACGGTCACCGTCCTCGACCACGACGCGCTCCCCCCGGACGCCGAACGGTACGCCGACGCCGTGGCCCGCCGGGCCCGCGTCGAACGCTTCCGGCTCGACCGGGACTTCGGCCTGCGGATCTCCCTCGTCACCGCGGCCGGCGCGCCGGTCTTCGTCGCGCTCGCGGCGAGCCACGCCGTGACGGACGTCAGCGCCCTCGCCGTCCTGGAGGAGGACTGGCTGGCCCTCCTGACCGGCGGACCCCTGCCGCCGCAGGGCGCCTTCACCCCGCTGGAACTCGCCGCCGAGGAGGCGACCCCGGCGGGGCTCCGGAAGTCGGCGGCGTCGCTGCGGTACTGGGAGCGGATCATCCGGACCGGCCCCCAGGCCATGTGCGACGGGCCGGGCGCCGAGGGCACCGAGGCCGACACGCCGGAGGTGACGCTCCGGTCCCTGCGGGGCGCGCGGGCGCTCGCCCGGGTGGCGGAGCGCACCGGCGGGCTGCCGTCCACGGTGCTGCTCACGGCCTGGTGCGCGCTGGTCGCCCACCGGACCGGCCAGGACGTCTGCGTGGCCGCCGTCCCGACCTCCAACCGGTTCCACGGCCGGCTCGCCCGCTCGGTGAACACCGTGTCGCAGGACGCGCTGCTCGCCCTCGACGTCCGGGTGCCGTCCTTCGACGCGCTGCTCGCCAAGGCGTGGGGCGCGGCGCTCGACGCGTACCGGCACAGCCGGTTCGACGCGGTCGCCCTGTGGGAGATGATCGACCGGACGACCTTCGAGCGCGGCAGCCGGTTCGCGCGGGACGTGGTCCTCAACGACGTGAGCGCGCTGTCGGAGGCCGGGGGAACGGAGCCGGACGGCCCCGAGCTCGAACTGGGCCGGGGCCCGTCCCAGGTCCTGCCGACCCGGCTGCTCGCCTTCGTGCACGAGACGGCGCCCCTGCTGCGGATCGGTCTGTGGGCCGACCCCGCGCTGTTCGCCCCGGACGAGGCCGAGGGCTTCCTGACCGGTCTCGTACGGCTCCTGGAGGCGGCCGCCGAGGAGGACGTGCCGCTCGCCTCGCTGACCGGGGTGACGGGGGTCCGTCCGGTGGAGCGCGGCCCGGACTGGATCCGGGTGGACGGCTCCTGGGTCTCGCCGCCGGCCGTGGCGGACGCCCTGGGCGGCGCCCTCGGAGGCGTACCCGTGCACGTCGCGGCGGACGGGTCCGGGGAAGGCCTCACCGCGTTCGTCGCCTCCGACGGCGTCCCTCCGACCCCGGCGGAGGCCCACGCGGCGCTGATGCGCGTCCTCCCGGGCCGTCCCGGGGTCCTCGCCCCCCGCCGGTACGTGATCGTCCAGGGCCCGCCGGAGGAGGCGGACCGGACGGACGCGTGGCTCCGGCGGCACATCCTCACCGAAGGGAACGGCCGGACTCCGGCGGATCCGACATGACGACGAACGACCTGACGACGCACGACGCGCCCGTGGAGCCGGAGCCCGGCCCCCCGCCCAGCCCGTGGCGTTCGAGCCGCTTCCGGCTCTTCTTCACCGCCCGCAGCACCTCGCTGCTCGCCGACGGCATGTTGATGGTCTCGCTGACCACCGCCGTGCTCGGCGCGGGGTACGGAGCCTCCGGCGTGGGGTACGCCCTTGCCGCGTGGATGGCGCCGATCGTCCTCCTGGTGCTCTTCGGCGGCGTCCTCGCCGACCGGTTCACCCCGCAGGTGATGATGGTCGGCGCGGACGTGGTGCGCATGGTGGCCATGCTCGCGCTCGCGGGGCTGCTGGCCCTCGGGGACGTACGGCTGTGGCACGTCATGGCGCTGCTCGCGGTCAGCGGCGCGGCGACCGCGATGTTCCAGCCGGGTCTGGCGAGCCTGGTGCCGCGGGTCGCCGAGGACATCCAGCGGGCCAACGCGCTGTTGCGGATCTCGGAGTCGATCTGCACCCTGCTCGGGCCCGGCCTCGCCGGTCTCCTCGTGGCGTACTGGGACGTGGCCGGCTCCTTCCTGGTGATCGCGGGCTTCTACGCGTGCAGTGCCCTGGGCCTCGCGCCGCTGCGGAGGCTCGGCACGGCCCCGGACGGGACCGACGAGCCGATCTGGCAGCGGCTCGCCACGGGCTGGCACGAGTTCCGGTCCCGTTCCTGGCTGTGGGGCGTCATCGCCGTGTGGGCCGTCTACGGCCTGTTCGTCTTCGGCCCGGCCCTGCCGCTGGGTGCCGCGCTCCTGACCGAGCAGCACGGCGCCGACGGGTACGGCTGGATCGCCTCCGCCGACGGCGCGGGCACGATCGTCGGCGGGCTGCTCGGGATGCGGGTGCGGCCCCGGAGGCCGCTCGTCGCGGGCGCGTGCGCCATGTTCTTCTTCTCCCTCAACCCCCTGGCCCCCGCCCTGGGCTGGTCGTTCGGGCTCACGGCCGCCACGGGCGTCCTGGCGGGCTGCGGATTCGCCTTCTGGGGCGTCATGTGGGCGACGAGCGTGCAGTCGCACATCCCGCTGGCCGTCCTGAGCCGCGTCTCGGCCTACGACGTCGCCGGGTCCATCATGGTCATCCCGGTGGGCCGGGCCCTGGCCGGTCCGGCGGCCGAGTCCGTGGGCGCCGACCGGGTGCTGCTCTTCTCGTCCGTCATGGGCCTGGTGTGCATCGCGGTCATGCTGGCCGTGCCCGCCGTCCGGGCGCTGCGCCGGGCGCCGGAGAAGCCCTCCGGGGCGGACCGGGCGGTCGCGGACGGCTGAGCGGCGGGGTCCCGGCGCCGGACCCCGGGTAAACAGATGTGCGATTGTCATACCCGCGTGATAGTCACTACCTCCACGGGGCGGATGATCACTGACCGCCCCGTTCGTTCGGAACAAGGGGTGGGGACATGGCGTTGCTCCGCGGCTGGGGGCTCACGCTGGGGAAGCGGGCGGGCCGGCCCGTCGCACGGCTGGAGAAGGACTCGGACGACCCCGAGGTGCTCCGTCTGAAGAAGGCCGCCGCCACGGCGGACTGGGCCACCGTGCGGGAGGTGCTCGAAGCGCGTTCCGAGGGCGAAGGCCGGACGGAACTGCTGTGGACCGTCTGCGACACCGCCGGGGTCGAGACGTGGATCACGGATGTGGCCGAGGCCGAGCCGGGGGCGGCGCTGCCCCGCCTCCTGGCGGGCCTCCGCCACGTCAGCTGGGGCTGGGAGGCCCGGACCTCGGCCCGCGCCAAGGACGTCTCGCGGGAGCAGTTCGAGGTCTTCCACGAGCGGCTGCGCACGGCCGAGCGGTGGCTGTACGAGGCGGCCGAGCTCGAACCGGGCTGGGCCTCGCCCTGGTACTGCCTCCAGGTCAGCGGGCGCGGTCTGGAGGTCGGGCCCGAGGTCGCGCGGCGCCGGTTCGAGGCGACCGTGCGGCGCGCGCCGCACCACCTGGGGGCGCACCAGCAGCAGTTGCAGCAGGTCTGCCGGAAGTGGGGCGGTTCGCACGAGGAGATGCACGCCTTCGCCCGCACGTCCGCCCTCGGCGCCCCCGGCGGCACGCAGCTCGGCCAGCTCGTCGCGGTCGCACACGTGGAGGAGTGGCTCTCGCTCGACTCCGGGCCCGACGCCACCTACATCGGGCGGCCCGAGGTGGCCGCGTCCCTGAACGAGGCCGCGGACCACTCGTACCGGCACCCGGACTTCGTCCGCCGGGACGGCTGGCTCCAGGTGCTCAACAGCTTCGCCATGGCCTTCTCGCTGGCCGGGCAGCGCGAGGCCGCCCGGGAGTGCTTCCGGGCCGGTGAGGGGCGGGTCACCGAGTTCCCTTGGTCCTACCTGAACGACTCCGACCCCGTCGCGGCCTACCGCGAGTGGCGCTCGGCGGCCGGCCGCTGAACCGGCGGGGCGACCGAGTCCCGTACCGGAGCCGTCCGTACCGGCCCTCCGTCCGTACCCGACCGGCGTCCGTACCTGACCGGCGGCGGTACCGGGCAGGCGTCGGGCTCCACCGCCCCCGCCCCCTCCGCATCCCCTCCTTCCCCGTTCCTCCCGTCCGTCGTCGCGGGCGCGTTCACCGAAAGACTTCACCGGGTGTCTCCTTCCGAGTCAGCGCACACCTTCCAGGTCGACCTGCGCGGTCTGGTCGACCTGCTCTCCCACCACCTCTACTCCAGCCCCCGCGTCTACCTGCGCGAGCTGCTCCAGAACGCCGTGGACGCCATCACGGCCCGGCAGGCGCTCGACCCCGGCGCGCCCGGCGCCATCACGGTGCGCACCGGTGACGTCCTCACCGTCACGGACACCGGCGTCGGTCTGGCCGAGGCCGACGTGCACCGGTTCCTCGCCACCATCGGGCGCAGCTCCAAGCGGACCGCCGACGGCGCCCTGGACGGCGCCGGACTCGACGCCACGCGCGGGGAGTTCATCGGCCAGTTCGGCATCGGCCTGCTCGCCTGCTTCGTCGTGGCCGACGAGATCACGGTGGTCAGCCGGTCCGCGGCGGACCCGGCGGCGCCCGCCGTCGAGTGGCGCGGCCACTCCGACGGCCGCTACACCATCCGCACCCTGTCCGCCTCCGAGGTGCCCGAGCCGGGCACCACCGTCCGGCTCGTGCCGCGCGCCGACAACGCCGAGTGGACGAGCCCCGAGGAGGTCGTCCGGCTCGCCCGGCACTACGGCGGGCTGCTGCGGCACGAGGTCACCGTCGTCGACGCGCGGGGCGAGGAGCACCGGATCGACGAGGCGCCGCCGTGGGAGCGGAGCCACCGCTCCCCGCTGGCGCGCCGCGAGGCCCTCACCGCGTACTGCCGCGACCTGTTCGACTTCACCCCGCTCGACAGCATCGAGCTCGACCTGCCGGCGGCCGGTCTGCGCGGCGTCGCGTACGTGCTGCCGACGGCCGTCAGCCCGGCGCAGCGCGCGGGGCACCGGGTGCACCTCAAGGGCATGCTGCTCACCGACAAGGCGCCCGAACTCCTCCCGGAGTGGGCGTTCTTCGTGCGCTGCGTGGTGGACACCACCAGCCTGCGGCCCACCGCGTCGCGCGAGTCGCTGTACGAGGACGGCACCCTTTCCGCCGTACGGGACGCCCTCGGCGACCGGATCCGCGACTGGCTCACCGGGCTCGCCGCCAGCGACCCGGCGCTCCTGCACCGCTTCATCGACACCCACCACCTGGCGGTCAAGGCGCTCGCCCGCTACGACGACGAGCTGCTGCGGGTCGTGCTGCCGTGGCTGCCGTTCGAGACCACCGACGGCAACGTGACCCTGGAGGAGTTCGTACGGACGCACCCGACGGTCCTGGTCACCCGGAGCGTCGAGGAGTTCCGCCAGGTCGCCCCCATCGCGGCGGCCGCCGGGCTCGGCGTCGTCAACGGCGGCTACACGTACGACCGGGACCTGGTGCACCGGCTGCCCGAGATCCGGCCGGGCACGTCCGTCACGGACCTGGACCCGGCCACGGTCACCGCGCACCTGGACGCCGTGGACCCGACCGCCGAGCTGCGGGCGGCGGGCTTCCTCGCGGTCGCCCGGGAGACCATCGGCGTCCACGACTGCGACGTCGTCCTGCGCGACTTCCAGCCGGTGACCGCGCCCGCGCTGCTCCTCGACAACCGGGAGGCGCGCCACGAGCGGACCCGGGCGGGCCTGGCCGCCGACAGCGACGGCCTGTGGGCCGACATCCTCGGCTCGCTGCGCCACGAGACCCCGCGCGCCCAGCTCGTCCTCAACCACCTCAACCCGCTGGTCCGCCAGGCGATCACGATCACCGAGCGCGGGCTCGCCGTGACGACCGCCGAGGCCCTCTACGGACAGGCGCTGCTGCTCAGCCGCCGTCCGCTGCGGGCGAGCGAGAGCGCCCTGCTCAACCGGGCCTTCATCGGCCTGCTGACCCACGCCATGCACCGTCCGGACGCGGCGGCACCCGGCTCCGAGCCCCGGAAGAAACTGTAGATGCTGGACACGCCCGAGGCCGTCGTCGAGGCGCTGCGCGAGAACCACGAGCGCCCCCACGGCACGCAGCGGACCGTCACCGCGGAGGAGCTGGTCGAGGCCGCCGAGGTCTTCGACAAGCCCGACACCCTCGTCACGGCCCTCCTGGAGCTGATGACGGCGTACGAGTTCACCGGCGAGCAGCGCAAGTCCCCCGTGGCCTTCGCCCGGCTGCTCAAGCTGTGGGACACCGCTCCGGAGTCCTTCAGCCCGTGGGAGGCCCACCAGGTCTTCTGGCGCTTCAAGTGGGTGACGACGTCCCTGCTCCAGGTGCCGGAGGTGCCCCTCGACACCGTGCGGGGCTGGATCGACCGGATGCGGGAGCGGTACGAGGAGGCCGGGCACGGCATGCAGCCGGTGGCGGCGATGCGCCACCACGTGGCCGCCCACATCGGCACCGGCGTCGACGACGCCTACGACCTGTGGGTCACCCGGCCCCGTACCGAACTGAGCGACTGCGAGGCCTGCGAGACCCGGCACCGCGCCGGGTACGAGGTGGCGGCGGGCGACGACGCCGCGGCCCTCGACGCCTGGCGGCCCGTCCTGGCCGGCGAGCAGAGCTGCAGCGAGGAGCCGCAGACGAGCCAGGCCCGCGCCCTGCTGCCGCTGCTGCGCCTGGGCCGCACGGACGAGGCCCGCTCCCACCACCTGACCGGCTACCGGCGGGTGCGGGGCAACACCGGCATGCAGCACGAGGTCGGCCTGCACCTGGAGTTCTGCGCGCTCTCGCGCAACGAGGGCCGGGGTCTCGAAGTCCTCGCGGAGAACCGTCCGCTGTTCGAGGCGACCGGCGCGCCCCTCGACCGCCTGGGCTTCCTGACCGGCGTGGAGGTGCTGCTCGCCCGGCTGGTGGAGGACGGGCACGGGGAGACGCCCGTCGCCGGTCCGCCGGGACGGAACTGGACCGCCGGTGAACTCCTCGGCCACGTCCGCGGCGAGGCGGACCGGCTCGCCGCCGCCTTCGACGCGCGCAACGGCACCACCGCCGTCGGGGACCGGCGCCGCGAGCGCCTGGCCCGGCGTCCGCTGCTCGACGCGCCGCTGCCGCTCGGGCTGCGGACGGCCGCCGCGCCCCGCACCCCCGCGGGCGCGGCCCCGGCGGTCCCCGCCGCCGCGGCTGCCGGGGCGCCCGAGGTGCCGGAGGACTTCGCCGCCCTGGTGGCCGAGGCGCGGCACCTGGCCCGTCTCGGGCACCCGGGCGCCGACAGGCTCTGGACCCGGATCTCCGAGCGGCTCGCGGACGGTTCGGCCGCGCACGACGACCGGCTCGGCCCGGAGGAGCTGCTGCGGGCCGAGCTGGCCGAGGAGCGCGCGTACCGGCTCAAGCAGAAGGACGGGGACGCGGAGGAGAGCGGCGCCGGGCTGGAGACGGCGGCCGGACTCTACGAGGAGCTCGGGATGCCGTGGCAGGCCCTCGCCGCCCGGGCCCGCGCCCTCGCCTGGACGACCGGCGAGGACGACGCCGACGCCGGGCGCGACGAGGCGGTCCGGGTCCGGCTCGGCCGGATGCTGGGCGAGGCCGAACGCCTGAAGGACGAGGCCCCGCTGACCGGTGAGAAGCCCGGCGACGGCGAGACCGCGCTCGGCGCCGACGCGGCGGCGGACCGCGTCCTGTCCTACCTCACCGTCCTGTACGCCGGGGCCTACGCCGCCTATCAGGAGACGATGCGGCGGGAACCGGAGGAGCCCGGTCCCGCGCCGGAGCGGTTCGAGGAGGCGGTGGGGGCGCTGCGCGCCGAGGCGGAGCGCCTGGGCGTCCCCCACCAGGTGGCCAACGCGCGCCAGTTCCTCGCGGACGTGGCCGGCCGCCGGGGCGACCTCGCCCTCGCCGAGTCGGAGCTGCGCGCGGCCCTGGTGGACGTCGAGGCCTCGGAGCGGCCCTGGCGGGGCTCGCGCCCGCGCGCCCTGCTCGCCCAGGTCGTGCTGGCCCGGCAGGAGCCAGCGGAGGCGGCGGAGCTGCTGCACCGGGCGATCGCGGACGCGGTGCGGTACGGCGAGGAGGACTTCCCGCTGGCCCCGACGTACTCCCTGCTCGGCCACGCGTCCTCGCACCTCGGGGACCACACCGGGGCCGTGCGCCACCTCTCCGAGGCGGCCGCGCGGTTCGACCGGGAGGGGGAGCATCCGGAGGCCGCCGACGTACGGATGCAGCTGGCCGGCGTCCTGACGGAGGCGGGGCGGCAGGCGGACGCCGTGGCGGTCCTGGAGTCGCTGCTGTCCGAGGAGTCGGCCGCCGCCCTCGACGAGCGGATGGTGGCCCAGATCCGGCTGTCCCTGGCGCGCGGGCTGCGGGAGCTGGAGGAGTACCTGCCGTCGGCCGAGGAGTTCCTGCGGCTCGCGGGCACGGTGGCCGGGTGGGAGGAGGACGCCCCGATCCGCACCCTGGTGACGGCGGACACGGCGGTCGCGCTGGCCCTCGCCGACCGGTGGGAGGCTGCGGAGGCCGCGTACGAGCGGGCTCTCGCCGCGCACGCCGAGGCGCCGAACCCGCCCATGATCGTGCGGATGGCGCGCGAGTTCGCGCGTCTCACGACGGCGGCCCGGGGGGACGAGGGCGTGGAGGCGGCGCTCGCGCACCTGGCGCGGGCCGACGGGGTCCTGGACGGCGTGCCGGCGGACGCCGCCGAGGGCTTCGCCGTCTGGTACGAGCGGGGCGAGGTGCACTACCGCAGGTCCCACGTCCTGGCGGAGGCGCAGCGCTTCGAGGAGGCCCTGGCCGAGGCGGAGGCTGCGATCGGCGTCCACGAGGAGGGCGGGGAGCACGGCGAGCTGCCGAGGGCCGAGGCGGTGCGGTTCGCCGCCCTGGTCGAGGGGAACGGGCTCGGCCGCACCGACGAGGCGATCGCCCGGCTGACGACGGCGGCGGCGCGCTGCCGGAACGCGGGCCGTCCGGAGGCCGCGCAGATCCTCACCGCCCTGCGGGAGGAGTACCTGGCCCGGCCCCGGGGCTGAGCGCCCGGGGCCGGGTGGGGGTGGACGGGCGGCCGCCGGGTCGCCCGTCCACCGTCCTGCGGGGTGACCGGCCTACCGGGTCACCTCCCTACCGGGTCACCGTCCACTTCTGGTTGGCGGTGCCCCCGCAGGTCCAGATCTGGAGCCGGGTGCCGTTGGCCGAGCTGTTGCCGGTGGCGTCCATGCACTTGTTCGCGCGCGGGTTCACCACGTCCCGGGCGTCGTTGGCGACCCAGCGCTGGGCCTCCGTGCCGTTGCAGTCCCACAGTTGGAGGGGCGTTCCGTCGGCGGTGCCGGCGGAGGTGACGTCGAGGCACTTGCCGAGCGCGCGGAGGGTGCCGTCCGTGCCGACGGTCCAGCGCTGGGCGGCGGTCCCGTTGCAGTCGTAGAGCTGGACGGGGGTGCCGTTCGCGGTGTTCGCGGCGGCCACGTCGACGCACTTGCCGCCGATGCCGGTGATCGGTCCGCCGCCGGTGGGGGCGTCGGAGGTGGTGACGCGGACGTGGTCGACGACGAGCTGCCCCGGGAAGGGGGTCGAGCCGTCCGGGTCGCCGGGCCAGTAGCCGCCGACCGCGAGGTTGAGGATCAGGAAGAAGGGCTTGTCGAAGACCCAGGTCCGGCCGCCGAGGTCGGCGGGCGTACGGGTCTGGTAGACGTTGCCGTCCACGGACCAGGTGATGCGGCCCGGCGACCAGTCGACGGCGAAGGTGTGGAAGGCGTCGGCGAAGGCCTGCCCGCCGGGCAGGGTGTAGCCGGCGCCGATGCCGCCGGAGCCGGAGTAGCCGGGGCCGTGCAGGGTGCCGTGGACGGTGGAGGGTTCGAAGCCGACGTTCTCCATGACGTCGATCTCGCCCGAGTTCGGCCAGCCGACCTGGCCGAGGTCGTGGCCGAGCATCCAGAACGCGGGCCACATGCCCTGGCCGCGCGGCACCTTCATGCGGGCCTCGACGCGGCCGTACTGGGCGGTGAACTTCCCGGCGGTGTTGAGCCGCGCCGAGGTGTACTCGCACCGCCCGTACCAGCACTGGTAGTTGCCCGGGTTCTCCTTGCGGGCGGTGATGACCAGGTGGCCCTGGCCGTCGAGCGCGGCGTTGCGGTTGCCGGCCGTGTAGTACTGCCGCTCGTGGTTGCTGACGTTGTCGCCGGTCTCGATCTGCCACTTGGAGCCGTCCACGGCGGCGCCCGCGGGGCCGTCGAAGTCGTCGGAGAAGGTGACGGCGGCCGCTCCGGCGGCGGGGGCGGCCTCCCCTGCGAGGGTGGTTCCCCCGGTGGGGCCGGCCGAGGCCGCCGGGCCGAGCGCCGCGACGGCGAGGGCCAGGGCGAGGGCGGACAGGGCGGAGGACAGCGTGCGCCGTCGTGCGCGGGAGGAGGTCATGGCTCTCTCTTCCGTCGGGTGGGGGGACGGCGCCGTGGACGCACGCCGCAGCTGCATGTCAGGTACATGACATACAGAGGGGCGGACCGCTTCGCCGCCCACCTGATTTAAGAAGTGAAGGAAGGGGGCGTCAAGAGGTGCGACCGTGCGGGCCGCCGGGACTCCGTACGATTCCCCTCGTTGCCACTCGTACTTCCGAAGGAGATCCCCATGGCCCAGGTCACGCTGAAGGGCAGCCCGGTACAGGTCAACGGCGTCCTGCCGGTTCCCGGCAGCCAGGCTCCCGACTTCACGCTCGTCGCCGAGGGTCTCGCCGACAAGTCGCTCAAGGACTTCGCCGGTGTGCGCAAGGTCCTCAACATCTTCCCGAGCGTCGACACCCCGACGTGCGCCTCCTCCGTTCGCGCCTTCAACAAGAAGGCCGGCGAGCTGGAGAACACCGTGGTGCTCTGCATCTCCGCCGACCTGCCCTTCGCGCAGGCGCGCTTCTGCGGCGCCGAGGGCCTGGAGAACGTCAAGAACCTCTCGACGCTCCGCGGCCGCGAGTTCCACACAAACTACGGCGTGGAGATCGCGGACGGGCCGCTGGCCGGCCTGACCGCCCGCGCGGTCGTCGTCCTCGACGAGAACGACAAGGTCCTGCACGCGCAGCTCGTGGACGAGATCGCGGACGAGCCCGGCTACGACGAGGCGCTCGCCGCCCTGAAGTAGTCCCCGACGGCTCCGGAGCGGGAGCCGTCGCCCCGGAAGGGGCCGTCACCGAACCACCGGTGACGGCCCCTTCCCCGTGTGCTCACCCCGCCGAGCACTCCGGGCACAGCCCCCGGTACGTCACGTCGGCCTTCTCCACGGCGAAGCCGAAGCGCTCCTCCGCCGGGAGGACGGCCAGCGGGTCGCCCGCCGGGCGGACGTCCCGGATGAGCCCGCAGCCGGAGCAGACCAGGTGCTGGTGCGCCTGGTGCGCGTTCGGGTCGTAGCGCTTGGCGCGTCCGTCCGTGGAGAACTCCACGACCTCCCCCAGGGCGACGAGCTCGCCGAGGGTGTTGTAGACCGTCGCCCGCGCGATCTCCGGCAGCCGCTCGACGGCGCGCGCGTGCACCTCGTCCGCCGTGAGGTGCACATGGTCTCCGGCCAGGACCTCCGCGACCACGCGCCGCTGGGACGTCATCCGCCAGCCTCGGGACCTCAGCCGTTCCAGCAGGTCGCTCATGTCGGTTCACCTCTTCGGCTCGGACGCGGGGCCCGTGGTGTCCGGTGTGCGGCCGGTGCTCCTCGGACAGGGTTTGGCATTGTTCTTGACTTGGACAAGGTCCATTGTAGGATCGATTTCGTTGATGGCCAAGGGACAGGAAGACCTCAGCGCGGCGGGAGTCCGACACGTGACGGCTCTCCGGGCACGACCCGGCCGCTCCGATCACACTTCCTGAGCACTGTTGTCCGCCAGGTCCGGAAGGATTCCGATGTCTGAGAACCGCGTGCCCGAGAACGAAGCGCCCGAGAACCACGACGCGATCGTCGTGGACGCGAAGCTGGACGAAGCCGGAGGCGGTTGCCCGGTCGCGCACGGCCGCGCCGCCCACCCGACCCAGGGCGGCGGGAACAACCAGTGGTGGCCGAACCGGCTGAACCTGAAGATCCTGGCCAAGAACCCCGCCGTGGCCAACCCCCTGGGCGAGGACTTCGACTACGCCGAGGCGTTCAAGAGCCTCGACCTGGCGGCCGTGAAGCGCGACATAGCCGAGGTCCTCACCACCTCCCAGGACTGGTGGCCCGCCGACTTCGGCCACTACGGCCCCCTCATGGTCCGGATGGCGTGGCACAGCGCGGGCACGTACCGCATCAGCGACGGCCGCGGCGGCGCCGGCGCCGGCCAGCAGCGCTTCGCGCCGCTCAACAGCTGGCCGGACAACGTCAACCTGGACAAGGCCCGCCGTCTGCTGTGGCCGGTCAAGAAGAAGTACGGCCAGAACCTCTCCTGGGCCGACCTCCTGGTCCTCACCGGCAACGTGGCCCTGGAGACGATGGGCTTCGAGACCTTCGGCTTCGCCGGCGGCCGCGCGGACGTGTGGGAGCCCGACGAGGACGTCTACTGGGGCCCCGAGACCGCCTGGCTGGACGACAAGCGCTACACGGGCGACCGCGAGCTGGAGGAGCCCCTCGGCGCGGTCCAGATGGGCCTCATCTACGTCAACCCCGAAGGCCCGAACGGCAACCCGGACCCGGTCGCGGCGGCCCGCGACATCCGGGAGACCTTCCGCCGGATGGCGATGAACGACGAGGAGACGGTCGCGCTCATCGCGGGCGGCCACACCTTCGGCAAGGCCCACGGCGCCGGCCCGTCCGAGAGCGTCGGCGACGACCCCGAGGCCGCGCCGATCGAGGCGCAGGGCCTCGGCTGGGCGAACTCCCACGGCACCGGCAAGGGTGGCGACACGATCACCAGCGGTCTGGAGGTCACCTGGACCACCACCCCCGCGCAGTGGGGCAACGACTTCTTCAAGCACCTCTTCGAGTACGACTACGAGCTCTCCAAGAGCCCGGCCGGCGCCCACCAGTGGGTGGCGAAGGACGCCGAGGCGATCATCCCCGACGCGCACGACCCGTCGAAGAAGCACCTCCCGACGATGCTCACCACCGACCTGTCGCTGCGCTTCGACCCGGCGTACGAGCAGATCTCGCGACGCTTCTACGAGAACCCGGACCAGTTCGCGGACGCCTTCGCCCGCGCCTGGTACAAGCTGACGCACCGTGACCTGGGTCCGGTCTCGCGCTACCTCGGCCCGGAGGTGCCCTCCGAGGTGCTGCTGTGGCAGGACCCGCTGCCGGAGCGCGAGGGCGAGCTCCTGGACGCCTCGGACGTCGCCTCCCTCAAGGAGCGGATCCTCGCCTCGGACCTGACCGTCGCGCAGCTGGTCTCCGCGGCCTGGGCCGCGGCCTCCTCCTTCCGCGGCAGCGACAAGCGCGGCGGCGCCAACGGCGGTCGCATCCGCCTGGAGCCCCAGCGCAACTGGGAGGTCAACAACCCGGACGAGCTGGCGCAGGTCCTCCGCGCCCTCGAAGGTGTCAAGGCCGCCTTCGACGCCGAGGGCGGCAAGAAGGTCTCGATCGCCGACCTGGTCGTGCTCGCGGGCTCCGCGGCGGTCGAGAAGGCCGCCAAGGACGCGGGCTTCGACGTCGAGGTGCCGTTCACGCCGGGCCGGGTGGACGCGAGCCAGGAGCAGACGGACGTCGAGTCCTTCGCCGCCCTGGAGCCGAAGGCCGACGGCTTCCGCAACTACCTCGGCAAGGGCAGCCGGCTTCCGGCGGAGTTCCTCCTCGTCGACCGGGCCAACCTGCTGAACCTGAGCGCCCCCGAACTGACCGTCCTCGTCGGCGGCCTGCGCGTCCTGGGTGCCAACCACCAGGGTTCGAAGCACGGCGTCCTGACCACGGCCCCGGGCACCCTGACGAACGACTTCTTCGTCAACCTGCTCGACCTGAACACGGTCTGGCGGCCGGTGGCCGGGGACGCGGACCTCTTCGAGGCCCACGACGCCGCGACGGGCACGGTCACGTGGACGGGCACCCGCGCCGACCTCGTCTTCGGCTCCAACAGCGAACTGCGCGCACTGGCCGAGGTCTACGCGAGCGACGACGCGAAGGAGAAGTTCGTGAAGGACTTCGTCGCCGCGTGGGACAAGGTGATGAACCTGGACCGGTTCGACCTCGTCTGATCCCCCTCGCCCCGCGACCGGACGGCACCGCCCGTCGTCCGGCCGCGGCGCTCCCGGCCCGGACGGCTCCCCCGCCGCCCGGGCCGGCCCCGTTCCCGGACTCCGCCCCCTCGACTCCGCGGCCCCGGTGTCAGCGGCCGAGGGCCTTCTTGAGCTCCTGCTTGTTCATGGACGAGCGGCCGTCGATCCCGCGCTTCTTCGCCTCCGCGTAGAGCTGGTCCTTCGTCGGCCCCTGGGAGCCGCTGTGCGAGCGCTCGCCGCCGCGCTGCGAGGCGGACTTCCTGTCCTGCGTGGAGGTCCTGCTCGCGGTGGCGGACTCTCCGGAGCGGGCCCGTTCCTTGTTCACGGTGCGCGCGGCGATCTCCTTCGCCCGCTTCTCGGAGGCGCCGCGCTTCTCGGCACCCTCCTTGATGTGCTCGTACTGGCGCTCGCGCTTCGCGTTCGATCCTGCCGGCATCGCGTTTCCCTCTCTGCGGGGTTCCATGAATCGCGGCCCGTCCGGCCGCCCGTGCCCGTCCGGTTACCCGGCGGCCGGTGCCTCACTCGGCACCGCTCCCATCCCACGCGACATCCCCCGGACCCGCGATCGGACCGCGACCGAACGAGGAGCGTCACGCTCTTGCCGAGAACACGAGGAGTGGTCGAGAACACGAAAAGCGGCGGAAAGGCCGGGCGGATCAGTCGAAATAGGATTGCAGTGTGCCGCGCCGCCGGACGTCGAGCGTGGCGCAGTGGAACGATCCGCCGAACGGCGCGTAGTGCAGCAGGTCGCACGGGATCGGCTCGAATCCCCATTCCTCCAGCGCGCGCAGCATGCCGGTGTGGTGGCGCTCCGCGATCACGCGTTTCTCGTCGATCATGAGGACGTTCATGCTCAGCCATGTGCCGCACATCGAGGTGGCTCTGAGCAGGGGGTCCCTGATCGGGTCGGGCGCGGGAGCGATCAGGACGTCCCACGAGCGCAGCATGTCCGGCAGCCGGTCGACGTCGATGTAATCCGGATTGACCATGACCTTTCCGGGCGCCAGCGGTACGAAGGTGGTGTCGATGTGCATCGGGGTACGGCAACGGCTCTCGATCTCGTGGACGCGGTACTCCGGACCGAGGTGGCGGCGCAGCCATTCGATGCCCATGAGGTTGGTGACGTTGCTCCGCGTGACGAACAGGTCGCGTCCGGCCCGCGCGAAGTCGGCCGCGTCGAAGACCGGCTCGAACTCGGTGAGGATGTGGCGCATGGGTTCGCTGGCCTCGGGGATCCGGAATTCCGGATCGAAGAGCTCGTCGGTGAGCTGCGGCTTCGGCGCGGCCGTCCAGCGGGCGCCCCTGCGGAAGTACTCCTTGAGGAGCGAGCGGTAGGAGTGGGTCTCGAAATACCGGCACGGCCACGCCATGGGCGTCTCGATGATCTCGTCGCCGACCACCAGCATGCTGTCGCGCGGGCACGTGTTGCAGAAACCCCGTGAGGACCAGTCGGGTGTGCCGAAGCGCCTCTTGTGGTCGACCGCGTCGGGACGCGTCACGGTGACGCCGAGGGACCGCAGGAGACCGACGAACCGGTCGAGTTCCTGCTGGGCTCGCTCCACCAGGATGCGCGGATAGCGGAAACCGCCGGCCAGGCCCTGCAACCGGGCCGCCCACGGCGGGATGTTGCAGGCGACGACCGGATGGTCGGAGGGGATCGTCGCACCGTCGAGGCGTCCGACGACGACCTCTTCCAGCGGATCCCATTCGTTGTGCGTGCTGACCGGCGAGACGGGTGGATCCGCGGCCCCGCTCGTCACCGGTGTGTACGGCGCCGGCATCAGGGGCCGCCCGTCGCGGCGGGGGAAGGCTCACGCCCGACCGGCGGACGACGACACCGGAAGAGGACGGGACCACGCAACGCGTTCACGGCTTGCCGCTCCCTCTTGTTCTCGCGCTTGCATGCGCTCTTGCTGTTTCTCCTGCTCCTGCGGAGATCCGGGCTCTTTACGCACTGTAACCGGCCCGTGATCGCTTGTCCTGCGGCGGGACGATGCGGCGATGCTCCTACCGGGCCACCGGTCCCGAGGAGCGGCGGCCGGAGGCGATGCCGGTCGCCGCCCCGACGCGGGGTACAAAGGTCCGTATGCGAGAGCACGAGGAGACCGCACCGGCCCAGGACGACATCGAGGCCGTCACGCGTGCCGTACTGACGGCGTCGCGGCTGCTGGTCGCGGTCTCGGCCCGGTCGCTCGCGACGGTCGAGGAGAACATCACGCTGCCCCAGTTCCGGATGCTCGTGGTGCTGTCCACCCGCGGCCCGTCGAAACTGGTGGCGCTGGCCGACCACCTGGGCGTCCAGCCCTCCACCGCCATGCGGATGGTGGACCGCCTGATCGCCTCGGGCCTGACCAGCCGCCGGACCAACCCGGAGAACCGCCGCGAGACGGTGCTGAGCCTGACCGAAGAGGGCTCCCGCGTCGTCGCGGACGTGACGGCCCGCCGACGCGCGGAGATCACGGCCGTCCTGCGCCGCCTCGACCCCGCTCGGCGCGACGCCCTCGTGGACGCGCTCGACGCCTTCAACGCCGCGGGGCAGGAGCCGGCCTGCGGGGCGGAGGACGTCCTCCATCCCCTGGGGTGGCTCGACCCCGCGGACGAGACCCGGTAGGACCGCCCCCGGCGACGACTCCCTCGTACAGGAGGACACGCCCCCGGCGGCACCGGGAAGCCTCTCACCCGGTTGCGCCCCCAGCCCCACCTTTGGACTATGCAATGGTTCACCTTTGACGGGTCATTCCTGCCCACCGGGCGCCGTCGGACCGAAGTCGTCGGCGCCCCGCCCAGCGACCGTGCCAGGAGAACCGCCGCATGCGTCACACACCCCAGCGCCCCGGCCCGCCCACCGGTTGGCGACGGCGGCTCCTCCGCCTGCCGATCCACCTCTTCCGCGCCGGCCTGGGCCCGCTGTTCGGCGGCCGGCTGCTGCTCCTCATCCACACCGGACGGAAATCCGGCCGGTCGCAGGAGGTGGTCCTGGAGGTGGTCGCCCGCGACCCGGCCCGGGCGACCTGGACCATCGCCTCCGGCTTCGGACCGGACGCGCAGTGGTACCGCAACCTCCGCCGCACGCCCCAGGCCACGATCCAGCCCGGACGCCGCTACCGTGCGGTGACGGCACGCTTCCCCACGCCCGAGGAAGGCGGCGGGATCATGGTCGAGTACGCGCGTCGGCACCCCCGGGCGGCACGGACGCTCTGCCGCTTCATGGGCTTCCCCGTCGACGGGAGCACCGCCGCCTACCGCGCCGCCGGCGAGCGGATTCCGTTCGTACGGCTGGAGGCCGACGACCGGTACTGACGGTTCCGCCCCCGGGGGAACGGCGGCACCGCGCGGGCCCGGCCGCGCGATCACACCGCCCGTACGGCCTCCAGTCCGTGCCGTCCGACCCGGGTCGGGTCCGGGCGCCTCAAACGTCGGCCCGACCGACGATGCAATAACGTTCAGGTCGCGAACTTGGCACAGGGCAAAGGTGTTACGTCGTCGTTACGTTCAGGTGATTCACCTCGATATCGACGGCTTCGCCCGACCGGCGGCGAGAAGTATGCCGGTCCCCGCCTCCTGACGAGCAGGTCGACATAGCACAGGACCTCCGGTTCCCGGAACCTCTCGGTACCAGGAAGTTCTCCGCCCCGCTGGGTACTTTCGGCGCCCATGCCCCCTGCTCACGCGGCCCCGGGTCATCCCCGGGACGGACCGCCGACCCCGCCGCCCGGGACACCACCCCGGTCGGCCGATGACCCCCTCTCCCCGAACCACTTTCCCAACCCCCATCGAAAGGAACGGACATGACCGCGTCCCTCTCCCGCAGACGCCTCCTGACCCGGGGTGCCCTCCTCGGCGGACTGCTCGCCGTTCCCGGACTCACCACGGCGTGCAGCCGGACGGAGGCCGGCACCGGAGCCACGGCCGGCGACGGGGACCTGCTGGCGAGACTGCGCGAGCAGGGCCACGTCCGCGTCGGCTTCGCCGGCGAGGCCCCGTACGGCTTCCAGGACGGCGGCGAACTCGCCGGCGAGGCGCCCACGCTCCACCGGGAGGTCTTCACCGCCCTGGGGGTCCCCGAACTGCGCCCCACCCTGACCGAGTTCGGCTCGCTGATCCCCGGCCTGCTCGCCGGACGGTTCGACGTGGTGAGCGCGGGCATGGCCATCACGCCCGAACGCTGCGCCAAGGTGCTCTTCTCCGAGCCGGAGTTCGTCTCCCCCACCGCCCTCATGGTCCGCAAGGGCAACCCCGAGGGAGTGAGCGACCTGAAGTCGTGCGCGGCGAAGGGCGCCACCGTCGGCGTCCTCACCGCCGCCGTCGAGGCCTCCTACGCGAAGTCGGCCGGGGTGCGGGAGGGTTCCGTGACGACGCTGGCCAAGCAGCAGGACGGTCTGGACGCCCTGCTCGCGGGCCGGATCGACGCCTTCGCCCTCACCGGGATATCGCTCCGCTGGCTCGCGCGCACCAACCAGGGTGCCGCGGTGGAGGTCCTGGAGCCGTTCGTGCCCGTGGTCGACGGGGTGGAGCAGCACAGTCCGGGCGGCGCGGTCTTCCGGCAGGGCGCCACGACGCTGCGCGACGCGTTCGACGAGGAGCTCGCCAAGATCACCGGCGATCCGGCGCGGTACGTGCGGCTCATCGGGAAGTACGGCTTCACCGAGCGCGAGGTGCCGCCCCGCACCCTGCGCACCACCGACCTGTGCGCGGGGTGACGGGTCCCCGGCATGGCTGACTTCCTCCCCGAGCTCGGCCGGGCGCTGCCCTCGATCGGCGAAGGCCTCCTGACCACCCTGGAGGCCACGGTCCTCGGCGCGGCGCTCGCGCTCGTCCTCGCCTTCGCCCTGGGCCTGGCCTCCCGGTCCCGCCGTCTCGTCGTGCGCGGCGCCGTCCGCGTCGTCGTCGAGTTCCTGCGGGGCACCTCTCTCTACGTCCAGCTCTTCTGGCTGTTCTTCGCCCTGCCGATGCTCGGTTTCCGGCTGGAACCGATGGCCTGCGGCGTCCTCGCCTTCGGCCTGAACTACGGGGCGTACGGCGCCGAAGTGGTCCGGGGGGCGGTCGCGGCGGTGCCCGCCGCCCAGAGCGAGGCCGCGATCGCCCTGGGGATGGGCCCGGGGCTGCGCCTGCGGCGGGTCGTGCTGCCCCAGGCGTACGTCCTGATGATCCCGCCCTTCAAGAACCTGCTCGTCCAACTGCTGAAGTCGACCCCGCTGCTGTCCCTGGTCACCGTCGCCGACCTCACCTTCCGGATCGACCAGCTGCGTTCGGCCACCGGCGGCACCGCGGCCGCCTACCTGCTGCTCCTGCTGCTCTACTTCGGCATCGCGGCCCTCCTGGGAGCGGGGATGAACGCGCTGGAGCGCACGGCGAAGGAACGGCTGGGCCAGGAAGGAGGCAAGGCCTGATGTGGGACATGGACGCGGCGCGCGCCGCGCTCCCCGTCGTGCTGAGCGGATTCGGCGTCACGCTCCTGGCCACCGTGCTCGGCTTCGCGGTCGCGGTGACCGGCGGTCTCGTGATCGCCCTGCTCCAGCGGGCCGGCACGCGCTGGATCACCCTGCCCGTGCGGTACCTCGCCGCCTTCGTACGCTCGACCCCCGTCATGGTGCAGCTGTTCACCGCCTGGGTGCTGGTCCGGGAGCTGAACGCGCTCACGATCGGCGTCCTGGTCCTGGGCCTGCACTACGCGACGTACCTCTCCGAGGTGTACCGGGCCGGCATCGACGCCGTGCCCAGGGGCCAGTGGGAGGCGTGCACCGCGCTCTCGCTGCCGCGCCGCCGGGTGTGGCGGGCGGTCGTGCTGCCCCAGGCGGTGCGCAACGTGCTCCCGGCCCTCGGCAACTACGGGGTCTCCATGTTCAAGGAGACCCCGTTCCTGTCCGTCATCACCGTGAACGAGATGGTCCGCGAGGCGAGCACCTTCGGCAGTACGCACTTCGCCTATCTGGAGAGCTTCACCCTGGCCGCCGTCGTCTTCCTGCTCGCGAGCTGGCCGACGTCGGTGCTGGTACGACGACTGGAGGCACGCCTTGCCCACTGACAGCCCCCTCGGGAAGAGCCTGCCCGGGGCTCCCGACAAGATCCGCTTCGACCGGGTGACGAAGCGTTTCGGCGAGCACACCGTCCTCGACGGCCTCGACCTCGCGGTCGCTCCCGGCGAGCGCGTGACGCTGATCGGTCCGAGCGGCTCCGGCAAGACCACCATCCTGCGGCTGCTCATGACCCTGGAGCGGGTCACGGACGGCGTCATCCACGTGGACGGGCAGCCCTTCTCCCACATGCCGGCCGGCCCGGGCGGGGCGCTCGTCCCGGCGAACGAGCGTCATCTGGCACCGCGCCGCAGACGCATCGGCATGGTGTTCCAGCAGTTCGACCTCTTCCCCCACATGAGCGTGCTGGCGAACGTCATGGAGGCGCCGCTGCACGTCCTGGGCCTGGACAGGGACGAGGCCGCCCGGCGTGCGCGCGACCTCCTGGGACTCGTCGGACTCGCGGACAAGGCCGGCTCCCACCCCACCCGGCTCTCCGGCGGCCAGCAGCAGCGCGTCGCCATCGCACGGGCCCTGGCGATGCGCCCCGAGATCCTGCTCCTGGACGAGGTGACGTCCGCCCTCGACCCGGAGCTGGTGGCGGAGGTCCTCGACGTCCTGCGGGGCGTCGCCCGGAGCACCGACATCACCATGCTCTGCGTCACCCACGAGATGGGCTTCGCCCGGGACGTCTCCGACCGGATCCTGATGTTCGACCACGGCCGCGTACTCGAGTCGGGGCCGCCGGGCGAGCTGCTCGACGCCCCCGGGCACGAGCGGACCCGGGCCTTCCTGCGGACCGTCCGCTGACCGGACTTCGACCGTGCCAGCCTCGAACTCTTCGCCGGGGACGGTGCCGGCGGTGTTCACCGGTGATCGGGAAGGACGTGGGCTCCGGTCCCGGTCTGGTAGACGTCGGGGATGCCGTCGGCGTCGTCGTCGCGCTCCTCGTCCTCCCACAGGCGCTTGTAGACGTTGTTGCGGCGGCGCAGGAGGAGGGCGGCGAGGGCGGCGGCGGTGAGGGAGCCGATGAGGACGGCGGCCTTGACGTGCTCGGCCTGGGCGGGATCGGGGAAGGCGAGTTCTCCGATGAGGAGGGCGACGGTGAAGCCGATGCCGGCCAGGGTGGCCAGGCCGAACACGTCGGCCCAGGCGAGGTCGGGGTTGAGTTCGGCACGGGTGAAGCGCGCGGCCAGATAGGTGCCGAGGAAGATGCCGAGGACCTTGCCGACGACGAGGCCGATCAGGACGGCGAGGGGCTCGACGTCGGTGAAGACGTGACGGAGCGCTTCGCCGGAGACGCTGACGCCGGCGGCGAAGAGCGCGAAGAGGGGGACGGCGAGGCCGGCGGAGAAGGGGTGGACGAGGTGGGAGACCCGGGCCGCCGGTGAGGCCTTCTCGTCCTTGTCGCGGGTGGTGCGCAGGATCAGGCCCATGGCGACGCCGGCGACGGTGGCGTGGATGCCGGAGTTGTACATCAGGGCCCAGATCGTGACGCCCAGGGGGACGTACCACCACCAGCCGCGTACCCGGAAACGCTGGAGGACGTAGAAGAGGACGAGGCCGGCGAGCGCCCCTCCCAGGGCCCAGAAGTTCAGGCCGGAGGTGAAGAAGACCGCGATGATGAGGATGGCGCCGAGGTCGTCGACGACCGCGAGGGTGAGCAGGAAAGCCCGGAGCGCGGAGGGAAGGTGAGTGCTGATGACGGCGAGGACCGCGAGCGCGAAGGCGATGTCGGTGGCCATCGGCACTGCCCAGCCGTCCGTGCCGCCGCCGCCGACCGTGACGGTGAGCATGTAGAGGGCGGCGGGGACCGCCATGCCGCAGAGGGCGGCGACGACGGGCAGGGCGGCGGTGGCGGGGGTGCGCAGCTCGCCGACGACGAACTCGCGTTTCAGTTCGATGCCGGCGACCAGGAAGAAGACCGCGAGCAGGCCGTCGGCGGTCCAGTGGCCGACGGAGAGGTCCAGTCCGAGGGCCGGTATGCCGAAGTGGAAGTCGCGGACGGACTCGTAGGCGCCGCTCCACGGGCTGTTGGCCCACACGAGGGCGACGACGGCCGCGGCGAGGAGGACGAGGCCGCCGACGGTCTCGGTGCGCAGGGCCTCGGCGACCGCTTGGCGCTCGGGCCAGGGAAGCAGTCCGAAGACGGCCTTGCGGGGACGTTCCTGGGTCATGGGGAGGCGCCTTCCGGGGCGTATCGGCGGAATCGGGCACACGGCCCCTCGGACGCCGACCAGACTTCCCGGCACACCAGCGCGTCCTGTTGACGCGTTCTTCACACCCTATCCGGCGGTCGGCTGAGCCACCAGGGATGGCTCTGACCTGCTGGAACGGGCAAGGGCCCGTTCCGGCCCAGGCGCGGGGCGGGAACGGGCCCTCCGGGAGGAGCCGGGCCGTGGGGGACGGTCAGACGGTGGTCTTCACCGGCTCCTGGTCGGCGTCCCCGTCCGTGTCGAGGCCGGCGTCGCGGCGCTTGACGAAGGCGAGGAAGGTGTTCAGCTCCCGCTTGACGACGGGGGCGAGGAGGTAGAGGCCGATGATGTTGATGACGGCGAGCATGAACAGCACCGCGTCGGCCATGTCGATCAGGGTCTGGAGCGTGAGCAGCGAGCCGGCGACGGCGAAGACGGTGTAGACGACCTTGTAGGTGATCTCGCTGGTCCTGCTGCGGCCGAAGAGGTGCGTCCAGGCCTTGAGGCCGTAGTAGCCCCAGGTCAGCACGGTGGAGATGGCGAACAGCATCACCGCGACGGTGAGGATGTACGGGAACCAGGGCAGGACCGTGCCGAAGGCGTCGGAGGTGATGGTGACGCCGCCGATGGACTCGCCGCCCTCGCGGACCTCGACGTAGCTGGCGGGGTTGGCGATGACGATGGTCAGGGCGGTCATGGTGCAGATGACGACCGTGTCGATGAACGGCTCCAGGAGCGCGACCAGACCCTCGCTCGCGGGGTGCTTGGTCTTGACCGCGGAGTGCGCGATCGGGGCCGAGCCGAGACCGGCCTCGTTGGAGAACGCGGCCCGCTTGAAGCCGATGATCAGCGCGCCGAGGACACCGCCGGCGACGCCCTGGGGGTTGAAGGCGCCCTCGATGATCGTGGAGACGGCGGACGGCACGGCGGTGACGTTGACGGCGATGACGACGAGGCACGCGGCGATGTAGATGCCGGCCATGGCGGGCACGAGCTTGCTGGTGACCGAGGCGATGGAGCGGATGCCGCCGAGGAGGACGATGCCGACGAGGGCGGCGATCAGGATGCCGAAGAAGAGGGCGCCCGCGGAGGATCCCATGACGCCGTTCTCGCCGCCGGTGACGGAGACGAGCTGGGCGTAGGACTGGTTGACCTGGAAGAGGTTGCCGCCGAACAGACCGAAGAACAGGACCATGAAGGAGGCGAGGACCGCGAGGACCTTGCCGAGGGTCTTGCCGTTCTTGCCGAAGCGCTCGGCCAGGCCCTTGGGCAGGTAGTGCATGGGGCCGCCCGAGACGGTGCCGTCGGCGTGCACCTCGCGGTACTTCACGCCGAGGGTGACCTCGACGAACTTGGTGGCCATGCCGAGCAGGCCGCACAGGATCATCCAGAAGGTGGCGCCGGGGCCGCCGATGGAGACCGCGACGGCGACACCCGCGATGTTGCCGAGGCCGACCGTGCCGGAGACGGCGGCGGTCAGCGCCTGGAAGTGGTTGACCTCGCCGGCCGACCCCTTCTCGTCGTACTTTCCGCGCACCACGTCGACGGCGAGGCGGAACTTGCGCAACTGGACGAAGCCGAACCAGCCGGTGAAGACCAGACCGGCCACGACGAGCCAGGCCACGATCAGCGGCAGGTCCGTGCCCGCGACGGGCACGGAGTAGAAGACGACCTCGCCCAGCCAGGTGGCTATGGGCTCGAAGAAGCCGCTGACGGCGTCGTCCACGGACTGGGTGAAGGAATCGAGCGACACGTGGGGTACCTCGATGGCGCAGGACCGGCGCGCGGGAGGCTGCACCGGTGGGTGTGCGGGCTGTGAGCGAACGCCGTTGTCCGATCGGCGACCCTGGGGTCGACGCACCGGACTCGGAGCGTGATCACCTCGGTCGTACTGCCGGGTAGGTGCCCGGCGCCTCGCAGCGGGGACCTGGAGTGGCACCACCTGCGAAGTTGCGCATTCCTACCACGACACCCCACCCCTATCGAGTGACGCACATCACACAACGCAGCGTGATCCCGCAAAAGGCCAGCAGTCGTGATGCGACCGTTATTCGGACAGCATGTTCCGTTCACCGTGCACTTATTTTCCCTGGTCAGGAGCCTGCGCGGTGACACTCCTGTCACTGTGGGGCTTCACGGACGGTCGCACGGGACGGGCCGCGCCCGTTTCCGTGCCGGGGCGCCCGCGCCCAGGGTGGCGATGATCCGGGGCGGATGACCGGCGTCGAGCAGAGGGCGGCGCACGTCGCGATCGAGGTCGGGCAGGTAGCCGAACAGGACGTCGGCCGGGCCGGTGATCTCGACCTCCTCGCAGACCGCGGGCAGCAGCAGGGTCTCCGCCCGGCCGAGCTCTCCGCTCCAGGTCCCCGTCCGCACCCGCACCGGGGCGCCGGCGTTGGACAGGATCTGCGCGGTGGCGAACGAATGCCGCAGCGGCTCCGCCGTCCCGGCACGCCAACGTTCGAGAGCGAAGTACGGGCCCGCGCACAGGAAGACCCGTTCCACCCCGTCATCGACGGCGATGCCCAGGCCGGGCGTGAAGTCCGGCCTGGTCTCCAGGTCGACCTGCCGCATCAGCATGTCGAGGTTCGCACCGAACTCCGCGTCGCCCACGGGAGAGCCGTCCTCCATGTTCCAGCGCATCGCGTGCTGCTGGATGTCGGACGTCTGCTCGATCTCGTAGACCAGGGTGTCGGGGCCGAAGCTGTGCGGGGTCCCGCCGGGAACGTACAGGGTCTCCCCCGCGCGCACCGGCAGGCGCCGCAGGACCGCGTCGAAGTCCTGCGCCTCCAGCGCGGCGCGCAGCCGGTCGGCCGTCACGCCCTCCTTGACGCCGCACAGGGCGGTCGCGCCGGGTGCGGCGTCGAGGATGTGCCACGCCTCGGTCTTCCCGTGGGGCTGCCTCTCCAGACGCCGGGCGGTCTCGTCGTCGGCGTGCAGGTGCACGGGCAGCGTGCCGGCGGCATCGATGAACTTCGTCAGTACGGGGAAGTACGGCCCGGACCACCCGGCCCCCATGAGCGCTTCGGGGTGGTCGGCGACCACCTGGCGCAGGGGCACCCCGGCCAGGGGCCCGTCGGCCACCACGCTGCCGGCGCCCTCGACATCGCTGCATTCCCACGTCTCCGCGACGCTCCGGTCCGGAACACCGGTCTTGCCCAGGCGGCGGGCGATCGCGTGCCCGCCGAACACCAGCGACCTCGCCGTGACGGTCAGCCGCAGCGGGGACAGGACCGGCCGGCTGCCGCCCGTCCGGTGCGCGCTCACAGGACCGGCTGCCCGCCGGTCGCCCCGACGCGGGCGCCGGATACGCGGCCGGTCCCGTCCGGGGCGAGCAGCGCGTAGACCGGTACCGTCTCGGCCGGTCGCCCCGGTCCGCGACGGGCCTTCCCGCCGTGGTCAGGCCCGGGATCCGTCTCGGACGTCGTACCGGGCGGGGACTGCTGCTGGCGGAGCCGGGACATGGTGTCTCCCAAGGACGTTCGAGCCGGAACACGGTCCGTCAAGCGGCTGACACCGGATGAGACGGTCGAGGAGACGAGTGGGCCGCCGAGGCCACCGAGCACCCCCGACCGGAGATCCGCGAGATCCGCGCCCACCTCCATGCTCGCCCCCCGGCCGCCGGCCCGCCACGCCGGACCGGCGGCCGCACTGTGCCGGAGGCATGCGGGCGCGGGCTCAGGAAGCGGCGCCGGAGGGACGCAGGCTGCGCAGGGACTGTGCGAGTTCGCTCTGGTAGAAGTCGATGAATCCGTCGGGATCGGGGCCGGCGTTCTGCAGCACCAGCCGGTCGAACCCGGCGTCCGCGTACCGCTGGACCGCCGCCAGGTAGCGCTCCGGGTCGGGGCCGCAGGCGAACTTCTCCAGGACGTCCTCTTCGCGCACGGTGGCGGTGGCCGCGTCGAAGTTGGCCGGGTTGGGGAGTTCGCTCATCACCTTCCACCCGGTCAGCGCCCACCGTGACGTCCTCAGCACCTCCCGGGCGGCGGTCCGCTCGTCCGGCGCCCAGGCCACGGGCACCTCCGCGTACCCGGGCCCGGAGCCGCCGGCGTCCCGGTAGTCCCGGACGATCGACGCCTTGTCCTCCGTGGCGAACAGGCCGTCGCCGAGTTCCGCGGCGAGCCGCGCCGAGCGCGGGCCGCTCGCGGCGACGGCGATGAGCGGAAGCTCCTCGGGCAGGTCGAAGACCCGGGCGTCCGACAGCCGCAGGTGCTTGCCGTCGTACGAGCGGTAGCCGCCGCGCCACAGCAGGCGGATGATCTCCAGCGCCTCACGGAGCAGTTCGTGCCGCTCGCGCACGGTGTCGGGGAATCCGCGCCCCACGACGTGCTCGTTGAGCCGTTCGCCGGAGCCCACGCCCAGGACGAAACGGCCGTCGGAGACCAGGGCGAGGGTCGCCGCGGCCTGCGCGATGATCGCCGGGTGGTAGCGGATCGTCGGGCACGTCACTCCGGTGACCAGCGCGACGCGTTCCGTCCTGGCGGCGATCGCGCCCAGCACCGTCCAGGTGAAGGAGGAGTGCCCCTGGACGTCGAGCCACGGGTGGTAGTGATCGCTCATCTCGACGAAGTCGAACCCCGCCGCCTCCGCGCGGACAGCCTGCCGGACGAGCTCCTGCGGACCGTAGGCTTCCGAGGCCAGTTTGTAGCCGATTTCCATGCGCCGACCCTGACACCCGGCACGACCGACGCCGGACGAACACCACCGGGCGGCCTTCCGCCTCCATCCGAATGGCGGTCCGGCCGCCCTGCCCGCCGGCCCTCGCGCACGAGCCCGCCGCCCCGGTGACCGGCGCGTGCGGAGGCGCGTTCGCAGATCGAAGCATCCCGAGATGCATAAATCTCCCGATGGGGTGAACTGGTGAGGAGCAACCGCACTCGCTGGACATCACGAGAGGCGACCATGGGCCACGGCAAGGGTGTGACCGTAGGGGTACTGGGTTCCTACGGCGGCAAGAACGTGGGCGACGAGGCGATCCTCACCGCCATGCTGGACCGCGTGCAGGGCGCGCGGCCGGACGCCCGCGTCGTGGTGTTCTCCCGCGACCCGGAGTACAGCCGCGGCGTCCGCCCGGACGTCGAGGTGGTCGGCTGGGAGGGCGTCACGCGGGAGCGGACCTCCGAGCACCTGCGCCGGCTCGACGTCCTCGTCCTGGGCGGCGGGGGCATCCTCTACGACACGGAGGCCCGCCGGTACCTGCGGCTGGTGCGCGACGCCCAGGGCTACGGCGTCCCCGTCTTCACGTACGCCGTGGGCGCCGGCCCCCTCACCGACGAGGTCGACCGCGACTGGGTCCGCACGACCCTCACCGACGCGGCCGCGGTGACGGTCCGCGACGAGGAGTCGAAGCTCGTCCTGGAGGAGGCCGGTCTCGAACGTCCCATCACGGTGACCGCCGACCCCGCCCTGCTGCTGCGGCCCGGCGACAGCGGGGAGGAGCTGCTGAGGGCCGAGGCCGTGCCGCGCGGGGTGCGCCTGGTGGGCATGAGCGTGCGCGAGCCGGGCCGGGCCGCCTCGCACCTCGACGAGCACGGCTACCACCAGCTCCTCGCCCAGGTGGGCGACTTCCTCGTCAACCGGCTGGACGCCCACGTCGTGTTCGTGCCCATGGAACGCGACGACATCCGGCACGCGCACGCCGTGGCGTCCCACATGGCCGACGCCGGCGCCTGCACGGTGCTGCGCGGAGCGTCCCGCCCGCAGCAGGTCCTCGACATCGTCAAGCACCTGGACCTGGCCATCGGGATGCGGCTGCACTTCCTCATCTTCGCCGCGCTGGCCGGCGTCCCCCTGCTGCCCCTGCCGTACGCGGGGAAGGTGTTCGACTTCGCCCAGCAGATCGGCGCGCCCACCCTGCGCGGGGTCGCGAGGGAGAACGTAGGCATGCTGCTCGCCGAGGTGGACCGGCTCTGGGACGAACGTCCCGCACGGCGGGCGGAGATCGCCGCCCGGACGGCGGCCATGCGGACGCGAGCCGATCAAACCGCCGAACGCTTCCTGACCTATCTGGAGACCATCGCGCCGTCGCCCGCGCCGTCCGGCCCGCCGACGCCCACGGCCTCCGTCGGCTGAACTCCGCCCGGCTGACCCCCGCTCGGCCGAACCCCGCCCGCCCCGGCTCCGGGAGGACCCGTGACCCATCTGATCGCACCCCGCACACCCCGCCACGTGGAGCTGCCCCCACGGCAGGCCCTGCACGGGGGCAGCACGCAGGTGCTGGTCGTCGGCGGCGGGCCGGCCGGCATCGGAGCGGCCATCGGCGCCGCCAACGCGGGCGCCCGGGTCGTCCTCGTGGAGCGGTACGGATTCCTCGGCGGCAACGCCACCGCCGCGCTCGTCATGCCGCTGATGAGCTTCCACAACGAGGTCAAGCAGGCCGTCGCGGGAGACACCACCCGTCTGCTGCCGCCCGACCACGGCGAGGGCGAACCGGTCGTCGGCGGCGTCCTGTGGATGCTGCTCGACCAGTTGGTGCGCGCCGACGCGGCGATCCGCCCGTCGGCCGAGACCGGCTACACGGTGCCGTTCGACGCGGAACTGTTCAAGCTGGTCGTGTACGACCTGCTGGAGAAGCACGAGGTGCGCACCCTGCTGCACGCCTTCGCCTCCGGGGTCGTCCCGCATCCCGAGCGCGCCCGCGCGGTGTTCGAGACGAAGTCGGGCCCGGTCGTCATCGACGCCGACGTGATCGTCGACTGCACCGGCGACGGCGACATCGCCGCCGCGGCCGGGGCGGCGTACGAGATCGGCCGCCCCGAGGACGGCTGGACGCAGCCCATGACGCTGATGTTCCGGATGGCGCGTTTCGACCAGGAGGAGTTCGCCGGGTACGCCCGTGCCCACCCGGACCAGTGGAAGGGCGTGCACGGCCTGTGGGACCTCGTCCGCGCCGCCACCGACGCCGGCGAACTGGACCTGCCCCGCGAGGACATCCTCTTCTTCGCCACCCCGAACGACGGCGAGATCGCGGTCAACTCCACCCGTGTCACCGAGGTGTTGGGCACCAGCGTGTGGGACCTCACCCGCGCCGAGTTCGCCGCCCACCGCCAGATGGAGCAGATCTCCCGCTTCCTGCGCAGCCGCGTGCCCGGTTTCGAGCGGTCGTACGTCGTGCAGAGCGGCGTGCAGGTCGGGGTCCGCGAGACCCGCCGGATCGTGGGCGAGTACGAGCTCACGGGCGAGGACGTGCTGGGCGCGCACACGTTCGACGACGCCATCGCCCGGGGCGCCTACCCGGTGGACATCCACAACCCGAGCGGCCGCGGCACCACACTGCGGCGGCTGCCGCGCGGAGAGTCGTACGACATCCCGCTGCGCTGTCTGATGCCCCGGGGCCTGGACAGGATCCTGGTCGCCGGCCGGTGCATCTCCGGCGACCACGTGGCCCACTCCTCGTACCGCGTGATGCCCATCTCGATGGCCACCGGGCAAGCCGCCGGCGTCTGCGCGGCCCTCGCCTCCACCCGGGGCGACCTGCCCCGTGACGTCCCGGTCGGCACGATCCAGCAGGAGCTGCGCGCACAGGGTGCCAGCCTGAGGTGAGGCCGACGGCGAAGGAGGAGCTGAGCGGGGATGCTGCTCCTCCTCCGGGGGTTCGGGCGGTCGCCCGGGTCAGGGGGCGGCCTCGATGGTGATGCGGGTCGCGTCGCCGAGCCGGTCGGCGCCGGCGTCGAGGTGGCCGAGGACGAGCAGGCCGGCGGAGGGGGTGGGCCCGTCCTGGTGGAAGAGGGCCAGGTTGCACCGGGGCGCGTAGTGGGCGATGTCGCCGGCCTTGGCGGCGACCGGTGCGGGGGCGCCGCTGGTGTTCAGCTTGCGCGGCAGGTCGGCGCCCCGCTCCATACCGTGGAAGTCCTCCAGGTCCAGGGCGAGCGGGAGCAGCTCGGCGAAGCCGCGGGCGGCGGGGCTGTCGTTCGAGAGTGACCCGGATGTGCATGGTGGTGCTCCTCTCGGGGAGGGACGGCGGGGCGGTGGCCGGCGTCTCCCGCGGTCCCGGGGGCACGGCGGCCGGGACGCTCTCCTGCGCGTTGCCGAAGCGGACGGTCACGGCCGGCAGCAGGGCGACCGCCGGAGCGGCACGGACCGGACGGCCACGGGCGGGCCGTGCATCGTGCCTTCGGGGGCGGTCAGGGCTTGAGGAGGGTCTTGATCGTGCGGCGCTCGTCCATGGCCCGGTAGCCCTCGGCGACCTGCTCCAGCGGGGGGGTGAGGTCGAAGACCTTACCCGGGTCGATCGCACCGGTCAGGACGCGGTCGATGAAGTCGGGCGGGTGGCGGAGTACAGGGGCGGGGCCGCCGCGCAGGCCGACGAAGACGGTCGTGGGGAGGGATCGGAGGCATGCTCGAAGTAGCATCCCCCGCAAGGTTCTCCGGTCGGCACTTCGCAACCTCCGTCGTGGAGCAGTCGGACAGAGGCATCCATGCGGAGGGGGCAGAGGACGATGAGTGTGGCCGAGAGTTGGTCCCGCGTGATGACCCTTCTTCGGCAGCACGCACCGGCCGATCACGCGGACCTGCCAGGGCCCGCCACCGAGCAGACGCTCACGGCCGCCGAGGAACGAATGGGGATCTCGCTCCCCGAGGATCTGCGGACGTGGCTGCTGCGGAACAGTCTGGATCTCCCCGAGAAGGACGAGGACGTGATGTGTTGCGGCTTCGACGGGTTCCCGGACGAGGGAAGCTTCTTTCTGGGCATCCGGGCGATGGAGCAGCTCTACGCGAACCGCCGCGTGCCCGGTGGATTCGACCCGCCGGACCAGCGGGACAACCCGTTCTGGCGCAATGAGTGGATCCCGTTCCTGTCGGACCAGGACGGCTGGACGGGAAAGTTCGTCGATGCGCGGGACGGGCGTGTCGGCAGGTGGTTCGTGGGTGAGCCCACGGTCACGGGAGAGTACGAATCGATGGCCCGGTATTTCGACTCCGTAGCGGAGACGCTGACGAGGATCGCCGATGGAAACCATCCGGTCTGTGAGGTTGCCGAAGGCCGACTCGTCTGGTCGTGAGGCGCTGCCCACCGCCGGCTGAAGGACATCCCCGCGCCGGCCGGCCCGACGGGCGTCCCCACTTCTGACCGGACGGTGCGGAACCGCGCGGTCCGAGCGTCTCGATGAGGATCAGCCGCCTTTGCAGGCTGACCGAGTATGTCCGTGTCAGGGAAGGAACTGGGCAGTGTCGCGGTCAACACGGGTCTTCACGGTGGCGGCCCTGGTGGACCGCATGACGTGGGAGGAATCCGCGGCTCGCTACCGTGCGTCCCCGACTCCGTCCTCCCCGCCGGCTCGGATCACGTTCCGGTTGTGCGCCGACGGCACGCCGACCGGGGGCTGACCGGGAACTGAGCAAGGAGTGGAACCGAATGAACGAACGGGGCCCGGTGGAGGTCGCGTTCGGCCGTGTCGAGGCATGGCTGGCCAAGCACGCTCCCGTGTCGTACCGGACGCTCAAGGCACCTGCTGAGGCTGATCCTTTGTAGTGGACACCCTGACAATGGATCTTGATGGTCCAGGGAGGGATGTCCAGGTGGGACGCAAGTCTCCGTATCCGGAGGAGTTCCGGAAGGACGCCGTCGCGCTCTACCGTGCCGCGGCCGGGAAGCGGACGTACGCGGCGGTGGCCGCGGATCCCGGCATCACCGCGGAGTCGCTGCGGACGTGGGTCCGCAAGGACGAAGCCCGGGCCGTGCCCGGACGCCGTGACGCGGGCGGGAGTGAGGCGGAGGACCTGGCCCGACTGCGGGCGGAGAATGCCCGGCTGCTGAAGGCGGAGAAGGAGTGGCACTTCGAGCGCAAGATCCTTCGCCGGGCGGACGCGTATTTCGCTCGGGAAGTGAAGTGAGCCCCCGCCGCTGGGACTTCATCTCCGAAAACCGCGCCGACTTCGGCGTGCAGCGGATCTGCCAGGTGCTCGGGGCGTCCCGCGCCGGCTACTACCGGCACCTGGCCACCGCACAAGCCCGCGCCGAGCGCCAGGCCGAGGAGAAGCGAACCGTGAGCGAGATCCGCGCCATCCACACCGAGCACCATGGCGCCTACGGCGCTCCGCGTGTCCATGCTGAGCTGCGTGCGAGGGGACGGCGGATCAACCGCAAGCGCGTCACCCGGCTGATGCGGGTCAACCACATCGTCGGGCGGCACCTGCGGAAGAAGAAGCGGACGACGATCGCGGACAGGTCCGCGCCGCCCGCGCCGGACCTGGTGATGCGCGACTTCACCGCGGACACGCTGAACACCAGGTGGTGCGGCGACATCACCTACATAGCCGTCGGCGCGACGTGGCTGTATCTCGCCACGGTGATCGACATCTGCTCGAGGAAGGTGGTGGGCTGGTCGATCGCCGACCACATGCGGACCTCGCTGGTCACCGACGCGATCGAGATGGCTGTGGCCGCCCGCGGCGGCCAGGTGAACGGCGTCGTCTTCCACACCGACAGGGGCGCCCAGTACAGCGCGGCCGTCTTCGCCGAGGTCTGCCGCCGGCACGGCATCCGCCGCAGCATGGGCCAGGTCGGCTCGAGCTACGACAATGCCCTCGCCGAGTCGTTCTTCCAGGGCCTCAAGCGCGAGTTGCTCCACGGGAGGCGCTGGACCTCGAAGGCACAGACGCGGCTCGAGCTGTTCCGCTGGCTGTCGTACTACAACCGGCGCCGTCGGCATTCCGCACTCGGCTACCTCACACCAGCCGAGTTCGAACAGCAACTGATCACGTCACGTACGCTGTCACTCGTCGCATGAAACCCGGTGTCCACTCCCGGGGATCAACCTCATGTGCGCGGATGCCCTGACGGCGGGTTCGCCGCGGAGCCCTACGGGCTCCGCGGCGAACCTCCGTACCGTCTAGAGAGTGCCGTCGGAGCGGGGGGCCGCCGCGACGGGATCCGGTCCTGGCTCCGGCCTCTCCTTCGACCGCGCCTTCGTCCACATGTCCCGCAGGCTCTCCAGCATCGACGCGAGGAAGATGACCGCGCCGCCGAAGATCTGCGACAGGCTCAGCGACTCGCGGTTGACCAGCCCGAAGAGGCTGGCGAACACCAGGTCGAGGTTGAAGATGACTGAGGTGCGCGCGCTGCCGACGCGCCGCTGGTAGCGGGTCTGGAGGTAGATCGCGAGGGCTGTCGACATGACGCCCATGAAGACGATCGCGATCCACACCTTGGTCTCGGTGAGCGGCGCGAGGTCCCGCTGGAACGGGAAGTACAGCAGGGCGAGCGTGCCGAACAGGACCTGGAAGAAGCCCAGGGCCAGCCGGTCGACCTGTCCGGACTCGGACTCGGAGGTCAGCTTGCCGATGATCGAGATGGTCATGGCGATGGCGAAGGCGGCGAGCCCGCCCCACAGGTAGCCGACGGAGATGTCGTCGAGGTCCGGCCCGAGCACGATGAACGCGCCGACGACGCCGACGACCACCGAGGCGAGGTCCACCTTCGACGGCCAGCCCTGGCCGAGCGCGGCCGAGACGAAGGGGATGAAGACGATGCACATCGTCACGCAGAACGCCGTACTGGCCGAGGAGAGGTAGTGCAGCGCGTAGCTCTGGCTGACGATGTTGAGCGCGCTGAACAGGCCGAGTACGAGCCCGCCGAGGACCGCCTTGCGACTGGCCCGCAGCGCGACCGGCAGGGCGAACGGCAGCAGTGCGACCGTCGCGACCAGGGAGCGGGCGAAGGCGTACAGGCCGGGGTCGACGACGGCCACGGCGTTGTGCGTCAGCGGAAAGCCTATGCCCCAGATCAGCGGGATCGCGAAGATCGCAAGGAGGGCGACCCGGTCGTGCCGCTTCTCCGCCCTGCCGTCGGCGAGGAGGGCGGGGTCATCGGTAGTCGACGTAGCCATAGAACTTCCCGGGCTCGTAGTTCCACTCCACGGTCCGCCGCGTGTCACCGAGCAGCATCTCGGCGCGGCGCAGGTCACGCGAGACCAGCAGCCGCTGCAGCCAGCGGTCGGTCCCGTCGTAGCGTGCCGTGAAGGCGGTCCTGCCGTGGACGGTCTTGAGGTTGTCGAGCAGCAGGGTCTCGCCCGGCCCGAGGTCGACGGCGTACATGTTCTCGTGCAGGATCACGCGCAGCCGGTCCAGGGCCGCCTGGGCGCGGGGGTTGGTGCCGGCGATGTACTCGTCGTCGTACGCGATCATGGGTGAGGCCGGGTTGCCGAAGAGCACCCGGATCGCGGGGCCGTTGCCGCGCTCGGCGTCGCTGTTGCCGAAGTTGTAGTCGACGCTCGTACGGAACTGGAACGCGGAGAGCGTGTCGACGTCCTCTGCGCTGAGCAGCGGCAGGATCTCGTCCGCGCCGATCACGAGCGTCTTGGCGACCCCTGCCGGGTCGCGGCGCAACCCGCTGAGCATCAGGTAGTCGGGCTGGACCGGGTGGTAGATGTTCTCGTTGTGGAGGTCGAGGATGACCGCCGAGCTGTCCGAGGAGATGTTGGTCTCGTTGTGCTTGGCCGGACGCACGTTGTGGATGATCGCGCCGTTGCGCTCCTGGCTGTAGCTGAAGGGCTCGCCGAGGAGCTTGCCGAGCATGATCAGCGTGAACTCGCTGTAGTAGGTGCCCTTTCCGTTCTCGATGTCCTCCGTGGACTCCGTGGTGGGCATGAGGTCGGGGTCGATCGCGCCGTTGCGTATCAGCAGCCGCCCGCCGGGCCCGCCCTTGCGCTTGAATTCGAGCAGGGCGCGGACGTCGTCGTGGCCGAGGGCGGCGAGCGCCTCCTCGGCGTGCGCGGCGGTGCGCTCGAACTCCCGGTAGGGGTTGGCGCGTACGGCATGACGCCGGATCGTCTCCGACCAGGAGGAGATGTCGACGGTCGGCATGGGGACATGGGTGGTGGTACGGGTCACAGTGCTGCCCTCGCAGTCTCGCCGCCGTCGACGATGTAGTGCTGACCGGTCATGAAGCGTGCCTCGTCAGAGGCCAGGTAGACGAGGAAGCCGCCGATCTCGGAGGGGTCGGCGTGGCGCCCGAGCGGGATGTTGGCGTTGACCTCGTCGAGCATCTCGTCGGTGTACTCGGCCCGCTGCATGGGCGTGAGCACGGCCCCGGGGGCGAGCGCGAGGACCCGGATCCTGGGCGCGAGTTCGACGGCCATCGTGCGCGAGAGCGCGAGGATGCCGGCCTTGGAGGCGTTGTAGTCCGCATAGTGCGGAAACGCGGCGAGGCCGTTGATCGAGGACATGTTGACGATCACGCCCTCGTCCATGCGGCGGACGGCCTCGCTCGCCACGTAGAAGACCCCGTTGAGGTTGGTGTCGACCACGGCGCGCCACTGGGCGGGCGTGATGGAGCGGAAACTGTCGTGCCGGACGCTGATCCCGGCGTTGTTGATCACTACGTCGAGCTGCGGAAACGTCTTCCCCAGTTCCTGGAACGCCCCCGCCACGGCGACGTCGTCGGAGACGTCCACGGTGATCGCCGCGGCAATCTCCGGAATGGCCGCCATCGTTTCGTCGATGGCGCGCTTGTCACGGTCGAAGATCGCCACGCGCGCGCCCTCCGCGACGAATCGGCGGACGGTGGCCTGGCCGATTCCGCTCGCGCCGCCGGTGACCAGCACCCTTTTCCCTGTGATGCCCTGCATGGAAGAACTCCCCTGAGTCTCGGAAGTGACGTCGGAACGGATCACAGCTGCTCGAAGACGTTCCGGTCCGGAATGGCGAAATCGACGGGCCACTTTCCGGAGTCGACGCGCTCCTTGATGTACGGGAAGTCGCGGTAGAGCTGGCCGAGGAGGTGGTGCCCCACGGTGATCCGCTCGTCGCTCGCCCCGAACTTCGGCAGGACGCGCAGTTCGGTCTCGAAGTCGAGATTCATGAAGAAGGGGAAGCTGTAGCGCTCCTCGCCGGTCGTGATCACCCGGTGCAGAAGGGACTTCACCTTTCCACCGGTGAGGAACTGGAGCATGTCGCCGCCGAGGACGAGCAGGGTGTTCTTGAAGACGGGCATGTTCCGCCAGGTCCTCGTGGGACGGTCGTACGCCAGCAGACCGGGCGAGGTCTGGTGGATGAGGGTGAAGAGCTCGTAGTCCGTGTGCGCGCCCATGGACGTGTCGTCACTGTTCACGAGCACGTCGTTGGGAACGTAGTGGATCAGGCGCAGCTGCGAGGCGGGGCGGGTGATCCAACGGTCGAAGTACTCCTCGTCCTCGCCGACGCCCTGGGCGATGAGCCGCAGGAGGTGGCGGGAGACGGTGAAGTTGGCGGCGTAGTAGGCCTCCGCGGTGGCGGCCATGCCGTCGATGCGGGCGGGATACCTGTTCGGCCCGATGAGTTCGAACCCGAGGCTCCGGTCCGGCGGCAGGGGCTCGGCCTCGTAGCCGATGTCGAAGGCCTCGTAGGTCCGGATGGATTCGTCGCCGTATGCGCCCTGTTCAGTGACGGGGACGTAGCCGCGGTGGTGATCGGAATCGCCGATGTAGTACTCCATCTTCGACTCCAACGAGGAGTCGAAGAAGCTTTTCGAGACGTCCTGCAGCGCCTTGAAGAGCTGCGGAGAGATGACCTTGTCGAGGTCGGAGAGATAGAAGTATCCGGTTTCAGCCAGGGTTTCCAGGACGTGTGCGGGTGCCACGTCCCCGGAAATGATTTCTTCGTAGCTGATGACCGGGATGGAGTGAATCACCATGTGAGGGCTCCCCCGAGCTCCATGCTTTCGGACAGGTCTTGTCGACCGAGAGTGTGGTGGAGCACGGAGAGGAACTCAATCTTCCATTTACGGCCGTACACAGTGTGATGATTGAGCGTCGAACAACGCGGCTTCACTTTGTTCGAATATCCCCCACTGTCGACAACGGGAAATCAGACAGCGTGGCCTCATCCAGCCCCTCCGGGAGTGACCGTCATCACACATCCGAGTGCGTTTGATTACCGTCCTGTTACACCCTCGCCCGCCCTCCGTCCGAGGCCCGGCCGGCGGCGGGCCTCACTATCGAGTCACCGGGCCCGAACGGCCGAGGTCGCTTTTTCTTTCCCTGCGGGAATCCCGAGAAGTACCCGTACGGTCCCCGGGCACGTCCTTCGAGACATGACGAAGTCTCGCCCGGCACCAGGCGAGCCGACTCCAACGGGCCGGGTACACGTCCCCTCGGGTCGGACGGCATACGGATCACGATGGCGCTCGCCGTGGCGCTGCACCACCGCACAGGGCTCGACTCGGCGTCGAAGTCTTCTTCGTCGTCAGCGGCTTCGCCGTCCGCCCCTCCCTCGGCGCCGGCGACGAACCGAGCCGCCCGTACGGCCTGGAGACAGACCAGCGCATCGCGGAATTCAATGCTCGCCCGTCGGCGCGGCGCGGACGCCCCGCGCAAGCACCAGGCCTTCAAGGACCCCGTGATGCTCGCCGCCGACGCCTCCGGTCGCCGGGCAGAACTCTTCATGATCGACCCAGGGCCCGGGGGGCACCGCGAACCTTCGCCGCCCCACCGATCCGGTCGAACCCCGTCACAGATACCCGAAGACGCGACTCGGCCGTTCTCCACCGGGTCCAGCAGACGCTCGTGCCGTGAGCGCGGGGCAGGATGCGGATCGAAGGTCCCGGCATGGCGGTTGTCAGCGGGAGCACGATCAACCGGATTGCATCGTCCCGGGTCAGCGGATTCGCCCGCGCGATTTCAGCGGGGTGCCGGGCAGTTCCGGAGCGGGCAGGCGGTCGCCGTCGTAGCCGTGCACCTCGCCGAACCGCGAGCCCTCCTCCCAGTCCTCCCGGGCCTGGCGGATCTCCTCGTCCGTGCGGCCCACGAAGTTCCACCACATAGCACGGGTTTACCGTTTCATCCCAGCTCAGGGGCTTGATCGACCATCCGGGGTCAGCAAAAGGTCAGCAAGACGCCCAGGAGTCGACAACCATGGCCACCATCAACCTCGTCCGCGGCATGGGCAGCTTCTTCAAGGAATGCGAGCACCCCGAGAGCCGATGGCCCAGGTGCCCGCACGAGTACAAGATCCGCTACCGCAACGCGGCCGGACGGCAGGCCGAGGAATCCGGCTCCTCCACCCAGGGGAAAGCCAAGGCCCGACTCGCCGAGACGCACCAGGCCAGGAAGAACAACCCGCACAAGGCCGAGCGCATCCAGAAGTACAGCCCGACGCAGTTCAAGCAGTGAGGTTTTCTCACTGAGCGTTTTCAGCGTGGTCACTGATCGGGTGACGCCGGTCAGGTCGGGGGAGGGCCGCACCGCACAAGGCTCGCGTGCCGTTGAGGGAGGTGTTCGAAGCCTCAACCCACCGGCACGGGAGGCCTGTTGGTTCCCTATCCTGCCGCACTCGACCTTCCGCATGCCCTCGTCGAGAGGGTTACGATGCTCGTCGCCACCCGTGAGGGTGACCGCAGGTGCAAACTCCCGCCGTACCAGCGCGCACGTCGCTCTGGTGTACCTGCGCCGTCACGACACCCTGGCCCGGATCGCGTCCGGTTTCGGGATATCCGTCGGCACCGCCCACGCCTACGTGACCGCCGTGACCGCCTTGCTCACCGAACGGGCTCTGGGGCTGCCCAAGACGCTGCGCGAGCACGATCCGGACTTCGCCCTCCTGGACAGGACCCTCGCCGAGTGCGACCGCGTCGGCGACAGCCGGGCCGACTACTCGGCCAAACACCACCGGCACGGCGTGAACGTCCAGGTCCTCACCGATCCGGCTGGCGAGCTTCTGTGGACGAACTGGTCCGGGTCTGTTGGAGGCTCGATTCCCTGAGAGAGGATCGAGTTCATGGCCCGTCCTTCCCCTTACCCTGCCGAGCTTCGTGAGCGTGCGGTGCGCATGGTCGCGGAGATCCGCCCCAACTACCCGACCGAGTGGGCCGCGATGAAGGCGGTCGCCGCGAAGCTGGGCATCGGTACCGCCGAGACGGTGCGGACGTGGGCCCGCGAGGCCCAGGTCGACGCCGGCCACCGCACCGGTGTGACCTCGGAGGAGGTGGCGGAGATCAAGCGGCTGAAGGCCGAGAACGCCAAGCTTCGGAGGGCGAATGAGATCCTCAAGACGGCCACGGCTTTCTTCCAGGCCGAGCTCGACCGGCCGTCGAAGCGCTCGTAGCGTTCATCGACGAGCACCGGCAGGCGTTCGGAATCGAGCCGATCTGCAAAGTTCTCACCGGCCACGGACTGAAGATCTCCACGAGCACCTACTGCGCGGCCAGCAAACGGACGCCCAGTGCACGGTCGGTGCGGGATGCGGAACTGGAGGAGCAGATCAGCCGCGTCCACGCCGACAACTTCAGTGTCTACGGAACGCGGAAGATCTGGGGACAGCTGCACCGCGAAGGCATACGGGTGGCCCGCTGCACCGTCGCAAGGCTGATGCGCGACCTCGACCCGCATGGCGTCCGACGCGGCCGCCGCGTCCGCACCACCACCCGTGACGACGGACACGATCGGGCCGGTGACCTGCTGCAACGCGACTTCACCGCCTCGCGGCCGAACGAGCGGTGGATCGCCGACTTCACCTATGTCTCGACCTGGTCCGGGATCGCCTACGTCGCCTTCGCCGTCGACGTGTTCTCCCGGGCGACCGTCGACTGGTCCACAGCCACCAACAAGCGGGCCAAGCTCGCCCTGGACGCCCTCGACATCGCGTTATGGCGCCGCGACCGAGCCAGAAACCCGGCCGGACCTGGGCTGATACATCATTCCGGCGCGGGCAGCCAGTACACGTCGTTCGCCTTCACCGCCCACCTCCTCGAGGCCGGCGCCGTCGGCGACGCCCTGGACAACGCCCTCGTGGAGTCCCGGATCGGCCTCTGCAAGACCGAGCTGATCAAGCCCCGCAAGCCCTGGCACGGCATCGCCGATGTCGAGGTCTCGACTGCCGAATGGGCCGACTGGTTCAACACCCAGCGTCTCCACACCGCGATCGGAACCATCCCGCCCCACGAACACGAGACCGACTACTACGCTCAACAACAGCCCCAACCGGCGGCTGCAGGCAACGCATGAAGCCTCCACCGATCCCGGAGCGGTTCCCCCCCTCGCGACCCCTTCCCCGATGACACTCCGTATCCGCAGATCACCGCGACTTCGGAAAACCGCAGCCAGAGCGGCGAGCCGGGTGTCCAAGTTCTTGGACACTTCCGCGCACACACTTCCGGAATCGTCGAATGTCGTGGCATGGTGCGGCAGGTCGCACGCAGCCGGCACCCGGACCCGAGGACGGCCGAGCCCGACACCCACAGAACTCGCCGACTTCGACGGGAGGTGCACGCGATGCCCGAGCACGTGATGAGCCGTGGCTCGTGTGGGGCGAGGTCGTTATTCGCGGGGTCTGGGACCGCTTCGCGGCGGTAGCCACTCGCAGCCCCATCGCTCCCCTCTCCGTCCGCGCGTCTGTGGAGGGAGGAGGACTCTTTCGCCTTGCCCGGCCCGAGGCGAATCCCCTGGGTCACGTCCTTGACGTGTCGGGCGGACCCCCTTTACTCCACATCGATATATTTTATATCGTGCTTTGAATTCGTGATGACCTGGACGCCGTCGGCACAGGTCACTTCAAGAGAGCGAAGCCCATGGGCAGAACCCGCACGAAAGACCTCGGTTCCACACCGGGGCTCGATTCCCCTCCAAGACCCGGAAGCACACATGCCACCGGTACCGCCCTCTCCTTGGCGAACGTCTCCAAGACGTTTCCCGGCGTCCAGGCGCTCGCAGACGTCGACTTCGAGGTCCGCGCGGGTTCGGTCCACGCCCTGCTCGGTCACAACGGATCGGGCAAGTCGACATTGATCAAATGCCTCGCCGGCGTGTACACCCCCGACCCCGGCGCGACCGCCACCGTTTTCGGGGACTCGCTCACCCTCGGGGATTCGGCGGACGCACGGCGTAGGAGACTGCGTTTCGTCCATCAGGACCTCGGGATAGTTCCCGAACTGGGAGCGGTCGACAACATCGGGCTCGCGGCCGGTTACGAACGCGGCCCGTCCGGCCGCATCGCGTGGCGGAGGCAGTCCCGGCGTTCGCGTGATCTGCTCGCCCGGTTCGGCTTCCGCCTCGATCCTCTGATGCCGCTCTCGGCGGCCTCGCCGCCGGAGCGTGCCGTGGTGGCGATCGTGCGCGCGCTCGCCGACTGGGAGGACACGAGCGGTGTCCTGGTCCTCGACGAACCCACGGCCGCGCTCGCGGCCCACGAAGTGGACCGGTTGTTCGAGCTGATCCGCGGGATCAGCTCCGCCGGCGCCGCCGTCGTGCTCGTCTCGCACCGTCTCGACGAGGTCATGGCGGTCGCCGATCACGCGACGGTGCTGCGTGACGGGCGGAAGGTCTGGGACGGCTCCCTCGATGACGTCACGATGGAACGCCTGGTCGATGTCATCGTCGGTACGGACGAAGGGGCGGCCGCGCGAGGGACGGTGACCGGGCCCGGAACACGGAAGACCGCCACCCCGGCCTCCCCCGCACGACGTGGGAACGAGATTCCCACGCTGGAGGTCAAGGACCTCCGGGGCCGTTATCTGGACGGACTCGACCTGCGCGTCGGCACCGGAGAGATCGTCGGGGTGGCCGGTCTGCTCGGTTCGGGTCGCGAAGAACTCCCGTACGTGCTCGCCGGTGCCTGCGGAAGTGGCGTGACCGGCTCGTTCGTCGTCAGCGGTGGTGCCGGTGGAGACGCCGGAAGCATGACGATCCCGCGAGCCCGGGACCTCGGGATCGTCTTCGTGCCGGCCGACCGTGGCGCGGAGGGCGTCGTCGACGGTTTCACGACGACGGAGAACGTCTCGCTCGGTGCGCTCCCGGCGCTTCGTTCCCGGGGCGCCGTGACGCCCTCCCGGGAGCGGCGGTTCGCACGGAAGTGGCTCGCCGCGATGCACGCGGACACGGCGTACGCGCCGCGTCCCGTCTCCACGCTGAGCGGCGGGAACCAGCAGAAGGCCGTTCTGGCCAGGGCACTGTCGGTGGGCCCGAAGATCCTGGTGGTGTCCGAGCCGACGGCGGGCATCGACATCGGCGCCCGCAGGGTGATCTACGACGAACTCCGCCGCCGCGCCGATGACGGTCTGTCCGTCGTCATGGCCTCTTCCGACATCGAGGACCTGCTCGCCTGTTGCGACCGTGTGCTCGCGCTGCGCGACGGTCGCGTCGTCGGGGAGTTCGAAGGCTCCCGGATGACCAAGCCGGCCATTGTCTACGCGATCGAAGGAGCATCCGATGAGCAGGAATGACGATTCGACGGCCGTCCGTACAGGCTCGGGACGTCGCCGTGCGCCCTGGATCCGCCACCTGAGCTTCACTCGCATCGGCGTCATCTACGTCTGGCTCGCGCTGGTGGTCGTCTTCTCGATATGGGCACCCGAGACTTTTCCGTCCATGACCACGGTCCGCTCCGTGCTCAACGGAATGGCCGTTCCCGGCTTGATGGCACTGGCTCTGGTGGTGCCGCTCTCCGCCCGCACCTTCGACCTGTCGATCGGCAACGCCATGGGGCTGGCGAACCTGCTCGTCGCCTGGCTGTTGGTCGTCCGCGGGTGGGACGTTCTGCCCGCGATCGCCGTCACCGTGCTCGCCGGTCTCGCAATGGGCGTGTTCAACGGGCTCGTGGTGGTGAGTTCGCGTATCGACTCGTTCATCGGAACGCTCGCGACGGGCGCGCTCTTCGCCACGGTCGGCTCGATGCTCTCGGTGCAGACGATCACCGGCGGCCCACTCGTCGGCCCGTTCGGCGAATTGGCGACCACCGGTTTCTTCGGGCTCCACGTACCGCTCTTCATGATGCTGGTGGTGGCACTCGCCACCTGGTTCTTCCAGGCGTACACAGTCACGGGCCGCCGTGTGTACGCGCTGGGATTCAGTGAGCGCGCCTCCGAACTCGTGGGCATCCGCGTACGACGGCTCAGGTTCGCCGGTCTGATCGTGACCGGTCTCATCGTCGGTGTCGCCGGCGTCCTGCTCGCCTCGTCCGTGCAGTCCGGCAGCCCCAACATCGGCCCGCCGTACCTGCTCGACGCGTACGCGGCCGTATTCCTCGGAGCGACGCAGTTCGGCGGCCGGTTCAACGCCTGGGGCACCGTCGCCGCGGTCCTGCTCATCGCGACCGGCACCAACGGCATCTACCTGGTCGGCGGTGAGCCGTGGGCACAGAGCATGTTCAGCGGCGTCGTCCTGCTGCTCGCCCTCGGCGCCTCCAACCTCGAACAGGCGATCCGCGCCCGCTCCTGGATCCGCGCGAAGGCGCGGCAGCGATCCGGTCCCCGGGGCGGCGCACAGACCGGTGGGTCCGGCCCCCTCGCCACCGCGGCCCCTTGATTTCCCCCTCACGAAGGAGCGAACACCTCATGAAGCCGACCAGAACCCGGCGTACTGCCCGACGCGCCGCAGCGACCACAGCGGGCACCGTACTGTCCCTGCTCCTGGCGGCCTGCGGCGCCGACGGCGGCACCAGTGACGACAAGCCCGCCACCGCCGCCGACATCGAAGGCATCAAGACGGCGAAAGCCAAGGTGCGGTCCTACGCCGAGGCGCCCACCTCCATCGGCATCACGCAGCCCGTCGGCAAGCCGATCCCCTCGGACAAGAAGATCGTCATGATCGGTGCCGGACCCGGTGGCATCGGCACCATCATCGCGCACGACGCGATGGCCGAGGCCGTCAAAGAACTCGGGTGGGAGCTGAAGTTCATCCAGCCGAAGGAGCCCACGCCCCAACTGCTGCAGCAGGCCCTCGAACAGGCGATCCGGCTGGACCCCGACGCCGTCGTCATCAGCGCGACGAACAAGGACCCGATCCTCGACCAGCTCGCGAAGCTCAAGGCGAAGAACATCCCCGTGGTGTCGAACAACGGCCCGGACCCGTCCGGCGGCCCGATCACCATCCAGATCTCCGGCCTCGACGCCCTGAGCGAACTGGCCGTCGCCATCGCGGACAAGACCCTCGCCGACATGGGCGAGCCGGGCACCATCGGCATCGTCGGCCTGCCGGGATACCGGATCGTCCAGGAGTACATCGGGGTCTACAAGGAGGAGATCGAGACCAAGTGCCCGTCCTGTGAGATCGTCGAGACGACGATCTCGGTCGCCTCGCTCGGCACGACCGCCGGTACGGACATGACCAACTTCACGCGTGCCAATCCCGACATGAAGGCCCTGTTCGTGGGCTACGACGCGATGGGAACCAACCTGTTCAGTGCGGCGCAGGCCGCCGGCGCCAAGCTGCCCCGGACGTACTCCCTGGGCACCGCACCGGCGAGCATCCCGGCTCTCGCCAGCGGCGGCCTGACGGCCTCGGCTCCCCTGGACCAGGGGGAGATGGGATGGCGCACCGTCGACGCGCTGGCCCGCATCTTCACCGGCCAGACGGAGGGCGCGCTCGAGCATGACGTGAAGTACACCCACCCGGTGATCTGGTCCAGTGACCTGAACAATGTCCCGGCCGCTCCGATCGGGAACACCTTCCCGAACCTCGTGAAGGACTACCCGGCGCAGTACAAGAAGCTCTGGGGCAAGTAGGCGGATCACCCGACGAGGACGAGACCCCGGGGCGGTCGGCCGCTTGGACGCCTCCCCGGGCTCCACAGGTCGAGGCCTTGCGCGAGCCGGCAGAGAAAGAGGCGGCAGACGGGTGCCCGGCGGTTCCGGAGGGAGGGACAGTCCCGGCCCAGGACACGAGCGGCCCTTCCTGCGGGACCACGGACGATGACAGCCTGTTCGAGGCGGTTCGCCCACGAACCCGCTCTTCGCGAGACAGATCACGGCCACCACCGACGCGCACAGGTCTTCACTGCCTTGAGGTGCCCACGGCTCCACGGGGGGGTGGGATCCGCGGAAATTCACCGCGCTCCGCTTCTCGACATCTCGCGGCCCCGCACACTCGCTCCGCGGTCCACACCCAGGAGGCTGTCATCTCTTCCTACGCATCCGATCCCGAATCGAACCATGCCGGAGTACTCATCGTCGGCGGTTCCCTCGGCGGCCTGACGACCGCTCTCGCCCTGGCGTCCCGGGGGCTGCCTTCCGTTGTGCTCGAGCGGACCGGGGGACGGACGCAGCGGGGTGTCGCGATCCTCGTGACCGGCGCGCGTCTGCAGCGGGCGATAGGGCCGGCGGCCCAGGACGTCGTCGGCGAAGCGCTCGGCCCGTCCTCGACCAGCCAAGGGGCGCTCCCCCACGCCTGGTGGGACGTCTACTCGGCACTGCGGAGCGCCGTCGACGCCGATCCGCTGATCACGGTCGTGGAAAAGGCGCACGTGGTCAAAGTCGGTCAGGACTCCGCTTCGGTGTGGGCCCGCACCGAGACCGGGGAGGCGTGGACGGCCGATGTGCTTGTCGGCGCGGACGGCTATCGCAGTGTCGTCCGCCGTCACGTGGACGCCGAGCACCCGGACGCGGCGTACGCCGGTTACGTGGTGTGGCTGGGCCAGTCCGCCCTGCCGCCCTCCCATCGGGACCGGCCCGGCGGGCCGGACTTCTTCCCCAGCGGTGACGACATGCTCGCGGTGTATCCGCTCGCGGAGAGGGACGGGCAGGTGACGCGCTTCGGCTGGGGCTGGTTCGATCCGAACCGCAACGCCCACTTCCGCCGCATCGGCGCCGTCGCCGGGAAGCGAGTGATGCGGACCCCACGACCCGGCGACATCCCGGACGAGCTCTACCGGACGATGGCGACCGCGGCCGGACACAAGTGGGACGAGCCCTGGCGCTCGGCTGTCGCCGAGGCCTTTCACGCGCGCGAGGTCGTCGCGACGCCGATCGCCGAATACCTGCCGGACCGGGTCGTCAGCGGCCGCGTGGCCCTCCTCGGGGACGCGGCCCACGCACAGACGCCGATGACGGGTGCGGGCTTCGAGGAAGCCGTGACGGACGCCAGGGTGATCGCGGACGCCCTGGCCGGGACGGATTCGCCCGAGCGGGCCCTGGAACGCTACGAGCTCCATCGCCTGGCAGACATGCGCCACCGCGTTTCGGCAGGGCAGTCGTTCAGCCGGTCCTTCGCCGGTGCGTAACCGCCTCGTCCTCGGACACGGGAATCGAAGCAGTCGGCACCTTCACACCTGCTGCCCTCCCGTGCCGCCCCCTAGGCAACATAGAAAATAATATATACGATTCACGTGATCATTCCACACTTTCGCGCCCGTGTGCTGCGACGGACATCCAGACGCCCGGCAGCACTCGCGACAAGTCCGGCAGGTCATTTGCCGTCGGCAGGCCGGGCAAGAGGGAGGCCCCCATGTCAGTCGCCCCGTTCTCAGAGAAGTACTGGAGTCCGGTGGAGACCCTCTCGCCGGAAGAGGCGCGCGTGCTCCAGGGCGAAGCCCTGAGAGAGCAAGTGGCTCACCTCGCCGCGAACAGCGCCTTCTACCGGGAGAAGTTCGCCCGGAACGCTGTCGACCCGGCGAGGGTCAGGTCGGTCGACGACCTGGCCGGCCTTCCCTTCACCGAGAAGCAGGAACTCCGCGACAGTCTGGCCGCAGCGCCGCCTCTGGGTTCCCACGTCGGTGTCGGCAGCGCCGAGATCGTGCAGATCCAGGCTTCCTCGGGCACCACCGGCAGCCCCTCGTACGTGGGCCTGACCGCTTCCGACATCGTCACCTGGTGCGAGCTCGGGGCCAGGGCCCTCTACGCGAACGGGTTCCGGCCCGGCGACCGGCTGCTGCACGCCTTCGGCATGAGCAAGGGCTTCGTCGGCGGGCTGCCCATCGTGCAGATCCTGCAGTACATGGGCATCGTCGACATCCCGATCGGCGCGGAGGCCGGGGCGGAGCGGCTGCTGCGCGTCCAGGCCGACCAGCGCCCGAACGCCCTGATCGGCACACCGCACTTCCTCGCCCACCTCGCCGAGCAGGCCCCGAAGATCGTCGGCCGCCCCGCCCGTGAGCTGGGCGTCCGCGCCATCAGCGTCGGCGGCGAGCCAGGCGGCGGTCTCCCGGCCGTGCGGGAGAAGCTGGAGTCATTGTGGGGCGCGACCTCGCGGGAGATGCTGGGCGGGACCGACATCGCCTGCACCTACTGGGGCGAGTGCGAAGCGGCCGACGGCATGCACTTCTTGTCGCCCGACCTCATGATCGCCGAGTTGATCGATCCGGAGAGCGGTGCCCGGGTCGAGCCGGTCGAAGGTGCCCAGGGCGAGCTCGTCTATACCGCGCTGCGCCGCCGGGCCTCCGCCCTGCTGCGCTTCCGCACCCGGGACCACGTCGTCGTCACCGGGACGGACTGCCCGTGCGGGCGGACCGGCTTCAAGGTTCGGTGCATAGGACGCACGGACGACATGCTGATCGTGCGCGGGATCAACCTCTTCCCCTCGGCGGTCAAGCAGCTCGTCGCCGAGCTGGCGCCGGCGACGACCGGGGAAATGCGCATCCGCGTCGACTTCGAGGGCCACTCGACCCAGCGACCGCTGCCCCTGGTCGTGGAACACGCCGCGGGCATGGGGCCCGAGGCACAGAGCGATCTGCGCGCCACGATCGAGCAGCGGGTCCGTTCCGCCCTCAACGTGAAGACGGTCGTCGAACTCGTCCCGGACGGAACCCTGAAGCGACCGGACCACGTCAAGGTCTCACTGATCGAACGCGTCGCGCCGTAGAGCCGCGTCGGCATTCCTCCGGGGCGCCGAACGCAGCCCGGCGCAGCCGACAAGAGGTCTGTGTACCCCCTGGCTCACGAAGCATGTACGGACGGTGGTGGCCGATGGGGGGACGGTTCTGTACCTGGTTGACCTGCTCTTTGCGTGGAATTGTCGTACAGGTGAAGCCTGAGAAGAGTTCCGAGAGGCCTTCCGGGGCTCACGACAGGCCGGATCGGTCACGCCGGCCGCCCTTCCCTGCGCTACGCATGACAAGGAGCAGCACATGGAGCACGTACGGTTCAAGAACCGGAGCTGGGACGTCGCAGCGGACCTGCGGCTCCCCAAGGACTTCGACGCCTCGAAGAAGTACCCCGCGATCATCTGCGCACACCCGATCAGCAGCTGCAAGGAACAGACCTCGGGCAGCATCTACGCCGAACGGCTGACCGAGCAGGGGTACGTCACCCTCGCCTTCGACGCCTCCCATCAGGGCGAGAGCGGCGGCGAACCGCGCTACCTGGAGGACCCGGCCACGCGCGTCGAGGACTTCCGCTGCGCGGTGGACTACCTGGTGACGCTCGACTACGTCGACGAGGACCGCATCGGTTGCCTCGGCGTCTGCGGCGGGGGCGGCTACGCGGCCAACGCCACCATGACCGAGCACCGCATCAAGGCACTGGTCACGGTCGTCGGAGCCAACTACGGCCGGCTGATGCGGGAGGGCGACCTGTCGGCCGGCGCCGCCGTCGCGACGCTGGAGGCGATCGGCAAGCAGCGCACCGTCGAAGCGCGTGGCGGAGAAGCCGCCATCACGACCTACATCCCCAACTCCCAGGAGGAGCGGGAGGCCGCCGGTGTCACCGACATCGACATCGTCCAGGCGATCGACTACTACAAGACGCCCCGGGGGGAGAATCCCAACTCGCCGAACAAACTGCGCTTCTCCGGACTCTCCGCGGCCGTCGGATGGGACGCCTTCCACCTGGCCGAGGTGCTGCTGACGCAGCCCCTCCAGGTCATCGTGGGCAGCGTGCCGGGCAGCTTCGGCTCGTACCGGGACGGATTCGAGCTCTTCGACCGGGCCCGGTCCGAGAAGAAGGACATCCTGGTCGTCGAGGGTGCCAGCCACTACGACCTGTACGACCAGCCGTTCGCGGTCGATCAGGCCTTCGAGAAGATCACGCCGTTCTTCAAGGACAACCTGTAACACCGTGCCGGCCGGACGCCGGTGCTCATCGCGCGAGCCAGCCGCCGTCGACTGCGAGGCAGTGGCCGGTCACGAACGAGGCGGCGTCCGACCCGAGCCAGAGCACGGCATCGGCGACCTCCCTGGGGTCGCCGAGCCGCGCCATCGGCTCCAGTGCCACCATGGCCGCACGTCCCTCTTCGGTGCCTCCGCTGAAATCCGCGGCCATCGGGGTGTCGACGGCGCCGGGAAGGACGGCGTTGACCCGGATGCCCCGGGTGGCGTAGTCGAGGGCCGCCTTCTTGGTCAGTCCGACGACGGCGTGTTTGGACGCCGTGTAGGCCGTCAGCCCCAGGGACGCGACCTCGCTCGCGACGGAGCCCGCGTTGACGATCGCGCCGCCGCCCTGGGCCAGCATGACGGGCGCCTGGTATTTGAGGCAGTGGAAGACGCCCGACACGTTGACCGCGATGACGCGGTTCCACGTCGTGACGTCGGTGGTGTCGACCGGGCCGTACGGATCGAAGGTCGCCGCGTTGTTGAAGGCGACATCCAGGCGTCCGAACGCCGTCACCGTCCCCGCCACGGCCGCTTCCACCTGGGCGGGGTCGGCGACGTCGGTCGTGAAGGCCCGCACCTCGGCTCCCGTTTCCGCGATCAGCGACGCGGTCCCTTCGAGTCCCTCCGCGCTGATGTCGGCGATCGCGACGGCGGCACCGGCCCGGGCGAAGGCGAGCGCAGTGGCGCGCCCGATCCCCGATCCCGCGCCGGTCACGAACGCGGCCCTGCCGGAATAGTCGAACGCGACTGCCACGAGATAGCTCCTAGGAATGTCCTGCGGACCCGCCGGATGCGGACCGCAGATCGAACACCAAGGAGAAAATATTATATTCATGCGACGGAGGGAAGGGTTCCGTTCCGTGGGTGCGATCAGCTCGGCGCCCGTCAGGGCACGGCGAGAACGATCTTCCCGAGCGCCTGGTGCGAGCCGAGCCTCCGCACCGCCTCGGATGCGGTGTCGAAGTCGTACGTACTGTCGATCAGCGGCCGCACCCGGCCGTCGAGGAGGGCGGGCGCGAGCGCGTCCACCGCGCCGGAGAGGACGGCGCCGAGCTTCGCGGGCCGGGAGAAGCCGAAGGACACCCCTCGGACCCGCAGGTGCCGGTAGGACAGGGCGTCCAGGTCGATGGTGGACTCGGCCCGGTCGAGACGACCGATGTTGACCACACTGCCGTCGACCCGGGTGGCCGGCAGGCACGCGGCGAAGGTTCGACCTCCCACATGATCCAGGACGAGGTCGACACCCTCGCCGCCGGTGAGCTCCAGGACGGCCTCCGCGAGGTCCCGCTCCTCCGTGGCCACGACCTCGTCGGCCCCGATCTCTCGCAGCAGGGCCCCTCTGGCGGCGGTACGGGTCGTGGCGACGACCGTCGAAGCACCGAGGGCCTTGGCGATCTGGACGCCGACCAGACCGACGCTGGACGTGGCGCCCGTGATCAGGACCGACCGACCGGCCTCGAAGCCACCGCTCGTCAGGGCCCCGTGCTCGGTGAGCAACCCCGTGGGCAGCGCGGCGGCCTCCTCGTACCCGAGACCGTCCGGAATCGGGACGGCATGGCGATGGTCGGCCAGGACGTACTGGGCGAAGCTGCCCGGCGTCGTACCCATCACCCGCGCGCCGATCCCGGGGCCGGCCACCCCCTCCCCCAGGGCCGCGACCTCGCCGGCGAACTCGTACCCGGCGAGGTACGGCACGCCCGTGCCGCCGGCCGTCGGATCGGCGGCGGCCAGGACCGAGGCGTCCGCGTGGTTCAGGGCGGCGACCCGGGCACGGACCAGCACCTGGCCGGGGCCGGGGGCGGGGACGGGAACCTCGCGGGACGCCCACGCGGGTCCGGTGCCGCCGTACAGCGCGGTCATGGTCGAGGGCATGCGTACTCCTTCGCGTACACGGAAACCGGCAGGGCGGGTCCCGATGGGCGGGAGTCGCTCGCCGATTTGACGAAACGGATTTTATTTTCCATATTGTATGTCACTGGGTAATGACATCGACCGTTGACAACGGTCCGCCCGAAAGGAAGCCGCAGCATGGTCGAGCCCTCCTCGGGCACCCCGCAGGACGACGGACGCGGAAACGGCGCCGTGCGACCACGGGCCCTGCTGCCCTCCCTCATGTTCACCTCCCTGACCGTCTCTGTCATCAGCACGCTCGGGGCCCCCATGGTCCCCACCATCGCCCGCGAGCAGCACGTGTCGCTCAGCGCCGCTCAGTGGGTGCTGACCGCGACCCTGCTCGCCGGAGCCGTCGCGGGCCCGGTCCTCGGCCGGCTCGGTGACGGACCGCGCCGCCGTGCGGCCATCCAGGCGTCCCTGGTCGGCGTGCTCGTCGGAAGCGTCCTGGCGGCGACCGCGCCCGGACTCCCGCTCCTGCTCGCGGGACGGGCCCTGCAGGGCATGGGCATGGGCCTGCTGCCTCTGACCATCGCCGTCGCCCGCGACCACCTGCCCCCGAAGCGCATGCGCTCGGGCATCGCGTCGCTCTCCATCACCACGTCCGTGGGCGCGGGCATCGGCTACCCCCTGACGGGCGTCATCGCCCAGCACCTCGACCATCGCGCCGGCTTCTGGTTCGCGGCGCTGCTGAGCGCCGCCGCCCTCGTGGTGGTGAGGTGGGTCGTGCCCGAGGGTTCCTCCACCCCGTCGCGTCCGCTCGACCTGGCCGGGGCCGCGCTGCTCTGCTCCGGTCTCGCCCTCGTCCTCCTGGCCGTGAGCCAGGGGGTTGCCTGGGGGCCGGTGTCGGGCGCCACGCTCGGATGCCTGGGCGGCGGAGCGGTTCTGCTGGCCCTGTGGGTGTTCCAGGCCCGCCGTACCCCCCATCCCCTGGTCGACGTACGGCTGATGCGCAACCGGGCCGTCCTGGCGGCCAACACGACCGCGCTGCTCACCGGCGTCGGCATGTTCGGCGTGCTGTCCCTGGTGAACCTCTACACGCAGGTCCCCGCCGAGGCCGGGTACGGTTTCCACCTCTCCCTCACCGCCACGGGACTCGTTCTGCTGCCGATGTCCGTGGGCAGCGTGGCGGCGAACCGGCTCGCCTCCGCCCTCGTCTCCCGGTTCGGGCCGTTCCGCGTCCTCCCGCTGGGGTCGCTCGTCGTCACCCTCGACCTGGTCGCGCTCGCCCTGTGGCGGGACCACATGGCGGTCCTCGTCCTCGGCACCTTCCTGCTCGGAGCCGGTGTGGGCGCGGCCTACGCGGTCATGCCGCTGCTCATCGTCCGCCACGTTCCGGCGTCCGAGACCGGCAGCGCCACCAGTTTCAACCAGGTGCTGCGTACGGTCGGGGGTTCCGTCGGCAGCGCCGCCATCTCGGCGATCATGCTCGCCTTCACCCCCGCCGGCAGCCTCCTTCCCGACGACGCCGCCTACACCACGGCCCTCCTGGCCACGGCGGCGGCGACCTTCCTCGGCGTCGTCGCCGCCGTCGCCCTGCCACCGCGCCGGTCCACCGCCCCGGTGACCGGGTCCGCCGTCGTGACCCGGGGCACCGCCCGGGGCGGACGGATCACCGGCCCCGCCGCTTCGGGAACCGACCGCCGCAACTCCGGACGCTGAGCGCAGACCGAACCCCGAGGAGTCAGTCATGGGATCGTCCAAGGAACAGCCTCGCGGCAGGAAGCGCGACGCGGACGCCACGCGGGCCGCGCTGCTCGACGCCGCCCGGGAGCTCTTCGGCCGCCACGGATACGCGGCGGTGACGCTGCGGGACATCGGCGAGCGCGCCGGGGCCGACGGGTCCCTCGTCGCACGGTACTTCGGTGGCAAGGCCGCGCTGTACCGGTCGGCGGTCGCCGAGGACGGCCGGGAGTCGGCGGCCTCCCCCGAGGGCGTGGCCCCGGGGGCCTACACGGCGGAAGCACTGCGCCGAGCCGACCTGCGGGGCACTCCGGGACCACTCGTCCAGGCACTCCTCTCCCAGGGCAGTGCTCCGGAGGTGCGCGCCTCCGCTGCAGAGGAGATGCGCGACCGTCTGGTGTCGCCGCTCGCCGCCCGGCTGGCGCTCGGAGGTGCGGACGACCCGGTGGCCGGGGCCGAAGTCCTGGTCGCCTGTCTGGTGGGTGTGATCTCCCTGCGGACGAGCGGCCTCTTCGACGGCCTGTCGCGGGTGGACCCGGAAGTGGTCGGCGCGGTCCTCGAATCGGCCGCGCGGGCATGGCCCGCGGTGGCCACGTACGTACCGGGGACGGACGCCTCGACCGGCCCGGCCGCCGACGGCGCCGGTGACGGACCGAACCCGTCGGTCGATGACGGCGCCTCCTGAGGGGCTTCGGGAGCGGGGCCGCCACACCGGCCGAGGGCCCGGGTGATCTGTTGAATCCGCACGGACGGGGCGCGTCCGGTACGGCTGGACACGGGCGGCCCCACGGCGGTCCGGGCACACGACACCGTTCGCCGCGACGTTCTTCCTGTCGTCGGCGAAGGGTGGTGACGCGTTCGCGACCGGCCCCCGGCAGAGGCCATGGCCGGCTTCACGACCCGGGAGACGATCCGCCGCTTGCCCCCCCCTGTCGGCGGTGCTGCCCCGTACAGGCCGGCACCCGGGTCTCCGCGTACTAGGCAGTGTCCCGTGGATCACCACATGAGGTAATTGATCAATGAGCTACTTCATGTACGACGTCATGGGCGGGACGGTCGACGAGCCTGACTCGGAGACGATGAAGCGAGTGCTCGACGGTCTGGCACAGGCCGATGACGAGCACCCCGATGTCTCACTCACCCATGAAAGCGGGTGGTCCCTCAGCGCCTTCGGTGACGGTCTGCTGGTCTGGGAGAACCCGGACGAGGACTCGATGGCTCCGGGGGAGATGCGCGATGTCGCCCGCGAGGAGGTTCTCCGGCTCTTCGGACTGCTGGCGGCGGGTGACATCGCATCGGTTGAGGCGCTCTCCTGGCAGAGATGACCGGCCTCAGCGTCAGGTTCGGACCCAGAGGAAGATTGCTGCGACCTGAAGTGCCGCGAGGTAGTGCACGGCGAGCTTGTCGGTGCGCATGGCGATACCGCGCCACTGCTTGAGCCGGTTGATGCATCGCTCGACAGTGTTGCGGTGCTTGTACGCCTGGCGGTCGAAGCTGGGCGGGCGGCCGCCGCGTGATCCGCGCCGTTTGCGGTTGGCGATCTGGTCGGCAGGTTCCGGGATCACCGTCGTGATGCCGCGACGGCGCAAATAGGAGCGGATCGCGCGGGAGGAGTACGCGCGATCCGCGCTCACGCTGGCCGGTCTCGTCCTGGGTCTGCCGTTCCCGATCCTGGGCACGCGGATGCCGGCCATGACGGCCTCGAAGTAGAGAGAGTCGTGGCGGTGCCCAGCCGCGACCAGCAGTGACAACGGACGGCACCGGCCGTCGGCTGCCAGGTGGACTTTGGTGGTCAGCCCGCCGCGGGATCGCCCGAGAGCGTGATCATCCGGTTCTCCTGATGGAGCCCCCTTTTACGGGCGCCGGCAGCGTGCTGATGAGCGCGCACGGTGGTGGAGTCCACACTGACCAGCCAGTCGATGTCTCCGGCTGCGTCGGCCTGGGCTTGGAGTTCGGTCAGGATCCGCTGCCAGGTGCCGTCCCTCGCCCAACGCCGGAAGCGGTTGAAAACCGTCTGCCAGGGACCGAACCGCTCAGGCAGGTCCCGCCATGCGTTGTTGCCCCGGTACTTCCAAGCCACCGCGTCGATGATCACCCGATGGTCCCGCCATCGACCACCGCACGGCGGATCCGGCGGCAGCAGTCGCCGAATCCGCTCCCAGCCCTCATCGCTCAACCCACCCCTGGACTCCACATCGGATCAAACGATCATCTGATCCACGGGACACTGCCTAGTCGAGGTTGACGTACACGGCCTTCGGATACAGGAAGCTGTCCACGTGCTCCTTGGCGCCCTTCCAGCCGTAGCCGCTCATCTTGGTGCCGCCGAACCCGACGGCCGGGTCGAGGACTCCGTAGCAGTTGACCCAGATCGTGCCGGCCGTGATCCCGCGCGAGACCTTGTGCGCGGTCGACAGGTCCCGCGTCCACACGCCGCCCGCGAGTCCGTACGGCGTGTCGTTGGCGATGCGCAGGGCGTCGTCCATGTCGTCGAAGGGGATCACGGAGGCCACCGGGCCGAAGATCTCCTCCTGCGCGATGGTCATGTCGTTCGTGGCTCCGGCGAAGATCGTCGGTTCGACGAAGTAACCGCCCGCGAGGTCGCCGCCGAGACGGCTGCCGCCGCCGGCCAGCCGGGCCTCGTCGCCACCCACACCGATGTAGTGCATGACGCGTTCGAGCTGGCGCTCCGAGACGAGGGGGCCGAGCTGGGTGTCCGGGTCGAGCCCGTCCCCCACCCGGATCGTCTTCGTGAACTCCCGCATGCGCTCGACGAACTCGTCGTGGACCGAGCGCTGGACGAGGATCCGGGTGCCGGCGACGCAGACCTGGCCGCTGTTGGTGTAGACGCCCATCGCGGCACCGGGTACGGCCTTGTCGAGGTCGGCGTCGGCGAAGACGATGTCGGGCGACTTGCCGCCGAGCTCCAGCTGCAGCCGCTTGAGGTTGCCGGCCGAGGCCTTGACGATCGCCCGCGCGGTGCCGACGGAGCCGGTGAACGCGACGCGGTCGACGTCCTCGTGCTCCGCCAGGGCCTGGCCCGCCTCGGCACCGTACCCGGTCACGACGTTGACGACGCCGTCGGGCACACCGGCCTCGGTCAGCAGTTCTGAGACGCGAAGGACGGAGAGGGAGGCGTCCTCGGCGGGCTTGAGGACGGCCGTGCAGCCGGTGGCCAGGGCCGGGCCGAAGATCCACCAGAGGCCGATCAGCGGGCCGTTCCAGGGAATGATGCCACCGACGACACCCACGGGGGCCTGGTGCTTCAGCGTCAGGAAGTTGCCGGGGAGCGAGTTCTGCGGTGTGGCGACGCCCGCGGAATCGCACTGCGACGCGAAGAACTGCAGGACCTGGGAGGTCCATTCGGCGAGGTTCCTCGTCCTGGCCAGGGGCGCTCCCATGTCGAGCGTCTCGATCAGGGCGAGTTCGTCGAAGTGGTCGAGGACGACGTCGTGGACCTTCAGCAGGAGTTTGCGGCGCTGGTGCGGCGTCCAGCGGCTCCACTCCCCCTCGAAGGCGCGCCGGGCGGCCTTGACGGCCCGGTCGATGTCGGTGGCGTCGCCCTGGGCGATGGTGCCGAGCGTCTTGCCCGTGGCCGGGTTGACGACGTCGATCCGCCTGCCGGAGGCGGCGTCGACCCATTCACCGCCGATCAGGAGCTTCTTGTGGCCCGTGACGAACTCCGGGATCGCCTGCGTAGCAGCTGACGAGGTGGTCATGCGCGTTCTCTTCTCTGTTTCGTCCATGAGCAGAAGCGGCTCTACGGGGAGAAAGCGGGGAAACGGATGGCCGTCAGACGACCAGGAGCTTGGTCAGGGTGGCGGCGGGCACGTCGTTGTCGCCCTCGGTGATCGTCCGCAGCAGTTCCTCGCTCTGCTCGGCGCCCATGACCGTCACCGTCAGGTCGCGGAACTTGGCGTCGAGGTCGGCCTGCGGCATCGGGTTCTCGGCAGTGCCGAGCGGACTCTCGACGAAGAGGCTCTCCGTGGAACCGTCGCGGTAGGTGACGGTGATGTTCCCGACCCACTTCCCTGCGTACCTCGCGTCGAGCTCGGGCTTGGGCGTGATGTGGATCCGGTGGGCCAGCTCCGCCACCTCTCCACCCGAGGAGAGGTCGAGCTCGCCGTCCAGGTAGGCGCGGTGGGTGAGGTAGCCGTTGCCGCGGCCGAGGAGGGACAGGGCGAACTGGAACGGCAGGCTGTACTGGAGGTTCTCGATGCTCTGCGGTGCGTAGGCGTTGACGTTGCGGGTCCCGACGATGACGTTGCCGCCGGTCTGGATGTCCAGTTCGACACTCTCGATGAGCTCGACGCGGTCCGAGAACCGCCGTGCGCCGTCGATGTACGCGTGGTTGATCCCGCAGCAGCAGTAGGGCTTGATCCAGACGCGCTCGATCTCGAACGGGGCGTCCGGGGAGAAGGCGTCCGCGGCGTCCGCGGCGACCTCGCGCCCGACGAAGGTCCGGTAGAACCCCTTGGAGCCGGTGAGGAAGGCGAGCGGGCCGGTGATGCCGGCCTCGGCCATCTCGGCCGCGCGGATCCCGTTCCGGGTGCCGATTCCCGCGTGCACGCGCTTCACGGAACCGCCCGAGGAGGTGTACTCGGTGGTGCCCGAGCAGTGGCTCGTCGCGATGGCGAGGGCGTGGATGGTGCGCTCCAGGTCGAAGCCGCGCATCTTCGCGACCACCGCGGCGGCACCGAGGTTCGACAGGACCGCGTGCGGGTGGAAGCCCCGCTCCAGGAGCTCCGGCGCGGCCAGGACGCCGATCCGGGTGTAGATCTCGTATCCCGCGACGATTCCGAGCAGCACGTCCCGCATCGTGGCGCCGAGTTCCTCGCCGACTGCGAGGGCGGTCGAGACCACGCAACTGCCCGGATGGCTGGAACTGGCACGGTGGGCGTCGTCGTACTCGAACCCGTGGCCGAAGGTGGCGTTGACGAAGGCCGCGTCCGCCGCGCTCATCATGTCGCCGGTGAGGACCACACGTGATCCCCCCGGTACGTGACGGCTCCGCGTCAGATCGAGTACGGCACGACTCCAAGGCAGGTCCGCACAGCCGATCTGCACCGCCAACTGGTCCTGCAACAGCCGCCGCGCGCCCCGTACCACCTCGGGCGGGAGTGAGTCGTGGTCCAGCTCCGCCACCAACCGGGCGGCAGCTGCTTCGACTGGGAGGGTGGTCTGCACGTCGTGCGCCTCGCTTCCGGCGAAAGTATCCTCAAGAAGGATGCTTAATATATTTTATACTGTGAGCTTTGACCAGACCTCTGCTCAGCGCGCTCAGGGCTCCGGGCAGGGGACCAGGGGGCCCGCGCTCACGACGCTCACACATCACCAGGAAACTGAAAAGGGGCGGAAAACAGCCCCGGACAACACTGTCCTAGGACACCACCGGCCCCCTCACAAATTACTCCTGGCCTGCAAGACTGACAGGTATGGAACGAAATGCGCACAGCAGTGAACTAGGCGCTTTCCTCAAAGCCCGCCGCATGGAGCTCGGCCCGTCGGAGGTCGGGCTGCCGGACATGGGGGGCCGACGCCGGGTGAAGGGTCTGCGCCGGGAGGAAGTGGCGCTGCTGGCCTCCATCAGCACCGACTACTACACCCGGCTCGAGCAGGGACGCCGGACGGCGTCGCCGCAGGTCCTGGACAGCATCGCCCGGGTCCTCCGGCTCGACCGGGACCAGCGCGAGTACATGCTCGAACTGGCGGGCAAGGACGCCGCCCGGCCTCGGCGGCAGGCCGTGCAGAAGGTCCACCCCCAACTGCGGCGACTGCTCGACGACCTGGTGACCGTGCCCGCCGTCGTCCTGGGCCGCCGTATGGACATTCTGGCGTGGAACTCCCTGGCCGCCGCCCTGGTCACGGATTTCTCGAAGATTCCGGAGAAGCAGCGCAATTACGTGCGTCTGGTATTCACGGACCCCGCCGTACGGGCGCTGTACCCGGACTGGGAGAACGTCGCCCACACCGGCGTGTCCCAGCTCCGCATGGAGGCGGCACGCGACCCGCAGGACCAGCGGCTCGCCGCCCTCGTGGGCGAGCTGTCCGTGCGCGACGAGCACTTCCGTCAGTGGTGGGGCGCCCACCACGTCGCCGTGCGCGGCATGGGCACCAAGGTGTTCCGCCACCCCGTGGCCGGCGATCTCACCCTCGACTGGGACACGCTGACCTGCGCCACCGACCCGGACCAGTCCCTCGTCACCTGGACGGCGGAACCGGGCAGCCCTTCCCACGACGGTCTGCGCTTCCTCGCCTCCTGGGCCGCCGAAGCGGACACGACGGCAGGGGCCGAGACCGCGAGCTGATCCACCGAGGCCTTCGATCGGTCTCGGCAGTGGCACCGCCGCCCCCACGACGGCCCGGCGTTCACAGGAGGTCCGCAAGGTCGAACTCCACGAGGCCGAGCTCCTCGGGCACGAGGGACTGCTCGGCCCAGATGGTCTTGCCGTGTCGGCCGTGACGGCTCCCCCACCGGCTGGTGAGCTGGGCCACCAGGAACAGGCCGCGCCCGCCCTCGTCGCTCCAGCGGGCCCGGCGCAGGCGCGGCTGGGTGTTGCTGGGGTCGGTGACCTCGCAGACGAGCGAGGTCTCCCGGATGAGCCGCAGCCCGACGGGGCCGCCCGCGTACCGCACGGCGTTGGTGACGAGTTCGCTGACGATCAGTTCCGTGTTGAAGACCAGGTCCTCCAGCCCCCATGCCACCAGTTGTTCGGCGACGACCCGTCGGGCGGTGGACACGATGGTCGGGTCGGCCGGGAAGTCCCAGCTCGCCGTGTGGTCCTCGGGAACGGCACGGGCGCGGGCCAGGAGCAGGGCGACGTCGTCGCGTGGAGGCTCGTCGCCGAGGCCGCCGAGGACCGCGCGTCCGGTCTCCTCCAAGGGGCGGCCGGGGGCGTACGAGGACGACAGTCTCTCCTTCAGCCAGTGCGTCCCGCCGTCGGCGTCACCGGCCCGGTGCTCGACCAGGCCGTCGGTGTACAGGGCCAGGACGCTGCCCGGCTCCACGTCGACGACGACCGTCTCGAACGGCAGTCCGCCGACGCCGAGGGGCGGCCCGGGGCTGATGTCGACCGCCTCGGCGACGCCACCGGGAGTGATGAGGAAGGGCGGCGGATGGCCGGCACTGGCCAGGGCGCAGCGCCGGGCCACGGGGTTGTACACGGCGTACAGACAGGTGGCTACGAACGGGCCCACCGGGTCGGCACGGCTGCTGAACTGCTGGACCAGGTCGTCCAGGTGGGTGAGGAGTTCGGTCGGGTCGAGTTCCAGGTCGGCGAGCGTGCGGACGGCCGTGCGCAGCCGGCCCATGGTGGCGGTGGCGTACAGGCCGTGTCCGGCCACGTCACCGACGACGAGGGCGACCCGGAAGGAGGGCAGGGGGATGACGTCGTACCAGTCGGCGCCGATGCCGGCTCCGCTGCCGGTGGGCAGGTAAAGTCCCGCGGTCTCGGCGGCGGGCGCGTCGGTCGTGGGCTCCGGTAGCAGGCGCTGCTGGAGCGCGAGGACCGACCGGCGCTCCCTGGTGTAGCGGCGGGCGTTGTCCACGCCCAGGGCGGCCCGGGACACGATCTCGGTGAGCAGGTCCGCGTCCTCCTCGTCGTACGGTTCCCGCTGTTCCGTGCGCCAGACGGCCACGGTGCCGAGCACCAGCCCGCGGGCGAAGAGCGGCGCCCACATGGCCGTGTGCATGTGCTCGGGAAGGTGCTGTGACGGGTCCTCGAAGAGGGCCCTCACCTTCGCCGGGTCGAAGACGGCGGCCCGCCCGTGCTGCACGTCCCGCAGCTCGCCCGTGGAGACCATGGGAGGAATACGCTGGCCGGGCTGTACGAGATGGGTCGGCCAGGTGCCGGTGGCCGAGGCCACGGCCGTACGGCGCAGACGCAGGTCCCCTCCGCCGTGGGTCTCCGGCGGCTCGTCCCCGTCGAGCACGCCGTCGGCGAGTTCGACGCTCGCCAGGTCCCCCAGAGCGGGGACGAGGACGTCGGCCAGGTCCTGGGCGGTGCGCGCCGCGTCGAGGGAGCCGCCGATGCGCACGGCGGCCTCGTGCAGCAGATCCCGGTCCCGGTGGGCCCGGAGCCGGCGCTCCTCCTCCACGCGGTCCTCGTCGTCGGCGTGCGTGGGTACGAGGAGCAGGAGAACTTCGCCGGACGGTTCCAGCCGTAGCGCACGGAGGTTCACCTCGACCGGTGGCCCGGTGCGGTGCAGCAGTCTCTGCCGGCCCTCCGCGAGGAAGCCGGCGAAGCGCTCCCGGGCCCCGTCGTCGGCGAGGAGGGCGGCGAAGGAGCGGCCGCAGACCTCCTCGGCGGCCCGGTCCAGCAGATCGGCGGCGGCCTTGGACCAGCGCAGGACGATGCCGCGGTCGTCGAGGACAGCGGCCGCGAAGGGAGACGTCGCTGCCGCGTCGGCGGCGGTGCACCCGACCATTTCGCTCCTCAGGCTCGACGGCCCTGCCTGTCCTCACGGTACGTCCGCCGAGCCGGTCCGCGCGCTTTCGGGAGGTGCGCCCCGCGCGTCGCCGAACACTCGCCGAGCACAGCGAAAGCTCTTGTCATTTTTTATATGATGCATGATTATCGATCTCGGTGCAGATCACACCACCTCGTTGCGTTCTGAGCAGGAAGGCCCGAGCATGCCCGAGAAGACCCCGAAGGAGCTGGCCGAGAGCTGGCTCCGCGCCCTGTCCGACGTCGATCTCTTCTACGAGTTCTGTGCGCCCGACTGCAGGGTGTGGCACAGCTCCGACGACAAGTGGATGAGCCTGAAGGGAGCCATCGACGCGGTGCACAGCCGGGGCGGCCTCCCGCCGTTCCGGAACTCGCGGTACACGCTGACGGACAAGGGCTTCATCGTGCAGACGTCGACCACCCTCGACGGCACGAACGTGCACATCATCCAGGTGGCCACCGTGGAGGGCGGCCAGGTCGTTTCGGCCGAGGAGTACATCGGTCCCGAAATGAACATAGCCGTCTGACACCTCCCGCGACGCGCGGAAGTCCCGGACCGCCCGGCACGATGACCGGCGGTCCGGGACTTCCTTCCGTTCCGCGGCTCGCTCGTCGACGCGGACGACGGCGCGCCGTCACCGCATGCGCGTGTACCGGTTCACTCCCCCGACCGAGGACACCGCGACCCGGCCCCGGAGGGCCAGGACGTCCAGGTGGGCGACCGTCTCGTTCACCGCGAGCATCTGGTTGAGCGGGCTGAGCGCGCCGAACGCGAGTTCCCGGCGGGTCCACACGAGGCCGCGGGCCACCGAGAAGGCGTCACGCGTGTCGTCCCCGACGACGGCCAGCGTCCTGGCCAGCCGGTCGTCGTGGTGCGCGACCAGCTCGGCGACCCGGGTGTGCGTACTCTCGCCGACGGGCCCGTGCGCCGGCAGCAGCCGAGTGTCCGCGTAGTCGGTCATCAGCCGCAGGGACTCCAGGTACGAGGCCAGCGGTCTGCCCCCGGGATCGGAGGCCTCGAAGCCGATGGACGGCGTGATCCGCGGCAGCACGTGGTCGCCGGAGAACATCAGCCGGCGCCGCTCGTCCAGGAAGACGACGTGGCCCCGGGTGTGGCCGGGGGTCGGGATGACCCGGAGCGCGTGCGGGCCGAAGCGCAGCGTCTCCGCCCCCAGCCACCGGTCCGGTGCCTCCCAGTGGCCGGGCTCGTACAGGTCGGGGTAGGTGACTTGTACGAGTTCGGCCAGCTCCTCGGCCCCCGCCCGCCGCAGGGTCCTCAGGGCCGACCCGAGTCCGCCCCGCATCTCGTTGAGCAGCTCCAGGCCCCGACGTTCCCCCGCTCCGAGGCAGACGCGCGCGCCCAGCAGCCGGCGCAGTTCCACCGCCTGCGTGTAGTGGTCGCGGTGGACGTGGGTCACCAGGATGTGGCCGATGTCGAAGAGGTCCCGCCCGATGACGGCCAGGGCTTCTTCCAGCTTCTTGCGCGCCTCCGGGATGGCCCACCCGCCGTCGATCATGACGAGCCGACCGTCCTCGGCCAGCCCTTCGAGGAGGTAGACGTTCACGGCGTGCAGACCGTCGTTGGGCAGCGGCAGAGGCACTCGGTGCACTCCAGGCTGAACCGTCTGCACACCGGATTCCGCCCAGGCGCCCTGGTCGAACCGTGCTGTCATGTCTTTCCTTTGCTGGTGGTGCGTGTCGCCGGAGCCGGGTCGCTCAGCCGCGCGGACCGCCGGCGACGTACAGGACCTGTCCTGTCACGAAGCCCGCGCCCTCGCTCGCGAAGAAGGAGACGGCGTGGGCGATGTCGTCGGGCTCGCCGACACGCGGTACGGGGGTGACGGCGGCGCGCTGGGCCTTGAACTCCTCGAAGGGCACGCCGAGCCGCTCGGCGGTGGCCGCGGTCATCTCGGTGACGATGAAGCCCGGGGCGACGGCATTGGCGGTGATGCCGAACTTGCCCAGCTCGATGGCGAGGGTCTTGGTGAAGCCCTGCAGACCGGCCTTGGCGGCGGAGTAGTTCACCTGGCCGCGGTTGCCGAGCGCGGAGACGGACGACAGATTGACGACGCGCCCCCAGCCGGCCTTGGTCATGTGGGCCTGGGCGGCGCGGGTCATCAGGAACGCGCCGCGCAGGTGGACGCCGATGACGGCGTCCCATTCGGTCTCGTCCATCTTGAACAGAAGGTTGTCGCGGGTCACTCCGGCGTTGTTCACCAGGACGGCGGGCGGGCCCAGTTCGGCGGCCACGCGCGCCACCGCGGACTCGACGCGTGCGGCGTCGGCGACGTCCACGCCGACGGCCAGGGCGCGCCCTCCCTCCTTCTCCACGGCGGCGATGGTGTCGGCGCAGGCCGCCTCGTCGAGGTCGAGCACGGCGACGGCGAAGCCGTCGCGGGCCAGGCGCAGGGCGGTGGCGGCGCCGATGCCGCGGGCCGCGCCGGTGACGATGGCGACGCGCTGCTCAGTCTGGGGTGTTGCGGACACGGTCGTACTCCTTGGGCGGTGATGGCGGAAGAGGTGGAACGGTGGTGGCGGTCTCACCCGTAGAGGCGGGTGACCGTCTCAGCGACGCAGGCCGGCTTGTCGACACCGTCGATCTCGACGGTCACCCGCGAGACGACCTGACGGCCGGCGGGCACCTCCTCGACGGAGACGAGGTCCACCGAGGCCCGGACCTTGGAGCCGACCCGTACCGGGTGCATGAAACGGACCTTGTTGAGGCCGTAGTTGACGGCCATGCCGACCCCCTCGGTCCGGTAGACCTGCTTGACCAGGACGGGGAGGAGGGACAGCGTCAGGAAGCCGTGGGCGATCGTGGTGCCGAAGGGCCCGGTGGCGGCGCGCTCGGGGTCGACGTGGATCCACTGGTGATCGCCGGTGGCCTCGGCGAAGAGGTCGATCCGTTGCTGGTCGACGGTGGTCCAGTCGCCGGTGCCGATGTGCGTGCCGACGGCCTCGGCGAGCGCGTCGGGGGAAGGGAAGACCTTGGTCATCGGGTGTCCTGTCGGAACTCGGGTGTCGTGTCGATCGGGCCGGGCCGCGGTCACGCGGCGGAGAAGAGGGCCGCCATGCCCTGGCCGCCGCCGATGCACATGGTCTCCAGGGCGTAACGGCCGTCCCGGCGACGCAGTTCGTGGAGCATGGTGGTCATGATCCGCACGCCGGTCGCGCCGATGGGGTGGCCGAGGGAGATGCCCGAACCGTTGACGTTGAGGCGGTCGGTGTCGTGCCAGCCCCACTCGGCGAGGACCGCGAGGACCTGGACGGCGAACGCCTCGTTGATCTCGACGAGGTCGAGGTCGTCGAAGGTCTTGCCGGTACGAGCGAGGAGCTTGGCCACGGCCGGGACCGGACCGATGCCCATGACGGCCGGGTCACAGCCGGCCGCGGCCCAGCCCTCCAGGTAGCCGAGCGGCTCCAGGCCGAGCTCCTCCAGCTTGTCCTCGGCGACCACCAGGCACGCGGCGGCGGCGTCGTTCTGCTGGCTGGCGTTGCCCGCCGTGACGGTGCCGCCGGGCATCACGGTGCGCAGCTCGGCGAGGACCTCGACGGAGGAGTCGGGGCGGACGCCCTCGTCCCGGTCGACGATCAGGGCGTCCCCGCGCCGCTGCGGCACGCTCACCGGCACGACCTCGTCCTTGAAGAGGCCATTGTCCCAGGCCGCGGCGGCCCGACGGTGGCTGGCGACGGCGTATGCGTCGGCGGCCTCGCGGGTGATGCCGTACCGCTGCGCCAGGTTCTCGGCGGTCTCGACCATGCCGGAGATCTTCCCGAAGCGGTGCTCGGGCTGGGACCGCTCGCGGCCGCGGTCGAGCCGGTCGTACATCTCGACGTTGCCCGAGCGGCTCCCCCAGCGCATCGAGGTGGTGTAGTGCTCGATGTTCGACATGCTCTCGACGCCGCCGGCGAGGACGACGTCACAGGCTCCGGTCTGGACCATCATGGCGGCCGTGACCAGGGCCTGGAGGCCGCCGCCGCAGCGGCGGTCGGTCTGGAGACCGGGCACCGAGAGCGGCAGTCCGGCGTGCAGGGCGGCCCAGCGGCCGATGCAGGGCGTCTCGGAATTCGCGTAGGACTGAGCCATGGCGACGTCGTCGATCCGCTCGGGGTCGATCCCGGTTCGCTCGACGACCGCCTTGATGACGGTGGCGGCGAGGTCCTCGACCGCCACCGGCCTCAGGGCGCCTCCGAAGGATCCGACGGGTGTCCGCACCGGGCTGACAATGGCTGCGCGTCGCATGGCTGCGCCCTTCCGCTCGACAAATACTTAAAATAAAATATCTGATCTGCACTTCTCCGGACAAGGCCACCCCCTCGTACGGGAGGTGCGGGTGGGAAGGCGGTCAGTGGACGGCGGCGAACATCAGCGCTTCCTCGTCCGCCTCCGCCGGATCGAACTCGGCGGCGACGGCCCCCTGCTTCGCGACCAGGATGCGGTCCGACAGGGCTTGGATCTCCGGAAGGTACGAGGAGATGACCACGACCGCGACACCGTCGTCCGCGAGGGCCCGGATCATCGCGTGGATCTCCACGATCGTCCCGAGGTCCACACCCCGGGTGGGCTCGTCGATGATCGCCACCCGGGGTTTCCTGGTCAGCCCCTTGGCGAGGACGACCTTCTGCTGGTTGCCTCCGCTGAGTTCGACCAGCTTCGCGCGCTCGGGCCGCAGTGTCCGCACCTGGAACCGCTCGACGAAGCGCCGCGCCACCGAAGCCCGCTCCCCCGGCCTCAGGAGGAACGGCAGCCGCCGGGCCCCGCAGACGTGTCCGAGGTGGATGTTCTCGGCGATCGTGAAGTGACTGAAGAAGCCCGAGGCCTTGCGGTCCTCCGTGATGTGGACGATCCCGGCCCGGCGTGCGTGGCGCGGGGTGCGGAATCGCACCTCCCGGCCGTCGAGTCGGATCTTCCCTCCCCGCAGCCGGCGCCGCTTGGTGATCCCACTGATGATCATCGCGGTCTCGCTGCGGCCCGCGCCCACGAGCCCGTAGATGCCGACGATCTCTCCGGCACGGGCGGTGAACGACATGGACCGCACGGCGGGGAGCAGTGTCAGGTCCTCCACCTCCAGGACCGGAACGGGGTCGGCCGCGCGGCCCGGCGGTACGCGCCCGTACTCGACGTCACGTCCCACCATCATCCGTACGACCTCGTCGCGGTCGAACTGCGCCCTGGCGAGCGTGCCCCGGACCTCGCCGTCCCGGAGCACCGTGATGCGGTCCGCCTCCGCGAGGGCCTCGTCGAGCATGTGGGTGATGAAGACGACGCCGATGCCGTCGCGCTTGAGCTGCCGCATCGACAGGAACAGCTGAAGGCGCTCCTCGGGGGTGACGGAGGAGGTCGGCTCGTCGAGGATGACGAGCTTGGCCCTGCGGTGCACCGCGCGGGCGATCTCCACCATCTGCTTCTGCGCGATGCCGAGGGACCCCGCGGGGACCTCCGGGCGGATGTGGAAGTTGTGGGACTCGAGCAGTTCGCGGGCGGCGGTGTTGAGGTGCGAGAGGTTGTTGAAGGCCTTCTCCCGCCCCAGGAAGAGGTTCTGCGCGACGGTCATCGACTCGACGAGCGAACCCTCCTGGTACACCATCGCGATTCCGGCGGCCGTGGACTCCTTCGGTGCCGAGAACACCCGTTCCCGGCCGTCGACGACGAGCGTCCCGCTGTCGTGTTTGACGGCCCCCGCGACCACCTTGACGAGGGTGGACTTGCCGGCGCCATTCTCGCCGAGCAGGGCGTGGACCTCTCCGGGCCGGACGTCGAAGTCGATCGAGCGGAGCGCGTACGTGCCGCTGTAGCGCTTGCTGACGCCGCTCAGCCGGATCACCGGTTCGGGGACGGGGACGCCTTCCGGCGCCCCGGCGCCCTCCTCGTACACGGACGTCGTCACAGTGTCACCGTCCTTTCCTCTCCTACATGCTGCGGCTGAAGCAGGTTGCGGTACCCCCGGGCGGCGACGACCAGGCGGCCGCCGCGCGCGGCCACTCCCGTCACCCCGTGGCGTAGGCCGTCGGCGCGGGAGTGCGCGCTCTCCGCGACGCGTCCCGAGTCGTCCAGGCGGAAGACGAGGCCGTACGAGCGGGGCGGTGCCCAGGGTTTGATCACTCCGAGCACCCGCAACTGCCCCATCTGGAGGGTGTCGGTGTACGGGGTGGTACAGCGCAGACGCGGGACGAACCAGTCCTCCGGGGACAGACTCTCCATCATCTCCGCAGACAACTCCGGTTCGTCGAGGAGGAGTTCGGTGAAACGGTTGCGGGCGTACGGGGCGGCCACCCAGCATCCGTCGTCCGTGGCCGTCAGTCGCCCCGGGTACACGGGCAGATTGCGGATGACCGAAGCACCGGGGTCGTCGAGAGCGGCCGTCCGGCGGCGTTCGATCCGGTGGTCGAGGCTGAGGGAGACCAGGACCTCGGTGGTGGAGACGGCCTCGACGCCGGAGGGCCAGGGCAGACCCTCGGCCTCGACCCGGGCGGCACCGCCGTGGATCCGGACGATGCGACCGGATCTGTCGTCGCTCACCAGCGCGCGGGCCCAGCCGGCGACGGACTCGCGCAGGGACCCCACGGTCACGAGGAGCGAACCGTCGGGCAGGCTCGTCGCGTCGGTGACGCAGGAGGTGACGAGGGGGTCCGTGCAGTACGGCTCCGTGGCGCCGGTCACGTGGACGGTCACCAGGCCCACGCCCTCGACCGCCGCGACCACTCCTTCCTCTCCCCCGGCACCGCACGGCAGCAGCGTTCCGATCTCACCGTCGAGCACGGCCACGGGGCGGGCGGGCCCGTCGGCGCGCAACTCGAAGAGCGTGTCCCCGCTGGAGAAGAACAGGGCGCCCGACGCGGTCAGCACCACGTCGTCGGGTTCATGTCCCTCCTCCGGAAGAAGCTCACGGGCCTCGTCGAGCCTCCGGTTGGGACGGAGGCCCGCCTCCATGGGCGGGACGGTGCGGTGGCGCGCTCCGCCGGGGTTGATCCACTCGCCGATCACCGACAGGGCTCGTCTCATCGGTGCACCTCCGGGGCGACGGCGGCCTTCGTACCGGGTACGGCAGCGGGATCGATGGGGCCGATCTCCTCGGGACGGAGCGCGAGCCGGCCCACGCGGTTGTTGCTGACGCCGCAGAGGTAGAGGTGCCCGTCGTGTTCCTTCACCGCGGTCACCATGGGGTGGTTCGCGAGGGTGGAGTCCCACAGGACGTCGAGGATCTCGCCCTCGTCGCTGAACTTCATGACGCAGGAGACGTTGAGCTGGGGCACGACCCAGCTGTCCAGCGGTACTTCCCGGGTCATGCGGCGCCGGACGGCCGGATAGCGCGTGAGGAGGTCCGACATCGGCGTGCGCATGGAGACGAACGGCAGCCAGTAGTTCCCGTCGGAGGAGCGGTTGATGTTGTCGGGGTGTCCCGGAAGGTTCTCGAGGACCGGTTCCATCCGTCCCTGCTTGGGTCCTGAGGTCCAGAGCCGGTCGACCCGGCAGAGACCGGTGCTGGCGACGAGGATCGACATGCCGTCGTGGGAGGTGCAGACGCCGTTGGGGAAGACGTGGTTCGAGATCACGACCTCGGTGCTGCCGTCCGGGTCGATGCGGACGACCCGGCCGTTGGCCCGGGACTCGACGAGTTCCACCATGTACTCGGCGGCGTTGGTGCGGGTCGAGAAGTCCGAGACGTAGACGGCGCCGTCCGCGGTGACGTCGAGGTCGTCGACGGCGCGGAGGCCGGAGTCGTCGAGCAGGGAGAACGGGCTGCGCCGCACCTTGTTGGCGAGGAGCTCGGTGTCGCCGTCGGCGTGGACGCGGTAGACGCCCATGCCGCCGACGGCGACGAGCAGTCGGCCCTCGCGGTCCCATGCGTGGCCGAGCGGCATGCCGCCGGTCCTGCTGAAGACCTCCCCCTCGGTGTCCTCCGAGCCGGAGAATCGCCAGATCCAGCCTCGCCGGTCACCGCAGTACATCCGCCCCTCACGGTCCACCGCACAGTCTTCCGCCCCTTCGATCCTGCCGAGGCCGATGGGGGTCGCGCCGGTCGTCCGGTCGTTGACCGTCCACACCGTGCCGGGTTCCGTCACGTCGGCGAGCGGGCCGAGCGTGACGCGGCCGGGGTCGATCCTGAGTTTCTCGGCGGTGGTCCGCCGGTACTTGCCCCACTTCAGGTCGAGGACGGCGAAGAGCAGCAGGGCGGCCGCGAGGATCACCGTGTACGCGGAGCCCTCGGCACCCGCGGCGATGGTGCCCTGCTGGATCACCTGGACGACGACGATGCCGACGGTCGCCCGCAGCACCGAGCCGCGGCCGCCCTTGAGGCTGACGCCGCCGAGGACCACGGCGGTGAGCGCCATCAGTTCCCAGCCCTGGCCGACGTCCGGATCGGTGCGGCCGAGACGGGCCGCGGTGAGGAGCCCGGCCCCGCCGGCGAGGGCTCCGGAGAGGACGTACGTGGCGAAGACGACGTGCGTGACCGGGATGCCGTTGCGGCGGGCCGAGCGCCGGTCGGATCCGACGGCCGCGATCCACCAGCCCCAGCGGGTGCGGGTGAGCCCGACGTGGACGACGACGAGGGCGACGGCGAAGACGAACCAGCCGGTGGGGATGCCGGCCACCGCGCCCGCGCCGAGGAAGTCCCAGACGATGTCCTCCCGGGGCAGGCCCAAGGGGAGGCTGTAGGCGCTCTGGAGTGCGGCGGCGGCCCCGCCGAAGGCGACGAGGGTGACCAGGGTGGTGATGAAGGGGCGCATGTTGACCCGGGCGATCAGGAACCCGTTGACGGCGCCGAGAGCCGCGCCGACGAGCACCGCTGCCGGGATCACGAGGGCCATGGGCCAGTTCCAGGCCCGCGAGGCGACCATGGCGCCCAGCGAGACCAGTCCCACGACGGAGCCGACGGACAGGTCGATGCCACCGCCCACGAGGACGAGGGTCAGACCTACGACGACGAGGCCCTTCTCGGCCACCTCGTCGAGCACGAGGGGGGCGTCCCCCGCGCCGACGGGGGTGACGATCGTGACGAGGACGCTGAGCAGGACGGCCAGGGCGAGCGGGACCGCGCCCTCCGTCCACCGCTGCCCGAACAACTCGGAGAGGGTACGGGAAGGAGCGAGACGGTCGCGCCGCCGGCCGCCGGTGAGGGGGAAGGCGTCGATCCCCCGGGAACGTGCCGCGAAGAGGAACACGTCGTCACCGGCCCCGGTAGCAGGCGATGGTCGTGGTGTCGGCGTTCGTCCGGTCCACGACGGTGTGCGAGACGTACGCCACGGTGTGGTTGCTGCCGGCCGGGGCGCCGCTCTGGACCAGCTGCTGCGCCGTCACGACCGCCGCCGCCCCTACGCCCTGGACGTCGTACGCGGCCGAGGCTGTGACCTTGCCGGCCCTCAGCGCGTCGCACCACTGGGCGTCGGCGGCCATCGTGTAGACGCCGATGGCCCCGGGGCGGACGACACCCCGTTCGACGGCGTCCGCGACGGCGTCCCCGACGGCGATGGCGTTGAGGTCGTAGGCCACCAGGAAGCCGCAGATGCCGTCCTTCCGCTGCTGGACGATCGAGGACGCGGCCTGCTGGGCGAGGGAGTTCTGCCACTGGGTGTGGGCAGTGGTGACGACCTCGTACCCGGCCGGGTCGAGGACGTTGTGGACGCCCCTGGACCACTGGAGCGACGCGCCGTCGTTGCCGGGGCCGTCGATGACCGCCATGCGCTTGGGGCCGCCGCGCCCCGCGCAGTCCTGGACGGCGCGGCGGGTGATGTCCTCGGCGGCGTGGACCGAGTCGACCCCGATGAAGGCGTCGCCGAGCCGGCTGGAGACCATGTTGACGACGATCGTGTGGATCCCGGCCTTCTCCGCGGCTTCGATCTGCTTGGTGAGGACGCCGACGTCGGGATTGTGGAGGATGAGGACGTCGACGGCACGTCGGGAGACGAGATCGTTGATGATCTTGACCATCTTGTCGGTGTCGAAGTTGGCGTCGTACACCCGGAAGTCCGCCCCCAGGTTGCCGAAGGCCCGCTCCATGGTGCTGCCCCAGTTGAGGGTGAGGTTGTAGCCCTTGTAGAGGATGGGGACGAACGCGATGCGCTTGCCCTTCATGGCGTCGTGGGTCTTCTGGTGGGCGTCGAAGAGCTGGACGGTCCGGCCGAAGGTCTGCTTGCCGTCGCCGGCGCCTCCCCGGGCTCCGGAGGACGTGCCGCCGCCGTTCACCGTGCATCCGGCGGCGGCCATGAAGGTGGCCGCCACCGTGAGCAGGGCCGTGGTTCTTCTGTTCATTTCCGGGGCTCCTTGTGCCGAGCGAGGGGGTGGAGGGACGTGCGAGGGGAAGGTTCGCGACGGGGACGGGCACGGGTGCGGGAGGAGCTCACAGCTCGTCCGTCTTGGCCGTCTCCTCGTCCCGTGGGTGGAGCCAGGCGTCGAGCGCGATCGCCGCGATGAGGACGCCGCCCCGCACCAGGTCCTGGAGGGACGAGCTCAGCCCGCGCAGGATCAGAAGGTTGTTCAGGACTCCCACGAAGAGCGTTCCGGCGAGGACGCCGAGGACCGTGCCGCGACCGCCGGCGAGCGAGACGCCGCCGATGACGGTGACGGTCAGCGCCGTGAACAGCAGAGGGTCGAAGGAGGTCGCCGTCGTCTGGACGCTGCCCTGGACGGAGACCGTCATGTAGCCGGCCAGCACGGCGAAGAGCGCGGACACGACGTATCCGAGCACTTGGAGCGGACGGACCGGTGCTCCGGAGGAGCGGGCCGTCTCGAAGTTGTCGCCCATGGCGCGGGTGAGCCGGCCGTACGACGTGCCGGAGACGAGGAACCAGGCGAGGAGGAAGACGGCTCCCGCGACGAAGATCGCCCGGGGGACACCGAGGACCGAACCGCTGCTCAGCGCGGAGAGGACGGAGCCTTCCGGCAGGGCGTAGAAGTTCCGGTCCAGGAGGAGGATGTCCACGCCGCCGATGGTGAGCAGCCCCGTGGCCAGCGTCGCGAAGAGCGCCGGTACCTCCAGATAGGCCACGAGGACACCGTTGACGACTCCGACGAGCAGGGCGAGGCCGACGAGCAGGGCGACGGCCCGTCCTTCCGTCATGCCGTTCGCCATGAAGGCCAGCGTGGCCTGGGCGCAGCCGAGGCCCACGCCGGCGACGGAGAGGTCGATGCCCTTGCCGAGGACGACGAAGGCTTCGCCGACGGCGAGGATGCCGAAGGCCGCCGAGAGCCTCAGCAGGGTCTCGACGTTGCCTCCGTCGAGGAATCCCTCGGTCGTCGCGGCGCCGGCCAGGCAGAGCACGGCGGTGATGCCGAGGACGAAGAATCCTTGTTCGACGCGGGCGAGACGATCGCGTGGAGAGAGGCGGGGCCTCGTTTCCACAGCAGCCACTCCCATGAGTGATACCGCCAATCCGAGGGGTCGAATGTGCTGGAAGGTGCGGAGGGACGGGGTCAGAACTCGAAGACGGCTTTGCCGCCGGTCTGCCGGTCGAACTCGCGATACGCCTCGGCGGCGTCGTCGAGGGTCCAGCGGTGGGTGAACAACCGGTCGACGTCGACGCCGTGGCGGGCGACGAAGCGCGCGCATTCCGCCTGACGCGTGAGGGAGAAGGTGTACGAGCCGATGACGGTCAGCTGCTTGCGGATGATCTCGGGGCTGACGTTCAGGGTGACGTCGCCGCCCTCCCCCACGAACGCGACCCGGCCCCAGACGGCTGCGGAGCGGACCGCCGCCGACCGGGCGGCGGAGGCGCCGGAGCAGTCGACGGCCCGGCTGACGCCCCGGCCGCCGGTGAGTTCGCGGATGGCCTCGACCGGGTCGGTGGTGTGCGAATCGACGGCGTGTGCGGCGCCCAACTCCTCTGCCAGCGCGACGCGTTCGCTCGCGACGTCGACGGCGATCACCTCGGCGCCCATCGCCGAGGCGAACTGGACGGCCGACTGGCCGACCGGGCCGAGGCCGAAGACCGCCAGGGTGTCCCGGGCGGTCAGGTCGAGCCGTACGAGGGCGCCGTAGGCGGTTCCGGTGCCGCAGGAGATGGCCGCTCCGGCGGCGAACCCCACCTCGTCCGGCAGGGGGACGACGTTCCTCGCGGGCACCTTGAGGTAGTCGACGTGGCCACCGTGTGCGGACGCGCCGAAGATGGTCACGCCGCGTTCGCACAGCTGCTCCCAGCCGGTGAGGCACTGGGCGCAGAAGCCGCAGCCCTGGTAGTGGCCGACCATGACGCGGTCGCCGACGCGTACGGCGCGGGCGTCGACGTTCGCACCGACGGCGGCGACGACGCCGCAGGGTTCGTGTCCGGCGATGAAGCCGCCGTCGTCGCCCTCGATGCCGAAGGAGGCCAGGGCCTGGCCGCCGGTGGAACGGTAGAAGTGCAGGTCGCTGCCGCACAGGCCCGACGCCTTGATCTCGACGACGACGTCGTCGGGTCCGGGGGCCGGGTCGTCGAAGGTGGTGATCTGCAGGGTGCGCTCGCCCTGGAAGACGACTCCGCGCATGGTTCACTCCTCTATGGGGAAGGGGGCGTGCTCGATGAGGTAGGGGTCAGGAAAGGGCGTCGGCCAGTCCTGCGGGGAGGCCGTACGACTTGAGCTCCACGTAGGCGTCGAAGCCCTCCAGGCCGGCCTCCCGGCCGATGCCGCTGGACTTGAAGCCGCCGATCGGGGCGTGGAAGCCGACCCCGTGGCCGTTGATCTCGACGGTGCCGGTCCGGATGCGGCGCGCGACGGCCAGTCCGTGCTCCGGGTCGGCGGTGAACACCGAGCCGTTGAGCCCGTAGTCGGAGTCGTTGGCCACGGCCACGGCCTCGTCCTCGCCGTCGACGGTGATGACGGAGAGGACCGGTCCGAAGATCTCCTCCCGGGCGATCCGCATGGAGGGTTCGACGTCGGTGAAGACGGTCGGTTCGACGAACCAGCCGCGATCGAGGCCGGCGGGTCGCCCTCCGCCGACGAGGACCTGAGCGCCCTCGTTGCGGCCGATCTCCAGGTAGCCCTCGACGGCCGCGCGCTGGCGGGCGCTGACGACGGGGCCGACGTGCGTGGAGGGGTCGGCGGGGTCGCCGACGTCGAGTCCGCGGATCATCTCGGTCACCCGGTCGAGGAGTTCGGCCCGGCGGGCGCGGGAGACGACGATCCGGGTCTTGTTGCTGCACGCCTGTCCGTTGTTGCGGATCGACAGCGTCCGGACGGACTCGACGACCACGTCGAGGTCGGCGTCGTCGAGGACGAGGGCGGCGGACTTGCCGCCGAGTTCGAGCGTCACCCGGCGCAGGTCCTGCCCGCAGAGGGCGGCGATGCGACGGCCGGCGGCGGTGGATCCGGTGAACGACACCTTGTCGACGCCGGGGTGGGTGACGAGGTACTCGCTCACTTCGCGGTGGGCGGGAAGGACACTGACGACGCCTTCGGGCAGTCCGGTCCCGTGCAGCATGTCGGCGAAGAGGTACGCGTTGAGCGGGGCCTCCGGCGAGGGCTTGAGGACGACGGTGCAACCGGCCAGGAGTGCGGGCGCCAGCTTGAGCAGGGTCACTAGCAGGGGCGCGTTCCAGGGCACGACGGCCGCGACCACGCCGACGGGTTCCCGGGTGACGAGCGCGTTGCCCGTGCCGGAGCGGCGCACGGTGCTCCACTCGTACCGGGGCGCGAGCTCGACGAAGCTGTCGAGCAGCAGTCGGGCGCCGGTCGTCTGCATCGTGCGGGAGAGCGAGATGGGGGTGCCCATCTCTGCCGATATGAGGCCCGCCATCTCCTCGTGGCGGTCCGCGAGGGTTTCGCCGAGGCGGCGCAGTGCTTCCAGTCGGTCCGTGAGCGGCGTCCTCGGCCAGGGGCCGTGGTCGAAGGCCTCCCGGGCCACCGCGACGGCCCGGTCGACGTCCGCCCTGGAGGCGGCGGGGACGTGTGCGACGGCTTCTTCCGTGTACGGGGAGATGACGGCGATCGTCTCGTCCGTGGCCGGGGTCTCCCAGCGACCGCCGATGTAGAGCTTGGAGTGGTTGCCTTGCCAGACCATGCCGGTGTCCCTTTCGCAGCTCCTCCGTGAGGTACGCGGAGGACGTGAGCCGCCGACGGAAGGGCGGCCGCTATGTCGTCGGGGACGGTACGGCCGGGGTGAGCCGGGTCACTATCCATCGGCCGCGCGGGAACAGCCGCAAAGCGAAGGAGGCATGAGCCTTCCAGGGGACGAGTAACAGATATTTAATATTCCCCAGCGGGTCACTCCTGCTCAGGCCGTCGACGACCGGGTGCGCGAGGAGGCACAGGTGCCAGAGAACCAGGACCGGGCCGCCACCGGGCGCCCCCTGCACATCAGCACACGCGATCTGGACGTCGCCCGTGAACAGGGCAGCAGGAGCTTCGCGGAGCACGACATGCGGCTCGCACCGGGCCGGGATCTCGACTTCCGTCTCGGTCTCGCACCGGCGCCGCGCGTCACCCTCGGCAAGCTGACCTACGGGACGGACGTGCGGCTCACCGTGCCGCCCATGCGGGACTGCTACCACGTGAACATCCCGCTCAGCGGTCGCACCGCCGTCGAGCAGAACGGCGTCCACGAGTCCTCGGCGCCCGGTCGGTCGGGGGCCGCCTTCGTCCCCGACGCCCCGCTCGGCGTGCGATGGAGCCGGGACGCGGTCCAGTACGCCCTGAAGTTCCCCCGGGCGCTGCTGGAGGACCATGCCACGAAGCTCACCGGAATCCGCTGCGGTGGGTCATTGCGCTTCGACCTCACCTTCGACCTCACGGACGGGCCCGGCCAGGCCCTCGTGGCGACCGTCGGGTTCATGTACGAGGAGCTCGCCCGCCCCGGGGGCCTCGCCGGCATGCCCGTGGCGAGCCGTGAGCTGGAGGCCCTGCTCATGACGCAGTTGCTCATGGCCGTGCCGAGCCAGCTGAGTCCGACTCTGCGCGGCACACCGCCGCCCACCCGGCGATCGCGGATCCTCGATGTCGTGGCCTTCGTCGACGAACATCCGGCGGCGGTCCTCGACACGGCGGACCTGGCCGCGATGGCGGGCGTCGGGGCCCGTGCGCTCCAGCTGGGCTTCCAAGAGGTGGTGGGGATGTCACCGACGGCGTACCTCCGTGGCGTACGGCTCGACCGTGCGCACGGGGAGCTTTCCTCGGGCTCGGGTGGTTCGGTGACGGAGGTGGCCGCGCGGTGGGGGTTCTTCCACCTGGGCCGCTTCGCCCACCAGTACCGGGAGCGGTTCGGCGTGCTGCCGTCGGAGACGGTGCGCGGCCACCGCCCCTGAACGCGCCGCCGGCCCGCTCCCCTCCGTCGTGGGAGGGGACCGGGCCGGCGGCGCGTTCAGGGGTTTCGGGTGCCCTCCGGACCGGAGGGTCAGCGGTCCTTGCGGCCCACCAGGCGCATGACGTCGCCGAAGTCGCCGACCGTCTCCAGGTCGAGGACGGCGTCGACCACCCGGTCGACGGTCGCGTCCGCGAGGACCCCCTCGGCGTGTCCGCGGAACTTCGCCACCAGTTCGTCCGTGGTCATGGTCGACCCGGGCTCCGGCGACTTGCTGCCCTTGGGATAGCGGCGCTCGCCCACGAAGGTCGTGCCGCGCGCGGAGACCTCGATCCTGGCGGGACGGCTCGCGGCGTTGCCGGATATGAGCTCCACGTAGTTCGGGTGGACCTCGTACGACACCCGGTCCATCAGGCCCATGACGGAATCGCCGAAGACGAACTCCGGGGCCTGCCAGGCCTTGGTCGGCGGCAGTGCGTGCGCGCCGACCGCGAGGCCGTGGGCGATGCTGAACTGGGCGTCGTGGACGTGCTCGATGGTGCGGTTGACCCAGAGCGGCTGTTCGACGAAGCCCTCGACCCAGGCCTTGATGCCGTCGATCTCGTCCGGCTTGAGGTTGTTCTCCGTGACGATCTCGGTGAGGGAGTCGAGCAGGGCGTGGAGGATGCGGCAGTGCGGGTAGGGCTTGTACGACTGCTCGGCCGGGAACCGCCAGTCCTCACCGAGTCCGTCGGTGATGGCGTCCGGCTCCCAGCGGCGGGTGCCGATGAAGCGCGGGAAGCCGAACTCCCGGTCGTCGAGGACGAGCAGGTCGCCACGGTGCCCGAGCTCGCCCATGTGGGCGGCGGTGAGCGCCGCCTGGGTGAGGGCGCCCGCCAGCAGGTACTTGATGGTGGAGGTCGGGGCGTGCTCGCTCCAGGCGCGGAAGGAGTTCACGGGGGCGATGCTGCCCGCGATGCCGAGCCCGTGCGACAGGACCTCGCGGCCGGTGTCCTTCAGCTTCATGACGGCGGCGGCGGCGCCGAACACGGTGCTGCTGTAACCGTAGACCGGCGGCGGGGAGACCTTGCCGTCCTTGACGTCCCGCAGGTAGTCCATGGCCTTGCCGATGCGGTACGACATCTCGTGTGCCACGGCCACGGCGGCGATGACGTCCTTCCCCGACGCGCCGATACTCTCCCCGACGGCCATGGCGCCGGGGAGCACGTACGGCGTGACGTGGCCGGGCGGCAGCACCGCGTCCGCGTCGAGGGTGTTGATCAGCTCGCCGTTGGCGAACGCGGCGCCGAAGACGGAGACCTTGTCGCCGGCGCCGATGATCGTCGCGTCGCCTCCCGTCCCACCGGTCATCCGGCCGTACTCGATGCCGATGCGCCCCTTCGGCTCGTCGACGGCGCCGAGGGCGCAGCCGAGGGAGTCGAGGATGATGCGCTTGCTCTCGTCGACGACGTCGGCGGGCAGCCGGTCGAAGTCGCTGTCGGCGGTGAAGGCCGCCAGGCGCTCCACGAGGGTTTCGTTCATTGCCTGCTTCTCCTGCTGGTTCGGGAGGGTGCGCGACGTCAGCGCGCGGCGGGTGCTTCGAGGAGGTCCCCGTACGGGTGCCGTGCCGCGCCGTGGTTCCAGACGGTGGTCTTGGCGCGGGTGTAGGTCTTGAGGACCTCCGCGCCGTTCTCCCGCCCGTAGCCGCTGTGTTTGAAGCCGCCGTACGGCGCGCTCGGGTGGATCGACCGGTAGGTGTTGACCCAGACGGTGCCGGCCTCGATGCCGCGCGTCAGGTGGTGGACGGCTCCGACGTCGTCGCCCCAGATCTGGGCGGTGAGTCCGAAGTCGAGGCCGTTGGCACGGGCGACGACCTCGTCCAGGCCGTCGTAGGTGAGCAGGCCGACGACGGGGCCGAAGATCTCCTCGCGTGCCGCGATGTTGCCGTCGTCGAGGTCCGCGAGGACCGTCGGCTCGAAGAAGTGTCCGTTCACCGTGGCGGGACCCGTCTCGGCCCGCCTGCCGCCCGCGAGCACGGCGGCCCCGCCCTCGACGGCCCGGCGGACCAGGTCCTCGACGCGGGCGACCTGTTGCTCGCTGATGATGGCGCCCATGTCCGAGGACGGGACGAAGGGATCTCCGGGTCGGATGAGCCGGGCGGCCTCGGCCATCCGTCCGGCCAGTTCGTCGGCGAGGCGTCGCGGGACGAAGACGCGCGATCCGGCGGCGCAGCTCTGGCCGCACTTCACGAAGTTGGAGTGGAGCAGGTGCGGGACGATCCGGTCGAGGTCGACGTCGTCGAGGAGCACGACGGCGTTCTTGCCGCCGAGTTCCAGGGTGAGCGGCTTGATGTTCACGGCCGAGCTCTCGATGACGCCGCGAGCGCCGTTGAGGCCACCGGTGAACATGACCATGCCCACCTCCGGGTGGGCGACGAGGGCGGGGCCCGTGATGTGTCCGCGGCCCGAGACGACGCTGACGACACCGCGCGGGATGCCCGCCTCGACGGCGAGCTCCGCCATGCGGAAGGAGGAGAGGGGGCCCAGTTCCGGCGCCTTCAGGACGAAGCAGTTGCCCGTGGCGAGGGCGGGAGCCGCCTTCATCCCGAACATCAGCATGTTGCCGTTGAAGCTGTTGACGCCCGCCACGACTCCGTACGGTTCGCGGGTCACGAACGCCGAGCGGTCGGGGTGGGAGGTGACGCTCTGCCCCTCGATCTTGTCGGCGACGCCGGCGAAGTAGCGGAGCCACCGGGCGGCGGCGCCGACGTCGGCGGCGGATTCGCGGTAGAGGTGGCCCACGTCGGTGGACTCGATGCGGGCCAGCTCGTCCTGGTGGTCCATGAGGACGTCGGCCCAGCGGAGCATGAGGCGGGCGCGTTCCAGCGGCTCGACGGTGCTCCACTCGTTCCGGTAGGTGGCGGCCGCGCCGGCGACGACCTGGTCGACGAGTTCCTCGTCGGCCTCTCGCACCTCCGCGTAGGTGGTTCCGGTGGCCGGGTTCTCCAGGGCCAGGAGGTCGCCCCGGCCGGTGTAGGACTCCGCGGCCCCGACGGCCTCGACGCGGATGAGCTGCTCAGGCATTCCGGGACCCTTCGGAGTCGGTTCTCGTCGCGATCTTGGTGAAGGCGGGGACGCGTCCCGCGAGGGGCGTGACGTCCCACATGATCATCTTGGTGCGGGTGCAGGCGTCGAGGGCGTCCGGGCCTCCCGCGGTGCCGTGGCCGCTCTCTCGCCACGCGGTCGTGGCGATCTCGGGCGAGAGCGCGTCGTGGGTGTTGATCCAGACGGTGCCCACGTCGAGCCGGTCCGCCAGTTCCTTCACGGCGCCCGCGTCGCGGCCCCAGACCTGGGCGATGCCGCCGGAGCGGGTCGCGTTCGCCTCCGCCGCGGCCGCGTCGGCGTCCGTGTACGGGGAGACGGTCAGGACCGGGCCGGCGACCGGCTCGGTGCGCAGCGGGTTCGCGGGGCCCGCGTCGGTGACGACGGTGGGTTCGTAGTAGCCGCCGCCTTCGAGGCCGGGCACCCGTCTGCCGCCGGCGTGGACCTCGGCGCCCTCCGAGACGCCCTTGGCCACCGCCTCCGCCAGCCGCTCGCAGGCGGTCTCGGAGGGGAGCGGCCCCATCAGCGCCCCGGGATCGAGGGCGGGGCCGACGGTGATGCGCCGCGCCAGGGCGGCCGCGCGCGTCACGAACTCCTCGTACAGCGACGCGTGGACGTACACGTGGGAGACGCCGAACCAGTTCTGTCCCGCGCAGGAGAAGCGGGAGTGCAGCACGGACGGGACCGCTGCCGCGAGGTCGGCGCTCGGAAGGACGAAGGCGCTGTTGCCGGAGGCGAGGTTGAGGGTGAGCGGTGCGATCGGGCCGGCCGACGCACGGATCACCTTCCGCCCGGTGTCGGCGGGTCCGGCGTACGCGAGCATGCCGACCGATCGGTGCCCCGCGAGGTGGGTGGACAGGGACTCCGGGCCGGTGAAGGCGGCCAGGGCGTCGATCCCGGAGGCTTCGGCGAGGCGGGCCGTCAGGAGCGGCCCGAGCGGAGCCTCGGCGTGCGCGTGGAGGACGAAGCCGTTCCCGGCCGCCAGGGCGGGGGCGGCCTGCCAGGCGAACGTGGAGAGGGCGGAATTCCGTGCGGCGACGCCTCCGACGACGCCGTAGGGCTCGCGGACGGTGTGCCCGAAGTGGCCGGGCACACCGGCGAGGACCCGGCCGTCGACCTTGCCCACGAGCCCGGCGCAGTACCGGATGCAATCGACCGCCCGGTCGACGTCGAGGGCCGCTTCGGCCCGCAGGGCTCCGGTCTCCCGGGCGACGAACTCGGCGAGCTCCTCGCGGCGGTCCGTGAGCTCCCGAGCCCAGCGGAGCAGGGCTTCGGTGCGGGCGAAGGCCGCGAGCCCGCGCCAGCGGTGCGCGGCCCCGGCGACCGAGGCGATCAGGTCGTCGACCTCCTTCGTCCCGTACTCCGTGACGCGATGGACGATCCGGCCCGTCGAGGCGTCGACGACCTCGACGCAGGGCCCGTCCGTGGGCGGGACGAGGGCGGAGGAGAGTGCGGCGCCCGGGGAATCGACCAGTGATGATGCATGCACGTCGATGGCCTTCCAATGGCAGAGAGCCCGAGGGGCGTGTTTCCAGCCCCCACACGGGGAGATACATCATGGATAATATTTACCCCCCTGTCACGTGTCACCCTCTTCGCCGAGGGAGATAGCGCAGATTCAAGGCGATACCGGACCATGAGGCACTCGTCCCGAACGGCGTCCTCTTCATCTTGTCGAAACTATCGACATATCAAATTTAATGCACGATCCTCATGGCGCTCCTTCCCCCACCTCGTGGAGAGGTACGCCATGACGACACACGACGCCCCTGTGACCCCTCGGACCATGCGGCGCATCGCGCTCGCCAGCGGCACCGGAACGGTCATCGAGTACTACGACTTCTTCATCTTCGCGACCGCCGCCGCCCTGGTCTTCCCGAAGACCTTCTTCCCCGCCCTCGGCTCGGCGGCCGGTACCGTCGCCTCCTTCGCGACGCTCGGCGTCGCGTTCGTCGCCCGTCCGCTCGGCTCGATCCTCTTCGGCCACTTCGGCGACCGCCTCGGACGCAAGACCACCCTGGTGACGACGCTCCTCGTCATGGGCCTGGCGACCTTCCTCGTCGGCCTGATGCCGACGGCGGACACGATCGGGGCGGCGGCACCGATCCTCCTCGTGGTGCTGCGCCTCCTCCAGGGTCTCGCCGTCGGCGGCGAGTGGACCGGGGCGACGCTCATGGCCGCGGAGAACGCGCCGAAGGACCGACGGGGCTTCTGGTCGATGTTCGGTTCCCTCGGCGGATCCATCGGAATGATCCTCGCGAACGCCACCTTCCTCCTCATCGGCGCGACGATGAGCACGGCCGCCTTCGAATCCTACGGATGGCGCATACCGTTCCTCACCAGCTTCCTGCTCGTCGCCGTCGGCTTCTTCATCCGCATGAGGATCGAGGAGCCGGCGGTCTTCCGGACCGAGGTCGCCCGGCGCGGGACCTCGTCCGTACCGTTCGTCGAGGCCCTGCGGAACCAGCCCCGGGAGATCGCCCTGGCTTCGGGCGTGATGCTGATGATCTTCTCCTTCTACTACCTCGCGGTCGGCTACATGATCAACTTCGGTACGACCGTGCTCCACCTCTCCCGCACCACCGTGCTCTCCATCGGCATCCTGGCGGGCGCCGTCTTCGGCCTGGCCCTCGTCCTCGGGGCGGCGTGCTCCGACAGGGTCGGCCGGCGCCGGGTCATCCTCGCGGGGAACGGGATCGCCGTCGTCTGGGCGCTGGCGCTCTTCCCGGTCCTCGACTCGGCGTCGGCCGTGACCTTCGCCCTGGCCTCGTGCGTGACGACGTTCATCAGCGGCTTCGCCTACGGCCCCGTGGGTGCGTTCATGCCGGAACTCTTCCGCACCCGCTACCGCTACACGGCCGCGGGCTTCGCGTACAACGTGGCGGGGGTGCTCGGCGGGGCCGTGCCCCCGCTGATCGCCGCCGCGATCGTGACGGCGTACGGCGGCATCGCCTTCGGCGGTTTCCTCGCTCTGCTGTGCCTGATCAGCCTCGGCTGCACCCTCGCGCTCCGCGAGACCCGGGACACGGCCATGGAGCAGGACGCCGACGCGGCACCCGCCCCGGAACGGAGCGCGGAGGAGGCCACGACCGCCTGACGCCGGCGCCGCCCGTCCCGACTCCGCCGGGGCGGGCCCGACGACCGGCCCCCGGTGCACCGCCTCCCCGCGGAACCGGCCCCGGGGCCTCCACAGAAGCCGAGGGGCCGGTACCGGAGATTTCCGGTACCGGCCCCTCGGTGGTCGCCCCGCCGCAGTGGCGACCGTACGGACGGGCGACTCTTCCCCACGCACCCTCGTCCGCCGGAGGGGCCGCCGCCCTGCTCCCTCCTGCCGCTACTCCCCCGCGATGGCCTCGGCCAGGTCGATCACGCCCTGCGCCGTCTTCGCGTGCGCGAGGTCGATGTGCTGGCCCTCGAAGTCGACGGCCGCGCTGCCGCGGGCCTCGGCCTCCCGGAAGGCCGCGATCATCCGCCGGTAGTGGTCGACGACCTCCGGGGAGGGCGTGAAGACCTCGTTCGCCGGGGCCACGTGCGAGGGGTGGATGAGGACGATGCCGCGGTAGCCGAGGCGGCGGTTGTCCTCGGCGAAGCGCCGGAAGCCTTCGAGGTCGGCGATGTCCTGCCAGACGCCGGCCACCGGGTGGTGGAGGCCTGCGGCGCGGGCGGCGAGGACGATCCGGCTGCGCAGGTAGAGCGTCTCCAGTCCCTCGGGGGTGAACTCGAAGCCGAGCTCGCGGCCCACGTCGGCGTTGGGGCCGGTGGCGCCGAGCAGGCTGGAGATCCGCGGACTGGCCGCCGCGATCTCCTCGCAGTGCGCCATCGAGACGGCGGTCTCGTAGCTGACGATCAGACCGATCGAGCCCGCCTCCAGGCCCTCGCGGGCCTCGATGTGCGAGACGACCGCGTCGATGCGGACGATCTCCTGCGCGGTGAAGACCTTGGGCAGGAAGAGGCCGGCGAGGCCCTCGACCAGGACCTCCTCGACATCGGCGCCGAGGAGACCGCTGTCGACGCTGTTGGGGCGCACCCAGACGTCGGCGCGGACTCCCTGGGCGCGCAGCCGGCCGATGGTCTCCCGGACCGTCTTGCGGGCGTCGGCCTTGTCGGTGGCCGGGACCGAGTCCTCCAGGTCGAGGATGATCGCGTCGACACCGGTGGCGACGGCCTTCTCCGCCCAGGTGGGCTTGTGTCCCGGCACGAAGAGCATGGAGCGGTACGGATTCATCGAGGAATCTCCTTGGTGCGGCGTGGTTCGGGGTGGGGGCCTGCTCGGAACGAGGGCTTCGCTCAGAACGAGGGCTTGCGGCGCTCGCGGTGCGCGGCGAGGCCTTCGAGGACCTCGGGACCGCCGAAGCCGTAGAACTCCAGGGCGAGCGAGGCGTCGAAGATGGACCCGGCGACCTGCCGGTACCAGTTGTTCAGGGACTGCTTGGTCCAGCGGATGGCGCTCGGCGCCCCCTGCGCGAGTTCCAGGGCGACCTCGCGGGCGGTCGACAGGAGCTCGTCCTCCTCGACGCAGAGCGACACGAGGCCGATCCGCTCCGCCTCCTCGCCGCTGAGCGGGCGGCAGGTCATCAGGTAGTACTTGGCCTTCGCCATGCCGCAGAGCAGCGGCCAGCAGACGGCCGCGTGGTCACCGGCGGCGACGCCGAGCCGGGTGTGGCCGTCGATGATCTTCGCCGTCCGGCTCACGACGGACACGTCGGCGAGCACGCCCGCCACCAGTCCGGCGCCGACGGCGGGACCGTGCATGGCGGAGACGATGGGCTTCGAGCAGTCGATGATGTTGTAGACCAGGTCCCTGGCCTCGCGCATGGTGCGGGTGCGGGTGTCGTAGTCCTGGGTGAGCTTCTCGACCAGGTCGAAGGAGCCCCCGGCGGAGAAGCCCTTGCCCTCGCCCCGGAGCAGTACGGCCTTCACGGCGGGGTCCGCGTCGAACTCGCGCCAGATCTCGGCGAGGTCGGCGTGGGCCTCCTCGCTCACCGCGTTCAGTTTGGGGGCGTCGAGGACGAGCTCGACGACTCCCGCCTCGTCCGGTCCGTCCACCCTCAGGTGGGCGAAGCCTGCGTAGCGGCTCATTTCTGTTCCTTTCCCTCACGTTCTCCGTGGTGCGGACGGCGGGTCGCCCGGCGGCTCAGGCGCCGGCGGCGCGCTCCCGGCGCATGAGCTCGCGTCCGATGATCAGCTTCTGGATCTCGCTGGTGCCTTCGTAGAGCCTCAGCAGGCGGGCGTCCCGGTAGACCCGCTCGACCGCGACCTCTCGCATGTAACCGCTGCCGCCGTGCACCTGGACGGCGAGGTCGGCGGCACGGCCGGCCGACTCGGTGCAGAAGAGCTTGGCCGCGGAGGGTGCGATGCGGCGGTCCGAACCGTCGAGGTAGTGGCGGGCCGCGTCGCGGGTGAGGGCCCTGCACGCCATGACGAGCGCCTGCTGTTCGGCCAGCATGGCTTGGACGAGCTGGCGGTCTCCGGTCGGTACGCCGCCCTGGAGGTTCTGCGCGGAGTAGCGCACGGACTCGTCGAGGGCCCGCTCGGCGAGGCCGGTCGCCAGCGCGGAGATGTGGACGCGGCCGCGGGCCAGGACGGTCATGGCGGCGCGGAAACCGGTCTCCACCTCGCCGCTGATCAGCGCGTCGGCGCCGACCCGTACGTCGTCGAAGTAGACGTCGGCGGTGGTGGCGCCCTCCTGTCCCATCTTCCGGTCCTTGGGGCCGACGGTCAGCCCGCGGGTGCCGGCCGGGACGAGGAAGACCGCGATCTTGCCCTCGGCCTCGTGGTTCTTGACGCGGGCGAAGGTGACGAAGAGGTCGGCCAGGGGGGCGTTGGTGATGAAGCGCTTGCCGCCGCTGATCGACCAGCCGTCGCCGGTCCAGGTGGCGGTGGTGCGCATGCCCGACGGGTCGGACCCGGCCTCGGGCTCGGTGAGGGCGAAGGAGGCGAGGCACCGCCCCTCGGCCATCGGTTCCAGCCACTGCTTCTTCTGCTCGGGCGTGCCGTAGCCGACGAGCACCTGGCCGGCGATGCCGTTGTTGGTGCCGAACAGGGAGCGGAAGGCCAGCGCCGTGTAACCGAACTCGAAGGCGAGCTCGACGTCCTGGGTGATGACGAGGCCGAGACCGCCGTACTCCTGCGGCAGCGCGTAACCGAAGAGGCCCATCTCCGCGGCCTTGCGGCGCAGGTCCTCGGGGATGGCGTCGGTGTCGGCGATCTCCCGCTCCCGGGGGACGACCTCCTCCCGGACGAACCGGCGGACCTGCGCGCGGATCTGCGCGAAGTCCTCGGCGCTGACCGTCTCCTCAACGGGTGCGGACATCGGTCTTCCTCTCAGTGGCTGCGGCTGTGGTGTCGGGGGCGATGGACGGAACCTGTGCGCGTACGGCGGGGGCGGCGGGCGCGACCGGAGTGCGGGCGCGCCCGAGGAAGTACCCCTCGGGGTCGAAGGAGCGGAGTTCGGCGACGTCGGCGTTCGTGACCTCGCGCAGTTCCCGGAGGAGCGGGCTCACCGTCACGTCCCAACCGCAGTGGTCCCGGACCCGGGCGACCCGATCGGCGAGCGGTTCGGGGCCGGGGGCGACGTGGGTGAGGACGAGCTCCCCGTCCTGCTTGGACAGCACGCCGAGGTCGGTGACGACGGTGCCGACCCGGGCACCGGGGCTGGTGACGTAGCCGCACCGCTCGACGAAGCGGCGGCGGTCCATGGTGCCGACGACGAGGACCTCGTCCGCGTTGGTGATGACGTCGTTGCCGCCGCCTGAGCCGACGAGGTAGGGCCCGCCGTCGATCCTGGTGGTGTTGATGTTGCCGTGCCGGTCGATCTGGGCCGTGCCGACACAGGCGATCGACCGGAGGAAACGGCCGTTGACCAGGTTCCCGAGGACCTGCTCGGTGTCGAGGAGCATGGTCGAGGAAGGGAAGTTGGAGAAGCTGAAGATGAAGGGGTCACCGGGGGTGGGCGTGTAGTCCCAGAGGCCCAGTTCCGCGGCGAGGGCCACCCGGTGACCGGCCTCCTTGGCGCGTCCGACACCGACCCAGGCCGCCAGGTTGGCAAGGCCCGCCCCGGCGAGGACGGTGTCGGCGCCGGTCTCTTCGACGCGGCGGGCGACGAGGTCGGCGAGCCAGACGGCGGCGCGCTCGGTGCCGTTCGGCGGATCCTCCCTGCGTGCCCCGACGGGCAGGGGGGCGGGGGCCTCGGCCGCGAGGGCCAGCTCTTCGAGCCGTTCGGGTCCGAGCTTCGCCAGGTAGGCGTCGTGGTCGGCCGGCGCCAGGATCCATTCCTCGATCCAGTCGTCGAAGTCGGGGCGCCGACTCGCCTCGCGGACGGCGATCCAGTGGTCGACGTCCTCGACGTAGCCGCGGACGGGGAGCCTCGCCCCGGAGGGTCCGGGGAAGACGCCGCCGGGGTGGGCGCCGAAGGGGGCCTCGACGACGCCGAGGACCCGGTGGGCGGGGATCCGCACCATCGTGGACCACGGCCGCAGGTCGTCCACCACCTTCTCGACCGTGGCGATCACTCCGCGTCGCGAGGCGAGGGCGCCCACCACGCCCTCGAACATGGGCGGCGCGATCGCCAGGTTTCCCTGCCGGTCTGCCACGGCGGCGTGCACCAGCGTGACGTCCGGGACCAGCGGGGCGACGAGGCCGACCCGGCCGAAGGCCGTGTCCATCTCCTCGTACGCGTCGTTCTCGGCCATCGAGGAGTCGCGCACCGACCCGGTGACGACCGCCGGGACGCCGGTGGCGGCGGCACGGAGTCGCTGGATGTAGGTGAGGAAGGACCAGTTCTCGACCTCCACCTGGCCGGAGGTGTAGGCCTTCTGGAAGACGGGATTGGGGGTGAAGACCGGGAAGGAGTCCCCGGAGTAGACCGTGACGACCTTCTTGAGGCTCCCCGAACGGAAGAGGACGGCCCCCAGGGAGGAGAGGCTCGCCATGATGAGGGTGAACTCGGAAGGCCTCCCCCAGTGCTGGCGGACCAGCTCGCGCACCAGGGCGCTCCAGCGGCTGTGGCCCATCATGACGTGGACGGCGTCTCCGGGGCGTACGTACCGGGAGACCGCCTCGTCCAGGCGGCAGAAGTCGACGGATCGCCGTGCGGGTTCATCCATGGCATGTGCTCCTTCTGTACCACCCATTCGGACTTCACATAAAATATATTTACCATGCATCGAAGACAAGGAGGTCCTGGTCACACGAGCTTTCATCGCCCCGGAACCCTTGACAAAACCTAAATCATATATTTTACATAGTCCCCTCAGCTGGCGATCGTGCGAGTGGAACGAGGTCACCGATGCAGCACAAGCCGCTCGACGGCATCCGGATCCTGGAACTGGGGGGCTACATCTCCGCTCCCTACGCCAGCTCACTGCTGTGTGCGCTGGGCGCCGAGGTGGTGAAGGTCGAGAAACCGGGCACCGGCGAGGACTTCCGGCGCCTCAAGAACGATCGCAGTCCGTACTTCGTCCAGTACAACGCGGGCAAGCGCAGCCTCGCGGTCGACCTCAAGAACCCCGAGGGCATCGCGCTGGTCAAGTCGCTCGTCCCCCGGTTCGACGTCGTCCTGGAGAATCTGCGCGCCGGGAAGCTCGCCGCACTCGGTCTCGGTCCCGAGGAGTGCACCGCGCTGCGCCCCGATCTCGTGTACGCCTCCGTCACCGGCTTCGGCAACGGCGGTCCGCTCGCGCAGCGGCCCGCCTACGACACCATCGGGCAGGCGTCCGCGGGCCTGTACTCCCTGCTCAGCGACGCCGGCCAGTCCCAACTGTCCGGCACGATCCTCGCCGACCTGATCACCGGCGTCTCCACCGCCGCCGGGGTCCTGGCCGCCCTCGTGGGTCGGGCCGCCACCGGCGCGGGCCAGCACGTGGAGACCTCCGTCATGGAAGCGGTCACCACGCTCACCGCCGACGCCGTCAGCCAGTACTTCGACGACGGGCACCGGAATCCCAGTCGGCAGAGCCGGCACCCCCAGGCACAGAACTTCTGCCTCAAGACCGCCACCGGTGAGGACATCGCGATCCACCTGTCCTCCTCCCAGAAGTTCTGGCACTGCCTCCTCACGGCGATGGACCGACACGACCTCGGGGAGGACCCCCGCTTCGCCACGTATCCCGAGCGCGAGCGGAACTACTTCGAACTCGTGGAGATCGTGCAGGCGGAGTTCCTCACCCGGCCCTCGGCGGAGTGGGAGAAGCGGCTCGGCGACGCGGACGTCCCCTTCACCCCCGTCCTGACCGTGTCCGGCGTCATGAACCACCCGCAGACCGAGTGGCTGCAGCTCTTCGAGCCGGAGGACAACGGCGTCTCGTTGCTGCGACCGCCGTGGCGGTTCGGCGGCACCCGGCCGGACCGCGGTGGCGTCGCCCCGCGCGTCGGCCAGCACACGCGCGAGATCGCCGGCGAGGTGTACGACGCGTCGCGCATCGAGGAGCTGCTCGCCTCGGGCGTCCTCTTCGCGGACGCGTAGGAACCCACCTGGATCGCGTCGGACGCCGGGCGGCACCGTCCCGGCCTCCGGCGCAGCCCCGCCCCGGGTAGCTGTCGGCGGTGACGCGTCGTGGACGTCGGCGTGGAACGGGCCGATCGGCCCGGGGCGGGGCTATCCTGATGGCGACCGGCTCGACATGCCCGTCGCAGCACCGGTGACGACTCCGGACCTGTTCTCTGCGAGTACCGCGCCATGAACACCGCCAGCCCCTCCCCCAACGAGCTCGGTGATTTCCTCAAGGCCCGCCGGGCCGCACTCAGCCCGCGCACCGTCGGGCTGCCGGACGAAGGCACGAGCCGGCGCGTCGCGGGACTGCGACGGGAGGAAGTGGCGCTGCTCGCCTCGATCAGCACGGACTACTACACCCGCATCGAGCAGGGACGGCGCAGGGCCTCCCCGACGGTTCTGGGCATTCTGTCCGACGTGCTGCGGCTGAACGAGGACGAGCGCATCTACATGCGCGAGCTGGCCGAAGGACAGGCCGGCCAGGACGTCGTCCCGGAACGCCAGTCCGTCCAGCCACAGCTCCAGCGCGTCCTCGACGGGCTCTCGGACATTCCGGCCCTGGTGATCGGCCGCAGGACGGACGTCCTCGCCTGGAACCCGATGGCGGTCGCCCTGCTCACCGACTTCGCCGTGCTCCCGCCGGAGCACAGGAACTACGCGTGGCTGCTCTTCCGCGACCCCGCGTTCCGGACTCTCTACCGGGACTTCGAGCAGGTCGCCACGGTCTCCGTGGCGATGCTCCGCAGGGAAGCCGGACACGATCCCCACGACAGGAGCCTCGCCCGCCTGGTCGACGAGTTGTGCCAGGCGGACGAACAGTTCCGTACGTGGTGGAACGAGCACCACGTGGCCGTCGGCAGCACCGGGACCAAGGAGATGCGCCATCCCGTCGTCGGTGATCTCAGCCTCGACTGGGACGCCCTCACGTGTGCCCACGACCCCACCCAGCGGTTGATCGTCTGGACCGCGGAACCCGGCACACCGTCGCACGAGCGCCTGGACATGCTGGCCTCGCTCGTCAGCCGGAACGCGAAGTCGGGCGCCTCGCGCTGATCCAACCGCATGCAGAGGTGCGCGGTCAGCGGTCGAGCACGACGACCACGTCCGCGGCGTTCGCACGCGTCGTACGGAACGCGTTGACCGGATGGGCCGTATCGGCGTACCCGAAGGAGACCGCGCAGACCACGAGCCGGTCCTCCGGCACACCGAGGTGTCCTCGGACATGGTCCGCGTACCGCGCGATCGCCGCCTGCGGAATCGTGGCGACCCCAAGGGAGGTAGCGGCGTTGAGAAGGTTCGTGACGTAGGCACCGCAGTCGACCGCCCCGTACACGCCCTGGTCACGACCGGTCGTGACGACGGCGACATGCGGGGCGCCGAAGAACGCGTAGTTCCTCAGGTACTGCGCCTCACGCGCCTCCAGGTCGTCCCGGGAGATACCCAGGCCCGCGTAGAGCGCGTAGCCGGCTTCGCGCCGCCGCTCCCGGTGGACACCGTGGTACTCCCCGGGCATCGGCAGGTCGGAGACCGCCGGCGGACGGCTCCTCACGTGCTCGGTCAGGCTCTCGGCGAACCGTCGGGTCGCCTCCCCCTTCGTGAGGTGGACCTGCCACGGCTGGGTGTTGCACCAGGACGCGGTCCGCTGCGCCATCGCGAACATCCGGGCGATCACGTCGTCGGGCACCTGGTCCGGCAGGAAGGCCCGACAGCTCCAGCGGTCGTCGAGCAGCTTCTCGAAGGTGACGGCCGCTTCCCCTTCCACCGGTCCGTTCATGACGCCTTCACCGAGTCGAGGAGGAGCTGGGCGACGTCCACGACCGTGACGGATTCCTTGGCCTTGCCGTCGTTCTTCTTGCCGTTGACCGAGTCGGTCAGCATGACGAGGCAGAACGGGCAGGCGGTGGAGACGATGTCGGGGTCGAGGGACAGGGCCTCCTCGACGCGCTCGTTGTTGATGCGCTTGCCGATCCGCTCCTCCATCCACATCCGGGCGCCGCCGGCGCCGCAGCAGAAGCCGCGCTCCTTGTGGCGGTGCATCTCCTGCTGGCGCAGGCCGGGGACGGCGGACATGATCTCGCGCGGGGGCGTGTAGACCTTGTTGTGGCGGCCCAGGTAGCACGGGTCGTGGTAGGTGATCAGGCCCTCGACCGGGGTCACCGGGATCAGCTTGCCCTCGTCGATGAGGTGCTGGAGCAGCTGGGTGTGGTGGATGACCTCGTAGTCGCCGCCGAGCTGCGGGTACTCGTTGGCGATGGTGTTGAAGCAGTGCGGGCAGGTCGAGACGATCTTCTTGGCCGACTTCGGCTTCTTCGTCGTCTCGTCCTCGTCATCCTCGCCGAACGCCATGTTCAGCATCGCGACGTTCTCGGCGCCGAGCTGCTGGAACAGCGGCTCGTTGCCCAGGCGGCGGGGCGAGTCACCGGTGCACTTCTCCTCGCCGCCCATGATCGCGAACTTGACGCCCGCGATGTGGAGGAGTTCGGCGAAGGCCTTCGTCGTCTTCTTGGCGCGGTCTTCCAGGGCGCCGGCGCAGCCGACCCAGTACAGGTAGTCGACCTCGGTGAGGTCCTCGACGTCCTTGCCGACGATCGGGACCTCGAAGTCGACCTCCTTGGTCCACTCGACGCGCTGCTTCTTCGCCAGGCCCCAGGGGTTGCCCTTCTTCTCCAGGTTCTTGAGCATCGTGCCCGCCTCGGACGGGAACGCGGACTCGATCATCACCTGGTAGCGGCGCATGTCCACGATGTGGTCGACGTGCTCGATGTCGACCGGGCACTGCTCGACGCAGGCGCCGCAGGTGGTGCAGGACCACAGGACGTCCGGGTCGATGACGCCGTTCTCCTCGACCGTGCCGATCAGCGGACGCTGGACCTCCTTCGGTATCTCTTCCCCAGCCAGCAGGTAGGGCGCCTTGGCGTGCGCGTGGTCGCGCAGCGACATGATCAGGAGCTTGGGGGACAGCGGCTTGCCGGTGTTCCAGGCGGGGCACTGCGACTGGCAGCGGCCGCACTCGGTGCAGGTGGAGAAGTCCAGGAGGCCCTTCCAGGAGAACTGCTCGACCTGGGAGACGCCGAAGACGGCGTCCTCGGCCGGGTCCTCCCAGTCGATCTCCTTTCCGCCGGCGGTCATCGGCTGGAGGGCGCCGAGCGCGGTGGAGCCGTCGGCCTTCCGCTTGAACCAGATGTTCGGGAAGGCCAGGAAGCGGTGCCAGGCCACGCCCATGTTGGTGTTGAGCGACACCGTGATCATCCAGATCATGGTGGTGCTCAGCTTGATCATGGCGGTGAAGTAGATGAGCGTCTGGAGCGTGCCGATGCTCAGGCCCTTGAAGGCCAGGACGAGCGGGTACGAGGCGAAGTACGCGGCCTCGTAGTGCTCGACGTGGTGGATCGCGCCCTCCAGGCCGCGCAGCACGTAGATCGCCAGGCCGATGGTGAGGATGACGTACTCGACGAAGTACGCCTGGCCCGCCTTGGAGCCGGCGAAGCGCGACTTGCGGCCGAGTCGGGAAGGCAGGCTCAGCAGCCGGATGGCCATCAGCGTGGCGATGCCGAGGATCGTCATCGTGCCGATGAACTCGATGTACAGCTCGTACGGCAGGAAGCCGCCGATCACCGGCAGCGTCCAGTCGGCCTGGAACAGCTGGCCGTACGCGGTGACGATCGTCGGCGGCAGGGTCAGGAAGCCGACCGCGACGAACCAGTGGGCGAAGCCGACGATGCCCCAGCGGTTCATGCGCGTGTGGCCGAGGAACTCCCTGACCAGGGTCACGCTGCGCTGGTACGGGTTGTCGGTCCGGGTCCCGGCCGGGACGGGCTGGCCGAGCTTGAAGTACCGGACGAACTGGCCGATGGCACGAGCCAGCAGGGCAACGCCGACCACGGTCAGCGTCAGCGACACAATGATCGCGGCGAGTTGCATGAGCGGAACACCTTCTCACTCGTACGCGCCCGGCCTGCCGGGGTCCAGAGGGACCCGGCAGGCCGGAAGCACGGGATCGTACGGATCAGCCCTTGCGGGTCTTGACCTCTTCGGTCAGCTGCGGGACGACGTCGAAGAGGTCGCCCACCACGCCGTAGTCGACGAGCTCGAAGATCGGCGCCTCGGCGTCCTTGTTGATCGCGACGATCGTCTTCGAGGTCTGCATGCCCGCGCGGTGCTGGATCGCGCCGGAGATGCCGGAGGCGATGTACAGCTGCGGCGAGACCGACTTGCCGGTCTGGCCGACCTGGTTGGCGTGCGGGTACCAGCCGGCGTCCACCGCGGCGCGGGAGGCGCCGACGGCCGCGCCGAGCGAGTCGGCCAGCGCCTCGATGATCGCGAAGTTCTCGGCGCCGTTGACGCCGCGGCCGCCGGAGACCACGATCGCGGCCTCGGTCAGCTCGGGGCGGCCGGTCGACTCGCGCGGGGTGCGCGAGGTGACCTTGGTGCCGGTGGCCAGCGGGCCGAAGGAGACCGACAGGGCCTCCACCGTGCCGGCGGCCGGGGCCAGCTCGACGGGGGCCGAGTTCGGCTTGACCGTGATGACCGGGGTGCCCTTGGAGACGCGGGACTTGGTGGTGAAGGAGGCGGCGAACACGGACTGCGTCGCCACCGGGCCCTCCGCGCCGGCCTCCAGGTCCACGGCGTCGGTGATGACACCGGAGCCGATGCGGACCGCGAGACGGGCCGCGATCTCCTTGGCCTCGGCCGAGGAGGGGACGAGCACGGCGGCCAGGGAGCCCCCGGCGGACACAGACTCGTAGGCGGCCTGGAGGGCGTCGACCTTGGGGACGACGAGGTACTCGGCGAACTCGGGCGCGTCGGCGGTCAGGACCTTGACCGCGCCGTGCTCGGCGAGGACCGGGGCGGTGTCGGCGGCACCGTTGCCGAGGGCGACGGCGACCGGGTCGCCCAGGCGGCGGGCGAGCGTCAGCAGCTCCAGGGTGGGCTTGCGGACGGCTCCGTCGACGTGGTCGACGTAGACGAGGATCTCAGCCATGGGAATACAACTCCTGTAAATGTGGACGGGCTTCTTCTTCGCGAGGCGGCGTCCTAGACGAACTTCTGGCTCGCGAGGAACTCGGCGAGCTGCTTGCCGCCCTCGCCCTCGTCCTTGACGATCGTGCCGGCCGTGCGGGCCGGACGCTCGGCGGCGGAGTCGACCGCGGTCCACGCGCCCTCCAGGCCGACCTCCTCGGCCTCCAGGTCGAGGTCGGAGAGGTCCAGGGACTCCACCGGCTTCTTCTTGGCGGCCATGATCCCCTTGAAGGACGGGTAGCGCGCCTCGCCCGACTGGTCCGTCACGGAGACGACGGCCGGCAGGGCGGCCTCCAGCTGCTCGGAAGCGGCGTCGCCGTCGCGCCGGCCGGTCACCTTGCCGTCCTCGATCTTCACCTCGGAGAGCAGCGTGACCTGCGGGACGCCCAGGCGCTCGGCCAGGATCGCGGGCAGGACGCCCATGACGCCGTCGGTGGAGGCCATGCCGGCGATGACCACGTCGTAGCCGGTCTTCTCGATCGCCTTGGCCAGCACCAGCGAGGTGCCCATGACGTCGGAGCCGTGCAGGTCGTCGTCCTCGACGTGGACGGCCCTGTCGGCGCCCATCGACAGCGCCTTGCGCAGCGCGTCCTTGGCGTCCTCGGGGCCGACCGTGAGCACGGTGACCTCGGCGTCGTCCGCCTCCTCGGCGATCTGCAGCGCCTGCTCGACCGCGTACTCGTCGAGCTCCGACAGCAGGCCGTCGACGTCGTCGCGGTCCACCGTCAGGTCATCGGCGAAGTGCCGGTCGCCGGTGGCGTCGGGCACGTACTTCACACAGACAACGATATTCACCATGGGAGTGCTCCTGTTTCTCCGTACCGGCCCTCGTCCGGGCCGCTTGTCCGTCCTGTGCGCTCGCCGTCGTCAGGCGTCGAGCCCACCGCGCTTGACCAACTGGGCGGCGATCACGTTCTTCTGGATCTCGTTGGTGCCCTCGCCGACGATCATCAGCGGGGCATCCCGGAAGTAGCGCTCGACGTCGAACTCGGTCGAGTAGCCGTAACCGCCATGGATGCGGACGGCGTTGAGCGCGATCTGCATACCGGCCTCGGAGGCGAACAGCTTGGCCATCCCGGCCTCCATGTCCACGCGCCGGCCGGCCTCGGCCTCGCGGGCGGCGTACAGGGTGAGCTGGCGGGCCGCGGTGAGCTGTGTGGCCATGTCGGCGAGGTAGTGGCCGATGGCCTGGTGCTGCCAGATGGGCTTTCCGAAGGTCTCGCGCTCCTGGGCGTAGGCGAGGGAGTCCTCCAGGGCCGCCCGGCCGACGCCGAGTGCACGGGCCGCGACCTGGAGGCGGCCGGTCTCCAGGCCCTTCATCATCTGGGCGAAGCCCTTGCCCTCGACGCCGCCGAGGACCGCGTCGGCCGGGGCACGGTAGTCGTCGAAGGCGAGCTCGCAGGTCTCCACGCCCTTGTAGCCCAGCTTGGGCAGGTCACGGGAGACCGTGAGTCCGGGACCGTGCTCGGCGAGCAGGATCGAGATGCCCTTGTGCCCCGGTGTCGCGTCGGGATCGGTCTTGCACATCAGGGCGATCAGGCCGGCCCGACGGGAGTTGGTGATCCAGGTCTTGGAGCCGTTGACGACGTAGCCGTCGTCGTCCTTGCGGGCGACGGTGCGCATGGCCTGGAGATCGGAGCCGCCGCCCGGTTCGGTGAGGGCCATGGTCGCCCGCATCTCGCCGGTCGCCATCCGGGGCAGATAGTGGCGCTTCTGTTCCTCGGTGCCGAAGTGCACGAGGAGCTTCGCGACGACGGTGTGACTTCCCATGGCGCCGGCCAGGCTCATCCATCCGCGGGAGAGCTCCTCGGTGACCAGGACGTAGCAGGGCATGGAGACGGGGTTCCCGCCGTACTCCTCGGGGACGGCGAGCCCGTAGATGCCGAGCTTCTTCATCTGCTCGATCAGGGCCTCGGGATAGGTGTTGGCGTGTTCGAGCTCCTGGACGACGGGCTTCACCTCCTTGTCGACGAAGTCGCGCACGGTCTTGACGACGAACTGCTCGTCCTCGGAGAGGGCGTCCAGGGTGCTCACGGTGTACTCCTCGTGGTTCGGGTGGTTCGGTGTCGCGGGGCGGGACGGCACGGGGGTCGGGCGGGTCAGACGACGCCGTCGGCCCGCAGGGCCTCGATCCGGGCTGGCGAGCAGCCCAGTTCGATGAGGACCCGTTCGGTGTGCTCGCCCACGGAGGGCACGGGGTCCATGCGCGGGGCGATTCCCGCCAGGTCAGCCGGTGGACGGAGGGCCGGTACGACGCCGCCGGGGACGGCGACGTCCTGCCAGCGGTCGCGGGCCGCGAGCACGGGGTGCTCGACGAACTCCCGTACGTCGTTGATCCCGGCGTTGGCTATTCCGGCCGCGTCCAGAAGTGCCGTCAGCTCGTCGGCGGTGGAGCGCAGGGAGCGTTCGGCGATGATCGCGTCGAGGGCGTCGCGGTGGGCGACGCGAGCCGGCCCGGTGGCGAACCGGGGGTCGTCGGCGAGTCCGGGCCGGTCGAGGACCCGGGAGCAGAACGCCGTCCACTCGCGTTCGTTCTGGACGGAGAGCAGGATCCGCTTCCCGTCGGCGGTGGCGAACGCGCCGTAGGGGGCTATGGTCGCGTGCCCGGTGCCGACACGCGGGGGCTGGACTCCTCCGTGACGGGTGTAGTGGGCGGGCTGGCTCATCCACTCTGCGAGGGCTTCGAAGAGGGAGACCTCGACCGCGCGTGCGACGCCGGTGGTGGCCCGTGCGTAGAGGGCGGTGAGGATGCCGGAGTAGGCGTACGTCCCGGCGGCGATGTCGGCGATCGACACTCCGGTCCGCGCGGTCTCCTCGGGGGTTCCGGTCAGCGAGACGAGGCCGGTCTGGCACTGGACGAGCAGGTCGTAGGCCTTGCGGTCGGCCCAGGGACCGGTGGAGCCGTAGCCGGTGATGGCGCACGGGATCAGCGACGGGTGCCGACGCGTGAGCGCGTCCGCGTCAAGGTCCAGACGCGCCGCCGCGCCGGGAGCGAGGTTCTGCACGAAGACGTCGGCGCGGGCGAGGATCCCCTCCAGGAGTTCCCGTCCGGCGGACGTCTTGAGATCGAGGGTCACCGACTCCTTGGAGCGGTTGAGCCAGACGAAGTAGCTGGACTGGCCGTGCACGGTGGTGTCGTAACGGCGGGCGAAGTCGCCCTCGCCGGGGCGCTCCACCTTGATGACCCTGGCGCCGAGGTCGGCGAGCTGGCGGGTGGCGAAGGGAGCCGCCACCGCCTGTTCGACGCTGACGACGGTGACGCCGGAGAGAGGGAGCGCGGTCATGGTTCGACCTCCTGGGACGTACGTGGTGCGGGAGGGGGCGGGTCGTCGGTGGACCTCCCGAAGGGGCCACGCGAGGTCCACCGACGCCGAGGACGAGTGCGGGCGTCCTCGGGCCGCCCCATGCGTCCCTGCGGAGCGGACACATGCCGGGAACCCTCATTCCGGCAGCAGATCCATCATGGATGGTCATGGGACATCGCGTGAAATACTGTTTTCTGATGGATCCATACGCGCTGCGGATGGTGCGGGGCGATGGCCGAGGACGGCGGAGACACATGGACCTCAAACAGCTCAGGGCGCTCGTCACGGTGGCCGAGGCGGGGAGCGTGACACGTGCGGCGGAGCTGCTCCATCTGGTCCAGCCGGCGGTCACCCGGCAGATCCGGACGCTGGAGCAGGAGCTCGGCGTCATCCTGTTCGAGCGCACCCGGCAGGGCATGCAGCCCACCGCCGCCGGTACGACGATGGTGGAGCGGGCCCGCCGGGCGCTGAACGAGCTGGAACGCGCCCGCGCGGAGATCCGGCCGGCGGCGGGCGTGGTCACGGGCATCGTGACGGTGGGGCTGCTCGACAGCGCGACCGGTCTGCTCGCCGAGCCGCTGGCCTCCGCCGTCCTGCGCGATCATCCCGGGATCGATCTGCGCTTGCTCACCGCGTACTCCGGTCATCTCCAGCAGTGGCTGGACGACGGTGACCTGGATCTGACGCTGTTGTACAACCTCGCCAGCACTCCGTCGCTCAACGCCGAACCGCTGGTACGTGAGCGGCTGTGGGCGGTCGCGCCGGCCTCGGCCGGATTGCGGGCGGACCGACCGGTGCCGTTGCGCGAGGCGGTCGCCCATCCGCTGGTCGTGCCCGCTTCGGGACACGGGCTGCGCTCCGTGATCGACGCGGCCGCGACACAGGCCCGCGTGGAGATGAACCTGGTCGTGCAGACCAACTCGATGCACGTGCAGAAGCAGCTGGTGCGTGCCGGCCACGGCTGGACGATCCTCCCTGGCGTCGGGATCGCGCAGGACGTCGCCGACGGCTCCCTGAGCGCGGCCCCGCTGTGCGATCCCGAGGTGTGGCGCTCGATCGTGCTCGGCACCCCGAGAGCGGGTCGCGTCTCCCCCGCGACACGGGCGGTGGCCTCGGAACTGACCGACAGGATCCGTTCGGCCGTGCGCGAGGGCCGGTGGCCCTCCGCCGAGCTACAGGACAGGGCCGTGAAGGACACCTGACGTCCTACGACGGCAGGCACGGGGACCACCGGGTCCCGCCATGCCCCTCCGACATGCGCCCATCACGTTTTTCTATTATCTGTTGACAGCTATCAGTGAGCATGATGGGCCTTTCGAGCAAGTCGTTGAGGAGAGGCCATGCAGATCACGCCCGGCAGGCTGGGCCCGTACGTGGAATCCTGGCACCCCGAAGCCGTCACCGACGAGGACGTCCTGTCCCCCGCTCCGGTCGCCGCGCTCTCGGCGGTCCTCGACCGGCCGGAGCCGGTCGCCGTGACCGGCGACCCCCTTCCTCCGCTCTGGCACTGGCTGTACTTCCTCCGGTGGCCCGCGCAGCGGGACCTCGGTTCCGACGGGCATCCGCTGAACGGCCGTTTCCTCCCTCCGATCCCCGACCGTCAGCGGATGTTCGCCGGTGGCCGCTGCTCGGTGAACCGACCGCTGATCATCGGCGAGCCGGCCCGGCGCGTCAGCAGCCTGGGCCCGGTGACGACCAAGCGGGGCTCCAGCGGGGAACTGCTCTTCGTGACCGTGCGCACCGAGTACCTCCAGCGGGGCACGACGTGCCTGGTGGAGGAACAGGACCTCGTCTACCGGTCGGGGCGGAGCGCCGCACAGCACCCCGCAGAGCTCGATACGGCCACGGCTGCACAGACGGATGAGGCCTGGCGGATCCCGCTGGAGACGGATCCCAGGATGCTCTTCCGGTTCAGCGCGCTGACCGCGAACGCGCACCGCATCCACTACGACGTGCCGTATGCCACCGATGAGGAGGGCTTCCCCGGCCTCGTCGTCCACGGCCCCCTCCTGGTGCTCGCGATGCTGGAGTTGGTGCGCCGGGGCTCCCCCGACCGGCTCGTCCGCTCGCTGTCCTACCGGCTGCGACGCCCCGCGTTCGCGGGTGAGCGCCTGCTCGCGTCGGGAACGCCCGAGGCACAGGGAGCCGCCCTCCGCATCGCGAGCCATCGCGAGGAGCGCCACGCCACGGCGGAGGTGACGTTCGCGTGAGCCGTCCGCTGACCGCCGACCGCCTGCAGGCGGGCCGCAGCTTCCTGTTCGTGCCCGGGGACCGGCCGGACCGGTTCGACAAGGCCGTCGCCACCGGAGCCGACGTGGTGATCCTCGACCTGGAGGACGCGGTCGCCGCCCCGGACAAGGACCGGGCACGCGAGCACGTGGCCGCCTGGCTGGGCACGGGGAACAGCGCCGTGGTCCGGATCAACGCGCCGGGCACGCCGTGGTGCGACGACGACCTGGCCGTGGCGACCCGCTTCGGAGCGCCGGTGATGGTCCCGAAGTCCGATGACCCGGCCGTGCTCGCGGACGTCGCCCGCCGTACCGCCGGAGAGTCCTTCCTGATCCCGCTGGTGGAGACCGCGGCGGGAATCGAGCGGGCCGTGGAGGTCTGTGCCACCAATGGCGCGGTACGGGTCGCCCTCGGCAACGTCGACCTCGCCGGGCAGCTCGGGATCGCCCACGACGACCACGTGGCGCTGACGTACGCCCGCTCCCGGCTGGTCTCGGCGTCCGCGGCGGTCGGCCTGTGCGCCCCGATCGACGGGGTCACGACCGCGGTGAAGGACCTCGCCGCCCTGACCGCCGACGTCGCGTACGCGCGCCGACTCGGCTTCACGGGGAAGCTGTGCATCCACCCCGGGCAGGTCGCCGTCGTGGCGGAGCGGTTCGCACCGACCGAGAGCGAGCGGGAGTGGGCCCGGTCCGTGGTGGCCGCGGGCGACTCGGTGACGGTGGTGGACGGACACATGGTCGACAAGCCGGTCCTCGAACGCGCCCGCCGGATCCTCTGCGCGGACCGACCGGCCCCACACTGACGGTCCGTTCCACCGGTCCCGGGGCCCGGTGGAACAGTCTGTCGTACCGAGCGTGTCCCGTCATGGTGGCCGGAGCCATCGCAACGCGGTCCGCCCCGGAGGCGCGGCACGCGGAGCGGCCGGTGTCTCCGGGGCGGACCGCCGGGTCATCGGCCCGTGGCCGCCTCACGAAGGGCGGGAAGCAGCTCGGTCTCCGCGAACCGGAAGAAGCCCTGCGGATCCTTGTCCACACCGATCTGGGAGATCGCCACGTCGGTGAAGCCGGCTTCCCAGAACGTCCTCGCCGCGGCGACGATCGGCTCCACCGCGGCACCGCAAGGGATGCCGCCGGCAACGTCGTCGGGCTGTACGCCCCGGGCGGCCGCGGCGAAAGCGGCCGGGCTGCGCAGTTCGGTATTGAGCTTCCAGCCGCCGGCGAACCAGCGCATCTTCTCCCACGCCCGCTGGACGGCGGCGTCGCGGTCGGTGTCCCATGCGACCGCGATCTGGCCGATCTTGCGCTGCCCGGTTTCGCGTGCGACCGAGTCCCACTCGGGGCAGAACCACGCTTTGGGCTCGATGGCGATCATCGCATCGGAGGCAGGCGCAAAACGGTGGATGGACCGTTCTCCGGAGATCGCGGTGGCGATCGGCACTCGTCGTTGCGGCAGGTCCCACAGTTTCGCCGAGTCGACCTGGTAGTGCTTCCCCGTGAAGTTGACCAGGTCGCCGTCGAGAAGTGACCGGATGATCTCCAAAGCCTCCGACAGCATCTCGTGCCGTACCGTGACCGACGGCCAGCCGGCCCCGACCACGTGCTCGTTGAGGTTCTCGCCGGACCCCAGACCGAGGGTGAACCGGTCGCCGGAGAGCAGGCCGACGGTAGCCGCCTTCTGCGCCACCACCGCCGGGTGGTAACGCATGATCGGCGCGGTGACGTAGGTCATCAACTCGACGCGTTCGGTGGCCTGCGTGATCGCTCCCAGCACGCTCCACGCATAGGCCGCATGCCCCTGCTCCTTGAGCCACGGGGAATAGTGGTCACTGATCAGTTCGAAGTCGAAACCTGCACGCTCCGCCGCCGCAGAATGCGCGACGAGTTCCCGTGGGCCGGATTGCTCGGTCATCAACATGTACCCGAATTTAACCATGCATATATACTGACACATTCACACCCGAAATAAACACCGAACACGCTGAATATTGAATCGTAATTCATTTGAGGTGAATACGCCTGGCCGGCCCCCATGAAAATTTCGGGACCGGCTGTGAAGCGTCACTCGGCGAACTGACAATTGGGCTCGCTTTCCTTGCGGAGCGCCGGCCGGATCAGCGATCGGCGGAGCTCTCGACCTTCCCTGCAGAGGGCAGGAACTCCGCGTCGTGCTGGCCGACCATGGGGGCGGGCAGCGGGTCCAGGCGTCCGCCGTCGACCACGATGGGCGACTTCGGTGCGAGGTGGGGCCCCACGCCGGGCTGGTCGACGACGGCGAACAGGTCGCTCTTGCGCAGCTCGGCACCGCCGTCGCGGCCGAGTTCCGCGAAACTCCGGTACCGCTCCCAGAGGATGCGGTGCTCGTCGAGGAGCCGTGCCGCCTCGGTGTACGGCGTGGCGGCGAACCAGCGCGAGAGCAGGGTCGAGATGAGTTCACGGTGCTCGTAGCGCTGCGACTCGCCGGAGAAGTCGATTCCGAGGGATTCGGCGAGACCCTCGAAGGCTGCGGTGAGGCCGGTCGCGGCGAGGAGCTTGGTCCAGTGGCGCCCGGTCAGGATCACGATCATCACTCGCACGCCGTCCGCCGTCGTGAAGTCCCGGCCGTACGTGCCGAAGACGTCGTTCCCCGACTTCTCGCGGTCGTGAGTGGTGACCTGCGCCTCGGCGAGGTAGCCGAGGTTCCCGGCGGTGGCGAGCGCGACCTCGTCGAGCGCGACCCGGATCCGCCGCCCACGGCCGGTGCGCAGGCGCTCCCGTTCGGCGGCGAGGAGCCCGACGGCAAGGTAGAGACCCGCCGCGATGTCCCAGGCGGGAAGCACCTGGTTGACCGGGGCCGCGCTCTCGGCGGGGCCGGTGACGAGGGGGAACCCGGTGGCGGCCTGGACGGTGTAGTCGACCCCGGCACCACCGTCGGCACGCCCCTGGAGCAGAACGTGGATGACGTCCGGGCGCCGGACGCTGAGTTCCTCGTAGCCGAGTTCCGGGTAGCGGTCGGTGTTGCTGACCACCACGCACGGGTCGCCCCCGACGATCAGATCGGCCACCCGCCGACGGCCCTCCGCGGACGCCATGTCGACGGCGACGGCACGCTTCCCCTTGTTCAGCCCCGACCAGTAGAGGCTGGTGCCGGAGTCCGCCAGCGGCCACCTGGTGCGGTCGGCCGCGCCCCCGAGGGGCTCGACCCTGAGGACGTCGGCCCCGAGCTGGGCAAGGGTGAGACCGCACAGCGGGGTGGCGACGTAGCTCGAGATCTCCACGACCCTGAGCCCTGCCAGCAGGGCGTGGGGTTCTCCGGAGGACAGTGACATGCCGATTCCTTCTGTATGTGTCGGGGGAACGCCGAGGCGGATCGCGACGGCCGCCGCCTCTGTCAGCTCCGCCCGGGGTTCCAGTAACGGATCACCTGACGGACGTCGAGCCGTTCGGCGCTCGGCGCCGAGGGACGGCGCCCGGGCGTCCGGCTGAAACGAGGAGCGGGCGCGGGATGGAGGGCGTCCCCGACGTGCTGGAACATCCGGCGCCCCGCGTTGTGCGGGTCGCCCGCGGCCTCGTCGAACGTCAGGACCGGTGTGACGCACGCGTCGGTGCCGGCGTAGACCTCCGCCCACTCCGCCCGCGTCCTGGACGCCAGCGCACGGCCGATCAGTTCGCGCAGTCGCGGCCAGCCGCTCCGGTCCTCCTGGTCCGGCCAGCCGGAAACGTCCACGCCCAGGCGCGAGACGAACTCCCGGTAGAAGTCCGGCTCCAGCGCTCCCACCGCAACGTAGCCGCCGTCCTTGCACCGGTAGGTGTCGTAGAACGGCGCTCCGGAGTCGAGGTAGTTCGTCCCCGGTACGTCGTCGTAGAGGCCGGCGGCACGCAGCCCCTGGATCTTGGCGGTCAGCAGGGCCACGCCGTCGATCATGGCGGCGTCCAGGACCTGCCCGTGTCCCGAGGCCCGCGCCTCCAGGACGGCGCACACGATGCCGAACGCGGCCATCGTGCCGCCACCCGCGTAGTCGCCAAGCAGGTTGAGGGGTGGCCGGGGAGCCTCTCCTTCGCGGGCCATGGCGTGCAACGCCCCTGATTGGGCCACGTAGTTGATGTCGTGACCGGCCGTCCGCGCCAGCGGCCCGTCCTGCCCGTAACCGGTGAGACGTGCGTAGACGACGGTGGGGTTCCGCTTCGTCACGACCTCCGGTCCAAGGCCCAACCGCTCGGCCACGCCGGGGCGGTACCCCTCGACGAAGACGTCGGCGGCCTCCGCCAGGCGGAGGACCGACTCCACTCCCCCGGGGTCCTTGAGGTCGACGGCGACGGTGTCGACACCCCGGTTCCCCAGGTCGTGCTCCTCGCGCAGGCCGTCGGTCTGGCTCAGGGCGCGGGAGGCCCGGTTCGCCGGGCGTGCCACCCGGACGACATGTGCTCCCATGTCGGCCAGGAGCATGCCGGCGAAGGGGACCGGCCCCATGCCGGCGAGCGTGACCACCCGCACGCCTTCCAGCGGGCCGCTCATGCGGGACCACCGGTGACGAGACCGTCTCTCCCGCCGCCTCGCGGACCGTCGTTCCGTACGCGGATCAGCACATCGCGCATGTCTTCCTCGTGTTCTCTCGTCGCCTGGGGTCCGGTGTGCCGGCCTCCGGCCCTAGTAGGCCCTGGGGAGGCCGAGCGCCTTGGTGGAGATGTAGTTGAGGACCATCTCCTGGGAGAACGGGGCGTTGGGCAGCAGGCGCGCCTCCCGCCACAGCCGCTCGACGTGGTACTCCTTGGCGTACGCGAAGCCGCCGTGGGTCTGCATCGCGCGGTCGCACGCCTGGAAGCCGGCCTCGGCGCCCAGGAACTTGGCGGCGGCGGCCTCCTTGCCGCAGTTCTGCTCGGCGTCGAAGAGCCGGGCGGCGTTCATGCAGACGAGTTCGGCCGCCTCCAAGCGGATCCAGGAGTCGGCCAGCGGGTGGGCGACGGCCTGGTTCTTGCCGATCGGCCGGTTGAAGACGACCCGCTCGTTGGCGTAGTTGCTGGCCAGGTCGAGGGCGGCGCGGCCGAGGCCGATGCCCTCCATGCCGACCACGATGCGCTCGGGGTTGAGGCCGTCGATCAGGTAGCGGAAGCCCTGGCCGACCTCGCCGACGACCTCGTCGTCGGCGACCTCGAGGTTGTCGATGAACAGCTCGTTGGAGTCGATCGCGGCACGGCCGAGCTTGTCGATCTCGCGGACGGTGATCCTGGACCGGTCGAGGTCGGTGAAGAACAGGGTCATGCCGTCCAGCGGCTTGTTCTCGTCGCGCGGCGAGGTGCGGGCGAGGAGCAGGATCTTGTGGGCGTTCTGCGCGTTGGTGATCCAGACCTTCTGTCCGTTGACCACCCAGCCGCCTTCGATCTTCTCGGCCTTCGTCCGGATGCGGGAGGTGTCCACTCCGGCCGTGGGTTCGGTGACGCCGAAGGCCATGAGGATCTCGCCCTTGGCGAGCTTGGGGAGGAACTCGCGCTTCATCGCCTCGGAGCCGTACCGCAGGATGGGGGCGGGCGGGAAGACGTAGAAGTGGATGGCCGAGCCGCCGCTCATGCCGGCGCCGGACTCCGCGATCTCCGTCATCATGACGGCCGACTCCGCGAGGCCGAGGCCGAGGCCTCCGTACTCCTCCGGGATCATCGCGCCGAGCCAGCCGCCGTCGGCGAACGCCCTGACGAACTCCCAGGGGTACTCGTGTTTCTTGTCCTTCTCCCGCCAGTACTCCAGGTCGAAGCGGCGGGCCAGGTCACGCACGGACTTGCGGATCAGTTCCAGGTCGCCGGGTTCGGTCACGGCCATCACTTGTCTCCTTCGTACACGGGAATGTCGGTGAGGGGGGTCATGGGGTCGAGCGACGACATGTCGCCCGGCGGGCCCCCGAGGTGGCGGGCGCGGATGGCGCGGCGCATGATCTTGCCGTTCTTGGTCTTCGGCAGCGTCGCCACGACGTACAGGGTCGGGGCGAAGGAGCGGCCGACGTTGTGCGTCGCGGTGGCCGCGAGGGCCTCCTGATCGATGTCGCGGTCGCCGACTACCACGAACGCCACCACGCGCTGGCCGCGCTGCGGGTCCGGAACGCCGATGACGGCGGCCTCGACGATCCGGCGGTCCTTGAGGATGGCGGCTTCGAGTTCGGCCGGGCCGACGCGGCGTCCGGACACCTTGATGGTGTCGTCGGAGCGACCGTGGATCCGCCAGGTGCCGTCTGCGTCCACGGCGGCGAGGTCGCCGTGGACCCAGACGCCGTCCCAGCGGTTCCAGTACGTCTCCAGGTAGCGCTCGCGGTCCTGCCAGAAGGCATGGGTCATGCCCGGGAAGGTGTTGAGCACGGCCAGTTCGCCGATCTCGCCCACGGCGGGCTTGCCGTCCTCGTCGAGCACGGCGACGTCGATGCCGGGGAGCGGGCCGTTGAACGAGGCCGCTTCCATGGGCAGGAACGGGTAGCTGTTGAGGAGGCCGCCGCCGACTTCGGTGCCGCCGCTGTAGTTGACGATCGGCCTCCGGGCCTCGCCGACGGTTCCGAACAGCCAGTGCCAGGTCGGCTCGTCCCAGGCCTCGCCGGTGGAGACGAAGGCGCGCAGGGTGGAGAGGTCACCGAAGGTGTCGTCGCCGGCCGCCATGACCGCGCGGATCGCCGTGGGAGCGACTCCCTGCACGGTGACGCCGTTGCGGTCGATGATCTCCCACAGTCTCTTCGGAGTGGGATGGTTGGGCACGCCCTCGGTGAAGACGACAGTGGCGCCCAACTGCAGACCGCCCATGATCAGCAAAGGACCGACCAGCCAGCCCATGTCGCTGATCCAGGCGATGACGTCCTCGCTGTGCACGTCGAAGCCGTAGCCGAAGTCCGAGGCGGCCTTGACCGCCAGGCCCGCGTGGGAGTGGACGATGCCCTTGGGAGCACCGGTGGTGCCCGAGGTGTAGACGATGGTCAGCGGGTCGTTGGGGTCGGTGGCGACCGTGTCGACCGGGATCGGGTTCGGATCGAGCTCGTCCCAGTAGAGGTCCCGGCCGTCCTTCATCTCGACGCCGTCGGCGAGGTGGCGGACCACCACGGCGTGCCGGACGGAGGGGGCGGACGCCAGCGCCTCGTCGGCGGTCCGCTTCAGCGGTACGCGCTTGCCGCGGCGGGTGGTGCCGTCGGCGGTGACCAGGAGTACCGCCTCCGAGTCCCTCAGCCGGGTGGCGAGCGCTTCCGAGCCGTAGCCTGTGAAGGCCGGGACGGAGACGGCTCCGATCATCGCGCAGGCCAGGAAGGCCACGGTGGCCTCGGGCACGACCGGCAGGAAGAGGACGACCCGGTCCCCGCGCGTCACGCCGAGGGCGGTGAGGTGGGCCGCGAACCGCCGCACCTCAGAGTCGAGCCGGGAGTAGGTCAGGCTGCGCCGCTGTCCTCCGTCACCCTCGTAGACCACGGCGGTCTTCCCGGCGAGGGGCCCTGTCGCGTGACGGTGGGCGCACACCTCCGCCGCGTTGAGAACTCCGCCGGTGAACCAGCGTGGGAACGGTTTGCCCTCGCTGTCGTCACGGACCCGCTCGAACGGTTTCGTGAAGGTGATGCCGAGGTCCTCGACCGCGGCCCGCCAGAACCACTCGGGGTCGTCGACCGACGCCCGGTGCAGGTCCTCGATCGTGTCGTGGCCCCAGCGCCGCATGGCCGTCAGCAGGCGGCTGCGTTCGCGTTCGGCCTCGCCGGGTACCCACACCGGGGCCTTCGGCGAACCGAACGGACTCGTGTTTCCCATACCGACTCCTCTCCGCGAGCCGCGTCCTCAGGAGTCCGCCGTCGCCTTGTCGGCCACCGGCCGCTTCATCATCAGACCGACCCGGACCGCGTCACAGACGATCTCGTCGCGCTGGTTGATGCCGAGGTGGCGGAAAGTGACGATGCCGGAGTCGTCACGGCTCTTGGACTCGCGCGTGGCGACGATCTCGGTGCGGACGTGGATCGTGTCGCCGTGGAAGACGGGCTTCGGGAACTTGATCTCCTGGAAGCCGAGGTTGCCCAGGGTGGTGCCCTGGGTCGTCTCCGGGACCGTGATGCCCGAGACGAGCCCCAGGATGAAGAGGCTGTTCACGAGGCGCTGGCCGTGGATGCTGTTCTTGCTGTACTCGGCGTCCAGGTGCAGGGGAGCCAGGTTCAGCGTGAGGGTGCTGAAGAGGACGTTGTCGGTCTCGGTGACCGTCCGCCGGTTGACATGCTCGATGACGGCACCGGGTTCGAACTCCTCGAAGTAGAGGCCGGCCATGGGAGGTCCTTTCGCTGTGCTTACCTGGCAACGTGAAGATACAAAATATATTATGCACAAGCAAGGGTGGGGTGCGGCTTCACAGGGGGCACCCGGCGATCACCCGGGAAGGGTGGGCGGAAATCATGGCGGTCGATCGCGCGGACACCGAGAGGGGCCGATCCTCCCGACATCGCCCCCTCCCCGCCGAGGTGGCGGGCCACGTACGCGAGTTGATCATCTCGGGGGCGGTGCGACCGGGTGAGTTCCTGCGCATCGAACGCGTCGCCGAGGCCGTCGGCGTCAGCAGCACGCCGGCCCGCGAAGGGCTGCTCATCCTGAAGGCCGAAGGCCTCGTCCGGCTCGTCCCCCGCCGGGGGTTCGTAGTCACGCCGTTCACCCGCCAGGACGTCCGGGACCTGTTCTGGGCCCAGGCGCAGCTCTCCGCGCGACTTGCCGCACGCGCTGCGCAGCGGATCTCACCGGAAGGGATCGCCCGACTGGAGAGCACCCACCACGCGTACCAGGACGCCGTCGACTCCGGCGCCGCGGTCCTCGTCGCCGACCTGGGCCACGCCTTCCACCGTGAGATCAACCTGTCGGCGGACTCTCGTCGGCTCACCCTCCTGCTCGGCTCCGTCGTCAAGCACCTGCCCAACCGCTTCTACGCCGCGATCGAGGGCCAGGTCGCCGCCACCCGGATCGAGCATCCGCTCCTACTGGACTCCCTCCGGAGGCGGCAGGCACACCGAGCGGGCGCCCTCATGGAACGCCACATCCTGGCGGGTGCCGATCGCCTCGTCGAGGTGCTCGAGGGACGGGGGCTCTGGCGCGACGGAGACGAGCCCGCCTGATCGCACGAGGGCTCGGCGCCCGCCCGTGCGATCGGCGGACTCCCCCACTCCCGTTAACTGTTATATTTTATTTCGGGCTTGTTCCCGACGGATGGCCGGACGGAAACGCGGGGTGGCGGTGGGCAGATGCGACCGAAGACCGAGTCGTCATGGGTGCGTTCACGGTTATACGGATGCCCCATCGTCGAACCCCCACCTTCCACCCCTGCTGGAACCGCCCTCGACGGCCCGCTGATCCGCGCCGCGCGGCCGGTCCTCGAGCAGGTGGGGCGCGAACTCGACGGCGCTCCGGCAGTCCTCGTCCTGGGTGACGCTTCGGCCTCGGTCATCGACATCCAGTACGCGGACCGGGCCGTCGGCCGGATGATGCGGGACGCGGGGATCGCGGTGGGCACCCGGGTAGGCGAGGAGCGCTTGGGGACCAACGCCCTGGCCACTCCCGCCGTGACGGGGCGCGACGTGCTCCTGCGCGGCCACGAGCACTCCGTGGCCGCCTTCAGCCCGTTCGTCTGCTACGGGCATCCCGTGGTCCATCCGGTGACACACCGCCTCGAAGGCGTCTTCAGCATCAGCTACCGCACGGAGAACGAGCATCCCCTCCTGCGCCCCCTGGGCCGGCGTGTGGCCCTGGACATCCAGGACCGTCTACGGCTCGACGCGGACCACGCGCAGCAGCACCTCCTCGCCGCCTTCCAGACGGCGGCGCGCCGTCGCGGCCACGCGGTCATGGCGATCGGCCAAGGGCTCGTCCTCTCCACTCCCTCCGCCCTCGACCTCCTCCAGCCCGCGGACCAGTCGGCCGTCCGGGCCTGGGCCGAGACGACGGGGCCGCCCGACGAGACGGCTCGGCGGCTGACCCTGGCCTCGGGCCGCACGGTCCTGCTGCAGCGATCCCGACCGGCCGGGATCGACGGAGTGCTGATCCACATCGCGCCCGAACAGAACGTGCCGCGCGGCGACGCCGACCGCCCCCTCGGCGCGGCCCGGCCGCTGCTCATCGTCGGCGAGCCGGGGAGCGGCCGCACCACGGAGGCACGACGGGCCGCCGGGATCGGCGCGAGCACGCTCGACGCGTCGGACGTCGTCGACCAGGGTGAACAGGTATGGGCCAGGGCCGCGGAGAGACTTCTGGGGTCCCCGGGGGCGGCGGTCGTCGTGGAGAACCTCCCGTACCTGTCCGAACGCCTGGTGGCGCTGCTCGCGCGGTTCCTCCGCGGCACGCCGCGGGAGGTCGTGCTCACCACCACACCGGGCGACCACCTGGAGAGCACGCACGCGCCGATCGTGGCGGTCTGTGCCGCGCGCCGCGACCTGGTGCCCCTTCGGCACCGCCGGCACGAGATCGCCCCGCTCGCGGCGAGGATGCTCGCGGACATCGTCGGCACCGGCCGAGTACGACTCACCAACGAGACCGTGCGCATTCTCGCCGAACAACCGTGGCACGGGAATCTCGCGGAATTGAGCGAAGTCGTTCAGGCTCTCGCCGATATCCGATCCGTCGGTGACATCACCCCCTCGGATCTTCCGTTCTCGCACCGTAACGCTCCGCAGCCTTCCTCTCCGTTCCACAAGGCGGAGCGCGAGATCATCCTGACCGCCATCGAGGCCGCGGGCGGAAACAAGCTCCAAGCAGCACGCGCTCTCGGCGTGAGCCGTTCCACGCTCTACAACAGGATGCGGGCGCTCCGCATCTACTGACAGGGGTTGCGGCCCATTGCCGTAAATCGCCCTGATGAGCAGAGCGCCGATTCGGCGTGCCCATTTTCCACGCCCGGGAGAACCTCGAAAGGCGTGTCCAATTCTCTGGACACACTCATCCGAAAATCCTTTCTACCGTGGACCGTGCATTGACGCGCTCACGCCACTGAGTCCTGGTGGCGAAGCCGGTTCAGGCTTGCGAAATCCCCCACCCGGTACCGCCCGAGCAGTGAGGCAGGTCCATGAAGTTCATCGACATGTGGGACCTCGACGTCCGCCCCGGACAGTTAACGGCGTGGCGGCCCAAGACCGACTCCTCCTGCGGGGCCGGCTGGATCCCCGACGGCCGGCCCGCCTCGCACCTCCAGGAGGCGCATCTCCGCGGCGCCCTGCGCACCGCCGCCGAGGGCGGCCGAGGCCCTTCCTGGCTGGCCACCACCTTCGAGCTGCCCGGCCCTCTCGACCCGGACGCCCTGCGGACCGCCTTCCTCGGCTGGATCGACCGCCACGAGACGCTCCGCAGCCGGCTGGGCCTCATCATCGACGGGGTGGGCACCCCCCGGACCGACCGCGCCACTCTGCCGCCCGGTCAGGTCGACCTCGCCTGGGACGACTTCGGCACCTTCACCGACTCCGGTACCCTGCGCGCCCGGATCGAAAGCGTGCTCGACGGCGACACCGACCCGTTAGCCTGGCCCTCGTTCGTCTTTCTCACGGTGGAGCACGGCGACTCGACCACCGTGTGCGTCGGTCTCGACCACCTGAACGCCGACGGCTACTCGGTCCTGCTGATCGCCTACGAGGTGGTCCAGTTGTACCGGGCGGCGGTGGAGGAGTCCGATCCCGGTCTCACACCAGTGGGCAGCTACCTGGACTTCACGGGCCCCGAGCGGGAGGCCGCCGACCGGCTGCACGGCGAACACCACGCCGTACGTGGATGGCGGGAGTTCGTCGCAGAGGGCAGCGGCCGGCTTCCCGAGTTCCCCGCCCCGGTCACCGACGGCCCGGAACGGCCCGCCACGGCGCAGAACGGTGGCCTGGACTGGCTGCTCGACGCCCCGCAGGCACGGGCCCTCGACGTGGTCTGCAAGCAGAAGGGCGGGGACCTCTTCTCCGGCATCCTCGCCTGTCTGGCCATGACCGCCCGGAACCGTTACGGCCAGGAGCGGTTCCGCACGCTGGTCCCCGTCCACACGCGTGCCCAGCGGCGCTACCTCCGCTCGCTGGGCTGGTACGTCGGCATCGCGCCGGTCAGCCTCCCCGTGCACGCCGAGGACGGCTTCGCGCAGGTGATGAAGGAGGCCGGGGAAGCCCTGCGGACCGCCCGCCCGCTCGCCGACGCGCCCCTGGACCTGCTCGGCGAGTCGCTCGGGCATCCGCTCGAACCGCGGTTCATGGTCTCGTACATGGACACGCGCTGGGTCCCGGGGGCCCGGCGGTGGAGCGACTGGAACGCGCGGGCGCTGCGCAGCCGCCGGTTCGACGCCCACGAGGTCTACCTCTGGGTCGTGCGCAGCCACGAGGGCGTCTACCTCAGTTTCCGCTTTCCCGACTCGGAGCTCGGCCGGACGGTCGTTCCCGTCTATCTGGAAGAGGCCCGTCGCCTCGTCCGGCTGATCGCCGCGGGGCTGTGAGGACCGCTTCCCTCCCGCACCGCGAGCCATGTCCCACCCCCCACGAGCCGCCCCGGCACGTCCCCGCCGGGGCGGCAACGGAAAGGATCCCCGACCCCATGCTGATGACGTTCCTGAGCGACTACCGCCCCCGGCCGGGCACGCTGGTCGAACTGCGGGTGCCCGACCACGTGATCGGGAGCGCGAAGCACGCTCCCGTGCACCCCGAGCCTCCCTCCCCCGTCCAGGAGAACCACCTCCGGCGCCGCCTCGCCAATGTGGCGGCGGGCCGCCCCCAGGCGCCGTGGGTGGGCCTCGCCTTCGACCTTCCCGGCCGGGTGGACGCCGACGCGCTGGCCGCCGCGCTGAGAAAATGGGTGCTGCGCCACGAGACCGTACTGACCTGGTTCTCCGCCGAACCGGACGCCACCGGCGAGGCGACCCTCGTGCGACACAAGGTCACCGCGGAGGACGTGGACATCCGGCCCGTGGCGGTCGGCGACTTCGACTCCGGCGACGCGATCAGGGAGCACCTGGGCGAGCAGTTCCGCGAGAACACGGATCCCCTGGCCTGGCCGCCGTTCACCGCGGGCGTGATCCTGCGCGAAACCTCCTCCACCGTCTACTTCGCCGTCGACCACGCCCACAGCGACGCCTATTCCGTCGTCCTCGTCTTCCACGAACTGCGGTCCCTATACCAGGCGGAGGTCAGTGGCGGCGAGGCCGTGCTGTCCGAGGCGGGCAGCTACATCGACGCCGGTGCCGAGGAGCGCGAACGGGCCGCCGCCCTCCAGGCGGACTCCCCCGAGGTGCAGAGCTGGATCACCTTCCTGCTCTCCGGCCCGATGCCGTCGTTCCCTCTCGAACTCGGGGTGCCGGCGGGCGAGTCGCGCCCCAGCCGCTCCTTCGACCTCGACCTGCTGACCGGCGCCGAGGCGGACGCGTTCACCAAGGTGTGCCGAGGGCACGGGGCCGGTTTCTCGGCCGGCGTGATGGCCGTGCTGGGCCTCCTCCACCGCGAACTGGCCGGCCGCGCCGAGTACCGCGGACTCTCCGTGGTGCACACCCGCAACGAACCCCGCTGGCACGCCGCCCAGGGCTGGTTCATCAACCTGGTACCGGTGTCCTTCCCGCTCGTCCGGGAGGGCCGGGACCTGACACGGGCCGAGGTCCTGGACGCGGCCGGCGCCGCCTTCCGCGCCGCCTGCAAGCTGGCGAGGGTCTCCCCGTTGCGGGTCGCAGAGCTGGCCGGGATACCTCTGCAGGGCGACGACTCCTCGGTACTGCCGATCGTCTCGTACATCGACGGCAGGCTCGTCCCGGGCTCCCGCGACTGGGACTCCACCGACTGCAACGGCCTGTACGACTCGAGTCCGACCAACGAGGTCCTGATGTGGGTGAACCGCCGTTGGGACCGCACGTACGTCAAGGTCACGCATCCGGACACCCCGGAGGCCGAGGCCAACGTGCCGTACTTCTACGAGCGCTTCAGGCAGCTGGTCCGGGAGATCTCCCGGGGGGACGAATGACCCGCGGCCGCCGTGCGGAAACCGAGCGAGCAGGGAGCCGCCATGGCGCCTTTGAGACATATTTTATATAGTGCATTCCCATCGGGTCCCCGGCGGTGGCGCCGCCCCGGGCCCCGAGGGCTTGTGCGCCACACGCTCCGGACCACCCCGAGAACGATCGAGGACATCCTCCATGACCGCCCCCCTGCCGACCGGCGAACGCTCTTCCCTGTCAGCCGTCGGTCTACCCGCCCTCCTCGCGGCCGTGACGGCCGGTCTCTCCGTCACGGCCGCGGTCGTGACGGCGCCGAGCGGGTTCCGCACACCGCTGGCCTGGGGCGGCGGAGCCGCCGCCCTGCTGTTGAGCGTCGCGGTCGCGGTGACCGCACACAGCTCCCGCTCGGCCCGGCTCACCCGTCGCCGGCTGGGCGCGGCGAAGCAGGAAGTGGCACGGCTCCGGCGCGAACAGAGCCGGTCCGCCGAAGCGTTCGGACGAGAACGCGCGGAACTCTTCGAGGAGTTCGGCCGGGAACGCGCCCGGCTCGTCGAGGAGTTCGCCCAGGACCGCAACAGGATCGTCGGTGAGATCGCCTCGGAACGCGCCGGGCATTCCCGCGAACTCCTTGTCGAGCGCGAGCGGTTCACCACCGAGATCGACCGGCTCGCCGAGGAGAACACCCGCCTCACCGAGCACTCCCAGCGGGCGACGGCCGCCCGGGACGCCACCGTCACCGCCATCGCCGGTGTCGCAGGACGCCTGCAGGCCCTGTTCACCGCCCTGCTCGCCGATCTGCGCGCGATGGAGGAGCGGTACACGGACGAGGAGGTACTGGCCGACCTGCTCCGCCTCGACCACAGCACCGCTCAGGGCGGCCGCCTCGCCGACTCGGTGGCCGTCCTGACGGGGGCCCGGTCCGGCCGCCGCTGGGCGCGTCCCATCGGCATGGAGTCGATCCTGCGCGGTGCCATGGGCCGCATCAGCGGCTACCAGCGCGTCCGCGTCCACTCCACCAGCGAGGCGGCGGTCGCCGGGCACGCCGCCGAAGGCGTGATGCACGCCCTCGCCGAACTGATCGACAACGCGGCGAACTTCTCCCCGCCCAATGCCGAGGTCCACGTCTACGTCGAAGAGGTCTCCTCGGGAATCGTGGTCTCCGTGGAGGACGCGGGCCTGGTCATGAGCGACGCCCAGCTGCGGCGCGCCGAGCACGCGGTCTCCAGCGAGGTCGGCGGCCTTGGCGGGCTCAGCGGCACCCGGCTCGGTCTGACGGTCGTGGGCCGGCTCGCGCACAAGCACGGACTCACCGTCTCCTTCCGGCCGTCGGCCCGCGGCGGTACGAGCGCGCTGATGAGGGTTCCGCAGGAGATCCTGACCCGGCATCCGGCGGGCACGCCGGAGACCCCGGCGCGGACTCCCGCCGCAGCGCCTCCTGGCGTACCGCCGGTCCCCGGTGGGTCGCCTGCCGATGCCGGACGCCGTCCCCCGCACATCGTCCTCTCGCCTCCGGAGGCCCTCGGTCCCGAATCCTCCGGGGACGGCCCTGTCTCCGGAGGTCTGCCGCGCCGACGGCGCGGTCAGTCCCTCGCCGCGGCCGACGGGAACCGTGCCCGCACGGCCGCCGAACGGGACGAACAGCCGACCGCGCCCAAGGCCCGCACCGCCCGCTTCGGCAGCTTCCGCCAAGGAGTCCGCCGCACGCCGCCGTCACCCGACAGCCCCGAGACGGCCGGTCGTTGAGGCCCTCTCCCGCGATCGGTGTCCAGCGGCTCCGCCGGACCGCCCGTCGTCCGGCAGCGGCTCCTCGCCCCGGCCGCCCGGATCCCCAGCCGGGCTCCGTCGTACCCCTCCCATCCGGAAGGCAGCACACGTCATGACCCTCCCCACCACCGCCGACCAGAGGCTGACCTGGCTCGTCGAAGGCCTCCTGGAGCGCACCCCCGGCGCCCGGCACGCGCTCGTACTGTCGCGGGACGGCCTGAAGCTGTGTCGTACCTCCGGTCTCTCCGCGGATCAGGCCGACCAGCTCTCCGCGATCGCCGCCGGCATCCAGGCGCTGTCCCACGGCGCGTCCGTCGAGTTCGGCGACGGCAGCGGTGGGGTCCGCTCCGCCATGACCGAGTTCTACGGCGGGGTCCTCTTCATCGTCGAGGCCGGCCAGGGTGCCCATCTCGCCCTGATCGCCGCGGAGGAGGCCGACGCCGGACTCGTCGGACACAACATGAGTGAACTCGTCGAACAGCTCGGCGAGCACCTGACGGCACCCCCGCGCGCGTCATGAGCCGCCCGGGCAGGGACGACTCGCCCGACCGGCTGTACATGCTCACGGGCGGACGCAGCCGGGCCGACTCGGCGCACCGGTTCGACCTGGTGACCCTGGTGGTCGCCGAGTGCGCGCCGTCGCCCGGCATGCAGTCGGAGCACGCGGCCATCCTGCGGATGTGCGACCGCCCCGCGGCGGTCGTCGAGGTCGCCGCCGAGCTGCGGCTGCCGGTGAACATCACGAAGATCCTGCTCTCCGACCTCCTCACGGCGGGCCGGGTGAGCGCCCGCCACCCCCGGGCAGCCGCGCTGCCCGACCCCCAGATCCTGGAACAGGTGCTCGTTGGACTCCGTAACCTCTGACATCCGCAAGCCGCTCGGCAGTCAGGCCGACAACGGTCTGAAAATCGTGGTCGTCGGCGGGTTCGGCGTGGGCAAGACCACGCTGGTCCGCTCGGTGAGCGAGATCCGTCCCCTCAGCACCGAGGAGACCATGACGCAGGCCGGCGAGGAGGTCGACGACCTGACCGGTGTCAGCGGCAAGACCGCGACCACGGTCGCGTTCGACTTCGGCCGCATCACGCTGGACGCCCGCAACGTGCTGTACCTGTTCGGCGCGCCGGGACAGGAACGGTTCTGGTTCCTGTGGGACCGGCTGTTCGCCGGCGCGCTGGGCGCGGTCGTCCTCGTCGACACCCGGCGCATCGACGACTCGTGGTACGCGATCGACCGGCTGGAACGCCTCGGTCTGCCGTTCGTGGTCGCCTGCAACGACTTCGGCGGCCCGCGCCACTCGGCCGCCGAGGTGCGCGAGGCCCTCGACCTCGAACCGTACGTACCACTGGTCGACTGCGACGCACGCACGCGTGAGTCCGGCAAGGAAGTGCTGATCACCCTGGTCGAACACGTACGGCACCTCCTCACCGCCCCGACCGAGGAGCCGGTGTGACCCTTCCCCCCGTACCACTGAGCGGATCCCGGTTCCAGACGGATCCCATCGCCCTCTACCGGGAGCTACGGCGTGACCACGGTCCCGTGGTCCCGATCGTGCTCGACGGCGGCGTACCGGCCTGGCTGGTGATCGGGTATCGCGAGCTGCACCGGCTCACCGGCGATCCGGCGTTGTTCAGCCGCGACTCCGGGCTGTGGAACCAACTGGCCGTCCTTCCCACCGACTGGCCGTTGCTGCCGATCATCCTGCGCAGGATCCCGTTGGGTGAACCGCCCACCGCGGACCGGTTGCGGGAGCGCTCCCGGGTGAGCAGCCGCGCCTTGGACGGCGTGGACCTCGTAGCGCTGCGCGTCCTCACCGAGCGGCTCGCCGACGAGCTGATCGACGCGGTGTGCGGTCGGGGCCGGGCCGACCTCGTCACCGACTACGCGGTGCGGCTGCCGCTGCGGGTCATCGTGGCCCTCTGCGGATTCCCGGCGGAGCAGGGTCCCGGCCTGGTGAGCGCGCTCGCCGACCTGATGGACGGGCAGGAGCGGGCGAACGACAGCCTGACCCACCTGATCGATTCCACGACCGAACTCCTGACGGCGCGCCGGGCCCGCCCGGCGGACGACATGGTCTCGCGGATGATCACGCAGGACACCGGATTCAGCGACCAGGAGCTCGTCGAGGTCATCCTCGAGATCGTGGTCGCGGGTCATCAGTCGACCGCCGACTGGATCGGCAACTCCCTGCGGCTGATGCTCACGGAGGAACGGTTCGCGGCCTCCCTCTTCGGCGGTCGCAGCAGCGTCACGGAGGCGATGAACGAGGTCCTGTGGGAGGACACCCCACTGCAGAACTGGCCCGGACGCTGGGCCTCGCGCGACACCCAGCTCGGCGGCCGGCACATCCGCGCCGGCGACCTGCTGCTGCTCGGTGTCCAGGGCGCCAACCACGATCCCCATGTACGTACGCCGGGCATCGCGCAGACCGGCGGCAACAACGCCCACTTCTCCTTCAGCCACGGTGAGCACCGCTGCCCGCTCCGCGCCCAGGAGATGGCGGAGGTCATCGCGGGAACGGCCATCGAGGTGCTCCTGGACCGGCTGCCGGACATCGATCTGGCCGTACCGGCCGAGAGCCTCGCACGACGCCCGTCGGTGTGGCTGCGGGGGCTCACGGCACTGCCGGTGGCCTTCACACCCACTCCGCCCATGCGTTCCCCGTCCTGACGAAGGGACGGATTCCTCCCCCGACAAGAGCGTTCGCCGCCGGCCCGTGCCGACGGCGGACGCTCTTCCCGTACGGTTCGTCCGACCCTCGGAAAACGAGGAGACGCGGGCCGGGCGCCCCTCAGGTGCGCCCGGCCCGCGTCGTGGTGACGACCCCGCTCCGGTCAGATCATGGCACCGCGGAGCGTCCGGCCGCCGTCGACGACGATCTGGGTGCCGGTCATGTACGAGGCGAGGTCGGAGGCCAGGAACAGGACCGCCTTCCCGATCTCGTCCGACGCACCCATGCGCCCCATCGGAACGCTCGCCGCGAACTGGGCGAGCACGTCGTCGTCGAGGGGGCCGAGGCCGGGGGTGAGGATGCCGCCGGGGGCGACGTTGTTGACCTGGATGCCGTGGGGTGCGAGCTCCAGGGCCATGGTCTTGATCAGTCCGGCGACGCCGTGCTTGGAGGCGCCGTAGTGAGCCATGCCCTCCAGCGACGGGGTCAGGGACTCGATGGAGGAGACCGTGAGGATCCGGCCGCCGCGGCCCTGTTCGATCATCTGGCGGGCGGCTGCCTGGGAACAGGCCATCACACCGAGGAGGTTGACCTCGATCGTGCGGCGCGCGAGGTCGAGGCTCGTCTCCAGGAAGGGCGAGATCTTGTAGACGCCGGCGTTGTTCACCAGGACGTCCAGGCCGCCGAAGGCCTCGACGGCGACGCGCACCATGGCGGCCGCGTCGTCCGCGCTGCTGACATCGCCGACGGCGGTGTGGATCCGGTCCGAGTCGAACCCGGCGGCGGCGGTCTCGGCCGCCTCCTTGTTGACGTCCGCGATCACGACGTTCGCGCCGGCCTCGTGGAGGCGCCGCACGATGCCGAGGCCGATGCCCATGGCGCCACCGGTGACGAGGGCGGTCTTGCCGCTGAGGTCCATCAGTTCACCGATGGACGCCGTCTCAGAAGAGGAAGAAGTGGTCATGACCAAGAATTATCATGCATAAAATATTATGTCGATAGTTCGTGCGCCGTTTCCTTCCCCGTAGCCGCCCGTCCGATCCTTGCGTGCGGCGGGTCATACGCACGGTGGGGCCCGGCCTGCAGGCCGGGCCCCACCGTGCGTATGACCCGCCACTACTCCGATGCCACGGGCCCGTCGGTGTCGTCCTTCGGGATCCTGACGGCCGCGAGCGCGATCAGACTGACGACGGAGGCCGCGGCCATGTAAGCCGACACCGCCACCGAGGTGTGCGTCACGGCCATGAGCCCGACCATCACGAAGGGGGCGAGCCCCGCACCGACGATGTTGGCCAGCTGGTTGCCGATGGAGGAGCCCGCGAAGCGGATCTTCGGCGGGAACGCCTCGGCGAAGAGTGCGGTGCCCGGCCCGAACATCGCGCCCACGCCGAGCTGCCCAACGGACGCGGCCACCAGGATGAGGAGGAAGCTCCTCGTCTCCACTAGGGGGAAGAGGACGAAGGCCCACAGCCCGGCGAAGGCCGCACCTGCGGCGTAGACCCTGCGACGGCCCACGATGTCGGAGAGCCACGCGAAACCGACGGTGCCGGCCGCAAATGCCAGCATCGACAGCATGAGCGCGGCGAGCATGGCGTTCTGCGAGATCTCCAGGTCGTGTGTCGCGTGGTGGAGCACTCCGGTGACGATCACGTAGAAGTTGATGCCCGCGGGGAGGAAGACGCACGCGACCAGCAGGATCTGCCGGGGCCGACGCAGCACCTGCACCACGGACGAGCGGGGTGCGGAGCGCTTCTTGTCCGCACTCCTGCGGTCCGCGTCGCGGAACTCCGGGCTGTCCTCGATGTGCCGGTGCACGAAGTAGGCGAGAGGGAACATCAGCACGCTGAGGAGGAACGGGACCCGCCACCCCCACGCCGAGAACTGACTCGCCGTCGTCACGTTGCTGACGAGCAGGAAGACCAGCGTGCCGGCGACCATGCCGACGACTACCCCGAGTTGGGGAAGGGCCCCGAAGAGCCCCCGGCGGTTCGGCGGTGCGCTCTCCAGGGCCAGCAGGGTGGCACCGCCGAAGTGGCCGCCCACCGATATCCCCTGGGCGATACGCAGGATCACGAGGAGGAGGGGGGCCACCGCGCCGATCGCTCCGTATGTGGGCAGAAGGCCGATGAGTGTCGAGGAAACCGCCATCAGGACCATCGCCGCGAGCAGCGCGGGCTTGCGGCCGAGCTTGTCACCGAAGTGCCCGAAGATCGCCGCGCCGATGGGTCGGCCGGCGAAGCCGACCGCGAAGGTGGCGAAGGCGGCAAGGGTGCTCAGGAGCGGATTCCCCGAGGGAAAGAAGAGATCGTTGAGGACCAGCGACGCGGCCGTGCCGTAGATGAGGAAGTCGTAGTACTCGATCGACTGCGCGGCGACGGTGGCGAAGAGGACGCGACCTCGCCGCGGAGGCGCCTTCTCGGTGAGGGTCTGGCGGCTTTCCGGGATACTCATGTTCTCCTCGTTCCGGAGCGGATCTCAAGGGAGTCGGACGGAGCACGGACGGAACCGGGGCACGACGACGCGAGGGTGTGGGGGCAGGGCGTCGCGCGGGGGCGGTCGGCCCCCGAGTGCCACGGGTGGGGAAGGCACCGGCAGGCCGATCGCGCGCGGCCGGACCAGACGGCATGCCGCAAGCAGCGGAGACCATGCGTGGGGGAACGCGGTACGAGGGGGTGCCGTGCGCCGGGAAGGCAAGGGTGACCAGATGCGGGCCGGCAGCCGATGCCGACCCGCATCCTTCCGGGTCGACGATCAGCCGGAGGGCCGGGGGATCAGGCCTTCGCCTCGAGGCGGGGCCCCATGGCCTCGAAGAGGAGTCCGAGCCGCTCCGGGTGAAGCGCCTCGCTGATGATCATTTCCGGCGTGTTGTAGCGCGCGGCTAGGGCGTCGACCGATTCCTGCAGGTTCTCGGTCTCCAGCTCGTAGATCGCGAGGTAACGCCACGGGTACGGGGTCGCGGCGCGCTGCGCGGGGGCCAGCTCGAACCGCTGCGCGGAGACGAACCCGGGCACCTTCAGCGCGTCGTGCACGTGCGTGTTCGTGTACCAGTCGTTGAATTGCTCTTCCTTCCCTTCGACGGGATTGGTCAACACGACGTAGGTGTACCTCGGCATGGCTTCCTCCGGATGCGGGTCTGGGAGTCAGGTGCGCACCATGCGTGTGCGCTCGGAGAGGGTGGGGATCCGCGCGGGATCCCTCACCATGAATTCGGTCGCGCGCCGCCGGGGAATGGCGCAGGGCGCACTCCGACCGGCCGGCCTCGGGGCGACCGCGCCGCGATCCTGCCACGGTGGCCCCCCTGACACCATGGGTATGCAGAATATTTTATGTATGATATGAGTGCCGCATGACTGAACTTCTCTCCCCCCAGCCCGCGCCCATCGGTGAGCTGCTGGACCTCAGCGGCAGGACAGCCCTCGTCACCGGTGGCGCCATGGGCATCGGCCTCGGCATCGTCCACCGCCTTCACGAGGCCGGCGCCAACATCGTCATCGCGGACATCGCCGAGGCCGCCGCCGACAAGGCCGCACAGGAGCTGTCCGACACCACGCGCGTACGTACGGTCGCTGCGGATGTCAGCAAGGCGGAGGACGCCGAGACGATGGTTCGCACCGCTGTCGACGCGTTCGGCGCCCTCGACATCATGGTGAACAACGCGGGCATCTACCGGGGCTCGGCCTTCCTGGAGACGAGCCTGGACCTCGCACAGCGCACGCTGGACGTCAATCTCCTGGGCGTGATGCTCTGTTCGCAGGCAGCGGCCCGGCAGATGATCGTCCAGGGGCGCGGCGGCAGGATCGTGAACGTGAACTCCGTCGAGGGAGTGAACCCGTCCGTGCTCGGTCTCGCGCACTACGGCGCCTCGAAGCACGCTGTGGCGGGGCTGATCAAGACGATGGCCCTGGAGCTCGCACCCCACGGCATCTCGGTCAACAACGTCTGCCCCGGCGGCGTCCGTACGCCGGGACTCGCCCCTCTCCTCGACGAGGACGCCATCGTGGAGCTGGAGAAGCGGATCCCGAAGGGGCGGATCGCGGTGCCGGACGACATCGCCAGGGTCGTCCTCTTCCTCTCGTCCGACCTCGCCTCCTACATGACCGGAACGCAGGTCGTCGTGGACGGCGGCCAGACCCTGCGCGGCTGTGCGGTCTGACCCGCCGGACCTCTCCCGGAGGGGCACATGGTGCCAAGGGGTGGCACGAGGGACGGTCCCGCGTGCCACCCCTCGCCGTTCCCCGGCCCCGTCATCCGATGCGAAATCTTCGAATCGTCACTTCGAAACTTTGCAAGCGAACGGGTATTGGTCCGCCGTTCGAGCCGGGGATACGCTCCGCGAACAGTAAGGGAGGCCACCGATGAAAAGCCGAGCCAGCGGCCCGCTCACCGGCGTGAAAATCGTCGAACTGGGGGGCGTCGGACCTGTTCCATTCTGCTGCATGCTTCTCTCCGACATGGGCGCGGACATCATTCGCATCGACCGCCTCGCAGGGTACGACGGCGGCGCACCGGTCGACCCCCGATTCAATCTGCTGAACCGCGGACGACGCAGTGCGGGACTCGATCTGAAGAAGCACGAGGCCGTCGAGACGGTCCTGAAACTGGTGCGTGACGCCGACATCCTGGTCGAGGGATTCCGCCCCGGTGTCGTGGAGAAACTGGGACTCGGACCCGACGAATGCTTCGCCGTGAATCCCGCCCTCGTCTACGGACGCATGACCGGTTGGGGCCAGGAAGGGCCGCTGGCCCACGACCCCGGCCACGACGTCAACTACGTCGCGCTCACCGGCGTACTGCACTCCATCGGCCCGGCGGGCGGACCGCCGACCATCCCCCTCAACCTCGCCGGCGATCTGGGCGGAGGCTCCCTCTACCTCGCGCTCGGCGTGCTGTCGGCACTCCTGGAATCGCGCGGCTCCGGACGGGGGCAGGTGGTCGACGCCGCCATGGTGGACGGGTCCGCCTCTCTGATGACCCTCTTCTACGGGCTCCGTGCCGCCGGCTACTGGAGCGACGAACGCGGCACGAACAGGCTCGACTCCGGCGCGCCCTGGTACGACGTGTACGAGACGGCCGACGGACGCTGGCTCAGCGTCGGCTCCAACGAGGCGCGGTTCTGGCGCAACACGCTGCGGGTTCTCGGCCTGTCCGAGGACGACGTGCCCGAGCAGCACGACCGGTCCCGGTGGGCGGAGATGCGCACCACGCTGGCCGCGGCGTTCCGGACCCGCACCCGGGACGAGTGGAGCGACCTGGCGATCGGCCAGGAGGTCTGCTTCGCTCCGGTCCTGTCGATGGCCGAAGCGCCGCACCATCCGCATCTACGCGAGCGGGGCACGTTCGTGGAGGTCGACGGTGTCGTCCAGCCGGCGCCGGCACCGCGCTTCAGCCGGACTCCCGGCGCGATCCAGGGGCCGCCTTCGCACCCCGGTCAGGACACAGGGGAAGTCCTCGTCGACTGGGGCTTCACGCCTGCCGACCTGGCCGCGCTGCGCGCCGCGGGCGCGATCTCCTGAAGGGCGGCCTCCGCAGCGGGACGAATCCGCGCGGCCAAGTGCTTCGACGCTCGCGAATCGCGGATTCGAAACTTCCCACTTGGATCACTCGCAACCCCGCCTTAACGTGTGGACACCCCAGGAATTCCACGGATCAAAATTTTGGAGTGCGGGACAAATGACTTCGAATTTCCTCAATGACTCCCAGGTGGACTGGCTGAAGACGGTTAATGACTTCATGGACAAGGAAGTCACCGTCGAATACGTCCGCAAATGCGACACCGAGCGCCAGTACCCGTACGAGGCGTACAAGAAGATCGCAGCCCAGGGGTGGCTCGGCATCATGATTCCCGATGAGGAAGGCGGCTCGGGCGGTGACATCTTCGACTACTCACTGATGGCCGAGGGCCTCGGCAAGTTCGGCTTCGACTTCGCCTGCTCGGTTCTCGTGCCGACCTTCACGGCGATGAACATCATCAAGTTCGGCTCGGCCGAACAGAAGGCGAAGTACGTCAGGCCGTTCATCGACGGCGAGATCCGCTTCTCCGTCTCCATTTCCGAGCCCGACGCCGGCTCGGACGCCTCGAACACCAAGACCCACGCCCGCCGTGACGAGAACGGCGACTGGATCGTCAACGGTTCCAAGCTGTGGTGCAGCGGCGCCGCCGCCGACGACACCGTCATCGCGATGCTGGTCCGCACGGACAACGAGGACAAGCACGGCGGCCTCTCCGTCCTCCTGATCCCGAACGACACCCCGGGCCTCGACATCCGCAAGCTGCCGACCCTGTCGCGTCACGCGACCGGCACCACCGAGATCTTCCTCGACGACGTCCGGGTCCCCGCCGAGAACCTCCTCGGCGAGGTCGGCCAGGGCTGGAAGATCATCACCGACCACCTGGAGCTGGAACGCTGCGCCGTCGCCGCCGCGTACACCGGCAACGCGCAGGAGGCCGTCAACGCGGCCAACCGCTACGCCCAGCAGCGCATCCAGTTCGGCAAGCCGATCTACGAGTTCCAGGTGCTCAAGCACATGCTCGCCGAGAACCAGACCCGCGTCGACGCGGCCCGGCTGCTCTGCTACCGCGCCGCCCAGATGAAGGCACAGGGCCTGCCCGCCGCCCGCGAGACGTCGATGGCCAAGCTCTACGGCTCGGAGACGCTCAAGCAGTGCGCCCTCGACGGCATGCAGATCCTCGGCGGCTACGCCAACCTCCCCGAGGCCGACATGGAGCGCTATCTGCGCGAGAGCGTCCAGTCCACCATCGGCGGCGGCACCTCGCAGATCCAGCGCACCATCATCGCCAGGTCCATGCGCCTGCCCGCCGGCGCCTGAGACCTCCGGGAAGGAAACCCCTCATGCCCCTCATCGACAACCGCATCGACATGCCGTTCGACGAGATCGAGGTCGGCCGCGTCTTCCGCTCGGGCGGCCGGACGATCACCGAGACCGACGTCGTCAACTACTGCGCGCTGACCGGCAACTGGATCGAGATCCACTCGAACGTCCACTACGCGGCGCAGACCCGTTTCGGCAAGCGCCTCGTCCAGGGCTCGCTCACCTACTCGATCATGACCGGCCTGATCACTTTCGGTCCCTCGATCCAGGCCAACTACGGTATCGACAACCTGCGTTACCTCACTCCGGTGCACATCGACGACACGATCTACGTGACCTGCGAGGTCGTCGCCAAGAAGGAGAAGGACGACAAGTACGGCGTCATCACCTTCCTGATGAAGGCACTCAACCAGCACGGCGACGTGTGTCAGAAGTCCGAGTGGAGCCTGCTCATGCTGCGCAGGCGCGAGGACCTCGACGCCCTCGTATCCGCGTCGGTCCCCACCGAGAAGCCGCGCAAGAAGGCCTGAGGTCAGCCCGATGTCAACCGCACCCGTCGCCGCCGTCATCGGCATGGGCGACGCCTACGCCTCGCTCGACGACCGGAAGGATCCGCTGCAGCTCGCCGCGGAGGCGACCCACCGGGCACTCGCCGACGCCGGGATCCGCAAGGGCCAGGTGGACGCGGTGTTCACCGGCCGCTCTCCATGGGCCGACAAGCGGTCGCAGTGGAGCAACATCTTCATCTCGCACATGCAGATGCCGGTGACCCTGACGAGTGAACTCACCATGCACGGCGCCGGTCTGACCTCGACGATCGCCGTCGCGTCCCAGATGATCGCCGCCGGCGCCGCCGAGTACGTGCTGTGTCTGCAGAGCGACGCGACCCAGCTGTTCGTCGACGCGGTGGCGATGGGTGCGGAGGCCGATGCCGACCCCCAGTTCGAGGTCCCGTACGGTCCGACCATCCCCGCGCTGTACGCCCAGGCCGCACACCGCTACTTCCACGAGTTCAGCCTCACCGAGGAGGACCTCGCGGACGTGGCCGTGGCCAACCAGCGCTGGGGAGCGCACCACCCTCACGCGGCCAAGCGCAAGCACGGCGAGATCGACCGCGCCACGGTGCTCGCCTCGCCGTACGTCGCCACGCCGCTGCGCCGGTGGATGTGCTCCACCTGGGGTGGCGGCACCGGGGGCGCGCTGGTCGTCACCTCTCCGGAGAGGGCGAAGGACGCCCGCGATCCCGTGTACGTCCTCGGCTACGGCTCGGCCACGACCCACGAGTACCTGGGCGACCGCATGAACATGCGCGAGTGCCGCTTTCCGGGCCTGGGCGCGTTCCCCAACCTGACGCACACGGCGACGGCGGAGGCCGCTCGCCAGGCGTACACGAGGTCCGGGCTCGGCCCCTCCGACATCGAGATGATGCAGATCTCGGTCAACTTCGCCCACATGGGGCCCATCGTCATGGAGGACCTGGGCTTCGCGAAGAAGGGCCACGGCATCGACGTCTACCGCGAGGGACGCACGGGCATCGACGGAGATCTCCCGACCGACACGAACGGCGGCTGGCTGTCGTTCGGCCAGCCGGGGATCTCCTGCAACATGGACAGCCTGGTCGAGGCGGTCCGTCAGCTGCGCGGCCGGGCCCTGGGACTGGCGCCGGCGCGCCGGCCGCGGACGGCACTGGTGCAGGGCGCGGGCGGCATGCTGGCGGCGGGCAGCGTGATGCTGCTGGCCTCCTCGACCTGACACACGATGGGGAGCACCCGATGAGCGAGACGACAAAGACGCACGACTGGCCACAGCCGTACCGCCTGCTGGACGCCGAGCCCTACTGGGAGGCCTTGGCGGACGAGCGCCTGACATACCAGCGCTGTGGCGACTGCGAGCAGGCCGTCTGGCCGGCGCACTCCTTCTGCACGCACTGCGGGTCGGCGGAGCTGGCATGGGTGCGGTCCGCCGGACACGGCACCGTCTACTCGCACAGCACGATCATGCGCGGACCGACGCCGGTCTGGGCCGGGATCGCGCCGTACACCGTGGGCTTCGTCCGCCTGGACGAGGGCTACTTCCTCTTCACGCAGATCGACGAGGCACCGGACACCGTCGAGATCGGCATGGAGGTGTCGGTGCGCTTCGTCCGGCGCGGCGAGCAGGTGCTGCCCGTGTTCGCGCGGGTGGCACCCGGACGGGAGGCATGAGATGACCGGCCCCCTCGACGGCGTGCGCATCCTCGATCTGTCGTCGAACTTCATGGGACCGTACGCGACGCTGCTGCTCGCCGACATGGGCGCCGACGTCTCGAAGGTCGAGTCGCCGGAGGGCGACACGACCCGGGGCATCGGCCCCTGTCGGAACCCGGGGATGAGCGCCATCTTCCTCCACCTCAACCGCAACAAGCGCAGCCTCGTCCTCGACCTCAAGAGCGAGAGCGGCAACGCCGCGCTGAAGCGGATGATCCGCTCCGCCGACGTGCTGCTGTACAGCCTGCGCCCCAAGTCCATGGCCAGGCTGGGACTCTCGTACGAAAACGCCCGGGAGATCAACCCCGGGATCGTCTACTGCGGTGTCCACGGCTTCGGCCAGAACGGACCGTACGCGGACCGCCCCGCCTACGACGACCTGATCCAGGCCGCGGTGGGGATGCCGGTCCTGCAGAGCCGCAAGGCCGGCCCGCCCGAATACGTGGCGACGGCGATCGCGGACCGTGTGGTCGGCATGGCCGCCACCTCGGCCGTCTCGATGGCCCTGTACAGGCGGGAGCGGACCGGCCACGGCCAGGAGGTCCAGGTGCCGATGTTCGAGACGTTCGCCCATTTCGTTCTCGGCGATCACCTGTACGGCCACACCTTCTCCCCTCCGATCGGGGACTGGGGGTACGCGCGGATGATGAACCCGGACCGCCGTCCGTACCGCACGCTCGACGGGTATGTGGGGACGAACATCTACACCGACCGGCACTGGCGGCGGTTCTGCGAGATCACCGATCACCCGGAACGAGCCGACGATCCGAGGTTCGCCACCGTCCAGGCCCGTACCGAGAACATCGCGGTGGTCAACGAGTTCGTGGCCGGTGTCTTCCCGACCAGGACGACCGCCGAGTGGCTCGCCCTGCTGGTCGAGGCAGACATCCCGATCATCGAGGTCAATACGCCGGAGACGCTGCTCGACGACCCCCATATGAAGGAGGTCGGCTTCTTCGTCGACCAGGAGCACCCGACCGAGGGACCGTTGCGGACGCTGGGCATCCCGCAGCAATGGAGCGAGACCGCGCCGGAACTGCGCTACCCCGCGCCCCGCCTGGGCGAGCACTCGACGGAGCTCCTCACGGAGTACGGCTTCAGCGGGAGCGAGATCGACGACCTGCTGAGCTCCGGTGCGGCGCAGGACGCGGCGACGCCGCCGGCCGGCTGAGACAGGGACAGGAGACAACATGCTGCGTGATCTGCCCTTGTCGGGCGTCGTGGTGGTGGAGCTGAGCGACAGCGCGTCGGCGCCGTTCACCGGGAAGATCCTCGCCGAGCTCGGCGCGGAAGTCTGGAAGGTGGAGCGCCCGACGGGCGACTCCGCGCGCGGGTGGGGGCCGAGCACGTGGAGGGGCAGTGGGGCCGCCTTCCATGCCCTCAACCGGGGCAAGCGGTGCATCAGCATAGACATCAAGGACCGCGACCAGCTGACCGCCCTGCACCAGTTGATCGCCGAGCGGGCCGACGTGTTCGTGCACAACCTCCGCCCGGGTGCCGCCGCCGCCTACGGCTTGGACGCGGACAGCCTCCGGGTGACCAAGCCCGAACTGATCTGCTGCGAGATCGGCGCGTTCGGCCACACCGGGCCCCTGAACACACTCCCGGGATACGACCCGCTGATGCAGGCCTTCTCCGGGATCATGAGCATTACCGGTGAGGAGGACGGGGCGCCCGTCCGCGCCGGTGTCTCCATCGTCGACTTCGGAGCCGGGATGTGGGCCGCCATCGGGATTCTGGCGGCCCTCCACCGGCGCGGCACCAAGCACGCCGGAGCGACGGTGAACGGGTCGCTCCTGGAGACGGCCATCGCCTGGATGTCCGTCGGCATCGCGAATCACGGCGCGGACGGCGAGCCCGGCGGGCGGCACGGTTCGGGGGTGGCCTTCATCGTGCCGCACCGGGCCTTCTCCGCCTCCGATGGGGACCTCGTCGTGAGCTGTGCCAACGATGCCCTGTTCGCCCGGCTCTGCGAGGCGCTCGGGGCACCGGAGTGGGCTGCGGACGACCGGTTCGCCACGAACGCCGGCCGACTGCGGAACCGGTCCGAGATCGACCGGCTGATCGGCGAACGTCTGGCCGGCGAGACCCGGGAGCACTGGCAGAAGAGACTCCGGTCCGCGGGCATACCCGTTGCTCCGATCCAGACGACCGCCGAACTCGTCGCCCACGAGCAGACCCGTGCCCTCGGCATCATCGGAACGCCGGCGGACGACGAGCTGGGCCTTGTGGGCCTGCCGCTGTCCTTCGACGGAAAGCGCCCGCCACCGCTGCACGCGGCTCGTGACATCGGGGCGGACAATGACGGGATCGAAAGGGTGCTCAAGGACCGCCGGTGAGCACCTCGGACACGGGCCCCTGGTCCGGGGGCCCTCCGGTCCAGGCACGCGTGGCAACACTTGGGTGGCGACATGGGAACCTTCAACCGACTGCACTTGATCCGTCAGGTCGATCTGTTCACACTGCGGCTCTTCCTCTCCGCGATCGAGGAGCAGCAGATCGGCCGGGCGGCGATCCGCGAGAACATCGCCGCGTCCACGGCCACCAAGCGCATTCAGGTCCTGGAGGACATCGCCGGGATCCAGCTGCTCGAACGCGGCCCCAGGGGGGTCGTGCCCAGCCCGGCCGGCGCGGTGCTCGCACGCTACGTGCGCCAGATCTTCGACAGCCTCGAGGACATGCGCTCCGAGATCGCCTCCTTCACCGAGGGGGTACGCGGTGACCTCACCATCGCGTCGGCGCGCACTCTCCTCGTCCCCTTCCTCGCGCGGGAGCTCGGCGAGTACAGCCGCGAGTACCCCCGTGTGAACCTCGCCGTGCACGATGTCGAGAACGCCGACATCGTGCAGCAGGTCGCCCATGGTCAGGCCGACATCGGCGTGTTCGCGACGGCTTACGAACTCGATCTCGACGGCGTCGACGTCACTCCCTACCGGCGCGACCGTCTGGTCGCGGTCGTGCGGCAGGACCACTGGCTGAGCGACCAGCTCAGCGTGACCTTCCGGGATCTTCTGCCGGAGAAGCTGATCGCGGTCAATTCGATGCTCGGGGCTTTCCGCGCCGCTGCCCGTCGGCTCGAGCGGGACTTCGAGCCGGGGTACACCGTGCGGAGCGCGAGCGTGGCGATCAGTCTCGTCCGGGCGGGGCTCGGTGTCACCGTGCAGCCAGAATGCCTGGTCAGCCAGGAGATGGCGTCCGGCGTGGCCATGGTGCGGCTCGACGAGCCGTGGGCGGTCCGGAAGATCCACATCGCCACTCCTCACGGCCGGGCCCTGGGGCCCGCGGCGCGCGCCTTCCTCGGCCAGCTGCTCGACCGTCCTTCGGACGACCACAGGGCCGCACCCCACTCCTGAGCGGCGGCCGGCGCGGCAGGACAACGAGAACTCCATGGCCCCGGGACGCCTCCCGGGACCATGGAGTTCTCGGCGTTGCGCCGCACCGGCCGCGCCCCGAACCCGTCAGGGGCCGGTGGACACTGCCTTTCCCGTGTCCACCGGCCCCTGACGTCGTGGGCGGCGCTACGGTGCGACGCGCTCGATCAACGAGACCTTGACGTGGTCCGGTCGCTTCAGGGTCCCGTCCGGGACGAGCTCGACGACCGTCTTCACGTTGAGGGCGGAACGGACCCGCTGCTCGATCGTGGCTCGCAGATCGCTCTGCGCCTCGGACCCCATGCCCGCGGAGTGTTCCACGACCAGGGGCAGCGGTCGCTGCGTCGAGTGGCCCTCGAAGTCGACGCGGATGCGCATCTCCCCGGTCGTCGCCGGCGCCAGCTCGGCGACGAGCTGCTTGACCGCCGAGGGGAACAGGTTGATCCCGCGCACGATCAGCATGTCGTCGGTGCGTCCGATGCACCGGACCTTGAAGCCGGTCCGTCCGCACGGGCAGTCGGTCCCGGTGACGACGACGTGGTCCCTGGTGCGGAAGCGCAGCAGGGCCGAGGCCCGACGGCGCAGCGCCGTGTAGACGAGCTCGCCCTGGGCTCCTTCCACCGGCTCGATCCGGGCACCGCTCTCGGGGTCGATCAGCTCGGCGATCATGAGGTCGGGCGACAGGAAGTGCATGCCGTCGGCCGCCTCGCACTCGCCCCAGTACGTACAGGCGATGTCGGTCCCGCCCAGCATCTCCCGCGAGGTCGCGCCCCACAGCGATTCCAGCTTCTCCCGTACGGCCGGGAGGCCGCCGCCCGGCTCACCGCCGACGCTGATGGCACGGACGCCCAGCTCGTGGGCGGGGCGGCCGACGATCTTCGGGGCCTGCTCGGCGAGGTGGGCGAGGAAGTGCGGAGTGCCGATGAGGGCGTTCGGCCGCTGGTCGGCCTGGATCCGCAGCAGCCGCTCCGCGCCGGCCTCCGCACCGATCGGGATGTCGACGATGCCCATGTACTGCATGATCTGCACGATGGGCAGCCCGCCGACAAAACCCTTGCTCATGCCGAAGGCATGGAGCAGCCGGTCGCCGGGCCGGAACCCGTTCGCGTAGAGGGCACGTGCCCCGAGCTCCGACCAGGTGACGATGTCGGAGGCGGTCAGGCCCACGTACGACGGGCTGCCGGTGGTGCCCGAGGAAGCCTGGATCTGCACGATCTCGGCACTGTCGACGCCGACGTGGGAACCCAGAGGCGGTGTCGCGGCGAGGCTGTCGCGGAGTTCCTGCTTCTCCGTGAAGGGGAGACCGGCCAGGTCGTCGACCGACCTGATCCTCGCCGGGTCGATGCGGTGCCGGGCGAACTTCTCCCGGTAGAAGGCGCTGTTCGCGGCCAGATGGTCGACCTGTTCCCGCAGCCGTTCGTTCTGGACCGCTCGTGCCTCCGCGGCGGAGACGGTCTCGATCTCGCTCCAGTACTTCTCCGAGAATGGGGCAACTGCCATGACGCCTTCTCCCTCTCGCCCCGGCTCGTCGGTGATCGCACGAATGCCGAACTCACCGGAATGCCTGCCAGGCGTCTAGATATCCGTCGCACGCTGGGTGCGAGGTTCATTGGATGCACGCGATAATATATCTTATTTAAAATTCTCACCAGAGGTGCCGGTCCTGAGACGAGCGTCCCCCGTGGTCCACCGACTCGGGCGGAGTTGCGTCGGAGAGCACTTCCCCGAGCGCCATCGCGTCGGATACGACCCCCTCGAAGCCCGCGCCGGTCATCGAGGTCTGCGCGTGAGCGTCCGCAGGCGGGCGCTGCCACCACGCCCGTGAACGAGCACCCCCGGCAGGCGGCCATCGCTCGGATGCGCGAGGAAGGGCCGCTCCTGGCCTGGGCTCGCCCCGACGCTCCCTTTCATCAAGAGCGCCCGGCAGGGGGGCAGAAATGTCATGGGACAGTCCCGTCCGGGGACGAGAACGGCCCATGGTGCGCAGCAGCGAGTAGCACCATACTCCTTTCCGTGGCTCGGATATTGCCGCCCACCGGAAAGCGCAGAACCATCATTTTCGTTTTCCACACCTCCGGTTTTCCCTTACGGAAACCTCTTTGGCCGGTCAATCCCACCACCATCCCCGCCGCAGGTCTGCGGCGGGACGCACCTTCAGGAGTAAGCACAATGCAATCCGTGCGGTTCAAGAACCGTTCCTGGGACGTCGCAGCCGATCTTCGGCTGCCCAAGGATTTCGACCCGTCGAAGAAGTACCCGGCGATCATCTGTGCCCACCCGATCAGCAGCTGCAAGGAGCAGACGTCCGGCAGCATCTACGGCGAGCGCCTGACCGAGCAGGGCTACGTCACGCTCGCCTTCGACGCCTCGCACCAGGGCGAGAGCGGCGGCGAGCCGCGGTACCTCGAAGACCCCGCCACCCGCGTGGAGGACTTCCGCTGCGCCGTGGACCACCTGGTCACCCTCGACTACGTCGACGAGAACCGCATCGGCTGCCTCGGCGTCTGCGGCGGAGGCGGCTACGCCGCCAACGCCACGATGACCGAGCACCGCATCAAGGCACTGGTCACCGTCGTCGCGGCCAACTACGGGCGGATCATGCGTGAGAGCGGCGCGATCGACACGCTCGAGGCGATCAGCAGGCAGCGCACCGCCGAGGCACGCGGCGCCGAGCCGCTGATCACCACCTACATCCCCGGGTCGCCGGAGGAGCGGGAACAGGCCGGCGCGACGGACATCGACATCGTCGACGCCGTCGAGTACTACCGGACGCCCCGGAGCCAGGACCCCAACTCGCCGAACAGACTGCGTTTCTCCGGCCTGGACGCGGCGGTCGGCTTCGACGCCTTCCACCTGGCGGAGGTGCTGCTGACGCAGCCGCTGCAGGTCATCGTCGGCGACGTCCCCGGTGCCTTCGGCTCCTACCGGGACGGCTTCGAGCTCTTCAACCGGGCCCGCTCCGAGAAGAAGGACATCCTGGTCGTCCAGGGTGCGAGCCACTACGACCTGTATGACCGGCCGGAGTACACCGACCAGGCGTTGCGGAAGCTGGAGTCCTTCTTCGGCGAGAACCTCTAGGTGCTCCGGAAGATCGTCTTGAGTTCGAGGTACGGGTCGAGACTGGCGGGTCCGAGCTCCCTGCCGATGCCGCTGTTCTTGACACCGCCGAACGGCGCCTCCATCGGGAAGGAGGCGCTGTTGACCCCGATGGTGCCGGTCTCGATCCGGCGGGCGACGGCTGTGGCCCGGTCGCGGTCGGTTGAGAAGACCCCTCCTCCCAACCCGTACTCCGAGTCGTTGGCGAGGGCCACGGCCTCGTCCTCGGTCTCGTAGGGGATGACGACGAGGACCGGCCCGAAGATCTCCTCGCGGGCGATGCGCATGTTGTTGGTGACATCGCGGAAGACCGTCGGCTGCACGTAGAAACCGATGGTGATGTCCGGGCGTCCCCCGCCGACGACCACCCTGGCCCCCTCGCGCCGTCCCAGCTCGATGTAGGTCTCCACGCGGTCCCGCTGTCGTGCGGAGACCAGCGGGCCGAAGAAGTTGGCGGGGTCGTTGGGGTCGCCCTGCGGTATCCCGCGCAGAGCGTCGGCGACCGCCTCGACCACCTCGTCGTACCGCGACCGGGGAGCCAGTACCCGGGTGAGGGACCGGCAGGTCTGGCCGGTGTTGGGTGAACAGGCCGAGGCCACGAACGGGCGGAAGGCGTCCAGGTCGATGTCGTCGAGGAGGATCGCGGCGGACTTTCCGCCCAACTCCAAGGTCACCCGCTTCAGTTCCCGGCCGCAGGCAGCGGCGATGGCCCTGCCCGCGGCCGTGGAACCGGTGAAGGCGACCTTGCGCACGAGGGGGTGCCCGACCAGGGTGGCACCCGTCTCTCGGCCGCCACTGACGACGTTCAGCACGCCGGCGGGGATACCCGCCTCGGTGGCGATCTCTGCGAAGAAGAAGGCATCGAGGGTGGTCTCCGGAGCCGGCTTGATCACCGCGGTGCAGCCGGCCGCGAGGGCGGGACCCACCTTCCAGGCGATCAGGGGCTGGGGCCCGTTCCACGGGGTGATGGCACCGACCACTCCGACGGGTTCACGGCGCAGCAGGGTGTCACCGACCGAAGTGCTCAGCGGCTCCTCCGTCACGAGCCGGTCCGCGAGCGAGGCGAAGTAGCGGTAGTTGAGCGGAACCTGGGCCTGCATCGCCCTGGAGACGCTGATGGGCGTTCCGTTCTGACGGGTGACGAGCCGGGACATCTCCTCGGCACGCCCCTCGAAAGCGTCGGCCAACTGCCGCAGGTGTCCAGCCCGTTCGGAAGGTTCGAGCGCCGCCCAATCGGATCCCGCGGCGGCCGCGGCGCGGACTGCGGCATCGATGTCCGCCGCGTCTCCGTCGACGATGGTGGCGAAGGTCTCCTCCGTCGCCGGGTCGACGACAGGGATGCGTTCCCGCGAGTGGGAGGGACGGAAGGAACCGTCGATGTGGTGGGACTCGGATGTGATGACCACTCCGGACAGCTCCTCAGGTCATTCTTCGACTTCCGGTCAAGTGAGCCGGGAGGCTATCGGATCGCATCCGCTGCTTCAATTTCCAAATCTCGAATCGGTCATTCGAAAATCTTCAATTGGGTCGAGCGTAACGCGGGTGTAACGTCCGCACGACGGAGCCCCGAGGCCGGGACAAAGCCTATTTCAGGGTACTGCTCCGTGACGACGCCAAAGGAGTGGGCTGTGCAGGGAATCACGTTTCCGGGTGATCGTCGTGCGGTTCTGAAGGAATTCCCCGACCCGCTGCCCGGTCCCGGGGAGGTCGTCGTCCGCATGCGCGCCTCGGGCATGTGCGGAAGCGATCTGCACTTCTACCGCGGGTCTGCGTCCTTCGGTGGGGGCGCGGACACCGTACAGGGGCACGAACCCTGTGGTGACGTGCACGCCGTGGGCGCCGGGGTGCCGCGGGAGAAGGCGGCTGTCGGCGACCGCGTCATGATCCACCACTACTGGGGCTGCGAGACCTGCGAACACTGCCGGTCGGGCTGGCCGCAGATGTGCGACGGCGGCGATGTGCGCATACCGTGCATCAACGAGCCCGGTGGACACGCCCCGTACATGGTGGTCCCGGTCCGTACGCTGCTTCCGCTCCCAGACAAACTCAGCTACAAGGCCGGCGCCGCCATCGGCTGCGGCACCGGAACGGCGTGGGGCGGGCTCAAGCGACTGGGCGACGTCGGCGGTACGACGCTGGTTGTCCTCGGCCAGGGCCCCGTCGGCCTCTCCGGCACCATGCTGGCGTCCGCCCTCGGCGCGAGGGTCATCGCCGTGGACATCAACGACACGCGACTGGACCGCGCACGCGAGTTCGGCGCGAGCGAGGTCGTCAACTCCGCCGAGGCCGACATTCGTGAAGCCGTCCTCGACCTCACCGGAGGCCGGGGGGCGAACGCCGTGCTGGAGACCTCGGGCGTGGCCAACGCCGACGCGCTGAAGGTCCTCGGCAAGTGGGGGCGCGCGTGCTTCATCGGGCTCCCGGGGCCGATCGAGTTCAAGACGGAGGACGTCTACAAGAACCAGTGGACCCTCATGACGTCCTGGACGCTCTCCTCGATCGAACAGCGCCGCTGCGCCGACTTCATCGCCGCTCGCGACCTGCCGGTGGACCGCCTCTTCACCAGGAGCTGGAGCCTCGACCAGGCCGCCGAGGCCTACGAGTGGTTCGACCGCCAGACCGACGGCAAGGGCGTCTTCGAGTTCTGACGGCTGCCGCCTGCCGAGACGGCCGGGACACGAGGCACGCGGCGAGCGCGGACATTCGCTTCCCGGAGAACCCACCCCCGTAGGACGGAGAAACGCATGTCGAGATCGAGATCGGTAAGGCGCATGTGGGCGCTCGATGCCCCCACCATCACCGTGGACAAGAGCATTCTGCTGCTGGGCGGCGGTGGCGAGACCGTGACCCTGCCCGCTCCGTGTTTCCTGGTCGAGCACGACGAAGGGCTGGTGCTGTTCGACACCGGGCTGGCCTCCGAGGCGGCGGGTGATCCGGCGGCCGCGTACGGACCGCTGGCGGCCATGTTCGAGATGACGTTCCCCGAGGAATGCCGCCTGGACCGGCAGATCGAAGCCCTCGGATTCCGCACGACGGACGTGAAGCGCGTGGTGCTCTCGCACGCACACTTCGACCACACCGGCGGACTGCACCATTTCACGCACGCCGAGGGCTTCGTCGGCTCCGGAGAACTGCGCTACGCCCACAACGCCGACCCGCACACGGCCGGGTTCTTCCGGAGCAAGGACCTCGAGGCGGCCGGAAGGATCAAGTGGAACGAGCTCCCGGCCGGCTACGACCACGACATGTTCGGCGACGGCAGCGTCACGCTGCTCTCCCTGCCCGGCCACACTCCCGGGGCCCTCGGCCTCCAGCTCCGCTTCGAGGACGGCCACACGCTGATCCTGACCGGGGACGCCGCGCATCTGCGCGAGAACATCGGTCACACCGTGGGCATGCCGTTCGACGCCGACGTCGTGCGCAAGCTCGATTCGCTGCGCAAGCTGAAGCTGCTCGGTACCAGGCCGGACGTGACCGTGTGGGTCAACCACGATCCTCAGGACTGGGCGACGCTGCGTGCCACGGGCAACGAGATCACGGCCGCTTCCCTGTACGCCGTACGATCCTGACGCCTCGGGCGTGTCGGGTCACCACCCCGGCACGTCCTCCCGCGCGACTCGAACCGAGGGGGCCGATTCTGTCCCTGGATACTCGAGCGACTCCGTGAAATTGTCCGATATGAGAAGTGCACGGATCGCAGAGGCGCCGCCGACGAGGTGACGCGTACGGTGAGGAGCAGCTCATGGAGCACGTGCGGTTCAAGAACCGTTCCTGGGACGTCGCAGCCGATCTTCGGCTGCCCAAGGATTTCGACCCGTCGAAGAAGTACCCGGCGATCATCTGTGCCCACCCGATCAGCAGCTGCAAGGAGCAGACGTCCGGCAGCATCTACGGCGAGCGCCTGACCGAGCAGGGCTACGTCACGCTCGCCTTCGACGCCTCGCACCAGGGCGAGAGCGGCGGCGAGCCGCGGTACCTCGAAGACCCCGCCACCCGCGTGGAGGACTTCCGCTGCGCCGTGGACCACCTGGTCACCCTCGACTACGTCGACGAGAACCGCATCGGCTGCCTCGGCGTCTGCGGCGGAGGCGGCTACGCCGCCAACGCCACGATGACCGAGCACCGCATCAAGGCACTGGTCACCGTCGTCGCGGCCAACTACGGCCGGCTCGTACGTGAGGGCGATTTCAGCGCCGGCGCCGCGATCGGCATGCTCGAAGCCGTCGGCAGGCAGCGGACAGCCGAAGCGCGCGGGGCGGACCCGGTCATCACGACCTACATCCCCAACAGCCAGGAGGAGCGGGAGTCCGCCGGCATCGCCGACATCGACATCGAACAGGCGATCGACTACTACAAAACCCCCCGCGGGGCCAACCCCAACTCTCCGAACAAGCTGCGCCTCTCCGGCCTGTCGGCCGCGGTCGGCTGGGACGCGTTCCACCTGGCCGAGTACCTGCTCACGCAACCGCTCCAGGTCATCGTGGGCGGCGTCCCGGGCGGCTTCGGCTCCTACCGGGACGGCTTCGAGCTCTTCGGCAAGGCCGCCTCCCAGAACAAGAACATCTTCGTCGTCGAGGGCGCGAGCCACTACGACCTGTATGACCAGCCGTTCGCCGTCGACCAGGCCTTCGAGAAGATCACGCCGTTCTTCAAGGACAACCTGTAAGACGACTCGGTCCCGCGCCGGCACCCATCAGTAGGGGAATGCCGACGCGGGACCGACGCGAACGTGTTCACAGCAGGACACGCGTGTCCGGAGGCCTGGCGTTCGGCCCAGGAGGAGCGGGGAGTCGACCGGGCGGTCCGTCAGCGCCTGGACAGCTCGTCGAGGCCGAGGCGTCGCCCGGAGAGGCACGACAGATCCGGGTCCAGGCTGGGGACTCGCGGAGCAGGAGGCGGCACCGGAGTCCTCGAAGCGATGAATGTCGTGGACGTCGAGCTGCCCGAATTCGTGAACGCCGCGAAGGCACCCGGCCTCGGCCCGCCCGCCGCCTGGCGGTCGCACAGTACGGGCGTGGCCTTGCGACGGGTCAGGTGTTCAGTGACAACCAACCGCTCGTCGAGGGGCTGAGCCAGCACCTGGCGCCGTCCCGTGCACGACACGAGCCGTCCGCCGGATGACTCGTCAGGCCGACTGGGCACGCTCATGGGCGAACACGGGCCCTGGGCGCGCGGTCGGAGCACGCGAGCATCCCAGGAATGCTCGCCCCACCGGCGACGGTCGTCGAAGACCGCGAGGCGTCCGGCCCTCACTGTTCCGCTCAGCGGTCGAGCAGGGTGACGACCGACTTGGTCTCCAGGTACTCCTCGACCGCTTCGGGGCCGTTCTCACGGCCCCAGCCGGACTGCTTGTAGCCGCCGATGGGCATCTGGACGCCACCGGCACGGTGCACGTTGATCCCGATCCGCCCGGCCCGGAGCCTGCGGGCGATCGTGTGGGCCCGCGCCACGTCCCTGGTCCACACACTGCCCGCGAGACCGTAGACCGAGTCGTTGGCTCCGGCGACGGCCTCGGCCACATCGGTGAAGGGCATGGCGGCGAGCACCGGCCCGAAGACCTCCTCGCGGACGACGGCCATCGACGGGTCGACGTCGGCCAGGACCGTCGGCTCGTAGAAGTACCCCTTCTCCCCTACCCGGGACCCCCCGCCCACCAGCCAGGCGCCGTCCTTGACGGCACCGTCCACGTGCCGGCTCACCCGGTCGAGGTGCCGCTGTGAGATCAGCGGTCCGAGGTCCACGTCCGGCTCGGTGCCATAGCCGATCCGGAGGGACCGGCCGTACTCGGCCACTCCCTCGACGACCTTGTCGAAGACGTCCTCGTGCGCGAAGAGGCGCGTCCCCGACGTGCAGATCTGGCCGGTGTTCCAGAAGACGCCCATGGCGACCCCCGGGATCACCTCCGACAGGTCCGCGTCCGGCAGCACGATCACCGGTGACTTGCCGCCCAGTTCGAGCTGGAGCTTCTTGAGGTTGCCCGCCGCCGCCTCGACGATCATGCGGCCCACCTGGGTGGACCCGGTGAAGGAGACCTTGTCGACGTCCGGGTGCGCGGCCAGCGCCGCACCCGCAGCCGCCTTGCCGGTCACGACGTTCACCACGCCCTCGGGGATTCCGGCCTCCAGGAGCAGGCGACCGATCGCCAGGGTCGTGAGGGGCGCCTCCTCCGACGGCTTGACCACACAGGCACAGCCCGCCGCCAGCGCGGGTGCCAGCTTCTGCGAGGTCGCGATCATCGGCGCGTTCCAGGGAACGATCATGCCGACGACGCCGACGGGCTCTTTGAGGGTGACCCCTTGGAAGCGGCGCTCGGCAGGCCCGATCTCCACGCTCCTGCCGTGGATCTTGTCGGCCCAGCCGGCGAAGTAGCGGAACTGATTCACCGCCTCGCCCAGCATCAACCGCGCCTGAGCCACCGGCATCCCCACGTCCAGGCTCTCCAGGCAGGCGAGTTCGTCCGCATGGGCTTCGAGGAGTTCGGAGACGCGCCACAGCACCACCGCCCTCTGAGCTCCGGAGAGCCGCAGCCAACGCTCGTCCCGGAACGCCTGGCGAGCGACCGCCACCGCCCTGTCGACATCCTCGGTCCCGCCCTCCGGAACCCGGGCGACCACTTCCCCCCTGCCGGGATCCACCACCGCGAAGGTCTGCCCGGACCGCGCCGGGACCCACGCTCCGTTGACCAGCATGCGTCCCGGCACCACCAGCGAGTCGAGCCCCCGCGCCGCTCCATCGACCGTCACTGCCCACGCTCCCTCGACACTCGCATCTCGCCGCACGCCGGTCTCGGCGCAGCGACGACAATTAATATTTTGTATATAATACGTAAGATGTAGTCGTCGCGATAGCCTTCCCGAAACATGCCGCTTCAGCTCCCGTTCCCGCAGGCCCGGCCGACCTATCGTGAGGCGCATGTCCGACAGCGACACCCCCCGCGAAAAGGCGATCCGGAGACAGGTCTCCCCTCTGGAGCTCTTCTTCGATCTGGTCTTCGTCTTCGCCGTCTCCCAACTCGCCCATCACCTGGTCGAGCACCTGACGTGGAGGGGAGCCGCCGAGACCGCCGTCCTGCTGGTGGCGGTCTTCGGCACGTGGGCGTTCACCAGCTTCGAGGCCACCCTGCTCGACATCACCCGACCGCGGACCCGGTTCACCGTGCTCGCCGTCATGGGCCTCGGCCTCTTCATGAACGCGGCGATCTCCCGCGCGTTCGCCGGCTCCGCCTGGCTGTTCGTGGTGCCGCTCCTGCTGATCATGATCGGTGTCCAGGCCCTCGCGGCCTTCGGCGCCCCCACCAAGGACATGCGCCGCCACTACCAGCGCGGCCTGGTCTGGACGGCGACCTCCGCCCCGCTGTGGGTGGTCGGGGCCACCCAAGCTCCAGGACCTCGACTGTGGTGGTGGGCCGCGGCCGCACTCATCGACCTGACCGGGACCTGGCTCGCCCACCCGCTGCCCGGCCGGGTGCTGCATTCCACGCACCTCGACTTCGACGCCGAGCACATGCTCGAAAGGCTCCGGCTCTTCCTCATCCTCCTGCTCGGCGAGACCGTCCTCACCATCGGCCGGACGATGGCGGTGGTGCCCGTCGACGCCCCGGCCGTCCTGGCCTCCGCCGGCGTCTTCGTCGCGCTGGTCTCCCTGTGGGCCGTGTACTTCGGAGGCGGCGAGGACGTCGTCGCCGTGCACGTCGCCCGCACCAGCGACCCCATCCGCTCGGTGCGCTGGGGCATCAACGTCACCTACTGCGCACTGGCCGCCCTCGTTACCGTCGCCGTCGCCAGCGAACTCGTCATCTCTCACCCCCTCGACCAGGGCTCCGTCCGACTGGCCCTGGTCCTGTTCGGCGGCCCCGTCCTCTATCTCGCATCTCAGGCCTGGTACTACCACGCCACCACCAGGCAAGCCTGGGCCCAACGCCTGATGGCCTGTGCCGTCTGCGTTCCCGCCGCCGTCGCCAGCCTCTGGCTGCCGTCCCTGGTCTCGCTCGTGCTGCTCGACCTGATCCTGGTGACGACGGCCGTCGTTCTCTCCCGGGCACACCGCCGACTGGCCGACGCGCTCCGGAGCGCCGACGGCGCCCCTGCCTGAAGAACGCTCCTCACCGTCCGGGACGACGATGAAGGGGCTGCCTATATGATGTGTGCACGAAGATCGGCGGGCACAGGCGGACGGGGCACTCATGGCACGCGGCGACTCCAAACGGCAGCAACTCTCGGAAGAGGTGGCGAGCTATGTCCGCGAGCTGATCATCTCCGGCAAGGTGCGGCCGGGCGAGTTCCTGCGCATGGAGCCCATCGCCGAGGCCGTCGGCGTCAGCAACACCCCGGTCCGCGAGGGCCTGCTCGCCCTGAGTAGCGAAGGTTTCGTCGAGCTGGTCCCGCGCCGCGGCTTCGTCGTCACCCCGTTCACCCAGCAGGACGTGCGCGACCTGTTCTGGGTTCAGGCCCAGCTCGGCGGCGAGCTGGCTGCCCGGGCCGCGAAGAACATCACCCCCGAGCAGCTCGACGAACTTGAGGCGATCGTCAAGAAACAGGACGCGGCCGTCAAGGACGGCGACGAGGACGCCATGGTCGAGTACGGCCACGCCTTCCACCGCCTGATCAACCTCGCCGCTGACTCCCACCGCCTTGCCCTGCTGCTCCGCTCCGTCGTCCGGCACCTGCCGAACCGCTTCTACATCTCCATCGAAGGCCGGGTGGAGGCCACCAGCGAGGAGCACCCGCTCATCCTCGAGGCGCTCCGCAGGCGCAGCGCGAAGATGGCACGCTCCCTGATGGAACAGCACATCCTGGAGAGCGCCGATCACCTCATCGAGACGCTGGAGGCCCGCGGCCTCTGGCAGGAGGAGCGGGAGGAAGCCGCTCCTGATCTTGCCGGGACGGCTGTGACGATCAGCTGATGCGCAGCGCCCGCATCCTGTTGTAGAGCGTCGACCGGCTCACTCCGAGCGCGCGGGCCGCCTGCAGCTTGTTCCCACCCGCAGCCTCGATGGCGGCGACGATGACCTCCCTCTCCGCCTGGCGGAACGGCGAGGCGGGTGCGGGTGCGTCCCGGTGCGAGGCGGGCAGGTCCGCGGGAACGATGTCCCCCGCCGTGCGGGCCCCGGCGACGGTCTGGATCACCCGACGCAGCTCGGCAAGGTTGCCCGGCCACGGCTGCATCGCGAGTACGCGCAAACTGTCCGCGGTCAGACGGGGACGGCCGGGTGCGCCCAGGTCCGCCAGCATCCGCTCCGCCAGCCGGGGAACCTCGTACGGCCGGCGGCGCAGCGGGATGAGATCGCGGCGTGCGTTGCACAGCGCGACCAGCGAGGCGTGTGCCTTGTCCAAGTGCTCGCCGGGCGTCGAGGTCAGGGCCGTCCTGCGCCGTGTGTGACGCAGGCGGGTGGCGAGCAGCGCCGTCACCGGCTCGGACAGGAGCTGGATGTTCTCGACGATCAGCGGCGGACCTTCGCCTGCCAAGAGCTCCGTCATGCCGGTGATCCAGTCCGGCTCCCCCTGGCGGAGGACGTCCATCGCGTCCAGGGTACTCGCGTCCCGCCCTGCGGCCTGCCGTGCCTCGGTGGTCCGTCCGCTGCCCGGCTCCCCCACGACGAGCAGCGGCCAGCCGAGCGCCGCTCGCTTCCCGCTCGCACGTGAGGATCCGGCCTCCTCCGGGACGATGTCGACGAGCACGCCGTCGGCGCCTTCGACCGGAGTGCAGCGGAGGGTGACCGTTCGGCCGGAGAGCAGGGGCAGCCGATGCGTCGCCCCGCCCTTCGCCCGCGTCCCCTCCACACAGGCCTGCACGGCGGCGTGATCGGCCGGTTCGAGCAGGGAAAGGGCCGGTGGGGTGGCAAGGACCAGACCGTGCCCGACCACGAGCACTCTGCGCCGCGGGTTGTGCGAAGCCTCCTGGAAGGCCGCGAGGAGCCGCTGTTGGTGGCGGGTCGCGTCGAGAAGGAGACGTTCCTCGATGTCCCGGACCATGCGCCGCACGAACGGTGGGACCAGCCCATGTTCGTCTCCCCGGATTCCGCCGAGGTTGAGGACGCCTTCGAGTCGGCGGGTGATCGGGTGGACGACCGGATGTCCGTAACAGTCGAATCGCCGGAACGCTTCCATGAAGTGCTCGTGACTGCGGAGCATCAGCGGCTCCCGGGTCTCCAGCGGTGTACCGACCGCGTTGGTGCCGACCCGGTCCTCGCCCAAGCCTGCGCCCGGGGTGATCCCCATGCCGTCGATGGCGTCCCGCATCGACCTGTCCGCCGAGTGGAGGGACAGCAGGCGCGCCTCGCGGTCGGCGAGGACGAGGGTCATCGCGGTGTCGGCCAGTTCGGCCCGCGCCTGTGCGAGGACCGGTCCGGCCGCGCGGGCCAGGCCGCCGTCCCTGGCCACCGGGCCGCGTGCGAGAGACGGCTTGTCGTCCTCGCAGAGGCCGCTCAACCGCGACCTCGCCCACGAGGACTCGATGTCGGGCCTGACCTGCCCGGCATTCGGTTTCTGGGAAGTGCTGTGCACTCGAGGCCTCCTCTGGTCCGTTCCCCCGTGCCTCGGCGCGTGGCAGGCCCTGACCTCCCACGCCCTGGTCGGGTCATTGGACCCGGGACGTCCTCCGTTGGGAAGGACCGGGAGCGCGAGTGTCCAGGAATCTGTACACCTTCCCGCGTGCGCTCCGGAAGGGGCCCTCCGCAGCAGGTCCCTTCGGCCTGAGGCATCCGGCTGTACAGATTCCTGGACACCGAAGCGAAGGATTCGTTCCTAGCGTGGGGGCGAAGCCGCCGGCAGGACGCTCGACGGCACGACTGCACGACCAGACAGGAGCGCATGGTGGCCACTGTGATGACCGGGGGTCCCTCCGTGGACCGGGAGGGCACCCCTCACTACCGCATGCACATCGGCGGCGAATGGGTGGACTCGGACGATCGGTACGAGCTGATCAGCCCCGCCACCGAGGAAGTCTTCGCCACCGCCGCCAAGGGCGGCACGGGCCACGCGGACGCGGCGGTCGCCGCTGCGAGCCGGGCTTTCGAGGAGGGGACGTGGCGCAACACGCCTCCGCTCGAACGGGCCGCAGTCCTGGACCGGGTGATCGCGGCCGTCACCGCGCGCATGGACGAGTTCACGGAGATCGGCGTCCGTGAGTGCGGCTTCCCCCAGCGCCTGTCGCAGGCCATCTGCGTAGGCTTCCCGCTCGCGCACATGCAGCACTACGCGGACCTGACCCGTACGTACGCCTGGGAGCGCCCGGGCCCCGTCACCGGCATGGTGCTGAGCACCCAGCTCGTCCGCCGGGAGCCGATCGGAGTCTGTGTCGGCATCGTGCCGTGGAACTTCCCCCTGATCATCGCGGTCTGGAAGACGTTCCCCGCGCTCGCCGCCGGCAACAGCGTGGTGCTCAAGGTGGACGAGAAGACGCCCGTCGCCGCTCTCGAGATGGCCGCCATCCTGCGCGACGCGGGGCTTCCGGCCGGTGCGTTCAACGTGGTCACCGGTGACGGCGAGACGGTCGGCGCCCACCTCGTCCGTCACCCGGACGTGCGGAAGGTGTCCTTCACCGGCTCCACCGCCGTTGGCCGTCAGGTGATGCGCGACGCGTCGGACACCATCAAGAAGGTCACCCTCGAACTCGGCGGCAAGGGACCGAACATCGTCCTCGACGACGCCGACCTGGACGCGGCGGTCGACGGCTCGATCTACGCGTTCCTGCTCCACGCCGGCCAGGCCTGCGAGTCCGGCACCCGGCTGCTGCTCCCCTCGTCCCTGCACGACGAGTTCGTGGAGCGGCTGACCGCGCGTCTGAAGACGCTGAAGGTGGGTGATCCGTTCGACCCGGCGACCGACATCGGCCCCGTGATGTCCGCCGTGCAGCGCGACCGGATCCTGGGTTACATCGAGAGCGGCAAGCAGGAGGGCGCCACCGTGGCCCACGGCGGCGGAACTCCGCAGGGGCCGGGTTACGAGAAGGGCTTCTGGGTCGAGCCGACCGTGTTCACCGGTGTCCGCAACGACATGTGCATCGCGCGCGAGGAGATCTTCGGCCCGGTGCTGTCCGTGATCTCGTACGACTCCGTCGACGAAGCCGTCAAGATCGCCAATGACACGGAGTACGGCCTGTCCGCCGGCGTGTGGAGCCAGGACGTGCCGCGCGCCCTGGAGGTGGCCGGCCGGCTCCAGGCCGGTTCGGTCTGGATCAACGACTGGCACAACATCTCGCAGCACATGCCGTTCGGTGGCTTCAAGCAGAGCGGCGTGGGTCGTGAGCTCGGTGCGGACGCCCTCGACGATTTCACGGAGCAGAAGGCCATCACGATCGACCTGACTGGTCGGGTGGACCGCCGTGCCTACGGCCTGGTTCTCGGCACGCCGCCCAACGCCTGAAAGAACAGGCTCGCTTGCCATCGAAACAATGGCAAGTGGCCGCTTCTACAGGCTATTTGACCACGGCGTCGCACTGGGGAAGGGCGACGTCGTGCGGTGAGGAGCCGTCACGCCGGCCGGCTCCCGCCCGACGAGCCGATCCGGTCGTCCCGGGGGAGGGGCGCCGGATCGGCTCGTACGCGTACGTTCGACAGGTGAACGGCCCTCCATGCCATGCATGGGGGGCCCGCCGTGTCCCAGGACACGTTCCGCCCCTTTTCCGTTCTCGTGGGGCATGTGAGTCTCGATGTGTGGCCGTCCGGTCCGGAAGCGACACCCCAGGCGCTCGGCCGGACGGTCCTCTTCCCCAATACATCGTCCACGGACGTTAAGGACACAGCACAGCTCATGAAGACGAACGTCACCTTCCCCAGTGCGGGTCTGAACCTGGCCGGCATCCTGTTCACTCCCGACTCCCACACCGGCCAGGCGATCCCTGCGGTCGTGGTCTCCCATCCCGGTGGCGGGGTGAAGGAGCAGACCGCCAGCGTCTACGCCGAGCGTCTGGCGCGTGAGGGTTTCGCCGCCCTGGTCTTCGACGCCGCCCATCAGGGCGACTCCGAGGGCCTGCCGCGCGGTCTGGAGAACCCCTTCCAGCGCGCCGAGGACGTCCGGGCCGCGGTCACCTACCTGACCACCCGCGACGACATCGACGCCTCCCGGATCGGCGCGCTCGGCATCTGCGCCTCCGGCGGCTACGTCCCCTTCGCCGCCCAGACCGACCACCGCATCAAGGCCGTCGCCACCGTCTCCGCCGTCGACATCCGCGACCTGCTCGTCAACGGCCTGGGCCGCACCCAGGGCCCCGAGGTCCTGCAGTCCCTCCTCGAGCAGGCCGGTGCCCTGCGCACCGCCGAGGCCGCCGGCGAGGCGCCCGCCACCCTCACCTGGGCCCCCGAGAGCCCCGAAGGCCTCGAAGAAGCCCCGGTCCTCTACCGCGAGGCCCAGGACTACTACCGCACCCCCCGCGGCGGCCACTGCAACTCCACCAACCAGTGGGTCCTGCGCAGCATCGACCAGATCGCCCAGTACGACTCCTACGCCATGATCCACCTCATCGCCCCCCGCCCGCTGCTGATGATCATCGGCTCCGAAGCCGACACCGCCTACTTCAGCCGCGAAGCCGTCACCAAGGCCGGCGCCAACGCCGAACTCTTCGTCATCGACGGCGCCACCCACGTCGCCCTCTACGACCAGGACGAACACGTCACCCCCGCCACCACCAAGCTCACCGACTTCTACACCACCCACCTCACCCGCTGAAAAGTTGTGAGGCGGAGGGCTTGACCCTCACAAAGCACTCTGTTCCCCCGTCGTCGCATGACGGGGGAACAGAGTGATTTTTCGTTTTTCAGAATTCAGCGGAAACCTTTCGGTGCCGCTGGAATTCAGTTCGCGACGACAGTCAGCCGAGGTTGACGACCGTCGACGCGGCGGCCTTCGTACCGCCGTTGCAGGACACGACCTGGCCGTTGAAGATCCGGTCGTCCGAGCAGCCCTCGTCGTCGACGACGGTGACGGTGACGGTCCGCGAGCCGGCCTGCGCGAAGGTGTGGGTGATCTCCGGGCCGGTCGTGGTGGCGGTGGTGCCGTCGCCGAAGTTCCACTCGTAGCGGACGACCGAACCGTCGGAGTCGGTGGAGCCCGAGGCGGTGAAGACGCCGGTCCGACCGCCGCTGTAGAGGGTGTTGATCTTGGCGACCGGCCCCTGGTTCGGGGTGATGACGCTGGTCGGACCGTCGGCGAAGAAGATGCCGGTGTCCGTGGCCGGGTGGCTGGTCCGGGCCAGGCTGCCGTCCACCGGGTCGATCGCGAAGCTGTGGACCTTCGTGGTCAGGCTGAGCGCCAGGACGTCGACGTCGAAGAGGCGGCGGGCGTCCGGGCTGAGCACGACGCGGCCGGGCATGGTGTTGGCCGGGCCGGGGTAGGGCGAGCCGGCGAGCGGGGTGAGCGAGCCGTCGTCCGCGATCGAGTAACCGGAGATCTTGTTGCTGCCGGCCTCGGGGAGGTACATCCGCTTGGAGTCCGGGGTGACGGCTCCACCGTGCGGCAGGTTGCCCGACTTGTAGGGGGAACCGGGCGTCGGGGTCAGGGTGCCGTCGGCCGCGATGGCGAACCCGGAGATGTTGTTGCCCTGCTCGTTGGTCGTGTACAGGAAGCGGCCGTCGGGGGTGACGTTGGGCAGGGCGGGCCCGTTGCCCGTGGGGACCGGCTCGCTGAGCTGGGTGAGGGAGCCGTCCGCGGCCGTGCGGTAGGGGGTGACATTGCTGGAGTTGAAGTTGGACGCGTACACGGTGCGGCCGTCGGTGGACACGACCGGGAGGCTCATGTAGCTGGTGCCCGGGATGGTGGCGGGCTGGCCGATCTTGGCCAGGGTGCCGTCCTGGGCGACGGCGATGCTGTTCATGGTGCCGCTGGTCTGACCGCCGACGGTGGCGTAGAGCCGGGTGCCGTCGGGGGAGAAGGCCACGCCGAGGACCGCCGCGTCGTACTGGGCGACGGCCCCGGGGATGGCGGACAGGGCGCCGTTGGTGCCGATGGCGAAGCCCTTGACCCACTTCTTCGACAGGCTGGTGACGTAGGCCCTCTTGCCGTCGGGGGAGACGACGACCGAGAAGCCGGCGTCGGCGGCGAACGGGGAGCCCGCCACCTTGGTCAGCGCGCCGTCGCGGGAGACGCCGTACACCGCGATGTGGCCGCTTCCGGTGCTGCCGACGAGCATGAAACGACCGGGGGCGCCCGCGCTGAGCGAGGACGACTGGGTGCCGGAGGAGAACAGTCCGGCGGACGGCGCACCCACCGCGGTGCTCGGCGTCAGCAGGGTGGTTGCGGCGAGCGCGGCGACGGCCGACGCGGTGAACGCGTTCCGGGTCGAGCGTCGGGGCGCCGTGCCGCGCCCTCGGTTTCCTGCAGCGGCATTCTTGAAAAGACTCACGGGAATTCTCACCTCAGGGGGGTTGCGCCTCGGAACCTTTCCGGCGGCTGAAGCAATTAAGAAAGGTTCCGGAACGCACTGGAAGCCCCTCGGGCGGGTCTGTACAGAAGGTTGGACACCAAACCCAGCAGCAGAGGACAAACCGCTTTTCCCGTCACACAACGGGAAGGAATGCGAGTCGGCCGAGGCGCCGGAGTTCGCGTCCCGGGCCACGTGGACGAGGCGGGCCAAACCGAAGAACCGGGCGACATGACACCACCCCCACGGGAAGGACCCTCCCGGCCAACCGCGTCACTGAACGCCGACACGCCCTCAGCAGCGTCCGCACCCGTGCGCGTACACCTTCGGCGTCGATAACTTCGCCATGCCGCGCACATGCAAGGCTGATCCGCCGGATGCGAGGCTGTCGCCACGTCAGGAAAGTCGGCAAAAGGCCAGCATCGATCCGATCGAACCTTGACGCACAAGCCCGAACACGAGACTCGACACGCCTCCTCTCGAGCCCAGCAGACCCCCCGAGCTCGAGTACAGGACAGGGTGCGGATCAAGGTTCCCGGCATGGCGGCAGTCAGCAGGGGCATGGCCGGACCGACTCTAGATCTCCCCAGGTCAGCGCACCCGCCCACGCGGCTTCAGCGGAGTGGTGGGCAGCACCGGAGCGGGCAGCCGGGCACCGTCGTAACCGTGCACCTCGCCGAACCGTTTGCCCTTCTCCCAGTCGTTTCGCGCCTGTACGATCTCCTCACCGGATCGGCCGACGAAGTTCCACCACATGACGATCTCCTCGGCGAAGGGTTCGCCGCCGAGGAGCATCAGGCCCGCGTCCGAGAGGGCGTGGAGGGGGAGTTCGGTGCGGCCGCAGCCGAGGTAGAGCATCGAGCCGGGCAGGACGGGTACGCCGTCGACGCGGGCCTCGCCGGACATGGCGAGGACCGCGTACTCGAAGTCGGGTTCCAGCGGGAGGCGCGTCTCGGTGCCGGCCGTGAGGGCGAGGTCGGCGCCGACGATCGGGGTGTACGCGGTGCCCGGCGAGGCGGCGCCGTCGAGGGAGCCCAGGATCACCGTGGCCGTGAGGCCGGGGGCGGTGGCCCGGGGCAGGTCGGCGTGGTGCTCGAAGTGGGGTTCGACGTGCCGGTGGGCGTCGGGGAGGGCGACCCAGAGCTGGGCGCCGTGCAGGAAGCGGGCGTGCGGCCGGGGGCTCTCCTCCGAGTGGGAGATCGCCCGGCCGGAGGTCATCAGGCCCAGCTCGCGCGGGCGGATGGTCTGGAGGCTGCCGGTGGAGTCGCGGTGCAGCACCTCGCCCTCGTGGAGCCAGCTGACGGTCTGGAGCCCCATGTGGGGGTGGGGCGGGACCTGCATGCCGGGCTCGTCGGCGATGTCGTCGGGCCCGTAGTGGTCCACGAAGGCCCAGGCTCCGACCATCCGCCGGCCCAGGTTCGGGAGCAGTCGGCGGACCTCGGTCGATTCGCCGAGCCGGACGTGGCGGGGGCTGAGGAGTTCCCGTACCGGCTCGGCGGCGACGAAGCCGCGTCCGCCGCAGACGGTCGGCACGGCCTGGCGATCGAGGTTGCTCATGCTGCCCAACCTATTCCGGTCCGGGGACCTTGGGGAGTGACGCTCCGGCGGAGCCCCGAGAAGTCGGGAGCCACCCGGAAGAATTAGTGGAATATTAAATCATCTCGGGTTGTTGGATCGAGTGACCGCCCCCCTCGGCGGCGGATCGGGCTCCTGAAAGGAAGAAGCGAGTGAGCGACACGTACTACGAGTTCGGCACGGCCGGGGAGCGCTGGGAGCGGGCGCGGCTGTTCTTCGACGCGAAGGAGTACGGGACCGCCGTCCGCATCCTGAGCGGTCTCGTCGCCGAGCACCCGGAGCAGACGGCCCAGCGGCTCCTCCTCGCCCGCGCGTACTACCACTCCGCCCGGCTCTCCCGGGCCGAGACCGAGCTGCGCGCGATCCTGGAGCGCGACCCGGTCGAGCACTACGCCCGGCTGATGCTCGGCCGCACGCTGGAGCGCCAGGGGCGCCCGGAGGAGGCCGCGCCGCATCTGCGGATGGCCGCCGCCATGACGGGCGAGCCGGTGTCCTGACGCGTTCCTGATACCCCCACACGGTATATTCGGCGGCCGGAGGTCCTGGCTGTGCGAACACATCGAGCGGAACGCCGTCGACAGGCGGGAGGTGCCCTGGCGCACCTCCTGCTCGTCGTCGTGCTCGCGCTCGGCGTGTTCCTGATGCACACCCTGGGCCACCCCGAGGGCTCCGGCGGCGGCTCGCACCACACCACCGCCGCCATCGCCCCGGCCGCGCACGACGGCGGGGACTCCGACGCCTCGCACGGTCCCGGCACGAGTACGGACATGAGCACCCTGTGCGTGGCCGTCCTCGGTGTCTGGCTGCTGGCCCGGCTCGTCCTGGCCGCGCTGGGGCACGGCCCCGAACGGCTCGTCCCCTTCCTGGCGCGCCTCGCACACGTACGGGCCCCGCACGCCCCGCCCCGCCGTCCCCCCGACCTCACCCTGCTGTCCGTCCTGCGGATATAGGCCGGCCGTCCCGCCCACGGGTGCTCCATGCCGCCCGTGAGCCGCTTCGACCTGCCCTTTTCCCACCCGTACGGGACCGAGAGGGTCCGTACGAACAGCACACGAGGTACCACCATGCGCATGCGCGCCTTCACGAACCGCGCCGCCCGGACGTCCGCCCTCGTCGGCGCCGTCGCCGCGGCCGGGCTCCTGCTCACCGCCTGCGGCGGGGACGGCGCCGCCCCGTCGGCGTCCGCCACCGCCTCCCCGTCCGCCACCGCGGCGGCCCCCGGGTCCGCCGCCTCCCCGGCGCCCGCCCCGGGCCCCTTCAACGACGCGGACGTCCTGTTCGCGCAGATGATGATCCCCCACCACGAGCAGGCCCTGGAGATGGCGCGGCTCGCCGACGGGCGGGCCGAGGACGCCGACGTCAGGAAGCTGGTCGCCGCGATCGAGCGGGCCCAGGACCCGGAGATCCGCACGATGCGGGCCTGGCTCAAGGGCTGGGACAGGCCCGAGTCCGCCGACAACGGAAGCGACCACGGAGGCGGTCACGGGAGCGGCCACGGCTCCGGTTCCGGCATGGCCGGGATGATGTCCGAGCGGGACATGAAGCGCCTGGCGGCCGCCGAGGGCAAGGAGTTCGACCGTGCCTTCGCCGAGCTGATGATCGCCCACCACGAGGGTGCGGTGGCCATGGCGGAGGACGAGCGGAAGGACGGCCTCAACGCCACGGCCAAGAAGCTCGCCGACGACGTCGTACGGACCCAGTCCGCCGAGGTCGCCGAACTGCGGAAGGTCCTCGACCGGCTCTGACCGCACCTTCCGTCGCCCGCACCTTCCGCCGCCCCGGTCCGGCTACTGCGCCGGGTCGGGGGCGGTCCACGGCCAGGCGGCCCGGCGGCCGGCCTCGACGAGGCCGACCGTCCGGAACCCGGCGTCCGTGAGGCCGCCGAAGGTGTGCCGGTGCGGGCCCGCGGGACCGTGGGCGGACCGGTATCCCGCCAGGTTCCAGGTGTAGACCGGGACCTCGGCGGGGACCGACGCGGCCGGGTCGCCGGGGTCGTGGTGCGCGGTCTGCTCGTCGGTGACGATCAGGACCCGGTCGTGCCCCCGGTAGTGGGCGCGCACCGCCTTGTCGGTGTAGGTGCCGCCGAGGTCGTGGAACCGTTCGAGGACGCCGAGCACGGGCTCGCCCGGCGTGAACGGCACCGCCCTGCTGTTCCAGCCGAACTCCACCAGGTCCGCCCGCTCGGCGCGCAGGGCGAGGGCGGCGCCGAAGACGGCGGCCGCGTCCGCCCGGGTCAGCCGCGACCGCTCGGAGACGGTGCTCCAGAACATGGAGCCGGACCGGTCCACCAGGATCAGCGTCCGGCCGGGCAGGGCCGGTACGTTCGCCAGGGAGTGCCCCAGGGCCTGTTCGAGCGCGGCCGTCCAGCGCTCCGAGGGGGCGTGCCGGTGGGCGGCCAGGTAGCGGAAGGGGAACTGCCGGGAGCGGGCGACCTCGGCGGGGTCCGCGAGGCGCGCGGCGACCCCGGCCGCGGTCTCGTCCGAGACGCCCGCCCCGTCGAAGTTGCGCAGGTTCCGCAGGAGGGCCATCGGCCCCATGGAGGGGATCACGGCCTCCCAGGCGGCTGCGTCCAGGGGTCCCTGGAGCCAGCCCGCCAGGGCCTCCCAGGTCATGCCCGCCGCCGCCAGGCGCTCGGCGCCGCCGGGCCCGGTCACCACGGCCCGCCGCTCCCTCACCGGCAGCTCCATCAGCTCCCGGTGCGCGGTGAGCAGCCGGTCGGAGGCCGGCGGGAGCGCCCGCGCGGGGTGGTGGCGGCGGTCCAGGGCGTACCGGAAGAGGGCGCCCTGCCAGGGCTTCTCGGGGTCGGGGGCGGCGTGCGTCAGGTTGAGCACGTCGCCGAAGCGGAACTCCCTGGACGCGGTGTCGTACTTGAGGAGGGAGCGGGACGTGTACAGCCGCCGTACGGCGTCGGCGACGCCCCGCTTCACGGGCTGCGGCACGTTCCGCCCGTACGCCGCCGTCCAGCGGGCGAGCAGTTCCCCGGGCTCGTCGGCCCGCCGGAGCACGGAGTCGATCACGGACCGGTTGGACGGGCCGCCGGTCGCCCCGGCCAGGAGCCGGGCCCGTACGTACGCGGCGGCGCCCACCAGGGAGGCGGTGCGCACGTTGCCCTCGTCGCGCAGCCAGCGCAGCAGGCCGGCCGTCCAGTCCGGGTCCTCGACGGCGAGTTCGCCCACGAGCCGCGCGTACCGGTCGTCGCGCTCCTCGCCGCTCTCGTAGAAGGTCCGCTGGGAGACGAAGTTGCCGACGGCGAGGAGGAACAGTTCCTCGCGGGGCTCCCGTACGAAGGCCGGGCCGCCCTCGTGGGTGCGCGGGCCCCTCGGGAGGGGGTCGTAGTGCTGGACCGGTCGGGGCATGGCGCGGGCGGTCGCCGAGACGTGCGGGGCCACGAGCATCTCGGGCCAGACCTTGGACACGTGCCGGAAGTGACGACGAGGCAGTGAATCCCCCAGGATCCGAGGAAGGCGGAGGGCCCCGGGCCGGAGGGGCGCCGGGGCGGGGACGACCGCGCTTCCCGAGATCAGAGGTGGCGGCGGCGTCGCTTTGTGTCAGAAGGAAGGAGCCGCGGCCGAGCGCACCGGGAGCGCGGGCGCACCGACACCGTAGACGGTCCGCCGGAGCGCGCGCCAGCGAATAACCGGGAGGGGCGAACGACGGTCCGTTCCACCGGCGTTCGCCCCCCCCTCTGGTGTCCGGGTCACTCCCCCGCGCGGCGCTCCACGACCACCTCGCCGCCGACCACGACCGTCTCCGCGACGGTGCCGGGGATGTCCTCGGGGGCGACGCGGAGGATGTCGCGGGAGAGGACGACGAAGTCGGCCAGCTTGCCGACGGTCAGGGAACCGCGCTCGTGCTCCAGGAAGTTGGCGTACGCCGAGCCCATCGTGTAGCCCTCGACGGCGGTGGCGACGTCGATGGTCTCGCCGGCCGTCCAGGCCTCGCCGCCGCCGGGCGGGCGGCGGGTGACGGCGGCGTGGATGCCGACCATGGGGTCCATCTCGGCGACGTTCCAGTCGCTGGAGAGGGCGAGGACCGCGCCGGCCGCGTGCAGGCTGCGCAGCGGCCAGGCCTTGTGCCAGCGGTCGGGGCCGACGTTCTCGGCCCAGTCCTGGCCCGGTCCCGCGATGTCGGGGGCGGCGTGCCGGGGCTGCATGCAGGCGACGACGCCGAGTGCGGCGAAGCGCGGGGTGTCGTCCGGGTCCAGGCACTCGACGTGGACGACCTGGTGGCGCGCGTCGCGCGGCCCGTTGGCGGCGCGGGCGCGCTCGACGGCGTCGAGGACGGTGCGGATGCCCCGGTCGCCGGTGGCGTGGACGAAGCACTGGAAGCCGCGCGCGTCGAGGCGGGTGAGCAGCTCGGCGAACTCCTCCGGCGGGTAGAAGGTGTCGCCGCGGTGGTGGGAGCAGCCCGCGTACGGCTCCAGGAGGGCGGCGGTGCGGGGCTCCACGACGTCGTCGATGTACAGCTTGAGCGGGCCGACCCGCAGCCGGTCGTCGTCGTACGCGTCGGCCGCCGCCGCGAAGGCGTCGAGGTCCGCCTCGGTGGTGCCGCGCGGGTGGAAGAGGGCGGCGACGATCCGGGAGCGCAGCCGGCCCTCGGCGCGGGCGCGCTCGAAGAGGGCGAGGTCGTCCAGGGAGTTCTGCGGTTCGACGACGGTGGTGATGCCGAAGCCGATGGCGTCGTCCAGGCTCTTGGCGAGCCGGCCGTACTGGCGGTCGGGCGAGGCCCAGGGCAGGCCGAGGTCGCGCAGGGCGCGGTGGCCCTCGCGGGAGAGGCCCTTGATCGCGAAGTCCTTGACGAATCCGGTGGGTTCGCCGGTCGCCGGGTCGGTGACGGCCCGGCCGAAGGGCAGGTCGGTGTGGTCGCGGTCGACGCCGAGGCGCTTGAGGGCGGCGGTGTTCAGCCAGGCGGTGTGCACGTCGTAGCTGAGGACGAGGGCGGGGGTGTCGCCGGTGGCCGGGTCGAGGTCGGCGGCGGTGGGCATGCGTCCGCCGGGGACGGCCGAGTAGTCGAAGGCCTCGGCCTCGATCCACTCGGCGTCCGGGTGGGCCACGTGCCAGGTGCGGACGCGTTCGTGGATCTCGTGGAGGGTGCGGGCGCCGGCGAGCTGGACGCAGGCGTCGTCGGAGCCGAGGCGGACGTGGTTGTGGGCGTCCACGAAGCCGGGCAGGACGAGCCGTCCGCCGGCGTCGAGGACGCGGGTGCCGGGGCCGGTCCAGGCGGCGGCCCCGTCGTCGGAGCCGACCCAGACGATGCGGCCGCCGCGGACGGCGAGGGCCTGGGCCTCGGGGAGGCCGGGGTCGACGGTGTGGATCCGGGCGCCGGTGAGGACGAGGTCGGCGGGGACGGGGGCGGTGCTGTTCATGCGGGGTGGCTCCAGGACGTACGGGAGGGGCGGGGGTGCGGGGGTGGTCAGGGGCGGTGCGGGGTGACGTGCCCGCGGGCGAGGAGCACGTACACCAGGGCGGAGACGGCCGCGCCGAGCAGGGTGAGGTCCGCGCCGCCGAGCGGGGCGACGAGGGGGCCGGTCCACAGTTCGGAGTCGCAGGTGAGGGCCGAGAAGACGAGGCCCGCGAGGAGGGCGGTGAGGCCGGCCGGGTGCCAGCCGGAGCGGTACCAGTAGGGGCCGCCGGCGTCCGCGTGCAGCCCGGCGGAGTCGTAGGCGCAGCGGCGCAGCACCATGTCGGCGAGGAAGACCCCGCCCCAGGGGGCGAAGACGATGATCAGGAGGGAGAGGAAGGAGAGGAGCGAGGTGGTGAAGTCGGTGAGGAAGAGGGCGCCGAGGGAGCCGGCGGCGGTGACGGCGGCGCTGATGACGATGGCGCGGGCCCGGCTCCAGGGGATGCCGAGGACCTGGAGGTTCAGGCTGGACGAATAGAGCGTGATGATCGAGTTGGTGACGGAGCCGCCGAGGACCAGGGCGAGGAAGAGCGGCTGGAACCAGCCGGGCAACAGGCTCTCGGTGCCCGCGACGGCGTCGGTCATGTCGGCCTGGGTCGCGGCGGCCGCGCCGGCGACGCCCAGGGCGACGGAGGAGAGGAAGCCGCCGAGGGCCGCGCTGCGGGTGACGGCCTTGAGGGAGGTCGTACGGGGCAGGTAGCGGGTGTAGTCGGCGGGCATCGGGAGGTACGAGAAGGGACCCGCGAGCACGACGACGAAGGCGAGGCTCCAGGCCTGGGCGCCGGGCGCGGCGGCGGGGGCGGAGGTGTCGGCGCCGGGCAGGACGAGGACGACCAGGGCGGCGAAGCCGACGGCGAGGACGTACGCCATCCAGCGTTCGGCGAACTGGACGGTGGCGTGACCCCAGAGGGCGACGGCGAAGGTCAGCGTGAGGGTGACGGCGAGAGCCAGGGCGCGGGGGGCGTGGCCGCCGCTCCAGCCGAGGTCGGCGAGGAAGGCTTCGAGGGCGAGGGTGCCGACCACCGTGTTCACGACGGTGTAGCCGATGCCGACGATCCAGTTGAGCAGGCCTGCGGGCCAGTTGCCGCGGCGGCCGAAGGCGGCGCGGGAGACGACGAGGGTGGCGGTGCCGGTGCGCACGCCGCTGAGGCCGGCCGCGCCGATGGCGAGGAAGGCGAGGCCGCCGATCACGACGACGGCGGTGGCCTGCCAGAAGGAGAGTCCGAAGGCGACGGCGAGGGCGCCGTTGATGACGTAGGTGAAGGTGAGGTTGGAGCCGAACCAGAGCCAGAAGACGTCCTTGGCGCTGCCGTGGCGTTCGGCGTCGGGTATGGGGTCGATCCCGTGTTCCTCGACCTGGAACACCTCGTCGCGGCCCGTGGTCCTCGCGGTCCCGGGGGCCGCGGTCGCCGTCTCGTGTCCGAGCACACCGCACTCCTGTCTTGAATGCCGTTCTAAGTTTTAGAACGGCATTCAAGATGTGCGAAAGGTTCCGGCCACGTCAAGACCTTCGGAGGTTGCGGTTAGGGTCGGTCCGTACAGGGCGGATACGCGCACGACGGATCCGTGCGCGGCGCAACGGGCGGAAGAGCGGGACGGGGACGGCGGCGGTGGCAGGCACGGCACGACGGCGGGACGGGCACGTCACCCAGGAACGGATGCTGGAGGAGGCCATGGCGGCGATCGCCGAGGACGGCCTCGCCTCCCTCACCATGTCGGCGCTCGCGGAGCGGCTCGGCACGAGCGGCGGCCACATCCTGTACTACTTCGGCAGCAAGGACCTGCTGCTGCTCGCCGCCCTCCGCTGGAGCGAGGCGACGCTCGCCGAGGAGCGCCGGGCCCTGCTCGCCCGGCGGGTCACGGCGGAACGCAAACTGGACCTCTTCCTGCGCCTCTACCTGCCGCGCGGGCCCCGCGACCCGCGCTGGACGCTGTGGATCGAGCTCTGGGCCCGCGCGGCCGGGAACGACGCGCTGCGCGAGGCCCAGGTCGAGCTGGACCGGGGCTGGCAGGAGGACCTGGAGGCCCTGCTCGCGACGGGCGTGGCCCGGGGCCGCTTCGCCCCCCTGGACACCACCGCCCGCGCCTCCGAACTCCTCGCCCTGCTCGACGGGTTGAGCACCCGGGTGGTCCTGGGCCAGGCCCCGGAGGGCGCGCTGGAGGTGGCCCGCTCGGCGGCGCTGGCCCTGGTCCCGCGGGGGGCTCCCGCCGAGCGGTGACGGGGCCGGTGGCGAGCCCTCGGCCCCGGTGGTCCCGGTGGTCCCCGGCGGGGCCTCACCCCCGGTAGGCCTCCAGGAGCCGCAGCCACGCCTCGCTCAGGGTGGGGTACGAGGGGACGGCGTGCCACAGGCGGGGGATCGGGACCTCGCCGACGACCGCGACCGTCGCCGAGTGGAGGAGTTCGCCGATCCCCGGGCCGACGAACGTGGCGCCGACGACGACCTCCCGGTCCAGGTCCACGACCATCCGGGCGTGGCCCCGGTAGCCCGGCGCGTAGAGGCCGGCCCCCGCGACCTGCGTCATGTCGAGGTCCACGGCCCGGACCCGCAGTCCGGCCCGCTCCGCCTCCGCGAGCGTCAGCCCGACGGCCGCCGCCTCCGGGTCGGTGAAGACCACCTGCGGCACGGCCGCGTGGTCGGCCGTGGCGGCGTACGCGCTCCAGCTCCCGGCGTCCGGAAGGGCCTCCCCCCGCGCGCGGGCGGCGATGGCGGCGCCCGCGATCCGGGCCTGGTACTTGCCCTGGTGGGTCAGGAGCGCGCGGCGGTTGACGTCCCCGACGGCGTAGAGCCAGTCGGTGCCGAGGACCCGGAGGCTGTCGTCGACGTCCAGCCAGGAGCCGGGCTCCAGGCCGACCGTCTCCAGGCCGACGTCCTCGGTGCGCGGGGCCCGGCCGGTCGCGAACAGCACCTCGTCGGCCTCGACGTGGTCGCCGCCCTCCAGGAGCACCGTGACCGGTCCGGTGCTCCCGTCCCGTACCACCGCGGTGACGGACGCGCCGTCGCGGATGTCCGCGCCACGCTGCCTCAGGGCCTCGGCGACGTGCTCGCCGACGAAGGGCTCCATGCGGGGGAGCAGGCCCCCGCCCCGTACGAGCACGGTCACCTTCGAGCCGAGGGCCTGCCAGGCGGTGGCCATCTCCGCGCCCACCACTCCCCCGCCCACCACGGCGAGCCGCCCGGGCACCTCCTGCGAGGAGGTCGCCTCGCGGCTGGTCCAGGGGTGCGCGCCGGGCAGTCCGGGCAGCTCCGGCAGGACGGCGCGGCTGCCGGTGCAGACGGCGACCGCGTGCCGGGCGGTGAGCACGTGGCGCTCGCCCTCGGGGTTCACGACCTCGACCCGGCGCGGTCCGGCGAGGCGGCCGTGGCCGCGCAGGACCCGGACGCCGATCGAGTCCAGCCAGTCGAGCTGGCTCCCGTCCTTCCAGTCGCCGACGACCTCGTTCCGGTGGGCGAGGACCGCCGCCGCGTCCAGGGGGCCGTCGACCGCCCCGCGCAGTCCGGGGAGCGCGCGGGCGTCGGAGCGGGCGATCCCGGGGCACAGGAGCGCCTTGCTGGGCATGCAGGCCCAGTACGAGCACTCGCCGCCGATCAGCTCGCCCTCGACGATCGCGGCGCTCAGGCCGGCCGCCCGCACCCGGTCGGCGACGTTCTCCCCGACCGGTCCCGCGCCCAGTACCACCACGTCGTGGACCTGCTCGTCTTCCACGGTATGTGTCATGATCCCAGTCTGCGGGCAGGGGCCCGGAATAGTGCGGCTCGATACGCCGTTGTGCCCGGCGAGTCCCCCGGGGACCGTGAGGACACCACCAGGAGACCCCGAAAGGCAGGCAGGCATGAGCACCGTAGAGCTCACCAAGGACAACTTCGACGAGATCGTGAGCGACAACGAGTTCGTTCTGATCGATTTCTGGGCTTCGTGGTGCGGTCCCTGCCGTCAGTTCGGGCCGGTCTTCGAGGCGGCGTCCGAGCGCCACGAGGACCTCGTCTTCGCCAAGGTGGACACCGAGGCGCAGCAGGAGCTGGCGGCGGCGTTCGAGATCCAGTCGATCCCGACCCTGATGATCGTGCGCGACAAGGTGGCCGTGTTCGCGCAGCCGGGCGCGCTGCCGGAGGCCGCCCTGGAGGACCTCATCGGCCAGGCGCGGAAGCTGGACATGGACGAGGTCCGCAAGTCCATCGCGGACGCGCAGGGGAACGCACAGCAGTAGGGGTCCCGCGCGGACACGAGAGGGGTACGGGAGGCTTCCCGTACCCCTCCGTCGCACGTCCGCGCGGTCTCAGCGCTCCAGGACCAGCGCCAGGCCCTGGCCGACGCCGATGCAGAGCGCGGCGAGGCCCGTGCCCGAGCCGGCCGCCGCGAGCTGGTGCGCCACGGACCCGGCCAGGCGGGCGCCGGACGCGCCGAGGGGGTGGCCGATCGCGACGGCCCCGCCGCGCGGGTTGACGATCTCCGGGTCGAGTTCCGGCCACTCGGCGAGGCAGCCGAGGGCCTGGGCCGCGAAGGCCTCGTTGAGCTCGAAGGTCCTCAGGTCGGCGAAGGAGCGCCCCGCCTTCCCCAGGGCCCGGCGGGCCGCCTCGACCGGGCCGAGGCCGAAGAGCTGCGGCTCGATGCCGGTGACGGCGGAGGTGCGGATCCGGGCGAGCGGTTCGCGGCCGGTCTCGCGCAACCCCTCCTCGTCCACCAGGAGCAGGGCGGCCGCGCCGTCGTTGAGCGGGGAGGAGTTGCCCGCCGTGACGGTGCCGCCCTCGGGACGGAAGGAGGGCTTGAGCCGGGCCAGGGCCTCCGGGGACGTGTTGTCCCGGATCGACTCGTCGCGGGTCAGGTCCACGCCGGGGTAGGGCACGACCTCGTCGTCGTACAGGCCCTTCGCCCAGGCCTCGGCGGCCTTGCGGTGGCTGGCGAGGGCGAAGGCGTCCTGCCGCTCGCGGGTGATGCCGTGCTTGTCGGCGACCAGTTCGGCGCCCTCGCCGAGGGAGACCGTCCACTCGGCGGGCATCCGCGGGTTGGTCATGCGCCAGCCGAGCGTCGTGGAGTGGAGCTGCTGGTGGCCGGCGGGGAAGGCCCGCTCGGGCTTCTGGAGGACCCAGGGGGCGCGGGACATCGACTCGACGCCGCCGGCGATCACCACGGAGGCGTCCCCGAGGGCGACGGCGCGGGCCGCCTGGATCACGGCCTCCAGGCCGGAGCCGCAGAGGCGGTTGAGGGTGACGCCGGGGACGGTGACGGGCAGTCCGGCGAGCAGGACGGCCATCCGCGCCACGTCCCGGTTGTCCTCGCCCGCGCCGTTGGCGTCGCCGAAGTAGACGTCGTCGACGCGGGCCGGGTCGAGCGCGGGCGAGCGGTCGACGAGCGACCGTACGACATGGGCCGCGAGGTCGTCGGGGCGCACGGGGGCGAGAGCGCCACCGAACTTCCCGATCGGGGTGCGGACGGCGTCGACGATGTAGACGTCGCGGATGCTCATCGGTTCTCTCCCACGTGACCTTCGGAACGACTCTGTTCGCGTGTTCGCCCGGTGGAACCGTTTTCGTCCCACCGGGCGCCGCAGAGTCTCCGTCCGGCGGCGCGCCCTGTCAACGGACCGTTTCGGGACGCATGGGGGCGTCCCGGGGCACTTCGGCGGGAGGAGGCCGGGTTCAGGGGGCCGGGCGGACCAGGGGCGTGAGGGCGTAGTCGAGCTCCCGGCCGTCGACCAGCAGCGCCTCGACCGTGCCCGTCTCGGGGTCGATGTCGGCCCTGATGCCGTGCCCCTCGTAGATCGGGTACCCGGACTCGCCGTGGTGGCCGGTGGCCTCCACGACGGCCGAGCGGACGGCGCTGTCCGCGACGGAGGCGCCGTGGCGGTCCTCGACGTGCTCGGGCACCAGCAGGACCTCGAATCGCTTCGGAACTGTGCTCATGTGTCGACGCTAAGCGCTCGGCGGGGCTCGCGCCGGACGACCCGCGCGGCCGGCGGCCCTGCTCGGAGCCCTGCGCCGCCGTTCCTCACCGCGGCCGTACTGTGTCGGTACCGGGCGCGCCGACGGGGCGCGCCGGCCGCGAGGAGACGGAGGGGCGGCGCCGTGCGTCTGCACACCACCACGTGGGGGTCCGGGGACCGGACGGCCCTGCTCGTCCACGGGATCATGGCCGACCACCGCACCTGGCGTCGGGTGGGGCCGGCGCTCGCGGAGCGCGGTTACCGGGTGGTCGCGGTGGACCTGCGGGGGCACGGGGCGAGCGGGCGGGGCGCGGGCCCGGAGGAGTACCGGCCGGAGGACTACGCCGACGACCTCCTGGAGACCGTGCCGGACGGCCTCGACCTGGCCGTCGGCCACTCGCTGGGGGCGCTCGTGCTCTCCCGCGCGGTGGAGCGGCTCAAGCCCGCCCGCGCGGTGTACTCCGACCCGGCCTGGCAGCTGAGGTCGGGGCCCGCCGGCTACCGGGCCGAACTCTTCGTCCGGGCCAAGGAGTTGAACCGCGAGATGGTCCGGGGGCTCAATCCGTCCTGGTCGGAGGAGGACGTCGAGGACGAGATGGCGGCGGTACGGGTGTGGGACGAGCGGACGGCGTACGGTCTGACGCCGCTCGCGGGCACCGACCTGTGGCCGGTCCGGCCCGTCGTCCCCTCGCTCGTCGCCCTCGCCGACCCGAGCCTCCTGGTCCCGCCCGCGAGCGCCCGGATGCTGGCGGAGCGCGGCTTCGAGGTCCGTACGGTGGCGGGGACCGGGCACACCGTCCACCGGGACGACTTCGACGGGTTCATGTCCGCGCTGGACGGCTGGATCTGACGCGCCGTCCGTCGCGGACGGCGCATCGGCGGTGATCTCAGTTGTGGCCGAACCTGCGTTCCTTGCGATGGGCGTGTTCCACCGCCTGGAGCGGCGCCTCCCGCGCGGTGGCCCGGGAGGACTTCTCCTTCGCCGCCGCGTCGGCGCGGTGTTCGTGGCCGCCGGTGCGGGCCCCCTTGTTCACACGGGTCTGTTTCTTGCCCACGGTCGTGCCTCCCGTGACGGATGACGGGTTTCGGACATCGGTCCGTATCCCCTCAGCGTGGCACGCGGGCACAGGACCCGCACGTCAGGGCGTACGGCCGAGGATCCGGGTGAAGGCGGCGAGCGTCGGGGTGCCGGAGGCGCGGTCCAGGACGGCGAAGACGACCTCCTCGAAGTGGCCGGCGAACCGGCCGTCGCCGGTGAGCAGCGCCTTGAACGCGCCGGCCACCTGCTCCGGGTCGTTCCGGAAGACCCCGCAGCCCCAGGCACCGAGGACGAGCCGCCGGTATTCGGCCGCGGCGGCCGTCTCCAGGACCCGTTCGGCGCGGGAGGCGAGGACCGCGGGCAGCCGGTCGGCGCGCTCGGGGGCGGTGCGGCGGACGACGCCCGCGTTGGGGGCGGGCGAGGTGAGGAAGCCGACGGTGAAGGGCTCGGCGAGCAGTTCGCCCCGGTCGTCGCGGAAGACCGGCACCCGGGGCGAGTGGATGACGCGGTCGGTGTAGAGGACGTCCCGGTCGGCGCGGTGGTGCTCGTAGTACTCGGGGGCGCGCAGCAGGGTGGCGTACAGGGCGGAGGAGCGGCAGAGGGCCTCCTCCTGGGCCTGGGCGCCGTTGAGGTAGCCGCCGCCGGGGTTGCGGGCGGAGGCGAAGTTCAGGACGGCCACCGGACGGGCGGGGTCGGCCGCGGTCATCCGGCGGGCGGCGGCCAGACTGCTCTCGCCGGTGACCTCCAGGGCCGGCGTGCGGTCGGTGTCGGGGGTGACGGCGACGGGGCCGGGTCCGTGGAGCCGGGTTCCGGCCAGGGCGGCGGCCAGGTCGTCGGCGACGGAGACGGTCCGGCCGTCCCGGGTGCGGTAGTGGCCCGCGGCGACGATCTCCTCGGTCCGCCGAGCGATCTCGCGCAGTCGTGTGCTCATGGGCGTCAGCATGATCGTTTCGTCCGGTTCGGGACAACGGGTTTTCGCCGGTCCGCGAACGGGGGCGAATGTTTCCGCGGCGGCGGGGAAATCCGGACGGACGGGGGCGCGGGGAGCGCGCGGGGCCCGTACGGGGCGCTCTTGCACGCCGCTCGGTGGTGGCTTTAGGTGGAACCAGTGGCGTTCCGGGGGCTCCGTCCCCGGACGCCTGTTTTCCGGTGCGTCCGGGATCGCGCTCGCGGGACGGACCGTCCCGGGACCGGTCCCCAGAGGACCAGGAGGTGCACGGATGTCGCCGAGCGGCATACCGCGTGGCGGCCCCCCTCTCACCGAGGCGGAGGCGGAGGAACTGCTGCGGTGTATCTGTTTCAAGACCGGCCCGCCCCGCACCGTGGGGGTGGAGCTGGAGTGGCTGGTGCACGAGCTGCGGGACCCCCGGCTGCCCGTACGGCCGCAGCGGCTCGCGGCGGCCCTCGACACCGTACGGGCCCTGCCCCTGGTGTCGGCCCTGACGTTCGAACCCGGCGGTCAGCTGGAGCTCAGCTCGCGGCCCGCCGGGTCCCTCATGGAGTGCCTGGACTCGCTCGCCGCCGACCTGCGGGCGGTGCGGGGCGCGCTCGGTCCGCTCGGCCTCGCCCTCAGCGGTTACGGGGTGGACCCCTGGCAGGCGTCGCGCGACCGGGTGCTCCACGAGCCGCGGTACGACGCGATGGAGGCCGCGCTCGACCGGACGGGTCCGGCCGGGCGGGCGATGATGTGCGAGTCGGCCTCGGTGCAGATCTGCCTCGACGCCGGGGTCGACGGGCCGGGCCCGCTGAACTACCGGCGGCGGTGGCGGCTGGCCCACCTCCTGGGCGCGGTCCTGGTGGCCGCCTTCGCGAACTCCCCGGTGCACGGCGGACGCCGCACCGGCTGGCGCTCGACCCGGCAGGCCCTGTGGGCGGAGCTCGACCCGCTGCGGACGCTCGCGCCCCGGCGGACGCCCCCGCCCCCGCCGGACGGGGACCCGCGGGCGGAGTGGGCGGCGCACGTCCTCGACACCCCGGTGCTGTGCGTCCGGACCGACGAGGGGCCGTGGGCGGTGCCGGAGGGGCTGACCTTCCGGGAGTGGCTGCGCACGGGCCTCCCCCGGCCGGCCGACGCCGACGACCTGCGCTACCACATGACGACGCTCTTCCCGCCGGTGCGGCCGCGCGGCCATCTGGAGCTGCGGATGGTCGACGCGCAGCCGGGGCGGGACGGCTGGATGGTGCCGGCGGCCGTGACGACGGCGGTGTTCGACGACCCGGAGGCGGCGGAGACCGTGTACCGGGCCGTGAAGCCGCTCGCGGAGCGGGCCGGCGACGATCCCGCGCCGCGCAATCCGCTGTGGGTGGCGGCGGCCCGTGACGGTCTGGCCGACCCGGACCTGCACGCCGCCGCGCGGACGGTGTTCTCCGCCGCCCTGGAGGCGCTGCCCCGGATCGGGGCGGGCGAGGAGGTGCGGCGGGCGGTCGCCGCCTTCCGGGAGCGGTACGTGGTCCCCGGGGGCTCCCCGGCCGACACCCCCGAGGCGGTGACGTCATGACCGGAACCACCGGAACCACCGGGAGCACGGACACGGACACGGCCGGCAGCGGCTCCGGGACCGCGGGCACGGCCGGGACCGCCGGTGCGGAGGCGCTGCGCGCGCGGGCCCTGGACGCCCTCGTCGCGGCGCGGGACCGGACCCTGCGCCTCACCTCCTGCGTGGCGGACGACGACCTCACCGCCCAGCACTCCCCCCTGATGTCGCCGCTCGTCTGGGACCTGGCACACATCGGCAACCAGGAGGAGCAGTGGCTGTGGCGGGCCGTCGCGGGGCGCGACGCGCTGCGGCCCGAGATCGACTCCCTCTACGACGCCTTCGAGCACCCGCGCGCCGAGCGCCCGTCGCTGCCGCTGCTCCCGCCGGGCGAGGCCCGCGCCTACGCGGCGGACGTACGGCTCCGGATCCTCGACGTGCTGGAGCGGGCGCCCCTGGAGGGCCGGCCGCTGCTGGACGCGGGGTTCGTCTTCGGGATGGTCGCCCAGCACGAGCAGCAGCACGACGAGACGATGCTGATCACCCATCAGCTGCGGAAGGGGCCGCCCGTCCTGTCCGCTCCCCCGCCACCGGTCCACCGGTCCGGCCCGCTGCCCGCCGAAGTCCTGGTCCCCGGCGGCCCGTTCACCATGGGGACCTCGGACGAGCCGTGGGCCCTGGACAACGAGCGCCCGGCCCACCGCCGGGACGTGCCCGCCTTCCACATCGACACCGTCCCGGTCACCAACGGCGCGTACCGGGCCTTCGTCGCGGACGGCGGCTACACGGACCGGCGCTGGTGGCACCCCGAGGGGTGGGCGCAGATCCGCGAGCACGGCATCGGGGCGCCGCTGTTCTGGCGCCGGGACGGCGGGCAGTGGCTGCGCCGCCGGTTCGGGGTGACCGAGCCCGTACCGGAGGAGGAGCCGGTCCTGCACGTGAGCTGGTACGAGGCGGACGCCTACGCGCGCTGGGCGGGGCGCAGGCTGCCGACGGAGGCCGAGTGGGAGAAGGCGGCCCGGTACGATCCGGCCACCGGCCGCTCCCGCCGCCACCCGTGGGGCGACGCGGACCCTGGGCCCGAGCACGCGAACCTGGGGCAGCGGCACCTGGGCCCGGCGGCGGCCGGGAGCTACCCGGAGGGCGCCTCGCCGCTGGGCGTGCGGCAGTTGATCGGGGACGTGTGGGAGTGGACGGCGAGCGACTTCCTGCCGTACCCGGGCTTCACGGCCTTCCCGTACAAGGAGTACTCGGAGGTGTTCTTCGGGCCGGAGCACAAGGTGCTGCGGGGCGGTTCGTTCGCGGTGGACGCGGTCGCCTGCCGGGGCACCTTCCGGAACTGGGACCTGCCGGTGCGGCGCCAGATCTTCGCCGGCTTCCGTACGGCCCGCTCCGCGGAGCTCGACTGATGTGCCGTCACATCGCCTACGTGGGCGAGCCGGTGGCGCTCGGCGAGCTGGTCGTGCGACCGGAGCACGGCCTGCTGCGCCAGTCCTGGGAGCCCCGTACGCAGTCCAGCGGGGTGGTGAACGCCGACGGGTTCGGGGTCGGCTGGTACGCCGAGGGGGACCCGGTGCCCGCGCGCTACCGGCGCGCCGGGCCGATCTGGGGCGACCTCTCCTTCGCGGACCTCGCCCGGGTGGTGCGCTCCGGGGCGCTGCTCGCGGCGGTCCGGGGGGCCACGCTGCCCGGCGCGGACGGGGAGGCGGCGGCGACGCCGTTCGCCTCCGGGCGCTGGCTGTTCAGCCACAACGGCGCGGTGCCGGGCTGGCCGGACACGCTGAACCCGCTCGCCGCGACGCTGTCCGCCGGGGAACTGCTGCGCCTGGAGGCCCGTACCGACTCGGCCCTGGTGTGGGCGCTCGTCCTGCACCGGTTGCGGACCGGGGACGCGCCCGGGGACGCGCTCGCCGCCACCGTGCGGGAGGTCGCGCAGGCGGCCCCCGGCTCCCGGCTGAACCTGCTGATCACCGACGGCGACCGGATCGCCGCCACCGCCTGGGGCAACAGCCTCTGGTACCTGACGGGTCCCGGCCGGGCGGTCGTGGCCTCCGAACCGTACGACGACGACCCCCACTGGCGGGAGGTGCCCGAGCGGACGCTCGTGGTCGCCGACCGCACCGACGTCGCCCTCACCCCGCTCAAGGAGCCGCCCGCGTGAGCCCGTACCAGCTGACCCGCACCCTCGACCCGGACGCCGCCGGCGCCGATCTGCGCGCCGACGTCGTCCACGGTCTGACCCGCTCCCCCAAGGAGCTGCCGCCCAAGTGGTTCTACGACGCCCGGGGCAGCGAGCTGTTCGAGGAGATCACCCGGCTGCCCGAGTACTACCCGACGCGGGCGGAGCGGGAGATCCTGGCCGCGCGGGCGCCGGAGATCGCCGCGGAGACGGGGGCCAGGACCCTGGTGGAGCTGGGCTCGGGGTCGTCCGAGAAGACCCGGTTCCTGATCGACGCGCTGCTGCCCGGTCTGGACGGTTACGTGCCCGTGGACGTGAGCGAGTCGGCGCTGACCGGGGCGGCGGAGTCGCTGCTCGCCGAGCGTCCTGAGCTGCGGGTGCACGCCCTGGTCGCGGACTTCACCCGGGGCCTCGCGCTGCCCGGGACGCCGGGGCCGCGCCTGGTGGCCTTCCTCGGCGGCACGATCGGCAACCTGCTGCCCGGCGAGCGGCGGACCTTCCTGCGCTCGGTCCGCTCGATGCTCGCGCCGGGCGACTCGCTGCTGCTCGGCACGGACCTGGTGAAGGACGAGGCGACGCTGCTGGCCGCCTACGACGACGCGGCCGGGGTGACCGGGGCGTTCAACAAGAACGTGCTGTCCGTGATCGACCGCGAGCTGGGGGCGGACGCCGATCCGGCGGACTTCGAGCACGTGGCGGTGTGGGACGCCGGGCGGGAGTGGATCGAGATGCGGCTGCGCGCCCGCCGCGCGCTCACCGTGAAGATCCCGGAGCTGGACCTCGTGGTGCCGTTCGCGGCGGGCGAGGAGCTGCGGACGGAGGTGTCGGCGAAGTTCCGTCAGGAGGGCGTACGGGAGGAGCTGGCGGCGGCGGGCCTCGAACTGGCCCGCTGGTGGACGGACGACGGGGACAGGTTCGCGCTGTCGCTGGCGACGGCCCGCTGAGCCGGGACCCGCGGGGTGGTTTCGTGCCGGGTGGTCTCCCGTCGGGCCACGGCCCGCTGGGCGGCGGCCGCGAGGGCGCGCCGGTCCGGGTGGCGGCCGCTCGGCAGGGGGTCCATGAGCCGGACCTCGGCGGTGGGGCGCCGGGTGGTGACGACCCGCCACAGGGAGGCGCCGAGCGGGTCGTCCCCGACGTACGCGGCGGCGTCGGCGGGCCGGTAGTCGATCCGTACGGGCTGCACGGCGCAGCCAGCGTCCAGGGCTGCCTGGAAGGCGGCGGGCCGGAACCGCCCCCGCTCCCGGCCGCACCAGGTGGAGCCCTCGGGGAAGACGGCCACCCGGCCGCCGGCCGCGAGGACCCCGGTCATCGCGCGGACGGTGCCGGGCAGGGCCCGCAGCCGGTCCCGCTCGATGAAGAGGGTGCCGCCGAGGGCGGCGAGGAGGCCGAGGACCGGCCAGTGGCGGACCTCGGCCTTGGCGACCATGCGGGCGGGCAGCACGGCCGCGAGGAGCGGTACGTCCAGCCAGGAGACGTGGTTGGCGACGACGAGGAGGGGGCCGGGGGCGGCGGGGCTCCCCTCGTACCGGACGCGGACGCCGAAGGCGCGGACCACCGTCCGGGTCCAGAGGCGGACGAGGGCGGGCCGGGCGGCGGGCGGGAACAGGGCGGCGGCCGGGGCGAGGAGGACGCCGAGGAGGACGACGGCGGTGCCGGCGGCGAGCCGGGCCGCGGCCCGCAGGGGGCCGGCTCCGGAGTCCGGGTCGGGGCCGTCCGGGTGGGCGGTGCAGCGGCCCGGGGTGCAGGGCGCCGTGGGGAGCCACGGCGGGAGGGCCGTGGGGCCGTTCACCGGGCCGGGGCGAGCGACAGGAAGTGGTTGAGGTAGCGCGGATTGGTGCGGCGCAGCGAGAGGAGGACGTAGAGGTCGGCGGTGCCGAAGTCGGGGTCGTGCGCGGGGGCGCCGCAGACCCAGGCGCCGAGCCGGAGGTAGCCGCGCAGCAGCGGGGGCAGTTCGGTGCGGCCCTCGGGGCGGGCGACGCCCTCGGCGTTCCACAGGCGGTGCGGGGTGACCCAGTACTCCTCCGGGGCGAGGTGCTTGGCCCGGACGGCGTCCCAGGTGGCGGCGGCGAGGGCGCCGCCGTCGGCGAGCGGGACCGAGCAGCAGCCGGCGAGCCAGTTGTGGCCGGTCTCGGCCATGTAGCGGGCGAGTCCGGCCCAGACGAGGGCGATGACGGCGCCGTTGCGGTGGGCGGGATGGACGCAGGAGCGGCCGACCTCCACCAGGTCGGGCCGGACGGGGGCGAGCCGGGTGAGGTCGAACTCGCCCTCGGAGTAGAGGCGTCCGGCGACGGCGGCCCGCTCGGGCGGCAGGAGCCGGTAGGTGCCGACGACCTCGCCGGTGTTCTCCTCCCGTACGAGGAGGTGGTCGCAGTACGCGTCGAAGGCGTCGGAGTCGAGGCCGGGCTCGGGGCCGTCGAGCCGGGCCCCCAGCTCTCCGGCGAAGACCTGGTGGCGCAGCCGCTGGGCGGCGCGCACGTCCTCCTGGTGGCGGGCGAGGCCGACGGCGTACCGGGGGGCGGGCTGCTCGGCCCGGGCCCGGGCCCGGGGCTGTGCGGGGACGGCGAGCGTGTGCGTCGGTGCGGACATGACGGGCGCCTCCGGACGGAAGGGAAGGGAGGGCCGGGGCCGCTCGCGCGGTGGCCCGGCTCCTTGCTCCTTCACTTCTTCCGTGACCGGCTGGATTCGACGTGACCGTCCGGGGGCCCGCGGGTGTGCGAACGCTGAATGCTATTCGGCGAGGGTGTCGGTGATCGCCTCGGAGGCCTTCTGCGCCGCCTTCATCGGGTCCTCGCCCTGGAGGACCGCCGTCATGTAGGGCTTGATCGGGTTGTCCGCCTCGACGTTCGCCCACTGCGGGGAGTTGGGGGTGGCGCGGCCGCGCGCGGCGCCCCGGGCCATGACGGCGGTGGCCTCCTGGCCGGCGACGACGGAGGCGAGGCCCTTCTTGTTGGGGACGTAGCCCATGGCGCGGGCGAGTTCGGTCTGCCACTTCTCGCCGGCCATCGCCTTGACGACGTCGAGGGCGGCGGTGCGCTGGGGCGCGTTCTCCGGGATGATGAGGTCGGAGCCGCCGGTGAAGACGGCGCAGGGCTGGTCGGCCTTCTTGCCGGGTATCGGGAAGTAGCCGAGCTTGTTCTTGAGCCCCGGGTTGGTCTTGAGGATGGCGGCGACGGCGCTGGGGGTGGCGATGAGCTGGGCCACGTCGCCCTTGGCGAAGACGTCGGCCTGCGGCGGGTTCTGCTCGTCGGCGTTCTTGGGGCCGGAGCCGAGGGACTGGAGTTCCTTGTAGAACGCCATGCCGCGCTGGGCGGCCGGGCTCTCCAGGGCGCCCGTCCACTGGCCGCCCTTGTCGACGGCCAGTTCGCCGCCCTCGTCCCAGATGAAGCCGGAGAGGGTGTACCAGTCCTGGCCGGCGAGGTAGATGCCCTGGGAGCCGTTCTTGTTGAGCTTCTCGGTGTCGGCGAGCCACTGGTCGCGGGTGGCCGGCGGCTTGTCGATGCCGGCGTCCCGGAAGAGGTCCTTGTTGTAGATGACGATCCGGTTGGCGGCGTACCAGGGGATGCCGTACTGGGAGCCGCCGATGCTGCCGGGCTCGGCGAGGCCGGGCAGCCAGTCCTCGCTGCCGAGGTCGCGGACCGACTCCAGGGTGAGGTCGTAGAGCTTGTCGGTGTCGGCGTACTGGGCGACCTGGGTGTTGCCGACCTCGATGACGTCGGGTCCGCCGGAGCCCTCGATCGCCTCGGTGACCTTCTTGCCGATGCCGGTCCACTCCTGGACGGTGAACCGGAGCTCGACGCCGTCGTGCTCCTCCTCGTACGCCTTCTTGAAGCGTTCGACGAAGTCCTCGCTGGCACTGTCCCTCATCAGCCAGATGTTGACGGTCTTCGTGCCCTCTCCGCCCGGCAGCATCCCGCAGCCCGAGAGCGCGAGCGCGGTGGCGGCTGCCAGGGGGCAGACGAGACGGCGGTTCTTCACGTGGGTCACCTTCTGCGGTTCAGCACAGGGTCGTGCGGTATGGGGGCTGACCCGGCATGGGGGGACCGAACGGGGTGTTCGCGCGGGTATGTGGCCTGGATTCTGGTCTGGACCAACGGGATGGTCAAGTCCTTGACCATCCCGTTCCGCCCCCCGGAAGGCCGATCTGTTCCCTTACCGCCGGTAATTCCCCGTGGGCCGTGGGGAGGTCGTCGTGTCGCGCCCCGGCGCGCCCTGGGGCACGGTGGAGGGAACGCACCGAGAGGAGTCCGTCCCCCATGTCGAACCACACCTACCGCGTCACCGAGATCGTCGGCACCTCCACCGAGGGAGTCGACCAGGCCATCCGCAACGGCATCGAACGCGCCTCGCAGACCCTGAGGGGCCTCGACTGGTTCGAGGTGACGCAGGTGCGCGGCCACCTCGTCGACGGCACGATCGAGCACTACCAGGTCGGCCTGAAGGTCGGCTTCCGCCTGGAGGACGAGACCTGACCGCCGGGCGCCGGACCTGACCGCCGGGGCCGGGACCTGACTCCGCACACCGGCGTCAGGTCCGCCCCTCCACCTCCTGCGCCTCCCGCAGCGCCTCGGAAGGGGTCGCCCAGCGGGCCCGTACGACGGTGAAGCCGGCGGCCTCGGCCGCGTCGCAGACCGCCGCGTCGTCGTCGACCAGCATCCTGACCGGGCGGTCGGCGGCGAGCCGGCGCAGGATCTCCACCTTGGTCACCCGGGCCGGCCGGAAGTCGCGGTCGCGCCGCATGTGGACCGGCCCGGCCGGGAGCCCCTGCTCCGCCAGCCAGTCCACGGTCGCGCGACGGCACCGCTCCGGCCGCCCGGTGAGGTAGACGACCTCGCACTCCCCGGCCGCCTCGCGGCACAGCGCGACGCCCTCCTCCAGCGGCGGGTCGTCCGGCGCCGCCGCGAAGAACGCGTTCCAGTCCTTGGGCCTGCGCTCCAGGAAGTGCTGGCGGTGCGCGGTCGCGGCGAGGGTGTTGTCGAGGTCGAAGACGGCGAGGGGTCTGTTGTCCTGGTTCACGGGGCCAGGGTAGGAGGCGGGGCCCTCGCGCCGGGGGGGCGGCCGGGAATCTCCCGTACTCCACGGCGTTGAACCCTCCGTGAGCAGCTTCCCCGGCGACGTCCGGTTCTCCGTCCTCGACCGCTCCCGCACCCGGGAGGGCGAGGACGCCTCCCGGGCGCTGCGCGAGACCGTGCGGCTGGCCCGGGAGGTCGAGGCCCTCGGCTACCACCGCTTCTGGGTGTCGGAGCACCACGGGGTGCCCGGGGTCGCGGGATCGGCGCCCACGGTCCTCGCCGCGGCCGTCGCCGCCGCGACCTCCGCCGTCCGCGTCGGCACGGGCGGGGTGATGCTCCCGAACCACCGCCCCCTGGTCGTGGCCGAGCAGTTCGGCGTCCTGGAGTCCCTCTTCCCCGGCCGGATCGACATGGGCGTCGGCCGCTCGGTGGGCTTCACCGACGGCGTCCGCCGGGCCCTGGGCCGGGACAAGGACGACGCCGGCCGGTTCGGGGAACAGCTCGCCGAACTGCTCGGCTGGTTCACCGGCGGGCAGACGGCCCACCCCGGGGTGCACGCGCGGCCCGCCGAGGGCCTGCGGATCCCGCCCTTCGTGCTCGCTACGGGCGAGGGCGCGGCGGTCGCGGCGGCGGCCGGGCTGCCGCTGGTCGTCGGCGACCTGCGCGGCCGGGACCGGCTGCTCGCCGCCGTCGACGCGTACCGCACCAACTTCCGCCCGTCCCGGTGGGCCGCCGAGCCGTACGTGGCCGTCGCCGGGACGGTCGCGGTGGCCGCCACCGAGGAGGAGGCGCGGCGGCTCCTCGTCCCGGAGGCGTGGGCGATGGCGTACTCGCGCACCCGGGGCGTCTTCCCGCCGCTCGACGCGCCGGAGCGGATCGAGGCGCTGGCGATGACGGAGAAGCAGCGCGGTTTCTACGAGGCGGGGCTGCGGGGGCACGTGCACGGCACGGAGGAGCAGGTGGCCGAGGCCCTGGAGCGGGCGGTGGAGCAGACCGGGGCGCGGGAGGTCCTGGTGACCACGAGCACGTACGACCGGGAGGCGCTGAGCGCGTCGTACCGGCGGCTGGCACGGGCGGTGGGGCTGCGGCCCCGCACCCTTCCGGAAGGCCCGGCCGACCGCACCCTCCCGGTGCGCCCGGTCGGCCCCACCCGCCCGGAGCAAACACCGGATAATGGATAAAGTCGGATCATGCACGCCAGCCCCCACGATCCGTACGTCCGCGTCCGCGGTGCCCGTGAGCACAATCTCGCCGGGGTCGACGTCGACATCCCCCGTGACGCGCTCGTCGTCTTCACCGGGGTCTCCGGCTCCGGCAAGTCGTCGCTCGCCTTCGGCACGCTCTACGCCGAGGCGCAGCGGCGCTACTTCGAGTCGGTGGCGCCGTACGCGCGGCGGCTGATCCACCAGGTGGGAGCGCCCTCGGTCGGCGAGATCACCGGGCTGCCGCCGGCGGTCTCCCTGGAGCAGCGGCGGTCGTCGCCGAACGCCCGCTCGTCCGTCGGCACGGTCACCACCCTCTCCAACTCGCTGCGGATGCTGTTCTCGCGGGCCGGGCACTACCCGGAGGGGGCCGAGCGGCTGGACTCCGACGCCTTCTCCCCCAACACGGCGGCGGGCGCCTGCCCCTCGTGCCACGGGCTCGGGCGGATCCACGAGACCAGCGAGGAACTCCTCGTACCGGACCCCGGGCTGTCGATCCGTCAGGGGGCCGTCGCCGCCTGGCCGGGCGCGTGGCAGGGGAAGAACCTGCGGGACGTCCTCGACGCCCTGGGGTACGACGTCGACCGGCCGTGGCGGGAGCTGGCCGCGAAGGACCGGGAGTGGATCCTGTTCACGGACGAGCAGCCGGTCGTCACGGTGCATCCGGTACGGGAGGCGGGGCGGATCCAGCGCCCGTACCAGGGCACGTACACCGGCGCCCGGCGGCTCGTCCTGCGCACCTTCTCCGATTCGAAGAGCCCGGCCCTGCGCGCCAAGGCGGAACGGTTCCTCACCAGTGCGCCCTGCCCGGTGTGCGGCGGCGGCCGGCTGCGGCCCGAGGCGCTCGCGGTCACCTTCGCGGGCCGGACCGTCGCCGAGCTGGCCGCCCTGCCGCTGACGGCCCTGGCCGGGGTCCTCTCGACGGCGGCGGCCGGGGCGGACGCGACGGAGACCGCGCGGGTGCTCACCGGGGACCTCGTCGCCCGGATCGGGACGGTGACCGAACTCGGCCTCGGCTATCTGAGCCTGGACCGCGCCACCCCCACCCTTTCCGACGGCGAGCTCCAGCGGCTGCGGCTCGCCACCCAGCTGCGCTCGGGGCTCTTCGGCGTGGTGTACGTCCTGGACGAGCCGTCGGCGGGGCTGCACCCGGCCGACACCGAGGCCCTGCTCGTGGTCCTCGACCGGCTCAGGGCGGCGGGGAACTCGGTCTTCGTGGTCGAGCACCACCTCGACGTGGTGCGGCACGCCGACTGGCTGGTGGACGTCGGGCCGGGGGCCGGGGTGCACGGCGGGCGGGTGCTGCACAGCGGTCCGCCGCGCGACCTTGCCGGTGTCGAGGAGTCCGTGACCCGCCGGTTCCTCTTCGACCGGGAGCCCGCGCCCGCGCGGACCGTGCGCGAGCCGGCGGGACGGCTGCGGACGGGTCCGGTCACCCGGCACAACCTGCGGGGGGTGGACGCGGCCTTCCCGCTCGGGGTGTTCACCGCCGTCACGGGCGTCTCCGGCTCCGGCAAGTCCACCCTCGTGGACGCGCTCGTGGACGCGTTCACCGGGCAGGTGGAGGGTTCCGGGCGCCTGGTGACGGTGGACCAGCGGCCCATCGGCCGCACCCCGCGCTCCAACCTCGCCACGTACACGGGCCTGTTCGACGTCGTCCGCAGGCTGTTCGCGGAGACCGAGGAGGCGAAGGGGTACGGGTACAAGGCGGGCCGCTTCTCCTTCAACGTGCCCGGCGGGCGCTGCGAGACCTGCCAGGGCGAGGGGTTCGTCTCGGTCGAGCTGCTCTTCCTGCCCAGTACGTACGCGCCCTGCCCCGACTGCCACGGCGCCCGCTACAACCCCGAGACCCTGCGGGTGCGGCTGCGCGGCCGCACCGTCGCCGAGGTCCTGGACCTGACCGTGGAGTCCGCCGCCGCCTTCTTCGAGGACGTCCCGGCCGCCGCCCGGAGCCTGCGCGCCCTCCTCGACGTGGGCCTCGGTTATCTGCGGCTGGGCCAGCCCGCCACGGAGCTCTCCGGCGGCGAGGCCCAGCGCGTCAAGCTGGCCTCGGAGCTCCAGCGGCCGCACCGCTCCCCCACCCTGTACGTCCTGGACGAGCCGACGACCGGGCTCCACCCGGCCGACGTGGAGGTCCTGATGCGCCAGCTCCACGGGCTGGTGGACGCGGGGCACTCGGTGGTCGTGGTCGAGCACGACATGGACGTGGTCGCCACCGCCGACTGGGTGATCGACCTCGGCCCGGACGGCGGCGACCGGGGCGGCCGGATCGTGGCCGAGGGCCCGCCGGAGCGGGTGGCGGGGGCGGCGGACAGCCGCACCGCGCCGTATCTGGCCCGGGCCCTCTCCGGAGGTGCCCCGGACCGTCCCTGAGGGGGGTGAGGGCCGGCGGTCGGTCCGGGGGGGGCGGTCCCGGCGCGGGCGGTCGGCCACCGCCATTGGTCCGATCAATGACGACGTCTTGACGCGGTTGACGCGCGTTGACCAGGGACGCCAAACTCGGGCAGGTACACGACAAAGTGACGGGGGGTCGTGTCGTGCGCGGACGCGTTCCGCGCTCTCGCCTCCCGGGTTCCCGCTCGTTCCGGCACCGCCGTTCCGGAGCCCGCCTTCCGGCGGGCCCGTCCCCCCGCGAAAGGAACACCGCCGTGCTCTCCGGCCTCCCCGCGAGAATCGCCGTCACCGCCCTCGCCGTCACCGGCCTGCTCGCCGCCGCGCCGTCCGCGCAGACGGCCCCCCGGGTCCCGGCCGCGGTCTCCGCGACCGCCGCCGACCCGTCGTCCTCCGGCGTCACCGTGAAGATGCCGGCCGCCGTCGCCGACCACCTCGGCACCGACCGGAAGGCCCTGGTGGACGCCGTCACCGCGGACGTCCTCTCCCGGGCCAGCGACACCGGGGGCCTCGCCCCGGCGACCGCCACCGGCAGGCTCGCCGCCGAGGGCCGCAAGGTGGTCGTCGACGTGCGCAGCGCCTCGCGCGACTGGGCCCGCGGCGTCGCCTACGTCGAGGCCTCGCGCGCACGGCACGGTGCGCCGGAGGGCTGGCTCTACCTCGCCCACCGCGAGAACGGGCGATGGGTCTCCGGCCTCGAAGGGGACCGCGAGTTCGCCGCCCACGTGGCCGGGTCCCCGCTGGTCGGCGCGGCGGAACGGCAAAGCATGACGGCGTACGCCGAGCGCGCGGCGGCACCGCGGACCCCGGAGGCGCATGGGGCACAGGTGTCGCCGGCCGGGGCCCAGGCCAACACCAACGGCCTGCTGCTGCCCTGGATGCCCGACCACTACATGACGCTGACCGGCGGCCCGCACGCCCACGACAGCGCGACCGGGCACTGGAGCGCCCTCGACTTCGCCGGCGGCAACGCGAGCGGTCTCGTCCGCTCGTCCCGCGAGGGCACGGCGACCTCGATGTGCGGCGCGGGCGGCGGCTGGACCCGGGTCATCCACCCCGGCGGCTTCTCCACGGACTACTACCACATGCGGAACGCGACCTACTACAACGGAACGGCGATCTCCCGCAGCGCCCTGCTCGGCAGCATCGGCACCGACACCTGCGCCGGCGGTTCCGCGACCGGGCCCCACGTGCACTGGAGCCTGCGCACCTACGACGCCAACTACAACGGCCAGTACACCTGGCTGAACGGCCGCACCATCGGCGGCTGGACGTGGTGGAACGGCTCCGGCCAGTACTCCGGCTGCGGCACCCGCCTCGGCGTCACCGCCTGCCCCGGCACCGCGCTCTACAACCGCACCGGCTGACCGGATCCCGGACCTCTCGGCGGCGCTCCCCGGGCCCTGTGGAACAGTGGCGGTCCCGAGGAGAGGCGACACACGATGACGAACGACGGGGGCGACGGCCTCGCGGTGCTCGACGACCCGGTGGGCGAGTCGCTGCGCGGCCGTCACGCGGGGCTCGGGCGCCGGCACGGCCGGGCCGCTACGTACCGGCCGGAGGTGGCGACCTTCTCGGCGGTGCCCGCCGACGCGGACGCGGCGGACTGGGCCGACCTCGCACGGCTCCTCGGCCGGGAGGCCTTCGCCGACATGTTCAGCTGCGCGGCCGTCCCGCCGCCGGACTGGGAGCCGGTCTTCGTGCTCGAAGGCCGGCAGATGCTCCGGTCCGGCGGCGAAGCGTCCGGTACCGCCGACGCGGGCGTGGTCGAACTCGGCGCGGCCGACGTGCCCGAGATGCTCGACCTGGTCGCGCGCACGCGGCCGGGGCCGTTCCGGCCGCGCACCCGCGAGCTGGGCACGTACCTCGGGATCCGCGACGGCGGCCGACTGGTGGCCATGGCGGGCGAGCGCCTGCGGCCCCCGGGCTGGACCGAGATCAGCGCCGTCTGCACGGACCCCGAGGTACGGGGCCGGGGGCACGCCGCCCGTCTGGTGGGGGCGCTCGCCGACCGCGTCCTGGCCCGGGGCGAGCGCCCCTTCCTGCACGTGGCCGAGAAGAACGCGGCGGCGATCGCGCTCTACGAACGGCTCGGCTTCACCAGCCGCAAGCACGTGACCTTCCGGGGCTTCCGCACCCCGTGACCGCGCCCCTCGGCGTACGCGGTGTCTGCGGTCAGTTCGCGTCCACCAGGTCGTGCGCCGGGACCGTCACGGTCCGCTTCCCCGGCTTGCCGCCGAGGACGACCTTGCGCAGGGCGCTGTTGTTGTTCAGGTTCGTCTCCTTCAGCCGCTTGGCCGGGTTGGCCAGGACCTGGATGTAGTAGGTGCCGTTGGGCACGTCCGTGATGTCGAACGACTGGCCCGGCAGGTCCTGGGTGTAGGTGTCGCCGGAGCCGACGTCGAGGACCTCGCGGACGGAGATCGAGTTCTCCTGGCCGCAGGCGGTGGCCAGGTCGGTGTTGTTCGGGTGCCAGTTGGCGTTCTTCACCGTGTAGTCGACGGCGTCGGTGTTGGCCAGGCAGAAGGCCTCCTTGCCGCTGCGGACCGCCTCCTTCTTGTCGGCCTTCAGGAGCCGGTAGCTGGCGAAGTCGGTGAAGTGCCAGTGGACGTGGCCGGGGCGCGGGTCCCACTCCATGGTGCCGGTCGGGGTGTAGCCGACCTGCTTGCCCTTGGCGTCGTAGAAGTACTGGTAGGCGTCCATCGTGGCCTTGCCCGGCGAGCGGAAGCCGTCCACGACGAGCTGGGCCGGTCCGGCGTTCCAGACGTTGGCGCTGAAGGCCAGGTAGTCCTTGCCGGGGATGTTCTCCGTGCCGTCGCTGATGGTGATGCCGTACGCGGGCAGCGAGCGCAGGTCGGGCTTGGGGACGTCCGGGACGGAGGGCGTGCCGGTGGGCCGCTCGGCGGCCGGGCCGAGGGCGGGCGCCTTGCGCGAGCCGTCGGTCCGCCCGGTGGTGTCGCCGGCCCGCGCGCCGGCCGCGTCGGCGCCCTGCGCGCCGGCGAGGGCGGCCTGCTGCTTCTTCAGCGCCCACGGCAGGGCCGGCGGGGCGGCCTTCAGCGGGCCGTGGCCCACGTTGTACGAGGGGGCGGCGCCGCTGGTCTCGGGGGCGCCGGCCTGGGCGGGCTTCACCTGGCCGCCGTGACCGGCGTGACCGGCGGGGGCCTGGTGGGCGGCACCGTGCCCTCCGGCCGTACCGTGCCCGGCGTGCTCCCCGGCCGCCGCCGACCGCGCCGAGACCCCGTCGCCCTCCTCCCAGCTGCGCTCCTGGACGGTGACCTTCACCGTCGCGGGCTTGTCGGCGATGCCGAAGAGGTCCCGGTACTTCTTGGCGACCCCGACCCTGGCCGTGTACGTCCCGGCGGGGAGCTTCACCGGCTGGGTGTAGGAACCGGCGTAGGTGTTGGAGGCCCACCCCTTCTCGACGCCCCACACGGAGCCGAGGGTGAAGGGGTTGGTGGGGCAGCTCTCCGGATACTTCGAGGTGGCGGGCGCGTCGGGCCGGATCCGGCCGCTGGCGTTGTTCGGGCAGAAGCCCTCCGTACGGCTGAGGACCTTCTTGCCCGCCTTGTCGGTGAGGGTGATCTCGGCGAAGCCGGGCAGCCCGGAGAAGTCCTTCACGGTGCCCGCGGGCAGCGCCTTGGTCCTGGCCTTGCCGCCCTCGTACACGGTCTGGGTGACGGTCACCGGGTCCTTGTAGGACTTCCGGGTCACCTTGAGCTCCAGCGGTGTCCCCTCCGCGGTCAGGTAGGTGCCCAGGTCCAGGTAGACGCCCGGGTCCTCCTTCCAGGAGGTGAGCGTGACCGAGCCGGTCGCCGCGACGAGGCTCAGCTTCGGTCCGGTCGCGGCCTTCGCCCGCTCCGGTGCGGCGGTCATGAAGCCGGCCGTCACGGCCATGGCGGCGACGGCCGTGGTTCCGGCGAGCAGCGGTCGCCGCAGCCGGTCGGTGCGCGTAGTGGTCATCGTGCCCTCGTTCTCGACGCTGTGGGAAAACCGGTCCGGCGGAACGGGGTGACCGTCCGGCCGGTGCGGTGCGAGGCGTTCGCCGCGCCCGTGCGGTGAGAGGAGGGGACCCGGCGCCCGGTTGTCCGGGGCGCCGAATTCGTCGGGATATTGGCCGAATAATGCCGCTGCGAAGAGGTGGAGGGGCGGGCGGATCAGCGGCGCGGTGCGGCCTCGTCGCGTGCGGCGGCCCGGTCGCGCGAGGCGGCCCGCCGGCCCGCCACCACGTCGGCGACGGCGACGGCGAGCGCGGCCCCGACGAAGGCGATCGAGACGAGGAGGCCGTGGTCGTAGGCGGTGGCCCAGCCGTCCTGGGCCACCTGGCCGAAGAAGACGGCGCCGACCGCGGCGATGCCGACCGCCGAGCCGACCCGCTGGCCGGTCTGCAGGGTGCCGCCGGCGCTGCCCGCGCGGGGCACCGGCACCTCCGAGAGGGTGAGGGTCTGGTTCGGGGCGATCACCAGGCCGCTGCCGAGCCCCGCGAGGAGCAGCGGGGCGAGCATGGCCCAGCCCGCGCCCCGGCCGGGCACCTGGTGCACGGCGAACGCCGTCCCGGCGAGGCCGATCGCCACCATCGCCAGGCCGACCACCACGAGCGGCCGGCCGAAGCGGTCCACGAGCCGGCCGCCGATCCCGGCCGCGATGCCCGAGCCCAGGGCGAAGGGGGTGATGGTGAGCCCGGCCTGGAGCGCGGTGTAGTGCAGTCCGCTCTGGAGGTAGAGCGTGCTGACGAAGAAGATCGAGGTGAAGCCCGCGAAGTAGAGCAGGATGAGGAGCGAGCCGAGCCAGTAGGACCGGACGCGGAAGAGTTCCAGGTCGATGAGGGGTTCGTTGCCCGACCGGGCGCAGCGGCGCTCCCACCGCACGAAGACCGCGAGGAGCACGGCGGAGACGGGGACGAGCAGGTACTTGCCGTTCCCGGGCCACTGCTGGGACTGCACGAAGGGCAGCAGCAGGGCGAGCACGGCGGCGCCGAGGAGCAGGACGCCGACCGGGTCGAGGCGGCGGAGCCGTACCGGTCCGGCGCCCGGGGTGTCGGGCAGCAGGCGGCGGGCGAGCAGCAGGCACACGATCCCGATCGGGAGGTTGACGTAGAAGACCCAGCGCCAGCCCTCCTCGGGGCCCGCCGCCTGGATCAGGAGTCCGCCGAGGAGGGGGCCGACGGCGGTGGAGATGCCGACGACGGTGCCGAACAGCCCGAAGGCCCGGCCGCGCTCGCGCCCCCGGAACATCTGCTGGATGAGCGCGGAGATCTGGGGCGAGACGAGGCCGCCGGCCACGCCCTGGGCCAGCCGGGAGATCACCAGCCACGTGCTCGACTGGGCCGCTCCGCAGGAGGCCGAGGCGAGGGTGAAGAGCACGAGGCCGACGATGAAGACGCTGCGCCTGCCGCGCGCGTCGCCGAGGCGTCCGGCCGGGATGAGGAAGAGCCCGAAGGCGAGCGCGTAGCCGGAGAGCACCCATTGGAGGTCCGACTCGGGGGTCTCGAGGCCGGAGCGGATGGAGGGCAGGGCGACGTTCACGATCGACACGTCGAGCAGGGTCATGAACCCCGCCACGAGGCAGACGCCGAGCGCCTTCCACCGGTTCGGGTCCGGTTCGTCCTGCCCCCGGTGCGGGGCCTGCGCCGACTCTTGCCGGGTCACGTGTCCTCCTGGTTCCCTCGGGTGCGGCCCGGTGGACGGCGCGCGTCACGGGCCGTGCGCGCCTCCCGGCCCGCGAAGACCCGGGTACCCGGCGGGCGCCCTCCCGATTCCTCCTTTTCTCCCCGATCATCCGTTGATGTGGGCAAATGCCCGGGTGCCCGCGCGGGGCACCCGGGCCGGGGAGGCGGTCCCGGAAGGCGCCGGGCCCGTCAGGCCGCCGTGTCGAAGGTGTAGTGGGGGGTGTGGTCCAGCATGTCCGCCGGGGTCACGTCGTTCCACGGGCGCATGGTGTCGTGGAGGTCCACGACGTTCCGGGTGCCCGCGGTCGGCAGGTACGGGGAGCCGGGGTGGCGGGCCTGCCAGTCGGCCCACAGCTTGTCCACGAAGGCGTGGTGCAGCCAGAAGACGGGGTCGTTGGGCGAGACGCCGGTGGCCATCTGGCCGCCGACCCAGACGTGGACGCGGTTGTGGAGGTTCACCCCGCGCCAGCCCTCCAGGTGGTTGCGGAAGCCGTCGGAGGCGCTGTTCCAGGGGGCGGTGTCGTAGGTCTCCAGGGCGAGGACGGAGTCCACCTCGGCACGGGTGGGGAGCTGCCGGCCGCCGGCGCCGAGGTCGCGGCGGAGGAAGTCGCGCCCGTCGACCCGGACGGTGATCGGCCAGCGGCCGCCGGACCGGGCGAAGGGGCCGTCGGTGACCTGGCCGTCGCGGGCGCGTCCGGTGCCGCCGAGGAAGTCGGGCGCCCAGAGCGAGGAGCGGGGGGTGCGGTCGGCGGTCCAGTCCCAGTAGGGCAGGGTGACGGTCGCGTCGACGGCCTTCAGGGCGGCCTCGAACTCCAGGAGGAAGCGCCGGTGCCAGGGCAGGAAGGACGGCGAGCGGTGGCCGACGCGGTCGCCGTCGTCGGTGTCGCCCATGATGAAGGCGTTGTGGGTGGTGACGAAGGCGTCGTACCGTCCGGAGCGCTTGAGCTCCAGGAGGGCGTCGACGAAGCGCCGCTTCTCGTCGGCGGTGAGGGCGGCCTGGTTCTTGCGTACGGTCATGGTGGTGCGTGCTCCTGGATCGGTCAGCCGAGGGCGAGGGGGACGAGCGGGGCGCCGCGCAGTTCGCGGACGGCCGCGCGGGCCAGCTCCCTGGGCGTGGCGACGGGCTCGTAGTGGTGGATCACGCTGATCCAGGTGCCGTCGGCGTTCCGCATGACGTGCAGTTCCCGGCCGTCGACGGTGACGGTGTAGCCGCCTCCGTGACCTCCGTGGTGTCCCCCGTGGTGGCCGCCGCCGTGCGCGGGCCCGCCCTTGATGCGGCGGCCCTGGTAGACCTCGTCGAAGGAGGCCGGGTCGGTGGCGGCGGCGCGGGGCGCGGCGGCCCCGGCCGAACCGGTCTGCGCGAGGACCGCCACGGCGCCCGCGGCGCCTGCCGCGACGCCGAGGGCCCGGCGGCGGGTGATGCTGGACATGAGATACCCCCAAGTGGTCTGTGCGACCGGGGGTTTGGTCATATGCCCCCGGCAGGGGTCATCAGTACCCGGGGGTGTCGGCGCGGCGGAAATCGCCGGGGGGCGGTTGGCCGCGAAGTGGTCAACTTGCCACGGAAAGTGCAGGTTTGAACGGAGTTGATCTTGCTGTTCGCGGACACGAAAACACCCCGGAGCGAAGATCTTACGGAGAAAGTGGCCTTTCCGTGAATGATCTTTCGCTCCGGGGTGCGAGGTGTGGCGGGGCCCACGCCCCCGGATTGTCCGGATCGGGCCTCAGCCGCGGCCCGCCTTCCTCCGCGCCCTCAGCCACTCCCGGTTCATCGCGGAGATCGACGGCAGTGGGATCCCCTTCGGGCAGGCCGTCGCGCACTCGCCCGTCAGGGTGCAGCCGCCGAAGCCCTCCGCGTCCATCTGGGCGACCATGTCGAGGACCCGGGTCTCGCGCTCCGGGGAGCCCTGCGGCAGGACGTTGAGGTGGTTGACCTTGGCCGAGGTGAAGAGCATGGCCGAGCCGTTGGGGCAGGCGGCCACGCACGCGCCGCAGCCGATGCACTCGGCGTGCTCGAAGGCGGAGTCGGCGTCGGCCTTGGGGACCGGCGTGGCGTGGGCCTCGGGGGCAGCGCCCGTGGGCACGGAGATGTAGCCGCCGGCCTGGATGACCCGGTCGAAGGCCGAGCGGTCGACCACCAGGTCCTTGACGACGGGGAAGGCGGAGGCGCGCCAGGGTTCGACGTCGATGGTGTCGCCGTCGCGGAAGGAGCGCATGTGCAGCTGGCAGGTCGTGGTGCGCTCGGGGCCGTGGGCGTCGCCGTTGATGACGAGGCTGCACGCGCCGCAGATGCCCTCGCGGCAGTCGTGGTCGAAGGCCACGGGGTCCTCGCCGCGCACGATGAGTTCCTCGTTGAGGGTGTCGAGCATCTCCAGGAACGACATGTCGGGGGAGATGCCGTCCACCTCGTAGGTGGCCATGGCGCCGTCGGCGTCGGCGTTCCGCTGGCGCCAGACGCGCAGGTTGAGCTTCATGCGTAGCTCCGCTGGGTGGGGTGGACGTACTCGAAGGTCAGTTCCTCCTTGTGGAGGACCGGTGCGGCGCCGTCGTTGAACTCCCAGGCCGCCGCGTAGGCGAACTCGTCGTCCCGGCGGGCCGCTTCGCCGTCGGGGGTCTGGGACTCCTCGCGGAAGTGGCCGCCGCAGGACTCGGCGCGGTGGAGCGCGTCGAGGCACATCAGCTCGGCGAGCTCCAGGTAGTCGACGATCCGGTTGGCCTTCTCCAGGGACTGGTTGAACTCCTCGCCGGTGCCGGGGACCTTGATCCGGCGCCAGAACTCCTCGCGGATGCCGGGGATGCGGGCGAGGGCCTCGCGCAGCCCCTCCTCGGTGCGGGCCATGCCGCAGTGCTCCCACATGAGTTCGCCGAGTTCGCGGTGGAAGGAGTCGGGGGTGCGGTCGCCGTCGACGGAGAGCAGGAGCGCCAGCCGGTCCTCGGTCTCGGCGAGCACCTCGCGGACGGCCGGGTGGTCGTCGGTGACCGGTTCGGCGTGCGGGTGGCGGGCGAGGTAGTCGTTGATGGTGGCGGGCAGGACGAAGTAGCCGTCGGCCAGGCCCTGCATGAGGGCGGAGGCGCCGAGCCGGTTGGCCCCGTGGTCGGAGAAGTTGGCCTCGCCGATCGCGAAGAGGCCGGGGACGGTGGTCTGGAGGTCGTAGTCGACCCAGAGTCCGCCCATCGTGTAGTGCACGGCGGGGTAGATCCGCATGGGGACCTCGTACGGGTTCTCGGCGGTGATCCGCTCGTACATGTCGAAGAGGTTGCCGTACTTCTCCTCGACGGCCCCGCGGCCCATCCGCCGGATGGCGTCGGCGAAGTCCAGGTAGACGCCCTGGCCGCCGGGGCCGACGCCGCGGCCCTCGTCGCAGACGTTCTTGGCGGCGCGGGAGGCGATGTCGCGGGGGACGAGGTTGCCGAAGGAGGGGTAGATGCGCTCCAGGTAGTAGTCGCGCTCGTCCTCGGGGATCTCGGCGGCCGGGCGGGTGTCGCCCTTCGCCTTCGGGACCCAGATGCGTCCGTCGTTGCGCAGCGACTCGCTCATCAGGGTCAGCTTCGACTGGTGGTCGCCGGTGCGCGGGATGCAGGTGGGGTGGATCTGGGTGAAGCAGGGGTTGGCGAAGTACGCGCCGCGCCGGTGGGCCCGCCAGACGGCGGTGGCGTTGGAGTTCATCGCGTTGGTGGAGAGGTAGAAGACGTTCCCGTAGCCGCCGGTGGCCAGGACGACTGCGTCGGCGTAGTGGGTGGAGATCTCGCCGGTGACGAGGTCCCGGGCGACGATGCCCCGGGCCCGCCCGTCGACCACGATCAGGTCGAGCATCTCGGTGCGGGCGTGCATCTCGACGTGTCCGGCGGCGATCTGCCGGGAGAGCGCCTGGTAGGCGCCGAGGAGGAGCTGCTGGCCGGTCTGGCCGCGGGCGTAGAAGGTGCGGGAGACCTGGACGCCGCCGAAGGAGCGGGTGTCGAGGAGGCCGCCGTACTCGCGGGCGAAGGGGACGCCCTGGGCGACGCACTGGTCGATGATCTCGACGGAGATCTGGGCGAGGCGGTGGACGTTGGACTCGCGGGCCCGGAAGTCGCCGCCCTTGACGGTGTCGTAGAAGAGGCGGTGCACCGAGTCGCCGTCGTTGCGGTAGTTCTTGGCGGCGTTGATGCCGCCCTGGGCGGCGATGGAGTGGGCGCGGCGCGGGGAGTCCTGGAAGCAGAACTGGACGACCTGGTAGCCCTGTTCGGCCAGGGTGGCGCCGGCGGAGCCGCCGGCGAGACCGGTGCCGACGACGATGACGCGGTGCTTGCGGCGGTTGGCGGGGTTGACCAGCTTGGCCTCGAAGCGGCGGGTGTCCCAGCGTTCGGCGACGGGTCCGGCGGGGGCCTTGGTGTCGGTGATCGGCTCACCGAGGGCGTAGTCGGCGAAGTTCACGGTCAGCTCACCACTCCGGTCATGACGGCGACGGGGACGGAGACGAAGCCCGCGGTCAGGGCGACCGCGAGGCCGTTGGCGAGGCCCCGGAGGAGGCGTTCGCGGCGTGCGTTGCCGACGCCCAGGGTCTGGGCGGCGCTCCAGAAGCCGTGGCGGACGTGGAGGCCGACGGCGAGCATGGCGACGATGTAGATGACGTTGCCGTACCAGGTGGAGAAGGTGTCCACGACGTTCTGGTAGGGCTTGCCCTCCTCGAAACCGCCGGTGTGGACGGTGCCCGTGGTCAGGTCGAGGATGTGCCAGACGATGAACAGGGCGAGGATGATCCCGCCCCAGCGCATGGTGCGGGTGGCGTACGAGGCCCGCCTGCGGCGGTGCACGTACGCGGTGGGGCGCGCCTTGATGTCGCGCCGGCTGAGCTGGTACGCGGAGACGGCGTGGGCGCCGACGGCCGCGAGGAGCACGATCCGGACGATCCAGAGGGCCCACTCGTGGTGCAGGAGCGGGGCGCCCATGACGCGCAGCCAGTGGGCGTACTCGTTGAACTCCTCGGGGCCGAAGAAGACCTTGAGGTTTCCGGCGACGTGGGCGACGAGGTAGCCGAGCATGATCAGCCCGCTGACGGCCATGACCGTCTTCTTGCCGAGCGTCGAGGAGAGGAATCCGCGTGACGGTGTGGGGGACGGCGGGCGGTCCGTCGTCCGGTTCCCCGTGGGTGCCAGAGCCATGCCGTCGAGGCTAGGGCCGAAGGACCCGAGAGGTCCAAGACATGGTCCGGCTGATCTCGATAGGCTCTCCCTATTCGTATCGCCTACGCTGGGCCCATGCAGTTCCAGCAGCTCCTCTACTTCGTCGCCGTGGCCGAGACCCGGCACTTCACCCGGGCCGCCGAGCGCGTCCACGTCTCGCAGCCCTCGCTCTCCCAGCAGATCAAGGCCCTGGAGCAGGAGCTGGGCGCGGAGCTGTTCAGCCGGGCCCGGGGGAACATCACGCTGACCGACGCCGGGGAGGCCCTGCTGCCGCTGGCCCGCCGGATCCTCGCCGACACGGAGACGGCCCGTCTGGAGGTGCAGGAGCTGGCCCAGCTCAAGCGGGGCCGGGTGCGGCTGGGCGCGACCCCGAGCCTGTGCACGGGGCTCCTGCCGGACGTGCTGCGGGCCTTCCACGACCTGCACCCGGGGATCGAGCTCCTGATCGAGGAGAGCGGCTCGCACGACCTGGTGCGGGAGCTGGCGCGCGGCGCGCTCGACCTCGCGCTCGTGGTGCTGCCGCTGCCGACCCCGTCGCCCGCCCTGACCACGATCGAGCTGCTGCGGGAGGACCTGGTGGTGGTCTCGGCCGCCTCGGAGCCGGCGCCCCGGCGGCCGGTGCGGATCACGGACCTGCGCGACCAGCCGCTCGTGATGTTCCGGCACGGCTACGACCTGCGGGAGCTGACGGTGGCGGCCTGCCGGGCGGAGGGGTTCGAGCCCTCGTTCACCGTCGAGGGCGGGGAGCTGGACGCGGTGCTCGGTTTCGTACGGGCCGGGCTCGGGGTCGCGGTGGTCCCGGCGATGGTCGCCGCGCGGGCCGGCCGCGACCTGCGGGTGACCGCCCTCGCCCGGCCGGGCCTGCGCCGCACCATCGCCCTGGCCCACCGCAGCGACGTGGCACCGCCGAGGGCCGCGCGGGAGCTCCAGCGGATCCTGCTGACCTCCCGGAAGGTGCGGCCGGGGGGCACGTCCGTCTGACCTGCCCCGTCACACCGTCCTCGTCACACCGCGTCCGCCAGGAGCAGGGAGTGGATGCGGTCCGGGGCGCCGGGGCGGGCGTAGTACCAGCCCTGCGCCGTGTCGCAGCCGAGCTCGCGGAGCTGGCGCGCCTGCGCGCCCGTCTCCACGCCCTCGACGGTGACCGCCAGCTCCAGGCTGTGGGCGAGCGAGACGATCCCCTCGACGATCTTCAGGTCGACCGGGTCGACCGGGTGCTGCTGCATGCCCCGGGTGAAGGAGCGGTCCAGCTTGAGGACGCTCACCGGGAGCCGCCGCAGGTTGGCCAGGTTCGAGTAGCCCGTGCCGAAGTCGTCGAGCGCGATGTCGACGCCCATCTCGGCGAGCTGCCGCAGCGGCTTCAGAAGCCCCTCGTCGGCGCCGATCAGGGCCGATTCGGTCACCTCCAGGCAGAGCGCGCCCGGTTCGAGCCCGGAGCGCTCCAGGACGTCGACGGTGTCGGCGACCAGGCGCGGGTGGTGGAGCTGCGTCGGGGAGAGGTTGACGTTGATGCGCAGCGGGCCGCCGTCGGTGTGCCGGGCCTGCCAGAAGCGGGCCTGGCGCACGGCCTCCTGGAGCACCCAGCGGCCGAGCGGCACGATCAGGCCGGTGTCCTCGGCGAGCGGGATGAAGCGGTCGGGGCCGAGCACCCCGTGCTGCGGGTGGCACCAGCGGACCAGCGCCTCCGCACCGTGCACGCTGCCGTCGCCGAGGTGGACGAGCGGCTGGTACTCGATGAAGAACTCGCCGCGCTCCAGGGCGGCCGGCAGGGCGGTGGTGAGGCCGTGCCGGGTGATGGCGCGGGCGTCGGCCTCGGGGTCGGCGAGCTCGAAGCGGTTGCCGCCCGCCGACTTGGCCCGGTACATGGTGATGTCGGCGCTGCGCAGCACCTCGGCCGGGGTCCGCTCCCCCGCCGGGCCCTCGACCACACCGAGGCTGCCGCGCACGGTCAGCTCGCGGCCGTCGATGCGCAGCGGGGTGGCGAGCGCGGCGAGGATGCGGTCGGCCAGGTCGGTGACGTCCCGCTCGCCGCCGGAGCCGGTGGTGAGGGCGACGAACTCGTCCCCGCCGAGCCGGGCCACCATCTCGTTGGCCCCGGTGACGCAGCTCTGCAGCCGGTCCGCGACCTCGACGAGGAGCCGGTCGCCGGTGGAGTGGCCGAGGCTGTCGTTGATGACCTTGAAGCCGTCGAGGTCGAGGTAGCAGAGGCCGAAGCGGGCGTTGTCGCCGGGGGCGAGCGCCTTCTCCAGGCGCTCGAAGAACAGGGTCCGGTTGGGCAGTCCGGTGAGGGCGTCGTGGGTGGCCTCGTACCGCAGGCGCAGATGGAGCAGGCGCCGCTCGGTGGTGTCCTCCAGGAGGGCCAGCTGGTACTGGGGGCGGCCGTCGGCGTCCCGGAGGAGCGAGACGGTCAGGTTGGTCCACAGAACCGTTCCGTCACCCCGGTAGTACGGCTTCTCGACCCGGTAGTGCTCCCGCTCGCCGCGGACCAGCTCCTCGTACAGCTTCCAGACGTGCGGCCCGTCCTCCGGGTGGACCCACTCGCTGACCTTGCGGCTGCGCAGCCGGCCCTCCATCCCGCCGAACATGCGGGTGAGGGTCTCGTTGACCTCCAGGAGGTTGCCGTCGAGGTCGGCGATGCCGATGCCGATCGCCGCCCCGTCGAAGACCGCGCGGAAGCGGCTCTCGGTGGCGTGCAGGGCGATCTCGGCGGCGGTGCGGGCGGCGAGCGCGGAGCGGGCGATGGCCTCCTGCTCGGCGAGGGTCCGCTCGCGCAGGGCCTGGGCGTAGCCGGTGGCCATGGCGTGCTGGAGCCGGGCGCAGCGGGCCCGCAGCTCCTCGGCCGACAGGTCCGACTCCGTACCGCAGTAGAGCACCAGGTACGAGTCGACGACGCCGAGGCTGCGGCCGAGCGCGTCCGGGTCGGTGCAGTGGGCGGCGACCAGGGCCGCGCCGGCGCGCTGGGCCGGCGCCGTGTCGAAGGGCCGGGCGTGCAGGGCGTCGTACAGGGCGCGGGCCGGCGGCAGCAGGTGCACCTCGAACTCGGCCCGGGTGAGCGACGTGGCGGTCACCGGGAAGATCGCGCGGCTCCAGATGGTGACGAACCGCCTGAGTCTGTCCTCCGGGCCGTCGGCCTCGGCGCCGGAACCGGCCGGCTGGGACGGGACCTTCACGCCTTGCGCCCCACCCCTGCGAGGCCGGAGAAGGTGTGGGGATCCTCCTCCTCGACCGGGCTCTCCGGTCGCCAGACGGGCAGCGGGACGAGACCGGGCTCGATCAGCTCGGTGCCCTCGAAGAAGCGGACGACCTCCGCGCCCGACCGCATCACCAGGGGGTTGCTGATGTTCCGGTAGACCCCGACGGTGCCGCCGGCCTGCTCCTCCAGGGACGGGATGCCCTCGTACGAGGCGTGGGTGAGGATCAGGAAGCTGCCGGGCGCGAGGGCGTCGATCAGCTCGGCGACGGCCTCGTACGGACGGTCGTGGTCCTCCAGGAAGTGGAGGACGGCGACGAGGAGGAGGGCCACCGGCCGTTCCGGGTCGAGGAGTCGGGTCACCTCGGGGCTGCGCAGGATGTCGGCCGGCTTGCGCAGGTCGGCGGAGACGACGGCGGTGCCCTCGACGTCCTCCAGGACGGCGCGGCTGTGGGCGACGGCGACCGGGTCGTGGTCGACGTAGACGACCCGCGCGGCCGGGTCGGCGGCGCGGGCGACCTCGTGCACGTTGCCGAAGGTGGGTATGCCGGAGCCGATGTCCAGGAACTGGGTGACGTCGTTGTCAACGGCGTGCCGGACGGCGCGCCGCATGAACGCCCGGTTCGCCTGCATGATCTTGGGGAGGCCGGGCATGAACTCCATGGCCTTGCGGGCCGCTTCCCGGTCGACCTCGAAATTGTGCGAACCGCCCAGGTAGAAGTCGTACATTCGGGACACGCTCGGCACCGAGATGTCGATACCCGGCGGAGCCCAGGCGGGACGCTCCATCATTGTCTCCAACAAGTCGCCGTGGGGATACGGCCATGTGTTCGCGGCCGGTGTTCGAGGTGAGGCTACTGATCGCCCGCCGGGAGGGCGAGTAGAAACGGAAATTCGCGGTCCGTTCTTGGTCACACGTCATTGGCACGTACGTACGGAACGCCGAGTTCTCGCCTTCGGACCGTGCACTTTCACGTGCATATGACCGTGCGTCGGTTCCGTGCACGGTTCCGTACGCGCCCGGAGGAGGAGCCGAATCCCTTTCCCCGCTGGGGTGTTGCCGGGATCGGGGCTCCGCCGCCGGTGCAGAATGCCCCGTCGGCCGCACCGTCCGACAGGGCGACAACCGGACAGTTCTTCCTCCGGCGGCCGGAACGGTTCCCGCCGTGAATCGCGCCGCGCGGCGATACCCGGGCATTGCGCCGAATCCGCCTACTGTCCGATAGAACGTCAAGTCCGTGCACTCGAACATCCCCTCCATCCGGCGAATCCACCGGGATTCCGCCCCGGCGCACGCCACCCGCGATCAAGCTCGACGGCGTGTCTCTGTACGGATCACTCCTCGCGCGGCCGCTGGCGGCCCTGGCGCTCGTGTGGCTGCTCGCCGCCCCCGCGCCCGCCTCCGCCGACGCCTGCGCCCACGCCGTGACCGGTCCCGGCGGTACACACCTCGCGGTGGCGTCCGCCGGGTCGGGCCGGTGCCATCACCACCACCCGCACCCTCACCGTCCCCCGCACCCGCACCCGCACCCGCACCCGCACCCGCACGAGCCCAGCCCCACGCCGACGCCGACCCCCACCCCCACGCCACCCGCGTGCCCGTCCCCCACTCCCACGCCGACGCCCGCCCCCACTCCGCCGCCCACGACGTCCGCGCCGCCCCGGCCCTCCCCGACGCCGCCCCCGGTGCCCGTACCGACGGTGCCGCCGCCCGTGACGACGCCGCCTCCTCCCGTACGGACGACACCGCCGCCCGTACCGAAGCCGCCGCCCCGGACCGTTCCGCCGGCACCGCGGCCCGCGCCGCCCGCCACAAAGGCGCCGGAGCGCACCCCGGCGCCCGAGCCGACGTCCGCCGCCGCTCCCCCTCCCCCGCCACCGACCTCCGCGCGGCCGGCGCCCCCGTCCCCCGCCCCCGTCGCGCTCCCCCACTACCGGCCCGTCACCCGGCCCCAGCCGAAGGGCGGCACGTCCGTCCTCACCACGACGCTGATGATCATCGCCCCGGCGGTCCTGGCGACCGCGATCCTGCGCTCCCGCTCCCGCTGATCCCGCCCGCCCCACCGATCCCACCGGAGGAATCCGTGTCCGAATGGCTCGTCCTGTCCCTCGCCATGGCGGCGGCCTGTGCCGTCGTGCTCACCATCGTCGTCATCAACCACCGCCGGATCCCCGACGACGACGACCCCAGCGAGACCCCGGACGTCATCGAGTACATGACGATGATGATCGGCGTGATCTACGCCATCGTCCTCGGCCTGGCCATCGCCGGCGTCTGGGAGGCGCGGGGGGCCGCCCAGGAGACCGTGCGGCAGGAGGCCCAGGCGCTGCACGAGATCTCGGCCCGCGCCGAGGTGTACCCGCAGGAGGTCCGCGCCCGCATCCGCGCCGACGTCGACGCGTACGCCTCCTACGTGGTCCACGACGAGTGGAAGCACATGTCCGAGACCGGCGAGCTGAGCGACGAGGGCACCGCGCTCCTGGAGAAGGTGCGGCGGAGCGTCACCGACTACCGGCCGGCGAACGACTTCGAGGGGCAGGCGTACCAGCCGCTGGTGGACCAGGTGGCCGTCGTCGACGACGCCCGGAACGCGCGCGGGCAGAACGCGGGCGAGACCATGCCGGGGGTGGTGTGGTTCGGCCTGATCGTCGGCGCCCTGGTGACGGTCGGCCTGATCTTCACGCTCCAGATCCGCAGGACCGGGCGGGAGCTGCTGCTCGCCGGGCTCTTCAGCGCCCTCATCGCCTTCCTGCTGTTCCTCATCTGGGACTTCGACGCCCCGTACGGCCGGGGCATGTCGGCCACCTCCACGCCGTTCACCGACCTGTTCCCGCGGCTCGGCGGATGAGAAGCGCCACCCGGGTGGGCCGCACGGGGGACACGCGTGACCCGTTCGCACCTCTGGGATCGCGGGGGTGGTGGCGCGCTCCTAGCGTTTCGGGCATCGAGGTGCACGCAGGCCCTTCGCGGAAACCCCCTTCCGCGGCTGCCCCTCGGGACCCGGAGGATTCACCATGCGCGCGATACGTGCCGCATCCACCGCCCTGCTGGGGGTGGCCGCCTTCGCCCTGGCCGCCCCCTTCGCCGTCGCGACGGAAGGTGCCCCGGCACCCCGGCCGCAGGCGCGGGGCGCCAAGGCCCCGGGCGATTTCGTCGTTTCGCCCTCGGTCGTCTCGCCCGGCGGCCGGGTGACCCTGAGCGCCCCCGGCTGCGCCAGCACGGCGACGGCCGCGGCCGGTGTCTTCGACACCGCCGTCATCGCCCCCGGGGCGACGGCGACCGCCACCGTGGACCTGGACGTGCGGCCCGGCAGCGTCTACACGGTCGCGTTCAACTGCACGGGCGGCGTCCAGGACACCGTCGACCTCACGATCGCCGGCGGTGCCACGGCCACTCCCACCGCCACCCCGACGATCCTCTCCACGATCCTCACTCCCCCGCGGGGCGTGCAGGGCGGCCTCGGCGGCTCGGTGGACGACGGGGTCGGACCCGTCGAACTGGCCGCGGGCGGAGCGCTCGTCCTGGCCGCCGCGGGCGGCGTCTTCTACGTGGTGCGCCGCCGCACCGCCGACTCCCGGCGCCACTGAGGTGCGGCGGGACGCAGGGGCGCGCGGGCGTCCTCGGACGCCCGTCGCCCCCGGGTCCTGACGAGGACCCGGGGGCGACGGGCACGGCGGGCCGACCGGGAGGTTCGGCCGGTCAGACCCCCGCGCCGGTCACACGGCGGCGGCGGGCGACGAAGAGACCGCCGCCGAGCGCGGCCGCGGCGACCAGGCTGCCGCCGATGGCCATCTCGGTGGAGCTGGGGGCCAGCGAGCCGCCGAGACCGCCCTGCGCGCCGCGGCCCGGGAGGACCCGGAACGACTGGGTGACCACGGAGGAGCTGCCGTTGCACCGGACGGCCAGGTTGTAGTTGCCCGGGGTGGCGTGGTTGTAGACGCGGGCGACGGCGGTGGAGACTCCGTTGTTGTTGCCCGACAGGTTGGTCTCCGGGAAGGCGTTGGACGTGACCGTGCCGCCGCGGTTGCAGCCACGCGCGGTGATCGTGAGCGTCGAACCGGGGTGGACGTCGTAGGGGTTGACGGTGACGTCGGTCGGACCGCCGTTGCCGCCGCCGTTCCCACCGCTGTTGCCGCCGCTGAGGACGGTGGTCGGCCCGTTGGTGGCGGCGGCGAGGGGGGCCGCGAGCCCGACCGCCGCGATCGCGGTGGCGGTCACCGCCAGAGTGCGTGCAGCACGCATGGTTGAACCTCCAGTGGAAGACGCCCCAAAGCGGTGCTCCGGGAGTTTCGACGAGTACGCCTTCCATGACGAACCATCACCATTCGTGACGGACCACGCATGTCGGCACTGGGCCACTCCGGTGAGGCGACACGCCGGGGCGGAGAGTGCCGGACGTGCCGTACGCGCAGGTCAGAGGCTTCCGGAACGCTTATCTGACGATTACTCGGATGGGTCAGCCCGGCGTCACCCACCTGTCGGCCCGTCCGCCGCGCGTCCGGTGGCCGTCCATCGTCCCTCCACCGGTCGGTCCGGCGGTCCGTGCGCCGCCCGTTCGGAGGCCGTCCGGAGGCGGTTCGGAGGCGGCACCCACCCGTTCGGACCGTCCGGCGCGACGTGCCGCCGGGCCGCCCTTACCGTTCTGACGACGCCACGAAGGGAGAACCATGCCCCCGAAGGACTTCCGCGTCTCCGAGCGCAGGAGACTCCAACCCTGGGGTGTCCTGGCCCTCGCCATGCTGTCCGGGCTCGCGATGATGCGCAACGGGGTGGACGTCGCCTCCGGCCCGCCGCAGCCCGCCGCGGCCGCGCGGCCGGCGGCGCTCCCGACCGCCCCGGCGGCCCCCTCGGCGGCCACCGGCCTGGAGCCGCTGCCCTTCGCCCCGGCCTCCCGGATCAAGATCCCGGCGATCCGGGTCGCGGCCCCGATCATGGACGTGGGCCTGGACCCGGACGGCTGGGTGGCGGCGCCCCCGCCGCAGGACGCCAACCTCGCCGGCTGGTACCAGAACGGCATCGCCCCCGGCCAGCGGGGAACCGCCGTCGTCGTCGGCCACGTCGACAACACCCAGGGCCCGGCGGTCTTCTACGGCCTCGGCTCCCTGGAGAAGGGCCAGCACATCGAGGTCGAGCGGTACGACGGCCGGGTCGCGGTCTTCGAGATCTACGGCGTCGAGGTGTACGCGAAGGACAACTTCCCCGGCGTGCAGGTCTACGCCGACACCGGTCAGCCGGAGCTGCGGGTCATCACCTGCGGCGGCGGTTACACGCGCGCGCGCGGCTACGACGGGAACGTCGTCGTCTACGCCCGGATGGTCGGCTCCCGCTGACCCGCCGACACGGAGGAGAAGGGGCCCGGCACTCCAGGTGCCGGGCCCCTCTTCCGTGATGGCCGGTCAGCGCCGGGGGACGGTGATGTGGTAGCCGGCGTCGAGGAGTTCGGGCAGGTAGCGGCGGAGCGCGGTCACGCTCTGGGAGCGGTCGCCGCCCGCGTCGTGGTTGAGGACGACGACGCCGGGGGCGGCGCCGTCCAGGACCCGGCGGACGATGGAGTCGGTCCCGGGCTCCTTCCAGTCCAGGGTGTCGACGGTCCAGGCGAGCGGCTCCATGCCGAGTTCGGCGCCGATCTCGAAGGAGTGCCGGTTCCAGGCGCCGTAAGGGGCGCGGTACCAGAGCGGGGCCGTGCCGAGGGCCCGCTCGACGACCTCGCTGGTGGAGCCCAGTTCGTCGCGGATCAGGGAGGGCCGCAGCTTGGGGATCAGGGGGTGGGACCAGGAGTGGTTGCCGACGACGTGCCCCTCGTCGGCCATCCGCCGCAGCAGGTCCTGGTTCTCGACGGCCATCTCGCCGCAGACGAAGAACATCGCCCGGCATTCGTACCGGCGCAGGGTGTCGAGGATGCCGGGGGTGTAGCGGGGGTCGGGCCCGTCGTCGAAGGTCAGCACCATCGAGCGGCCGGCTCCGGAGACGCTGAGGAAGGGCCGCTGCCGCACGGGCGGCAGCGCGCGTCGGTACGCCGGGGGCGCGTAGGCGGTCATCGGCTGGAGGCGGTACGCGTTCGGGTTCAGCCGGGTGGCCCCCGCCTGCGAACCGGCGGCCGGGCCCGCGGCTCCGGGCCCGGCCCCGCTCCCGGCCCCGCTTCCCGGGGTGCTCCGGGGCGCGGGGGCGGCTCCGGTGGCCCGGTCGGGGGCAGCGAGCCGGTCCGCGGCGAAGACTCCGACGGTGGCGGTGGCGCCGAGTGCGGCGGCGAGGCGCAGCACCGCTCGACGCCCGCTGGGCATCTGATCCTTTTTCATGACCAATGGTTCGTACGGATGAGGGGCGGCGCAGCTCAGCGACACCGGCCGCCCGCCCGAAAGCACCCGTTGGGCGGACAGTCGCGAAGGGTGACCGGTCACCGTGGTGCCCCGACCGGCGCCCCCTCCCCCGTACCGCCGCCCGCCCCTGCGCGCCCGCCCGTTCGCCCGTCTACTTGCCCATCACGAGGCCGTCCTCGCCGGCGCCCCGGCTGAGCACCACCCGCCGGATCGTGTCGCGGATCGAGACCAGGCGCGGGTCCGCTCCGGCGTCGGCGCCGAGGTTGACCACCCGGCCGCGCCCGGTGTCGAACCACTGGGGGACGAACTCGGCCCGGGTGACCTCCCAGCGCCCGCCGGGGGTCCGGGGCGGGGCGAAGGTGAAGCGTCCGATGCTGCCCTGGTTGCCCCGCGGGTCGTGGACGCCCTGATGGTTGATCATGTCGCCGGCGATCTGGTCGCCCATCCCGTAGACCACCCAGGTGCCGTTGACCTTTTCGTAAGCCTGAGGGACGTGGGCATGTGTACCCAGGAGAAGGTCGATGTCCGGGCGGCCGTCCGTCCGCGAGGCGGTCAGCGCCCGGCCGAGGGAGAGCTGCCGCTCGTCCGGCTCGGTCTGCCACTCGGTGCCCCAGTGGACGCTGACCACGACCACGTCGGCGCCGGCCGCGCGGGCCGCGCGCGCGTCGGCGACCACCCGCCGCTCGTCGAGCAGGTCGACCGCCCAGGGCCGTCCCTTCGGGAGCGGGTAGCCGTTGGTGTCGTAGGTGTAGGCGAGCTGGGCGACGGTGGCGCCGCCCGCCTTCATCAGGGTGGGCCGGGCCGCCTCCTCGGCCGTACGGGCCGATCCGGCGTGGCGGATGCCGGCCTTGTCCAGGGCGTCGAGGGTCCGGCCGAGGCCCGCCGCCCCGTCGTCGAGGGTGTGGTTGGAGGCGGTGGAGCAGGAGTCGTACCCGGTCTCCCTGAGCCCGGCGGCGACCTCGGGCGGGGACTTGAAGGCGGGGTAGCCGGTGTAGGGCCCGCCCTTCTCCCCGTACACGGTCTCCATGTGGCAGATGGCGAGGTCGGCGCCGGAGACGACGGACTTCACGCCGGCGAGCATGGGGCGGAAGTCGTAGCCGCCGCCGGGGGAGTCCTCGGCCGCCCTGCGGATGATGGAGTCGTGCGGGAGGACGTCCCCGGAGGCCACGAGGGTGAATCCGGCGGGCGCGGAGGCCGCGCCGGGGGCGGCGGAGGGAGCCGTGGGGCGCCCGGCGGCCCCCGGAGCGGTGGCCCCTGGGACGGTGGCCTTCGGGGTGGCGTCGCCCGCGGCTGAACCGCCCCCGCCGCTTCCGCCGTTTCCACCGTTTCCGCCCGTGCAGCCGGTCGCCGCCGCGAGCAGGACGGCGGCGAGCGCCGCCACGCCCGCGGGCCTGGTGCGTGAGGTCATGTGCGGCACTCCACCCGGATCATGTGATGAACATCTGTTCTGAAGAATTGATCCCGGAGAGAAGCCGCAGTCAAGGGTCAAGGCCGCACAAGGCCACGAACCACACTGAAACGGACGCAACGACTCCGTCCGACCGTTCGCCGTGCCATTCGCCGCTCGGTGCGACCGTTCGTCGCAGACCGATGTCCGTTCCCTGTCCCTCGCCGTCCGGATGCGTTCGTATACGGGCCGACGACGAGCCGCGGGAGAGGTGGGCAGCATGACGACGGCGACGACCGACGAACGGACCCTGGAGGAGCTGCAGCGGGACCACGGCCCCGCGCTGCTCTCCTTCCTGCTCGGCCTCACCTACGGGGACCGGCAGCGGGCCGAGGACCTCGCCCAGGAGACCCTCGTACGGGCCTGGCAGCACCCGGAGGCCTTCGACGGCCCCTACGACTCCATGCGCCCCTGGCTCTTCACCGTGGCCCGCCGGCTCGCCATCGACGCGCGCCGCTCGCGCCTCGCCCGGCCCGCCGAGGTCGGCGACGGCGTCCTCGCCGTGACGCCCGATCCCGCCGACGCCACCGCCTCCGCCGAGGCCGCGCTCGACGTGCGGGCGGCCGTCCGGGGGCTGAGCCCCGAGCACCGGGCGGTGCTCGTCCGGCTCTACTTCCACGGCCTCACCGTCAACGAGGCCGCCGTGGAACTCGGCATCCCCGCCGGGACCGTCAAGTCCCGTTCCCACTACGCCCTGCGGCAGCTCGGCCGGTCGCTGCCCGGCTACCGGCCGCGCCGGAGCCTCGCGAGGGCGGCGGGGCGCTGATTCCGGCTCCGGGCCGCCCCGGCAGTCCCCCGCGTCACCCCGGCGCCGGGAATCCCACCCGTACCGATCCGGCCGGAGGACGTGTCCGAAACCGCTCGGGCGAGTTGAGCAAAGCGGGACCCACGGGCGCCCCGTACGGAGGAGGCTCTTCCCCGGGCCCCGTCGTCCGGGCCCCTCACACGGCCCCTCACGCGCGGTCATGTCCGGGAGAAGGTGGGAGCGTTGCGGCCCGAGAGCACGAACGGCGCCGGCGGCACGAGCGGCGGCCTGGCCGTCCCGATGGCCTGGCTGTGCGCCGAGTACCTGGCCGACGAGGTGCTGCGGGCCGCCGCGCTCGTCGCGCCCGGCTCGCTGGAGTACCGGGCGGGCCTCCGGGCCCTGGCCCTCACCGTCCACCTCGCGGAGGACCCGGACCGGCCGCCCGCCGGCCGGATCGACGAGTGGCTGCGGCACACGGCGTACGACCGGCCCTGGCCGCCCTGGGTCGAGGAGCGGCTCGCCGAGCGGCGGGCGGCCGGCGGCGAAGGGCCCGACCTGGCGCTCGCGGAGACCGCGTGGCGGCGGCTGCGGGACACCTGGATCCTCGCCGCCGACCTCGACGGCCGGGCGGACGCCGACCCGGGGTGCCCGGTCGACGAGGACGAGCAGATCTGGCTGCCCGCCTGGAAGCTGGGCCTGCCGCTCGCGCACCTCTCGCTCCACCTGCGCTGACCGGGCTCACGACCGGGCTCGCGGCCGGGGCTCACGGGGCCGAAGGATGCACCCCGGGACGGTACTTGGGGATCCGCACCGTCACCTTCATCCCGGCGCCGACGCCCGTCTCGATGACGAGGCCGTACTCCGTCCCGTACACCTGGCGCAGCCGCTCGTCCACGTTGGAGAGGCCGATGCCGGCGCCCGCCGGGTGCTCCCCGCGCAGGACGGCGCGCAGCAGCTCCGGGTCCATGCCGATGCCGTCGTCCTCGACGGTCACCACGGCCTCGGCGCCCGCGTCCCGGGCGGCGATCGTGACCCGGCAGCCCTTCTCGCGCTCCTGGAGGCCGTGCTTGACCGCGTTCTCCACCAGCGGCTGGAGGCAGAGGAACGGCAGGGTCACCGGCAGCACCTCGGGCGCGATCTGGAGGGTCACCTTGAGCCGGTCGCCGAACCGGGCCCCGGCGAGCGCCAAATACTGCTCGATGGACCGCAGTTCGTCGGCGAGCTGGGCGAACTCGCCGTGCCTGCGGAAGGAGTAGCGGGTGAAGTCGGCGAACTCCAGGAGGAGTTCCCTGGCCCGCTCGGGGTCGGTGCGGACGAACGAGGCGATGGCGGCGAGGGAGTTGAAGATGAAGTGCGGGGAGATCTGGGCGCGCAGGGCCTTGATCTCGGCCTCCACCATCCGGGTGCGGGAGCGGTCGAGCTCGGCCAGTTCGAGCTGGACGGAGACCCAGCGGGCCACCTCGGTGGCGGCCCGCACCAGGACGGCCGACTCCCGCGAGCCGTAGGCGACGAGCGCGCCGAGGACCCCGTCCTCGCCGGTGAGCGGGGCGATCACCGCCCAGCGCAGCGGGCAGACAGGGTCGGCGCAGCCGGAGTCGGCGGAGCGGCTGCGGCCGGTCTCCAGGGTCTCGGCGGCCTGCGCGGGGACGTGCGCGCGGTGGTGGTCCTCGCCGGGGCCGTCCCAGGCGAGGACCGCGCCCCGGTCGGTGAGGCAGAGCGCCTCGGTGCCGAGCAGCGAGCGGAGCGTGCGGGCGGCCCTGCGCGCGGTCTCCTCGGTGAGACCGGCGCGCAGCGGGGGCGCGGCGAGCGAGGCGGTGTGCAGGGTGTGGAAGGTGGCCCGCTCGACGGGCGTACCGAGGTCGGGGTCGGCGTCCCGGCCCCCGCGCCGGGCGGCGAACCGGCCGAGGACGAAGCCGACGGCGAGCAGCACGGCCCCGGCGGCGACCGCGGCGGCGAGGGCGATGCCGCTCATCGGCGCGCTCCTGGACGGGGGCCGGGGCGGGAATCCGGGCGGCGGCCCGGACGGGAGTCCGGCCGGGGGGCCGGGCCGGGGTCCGTACGGAGGGCCGTACGGGAGTCCGGGTGGAGGGCCGGGCCGGGGTCCGGCCGGTGGGGCGGGCGGGAGTCCGGACGGGTCTCCTGCGCGGGGACGGTCCCCGTGATCTCCTCCGGGAGGTGGAGGCGGGCGAGGAGGGCCGGGGTGCCGGGCGGGATCCGGCGGGGGGTGGCGAGGGAGACCAGGACCATGGTGAGGAAGCCGAGCGGGACCGACCAGACCGCGGGCCAGGCCATCAGGGTGTGCGGCCAGCCGCCGGGGGCGAGTCCGGCGCGGGTGGCCATGACGGCGGCGAGGGCGGAGCCGCCGCCGAGCAGGAGCCCGGCCATCGCGCCGGGCGGGGTGAGCCGCCGCCACCAGATGCCGAGGACGAGCAGCGGGCAGAAGGAGGAGGCGGAGACCGCGAAGGCGAGGCCGACGGCGTCGGCGACCGGCACCTTGGAGGCGACCACCCCGACGCCGAGCGGGACGGCGGTGGCCAGCAGGGTCGCGAGCCGGAAGTGCCGGACGCCCCGGGAGGGCAGCACGTCCTGGGTGAGGACCCCGGCGACGGACATGGTGAGCCCGGAGGCGGTGGAGAGGAAGGCGGCGAAGGCGCCGCCCGCGAGGAGCGCCCCGAGCAGGTCGCCGGGGAGCCCGCCGAGGATCCGGTCGGGCAGGACGAGGACGGCGGCGTCGGCGGAGCCGGTGAGGGCCAGCTCGGGGGCGTAGATCCGGCCGAGGAAGCCGTAGAGCGGCGGCAGGAGGTAGAAGGCGCCGACGAGCCCGAGGACGACGAGGGTGGTGCGGCGGGCGGCGCGGCCGTGCGGGCTGGTGTAGAAGCGGACGGCGACGTGCGGCAGGCCCATGGTGCCGAGGAAGGTCGCGAGGATCAGTCCGTACGTGGCGTACAGCTGGTGTCCGTCGCGCCCGCCGGCCAGCGGCTGGGACCAGCCGAGGGGGTCGGTGCCGCCGGCCAGCCGCTCGGGCAGGGGCGCGCCGGGGGCGAAGGCGAGCGTGGTGCCGCCGAGGACGTGGTGGGTGCCGGGGCCGAGGGTGACGGTCCGTCCGGTGTACGGGACGGAGTCGACGCGGCCGGTGACGGTGACGGTCAGCGGGGCGTCGAGCCCGATCCGTACCGTGTCGGCGACCCGGACGACGGTGTGGTCGCGCAGCACGGCGGGGGCGTCGAAGCGGGCGCGGGGCGCCCCGTCGCCGTGCCAGGCGGCGAGCAGGAAGAGGGCGGGGACGAGCAGGGCGGTCAGTTTCAGCCAGTACTGGAAGGCCTGGACGAAGGTGATGCTGCGCATCCCGCCGGCGGCGACCGTCCCCGTGACGACGAGGGCGACGAGCAGGCCGCCGACCCAGTCGGGGGCGCCGGTGAGGATCTCCAGGGTGAGCCCGGCGCCCTGGAGCTGCGGCAGCAGGTACAGCCAGCCGATGCCGACGACGAAGAGGCTGGCGAGCCGCCGGGCGCGCCGGGATTCGAGCCGGGCCTCGGCGAAGTCGGAGAGGGTGTACGCGCCGGAGCGGCGCAGCGGGGCGGCGACGAGGACCAGCAGGACGAGGTAGCCGGCGGTGTAGCCGACCGGGTACCAGAGCATGGCGGGGCCCTGGACGAGGACGAGTCCGGCGATGCCGAGGAAGGAGGCGGCGGAGAGGTACTCGCCGCTGATGGCGGCGGCGTTGAGGCCCGGCCGGACGGTCCGCGAGGCGACGTAGAAGTCGGAGGTGGTGCGGGAGATCCGCAGGCCGAGGGCGCCGATGAGGACGGTGGCGAGGACGACGGCGGTGACGGCGACGACGGCGTGGGTCTGGTTCATGCGGGCGTCCGTACGGAGGGGGTCATCGTTCGACGAGGCCGGTGAAGTCGCGTTCGTTGCGCTCCGCGCGGCGGACGTACCAGTGGGCGATGCCCCAGACGACCGGGTACACGCCGACGCCGAGGGCGAGCCAGACCAGGGCCTCGGGGGCGGGCAGCGCGAGGACGAGCGGCAGGGAGCCGACGAGCAGGGCGAGCGCGCCGAGGGCGGTGAGCGCGGCGCGGAGCTGGCTGCGCATCAGGGAGCGGACGTAGGTGTGCCCGAGGGTGGTCTGCTCGTCGATCTCGGAGCGGGCCGGTGGGTGGGCGGGGCGGCGTCCGGCGGGGCCGGGGGCGCCGGCGGCGCCGTGGGCGGAGGCGTAGGTGACGGTCTCGCGCCGGGGTCTGCGCGGCGGGTGGTGCTCGGACATCGGCGTCCGCTCCGGCATCTCTCGACCTCGGACGGTTCTCGCGGGCTCTTTCGCGGTGGTGCGCGGGCGGTGCGGCCCGGGACGCGTGGAGTCTACGCAGCGGGGTCGTACGGCGGTAGACCTGCGGCGACGGAGGTGCGGGCGGGCGCGGGCGGGCGCGTGGGTCAGCCGTCGGCCCGGCGCATCAGGAGGTCCCGGAGCTGGCGGGCGTGGCGGCGGCTGACGGCGAGGTCGGTGTCGCCGATCCGCACCGAGGTGGCGCCGCCGTCGAGCCGCAGTTCGTCGATCCGGGCGAGGGCCACGAGGTGGCTGCGGTGGATGCGGACGAAGCCCCGGTCCGCCCAGCGTTCCTCCAGGGCGGAGAGCGGGATGCGGACGAGGTGGCTGCCCTGGTCGGTGTGGAGGCGGGCGTAGTCGCCGTGGGCCTCGACGTAGGCGATGTCGTCGACGGGGACGAAGCGGGTGACGCCGCCGAGTTCGACGGGGATCTGCTCGGGCGCGGCAGTGGGGGTGGGGGCCGTGGTGGCGTGGACCAGTTCGTGGACGCGGCGGACGGCCTCGGCGAGGCGTTCGCGGCGCACCGGCTTGAGGACGTAGTCGACGGCCTTCAGGTCGAAGGCCTGGAGGGCGAAGCCCTCGTGCGCGGTGACGAAGACGACGAGCGGGGGCCGGGCGAAGCCGGCGAGCAGCCGGGCGACGTCGAGGCCGGTGAGGCCGGGCATGTGGATGTCGAGGAAGACGACGTCGACGGCGTCCTCGCCGTCGGGCCCCGACTCCAGGGCGCGGCCGATCCTGCGGAGCGCCGCGGTCGCGTCGCCCGCGCCCTCGGCGGTGCGGACGCGGGGGTCGGCGCGCAGCAGGTAGAGCAGTTCCCCGAGGGCGGGCTCCTCGTCGTCGACGGCCAGTACGCGCAGCATGCGGCGGAGTCTAGGGGTTGCCCGGCGGGGGGTGTCGTGCCCCGGGGGCGTCGGTCTCCGGCGAGGGTCGTGCCCCGGGGGCGTCACGCCCTCGCGTCGTCGTCCCCCGGCGGGTCGAGGAGGTCGAGTTCGGCGGTGAGGGCGGTGGCGAGGGCGTCGAGGTCGGGGACGGCCGCGCCGTCGGCGACGAGGCCGATGTGGACCCGGCCGTCGTACGGGGACATGGCGACGGCGAGGGACTGGCCCCGGGCCAGCGGCGCCATGGGGAAGAGGGCGCGCAGCGGGGCGCCGCCGAGGGAGAGCGCGGAGCGGGGCAGCGGCACCTGGGTGACCAGGAGGTCGAAGAGGAGGCGGGCGGCGCCGGAGGCGAAGGGGGCGCCGAAGCGGTGGGCGAGCGGGGGGAGCTGGTCGGCGAGGAGGGCGACGGCCCCGGCGCCGCGGAAGGGGCCCGCCGCCTTGTTGCGGTCCATGGCGCGCCGGACGGCGGCGAGCCGGGCGGCCGGGTCGGGCTCGGTGACGGGCAGGTCGAGGAGGTAGCCGGAGAGGCTGTTGCCGGGGCCGGGCGGGGCGCCGGGGCGGCGGCGCGAGACGGGGACGAGGGCCCGGGGGTCGGCGCCGGGCAGCGGCAGGCCGCGCTCGTCGAACCAGCGTCGGAGGGCTCCGGCGACGACGGCCAGGAGGACGTCGTTGGCGGTGCCGCCGGTGGTGCGGCGGACGCGGTGGACCCGGTCGAGGGAGAGGGTCGCGGTGGCGATCCGGCGGGTGCCGCTGGAGTGGGCGGCGAGGGCGGCGGTGGGGCGTCCGTCGAGGCGGCTGGCGCGGACGACGGAGGCGCCGACCTCGACGGCCCGGCCGAGGTCGCCGAGGCGGTCCCGGGCGAGGCCGAGGAGGCGCCCTGGGCCGGGGAGTCCCGACAGCAGGGAGCGCGGGGGGACGGGGCGGGGGCGGCGCGCGGGGCGGTGGCCGGCGGCGATCTCGTCGAAGATCCCGGCGCCGATGGCGACGGCCCGCATGCCGTCGGCGAGGGCGTGGTGGAGCTTGACGAGGACGGCGAAGGAGCCGTCGGGGGCGCCGCTGAGCAGGTACATCTCCCAGGGCGGCAGGCCCCGCTCGACGGGGCGTTCCATGAGTTCGGCGGCGAGCCGGGCGGCCTCGGCGGGGAAGTCGGCGCCGGGGAGGGTGACCTCGCGGACGTGCCGGCGCACGTCGAAGTCGGGGTCGGCGCTCCAGGCGGCGCCGCCGACGGGGAGGAGGACGTCGCGGACGCGCATCCGGAGCCGGGGAACGGCGGCGGCGCGGCGGGCGAGGAGGTCCAGGACGTCGGCCGGGTCCTCGCCGGGCGCGGCGGGCAGCGGGCCGAAGTGGGCGAGGGCACCGAGGTGCAGGGGGTGGGCGGTGGATTCCAGGTGCCAGAAGGCCAGGTCCAGCGGGGCCAGGAGCTCGGTGGTCACGGGTGTCCTCACGTCCTGCGCGGAGGGGTGGAGACCGCAGTCAATCGCGCACTGACAGTTACGGTCAAGTACGGTCAGTTAACGCTCCGTAAATACCCTCGGTCGTCTGTGTGCCGCGGGTGTCCGGAAAATCTTTTCGGGCCTCCGGAGAACACCTCAGGCCTCCGGAGAACGCCTCAGGCTCAAGTCTCCGGGACGACGCTCTCCACGACGAACTCGCACCACACGCACTTGCCGCCGCCCCGCGACTCCACCCCCCACGCGTCGGAGAGCTGGTCGACCAGGAGCAGCCCCCGGCCGGACACGCCCGCCTCGCCGGCCTCGCGGCGCCGGGGCAGGGCGCTGGAGCGGTCCTCGACCTCCACCCGCAGCCGCCGCGTGGGCCCGGGGAGGACCCGCAGGGTCACGATCGCCCCGCCGTCGGTGTGCATCAGGGCGTTGGTCATCAGCTCGTCGGCGACCAGCTCGATCTCGTCCGCCCTCTCCCCCGCGCCCCAGGCCCGGACCGCGGCCCTGATCATGTGGCGGGCGGAGCGGAGCGCCTCCGGGTCGCTCTGGGCCACGTGCTGCTGGAACCGGCCGGCCCCCGGCGCGGCGTACGTGCCGTGGCGGCGCAGCAGCAGGATCGCGACGTCGTCCTCGCCGCCCCGCTCGGCGACCACGTCGCACAGGTGGTCGGCGAGCTCCTGGAGGTCGTCGGGGCCGCGCCGGACGAGGGAGGAGAGCCACTGGAGGCCTTCGTCGAGGTCGGCGCCCGGCTTCTCCACCAGGCCGTCGGTGTAGAGCAGCAGGGTCTGCCCGGGGTCGAGTTCGAGGGTGGTGACCGGGTAGTCGAGGCGGCCGAACTCCGCGGAGAGTCCGAGCGGCAGTCCGCCCTCCACCGGCAGCCTGCGGCAGCGGCCGTCGGACTCCCTGATCAGCGGGTCGACGTGGCCGGCGCGGACCAGCTGGACGACCCCGGTGCGGAGGTCGACCTCGGCGTACGTGCAGGTGGCGAAGCGCTCGGTGTCGAGTTCGTGGAGGAAGACGGAGGCCCGCGCCATCACGGTGGCCGGGGTGTGGCCCTCGGCGGCGTAGGCGCGCAGCACGATCCGGAGCTGGCCCATGACGGCGGCGGCGTGGGTGTCGTGGCCCTGCACGTCGCCGATGACGGCGCCGACCCGGCCGCCGGGCAGCGCGATGACGTCGTACCAGTCGCCGCCGATGTCCCGGCCGAGCCGGGCCGAGCGGTAGCGGACGGCCGTCCGGGCGCCGGGCACCTCCGGGATCCGGCGCGGCAGCATGGCCTGCTGGAGCCCTTCGGCGAGGTCGTGCTCCTGCTCGTACAGCATGGCCCGCTGGAGGCTCTGGGCGATGCTGCTGCTGAGGGCGACGAGCAGGGTCCGCTCGTCCTCGCTGAAGCCGGTCCGGTCGCTGTAGAGCAGTCCGAGCGCGCCGATCGGGCGGGCCTGGGCGATGAGCGGGAGGTAGGCGGCGGCGGTGACGCCGAGTCCGCTGATGTGCGGCCAGAGCACCGGGTAGGAGTCGGAGAAGTCGCGCGGCGAGTCGATGAACCGGGGGCGCAGGGTGCGGATCACCTCGCTCATCGGGTACGGCTCGTCCACTCGGGTGAAGCGGGTGCCGGGCACGAAGGCGCCCTCGGGGCCCTCGGCGACCAGGTGGATGCGGCCCGCCTCCAGGAGGCCCATGACGAGGCTGGCGGCGCCGAAGTGTTCGAGGGCGTGGGAGTCGTTGAGGAGGTCGATGACGTCCTTGACGGTCCGGGCGTGGGCGAGGGCGGCCGTGGTGCCCTCGACGACGCCGGCGCGCTTGCGGCGCCCCTCGTCGAGGCCGAGCCGGGCGGCGGACTCGGTGAGTTCGTGGGTGGCGTCGCGCAGCACGCCGATGATCCGCACGGGGCGACCGGTGGCGTCGCGGTGGACGATCCCCTGGGTGTGGGTCCACTGGTGGCGGCCGTCGCGGCGGCGGATGCGGAAGTACGCGCCGTACTGGTCGCTGCCGTCCTTGAGCGCCTGCGCCACCAGGGCGTCGAGGCGGCTGCTCTCGTCCGGGAGCACCCGTGAGCCCAGGGACTCGGGGCGTCCGTCGTACTCCTCGCGGTCCAGGTCGAAGACGGCGAGGGCGGCGTCGTCCATCTGCATGGTCCCGGTGAGCAGGTCCCAGTCGAAGCCGCCCATGCGGAAGGCGGAGCCGTACTCGGACAGGATCGGAGCCCCGTCCGGCGGCCCACCTGGTGACTCGCTCCGCGGCCCGCCCTGCGCACGGCGGACCGGGCCGTTCGCCTCCCCGCCCCCGTTGCCCGCGCTCATGGGGCCACGCTAGGCGCAGCCCCGCCCGTACGCACCACGAAGATCCGCTCCACTTCTCGGACTCACCCCTCGAAGGCCTCGAAGGTGTCGGGCTGGTCCGGCACCGGCTCGGGCGGGAAGAGTTCCTCGGGCGGCAGCTCCCCGTCCGGCGGGACGGGTGGCTCGGCGGAGGGGTCGGGGAGGGGTTCGGTGTCGGGGTCGGTGTACGGGTCGGGGGCCGGTTCCGTGTACGGGTCGGGGCCCGTCGGGGCGTCGGGGACCGGCGGGTCCTGCGGCGGCGGCACGGGCTCCGGCGGGGTGGAGCGGTCGGGGGTGCTGGGGGCGGGCGTGGCCGGGCCGGAGGCGTCCGGTTCCGGTGTGCCGGAGCCCTCCAGGATGCACGCGTCCGGGTCGCAGGAGGGCTCCACGGCGGGCTTGCGGTCCTCCTCGCCGTCGCTGCCCGTCCGGCGCTCGATCCAGCTGCGGTCGGTGGCGTTCACGATGACCAGGCTGGTGACGACGGTGCCGGTCGGGCGGACGACGACCACGTGGTCGGGGTCGAAGGCGTCCCAGGGGACGCCCACGTAGACGCCGCCCCGGTCCCCGGCGGGGGCGCGGAGCGGGTTGCCGCCGGCGCAGCGGACGCGCGGGGAACCGTACTGGTCGACGAGGACGGCCGTACCGGTCTGGAGGACGGCCTGGTGGGCGGTGGCCCGGCCGCCGCGGTAGCCGTGGCCGGTGACGCGGGTGTCCACGCGCAGGGCGACCGGGGTGAGGCCGCGCAGCCAGTCGGCGACGCCGGCCTCGGGGACTCCGGCGGCCTCGGCGAAGGCCCGCGCCTTCTTCGTGTCCCCGGTGAGGAGGGAGACCTGCCGTTCGACGTCGCAGCTGCCGACGGCGCGGGTGCCGCCGTAGAGGCCCGGGGTGGAGCCGGCGACCTCGCGGGCACGCTGCCCCTCGGGGGGCCGGGGCGGGTCGGAGGGGCGGGCGGTGTTGCGGACGGTGGAGGCGGTGAAGGGGTCGGGCCCCGGGGCGGCGGCCGACTGGAGGAGGACGTCCTGGGCGGGGGCCGCGACGGGCCGCCCCGCGCCCCCGGCACCGGTCCCGCCGGAGGAACAGCCGGCGAGCAGCAGGACGGAGGCGAACGCGACCCCGGCGAGACGCGCGCCGTCGCGAGGAGCGATCGCGTCGCCGGGGGGAGGGACGGGGGTGGGGGTAGAGGTGGGGGTGGGGGTGGGGTTTCGCCGCGTCCGGCGAAGGGGTGAGCGCACCTGGTACTCCCGACTTTCTCTCCCCCGGGCCCGGAGCCCGGTTCCGGCCAAGTCCCTCGTGTCTCCTCATGTCTGTCGCAGCGCGCGGGCACGCGCAAGCGGAGGGGGGCCGACCGGGTCGCCCGCCGGAGCACGCCACTTGAACACGTTCAAGAAAAGCCCTACGCTCGAACCGTTGCTTGAACGCGTTCAAATGGGGGTGATGGCATGACCGCGCTGTCGATCCTGGTGGCATCGGTCGTGATGATCGGGATGTTCTGGGTGGTCCCGACGGGGCTCTCGCTCCTCGACGGCCCCAGACCCCCCGGTCTGGACCGGCTCCGGCGCGCCTGGCCGCTGCTCGCCGTCCCCGGGGCGCTCTCCCTCTGGTTGCCCCGCTCCGGCCTCTCGGCCGGCCTCGCCGCCGTCTACGCCCTCGCCACCCTGGCGCTCGCGTACCAGGCGCCGGCCCGGCTCATGCTGACCCGCTCGCTCCGGCCCCGGGAGGTCGCCGTCCTGACCGCCCTGGCCTCACCCTCGGTCGCGGGCCTCGCGCTCGTCGCGGAGCGGGCCTCGTACCCGCTCTTCGGCTTCGACCTGGACATCCTCGCGCTCACCGTCCCGCACTTCCACTTCGCGGGCTTCGCCGCCGCCCTGGTCGCCGGTCTCGTCTGCCGCGCCTCCGAGGACGGCCCCACCGCCCGCTTCGCCGCGCTCAGCGTCCCCGCCGGCACCCTGCTCGTCCTGATCGGCTACTTCGTGGACGACTGGGCCGAGCTGGCCGGCGCCGTCGTCCTCACCGCCGGCATGGCGGCGGTCGCCGTCCTGACCCTGCGCGAGCGCCGCGACCTCGCGGCCGACCGCCCCACCCGTACCCTGCTCGCCGTCTCGGCCCTGGTCCTCGCCGCCACCATGCTGCTCGCCCTGGACTGGGCGCTCGGCGAGGCCACCGGCCTCCCCCACCTCGACCTGACCTGGATGGCCGCGACCCACGGCCTGGGCAACGCCCTCGGCTTCGCCGTCTGCGCCCTCCTCGCCCGCCGCCGTCTGCGCGCCGGCGGCGTCCCCGCCGTCCCGGCCGCCGCCCCCGCCCACCCGCGAACGGAGTCCCCGGCATGACCCGCCTCCTGAAGGACCTCTCCCGGCCCGACCGCCACCACCCCGGCGGCCCGACCTACCGCGAGGTCGGCGCCACCCGCACCCCCGAAGCGCTCCCCGAGGGCTACCACCACCTGCGGTACAGCACGGTCGTCGGCCACGGCCGGGCCGCCTTCGCGGCGGCCGGCACCGCCGTCACCGCCTGGCGGATGCACCGCCGCTCCGGCGCGGGCCTCACGGCCGACGCCGACCGCGCGGGCCCCGGCGTCCGCGTGGAGGTGTCGGCGGGCGTCGGCCGGTTCCGGATCGCCGTCCCCTGCGCGGTGATCTGGACGGCGTACGAGGAGGACCGCACCGGCTTCGCGTACGGCACCCTCGCCGGCCATCCGGAGTGCGGCGAGGAGTCCTTCCTCGTGACGCTGGAACCGGACGGCGCCGTCCGGTTCACGGTCACCGCCTTCAGCCGTCCGGCCGTCTGGTACACCCGGCTCGCCGGCCCCCTGGTGCCGTTCCTCCAGCGCGCGTACGCCCGCCGACTCGCCCGGACCCTGCGGCGTCTCGTCAGGAGCTGATCCCGGGCCGATACTGGAGGCGATGGAGTGGTTCACGGCGCCCGACCTCTGGCTGAGCCGGATCGTCTTCCAGCGCGGTCTGGCCGGACTGTACTTCGTGGCGTTCCTGTCGGCGGCCCTCCAGTTCCGGGCGCTGATCGGGGAGCGCGGCATGCTCCCGGTGCCGGAGTACGTGCGCCGCACCCGGCCGCGCCACACGCCCTCGCTCTTCCACTGGCGCTACTCCGACCGCCTGTTCGCGACGGTCTCGTGGACCGGCGCCGCGCTGGCGCTCGCCCTGGTGGCGGGCGCCGGGGACGCCGTGCCGCTGCCGGTGTCGATGCTCCTGTGGCTGGTGCTCTGGGCGCTCTACCTGTCGATCGTGAACGTGGGCCAGACCTGGTACGCCTTCGGGTGGGAGTCGCTGCTCCTGGAGGCCGGGTTCCTGGCCGTCTTCCTCGGCAACGACGACACGGCCCCGCCCCTCCCGGTGCTCCTGCTGCTGCGCTGGCTGCTCTTCCGGGTCGAGTTCGGGGCCGGGCTCATCAAGATCCGCGGCGACCGCTGCTGGCGGGACCTGACCTGCCTGTACCACCACCACGAGACCCAGCCGATGCCCGGCCCGCTGAGCTGGTTCTTCCACCACCTCCCCCGCCCGCTGCACAAGGCGGAGGCGGCGGCCAACCACGTCGTCCAGCTCGTCGTGCCGTTCTTCCTCTTCGCCCCGCAGCCGGTGGCCACGGCGGCGGCCGGTCTGATGGTGGTCACCCAGCTGTGGCTGGTGCTCTCGGGCAACTTCGCCTGGCTGAACTGGATCACCGTCGTGCTCGCCCTCTCCGCCGTGGACGCCTCCCCGCTCACCGGCGACCGTCCGCTGCCGGACCCGCCGCTCTGGTACGTCGTCCTGGTCGTCGCGGTGACCGTCCTCGTCCTGGTCCGCAGCTACCGCCCGGTGCGCAACCTGCTCTCCCGGAACCAGGCCATGAACCGCTCGTACGACCCGTTCCACCTGGTCAACAGCTACGGAGCGTTCGGCACGGTCGGCCGGGTCCGGGACGAGATCGTGGTCGAGGGCACCGACGACCCGGCGCCGCACGAGGGCACCGTCTGGCGCGAGTACGGCTTCAAGGGCAAGCCGGGCGATCCGCGCCGGCTGCCGCGCCAGTTCGCCCCGTACCATCTGCGGCTCGACTGGCTGATGTGGTTCGCCGCGCTCTCCCCCGGGTACGCGCGCGCGTGGTTCGGGCCCTTCGTGGAACGGCTGCTCGACGGCGACCGGGACACCCTGCGGCTGCTCGCCCACAACCCGTTCCCGGACGCGCCGCCGGTCCACGTCCGCGCCCGGCTGTACCGCTACCGCTACACGACCTGGCGCGAGCTGCGCGCGACCGGCGCGTGGTGGCACCGGGCCCTGCTGCGGGAGTACCTGCCGCCGACCCGGCTGCGGAAGCCCGTCGGCGAGCCCTGAGGGGGTCCGGACGTGCCGGTGCCCCGGCCGAGGGTTCGGCCGGGGCACCGGGGGGCATCACTCCGGGGCGTCGGCTCAGTCGATGCCCGGCAGGATGTGGGGCTCGGCGAGGTCCTCCTCGTAGCCCGCGAGCCGGATCGGGGCCGAGCGGGCCCAGACCTCGAGGCTTCCCAGCTCGCCCTTCCGGCGCGGCCGCTCGGTGGATTCGGTCGGTCGCGGTTCCTGCTTGGTCAGTTCGGGTGTCACCGCGCACTCCTTAGTGTCGCGCTACCTGTAGGACAAGTGCCGTGCGGTCGCGGTGGCGCCGTTCGTCGGGCGGGACCGCGGCCTTGGTGGCGGGCCAGTCCCGGGCCGACCGTGGGGAAGGTGTGTCTCCTCGGTGGCCGACCGTGAACATCAGAGTAACCAAATGAGCGCGCCCGCGCTCTACCGGGCTCGGAAGTGTGACGCGTTCGGGTGAAACGAGCCGAAAAAGCGCCCCACCCGGCCGGTGGGGCGCTCTTGCCGAAAACCGAAAAGGGACGGTGTCTACCAGTTGCCGGGGGCGTAGTCCTTGAGGAACACGCCGTACAGGTCCTCGCCCGCCTCGCCGCGCACGACCGGGTCGTAGACCCGGGCCGCGCCGTCGACCAGGTCGAGCGGGGCGTGGAAGCCCTCCTCCGCGAGGCGCAGCTTGTCGAAGTGCGGACGCTCGTCGGTGATCCAGCCGGTGTCGACGGAGGTCATCAGGATGCCGTCGGTCTGGAACATCTCCTGGGCGCTGGTCCGCGTCACCATGTTCATCGCGGCCTTCGCCGCGTTGGTGTTCGGGTGCCCGGCGCCCTTGTAGCCGCGGCCGAAGACGCCCTCCATCGCGGAGACGTTCACGACGTAGGAGCGCCCGCTGGACGCCTTGCGCGCGGCCTCGGCCATCACCGGCCGCAACTTGCTGATCAGGATGAACGGCGCCGTGTAGTTGCACAGCTGCGTCTCCAGGAGCTCCACCGGGGAGATCTGGTCGATGCTCTGCACCCAGGTGTTGCTCTCGACGACGTCCGGCAGCAGGCCGCCCGCGTCGATGGCGGTGCCGTCGAGGTGCCGGGCGATGCTGGCGTTGCCCGCGACCAGGGCGAGGTCCGCGACCTTCTGGGCCTCCAGACCGCTCGTGCCGAGCGGCAGCGCGGCGATGCCGTCCACCGCGCCCGAGTTGAAGGCGCCGATGACGTCGTGGGCGGGCAGCTCGCCGGCGGGCAGCGGGGCGCCCTCGCCCTCGACCAGGGCGGCGTACGCGGAGGGCAGCCGGCGCACGGTCTGGGTCGCGTTGTTGATGAGGACGTCCAGCGGGCCGGCCTCGGTCATCCGGTCCGCGAGGGCCACGGCCTGGGCCGGGTCGCGCAGGTCGATGCCGACGACCTCCAGGCGGTGCAGCCAGTCCGCGGAGTCCTCCATCGCCTTGAAGCGGCGGATGGCGTCCTTGGGGAAGCGGGTGGTGATCGTGGTGTGGGCGCCGTCGCGCAACAGCCGCAGCGCGATGTACATGCCGATCTTGGCGCGGCCACCGGTGAGCAGCGCGCGCTTGCCGGTGAGGTCGGCGCGGGCCTCCCGCTTGGCGCGGTTCTCGGCGGCGCACGGCTGGCAGAGCTGGTGGTAGAAGTAGTCGACCTCCACGAACCGCGTCTTGCAGACGTAGCAGGAGCGGGGGCGCTGGAGGATGCCCGCGATCCGGCCCTCCTCGGTGACGGAGGTGGGCAGGATGCCCTCGGTCTCGTCGTCGATGCGCTGCGCGGAGCCGGTGGCCGTGGCCTCGGTGACCGCCTTGTCGTTGGCGGTCTTGGCGGCCCGGCGCTCCTGGCGGCGGCGCTGCTTCACGGTCCGGTAGATCCCGGCGGTGGCCCGGCGGACGCGGATCGCGTCCGGGTGGTCTATCTCCAGTTCGTCGAGCTCGTCGAGGACGGCGAGGCAGACGGCCAGGCGCTCGGGGTCGATGCCCGGCCCGTAGTCCTGGTTTTCTTCGGTCACCGTCATGGCCTTCGGGTTCCTCGTTCGCTCGTGCGTCGCCGCTCTCGGAGTTTCGCCGCCCCCGGGCTCTCGCCTGCGCGGGCTTTCGAAAGGGGGAGTTTACGGAGCGGGGGGCCGCGCCTCCAAACCCGTTCGGGGGGCGTGGTCGAAGACACAGTCGCCGCACAGCCCGCCGCCGGGGCAGCGGTAGTAGAGGCAGCAGCTCGCGCGGCGCAGCCGGGGGCCGCGGACCGTGCCGGCGAGGTCGGGGTGGTCGAGGAGCTCCGCGACCAGGGCGGCGGCCCGGTCGGCCGCGTCGGGCCTGCCGTGGGCGCGGGCCCAGCGGGTCAGTTCGCGCAGGGCGCCGGCGAGGGCGGAGCCGGCGTTGCCCCAGAGCAGCCGGGGCGCCATGCGGCCGTCGCGGCGCAGGGCCGCGTGGAGCGGGGCGAGGTGGGCCTCCTGGACGGCCGCGCGGAGGTCGGCGGCGGTGGCGGGGCGGGTCGCCGAACCGGCCCACCACAGGTCGTCGGGCGAGGTCAGGGCCCCGTCCCAGTACAGCTCGGCGGGGTCGAGGCCGGGGAAGCGGCCGTACAGGGCGGCGGGACCGAGGGCGGTGGACCAGAGGCGGGCCGCGAGCCCCAGGTGGGCGACGGAGGCGCCGACGCGCCGTTCGGGGGCCCCGAGCCGGGCGGCGACCCGGTCCACGCGCGCGGCGAGGGGGCCGCCCTCCCCCGCGTAGATCCGGGCGAGCGGCAGATGGGCCCCGCCGGTCTCCGGCGGGGCGGTCCGCAGGGCGAAGAACCCGCCCACCGATCCGCTCTCGACAAGGTCCATCCCGCCCCACGCTCCTGTCCCGCACCGTCGTCCGCCCCGGGGCCCGATCCCGGGCCGGCGCCCACGGTAGCGCCCCCGGCGGGGGCCGGAGGACCGGTTCGCACCGGTTCCGACCTGCGGGGCGTACACCCGTGGATGTACGCGGGAGGCCCGTACTGCGGAAGGGGTACGGGCGAAGGGTCCTCCGGTACGACGACGCGAACGGCCGGGAAGGAGGATCGTGGAAGGCATGAGTCCCCTCGTGCTGTCCGTCGTCCTGGCCCTGGTCTCCGCGGTGGCCTACGCGGCCGCGGCGATCGTCCAGGAGCGGGTCGCGGCCTCCGCCGCCGGCCCGCGCTACGCACCGCTGCGCCGCCCGGCCTGGTGGGGGGCGGTGGCGCTCAACGGCGCCGGGGCGGCCCTGCACGTCGCCGCCCTCGCGTACGGGCCGCTCAGTCTGGTCCAGCCGCTGGGCGCGCTCACGATCGTGTTCGCGCTGCCCATGGCGGCGCTCTTCGTCGGCCGGGGGGCCGGACGGCGGGCCCGGCACGGCGCCCTCATGGCCACGGCGGGTCTGGCGGGCCTGCTGAGCCTGACGACCGGGGCCGACGCGCGGTCCCTGGGCGACGGGGACCGGTGGCTGCTCACGGGCGCCGCCTTCGGCACGGTGGGCCTGCTCTTCGCGGGCGCGCACCTGGTGGGCCGGCCGGCGCTGCGCAGCGTCCTGCTGGCGACGGCGGCGGGCGTCTCCTTCGGCGCCGCGTCGGTGTTCACCAAGGCGGTGGCCGGGGAGTGGACGGCCCGGGCGCCGCTGGCCGAGTGGACGGCGCTCCTGGTCCTCTCGGTGTTCGCCGTGGGCGGGCTGCTGCTCTCCCAGGCCTCGTACCGGGGCGCGGGGCTCGCCGCCCCGCTCGCCACCCTCACGGTGGTCAATCCGGTGGTCGCGGCGGCGGTGGGCGTGACGCTGTTCGGCGAGGGCTTCCGCTACGGCGCGGCGGGGACCGTGGCGGCGCTGCTGTGCGGGGCGGTCGCCGCGGGCGGTCTGGTGGAGCTGACGCTCGACCGGATGACGCCCGCGCCGGAGGCCCCGGCCCCTCCGTCCGCGCCGGCGCGCGGGAAGGGGCCGAGGGGGTCAGACGGAGACGCCGCGGGCCCTGAGATAGGCCAGGGGGTCGATGTCGGAGCCGTACCCGGGACCCGTGCGGACCTCGAAGTGGAGGTGCGGTCCCGAGCTGTTGCCGGTCGATCCTGAGCGGGCGATGCGCTGCCCGGCGGTCACCCGCTGGCCCTCGCGGACGGTGAGGGCGGAGAGGTGCGCGTACTGGCTGTAGCGGCCGTCGTCGTGGCGGAGGACGATCTGGTAGCCGTACGCGCCCGCCCAGCCGGCCGAGACGATCCGGCCGCCTGCCACGGCCTTGACGGAGGTGCCGGTGGGGACGGGGAAGTCGACGCCCGTGTGGTAGCCGCTGGACCAGGAGGAGCCGGGCTTGCCGTAGCGGGTGCCGATGCCGGCGGCGACGGGGGCGGAGTAGCGGGCCTGCGGCGCGGCGGCGGGTCGCGGCTTGGCGGCGGGCTTGGTCGCGGGCTTCGCGACGGCGGGCTTGGCGGCCGGTTTGGCCGCGGGCCTCGCGGCCGGTTTCGCGGTCGGCCCGGTGACCGGCCTGACGGCGGACTCGGCCACGGGCTTGGTGGCGGGCTTCGCGGAGGGTGCGGTCGTCGGTTTGACGGCGGGCCGGGGGGCGACGGCCTTGGGAGGCGTCGTGACCGGCGGGGCGGTCCTGGCGGCGGGCGCGGGTGCCTTCGCGGTCTGTCCGGCTTTTCCTCCCGGTCCCTGCCCGGTCCCGCTCGGCTGCGGGGGCTTCTTGGGAGCGGCGATGCGCAGGGTGAGGCGCTGGCCGGGGAGGATGAGGTCGGGGTCGTCGCCGACGACGGGCCGGTTCGCCTCGTACAGCCGCTGCCAGCCGCCCCGGACGTTCTCCTCGCGGGCGATCTTCGACAGGGAGTCGCCGGGCGTCACGGTGTACATCTCGCGCACGGTGGGGACGGCGGTCGGGCCGGTGTTCCGCGCCGGACGCTCCGGTAAGGCGCGTTGGCCGGGCAGGGAGGCGGTGCGCGGCTGGTTGCCGCCGGACGGCTTCGCCGTGGCGGCCCGGGTGGAGACGTCGGGCGCCGCACCGCCCCGGGCTAGGCCCGCGCGGGGGCCGCAGGACGGCCAGGCGCCGGGGCCCTGTCCCTTCAGGACGCGCTCGGCGATCAGGATCTGCTGGTCCCTGGAGGCGAGGTCGGCGCGCGGCGCGTAGTGCGTGCCGCCGTACTCCTCCCAGGTGGACTGGGTGAACTGGAGGCCGCCGAAGTAGCCGTTCCCCGTGTTGATGTGCCAGTTGGAGGAGGATTCGCAGGCCGCGACCTTCTCCCAGACGTTCAGCGAGGCGGCCTGCGCCGTGCCCGCGCCCATCAGCGGCAGCGCCATGCCGGCGCCCCCCGCCGTGAGGGTGAGCGAGGCGCGGTTGACGCGGCTCGGCTGGTGACGGCGGTGACGTCCACGTACGGCCATGGGCCCCCCTAGAACACAGCGACAGCCGCCAAGTTAGGGGTGGCGCACGCTCCGTGACAAGCGGTTCACGGAATCCCGGCCGTCTTCCGTCACCTCCGCACGGGCACGGGGCCCCCGCCGGCGGGGCCGGGCTGGGGCTGGGGCTCGGGTTCCGGTACGGGCCCGCCGGGCTGCGGGGCCGGGCTCGGCCCGGGGTCCGGAGGGGACGGGACCGGGCTGGGGCTCGGTGGGGGCACGGGGTTCGGGCCGGGTACGGGGGGCGGGATGGGCGACGGGGGCAGCGGGTCGGGGTGGGGGTGGGTCATCACGGGCCTCTCGCTCGTCGGGTCGATCGCTTCCCAGGGTGGCGCGGCGGGGCGTCCGGCGCCCGTCGGGCCGGTCCTTCGGGTCAGCCCCGGCCGCCCGCTCCTCGCGTTGCCCTGGCGGCCGCCGCGAGGCCGGGGCGGGGGCTGGACAGGACGGGCAGAGGGACGGAGGTCCGTTCGGCGGCGTCGGCCATGGAGGCCTGGGCGAGGACGACGACGCCGTCCTCCGTGACGGGCGCCCGGTCCACGGCCGCGGCGACGGCGTCGAGGTACCCCTCCCGGTCCCCCGCCTCGAACCGCTCCCAGGCCCCTTCCACGACCACCGTGGTCACGGAGCGGGGGCGCGGCCCCGATTCCTCCGCGAGGAGGGCGAGCGTGGGCTCCAGGGTGGAGCGCAGTGCGGCGACGACGAGGACGCTGCCGTACCGGGCGGCCTCGGCGGCCATCGGCCGGTCCACCCTGAGGACGGGTACGCCGAGGGAGGCCGCGGCGCCCTCGGCCACTGCGCCGAGGGTGGAGCAGGTGCAGAGCACGGCGTCGGCGCCGGCCGCGACGGCCCCGGCGAGCACGGCGGCCACGTGACCGGCGACGGCCCCGGGGCCCGCCTCCCGGGCCCGTACGAGCAGTTCCTCGTGGACGAGGTGCCGCAGGACGAGCCCGGGGTGGTGGCGGTCGCGCAGGGCGTCGAAGACGGGGACGTGGACCGGCGAGGTGTGCAGCAGGGCCAGGGTGCCGGCGGGGGTCACCACAGGCCGGGGGTGGCCCTGAGCTGCTCCTTCGCCACGCGGACCACCTCGTCGGACGGCACGGGTGCCTCGTCGGGGTGGCGCTCGGCCCACTGCGCGGCGTACGAGCAGAGGGGGACGACGGGGACGCCCTCGCGGGCGGCGGTCGCGTAGAGCTCGCGCACGAGCGCCCCGGCGATCCCCTTCCCCTCGTGCGCCTCCTCGACGACGGTGTGCACGGCCACCAGGGCGTGGGGCGCGGCGTCGAGGACGAAGTAGACGACGACGCCGACGGGGGCGCCCTCCTGGAACCCCTCCAGGCGTCCGTTCGCCCGGTCGTCACGGATCAGCGGGTCGGTCATGCGCGTGCCGTCCTTCCTCGGGCCGGCTCCGGCCCGCCGGGGCGTGCTCAGCCGTGGGCGGGCACGGCGTGCGGGGGCCGCACCGTGTCGGTGCCGGGGACGGGCGCGGACGCGTCGGCCCCCAGCTCCACGATGCGGTTCTCCCCGTCGACGTGCACGACGCGCGGCACGAACGTCCGCGCCTCCGCGTCCTCCATCTGCGCGTAACTGATGAGGATGACGAGGTCACCGGGGTGCACGAGGTGCGCGGCGGCGCCGTTGATCCCGATGACACCGGACCCCCGCTCGCCCTCGATGACGTACGTCTCCAGACGGGCGCCGTTGTCGATGTCGACGATGTGCACCAGCTCACCGGGAAGCAGGTCGGCCGCCTCCATCAACTCCGCGTCGACGGTGACCGAGCCGACGTAGTGCAGGTCGGCCTGGGTGACGGTGGCGCGGTGGATCTTGGACTTGAACAGAGTGCGCAGCACTTGGGACTCCTCCGAAACGGCTCCCTGCCTGCTTTGTGCAGGTCAAGGGCGATTTCGAGCTTACACCGGCGCCCCCGTCCGATGTTTGTGAGGAACATCGCTCCCGTCGGGCTGGACGGCTTCCCACCTGGGGATTCCCTTAGCACCGGCGCCTGTTGGGACCATCACCCGGGAAGGCTCAGGGACTCATGCTGACCGAACGCCGACCTACCTGATGGGCCATCAGGCGTGCGGGAGATCGCTCTGCGCACACGCACAATGTGTGCCCACGCGACAGCGTGGAACCGCATCACCAGGCACGCCACCCCCGTCGACGGCGCGCGGCTGTCCAGCCGTCGGGATGCCGAAACGCATCACGGCGGCAAGTCCGAAATCAGCCTGACGGTCGTGACAGTTCCTTCCCCCCGGCCGTTGTCACTCCGAGGGCAACCAGTAAACCCGGGGTTGCCGTGTCGGCGCGCGCTCGTTCCGACGCCCGTGCTTCGGCGCCGTACACAACCGCGAGATCCGAGACCGGCCCGCCGCCGACAGCGGGCCGGTCGCTCGTAGGGGCACGCCGCTCGGGCTGCTCAGCGCCGACCGACGTCTCCCGCCCGGGCGGTCACGGGGCCGTCGTCGCCGCGTCGGCCGGAACGACCGCCGTGCCGCGCGCCCGGGTGGCCACGATGGGTTCGGGGAGCACCTCGGCCCGGCCGCTGTCGTCGACGGCTCGGCAGATGATCCGCAGCTCGAAGTCGACGGTCCGGCTCCGCCTTCCCTTCGCCGCCAGGCGTGCTTCCGCCTCGACGACGTCGCCGCCGCGGACCGGGGCGAGGAACTCGACCGACGCGTATCCGGCGAACAGGCTCTCGTGGCCGTCGAGGGTGATCGCCAGGTGCGTTCCGGCGTCCCCGAACAGCTTCAGGCCGAAGGCCCCGTCGACCAGGTTCCCCGCGTAGTGCGCCTCGGAGTACGCGACGTAGCGCTGGTGCACGACCTTCACGCGATCTCCTCGTGGATACGGCCGAGGCGGCGGGCTACGGTCTCGCCGTCCAGCGCGATGCCCGGGTAGCCGCGCTTGGCGAGTTCGGTACACATGCGGCGGTACTTGCCGACCCCGCCCACGTAGCCGAGGAAGGTCGTCGGCTTGCCGGTCACGTTCGAGCCCCGGTACCAGGAGTCGGTGGTGGCGTAGAGGGTCCGGGCGACCGTGTCCTCGGTGATCTTCACCCAGTCGTCCTGAGCCTCGATCGTCGGCTCGATGACCTCGGCACCGCCGGCCTTCGCGTGGCCGATCAGATCGGCGATCCAGTCCACGGCCTGCTCGATCGTGACGACGACGTTGCTCGCGAGCGCGGGGCTCTGCGGTCCTCCGATCATGAAGAAGTTGGGGAATCCGGCGGTCATGATGCCCAGGTAGGTCCGGACTCCGTCGCTCCACGCGTCCTGCAGTCCGCCGGTCTCCGGGGTGGAGACGCCGAGCGCGTACAGCGGGCCGGTGAAGGCGTCGAATCCGATCGCCAGGACGATGGCGTCGACCTCGTGGGAGCCGGCGCGCGTGACGATGCTGTCGCTCGTCATGGTTTCGATGGGTTCGTCACGAAGGGAGACCACCGAGACGTTGGGGCGGTTGAAGGTCTCGTAGTAGTCGGTGCCGAAGCAGCTGCGCTTGGCGCCGAGCGGGTGGAAGCGGGGTTCGAGGACCGCGGCGGTCTGCGGGTCACGGACGATCCGGCGGATCTTCTCGCGGACGAACTCGGCCGCGGTCTCGTTGGCCCTCGCGTCGGTCAGGAGGTCGGAGAACTCGCCGCCGACACCGTTGAACCCGCTGCGCTGGTAAGCCCGTTCGTAGCGGTCGCGCCGTTCCTCGTCGGAGACGTCGAATGCGGCGGCGTCCGGGATGCGGTCGGGGATGCCGCCGAGCGAGTGACGGCACTCCTCGCGGATCGCCGCGTAGTTGCTCTTGATCTCGTCGACGTACTCCGCCGACAGCGGGGTGTTCCGGGCGGGGAACACGTAGTTGGGGGTGCGCTGGAACACGGTGAGGTGCTCGGCCACCTCGGCGATGAGCGGAATGCACTGGACGGCGGACGACCCGGTGCCGATCACGGCGACGCGCTTGCCCGCCAGATCGCTCAGCGGAATGTTCCACCGGCTCGTCGAGACCGTGGTCCCGGTGAAGTTCTCCAGGCCCGGCACGTCGAAGTCCTTGGGCGCCGAGAGGCCGCCCGAGGCGGCGAGCAGGTGGCGGCCCCGCCGGGTCTCGCCGGAGTCGAGGGACACCTCCCAGAGCCGCTCCTCCGGGAGCCACGTCGCGGACGTCACCCGGGTGCCGAAGGTGAAGTGCCGGCGCAGGTCGAAGCGGTCCGCGACGTGCTGGATGTAGCTCAGGATCTCGGCCTGGGGAGCGAAGCGCTCGCTCCACGTCCACTCCTGCAGGAGCTCCTGGCTGAACGAGTAGGAGTAGTAGACGCTCTCGACGTCGCAGCGTGCGCCGGGGTACGTGTTCCAGAACCAGGTGCCGCCGACGTCGGGCGCGGCTTCGAATCCGGCGAAGGTCCAGCCCTTCTCGGCGGCCTTGTACGCCGCGTACAGGCCGGAGAACCCCGCGCCGACGCAGAGGAGGTCGACGACGGGGGCGGTGGATGGAGCGGTCTCGGTCATGCGTGTGCCTTCGGTTAGTCGAAATGCGGCTGGCATCCGGCCGTCAGGGCCTCGCCCTGGGCGGGGGTCCACAACCCCTCGATGCATCGACATGCATGTGTCGGTCATCCGACTTAGTCGTATGACCACGTGAATCTAGACATGAGCGCGCTCGCCGTCAATAGTCGAATGGCGATCGAGTTCCTGCCCGCTGCACGCGTCAGGCGTCGGCGACGCCCCGCAGGTGACGCGCCACCTGCGCAACCGCCTCGTCCGTCTTGGCGAACACGCCCACTTCGGTGAAGAAGCCGTGGAACACGCCCGCATAGTGGGTCAGGGTCACCTCGACGCCGTCGCGCCGCAGCCTTTCGGCGTACGCCTCGGCGTCGTCGCGCAGCGGATCGACCTCGGCGGTGAGGACGAGCGCCGGGGGGAGGTCCCGCAACGACGCGGCGCGCATCGGGGCCGCGTAGTGGTCGACCTCCCCGGTGCGATCCGGGCCGATGTACTGCTCCCAACACCAGCGGGCATCCTTACTGGTCAGCAAGGGTGCGTCGGCGAACTCCGTCCAGGACGGGCGGGCGAACGTGTCGTCGACGGCGGGGTAGACCAGCACCTGTGACACGGGCCGGACGAGTCCGAGATCGCGGAGCTTGAGGCACAGCGCGGCGGCGAGACCGCCTCCCGCCGAATCACCCCCCACGGCGATCGTGTCCGGATCGAGGCCGAGGGCCGGGGCCGACCGCCGCAGCCAGGCGAACGCGTCGAAGCAGTCGTCCAACGCCGCGGGATAGGGATTCTCCGGTGCGAGTCGGTACTCCAGCGAGAACACCGCCCAGCCCGATCGGGCGGCGATCGCGCGGCAGACCTCGTCCACCCCGTCGAGGGTTCCCAGGACGAAGCCGCCACCGTGCAGATAGACCAGCGTCGGCCGTGGGCCGGCGGCCGGCGGCGGACCGTCCGGGTGGTACAGGCGTGCACCGATCCCGCCGGAACGGGTGGCAACGGTCAGGGATTCGACCTGGTCGAGAGGGGTGAGCGGTTGTTCGGACGGGGGCGTCGCCAGGGTTTTCCGCGCCACTTCGGCGCCCAGTTCACGTACGGGTTCCCTGAGGGTCTCGGCGATGAATCGCGCTACCGACCGCGCATCGGGGTCCAGCCGCTCCCAGTACGGGGGCTTCGCTTCATTCACTGTGTGGCCTCTCCGAAGTCATTGACAGGTCGCGACCTGTACCCCACCATCCTAGTCACCTGATCTAGTCAATTGACCATGACGATCACGGTCCATCCGAGATCCGAAGCGGCCGATGCACGGCGCACGTGATCTCCCGAAGTCGAAAGGACCGACGGATGACCGAAACCACGACGGCTCCCGCGGCGCCCGGCACACCAGCGGCAACCGAGGTCGACGTAAGGATCGAGGACGACGCGACTCCCCTCGTCCGGCTGATCGGCCGCACCCTGCGCGACTCCGCCCGTGCGGGGCACGCCCTCCCGGTGCTGCGGAGGCCGGCCGGCACCGTGGCGATCCGGTCGCATGACACGCCCCAGGCGGCGACGATCACCTTCGGCGACGGCGTCTCGGTCTCCAGCGAAGTCCTCGCCGAACCCGATGCCACGATCACCGTCGATCTGAACGCCCGGTTCGCCCCCGTCGCCGCCCCGTCGGGTGACGCCGAGCTCGCCGCGGACGCGCTGCTCGCGCTGTCGCCCCCGGTGCCGAACTGGCAGACGGCGGCCGCGCACTTCTGGAGTGCCGCGCGCTCCGTGCCGGGCATTCCGGACGTGCTCATCGCGGTCGCCGAGGGCCCCGACGGCCTGGAACAGCTCGTACTCGGCGAGGGCGCGACGCACTACCTGATCGCCGGAGCCCCCGAGGCGCTCGCCGGAGTGTTCTCCGGAACCGACGACCTGCTCGCCGTGCTCTCCACGGGTGCGCTCGGCATCCAAGGCACCATGTCCCAGCTGTCGGTCATGGTCGGCGCTTCCTGGAAGGTTCGTTTCGATGTCTGAACTCACCATGCCCGCCAACGGCGTCGACCGCGGCGAGGAGGCCGTGCGAGCCGTTCGACTGGAGGCGACGAACCACGAGGGATCGTTCCTCGGCAAGACGCTGACCCCGAAGAAGTTCGCCTCCGGCATGGACTCGGGTTTCGCCTTCGCCGATCTCCTCTTCGGGCTCGACCTCGGCAACGCGCCGGTCCTCGGGTTCGCCTTCCCCGACTGGCGCGGACACCTGAACGACGTCTACTTCCGTCCCGACATGTCGACGCTGGTCGAGTGGGAGCCCGGGCGCCAGGCCGTGATCGGCGACTACTGGCTGAAGGACGGCAGGCCGGTTCCGATCTGTCCGCGCAACCTGACGAAGAAGATGACCTCGCGGCTCGCCTCGCTCGGCTTCACCGCGACGGTCGCCGTCGAGATCGAGGCGACCGTCTTCGAGGAGACCGTCCACGAGGCGCGTGCCCGCGGATACCGCGACCTGACACCGCTCGGCGGGAGCGCGGGCACGGCCTATCACCTGGCGAAGTCCAAGGACTGGACCGGTTACATGAACGCCGTCGCCGATCGGCTCTCCGCGGTGGGCATCGAGTGGGAGGCCTGGAGCGACGAGGACGCCGCCGGACAGATCGAGATCAACCTGGCGCCCGGCGACCCGCTCACGGTCTGCGACGCCTGGGCACGGACTCGCCAGATCATGCGCGAGGTCGCGTTCGACCTCGGCCGCACGGTCACCTTCATGGCCAAGCCCACCGCGGGCTACGGGCAGGCCTCGCACATCAACCTGTCCCTCCAGCGCGACGGCGTCAACGCGTTCTACGCGGAGGAGGGGCCGTCGGAGACGATGCGCCATGCTGTCGGCGGTCTGCTCGCGACGATCGAGGGCAACACCTCGATCGCGCTCCCGCAGATCACCTCGTACCGGCGCCTGGTGGACCTCAGCGGCCCGCCGGTCACCGCCAGCTGGGGCATCAGCAACAAGACCACCGCGATCCGGGCGGTGTGCGGACACCCGTCGTACTCCCGTCTGGAGTACCGGGTCCCCGGCGCCGACGCCAACCTGTACCTCGCGCTCGCCGGTGTGCTGGCCGGTGCGATCGCGGGTCTGGAACGCGAGATCGAACCGCCGGAGCCGGTCGCGGAGATGGCCTGGTGCATGCCGCCCGGGGAGATCACCCGGCTGCCGGACACCATCACGAAGGCCGCCGCCGCCCTCGAAGCGGACCCGATCCTGCGCGACCTCCTCGGCTCCGAGTTCGTCGACTACTGGACCGGTTCGCGCCGGTGGGAGTGGATGCAGTTCCACACCGCGGGCGGCGATCCGTCCGCCGAGCTCTCCGCGTGGGAGTCCGCCCGCTACTTCGAGCTGCCGTGAGCGCCGCAGGCGAGGGGTCGGTCGCGGTACGGCCGCTGATCGGCATCACCGGCCGGCGGATCCGGCTGGACCTCATCAAGGGAGCGGACCGGCGGTACGGCGACCGCTGCGCCGACAGCTACATGGCCGACTACGCGGTCCGGATCGCGCGGGCCGGCGGCCTCCCCGTGCACCTCTCGTACGAGACGGACGCGGAGGCGGTCTGCCACTGGCTGGCCGGCGTGGTCGTCACCGGAGGGCAGGACCTGCACCCGGCGTGCTGGGGAGGGGACACCTCCGTGGTGCGCGACGTCGACCCCCGCACGGACCCGATGGCCCACGACGCCGAGCGGGACGCGTACGAGCTGGCGCTCGTGCGCGCCGCGCTCGACCGCGGGATTCCGGTGCTCGCCGTGTGCCGGGGCATGCAGGTCCTCAACGTCGCGCTGGGCGGCACGCTCGTCGCCGACCTTCCTCCCGGTGAGGTGCGGCACCTGTCACAGGAGGCCGCGCTCACCGACGGCACGGACGATCACGTCGTGACCTTCGAGGCCGGCTCGATCGTGGCGGGACTCTTCGGAGCGCGGGCCGTCACCAACTCGTGGCACCACCAGGCCGTCGACCGCTGCGGTACGGGACTTCTCGTCACGGGCCGGGCGGCCGACGGGGTGGTCGAGGCGGTGGAGCTTCCGGACGCGCCGGTGCTGGGAGTCCAGTGGCACCCCGAATGGATGGAGAGCGACGATCCGACGATGACGTGGATCGTCGAGGAATCCCTCAAACACCTGTGAGGAGGCCGACCCGAGTGCGCGCCGACGGATGACGCACTCGGGTCCGGGCGGGGCACGGCGCGGTCAGCGCTCAGGCGAGCTTCACGGCCAGCCACGCGTCGAACACGTCGACGACGGTCTGCGCCTGCTGCACGGCCCGGGAACGGTTGCCGTACGTCAACCAGTTCACGACGAACCCATCGGAAAGGGTACTGATGACATAGCCGATCTCGTCGATGGTCTCGGGCGGGACGTCCTGTCCGGCGGCCGCTCTCGCGAGGATCGATCGCACCACGTTGAACGCCTCGTTGTAGACGGTCACCGCCGGATGCTCTTCCTGGCGCTGCGCCCAGCTGATCAGCTCGAAGCTCGCGGACGCGAATTCCGGGTCGGACTCGAGATACCAGTCAAGGACGCCCCGGAGCATCGCACGCGCGGTGGCGACCAGGTCGCCGTGCACGTCGCTCTCGATCAGAACCTCGCGGTACCGCTCCGTCAGCCTCTCGAAGACGGCCGTGAACAGCAGCTCCTTGGTCTGGAAGCAGTAGTGCAGGGTCGCAAGCGGAGCGTTCGCCTGTTCGGCGATCCGGCGGGTCGTGGCACCGTCGACGCCGTGGCTCGCGATCACCCGGATGGCGGCGTTCACCAGCTCATCCCGCCGTTCGGCCGCCGGTACGCGTGCCACATCTACCCCCTGGTGAAGTTGGACGATCGATCAAGTCAGCGTCCAGGTTACCAGGCGGTAAGTCCATATCGACCCGCGCGCCACCCCCTCCGCAAAATAGTTGTTCATATGACTTGATCGTGCGACCACAATGAAGAAGCATGGCTCCCACCCCTCGCGAAGACCCCGTGCGGCCATCAGCTCACACGACGAGGGCTCGCCGGCAGCCATCTGCGCCCGGCGAGCGGCGGCGGACCGCTCGCCACGTTCCGACTCGTTCGAATCGCCCGGCTCGGGCCCCGTGGGGCGACACCCCGCCTCGCAGCCTTCGGCGGAGATCCGGATACCGAAGAGACCTCAAGGAACCGAGGAAAATGGCACTCAGAGAACTGCTCTTCCTGCTCGCCGACGTCTGGATGATCGCCGTCGGATTCACCTTCGGGTGGAAGTTCATCCGGAACTACGGGAACTATCTTCTCGGCCTCGAATGGATCATCGTCGCCACCTCCGGGTCGAACTTCTTCCTCTACGCGGCCCTGGGGGGCACCGAGGAAAGCCCGATGTACACCCTGGCCTTCTTCTTCGACCAGTTCTCCCGGTCGGTCGGCATCACGCTGATCCTCGTCCTGGGCCTGATGCGCGTGACGCACCGGTACAAGCCGTCCGTGGGGACGGACGTCGGGGTGTTCGCGTTCGCCACCGCGGTCGGCCTCGCTCTGCTGCTCTTCGGCGAGCGGCTCGGCACGGGGGTCGCGATCTCCCTGATCGCCGTCAACGTCCTGACCACCCTGTTCCTGATCTATTTCTCGAAGCGCCTCTGGGCGATCGGCGCGAAGGGGTGGGCCGTCGGCGCGGGGCTGGCGACCGCCGCCGGCTGCGTCATCGCGTCGACGTACGACTTCGTCCACATCCCGGGCGACGACGAGGCGCACACCCTCTTCTACATCGGCGCGCTGAGCACCTGGGGCTTCCAGATGTTCACGTACTACTTCGCCTACCGCGCCCTGCACCGCCACGACGAGTCGGTCGGTGCCGAACCGGACCTGCGCGAGCCGAGCCGAGCCGACGCCTGACCATCCGCGTTCAAGGCGGCGAAACGACGGACAACGTCCCATGCAGAGAAAGCAGCCGTGGTCGTGAAAGAAACACCTCAGCGGAAGGAAAACACGGCTTCTCGCCGTCCGCAGCCGGCCGTCAGGCCCGAGCGGATGGGAGAGGCCCCGCCCACCGCGACGCTGACCGAATTGCTGGCGGAGCGGACGCGGCGATCACCTGCCCGTGAGTTCCTCCGTTTCGAAGACGCGTCGTGGACCTTCGCGGAGATCGACGCCTGGACCTCCAGGCTGGCGCACCGGTTGATCGAGGTCGACGGCGTCCAGCCGGGTGACCGTGTCGCGATCATGCTCCCGAACGTCGTGCAGTGGCCGGTCGTGTGGCTCTCCGCGCTGAAGGCCGGCGCCGTGGCGGTACCGGTCAACTCCTCGTACAAGCGGGCGGATCTCACCTTTCTCCTGCGGGACTCGGGAGCCCGGGTCGTGTTCACCGACCACGAGCGGGTGGGCCTCCTGAAGGAGGTCGTCGACGCCGAGGCCGACTTGACGGACCTCCGCGTCGTCGACGTCGCCGACGACGGGTCCGCGGCCTTCCCGGCGACCGCTCCGGCGGTGCGCCTCACCGCCGAGACCCTGGCGAACCTGCAGTACACGTCCGGCACCACCGGTTTCCCCAAGGCCTGCATGCTCACCCACGACTACTGGGTGCGGCTGGGCTGGACCTGCGCGGCGGGGACCGGCCTCGGGCCCGACGACGTCCTGCTCACCGCCCAGCCGTTCTCCTACATGGATCCGCAGTGGAACACCGCGCTCGCCCTGACGGTCGGGGCCCCGCTGGTCGTCCTGCCGCGCTTCTCCGCGTCGGGCTTCCTCACCGATGTCCGCCGCCACCGAGCGACGTTCTTCTACGTCCTCGGATCCATGCCGACACTGCTCTTCAAGCAACCGCCCGGCCCCGACGACCTGGACAACCAGCTGCGCCTGGTGCTCTGTTCGGGCATCCCGACCGGGATCCACGCCCAACTGGAGGAACGCTGGGGCGCGCCCTGGCGGGAGATCTACGGCATGACCGAGTCCGGCGTCGACCTGTTCGGTCCCGTCGGGGACACGAGCTGCGTCGGGAGCGGGAACCTCGGGATTCCGGTGCCGACGAAGCGGGTCCGTGTGGTCGATCCGCAGGGGGGCGATCTCCCCGACGGCGAGCCCGGAGAGCTGATCGTCTCGGGCGAGCCGATGATGCGCGGCTACTGGAACCGGCCGGAGGACACCGCCAGGGTGCTGCGGGACGGCTGGCTGCACACCGGCGACGTCGTCGTCCGCCGGCCGGACGGCGGCATCCGGCTGGTCGGCCGGATCAAGGACATGGTGCGCCGGGGCGGCGAGAACATCGCGAGCGCCGAGGTCGAGGCCGCCCTCGAACGTGACGGGGAGGTCACGGCAGCCGCCGTCGTCGCCGAACCCGACGAGATCTTCGGGGAGGAGGTCAAGGCATTCGTCCAGTTGTCCGCCGGGGTGGCGGCGGACCGTACGACCGCCGCGCGGATCGTCGACCGGGCCGGCCGTCAGCTCGCCCGCTTCAAGGTCCCGCGCTACGTCGAGTTCGTCGCCGACTTCCCGCGGACGCCCTCCGAGCGCGTGTCCAAACCGGCGCTCAAGGCCCGCGCCGAGGCAGAGCCCGGCATCACCTTCGACCTGGGCGGCCGGCGCGGGACCGGCGGCGGGTCCGCCGCGCCCACGGACTTCCTCGGCATCGACGTCGTCCGAGGCGTGGCGGTCCTGACCTTGCGCCGTCCGGAGAAGCTGAACGCCCTGGACGTCGCCACGCGGCTGCGGCTGGCGAGCGCCGTCCGGGAGGCGGGCACCGGCGAGAACGTGCGCGGAATCGTCCTGACCGGCGAGGGCCGGGCCTTCTCCGCGGGCGAGGACCTCCGGTCCGTGCCCACCTCGTACGCGGAGCTCCGTACGGCCTTCGAGAGCTTCCACGACATCACCCGGGCCATCGTCCAGGCGCGGGTACCCGTCATCGCGGCGGTCAACGGTCTGGCGGTGGGCGGCGCCTCGGAGATCACCCTCTGCTGCGACGCGCGGATCGGAACCCCGGAGACGGAGTACTACCAGCCGGAGAACGGCCGCGGCATCACGATCTCGAACGCGTCGAGCCTGCTCCTGCCCCGGATCGTCCGGAACCACGCGATGCGCACGGTCCTCGGCTCGCCGCGGATCGGAGCCGAGGAGGCCCTGCGGATCGGCCTCCTGGACGAGATCGTCGCGCCCGACGAACTGCTCGACCGCGCCGTCGACCTGGTCGTCGAGTGGACGCCGGAGAACAACACGACGGCGCTCCACCTGGCGCTCCTGCGGCCGCGGCTCGACGAGATCGAGCAGGCCTTCGCCCGGGAGGACGACGCCGCCCGGAAGACATGGGAGAGCGGGGTGTTCAGCGCCGGCATCGAGGGCTTCTGGACCGCCAAGGACGCTCGGGAATAGCTGCGCCACAGGGGTCGGAACGGCCCTTCCCTGAAGAACGACAGAGGAGACGACGTGATCGAGACGGAGGCCGCGGTACTCACCGCGGTGAACGAACCGCTTGAGCTGACCACGATCCAGGTGGACGACCCCGAGCCCGACGAGGTGCGCGTCGCGGTCACGCACGTGGGTCTGTGCCACAGCGACCTGCACTACATGACCGGCACGGTGCCGACCGGCCTGCCCGTGGTGGTGGGGCACGAGGTGGCGGGGGTGGTGGAGGCGATCGGCTCGGCCGTGACCGGACTGCGCGTCGGCGACCGCGTGGTCGGGGCGCTGACGCCGTCGTGCGGCCGGTGCGCCAACTGCGAGGCCGGCCGGTCGACCCAGTGTCAGCGTGTGGCGGAGGTCCGGCGCCGTCCGCGTCCCGCGTTCCGGCTGACGGACGGCGAGCCGGTCGAGCGGCTCGGCGACGTCGGCGCCTTCTCGCGCCACACGCTCATGCGGGAGAACGCCCTGGTGAAGCTGGACGACGCGGTGCCGCTCCACGTGGGGTGTCTCCTGGCGTGCTGCGTCATCACCGGCGTCGGCGCCGTCTTCCGCGGCGCCCGGGTGCGTCCGGGAAGCACGGTCGCGGTGATCGGCTGCGGCGGTGTCGGGTCGGCCGTCGTCCAGGGAGCCAGGCTGGCGGGGGCGTCGGCGGTCGTCGCGATCGACCTGGACGAGGCACGTCTGGAGGCCGCGCGCGGCTACGGCGCGACCCACGTCGTGAACGGCGGCGTCGGGGACGTCGCCGCCGAGGTGCGGAGCCTGCTGGGCGACGGTGTCGACTACTCCTTCGAGGCCGTCGGCTCGGCGCGCACCGCGGCCACGGCACTCGCGGTGCTGCGGCCGACCGGCACCGCGTGTCTGGTGGGCATCGCCCCGGAAGGCACCGAGCTCGCGCTGCCCGCTTCGGACTTCTTCTTCGGCGAGAAGCGCCTCATCGGCTCGTACATGGGCTCGGGTCAGGTGCGCCAGGACATCACCCAGCTCGCGCGCCTCTACCAGCAGGGGCGGTTGCTGCTCGACGAGATGGTCACGCAGGTGATCCCGTTCGGCGAGATCAACGAGGGCTTCAAGGCGATGCGGAGCGGTGACGTGACGCGGATCGTCCTCGATTTCCAGGCCTGACCGACCACGGATGCAGAGGTGAATCACATGACGAGTGGCGAGACGTCGACCCCCCAGCCGGTGAACTACATCGCGGACGCCTGGAGCGACTGCGAGACGGTCCCGGGCGAGTGGAACGTCGACCCGAACACCCGGGAACCGGTGCACCGCACGGTCACGACGGGACCCGGCGACGTCGAACAGGCTCTGAAGCACGCCGAGCGGGTGTACGGCGTCGGCCGCTGGGACGACGAGGCCCGCCACGAGCGCGCGGACACCCTCGAACGCGTGGCCGCGCTCGTCGAGACCCGGGTCGAGGACATCGCGCGCACCGACTCCCTGACCAGCGGCGTGCCGATCGGCGTCACCCGGAAGGTGGCGGCGTTCCTGCCCGCGAGGATCCGGGCGACGGCGGCGGATCTGCGGAGCATTCCCCGGGTGAGGGCCCTGGCGGCGGGTGGCCGTGACGTCCGCCTGTACAAGGTCCCGTGGGGACCGGCCGCGATCCTCACGCCGTGGAACGGACCGAGCTTCATCCCGGCGGCGAAGGTCGTGAGCGCGGTCGCGGCCGGCTGCCCGGTGATCCTCAAGCCGTCGGAGCACGCTCCGGGCAGCGCGCAGATCGTCGTCGAGTGCTTCGTCGCAGCGGGGCTGCCCGCCGGTGCCCTGCAGCTCGTGCACGGCCGGGGCGACGTGGGCGCCGCGCTGACCGGTGACCCGCGCGTCAAGGTCGTGTCCTTCACCGGGGGCCCGGCGGCCGGTCGCGCGATCGCCCGGGCCGGTGCGGAGGACTTCAAGGTCCTCCAGCTGGAGCTCGGCGGCAACAACCCCGTGCTCGTCCTCGACGACGCCGACGTCGAGGTCGCCGCCGACGGGATCTTCGAGGGCATGACCAAGCTGAACGGCCAGTGGTGCGAGGGACCGGGCAAGGTCCTCGCGCCCAGACGCCTGGTGGGGCCGCTGGTCGAAGCGCTGGCCGAACGCATCTCCAAGGTCGTGGTCGGTCATTCGCTCGACGAGGGCGCCGAGCTCGGCCCGATCTCGAACGCGCCGCACTTCGCGACCCTGCAGAGCCGGATCGAGGGACTGCGCGCCCTGGGGGCCACCGTCCACCAGCCGGCCCGGCTGCCCGAGCTCGACGGCTTCTTCCTCTCACCGGCCGTCGCCGCCGGGGCCGACCCGGCGAAGGCCACCGCGGAGTTGTTCGGCCCCCTCGTCTCCGTGCACGCCGTCGACTCCGACGAGGAGGCGCTGCGCGTCGCGAACGCCCACCCCTCGGGACTCGACGCCTACGTCTTCGGCGGCGACACCGAACGCGCCATCGACGTCGGCGCGCGGGTCCTGGCCGGTGAGGTGCGGATCAACGGCGCGAAGATCGCCGATCTCGGCGACGATTCCGCGCAGAGCTTCTGGGGACCGTCCGGCATCGGCGGTCACGGTCCGGCCGAGTCGGTGCGCGTGTTCTGCGGGGACCGGGTCGTCGGTGTGGACGCGCCGGACCTTCCGCTGTGAAAAGCCCGTGAAACGAGCCGCTGCCATGGACCGAACACGGGTGAAGGACGCAGCGGCTGAGGGCTGACGTCTCCGGACCCAGCCGTCGAGATCACCCGACGCACACCCAGAGCCGCTGGAGAACCCTCATGCTCAACCTCTCGATCCTCCTCGAAGACTCCGCCCGCACGTTCCCGGACCGGGACGCGCTCGTGCTCGGCCCGCACCGGCTGTCGTACCGGCAGGTGGACGAGGCGGCGAACCAGGTCGCCAACCTGCTGGTGTCCCGGGGCATCCGGCGCGGCGACAAGGTCGCCCTCAGCTGCCCCAACCTGCCCGCCTTCCCGATCGTCTACTACGGCGTGCTCAAGGCGGGGGCGGTCGTGGTGCCGCTCAACGTCCTGCTCAAGGGCCGCGAGATCGCCTATCACCTGGCCGACGCGGACGTCTCGGCGTACTTCTGCTTCGAGGGGACCCCTGAGCTGGCCATGGCCGCGGAGGGCCATGCCGGATACCAGGAGGCCGGAACGGTCGAGCACTTCTTCGTCATCACCGCCGACCCGGAGGCTCCCTGCCCGATCGCCGGCGCCGAGACGCTCGGCCGGGCTCTCGCCGGTATGAGCACCGCGTTCGCACCGGTGGTCACCGAGCCGGACGACACCGCGGTGATCCTGTACACCTCGGGGACGACGGGGCGGCCCAAGGGAGCCGAACTCTCCCACGCGAACATCATGATGAACGTGCTGGCCGACAACCGGCTGTTCCGCAACGAGCCCGCCACCGACAGCCACGTGGTGTGCCTCCCCCTCTTCCACACCTTCGGCGCGACGGTGCAGATGCACGCCGGGTTCTCGGTCGCCGCGACCTTGTACCTCGTGCCGCGCTTCGCCGCGCGTGAGGTGGTCGAGCTGATGAGCCGCGAGACCATCACGTTCTTCGCGGGTGTTCCGACCATGTGGTGGGGGCTGCTCGACGCCCTCACCGAGGACGTCGACGTCCACCGCATCGCCGGGAACCTGCGGATCGGGATCTCCGGCGGCGCGGCCCTGCCGGTCGAGATCCTCCACCAGGTCGAGCAGCGCCTCGGCATCACCGTGCTCGAAGGGTACGGGCTGTCCGAGACGTCGCCCGTGGCCACGTTCAGCGATCCCCGGCTCGCACCCCGGCCGGGCTCGATCGGCGTCCCGATCTGGGGCGTGCAGCTGAAGCTGATCCGGCCGGACTGGACGGAGGTCAACCGGGCCGGGGAGGTCGGCGAGATCGCGATCAGAGGTCACAACGTCATGAAGGGCTACTACAACCGCCCGGAGGAGACGGCCGAGGTGATCCGCGACGGCTGGTTCCGCACCGGAGACCTCGCGCGGCGCGACGAGGACGGCTTCTACTCCATCGTCGACCGCGCGAAGGACCTCATCATCCGCGGGGGTTACAACGTCTACCCCCGCGAGATCGAGGAGGTGCTGCTCACCCATCCCGCGGTGAGTCTCGCGGCGGTGGTCGGTGTCCCGCACGACAGCCACGGCGAAGAGATCAAGGCTTTCGTGATCCCCGCGAAGGACGCCGTCGTCACCGCCGACGAGCTCGTCGCCTGGAGCAGGGAGCAGATGGCCTCCTACAAGTACCCCCGCGTCGTCGAACTCGTGTCGAGCCTGCCGATGACCTCCACCGGCAAGATCCTCAAGCGCCGGCTCGTCTGAAGCCCCCACGAACCCCGGACCCCCCGAGGCGGTCCCACCCCTCAGCCGCCGTCGTACCCGTCACCGCCCAGGAGGAACAGCGAGATGAAGACGGACCACGTCGAGTACACCACCTTCACCGGGTGGATCGACCCTCCTGGCGACGTCCGGCCCGCCCTGGACGACGACGTCACCTGCGAGGTCGCGGTCGTCGGCGGCGGCCTGGCGGGCATGTCGACCGCCCTGCGACTGGCCGAACGCGGCCGGGACGTGGTGCTGCTGGAGGCGGAGTTCTGCGGGCACGGCTCCGCCTCGCGCAACGCCGGGCAGGTGGCGGGCGCCCCGGGGGGCGACATCCAGCTCCTGAGCATGCTCCACCGCAAGACGTTTCCCGGCATCGTCCGGTTCGCGGAGAACTCCGCTCACTTCCTGGAGCGGCTGATCGAGCGGCTGGCCATCGACTGCGACTACGAGGCCACGGGCAACGTCTGCGCCGCCGTGTCCCGTGGGCAGATGGGCCGCGTGCGCCGTGTGACGAAGCTCCTGCGCAAGGCCGGCGCGGACGTCGAGCTCGGTACGAGCGCGGAGCTCGGCATCCCGCGCGGATTCCTCGGCGGCATGCGCGAGTCCGTCGGCGGAATGATGAATCCGGGCAAGTTCAGCCTCGGCATCCGCCGTGCGGTCCTCGCGTCCGGCGCCCGGGTCTTCGAGCGGACGCGGGTCTCCGAGGTCCGTCCGACCGGCGATCACGTGGTGATCAGCACGCCCGGGGGCGAGGTGCGGACGCGGCGGGCCGTACTCGCGACGAACGCCTTCGGCGGCGACCTGGCCATCGCCCCGAAGCGGCTCTCCGTGCCGATCTGGGTCAGCGAGGTGGAGACCGAGCCGATCGACCCCGACCGCCTGGCCGCACTGGGGTGGACCAGCCGGTCGGGTGTGGTGACCCAGCACAACATCATGGAGAACTACCGGCTGACCTCGCGCGACACCATCGTGTTCGGGGTCCGCCGGCTCCAGCGGGGCAGGACCTGTCCCCTCCCTCCGAGGAAGCCGGACGAGGCCGTCGTCGCCGAACTCGCGCACGCCTTCGAAAGGCGCTTCCCCGCGCTTGCCGACGTCGCGGCCGCCCGGGCCTGGGGCGGATGGATCGCGATCACCCCGTCCTGGCTCCCGGTCGCCGGCACGACCCGCGACGGCGTCTACTACTCGGTCGCCTGCAACGGCCACGGTCTGGCCCAGGCTCCGTATGTCGGCTCCCTCATCGCGGACCTGATCGTGGACGGCGAGCAGCACGAGGACCTGAAGACGCTCTGGGCGAAGAAGCCCGACTTCCCCCGCCCGCTGATGATGGGCGCCGTGGGACTGCGGACCATCTGGACGGTCGACCGCTTCAACGACCTGATCAACGGGAGCCGACGGAACGCCCGGCGCGGCGCCGCTCCGAGCTGAGGCATGCGTGACCGCGAACCGTCCGTCGTCTCCGACGCCCCGCTCCCCGCTCACCCGGTGGCAGGGGTCCTTCCCCTTCCGGACAATGCCCTTATGAGGACCGACGTCGACACCCTCCTCCACCGTCTGGCCCAGCAGCTCGGGCCGCGGACGGAGGAATCGGTCGAGACCCTGCTGCGGTACACCCGCGGCGAGCTTTCCGAGCCATGGGGGTACGACGAGGTCGCGGATCTCGTGGCCGAGGAGACGGCCGGGCACGTCGTCGCGTTCCTGGACCTGCTGGAACACGGCGCCGACGCCGCGGAGGCCGCGCCGCCGCCGCAGTCCCTGGAGCTCGCCCGCAGGCTCGCCCGGAGCGGGGTCCCGATCAGCACGCTCCTGCGCGGCTACCGGCTCGGCCACGTCGCCCTGCTCCAGCTGGTCCAGACCGAGGTCCTCACGCTCACCGACGATCCCGAGCTGGTCAACGCCGCGGCACTGCGCCTGATGGCGGCGGGTTTCGGGTACGTGGACCGCAGTTCCGCCCACGTGGTCGCGGCCTACCAGGAGGAGCGCGACCGCCGGCTGCAACGGCGGCTCCTGCTGGCCAACGAGGCCGGTCGCCGGATCGGGACCGCACTGGACATCGACCGCACCGCGCAGGAGCTGGCGGACGTCGGCGCCGACGGCTTCGCCGACCTCGTCACCGTCGACCTCGTCTCCTCCGTCCTCGACGACGAGGACGTCTCGCCGCCGTCGCTCCGTCGCGTCGCCCGGCGATCCGTACCGGGCGGCGACGCCGCGGAGCTTCCCGTACGGATCGGACGGACGCACAGCTACCCCGCCGGTTCGGAGCCGGCCCGCGCGCTGGCGACCGGCACGCCCGTTCTGCGCCGTGCCGGAGCGAGCGGGGGCCCCGCGGGTGGTGACGGGTTCCACTCGGCCCTGCTCCTCCCCCTGGTGGCCCGCGGGGAAACGCTGGGGCTCGTCCGGTTCCTCCGTACGGGGAGCGGCGCGCCCTTCGACGAGGACGACCTCCTCCTCGCCCAGGAGATCGCGGCCAGAGCGGCGGTCTCCATCGACAACGCCCGCCGGTACACCCACGAGCGTTCCACCGCGCTCGCCCTCCAGCGCAGCCTGCTGCCGCGGCACGCCGTGGAGCAGTCCGCCGTCGTCACGGCCTCCCGCTACCTGCCCAGTGGCTCCCGCGCGGGCGTGGGGGGCGACTGGTACGACGTGATCCCGCTGTCCGGAGCCCGCGTGGCCCTCGTCGTGGGCGACGTCGTCGGGCGCGGACTGCGTGCCGCCGCCACCATGGGCCGCCTCCGGATGGCCGTGCGCGCCTTCGCGGACATCGACCTCATGCCCGACGAGCTGCTCACCCACCTGGACGACGTGGTCATCCGGCTCCAGCACGAGGAGGGGGAGGAAGCGGGCGAGACCAGCGCCACCTGCCTGTACGCGGTCTACGACCCGATCTCCCGCGTGTGCTCGCTGGCCAGCGCCGGACACGTCCTGCCCGCCGTGGCCACTCCCCCGGACGGAGCGGGCGACGCGCCGGGCTCCCGGTCGGTCGAGTTTCCGGAGATGCCGATCGGCCCGCCGCTGGGCCTGGGCGGACTCCCCTTCGAGACCGTGCAGTTCGAACTGGCCGAGGGGAGCCTGCTTGCCCTGTTCACCGACGGTCTCGTCCAGAGCCGGGCGCGGGACGTCGACACCGCTCGCGAGCTGCTGCGCGACGGCCTGGCCCAGGGGTCCCCGTCACCGGACGAGGTCTGCGACCGTCTGATCGCCGCGCTGGTGCCGGAGCGGGCCGTCGACGACATCGCCCTCCTCGTGGCCCGCACCCTGTCGCTCGACCCCGGTCACGTGGCCACCCTCGACCTTCCCTCCGACCCGGCGGCCGTCGCCGGGGCACGCCGCTTCGCCGCCGACACGCTGACCGCCTGGGGCCTCGACGCGCTCTCCTTCACCACCGAACTCATCGTCAGCGAGCTGGTGACGAACGCGATCCGCTACGGCAGAAGTCCGATCCGGCTGCGGATGATCCGTCAGTCCACGCTGACCTGCGAGGTCTCCGACGCCAACAGCACCGCTCCGCACCTGCGCCGCGCCCGCACCTACGACGAGGGCGGCCGCGGACTGCTCCTCGTCGCCCAGCTCGCGGAACGCTGGGGCACCCGCCACCACCGCGAGGGAAAGGTGATCTGGGCGGAACAGGCCCTGCCCGCGGACGGTCTCCTCACTCTCCCGGCGACCTGACTCCCCACCCGCGTGGCCGTGGGAAGGTCCGGGCCGGCCGGCCGGGTCAGGTCAGGCCGCGTACGTCTTGAGGTACGCGATCACCATGCGGCGCACTTCGTCGATCGTGGCGTCGTCGCCGGCCGGCGACTGCCGGAACGCGACGTCGAAAAGGCGGTTGCCCACCTCGAAGGCGAGCTGCAGGGCGAGCCGGGGGGTGTCGCCGGACACCAGGCCGCGCTCGACGAGAAGGCGCCAGAACCGGTCCGCCTGCACGGCGTCGAACTCCCGGACCAGGACGGCGAGCGCCTCGCTGCGGCCCGAGAACCACAGCTCGACGCAGCTCGGATGCTCACGGAAGTAGTCGCGCAGGGGGTCGATGACGGCGTCCGCGGCCTCCCGCAGCGTGGACAGCGGGGAGCCTTCCAGCGCGGCGGTGACGAGTTCCTCGATCGCCCGCAGATGCCGGCGCAGGAGCTCGGCGTCGACCTGGTGCCGGTCGGGGAAGTAGTGGTACATCGAGGCGACCGGGATGCCCGCCCGCTCGCCGACGGCCTTCAGGGTGGCCGCTTCGTAGCCCTGCTCCCGGAGCAGCGCCTCGGCGGCGTCCAGGATGGCGCGTCTCCGCTCCATGCCACGGCGCTGCACGGCCGGACGGGCCGACGCCGGGGATGCGGACTTCTTCTCGAACACAATTCGAGATCGTATCAGCCGCGCACCGGCCTCTCCCGGGTGAAGCGAGGTGGCAGGCCCCTGCCGCAACCGACGCCGATCACCACACCCCGGATTGACTACGCGCATCATCAAAACTTAAACTCGAATCGAGTTTGACTTCAGGGTTCGTCCCTGGCGCCGAAACCCGCCACTACGAGAGGAACCGGCATGGCCACATACACCGAGCGCGACGTCGCGGTGATCGGCAATGGGCTCATGGGGGCGTCGATCGCCCGTGCCCTGGCGCGTTCCGGCTGGAGGGTCACCGCGTACGACCCGGACACGGCACGGGCTCGGGTGTTGGCGACCGAGCTGCCGGGGATCAGGGCCGAGGCGGACCTCGGAACGGCGGTCGCGTCCGCCCCCCTGGTCCTGACCTGCGCCCCGTCCTACGAAGCCGTACTCCGAAGCCTGGAGTGCGTCGGCGACTGGAACGGCAAGACGCTCGTCAACACGGGGACGAGCTCGACGGCGGAGGCGGAGCACGCCGCCGCGTGGGCTGCCCGGAAGGGCGTCCCCTACCTGGACGCCGCGATCCTCTGCTTCCCCCAGGACATCGGCACCGAGCGGGGCTACGTCCTCTTCTCAGGGAACCCCGAAGCCTGGGCGCGGCACGAGGAGTTGATCGCCGCGCTCGGTCCGGCGACGCGGTTCATCTCCGAGCAGGCGCAGGCCGCGAGCGCGGTCGACCTCACGATCGTCGGCGGGGTGTACGTCGCCGCGCTGGCCGCCTACGTCGACGCCGCGGCGTACGCCCACAGCCAGGGGGTTTCGGGCGACGTCCTCGACGAGGCCACGGACAAGGTCCTCGCGGCGCTGAAGGACGGGGCCAAGGAGGCGGTGGCGGCGATCGGCAGCGGTGATTTCACGACGGACCAGGCCACGCTGTCGGTGTTCACCCACGGAGGCGAGACGTGCCTCGACGGCATGAGGGGCGCCGGCTTCGCCGCGAACGTGCTGGAAGCCGCCGTACGCAATCTCAAGACGGCCGAGGCCGCGGGGCTGGGCCGGTCGGGCTTCTACGCCCTGGCACAGGTCGCCGGGGGCGACTCCGCCGCCGGCCGGCAGCAGTAGCGGGGACCAGTCACCGCTTCCGACCACCACACCCTGAGAGGGGACTGCCGTGCGCGACGAGGACCACGACGCGGACCGGACGAACGAGAGATGGAAAGCGAAGGGCATCGGTCTACGGGTGTTCTTCTACGTCGTCGGCACCTACCTGTTCTTCACCGTGGTGGGCCACCTGGCCGCGCAGGCCCAGGAGTAGCCGCGCCGGCCCCTCACACCCTTCCGGAGCACACCGAAATGAACACCGACGTCTGCGGCTCCACTCGTCACGTTCCCCTTGAGGGGTACTCCGGCAGGGCGCGGACGTGGCGGAAGGCGAGCTGGAGCCGGGTTCTGCGTGAGACGGCCGTCGGATGCCTGATCATGCTCGTACCCACCCTCCTCCTCGGCTTCTTCATGTCGTGGGAGATCGGCATCGCCCTCGTGATGGCGACCGCGTCCTCGGCGGCGCTCTCCTCGATCGTGTTCTCCCTCAGGGGGCATACGCTCGGGTGCGCGGTCAAGAAGGGCATCGTTCTGACGCTGGGATGGTGGGAGCGGATCTGAGGGGACGCCCGGTTCCCAGGTGGCTTCGTCACAGGCTGTCCAGGGCGGAGACGAGGCTGGCCACCGTGACGGTGTTGAAGACGAAGGCGATACAGGCGTTGACCGTCACCGTACGGCGCATCTCCCGGGACACCACGGTGACATCGGTCGTGCCGAACGTCGTCATGACCGAAAAGGCGAAATAGAGGTAGTCGCTCCAGATCGGGGCCTCCTCGCCGGGCACGTCCAGTGCCCGTTCGCCCTCCACGAGGTTGTCGGCCTGGAAGGCGACGGCGAAGGACACGGCCACGCAGACCCAGGCGACGGCGACCAGCGTGAGTGCCACCGCCGCCCGGGCGACCGGCTCGAACGCGGAGCCGATGTGGCCGGGGCGCCACACCACCGCCACCACGAGCGCGGCGGCCGCGATGAAGATGGAGACCCCTGGCCCCGGCGCCGTTCCGTACACGTACCGCTGGAGGGTCGTGCCCCGTGTCTCCCGGTCCGCCCAGTCGCGCACACGATCGGGAGAGGCGGTCGAGAAGGCGATCGTCGTGATCAAGAGATAGGGAAAGAGATGGGCGAGCAGCATCAGCACGCACACGTCCGCCACCGAGATCTCCGCCCAGCTGCGGTCGAGACCGAGGAGAAGCACCGCCGTGCACACAGCGATGACGAAGCTCACCGCCGACCGGCGACGCTCGGAGAGCCACTGGTTCCGACGGCGGCCCCGGGGACGTGACTGCGGCACGGAAGAACTCCTCAGGAAGCAGCGGCTACCGACCCGTTCGAGGCCCGACGCTACGACATCACGGCGCTCCGTCGACGGTGTGCCGCGGCCGTCACCGTGGGGTGTCGGCCGAATCGGTGGACCGTTACCCTCGCGTCGTGGGCTTGCGGATCACCCGCGCGAACCACCCCACGCAGGGCCGCGACGGCCGCCACGTGATCCGACGACCACCACGCCACTCGCCGACGAAGGAGTGCCGACCGTGCACACGACGGGATACACGGAAGCGGAGTACGGCGGAGTCACCGTACTGGTCGGCCCCGAGCGAGGCGCTTACCCGTACGCCAACTCCGTCCTCGTGCGCGGCACCGCCGAGACGCTGATCATCGACCCGTCGCTGTCGCTCGTCGAGTCGGCGCCCCCCGCGGACCTCGTCCTCGTGAGCCACGCGCACGAGGACCACGTCGCGGGTCTCGGCCAGTACGACGTGCCCGTCCACACCCACGAGAAGGACCTCGCCGCTCTGCGGTCCCGTGCGGTCATGGCCGCCGGCTACGGCCTCCCGCCGGACGCCACGGAGCAGACGGAGACGATGCTGCGCGACCGGTTCCACGTGCGTGACCGCCCCGACGCGACGGGGTTCACCGACGGAGCCGTGTTCGACCTCGGTGGACGCACCGTGACGGTCGTGCACCTTCCCGGCCACACCGCCGGTCATTGCGGTTTCCTGATCGAGCCGGACGGATTCCTGTTCGTGGCGGACATCGACCTGACCTCGTTCGGCCCGTTCTACGGAGACGTCGGCAGCAGCCTGACGGATTTCGAGGCGTCCCTGCGCCGATGCCGGGAGATCGGGGCCCGCTGGTACGGGACGGCCCACCAGAAGGGCGTGATCGAGGGTGCCGAGGGGTTCGGCCGACGGCTCGACGCCTTCGTCGGCGTGGTGGAGCGGCGGGACGCGACCCTTCTGACGTACCTCGACGAACCGCGGACCGTCGAGGAGATCGCCGAGCGCCGACTGGTCTACCGGCCGCACGTCGAAGGCCCCCACGTCCGGCCGGTGGAACGGCGGATCGCGGCACGGCACCTGAGCCGGCTGGTGGACAGGGGAATGATCGTCGAGGTCGAGGCAGGGCGGTTCCGCGCCACGTAGCGGTCCGCATCACTCGGTGTCACGCGCGGCCGTCGTCGGCGGCGAGCCTCCTGTCCCGCCCGCTTCCCGCGGGGCACCGCGGGCGAACCAGCGGGCGATCGGCTCCGCGGTGACACCGTGCGCGACGACGCTCAGCAGGACGGTCGCGCAGGCCGTCTCGACCACGAACGCCGCTTCTCCGTCCGGCAGTTGCGTGTACGCGAGGACGGCGAAGACGATGGAGGTGACGCCGCGCGAGCCCAGCCAGCCGACGGCGGCGCGTTCGACCCCGCTGAACCCGCTACCGGTGAGCGCGGTGACCACCGGAACGAAGCGGGCGAGAGTGAGGGCGAACACCGCGTAGACCACGACCGCGAGGCTGACGCCGTCCGCGAACTCGTCCGCGATCAGCACCCCGAAGGTGAACCACACCGCCAGCGCCATCAGGTGGCTGACGTCGTGGACGAGCCGGAGGTGGTCGCCCCCCGCCGGACGCGCGGTGCGGGCGTAACACAGGCCCGTCACGAACGCCGCGACGAAGCCGTTGCCACCGACTTCCGACGAGGCCGTATAGGCGAGGAAGGGGAGGGCGAGGCCGGCCATGCGCAGGCCGGTGGGCCCCGTCCAGCCGGCTTCCCGGGACCTGCGCACCAGCCACGACGCCAGGAAGCCGAGGACCGCACCGACGAGCACCGCGTACGCCGCGCCCCGGGCGGCGTTCAGCAACAGGTCGGTGAACGTGTCCCCGTCCGTCGAGACGAGGTTGGCCACGCAGAACACGAAGAACGGCGAGACCAGGCCGTCGTTGAAACCGCCCTCGACGTTCAGGGCGGCCCGCACCCGCAGGGGCACGCGTTCGTCACGCAGCAGGCTCAGTACGGGGGCGAGGTCCGCGGGCATCACGACGAGGGCGGCCACCGCCGCCAACCACCAGCCCGTGCCGGGAAAGAGCACGACCCCCAGGAGAGTTCCGAGCAGAACCGAGGCGGGCAGCGCCAGGCCCAGCAGACGTCCCTCCCCCACCGACCGGCCCAGCCGTTCGTAGCCCCGGGCCTCGGTGGCGTCCGTGAACAGCATGACGGCCAGAACGACCTCGACACACCTCTGGAAGGTGTGGGCGTCGAGGTCGAAACCGATCGCGGACCGGGCGCCTCCCGCCAGCGCCGCGCCCGCCACGGCGAACGCGATCGGCGCGGTGACGCTCCAGCGCGACATGCGGCTCGACACCAGCGACCACACGAAGAGCAGGGACAGGAGGGCGAGGACGGCGACCACGTGCGTCATCGCCTCGGACGGGTGACGAAGAGGATCACCGGTGACTCCTCAGGGGCCCGGTCGAACAGCATTGTGTGTTGTACGACGCCGTCGGACATGGCGTCGTTCGGCGCGGACAACGCCGGGCCCCTGTTCATCGCCACCGCCGAGGTCACCGCCTCATGCTCGCGAGCACTGCCTTGCCCGCGTTCACGCCCGAGCTCGCCGCGTCAGCGAGCGAGGGCATGTCGAGCTGGTAGTCGCCGGCCAGGTGGATCGGTCCGAGGGGGTTCCTCAGCACGGGCAGCGACGCACGCCTTCCGGGCGCCCAGAAGGGCACCACACGGCGGTGCCGCCGCACGATCCCCTCGTCGAGCTTCCCTTCGAGCTGGGGGTAGACCGAGATGAGGTCCGCGGCGAACCGGGTGACGATCGCTTCGTCGGAGAGTTCGAAGAGGTCGTCGGCCATCGCTCCGCCGGCGAAACACGCCAGCGCGCCGCCGGGCTTCCGCTCGCCTCCCCTCCGGGTGGCGGCGGCGTGGTTGAACACCGCCTGGAACGAGAGCTGCGGCGTGGAGACGGCCAGGAGCTCGTCCCAGGGCTGAGGCCCCTTCTCCTCGGTGAAGAAGCCGACGATCACGTACCGGCCGTAGCGGATGTCCTGGAACGCGTTGCGGTACGTCTGCGGAAGCGCCGGGAGGATCCTCGGCGCGACGTCGCTGGGCACCGCGACGACGGCCCGCTTCGCGCGCACCCGTACTCCGTGGCCCGCTGCGACGTACTCCACGACGACCCCGTCACCCTCCGGCCTCACCGACCTGACGGCTGCCCGGAGACGGAGACGTTCGCCGAGATCGGCGGCGAGAACGTCGGTCAGCGTCTGGTTCCCCCCGACCGGCAGCGCGAAGTTCGGCACCTTCGCCGGATCCGTCAGGGCGATTCCCACGGACGTCACCAGCTGGGTCGCGGCCGTTTCGCCGGGCTCGCAGCCCATCCACTGGCCCGACCACGACCGGACCATGTCCCGGGCCAGCTCGGAGCGGACACCGCGCAGGAGGTCGGAGGCGAGACGCCGGTCGAGCCCGGCCCGCACCCGCTTCGCCAGGCCGCTGTCCGATGCGAGGAACGGCACCGCGGCGAGGACGCGGGCACCGACCACGGCCATGCCGACCTGGTCCACGAGACGCATGCGCGTGCGGAACATGAGCGCGAAGGGATCGGCCGTGTCGACCAACCGGCCGTTGAGGGCCAGTGCCACGCCCTTGCCGGCCAACGATCCCATCTCGATGCCGTGGCGGTGGAGAGCGTCGATCAGCGGCCCGGTCCCCTCGGTGAACTGCGTGCCGAGGTTGATCCAGTAGTCGCCCTTCCGAACCGTCTCGACGCGTCCGCCCGCGCGATCGGCCGCTTCCAGCACGACGACGTCGGCCTCCCGGGCAAGCGTCGTGGCGGCCATCAGGCCCGCCATTCCCGCCCCGACTACCACGACGTCGCAGGTCTCCTCGCGTACGGAGGGCGCGGCGTTGACCGCGTCCGACTCGGGCTCCGCGTTCGTCATCCCAGTTCCTCTCTTCGTCGTGCGCAACAAGCTTCCGGGAGGGCTCGACGGGAACGGCACGAGACATCGCGGCTTCCGCGAGCGGCCCTCCTGAGGGCGGCTCCGGTCCGATCCCGACGAACGGATTACTCAATTTCGAATCGACTTCGAGTTTACAGCGGGCAACGGGGAAGCGCGACACCCGCACGCCTGCGCCTTCGTCCCCACCGGCTCGCCACTGCCGCCGCGCCCAGGTGCGGCGCCGCCCGGCGCGGACCGCGCTCGCGGTCGCGGTCGCGGCGCGCCGGGCCTCGGCCTCCCGCCGGGTGCGTCGGTGGTGGGCGCGGCCGGGTCGGCGGGGAAGCGCCCTCCCGCCGTACGGGCGCCGGTGCGCGCTCCCCGGCGCCGACGGGCCGGTCCTCGCCGTCAGGCGTTCTCGATGGCGGCGATCCACTCGCCGTAGAACGGCGGCATGGCGGAGGCCGGCCGGGTGAAGCGCGGGGTGCGCTTCTCGCGGAAGGCGGAGACGCCCTCGGCTCCGTCGCCGACGCTGGAGTAGAACATCGCCAGGGACTCCACCCGGTGGGCGTCCTCGGGCCGTTCGAGGCTCGCGTTGCGAACGGTCATCTGACGGGTCAGCGCGGTCGCCACGCGCGAGCGGCCCAGCGTCCAGCGATCCGCCAGCGCGCGAGCCTCCTTCGCGAGGTGGTCGGGGTCGTGGACCGCGTTCGCGAGGCCGGCGGCTTCGGCGGCCTCCGCGTCGAGGATCTCGGCGGAGTAGAGCAGGTCCAGGGCCCTGGGCAGGCCGACCAGGCGGGGCAGGAACCAGGTCGAGGCGGCCTCCGGTGTGATGCCGAGCCGGCCGAAGACGAGGCCGAAGCGCGCGGTCGTCGACATCAGCCTTGCGTCCATCGCGAGCGTCATGGTCGCGCCGATCCCGACGGCCGGACCGTTGATCGCCGCGATCACGGGCTTGCGACAGGCGTGGATCGCCAGGGTGACCCGCCCGCCGGTGTCCCTGACCCGGCTGATGTCCGGGCTGTTCAGGTCGCTCATGTCGGTGAGCGTGGGGGTGAGGGACTCGTCGAGCCCGAAGACGTTGCCGTCCGAGCCGAGGTCCATGCCGGCGCAGAACGCCGTGCCCGCGCCGGTGACGACGACGGCCCGCACGTCGTCGTCCTCGTTCACCTCGGTGAAGGTCCGCTCCAGTTCCCCGGCCATGGTCGGGGTGAAGGCGTTCAGGCGGTCCGGCCGGTCGAGGGTGACGGTAAGGATGCCGTCCTCGACGCGGTGGTGGAGGGTGGTCCAGGTCATCGGAGGGTGCTCCTGCTTCGTACGGCGGGCGGGGCGGCCGGGTTCATCCGCGGAGGTCGGCGAGCCGGCCGATGGTCTTCTCGGCGTCGGCCACGATGCCGCTGACGATCTCCCGGCAGGTGGCCACCGACTCGATGAGCCCCTGCGCCTGGCCGGCCCACCACAGGCCGTCGTCCATGTGCCCCTGTTCGAGCACGCGGGTGCGGCCCCGGGCGCCGGAGGCCAGCTCGGCGATGTCCTTGAAGGCCGCACCGGGGCGCTGCGAGCGGGCGACGATCTCCTCGGAGATCGCGTTGCGGGCGACGCGGCCGGTGTTCCCGAACTCGCGGAAGACGAGCTGGGTGGCGCGCTCGTCGTTGGCGACGATCTGATCCTTGACGTTCTGGTGCACCGGGGCCTCGGCACTGGCGACGAAGCGGGTGCCCATGTTGACGGCGGAGGCGCCGAGGGCGAGGGCGGCGGCGAGGCCGCTGCCGGTGGCGATGCCGCCGCTGGCGATGACCGGGATGTCCAGGCGTCGCGCGGCGGCGGGGATGAGGACCAGGCCGGGGATGTCTTCCTCGCCGGGGTGTCCGGCGCACTCGAAGCCGTCGATGCTGACCGCGTCGACGCCGAGGCCCTGCGCCTTGAGGGCGTGCCGTACGGCCACCGCCTTGTGGATCACCTTGACTCCGGCGGCCTTGAAGTCGGCCACGTGCTCGGCGGGGTTGCCGCCGGCCGTCTCCACGACCCGTATGCCGCTCTCGACGATCGCCGCCCGGTACTCCGCGTAGGGCACCGGCTTGAGGGTCGGCAGGACGGTGAGGTTGACGCCGAAGGGCCGGTCTGTCCTCTCGCGGCACCGCGCGATTTCCCGCGTCAGCGCCTCCGGGGTGGGCTGGGTCAGCGCCGTGAGGAACCCGAGCGCGCCCGCCTCGGCCACGGCGGAGATGAGCTCCGCCGTTCCGACGCCGGTCATGCCGCCGCAGACGATCGGGTGGTCCACTCCGAACAGTTCGGTGAAGGGGGTCGAGATCATGAGTGGGGCCGGCCGGGGCCCTCTCCGTTCTTCCGCTGTCGCCGCGCGCGAGGAGCACGGCGGTCTTGTGTCGCCATCGGGGTGGCGGGCCCGAGAGCAAGATTCGTTTTCGAATCGACTTCGAGTTTAGAGTCGCGCGGCGAGTGCCTGTCAAGAGCATGGCGACGCATCGGGTTGATGCGGTGCGCGCACGGAGCCATCGACCGAGGGAGGGCCCTCTTCGGTCGCCCCCTCCGGACAGCCGCGCAACCGCCGCCCCATGAGGCATGGATGCCGGACACGGCAGGGCGGTCGTCCACGGGACCGCGGGCCTGGATGACCGACTGGGCCCCGGTCGTCGGCGGTGGCCTCACAGCAAGCAGGTGGCGCCCGAGGGAAGCGCACGAAGGAGGCACAACTCGCTCCGGAGGCGCGGTCGACCGGGGACCACAGGCCCGTCGGCGGCCGTGATGTCACGTCCGCAGAGACGCGCCGGAGGTGATGGTCAATCCTCCGTGGCGCCTGAGCCTGGCTCGTCAGGACCGCCGGCTCAGACGGTCCGAAATGCGGTCGAGCACCCACCCGGCCTTCAGCGCCGTCGCGCCGAGAGCGAATGAGGGCACGTAGGGGGGGCGCGGCCGCCAGATCGCACGCAGGTCGTCGTGGATCTCGTCACCGGCGAGCCGGTCGGCCAGCAGCGTGCCGACATAAGGGGACTGGGAGAGTCCGTGGCCGTTGCAGCTGACGGCGTAGAAGACGTTCTTCGCGGCCTCGCCGGCGACCGGGAGGAAGGACGTCATCGCCACCCACCCGCCCCACGCCCGCTGGGGCGCGACGTAACCGAGCGACGGGAACCGCTCGTGGAAGCCTTGGACCAGGTCCGCCACCACCGCGCGATCCGGCTCGTGGGCACCCAGTGCCGACGGCGCCGCCTGGAGCCGACGGGTACCGAACATGATCGTGCCGCGAGCGGTGCGCCGGTAGTTCTCGAGGATCGTGTGCGGGGTGATGATGCCGGTACGGCTTGTCCAGCCGATGGCCGCCAGACGGTCGGGATCGACCGGCTCGGTCTCCACCAAGCTGGTCCAGACGGGCGTGATGCCGCTCGGGGCGATCTCGAGGTCGCGGGAGTGGGCGTTGGTCGCGAGCACGACCCTCTCGGCATGGACGCGCCCACCGGGCACGCCGAGCACGACGCCCGCGCTGTCCGGCTCGACAGCCTCCACGGTCGTCCGCTCGAACACCTTCGCGTTCGACGCCAGCAGTGCGGCCCTGAGTCCGAGTGCGAGCTTCCCGGGGTTCAGCAGGCCACCGCCCCGCTCGAAGATGCCGCCCAGGAAGGTTTCCGGCAGGCCGAAGTCACGGCCGTCGACGAATTCCACGTCCGCCCCCGCGTCGCGGAGGATCCCCATGTTCTTCCTCAAACGCCGGAGTTGTCCCGTGGAGACAGCGGCGATGACGTTACCCGTGGGGTCGTACTCGCAGTCGATGGCGAGGCGCCTGATCAGCCCCTCGGTGAACTCCGCCGCGTTCCCACCGTACCGGACGAGGTCGCGGAGCCGGCGTCGGTACAGCAGGCGCAAGAGCTGCGGGTCCCCGGCCAGGGCGTTCGACAAGTAGCCCGCGTTGCGTGAACTCGCACCCCAGCCGCAGTACCCGCCTTCGAGCAGAGCCACATCGACGCCGCGCTCCGCCAGCCGGAGCGCCGCAGCCATCCCGACGAGACCACCGCCGACGACAGCGACATCGCACCGGACCTCACCTTCCAGCGCCGGCGCGAGATCGGTGGGCCGATCGGTCCACCCGGTGAACGCCGAGTAGGTCAAGCCGTCGGTAGACGCGTTCTTCGCCACGATGCCCCTCGTCTCCCCGTTCCCCGCGTGGGACGGAGAACGAGTGATGGAAGTAGGAAACTCGAATCGAGTTTGAGTTTAGCGCCTTCGTCCAGCTCACTCATCGTCGGCCGACAGCACGTACCACGCACATCCGAGGCCGGTCGGCGCGATGCGTGTACAAGCTCGGCCGCGGATGGGCCGGAGGCATCGATGCGACACATCGCCAAGCGGCACCGGCCACGCTGCGCGGAAACTCGCCCCTCCTCCTCACCGACGCCGGTTCTCGTCCCCAGCCATCGCCTCGGGTGAGCCCCGGCGAGGGCCCGTCGGCGGGGCACGCCGGGTCGAAGCGATGATCACCGGCACGGCTGACGTGATCACACCGTCGGAGCCGTCCTGGATTCCCCCGTTCACCAGACCGAGCCCTCGACAGTTCGGGAAGCCAGTGATCGCGCTGCGGCACGAGGGCGCGGATGCGGTCCTCCAGGACCGGCCCCGGAGCCTGCCGCTGGAGGACCGAGCCACCCGCCCCCTGGCACACCGACTCGGCGCCGCGTCGGCTCGCCCCGCCGTTCGGGGTTTCCAGGCCGACGCCCATGCCCGGCACGCCGCAGCGGTCGGCCGACTGCCGCCCGAGAACCGCAACGACCGCAAGACGCGGGAGGAACCCGACGCCAAGACCACCGTCGGCGACCTCGCCCTTGCCGGACGGAGGAGAGGGTCACACCGCGACCCTGCGCGCCCGAGGCGACATGAAGATCATTTACGGGACAGCTCTTCGGCGTGGCCGACAGCGCACCCTCCCCGCAGAGGCGACCAGCCCGGGGATGTCCGCACGCACCGGCCGCCGTTCCCAACGGTTCCGTGACGGAGAGTCGGCCCAGAGGCGGTCCGGCCAGAGCTCTTCGGGATCAGCCCCGCCCTGACGGGCGACCACATTCCCCTCGCCCACCTCCGCGATCCGCATGCGTCACGACGTCCCGCCAGCTCGTGAGCGGCGCGGACCGCGACGCCATGACCGGGCCGCCACCACGCCCAGCACCGTACCGCCAGGTTCCTGACGGCCTGTCAGGAAAGTCAGCAAAAAGTCAGCATCCGGCTGATCAGACCTGCTCCCACACAAGCACACTCTGGAAACACACCCGCCGACTGCACGACCGCGGGAGAGATACGCCAGGATCCCTCCCCCAGTCGCGGCGACATCCGGAAGAGGGAACCGACAATCTCCGATGCCCGATCGGCTCGACAGGGAAATTCCCAGGTCAGCGCACTCGGCCTCGCGCCTTCAGCCGGCTCGCCGGGACCTCGGGCGCGCCCAGCCGGTCGCCGTCGTACCCCTTCACCTCGCCGAAGCGGTCGGTGGCCATCCAGTCCTCGCGGGCCTTGCGGATCTCGTCGTCGGTGCGTCCGACGAAGTTCCACCACAACACGGCCCGCTCCACATCGGCCCCAGCACCTGCTGCTCCCTCACGGGACACCTGAGCAAGCACCGAGATCCGGACCATTCCCGGACCATCTCGCTCGTCGGAAGCATCAGCGCCACCATCCCCGCAGACCAGCGCCTCGGAACTCCTGTACCACCAGCAGACGTAGAATCTTCCATTGCCCCGACGCCGTGTGATCAGGCGGCTTCCCAGAGGCCGGCGTCGAGGATCCGGGCGGCCTTGGTGATGCTGCCCGGCATCAGGTGCCGGTAGGTGCGGTACGTCTCCTCGATGGACTTGTGTCCCATCCACTCCGCGACATCGGTGATGGGTATGCCGTTGCCGAGGGCGTTGGAGGCGAAGTAGTGCCGGAAGCCGTACATCCCCACGCCCTCCTCCGACAGGAGGTCCACGAAGAGCTTCCTCGCCCTGCGCCGTTCCATGCCTTCGGTGAAGCAGCCGCCCGGGCCGCGCAGCAGGTAGCCGTCCTGCGTGGTGCCGCGCCTCGCCGTCGCACAGGCCGTGCCCGGTCATCATGACGATCTCCAACGCCAGAGCCTCGTGATCGGCCGTCAGCGCCTTCGTCATGCAGGCAAGAGGCGGGATACGGAACACGTCCCTCTTCGGTCATCAGCCGGCCGGCGGTCGACCACTCCGCCGTGCAGGGCAGCCTCTCACCGAGGGCGGCTCCGGTTTGGAACTTGCCGGCTGCACCGCATCCTCTCGTTACACCGCCGGTGGAGCAGATGGACGCGACGACCGCCTCTCAGGCGTTCTCGTCGTGGATCCGGGCGCTCAGGTCCTCCGCCCACTCCAGCGCCCACGCCTTGAGTTCTTCGATCTGCCGGGAGGTGAGCCCGTACGCGGTGTAGTCCTCGTCCTCGTACCAGTCCGCGCCGATCAGCCGGTCCCGGAGGTCTTCGAGGCTGAACTCGTCGTGGGCGCGACGGCGGCCCAGGGATTCGAGGTCGGCGGTGGAGCGGTGACGGGAGGCGGCCTGGACGTCGATGAGGTCGCGGACGGTGCCGCGGTCGGCGAGGGCCCTGACCTTGGTGCCGATCACGTCGTCGAGGGAAAGAACGGGGCCGTAGGGGGTCTGTGTGGGTGGAGCCCAGAACGCCTCCTTGAGGACGTCGACCTCGCACTCCTCGCCGGTGTCCGGATCGGTGACGAGGAACCGGCCGCTGAGCGGATCGGTCTGGACGTGCGTGGTCCGCCATCCGCGCGCGCCGAGACCTGCTGTGAGCGAGGCGACGATCTCCCGCATCGGAGCGGGGTTCTCGGTGGCGACGTCGAGGTCGCGGCTGAAGCGTTCGACCAGGCCGTGGGCCTGCACGGCGTATCCGCCGGTGAGGACCAGGGGGTAGAGGGAGCCGAGGTCGAGGATGTCGGCGAGGAGACGCTCGTGGAGCGGAGGGAGCTTCACGCGGCGGTCGTGCCGGCCGAAGCGGTGCGGAGCAGCTCGGGGAAGGCGTCCTCCCAGACTTCGCGGATGTAGGGACTGATCAGGCGCCGCAGCACGGGCCACTGCTCGGTGAGCAGCCGGTGGTGCAGGAGGCCCACCAGGTCCTCACTCTGTCCTTCGGCGAGGACGGTCCGGTAAAGCGTCATGCGGGACTTCGGGCGGTCCAGGCTGTAGCTCGTCCGCCCGGACCAGACGATGTGGAGCGGCAGGTCGACGTCGCCCTCGACCGGGCCCGCCAGCTCCTGCAAGCGCTCGGGCAGCCGGCTGCGGTAGCGGTCCCGCAGCACCTCGGCGCGGGGGGCGGTGATCGTCGCGTCCATGCACCCAGTATCGCTGCTGAGGGGCGGCGGCATGGCGGATACGGGGCCCCTGTCGTACGTACGGGTCGGGCGACCGCCCGCCCTTCACTCGGACATCCGACCCGGTGGGCGCTCAGCGCAACATCGCCTACCCGCGCCGACTCCCAGGCGGCGCGGCAACCGGCGGCCCCGCAGACCCGGCACCAGCCCCGATCATGGGCGCGGGCGATCGTGACGCAGCAGGTCACGCGGAGGGTCGCCGCGGTGGGTCCGGCCGCGGCCCGGTGGGAACCAGATACCTGTCGAGGTCACCCATCATGACGGCCACCCGTCAGCAAGCTGGGACGCCCCCGCGCCCGACGCTGACCGTTTGCTGACCTGAGCAAGGCAACCAAGCCTCTGACCTGGAAGAAGACCCAGATACTAGATCTTGGACTTGAATATCGTTCGTATCACCGAGGTACTCCTGGACATAGGCTCCCCGCCTGCGTTTTTACAGGTCAAGGGCGGTTTCCCTACCTTACGGCGAGTCGCGTGCCCGGTCGGCTTCCACCAGGTTCCCGAGGACCGACGCCGACCGGGCCGGTCGTCGGCACGGGTCGACGCTCGCACACGGATCGACCCGCCCAGGTTGCGGAATCTGCTCCGACGCCCTTGGCCGCGCCGTTCACGCCGTGATGCTTCCCGAGCTCCTGCCCGTGCCGTCGGTGGATCCGGCGCACTCCCGCCTGTGGGTGGAACACACCACGGAGCTGTGCGTCATCGTCCCGCCGACGACGGGGCCCTGCCCGCCCTCCCCTGGCAGGGCGCACTGGTCGGAGCGCTCCTCGTCCTGTTCATCCGGCCGGCCGCCGGCTTCGCGAGCCTGCTCGGCAGCCGCGCGGACGCGCGTGAACGCCTGGTCACCGCCGTGTTCGGGATCCGCGGCATCGGCTCCCTGTTCCACCTCGCCTACGCCCTCGGCCACAGCGACCGCTTCGACGCGCAGGCGGAGCGGCTGTGGGCCGTCGTCGCCTTCACCGTCCTGCCGTCCGCGGTGCTGCACGGCGTCACCGCCTCCCTCGCCGTCCGCCACCCGGACCGGGCCGGTTCCTGAGGCGAGGAACGCCACGCCCGCGGCGGGGACGCCGAAGGCGAGGAGGGGCGCTCCCTCCGTACGGTGGGCGAGACGGCGTTCGAAGGGGCGCGGCGTCGGCGCCCGGGGCGGCGGCCCGGTCCGGTGCCGCCACAGCGGCCGTGCCGGCCCCAGGACGACGACGAGGGTTCCGGCCTGGACGTGGGCCGTCAGCACGCCATCGGCGCCGAAGGGCCGGCAGGCGGGTGCCGGTCGGGGCCGGCATCGCCGAGGCCCTGTCCTCGGTACGGGGTGCCGGGTCCGAGCGGAACCCGCCTGCCGGCCGCCTCCCCCGGCCCGGTCCGGTCCGTCCGCCGGCGTGGCGTCGGCGGACGGCAGGATCAGCGGAGCAGGGCGACCGCCGCGTGGTGGCCGTCCGGGACGGCCACGTCGGCGAGGTACCAGCCCGGAGGCGCGGCCGGGACCGGGCCCGCCCCGACGTACTCCGCCGCGGGATCGGCACCGAGTCCGACGCCGAGCCCCTTCAGGTACGCCTCCTTCCGCGTCCACACGCGGGCGAACGCGTCCGGAACGCGCGCCTCGGCCAGTGCGGCCAGTTCGGCGGCCTCCGCCGGGTGCAGCACCTCGGCGGCCTCGGTCACCAGGTGGGGCGGTGGGACCCGCTCGATGTCCACGCCCACCGGACCCGCGGCCACGGCGATCAGGCTCAGGCCCTCGCAGTGCGAGAGCGAGAAGTGCAGCCGGCCGTCCGGCAGGACGGGCCGGCCGTGTGCCTCGCCGCAGCAGGGGCACGGCGCCCGTTCCATGGTCACGCTGCGGGGCGCGACCCCGAGGTGGGCACCGAGCAGCCGGCGCAGGCCGACGTGGGCGCACAGGTAGGTGGCGCGGTCGCCGGGCCGCCGGAACTCCTCGGCGCGGGCCAGCTCGGCCGCGTCGAGCACGAGGGAGGCGTACCGGGCGGCGGTGTCCCGGTGCGCGTCGGTGGCGACCAGCCAGAGCTGGGGCCGCAGCGGGCGGACCCCCGGCGGCCGGGGCAGTGTCGCGGGCAGCGGCGGGAGGGCGGCCGGGCGGAGGAGGACGGGCCCGGACTCGTACAGCTCGGGCGGGGGCGCGGGGATCAGGGGGATCATGTCTGCCTCACACGGACGTGACGGTGGACTCCGGGGCGGTACGGATCCGGTCGGGGGTGCTCCGGCCCGGGGCCTTCTCGGGCGCGGCGCGCAGCGCGACGGCGGCGGCGATCGGCGACACCAGGGCGACACCGGCGCAGAGCAGCCAGGTGCCGGTCACCCCGAGGTGCAGGGAGACCGGGGTGAACAGGGCCAGGGACAGGGGTGCGGCCCCGATCCCGGAGAGCGCGAAGGTCGACATCGCCGCGCCCATCTTCCCTTCGGGTACGGCCTGTTGATAGGCCGTCACCAGGGCAGGGCCGTTGAGCCCCGAGAGCAGGCCGACGGCGGCCGCGGTCCCGGCGAGGACGCCCGGCGAGGGGACGAGCGCCATGGCGCCCGTGCCGGCGGCCAGGCCGACGCCTGTCAGCACGAGCTTCACGGGCACCGGGACGCGGTGCGCGAGGGCGGCGCCCAGGGCCGCGGAGGCGAGGGCCCCCGTGCTGAAGGCGGCGAGGACGACGGCGACCGCGCCCACGCCCCAGCCGTTCTCCGCGGCGCGCAGCGGCAGGGCCACCTCGGCCGGCCACAGGAACGCCAGGTCCATCGCGAAGCAGGCCACGAACATCCACCGCAGGCGCGGGTGGGCCGCGAGGAGCCGGAAGCCGTCGCCGGAGCGGCGCAGCAGCGAGGGCCCCTGGGCGGCCGGCTCGGGCCGGGGCATGCCCCGGGTGACGTGGGCGGCGCAGGCCAGCCACAGGACGCAGCCGGCCGCGGCCGCGCCCATGGCGACCGGCAGGCCGCCGACCACCACCAGCCAGGCGCCGAGCGGCGAGCCGGCGATCGGCGCGAGCCGCAGCACCATCGAGAAGAGGGAGTTGGCGCGGCCGAGGTGCTCCTTGGACGCCAGGTACGGCAGGAGGACGCCGGCGGCCGGGCCGGTGAGTCCGAGGAGGATGCCGTCGGCGAGGGCGATGACGACCAGCGGCCACAGGGTGTGGGTGGTGGCCGTGACGACCGCGCCGGCCGCGAGGACGAGGACCCGGACGCCGGTGGCGCGCAGCAGCAGGGCGCGGGGGCCCAGGACATCGGTGAGGGCGCCGCCGAAGAGGAGCAGGAGGGCGCGCGGCAGGGTGGCGGCGAGCGTGACGGCGGTGACGGCGCCGCGGCCGCCGAGCTGCACGGCGGTCCAGCTCATGGCGATGAGGAGGGCGAAACTGCCGGCCTGGACGGCGGCTTGGCCGGTGACGAGGCTGCCGAGACGGCGCCAGTCGATGCCGGGTGCGGTCGGGTCAGTGGTGGGCGGGGCCATGGGGTCGGCTTCCTGTGCGGTGGTGGTCGGTGGGCGGGCGGGAGCGGGGGCGGGCCGGGGTCCGGCGGGCGCCGGAGGGCGGGGCGGGGGCGGGCACGTCGGTGGCCGGAGTGGGGGCGGGCGCGTCGGTGGCCCGGGGGCCGGCCGGGGCGGCGCGCAGGGTGGTGGCGACGGCCGCCGCGACCGCCCGGGTGGCGGCCCCGCGCAGGACGCGCGCCGGGGTGCGCCGGGGTGCGTGGAGCTCGACGTGGCCGCCCAGGTAGGCGCGGCCGGCCTCCGTCAGGGCGCGCTGCGCGGTGCGCCGGGCGGTGCCGTCGAGCCCATACGGGAGGGGGGCACGGCTCCCGGCGGCGGTGACGGTGATGCCGGGGACCTCCCGTACGGAGAAGCGGGCGCGGACGGCGGCGCGCGGACGGCGGCGGTTCACGCGGAACGGCCCGGCCCGTCGGCCGCAGTGGGGCCGGGGGCGGAGGGGCCGGCGGATGCGGACGGCGGGGCGTGGACGGGGGCAGGGGCCTGGGCCGAAGCCAGTGCTGAGGTCTGGGCGTGGACCGGAGCCGGGCCCGGGGCCTGGGGGTGCGTCGGAGCCCGGTGAGGGTCCGGCGCGGGATCGGCGTACGGGTCGGGGAACGGGGGCGGGGACCAGAGGTCGTCGGGGGCGAGGGCGGCGGGGGTGTACTTGCCGAGGGCGCTGACGAGAAGGCGGAGTTCGAGGGCGAGCGCGCCGGCCAGGCGCTCCAGGCCGTGCTCGGGGTCCTCGTCGACGGCGACGAGGGCGGCGCGGCCGAGGCCGACGGCGCCGGCGCCGAGCGCGAGCGCGCGGACGGCGCGGCCGCCCTCCCAGACGCCGCCGGTGGCGAGCAGGCAGCCGGTGGGGGTGCCGATCCGGCGCAGGGCCTCCGCGAGCGGCAGGCCGACCTGGTCGAGGAAGACGCCCGGCGCCCAGCCGGTGCCGCCTTCCGCGCCGTCGACGGTGACGGCGTCGGCGCCGGCCGCCCAGGCGGTGCGGGCGGCGTGGCCGATGTCGCGGCCGGGGTGGAACTTCACCCAGGTGCGGGCCTTGGGGAAGTTGTTGCGCATGAAGCGGAGCTGCTGGCGGAGGATCTCCTCGGTGAACGTGCCCGGGGTGGCGCAGCGCAGGCTGCGCGGCGCGTCCGGTCCGAAGACCTCGCGGACGGTGAAGCGGCGGGCGAGCTGCTCGGCCTCGGCCCGGTCGACGACGGTCATGCCGCCGAGGCCCGGCTTGGCGCCCTGGCCGGTCTTCAGCTCGAAGGCGAGGCGGCCCGTCTCCAGGAGGGGGCGGAAGGCGGGGTCGCTGTAGAGGAGGTTCCACACCTCGGAGTCGGCGTCCTCGGTGGACTGCTGGACGACGATGCCGCCCACGCCGTCCGGGGCGGCCTCCAGGTACGCCTCGACGCGGGCGAGGAGGGCGGAGCGGGTGGCGTCGCCTCCGCCCGCGCCACCGCGCCGGTAGCCGTGCACCGGGACCATGTTCTCCCCGATGACCACGGGGATGCCGAGACGTGCGGCCTGGCGGCTCGCGTGGACCGCGAGGTCGCCGCTGCCGGCCCGGGTGGAGCCGAAGGCGGAGAGGTAGAGCGGCAGGCGGGCGGTGAAACCGCCGACGCGGGTGGTGAGGTCGACGTCGTCGAACTCCGGCTCCCGCGCGAGGTCGATGAGCTTCTCCAGCCGCTCGGGCATGAAGACCGGCGGCACGATCCGCATCCGGTCGAGCACGTCGCCGGCGGCCGCGGCCGTCGGGCCGAAGAGACGGCTGCCGTACGCAGCGGGGTCGGGGAAGACGGCGGCGGTGCCGAGCCGGGCGCGGGCGCGTACCTGTTCCTCGGGGAAGCCTGGAGCGGTGAGGGCGGGGGCGGTGGGCCGCGCCGGAGCGGCGGGTGCGGTCGGGTGCGTGGTCACGGGGCCACCACCCCGGGGAGCTTCGGGTAGGCGCTGACCTGCCAGAGGGCGTCCAGGCCGGTGAGGAAGCGGACGAGCCGCTGGAGGCCCATGCCGAAGCCGGCGCTGGACGGGATGCCCTCGCGGGCCTCCTTCAGGTACCAGGCGTACTTGGCGGGGTTCTCGCCGCTCTCCCGCATCCGGGTGACGAGGGTGGCGTAGTCGGCCTCGCGCTCGCTGCCGGATACCAGCTCGCCGTAGCCGTGCGGGGCGATGAGGTCGAAGTTGCGCAGCACGCCGGGGCGTTCGGGGTCCTCGCGGTCGTAGAAGCCGCGGGATCCCTTGGGGTAGTCGTCGACGAAGAACGGCCGGTCGCTCTCCAGGGAGAGGATCCGCTCGCCGGTCCAGTCGATCTCGCCGTCGGGGTTCTGCGGGTGGCCGAGGGAGAGCAGCCGGGCGACGGCCTCCTCGTGGGTGCGGACGTCGTACTTGCCGGCGCGGACGTCGGCGAAGTCGGCCTCCTCGCGGCCGAGTCCGGTGAGCAGCTCGGGGACGGCGGTCCAGACGTGCTCGGTGACGTGGGTGAGGAGGCCGGCGGCGATCTCCTGGGCGTCCTCGCGGCTCGCGTCGGCGATCTCGACGTCGATCTGGTGGAACTCGACGAGGTGGCGGCCGGTGGTGGCGGTCTCCTCGGGCTCCACCCGGACGTTGGGGGCGATGTAGAAGAGCCGGGGGAAGCCCCGCAGGGACGCCTGCTTGTAGAGGATGGCGCTGGTCATGAGCTTGTAGGGGTGGCCGTAGTAGTCGACGTCGAGGGCCTTGGCGCCGCGCCCGCCCGGGTCGGTGACGGGACCGACGAGCGGCGGGAGGAGTTCGGTGAAGCCCTCGCCGCGCAGGTAGTCGCGGGCGGCCTGGAGGGCCTCCTGCTGGACGAGCATGGCGGTGCGCAGCCGGGGCGAGCGCAGGTGCTCGCCGAGCGGCGGCGGGGTGCCCGGCGCGGTCTCGTCGGCGGTGGCGGCGGTCAGGTCCATGTCGGGGCTCCTGTTTCGTGCGGGCGGGTGGCGTGTGCGGCGGCCGGGAAGGGGTCCGGACGCGTGCTTCGCGGCCGGGCGGTCCGGGGCGTGTGCCGTGTGGACGGGGTGCGTGCGGTGTGGCCGGGCGGCCCGTGGGTGCGCGGTGCGGCCGGGGCGACCATGGTCGTGCTCTTCGCGGCCGGGTGGCCTGGGGTGGGTGCGGGGGGGGCGGGCGGGACGGCCTGGTGGTGTGTCAGACGGTGAGCGGGGTGGCGGAGGAGTGGTCGTGACCGCCCCCGGGGGCGGGGTCGCGCCGTCCGTCGTAGCGGCCGGCCACGTGCCGCAGGGCGGTGAGCAGGCCGTCGGCGGTCAGCGGGGCGGTGTCGGCGGCGGCGTCGGGGCTCAGCGGCATGGCTCCGGTGCGGGCCCAGCGGAGGCGGCCGGTCGGGTCGATGAAGCCGAGGGAGCGGCCGGGGTTGTCGGGGTGCAGGCAGAAGGGGACGTCGAGGAGGCCGCGGGCGAAGGCGTCGGGCAGTGCCCGGGCGAGATCGGGGTGGAGGTCGAGGACGGCCTCCACGAGGGCGCGGGCCTCCAGGTAGACCTCGCTGTCGGCGCCGCCGTCGGGGCAGGGGGCCTCTTCGAGGGCGGCGGCCGCGGCGGCGGTCTCCAGGGCACGGACGTTCTCGTCGACGGTCGGGATGCGGTGGGCCTCGGCGGCGGTCTTGACGATGAGCCGTCCGGCCCCGGCGCGGACCGCGAGCCGCGCGGAGTCCTCCAGCAGGCGCAGCGCGCCCCGCTCGGTGTGCGGGTAGACGCCCATGTACGTGTAGAGGACGACGTGGCGTTCGACGTCGGCGGGGAGGAACTCGGCGGCGAGCCGGCCCAGGGCACGCAGGGCCTCCTCGTCCTGGCCGGGGTGGGTCTGCTGGGCGTAGCTGAGGGAGACGCTGCGGAGCCCGTACCGGACGAAGAAGAGGCACTCCAGGAGGCTGGTGGCGACGAGCAGGCCGGGCGGGCAGAGCTGGCCGAGGAGGCAGCCGCCGAAGCTCTCCAGGTGCGGAGTGGAGCCGGGCCGGGCGCCCTCGGCGAGCAGGGCGCAGGCGCGGACCCAGGCGGTGACCGAGTCGCGCAGCGGGGTGCGGCCGTAGGGCAGGCAGTAGGAGACCGGACCGCCCTCGGTGGCGTCGAGCCCGGCCGCCAGCAGGGCGCGGACGATGGGCTCGGGACGGGCGGAGCCGTGCCGGACCTGGACGGGGAAGCCGGCGCCGTGCAGTCCGTCGAGGACGGCGCGGGTGGTGACCGGCGCGTGGGCGGCGATCGGGTAGCCGTTGAGGCGGGTGCCGTCGGCGACGGCGGCACGGGCGCCGGCCAGGTCGCCGACGCGGGTGTAGCTGTCCACGGTCAGGGTGCCGGCGGTGTGCGAGGTGGCGGCTCGGGTGCGGGCGAGGCCGTCGCGCATCGCACGGGGGTCGCCGAAGCCCATGCGGGGCTGGACGACGAGCCGGCCGGCGGCGGCCGAGGCCGTGACGAAGGCTCCGAAGGAGGGGGCCGGGCCGGCGGGGTGCGCGGTCACGCCGGGACCTCCGTACGGGCTCTGGCGGCGAGGAAGCCGCGCAGGGCTGCGAGGTCGTCGCCGAGGACCGCGTCGCAGCCGGCGCCGAGGAGCTGGGCGACATCGTCGTCCTGGCGGTGGCCGGCGACGCCGAGCTTGCCGCCGAGGACGACCGGCAGGGCGGCCAGGGCGGGTTCGGCGCGCAGCCGGCGGACGGCGGCGAGGCCGTCGCGGTAGCCGTGGCCGTTGACGCTGCTGAGCACCACCACGTCCGGCGCGTGCCGCCGGCAGGCGTCCGCGAGGAGTTCGGCGTCCACGCAGGGGCCGAGCCCGACGACCTCGCACCCGAGCTCCTCCAGGAAGAGCCGGAGGTACACCAGATTCCACGTATGGGAGTCCGAGGCGGTCCCGCTCAAGAGAATCTTCATGCCTGAAGAATAATTTCCGGAGGGTTCCGGAAGGGGAAGGAGAAGCGGCAGCAACGACCGGCACTTTCGCTTTTCAGGGGATTTCCGGGAAGGGCATGGAAAAGGCGCCGCGCCCCGCTGGGAATGCGGGGCGCGGCGCCTTTCGCGAGAAGGCCGCGAGAAGGGTCAGGCGTACTGGGCGACGAGGCTCCGGGGGCGGATGTCGGTCCAGTTGGTGGTGATGTACTCCAGGGCTTCTCCCCGGTCACCGGGGCCCCAGACGCTGGTCCAGCCGGCCGGGACGGCGGCGAAGGCCGGCCACAGGGAGTGCTGCCCCTCGTCGTTGACGACGACGCGGAAGGGGTTCTCGGCGTTGTCGAAGGGGTTGACGGAATCGCTCATGACTGGGTCCTCGATTCTTTCTTCTGCAGAGCGGAGAGCTTCTCCGCGACGATGTTTCCGATGCGTGCGAGTGGTTCCGGTTCGGCCAGGTGGAGATGGCCGTGTTCGAGCGTGTGGTTCTCCACGATTCCTTCGGTGAAGGGAATCCAGGTGGCGGCGAGGGCGCCTTCGGGCTCCCCCGGCCTGCGGGCGGTGAAGAACAGGAGGTCGGTGTCGGCGCGGCCGGGGACGTGCCGGGCCATCAGCTCGGCGTGGGTCTCGGAGGCGCGGAGCACGGCGCGGAGCTCGGCGGTGGAGAACCCGGCGAGGACGGGGTCCTCGCGGCGGATCCGGTCCATCGCCTCGGCCGGGTCGACGGCGGGGCGGGCCGCGGTCTCCTCGGGCGGCAGTACGGACACGCTGCCCGGGCCGGTCTGGTGGACGTCCATGAGGGCGAGCAGTTCGACGCTCTCGCCTGCCTCCCGCAGCCGGACGGCCATCGTGTGGGCGACGAGGCCGCCGAAGGACCAGCCGAGGAGCCGGTAGGGGCCCCAGGGCTGGATCCGGCGGATCTGCTCCAGGTAGGCGTCGGCCATCTCCTCGACGCTGCCGGGCCGGTGGCCGGGGTCGCTGAGCGCGCGGGCCTGGAGGGCGTACAGCGGCTGCTCGGGGCCGAGGTGGCGGGCGAGGCCGGCGTAGGCCCAGCCGACGCCGGTCCCGGGATGGACGCAGAAGAGGGGGCGGCGGGACCCGGCGGGGCTGAGGGGCAGGAGCACGCCGAGGGCGGAGGCCGTCGCGCCGGCGTCCGGGCCGTCGTCCTCGCCGAGGAGGCCGGCGGGGGTGGGCGCGCGGAAGAGGTCGCGGACGGTGCGCTCGACGCCGAGGACGCCGCGCATCCTGTTGACGAGGCGGACGCCGAGGAGCGAATGCCCGCCGAGGGCGAAGAAGTTGTCGTCGACGGTGACGCGGGGCACGTCGAGGATCTCCGCGAAGAGCGCGCAGAGGACCTCCTCGCGGGCGTTGCGGGGCGCCCGTCCGCCCGGGGTCGCGGCGGGGCGGTCGGGGGCGGGGAGCACGGCCCGGTCGGGCTTGCCGTTGACGGTGAGCGGCAGGGCGTCGAGGACGACGACGGCGCCGGGGACGAGGTGCTCGGGCAGGACCCGGCGGGCTTCGGCGAGGAGTTCGGTCCCGGTGACGGCGTCGCCGGCGCGCGGGACGGCGTAGGCGACGAGGCGCTTGTCGCCGGGGCGGTCCTCGCGGACGACGGCGAGGGCCTGGCCGACGGCGGGGTGGGCGGCGAGAACCCGCTCGACCTCGCCGGGTTCGATGCGGACGCCGCGGAGCTTGACCTGCCCGTCGGCCCGGCCGAGGAAGCGCAGTTCGCCGTCCGGGGTCCACAGGACGCGGTCGCCGGTGCGGTACATGCGGCTGCCGTCGGTCTCGAAGGGGTCGGGCACGAAGCGTTCGGCGGTGAGGCCGGGGCGGCCGGTGTAGCCGCGGGCGACGTGGCCGCCGGCGATGTACAGCTCGCCGGGGACGCCGGGCGGGACGGGTCGCAGGGCGTGGTCGAGGACGTGGCTGCGGGTGTTGTCCATGGGCCGGCCGAGGTGGAGGCCGGTGCCGGTCAGGGTGCGCTGCCCCGTGGTGAACCACTGGTTGTGCGAGGCGAAGGTGGTCTCGGTGGGGCCGTAGGAGTGCACGAGGACGGTGTCGGGGCAGTGGGTGAGGACCCGCTGGACGGCGGCGGGCGAGGCGACGTCGCCGCCGGTCCACACCTCGCGCAGCAGGCGGAGGGTGTCGAGCCCCTCGTCGGCCATGACGTGGAAGAGGCCGACGGTGAAGTAGGCCGTGGTCACGCCGTGCGCGCGGACGGTCCGCTCGGTCTCGGCGAGGTCGGTGCCGTCGCCGCGCATGAGGACGAGGCTGCCGCCCGACAGGAGCGGAACCCACAGTTCGAAGGCGGAGGCGTCGAAGCCGGTCGCGGAGTGGACGAGCATCCGGCGGCCGGGGCCGAGGGAGACGTCGCGGTCGGCGGCGAGTTCGACGAGGTTGCGGTGGGTGACGCCGACGCCCTTGGGGCGTCCGGTGGAGCCGGAGGTGAACATGACGTAGGCGAGGTCGTCCTCGGAGGCGTCCTCGACGGTGACCGGGGCGAGGGGCCCGGTCTCGTCCGTGTCGACGCGCAGCACGGGCACGCCCTCCGGGGCGGTGTGGTGCCGGTCGGTGGCGACGAGCCGGGTGCCGGAGTCCTCGAGCATGAGGCGGACGCGGGCCTCGGGGAGCCTGGGGTCGAGCGGCAGGTAGGCGGCGCCGCTCTTGAGGACGGCGAGCGCGGTGGCGACGAGCGGGACGCCGCGGTCGAGGAGGACGCCGACGGTGTCGCCCCGGCGGACGCCGGCGGCGCGGAGCCGTGCGGCGAGGACGTCGGCGCGGGCGTCGAGCTGCCCGTAGGTGAGGGTCTCGTCGTCGGCGACGAGGGCGGGGGCCTCGGGGGCGCGGGCGGCTCGGCGGGCGATGACGTCGTGCACGGTGCCCCGTTCGGCCGGGACCGTGGCGGTGTCGTTGTGGTCGCCGGTGAGCCGGAAGCGGTCGGCGTCGGTGAGGAGGGGCAGGTCGCCGACGCGCACGGCGGGATCCGTGGCGACGGCGCGCAGGGTGCGTTCGAGGTGGGTGGCGAGGAGGGCGGCGGTGGGGGCGTCGAAGAGGTCGGTGGCGTATTCGAGTCCGCCGGCGAGGCCCGCGGGCCGGCCGTCGGGTCCGCGCCGCTCGGCGAGGGCGAAGGTGAGGTCGAACTTGGTGGTGACGGTGGTGAGGAGGGCGGGCCCGTCCTCGCGGAAGAGACCGTGCGCGGCGGCGGCGCCGGGGACGCCCCGGGTGTAGTCGTGGTGGAGCTGGACGACGATCTGGGCGAGCGGGTGGTGGGCGGTGGTGCGCACCGGGTTGAGGTGTTCGACGACCCGGTCGAAGGGGAGCTCCTGGTGGGCGTAGGCGGCGAGGTCGGTGCGCCGGACGCGGTCGAGGAGCTCGGTGAAGGCGGGGTCGCCCGTGGTGTCGGTGCGCAGGACGAGGGTGTTGACGAAGAAGCCGACGAGTCCGCCGAGGTGGTCGTCGTCGCGGCCGGCGGTCATGGTGGCGAGCGGCAGATCGGTGCCGGCGCCGTGCCGGGTGAGGACGGCGGCCAGCGCGGCCTGGAGGACCATGAAGAGGGTCGCTCCGCCCCGGCGGGCGAGGGCCTCCAGGGCCTCGTGGGTGGCGGCGTCGACGCTGATCGGGGCGTGCGCGCCCCGGTGGCCGGCCTCGGCGGGCCGGGGGCGGGCGACGGGCAGGTCGAGGACGGCCGGGGCGCCTGCGAGGGTGTCGTGCCAGAAGGCGCGGTGGGCTTCGGCGCGGGGGCCTTCGAGGAGGTCGCGCTGCCAGAGGGTGTAGTCGGCGTACTGGACGGGCAGCGGGTCCCAGCCGGGGGTGCGGCCCTCGGTGCGGGCGGTGTAGGCGGTGGCGAGGTCGGCGAGGAGGGGGCCGGTGGACCAGCCGTCGGCGGCGATGTGGTGGAGGAGGAGGACGAGGACCTGCCCGGTGCCGTCGTCGGGGGTGAGGAGGGCGGCCCGGAGCGGGGTCTCCTCGGCGAGGTCGAAGACGTGGCCCGCGGCTTCGGCGGCGGCGTCGGCGAGCCGGGCCGCGGGGACGGTCCGTACGTCGAGGGTGGGGCGGACGCCGGTGAGGACGTCCTGGTGGGGCTCGCCGTCGACGGCGCGGTAGCGGGTGCGCAGCACCTCGTGCCGGTCGGACAGGTCGGCGAGCGCGGCGGCGAGGGCGGCCGGGTCGAGGGGGGCGGCAGGACGCAGGACGAGCGGGATGTTGTAGGAGGCGCTGGGGCCTTCGAGGGTGTCGATGAACCAGAGGCGGCGCTGCGCGTACGAGAGCGGAAGGCGCTCGGGGCGGTCGGCGCGGGCGACGGGCCGGAGTCGCGGCGCGGCGTCGGGCTCGTCGCCGGCGGCGCCGATGCGCCGGGCGAGGGCGGCGGGCGTGGGGGCGAGGAGGAGGTCGCGGACCTGGACGTCGGCGCCGAGCCGGGCGCGGATCCGGTTGGCGAGGCGGACGCCGCTCATGGAGTGGCCGCCGATGGTGAAGAAGCCCTCGTGGGGGCCGACCTCGTCGAGGCCGAGGATTTCGGCGAAGAGGGCGCGCAGGGCGTCGACGAGCTCCCGGTCGGCGGGATCGTCCTCGGGTGCGTCCGCGCCCGGCGGGGTGTCGGGCGCGGCGGCGGCGCGGTCGCGACGGGCGTCGAGGGCGCGCCGGTCGGCGGCGGGGACGAGGCGCTCGTCCGTGACGGGGGCGGCCGGGTCGTCGGCGGCGGTGCGCAGCGCGGTTTCGAGGGCGGCGAGGAGGAGCCGGGGGACGTCCTCGTCGAGGACGTCCCGGGCGTATTCGAGGGCCAGGGCGAGTCCGGCGGGCGCGCCGTCGGCGTCGCGGTGGTCGACGCAGGCGGCGGTGAGGTCGAACTTGGTGGTGGCGGGTCCCTCCTCGGCCGGGAAGCGGCCGGTGAGGCCGCCGAAGGAGAAGGCCTCCGGGTCGGGTCCGGCGGCGCGGAGGGTGAGCATGACCTGGAAGAGGGGGTGGACGCCGGGTGTGCGGGGCGGGTTGAGGTGTTCGACGAGCAGGTCGAAGGGGAGCCGCTGGTGGGCGAAGGCGGCGAGGTCGGTGTCGCGGACGCGGTCGAGGAGGTCGGCGAAGGAGGGCGCGCCGGTGGTGTCGGTGGGCAGGACGAGGGTGTTGACGAAGAAGCCGACGAGGTCGTCGAGGGCTTCGTCGTCGCGGCCTGCGACGGGGGTGCCGAGGGCGAGCCGTTCGCCGGCGCCGGCGGCGCGCAGGGCGAGGCCGAGGGCGGCCTGGAGGACCATGAGGAGGCTGGCGTCGTGGTCCTCGGCGAGGCGGACGAGCCGGGCGTGGACGGCGGGTTCGAGGCGGGTGGCGACGAGGCCGCCGGCGTGGTCGCGGAGGGCGGGCCGGGGCCGGTCGAGGGGCAGCGGGGTGACGGCGGGCAGGGCGCCGAGGGCGTCCCGCCAGTGGGCGAGGCCCTGGCCGGTGACGGAGCCGGGGTCGTCGGGGGCGCCGAGCACGTCGTGCTGCCAGAGGGTGTAGTCGGCGTACTGGACGGGCAGCGGCTCCCACTCCGGCGCGCGGCCCCTGACTCGGGCGGCGTAGGCGGTGGCGAGGTCGGTCATGAGCGGAGTGAGCGACCAGCCGTCGCCGGCGACGTGGTGGAGCAGGACCGCGAGGGTGGCGCCGGGGCCGTCCTCGGGGAGGAGGAGGGCGACGCGCAGCGGGAGTTCGCGGGCGAGGTCGAAGGTCTCGGCGGTGAAGCGGGCGACGAGGCCGGGCAGGGCGTCCGCCGGGGCGTCGACGGTCCTGAGGCGTACCGCGCTCGCGGCGAGGACGTGCTGGTAGGGCTCGTCGTCGGGGGCGAGGAGGACGGTGCGGAGCGCCTCGTGGCGTTCGGCGAGGTCGGTGACGGCGGCGGCGAGCGCGGCGCGGTCGGGGGCCGTGTCCAGATGGAGGACGATCGGCATGTTGTAGGCGGCGGAGGGGCCGTCGAGCTGGTTGACGAGCCAGAGGCGGCGCTGGGCGTGGGAGAGCGGCACCCGCTCGTCGGCGGGGAGCGGGTCCTCGTGGACGACGGGGAGCCGGGGGTCGGTGGTGCGGAGCACCTTGCGGTTGATCTTGCCTGAGCTGGTGCGCGGCAGGGCGACGACGATCGAGACGGCGGGCACGGCCGCGGCGGGCATCCGCTCGCGCACCCGGTCGCGCAGCTCCTCGGCGCCGGTGCCGCCGTCGGTGACGACGAAGGCGACGAGGCGCTTGACCCCGTCGGCGTCCTGCTGGGCGACGACGGCGGCCTCGCGGACGGCGGGATGTCCGGCGAGGACGGAGTCGACGGCGGCGGGGTCGATGCGCTGGCCTCCGATCTTGACCTCGTCGTCGAGACGTCCGTGGTAGAGGATCTGGCGGTCGTCGCCGACGGTGACCAGGTCGCCGGTGCGGTAGGCGCGTTCGCCGTCGAGCTCGGTGAAGCGGCGTGCGTTCAGCTCGGGCCGGTGGAGGTAGCCGCGGGTCAGTCCGCCGCCGAGGAGCCAGAGCTCCCCTTCGACGACGACGGCGCGGACGCCGGGGAGGGGGCGGCCGATGGGGACGGGTCCCGCGTCGTGCCGGGTGAGGTCCGCGACGGTGGCCACGACGGTGGTCTCGGTGGGCCCGTAGGCGTTGAGCAGCCGGACGCGGTCGCCGACGAGGCCGCGCCACTGGGCGATCCGCTCGGGCAGGGCGGCCTCGCCGTAGATGATGACGGTGCGCAGCGCCGCGGGGAGCCGGACCGCGCCGGTGGTGAGGACGTGGACCAGCTCGTGCCAGTAGGCGGCGGGCAGGTCGAGGAGGGTGATGCCGGCCCGCTCGCAGCCGGCGAGGAGTTCGCCGACGTCGAGCATGTCGTCGGTGCGGAGCACGAGGGTGCCGCCGGTGCCCAGGACGGTGAAGACCTCCTGGATGCTGGCGTCGAAGTGCAGCGGGCTGAACTGCAGGACGCGGGAGTCGGCGTCGATGCCGTACGCGGGGGTGGCGCCGGCGATGAAGTGGGCGAGGGAGTCGTGGGCGACGACGACGCCGTTGGGAACGCCGGTGGAGCCGGAGGTGTAGATGACGTACGCGGCGCCCTCTCCCGCGCCGGGGCCGTCGAGGACGAGCTCGCCGTGGCGGGCGACCTCGGCGGGCTCGGGGGCGGCGTCGCCGCAGGCGTCCCGGAGGATGGCGGCGTTGCGGGCGTCGGGGGCATGCACGTCGAGCGGCAGGTAGGCGGCGCCGGTGGTGAGGACGGCGAGGAGGCCGACGATCGCGTCGATGCCGCGCGGCCGGTGGAGCGCCACGAGACGGCCGGGTCCGGCGCCCCGGGCGGCGAGTTCGGCGGCCCGGGCGCGGACGGCGGCGCCGAGTCCGGCGTAGGTCAGGCGCGCGTCGGCGTGGACCAGGGCCACGGCATCGGGGCGGGTGCGCTCCTGGGCGGCGATGAGGTCGAGCACCGGTGGCGCGGCGGCGGGAGAGGGTCCGCCGTCGAGCAGGTCGTCCGTTCTGCTGCGGGGCATGCTGAGTTCCTCCGGTAAGGGGCGGGAGACCGGGGCGAACGGTTCCTCTCGCCTCCGTGACCACCACGCTAGGGGCGGCCCCCGCCCGCCCGGGGCAGAAGACGCGGCAGCTCCGGGCGGCAGATGCGCCGCCCGGAGCTGCCGGTGGGAGAAGGCGTGCGGAGGGGGGCGGGGGGCGGGTCGGGGGCGCGGGACGGGCACGGCGCGGCGATCCGCCCCGTACGGAGCCCGGCCCCGTACCCGCCCCCGTCTCGGGTCGTCCACGGGCACGGCGACCTGCCCCGTACCGAGCCCTGCCGGTCTCGGAGCACGCCCGGGGCGGGCGCCGGCCTCAGCGGCCGGTGCGGGTGCCCGCCCGGGTGCGCCGCTTGAGCGCGGGGGCCGGGACCGGGGGACGGGGCGGCCCGGCGGGGCCGTGGGCGCGGGACTCACCCGGGGTCCGGGGGGCGCCGCCGGCCCTGGTGCCGTCCGGGGCCTTGCGGGTGCCGGGCGCCGGGTCGTCGAGCAGCCTTGCGAGGGTCGCGGCGGTCGGGTTGCGGAAGACGTCCCGCAGGGTGAGGTCCTGGCCGAACTCGGCCCGGATCCGGTTGAGGAGCCGCACCGCGAGCAGCGAATGCCCGCCGGTCTTGAAGAAGTTGTCCGTGCGGCCCACGTCCCGGCCGCCGAGGACCTCCCGGAAGAGGGCGAGCAGCCGCTCCTCCCGGGCACGGGCCGGGGCCTCGTCCTCCGGCCCGGCCGTGGTCGCGCCGGACCGCTCTCCCCCGCCGCCGATCGCGACGCGGGCGGGGGCCAGGTACTCGGGGAGCCGCCGCTCGGCCCAGGCCCGCAGCTCCTCCTCGGTGACGGCGGCGCCGGGCGCGCGGGCGACGGTGGCGTGCAGCCGGTCGTCGTGGACGGTGACGGAGACGCCGGTGACGGCCGGGTGGGAGAGCAGGGCCTCCTCGACGCGCCCCGGTTCGACGGCGTAGCCGCCGGCGGTGAGGACGGCGACGGGCCGCAGGGTGCCGTCGGCGGCGGCGTACGCCCTGAGGCCGGTGGCGCGCAGTCCGCCGCCGGGTGCCGGGGCGTGCACCTCGCCGGGGACGCGGACGGGTGCGGGCCGTCCGCGCTCGTCGAGGACGGTGCCGTGCGCCGACGGTGACGGTGCGCCGGTCCCGTAGCGGGGGGCGGAGAGCGGGGCCGCGGGGTCGGCGGCGAAGGCGTCGAGGGTCTCGGCGAGGCGCCCCGCGAGCAGGCGGGCGGTGTCGGCGTCGTACAGGGCGGTGGCGTACTCCAGGACGCCGCGCAGTCCCCCGGGGGCGCCGTCGGGGCCGGCGAGTTCGGTGAGGGCGAAGGTCAGGTCGCTCTTGGCTCCCGTACCGGTGAAGGCGACGGGGTCGCCGTCGAGGACGGACGGGACGCGGCCGGCGGTGTCGGCGGCGTGGACCTGGAGCATGACCTGGACGAGCGGGGCGTGGGCGGCGGAGCGCTGCGGGCTGAGGTGCTCGACCAGCCGGTCGAAGGGCAGGTCCTGGTGGCTGTAGGCGGCCAGGCCGGACTCGCGGACCCGGTGGACGAGGTCGGTGAAGGCGGGGTCGCCGGACGTGTCGGTGCGCAGGACGAGGGTGTTGACGAAGAAGCCGACGAGCGGGTGGAGGGCGTGGTCGGCGCGGCCGGCGACGGTGGTGCCGAGGGCGATGTCGGTGCCGGCGCCGTGCCGGGTGAGCAGGGCGGCGAGGGCGGCCTGGACGACCATGAAGAGGGTGGCGCCGTGGGCGCGGGCGGTGCGCAGCAGCGCCTGGTGGGTGGCGGCGCCCACCTCGAAGCCGGTGAGGGCGCCCCGGCCGTCGGCCTCCAGCGGGCGGGGGCGGTCGGTGGGGAGGGCGAGGAGCGGCGGCATCCCGGCGAGGGCGGTGCTCCAGTGGGCGAGTTGTTCGGCGGCGACGCCGGGGGTGCCGGGTTCGTCGTCGGTGCCGGGTGTGCCGTCGAGCAGGTGGTGCTGCCAGAGGGTGTAGTCGGCGTACTGGACGGGGAGCGGCGGCCGAGCGGGCGCGCGACCGGCGGCGCGGGCGCGGTAGGCGGCGTCGAGATCGGCGAGGAGGCAGGAGGTGGACCAGCCGTCGCCGGCGATGTGGTGGACGAGGAGGACGAGGGTCTGCCGCTCGTCGGCGTCGGTGACGAGCGTGGCCCGGAAGGGGATCTCGGCGGCGAGGTCGAAGACGTGGCCCGCGGCGGCGTCGACGGCGGCGCGGACCGCCTCGGGTCCTTCGGCGCGGATCTCGTCGAGGACGGGGGCCCGGTCGTCGAGGACCAGCTGGTACGGCTCTCCGTCGGCGTACCGGTAGACGGTGCGGAGCACTTCGTGCCGGGCGGCGGTGTCGGCGAGCGCGGCGGAGAGGGCGGCCGGGTCGAGCGGGCGGTGCAGGCGGGTGACGACGGGGATGTTGTAGGTGGCGCCGGGGCCGTCGAGGCGGCCGACGAACCAGAGGCGGCGCTGGGCGGCGGAGAGCGGCAGCCGGGCGGGGCGCAGGGCGGCGGGGACCGGGCGGAGGGCGGGGCGGGCGGGGCCGTCGCCGTGCTCGTCGAGGCGGCGCAGCAGCGCCTCGGGGGTGGGGGCGAGGAAGACGTCGCGGATGGTGGCCGGGAGGCCGAGGGTGCCCCGCACCCGGTTGGCGAGCTTGCCGGCGAGGAGGGAGTGGCCGCCGAGCTTGAAGAAGTTGTCGTCGGGCAGGACGGCGTCGCGGTCGAGGAGTTCGGCGTAGAGCCCGCGGAGGATCTCCTCGCGGGGGTCGGCGGACGCGGTCTCCCGGCGGCCCGGTGCGTCCTCGGCGCCGGTGGCGGTCTCGCGCGCGGCGTCGAGCGCCGCGTGGCGTCGGTCGAGCTCCCGCCGCTGGGCCTCGGTGGTCCAGGCGACGGTGCTCAGGGGTGTGTCCCCGGGCTGTGCGGCGAGTGTCGCGAGGGCGTGGCGGAGGAGGCCGAGGAGGAGGTCGGCGGTGCCGGCGTCGTACAGGTCGGTGGCGTACTGGAGGCCGAGGAGGAGCCCGGCGGGCTCGCCGTCGGCGCCGGTGCGCTCCTGGCAGTGGAAGGAGAGGTCGAACTTGGCGGTGGCGAGGTCGGCCTCGTCGAGGACGGCGGGGACGCCGCCGACGCGCAGTTCCCGCGCCTGCCCGGCGTGTGCCGCGACCATCACCTGGAAGACGGGGTGGCGGCCGAGGGAGCGCTCGGGGTTGAGGTTTTCGACCAGGAGGTCGAAGGGCAGGTCGTCGTGGGCGAAGGCGGCGAGGTCGGCGTCCCGGACCCGCCGGACGACCTCGGCGAGGGTGGGGTCGCCGGAGAGGTCGGTGCGCAGGGCGAGCGTGTTGACGAAGAACCCGACGAGGCCGTCGAGCGCTTCGTCGGGCCGGCCGGCGACCGGGGTGCCGACGACCTGGTCGGGGCCGGCACCGGCGGCGCGCAGGGCGAGCGCGAGGGCGGCGCGGACGACCATGAAGAAGGTGGCGCCGGAGTCCCTGGCGATCCCGGTGAGCGCCCGGTGGGTGGCGGCGTCGAGTGCGGCGGTGGCGAAGGCGCCCGCGCGGGTCGGCTCGGTGGGGCGGGGCCGGTCGGCGGGGAGCCGGGTCTCGGCGGGGGCGCCGGCGAGGGCTGCGCGCCAGTGGGCGAGCTGTTCGTGGGCGGTGCTGTCGGGGTCGTCGGGGTCGCCGAGCATGTCCCGCTGCCAGAGGGTGTAGTCGGCGTACTGGACGGGCAGCGGCTCCCACTCCGGCGCGCGGCCCCCGGCGCGGGCGGTGCAGGCGGTGTCGAGGTCGGCGAGGAGGCAGCCGACGGACCAGCCGTCGGTGGCGATGTGGTGGACGGCCAGCACCAGGGTCGCCGACTCCTCGCCGTCGGTCTCGAAGAGGCCGACGCGCAGCGGGAGTTCGCGGGTGACGTCGATCGGGGCGCGGGCGAACTCCGTGGCCTGCCCGGCCGCCTCGCCGGCCGCGCACCGCATGGTCTCGACCGGGATCCGGACGCCGTCGAGGATCCGCTGGTGCGGCTCCCCGTCCACGGCCGGGTAGACCGTGCGGAGCACCTCGTGCCGCGCCACCACGTCCCCCACGGCCGCCTCCAGGACGGCCGGGTCCGGCCGGGTGGCGAGGCGCAGCACCACGGGCGCGTTGTAGGCGGGGGACGAGCCCTCCAGCCGGTTCATGAACCACAGACGGCGCTGGGCGTAGGACAGGGGGATCACGGTTGCTGCCTCTCTTGAGGGGCGGGGGCGGGCGGGTGGGCCTGAGGCGGTGGCCTCGGCGGTGCGACCGGCGGTCAGGCGTCCCGCGCGGCCGTCAGCTCCTCGATGTGGACCGCCAGGTCGCGGAGGCGGGGGTGGGCGTAGACGGCCTTGACCGGCAGGGCGACGGAGAGTTCGGCGCGGACGCGGGAGACGAGCTTGATGGCGAGGAGGGAGTGGCCGCCGAGCTTGAAGAAGTTGTCGTCGGGGCCGATGGAGGCGGCGCCGAGGACCTGGGCCCAGACGCGGGCGATGAGTTCCTCGGCGGGGCCGGTGAGACCGGGTCCGCCGGCGGGGGCGGCCCCGGCGGGCGCGGGCGTCTCGGCGCGGGTGGGCAGGGCGGCCCGGTCGAGCTTGCCGCTGGGGGTGGTGGCGAACCTCTCCACGGCGACGAACGCGGACGGCAGCATGTAGGCGGGCAGGGTCGCGGCGAGCGCGGTGCGCAGGGCGCCGGCGTCGCCGCCCCGGTGGTAGGCGAGCAGGGCGGGGCTTCCGGCGGCGTCCTCGCCGAGGACGACGGCGGCCTCGGCGACGCCGTCCTGCCGGGTGAGGGCGGCCTCGATCTCGGGGAGTTCGATGCGGTGGCCGCGGAGCTTGACCTGGCCGTCGGCGCGGCCGAGGTAGGCGAGGCGGCCGTCGGGGAGGAGGCGGCACCGGTCGCCGGTGCGGTAGGCGCGGGTTCCGGTGGCGGCGTCGGACGCGGGGTCGGCGACGAACCGCTCGGCGGTCAGGGCGGGCCGGTTGCGGTAGCCGCGGGCGACGCGGGGGCCTGCGAGGTACAGCTCGCCGGTCTCGCCGGGGGCGACCGGGGCGAGCCGGTCGTCGAGGAGGCGCATCGACAGGCCGGGCAGGACGGTGCCGATGTGCGGCTGTCCGGGGCGGTCGATCCAGCCGGCGGTGGCGTCGACGGTGCACTCGGTGGGTCCGTACACGTTGAGGGCGCGCAGCAGACCGGAGGTGTGGGCGGCGGCGAACCGGTCCCACAGGGCGGGGCCGATGGCCTCGCCGCCGATGAGCAGGGTCAGCGGGCGGGGGCCGCCGTCCGTGGTCAGCAGGTCGAGCAGCGGGTCGGCGTGGGAGGGGGTGATGTCGAGGTCGGTGAGGCCGTGGGCGTCGACGAAGGCGGCGAGGAGGGCGGGGTCCCGGCGGGTCTCCTCGTCGATCATGACGAGGGTGTCGCCGCGGCAGAGCCGTACCCACTGCTGGACGGAGGCGTCGAAGGACGGCGAGGCGTTCCAGCCGACCCGGCGGCCCTCTCCGGTGGCGGCCCCGATGCCCTCCAGCTCCGCGAGCAGCAGCGAGGCGGCGCCGCGGCCGATCTCGACGCCCTTGGGGCGGCCGGTGGAGCCGGAGGTGTAGATGACGTAGGCGAGGGTGTCGGCGGTGACGGGGACGGGCCGGTAGGGGGCGACCGGGACGGCGCCGGGGGCGGTTCCGCGGGCGGTGAGCTCCGCCAGGGTGAGGGTACGGGTGCCGGTGCGGGCCGCGGCGGAGGCGTCCGCGTCCTGGACGACGACGAGGTCGGCGCCGGAGTCGGCGAGGAGGTAGGCGCGGCGCTCGGCGGGCAGCGCGGGGTCGACGGGCAGGTAGGCGGCGCCCGCGGTGAGGGTGCCGATGAGGGCCGTGGCGAGGCCGGCGCCGCGCGGCAGGCAGAGGGCGACGACGCTCTCGGGGCCGATGCCGAGGGCGGTGAGCCGGGCGGCGACGGCGGCGGCCTCGGCGCGGAGTTCGTCGAAGGTCAGGACCCGGTCGGCGGCGACGACCGCGGTGCGCCCGCCGGGGGCGGTGGCGAGCCGGGCGAGGAGGTCGGCGTGCCCGGTGCCGGCGGCGCAGCCGGAGCAGGCGCAGGGGGTGGCGTCGGCGAAGGGGGCGGTCGCGTCGAGGGCGGCGGCGGTCTCGGGGAGGGTGGCGGTCATGGCGGCGGGCTCACATTCCGTACGGGTGGGCGGAGGGGGCGACGGTCGGGGCGCAGTCGGACAGGGGGACGGGCTCGCCCATGGCGACGAGGATCTTGCGCGCGCCGGTGTACGACTCGCGTCCGTGCGCGCAGAGGATGTTGTCGACGAGCATCAGGTCGCCCGCCTGCCAGGTCTCGCGGACGGTGACGGCCCGGTAGGCGTCGTTGACGGCGTCGACCTCGGCGTCGGTGAGGGCGGTGCCGTCGCCGAGCCGGGTGTCGAAGGGCAGGCCGTCGGCGCCGAAGGTCTCGGTGAGGACCTCGCGGACGTCCTCGTCGAGGCTGCGGGCGTTCCAGAAGGCGAAGTGGTTGAACCAGACGCGCTCGCCGGTGACGGGGTGGGTGACGATCGCGGAGCGGAGCTGGCGGGTGCGCAGGGTGTCCTCGTCGCGCCATTCGTACCCGATGGAGTGCGCGTCGCAGTACTCCTCCGCGCCGGCCGGGTCGTCGGCGGAGAACGCCTTGCGCCAGGGCATTCCGGCGAGGTCGGAGTAGTTGCGGACCAGCAGCCAGCCGGCCTTCTCGAAGCGGGCGACGAGCTCCGGCGGGAGGAGGGACAGGGCGCGGCGCATGTCGCCGACGGTGGTGGCGCCGCCGGTCTCGGGGGCGGTGACGCAGCCGAAGAGCAGGACGCCGGGGAAGTCGAGGGTGTAGCTGTTCTCGTTGTGCAGGCGGATCGGCTGGATCGCCGGCAGGTCGGTGGAGGAGAAGACGCCCCCGCCGAAGTCGGTGCGCGGGGTGGCCTTCTCCTTGTATCCGGCGCGACGGGCGATCAGCGCGTCCCGGGCCTCGGCGAAGGTGCCGGCGTCGGTGACGGGCAGGCCGCGGAGCATCACGGCGCCGGAGCGGTGCAGCTCGGCCTGGATCTCGGGGCGGCGGGCGGTGAGCCAGGCGGTGGCCTCGGCCATGGCGGCGAAGCGGGGCACCTGGATCAGGGCGGGCTTGCCGGGTTCCCGGACGACGGTCACCGCGTCGTCGGCGGCGGTCGTGGCCAGGTGCGGGGCGAAGGTGGTCATGGCGTGTTCCTCGTCTTCGGTGGGTGGCAGGCGCGGAGGCCGGGGAGGCGCGGTCGGAGGCGGTGCCGGGGCGGCTCGCCCGGTGGTGCCGGTGCGAGCCGCCCGGTGGTGGCGGCGGGCGCGGAGGGCGGGTGCTCGGGCGGTGGCGGCGACCGGGTGGCTCGGGCGGTGACGGAGGCCGGACCGCTCAGGCGGTGGCGGCGGGGGCCGCGGCGAAGGAGCGCAGGAGCGGGTTCAGCCGGGCGAAGAAGCCGGCCAGGTCCTGCTGGAAGTAGAAGTGGTCGCCCGGCAGGACCTCGGGGACGACGGCGTGGCCGGCCACGAGGGCCCATCCGTCGAGCAGTTCGACCGGGACGATCGGGTCGGCGTCGCCGCCGAGGACGGCGACCGGGCAGTCGAGCCGCACGTCGGGCGCGGTGCACCGGTAGGCGTCGTCGATGGCGAAGTCGGCCCGGATGGACGGGAGGACGATCTCGCGGAGCTCCGGGTCGTCGAGGATGCCGTCGTCGGTGCCGCCGCGCTCCTTGATGGCGGCCACCAGCTCCTCGTCGTCGAAGCGCTCCGGGTGCACGGGGGCCTGGTTGGGCAGGACGGGCGCCCGGCAGGCGGAGGCGACGAGTCCGAGCGGGGTGCGGCCGGCGGCCTGGAGCGCGCGGGTGACCTCGAAGGCGACCAGGGAACCCATGCTGTGGCCGAGGACGACCAGGGCGCCGACGTCCGCCGGGAGGGCGTCGACGACGGGAAGGGCCAGGTCGTCGACGGAGGCGGGCAGGTCCTCGCAGTAGCGGGCGCCGCGGCCGGGGTACTGGCCGATGAGGAGCCGGACGTCGGCCGGGAGGTGCTCGCGCCAGGCGCTGTAGGCGTGGGCGTTGCCGCCGGCGTGCGGGAGGACGAGCAGGGACAGGCGGTGCGGCGCGTCACCGGGCAGGTCCCAGACGACGTCCTCGGGCGCGGGGGTGAAGGAGGCGCTCATGAGCTGATCCGATCTGTCTCGGTGCGGCGGCGGAGGGCCGGTCGGGCCTTCCGGGCGGCCGGTGCGGTCTTGAGGGAGTCGAGGTGCGCGGCGAGCCGGGCGGGGGTGGGGTGCTGGAAGACGTCGCGCACGGTGAGGCGGACGTCGAGGGCGCCGGCGATCCGGTTGGTGAGGCGGGCGGCGAGGAGGGAGTGCCCGCCGAGGTGGAAGAAGTCGTCGTCGATGGTGAGGGGGGTGGTGGTGTCGAGGGTGTGGGCGAAGAGGGCGACGAGGGTCTCTTCGAGGGGGGTGCGGGGTGCGCGGCCGTCGGTGGTGGGGGCGGTGGGGGCGGGTAGTGCCCGTTTGTCGATCTTGCCGTTGGGGGTGAGGGGCAGCCGGTCGAGGACGGTGACGTGGGTCGGGACGAGGTGGTCGGGGAGGCGTTCGGCGACGTGACGGCGGATCTCGTCCGGCGACGAGTCCGTGTTCGTCACCAGGTAGGCGGCGAGTCTCTCTTCGTGGACGGTGACGACGGCCTGGGTGACGTCGGGGTGGGTGAGCAGCGCGGTCTCGGTCTCGCCGGGTTCGACGCGGAAGCCGCGGATCTTGATCTGGTCGTCGGCCCGGCCCTCGTAGACGAGGCGGCCTCCGGCGTCGAAGCGGGCGAGGTCGCCGGTCCGGTACAGCCGTCCGCCGGCGGGGCCGAACGGGTCGGGCACGAACCTGGACGCCGTGAGGTCGGGGCGGCCGAGGTAGCCGTGGGCCAGCCCCTCCCCCGCGAGGTACAGCTCGCCGGTGACGCCGGGCGGGCAGAGGTCCAGCCGGCCGTCGAGGACGTAAGCACCCTTGTTGACGAGCGGGACGCCGATGGGGAGGGGGAGGCCCGGGACGGTGCCGGGCGCGATGAGGTGGGTGGTGGTGAAGCCCATGGACTCGGCCGGTCCGTACCCGTTGACGACCGTGACGCCGGGACGCTCGCGCCGGAGCTTGTCGACGTGCGCGGGGGACGCGGCCTCGCCGCCCGTGTACGCGACGGTGACGGTGGTGAAGGCGTCCGGGTGCTCGTCGACGAGGAAGTTGAAGAGGCTGGCGGACAACTGGAGCATCGTGACGCCGTGGCACCGGGACAGTTCGCTGATGAGGGCCGGTTCCGGGCGCTGCCCCGGCTGGAGGACCGTGCTCCCCCCGTGGAGCAGAGCGCCCCAGAACTCCAGACTGAACGCGTCCCACGACACCGGCGAGCACTGCAGGAACACCTCGTCCGGACCGAAGCGCCCGTACGACTGCCCACTCACCGTCGACACCAGGTTCCGGTGCGAGGACAGGATGCCCTTCGGCCGACCCGTGGAACCAGAGGTGAACATCACGCAGGCGGCGTCGTCGCCGTTGACGTCCACGCTCGGATTCACAGCGGGGAAGACCGCCAGTTCGCCGCGCGACGGGAGGCCGACGGTCCGCCAGGGCCCCTCGATCCTGGCCGCGTGGGCGGGGGCGGTGAGGAGAAGGGAGATGCCGGCGTCGGCGGCGGCGGAGCGCAGTCGCTCGTCGGGGAAGTCGGGGTCGAGCAGCGTGTACGCGGCTCCCGCCTTCACCACCGCGAGCACCGCCACCGCGAAGTCCGCACCACGGTCGAGCAGCACCCCCGCCAAGTCGCCCCGGCCCAGGCCGTGGGCCCTCAGCAGATGCGCCAGCCGGTTGGCGGAGGCGTTGAGCTCGGCGTACGAGACCCTCCGCCCACCGTCCACCAGCGCCGTCCGCTCCGCGAACCGGGCAGCCGCCTCCTCGAACCGCACCACCAGCGAGGCGTCACCGGTCTCGGCGGCGGAACCGGCCCAGGACCCGGTGAGCAGCGCGCGCTGTTCGACGGTGAGCACCTCGAGGTCGGAGAGCCGGAGGCCTGGGTCGGTGAGGACCTGGTCCAGGACGCGGCCGAGGAGCGCGGCCGTGCGGCGTACGGTCTCGGGGTCGAACAGTTCGGCGGCGTAGAGGAGCGAGCCGTGCAGCCGCCGTCCGTCGTCGGAGCGCAGCAGGAATTCGAGGTCGAACTTGGCGGCGCCGTTCCCGGTGCCGGCGACGGTGGCGACCGGGAGCTCCGGGAGGGCGAGGCGGGGCACTCCGCCGGTCTCGAGTCCGAGGCAGATCTGGAAGAGGGGGTGCCGGGCGAGCGACCGGGCCGGGTTGACGGCTTCCAGAACCAGGTCGAACGGTGCCTCCTGATGCGCGAACGCGTCCAGATCGGCCGCACGCACCCGACCCAGGAGATCCCGGAAGGTCGGATCACCCGCACTGTCCGTCCGCAGCACCAGCGTGTTCACGAAGAACCCCACCAACCCGGCAAGGGCTTCGTCACTCCGGCCCGCCACCGGCGAACCGATCGCCAGATCCGAGCCCGCACCCAGCCGCGACAGCGCCGCCACCAGCGCCGCGTGCACCACCATGAACGGCGTACACCCCTCCTCACGGGCGAGGACGACCACGCGCTCGAACACATCGGGACCGAAATCGACCTCGATCCCACCGCCCCGATGCGAGGCCCGAGCCGGACGCGGACGGTCGAGCGTCAGACCGTGCTCCTCCGGAAGACCGGCCAACGCCTCACGCCAATAAGCGAGTTCACGCCCGAGGAGAGAGCCCGGATCGTCGGCCGCCCCGAGAACACGCCGCTGCCAGACCGCGTAATCCGCGTACCCCACCGCCGGCGGCTCCAGCACCTCACCCGCATAAGCACGCTCCAGGTCGCCGAAGAACACGCCATTCGACAGCCCGTCCGTCGCGACATGGTGGAGCACGAGCGACAACACCGCGGAACCGTCGGGGCGTTCGAGAAGCTGGGCGCGGATCGGGAGGTCGGCCGCCAGGTCGAAGACGTGGCCGGCGGACCGGGCCAGCGCCTCGTCCAGGGCCGCGTCCGACGCGACGGGTACGCGCTCCACGGTCAGGCGGGCGTGCTCGGGCGGGAGGACCCGCTGGCGCGGCTCGCCGTCGACGGCCTCCAGGAGCGTCCGGAGGGGAGCGTGCCTCCCGACCACGGCGCCGAGGGCGGACTCCAGGGCGTCGGCGTCGATGCCGTGCTCCAGCCGGACCACCATCGGCACGTTGTACGCCGCGCTCCCCCCGTCCAGCTGAGACAGCAGCCACAGCCGCCGCTGCGCGAACGACGCCGGCGGCAACCCGCTCTCCACCTCCGCCTCCCCCGCGACCAGCGGAGGGAGGACCGCGCCCGTGCCACCCTGCTCCGCGATCAGCGCGGCGAGACCCGCGACCGTGGGCCGCTCGAAGACGTCACGCAGGGTCAGGCGGACGTCGAGGGCGCCGGCGATCCGGTTGGTGAGCCGGGCGGCGAGGAGGGAGTGCCCGCCGAGGGCGAAGAAGCTGTCGTCGATGCCGACCTCCGCCGTATCCAGGGTGAGGGAGAAGAGGGCGACGAGGGTCTCTTCGAGGGGGGTGCGGGGTGCGCGGCCGTCGGTGGTGGGGGCGGTGGGGGCGGGCAGTGCCCGTTTGTCGATCTTGCCGTTGGGGGTGAGGGGCAGCCGGTCGAGGACGGTGACGTGGGTCGGGACGAGGTGGTCGGGGAGGCGTTCGGCGACGTGACGGCGGATCTCGTCCGGCGAGGCGGTGCCGCCGGTGACGAGGTAGGCGGCGAGCCGCTCATCCTGGACGGTGACGACGGCCTGGGTGACGTCGGGGTGGGTGAGCAGCGCGGTCTCGGTCTCGCCGGGTTCGACGCGGAAGCCGCGGATCTTGATCTGGTCGTCGGCCCGGCCCTCGTAGACGAGGCGGCCTCCGGCGTCGAAGCGGGCGAGGTCGCCGGTCCGGTACAGCCGTCCGCCGGCGGGGCCGAACGGGTCGGGCACGAACCTGGACGCCGTGAGGTCCGGACGCCGGAGGTAGCCGTGGGCCAAGCCCTCCCCCGCGAGGTACAGCTCGCCGGTGACGCCGGGCGGGCAGAGGTCCAGCCGGCCGTCGAGGACATAAGCGCCCTTGTTCATCAGTGGTGTCCCGATCGGGACGGCCGCCTGCGACCCTGCGGCGTCGTCGATGAGGTGGGTGGTGGTGAAGCCCATGGACTCGGCCGGTCCGTACCCGTTGACGACCGTGACGCCGGGACGCTCGCGCCGGAGCTTGTCGACGTGCGCGGGGGACGCGGCCTCGCCGCCCGTGTACGCGACGGTGACAGTGGTGAAGGCGTCCGGGTGCTCGTCGACGAGGAAGTTGAAGAGGCTGGCGGACAACTGGAGCATCGTGACGCCGTGGCACCGGGACAGTTCGCTGATGAGGGCCGGTTCCGGGCGCTGCCCCGGCTGGAGGACCGTGCTCCCCCCGTGGAGCAGAGCGCCCCAGAACTCCAGACTGAACGCGTCCCACGACACCGGCGAGCACTGCAGGAACACCTCGTCCGGACCGAAGCGCCCGTACGACTGCCCACTCACCGTCGACACCAGGTTCCGGTGCGAGGACAGGATGCCCTTCGGCCGACCCGTGGAACCAGAGGTGAACATCAGACAGGCGGCATCGTCACCGGTCGGCCCGGTCTCCAGGGCGTCGGCCGGGAAGGCCGCCAGGTCCTCGTGGGCCGGGAACAGGACCGTCGGCCATGCGCCTTCCACGCGTGCGGCGTGGGCGGGGGCGGTGAGGAGAAGGGAGATGCCGGCGTCGGCGGCGGCGGAGCGCAGTCGCTCGTCGGGGAAGTCGGGGTCGAGCAGCGTGTACGCGGCTCCCGCCTTCACCACCGCGAGCACCGCCACCGCGAAGTCCGCACCACGGTCGAGCAGCACCCCCGCCAGATCGCCCCGGCCCAGGCCGTGGGCCCTCAGCAGATGCGCCAGCCGGTTGGCGGAGGCGTTGAGCTCGGCGTACGAGACCCTCCGCCCACCGTCCACCAGCGCCGTCCGCTCCGCGAACCGGGCAGCCGCCTCCTCGAACCGCACCACCAGCGAGGCGTCACCGGTCTCGGCGGCGGAACCGGCCCAGGACCCGGTGAGCAGCGCGCGCTCCTCGGGCGTGAGGACGTCCAGGGCCGAGAGGCGTACGCCGGGGTCGTCGAGGACCTGGTGGCACACCCGGCCGAGGAGGGAGGTCATGCGGCGCACGGTCTCCGCGTCGAACACGTCGGCGGCGAAGAGGACGGTGGCGGACAGCTCGGCGCCGTCCTCGGAGCGGAGGAAGAACTCCAGGTCGAACTTGGCGGATCCGTTGCCCCGCTTCTCCACCGGCCCGAACACGGGGGTCGCGGCGGCGGGGGCGTCAGGGGTGGCCTCCAGCGTCAGACAGATCTGGAAGAGGGGGTGTCGGGCGAGCGACCGGGCCGGGTTGACGGCTTCCAGAACCAGGTCGAACGGTGCCTCCTGATGCGCGAACGCGTCCAGATCGGCCGCACGCACCCGACCCAGGAGATCCCGGAAGGTCGGATCACCCGCACTGTCCGTCCGCAGCACCAGCGTGTTCACGAAGAACCCCACCAACCCGGCAAGGGCTTCGTCACTCCGGCCCGCCACCGGCGAACCGATCGCCAGATCCGAACCCGCACCCAGCCGCGACAGCGCCGCCACCAGCGCCGCGTGCACCACCATGAACGGCGTACACCCCTCCTCACGGGCGAGGACGACCACGCGCTCGAACACATCGGGACCGAAATCGACCTCGATCCCACCGCCCCGATGCGAGGCCCGAGCCGGACGCGGACGGTCGAGCGTCAGACCGTGCTCCTCCGGAAGACCGGTCAACGCCTCACGCCAATAAGCGAGTTCACGCCCGAGGAGAGAGCCCGGATCGTCGGCCGCCCCGAGAACACGCCGCTGCCAGACCGCGTAATCCGCGTACCCCACCGCCGGCGGCTCCAGCACCTCACCCGCATAAGCACGCTCCAGATCCGCGAAAAAGGCGTCCTGGGAGAGCCCGTCCGTCGCGACGTGATGAAGCACGAGCGACAACACCCCCGAACCGTCCGGGCGTTCGAGAAGCTGGGCGCGGATCGGAAGGTCGGCCGCCAGGTCGAAGACCCGGCCGGCAGCCTCGTCCAGGGCCGCGTCCAGCTCGGCGTCGGACGCGACGGGTACGCGCTCCAGGGTGAGGCGGGCCCGCTCGACGGGGAGCACGCGCTGGTACGGCTCGCCGTCGACGGCCTCGAAGACGGTGCGCAGCGGGGCGTGCCTCCCGATCACGGCGCCGAGGGCGGACTCCAGGGCGTCGGCGTCGATGCCGTGCTCCAGCCGGACCACCATCGGCACGTTGTACGCCGCGCTCCCCCCGTCCAGCTGGGACAGCAGCCACAGCCGTCGCTGCGCGAACGACGCCGGCGGCAACCCGCTCTCCACCTCCGCCTCCCCCGCGACCAGCGGGGGAAGCTCCGTGACCGGGGTGCCGCCGCGCTCGGCGATCAGCGCGGCGAGACCCGCGACCGTGGGCCGCTCGAAGACGTCACGCAGGGTCAGGCGGACGTCGAGGGCCTCGGCGATCCGGTTGGTGAGCCGGGCGGCGAGGAGGGAGTGCCCGCCGAGGGCGAAGAAGCTGTCGTCGATGCCGACCTCCGCCGTGTCCAGGGTGAGGGAGAAGAGGGCGGCGAGGGTCGCCTCGGTGCGGTCGCGCGGGGCGCGCCGGGCGGCGGAGGACGTGGTGTCCGGGGCGGGGAGGGCGCGCTTGTCGATCTTGCCGTTGGGGGTGACGGGAAGGCGGTCGAGGACGGTGACGTAGGTGGGGACGAGATGCTCGGGAAGGCGATCGGCGACGTGACGGCGGAACGCCTCCGGGTCGGGGTGGGCGTCGGCGTGCGCGGCCGTGCCGGGGGCGGCGTCCGGGCGGGCGCCGCCGTCCGTGTCGGGGGCGGTGGGGCCGGAGTCGAGGACGAGGTACGCGGCCAGGCGCTGCTGGTGGACGGTGACGACGGCCTGGGTGACGTCGGGGTGGGCGAGGAGCGCGGCCTGGGTCTCGCCGGGTTCGACTCGGAAGCCGCGGATCTTGATCTGGTCGTCGGCCCGGCCCTCGTAGACGAGGCGGCCTCCGGCGTCGAAGTGGACGAGGTCGCCGGTGCGGTAGAGGCGGGCGCCGGCGGGGCCGAAGGGGTCGGGGACGAAGCGGGCGGCCGTGAGGTCGGGGCGGCCGAGGTAGCCGTGGGCCAGGCCCTCGCCGCCGACGTACAGCTCGCCGGTGACGCCCGGCGGGCAGAGGTTGAGGTACGGGTCGAGGACGTAGGCGGGCTTGTTGACGAGCGGGGCTCCGACGGGGACGACCTCGTGCGGCGCCCCGGCGGGCTCGACGGCGTGCGTGGTGGCGAAGATCATCACCTCGGCGGGGCCGTACCCGTTGAGGACGGTGATGCCGGGCTTGAGCCGCTGGAGCTTGTGGACGTGGGCCGGGGAGGCGGCCTCGCCGACGGTGAAGGCGGTGGTGACGGTCTCGAAGGCCTCGGGGTGCTCGTCGGTCAGGTAGTTGAAGAGCGTCGCGGAGAGCAGGAGCGTGGTGACGCCGTGGCGACGGGCGAGCTCGGCGACGAGGGCGGGTTCGGGCTTCTGGCCGGGCTGGAGGACGGCGGTGCCGCCGTGCAGGAGGGCGCCCCAGAACTCCAGGCTGAACGCGTCCCAGGAGACCGGCGAGCTCTGGAGCCAGACCTGGTCGGTGCCGGTGGGGAGGCAGGGCTGGCCGAGGAGGGTGGCGACCAGGTTGCGGTGCGAGGACAGGATCGCCTTGGGGCGGCCGGTCGAACCCGAGGTGAACATGAGGCAGGCGGGGTCGTCGGGGCTGATACGGACGCCCGGACCGGGTTCGGTGTCGGGGCCGGGCCGCGCGTCCGGGGCGGCGGCCGCGTCGGCGGCGGGGTCCGTGTGGGTGGTCCAGGTGCCCGTGAGGCGGTCCGCGAGGCCGGGGCGGGTGACGAGGTGGGTGATGCCGGCATCGGCGGCGGCCGAGCGGAGGCGCTCGTCGGGGAAGTCGGGGTCCAGGAGGACGTGGGCGGCGCCCGTCTTGAGGACGGCGATGAGAGCGACGGAGAAGGGGACGCCGCGCTCCAGGAGGACGCCGGCGAGTTGCCCGCGGCCCAGGCCCCGGTCGGCGAGACGACGGGCGAGCCGGTTCGCGGCGGCGTCGAGCGCGGCGTACGTGACGGTGCCGTCCGCGTCGACGAGGGCGGTGCGGTCGGGGTGGAGCCGTACCCGCTCCTCGAAGCGGGCGACCAGGGTCGTCTCGGTGGGCACCGCGACCGGTCCCGCCCAGTCACGGGTGAGGAGGGTGCGCTCCTCGGGGCGGAGGACGTCCAGGTCGGCGACCCGGCGGACGCCGGGGGCCTCCTCCGCGGCGAGGACGGCGGTGACGAAGGCGGCGAAGCGGTCCTGGTGGGTCGCGGTGAGGACGGGGTCGACGCCCTCGACGGGGGTGTCGAAGTCGATGCGGAGGCCGTGGGCGGCGCCGAGGTCGAGAACGGCGACGTTCAGGTCGTCGACCGGGCCGTTGGAGACGTTGTGGTTGACCGTGGGGTGGCCGCCGACGGTCAGGTCGGCGTGGAAGCCCATGATGTTGAGGACGGGCGAGGCGAGCCGGCGGTCCGCGCCGGCGTCCCGGCGGAGGTCCTCGTAGCGGGTCCGCTGGTGGCGCAGCCCGTGCTTGACCGCGGCGGCCGTGGCGCGCAGCAGCTCGCCGAAGGTGTCGTCGGGGCGGATGCGCAGCCGGAGCGGGACGATGTTGGACGCCATGCCGGGGGTGCTGCGGGCGGCACGGGTGGTGCGGCCGGTGACCGGGAGGGCGAGGACGAGTTCGTCGCGGGCGGTGACGCGGTGCAGGTAGACGCCGAACAGGGCGATGAGGACGACGGACCAGTTCACCCGCTCGGCGCGGGCGGCGGTGCGGAGGCGTTCCGCGTCGGCGGCGCTCACGCGGACGCTGCGGCGGGAGAACGGCAGGGCGCCGTGGGCGGCGGGCGCGCGGTCGCGGCCCCTGACGAGCCCGGTGGGGGCGTCGGGGGCGCCGGCGAGGTGGTCGCGCCAGGCGGCGAGGTCGGCGGCCGCGTCGGCGGAGGAGCGGTAGGCGGCGTCCTCCGCGAGGAGTTCGGCGAGGGAGCCGAACGGGGAGTCGCCCCAGGGCTCGCCGGCGACGGCCCGCTCGTACAGTTCGACGAGCCGGGCAAGGGCCATGGCGACGCCGACGCCGTCGACGACCAGGTGGTGGAAGCCGTAGAAGTAGAAGAAGCGGTCCTCGGCGAGCTTGACGAGCACGCAGCGGACGGGGGCCTCACCGGTGAGGTCGAAGGGCGCGCCGATGAGGCCGTCGATCAGCCGCCAGGCGGCCGCCTCCGGGTCGTCCGCGGCGCTGACGTCGTGGAACGGCAGCGTGCGGTCGCCCGCGTCGGGGTCGAGCAGCTGCCGGACCTCCTCGCCGTCCTCCTCGAAGCCCCGGATCCGCAGGAAGTCGGCCTCGTCGACCAGCCGCCGCCAGGCGGCCGCCATGAGCTCCGGGTCGACCGGGCCGTTGATCTCCCGGCACTCGCCGACGTTGTACTTGACGCCGGTCGGGTCCAGGAGGTGGGCCGTCCAGATGTCCCGCTGGGCCACCGAGAGCGGCAGCCGCACGGCGGCCGGTGCGGGTGCGACGGGCGTGTCGAACGGCATGAAGGCTCCTGTGGGGTCACGTCGGGCGGGGGTGCCGACGGCACCGGATGCGTACGGGGTCGGCCGGGGGCCGGGCGGGAGCGGGTCGGCGGGGGCCGCCCGGCGGATCGGGGTGGATCGGCGTGGATCGGAGTGGAGCTGGGTCGGGCGGGATCCTTCGGGCGGATCGCGGTCCCGGGCGGTGGAGCGGTCCGGCGGACCCGCCCGAGGATCGCCGGGCGGGTCCGTCCGGGTTCCGTCCGGCCGGCCGGTCGGCTGGTGGCGACCGGCCGGCAGTGGCCATACAACCCGTCCGCGGGGCCCCGGAGCGGCAGTTGCTCCGGCGGTAAGGCAGCGGATCGGCGGCGCTGCGGCAGTCAGGCGGCAGCGGGGGCGGCGACGGCGGCCGGGGCGGCGGGCGCGGGCGAGGTCGCGGCGAGGGCCCGGACGACGCGGAGGAGACGGAAGGCGGAGCGGCCGTGGTCGGTGCTCGGGCGGATGGCACCGCCGATGAGCAGGGCGCGGACCATGCGTCCGCAGTCCGGGAGGGGGCGGCCGGTGAGCCGGACCACGTCGTCCAGGTCGAAGTCGGCGTCGGCGGTGGCGCACAGCCGGGCGACGAGGTCCCGGGGGCCGGCCGACAGGCCGTCGAGGGCGCGGGTGACGCCGTCGCGGAGGTGCGGGCCGGAGGTGCCGTCGGAGAGGTGGTCCAGGAGCGGGGCCGGGTCCGTCTCGACGATGCCGCGGAGGGTGGACAGGTCGCAGACGGTGAGCCAGGACGCGGCGGCGGCGAGGGCGAGGGGGTGCCCGTCGAGCCCGTACGCGACGCGGGCGACGTCGCCGAGGCTCCGCTCGTCCGCGACGATGTCGGGCCGCGCCCGGCGAATCCGGCTGAAGAGGAACCGTACGGCGGGCGCGTCGGCGGACGGCGTGCCGTCGGGGCGCGGGGCGTCCAGCGGCGCGAGGAGGAAGAGGCGCTCGCCGGGCACGTCCCAGGGAGCGTCGGCGGTGACGAGGACGCGGAGACCGGGCAGTTCGCGCAGCAGCCTGCTCAGCCGGGCGAAGTCGAGGCGCGCGCAGTCCGCCCCGTCGAGGACGAGGAGCGCGTCGCGGTCCCCGAGCACGGCGAGCAGTTCCGCGGGCGGCTGCGCGTCCCGGCCGCCGAAGCCGTACGGGGCGGCGGCCTCGGGACCGTAGAGGTGCCGCGTACCGGACTCCGTGGCGTGCGGAGGGGCGGCGGGGCGGTCCGGGAGGCGCAGGTGGGCGGCGCAGGTGGTGGCGAGGGCGGCGAGCGGGTCGCCGTCGTGGGGCAGGCAGTCGGGGGCCGCGCCGGGGACGGTGTGCCAGAGGACGGGGAGGCCGGCGTCGTGGAGGCGGGCGGCGGTCTCCAGGGCGAGCCTGGTCTTGCCGACGCCGCTGAGTCCGACCACGGTGATCAGGCGCTCGGCGCCGGAGCGCAGCTCCTCGGCGAGGACGGTGACCTCGGCCTGTCGGCCGATCATCGGGTGCAGCGGGACGGGAGGCGCGCACCGTTCCAGGAGCTGGTGGCGGCCGGCTCCGCCCTGGGGGCCCCGTCTCGCCGCGTCCTCGAGGGCGGCGCGGGCGCGGGGGCCGAGGCGGAGGCCGTCGGCTATCAGCCGGACGGTGTCGGCGCGGGGCCGGAGGGCCTTCCCCTTCTCCAGGTCGCGGATGGCGCGGACGCTGATGGTGGAGAGGTCCGCGAGCTCGCGCTGGGTGAGGCCGATGCGGAGGCGGTGTCCGCGGATGAGGGCGCCGATCGCGGCGGTGGCCGTCGACGTGCCCTCAGGGGAGAGACCGGTCGTCATGGAGTGCTCCCGCTGGTCAGGTTGGGGCGGGGCCGGGCGGCCGGCCTGGTCGGGGCCGGGTGCGGCGGCTCCTCGCCGTCTGCTGGCACCAGGTTCCGGGGGGCGCCTATCGACGGGGCATCGCGTCACTAACCGTGCCGGGGGCTTCCGGAAGGGGCGCGGAGATAGCGGTGGAAGGCCGTCCGGCGGCCCGTGATAGCGGTCCGCGTCCCGGAGCGGGCGGAGGCGGTGCGGTGATAGCGGGGCGATAGGGCAGCGGACGGTGCGGTGAATCCGCCCCTTCGTAGCTTGGTGTCCAGAAGGAAACGACAGCCCCGGACGAAGCCAGGAAGGGGCCCGGACGGAGCCCGCGAAGGGCCCGCACGGAACACGAGACGGAGAGTCCCATGCAGAAGAAGACCACCGCCGCCCGCACCGCCCTCCGCGCCGCCGTCACCTCCGCCCTGGTCGTCCTGGTGACCGGCTTCGGCCTCCAGGCGAGCTGGGCCGACGGCCCGGCCCCGGCCACCGGCACCCCGGCCACGTCCTCCGCCCCCACCCCGACCCCCAGCCCCACCACCGACAACAACCCCTGGGACTGACGTCCCCGCGTACGTCCCCGTGGTCCCGGGCCGTTCGTCCCGGACCGGAAGTACGGCGCGACCCGACGCACCGCCCGCGGTCTCCGCGGTCGAGGCGCCCCGGGCACCACCCCGCTCGGCCCGACGCCCCTCGGGCAGGGTCGTGAGCACATCCCGGCGCACCCCCACGACACGCCCCCGCGGCACGCCGCGCGTCGGACCCGACGCCCGGAAGCCGGTCGGCCACCGGCCCCGCCCCGTCGTCCCGCGGGCATCGGCTTGCCCGCTCCCGCTCCCGTCACGGGCACCGGCCCACAGCACTCCCCGCCCGGTACTCCCCCGGGCCCGTCCGCCCCGCCGACTTCCGTGCGGAGGCGTTCAGCAGGCGCCGAGCAGCCGCTCCGCCTCCGCGAGTTCCCGTGTCATCCGCCGTTCGCGGAACACCTCGACCGCCGGCACCAGCAGTTTCCGCGAACGTCCCGGCTCGTCCGTCAGCAGCCGCGCCAGGTCCAGGCGCGCCAGCGCGCCACCGCTGAAATCCATGACCTGCTCCCGCGAGGAGACCGCGCGGTCGTAGAAGTCGCGGGCCCGGTCCGGCCGTCCCATCATGGCGAAGGCGTGGCCGAGGTCGCGCAGCAGGTGCCCCTCGCCGATGACGTCGCCCGAGTCCCGGCAGAGTTCGAGCACTTCCGTGAAGGTGAGGACCGCGAGGTCGTTCCTGCCCTGTTCGAGGAGGACCTGGCCGACCCGCCGCAGGGTGCGGGCCCGGCCGCCGGCGTAGCCGATGCCCTCGTAGATGTCGAGCGCTTCGTCGAGCTGCTTCTGGGCGAGGTCGATCTCGCCCTGCCGCATGCGGATGTGGGCGCTCTGGGTGAGGACGATGGCGCGCCCGACGACGTCGTCGGCGCGGCCGAAGTCCGCGAGGGAGCGACGGTACAGCTCCAGGGCGGCGGCGTCGTCCCCGTTGGTCCGGGCGATCAGGGCCATGTCACGACGGCAGAGCGCCTCGCCCATCGGTTCGTCGAGGGCCTGGAAGACGTCGAGGGCCGAGTTGAGCGACTGCCGGGCGGTGTCGTACTGGTTGCGGCTCATGTAGAGCGAGCCGAGGGAGGCGCGGATCGCGGCGGTGCCGCGGAGGTTGCCGGCCTTGCGGACGGCGGCGAGCGCGGTGAGGTGGGTCGACTCCCACAGGTCGTAGTGGCCGCGCACCTCGAAGAGGGTGACGAGCGAGGTCGCGAGGTCCCAGCTGAGGTCGTGCAGACCCTCTTCGGCGGCGTGCCCGACCATGCCGCAGAGCGCGGCCTGTTCGGCGTCGAGCCAGGCGAGCGGGTCGGCGAGGGCCTCGTCGGCGTACGGCGACGGCGGCCGCCAGCGCGGCGCGGTGCCGTGCAGCACGGTGAAGTCACCTCCGTACACCTTGCGGTGGGCCTCCTCGGCGAGGTGCATCCAGCCGCCGGCCATGCGGGCGAAGGCGGCGCGGCGGACGTCCGGGGGGTGCTGTGCGGCGAGCTGCTCGCGGGCGTAGACGCGGATGATCTCGTGGAAGCGGTAGCGGAAGCCGCCGCTGGGCTCGACGCCGGCGACGTCGAGCATCTGCACGTCGACCAGCGGCTCCATCAGGTCGGAGGGGAAGGGCCGGTGGTCGTCGAGGAGCGCGCCGGCGAGCCAGCTCGGGAGCGTCGGCGCCTGCGCCATGCTGAGCAGCCGCAGCAGCCCCCCGTCCTCGGGGGCGAGCCCTTCGTAGGTGAGGGAGAGGCTGGCGCGCATGGTCATCTCGCCGTGGGCGAGCTCGTCGAGCCGGTGCCGCTCGTCGGCGAGCCGCTGCACCATGGAGGCGAGGGTCCAGTGCGGGCGGGCGGCGAGGCGGGCGGCGACGATCCGGAGGGCGAGCGGCAGGCGGCCGACGGTGCGGACCAGTGCCTCGGCGGCGGCGGCCTCGCCGGCGACCCGGTCGCCGCCGACGATGCGGGCGAGGAGTTCGAGGGCCCGGTCCTCGTCGAGGACGTCGAGCTCGACGCGGTGGGCGCCGGGAAGCGCGGTGAGGCGGGCGCGGCTGGTGACGAGGACGGCGCAGCCGCGGCTGCCGGGGAGCAGGGGGAGGACCTGGCCCTCGCCGGCGGCGTCGTCGAGGACGACGAGGACGCGCCGGGTGGAGAGGCGGGTCCGGTACATCTCGGCGCGTTCGTCGAGGGATTCGGGGATGAGCTGGCCGGGGATCCCCAGGGCGCGGAGGAAGCGGCCGAGGACCTCCACGGGGGTGGCCGGGGCGGCGGTGGTGCCGCGCAGATCGCAGTAGAGCTGCCCGTCGGGGAAGCCGGTCTCGGCGAGGGCGTGGGCGACGTGGACGGCGAGGGTCGACTTGCCGGTTCCGGGCTTGCCGGTGATGGCGGCGAGGCCGACGGTGCCGCGTCCGTCGCCGCTGAGGGCCTTCTCCAGGGTGCCGAGCCGCTGTCCGTCGGCGACGAAGTCGGCGATGTCGGCGGGGAGCTGATGGGGAACGGTCTCATGACGAATCGATTCAGCAATGGGCGCGGGCGACGCCGCGTCGAGCGCGGCGGGGCCCCCGTCCGGCGCCTCGGGGCCGGACGCGGTGGCACCCCGTACGAGCGGCGGGGCGGGGGCGGGGGGCGGCGGAAGCTCACCCGCGAGGATGGCGGCTTCGAGGTCGCGCAGTTCGCGGCCGGGTTCGAGGCCGAGCTCCTCCGCGAGGTAGCGGCGGGCGGTCCGGAAGGCCTCCAGGGCCTCGGCCTGCCGGCCGGACCAGTAGAGGGCCTGGATGAGCTGACCGTGCAGCTTCTCCCGCAGGGGGTGTTCGTGGGTGAGCCGCTGGAGTTCCCCCACGAGCCGGTCGTGGTGGCCGAGTTCGAGTTCGAGCCGGATGCGGAGCTCCACGGCGGCCAGGCGCTCCTCGTTGAGCTGCCGGGCCGCGTTGGCGAGCGGGCCGCTGTCGAGTCCGGTGAGGCAGTCTCCCTGCCAGAGCGTGACCGCGGATCTCAGGAGCCGAACCGCCTCCTCGCGGTCGCCGCCCTCACCGAGCGAGCGGGCGCGCCGCACCAGACCCGTGAAGAGGGCGGCGTCGACGTTGCCGGCCCCGGTGTGGAGCACGTACCCGGGCGGCCGGGTCGTGAGGGCGACCTCGCCGTCCGCGTCGACGAGCAGCTTCCGCAGCCGGGAGACGCAGATCTGCACCTGGGTCCTGGCGGTCTCCGGCGGATTGTCCTCCCAGATGAGGTCGACCAACTGGCTCGTGCTCACGATCCTGTTGGTCTCCAGGAGGAGCGCGGCGAGGATCACCTCCTGCCGGCCGGGAGGCACGCGCAGCGGCCCGGCGGTGCCCTGCACCTGGAGCGGTCCGAGGACCCGGAAGGTGAGACGGGGTCCGCCCGGAACGTCCACGTCCCCTAACCCGCCGTCGGCAGCAGCCACTGATTCCCCCACGCAACAGATGAGACGACACACCGGAACCGCACCGCGCCACACCGGAACGTGCCGGTCCGCGCCGGGACGTCAGGATCATGTGAAGACAGTCTCCACATCCCCCCCGCTCCTGTCCATGCCGTGAAGGCCCCGGCTCCGCGATAGGGCGGCGATAACGGGAAGTTGGGCGGTCCTCGCAGAATCCTGGACGGAAGGCGAAAGGGGTTGGCACCGTTGAACAGCCAAGACACCATGACGACCGGAAACCCGGGGAGCGGGGACCTGGTGACCGCCGCGGGCATCGACCACGTGCGGCTGCTCTACGACTACCTGGACGGCGGCGACCTCGACGGCTGCGGCTCGCTCCTGCACGACGCGATGGTCCTCGAACTCCCGGGTCGGCAGGCGGCCCGCGGCCGCACCGACGCACTGCGCGCCCACGTCCTGCACGCCCTTCCCGGCGCCCGGCACGTCGTGGACCAGGTCGTCGCGCAGAACCGCACGGTGATCGCCACGGGCCGCCGGGTCGCGCCGGAGAGCACCGCGGCCGAACAGCGCTTCGTGGACGTGTTCACGATCGCGGACGACGGCCTGCTGCGCACCTGCGTGCGGTACTTCCACGCCGCGCCCTGAGGGCCGCCGGGCCTGTACGAGGCGGGGTGTCGGCCTTCGTCGGGAAACCGGTCTCCCGGGGACGGGTGCGGCTGTGGTTCACCGCACCGGACGCCGCGGCCCGTCCGACCCTGGTCCGCAGGGCAGCCCCTACGCGTCGGCACCCGTGTCGGCGTGCCGCCTCCCGGCGCCGGGACCGTACCAGTCCAGGCAGACGACGGTGGCGTCGTCCTGGAGGTGGCCTCCGGCGGCATCGGCGACCGCGGCGGTCAGGATCCGGACGACCTCACGGGGGTGCTCGCCCGCGGTGTCGTGGATCAGGCCGGTCAGGTCGACGTTCTCGGTCCGGCGTTCCTGCGCGCCGTCGGTGTAGAGCACGAGGCGGTCGCCGGGTCTCAGGTCGAGGTCCTGCACCCGGTGGGGGGCGGGGGCGTCGACGCCGAAGGGCAGGTTGACGGCCAGGGGGACTTCCTCGACCCGGTCCTCGCGCAGGCGCAGCGGCCACAGGTGGCCGGCGTTGACGAGCTGCGCGCCGCTGCCGTCGAGGGAGACGCGCAGCAGCAGGCCGGTGGCGAAGGTGCGCCGGCCGTACGTGAGCATGGCCCGGTGGGCCTGCCGGGCCTGTTCGGCCAGGTCCGCTCCGGCACGGCGGGCGCCGCGGGAGGCGTTGATCAGGAGGGTGGCGATGAGGGCGGCGTCGACGTCGTGGCCCATGGCGTCGGTGATCGACAGGTGCAGGACGTCGTGGTCGAGGGTGTAGTCGTAGGTGTCGCCCGAGACGGTGTCGGCGGGGGCCAGGGCGCAGGCGAGGGAGAATTCGGCCGCCTCCATGGAGGGCGCCGAGGGCAGCAGCTGGCGCTGGATCTCGGCGCCGAGGCTGACTTCGGTGGTGCGCTGTCCCCAGTGGTAGAGGTCGGTGAAGCGGCGGTCGGTGACGATGATGTACGCCAGTGCGTGCGCGGCCTGCTCCACCTGCTCCAGCACCTCTTCGGTGGCCTCGGGCAGGAACAGCTCCAGCACGCCGATCGTGTCGCCCCGGTTGGTGACCGGGGCCAGGACCCGCTGCCCTCCGTCGTCGTCCTCGGTCCGCAGCAGCTTCTGGGAGCGCAGGACCTCGTCGTACGCGCTGCCGACCAGCGGAATCCGCTCGGCGCTGCGGCCCTGCCGCGTGGACGTCTCCTCGGTGACCCGCACCACCGTGCGGCCGACGACGTCGACGAACAGGAAGGACGCGTAACGCGCGTCGAACCGCTCCCGCAGGTCACGCGCCACCACGTCCAGCGAGGCCACCGGCGCGGCGTTCTCGGCCGCGGCCAGCACGTCGGCCAAACCGATCCGGTCAGTCATGTCCGCCTCCCAGCGCCCTCGTTCCTCCACGTTTCTCTGCCCCGAAAATCCCGTTGTCCTCACCCCCGTGCGCTCCCTCCCGGGTATCCGCGGCGTGCTGCCCCGGACGGGGAGGAACCGGGGCGGCCGGCGTCCCGGGACCCGGACCGCGCCTTCGAAACCGGCGTCCGGCCCGTGATCCGGCCGTACCCGTCCGGCCCACCGCGATGGCGACGGCAATCGGGGCGGACGAAGGTGGGGTGTTGTCTGCCCGACGCCCGTGTCGGGCGGCCCACCTTCCAGAAGGAGCACGGTCATGTCCGAACGCAACACGCTCATCCGCAGTCTGCACGACGTGGGCCTGGCCGCCTGGTTCGGCGGTTCGCTGATGGGCGCGGTCGGCCTCAACGGCGCGGCCCGGAGCGAGGGCGGGACCGAGGCGGCCACGGACCGGATCGCTTCAGCGGGCTGGGCGAAGTGGACACCGGTCAACGCCGCCGCCATCGCCGCGCACCTGTTCGGCAGTGGGGGGCTGCTGGCCGTGAACGCCCACCGCGTCGCCGCCCAGCAGGGCGTCGCCGCCTCCACGGCGGCCAAGACCGCCGTCACCGCCGCGGCCCTGGCCGCCACCGCCTACGCCCGTGTCCTGGGCAAGAAGGTCGAACTGGCCTCCTCCCCCGACCCCCAGGACGCCGAGAAGGCGGCCACGCACCCCGTCGACCTGGACAAGGCCCGCCGACAGCTCACCTGGGCCCAGTGGGCGGTGCCGGCGTTCACCGGATGCCTGGTGGTGCTCAACGCCCTGCACGGCGAGCAGCAGCGCGCCGGTCAGCAGGCGGCGGGCATGTGGGAGCGGGCCCGCTCCGTGAGCCCCTTCATGTGACGCGACACCGATCGCGGCCGGCGCGAGGGGATTCGTACGGGCCGACGCGGCATGTCCGCCGCAACCGGGGGCACCCGCAGGAAGCCATGACGGACCGGGCGACCGGGACTGCCTTCGCTCCTGAACGAAAAGAGATGTCGTGACGACGCACACCCCTTCCTCCCGCAACGCCAGAACGCCGGTCCAGCAGGCGGCTCTGGCCGTGGGAGCGGTCTTCCTCCTCGTCGGCGTCCTCGGCTTCGTCCCGGGCATCACCACCCACTACGACACCATGGAGTTCGCCGCCCACCACTCCGAGGCCAAGCTCCTGGGCATCTTCCAGGTGTCCGTGCTGCACAACATCGTCCACCTCCTCTTCGGCGTCGCCGGTCTGGCACTGGCCCGCAGCGCCGGCACCGCCCGCAACTACCTCGTCGTCGGCGGCGCCGTCTACCTGGTGCTGTGGCTGTACGGCATGTTCATCGACCACGACAGCGCCGCCAACTTCGTCCCCGTCAACACTGCCGACAACTGGCTGCACTTCTTCCTCGGCATCGGCATGATCGCCCTCGGCCTCCTCCTCGGCCGCGGCACCGCCGGCCGCGCGCGGACGGCCGGGTAGCCGAGTCCGCCCGTGCGCGCGCCCCGGGCGGCATCCCGTTCTCCTTCCCGTGCGACCGACGACGGGAGACGACGAACGACTTCCTGTTCCGTGCTCCGCGGTTCCCACGGGCTCCCCTTCTCCGACGACGGGCCCCGGCGGAGAGCGGACACGAGCGGCGGGGCCGGACAGGAGCACCCCTGTCCGGCCCCGCGGTCGTCGGAACGGCCGGAAAGCGCCCTTTCCGCACGCCGAGGTCACGGCGGCGGGGGTGGCTCCTTCTCCGACGTGCGTCAGGGGGCGCCGGGGCTCAGATTGGAGGTATCCGGTCCGCCGGACGGGAAGTCACGGCGGGCAGCGACAGAAGGAGAGCCTGTCATGACGACCCACACGGGCACATCCGGTCGGCACGGGGAGACGCACAGCAGCGGCTGGCTGGTCTTCGCCTCCGTCATCATGGTCTTCAGCGGCGTCATGACGCTGCTCGCGGGCATTTCGGCCATCGCCAAGGACGACGTCTTCCTGGCCACCCGCAACTACGTCTACGAGCTCGATCTGACGGGGTGGGGATGGATCCACCTCGTCCTGGGCATCCTCGTCGCGCTCACCGGCGCCGCCGTGTACAAGGGCGCCACGTGGGCCAGGGCGGTCGGCGTGGGCCTGGCGGGGCTCAGCATGATCGCCAACTTCATGTGGCTTCCCCACACGCCGTGGTGGGCGTCACTGCTCATCGTGATCGACGCCCTCGTCATCTGGGGTCTGTGCGTCGCTCCCCGGCCGACGAGGTACTGACACCCGGCCGGCGGCCCCGGAGCATCCGGGACGGCGGCGGGGAAGCATCGGGCGAGGTCCTCGAGAACGGGGACGCGGGGACGCGAGCACCACGGGCCCGCCGGAGGCCCGCCGGGCCGGGAACCAGGCCGGTCCTCGAGCCGACAGCGCACCGAGGGCCGGCCCCGGCGTGTCTTCCTCGACGCCGCGGCGCGTCGACACCCGGACGACGGCATGCGGCTCGCCTCCGGTAGCGAGACCCGGCGGAAGCACTTTTGCTGGACGGAGGGCGGGCGCTCCGCCGCGCACGACGACCCGTGAAGCGTTTCGCAGGAGATCCGCATGGCAGTGCAGTCGAAGCCGGTGAAGCCGACGGCCGCCGTGTCCCCCGGCACGACGGCGTCCGGCGTGGGGCCGGACGTTCCCTGCGGCGCGGTGGACGGGCGGTCCACCGGAAAGGAGTCGCAGCCCACATGAGCGTGCCGCGAGGGGGAGGGCGGGACCGGCGGCCGCGTCCCCCACGCGTTCGGCCCCTCCTGCCCCTCCTGCGTTCGGCGGCCGTGGTGGCGACGAGCACCACGGCCTATTTCCTGCTCCCCCTCGACAGCGCCCTCGACCAGCACACCGTCGTCGTGCTCGCCCTGGGAATGCTGGGGATCGGCGCGCTCCTGGCCCTGCAGGCGGTCGGCATCGTCAGGTCGCCGTACCCGCGGCTCCGCGCCGTCGAGACCCTGAGCACCGCGGTTCCGCTGTTCCTGCTGTTGTTCTCGGCCACCTACTTCCTGTACGCGCGGGAAGAGGGAGGGCACTCCTTCTCCGAACCGCTCAGCAGGAACGACGCCCTGTACTTCACGGTGACCGTCTTCGCCACCGTCGGCTTCGGCGACATCGTGCCCGTCTCGCAGACGGCTCGCGCGTTGACCACGTGCCAGATGGTGGCGGACCTCGTCCTCGTGGGGGTGATCGCGAAGGCCGTCGTCGGGGCGGTCAGGATCGGGCTGGAACGGCGCCGGTCCTCCTCGTCCCCCGAGGAACCCGAACCATGACCCGGCCTCCACGTCCACAGGTCCGGAAGGGCGGACATCCATGACCACGTCGAAAACGGTTCCGGCTTCCTCCCCGGGGCCCGAAGAGCCCTCGGAGGCCGACCGGCTGCGGGTCCTCCTGCGGACCCCCGCGTACCTCAAGGCCCTGGTCTTCAGCGCCCTGATCGGCGTCCCCGTCTCGCTGGCCGCGTTCTGGTTCCTCGTCGGCCTGCACGAGCTGGAGCACGCGATGTGGGCGGACCTGCCGGAGGCGCTCGGCTGGGCTTCTCCTCCGGCCTGGTGGCCGCTGCCGCTGCTCGCCGTCGCCGGAGTCGTCGTGGGACTGGTCGTGACCCGGCTGCCCGGCGCGGGCGGCCACGTCCCCGCCGGCGGCCTGCACGCCGGCGGGGCCTCCGCCGCGGCCCTGCCCGGAGTGATCGTCGCCGCGGTCGCGAGCCTGCCGCTCGGCGCCGCCCTGGGGCCGGAGGCCCCTCTGATCGCGCTCGGCGGCGGTCTGGCCCTGCTCTTCCGGCACCTCGTCCGCGCCCCGGCCACCCCGCAGAGCACCGCGCTGCTGGGCGCGGCGGGAGCGGCGGCGGCCATCGCCGCGATCTTCGGCAATCCGCTCATCGCGGCCGTCCTCCTGATCGAGGTGGCGGGCGTGGGCGGTCCGCAGCTGTTCGTCGTCATGCTCCCCGCGCTGCTGTCCAGCGGCGTCGGGGCCGTGGTGTTCACCGGCTTCGGACGCTGGACCGGTCTCGAGACGGGCAGCCTCTCCATCCGTTTCCCCACCGCTCCCCCGCGCCTGGACACCGGGGACGTGGTGTGGTCGGTCCTGCTGGCGGTCGGCATCGGCGCGCTGGTGCACCTGCTGATCATCGGCGGCCGGCTGACCGCCGTCTTCGTGGCGGCCTCCCCCTTCGTACGCACGGTGGTCTGCGCGGTCGCCGCCGGGGGCTGCGCCGCCCTGTACGCGGTCGCCACGGGGCGCACCCCGGCGGACGTCGCCTCGTCGGGCCAGGCGACGCTGGCCGGACTCGCCGCCGATCCCCACGCATGGGGCGTCGGAGCGCTGGTGGCCGTCCTGCTGTTCAAGGGCGCCGCCTACGCCCTGTGCCTGGGCAGCCTCCGCGGCGGACTGGTCTTCCCCGTCCTCTTCCTGGGCGCGGCCACGGGCGTGCTGCTCGCGCCGCTGCCGGGCCTCGGGGTGATCCCGGGGGTCGCCGCCGGCATGGCCGCGGCCTCGGCCGCCGCATTGCGGCTCCCGGTCAGCAGCGTGGCCCTGGTGGTCCTGTTGCTCGGCAACTCCGAGACGATCCCGGTGGTGATCCTGGCGGCGGTGACGGCCTTCGCCACCGCCGAACTGCTTCCTCCGGGTCCGCCGCTCACGCCCCGCCGCCCGCGCGGAGGGGCGCGGGCCGCGTGAAAGGGCCTCGGGAAGGATCGGGTGCCGAGGACACGGGCGGCGGGGTGCCGTACGCCCGCTGGGGTGCCGCCGCGGCCCGCGCGTTCTCGCAAACGACGACACCCGCGGAGTCGCCGGGTTCGAGGATTCCGGCCGCCTCCTGGAGACCGTCCCCGCCCTTGCGGACGAAGGCCCGGTACCGACCGGAAGAGCAACCGGCTGCCCGCCCCCGCCGGCGGCTGGGCCCCGCCCGCGGCGCGTCGGCTGAAGCCCACGGGTGGACCCCATGGGCCCCGGCACCCCCGCGAGGACTCCCGTCCGATCGCCACGGCCCTCGGTGTCAAGCGACGAGCTGATAGATGCTCCGGGCCGTCAGCCACACGCCGACGACCAGGGAGAGGGTGACGACGAGTTGTTCCTGATGTCCGCCCAGCCGGCCCCGCAGGGCGTTGAGCCGGGCGTCGGCGGCCGCGGGTGCGCAGACCACGTACAGTTTTCCATGGCGATGAGGCTGAGGGTCGCGAGAAGGCAGTAGGCGGCCAGTGCGAGCCAGTCGGAGAGGGTGGAGAGGTCCGCGTCGACGACGGTCGCGGCGCCGGCCGCGACAAGGCCCCGGGGCTGCAGCAGCCACGCCAGACCCGCTGCCGTGGCCGGGGAGGCGTTGTCGACCCGGGCGGTCCAGCGGGGCGGCCCGTGCGGGCGGGGCGGCCTGCGGTGCCGGTACGCCCCGTACAGCACCAGCGCCAGGCCGATGACGAGTTTCGCGACGATCGCGGCGGTCGAAGGCGTGCTGTGACGCTCGGGAGGCCGACCGCCGGTCAGCACCACCACGGCGATCACCGCGACCAGGTTGGCCAGCCACGACAACAGGAACGCCAGGCCCTGACGGACACCTCGTCGCGAGAACAGCAACAGGATGAAGGCGGTGTTGTGCAGGGGGCCCAGAGTGATGGCCGTTCCTATCACCACCAGGTCGAGGACCACCGGACCAGTCTCTCCTGGATGTCAGGGCCGTCCACCACTGGTGCGGAAGGACCGGCCGACAGGGGGCGCGGCGAGAAGGACGAGCAGGGCCGAGCCGGACGAGCGGAGCAGGTGGCGCCTCGGGGCCGCGACGGCCCCGTGGCCTCCAGGGCGTCCACCCGCCGCCGCTGTTCGTCCGGTTCGCCGCGCTTCTCGGCCGGGGGTCGTCCACCGTCGCCGTCGCTCATGGCAACCGGCAGACTGACGGGGCGCACGGCCGGGAGGGCCTTCGGGGTTCTCGTCGATCACCACGACCGCTCCGCCGTCCCGGGTCGCACAGAACCCCGTTCGTCAGCCACGAACCGTCCGCGCCGCACGTCCGGGTGAAAGTTCTCCTCCCCCACGGTTTTCGGGTACCGGGGCGGAACGGGACCGCGAGAGTTGCCCCGTGATCACCAACTCGCTTTCCGGCCCCGACCCCGTCGACGGGCCCGAGCCCGCCCGTGGACCTTCCCGCCGTACCGTCATCGCCGGTACGGCGGCGGGAGCCGGCGCACTCGCGGTCACCGCGTCCGGCGCCGGAGCCTCGCAGACACCCGCCCGACCGGCCTCCCCCTCCGACTGGGACACCTGTATGACCGTCGCCCGGGCCATTCTGGTGCGGGACGACGACGACCTGCCCCTCGTGCCGCGCTATGCCGACATCCTCCTGAGGACCGGCCTGCCCCGGCCCCGCGGGACGGCGGGCCGCCCCGGCCGCAAGGTGCTGATCGTCGGCGCCGGGCCCGCCGGGCTCATCGCCGCCCATCTGCTGCGGCAGGCCGGGCACCGCGTCACCGTCATCGAGGCCAACGGCAACCGGGTGGGGGGCCGGATCAAGACCTTCCGCACCGGAGGCCACGAGAAGGCCCCCGCGCCCTTCGCCGACCCGAAGCAGTACGCCGAGGCCGGCGCCATGCGCATCCCCGGCAGCCACCCGCTCGTCACCGGCCTGATGGACGGTCTCGGCCTCGAGCGCCGCCCCTTCCACCTCGTCGACGTCGACGCGGCCGGCCGCCCCGCGTACCGCACCTGGATCTTCGTCAACGGCATCCGCGTCCGCCGTGCCGACTACGCCCGTGGCCCGCAGGCCGTCAACCGCTCCTTCGGCGTCCCGACGGCCTACGAGTCCGTCCCCGCCGCACAGATCGTGCGCAACGCCTTCGCCCCCGTGCGCAGGGAGATCGAGGGCAAGGAGGACAGGGAACTCGTCGAGGGCTGGGCCCGCGTCATCCAGCGTTACGGCCACATGTCCATGTTCCGGTACCTGACGGAGGAGGCGGGACTCGACGAGCGGACCATCGACCTGATCGGCACCGTCGAGAACCTCACCTCCCGTCTCCACCTCGCCTTCGTGCACAGCTTCATCGGGGCTTCGCTCATCAGTCCCGACACCGCCTTCTTCGAGCTGCCCGGCGGCACCGCCACCCTGGTCGACGCCCTCTACGAGCGGGTCGAGGACCTCGTGCGGCTGGACCGCCGCGCCACGCGGATCGAGCACGGCGACGGCGGGGTCACCATCGACACCGTCTCCGAGGGCCGCGGCCCCGGCCCCGTACGGCGCGAGACCTTCACCGGGGACGCCGCGATCATCACCGTCCCCTTCTCCGGACTGCGCCACATCCCGGTCGTCCCCGCCCTTTCCTACGGCAAGCGGCGCGCGGTCACCGAACTCCACTACGACGCCGCCACCAAGGTGCTGCTGGAGTTCAGCCGCCGCTGGTGGGAGTTCGACGAAGCCGACTGGAAACGGGAACTGGAAGCGGTACGGCCCGGCCTGTACCGGAAGTACCAGCTCGGACAGACCCCTGCGGACGGCAGCCTGCTCGGCGCGCACCCCTCCGTGCCCCGGGGGCACGTCTCCGACTCCCAGCGCGTCCACTACGCCGCCACGCGCCTGGTCTCCCGCGACCAGCCCGAGGCGGCCGGGGTCATCGGCGGCGGCTCGGCCACCGACAACCCCAACCGCTTCGTGTTCCAGCCCTCCCACCCCGTCGAAGGCAGCCCGGGCGGGGTGCTCCTCGCCTCCTACAGCTGGTCCGACGACGCCCTGAAGTGGGACTCGTTCGACGACGAGGAGCGCTATCCCCGCGCCCTCGCCGGGGTCCAGGACGTGTTCGGGCAGCGGATCGAGGTCTTCTACACCGGCGTCGGACGCACCCAGTCCTGGATGCGCGACCCCTACGCCTACGGCGAGGCGTCCGTGCTGCTGCCCGGCCAGCACACCGAGCTCCTCCCCCACGTCCGCGGGGCCGAGGGGAACCTGCACTTCGCCGGGTGCCACACCTCCGTCAAGCCCGCGTGGATCGAAGGAGCCGTCGAATCTGCGGTGCGCACCGCGCTGGAGGTCCACTCGGCACGATGAGCGACCGTGGGACCGGGCACGGCGTGCCCGGTCCCACGGCACGCGGGCCGCACCGGCCGGCCGGGGTCAGCTTTCGGCGAGCACGATCAGCCAGTCGCCCGGGGCGAACCGGACCGGACGCCCCTTGTCGGGGTTGACCCTCATGCCGTGGTCGGGACCCGTGCCGGCCGACGCGCGCTGCCGGTATCCGACCGCGCACTCCCCACGCCGACGCGCCGATTCGACGGCGGTGGCGAAGGCGACCTCCCGGTCGAGCCGGACGTAGTCCCCGACCGGTCTCAGGTGGAACTCGCTCCCTTCGGCGGTGAACAGCTCCTCGAAGACCGCGGCGAGGTAGTCGCTCTCCGAGATCTGCGCCATGAGAAGGCTGATCAGCCTGCCGCTCACGATGAAGTCGGCACCGGCCCGGGCGGGCGCGAGCAGCCGGTTGCCGTCGTCGGAGATCTCCGTGGTGAGGGCGAGTTCCCGGGACGCGGCGTCCCCGATCGCCCGCAGGTGCAGCAACGTGACCAGCGTGCGGTCGTCCGTCTCGGATCCCGTCTCCGGGGCCCGCCCCGGGTGTGCGGGCAGGCCCGTGTCACCGATGACCATCACGCCGTCGTAGGAGGGCACGTCCAGGCCGGCCAGTACCCGCGGATCGGTGATGTCCCCACTCCGGAAGGTGACTTCGAGGTGGTCTCTCGCCGGAGCGGCCCGAAGGGCGTCGCGCATGGTGGCGTCGTCGCCCCGCGCCACGACGTCCAGGACGGTTCCGGAGTTCACGTACTGGTCGAGCTGTTCCACGATGAGGGGCGCCCGCCGGTTCCAGCCGAGCAGGAGAAGACGTTCGGCGACGGGCCTCCCGGGGGCGGCGTGGACGATGGCGTCCTCGTCCACGCAGGAGGAGGCGTCGTCCGGTACGGCCGTGTCGTCGTCCTGGGTGATGACGATGATCCGGTCGTCCGCCCGGATCGTCGAATCGGGTCCGGGGTTGAGGAGGACGGCGCCGTCCGCGCGTAACAAGCCCACTACGGACGACGTGGTGAACGACAGCAGGGCCTCTCCGAAAGTGCGTCCGGTCAGGTTCCCGGCGTCAGTGGTGTAGAACTCGTCACCCTCGAAGTCCAGCAGTTCCTGGTACAGGAGCGAGAGGCCCGGCTGGAGCGCGGTCTGGACGAGAAGCCTGGCAACGATGTGGTCGACGCACAGGACGTGTCCGCGCGGACCGGCGGCCAGTCGGGCGGTGAGCTGGTTGCGGGCGTCACGGACGGCGGCCACCACCACCGCCTTCCCGTCGGTGGAGACGGCCGCTCCGAGGGCGAGCAGCGTCTTCACCACGTGTGCGTCGCCGGTCTCGCCGTCGGGCGGCAGGACGAGCACGGACTTGGCGGTCCGCGGACCGACCCTGGACAGGACCGGGGGATCGGTGGTGTGACCGGTGCGGCAGATGACCCGGGTCGTACCGAGGTCCGTGACGCGGGTGGCGATCCCCTGCTCCATCTCCACCTTGTCCTTGGGGGCGAGGACGGCTACGGCCGCTCGTCGCCGGTTGGCGTTGGCACAGACCAACTCCCTGATGACGGGGAAGATCTGGTCGGACCAGCCCAGAACGACGGTGTGCCCGGTTTCCAGAACGGTGGAGTGCCCGAGGCGGAGCGACCTGATGCGCCGGTCGATGCCCGTGGTGATCAGGCTGACCAGCGTCGACACGAACAGCAGGGCCACCAGGGCGAGCGACACGGACGCCAGCACGTAGACGGGAGAGCCGACCGCCCCACCGATCTTGAGCGTCTGGCCGACGCTGACCCACACCGCCTGGAGCCGGCCGGACAGGGTGGTCGGAGCCTTCCGGTCGGCCCAGACCAGGACCATGCTCGCCGGGATCACCACGGCCAGACAGGCCGCCGCCAGCCATCCGATGAGCACGGTGGTCCCTCCCGCCACCAGGTTGTCGAACCGGTACCGAAGGCGCTGGTGGAGGGTTGTGCGCTGCTGCGCCACGCGAACTCCCGGAGATGAAACGTGCCGACCGGGCAGCTACCAGCCGCCCGCACGCACACCCTAGGGATCACGCGGCGGTTCCCGATCCGAAGCCGGCGTCTCTCACTCAGAGGTATGAACCGGGGGTGAGCACCCACGGAACGTCCGGAAGACGCCCCGGGGCGTCGCGAAGTCGGACGGAACCCATGAGTGGCCTGAGGGACGCCCCCCTTGAGGCCCGGAAGGCCGCGGTCGGCTTCCGGTCTCCCCCTAGGGCCTGTCCGACCCTGATCCGCCGGACAGGCCCTAGCCGACGTGAGGGGCTTCGGCCGGCTGTGACGACCGTGCCTCCGTCCCTCCGGCGCGGTGCGCCTCGTCCTGGACGAGCAGGGAGAGCAGGGAGGCCACGGTCAGGCCCGCTTCCGCGGGGTGGCGGAGCACCTTGCCCGCTTCGATGCGGTACGTGTTGGTGCGTCCGTCACGGGTGTGGGAGAGGTAACCGTCCTGTTCGAGGTCGGAGATGATCCGCTGGACGGCCCGCTCCGTGAGCCTGCAGTGGGCGGCGATGTCGCGGATCCGGACGTTCGGGTCGTCGGCGATGGCGGCCAGTACGCGCGCGTGGTTGGTGACGAACGTCCAGCCTCTGTGGGACTCGGGCACTCCAATCATGTACGGCATTCTAGAGACCGTCATTGCCGGACACCTAATGCATGACATACTTTTCGCGTAACAGGTGGCATGACTCTGCGCGGGAACCACAGGAAGGGGTCGACGATGTCTCTGGACGGGGCCGTCACGACAAGCCGCGACGCCGGAGCCGTCACCGACGGGCAGGTCGGCGGGCGGCTCCCGGACCGAACCGCGGTGGCGCGGTACGAGGCACACGGCGCCGGGGTCGTCGTCGCGCACGGCTCCTACGACATGCAGACCGTCGCTCCCCTGGCCACGGCCCTGAGCACAGCGGCGGAGAAGTACCGGAAGGTGGTTCTGGACGTCTCCGGCGTCACCTTCGCGGACTCCTCCTTCTTGAACCTGCTGATCCTCACCCAGCGGACGACCGATCTCCGCCTGGCCGGCCCGACACCGCAGGTGAAGCGGATCCTGGAGATCACAGGGGTCGACACCGTCCTCGAGGTGCGGGAGACGGTGGAGGACGCCGCCGCCTGCTGAGGCCGGTGGAGAACGCCGTGGCCCCGTGGCGGAGCCGTACCCGGCTCTCTTCGCCGTCCCCCGCCGGGCCCGGTCTTCCACCGGTCTCGTGGCCGGGGGCCGGATCGAAGATCACGGCGGCGGTCCGGTTCCGCCCCCGAACGGCGGACGTTCCGGCCGGGACGGTGACCTGGGGCACGCGGGAGCCGTGGAAGTGGTGCGCGGAGTCGTGGGGGTTCCACGGCGGTGCGGGGGAATCGAATGCCGCCTGAGAGGGTGGGTACATGGACATCGAACGCAGGAACAACGTCACCGTCACCGGAAACCCGCGCGGACGGACGGTGGTGCTGGCCCACGGGTTCGGTTGCGACCAGAACATGTGGCGGCTGACCGTGCCCGCCCTGGCGCGGGACCACCGGGTCGTCCTGTTCGACTACGTGGGTTCGGGGCGTTCCGACCCGTCCGCGTTCTCGGAGGAACGCTACGGCTCCCTGGAGGGCTACGCCCGGGACGTGGTCGAGGTGTGCGAGGCGCTCGACCTGCGTGACGCGGTGTTCGTGGGCCATTCGGTCAGCGCGATGACCGGCGTACTGGCCGCGGACGCGGCGCCTGGGCGCATCGGCGCGCTGGTGATGGTCGCGCCGTCCCCGCGGTACGTCGACGACGAGGGCTACCGGGGCGGATTCAGCCGCGAGGACATCGACGAGCTGCTCGCGTCCTTGGAATCGAACTACCTCGGGTGGTCGTCGGCGACGGCTCCGGTGATCATGGGCAATCCGGAGCGGCCCGAACTCGGCGAGGAGCTGACGAACAGCTTCTGCGCCACGGACCCGCACATGGCGCGCGTCTTCGCCCGGACCACGTTCCTCTCGGACTCGCGCGACGACCTGAAGAAGGTGACGGTGCCGACGCTCGTCCTGGAGTGCGCCCAGGACGTCATCGCCCCCCGGGAGGTGGGCGCCTTCGTCCACCGGGCGATCACCGGCTCGAAGCTGGTCACCCTCGACGCCACCGGACACTGCCCCCACCTGTCCGCACCGGAAGCCACCAACGAGGCGATCACCGGCTTCCTGGCGGGCCTGCGATGATGTGCCGCACCGGACGGGAGTCCGGCCCGTACGACGCGGACCACGAGAACGGCGAGGAAGCGCCGGCCGCGGCGTTCGCCGCGCTGCTGGAGGACAGCGTCGAGGAACTGTACGAGAACGCCCCCTGCGGATATCTGTCCACCTTGATGGACGGCACCGTCGCGAAGGTCAACGCCACCCTGCTGGACTGGCTCGGCCTGGAACGCGGGGCGGTGGTGGGCCGGATGCGGTTCACCGACCTGCTCACCGTGGGCGGCAAGCTCTACCACGAGACGCACTTCGCGCCCCTGCTCAGGATGCGGGGGGAGATCGGCGGCATCGCCCTGGAGATGAAACGGACCGGCGGCGGGCGGATGCCGGTGCTGGTCTCCTCCGTCGTCAAGCACGGCGACGGCGGCGATCCCCTGCTCATCCGTACCACCGTCTTCGACGCCCGCGACCGCCGCGCCTACGAAGAAGAGCTCCTGCTCGCCCGCAAAACCGCCGAACAAGCCCGCCGGCAGGCAGAGGCCGATCGCGCCCGCCTGCAAGAGGCCCTCGCCGTCCTCCAGCGGTCACTGCTGCCCGACGCCCTGCCCACCATCCCCGGCCTGGAGACGGCCGCCCACTACCGCGCCGCCTCACCGGACCGCTTGGGCGGCGACTTCTACGACGTCTTCCCCCTCGACGGCAAACGCTGGGCCTTCTTCCTCGGCGACGTGTGCGGCAAGGGACCCGAAGCGGCCGCGGTCACCTCCCTGACCCGCTACACCCTGCGCACCGCGGCCCTGCACGACCCCGACCCCACCGCCGTCCTGACCACCCTCAACAAGGTCCTCCACGAGCGCTACACCGCCGGGGACCCGCGCTACTGCACCGTCGTCTTCGGCATCGTCGAACCCGACGGGGAGACCGGACGGGCGGACGTCCGCCTCGCCTCGGGCGGCCATCCCCCCGCCCTCGTCCTGCGTGCCGACGGCCACGCCGGCCACCTCTCCACTCCCGGGGGCCTCCTCGTCGGCATCCTGCCCACCGCGCCCTTCGCCGTCGCCACCACCACCCTGGACCCCGGTGACACGCTCCTGCTCCACACCGACGGCCTCACCGAAGCCCGCACCGGTGGAGACCGCACCACCCTCTACGGCGACGAAGCACTCCTCGCCTTCGCCGCCGACCACGCCGGAGAGCCCCCGGACGCCGTCATCAAGGCACTGAGCTGCCTCCTGGACGGCTTCGGCGACGGCCTGGACGACGACACCGCCCTGCTCGCCCTCGGTGTCCCCACCCATCCGGCACCCGGGTCGGCGACGAAGAACACGACGTGAGCCCACTGAAGATCACCACCCGAGACGCCGCGGCCGGTCCCGTCCTGGAGGTCCTCGGCGCACTCGACTACGACACCGCCCCCGAACTGCGCGCCCTGCTCGCCGCCGTCCCCCTCCGACCGGGACAGCACCTCGTGATCGACCTGGCCGGCCTGGAGTTCTGCGATTCCAGCGGCCTCACCGCCCTGATCGTCGCCCGCAACCACGCACACGCCGCCCGGGCCGACATCGCGCTCGCCGCCGTCCCCGACCACACCCTCCGCCTCATGAACACCACCGGCCTCGACCGGATCTTCCCCCTCCTTCCCGACGGCGAAGGCACCACCCGGCCCTGATCCGCGATCGCGGCACACGTCCGGCGGCACCCGAACGGCGAACGCGTCGAGCAGCTCCTCCGGTCATCACACCCGCCGAGGTCCGTCCCCTCGACGGGGCAGGAGGAACCAGGACACGAAGCCCGCGGCTCCGCCCCGGCCGTCGAGGCGCTCACCCGGGGAGCAGTCCGTCGTCCCGCGCCGCCGGGGCGCCACTGCTTCGCGTGCTCCTCGACCGCCGACTGATCCGGCTCCCAACGGGTCACCACCCTGACGACGCCGTCGCAGTCCTCGAAGAAGGGCCCCATGCCGCGGGCGAGCGGGCGGCCCATCGGTGAACCATCCGTTCCGACCCGGGAACCACGCTCGGGCGCCTGCTGCTGGCCCGAGAAGGGCGCATGACGCCCCTGACCTGCGGCGACGCCAAACAGTCAGATCTCGGATCGGACTGGAACAGAGTGCGCAGCACCCGGGACTCCTCCGAGACGGCTCCCTGCCTGCTTTCTGCAGGTCAAAGGCGGTCTCGACCCTACTACTTCGCCGAGGTCCGGCGGCCGGGCGAGCCGTCCCTCGTCATCCCCCTCGCATACAAGGGCAACCACAGCGACTCCGCCACCTCCGCCGAGCAGCCGGCCTCCGCCTCGGCCCACGCCGAAGCGGTCCACATCGGCCGGTGGAGCGAGACCCCCGGCCTGTTGTTCAGCACGCAGCTCCCCACGGACGGCGGCACGATGACCGTTCACGCCCTCCAGGCACCGGGCAGCGGCGGCAGGTCGTACCCGGCAGAGGGCCGGGAGGCGAACCTCGACGCGAAACCGGCGCAGGAGAACGTGATGTCGGACATCCGCCCGCCGACCGAGGGCCCGGTGGCACCGGAGCCCGTACGGGGCCGCCACGTGCAGCCGAAGGACTACGCCTGGTTCCGGGGGTCCCCGGCCCGCACCACGGCGGCGGGCCTCATGGCCTTCGCCGGCTCCGGCCACGCCACCGCCCGCCACCTGACCGACCGGCAGGGCCGCAAACGCTTCACCGGCCTCGAACACGCAGCCGACATGAGCATCCAGGACGCTGCCCATGTCCTCTTCGGCAACGAATACATCGGCGCCGGTCACGTCTTCCGCCTGAACGGCCCTCGCGTCGAGGCGTTCTCCGGCATGGACGAGGACGTCTTCCGCCTGCTCGCCAGAGGCGATGTAGAGGAGTACCGCGCCCTCGTCCACGCCAGCCGCCACGTCCGCCCCCGCCTCACCTTCGACGAGGACTGGGGCGGTCCGGTCTCCGTCCACGCCGACGGCTCCGTCTTCGCCCTGCGTCTGCTACCGGAACAGGACAGGGACGCCATGCCACGCCTGCGGGGCGCGTAAGTGATGTTCGGGCATGCGGCGAAGCCGGCAGCGGTCTCCCACCGACCCTCGACGAGGGTGAAGCCCCGCTTCGGCGTGAGGCGGGTGAGTTGATGCAGGAGACCGGTGCCCCTGGCCGGGGCGGGAGCATCCCTGAAGACGACCGCCATGTTGGCGGTGTCCACGGCTGGCCCAGAACGTGCGAACGGCGGGCACATCATGGCGACGCGCGTGTAGTCGCATGACGTGCGTGTCTCCCGTCGAGGGGGAGACAAGTCCGTTCACGACGGAACACCCGCGGCACCGAACGACGGCTGGTGACCCGATCGATCGCTCGGCGGTTGTCTGGAGGTGGAGATCCAGGAGAGCCGCATCGGCACGCCAGCACCGCGAGACGCCAACGCGCATGAAGGGCTCCGGATCGGAGCGTGCCGGCTACAGCGCGTCCTTTTCCTTTCAACGGCGATGGACGAGACGGACGCGGTGACCGCCTCTCAGGCGTTCTCGTCGTGGATCCGTGCGCCCAGGTCCTCCGCCCACTCCAGCGCCCACGCCTTGAGTTCTTCGATCTGCCCGGAGGTGAGCCCGTACGCGGTGTAGTCCTCGTCCTCGTACCAGTCCGCGCCGATCAGCCGGTCCCGGAGGTCTTCGAGGTTGAATTCGTCGTGGGCGCGACGGCGGCCCAGGGATTCGAGGTCGGCGGTGGAGCGCTGGCGGGAAGCGGCCTGGACGTCGATGAGGTCGCGGACGGTGCCACGGTCGGCAAGGGCCCTGACCTTGGTGCCGATCACGTCGTCGAGGGAAAGAACGGGGCCGTAGGGGGTCTGGGCGGGCGGAGCCCAGAACGCCTCCTTGAGGACGTCGACCTCGCACTCCTCGCCGGTGTCCGGATCGGTGACGAGGAACCGGCCGCTGAGCGGATCGGTCTGGACGTGCGTGGTCCGCCATCCGCGCGCGCGAAGGCCTGCTGTGAGCGAGGCGACGATCTCCCGCATCGGAGCGGGATTCTCGGTGGCGACGTCGAGGTCACGGCTGAAGCGTTCGACCAGGCCATGGGCCTGCACGGCGTATCCGCCGGTGAGGACCAGAGGGTAGAGGGGAGCCGAGGCTGAGGATGTCGGGAGTGACTCCTTCCTCCCAGCAGCAGTTCTTCTCCTTGGCCGCCTTCTCGGACACGGCCCGGTCGCCGAGCACGGCCACGATTCCCCCGACCACGACCGCGAGTGCCACGCCGAGGACGATGAGCGTCCTGCGCACGCCCTCGGGCCGGCGCTTCCCTTCCGGTGCCGGGGCTGTGCTGGTCACTCGGCTCAACGTTTCGTCCTCTGTCTGTCCGGATCCTGCCTCGTTCCTTCGCGGCCGGGATCGTCCGGTGCGGGCAGCGGATCGTCGTTCGACGTCGCGGAACCGAGATCGTAGATCCCGTGGGACCGTGCGGCGGTCAGGTCGTGGACGGAACCGGGCAGGGCGGGTGACGCCCACAGCAGCCGTCCGAACGGATCGGTGAGGACTTGGACGTTCATGCCGTGGCGCTTGTGCTTCCCGGAGTAGTACGGGGTGTCGGCGGCGATCCGGTCGATCGGCAGGAAGGTGCCGTCCAGGATCACGAACGCCTCGGTCCGGACGGTCTTCATCGCCTCGGTCAGGGTCGGGGCGAAGGCGGCCAGGACGTCGATGACCTCGCGTACGTAGCGGTAGACGGCCGCGATGCCGATGTAGAACCCAGCAACGAGCCGGGCATAGGTATCGCCGCATCGCAGGTGGGCCAAGGCGGGCAGGGCCTGTCGGTCCGTGGGCAGACGCCGCCGGTGCATTCCGACCTCCCGCCGGGCCTGCGGTTGAGCGCTCAGACAGCGCAGGGTGCGGCTGGACAGATCGATCGACGACAAGTAGACAAGCACACGAAGTTCCTGGTGGGGCAGGGTGGATCTTGGTCGTGACACCTCCTACCAGGAGCTTCATTGCGCCGCAGAGCCGCCCGACTGACGGACACCACCGTCAGGTTGGAAACAGCTCCGTGTCGTCGCTCTCCGTCAGCAGACGGTATCCACTAGACCTCAGCTGCCAGGCGAGCACCCCTTCGAGAAGGTACCCCCCGCAGTGTTCTCAGCCCCACCATGGCGTGACCCTATACGTGTAATTCCTGACCGCTCATCAGGATGCCGCGCGGTGGCGCACTCACCCGTCATGGGAGGACTTCAGTCGGAGCGCGAGTCCGATTTCGTTGTCACTCAGGAGCTCAATGCGGCGACAAGGGTCTGAGTGCGCCGAGACGCTGCAGTTCAACGATGTGCTCTGCCGCACGCCGCGGTGCTTCACCGCCGGTCACCAGCACGCCCGCCTCAATGTTGCGCCGAGCAGCGGACTCGGTCAGATTGGCACTGCCGAGCAGGAGAGTGTGACGGTCGGCAACAGCCAGCTTGGCGTGCTGGCGCGAACGGCCCCGTTCGGCCGGGCCTCGTGCCCAGACCCACAGCAGCAGGCCGGGCACGGCCGCAAACGCTTCGGCCGGCTCCCTCCCCGAAAGCAGACCACCCGCGCCGGCCAGGGTCTCGACCACCACGTGTGTTCGGACTCCTCTGTCCGCGGCCTCTGTCAGGGCCTTCGTCAGGGCGGGGTAGGGGCGGGCCGCATACGTCATCGCCAGCAGTTCGTGCTGGGCCTCGTTGATGACCTCGACCAGCACCTGGGCTGTGGCCCGCACCGGTACCGCCGGTGTCGAAGGACCGCTCCACACGGTGCGGACACGGACCGTGTCCCTGGCCTGTCGCCGGGCGGCGACATAGCCGCGCACATAGGCGGCCGCCTCGAAGGCGGACACCGACTCCGACTCCATGGCGTCGTGCAGCGCTGCGAGGGCTTCACCGGCTCCGGGTGTCCCCAGTTCGGTCAGGATCCGTTCCCTGGCGCGTCCCTGGGCGAGCAGGCCGGCCAGGTCCTTGCTGCGAGAGAGGCCGAGGACCGCGATGGCGGCCTCGGCAGCTCCTTCGAACGCAGGCCGACTCACGGCAGCAGACCGACGGGGGTCAGCACCGGATCCTTGTCTCCGGTCAGCGGAACGAGGAACCGACGGTCCAGGAACCGGTTTCCGCGTTCGCACGTGGTCTCCGACACGAACAGACAGACATGGCACGCTGCTCCGTGGAGGAAGTCGGCCGGATCCTGAGGCAGACGCTCGGCACAGAGGGGGTCGGCCGAACAGTGGCGGGCACCGGTCAGGGCACGACGCACGATCCGGTCGAACTCCCGTTCTTCGGCCAGGGACACCAGGCCCCCCAGAGTGCCCTCGGAGTCCGGGACGGCAGTGTAGATGAGGATGCCCGTTCTCGGATTCTGTTCGTCCCCGGCGTAGATCCGCTCGGCGAGCGAGGCCGAGTTGTAGCCGCACTCCAGGGCGATGGTGCGGATCAGCAGGTGGGAGAGGGTGTGCAGAGCGATGTACCGTGCTCCGGGCCAGCCGTAGTAGGGGTCGAAGTCACTAGTCTTGCGGTCCGACTTCCGGTTGGCGCGGAACCGCGCGTACGCCTGTCTGTGCGCCTCCATCTGCGGCGACGTCTCCATGCGTGCGGTCCACTCGGCCATCAGACCGTCCCGCACGCGCAGGAAGACACCCTCACCGCGCACCTCGCTGGCGGGTACCCAGTTCCGGACTCCGCGGGACAGCTCGACACGCTTGGCGATCTCCGGCGATTCGGGGTCGGGCGCGTCGAGTCTGGTGAACCCGATCAACGCCCGAGCTTCACGCAGTCGTTCGACCTGTCTGATGTCGGCGAAGAACTCGTTCAGGCGGGCCGGTACGGGCACTTGCCGGAGAGCGAAATCGTCGCTGGGCGTGGGAATCGGACCGGAGAGCGCGTCCCATTCGGGTCCGAAGAGGTCGGCCTGGATGTCGGGGGCGGAGGGGGCCGGACCAGTGGCCCCCTGCTTGCGTGCCGTGATCGCCGTGACCACCGCGTCGGCGTCGAAATCCTTGAGGAAGGTGAACTTGGGCATGCGCGCCATGAAGTCGAACTGTCCTCGTTCATCGATGAGTTCGAGGTCTGGCCAGTGGTCGTCCAGGAGCTTGCCGATGTCTCCGCTCTGTGTCTTGGGCAGTGCGAGGGCGCTGAGGGTGAGCGGGAACCACTGGTTGGACGCGCCCGCCACCATCAGGACCGGCTCCTGGTCGCAGCCGTTCGTCTCGTAGACCCCGAGATGCGGATGCCGTCCGCGGCACCGGGGCAGGTTGCTTCGGCCTCGTTCGCCCATCGCTTCCCGGATGTTGCGCTTCACACCGCAGGCGACGCATTCGATGGTGACGTTGGCGGCCTGGTTGCCGCCGTGGTCCTTCATCCGGAGCTTCGGACGCGGGGTCTTGCCGCAGGCCTGTCCCCGGTGTACGTACGGGGTGTACGGGAATTCGTCGAGGTGGCCGACGGTGCACACGAGGGTGAAGCGGGCCGCCACGGCCAGCGGCTTGCCCCGCTTGCAGTCGTGGACGAACTTCGCCTCGTGCGGCGTCCGTGGGTTGGCATTGACGAAGGCGAACTCGCCCGAGTCGATCGCGGCCAGCACATTGCACGCGGTGCAGCGCAGCCACTGCGGGAATGGCGTAACGGGCACTCCGACCCCTTGTGCCGCCCAGCCCTTCGGGTCCGTGTCGGCGCCTTCCAGCCAGGGTGCGGCACGCAACTGCTCGATCTGGCCGCGTCCGTAGCGCTGGAGCGACCGGTTGACGGCGGCGCGCAGCCGGGGTTCGTCGATGTCGTAGTCGGTGACACCGGAGTGGCTCCAGGAGTCGATTCCCCGGATCAGGACGGAGAAGTTGGGCAGGTCGACGAGGGCGCCGACTCCGGCGGTGAACATGAGGTGGCTGGGCCGTACGGCGCCGACCCTGCGGTTGCTGCCCTGGCTGCTCATCGTTGTGCCTTCCTGACCGGGTCGGGCGTGACGGGCCCGTACTCGTCGCTGTCCACGGTGTTCGCGGTGTCCGGGTCGGTGTCGGAGCCGGCCCCGGAAGCACCGAACGTCCAGTCGGGTCCGTCAGCCGAGGGTTCTTCCAGGAAGGCACCGCCGCCGGGGAGGAGCAGGTTGATCTCGTTCTCCGTCTCGCGCATCGACATGCCGACGGTCAGTTCGGTCCACCGGGATCCGTCCGCTCGCCGCAGCAGCCCGTTCACGACGGTCGTCTTGTGCTTCTCCTTGCGGTAGGCGAGGGCCGAGCTGTTCTCGTCGCGTTTACGGCGCCATTCGTCCTTGAGCCGGTCCAGTCGTTCGCCGAGGTATTCGCGGGCCCGGTCGCCTCCCACTCGTTCCGCTCGGTCGAGAAGCCGCCGTTCGACGTCCTGGGCGAGCGGTCCGTCGAGGTCGACGTGGTGGGCGTCGAGGTTGCGGGAGGATTCGTAGGTCGCGTGGCGCAGCGCGGCCACATAGGTGGCGGCTACACCGCGGTCGAGCGCGCGGCGCGTGTACGGAGTGACGGACAGGGCTTCCACCTGGCGGTAGAACGTCGCGTGATAGTGCTCGAAGTCCTCGTAGTGGGCGAGGTCGCGGGGGCGCGACCAGTTGTAGAGGGTCACCACCAGGCCCGGGCGGGCGGCGTCGCGACCGACTCGCGAGGACGCCTGGATGTACTCGGCGGTGTTCTTGGGCTGGCCCACGACAAGCATCAGGCCGAAGCGGGAGACGTCGACGCCCACCTGCAGCATAGAGGTGGCGAGGACGACGTCGACGGCCTGTCGCGCGATCGGCGTCATGGACGCACGGGGTTCACGCTTGTCCTTCATGGCGGCGGCGTATTCGCGCAGGAGGGCCCGCCTGCGCTCCGAGGTGTCCCGCTCGGGATCGAACTCGATCTCCAGCCGCTTCAGGGCCGCGCCGATGTCCGACGAGGAGATGCGTGAGGTCAGTTCCTGGATGCCGAGCATCCCCGCCCTGCTGACGATGCGGTCGGACAGCGTGTCCTGACCTTTGCGGCTGCCGTTGGACCGTACCCGGGTGGTGATGTCGTCGTCCATGTACCGCCGCATGCCGGCGAGTTCGCGGGTCGCGTTGAAGTAGCCCACAAGGGTCATGTACGGGTCCGCCGGCCTGCCGTGGTCGTCGAAGAGCTGCTGCGCCGCGAGCAGCAGGATCTCCGCGACGCGGATCTCGGCGGCCTTGAGACGAGTGCCGTGCGCACAGACACCGAGGTAGCGGCGGCCGGGGTTCTCCCGGCTCAGTTCCACCTGCCGGGAGAAGAAGGTGTCGCCGACGTCGAGCACCTGGGGAGGGAAGACGGCGACCTTGCGGCCGAAGACACCGCGCACCTGGTCGGCGGCCCGCTTGGTGGTCGCGGTGGAGGCGACGATCTTGGGGCCGACTTCGTGGCGTCCTCCGTGCGCGTCGGTGAAGCTCCACGTGCACAGCTGGTCGACAGCCGCCTCGAAGAGGCCCACGGTGGTGCCGAGGGCTCCGGAGATCAGGTGAAGCTCGTCCTGGATGATCAGGTCCGGGGGCCGCAGGCGGGTGACGGGCCGGGCGGTGACGCCCGGCAGGTCGCCCCTGGCGTTGTGGCGGCCACCGCAGCCGGTCTTGGCGTCCAGGTCGTCGTGGCGGTAGCCGTGGCGGGGGCACAGCTCGGTGACCCTGCCGAACAACAGACCGGAGTAACCGTTCCAGGGAAGCTGGGCGAACTTGTCCACCGTCGCGATCAGCAGCGAGGGTGCCAGCCGGTAGATCTCCTCGTCGACGGTGAGTACGGGGATGCCCTCACCGAGCGCTTCGCGACGGGAGAAGGGGCAGCGGTCCTCCCCCTCGCCGCGAGGGCAGTACAGCAGGATTCTGCGGCGGCCTTCGTCGTACTCCATGTTCGAGCGGGCGGTCAGCCCGCTGCCGCACCAGGGGCAGGTGAGGACTTGCAGGACCCGGGCGTGTTTGTCGCTGGCGTTCTCCTTGGCTTCGGCGATCTGTTCCTTGGCCTCGTCGAACCAGTTCGGTGAGACGGAGGTACCCACCCAGAGCCCGATCCGGAAGGGGGTGGCTCCCCAACGGCGGTCCTGCGCGAACTCCTCGCGGCGCAGGACTTCGCAGGCGCTGACCAGGGCGGCGGCTCGCTGGAACTGCTGGGCGGTCAGCAGCCGCAGGGTGTAGCGCATGAGCACACCGACGCCCGCCTCACCGCTTCGGGCTTCCGCACCCGAGCCCATGGTGCCCTGGAGGCGCCTCAGGGCGAAGGTGTAGGCGGCGAGCCCGAGGTACGCCTCGGTCTTTCCACCACCAGTCGGGAAGAACAGCAGATCGACGAGGGCTTCACGGCCGGTACCACGGTGCGGGTGTCCGGGCTGGGTGAGGGAGTCGAGGTTCAGCAGGACGAAGGCGAGCTGGAAGGGACGCCAGCTGGCTGCCGCCTTGCCCTTGTCGTGCACCTCCTCACAGGCCTCCTGGTAGGAGCGGGGATCGTTCTCACGGCCGGTGCGGACGGCTGCGACGGCCGTGTTGCGGCGCTGCAGGGCCATGGCCCGGTTGGCGAACCGGAAGGCCTGCAGGGCCGTCTCGTCGGCCACGAGCCGGTCGATGCCGAGGGTGATGCGGTCGCAGACCTCCAGCGCTTGCTCAATCGCGGTCCCGGCCGCTTCCCGCAGGTCCTCGGGGAGCGATGCGGCACTGCGACGCTGCTGCTCCAACCACGTGCCGTACCCGTCGGCCAACGGGGCGAGAGCGGCGCTGAGCTCGTCCCGGCGGTCGGGCACGGCAAGTGCCGCCAGCTCGTCCATGCCCAGCTCCAACCCCTGGAGGAGAGCCTGGTCCTCGAGTGCCGGCGCGGTGGTCGCCCTGACGTCGTACTCGGGAAGCCAGACGGTGGTCAGACGATGCGCATTGCGCTCCCCGTCGCGGACGTGCGCGTGAACGGCGACGTTGCGGCCCGTCGCGTGGCTGAGGCTGTCCCGATAGAGCAGACGCAGCCGTCGCTCCTCCGCGTCCTCGGGTGCGTTGTCGTGGCTCGCCGGATCGAGGGGGTCGTCGATCGGCAGGAAGACGGCCGCCTGGTCGTCGGGGAAGGCGGTGACGTCGATCTCGGTCTGGAAGAGCCAGTGCGCGTCGCGTGCGTCCGCGCTGTCCGACTGCCTGTTCACCAGCGCCAGCTCCACTATGCGCAGGTCCTCGGCGCCCGTGCGGCCGGTGTGTCGGCGTACCTGCACGTCGAGTACGACGGCGCCGCCGTCGAGCTGGACCGTGCGGTCGGCGCCATCGGTGACGTCGATGTCCACCAGGCGCTCGACCGGCTCGCGTGACCAGACCCTGCGCGTCGTTCCCCGCTCGGTGGCCTCGTCCGACTGGCTGTAGCGACCCCAGCGGACGGTGACGCTGAGCGTGCCGACAGACGCCGGGGCGGTGAAGGACAGTCCCATGGAGGAGGCCCAGATGTGCCCGGCGACCTGGGGGGTCAGTCGGTCCTGCAGATCGCTGTCGTCGCCCTCCTGCTCGTCGCCCGACTCCCCGTCCGCGCCCTGGGCGGCCGCTCGGGCGATCCGGTCCGCGGTGACGTCCTGGGGGCGCGGGCCGAGCATGCCGACCAGGTACCGGTCACGAGGGCCGGAGGAGGCACTCGGCAGCGTTTCCGTCGCACCGTCCCAGGGCCCCAGCAGATCCCTGCGGACGTAGTGCACGAGGGCGTCGCGCACCGCGTAGGAGTCCCCTGCACGGAAAGTCTGGGGAACTTCGTCGAGCGGATGCGGAACAGCTGCCTGGGCGGGCTGGGCCGGCATGCGGTAGGTCCCTTCGGACAGGGCCGTAGGAGCACGGATGTGCACCGGTGGTGTGACAACACGAGAAATATAGACCGTTGACTCAGTTCACACAACGAATACGAGGGTGCCGTCGCTCGCCGTCCCGCCGAGTCTCTAGGCTGGGGCCCGCTCACCGCCCGACCCACTGCGCGTACACCGCCCGTCCGCGACCCGAGGACTCCCATGCCCCGTCTCGCCCTCTCCGACGACTTCGTCGCGGATCTGATCTCCCTGCAGAGACCTGTCCAGAAGGAAGTCAACGACACGATCCAGATGTTCCGGAGCCTGACCGTGCCTCAGCTCCATGCCAGCAAGGGAATACATCTGGAGAAGCTCGAGCGGGCGCGTGACCCCCGAATCCGTACGATCCGGGTCACCAAGTTCTACCGGGGCGTTCTCCTCGCCCCGGACGACGGCAGCGAGTTGTTCACCCTCCTCAGAGTGGCACCCCATGACGAGGCGATCAACTGGGCCTGTAAGCGCGCCTATTCGGTCAACGGCGCCACCGGAGGCCTGGAAGTTCGCAATGTCGAGGCACTCGAGCAGATGGAGAGCTACTTCGAGACGAAGGCGGTCCGGACCCCGGCACGGCTCTTCGCGCACCACTCCGACACCGTGCTTCGGGACCTCGGCATCGACGAGCAGGTCATGCGACTGGCGCGCGTGTGCGTCACCGCCGACGATCTGACGGTCATGGCGCCCCCCATGATGCCTGCCGACCAGTACGAGGTGCTGGAGTACCTGGCGGCCGACTACTCGCCCCAGGACGTCTGGGAACAGCTGATCGCCCCGCGCGGACAGACGGTGCGCACGGCGGACGACCGGCCGGCCGTCACGCTCAGCGAGGCGATCCTCAACACGCCCAACAGCATCGTGGAGGTCACCGGCCCCGGCGAGCTGGAGCGGATCCTCACCGAGGACTTCGTTCGCTGGCGTGTCTTCCTGCATCCCGCCCAGCGCCGACACGCCTACCATCCGGGCTTCAACGGACCGGCTCAGGTGACGGGCGGCCCCGGCACCGGCAAGACGGTCGTCGCCCTGCACCGGGTGCGGCACCTGCTGCGTACCGGACGCGAGGGCGACCGGGTCCTGCTCACCACCTTCACCAACGCCATGGCGGGCGCCCTGCGGGACAGCCTGGCCCTTCTGCTCGGTGATGCCGACGCGCAGCTGCTCGACCGTGTCGACGTCACGACGGTGGACTCACTGGCCGCCCGGGTCGTACGGGAAACCAGGGGCAGCTCGCCGAAACCGCTGTCGTCGGCGGCGGAGAAGAGCGCGTGGACACGTGCCGCCGCGCGCGAGGACCTTCCCTGGTCGGAGCGCTTCCTGTCCCAGGAGTTCCGCAACGTCGTGCTGGCTCAGGGGCTGCGGACGCCCGAGGAGTACCTGAGGTGTGTGCGCAGGGGGCGCGGCACCCAGGTGGGACGGGTGCAACGGGCTCGACTGTGGCGGGTCATGGAGCGGTTCACGGAGGATCTGGCATCGCGTGACTCCGCGACGTACACCATGGTGTGCGATCAGGCCGCCCGGCTCCTGGCCGAGCAGGGACCGCGCTACCGTCACGTCGTGGTGGACGAGGCACAGGACCTCCATCCGGCCCAGTGGCGGGTGCTACGAGCCTGCGTGGCCGAGCAGGCCGACGACCTGTTCCTCGTCGGCGATCCCCATCAGCGCATCTACGACTCCCGGGTCTCGCTGCGGTCCTTGGGTGTCAACGTGCGCGGACGAACGTCCCGGCTGCGCCTCAACTACCGGAGCACGGAGGAGATTCTGCGCTGGTCCGCGTCCCTCCTGGACGGTCAGCCGGTGGGCCGGCTCGGTGAGGACGACGAGGACGGCGGCGGCCGGGACTCACTACGGGGCTACCGCTCCGAACTGCACGGCCGCGACCCGGTGGCGCGTGGCCACGGAAATCAGGACGACGAACTGCGCGCGCTGGTGGAGCAGATTCGCACATGGGTCGACCAGGACGGTGTGAAGCCGTCCGAGGTGGCGGTGTGCGCCCGGTTCAACACACTGGTCGACGCGGTCATCGCCCGTCTGCGCCGGGAGGGCGTCCCCGCCGTCGCGGTGAAGGACGATCCGGGACCGTCGGTGTCGGGCGTGCGTGTGGCGACGATGCACGCCATGAAGGGGTTGGAGTTCCGCTGTGTGGCCGTCGTCGGCGTGACGTCCAACGTACTGCCGTTCGCTCCGCAGGTGACGCCGGCAGACGAGGACGCCGTACAGCACCGTTCGGATCTCCTGGCCGAGCACTGCCTGCTCTTCGTGGCCTGCACGCGGGCACGTGACGCGCTGGCGATCTCCTGGAGCGGCGAGCGGAGCCGCATGCTGGATCCGGTCACCGACTGATTCGCACCGGGCCCTGTCCCGCGGACCGAATGGCGGGTCCGCGGGACAGGGCCGTCCGCTCGGGGTGCCGTTGCCGCGGTCAGACGCGGATCTCCCGCACGACGACCGTGCGCGTCCTGCCCTGGGACGCGTCGTACGAGATCTCGCGCCCCGCCGGCTGCCAGGACAGCGCGTGGCCGAGCGGGGAGGACGGAGAAACGATGTCCGCCTCCTCGGTGGGCAGTTCGGCGATCGTGTACAGAGTGTCCTCGTCCACCTGGCCGTCGAACTCCAGACGGAGCAGCGCGCCCGGGATCACGATCTCGGGGACGGCCCCTTCCCTCCCGACGCCGACAGCGTCGAGGAAGGTCCGCAGGAAGGCGAGGCGCTTGGCGCGTCGGTCGCGCTGTTCGACCTGGGTCTTCCTGAGGAAGACCAGCTGGGCCGCGTCCGGTCCCGCGGGGGTCTCGTAGGGAGCGTCGACCGCCGCCTGCAGTTGCTGCACTTCACGCACCAGCCGTTGGAAGGCCGCGGCGGGAATCTCCCGGACCGGCAGGGGACCCTGACCGGCCGGGGCGGACATCACCGGCCTGGCAGGGCCCGCCTGCTGTACGACAGGCGCCACTTCGGCCTTTCGCGCGGTAGTGGGTTGCCCTCTCTCCGGCGTCACGACACGCGGTTGCGCCGGAGCAGGCGTCGTTCCTCGGGCCTGACCGCCAAGAGGCTCGCGCGGGTCCGTGGCCCTGGGCGCGGGCACCGTTCCCAGGGCGGCGGCGGGGGCCGGCGCCCGTGTCGTGTCCCGACTCCCGGCCTCATGGCTCGACGGGTCCTGCAGTTCAGACGGCACACCGTCACCGACCACGGAAGCACCACCGGCCTCGGCCCGGGCGACCGCGCCGGCCCGGGTCACACGCCCCTCCTTTGCCGCCTCACCGCCGGCCGCCGCGGCACCGGCCGTCTCCGGCCCTCCGAACGCCGCGTCGGCGGCGGCACCGGGATCTTCCGGCTCCCGCCCGACCGGTTCGATGCCCAACCGTTCCAGCTCGGTCCACAGAGGGGCCAGCGCCTGCTCGCGGTCGAGGTGGAAGCGGCTGCCCCGGATCCGGACGAACGTCCAGTCGACACGTTCCAGATCGCGCTGTCTGGCGGCCGCGGTGGAGGCGTCCTCGCCCTCGGCGAAGGCGTCCCCGTCGCAGGCGACCGCAAGGCGACGCGTTCCGCCCTCGACGACCAGGTCGATCGTATGGCGACCCACCTTGTATCCCGGGCGGACCCGGTGCCCCCGTGCCTTCAATTCCAGGTACACCTGCTGCTGGAACAGGCTGTCGAACGCTTCGTGCCGGACATCGGGAAGGACCTCCCCCTCGACCGCGACGATGTCCTCCTCCGCGGGGCGGGTGAGGTGATCGAGCCACCGTCGGCGCAGATCGTTCTCGTGGAACTGTTCGGCCCGCGCGCTGTGGAACACCCATACCTGGTCCTGTGCCCGCGAGGCCGCCACGTTGATGCGCTGCTCGTAGGTCTTGCCGTTGAAGCCGCCCGGGACCGCTCCGCCGGCCGTGGTGGCCGAGTTGACGAACGAGACGAACATGACGTGTCGCTCGTCGCCCTGGAAGTCCTCGGCATCCCCGACCCGGATGCGCCGTGCCTCGCGCTGTTCGTAGTCGAGGCGCTCGGCAAGCAGGTTCTCCAGCTCCGTCAGATGCCCCTTGCTCGCACGGAGGCTGACGACGCCCATGGTCTTCCCGTCGTAGGCGGGGTCCTCACAGCAGCGCACGATCGCGTCGACAAGGGCCTCGGCCTCGGCGACGTTGGTCAGCCGGGCGTTGGTACCGACGGCTTCGCCGGTCTCGACGTGCACCGTGCGGACCGGGGGCAGCCGGTCGGCGCCGTACTGCCGCAGGGGCAGCAGGCGACGGTCGTAGCAGAGGTCGTTGGAGAAGGAGATGATCTCCGGCATGCACCGGAAGTGCTCCTTGAGCATGAGCGTGCCGCGGCCCGCCGAGAGCGCTTCCGTGAGGTCGAAGAAGCTGGAGTCGGGTCCGAACAGACTGCGGACGTCCGGTTCCAGCGTGGTGAGCAGGCGATCCCTGAGGTGGAAGTACTCGTCCTGCTTGAGGCCGACATTGGACGGACTGACCTGCTTGCTGTCGCCGACGACGACCATGCGATCGGCGAGCCAGCTCAGCAGCATGGCCTCAAGGCCGGACTGGCTGGCCTCGTCGACGATGACGACGTCGAACAGGCCCGGCCTGTCCATGGGTACGGTCTCGGCGACCTGGTGCAGAGGCATGATCCAGGCCGGCACCGCCGCCTGTGCTTTGCGCAGGGCGGCCTGCGCGTCGCGCCGATAGCGGTGCTGGTACTTGCCCTTGATGCGGCGTGCGGCCTGCTGGTAGGCGCTGAGCGCCCGGGACTGGTCACCGGTGAGCAGCCCGAGGCAGCGGTGCCAGGCGCGGGCGGCGGCGAGCCGTGCGAGCATGATGCGGGCCTCGTCGTCGGCCTCCGTCAGCCGTCGGCGCAGAGCTCGCTCGGCCTCGGGGTCGGTCAGCCGCTCCATGCGGTCGCGCCACGCGGACCAGGCCCAGGCCTGGGCGAGCGACGGCAGTCTGCTGTCCCACTCGCTGTCCGCGTGTGTGCTCGAGATACGGTCCGCGAGGATCGGAAACGCCTCGCGGACACGTGTGAGGGCCACGTCCTGCTCGGCCCGCAGCCGGACGGCCTCGCGCACCTCGGCCAGCTCGTCGCTGAAAGCACGATAGCCATCGGGGTCACGGTCGCGGACGGTGCCGAGAGCGCGCACCACGGCGGGCGACACACCGGAGCGGTCGCCCCAGGCGCGCAGCAGTTCCTCGGCGTCCGCGATGACCTTGCGTGATTGCTCGGCGGCGCACAGCGTGGACGACGCGCGCAGCAGGACGCGTACGGCGTTCTCGACCGACGGGTCGTGCCAGGTGGCGACCGCGAGCACCGGGGAGGTGGCCGCGGCGGTCAGCACGTCGGTGCGGGCGGCGACGACCGCGAGCAGCGCGTCCAGCGCCTCCGCGTCCTGCCGCAGTCTCGCGAGGCGCGGCCCGAGTCCCTGCCACGCGGCGACGGGCGTTCCCCACTCGGACTCCACCTGGGCCAGACGCAGTTCCAGTCGGACACGGGCGAGGACGACGGCCGATGTCGGGACGTCCTCCGGCGCCCGGCCGTCGACCCGCACGTTCTCCACGAACGCGCCGACCGTCTTCGCCAGCTTGGATCGCATGCCGAGGGGACCGCGCAGCTTCTGTCCCTGGCCGAGGCCGTCGTGCAGTGCGGTGACCTGGGCGAGTGCCGTGGCCGGGTCGTACTGTTCCAGACCGCTGACCATGGCCGTACTCAGGACGGCGAGCGAGCCGTCGACGGCGGTCAAGGTCTCGCTGACGGCGTCCCGCCGACTGCGTGCCTGCCAGTCCTGCCCCTCGGTCACTTCCCTGAGGAGGACCGTGGCCCAATCACCGGCCGCGGCCGCGAGGGCGGCGGCTCGGGCGCGGGCGGTGGAGAAGGCGTCGAGCGCCGAGGACAACCGCTGTCGTTCCCCCTCACCGAGGCTTCTCACGGCCGTGTCGTACTCCGCGCACAGCGGGTCCTGACGCGCGGCCGCGTGTGCTTCCTCGGCCGACCGTACGATGCGTACGGCCTCCTCGAAGTCGCCGGGACCCGGCAGGTCGGAGGGGCCGGGCACCTCTGCCGCCAAGGCCTGGTGATGCGGGGTGTACGCACGGGTGGTGTGCAGCAGGCGCAGGGCCTCGTCAGCGCTCAGGGCGGGCTGTTCCTGCGGGACCGGGCCCAGCCAGTCGTACCGTCCCGCCTCCGCGGTGAGGCGCTCGGCGATCTCCTGCAGGCTACCGCTGTAGTCACCGATCTCCGCCTCGAAGCGGTGGGTCTCCTGCTCCCGCAGCACGGCGAGGTCGCGCAGCATGGCCTGCTGAGCGGTGCGGGCCTGGGCGAGCCGCGTCTGAAGGGCACGGATCTGCTTGCCCGAGGCCTTCTCGTCGTAACCCGCGTACTCCCCGAGGATCCGCTGCACGGACGCCTCCAGCTCCCGCTGGGCGGCCGTACCGTCCTCGGTGCGGCTCACGCACAGGTCTCGGACGGATTCGGGCAGCTTGTCACGCAGCACACGCAGGGCGCGTGAGGTGTGGCTGGTGATGAGAACCCGCTTGCCCTGGGCGAGCAGGTCGGTGACCAGGTTGGCGATGGTGTGCGTCTTGCCGGTGCCGGGCGGTCCCTGAACGACGACGAGCCGATTGGCGCGCAGGCGCTCGGCGATGGTGCGCTGCTCCTCGTTGGCGGGCAGCGCGAAGTACATCTCGTCGCCACCCTGCGCCGTCTCGTCGCCTTCCGCCGCCGCGAGATCCGCCGCGGTCAGCACGCCGTCCCGGCCCGCGATGTAACCGAGCAGCGCGGTGGGCGGCGTGCCGGAGTCGATCTGCCGGGCGATGGCCTTGAGCGCGTCCATGGTGGAGCGGCGGCTGCGCTCACGCAGGACGAGGGCGGGAGTGAGCCCCACCTGCGGGACGTCGAGGCTGCGCGGCTTGGCGCGCTCGACGGTCGGGGCGTAGCTTCCGGCACTGTGGGCGGCGTTGGTCCAGCTGCGCAGGGCGGTGTGTACGGCATCGAGGTGTTCGGGGTCGGTCACGTCCGAGGCGCCTTCGAGCACTTCGACGATCGACTCGCGCACGGTGCCCGGCACGTGCTGGGCCCCTTCGAGCATGCCTTCTTCGAGTTCCAGGCCCGGGCCGGTGGGGTCGGGTGCGGCGGTGAGCGTACCGGTGGACGGGTCGAGCCGGATGGTGGCGCGGTGGGTGATGAGATGCCGTTCCACCCGCTGTCCGGTAGTCGTCTGCCAGGTGAGCCGGCCCAGCCCGAGTACGAGTTCGTACGCCTCACCGAGGCCTGCGGCGTCCTCGTGCATCTTGTGCAGTCGGTCGTACAGCTTGACCAGGGGGTCGATCTCGCGGCGCCGTTCCGCCCAGGTGAGCCATTCCTGCTCCCAGGCGGCGTACAGCTTCTCGATCTTCTCCCGCCGAGGGTGTTCGTCCAGCTCGTGGTAGGTCTTGCCGAGCGGGATGCCCTGGGACCAGTCGGGGAACTCGGGTTCGATCCGCCGACGCAGGTGGGGGGCTCGAGGCTCCTTGAAGTCACGGATCCGCGTCTCGTCCACCCAGGGCGCGAGCAGGGCGTCGGGATGCGGCGCGTCCTCGCGTTCGGGGCGGGCGACGGTCAGCCAGGCCGGGTCGTCGCCCGCGAGAGCTCCGTCGATCATCACCTCGACGCCGTCGTTGTCCGGCAACTCGTCGAACCACACGGTGCCGGCCGCCCCGTCGAGCGTGCGGACGGGGCGGGTCTTCGACTCCTCGGCCTCGGCGAGGAACCGGAAGATCTGCCGGACGCGAGCGGCGTCCAGACCGCCGGCGGAGGCCTCCGCGTCCAGCGATCGGGCGACCGGGCGGCCAGGAGCGGCCGACCGGGCCGGAGCCGCGTCGGGCGCGGTCGGGGCGGTCGTCCGTCGCCGGCCCGTGGCCGAGACGGCGTGGACGGTCCCGGCCAGGGGCTCCGTGGTGTCGTCCAGGTCCGCGAACAGTGACTCCTGCCGCTCACCGAACAGTACGGACTGGTCGAACGCCATCGGTTCAGGGCGTTCGGCGACCATCGCCGCAACGGCCGACGCCGTGCCGAACGTGACGCTCTCCCGGCCGCGGCCCGGAAAGCGGACCTCGATGTCCAGGTCATCGGCGGTACCGGCCGGGATGCTGTAGGCCCATGTGACGGAGACCCTACGCCCCGCGCGCAGGGTGCCCTCGAGTTCGCCGTCGAGCACGTCACCGCTGCGGTCCCGCACCTGGCGGCCCGTCTTGCCGTACGGCCCTCCCCGCACCAGAAGGGTGATGCCGTCGACGTCGAGCGGCCCTCCGGTACCGTTGCTCAGGTGCAGGGTGCAGCGCACCAGGTCGTCACCTTCCCGGTGCCCCTGCCCGCCCTCGGCGTCCGCCGGCACGTAGGGCACGACGTCGTCCACCCGTACGTACAAGCCGTCGTCGTACTGGTAGACAGAACCGACCGGTCGCAGGCCTTCGCCCGGCCCGCGCTCATCCTGATTCACTCGCCCACCCCACCACTGCTTCCGAGGGCCATCCGGTGGCCCCTCCGGCCATCCCGCCCTGACCACCACGAGCCCGGCGGCATGGCGCCCCCACGCCAAGAGCTCGACTGTGAACTGAGCACACAGCGCGAGCGTATCAGCAACCGAGGCTGCCACCCCGCCATGGCGACATCCGCACGGGCGGCCACCGAAGAGGGGCCACCCGGGCCTCCGGTCGACTGTCGACGACTTCAAGCCAGGCGCCCCCCACCACCTCACACCTAGGTGTTGACTTAGTTCACGAGACACACCAAGCTGGTGCCCGACGTCACACGGGGAAAGGCAGCAGCTCCGCACACAGACAAGTGAGCGGCTCGTCGCCCCAGTTGACGGAAGCGCAGCTCACCCACGACGTCAACGAGCCCGGCCCGGCGCCTACCGGCCCTCACGGGAAAACGGAATCGTCACCGGTGCGCCCTGAAACCGGGCGGCCGCGTCCGGCGTTGCACGACACCATGCGCGGTCGGCCCCGGAACCGGTCGAGCCCACTTCGGGCTCGGCCGTATACCGACGCCTCCGATGCGCTCGCGATCCGAGAGGACCAGAACCCCATGAGCAAGGCCGACGACGCCAAAAGCCTGATCCAACAGGCCTTCGAGAAGGCGTTGGTCGCCCAGCAACCGCTGGCGAGGAAAAACGTCGAGCGTCTGCGCCGAGTCCACCCCGACGACACTCCACAGGAGCTGATCCGTCGGCTGAATCGCTACTACCTCACCGGTATCACCACGTCCGGAGGAGCGTCCGGCGCGGCAGGGATCGTGCCCGGTGCCGGGATCCCGACGGCTCTGGCCGACATCATGCTCTTCACCGAGGCGTCAGTGCTCTACACGCTGTCGCTGGCCGAGGTTCACGGCACGCACCCCGAGGACCTCGAGCGACGCAAGCTCCTGGTCCTGACCGTCCTCCTCGGCGACGGAGCGATAAGGGCTCTGGACAAGGCCGTCGGGCGCACCGGCCCGTATTGGGCACGGCGCATCGTCAGCGCGATCCCCATGAGCGCGATCAACCGGGCCAACAAGGTGCTGGGCCCGCGGTTCATCACCAAGTACGGGACGCAGCAGGGGGTCCTGGTGCTGAGCAAGCAGGTGCCGCTCGGCATCGGTGCCGCGCTCGGTGCGGGCGGCAACCACGTCCTCGGACGCCTGACGATCAAGTCTGCACGAGTCATCTTCGGTGAGCCCCCGACGAGCTGGGACGGCGATGCCCCCCGGGGCCATGCGTCCTTTGACACCGACACAGAGGACTCGACTCCGTAACATCGTGTTCCGGAGTGTTCCGGATGGACGGATCAAGGCGATTCCCGGCGTGCCGCGAGACAGCGGGACGTGGACGGGCTCGACTCACGCCCCCTGTCAGGGGTATCGCGTGGAAAGGATGCGCATGCGCGCCCAGGAAATCAGCTTCCTGAAGCTCGTCCAAGGGGACAAGCAGTTCCAGGTGCCGCTCTATCAGCGCACGTACAGCTGGGGCAGGGAACAGCTGGAACGGCTGTGGGAGGACATCGGGGAACTCGTCGACCAGCACCTGGCCGGTGAGCCGACCGCGCCGCACTTCCTCGGCTCCGTGGTGCTCGCACCCGGTCAGATCCAGGCGGGCGGGGTGCAGAGGTGGCTGGTGGTGGACGGACAGCAGCGGCTGACCACGCTGATGCTGGCGTTCACCGCGCTGCGTGATCACCTGAAGGAGACGGGCGATGCGCGCGGGGTGGACCGGGTGCACCGCCAGATGCTGGTCAACGAGTTCCACGAGGGCGCGGACCACTACCGGCTGCTGCCCACCCAGGCGGACCGGGACGCGTACACCGCCTGTGTCCGGTCCCGGGCGGACGCCGGCGGAGGCGACAACATCGGGGCCGCCTACCGGTTCTTCCGCGGTGCGCTGACCGAAGGCCATGAGGCGGGTGGCGAGCAGTGGGCCGCCACGGTCGAGACGGCGCTCAAGGACCTGCTCTCCATCGTGGAGATCACCGCCGAGCCGGGCGACAACGTGTACCGGATCTTCGAGTCGATCAACAACACGGGCGTCGGCCTCAGTCAGAGCGACCTGCTGCGCAACTACGTCTTCATGCTGCTGCCCAAGCGGGGCGAACGGATCTACCAGGAGCTGTGGCTGCCCATGCAGCAGAGCCTCGGTCCGAAGCACCTCGAAACCCTGGTCTGGCTCGACCTGGTGGTACGCGGCCACTACAAGACCAAGCAGAGTGAGATCTACCGCGAGCAGCAGAAACGACTCCATCCGCTGGCCGGTGACGAGGACGCGTTGCAGCACGAGATCGAGCAACTCTCCGAACGCGCCGGGCGGTTCCTGCGGATCGTCGAACCCACGCGTGAGCGGTCCCCCGTCCTTCGGGCGGTCCTCGAGCGGCTGGCCGCCTGGGGTGGTCAGACGCACTACCCGCTCACCCTGCACCTGCTGGACCTCCTCGACGCCGGCCGGACGACCCCGGACGACGTGGCGCAGGCCCTGGTCTACGTCGAGTCCTATCTGGTGCGACGGCTGATCTGTCAGACACCGACGAGCGGCCTCAACCGCATCTTCATGGAAGCGCCGAAGGAGCTCGAGACCGACCGACTGGCTCCCGAGGCGGTGAGGCGGTTCCTGTCCGGCCGACGGCGGCGCTGGCCGAGCGACGAGGAACTGCGCGGGGCGGTCCGTACCAAGCCGTTCTACTGGGCCGGGCGCCCTCCCCAGCGCGGCTACGTCCTGCGCCGCCTGGAGGAGAGCTACGCCGCCTCCGAGCCCGTGGACTTCGCCAAGGCCTCCCTCAGCGTGGAGCACGTCCTGCCCCAGCGTCCCGCGCCGGCGTGGTTCGACCTGCTCGCCGAGGAGACGGAGCCGAACCAGACCCCGCAGGAGCTGCACGACCTGCTGGTGCACACGCTCGGCAACCTGACGCTGACCGGCGACAACGCCAAGCTCTCCAACCACCCCTTCGAGCGCAAGCAGCAGATCCTGGACTCCAGCGCGCTGCGCATGAACCTCGAGATCTCCTCGGCACAGCGCTGGGGCAAGACGCAGATCCTGGAACGCGCCGACCGTCTCGCCGATCGCGCCGTGGAACTGTGGCCCGGTCCGATCGGAGGCGTCAGGCCGACCGGCGAGGAATCGCCGGCCTGGATCGAGTTGCGGGCCGCCCTGGTGGCGATGCCGAGCGGCACCTGGACGACGTACGGCGACGTCGCGGAGCTGATCGGCAGCCACCCGAAGCCCGTCGGAGCCTATCTCGGCGCCAACACGAACCTTCTCGGTGCCTACCGGGTGCTCACCGTGGAGGGGCGGGTCTCCCCTTCGTTCCGCTGGACGGACGACAGTGATCGTCTGCCGCCGCAGGAGCTGCTGGCGAGTGAGGGGGTACGCTTCGACTCCCTCGGGCGGGCCCACTCCTCCCAACGCCTGTCCGCCGCCGAGCTTGCCACCCTCCTCGGCAGGGACGTGGCGCAGCCCGCCGTCCACGATCCGCTCCCCGAGGGGGAGGACGCGGCGGCGGCCGAGCGGTTCCATACGCAGTTGCGGGAGAACTGGCCCGCCGCATACGCCGGAGTCGTGGCGACCCTCGACTTCTGGCGCCGCCAGGGCGGCCACGTGACGTACGGCCGGTACGAGGAAACGAGTTGCTTCCCCATGCTGGACCTCGGAGCCAGCCGCCGAGCACATCTGATGTGGCCGATCGCCGTCTATCCCGTCAGCGGAACGGTCGAGGTGGTCTTCCAGCACCTGAAGACCCGCCGCCCCTTCGACGACACGGAGCAGCGCCGGGAACTCCTGCACCGCCTGAACAAGATCGCGGGCATCGAGCTGCCCGCGGCGAAGCTGGAGCTGCGCCCGTCCTTCCCGGTCGGTGTCTTCGCGGAGCACGGTGACGAGATCCGTGAAGTACTGGATTGGTTCGTCGGGGTGGCGGCGTTGGATCTGGCACGGAGGAACTGAATGCGTATCGGAATCTTTCGGAGGAAACATCACTCATGCGGTTATTGAACGACCTCACGCTGACCCGGAACACCAGAAGGGTCCCGCCGAGGAACGGAACGACTTGCTCCGGAGAAATGTCCCGGACGAGCGCCGTCGAGTGGGGGCTGCGTCTCCCGGGTCAGCCCTCCCTGGCGGTGCACGACAACCACTGGGCGAACGGCGAACGCGATCTGGTGCTCCACAAGCCCACGGTCGTCCCCGAGATGCCGGCGGCCCTCTCCAATCTGCACAACCGGCTGCGCACCGGGATAAGCCTCTCCACCAGGCCTGGGGAACTGCGCGTCATGGTGTTCCCCACGTACGTCGACGCGCAGGAGAGGCCACGGATCAAGAAGTCCCTCACCACATGGGACCTCGCGAACGTCATGGGGCTGCCCCGTCTCGAAGAGCTGACCGCTCGGGAGGGGGTCAGGCTGGAGGCCGCGTTCGACCGACCGGATCTGCCTCCTGTGGATCTGGACGACCCGCAGCACGAGAAGCCCCTCCAGCACGCCTTGTTCTTTCCCGCCGCGGACGACGAGACACCGGTGGTCGCCTTCGTCCGCTTCCGGGTCGTGCCCGTTCTGCGGCACATCGGCTGGCTGTCGCCGGACGACGAGTGAGGAGGTGGTCCCCGTGCCGGACCGGCCATGCCGAGGAACCGTTCACGGACTCAACGGGAGGACGATCTGCTTCACGGGTCGTGTTCTCGTCGACGGCGAGTGGAGGGTCAGAACGCACTGCGCAGAGAGAGCCGGGCAGCAAGGCGCGACTTCCAAGAGCGACTTCTCCCGGAAGGTCACCCTCGTCGTCTACGGCGATCTGGCCAGCAAGGTCGTGATCGACGACAACCGCGCCTACAGCAGCACCCTTGTGGACGCCGAGGCGGAACGCAGCCGGGGACGGCACGTCTGCGTCGTGGATGGAGACGGCTTCTCGAAGCTGCTGCGAGGGCGTCCCGCACCGTGCCTGGAGCTGAGAAAGGCGCGCAAGGGACGTGTTCGTCCCGTTCCGGCCGCCACGGCCGAAGCGCGCATTCTCGGCGGTCCCCTCCGTGTGCGGAGGACCGGCCGACGTGCCTCCGGTGATCTCACGCTGGACCTCAGCCGCCTCGACGAGGCGACCGCGGCGCACGAGGCAACGGTCGGAGCCCTCGTCGCACACCTGTACCGCCAGGGCATCGAGGCGTGTACGTACGCTTCCGGTGCTCCGGAATTCGACGCCGGGTGGTCACGTGGTGAAGACGTCTTCGTCGCCGAGGTCAAAAGCCTCACCGGGGCGCGCGAGGACCAGCAGATCCGCTTGGGTGTCGGCCAGGTCCTCGACTACGCCCAGCAGCTCCGGAGCGCGTTTCCGCGCACCGACGTACATCCGGTCCTGGTGCTGGAGAAACGCCCGTCCGCGGCCCGCTGGACCGCGCTTGCCGACAGCATCGGCCTACGTCTCGTCTGGGCCCCCGACTTCTCCGGGATCTGACCAGCTTCCCGGCCGCCGCGGCATCGACTGCGCGGCACCGTGTCCCGCGTGGAGGGGACACGGTGCCCGCGCTTTCCTCTCAAGCCGGTTCGAGACCGGGACGGTCACGAAACGCTCCTGGACCGTGGCCGGGGTTGACCCTCGACCTTGTCGAGGGATCAGGGTTCCGAGTGTGGAGAACGACATGCGCAGCATCGGGGAGATGGCCCGGGTCGGCGGACTGGGCGTCAGCGCGCTCCGGTTCTACGACCGTGCCGGAGTACTGGTCCCCGCCTGGGTGGACCCCGTCAGCGGCTACCGCTGGTACGGGCCGGGGCAGTTGGAGGAGGTCCGTCTGCTGGCCCGGTTGCGCCGGGCGGGCATGCCGCTGGCCGACATCAGGCTCGTACTGGCCGGCTGGGCCGGCGCGGACGGGGACCTGGTGCGCGGTCTCCTCCAGGCACACCTGCGCCGCCTCGAACGGGGGCTGGCCGATGCCCGCAGTGAGTTCTCCGCACTCCGAGCGCTACTCGACCACAGGGAGCACCCCATGACCGCGCCCCGCACCACCGTCACCCGACTGTCCGTCCCCGCGCCGGAGCTGGCCGCCGCGCTGGACGCGGTCCGGTTCGCCGCCGGCACCGACACCGAGCTGCCGATGCTCGGCGGGATCCTGTTCGACGTCGAGGGCGAGGAGCTTCACCTGGTGGCCACCGACCGCTACCGGATGGCCGTCGCGCGAGCGCGCACGACCGGGCACGCCGGGTCCGGGACACAGGTGGTCGTGCCCCTTCCGCTCGCCGACGCGATGCGGGCTCTGCTGACCGGCGAGGGGGCCGCCCGGTTCACGGTGGACGGTGACCGCGTCACGCTGGAGACCGACGACCGTCAGACATCCGGCCGGAGCCTCGGCCACGAGTTCCCCGACTACCGCCGTCTGATCCAACTCCCGGCCGGTCGCCGGGCCCACGTCGACACGGCGGCCTTCAGGGAGGCCTTGGAGACCGGTCCGATCCGTGCGGGCGAAACGCGTGAGCAGGACGGCGAGCCCGTTGACCTCAGCGTGCTCCGGGTGACGGAGCAAGGAGCCGTGCTCGTGTGCGACGACGGTGACGACGACCGGAACGACGTGGCCGTCAACCGCGATTTCCTGCTGCACGCGCTCACCGCCGGAGCGCGGGACGGACTGATCCTCGAAGTGGGCGCGCCCACGGCACCGCTCGCGATCCGCCGGCCCGACGACGAGGGCGCCTTCTCGCTCCTGATGCCGGTTCGCCTGGAGGACTAGCGACTGTTCCGGCGAGCGTGCGTCCGGCACGACAGGTGCCGTCCGTAGAACACCTGTCGGGGGCGCACCTCGGCCGATCTCCTGCACGCCCCTGCCCAGGGGGACGGCACTGTCCCATACTTCGCCTGAGGGGTCGGTCCCGGATCTCGTCCGGGGCCGGGGCGATGGGGGGACGATCCATGGCTGACGCACGTCTTCAGTGGCTCCAGGAGGCCGTTTCCGTCTACGGCGCGGAATGCAAACGGAACCTGCTGGGCCCGGGTGACCGCGAGGCGGCCATCCGCACTCCTCTGGAGCAGCTGTTCCGCACGATAGCCGCGCACCACGCCCGCCCCGAGATCGGCTGGTACCCGGAGACCCGCATCCCGCACCTGGGGGTACGGCCCGACTACGCCGTACGCGCCGGCAGGGACGTGACCGGTTACATTGAGGTGAAGCGGCCCGGAAAGAGCATCGATCCGAACTCCTTCACCGGTCACGACAAGCGGCAGTGGGAACGACTGCGCGACCTCCCGAACCTGCTCTACACCAACGGCACCCATTGGCGCGTCTTCCAGTACGGCGTGCAGATCGGTGACGAGGTCACGCTGTCCGGGGCCTTGAAGAGCGCCGGGGAGAAGCTCACGGCCTTCGACCTCGCCGCCTTCGACGCACTGGCACAGGCCGTGCTCTGCTGGAAGCCGCCGGAGATCCGTCGCGTCTCGGTACTCGTCCAGCACATCGCTCCGCTGTGCCGCCTGCTGCGCGAGGCCGTGCGGGAACAACTGCGCGCCGAAGCCGGGCTGAACGCCGCCGACTCGACGGTCGAGCGCCCTTTCACCGGCCTCAGGAGCGACTGGCGCCGACTGCTCTTCCCCACGGCGGACGACGCGACCTTCGCCGACGGTTACGCCCAGACCGTCACCTTCGCGCTGCTCCTCGCCCGCACCGAGCACATTCCGGTCACCGGCACGAGCTTCCACGAGATCGGTCGCCGTCTCAACGCGGGTCACGCCCTGATGGGCAAAGCCCTCCAACTGCTCACCGACAACGTCAACGAGCGGTTCGAAGTGACCCTGAACCTCCTCTCCCGTACCGTCGCGGCCGTCGACTGGGAGACCATCCGGCAGGGCAACCGTGACGCCTACCTCCACCTCTACGAGTCGTTCCTCTCCGTCTACGACGACAGCCTGCGCCAGCGCAGCGGCTCGTACTACACCCCGCACCAGGTCGTCGAGGAGATGGTCCGGCTCGCCGAAGAGGTGCTGCGCACCCGCCTGGGCAAGACACGCGGCTACGGCGACGAGAGCGTGCACATCGTCGACCCCGCGATGGGCACCGGCACGTATCTGCACACCGTCATCGAGCGGGTGGCGCGGCAGGCTGCCGAGCGGCACGGCGACGCCATGGCGCCCGACGCGATCGGCCGGCTCGCCGGGCGACTGTACGGTTTCGAGCTCCAGATGGGCCCGTTCGCCGTCGCCGAACTCCGCGCGGCCGACCTGCTGAAGAAGCACGGTGCCCCACTCCCGCCGGGCGGCCTGAACCTCCACGTCACGGACACGCTCGACGACCCCTACGTCCAGGAGGAGCAACTCGCCTCGACGTACGCGGCCCTCTCCGTGTCACGCGCCCGCGCCAACCACGTCAAGGCCAACGTCCCCGTCACCGTGGTCATCTCCAATCCGCCGTACGACGACAAGGCGGAGAACCGCGGCGGCTGGATCGAGAAACGGATGAAGGGGCAGGGCCGTCCGCCCCTGGACGACTTCCGGTATCCGGGCAACGGCCGTTACGAGCACGCGCTGAAGAACCTGTACGTCTACTTCTGGCGCTGGGCCACCTGGAAGGTCTTCGACGCCCATGGGGACGACCGGCACGGTGTCGTCTGCTTCATCACGCCGTCGGCGTTCGCCACCGGCCCTGCCGGGCGGGGCATGCGCGAGTATCTCCGCAGAACGTGCGACGAGGGATGGATCATCAACCTGTCGCCGGAGGGACAGCGCTCGGACGTGGCCACCCGCGTGTTCCCGCATGTCGCCCAGCCGCTGTCGATCTGCGTGTTCGTACGGCGGGCGGATCACGACCCCGGCCGTGCGGCGCGCATTCACTACCGGGCGCTCCAGGGCAAGCGGGCCGAGAAGTTCGCCCGGCTCCGAGAGGTGAGCCTGGACGACGGGGGCTGGCGGGACGCGCACGCGCAGGGGGTACGGCCGTTCACTCCGGCGACCTTGTCGGGGTGGGACGACTACCCGGCGCTGGAGGACCTGTTTCCGTGGGGCAGTCCCGGCATCAAGGCCAACCGTTCCTGGGTGAGTTCACCGTCCCCGACAGTTCTCGTGCGCCGCTGGGCACGTGTCGTCGCAGAGGACGATCCCGAGGTCAAATCCATCCTGTTCAAAGAGACACGAGACCGCCGGCTCAGCACGCGGCCGACGAGCCTGTCGGGTTTCCCGCACCCTGACCGAAGCATGGAGGAAGAGAAGGACGCGCAACCAGCACTTCTGCGGATCTCCCTGCGCAGTTTCGACCGTCAGTGGCTCATCGCCGACAATCGGGTCCTCGACTTCGCGCGGCCCGACTTGTGGGAGTCCTTGCAGCAAGGGCAGATATTCCTCAACCAACAGAGCAGCCACGAGATCGACAGCGGTCCCGCACTGGTGGCGACCGCGCTGTTACCGGACACCCATCACTTCAACGGCCGGGGCGGAAGGGTGCACCCCGTGCTCCATCCCGACGGCGGCGCCAACGTTCCCACGGGGCTGCTCCGGTACCTGGCCGGTGCTCTCGACATGGACGAGCCGACCGCGCACGACCTCGCCGCCTACGCCGTGGCCGTCGCCGGGCACGGGGGCTTCACGGAGCACTTCGACGAGGACCTGCTCACCCCTGGCGTCCGGTTGCCCCTCACTCGCGACCCGGCGTTGTGGAGCGAAGCGGTCCGCGTCGGTCGCGAGTTCCTGTGGGCGGCGACCTACGGCGATGCCGGCACCCCTCCGGGCGGGCAGGAGCCGAACCACGAGAGCGTCGCGTTTCCGGTGGGAGACCCACGACAGGTGCGGTACGAGACGGGGATCGGCTCCATCGTGCCGGACACGCTCGGCCATGACGCGGAAACCGGCACTCTGCGCGTAGGTCCGGGGGTGTTCACCGGTGTCCCGCCGGAGGTCTGGAACTACGAAGTCGGCGGGATGAACGTCGTCAAGAAGTGGTTCGGTTACCGGAAGGCCTCCCCCACCAGCCGGAAGACGAGCCCGCTCGACGACCTCCACGTCACGTCGTGGCCGAAGGAGTGGACGGAGGAGCTGATCGACCTGTTGTCAGTCCTTCGGCGGGTGGTCGACCTCGCGCCCGTACAGCAGGCGCTCACCGCGAAGATCGTGAGTTCACCGGTCGTCACCGTCACCGACCTCATTTCGGCGGGCGTGCTCCCGCCGCAGCCCGGGGCCGCGCGCGCACGGCGCCGCGTCGTCCTGGACTTCGGCCCGCCGGACGAGTCATGAGCGCCCGGCGCCCGTCTCCCCCGTACGGACGTAGGACTTCGCCTGTTCCAGGGTCCACGTCCCCTCCGCGAGACGTCTCAGAGCGAGTCCGGCGGAGCGGGGTTCCGCGCCCATGGACACGGTGTCGGCGAAGGCCGCCACCGCGCTCAGGCGCGCCGTCAGCTCGTCGCACTCCGCCGCACGCAGGGTCGCGGCTCCCAGCGGAGTGAGCGCGAGGGTGTCCGGGTCGCCGTCCCGGCGCTCCACAAGGCCGGCCCACACCAGGGTGGGCAGGGCGTCCCGGATCTCGTCCGTGTCGAGGTCTCGGGCGAGATAGGCCTCTGGCGCGCCTTCGGGCGCCGGGAGGTCACACAGGTCCAGTTCCTGCAACAGATGTTGTTGGAGCGGCGAAAGCTGGCCGCTGGGAACGAGCATGTTCCCAGTATGACCCGTGCCGTGCACGACGACGGTGACGACAGCCAGAAGAACGCGATCGTCCGTCGCGGGTTCCGTCACACGCGCCGGAACCGGTTCTCGTCCGCTGCCGTTCGTCTCAGCCGCGCGGTGGGGACGAGGGCACCTCGTACCGTACGAGTGACTTCGCGAAGGGCTCGCCGCTGCGCCGGGCGTACGTCATCCGCTCGCGGACCTCGCTCAGGGTGCGGGGGCGGTATCCGGGGCCACCGCAGCAGCTCTTGTGGAAGCGGACGCCGGCGTGCAGCAGCACGGACAGCGTCCGCCAGGCCGCGGTGTCCCGGCGGCGCGGTGCTGCGAAGGCGGAGCCCACGTGGATCAGCGGCTGCGCGCAGCGGGGGCAGACCCGCTGTCTGTCCCTGTCGTAGGGCTGCTTGTACGAGGCCCGGCAGGGCAGACAGACGTAGGAGGTCTTCGCGTGGGCCATGCCAGGAGGGTAGGCGCCACCCGGGCGGAACTCGACGGGTATTCGGCGTCCACCATGAACGCGAGGTGGTGCCGGTCTCCGCCGGTGCGACGTGGAAGGCAACACGGCGCCTGGCCCAGGGACGATCCGCACCAACGGTGCGGACGACGGCGCTCCCGGCGGGAACACCGGTCACTTCGGCTTCTTCTCCGGTCGGGCGTCGTCGACTCCGGGCAGGGGGCGCGCACCCTGCAACGGGTTCTTCGCCTTCTTTCCCTGCTGTCGCTGCTGAGTCTTCTCGACTCGCGCCGACTGCTTCACGGCCTCGGTCTTCTTCGCAGCCGCGATCCTCATGGCGCGCCGACTCTTCTTCGGCTTCTGCGCCGGTGTGTCCGGCCGGCTGTCCAGCCAGCGGCGAGTGGCCGTCATCTCGACGACCAACTCGGTGCGCTGCGGTTCCGGCAACCTCGTCAGCGCCTCCTCCGCCAGCGCCATGAGGGCTGCGGCGTACCTGGGTCTGGGGCCACGTCTCTGCCGTGCGCCGCGCAGCGCATGCCCGATCTCGGCATCGCCGGGAGCCCTGGCGAGGTCCCCCGGCTTCGGCCGGGCCGTGGGCTGTCGAACCGGGCCTCCCTTGACATGGACGATGGTCTGACGCTGAGCGGGCTCCGTACTCTGCTGTGCGGCGAGCTGACCGTCCAGCGTGAGCGCCAGCCGCGGCGGAGCCGTGCGGGACGGTACGCCGTACACGGCGAACGCCCGGTCCGCCTCACGCTGGCACCATCGTCTGAGCACCGCCGCCGTCGCGGGAGTCCCACAACCGACAGCAGCAGCCACGTCCCCCACGTAGGGCGGCGGGTCGCTCTCCCCGGTCCTGATCAGCGCCGACAGCAGCGGGCTCCCCTCCCTGCCGCAGGCCTGGTCCACGGCGGCCAGCAGACCGACACGGTCCGGGACGGACAGCCCGAGCAGGTCGCTTCCGGCGCTTCGGGCCAGCGCCTCCCAGGTGGGCCGGGTCCGGAACCCCGCCGCGCTCACCAGCGCCTCCTTCAGCGCGAGCACCTGCTCCTCGCGGGACCGCCGCACCGGCGCCGCCGCACGCCTGGCACCCGTCTCGGCGGTCGGGCCGGGGCCCGCACGCCGGCGCGGCTCCGCTCCCGGGACCCGGAGCCCCGCAGGAGTCATCGCGCAGGCGTCGAGGGGCACCCAGTCGGTGCTGCGCCGCGGGTCTTCCGCTCTGAGACGGATACGCCGTACGGCACCGTGCGTCTCGAAGCGGAAGCGAAGCAGGTACCCGTACTCGTCATACAGCTCCTCCATGGTCTCCGGCTGGGCCGTCCCCGGGCCGAAGACCCAGTCGAGGGTGGCCGCGTCGCTGGAGAGCCTCTGCCGGGCCTGCTGCCACTCGGCATGCGCGAGCTTGCTGAACTGGAAGCGCACATGCTGCCTGGCCTCACCCACCCGGAAGTCGACGGCGTCTCCGGGCCCGGTTCCGAGATCGCGTGAAGTGGCCCGTCCCTTCAGCCTGTTGCGCCCGGCCCACGCCGCGAGGTCGTCCTTGATGAAGAGGTGGTCCGCGCTGGCCGCGCCGGTGGCCGTACGGTGGCAGGAGGTGTGGGGTCGGTGCGCGAAGTGGCACACCTTGTCGCGGTACAGACGGTCCGACAGCTCGTTGCCGCAGCCACCGAGCTGGGTGCCGCACCAGTAGGTGTAGGCGGGGTGGCGTCGGCGCCAACGGGTCAGTTCGTCGGCGTCCGTCGGCAGGATGATCGCGCGTCCGGAGTTCCGGCTCCCGATCACCGCGGTCTGTACGAGCCTGCCGTCCGAGCCGATCATGAATTTTCCCCCGGACCGCGTGCCTGCCTGCCGAGAGGGCGGGCGATGGATGACCGCCACCAGTATGTGATCCATGTACTGAGTTCACAAGAGGTGCGTGCCCAGTTCGGGCATTCGGTCCGCGATCGGGCGGGCGGTGGCGTAGTTTCGGCGCTCATCGGATTCCGAGGCCGGGAGGGCACATGCAGAAGGGCACGCTGGAGTACGAGCAGGCGCTGGACGCCATGATCGAGATCCTGCGTTCGCGGGCACGCCAGGGCGCGGCGCTCATTCCGTACGGTGACCTGAGCAGCGAACTGAGGCGGCTCGGTCACCATGTCCCCGCCCACGAGGGCCCCATGCCCTACCTCCTGGAGGACGCCTCGGTCCGGGAAAGCCCGGACGGATCGCTGCCCCTGCTGTCGGCGCTCGTGGTGCTGAAGGAGAGTGGCTGGCCGTCCGGCGGCTTCTTCAAGCTGGCGCGACGCGCACCGTACAAGCGGGCGGGCGACGACGTGCTGCTGTGGACCCGGGAGATCGAGAAGCTTGCGGAGCACTACGCCGATCGCTGACGGTCCCCTCCGCTGGAGGCGAAGTGGGCGTCACGAGCCCGAAGTGCTGAGCGGCACCTCCGCCCAGACGGTCTTCGTGTACGCGTCGCGGACCGTGCATCCCCAGCGGTCGGCGTAGGCCTGGACGAGGAGCAGTCCACGGCCCGAGGTCTCGTCGGCGGGCTGTGTCACCCCGGTCGGTGGGAGGCGTTCGGGGCGGGTGTCCGTCACCTCGACGCGGAAGCGGCCGGGCAGGAGGAGCAGCGTCAGCCGGAAGTCCCGGCCGGGGAGGCTGCCGTGGCGGACCGCGTTGGACGCCAGCTCGGCGGTGACGAGAGCGACGGCACGGGCGGGGTCGGAGTCGTACGGGAGGCCTGTCCACTCGGTGAACTGCTGCACGGCGAACCGGCGGGCGAGGCGGGCGCCGCGCCTGGTTCCGCTGAAGCGCAGGGCCAGTTGGCGGACGGGTGTGAGAGGCGGCTTGGTCTCGCCGGTGAGCTGATGGTGAGTCACAGGATCAGCGTGGCGGGGTGGATGGCCTACCGACCAGGTACGACGGCCGTACGGCGTTCTCGTCGTACGGAGTGGGCGAGCGGCTGCGGGCTTGGTTGTACGGGTCTTGTACGGGCGTTGTACGGGTCCGGTGCGTGTCCCGGTTCCCGCGCGTCGCGTTGGACATGAACCGGTGGCGAGTGCGGCCGTGGGCGGGGCGCGGAGCGGGACGGGAAGGGCGTGGGGCTGTGAAGGCGGTACGGGACGTATGGGACACGCGGACGGGGCGGGCCGCGAAGGCGAAGGAGGAGGGCCCCGACCTGCCGGGCGAGTGGTCGGCGTACGGGGTGCTGTTGCAGTACTTGCTGAAGCGGGCCGGGTTGAACCAGCAGCAGCTCGGGGACGTCATGGGCTACTCGCTGGAGCAGGTGGCCTCGGTGGAGCAGGGGCGGCGGCCGGCGAAGGCGGCGTTCACGACGGCGGCGGAGCGGGCGCTGGAGGCGGGCGGGGTGCTGGAGGCGCTTCAGGGGGAGGTGGATCGGGCGAAGCTGCCGAGGTTCTTCAGGAACTTCGCGCTGATCGAGGCGGAGGTGGTGAGCCGGTTCGACTATGAGCCGCTGCTGGTACCGGGGCTGTTGCAGACGGAGGCATACGCGCGGGCGGTGTTCGCCGGACACTCTCCGCCGCTCGGCGAGGAGATCATCGACCAGCACACGGAGGCGCGGCTGAATCGGCAGAAGCTGCTCACGCGAGTGCCGCTCGCCGAGTTGTCCTTCATCATCAATGAGGAGGCGCTACGCGATCCGGTGGGCAGCCCGGAGGTGATGCGTGCACAGTGGCAACGGCTACTGGAGGTGGCCGCGTTGCGAAACGTAGAGGTCCAGGTCATGCCCGCCCAGCGAGGCTTCCACCCGGGCAAGAACGGTCCGTTCGTGGTGGTGGAGACGCATGAGCACAAGCACCTCGGGTACTTCGAGTCCCAGGGCGTCGGGTGCGTCGTCTCAGAACCCGCCGAGGTCAGTACCTTCGCCTTGCGATATGGCAAGCTGCGATCACAGGCCTTGAACGTCGATGAGTCTGCGCGGCTCATCGAACGGATGCTGGGAGAAACATGAGCGTGGAGCGGATGGCCGAGCACGTGGACGGGCTGCGCTGGTTCAAGAGCAGCTACAGCGGATCGGACGGCGGCAACTGCGTGGAGGTGGCCACCAGCCTGGACGCCGTGTACGTACGGGACTCGAAGGCCGTGGGCGGCGGGCCGGTGCTGCGGGTCGGCCGGGGCGAGTGGGCGGCGTTCGTGGCCCTCGCCGTGGAGTAGGGCCGAGTACGGCTTCTGAGCGCAACGACGGGCTCGGTCATGTCACTTGCGGTGACGTGACCGAGCCCGTTGTCATGCTGCCGGCTCAGAACAGGGCGCCCTCAACGCCCTCCCCGAAATCCGACCCACCTCGCGCGGCCAGCTGCTCCTTGCGCTTCCGGACGGCCTCGGGAGACGGCGGGGGGAGGTCGGGGTGCTTCTCTCGCGCCTTCTTCTCCGTCACGCCCTTGTGCAGGCCGAGGTGAACCTCGTCGGCGTACGCCTGGTGGTTCAGCTGTCGCAGGCGGTCGATGATCTCGGTCCGGGCGAGAAGACCGATGGTGTAGCGAATGCCCTGGTCAGTCTCGTGGAAGCCGTGGTCGAGCGGGTACGTTTCGTAGGTCGAGTTGGAGGGTGGCGTCTGCCTCGTATCGTCCAGCAGGTCATGCCAGCCGTAAGCCTCGATGATGATCTTGTCGGCCTCCTCGTGGATGTGACGAAGTTCGACGATATCCTCATCGTGACACTGGGGACTATGAAGCAAATTATAGACGGCAGTCAACCCCACCTGACGGGTCAACATTAGATCGCGGCGATATGAATCCAATCGGACGCCAACGGAACGGAGTTCATTTAGGACCGACGGACGAACGAACGTTTCGAAAACGTCTGTAGACGTGTAGCGCAAATCACCCTTCATTGTGGACGCACAATCAATCGCCCACCAATAATGAGGAGAACTGCTCAGGACAGCCAGCAACCCGGGATCACTGGAAGCAAACACAACCGTTGCCTCACTAAATACCGCACCAGTCGGAACCATCACAGGCATGACAGTGTGCGTATGACGAGTAATGACCATGCAGCGATCGAGAGGGGCAAGAGCCGCCGTCAAAGCAGGTCGCTTCTCCGCGTAATGCCAATAGCGTTCAGGGAGTGGCTTCCGCAGAACATAGGAACCATCCGGCTTACGCCGCTGACGCTCAGGTTTCACCTCCTTCTCAAGTTTCGAAAAGGCCTTCGGAAATTCACGCGCTCGGCTTTCCGACCAGTCGCGAAAATTGATAACCCAACGAGCGCTGAGATGCTGTGGGTCATTATTGATATCCTGTCCGTTCAAGTACGGGAACAGAACTTTCGCGTAGCGGTCGTCCTCCGCGATCCATCCCCTTGCTTCACCTTCAGATAGCGTGAACCCAAGGCCGAGAACGATCGATCCCTGAAAGGACACCCCACCGTTCTCCTTCAGCGACTCCACCCACGAATCCTCACGCGTCGCGGGATTCAGTGAAGTAGAAATTCCCTGCGGGGCAATCGAATTACCCAGAAACCGGCTTGCTTTTTCCGAGATGGGCTCCTTACTAGTCCACACTGCACAGTATTCGAGCACGGCAGATCGCGATGGCCATGGTGCACTCTTGATGGCGCGATGAATCACGACTCCGCCCCTCACCAACTCATCGAGTCCAACCTCTCGCGTGTCACCTTGAGCTAGCGTATTCGTCGCGATGAGCCCTGATTGCCCAGAATTGCACAGCAAAGCGTGGGCACGTAGCTCAAAATAGGCAACCAGGTCCGCACTACCCCGCTTGCCGTTAGCCAGGTTATCCACTAGGCACTCACGGTACGCTTCGCCCATTGCGCCCGTAAGTTTCTGCCCGCCCAAAAACGGTGGATTACCTACAATCGCATCAAACCCACCCCTCAACGAAAAAACCTCCGGAAACACCAACGGCCAATGCACAGGCCGTCGCTCCAACGCCCCTTGCGGCAGCTCCGCCCCCAGCCACTCCTCCGCCGTTTCCCGAGCCGCCCGCACCACCTCGGAGTCGTCCTCGACCCCGTCCTCCATGATCCGCTGCACGATCCAAGCAGCCCGGGGGAACAGGTCCCGGACCCGCTCCCCGCCCTCCTCCTCGTACCAAGGCACCCGTCCCGAAGCACAAGTAGCAATGGCAGCACCCGCAATCAGGTCGCCCACCAGCCGCAGCCGCCGCGAGTGTCGGTTGACCTCCTCCAGCCGTGCCCGCTTCTCCTGGAGCGCCGGCAGGTCCACGCCCTTGATCGCGGTGATCGCCAACCGTTCCCGCGTCAGCTGGTCCACCAGCTGACGGGCCTGCTCGGCCAGGACGTCCGTCTGTCCGTTCGGCTTCATGTGAACCGACTGGATCTGCTCCATGTTGTGGACGCCGAGCAGCGAGTCACCCGCCACCAGCCGGTCGTCCAGGAACGTGAACGGTCGTCCCGGGTCCATCGACACCAGCCACAGCGACAGCTTGGCCATCTCGACCGCCATCGGGTTGATGTCGACGCCGTACAGGCAGTGCTCGATGATCTGGCGCCGCGCCTCGACCACCACCGAATCCTGCTCCGCGTCCGCCGCCGTCACCGCTTCCACGGCTCGGCCCGCCCGGTACGCCATCGCGTCCGCGCGGCCCTCGGACTCCCACGCCTCGATCAGTCGGTCGGCCAGGTAACGGCACGCCGCCACCAGGAACGCCGCCGAGCCCATCGCGATGTCCGCGACCTTCAGGTCGAGGATCTGGTCGGCCGACTTCAGGCGCCACTCCCCCGTGTCCGCCGTCTGGAGCGGGCCTGGCTCGTACACCAGGGGCTCAAGGGCGTGCAGCACGACCTCCTCCGCGAGGAAGCGGGGCGTGTAGTGCGTGCCCGTGTTCTTCCGCAGGGAGGACTCCGTGACGTACAGCGCGCCGTTCGGGATGACCGTCGGTAGTCCCCGCAGGTCGTCGCGGAGGATGCCGACGAACGGCAGGAGCCGCTCCGTCAGCGCCGGGTCCTTCGTCACCGCGTTCAGCCGGCGTCGTGCCTCCGTCGCGTCCTCCGCCCCGAGCGGAGCCAGCTTCTTCTCCAGCTGGCCGACCGTCGCGGGGGGCTTGGGGTCCTTCCACTTCTCGTGGACGGACTTGGCCAGTGCCTTCACGGAGCCGCCGGCCTTCGCCGCCAGCGACTCAAGGTCCCGCAGGGTGACCTCGTGTTCCAGGCCTTCGGGGCCGATCAGGCCCACCATGTGCTCGGTGGCCCGGCGCCCGTCGAACGACAGCAGGCCCTCGTACACGTAACCGATCTGCTCGACGTCCAGGGCGCGGAAGCTGAGCGTGCGGACCTCGCGGTCCTTGCCCTTGCCGACGCGGACTTCCTGGACGGCCTGGAGCATGTGCAGGACCGTGCGGTCGTCGATCGGGAGGAGCGGGGTGGTGCGCTCCAGCCACGGGTACTTGTCGGGGTCGAAGATCGAGCCGTCGTACGCCGGGAGGTGGAAGCCGGAGCCGGGGTGGTCCACTCCCCCGTGCACGGCGTGGAAGAGGGCGATCAGGCGGTGCCACGCCGACGTCGTGTGCTCGAGGGACGTCTCGCCCTCCTCGTCCGCCCGTGCCTTCAGCTCGTCGCGGAGGAAGCGGGCGGAATAGGAGCGGGCGTACACCTCGTTGTCGGCGGGGAGCAGGCCCCGCTCCTCCGCGAAGAGGAGGAAGACGACGCGCATCATGACCGCGACCGCGCCGCGGTAGACCTCGCCCGCGCCGACGCCGAAGGCGTGCAGGCCCGGTGCCCCGTGCTCGACCGCCCGCACGTCCGCGCGCCCTATGGCGTCGACGAGGAGTTCGACGGCCTGGCGGACCTGGACGCCCATCGCCTCGGTGACGTCCTCGCCCGCCGCGAGGCTCGCCTTCAGCAGGCCGACCAGCGTCTCGGCGTCGTCGTACTCGAAGAAGCGGCGGCGGCGCAGCAGGGACACGAACGCGCGGACGACGTTGCGCTCGGCGCGCTCGTTCCAGCCGATGGAGTCGAAGACGGCCGTGGTCGTGACGCCGCCGAGCGGGGCCCAGACCAGGCACCACCAGCGGCCGTCGGTGACCAGGCCGAGCGGTACGCCGTGGTGGCGCAGGAGGCGGGCCAGGCGGTCGGCGGGGGCCGCGGACCAGTCGCCACCACCGCCGGCGCGGGCCGTGGGCGCCGTACCGGCCGGGACCGTCATGCCGAGCAGGCGTACGCGCTTGGCGGCGGACTCCACGTCCGGTTCGACCGCGAGGTCCGTGCCCGGTTCGATCAGCGCGAAGTCGGGGCGCACCTCGGTGTTGTGCTCGGCGACGCGCAGGGTGAGACGGTCGAGGCCGTGGTGTTCGGCGTCGCCCTGGCGGAACGTCAGCGCGTCGTCCCAGCCCAGCAGGCTGCGGAGCACGTACGCCACCCACTCGTCGCGGCCGGCCGTCGTGTCCGTCTGCCAGTCGGCGTGGCGGGCGCGGAGGCGGGCGCGCTCGTCCTTCTCCAGGGCGTCGAGCTGGGGCCAGGCGCGCAGGAGGATGGGCATGGTCAGGAAGGGGCCGGAGACCTCGGTGAGGTCGAGCCACTCCTGGTGCTGCCGGCGGCCGTCGACGGCCTGGGCCTTGGCTGCGGCTACTCCGGAGCTCATGGGGCGGCGGGGGCTCATCGGCGGGCTTCCTTTGCGGGGATCACGAAGACGACGGCGGCGGGGAAGAGGTGGGAGCGGGGCTCGCGGTAGCGGGCGGCGATGGCGGCGAGTTCGCGTTCGCGTTCGGCGGGGAGGCCTTCGAGGCGTTCCTGCCAGCGGCGGCGGTCGTCCTCGAACTGGCGGCGCTCGTGGCCGGTCAGCTCGTGGGTGGAGAGCAGTGCGAGCTGTTCGCCCTCGCCGTCTCCCTCCTCCTTGAGCTTGGCGCGCAGGGTGTCCTCGAAGCGGGCGAGGGTCGCGGTGATGCGGCGTTCCTCCTCCGCCCGGCGGTCGGCGAGCCTGCTCTCCAGTTGGCGGCCGAGTTCACCGGCGCGGGCCTCCAGGGACCGGTAGAGGGGGTCGCGGAGCTTCGGCCAGGCCTCGGTGAGTTCCCCTCGCAGGTGCGGGGCTGCCTCGGTGCCGTCGGTGAGTGCCCGGGAGAGGACCCTGCCCTGTTCGCCCACCGACTCCCAGCGGCGGAAGCGGCCCGTCTCGCCGAACCAGCCGCCCGCGTACAGCACTTCCTCGTGGAGGCGGGTGCCGTCGGTGCCGACGAGGACGTACCGCGCGTAGGCGGAGACGAGGGTCGTGGTCACGGCCGGGTCGTCGGAGACGACGGCGGTGACGCGGTGGAGGTCGATCAGGTCCGCGTTCCAGACGGCGGCGGTCAGCAGACGCGTGGAGAGGGCCACGAGGGGGTGCTTGAGGTGGGCGAGGACCACGTCGTCCCTGCCCTGGGCGGCCACCGCCGGGGAGAAGGTGAGCGGGCGCTGCTCGCCCTCGCGGAGCTTGTGGGCGAGGCCGCGGGTGGCTCGCTCCCAGCTGCCGGACAGGGGCTGTACGTCGAAGAGGTCACCCGGCTCGAAGTCCTCCGCCCGCAGCGTGGACGGCAGCAGTGGCGGCTGGTTGTCCAGGGCCAGCGCGGTGTCCACGACGCGCTTGACGTTGGCCGGGGTGAGGCCGAGGAAGCCCACCGTCTCGTCGTACTGGTCGGCGAGGCGCTTCGTCTGCGCGGTGACGTTCTGCTCCGGGGCGACCTCGCCGCCCGTGCGGCGGCCCTTGATCGGCCGGGGCTTGGCGTTCTCGATGTCGATCGGCGCGGTGTCGCCGGTCATGCGGCGCTGGACGGCGTCGGCGAGGACGGCGTTGACGGAGCCGAGGTCGCGCTCCATGCGCGCGACCTTCTTGGCGACCCGGGAGAGGAACTCCAGGTCGGCCTCGTACGAGCCGGCCTGCGCCTGCTGCCAGCCGGAGCCGATGAAGTGGGTGATCTCCGGGTCGTGCTTCTGGCCCCAGCGGTCGATGCGGCCGATGCGCTGTTCGAGCTTGTTGGGGTTGAAGGGGATGTCGTAGTTGATGAGGCGGTGACAGTGGTTCTGGAGGTCGATGCCCTCGCCGGCGGCGTCGGTGGCCAGGAGGATGCGGACCTGGCCCTCCGCGCGGGACGGATCGGCCTGGAAGCCGAGCCGGATGCGCTCACGTTCCTCGGCGGACAGGCCGCCGTGCAGACGCTCGACACGGCCTCCGTCCGTGAGCTTCTCCTGCTGGAGGAGATCATGGAGCCACTTCTGGGTGTCGCGGTACTCGGTGAAGACCACGACCCGTTCGTTGGTCCACTTCTTGCCGTCGGGGCGGCAGACGGCCTTCAGTTCGGCAATCAACGCCTCGGCCTTGGAGTCGGGCGCGGCCTCGTGGGTGAGGGCCCAGCGTTCCATCTCCTGGAGCAGGTCCAGCTCCCGGCCGTCCTCCGCCGGTGTGAGCGAGGTGGAGCGGGTCAGGGCGTCGTCCTCGGCGTCGGCCAGGCCCGTGTCGTCGAGGTCGGCGACGAGGTCGGCGAACTCCTCCAGCCAGTCGGGCACGTCGGCGGCGGCGGCGCGGCCGCGGGCGGGGCCGGCGTCCTCCAGGTGGGAGAGGTAGACCTGCACGGTGTGGAGGAACGCGGCCGGGGAGGAGAAGAGGCGCTTCTTGAGGAGCAGCGTCACCAGGTCGGCCGCCCGGCGTCCGCCGCGGGCCTTCGGGGTGAGCTTCCTGCGGCGCTGCTCGGCGAACTCCCCGAGCAGCCGGTGGACCGCGCGCTCCTCGGTGGTGTAGTCGACGGGCAGCTCACGCTGCTTGCGGGTACGGAAGCGGGGCGTGCCGTCGGCGTTGGTGACCGTCGACTTCAGACGTCGCACGACGGTGTCCCTGAGGGCCTCCTTGTCGGGGTCGACGCCGCGTGCGAAGCGCTGGTCGTCGATGAGCTCGAGGAGCGCTGTGTACGACTCGGGGTAGCCGTTGTGCGGGGTGGCGGAGAGGAAGAGCCGGTGCTCGAAGTGCGGGACGAGGCGCCGAATCAGCTTGGTCTGCTGGGAGTCGACCGCGTACACCTGCTTGGGCGCGGCCGGGGCGACGTGGTGGGCCTCGTCGAGGACGAGCAGGTCGAAGAAGCGCTTGTGCTCGCCGTCGGAGCTCTCTTCGGGGGCACCGATGACCTCGTCGAGGAGGCGCTGGGCCTTCTGGCCGCGCAGCCAGGGCAGGGAGACGATGGTCAGCGGGTGGACCCGGAAGGGATTGGCGGCGGTGCCGTGGGTGCGCCGCAGACGGGCGCAGTGCTCGGAGTCGACGATGGTGAACTCCAGGCCGAACTTCTCGGCCATCTCGTCGCGCCACTTGAGGGTGAGGCCGGCCGGGCAGACGACCATGGTGCGGCGGGCCCGGCCGCGCAGCATGAGTTCCTGCACGACGAGGCCGGCCTCGATGGTCTTGCCGAGGCCGACGTCGTCGGCGAGGAGGAGGTTGACGCGGGGCGCGCCGACCGCCCGGGAGACCGGCTCCAGCTGGTACGGCTCGACGGCGACGCCGGAGCGGAACGGGGCCTGGAGGGTCTTGGCGTCGGCGGAGGCGACGGCGGACCAGCGAACGGCGTCGAGAAAAGCGGCGAGACGGTTCGGGGGGTCGTAGGAGCCGGTGGAGGCATCGGGCAGGGAGCCGGCGGGCAGGACGCGGCGACCGGGCTCGACCTCCCAGATCACGGAGAGTGTGTCACCGAAGCGGCCGTCGGCGACGGACTGGAGATGAACCAGAGTCGCGGGGCGCCGGTCCTCCTCGTCGTGGGACACGGCCGGGGACGGCTCGACACGGGCGACCACCCAGGACTGACCACGCACCTCGACCAGGTTTCCCTCTTCGGGGAGCGACTGCGCCCCCGTCCGCTCGGTCTCGCGCTGAGCTGCTGGCGTCATGGGCGCTATTCCCCTCGGTGTTCACCTGCCGTCGTCCGTAGACAGTGTCTCGTGTCCTGTCTCCCCTCCGGAACGACGTGACGGCAGGCTAACATGAGCCTTATCGTGTGAACAGAGATTACAAACAATTAAGCCGGTGGTACTAACCGCCGATGGCTCTCAACCCATGCGACGCAGTCGCTCCAGCAGTCTCCGGCTCCGTCCGCGCACGGGGTCGGACTCGGGCAGGACCGCCTCCTCCTCGTCGGCCAGGCGCCGGAGCAGTTCCTCGGCAGCGCGCCTTTCCCCGGTGCGGACCAGCAGGACAGCGATCTCATAGCGGGTGTCGAGGACGGCGGAGTGGCCCGGCCCGAGCAGGCTGCGCTGTTCGGCGAGTACGGACTTCAGCTCGTCGAGGGCCTCACGGGTGCGGCCGAGCGTCCCCGCGCACAGAGCGGCTCCGGCCCGGGCGGCGAGCACGTCCGCGCGGTCGAGACCGGGGCCGTCCATCAACTCGCGGTACTCCTCCAAGGCGTGCGCGGGACGCCCCGCCCGGCGCAGGGCGGCCAGTTCGGCCAGCCGCGGGTGAGCGGGCGCGGTCCCCGCCGCGCGAGCCGGCCGGGGAGCCCAGGCCGCGAGCAGGCCGGCCACCTCCTCGGCCGAGCCGGGCCGGTCCTCGGGCTTCTTCTCCAGCAACCGGTCGACCAGCACCCGCAGGCCGTCCGGTACGTCGGGGCGGCGGTCCGCGAGCGGCGGAACGGGGTCGTTGGCGTGCTGGTGGTAGAGCATGAACGGACTGGCGTCCACGAAAGGGGGAGCTCCGGTGAGCAGTTCGTACAGAACGCACCCCAACGAGTACAGGTCGCTCGCGGGCACGGTCCGCCCGACGGCCTGCTCGGGCGCCATGTAGACGACCGTGCCGGGAGTGGCGTCGGCAGCGGTGAAACGGGTCTCGCCCGGCTGGGGCTCCAGAGCCGCGGCGACCCCGAAGTCCAGGACCTTGACCTCCCCGTCGGGGGCCAGCATCAGGTTCGACGGCTTCAGGTCGCGATGCACGACCCCCTGGCCGTGGGCGTAGGACAGCACCTCGGACACACGCCGGGCCACATCCGCCGCCTGCTCGACACGCAGAGGGCCGTCGTTCTTGAGAACGGCGTCCAAGGCCCGGCCCGGGACGAGATCCATGACCAGATACAGCTCGCCCTCGTGGTTTCCGTGATCGTGGACGGCGGGAACGCCCGGGTGCCGCAGGCGAGCGGTCAGGCGGATCTCGCGCAGGAACCGGCGCTCCAGCATGCTCGGTTCGGCCCCGCGGCCACGGGTCGCGAGGAGCTTGACGGCCACCTCGCGGTCGCGGTCACGGTCATGTGCCGCCCAGACGACGCCCATGCCGCCCCGGCCCAGCTCGTGCGTCAGCTCGTACCGCCCCAGGCTCCACCGCATCGCGCCCCCCAGTCCCGGCACCCGCCGCGCCCACCGCCTCCCGCGGTCGGGAGCCTCACGGCACAGCGGCCGACCGGGTCATTCTGTCACCGGTCACGTGGCTCCGGTGCCGCCCGTGACCGGAAAGTGCGGACTACAACGATCAGGATGGCTTCCAGGCCCGGTGACACCTTCGCTCACAGGGGCGTCGGGCCCTGGGGGACCAGGAAGGGGCGGCGCGGGTCCTCCGGAGGAGTCCTCCTGAGGGCCAGCCCGGGATCCGGCTCCGGCAGATGGGGGGCCAGAGCGGCGTAGACCTCGGCCGCCGACGCGGGACGGTCGTCGGGCCGCTTGGCCAGCAGTGCCGTGATCAGGTCCTGGAGATCCCCGGGCACGCGCACCCCCACGTCGGCGACAAGGGGCGGGGTCGAGGCGAGATGGCTGGAGGCCAGCAGCGCCGGCTGATCCGCGGGAAAGGGCGTCTCCCCGGTGAGCATGTGGTGCAGCAGGCAGCCCACGGCGTACAGGTCGCTGCGGCCGTCGAGCCGGTCCCGGCCGGCCAGCAGCTCGGGAGAGGCGCAGATGAGGTTGCCGATTCCCTCGCCGGTCGCCGTCAGCCGCGGGTCGGTGTCGCTGAGCAGCTTGACCAGACCGAAGTCGAGGATCTTCACGACACCGTCGCGGCGGACCATGACGTTCTGTGTCTTGAGGTCGCGATGCACCAGGTCCGCCGCGTGAACCGCGGAGAGTCCCGCGCACAGCTGGGCGGCGACGGCGACGGCGGAGGAGACGTCGAACCGGCCGCCCTCCTGCTGGTCGAAGAGGTACTCGAGCGTGATGCCGTCGATCAATTCCATCACCAGGCAGCAGATGTCGTCCGCGCTCGACGCGTCGAAGACCGTGGCGACGTTCGGGTGATCAAGACGCGCGGCAGCCCGCGTCTCCCTGCCGAACCGTGTCAGCGCGGCGTCACGGCCGCTCGCCACGGCCAGCAGTTCCGTGGCGACGGTCTTCACCGCGACGGGCCGTTCAAGAGGGAGATCACGCCCCCGCCACACATGACCCATGACACCTCGGCCCAGTACGGACTCCAGTCGATAGCGGTCATGGATCACCATTCCCGGCGCGGGACTCCACATATCTGCCGACCTCCACATTCCCTGCACAACCGAATGGAACGTACATGCTGTGAACAAAGTCAATGATGGTAGTAGCCTTCCCTGCATGAACGGCCACTGGGAATGCCGACAAGCCAGCCGCCAAGCACCTCGGAGACTGAACCATGAGCGCCCATGACGCCGTCCCCGTCAGCCTGGCCGAGATCGCTCGGATCGCAGGCGTCGGGCGAGCGGCCGTAAGCAACTGGCGCCGCCGCCACGACTCCTTCCCCACCCGGATCGGAGGCACCGACGTCAGTCCGCAGTTCTCGCTGGCAGAGGTGGAGCGGTGGCTGCGGAACAACGGCAAGCTCAGGGACATCGGCGGCCGGGAACTCCTCTGGCCGCGCTTCGAGGCGCTCGGCAGCCGGAACGAGTCGGGGCTGGCCATCGCCGAGGCGGCTCGCCTGATGCGTTCCCCCGAAGCACGGACAGTCCATCCCGACCTCTCCCCGCAGGCCAAGGCCCTGGCGGACCGGGCGGCTCGGGTGGGGCGGGAGGAAGGACCGCGCGAAACCTTCGAGTTCCTGCTGCAACGATGGCTGGAAACCCATGTCCGACAGCTCAGCACCACGCCGCCACAACTCGCCGCGCTGATGGCCCGAGTCGCTCTCACCGTCCGTCTCGGCCCCGACCGGGGCCGACTGACCCTCCTCGATCCGGCGAGCGGCACCGGCCACCTGACCGCCGCGGCCCTGCAGGAGTACGACGGCCCCGGGCTGGAGGTACTCGCGTGCGAGCGGGACCCGGCACTTGCCGCGCTGGCCGCCGGTCGACTCTCGTTCCTCGCGGAAAAGCACGACGTCCGGCCGCGGATCGCTACCGCCGACACCCTGCGGGACGACCCCTTCTCCGGCGCGAAGGCCGACATCGCCCTGTGCAATCCCCCCTTCAACGAACGCGACTGGGGCTACGAGGAGCTGGCCACCGACCAGCGCTGGACGCACGGTCTGCCTCCTCGCACCGAACCCGAACTGGCCTGGGTGCAGCATCTGCTCGCCCACCTCGAGCCGGGCGGGGCCGCCGTGGTCGTCCTTCCACCGGCTGTCGCGTCACGCAAGGCGGGCCGCCGTATCCGCGGCTCACTGCTGCGCACCGGAACACTTCGCGCGGTTGTGTCCCTGCCTCCCGGCAGCGCGCAACCGCACAGCGTGGCACTTCAGTTGTGGATCCTCCGCGCGGCACCTGAGAGCCCTGCGACCGCTCCCCCGAGTCAGCACGTCCTCCTGGTGGACGCCACGCGTTTCGCCAGGCCGGGGACGCGCGAACCGAGCCCCGACTGGGGGAGCCTCGGTTCGTTCGTCCTGGCGTCGATGGCGGCCCTCGACCAGGTGGGCCAGGATCCGCCGGAGGGCGCCGTACGCGTCCCCCTCCTCGACCTTCTCGACGACGAGGTGGACGTCACTCCAGGGCGCTACACAGCAGTGGCGAACGAGCCGTCCCATGAGGAACTGGCCCGAAAGTGGAACAAGTTCGATTCATTTCTGACCGATCTGGCCGATCATTCACGACACCTGTCCCGACTCGCTTTCGAGACCGGAACTCCCCAGACCACGACGACGGTGGGGGACCTCGTCAAAGCCGGTGCGCTGATGCTGCGCGCCGGCCAGCAGCCGCCGCCGTCGGCCACGACGGGTGACGGGGGCACCGTTCCGCTCCTCACCATCGCCGATCTTCTGCATGACGGCACTCCCAGCGGCGTGGTCCCCACCGGTTCCGCTCCAGCCGTCGCCGAAGAGGGCGATGTCCTGGTCGCCGGCGTGGCTCGGGCCTTCAAGGCATGGGTCCACGAAGGCCCTCCCATGGCCCTGGGCCCCCAGCTCTACCTCCTGCGGGTGGATGCGGAGAAGCTGGAAGCCCACTTCCTCGCCGGCTGTCTGTACGCGCCGACCAATGGCCGCCAGGCAGGCACTCACGCCTCCAGCTCGTCCCGGATCGACATCCGGCGTCTCCAGGTGCTCCAACTCCCCCTGGAGAAGCAGACGACGTATGCCGAGACGTTTCGTCGCCTCCGGGCCTTCGAAGAACTGCTCACCACGGCCGACGGTTCGGGCAAGGGTTTGGTGAGCGACATGAGTGATCGGCTCGCGGCAGGCGGGCTGACCGTCTGACCCCACCGGCAGCGGTGTCACCGCGCCAGGTCGCCAGGACTCACCGGGGGGCCTCCAGCAGCAGATCGAGCGCCACCTTCTCATGCAGGGCGATTCACAGGTCGTTCTCGGCAGAGGCCGGCTTGCATCCCCGCCGTCTCCGCGGTGATGCCGGTGAGGCCGATCTGTGGTGTGCCGCAGGACGGTTTGCAGTCGGACGCTCGCACACGCCACGGTCCACCTCCGTGCCGATCCGCGATTCGGTTCGCCGGCGCGATACCGGGCCGGTCGAAGTCATCAAGGTGGACGAAGTACAGCCGGACGCTGTCCGGCCCGATGCCGACCCGCCCGGCGGTCCATCGAACCCGGCAAGAGGACGGGAATCCCGCCGCGGAGCGCTGACGGGCTCGTGGGCCGGGTGAAGCGGCCCGCGGGTCCGTGTTCGTCGGGCCCGCGGCGGGTTCCTCACAGGAAGCGGTGCAGGATGTGGAGGCCCACTCGCCCGTGGCGCGGGTGGGCGTACGCCTGGGGGACCGTGCCCAGGATCGTGAAACCGAGCGACTGCCACAGGCGGAGCGCGGGGTTCGTCTCCACGACCGCGTTGAAGACCATGGCCGTGTAGCCCTCGCGGCGCGCCTCCTGGAGGACGTGTTCGGCCAGGAGGCGACCGATGCCCCGGCCGGAGCAGGACGGTGCCACCATGAAGCTGGTGTTGGCCACGGTCCGTGCGGGTCCGCCGTAGTTGGGGCGGACGTAGGCCGAGGCCACGATGCGGCCCGCCGCGTCCGCTCCGCCTGTCTCTTCGACCACGAAGACCCGTGCGCCGGGCGCCATCCACAGGGTCCGCGCGGTGTGTTCGTCCGCGTCGGGATCCCAGGCGTAGGTGTCGCCGGCCGCGACGATCTCGTGCCAGAAGGGCCAGATGCGCGGCCAGTCCTCCGGTGTCGCCTCGCGCACCCGTACCGGCTGCGGCATGTCCGGGTCGTTCATGGTGGGGTCCTCTTCGTGGTCGAATCAGGTCGAGGTACGGCAGGCACGAGGAACGGTGAGGAGCGTCCCGGGCGGTCACCGCGACCCCGACGCCGAGCGCCGGTTCCTCGGCGGGCCCCCGGGGACCGATCTCGACGCGTACGAGACCGGTGGGCCGGTGGTCGCGGACCGGTCCGTCACTCGTACCGGTACTTCAGCGAATCCGCCTCTGCCCGCTCGATGTCCGCGATCGTCAGCTCCGGCATCCGCAGCTGGGCCAGCGTCACCTCGGCCGAGGTCGGCTGGGCGTCCGCCGGGAGCCACTGCTCCGGCTTCCAGGCCCCGCCGCGCAGGAGCGACTTGGGACAGTGCGGGTAGACCTCCTCGATGCCCACCACCAGCGCGCTGCCCGGCGGCTTGCCCACGGCGGTCAGCCGCGCCAGCAGCTCCGGGCGGGTGGAGACGCAGGCCCGGCCGTTCACCCTGAGCGTCGTGGTGCGCCCCGGGACGACGAACAGCAGGCCGGCCCGTCCGGTGGCGACGACGTTCCGCAAGGTGTCCAGGCGCTTGTTGCCCGTCGCGTCCGGTATCGCCACCGTCCGCGCGTCCAGGACGGAGACGAACCCGGCGGGTCCGCCGCGCGGGGAGACGTCGCAGTTGCCCTCGGCGTCCGCGCTGGCGACCAGGACCAGCGAGGAGCAGCCGATCAACCGCCGGGTCTGTTCCGTGAGCTCGGTCATCTGCTTGCGCACGGCCGTGTCCTTGGGGAGTTCGTAGACCCGGCGCAGCGCCTCCTGGTCGGTCACCGCGTCGAGACGGAGCGAGTCGAAGGCACTGCCGGTAAGGGGTTTCGCCATGCCCCGACCCTAACGGTTCGGTCCGCGATCGACAGTGGGGGCAGCCCCGTCCCGGGGGCGGCCGATCTGGGGTGTCGCGACGATCGTCGACCGGCCGGGGTGTTGCGACGGGCGGTGCCCGGTCGGGATATTCGCTGGTCGTTGCTTGCGGACAGTGTTCATACTGCCGCAATGGATCCGGTGACGATCGAGACCGACCGTCTGCTGCTGCGGGCCTTCACGCCTGCCGACGTGGATGCGGTGTACGAAGCCTGCCAGGACGAGGACATCCAGTTCTACACCCCGGTGCCGGTGCCGTACCGGCGTGCGGACGCGGAGAAGCTCGTCGGCGAGACGCTGCCCGCTCAGTGGGCCGAGGACAGGGACTACACGCTCGGCGCGTTCCGCAAGGACACCGGCGCCCTGGTCGGTTCGTACTGCCTGACCCTCGTCAGCCGCGGCGTCTGGGAGCTCGGTTACTGGGCGGTCGAGGAGCAGCGCGGACGCGGGTACTCGGTGGAGGCCGCTCGGGCCCTGTGCGACTGGGGCTGGGCCACCCTCGACGTGCACCGCATCGAGTGGTGGGCCATGGTCGGGAACACCGGCTCGCGTGCCGTCGCCGAGAAACTCGGCTTCACCGTCGAAGGGACACTGCGCAATCGCAGCATCGCCAACGATGGCAAGCCGCACGACTGGTGGGTGGGCGGACTGCTGAGGCCCTGATGCCCGGAGCGGCACTTCGCCGGCCGGGCTTGCTCTTCCACGGGGAAGTTCCCGGCCCGGACGGTTCCTGCGGAAGAGCCACGCCCATGGACCGTCGGCGGGCAGCCGTGACGTGGCGGTGGCCGCAAGGGTTCTTCGAGAGTGACCAAGAAGTGGGCCCGTGCGACTGTGACCCATCCTGCCTTCTGCGGCGTCCCGCTTGCGCGTCTCGGCGATTCGATCGAAGAGCCGGCCGATCTGTGGCTCGCCCGTTGTGAGTCGGAGCTTCGTGAGCGGCGTGGTGCCGAGCGGCAGCGGGAAGCCGGTGCCGGCCCGAAGCGTGACCTGGTCTTCACCGACCGCCTGCTCGTCACCCTGATCCACCTGCGCACCAGGCTCCTGCACGCCGCGCCGTACGGCATCGCCCGCTCCGCGGTCTCCCGTGCCATCAGGGAGATCCGCCCGTTGCCGGCCATGCGCGGCTTCGCAGTCCCCGACCACTCCGGCGTGCGACCTCGGACCCTGGCGGACGTGTTCGCCCACGCCGAGGCCGCGGGGATCCGGTTGCGGATCGATGGCGCCGAGACCCGGGTTCGCCGCCCGAAGGTGACGGCCGGGGTCGCCGAGGGCTACCGGGGGCCGGCCGACGAGTTCCCTGACCGGATCAGCGCCCCGCCGAAGAAGCCGAAGGGCGATGTGCCGCTCGGCGAGTGGTACGCCTGGCGGGGGATGCGCCGACGGCAGTCCTCGGAGCGGATCTGCGTCGAGCACGCCAACGCCGGGTTGCGGCAGTGGCGCCCGCTCCGGCGCTAGGCCGGCTCACGCGAGGACTACGCCGCGACCCACCAGGTGATCGCTCATTGGTTTCGGACCGTTCAGCCCGCCGGCCGACCCTCCGCAAGCCGAGCAGCGAGCTCGTGCTCGCCCGGCAGGCGGCCGCCTGCTGATCGACCGTCAACCGACCCGCCGGGCCTGCACGCCCGAACCTCGATCGCGGACCGAGTCGTAAAGGACCGACCCGCGGTGCACTACGGCACCCGGTGTCGTCTCAGGGGCGGGGTGCGGTGTCCAGGAAGCGGTGCAGGGAGGCCGTCATGGCGGTCACGAAGGCGTCGCGGGTGCGGTCGGGGACCCGGTCGAGGGACAGGTAGGGGTTGAGGTCCTCCAGCTCGACCAGGAGGAGTTCGCCTTCCTCGGTGCGGCAGGCGTCCACCCGCTGGATGCCGTGGTCGAGGGCGTTCCAGTCGATGAAGCGGCGCGCGAAGGCGAGGTCGGCGTCGGTCGGCTCGTAGGGTTCGAGGACCCAGCGCCGGGCGGGGTCGGGGGCGTGGAGGGCGTACTGGAACGCGTCGTCCACGTAGTAGAAGGACACCTCGTAGCGGAAGTCGATGCCCGGCTGGACCAGGATGTCGCCGTACGGGAGGCCGTCGAGCCGGTCCCCGGGGACGAAGGTCAGGCCGATGGAGTCGGCCCCGGCCTTCGGCTTGACCGCGTACCGCTCGGCCCGGGGCAGTACGCGCAGGTCCTCGGGGCGGTCGACGGTGGGGATGACCGGGTACCCGTCCGCCGTCAGGTCCAGCAGGTACTGCTTGCCGGCCATGTCTCCGCGCCCGTTCAGCGGGTTGTAGACCCGGGTGCCCCGGGCGACGGCGGCCGCCCGGAACGCGTCGTACTCCTCCCGGTAGTGCAGCACCGGCCCGCTGTTGCGGACCACGACCGCGTCGAAGGCGTCCATCAGCGCCGCGGCGTCCAGGGGGTGGCACTGGGCGATGTCGAAGCTCTCGCGCAGCCGCGAGGCCAGGAGGATGTCCTCGTCGCAGTAACGCCGCCCCCGGGCCTGGTAGGCGAGGTCGGTCACGAACAGGATGCTGGGGCGGGCGGGCATGATGCGTCTCCTCGTGGGGTGGCGGCCAGCCTAGACGCGCGTGCGGGGCGGGCTCCGGCGGGGGGCTCCGGTCGGCGGTTCTAGACGCTGACCTGCGGGTGTGCCGGGTCGAGGTGGTGGACGGCGGTGCGGGTGGAGTGTTCGGCGAGCAGGTCCCGCAGTTCGTCGGCGGCGGTGGTGAGGAGGTGGCCGTCGCGTGTGGCGTTCAGGGTTTCGAGGACGAAGGCGACGTGGGTGGAGTCCTCGGTGACGCGGGTGCGGTGGGCGTCGCGGTGGTTCCAGTGGCGGGTGAGGACGTCGGTGGTGTCGACATAGACGATCTCGCCGGGCTTGGGGTTCTCGGTCGTGTCGGGTTCGCCGAGCGGGGTGAAGGTCTCGGTGCCCTCGGCGTGGCGGATCTCGACGTCGCCGGTGACGTGGTCGAGGTCGAAGGCTCCGGCGGGCAGGCCGTGGCGGACGGAGACGGTGTTGTAGGAGTCGACGGCCGGGTTGATGCGGGGCAGGGCGCCCTTCTTGGCGAGGCGGCGGCCTAGGGCGTCGACGCTGGGGCGGACGCGGCGGGGGTTGGTGCCGAAGGAGCGGTACGCGGTGTGCCACGCCTCGATGCGCGGATCGGTCTCGTCGGCGGGCCGCCAGGTGCCGTCGGCGAGTCGCCGCTCCAGGTCTTCCTGGGCGGCGGCGGTGCGGGGCCAGGGTTCGCGGCCGTGCAGGCCGGTGGCGGTGACGACGGCGACGAGGGTGCCGGGGAAGGCGTCGGCGACGGCGGGGCTGATGCGGAAGACGGTCATCGTCGGGGGTTTCCGTTTCGGGGCGTCGGACTTCGGGCGGGAGGTCCGATAGGGAGGTCCGGGAGGCGGAGGCGGCGTCAGGGTTTCCAGGTGCCGACGCGGTCCAGGCGGCGGAGCTGCTGGGCCGCGGTGGGCGCGTCCAGGGCGGTGCCGCGCTCGGCGAGCCGGCGGGCGGTGTCGGCGCGCTGCTCGACGGGCTTGTGGTCGTCGTACTTGAACTTCGCGCGGACCTCGGTGACGTCCAGGCGCAGGCCGCGGATGCCGGGCAGCATCCGCCCGTAGGGGGGCCGGTCGACCTCGACGGGCGCGTGGTCGCCGTCGGGCTGGAAGTGGGCCATCTGGCGGCGCAGCAGTTCGGCCTTGGCCTCGGGCTCGTCGACGATCGTGGCCCGGCAGGTGAACTGGACGGCCGCGTAGTAGCTGGTGGGGACGCCGTCGGTGGGCGGGGTGCCGGGCTTGGCGCGCCAGGGGCCGGGGACGAAGGCGTAGTCGCCGGTGACGGTGAAGGTGACGTCCGGGTCGGCCTCGATCGCCTTCCAGACGGGGTTGGGGCGGGCGAGGTGGACCAGCAGCGCGCCGCCGTCGGCGGTGAAGTGGGTGGGCACGACGACGGGCGCCCGGCCGGGCGGGCCGTTGACGCTGAGGATGCCGAAGTCGTGGCCGTCGGCGATCCAGGCCTGCCACTCGGCGTCGTCCAGGGCGGCGTCCCAGGGCTGGATGAACATGCCGGGCTCCTTTCTGTAGAGGTGGTGGTTCAGGTGAGGGCGAGGAGGCCGACGGCGACGGCGGCGGTGCCCAGGCCGATCAGCTGGCCGCGGTGGACGCGCTCGGCCAGGACGCCGCGGGCGAGCAGGACGGTTCCGGCCGGGTACAGGGCGGTGATCACGGCGACGACGGCCAGGTCGCCGCCGCGGGCGGCCAGCAGGAACAGCAGGTTGGCCACCGAGTCCAGCACGCCGGCCGCCGCCGACATCGCGTACGCGGGCCTCTCCGGCCCCAGACGCCGGTACATCGCTCCGGCGGCGGCCAGGGTGACCGCGGAGGACACGGCGCGGCCGACGATCAGCGGGCCGACGCCGCTGTCGGCGGGGGCCTGGTGCAGGAAGACCAGTTGCAGGGCGATGGCGGCCCCGGCGCCGAAGGCCAGGAGCAGCGCGGTGCGCGACGGGCGGGCGGCGCCGGCGCCGTGCCCGGCGCTGACCAGGACCACCGCCGCCAGTGCGAGCGGCAGGCCGATCAGCCCGGCCGTCCCCGGGCGCTCGCCCTGCACCAGTCCCACGCCGACCGGCAGCATCGCCGAGACCAGGGCGGTGACCGGGGACAGGACGTTCATCGGGCCGATCGCAAGGGTGCGGTAGAGCAGGGCGAACGCGGCGGCCGACGCCACGCCGGACGCCGCGCCCCAGGCGAGGGTGGCGGGGGCGAAGGAGGCGCCGAGGAAGGGCCACAGCAGCAGCTCGACGGTGAGCGAGGCCGGGGCGGCGATCATCACGGTGCGCAGGACGTGGGCCTTGCGGGCGCCGAGACCGCCGAGGAAGTCGGCGCATCCGTAGGCCAGGGAACTGCCCAGGGCAAGGAGCAGAGCGATCACGGGGGGCACATCCCTTACTATCAATGGAACGACCACACCGTACATCGCACCGACCGAGGTTCGTCAACCGAACGACCACGTGGTGCAGTGCACCGACCTACCGCTCGAAAGGGTGACAGCGATGGCCGAGACCGAGGCGGCGCTGCGGACGCTCGCGCACAACGTCCGCGCGGCCCGCAACCGCGCCGGGCTCTCCCTGGACGAGCTCGGCCGCCGCGCCAAGGTCAGCAAGGGCGCCCTCGTCGGACTGGAGAAGGCGCAGGGCAACCCGAACTTCGCCACCCTGGTCCGCCTCGCCGACACCCTCGGCGTCTCCGTCTCCGCACTGCTGGAGGGCAGCCCCGAGCAGCGGGTCCGGGTGGTGGGCGCCGACGCCGTCGTGCCGCTGTGGAGGGGCGAACGCGGCAGCGAGGCGCGGCTGATGCTGACCACCGGCGGGCCGGCGGCCACCGAGGTCTGGCGATGGACGCTGGAGCCGGGCGAGGAGTACACGAGCCATCCGCACCAGGCCGGCGTGACCGAGACCGTCAGCGTCACCACGGGCGAGATGGTCCTCGTCGTCGACGGCGTCGAGCACCCCGTCGCCGCCGGGCAGACCGCCGCCTTCGACGCCGACGCCGCACACGCCTACCGCGGCTCGGGCACCGGCCCCTGCCACCTGATCATGACCGTCCACCTGCCGCCGGGGCCCGCGTAACGGCTCGCCGACGCGGCGAGGCGCCGCGCCGGGCGTCGCGGCCCCGACCATGACCCGCCGGGCAGGCCCTAGATCTCGTACGAGCGCACCAGCCGGGCGAGTTGACGACCCGTCACCAGGAGGGGTTCCTCGCTGCGGCCGACCTGGGCGGCGACCTCGGCCCCCTCCAGGGCGGAGACGACGGTGGTCGCCAGTTCCCGGGCGTCCGGGGCGGGGAAGCCGCAGCGCAGCAGCTTGTCGTGGACCAACCGCTCCCAGCCGCGCAGCGCAGCGGCGCAGGCGCGCTGGATCTCCGAGTCGGCGCCGAGGGTCTCGAGCGCCGCCGCCGTCACCGGGCAGCCGTCGGTCCAGCCCGACTCGCGCAGCTCGTGGGCGAGTTGCCGGGCGCAGTCCGCCACCGCCTCCGCCGGGTCGTCGTCACCGTCCAGCGCCTCCCGCAGGAGCGCGGCGAACTCCCCGGCGCCGTGCTCGATCGCGGCGACGGCGACGGCCTCCTTGCCGCCCGGGAAGAAGTGGTAGACGGAGCCGAGGGTGGCCCGCGCCTCCTGCGCGATCTGCTTGATTCCCGTGCCGACGTACCCCTGCCGCTGCAGGAGGCGTGAGGCGGCGACGACGATCCGGTCCCGTGTGCTGCTCTGCATGCGGGCACAGTACCGGCTCCCTGAATAGAGCGTTCGTTCCAGTGCTGTGGTACGTTCCTCCACGCTCTGGATAGATCGTTCGTTTTAGTGAGGGGTGGAGATCTCGTCATGAGCGTCACGAGCAACACCGAGCAGTCCGTCACCGTCATCGGCCTCGGCCCCATGGGGCGGGCCATGGCCGGCGCCTTCCTCGACCGCGGATACGACGTCACCGTCTGGAACCGCACCGCGTCACGCGCGAGCGACCTGGTCGCGCGCGGCGCGGTGCTCGCGCCGAACGTTCAGGAGGCCCTCGCCTCGAACGAGTTGGTGGTCCTCAGCCTCACGGACTACGACGCCGTGGACGCCGTCCTCGAACACGCCGGGGCCGCGCCGGCCGGCCGGGTCCTGGTGAACCTCAGCTCCGACACGCCGGAAAGGGCACGGGCCGCGGCCCGTTGGGCGGCCGAGCGGGGCGCCGTCCAGCTGACCGGCGGCGTCACCGTGCCGCCCGACGGGATCGGCCTGGCCGAGTCGGCGAGCTTCTACAGCGGACCGCGCCGGGTCTTCGACCGGCACCGGTCCGCGCTCGAAGTCATCACGGGGCGGACCGACCACCTGGGCGAGGATCCCGGGCTCGCCGCGCTGATGTACCAGATCGGCATGACCATGTTCTGGACCTCCATGCTGGGCTACTGGCAGGCGGTCGCCCTCGCCGACGCCAACGGCCTGAAGGCGGCGGACGTCCTGCCGCACGCCGTGGACACCGCGCACTCACTGCCGGGGTTCTTCTCCTTCTACGCCGAGCGCATCGACGCCGGCCGGCACACCGGCGACGTGGACCGCCTCGCCATGGGGACGGCCAGCGTGGAGCACGTGCTGCGCACCAGCGCGGACGCGGGCGTCGACACCGCGCTTCCGGCCTCGGTCGTCGAACTCTTCCGGCGCGGCATGGACGCCGGCCACGCCGCGGACAGCTTCTCCACCCTGGTGGAGCTGATGAAGAGGCCCGGGTCGTGACCGGGACGACCGACCGTCCCTCCTCGCGGTAGGTTTCCGGCAGCACGACGGCGGACGGCGCCGTGGCGTATCGGTGGCTTGTCAACAGGGGGCGAACACGATGGTCTCTTCACAGATACTGGTCGGCGGCGACGGCACCGAGGCCACGCTCGAAGACGGCGGCCTCCGGCTCGTCGACCGGAGCGCCCGCACGGAGATCCCCCTCGCGGTGGTCCAGGAGGCCCGTACCGCCGGCGGGCAGCACGTCGAGATCGTGCTCACCGACAGCGCCGTGCACCGCGTGGACGGCGGCAACCCGACGGCCGCCACCGCCTTCGTCACCGCCCTGACCGCCGCGCTCCCCGCGCGGCGCGACCCGGCCGGCAGCGCCCGCGTCACGGTCACCCCACTGGCTCCCCCGGAGGAGGCGGAGGAGGTGAAATACCACCCGAAGTACCGGCGGCGGCAGGTGGTCGCACTCGGTCTCTTCCTCGCCTACGTCGGCTACACGGTCTGGGTCGGCGTCGCACGCGGAGGAGAAGAGGTCGTCCGCCCCGTCGCCGCGGCGATCCCGCTCGCCATCGGCGGGGCCCTGTTGTTCTTCGCGGTGCACGTGACGCTGGTCCACTTCGCGCTGAAGCGACGCGGGATCACCGTGCCCGCCTCCTTCGACTTCAAGACCAAGGACGGGGCGGCCTGGTACAAGTTCACCGACGCCGACGGTGTCGAGCGCAGCGGCCGGGGCAAGAACCGCGGACCGGTGGCCCGCGTCTCCTACGACCCGGAGGACCCCCGGGACTACTCCTTCGACCTCTCGGGCGGGAGCACCCTGCGCAGGGCCCTCCCCTTCGCCCTCGGCGCGCTGCCGCTGCTGGCCGGCGGCGCCTTCCTCGCCCTGCTTCCGTTTCTGCCGGTCTGACGGCCACGGGGCCGGGTCCCGGGCCCCGAACGGTCTCGGGGCGCGGATCACGAGGCCGTGGAGGGGCGTTCGTCCGGTTCCCCGGAGTTCATCGGTGCGCCGCGCCGCCGGGCGACGAGAACGCCTCGCGCGCGTCGATGAGTTCGTCCCAGTGCTCCGCCGCCCAGGTGCACGCCGTGTCCATCGGGGCGAGGAGGCTGCGGCCCAGCGGGGTCAGTTCGTACTCGACCCGGCGCGGCGGTCCGGCGTGAACCGTGCGGGCGACGAGGCCGTCGCGCTCCAGCGTGCGGAGCAACCCCGTGAGGACCTTGGCGGTGACGGCGTGGAGCGGGATCCGCAGCTCCGAGAACCGCCGCGGCCCCTGTTCGAGGCAACGGATGATCACGCCCGCCCATTTGTCGCCGAGGCGGATCGGCGAGAGGCCGGACGGGCAGACCGGGTCGAACATGTCGGGTTTCAGTGGCTCGGTCACCGCCCCACCACAGGCGGTATCTCCTCGGTAACCAGGGCCTCCCCTATCGTCCGGGAACAGCGGCCGGCGTTCGGGACCGGCCCGCGGACACGGGGGAACCATGAGCCGGATCATCGTCTTCGGCGCCGGCGGCAGGGCGGGACGGGCCGCCGTGACGGAGGCCCGAAGCCGTGGCCACCGGGTCACCGCGGTCGTGCGCGACCCGGCCGGGCACGCCGGTCTGTCGGCCGCGGACGGCGTACGGACCGTCGCGGGCGACGTCACCCGCGCCGACGACGTCGCCCGGCTGTCCGCCGGGCACGACGCGGCGATCAGCGCGGTCCACGACCCCGCCGCGCGGCCCGAAGCCTTCTTCGCCGGCGCTTCCCGCGCCCTCCTCGACGGTCTGGAACGGGCCGATGTGCACCGGCTGGTGGGGGTCGGCCTGGCCTCGGTCCTGGAGACCGCCTCCGGAGACCTCCTCATGGACACCTCCGGCTACCCCCAGGAGTACCGCGCCTTCTACCTGGGGCACGCGGCGGGGACGGACGTACTGCACACCGCGGCCGCCGGCCCGGACTGGCTGGTCCTCAGCCCGGCGGGCGACTTCGGCCACGGCGGCGCCCGCGCCGGCGGGTACCGGACGGCCCCGGCCGAGGCGACCAGCCGCATCTCCTACGCCGACTTCGCGATCGCGCTGCTCGACGAGATCGACGCACCGCGGCACCACCGCACGCACGTCGGCGTCGAGGCCGGCTGATGGGCGGCCGGGAGGAGACCGAGGAGATCACCGACAGCCCGAACGCGTGGGTGGCGGAGCACATCCGCCAGTACCTCGCGACGGGCGGCCGGGCCGGGCATGAACGACCTGCTCCTGACCACCCGCGGCCGCAAGTCCGGGACGCTGCGCCGCACGGCCCTGCTGCACGTGCGGGACGGCGAGCGCTACATCCTCGCCGCCTCCGACGCGGGGGCCGACCGGCACCCGGCCTGGTACCTCAACCCGACCGCGAACCCCGAGGTCACGATCCAGATCGGCCCGGAGACCTTCCCGGTGACCGCGAGGACCGCCGCGCCCGAGGAGAAACCGCGGCTGTGGGAGCTGATCGTGGCGGCCGTACCGTCCTACCGGGACTACCAGGAGGCGACCGACCGCGAGATCCCGGTGGTGATCGTCGACTGCGCCCCCTGACCCTCCGCCGGCTCGACCGGCCCCGCGGAGGAGGCGGTCGGAGGCGGGCGGCGGGTCCGCCCGGGTCAGACGCGGCCGCGCAGGGCGGTCGCGTAGGCCTCGTCGGGGTCGAGGCGGCGCAGCTCCTCGGCGATCAGCTCCGCGGTGGAGCGGACCTTCAGGGCGAGGACGCGGTGGGGCTGGCCGGGGATGGCGAGGCGGGCCACCGGGCCCTCGGGCCGGTCGATGAGGATCTCGCCGTCCGCCGTGCCCATGCGGACGCCGGTGATCACGGGGCCGTCGGTGACGATCCGGTCGACGGGGACGCCGAGCCTGACCTCGAACCAGCGGGCGAGGAGTTCGGCGCTGGGGTTCTCCGCCTCGCTCTCGACGGCGGCCGAGGTCACGGCGAGGGGCGTCTGGTCGAGCGCGGCGGCCAGCATCGAGCGCCAGGGGGTGAGCCGCGTCCAGGCGAGGTCCGTGTCGCCGGGGGCGTACGAGGCGGCGCGGGTCTCCAGGACGCCGAGCGGGTCCTCCACCGCGTACGCGTCGGTGATGCGGCGCTGGGCGAGCGAGCCGAGCGGGTCCTTGGAGGGGACCTCGGGGGCGTCGACGGGCCACCAGACCACGACGGGCGCGTCCGGCAGGAGCAGCGGCAGGACCACGGACTCGGCGCGGGCGCAGAGTTCGCCGTGGAGCCGGAGCATGACCGTCTCGCCCGAGCCGGCGTCGCTGCCGAGCCGGACCTCGGCGTCGAGCCGGGTCTCGTGCCGCTCGCGGGGGGTGCGCGCGTGGCGCTTGACGACCACGAGGATGCGGGAGGGGTGCTCCCGGGAGGCCTCGTTGGCCGCCTTGACGGAGTCGTAGGCGTTCTCCTCGTCGGTGACGACGACGAGGGTGAGCACGGCGCCGACGGCGGGGGTGCCGACGTCCCTGCGGCCCCTCAGGATCGTCTTGTTGATCTCGCTGGAATTGGTGTCCGTCAGATCGATCTTCATGCGCGGCGCCCGTCCCTTCCTCTCCGGCGAGCCTAACCCTCCCGCGCGGCGAACGCGTGCGGGTTCCCGGCGGCCCCTGTCTAGGGCTGCTCGGGGTCCGGTTCGGGGGCCGCCTGGTCCTGGGCGCGGCGGCCGACGACGGCGGCGGCGGCGAGCGCGGTGCCGAGGAAGGCGACGGCCACCACCCAGGGCCGGTCGAGGACGTGCCCGGTGAGGTGGTCGAGGGAGTACCGTCCGGCGCCGGTGACGCCGATCGCGGCGGCGGTGAAGCCGAGGAAGGCGGGGTACTCGTAGCCGCCGCCCTGGGCGAAGAAGCCGGCCGGGGCGTGCACCGAGACGGCGCCCGTCATGGCTCCGGCCGCGGCGGCCCCGGCGGCCGGGGTGGCGAGGCCGAGGGCGAGCAGGGCGCCGCCGCCCGCCTCGCCGAGACCGGCGGCGATCGCGCTCTGCCGGCCCGGCGAGAAGCCCATCGCCTCCATCGCCTTGCTGGTGCCCTCGACTCCCCCGCCGCCGAACCAGCCGAAGAGCTTCTGCGTGCCGTGCGCGGCGAGCACGGCGCCGGTGCCGACCCTCAGCACGAGCAGCCCGACATCGCGTCGGTTGGGGTGGGCCATGGGGTTCTCCAGGTGCGGGAGGGGACGCGTACGCCGTCCACTGTCACCGCCCTCCGGCGCTCCCGCCGCCCGGGCTCCGGATCCGTACTCCATACGAGTCACCTTTTGCGGCATATGTCCGCCGTTGCTTTAGTGGGAGGGCTGTCGCCGTCCCGGGACCGTCGCGAGCCGCGCCCCGGAAGCGGCCCGAGGGAAGTGGGTGCGCATGACCGCCGAGTCCACCGAGACCGCAGCCCTGCGCGAGAGGGTCCGGGTCCTGATGCCCCGGGCGAAGGAGGACCTGACCGAACTGGTGGCGATGCGCTCCGTTGCCGACCCGCGCCAGTTCCCGCCCGAGGAGTGCGCGAAGGCCGCCGACTTCCTCGTCCGGGCCTTCACGGAGGCCGGCCTGAGGGACGTGCGGCGGGTGACGACCCCGGACGGCACGGACGCGGTCGTGGGGCACGCGCCGGGCCCCGAGGGGGCGCCGACCGTGCTGCTGTACTGCCACTACGACGTGCAGCCGCCGCTCGACGACGCCGCCTGGCGCACCCCGCCCTTCGAGCCGACCGAGCGCGACGGGCGCTGGTACGGCCGCGGCGCCGCCGACTGCAAGGGCAACATCGCCATGCACCTGACGGCGCTGCGTGCGCTCGGCGGGCCCGAGGGGCGGGGCTTCCCCGTCAACCTCAAGTTCGTGGCGGAGGGCTCGGAGGAGCAGGGGACGGCCGGTCTGGAGGAGCTCGTCCCGCTCCAGCCGGACCTGTTCGCCGCCGACGCCCTGCGCGCCCTGACCGACCACCTGACCTCGGCCGCCCCGTGGGGCGCCCGGGTGGAGGTGGAGAGCGCGGGCCGGCCCTTCCGGGCGCGCACCGACGGCCCCGCCTACCGGGCCCTGGCGACGGCGTTCCGCGAAGCGTACGGGAAGGACATGGTGCGGGCGGGGCAGGGCGGTTCGATCCCGCTGTGCGGCGTGCTCGCCACGCACTTCCCGGACGCCGAGATCGCGCTCATCGGCGTCGAGGAGCCGGGCTGCCTCATCCACGCGCCCGACGAGAGCGTGGACCCCTCGGAGATCGAACGCATGGCGTTGACCGAGGCGCTCTTCCTCAGCTGTTACGCCACCCCTCTCTGAACCGCGCTCTCCCTCCGAACCACCCCCACGAAAGGACGGACCCCGTCCCATGACGCAGACTCACGACCGATCCCATGAACGCCCCCAGGACCGGGAGGCCCCGGCCGGGCCCCTCGGCGTGCTGGCGGGCGCCGCCTGGCAGGCCCTGCTCCTCGCCGGTGTCGTGGCGCTGGTCCTCGGCGTCCTCGTCCTGGTCTGGCCGGGCGCCTCGCTGGTCGTGGCCGGTGTGCTCTTCGGCCTGTACCTGCTGTTCAGCGGGGTGATGCAGCTGGTCGCCGCCTTCGGCACCCATGTGAGCACCGCGCTGCGGGTCATGGCCTTCATCAGCGGCGCCCTCTCGATCCTGCTCGGTCTGCTCTGCTTCCGGGGCGCGTTGCAGTCGATCCTGCTGCTCGCCCTCTGGATCGGCATCGGCTGGCTCTTCCGGGGCATCACCCAGACCGTGGCGGCGGCCTCCGACCCGGCGATGCCGGCCCGCGGCTGGCAGGTCTTCCTCGGTGTCGTCAACGCGCTGGCCGGGGTGGTGCTCATCGTGTCCCCGCTGGAATCGGCGGCGGTGCTCACGCTCCTCGGCGGCATCTGGCTCGTCGTCGTCGGCGCCGTCGAGATCGGCACGGCCCTCCAGGTGCGCTCGCGCGCCAAGAACCTCCCGCCGGGGGTCTAGGGGGACGCCACCGACCCGAACTCCTCACCCTGCGGCCTTCCGCCGTCCGTCCGGATCTCCGGGCGGGCGGCGGCGTCGTTGACGCGTGCGCTACATTTTGCCGGTCCTTGACCACCGATCTTCCGCGATCGCGAACCCTTCGGAGCCGGCATCCCATGAGCGACATCGTCAACGGCCTCGGCCGGACCAGTGCCTACGGCGCCCTCGGCGTGGTCCTGCTGATCCTCGGCATCGTGCTCGTGGACGTGCTGACCCCCGGCAAGCTCGGGCGGCAGATCTGGGAGGACCGCAACCGCAACGCCTCGATCCTGCTCAGCTCGGCGCTCCTCGGCATCGGCGGCATCGTCTTCACCTCGATCTGGACGACGTACGACGACTTCGGCAAGGGCCTCGTCTCGACCGCCGCGTTCGGTCTCCTGGGGCTGGTCCTGATGGCGGTGGCCTTCCTCGTGGTCGACCTGGTCACGCCGGGGAAGCTGGGCGCCACCCTCGTGGACCCCGAGCCGCACCCGGCGGTCTGGGTCACCGCCTCCTGCAACCTCGCGGTCTCGGCGATCGTCTCCGCCTCGATCGCCTGAGCCCCGGGGCTCAGGCCCCCGTCGGCTCCACCTCCAGGAAGCGGCGTCCGCGCGGCCCCTTGTAGAGCAGGGCGTCCCAGCCGAGCCGGGCGAGGACGGGGACGCACGCGCCGAGCGCCTCCGTCTCCTCCCGCGCGGCGCCCGAGCCCGGCGGTCCCAGCCACTCGACCACGGCCGTGCCGGGCCGCTCCCCCGCCCGGACCCGGTAGCCGGTGGAGCTCCGCGCCCCGGCACCGTCCACGGACGAGGGCGCGATGCCGCCGGCCTCCAGGACCAGGGCCACCGCCCGGACCGGCTGCCGCAACTCCCAGTCGGCCGGCACGGCCTTCGGGTCCCCGCCGCGGCCCCCGGTCAGCCGTCTGATCTGGAGCAGCCCGTCGAGGGCCGCCCGGACCTCCCGGGAGCGCTGCTCGGCGTCGGACGGGGGCGGTCCGTCGCCCGTGGCCGCCTCGAAGACGCCGCCGGCGCCCCCGTCGCCGGCTCCCCGTACCGTCACCGCAGTCGCCGGATGTCGCCGCGGACCCGGTAGAACCCGCCCGCGGCCGGGTGCAGGGCGTCGACCACGTACCGCGCGCCGGGCTCGCGGATCGCCCGCGGGAACTGCACGTTCCACGAGGAGTCGTAGCCCCCGGAAACGACCCGGACCCGGGTGCGGCCCGACTCGTTCACGCACTCCACGACCACCGCGCCGGCCGGGGCGTCGCTGACGACGGTCACGGCGGCGGCGGTCGTGGCGGGCTCGTACACCGGCATCGCGGCGGCGAGCTTGACGTCCCGGGCGACCGGGACCGTGCCCTGCTGGGCGGCCGTGATCGCCTGCTCGCTCGCGTCCACGCAGACCAGCGAGCCGTCCGTGGTCACCAGGTAGAGCCGCTCGTCCCGGTACTGCATGGAGAGCGCCGAGCCGCCTCCGGTGCCGAGCTTCCACAGCCGGGTGCCGTCCTCCGCGAAGCAGTAGACGGAGGAGGACGAGTCGCCCGCGAAGACGAACCGGCCGCCGGGCGAGGTGGCGCAGGAGTACACCGCGCTGTCGCAGGAGTACACCGCCTCCACGCGCCCGTCCTTCTTCGCGAGGCGCTGCACCTTCCTGCGGCCGGTGCCCGCGTAGACCGCGGTGTCCTCCTGCCAGCCGAAGAGGACCGCGCCGTCGGTGGCCGTGTGCCACAGCTCGCCGCCGCCGTCCGGCGCGTGGGCCGCGACGCCGCGCGTGTCCCCGTAGTAGACGGCGTCGCCGTCGGCCCGGACCATCCAGGCGTGCTCGCCCTGGCCGCCGCGCGCCCACTGGTGCTCGTCCTCGTGGTCGATGACGGTGAGCCGGCCGGAGCGGTCGGCGACGTGCAGGACGCCCTCGTGGATGTCGAGCCAGAAGATGTCGACGTCGGTGGCGATGTCGTACGCGGCGAAGGGGAGCTTGGACGACAGGTCGTACACCTTGCCGTCGTCGCAGCCCGCGTAGATCCAGAAGTCGTCGGAGACCAGGCACTTGACGCCGTCCGGCAGGCTGAAGCGGGCCTGCACCTCGCCGGTGCGGTCGAGCGTGAAGACGTCCCCCGCCTGGTTGCCGACCCAGCAGCGCTCCTCCTCGACGTGGATGCCGAAGGCCGCCGAACCCGTACGGAAGCGCCAGAGCACCGGGGCGACGGCCCGCGCGGTGGAGGGCGCCGAGGTCACGGCGCGGCGGGTCACCGGGCGGGCGGCGCGCGCTCCGCGCACCGCGGGCGCGTACCCCTTGCGGACCTTCTCCCCGATCTTCTTCGCGGCGGCGGCCTGGGCCTTCTGCGCGGTCGGGAACGTCGAGCGCTGCGTCTGCCCATCGGTGCCGATCCGGCCGTAGCGGACCGACACCGCGAGGTCCTCGACGGTCACTTCGTAGAACTTGTGGGCACCGCCGCCGTCCTGCGACAGCTCCAGGTAAGTCGTCGTCATGGGGAGAACGTTAGGGGTGACCACTGACAACGCCCCTCGGGGAGGCCGGGGGGGGGCACGGTCAGTCCCGCCGGCCGCCCGCCGCCGCCACGGCGTGGGTCAGCGGGTCGGCCAGGACGTCGCGGAGGACGAGGGCCGCGGCGCCCCGGGCCGCGTCGGTGGCGGCGGAGGCCGGGCGCAGCCGGCCCGCGTCCGGGGTCCAGAGGCCGGAGACGACGCGGTCGGCCAGCTCCTCGGTCAGGGCGGGCGTCAGCCAGGGCATGAGGTGCGGGTAGATGCCGCCCAGGACGACGGCCTCGGGGTCCAGGAGGTTCACGGCTCCCGACAGGGCACGTCCGAGCATGCGGCCCGCCTCCGCGAGGGCGGCGAGGGCGCGCGGTTCTCGCGCTCCGGCGCGGCGCGCCAGGTCGGGGACGCCGGCCGCCCCGGCCGAGGCGAGGAGGGCCGCCTGTCCCGCGTACTGTTCCAGGCAGCCGCGCGCGCCGCAGCGGCAGCGGGGGCCCTCGGCGTCGACGACCACGTGTCCGATCTCGCCCGAGAAGCCGTGCGCGCCGCGCAGGAGTTCGCCGTGGACGACGATCGCGCCGCCGACGCCGATCTCCCCCGTCAGGTGCAGGAAGGTGCGCACCTCGCCGAGGGAGCCGAACCACAGCTCGGCGAGGGCCGCCGAGTTGGCCTCGTTGTCGGAGGCGACGGGCAGGCCGGCGGTGGCGGGCCGCAGGGCGGTGAGGGCCTCGGCGAAGAGGCGTTCGGCGGGGACGTCGTTCCAGCCGAGGTTGGGGGCCTGCCGGACGGTCCCGCCGGAGACGAGGCCGGGCAGGGCGAGCCCGGCCCCCGCCGGGGCGAGGCCGAGGCCCGCCGCCTCGTCCAGGGCCCCGGCGGCGATCCGGGCGGCGCGGGCCAGGACCTCGCCGGCGCCGGACGCGCGGTTGTCGAGGCGCTCGGTGCGCCGGACGCGGTCGGTGCCGGTCAGGTCGGCGACGCAGGCGGTGACGTAGTCGACGTTGATCTCGACGCCGAGTCCGGCGGGCCCGGTGTCGGCCGGTTTCAGGACGGTGCCCGGCCGTCCCGCCTGCCCGCTGAAGGTCTTGCCCGACTCGACCAGGAGGCCGAGGTCGAGGAGCTGTTCGACGAGGGAGGAGACGGCGGGGCGGGTGAGTCCGACGCGGGCCGCGACGGCGGCCCGGGTGGTCTCGCCGGCCTCGTGGACGGTCCGCAGGACGAGGCTCAGGTTGTGCCGGCGCACTCCCGACTTGTCGGCCTTGGGTTCCGTGGGCTGGTTCATGGTGAGCGAGAGCCTAGTCGTCCCTTTCGCGCGTCCGGCAACGGCGTCCGGGGACGGGGCGCTGGGGGCAGGTGGTCGCCGCCCCCGTGGGAGTCGTAGACGCCGTCGGAGGAGAGCGGCGACCACCCCGGCGGGGCCCGTGACGACGGCCGCGTCCGACACGGTCGTGCGCTCCGGGGCACGGCCCAGGTATCAGGAGGGTCCGGTCACCGGAGTGCCCGGACAGCCCCTAGCTGCACAGCACAGGGCCGTGCCTGGTGGTCAGGGCGTCGCAGACCAGCTCGTGCTCCCGGCTCCGTCCTCCTCCCGGACCACATCCTCGATGGCGTCCTCGGGCACCTGCGGCTCGGTCGGCAGACCGATGAATCGGCGACCGCTTCGACGGTCGGCGGCCGGTGGACGAGAGCGTGTACGGGTTCGGGCATGCCGTCCCCCTGAGGGGCGCTTGGGAAGCAGGGACGGACAGGGCGCGGCGTCCGATGAGAGGGGCGGGCCGGTGGTCCCGCCCCCGGAGGACCCCCTCTCCGCCGCGCGGCGGAGGCGGGACGCCTTCCGGGCCGACGCCCGAAGGCCTGGGCCGCCGACAGTCTGACCCCATGACGAAACTCAAGGCCCTTCCCCACGTGCCCCGTTGGGCCGTCGTGGCCGCTCACGCCGTGCCGTCGCTCGTCCTGCCGTCCGGGATCTGGCGCGTCGCCCTGACGTTCGGCGCGCCGGTGGCCCGGATCGACGACCCGAGCACCGGTCTGGCCGTCTACCAGATCGTCCTGACCGTGGTGGCCGAGCTGCCGGCCTTCCTGACGCTGGGTCTGGTCCGGGAGTGGGGCGAGGTGTTCCCGCACCGGCTGCCGTTCCTCGGCGGGCGCCCGGTCGGCGTGCGGGGCACGACCTCCGCCGCGCCGGCCGGGGCGGGCGCCCTCTTCGCCCTGACCGGCTGTTTCACGTACGCGGCGGTCGCCGGGGTCGGGCGGGGCGCCCCCGGCATCCACGTCGAAGGACCGTTCCAGGAAGCCCTGTTCGCCGTCTGCTACCTGCCGCTCGTCGCCTGGGCCCCGCTGCTCCTGGCGGTGACGATCGCGTACCACCGTCGCCGTACGGCCCCCCGGGTGCCGTGCGCGACGCGCACGGCGCACGAAGGCCCGAGCGTGCTCGTGTGACGAGTTCCGCGCCTTCCCTTCAACAGGATTTCATCGGCTTTGCACTGGCCCGGGACAGGGTTGACGACGTCGTACTCTCCGGCACCCCCTCACGAGCCGTAGGGGAAGAGCACCCGTCATCGCGGCAGGAAAGAAGAGAATGAAAAGTGTCAGCCATTGGGGCTGCGTGTCCGTCGTCGTGCTCGTGTTGCTGACGGCCGGCATCTGGATCGGGCTGGTGGGCAAGGAGATGATCGTCGACGAGCCCCCGGCACTCTGCGGCAGCCGGATCCTGGAGGAGGGCCAGACGTGCGAGAGGTACTCCCGGTCCACCGGCGAGACGACCGACTCGTTCGGCGCCGAGGAGGCCGCGAGCAGGCAGGACACGGCCAAGGACGTCTTCGGCTGGATCGTCGTCGCCGTCGGAGGCACCTTGACCCTGGCCGGAGGGGCGCTCGTCGTGATGGCGATCAAGTACCGGGAAGACGACTGATTCCCTTCCGGCTTCATGGTCGGGTTCGATGAATGACCTGTTTCCTCCTGTCCCGTCCTCACCCTGAAGGGGGACCGCGTGCCGCAGTCGCACGAGCCCTGGTACAGACACAGCCCGCCGCCTTGGCCCGTGCCGGACAATCCGTACGCGCCCGAGGGGTACGGCCCGCCACCGCCTCGCCCACCCCGCCGCCGCCGGCCTCTGGTCGCCGCCGTCCTCGCGCTGCTGCTGCTCCTCGGCGTCGGCACGTACGTCCTCGGTGAGCGCTCCGGAGCGGATCGCGCCGGAGCGGAGAGCGGCGCCCCGTCGGCCACGACGCCGCCGAAGACGAGCGCCCGCCCCGCCCCGTCGCCCTCCCGCATCCCGACCACCGCGGAGATCGCGCACCGGCGCCAGGCCGGTGAGGCGAGCGCCTGGATCGTCGACGACCGCACCGATCTGCCCCGTCGGAACATCTCGCCCAAGGACCTCTGGATCGTCGGCGACACCGTCGTCCAGGCCATCTACAAGCGGGTCGTCGCCCACCGGCTCAGTGACGGAGCCCAGTTGTGGAGCGTCGACCTCCCGACGCCCGTCTGCGAGACCCCGGTCAACCCGACCCCCGACGGCAAGGTCGTCATCGTCCTCCAGAGCGCCGAGGCCTGGACCGGAGTCCGGTGCAACCAGCTCCGCATGATCGACCTGCGCACCGGAAAGGCGGGCTGGCACGAGCAGTTGACCGAGAGCGGCACGGGGAACGACGACACGATCATCGTGGACAGCGCGATCAGCGGCGGCACCTTCGCGATCGTCCAGAGCATGAAGGCCACCGCGTACCGGGTCGTCGACGGGAGGAAGCTGTACGACATCCCCATGGAGAACCCCGGGAAGTGCTACCCGCGCAGAACGGCGGGCGGCAGCCGGCTCCTGGTGATCGCCCACTGCGCGATCACCTCGTTCGGGAAGGAGTACGACCAGGTCCGGGAGATCGACCCGGCCACGGGCAAGGTCCGCTGGCGCTACCGGACGGAGCCGGGCCGGAGGATCGGCCAGGTGCTCTCCGTCGACCCCGCCGTGATCACCACCGCGCATCGGGAAACCCACGCCGAGGACTGGCGGATCGTCGCCCTCGGTACCGACGGCAGGGTCCGCCGGACCATCGATCCCCGGCCGAAGGGGTTCAAGCACTGCGGAGACTCCATCGACACCAGTGCCAACGCCCAGCAGTGCCGGGAGGCCGTCGTCGGCGGGGGGCTCGTGCTGCTCGGCGGCACCGACCGCGCCGGCGCGTACGACCTGGGCACCGGGAAGCTGGTCTGGGGCGTGAAGGACGAGGAGACCTCGTACGGCTACTACCCTCTGCGCGTCGGACCGGGCCGGACGGGAATCGTCTACCAGCTGGGCACGAGCAGCAAGGCCGGGCGGCTCTTCCGGGTCGGTCCCGGCGGCGTGGACACCATCGAGGACGTGCTGCGACTGCCCGCCTCCACCGCGAAGATCGAGTTCGGGATGGCGGTCGTCGGGAAGAACGCCTACGTGGGCGACCGACTCGTGATCACGCCCGCCGGCCTGAGCGGAGACGACGCCCAGCACGCGCCCCGCATGCTCTCCTTCGCCCCCTGACGCCGAGACGGCCGGCTCCGTGGAGAAGGGCGTCGATGAGGCGGGCGGCGAGGACGGCGCCTCGCTCTCCGGAGCCCCGACGTTTCAGGAGGACGCCGCACGAATCCTGCCGCGCGTCCGCCTCGTCGCGACGGGCGTGTTCCGCGGAGACGCCCAGGGCCGCTCGTCGGGTATCCGCGGCCCGGTCAGGGAATCACCGGAGGGGTTCCCTGCTTCCAGGCGATGCGAAGGGCGACCCGTGACAGCCTCCACCCGTCGGCGGTGCGGACGAACTCGTTCTCCGTTCGCCCGCCGGAGACGAACAGGCCGCCGTCACTCGCGAGGACGTGGGTGGAGAGCTGGTTGCCGAGCAGGGTGGCGCGGTCGCCGTCCACGTCGACCAGGTGGTTCGAGGAGAAGTGGACGGTCCGGTCGAACAGTCCCATCGCCATGCGGACGTTCGCGGCGATGGCCTCCCGCCCGCGCACGTCCCCTGCCGGAGTGGAGGTGGTGGCGTCCTCGGCGAAGAAGGCGGCCGCCCACGTCTCGTCGAAGGTGCCCCGGTCGTCGAGGGAACGGAGGTAGAGATCGAAGAGGCGGGTGACGGCGGCGATGTCGGCGGCCGTTTCGGTGGTGGTCCCGGCCGGTGCGGTGTCCGTGATCGTGTTCATGCGGAAAGCCTCGTACCTCGACCGGACTTGAGGTCAAGGAGTCGGAACGACTCGATGTTCTCGGACGGCGGCGGACCCTTTCCGTCCCGGCTCCGCCGGACACGCCCTAGTACCGGTTCCCGCCCCGGCGGTGGTGGACGTCGCTGCCGGTCAGCGGGATGTTGTGGACGGCCCGGGAGTTGAAGGAGACCCGGTCGATCTGGGCCTGGCGCAGGGCCTCTTGCTCCTGGAGCAGTCCCTCGACCGTCTCCGTCCTGCTCGCTCCCCGGCGGTGCACGGCGACGAACGCCAGCACCCCGAGACCGATGATGACTCCGAACAGGATGAGCAGAGCGGTCATGTGTCCCTCCCCGTGGTCACCTGCAGGGTAGCCCGGAGGTCATGACCGGGCCAGGGTGCGGCGGTGAAGTGGATCACGTCCGTTTCGCTCCCGCGCCCGGGTTCCTGTGGCCCCGTCAGCTCAGCAGGGTCGGCGTCGCGGCCGTCAGGACCCCGGCGATCCGGTCCCAGGTCTCCTCGTCGCGGGGCAGCGCGGGCAGGACCTCCCCGGCGCCCGTGCCCCACGCGGTGGCCAGGGCGACGGGGTCGGAGCCGGTGGCGGCGCCCGCCGCGAGGGCGGCCGCGCCGAGGGCGACCAGTTCGCCCGCGGCGGGGACGACCAGGGGGCGGCCGGAGAGCCTGCGGACGGTGTCGGTCCAGAACCGGCCGCGCGCGCCGCCCCCGATCAGGCGCAGCGGCCGGTCCCGTACGTCCGGCGCGGCCGGGTCGAGGCCGCAGGCGGCGAGGAGTTCGCCGAGGGCGCGGAGCACGGTGAAGGCAGCGCCCTCGTAGGCGGCGCCGAGGACCGCCCGGGGGTCCGTGTCGTGCCGGAGGCCGGTGACGAGTCCGGCGGCGTGCGGGAGGTCGGGGGTGCGTTCGCCGTCGAGGTACGGCAGTACGACGACCCCGCCCCCGTCCCCGCCGCCGGGCACGGCGTCCTCCCGGTCCAGGCCGAGGAGGGCGGCGAACCGGTCTACGGCGAGGGTGCAGTTGAGCGTGCAGCCGAGCGGGAGGTACGTGCCGGCGCCGTCGGTGGCGGCGAAGCCGGCGAGCCCGGGGGCGGCCGGGCGGACGCGGGTCGCGGCGAAGACCGTGCCGGAGGTGCCGAGGCTGACGACGGGGTGGTCGAGCAGGCCCGCGCCGCCGAGGCCGAGCCCGACGGCGGCGGCCATGTTGTCGCCGGTCCCGGCGGCGACGGCGACCGTGCGGGGCAGGCCGAGGGCTTCGGCGGCGGCCGGGGCGAGGGTGCCCGCGCGGGTGGCGCCGGTGGGGGCGAGGGCGGGCAGCAGGGCCGGGTCGAGGCCGAGGAGGTCGAGGACCTCCCGGTCGTAGGCGCCGGTGGCCGTCCCGTACCAGCAGGTTCCGGAGGCGTCGCCGGGGTCGGTCACGGCAGTGCCCGAGAGGCGTTCGGTGAGGTGGTCGTGCGGGAGGCGGACGCCGGTGGCGGCGTCGGCCCGCTCGGGCTCGTGCTCGCGCAGCCACTGCCACTTGGCGGCGGTCATGGAGGCGACGGGGACGGACCCGGTCCGGGCCGCCCAGGCCTCCGGGCCGCCGAGACGGGCGGCGAGGGCGGCGGCCTGGGGCGCGGAGCGGGTGTCGTTCCAGAGCAGCGCGGGCCGCAGGGGCCGCCCGCCGGCGCCGAGGGTGACGAGGCCGTGCTGCTGGCCCGCGACCGCGATGCCGGTGACGGACGCGGCGGGGACGTCCGCGTCCCGTACGGCCGAGCGGACGGCGGTGACGAGCGCCGTCCACCACTCCTCCGGGTCGCTCTCGCGCGCCCCGGCGGTCCCGGTGACGGTGTGCGGGGCGCGGCCGACGGCCAGGAGCGCGCCGGTGTCGGCGTCGACGGCGGCGGCCTTGGTGGACTGCGTGGAGCTGTCCACGCCGATCACGACGGAGCGGCTCGCGGGCACGCCCTCACCTCGTCTCGGGTTCGTTCTGTTCGTTCTGCCCGTTCCGGGGCGGGTCTGGCGCGGCGGCGCCCCGTCCCGTATTAGTTATCGCAGAAAACAAATCCGGTGGCCAGTCCCCGGACCGCGCACGAGAGAAGGACACCCCATGCCGGAGCGCTTCTCCCCCGCCCCCGCCGACCGCTTCACCTTCGGTCTCTGGACCGTCGGCTGGCAGGGCCGCGACCCCTTCGGCGAGGCCACCCGGCCCGCCCTCGACCCCGTGGAGGCGGTCGAACGGCTCGCGGACCTCGGCGCGTACGGCGTCACCTTCCACGACGACGACCTGATCCCCTTCGGCGCGCCGGAGGCCGAGCGCGACGCGGTCGTGAAGCGCTTCCGGGCCGCCCTGGACCGCACGGGGCTCGCGGTGCCGATGGCCACCACGAACCTCTTCGCCCACCCCGTCTTCAAGGACGGCGCGTTCACCGCCAACGACCGGGACGTGCGCCGCTTCGCCCTGCGCAAGACCCTCCGGAACATCGACCTCGCCGTCGAGGTCGGCGCGACCGTCTACGTGGCGTGGGGCGGCCGGGAGGGGGCCGAGTCCGGCGCGGCGAAGGACGTGCGGGTCGCGCTCGACCGGATGAAGGAGGCCTTCGACCTGCTCGGCCAGTACGTCACCGAGCAGGGCTACGACCTGCGCTTCGCGATCGAGCCCAAGCCGAACGAGCCGCGCGGCGACATCCTGCTGCCCACGATCGGGCACGCGCTCGCCTTCATCGAGCGCCTGGAGCGCCCGGAACTCGTCGGGGTGAATCCGGAGACCGGGCACGAGCAGATGGCGGGGCTCAACTTCCCGCACGGCATCGCGCAGGCGCTGTGGGCGGGCAAGCTGTTCCACATCGACCTCAACGGCCAGTCGGGCATCAAGTACGACCAGGACTTCCGGTTCGGGGCGGGCGACCTGCGCCAGGCGTTCTGGCTGGTGGACCTGTTGGAGACGGCCGGGTACGAGGGCCCGCGCCACTTCGACTTCAAGCCGGTGCGCACGGACGGCTTCGACGGCGTCTGGGAGTCCGCGAGGAACTGCATGCGGAACTACCTGATCCTGAAGGAGCGTTCGGCCGCCTTCCGCGCCGACCCGGACGTCGTGGCGGCGCTGGCCGACTCCCGGCTGCCCGAGCTGGCCGTCCCCACGGCCGCCGACGGACTCGCCGGACTGCTCGCGGACCCCACGGCGTACGAGACGTTCGACGCGGACGCGGCGGCGGCGCGCTCGATGGCCTTCGAGCGCCTGGACCAGCTGGCCCTGGAGCACCTGCTCGGGGTGCGCCGGTAGCCGCGCGCCCGTCCTCGACGGCGTCCCGGAGCGGGGCCGCCGAGGGGACCCGACCGGCCCGCACCTCTCCCCCCTCCTCCAAGCCACCGTGTCGGCAAGGAACTTCGGGGTAGCCGGGTGGTGGGCCGGTCCACCTCCGGATCAGCTCTCAGGGTGATCGTCCCGAAGGAGTGGAACATGACGACGCAGTACGGAAACCGTCCCACCGATCAGCAGGCCGCCGGGACGACCGGCAACGTGCTGAGCATCATCGCGATCGTGCTGGGCGTGATCGCGATCATCTTCTTCCCGATCGTGTTCGGCGTGATCGGCGTGATCCTCGCCCTCATCGCCAAGTTCGTCCGGCACGAGCGGCTCTCCACCGTCGCCCTCGTGGTCAGCGCCGCGGGCCTGGTCCTCGGCATGATCCTCGGCGCCGTGGTCGCGAGCGCGTGACCTCGTGACCTGAGGATTCCGTACCGGAAACGTCACGGCCGGTGGTCGTACCCCGTACACGTGGGGTACGACCACCGGCCGTGACGTTTCCGTGCCCGTGCGGCCCGCGGTGGCCGGCCGCACCGGATCAGCCCACCAGGTCCGGCGCGCGCAGCAGCTCCGGCGGGACGCCCCAGGCGTCGACCAGATCCTCCGCGAGGGGGCGGACCTTGCGGCAGAGGTCGTTCACCTCGCGGGTGATCGCCTTGGAGCGCTGGACGGTCAGCCGGCCGTGCTCCATGAACCAGGCCCGGTCCGCCTCGACGGTCGAGAGGGCGAACAGGTCGCACAGCAGGGCGAGCGCGTCCTTGTCGCCGCCCTCCGGCAGCGCCCGCACCTTCTCCACGAACGCTTCGAGGACGAGGCGCTCGACGTGCGCGTGGGCGAGCGCGATGACGTGGTCCTGGACCTGCGAGAAGACGGCGCCGGGGTCCTGCTTCCGGTCGATGCCGTGCTTGAGCCGCCGGGCCACGCCGGCGAGCATGTGCTCCTCGCGGTAACGGAACATGGCCAGCTGGTACTCCGGGTCGAGCAGCCCGGCCTCGCGGTCCCACTCGTCGCCGCCGGGCAGCAGGTCACGGACCCGTTCGAGCAGCTTGTGGGCCGAGGTGCGCTCCATGACGGCCTCGACGGCGAGACCGGTGACGTAGCGGACCATGCCGAGCTGGTCGAGGTCCTCGAACTCGCTCGCGTGGTCGGTGAGCAGCCCCTTGGCCACGAGCTGGAGCAGGACGTGGTTGTCGCCCTCGAAGGTGGTGAAGACGTCGCTGTCGGCCTTGAGGGCGGCGAACCGGTTGACGGCGAGGTAGCCCGCGCCGCCGCAGGCCTCGCGGCACTCCTGGACGGTCCGGGTGGCGTGCCAGGTGCCGAGCGCCTTGGTGCCGGCGGCCCGCGACTCCAGGCGGCGGCGCGCCCGCGGGTCGTCGTCGGCGCCGGAGAAGACCTCGTGGAGCTGTGCGCGGACGACGTCCTGCGCGAAGTGCAGCGCGTACGTGCGCGCGACGAGCGGCAGCAGCCTGCGCTGGTGGAGCCCGTAGTCGAGGAGCAGCCGCTCCTCCGTGTCGGGGGTCGCCGCGAACTGCCTGCGCCGTACGGCGTACTTCACGGCGATCGCCAGGGCGACCTTGGCGACGTTGACCCCGGCGCCGCCGACGCTGACCCGGCCCTGCACCAGGGTGCCGAGCATGGTGAAGAAGCGCCGGTCGGGGTTGTCGATCGGGCTGGTGTAGACGCCCTCGGGGGTGACGTCGGCGAACCGGTTGAGCAGGGCCTCGCGCGGCACCCGTACACCGTCGAAGCGGATGCGGCCGTTGTCGACGCCGTTGAGGCCCATCTTGCGCCCGTCGTCCTCGATCCGGACGCCGGGCGCGGTCTCGCCGCCGATCCGGACGGGCACGACGAAGGCGTGCACGCCCCGGGACGTGCCGTCCACCTCCAGCTGGGCGAAGACGACGGCCAGTTCGGCGTGGCGGGCCGCGTTGCCGATGTAGTCCTTGCGGGCCGCGTCGTCGGGGGTGGTGAGGACGAACTCGCGGGTGTCGGCATCGTACCGGGCGACGGTGCCGAGCGCCTGGACGTTGGAGCCGTGGCCGGTCTCGGTCATCGCGAAGCAGCCCATCAGGCGCCCGGAGATCAGGTCGGGCAGGTGGGCGTCGTGGTGGCGCTCGGTGCCCAGGTGCAGGATCGCGCCGCCGAAGAGGCCGAACTGCACGCCGGTCTTCACCAGGACCGACAGGTCGCCGAAGGCCAGCGTCTCGAACGCGGCGATCGAGGCCCCGACGTCACCGCCCCCGCCGTACTCGGCCGGGAAGCCCATGCCGGTCTGTCCCGTCGCGGCCATCGCGACCACGATCTCGCGCACCCGCTCGCGGAACGCGTCGATGTCGAGCTCGTCGGCCTCCTGGAGGACGGAGGAGTGGGTCACCAGGTTGGTGCGGACGAGGTCGCGGATCCCGGCGTACTCGCCGTCGAGCACCTCGGCGAGGGCCCGGACGTCGATCTCGGGCTGCACGTAGCCGCTCTCGGTGGTGGTTGCGTTGTCGGTGGCCATGCACGTTCGCTACCCCGCCCCGGGGCGGTCAAGCGGGGGCGAGTGGGTGGCGGCGCGGCACGCCGTACGGGACGGACCGCCGTGGCCGCCCGCGCACGGGGCTCGCGGGCCGCCCGGACGGTGTCAGCGGTGCCGGCCGTGTCAGCAGATCTTTCCGGGCCGGGCCGCGGTGGCCTTGAGCAGGTCCCGCAACAGGGCGTGGTCGATGGCCTCCGGCTTGCGGAACCGCAGGCAGCCCTTGCCCATGTCCTGCCCGGCCAGCCGTTCCTCGAAGGCGGCCCGGACGTCACTGCGCATGAGGTAGAAGGAGAGGTACTGCTTCTGGGAGGCGAACGCGATCTCGCAGACGCCGTCCCGCTCGTACGCGGGCATCCCGTACGCCATGACCTCCTCGAAGCCCGCGTCCGCCAGCTCCTCGCGGCAGAGCCGCCGCACCTCGGTCAGCGCGGCCCCGCGCTCCTCGGGGACCCCGGTCATGTATCCGTCGACGTCGTCGGCCTCGCTCCGCACCATTTCCCGAGGCTACGCCGCGTCCGGGGCCCGCCTCAACGTCTCGGGCCCCCGCCCGGCCTGGCCTCGGGACCCACCGGCCCCGGATTCAGGCTCCACCGGTCCCGGACTCTGGGCTCCCCGGCCCCGGACCCAGAACCCGCCGGTCCCGGCCTCAGGACTCCTCGGCCGCTGCGGCGGGGGCGGGCCGGGCCGACCGGGCGGCCCTGCGCCTGCGGTACAGCACCGCGCCGCAGGCCGCGAGGAGGAGGGCGGCGACCGCGGCGACGCCGAACGCCGTCCGCTCGGCGAACAGCCTCGCCAGTACTTCGAGCACCCCGATCCCGGCGGTCGCGTAGATCAGCGCCCAGGCCGCTCCCCCCACGAACAGCGCGGGGAGGTAGCGCGACAGGGGCATGCGCATGCTGCCCGCGAGGAAGTTGGCGGCGGTCTGGAACCCGATGGTCAGGAAGGAGACGGCCACGACCGGCGCGCCCCAGCGCTGGATGGCGCGTTCCGCGCGCAGGAACCTGGCCGAGGAGATCCGCCCGGAGAGCCTGCTGCGCCTGGCGCCGGCACCGGCGAGCCACCCGACGGCGAACGTGCCTCCGGCGCGCAGGAGGACGATGACGTACAGGGCGCCGGCCGTGAGCGCGACCTTATCCACGGCGGCCCGCCCAGGACGCCGGACAGGCGTTCTCCGCCGTCCGCTGCGAAGGGTCCGCACCGGCGGACCCGCGACGGGCACACGCCCGGTCTCCGTCTCTCACCTGAGATCCGCCTATGCCCGTTCCGTCCTCTGCGCTTCCACCATGGCGGCCCGGTGTCCGGGCCTGGCGCCGGGCCGGGCGAGCCCGGCAAGGCCAGCCTAACCGAACGCTCGTACGTCGGGCACCCGGCCCGGGCCGCGCACCCGGCGGAACAGGGCCCGGGGAGTCCGGCCGGACCCGCACAAGCCGCCCCGAGGGACCATGGAGACCGGGGCCCGAGCAGAATCGGGGCATGCACGACGGATCGTGCCGCGAGCGCGGCTGCGGCTGCGTCCACGGTTGCGGCTACGGGCGGGCGGACGGCGGGTACGACGACCGTGCCGTGGCCGTCGTCCGGTTCCGCCACGGGAACGATCCGCCGGACGGAACCTCAGGAGGGGAAGCGTGACCGAGACCAGCGACACCCGATCCGACACCGGTGAAGCACCGGAGGCACCACGGAGCCGGCTGTGGCGCCTGATGCGCTACGTCCCCCTGATCGCCCCCGTCCTGCTGTGGGCGGTGCCGTGCTGGATCCTCCTGCACACCGGTCAGCACTGGCCGTCCCCCGTCGCGCCGATCGGCACCGCGCTGTTCGCCCTGGGTCTGGTCGGCATGCCGCTCGCGATGGCGCAGGGACACGGCCGGCGCCAGCGGGACGGGGCGGCGATCGTCGGCGACACGCTGCTGGGCGGCAGCTGGGTCCTGTTCACCTGGTCCGTGCTGCTCGGCGCCCTCCTGCGGCCCGCCCTGGCCGTGGCGGGCGTCGGCGACGGCCAGGACCGGGCCCGCATCGTCACCTGGGCCGTCCTCGGCACGACCGCCGTCCTGCTCGCCTGGGGGTACGCCGAGGCCCGGCGGGTCCCCCGCGTGCGCCGGCTCGACGTGGAACTCCCCCGTCTGGGAGCCGGGCTGGACGGCACCCGGGTCGCCCTGATCACCGACACCCATTACGGTCCGCTCGACCGCGCCCGCTGGTCGGCGCGGGTCTGCGAGACGGTGAACGGCCTGGAGGCCGACCTGGTCTGCCACACCGGCGACATCGCGGACGGCACCGCCGAGCGCCGCCGCGCCCAGGCCGCCCCACTCGGTACCGTGCGGGCGAACCGGGCCCGGGTCTACGTGACCGGGAACCACGAGTACTACAGCGAGGCCCAGGGCTGGGTCGATCTGATGGACGAGCTGGGCTGGGAGCCGCTGCGCAACCGGCACCTACTGCTCGAACGCGGCGGCGACACCCTCGTGGTCGCCGGTGTGGACGACGTCACCGCCGAGTCCTCCGGGCTCGCGGGCCACCGCGCCCACCTCGCCGGAGCCCTCGACGGCGCCGACCCCGACCTCCCCGTCCTCCTCCTCGCCCACCAGCCGAAGTTCGTCGACCGCGCGGCGGAACACGGCATCGACCTCCAGCTCTCCGGGCACACCCACGGCGGCCAGATCTGGCCCTTCCACCACCTGGTCGGCCTCGACCAGCCGGCCCTCGCCGGCCTCAGCCGCCACGGCACGCGCACCCTCCTCTACACCAGCCGCGGCACCGGCTTCTGGGGCCCGCCCTTCCGGATCTTCGCCCCCAGCGAGATCACCCTGCTCGTCCTCCGCTCCCCACGGGGGCCCGCCGCCTCCTGAACCCGCATGTGCGAGGTGTCGAGGGCCGAGCCGCTGCGAGCCGGGTACGGGCTCGTCAACCGTCGAGGAAGAAGATCAGCGCCATCACGGCGTGGAGGACGACCATGACGCCGGAACAGAAGACCAGGACGGCGCCCGCGTAGGTGTCCACCAGGTGGGTGAACGGCGGCATCGGCACCAGCACGTCCGCCGGGTCCTCCGGGGGGTGGATCACGGTGATCGTGGGACCGGCCTCGCCGTGCAGAAAGCCGCGGTACGTCCCGGTCGCGTCCGGGTAGACGTACCCCCCACGGGACATCGTGGCCCGGGTGGCGGTCACCGTGACGCCGTACCGGCGCAGCCGGCGTTCCCGCCGCGCGCGGATCACTCCGTACAGGCCCGTCCACAGGCCCAGCCAGGCCAGGCCGCCGAGCAGGATCGTGACGACGACCACCCCCCACTCGTCCAGCACGCCGGCCACCACACAGAGGACGACGAGCGCCAGCAGGTGCCCCAGCACGCCCCGCAGCATCCGGCGGTGGAACCTCGTCCGCCAGGTGGGGGCGAGCGAGCGGACCACGGCGAACGGGGCCCCGTCGACGTCGTCGCTGTCCGTACGGTTCGCCAGGATCGCATTGACCCCGTCGGCGAAGGCGGTGGCCGCCGCCTCGTCCACGTCGTCGATCCGGTACACGCGCGGCGTCGCACCGGCCTTCGCCCGCAGCTCGATCAGGACCGAGCGGCCCTCGGCCCGTATCCGGCCCAGCCCGTCGGGGGTGAAGGTGACCTGCTCGCGCGGGAGGTCGAGGACCAGTCCGATGTCCTCGACGCACAGAACGGCCCCGTCCCGGCCCCGGAGCACGGGAAGGGAGGAAATAGAGATCGACATGCGCATGATCGTAGAGCCGGATGCCGCCGGCCTCACCCGGTCCGCCGGATTCAAGGAGGATCTCGCTACGGGGCCTGTCCTGCGGGTCGGAGCACGGCCTTGCTCCACGTGGTGCGCAGTCCCGTGACGGTGCGGGCGTCCGCGAGGACCTTCTCGCCGCTGAAGGCCGGACCGAAATGCGCGGGGGCCTCCCCGCAGGCGGCGCGCTTCCAACCGCCGAGGACCCGCCGGGCGAGCGCGGCCATGCCGACGTCGCCCATTCCGGCGGGAGGCACCAGAACTCTTTCGCCCGCCACGTCGGCGAGGTGCACGTCCTGCCCGTGCCAACGGTGCACGGTACGGGGCCCGAGTGCGGCGAGGAACCCCTGCCGCTCGACCGGGAGAGCGGTGAGCACGGCGATGTCCGGCCGGAGGTCGGAGCTGCCGGAGGAGCGGTCCGTCCTCACACTCTGGCACGAGACGCCCTCCCGCGAGGGGGATGCGGCAGAGCTCCCCCGGGCACACGGCTGGGCCACTTCCCGGTCCGCCTCCGGCCGCCGGTCGCCGGCCTCGGTCCGACAACCCGCCGTGCGGGCGTACGCGCGTACGTGACCGACCGCCTGCCCGCGCAGGCGTACGCGGCACATGACCGACCGCCCGCCCGCGCCGTCAGATCCCGCCGAAGGTCCGCCGGTAAGCGCCGGGGGTGGCGCCGAAGCGTGTCCGGAAGCGGCGGCGCAGGTTGACCGCCGAGGCCAGTCCGACCCGGACGGCGCCGGTCGGCAGGGGCCCGGGGTGCTCGGCGCAGACCCGGAAGTCGTGGCGGGGCGGCGCGTCCGGCGGGGCGATGCCGAAGACCTCGGAGGCACAGGCCAGTTCGAAGGGCGGCTGCGGCGGGGTGACCAGGGCCACCACGCGGTGAAGCGACATGGCGAGAATGTACCCGAGGGAGTCGTTCCGGACTCTCGTCCGGGAGAACGGGCCCGGCCACAGTGGGCCCATGAACGAGATCGTCGAATCGACGGTGCTGCGGACCGAGGTCCGGGTCGACGGCGAGCCGGCGAGCTACCTGACCGTCGAGCGGGACGGCCCGGTCGTGCTCCTGCTGCACGGCACCTACTGGAGCCGGGTCTGGCTTCCGGTGCTGGACCTCCTGGGCGCGGCGGGGCTGCGTCCCATAGCGGTGGACCTTCCCGGACTCGGGCGCTCGGGAGGCGAACTCACCCCGGAGACGGGTGCGGTCCCGGCCCTCGCGGACTGGGTGGCGCGCTTCGCCTCGGCGCTCGGGCTCTCCGGTCCGGTCGCCGTGGCGGGACACGACATCGGCGGCGCCGTCGCCCAGCACCTCCTCGTCCGCGGCCGACTGGAGGTGTCCCGGCTGGCCCTGGTCGACTCGGTCACCTACGACTCCTGGCCGGTGTCCGGCGTGGCCCGGTTCCGGGACCCGGCGGTCGTCGCCGCGACCACCGCCGACGAGATCCTCGCCGCCCGCCGCCGGGCCGTGGCCGAAGGGCTGGCCGGTGCCGCCACCGAGCAGCGGATCGCGGACTACCTGGACCCGTGGACCGATGCGCGGGTCCGCCGCTCCTGGATGGCCCTGGTGGGGGCGGCCGACCACCGCTACACCCGGGACCTCCTCCCCGACCTGCGGCGGAACGGGACACCCAAGCTGTTGGTCTGGGGCGAGGACGACGGCTTCCAGAAGGTGGCGTACGCCGAGCGGTTCGCCTCGGAGATCCCGAACACCACGCTCCTGCGCATCCCGGACGCGGGACACGTTCCCATGGAGAACGCGCCCGGCGAGGTCGCACGCGCGCTCGCCGACTTCTTCAGGGCGTGAGCCCCGCCCGCTCGTCCCGGTCGTCGCCCGGGCTCTTCGCGGAGCGTCCTGTCGGGCTGGTGCGCCGGTCGGCGCTCCGGTGCTCTCAGGCCGATCAGCCCGCCCCGGGCCGGGCCCGTGACCGGTGACGGAATCACCGCCCAGTCCGCGCGGGCATCATGTCCGGCCTCTCCACCGGCCCGCCGTGGAGAAACCGGCCCGGCCGCCCCGGTGTGGCCCTCCGCGCATGTGCCGGGCCATGTGCTGGGCACCACCGGACGCGTGCCCGCGGGACAGTGGTCGCACCGACGCGGATTTCCGTCACTGGAGGCACCATGCACTCGGGTCAGAACGCCACCATGCCGCTACCGGAAGGAACCCTGGAGACCATCAGGCTCCGTTCGGCGGAGATGTTCGTCGAGGTGCAGCGAGCGGACACCAAGGCGGCCGCACTCTTCGGAGTGACGGGGGGCCTCCTCGCGGCAGTGCTGGCCTGCGCCCTGTCGGACAGCGTCCAGCGCGCGGGACGGCCTCTCCTCGTTCCTCTGGGGGTACTGTCCCTGCCGCTGCTGGTCGCGGTGGTCATGGCCTTGACCGCGTTGCGCCCGACGCTCGACTGGCAGTGCGGCTTGCCGCTCCGCGCAGAGAGGCACTTCGACAGCGGTACGACTCCCCCTCGCTGGATTCGGCGGATCCAGCCCCTGGGCCAGCAGGACCAGATCCTGGCCGAGGTGAGACGTCTGGTCATGCTCCGGTCCTTGGCACGGCGCAAGTACCGGCTGATCAGGCTGGCTGTGGACCTCGTCGTGACGGCCCACGGCATGGCCGGAACGACGCTGTTGATCACAGCACTCGCGCTCTGAAACGGTGTTGTGACTTTTGGTCACATCGCTTTGGGGGGACATGTACCAGCCACACCGTGCGCTCATCGGAGACCACCTCTGGACCGCGATGTGCGAGCTCGCTCCGGGCCATCTGCGCCCTGCCCGCAGCGTGCTCCTGCGTCAAGGAGATCCGGCGACCCATGTGATCCTGCTGGACTCCGGGTCGACTCTCGTGACCTTGTCGGGCGCGGAGGGCGAACGCACACTGCTGGCGGTCCGGGGACCGGGAGAACTGCTCGGCGAACTCGCCGTACTGGACGAGAAGCCCCGGTCGGCCACGGTGATCGCCGCCGAACGCTGTCGCGTTCACCTCATTCCCGCCTCCAGCTTCCTCCTCTTCGTCGAAGAACACGGCCTGCTCGCTCCGCTTCTGCGCCATGCGATCACCCGTGTGAGGGAGTCCGAGGCGGTACGGCTGGAGTTCGCCACCGCCGATGTCCCGCTCCGTCTCGCCGGGGCTCTCGGCCGACTGGTGCGGGCGGGATCGCAGGCCTCCGGCGAGCCGAGCGTCCGGCTCACCCAGGTAGAGCTTTCCCAAATGATCGGGGCGTCCCGAAACGCCGTGGGCTCGGCCATCAAGCCGTGGCGAGAGCGCGGATGGCTGGAGACGGAAGCCGGCGGGGGACTGGTCATCCACGACATCCACGCCATCGAGCAGGACGCGCGCCACACGACGTGATCGACCTTACGGTGCCGGTGCCCACTGCTGGGCACCGGCGAAGCCTCCGCCGTTTCAGCATGGGGCCTTCCCGATCGTCGCCGCACCCGAAAGGCGGGTCCCACCGTGCCCTCCCCTCTCGTTCCCTCTTCCGCCGTCCCACCGGAGCGGGCCCTGCTGACAGTGGACATGCAGGATTACAGCCGCGTCCCGGAAGCCCGCATGGCGTCGGTGCGCTCGGACCTGGACCTCGTGCTCGCCACCGCCCTCGCCCAGAGCGGGCTCAAGCCACCTCCCACCGACGACCCCGCCTTCAAGGACACCGGGGACGGAGCCATCCTCGTACTGCCCGCCGAGGACGTGGCCCTGCTGGTCGACCCGCTGCTCGGACATCTGCACTCCGCCCTCGTCCGCTACGACCGTGAGCGCCTCGCGGCATCTCCGCCGATGAGACTGCGCGTCGCCGTCCACGTCGGGCCCCTGTCCCAGCCCGATCATCGCGGGGACGCCATCAACGACGTGTGCCGGCTGCTGAACAGCACGGCCCTGCGCACCGCCTTGTCCGCCGCCCGCGAGCACGACGGCTTTCTCGCGGCCGCCGTGTCGGACCCCGCCTTCCGACGCACCGTACGCGCCGGCCGCACCCCGGAGCTGCCCGAGAGGCAGTTCCTGGCCACCACGGCCCACGTCCGGGACAAGCCCCATTTCGCCGAGCCCTGCCACCTCTACGTACCGCGTCTGGTCCCGCAACTGCTCGCGCCCTACCTCTCGGCTGTAGCCCCTCCGGCAGCGTGGACGGTGGATCCGGTCGCGGCTCCGGAACCCGGATCCACCCAGCCGTCCGGCCGGGCCTCCACACCGGTTCGAGACGTTCACGGGCCCGCTCCGACCTTCCAGTTCAACGGGGAGATGCACGACACGACCGTGGCGCACGACATCGAGTACCTGCGCATCGACCGCCGCGGCCGCTGACCCCGCCCGTCACCACTCCCCTCAGCCCTGACGAGACAAGGACCTCCACCCGCATGTCCGACGATCCCGTGCGCTCCGCTTCCGACCCGGACGAGTTCCGGACGCCTCCCACCGCTCCACCCGCCCCTCCCGCGGAGAACCGCTCCTGGTTCCCCCGGCGGGAGGGAACGCCGAAGCCTGCTTCCACCAGGGGTCCCGAAACGATCGCCTCCTCGCCCCCGTCCGCTCCCCCGCCCCCGCCCCCGGTCGGGACGGTCGCGTGGCGGTCCGCACCGGTGCCGCCCGAGGTCGTACTGCCCTCCCCCACCGCGCCCGTGGCGATCCAGCAGGCCGATGTCGTGGCCCACACCGTCAGCAACCTCCACATCGAGAAACGCACACGTGACGTGCTGGACGGAGCCCGCCTCGACCGGGACGACATCCGTCGGCAGCCATTCGTACGCGACGACGAGTGGAACGACGTCTGGGACAAGGTGGTCGACCCGGCGACGTCACGTCCGAACCAGCGCGCTCTCCTGATCGTCGCACCGGGTTCCTACGGCTCCACCACCTTCGCCCTCCAGCTCCTGGCACGCCACACCGGTCCCCACATCGGCCTCGTGAAACTGGACGCGGACTGGACCGCTCCCAGGGTCGGAAGGCTGCCGCTGGCAGAGCGGGTCGCCTTCCAGCTCGACCTCAAGGACCCCGACCGCGATCGCCCGTCGGCCGACTTCGTCTCAGCTCTGGACCGGCACGCACAGGACCTCGAAGCATGCGATTCCTACCTGGTCATCACCGTGGCGGAGGAACTCTACGACCACATGCCGTCCCTGCCCGGACCGCACGTGCAGGTCGTGCGTCTGCATGCCCCGCCGCCCGCCCGTCAGGTCGTCGAGGCTCATCTGCGCGCACGTGACTGTGCGGGGCTGATTCCCTACCTGGACGCCCTGGACCCGGCGAGGGTGTCGCTCGGCGGGCTCGACGCGGTCGAGGCGGTGCGCGCCGCCGGCGCCGTCGTCACCGCGTGGCAGGAGTACGAGCGCGTCACCCGTACCGCCGTCGCCGTCTCTGACCCGCACACGGTGGCGTCCGACAGCGAGCTCGCGGGGCGGATCACGGACGCCCTGTCGGACTGGCGCGACAAGCTCGACGGTCTCTTCGGCGAGAGGGCGACCGTTCACGCCGGGAAGGACGCGTCCCTCACCTTCGACGACCGCTGTCTGCTGCTGTCGCTGGCAGCCCGCCAGTCTTCGCCCCTCCCGGACATCGCGCAGTCGGCACGCGCGTTGCAGGAGACCATCGCCTCGACCGACTCCGGGCGTACCGCGCTCGGCTCCGGCGCCCAGGCCGTCTTCGCCGGCCGCGGGCTGCGCCGCCGCGTCATCGACGTGGGCGGTTCCGTCGATTCCCATGACGCGGTCGTCTTCGACCGGCCCGGTTACGGGAAGGCGGTGCTCACCTACGTATGGGACAACTACGAGGTGATGCGCCGGCCCCTCCTGCAGTGGCTGGTCAAGGACGGAGGGGCCTCCGCCGCCGCGTACTCCGTCGACGCCGTCTCCGCTCTCGTCCTGCGTCAGGGAGGAACCGAGCACCTCGGTCTGCTCGGCAGCGTCGCGCGCGGAGCGAAGAGCGATCTGTTGCCGGCCGTGATGCTCCGGGCCGTGCGCGACGAACACATCGGCCGACGGGCGTGGGGCACGCTGTACCGGTGGGCGGGCACTCAGGAGTTCGCCGGTTCGGTCGTCGCCATCTGCCGGCGCGTCCTGAACGACCGGGAGGCGACCGCCTCGATGGCCAAGATGGCCATGGTCCGGCTGCGTCGCGTCGTTCACGCGTCGCCCGCGGAGGACATCGGGAACGCCGTCCTGGAGGTGTTCACCGAATTGTCGGGACAGCCCGGCGGCGTCGAACGGCTCGCGGAGGAGGTACAGGCGTGGCAGGACGCGAAGGCGAGCAGTCGCGCCGGGGGCCTCGCCTTCCTGGCCCTGATGTCGATTCCCCAGAAGCCGCTCCCCCGCCTGATGACGGACGGCGAGAATCTCGGCATCGACGTGGACCGTGCGCTCCGGGACCTTCTCGGTGACGTGAGCACGGCCCCGGACGTCATCCCCCGCCTCTCCTCCTGGATCGCGGCGTCCGTCTCCGACCCGAGCGCCTACGACGAGGTGGTCGCCCGACTCGTTCCCGTGCTGCGCGGGCACCGGATGTTCCAGGCGTCCATGGACCTGATGCAGGCGCTCAAGGAGGTTCGCACGACCGACGGAGAGAACGCCGGGGCGGACTTCTACCGGCAGCTCGTGGACAAGCGGTTCCGCCCCCTGATCAGCATCGGGGAATCGGAGGATCCGGCATGAGGCGATTCTGGTCCCCGGCCGCGCGGACCACTCGTTGCCCCGCTCCGCGGCAGCTGCCGAGTGCGACCTTAGGGGTGCCTTTCGAGGCCACCTTCACCATCACCTGGAGGCCGACCCGGCGCAGTCGGCCGAACATCGAGGAATGGGTACGGGAGCGCACCGTCACCGACGCCGCGAACGTCCTGGCGCGCCTGCCGGCCACCGACGTACAGACCGCGCAGGACACGGTGAACGCCGTGCTCGGCGAACCGCACCGCTTCCGCACGGCCCACTACCGCCTCGTGCGCGTCCATGCCGATCTGCGGTTGACGGCTGCTTCCCACCGGATCCTGGCGCAGCGGCAGGAGGACGAGGAACGGGTGCGCCGGCTGCGCTTCCTCAGGGCCGAACTGTACGAACACCCCTCCTTGCTGCTCCTGGACCGCATCGAACGGAGCACCGACCCCCTGGACCCCCGGCAGGTGGCGGACTGGCAACGCGTGGCCCGGTCAGTGGCCGCGTCCGAGGAATGGTGGCGGCCACTCCTGGAGCAGTGGGAGCAGGTGGGCCGGGGCTTCACCGACGCCGAGATGCAGAACCGGGTGCTTCACGTCCTGCACGACGCCCTCGCCGCCCTCACGCAAGAGGAAGCAAATCCGGCGGAAGCCGCTCAGCAGACCGGAAAGAACCATCTGCGCAGCGCAGGATGAGAGAGGTGAAGCTGACACTGTGGCGACTGGTCCTCGACCCCGTCACCAGTTGGCGGGCACGCCGTCTGCAACGAGCGCGCCCCGGCACGCCGTTCGACGCGGCCTGGCGCAGTTCACGCATGCTGTCGGCACCGGACGAGATGGTCTATCGGTTGCACGGCCACACCGCGCACCCGCGCCCGTCCCGGGGTGAACCGCCGAAGGAGAGGTGGTAGGCCCACAGCTCCTCAGGAGGGGTCCACTGCGGAACGGCCCTGCCGAAGCGGCTCGTCCGCATCACCGGTCGGCCGCTCCGCTCCCCCTCCGGCGTTGGGGAAGCAGCCCTGTCAGACCTGTCCGGCATGATGCCCTCTTCAGCTGTCCACCGAGGGGGATCATCGATGAGAAGTGATGAAGTGGCGGGCCTGGCGCATTTCCTCCGGGCTCGCATCGACGAGGACGAAGCTGCGGCAGAGGCCGTGAGGCCCGGCGCGGCCGAGGACACCGGAGGGCTGAAGGACAGGGTTCTCGCCGATGTCGCCGCCAAGCGGGGGGTCCTGCGTTTCGTGGAGAGGATGCAGCAGGACGCGGGACACGAAGACTTCATGGTTCACGGCCCCGCCATGGTTGCGCTCTCCGTGACTGCGTTCCCACTCCGCCACCTTGTTGCGGCATATGTCGCACACCCGGACTTCTGCCCTGAGTGGAAGCCGAACGAGGAGGAAGTCGAGCGGGACCCGAGATTCGATCGCCCCGGCCGGGCATAGGTCACGGACCGGCATGGGGGGCGCCGCTCGGGATGGCTTCCTTCAGGGCCTCGCCGAGCCCAGTGCGGCGGGCGCCGCGGGAGGCGTTGACCAGGAGGGTGGCCATGAGGGAGGCGTCGACGTCGTGGCCCATGGCATCGGTGATCGACAGGTGCAGGGTGTCCTGGTCGAGGGCGTAGTCGTAGGTGTCGCCGGCGACGCCGTCGGCGGGGACCAGCGCGCAGGCGAGGGCGAACTCGGCCTCCTCCACGGAGGAGGCGGAGGGCAGGAGCCGGCGCTGGATCTCGGCGGCCAGGGCGACCGGGGTGGTGCGCCGGCCCCAGTGGTGGAGGTCGGTGAAGCGGCGGTCGGTGAAGCGGCGGTCGGTGACGACGATGTAGGCCAGCGCGTGCGCCACCCACTCCACCTGCTCCAGGACGTCGTCGGTGACCTCGGACAGGGGCAGCTCCAGGATGCCGATGGCGTCGCCGCGGTTGGTGACCGGGACGAGAACCCGCCGCCCGTCGCCCCCGTCCTCGCCCCGGATCGACTTCTGGGTGCGCAGGACCTCTTCGTGGACGCTGCCGGCCGGCGGGATCCGATCGGCGCGGCGGCCCTGCCGCGTCTCGGTCTCCTCGGTGACCCGCACCACCTTCCGGCCGACGACGTCCAGGACCAGGAACGACACGTACCGTGCGCCGAACCGTTCCCGCAGGTTGCGCGCCACCACGTCGAGCGAGGCCACCGGCGAGGCGTCCTCGGCAGCGGCCAGCACCTCGGCCAGCCCGATCCGCTCGTCCGTCATCGTCGCCTCCCAGCGTCCGCACCCGCACGTCCCGACAGCACCACGAGCGTCGCCCTTCCGCGCCTCCGGACTGCGAAACGGATCGCTTTCGTGCCCCGTACGGGCCAGGCAGGACCCGCCGGGAGACCTTCCGGGAGCCGGCCTCCTGCCCGAGGCGTACGGCCCGGCAGCGCCGCCCGGAGCCGTGTACGTCGGGTCCGTCCTCCGCGCGGGATTCTCAGCCGCTGCCCAGGGCGCGGCGCAGAAGGGGGAGCAGGCTGTCCCAATGGCGCTTCAGCCCGGAGGCGCTGAAAGCGTCGGTGTCGGCCATGGTGAAGCCATGGGCGGTGCCGGGGTAGATCTCGGAGGTGTGGCTGACGCCCGCGACGTCCAGGGCCCGGTTGAGCTTGCCGAGGGCCTCGGGCGTCAAGTCGCTCTCGGCGTGGCCGAAGTGGACCTCGGCGGTGATCTTCGAGAAGCCGTCGGGCCCGTCGATCGCCACCGGTCCGTGGAACGCGGCGAGGGCGGCCACCTGGCCGGGGTGGGCCGCGGCGGTACGTGTCGCCAGGAGGCCGCCGATGCAGTAGCCGGTCACCCCGACCGGCCCGGCGCCGACCTCGGGCTGAGCTTCGAGGAACGCGAGGTAGGCGTCGGCGTCGCTCAGGGCGCGTTCCGTGGTGTGTGCCTCGATCATCGGCATCAGCTGGGCGAAGACGGCGGGCCGGGTCTCGTCTCCGATGTGCTCGGGAAGCTCGATCACCGGAGTCGGGCCGTGCCGGTGGAAGATGTTGGGGACGAGCACGTAGTACCCGTGCCCGGCCAGTTCGCGGGCCATCTCCCTCAGCACGGGCCGGATGCCGAAGCCGTCCGTGTACATCAGCACCCCCGGGTGCCGTCCGCCGCCCTCGGGCAAAGCGGCGAACGCGTCGGCGTGGCCGTCCGCAGTGGGAATCCGCAGCGTCTTGATGGGCATGAAGTCTCCTGTCGTGATCGACGTTTCGATCCTGTGGTCAACACGACGGGGGGCGGGGCCCGCGCGGCGGCGCGAGGACCTCGACCGAACAGCGGGCCCGCACAGGGCCGTACGGCGCTCAGCGGAGCACCGGGTCACCGATCCGTGCGCGGCGCGACGCCATCCCGGTAGTCATCTCCCCAACATAGGCCACAGCCCGCCCCTCCGGTGCAACACCATGACAAGAAGAAGAACGCGCGGGCCGTCACACCGCACACTCGCGGAGCGAACGGCCCTGCCCGACTGCTGCCGACGGCAGCGACGACGCCCCTCGCACCACCGGCTCCGGGCTGTCCGGGGAAGCTCAACCGCACCTGGCGGTCGGGGTTGTCTTTGCCGGTGTCCACCAACCTCCGCAAGGACAACCCGTACGGTAGCCGTCCGGCCGACGACCCGGTTCTTCGGCCCGCTCTGCCGCCCGGTTGCAGTCAGCGGTGTGGACCGCGTACGTGCGCGTACGGGTCCTCGTGCCGGGCCGGTGGGCTCACGGCTCTCGTCGTGCCGTCACCAGGCCCGTCTCGTAGGCGGCGATGACCGCCTGGGCCCGGTCGCGGACCCGCAGCTTGGCGAAGAGGGCGGTGATGTGGTTCTTCACGGTGGAGGCGCTCAGACCGAGCCGGTCGGCTATCTCCGTGTTGTCCGAGCCGTCGGCGATCAGCCGCCACACCTCCCGCTCCCGCGGCGTGAGCCCCTCGGCTCCGGAGGGTGCCGGGGGCACGGCCCGGCGGTCCGGGGCCCTGACGTGCCGGGAGATGAGTCGGGTCAGGAGTCTCGGTGCGAGGATCGCCTCGCCGTCGCGGACCACGCGCAGGGCGGCGACGAGGTCCTCGGGCGAGATGTCCTTGGGCAGGAAGCCGCACGCCCCGGCCCTCAGGGCACCCACGACGTGTTCGTCCATGTCGAAGGTGCTCAGGGCCAGGACCCGGCAGTCCGGCAACTCGGCGGTGAGCCGCTCGGTGGCGGCGATGCCGTCCAGGACCGGCATGCGGATGTCCATGACGATCACGTCGGGCCGGTGCTCGTGGGCGAGGCGGACCGCCTCGGCGCCGTCCGCGGCCTCGGCCACGACCTGGAAACCCGGTTCGGGGGCGAGCATCAGGGCGAGGCCGCGGCGGACGAGCGGCTGGTCGTCGGCGATGAGGACCTTCACGGTCGCGCTCACGCGTACGCCTCCTGACGGTCGGCGGGCAGGGGCAGCCGGGCCCGGACGGCGAATCCCGCGCCCTCCGGCCCGGCCCGCAGGGTGCCGCCGTGGAGGGCGACGCGTTCACGCATCCCCATGAGTCCGTGACCCGCGCCGCGTGCGACGGGACGGCCGGAACGCGGACCGTCGTCGGTGACGGCGACCCGCACCTCCTGGACGGCGAAGGTGAGCCGCACGTCGACGTGCGCACCGTCGCCCGCGTGCCTGCGGGCGTTGGTGAGGGCCTCCTGGACGATGCGGAAGACGGTGAGTGCGACACCGGGCGGAAGCGACCGCGGATCGCCGTCCGTGGTGAGGGTGGTGGGAAGGCCCGCGCGGCGACTGTCCCCGACGATGCGGTCGAGGTCGCCGATGCCGGGCTGCGGCGCCGTCGCCTCGCCCTCGTCGTTCTCGTCGCCGGCCCGTAGCACGTCGAGGAGGTGGCGCATCTCGCGCAGGGCGGTGCGACCGGAGCCCTCGAGGGTGACGAGTGCCTCGCGGGCTGCCTCCGGCGAGCGGTCCAGGTTGGCCCGGGCGCCTCCGGCGAGCAGCTGCATCGTGGTCAGGTGGTGGGCGACGATGTCGTGCAGTTCCCGGGCGATGCGGCGCCGTTCGTCGGAGACGGCCCGCTCGGCGAGCAGCCGCCGCTGGGCCTCGGCGTTGCGCTGCCAACGGCCGACCACGACGGCGGCGCCGGCCACGAACAGCGCGGACACGACGTTGGGGACGAAGTCCGTCAGGGAGGGCGCGGGCAGTCCCGGGTGGACGAACTGGAGCACCGCGACGCAGCCGGCGACGGCCGCCGCGCCGACCGCGGCGCTGTGGTGACGTACGGCGGTGTAGAGGGCGACGACGGTGGCCGCCCCGTAGTGCTGGCCCACGGGGCTGAACCAGTTGAGCGACAGGTTCACCGCGAGGACGCACGCGAGGACGCACAGGGGCGCGCGTCGGCGCGCCAGCAGGAACAGCGAGGCGGCGACCACGACCAGGCACCCGGCCACCGGCACGTGGCCCCGGTCCGTCTGGCTGGTGAAGGTGAAGCCCACGAGGTCGACGGCCGCGGCACCGGCGGCGACGAGTCCGTCGTGCCGGCTCCACAATCCCGGCCTTCCGCGTCGGCTCCCCGTCCCGGCTCCGCCGGAGACCGTCCCGCTCGCGCCGTCCGGAAGCCCGGCGCCGGACGTGCTCGCCCGGCCCCGCGCCCGACCGGGGCGCGTTCCGTCCGCGCGCCGCCCCATCCCCGCCTCCCCTGCGCATCCATGCTTTCCCGGGGCCGCCGCAGCGGCCCATGACCTGCGGTTCGTCCCCCGAGTCTCCCATGGTGCCGGTGCGCCGGGGCCGTGGCGTCGGGAGCGGGAGGGAGTTGTGACCGGGAGCAGGCTCCCAGTGGCCGGACGGTGCGGGCCCGTGCTCCCAGTGGGTTTCTCGTCCCCGGCTCCGAGGTGCGGGCCGTGCGCCGCTGATGTGCTGGACACGTGCCGGAACGCCCCGGCACGGGGCGCCGCCCCGGACGTCCACGGTCCTGCGGCCCCCTCACCCGTACCCTTCCCGGAGGACTCCCGTGATTCGTGCCCTGACCGGTTTCTCGACCCGCAGACCGTGGCGGGTCATCGTCGTGTGGGCGGTGGTCGGCGTCTTCGTGACGATCATGGGCCAGGCTCTCGTCTTCCGCGTGACGCACACCGACAGCGCCGGTTTCCTGCCCGCGGAGTACGACGCGGCAGCGGCGCTGCGGATCGCCCGGGAGGAGTTCGGCGCGGAGCCCGACGCCGACACGGTGACGGTGCTGGTGGCGCGGCGCGACGGCAGGCCGCTGGAGGACGCGGACAGGGAACGCGTGGAGGGCGTGGCGCGCGAACTGAGCGCCACGCGCGTGGAGATGCCGTGGACGGACGAACAGATACGGGGGCTCTCCGAGGACTACTCCCAGGCCCCTCGCGTGGCGCTGGTGACGACCGCCCCCGACAGGTCGTTCGCGCTGCTCGGCGCACGGCTGCGGGGCAACTCCACCGATCCCGGCATGCAGTCCGTGTACCGGGTCTTCCACGACCGGGCCGAGCAGGAGTTCGGTGAGGTCGGGCTGCGCACGGGGTTCACCGGGGGCCTGGCGGACGTGGTGGACCGCGCCGACGCGGAGAAGACCACGCAGACGGTGGTCGGCCTCGTGATGGTCGGACTGATCGTGCTGATCAACGTGCTGGTGTTCCGCAGCGTCCTGGCCGCCTTCGTCCCCCTGTTCGCGGTGTCCGTGGTGGGCGGCGCCGCCACCGGCACGGTCGTGGGAGCCGCCCTCCTGACCGGTCTGGAACTGGACCCGGGCACCCCGGGCATGATCGGCACCGTGTTGATCGGCATCGGCGTGGACTACTTCCTCTTCCTGCTGTTCCGCTTCCGCGAGGAGCTGCGGCGGCGCCCGGAGGAACACCACCGCCTGGTGGCCGCGGACGTGGCCGGACGGGTGGGCACGGCGGTGACCTCGGCGGCGCTGACGATCGTGGCGGCCTTCGCGACGCTCGGTGTGGCCACGTTCGGGCAGTTCCGGGTCCTCGGCCCCTCGGTGGCGGTGTCGGTCCTGGTGATGCTGGTGGCGAGCCTGACCCTGATGCCGGCGTTGCTGGCGGTGACCGGCCGGAAGATGTTCTGGCCCTCGCGGATCCTCTCGAAGGCCGAGCGGACCGGCCCGGCCGCCCGCACCGGCGAACTGGTGGCGCGCCGTCCGCTGCTGGTGCTCGTGGCGTCGGTCGCCCTCCTCGGCGCGCTCGCGGTCGGCACGGTGGGCGTCCGCATGGACTTCGGGACCGGCGGCACCCCGCACGACACGGCGGCCGCCGCGACGGCGCGGGAGATCTCCGACGCCCTGCCGGCGGGGGTGTCCGACCCGACGACGGTGTACGTCACCGCCGACGACGGCCGGACCCTGGACCCCGCCGGCCTTGACGTCCTGCGTCGGGCTCTCTCCGGGGTGGCCGGAGTGGGAGAGGTGGCCGCCCCCGTGCTCGACGCCGACCGCACCGCCGCCCGGCTGGACGCCTATCTGACGGTGGACGCCCAGTCCCAGCGCGCCCGGGATCTCGTGACGGGGCCCGTGCGCCAGGCCGTACGGGAGGCGACGCCGACCGGTACCAGCGCACACGTGGGAGGCACCGCGGCCGTGTTCGCCGACGTGGCGACCGCGGTCGACCGGGACCTCCGGACGGTGTTCCCGGTGGCCGCGGCACTGATCGCGCTGATCCTGGTGGTGCTGCTGCGCAGCCTGGCGGCCCCGGTGGTGCTGATGCTCTCGGTCGGACTGTGCTTCGCGGCGACGTTCGGTGCCTCCGCCCTGGTCTTCCAGCACATCGGCGGTGAGCCGGGGGTGAACTTCGTCCTGCCGTTGGTGCTGTTCCTGTTCGTCGTGGCGCTGGGCACCGACTACAACATCCTCGTCAGCGACCGCCTGCGTGAGGAGATGGCCCACGGAGGCCCCGCCCGTGCCGCCGTGGCCCGCGCGGTACGGCACACGGCGCCGGCCGTCGCCACGGCCGGTGTGGTCCTGGCGGCCTCCTTCGGCAGCCTCGCGGTGAACGCGGACGCCTCCACCCGCCAGCTGGGCTTCGCCACGGCCCTGGGCATCCTCCTGTCCTCCTTCGTCCTGTCGCTCCTGCTCGTCCCGGCGGCCGCGGCACTGCTGGGCCGAGGGATGTGGTGGCCGGTGCGCGGGGCGCGAAGCCGGGATGACGGGGCCCGCCCCGCGGACGGGTGGGACGCCGGGCCCCTCGCTCCGCACGACGGGGAGGAACCCTTGCGGTCGCGACCGCTTGCGGACTGTTCGAGGAAGCTCAACCGCACCTGACGGCCCGTCCCGTCGACGTTCTCGTCCGCCGGGCGTCGCCCCGCGCGAGGAGAACCCCTGGGCTGCGTCGTGCCGACGCTCCGGCCGGGCAGGACGGTCGTCCTGTCCGGCCGGAGCGCTGCAGCCGGTGAGCCCGTCTGCGGCCGGGCCTACCTGGCCTTGATCCGCAAGAAGGTGACCGAGTGGGCGGGGAAGGTGTACGTGAAGGTCCGTCCTATGCCTTCCAGCGTCGACCTACGCGGCTGGATCGGATGGGCGTCGGCGGTGTTCACCGCGTCCGGTGCGCCTTCCAGGGTCGTCAGCCGGGCGGTCGAGGCCACCCGGGTGGTGCCGAGGTCGATGCTCGTACGGGCCGCGGCGGCCTGGGCGTTGACGACCTTGACGACCAGGTCGTCCTTGTCCCTGGTCACCACCTGGCGGAACGGTTCGGCGGTCCTGTCGTCGGTGAAGGAGCCCCACTTCTGCCCGTCGAGGTAGAGGGTGACCTGTCGGCCCCGTACCTGGACGTGAACGTCGTAGGCGCGCCCCGTCTCGATGGTGGTGGGGTTCTCCAGCAGGGTCTGCTTGCCCCCGTCGGCGGTCTTCTCGACGGCGGAGCGGGTGTTGCCCCAGCCTCCGAGGTTCCACCAGTAGTGGTTGCCCGTGTCACGTACGCCGAAGGCGACCAGGAAGCCTTCCTTGCCGGACTTCTTCGTGGCCCTGACCTTGAGGTCGTAGTCCCGCCAGTGCGTGTCACCGGCTGTGACCAGGGTGTTCTCGGCAGCCTCGTCGGACTGGACGTACGCTCCGCCCTCGACGGCCCAGGTGCCGCGCCCGGTCGCCGGTGTCCACCGGGCGGCGCCGGCGGCGAAGTCGTCCCTCAACAGGGTGGAGCCGTTCGCGGCGGTGACCTCGACGTCGTCGTAGGCGGCGCTGGTGGCCCATGTCGACAGGCCGACCGCGCCGGTGATGGGACCGGAGACGGCGGGGGTGGCGGAAGCGCGGCTCGGCACGACCCGGTCACCGGTGTTGTTCATGAACAGCTTCTGGACCTCGTAGCTGGCCGAACCCCAGGACCGGTCGTTGTCGAACCAGATCATGTCCGGTCGCCACTGGTTCTGGTGCACGTCGGCCAGCAGCGGGGCGTACGAGGCGAGCTTGACGACATCGGCGTTGCGCTCGAGACCGGTCATGAACGCGGCCTCGGACAGGGCGTTGGAGAAGCGGTTGTCGCGGGAGGCGTACTCGCCGAGGAAGACCTTGGGACCCGTGCGGTCGTAGGAGTCGTAGCGGTCGTTGTTCTCCAGGAACCACTGCGGGGCCTCGTAGTAGTGCTCGTCGACCAGGTCGACGCCCGCCCGCCGGTTGAGGTCCCACAGGCGGTCGAAGGTGGCGCCGCCGGAGGCGGGGCCGGAGTTGGAGACGATCGTGATCTCGGGGTACCTGGCCTCGATGGCCTTGCGGAACTCCGTGAAGCGGGCGAAGAAGGCGTCGGGCAGGTTCTCCTCGTTGCCCACGCCCAGATGGGTCAGGCCGAAGGGCTTCGGGTGCCCCATCTCGGCCCTCTTGCGGCCCCAGGTGGAGGTGACCGGACCGTTGGCGAACTCGATCAGGTCCAGGGTGTCCTGGATGTGGCGCTTGAGCAGGGCCGGGTCGTCGGTCGCCCGGTTCTGTCCGCAGCCGGTGACGAGCGCGGGCACGACGGGCAGGGGCATCGCGCCGATGTCCTCGGCGAACTGGAAGTACTCGTGGTAGCCGAGGCCGTAGCTCTGGTGGTAGCCCCAGAAGTTGGCGTTGACGGCCCGCTGCTCGACCGGACCGATCGTGTCCTTCCACTGGTAGGAGCGGCGGCGCTCCCAGTCGGGCGCCTCGTAGGCGTGGTGGCTGCCGGTGTTGACCAGGCAGCCCCCGGGGAAGCGGAGGAAGCCGGGGTCCAGTGCCGCGATCTTCCGGGCGAGGTCCTTGCGCAGTCCGTTCTTGCGGCCCTTGTAGGTGTCGCGGGGGAAGAGCGAGACCATGTCGAGGCGCAGGGTTCCGGAGTCCGCGGCCGTCACCGAGAGCCGCCCGGTGGTGGTGGTCACCTCGGAGACGAGCGTGGCGGTGTACTTGGTCCATCGGTCGCCGCGCACGGTGATGTCCACCGGCGCGGACAGGACGCCGCCGTCGGCGGTGCGCAGTTCGGTGGTGAGGCGTGTGCCGGTCGGGTTGTCCGTGCGCGCCCAGACGGAGAAGTCGTAGCGTGCGCCGTCCTTGAGGGACATGCCCGCGCCGTAGCCGCTGTTGGTGATGCCGAAGCGGCCGGCGCCGCCACCCGTGCCCGCGAGGTTCAGACGCAGGTGGTTGCGGTTGCGCTCGTTCAGTCGCTGATCGTCGTCGACGACCTGGAGGGTGCCGGTGGCGCCGCCGGACGCGGTGTGCTGCCAGGAGGTCAGCGGGGTGTAGGAGCGGTTGTCGACGGGGCCGTACTCGAAGGAGCGGTTCTGGACGAGCTCCGCGTAGAGGCCGCCGTCGGCGGCGTTGTTGATGTCTTCGAAGAAGACGCCGTACATGGTGGGGTCGATCGCCGGCCCCGTGCGGTCGGCGTCGACGGAGAGGGTGTAGTCCGTCACGGCGGCGTCCGCCGCCGCCGGGGCCTGTGTGAGGAAACCTGCTGCCAGCGATGTGGCGAGCAGGCCGCTGACGATGACACCGGGTCTTCTCGTGCTGCGGTCGCGTGTGCGCAAGGCGGCTCTCCCTGAGATGGACGGTTCTGGGCGTCGTGCTCTCGGTGCGCTGTGCGGTACGGGTGGGGCTCTGGCGCTCGTCGGCATCCGGACTCCCGTCGCCCGGGTGTGTGCGTTCGCCTCCCCGGGACCTTCACGGCGCGGCGCGCCGACGGGTGCGCCGCGGCCGCGTCGGGGCGCTCACACGGTTCGGGGATTGCCGTAGTAGGCGCCCGGCCCGTGCTTGCGCGTGAAGTGGCGGTCCAGCAGGTGTTGCGGGGGCTCGACCGCCCCCAGGGCGATGGTGTGGAGGGCCATCTCGGCCACCGCCTCGCAGATGACGGCGTGCTCCAGGGACTTGGTGGCGTCGGCGCCCCAGGTGAAGGGACCGTGGTGGGCGACCAGGGCGCCGGGGACCTCGCCCGCCCGGGTGTCGTCGCGGTCCAGGAGGTCCACGATGACCTGGCCGGTGTTGTACTCGTAGTCCGTGGCGCACTGCCGCGGTGTGAGGGCTTCGGTGACGGGGACGGGCCCGTTGAAGGTGTCGGCGTGCGTGGTGCCGAGCACCGGTATGGGTCGGCGGGCCTGTGCGAAGGCGACGGCGTGGGTGGAGTGCGTGTGGGTCACGCCTCCGATGGAGGGGAAGGCGAGATAGAGGCTGCGGTGCGTCTCCGTGTCGGTGGACGGACGCAGGTGCCCCTCGACGACCTTCCCGTCGGACAGGGAGACGACGACGAGGTCCTCCTCGCTCAGCGCGTCGTAGGCCACGCCCGAGGGCTTGATGACGAAGACTCCGGCTTGTCGGTCCACCCCGCTCACATTGCCCCAGGTGAGGGTGGCCAGGCCGGCCCGGGGGATACGGAGGTTGGCCTCCAGTACCTCTCGTCGCAGGTCCCTGGAAACGGCGGTGCTCACGGAGGGCTCCGTCCTGGTGGGAGTGGCGGGGGCGCTCACAGGCTCTGCGCCAGACGGTGGTAGGCCTGGTTCCAGCGCAGCTCGCGTGTGAAGCGCCGGATGGTGGTGTCCCGGTCGATGACGGCGAGTTCGGTACGCAGCATCTCGGCGAGGTCTTCGAGCTCCTCGCCTCCGAGCGCGGTGGTCAGGACGGTGTGGTGCGGGGCTCCGGCCGTCAGCCAGGCCTCGGTGGAGGTGCGGAGGTCGGGGCGGGGACGCCAGACGGCCCGGGCGACGGGGAGCCGGGGCAGCGGCTCGGGCGGGGCGACGACGTCGATGTGGTTGGCGACGAGGCGGAACCTGTCGCCCATGTCGGCGAGGCCGACGACGACGGCCGGACCGGGATCCGCGTCGAAGACGAGCCGGACCGGGTCCTCGCGTCCGCCGATCCCGAGCGCGTGGATCTCGCAGCTGGGCGTGGCCGTCGTGAGGGAGGGGCAGACCTCGAGCATGTGGGCGCCGAGGATGAGTTCCCGGCCCGGCGTGAGGTCGTAGGTGTAGTCCTCCATGAAGGAGGTGCCGCCGGGCAGGCCGTGGGCCGTCGCCTTCAGCGCACGCAGCAGGACGGAGGTCTTCCAGTCTCCTTCGCCGCCGAAGCCGTAGCCGTCCGCCATCAGGCGCTGCACGGCGAGGCCGGGCAGCTGGCGCAGGCCGCCGAGGTCCTCGAAGTTGGTGGTGAAGGCCCGGAAGTCGCCTTCCGTGAGGAAGGCGCGCAGGCCGGCTTCGACGCGGGCGGCGTAGCGCAGGGAAGCGTGGCGCTCGCCGCCGGGCCGCAGCTCGGGCGCGAGGGCGTAGAGGTCCTGGTACTCCTTGACGAGCGCGGTGACGGTGTCCTCGTCGGCGGCGTCGACCGCGGCGACGAGGTCGTTGACGCCGTAGGTGTTGACCGAGACCCCGAACCGCAGCTGCGCCTCGACCTTGTCGCCCTCGGTGACGGCGACGTCGCGCATGTTGTCGCCGAACCTGGCGAGTTTGAGGGTGGTGAGTTCTGAGCGGCCGACGGCGGCGCGGGCCCAGCCGGCGATGCGGTCGACGACGTCGGGGGTCGAGACGTGGCCGGCCACGGTCTTGCGCGGGATGCCGAGACGGGTCTGGACGAAGCCGAACTCGCGGTCGCCGTGGGCGGCCTGGTTCAGGTTCATGAAGTCCATGTCGATGGTGGACCAGGGGAGCTCACGGTTGGCCTGGGTGTGCAGGTGCAGCAGGGGCTTGCTCAGCGCGTCGAGGCCGGCGATCCACATCTTGGCGGGTGAGAAGGTGTGCATCCAGGCGATCAGGCCGATGCAGCGGTCGTCGGCGTTGGCCTCGAGACAGACCGCGCGGATGGCGGCCGCGTCGGTGAGCACCGGCTTCCAGACGAGGCGGACGGTCATCTGCGGCCGGTCGGCCAGGGTTTCGCAGATGACGCGTGACTGTTCGGCGACCTGGACCAGGGTCTCGTCGCCGTAGAGGGCCTGGCTGCCGGTGAGAAACCAGATCTCGCGGTCGGGCTGGGCGAGCGTCATGTCGGGTGTGCTCCTCGGAGGTGCTGGGGTGGAGAGGTCGGACCGGTAGGGCCGGGGAGGCCGCCCGGTCATCCGCCGGTCGCGGTGCGCGCGGCGTTGCGGATCCGCCGCAGGCGGTGCAGGAGGAGGTCCGCGCCGGTGCCGAAGTGGTCGTGCAGGGCGCGGTACTCCCGGAACAGCGCGTCGTAGGCGTCCGCCCGCGCGGGGTCGGGCACGTACGCGTGGCGCCGGACGCCGCCCATGGCGGCGGCGGCGGAGCGGACGTCGGGATGGGCACCCGCGGCGACGGCGGCGTGGATGGCCGAGCCGAGGGCGGGCCCCTGTTCGGAAGTGCCCAGGGAGACGGGACGGCGGAGCACGTCGGCGTGGATCTGCATGAGCAGGGCGTTCTTCTTCAGGCCTCCGGTGACGATGAACTCCTCGACGGGGACCCCGCCGTCCTCGAAGGCCTCGACGATCGTCCGGGTGCCGTAGGCCGTGGATTCGAGCAGGGCCCGGTAGACGTCCTCGGGACGGGTGTCGAGGGTGAGGCCGGCGACGACTCCGGAGAGGTGGTGGTCGACCAGGGTGGAACGGTTGCCGTTCATCCAGTCCAGGGCGACCAGGCCGTGCGCGCCGACCGGCTGGTCGGCGGCCTTGCGGGTCAGGAGCTGGTGCAGGTCCTCGCCGGCCGCGGCGGCCTCGGTGCGGTAGTGGTCCGGGACCCCCTGGCGGAGCCACCAGGCGAAGATGTCGCCGACCGCGCTCTGGCCCGCCTCATAGCCGTAGGCGCCGTCGACGATGCCGCCGTCGACGACTCCGCAGATGCCGGGGACCTCGGCGAGGGAGGCGCCGTTGAGGACGTGGCAGGTGGAGGTTCCCATGATGGCGAGCATCCGGCCGTTCTCCACGGCGCCCGCCGCGGGCGCGGCGACGTGGGCGTCGACGTTGCCGGCGGCGACGGCGATGCCCTCGGGGAGGCCGGTCCAGTGCGCGGCCCGGCCGCTCAGTCCGCCGACGCGGGAGCCCAGGGGTGAGAGCGGGTGTTCCAGTCGCGTGGCCGGGAAGTCGGCGAAGCCCGGGTGGAGCCGGGCCAGGAAGTCGGGCGAGGGGTAGGCGCCGTCCTGATGGATGCCCTTGTAGCCGGCGGTGCAGGTGTTGCGCGACTCGGTGCCGGTCAGCTGCCAGACGATCCAGTCGGCCGCCTCGATCCAGCGGGCGCAGGCGGCGTAGACGGCGGGATCCTCTTCCAGGACCTGCAGGGCCTTGGCGTACTGCCACTCGGCGGAGATCCTGCCTCCGTACCGTGCGATCCACTTCTCGCTCCGGGCGTGTGCGAGGGCGTTGATGCGGTCGGCCTGGTCCTGGGCCGCGTGGTGCTTCCACAGCTTGGGCCAGGCGTGCGGGCGGGCGGCCCACTCGGGTGTCAGGGCCAGCGGGGTGCCGTCCGGCGTGGTCGGCAGGACCGTGCAGGCGGTGAAGTCGGTGGCGATGCCGATGACGCGGGTGGGACGGATCCCGGCTTCGGCGAGCGCAGCCGGGACGGCGGTGCGGAGGACGTCGAGCCAGTCCTCGGGGTGCTGCAGGGCCCAGTCGGGGGGCAGGGGGGCGCCGGTGGAGGGGAGGTGGTCCTCGACGACCGCGTGGCGGTACTCGTGGACCGCCGAACCGAGTTCGGCGCCGTCCCGGACCCTGACCACGACGGCGCGCCCGGAGAGGGTGCCGAAGTCGACTCCGATCGTGCAGGCCTCGGGGTGGTGGAGATCCGAGGAACCGGGAAGGGCGTGTGTGGTCACGATGCGGTCTCTCTCGTCATGGGCAGGGGCAGAGAAGCACTCCCGCAGATTGTTAACGCTCACAATTGAGTTCGACAAGGGCTGCGTGCGCTTCTGTCTGACATTCGAAAGGGGACGGAACCACTGGAGTGAGCGCTCACTCACGGATCGGGGCGGACCGTCACGCCACATCCGATGCGGTCGGCGCGGGATGACCGGGGCGGGATCCGCCCGGCAGGAGACGGCGGGAACATCGGGTCGGGCGACCGGACCCGACCGGCGGAGCGGGCACCCCCCGCCACGGGGGCGGGGAAGCCGACGCCGGGAGCCGCCGGTCGCGTCAGGCTTCGCCCGCGGGACGCGTGCTCGCGCGCATGATGAGCTGCGGTTCCACCAGGAGGTGCTCGGGCCCGTCGGCGCGCCCCTCGATGTGGTCCACCAGGAGTCTGATGCTCCGGCGCCCGATGGCGGCGAAGTCCTGGCGGACCGTCGTCAGCGGCGGAGGGAAGTACTCGGCTTCGGGAATGTCGTCGAAGCCGGCGACGGCCACCTGCGAGGGAGTGCGGATGCCGGCCTCGCGCAGTGCCCGCAGGACGCCGAGCGCCATCTGGTCGTTGGCCACGAAGACGGCGGTGACCGGCGTCGCCCCGCGACGGGCCAGGGCGAGCCCCGCGAGCTCCTGTCCCGCCCTGTATCCGGACAGCGGGCTCCAGTCGCCCTTCAGTACGCGTGGAGGCCGGATGCCGCTCTCCTCCAGGACGGCACGCCATCCCGCGGTGCGGGCCTCGCTCTCCAGCCAGTCCTCGGGTCCCGACACGTGCCAGACGGTGCCGTGCCCGGCGGCGAGCAGGTGCTCCGTGACCATCCGGGCGCCGAGCTCCTGGTCGAGGGAGACCCCGGGCAGGTCGAGCCGATGGCCGCCCTCCACCGTGACGACGGGGAAGGGCGCGTCGAGCTCCGCGAGCGCCCGCACGTGCGATCGCTGCGGGGTGATGGCGACCACTCCCTCGACGCCCCAGGACGCGAGGTGGTCGATGGCGTCCTTGAGCCCCTGCCCTCCTCCGGTGCGGAGGTTGACGGTCGAGACGAGGTAACCCTCCTCCCTGGCCGCCTCCTGCAGGCCGGTCATGGTGCTGGCCGGTCCGTAGAGGGTGGTGTTGACGGCGATGACGCCCAGCGTCCTGGTGCGGCGCGTCACCAGCGCGCGTGCGGCGGAGTTGCGCCGGTAGCCCAGCCGCTCGATGGCCAGGGTGACCTGCTCCCGGGTGGCCGCGCGCACGTTGGGGTGATCGCTGAGGACCCGGGAGACGGTCTGGTGGGACACGCCCGCCTCTCGCGCGACGTCGGCCATCGTCGGCGGGCGAACGTCTTCCGCGGGATGCGCCACGTCTGCCTCCCTTCTCCCTGCTTACGGCTGGGTATCAATGCGAGAAAAAGCCTAGCGCCTCTTGTACCACGCTGTTGTGAGCGCTAACAATCTAGGTCGGCCGGGCTCCTCGACCCCGGCCTCGGAGTCGGGACGGCGTCGTCCGGCAGTACGTGGCCTCGTACTGCCGTCGAGGCCGTTCCGGACAGAGCCGCCCTCGACGACGGGATTGCCGGGTAACGCCCATGAAGAAGTTCCGATCCGCATCCGCCCTCCTGGCCCTGACCACCGGTTGTGCCCTGCTCCTGACCGCTTGCGGGCAGGACAGCGAAGGGGGGAGCCGGGAATCGAAGGACAAGAAGGACCTGACCATCGGCATCGCCATGCCCACCAAGTCCTCCGAAAGGTGGATCGCCGACGGTCGGAACATGACCGCGAGCCTGAAGAAGGCCGGTTTCTCCACGACCCTGCAGTACGGGGAGGACGACCCCGACCAGCAGGTCGCCCAGATCGAGAACATGATCACCCAGGGCGTCGACGCCCTGGTCGTGGCCGCCATCAACGGCGAGGCCCTGTCCAACGTCCTGCAGCAGGCGGCGGACGCCCGCATCCCGGTGATCTCCTACGACCGGCTCATCCTGGGCTCCCCGCACGTCGACTACTACGCCTCCTTCGACAACGAGAAGGTCGGCGAGCTCCAGGCCACGTACATCGTCGAGAAGCTGGGGCTGAAGACGGGTTCGAAGAAGGGCCCCTTCAACGTCGAACTGTTCGCCGGCTCCAACGACGACAACAACACCAAGTACTTCTTCAACGGCGCCATGAAGGTGCTGAAGCCCTACCTCGACAAGAGGCAGTTGGTCGTACGCTCCGGCCAGACCCGGCTCAACCAGGTCACCACCCTGCGCTGGGACGGAGGGACGGCACAGAAGCGCATGGACGACCTGCTGACCTCCGCCTACTCCACGGCCCGGGTCGACGCCGTGCTCTCCCCCTACGACGGCATCTCCATCGGCATCCTGTCCGCCCTGAGGTCCGACGACTACGGAAGCGCCACCAAGCCCCTTCCGATCGTCACCGGTCAGGACGCGGAGGTCGCCTCCGTGAAGTCGATCATCGCGGGCCAGCAGACGCAGACCGTCTACAAGGACACGCGTGCCCTCGCGCAGGTCGCCGCGGACATGGTGGCCGCCGTCCTCGACGGCAAGAAGCCCGAGACCAACGACGAGACCACCTACGACAACGGCAGGAAGGTGGTTCCGGCCTTCCTGCTAGACCCGGTGAGCGTCGACGAGTCGAACTACCGGAAGGTCCTGGTCGACTCCGGCTACATCGACGCCGGGGAACTGCGGTGAACCCCGCCGTGCCCCACTCCCCCGAGGTTCCCTTCTCCGCCTCGTCCCCGGCCGGCCCCGTCCTCGAGATGCGGTCCATCGTCAAGGCCTTCCCCGGGGTCAGGGCACTGTCGGAGGTGACCCTCTCCGTGGAGCGCGGCGAGGTGCACGCCCTGTGCGGAGAGAACGGTGCCGGCAAGTCGACGCTCATGAAGGTCCTGTCCGGTGTCCACCCGCACGGGACCTACGAGGGCGAGATCCTCTTCGACGGCGAGCCGTGCCGCTTCAAGGACATCCGGGCCAGCGAACAGCGCGGCATCGTCATCATCCACCAGGAGCTCGCGCTGGTTCCCCACCTGTCGATCGCCGAGAACGTCTTCCTCGGCAACGAGCCGTCCCGGCGGGGGGTCATCGACTGGCGCGAAGTGCTGCGCCGTGCCTCCGAGCTGCTCCAGCGCGTCGGTCTTGACGAGCATCCCGGGACCCGGGTCGCCGACATCGGTGTCGGCAAGCAGCAACTCGTGGAGATCGCGAAGGCACTGGCGAAGAACGTCCGCCTGCTGATCCTCGACGAGCCCACCGCGGCACTCAACGACGAGGACAGCGCGAAGCTGCTGCGACTGATGCGGGAGCTGAAGAGCCAGGGCATCACGTCGATCATCATCTCGCACAAGCTGAACGAGATCGCGCGGATCGCCGACTCCGTCACCATCCTGCGCGACGGGCGCTCCATCGAGACCCTGGACGTCAGGGACCCGGCCACCACCGAGGAACGCATCATCCGCGGCATGGTGGGACGGGACCTCGACAGCCGGTTCCCCGAGCGAACGCCCTACGCGGGTGCGGTCGGCACCGAGCCGGTCCTGGAGATCCGGGACTGGACCGTGCGCCATCCGCTCGACCGCGGCCGCAAGGTCGTCGACGGGGTCTCGCTCCGGGTCCGCCGCGGGGAGATCGTCGGTGTCGCGGGACTCATGGGTGCCGGCCGGACCGAACTCGCGATGAGCGTCTTCGGTCGTTCCTACGGCCACTACGAGCAGGGCACCGTGTTCAAGAACGGCCGCGAAGTACGGACACGCACGGTTCCCGAGGCGGTCGCCCACGGGATCGCGTACGTCACCGAGGACCGCAAGCGCTACGGCCTCGACCTCGGGGACTCCGTGAGCCGGAACATCTCGCTCGCCTCCCTCGGCTCCCTCGCCCGGCGCGGCGTCGTCGACGGTCACGAGGAACGCAAGGTGGCCGAACGGTACCGGCGGACCATGAACATCAAGGCTCCGAACGTCCTCGAGCCGGTCGGCCGCCTCTCCGGCGGCAACCAGCAGAAGGTCGTTCTCAGCAAGTGGATCCTCGCCGGCCCGGACGTCCTGATCCTCGACGAGCCCACGCGCGGGGTCGACGTCGGAGCCAAGTTCGAGATCTACACCGTGATCGACCGGCTCGCCGCCGAGGGGAAGGCGATCCTCCTCATCTCCTCCGAGCTGCCCGAACTGCTCGGCATGTGCGACCGCGTCTACACCATGGCCGCCGGGCGGCTGACCGGCGAGGTCACCCGTGAGAACGCCACCCAGGAAGTGCTGATGCGGCACATGACCCGGGACGCTCCCGCACCACCGGCGGCCGCCACGGACGCCGCCCCCAGCGAAGGACGACAGGCATGAGCACCGACGTCAGCACGAACACGACCGTTCCCCCGCACCCGGGCGGCGAGAAGGCCCCGTCCCCGGGGACCCCGGTGGTCCGGGTGCTCCTGGACGGCGTCCGGCGCAACATGCGCCAGTACGGGATGCTCTTCGCGCTCGGCCTGATCGTGCTCCTGTTCCAGGTCTGGACCGGCGGCGACCTCCTGCTGCCGCGCAACGTCTCCAACCTGGTGCTGCAGAACAGCTACATCCTCATCCTGGCCATCGGCATGATGATCGTCATCATCTCCGGGCACATCGACCTGTCGGTGGGTTCCCTGATGGCCCTGGTGGGCGGCGTCGGGGCGGTGCTCATGGTCGAGCACCACCTGTCCTGGCCCGTCGCGGTGTTGCTCACCCTGCTGCTGGGAGCCGTCGCCGGCGCGCTCCAGGGCTTCTTCATCGCGTACGTCGGCATACCGTCGTTCATCGTGACCCTCGCCGGCATGCTGCTGTTCCGCGGACTGACGGAGATCTTCCTCAAGGGGCAGACGCTCGGCCCGTTCCCGGACGGGCTGCAGAAGGTCGCCAACGGCTTCCTGCCCGAGGTGGGGCCGGAGACCAACTACCACAACATCACCCTGCTCCTGGGCCTGGGACTGGCCGCCTACGTGGTGTTCCAGGAAGTACGGGACCGTCGGCGCCGGCGCGAGTTCGCCCTGGAGCCGCTCCCCACGGGCCTGTTCGCGCTGAAGGTGACGGCGCTGGTCTCCGCGGTCCTGGTCACGACCCTGCTTCTCGCCAGCTACAAGGGCGCGCCAGTGGTGCTCCTGGTCCTGGCCGTGCTGCTGGTCGGTTTCGGGTACGTGATGCGCAACGCGGTGATCGGACGCCACGTGTACGCGATCGGGGGGAACCTGTCCGCCGCGAAGCTGTCCGGGGTCAAGGACAGGAAGGTGACCTTCGCGGTGTTCCTCAACATGGGGATGCTCGCGGCGCTCGCCGGGCTCGTCTTCGCGGCGCGCTTCAACGCCGCCTCGCCGAAGGCCGGTGTGAACTTCGAACTGGAGGCCATCGCCGCCGCCTTCATCGGCGGGGCGTCGATGAGCGGTGGAGTGGGCACCGTGCTGGGAGCCATCATCGGCGGTCTGGTCCTCGGCGTGCTCAACAACGGCATGAACCTGGTCGGGGTGGGGACCGACTGGCAGCAGGTGATCAAGGGGCTCGTACTGCTGGCGGCGGTCGGGTTCGACGTGTGGAACAAGCGGAGGGCGGGTGCCTGACCCCGCTCCGGACACGACTGCGCCCGCCGGCGAGGAGTCGGCGGGCGCAGTCGTGTCGGTGTCTTCTCGTCGCGGTCAGCCGAGAGTGGTGAACCGCAGGACCGTCTTCGAGCGGTACTCCTCCCCGGGACGCAGCACCGGGGAGGGGTCGGCGGGGCGGTTCGGGGAGTCGGGGAAGTGCTGGGTCTCCAGCGCGATGCCGGCACCCGCCCGGTAGCGTGTGCCGCTCTTGCCGATGACGGTTCCGTCGAACTGCCCCGCGGTGTAGACCTGGAGCCCCGGCTCGGTGGTCAGCACCTCCATGGACCGGCCCGTGGCCGGCGCGTGGAGGACGGCGCAACGCCGCGGTGTGTCGCCGTCGTGCGGACGCAGGACGAAGTTGTGGTCGTAGCCACCGGTCTGTGCGAGCTGACGGTCGGGGCGGGCGAGCGCCTCGGCGATCCTGGTCGGCCGGCGGAGGTCGAACGCGCCGCCGTGGACCGGGCGGTGGTCGCCCCGGGGGATGAGGTCCTCGTCGACCGGCGTGTAATGGGTCGCGTCGACGGCGAGTTCGTGGTCGAGGACGTCACCGGCTCCCTCGCCCTCGAGGTTGAAGTAGGCGTGGTTGGTCAGGTTGACCGGAGTGGCAGCGTCGGTCACCGCCGCGTAGGAGAGGACCAGTTCGTCGTTCCGGCCGATGAGACAGCTGAGGGTGACGTCCAGGTTCCCCGGGAACCCCTGGTCGCCGTCGGGGCTGTGCAGGTGCAGGAGCACGCCGGTGCGCTCGGGGGTGTGCACGGCCTCGGCTTCCCAGATCCGGGCGTCGAACCCCTCGGCCCCGCCGTGCAGGCAGTGGCCGTCGTCCTGCGTGGTGAGCCGGTACGGCCTGCCGTCCAGGGTGAACCGGCCGTGTGCGATGCGGTTGGCGTAGCGGCCGACCGTGGCGCCGAAGTACCGGGCGGTGGTGGACGTCCGGGCCGGGTCGCGGGGGGCGAGCACGACGTCGGCCGGGGTGCCGTGCCGGTCCGGCACCCACAGGCCGTGGAGGCGGGCACCGCGGGTGTGCAGCTCCGCCGTGAGGCCGCCGGGAAAGCCGAAGGTCCATCGTTGCCCGGCCTCCGCGTCGGGTCGGCAGATCGGCGGGCCTCCTGCGAAGGGGGGTGGGGACGGCTGCATGGACATTCCTCGTTCGACGTGGGACAAGGCCGGCGAGGGGGCAGGGTCGGACCCCGCCCCCTCGACCGGGGAAGTGGTGCTCGGGCCCCCGGCGTGAGGTTCTTGACGCCGGGGGCGGTGAGGGGGCTACTGAGCCTGGCGGGATCCGCCGAAGAGGCGCTGGAGAAGGATGAACACGAACAACAGGCCACCGATGACGATGCGGGTCCACCACGAACTGAGCGTGCCCTGGAAGCTGATGACGGTCTGGATCAGTCCGAGGACCGTCACTCCCAGCGCGGTTCCCAGCACGAAGCCGGACCCCCCGGTCAGCAGCGTTCCTCCGATGACGACGGCCGCGATGGCGTCGAGTTCCATGCCGACGGCGTGCAGGGCGTAGCCGGACAGCATGTAGAAGGTCAGCAGGAGGCCGCCCAGGGCGGAGCACAGACCGCTCACGGCGTACACCGCGACCTTGGTGCGCCCCACGGGGAGGCCCATGAGGCGGGCCGAGGACTCGTTGCCGCCCAGGGCGTGGACGGTACGGCCGAAACGGGTGTGGTGCAGGACGACGAAGGCCAGGGCGAGCACGCCCAGGGCGATGATCACGGCTGGTGAGACGAACAGGCCTCCGGGCAGGAGGACCCGTGTCTGGGCGATCCGCGTGGTCGTCGGGTCGGTGAGGGAGATCGACTCGGTGCTGATCATGTAGCAGAGGCCACGGGCGAGGAACATTCCCGCGAGGGTGACGATGAAGGGCTGGATCTCGAAGGCGTGGATCACCCAGCCCATCACCGCACCGCCCCCGGTGCCCACCAGCAGCACCAACGGAACGGCCAGGGCGAGCGGAAGGCCGTTCTGCTCGACGAGCCAGGCCGTCAGCATGGTCGACAGGGCGACCATGGAGCCGACGGACAGGTCGATGCCGCCGGTGAGGATGACGAACGTCATGCCGATCGCCACGACGAGCAGGAACCCGTTGTCGATCAGGATGTTGAGAAGGACCTGCGCGGAGAAGAAGCCTTCGTACTGCAGGGAACCGATCGAGAACATCGCGACCAGCAGGGTGGCCGTCACCATGAGCGGCAGACGGGTGGAGTGCCGCGCCGAGAAGCGGTGGATCGGCTTGGTGAGGGAGGTGAGAGTGGTGCTCACGGGTGGGCCTCCTGCTTGCGGACTCCCTCGCCACCGGCCGGGGAGGCCGTGGTCGGGACGGCGGGTCCGCGGCGGCGTGAGAATCTCGCGCGGAACGCGGACGACTGGACGAGACACACGACGATGACGACCAGGGCCTTGAAGACGAGAGTGGTCTCCGGCGGCACGCCGAGGGTGTAGATCGTGGTCGAGAGGGTCTGGATGATCAGCGCGCCCAGGACCGTACCGCCCAGGGAGAAGCGGCCGCCCGTCAGGGCGGTGCCGCCGATGACCACGGCGAGGATCGCGTCGAGTTCGATCCACAGGCCGGCGTTGTTGCCGTCGGCGCTGGACACGTTGGAGCTGATCATCAGGCCGGCGACCGCGGCGCACACGGCGCTGACGACGTACACCGTGACGAGGAGGCCGGACGCCCGGATGCCGACAAGCCGGCTCGCGACCGGATTGCCGCCCACCGATTCGATGAGCATGCCGAGCGCGGTCCGCCGGGTGACGAGGGAGGTGGCGGCGACGAGGGCCGCGGCGAGCAGGACGGAGAAGGGCAGGGTGAGCCAGTAGCCGCCGCCGATCATCTTGTAGGCGCTGCTGGAGACGCTGATGATCTGGCCGTCGGTGATCAGTTGGGCCACGCCGCGTCCGGCGACCATGAGAACCAGCGTGGCGACGATGGGCTGGACGCCGAGGCGGGCGACGAGGAAGCCGTTGAGGAGGCCGATCGCGGCGGCCACGCCGACCGCCAGCGCGATCGCCGTCGTCAGCGTGGACAGGCTTCCGGGGTTCTCGGCGGTGGCGATGTGCTCGCACGCGAGGGCGCCGGAGATGGCGACCGTCGAGCCGACCGAGAGGTCGATGCCCCGGGTGGCGATGACGAGCGTCATGCCGAGGGAGACCAGGATCAGCGGGGCGCCGAACTGGAGGATGTCGATCAGGCTGCCGTACAGGTGTCCGTTCTGGACGCGGACGGCGAAGAAATCGTGGGTGAGCGCGACGTTCCCCAGCAGCAGGGCGGCCAGCACGGCGGCGGGCCAGAACAGGCGGTGCTCGGTGAGCCGCCGGGCGCCGCGCGCCCGGGCCGGACGCCCCCCGGCACCGGTGTCGTCAGGTGGTGTCATGAGGTGGCTCCGGTGGCGATGGCGCCCAGGATCCGGTCGGGCGTCAGAGAAGGGTCGTTGCGGAGGGTGGCGACGAGCCGGCGGTCGCGCAGGACGCCCACACGGTGGCTCAGCCGCAGTACCTCCTCGATCTCTGCGGAGATGAAGAGGACCGCCGCGCCTTCGGAGGCCAGGCGGGTGACCAGTTTCTGGATCTCCGTCTTGGCACCGATGTCGATGCCCCGGGTGGGTTCGTCCAGGATCAGCAGTTCGGGGGCGGTGAGCAGCCACCGGGCGAGCAGCACCTTCTGCTGGTTGCCTCCGCTGAGGTTGCGGACCTGGGCCTCGGGGTCGGCCGGGCGGATGTCGAGGGCCTCGGTCCACCGGGCGGCGATCTCGTCCTGCCGGGCGCGGGAGAGGGGTCTGGTCCAACCGCGGGCGGCCTGGAGGGCGAGCACGATGTTCTCGCGGACGGTGAGTTCGCCGATCAGGCCCTCCGCCTTGCGGTTCTCCGAGCAGAAGGCGATCTTGTGGGCGATCGCGGTGCGCGGCGAGCGCAGGGCGGCGCGTTCGCCGTGGATCCGCAGTTCGCCGCCGTCGGCGTGGTCGGCTCCGAAGAGCAGCCGGGCGGCCTCGGTCCGTCCGGATCCGAGGAGTCCGGCCAGGCCGATGACCTCGCCGCGGTGGATGTCCAGGTCGTACGGCTGGACGGAGCCGGTCCGGGTGAGCCCGCGGGCGCTGAGGAAGGGGGTTTCCGCGGAGCCCGAGGCGGCGGTGGTACCGGTGTGGGACGTCTCGGCCAGTTCGTCCAGGGTGCTCAGTTCGCTGCCGACCATGTGGTGGACCAGGGTGGCGGGAGTCAGCTCGTCGATCCGGTATTCGCCTTCGAGACGTCCGTTGCGCAGGACGGTCACCCGGTCGCACAGGTCGAAGACCTGGTCGAGGAAGTGGGTGACGAAGAGGATCGCGACACCCCGGTCCCGAAGCCGGCGCACCAGGGCGAACAGCTGGGCGACTTCGTCGCGGTCGAGGCTGGAGGTGGGTTCGTCGAGGACGAGGACCTTCGCCCTGACGTCCACGGCCCGTACGATCGCGACGAGTTGCTGGACGGCGAGGGAGTGCGCGCTCAGCGGCAGGCGGACGTCGAGGTCGAGTTCCAGTTCGGTGATGAGCCGCGCCGCGCGCGCGTGGAGGGCCGACCAGTGGACCAGTCCCAGGCGCCGGGGCTCACGACCGATGAGGATGTTCTCGGCGACCGAGAGGTTGGGGCACAGGTTCACCTCCTGGTAGACCGTGCTGATTCCGGCGTGCTGCGCTTCCAGCGGTTCGACGAATCGCCGGGGGCCGCCGTCGACGGAGATGGTTCCCGCGTCGGGCGGGTGGACCCCTGTGAGCACCTTGATGAGGGTGGACTTGCCGGCGCCGTTCTCGCCCATCAACGCGTGGACCTCGCCCGGGAAGAGGCGCAGGTCCACGCCGTCGAGGGCGAGGACTCCGGGGAAGGCCTTGCGGATGCCGCGTGCCTCCAGGACCGGTCGGTCGGTACGGGTGTGTGCGCGGGGGGTGGGTGGGGCTGCCATCCGCCCTCCTCTCCTGAGGGGGCCGGGGCGGCACTGAGGCCGGCCCCGGTCGGTGCGGGCGTCGGGTCAGTACTGGCGGCCGGGCAGGGCGGCTGCGGCCTGGTCCTGGGTGAAGACACCCTCCTCGACCTCGACCCGTCGAGGCACGCTCTCCCCCGCCGCGACCTTCTTGGCGAGCTCCATCAGCTGGTCGCCGAGGAGCGGGTTGCACTCGACCACCACGTTGATCTTCTTCTCCCGCATGGCGACGAAGGCGTCCTTGATGCCGTCGACGGAGATCACCTTGATGTCGGTGCCCGGCTTCTTCCCCGCCTCCTCGATGGCCTGGATGGCGCCCAGGGCCATGTCGTCGTTGTGGGCGTAGAGGACGTCGATGTCCTTGTGGGACTTGAGGAAGGCCTGCATGACCTCCTTGCCCTTGGCGCGGGTGAAGTCGCCGGTCTGGGAGGCGACCACCTTGAACTTGGGGTCGCCCTCGACGACCGCGGCGAAGCCGGCCTTGCGATCGTTGGCGGGCGCGGAGCCGGTGGTGCCCTGGAGTTCGACGACGTTGACCGGTTCGGAGGTGCCCTCGTACTCCTTCACGAGCCACTTGCCGGCCTCCTCCCCCTCCTTGACGAAGTCGGACCCGAGGAAGGTCCGGTAGAGGGAGGTGTCCTGCGAGTCGACCGCGCGGTCGGTGAGGATGACCGGGATGCCGGCGTTCCTGGCCTCCTTCAGGACGGTGTCCCAGCCGGACTCCACCACCGGGGAGAAGGCGATGACATCGACCTTCTGCTGGATGAACGTGCGGATCGCCTTGATCTGGTTCTCCTGCTTCTGCTGCGCGTCGGAGAACTTCAGCGTGAAACCGGCCTTCTCGGCCGCCTCGCGTATGGACTTGGTGTTGGCGGTACGCCAACCGCTCTCGGCCCCCACCTGCGCGAACCCGAGGACCAGCTTTCCGCCGGAGGAGCCCTTCCCGGTGCTGCCGTTGTTCACGGGTTCGGTGGTGCAGGCGGTCAACAGGCCGCCGACCAGGGCAGTGGCAGCGAGGGTGCGGAGGGCTCTGTGGGCCATGTCGTGTTTCCTCTCGAAGGGCGCTTGCCATCGGGCGGAGGCCGTGAAGGCGATGAGCCCGGCGGGTGTGTGGGTGCGGTCGGGCCGGTTGCGGCGAACGAGACACGTGCAACGTCGGCCTCGACGACCAGTGGGTCGCCGAGTGCGACACATTGTGAGCGCTAACACAGACGTAACTCAAGAGTTCGCACCACCGTTACGCGTTCTTGATGAGGAGAAGCTCAATGGCGAAGTGGCTCGAAGCCCGGGAAAAGCCGTACTTCACGCCAGAAGCTCCCTCCCCCTTCCAGTCGGCAGGGAGCCCGGCCGGGGCGATCTCCCTCACCCCTGGGCTTCAGCCCGCAGATCGCACGTCGCTATTGACCCTTAAGCTTGTGAGCGCTAACAAACAGTGGAGACATGCTGCGCCCATGAGTCGGAGGAAACGTCACGACGTGTCGTCCCCGCCCCACGCCGTCCGCAGGGCCCGTGATCGAGCTGCGGGAGAACCGGGAGGAGAACCGGACCACCACACCGCACCCGAGGCCCACGCCGCCCCGCCGGGCCTCGTCCCGCATCCGGGTGGGCAGCTCGTCCTCGGCCTCGGCGGCCTCACCTCCTGTGACTCCACCGGCATCACTTTCTTGACCATCACCCGCAACCACGCCTCGGCCCCTCGCGCCTCCAGGACCGTCGGCCGGTGACGGCGACCCACTCGCGGGGCCCCGTGAGCGGAAGCCGTCGGTTTCCGCCGGACCGGCCGGGCGGAGCGGCACTCCGCCGAGCGCCCTGTCAGTGGATCCGCGCCCGACGACTCGTTGCCACCCGGTACGACAGGCTCTCGCCCCGAGGTGCGCCTAACCTGAGAGGGAGAAGCACGCGAGACCGGAGGCCATCATGATCGTTCTCGGGGTCGTCCTGCTCGTCATCGGGTTCGTGGCCGGCATTTCCGTCCTGTGGACCATTGGAATCATCCTGGTCGTCATCGGGGTCGTCCTGTGGGTCCTCGGGGCTGCCGGTCACGCGGTCGGCGGACGCCGTCACTACTGGTAGAACCACCGGCTCGGGCGCGGAAGCCGGCACCCCTGTGACGGTCCGCGCCCGGGCCGACCGTCGTCGCGGCCGCCCCAGCGGTGACGGTCGCGTCCCGGGACGGTCCGGCAACTCGATCCGGCTCCTCCGGTGCGCGTCTCGCCCACACGGCAACGGCGCCACGATCCACCGCGCCGCTGGTGCCCCCACCGGGCAGGCCGCGGCTCGGACGACGTCCTCACGCTCGTCCGTGACGGACCCGAAGGCCCGCCCGACACGATCGGGACGTCTGACCCCGCACCACGGCGCAGACCCACGTGGCCCACCCGGCTCACAGGGCCGCTGCCCGATCACGTCCGTGGCGGCGTCGCACGCCTTCCTCCCGTTCCGCCCGCGCGTAAGGGGAATCGGCGGCCACCCCCAGGGCCCCGTCGTCCCGGGCACTGCAGCGGCTCACTGACCGATGAAGCTCAAACGGACCTGCCGGTCGGGATTGTCCTTATTGGTGTCCACCAGACACACCGACTGCCAGGTGCCGAGCGCCAGTTCGCCGTCGAGCACGGGGAGGGTGGCGTGCGGGGGGACGAGGGCCGGGAGGACGTGGTCGCGGCCGTGGCCCCGGCTGCCGTGGCGGTGCTGCCAGCGTTCGTCGGCGGGGAGGAGGCGGTGGAGGGCCGACAGGAGGTCGTCGTCGCTGCCCGCTCCCGTTTCGATCAGGGCGATGCCCGTGGTCGCGTGGGGTGCGAAGACGTTGAGGAGGCCGTCCCGGCCCTGGGCCACCTCCGCCAGGAAGGCGGCGCACTCCCGGGTCAGGTCGTGGACCGTCTCCGACGATCCGGTGGTGACGTCCAGGGTGCGGGTCTCGAATCCGTGGCTCATGACCCCATGGTGGCCGACCCGGTGGCCCTCTCAAACTCTCCACGCGGGCGGCCCCGGTCACTTCGGCGGTGGCGTTCCGAAGCCGCCCCGCAGGGTGGTCAGGCCGCCGTCGGGGGCCGTCAGGGTGACGCGGTACGTGTCGGACGAGGCGTCCCGCACCCCTTCGGCGTGGTTGTACTGGGCCGCGAAGACGTGCGGGCCCGGCGGCAGCGTGCGGCCCTCCTTCAGGGTCCAGCGGTAGACCAGGGAGCCGGGCTCCTCGGTCACCGTCACCGTGAAGTCCCCGGCGGGGCGGGTGCGCCAGTGGCCGGTGCTCACGACGCCGGCGGTGCGGGCGATCCGCAGTTCGACGACGAGGCCCGTGACCGGCGATCCGGTGGTCACGCCGAGGTCGCTCTGCGCCCACCAGCGGTTGCTGCCGGGGTTGATCGTGCCGACCGCCCCGGCCGCCGGGCCGGGCGCGGGCAGAGCGGGGGCGGTGGCACTGGCGGCCGGGGCCGTCGCGCGGTCGGTCGGGGCCGTCGTCATCACTCCCGCCAGGCCCACCGCTCCCGCGACCGCCGCGGTCACCGCCGCGACCGCCGCCCAGCGGCGGCCGGCCCACCGGGTCGCGGGGCGCGACGGCCGGGCCTCCGGGGCGGGCGTGGCGAGGCCGCGTTCCACCCGGGCCAGGATGCGGGCGTGGTCGGGCCGGTGGGCGAGCGCCGCCTCGCGCAGCTCGTGGCGGAGCCGTGTGTCGTCCATCAGCGCCTTCCCGCGGTGAGTTCGGTCGCGGCCCGGTCGCCGAGCAGCCGCTGGAGTTCCGCCATGCCCTTGGCGGTCTGGCTCTTGACCGTACCGACCGAGACGCCGAGCGCCAGGGCGGTGTCGCGCTCGGAGAGGTCGAAGGCGTGCCGGAGGACGACGCAGGCGCGCTTGCGGAACGGCAGGGCGCGCAGCGCGGTCCGTACGTCGAGGACGGCGGGCACGTCCGGGCCGTCGGTGTGTTCGGGGCGCCGGTCCCAGAAGGCGGTGATCCTGCGCCGTTCGCGGACGGTGCTCCGGATCCGGGTGCGGACGAGGTTGGCGACGACGCCCCGGGCGTAGGCGGCGGGGTGGTCGGCGGCGCGGACCCGGTCCCAGCGGTGCCACAGGGCGAGCATGGCGTCGGCCGCCAGGTCGTCGGCGGCGTCCGTCTCGCCGGTCAACAGGTGTGCCAGGCGGGCGAGTTCGGCGTAGTGACGCTCGAAGAAGGCCCGGAACTCGGCCGCGGCGTCGTCGCCCTCGACCTCCTTCACGTCCACGGGCGTTCCCGGTGGGCGTGGAGAGGGATGACCACGTGCGCGCTCCTGGACGGTTCCCGATGTCACGGGCTGCCGCCCGACGCTTCGGGTGCCGACCCTAGGCGGCGGCACGACGGGCCGTCCAGGCGGGTCGGGGCGCACCGCGTCCATGGTCCGGGGCGATGGCGCGGGTGGGGGTGCGGCATGGGGCGGTTCTCCTCGCGGCTCGGAGAGGGAGGGAACGGTGCAGAGGGGGAAGCGCCGGTGTCGAGGGGAGGGGTTGTGCGCTCGGTGACAAGTCCTGAACCAGTGGGAGCGCTCCCACTGTGCAGTCGGGACGCAACGGCGTCAAGTCGCGCGAAGAGTCGAACGCAGTCGGCGAGGAATTTGCTCTGCCCCTCTTCTCCTCGGCCGCCGTCGGCGCTACGGTCTGCCGGACCCAGTGGGAGCGATTCCGTCCGGTCGGCACATCCTCGTGGTGTGCCCTCGCTGTGAGGACTCGCTCATGCGACACCTTGCGCATCCCGCACGCTCCTTACGCCCCGCACGTTCCGCGCACTTCCCGTACGGCTCACGCCTCTTACGTCCGTCCGCGCTGCTCGCAGGAGCGGCACTCACGACGGCGAGCACCGCTCTCGCCCTCATGGGTACGGCCTCCGGAGCCGCGGCCGCACCCGCCTGCACGGTGGAGTACGCGGTCGTCGGCCAGTGGGCCGGCGGTTACCAGGGCTCCGTCACCGTCACCAACGACGGCGCCGCGCTGAACGGGTGGAGCCTCGGCTTCTCCCTCCCGGCCGGCCAGGTCGTCGGCCAGGGCTGGGGCGGCAAGTGGTCCCAGTCCGGCGCCGACGTGACCGTGGTGAACGAGAGCTGGAACGGCTCCCTCGCCACGGGAGCGAAGGTCACGGGCGGCTTCGTCGCCTCCTGGTCGGGGACCAACACCACCCCCACCGCGTTCACCCTCGACGGCGTCCCCTGCGGCACGGGCACTCCCCCGGGCCCCACCCCGACCCCGACCCCCACACCCACCGGACCGACCTCTCCTCCCCCCGCCCCCGACCCCGTCTCCGGCGCACCCGAACTCGGCGTCCTGGGCAACAAGTTCGTCGACCAGAACGGCGCCGTCCGCCGACTCCTCGGCGTCAACCGCTCCGGCGGCGAGTTCATGTGCGTCCAGGGCCACGGCTTCTTCGACGGTCCCGTCGACGACGCCTCGATCGCGGCCATCGCCGGCTGGAAGGCCAACACGGTCCGCATCCCCCTCAACGAGGAGTGCTGGCTCGGCCTCGACAACATCGAGCCCGAGTACCGGGGCGCGCACTACGTCGCCGCCGTCGAGGAGCTGGTGGGCCGGGTCCTCGCCCACGGCATGACCCCGGTCGTCGAACTGCACTGGACCCACGGCCGGTACACGGGCGACTCGGCGGGCTGCTCCGACGTGCACGCCTCCTGCCAGAAGCCGATGCCCGGCGCGCGGTACACCCCGGCGTTCTGGACCTCGGTCGCGAACACCTTCAAGCACGACCGGCGGATCGTCTTCGACCTGTTCAACGAGCCCTATCCCGACCGGGCGACCCCCACCGCGGCGCAGGCCTGGTCCTGCTGGCGCGACGGCGGCACCTGCCCCGGCATCGGCTACGAGGTCGCCGGCATGCAGGACCTGGTGGACGCCGTCCGCGCCACGGGGGCGAAGAACCTCGTCCTCGTGCCGGGCATCGCGTACTCCAACGACCTGAGCCAGTGGCTCGCGCACGCCCCCACGGACCCGGCGGGCAATCTGGCCGCCGCCTGGCACGTCTACGACTTCAACTCCTGCTCCACCGAGACGTGCTGGAACGACACCCTCGCCCCCGTGGCCGCGCGAGTGCCCCTGCTCGCGGGCGAGATCGGTGAGAAAACCTGCGGACACGCGTTCGTCGACCGCGTCATGAAGTGGTTCGACGACCGCGGCCTGTCGTACCTGGGCTGGACCTGGAACACCTGGGACTGCGGTTCCGGGCCCGCCCTGATCAGCTCGTACGACGGCACTCCCACCGCGTTCGGCATCGGGCTGCGCGACCACCTGCGCGCCCTCGCCCCCTGATCGTCCCCTCCCTCCCGATCGCCGCTTCCCGGCGATCGTCCCTTCTCCCCCGATCACCCTCCCGGTGATCGTCCCTTCCCGTCCGAGAGGAATCCCCACCCGCATGAACCGCACCCGTCGCACCAGCCGCACCGCCCTCCTGGCGGCGCTCGGCCTCGTCACGGCCACCGGCGCCACCGCCACCGTCCTCGGCGCCGCCACCGCCGGCGCCGCCGCCCCCGGCTGCAAGGTCGACTACCGGATCACCAACCAGTGGAACACCGGCTTCGGCGCCGACGTGACCGTCACCAACACCGGCGACCCGGTGGCCTCCTGGACCGTCGAGTGGTCCTACGCCGGGAACCAGCAGGTCACCCAGGGCTGGAACGCCACGATCACCCAGTCCGGCACCGCCGTCACCGCCAAGAGCCTCTCCTACAACGGGACGCTGACCACCGGGGGTTCGGCCTCCTTCGGCTTCAACGGTTCCCACAGCGGTACGAACGCGGTGCCGGCGACCTTCAAGCTCAACGGGGTCACCTGCAACACGACCACCACTCCTCCCACGGACCCGCCCACCACCCCGCCCGCCGGTTCCAAGGCCGACAACCCCTACGCCGGCGCCAAGGTGTACGTGAACCCCGAGTGGTCCGCGAAGGCCGCCGCCGAGCCGGGCGGCACCAAGGTGGCGAACCAGCCCACCGGCGTCTGGCTCGACCGGATCGCCGCCATCAACGGCTCCGCGACCTCCATGGGCCTGCGCGCCCACCTGGACGAGGCCCTGAAGCAGAAGGGCTCCGGCGAGCTCGTCGTCCAGCTGGTCGTCTACAACCTGCCCGGCCGCGACTGCGCGGCGCTCGCCTCCAACGGCGAGCTGGGCCCGACCGAGATCGGCCGCTACAAGACCGAGTACATCGACCCGATCGCCGCGATCCTCGCCGACCCCAAGTACGCGGGCCTCCGGATCGTCACCACCGTCGAGATCGACTCGCTGCCCAACCTGGTCACCAACGTCAGCGGACGGCCGACCGCCACCGCCAACTGCGACGTCATGAAGGCCAACGGCAACTACGTCACCGGCGTCGGCTACGCCCTGCGGAAGCTGGGCTCGATCGCCAACGTCTACAACTACGTGGACGCCGGCCACCACGGCTGGCTGGGCTGGGACGACAACTTCGGCGCCTCCGCCGAACTGTTCAAGCAGGCCGCCACCGCCGAGGGCTCCACGGTCGCGAACGTGCACGGCTTCATCGTCAACACCGCCAACTACAGCGCCCTGAAGGAGGACCACTTCGGGATCGGCGACAGCGTGAACGGCGTCTCCGTGCGCCAGTCGAAGTGGGTCGACTGGAACCGGTACACCGACGAGCTGTCGTACGCCCAGGCCATGCGCGCCAAGCTGGTCTCGCTCGGCTTCGACGCCAACCTCGGCATGCTGATCGACACCTCCCGCAACGGCTGGGGCGGCGCCGCCCGGCCCACCGCCCCGGGCGCGACGACGAACGTCGACACGTATGTGAACGGCGGGCGCTACGACCGGCGCATCCACCTCGGCAACTGGTGCAACCAGGCCGGCGCGGGACTCGGCGAGCGGCCCCAGGCGGCGCCCGCCGCGGGCATCGACGCGTACGTCTGGATGAAGCCCCCGGGCGAGTCCGACGGCGCCAGCAAGGAGATCCCGAACGACGAGGGCAAGGGCTTCGACCGGATGTGCGACCCGACGTACACGGGCAACGCCCGCAACGGGAACAGCATGTCGGGCGCGCTGCCGGACGCCCCGGTCTCGGGCCACTGGTTCTCGGCCCAGTTCCAGGAACTCCTGAAGAACGCCCACCCGGCGCTGTGACGCCTGCGCCGCGGCGTCCACGCCGCGGCGCCCCGTACGAGGGCGGGGCCCGCGGTCCGGAATCCACCGGGCCGCGGGTCCCGCCCGCTCAGGACGACCCCCGCACCACCAGTTCCGTCGGCAGCACGCGTCGGGCGGGCTCCGTCCGCTCCTCCGCGATCCCCCGGACCAGCATCCGCGCCATCGTGCGGCCCATCTCCTCGATCGGCTGCCGCACGCTGGTCAGCGGCGGGTCCATGAGCCGTGCCACCGGCGAGTCGTCGACGCCGACGAGGGCCACGTCCTCGGGCACCCGGCGGCCCGTCTCCCGCAGGACCGCGCGCGCCCCGGCCGCCATCACGTCGGAGGCGGCGAAGACCGCGTCCAGGTCCGGTCTGCGGTCGAGCAGCAGCCGCGTGGCCCGCCGGCCGCCCTCCTCCGTGAAGTCGCCGGCGGCCACCAGGCCCTCGTCGGGGGCGAGACCGGCCTCCGCGAGCCCGGCCCGGTAGCCGCCGAGCCGGGCGCGCGCCACGTACATGTCGAGCGGCCCGGTGACGGTCGCGATCCGGCTCCGGCCGCGTCCCACCAGGTGGGCGACGGCCGCCCGGCCCGCCCCGATGTTGTCGGAGTCGACGTACGGCACGGGTTCGGCCTCCGTGCGGCGCCCGTTCATGACGACCGGCAGGCCCAGCTCCCCGATCCGGTCGGGCAGGGGGTCGTCTCCGTGGACGGAGGCGAGCAGCACCCCGTCGACGCGCTGGGCCGCGAGGTACTGCTCGAAGCGCTGCCGCTCCTGCTCGCTGCGGACCAGGGTGAGCAGCAACTGCTTGTCGGATGCGGCGAGTTCGGCGCTGACTCCACGGATGATGTCGAGGAAGTAGGGCTCCGCGAAGAGCCGGGCCTCGGTCTCGGGGATGACGAGCGCGATGGCGTCGGTGCGGCTGCCGGCCAGGGCGCGGGCGGCCTGGTTGGGCACGTAGCCGAGTTCCGCCACGGCCCGGGCGACGGCCGTCCTGGCCCGTTCGCTCACCCGGGGGGAGCCGTTGATGACCCGGGAGACCGTGCCCCGGCCGACTCCGGCCCTGGCCGCGACCTGTTCCAGGGTGGGTCTGCCGCTCTGCCGCCCGTTCACGACTCTGCCGACTCCCCTCGTGGGCCAAAGCTCTGTTCATCCGGCCCCCATCCGTATGGGAGCGCTCCCACATTAGATCATCCCCACCCCTCCGCGCCACGAGGCGCACCCGGGAGATCGTTCAGGAGGTGACGCGACCGGGAGCGCCGGAGGGGCGCGAAACCCCCGGAACACCTTCCCGTAACGAATCCGCGTTCATGTCTTGACACCCGCACCCGGCAGGCAGCAACCTTCCGGCAACGACGTGGGAGCGCTCCCATACATGGAGCGCACACCCCGACGGGTCCGGGCCGGCCGCCGCCGAGCCGCGTCCAGCCGACCGGACCCCCCGGCGCACAACGAGCACCACCTTGGGACGAGGAGAGTGGAATGCGCACTTCCAGCAGCAGACGCGGACGCCGCACGGCGGTCGCGGCGGTCGCCGTCGTCATGACCGGTACGAGCCTGCTCACCGGCTGCGGCAGCGACGACGACGACGCCAAGAGCGGCGGCACGATCACGCTGCGGGTCGGGACCTTCGGTTCCTTCGGCTACGACGACAAGACCGGCGCCAAGCTCTACGCCGAGTACGAGAAGACCCACCCCGGCATCAAGATCGAGGAGTCGAACGTCGCCGACGGACAGAAGTACTGGGACACGCTGAAGCTGCGCCTCTCCCGCAACAGCGGTCTCGCGGACATCCAGGCGATCGAGGTCGGCTACATCGCCGAGGCGACCGGCCCCACCATGGCGGACAAGTGGGTCGACCTGGGCAAGGAGGGCGGCGCGAAGCTCGACGCCTTCCTCGACTGGAAGGTGAAGCAGGCCACCACCGCCGACGGCAGCGTGATCGGCCTCGGCACCGACATCGGCCCCATGGCCGTCTGCTACAACAAGGACCTCTTCGCCAAGGCCGGGCTGCCCACCGACCGCGACGCCGTCGCGAAGCTGTGGTCCGGCGACTGGTCCAAGTTCCTGGAGACCGGCAGGACCTACCAGAAGAACGCGCCCGCCGGCACCGCCTTCCACGACTCGGCGAGCGGCCTCTTCAACGCGGTCGTCTCCAGCGACCCCGTGCAGTACGCCGACGCGAGCGGCAAGCTCGACTGGGAGAACAGCCCCGGCGTGAAGACGGCCTGGGACACCGCCGTCGCGGCGGCGCAGGGCGGACTCACCGCCAAACTCCGCCAGTTCGACGAGAAGGGCACCTGGAACGCGGCCTTCAAGAACTCGAAGTTCGCCACCGTCGCCTGCCCGAGCTGGATGACCGGCATCATCAAGGACCAGGCCGGGCCCGCCAACCAGGGCAAGTGGGACATCGCCGCGCCGCCGGTGGCCGGCAACTGGGGCGGCGCCTTCCTCGCCGTGCCGAAGTCCGGGAAGCACGCCAAGGAGGCGGCCGAGCTCGCCGCCTGGCTGACCGCCCCCGAGCAGCACGCCAAGGTGTTCGCGGTGAACGGCAACATCCCCTCGTCCAAGGACACGCTCACCTCGGTCGCCGTCCAGGAGGCCAAGCTGCCGTACTTCGGCGACACCCCGGTCGGCAAGATCTTCTCCAGTGCCGCGGCCCGGATCACGCCCGCGAGCATCAGCCGCTGGGACGGCCAGGTGAAGACCTTCCTCACCGACAACGGCATCCTCGACATCGAGCAGCGCGGCACCGACCCGGCCAAGGCCTGGGAGAACGTCAAGAAGCTGGTCGACGACAAGATCGACCAGTAGCGGGGGCCGCGTGCCGGTCCGCCGCCGCCTGCCGGGCGGCGGACCGGCACCGTCCGCACCAGCGCACGCATCGACCTGGAAGGACGCCCCCGTGGCCACCTCCGTCCGGGCGCGGTCCGACGGCTCCCCGCCGCCCGCCGCCCCGCCCTCCTCTCCCGGCCCGCGCGGCCGCCGCCCCGCCCCCGGCGGCTGGCGCAGCACCCTCTACCGCTGGGACCTGAAGGCGATCCCGTACGTCTTCATCGCTCCCTTCTTCCTCACCTTCGCCGCCTTCGGCCTCTTCCCGCTGATCTACACCGGCTGGCTCTCCCTGCACCGGGTGGAGCTCGGCGGCGGAGCCGAGTGGAAGGGCCTGGAGAACTACACGGACCTCGCGACCAGCGAGTTCTTCTGGAACGCCCTCGCCAACACCTTCACCATCGGGGTCATCTCGACCGTCCCGCAGCTGCTCATGGCCCTGGGCCTGGCGCACCTGCTGAACTACAAGCTCCGAGGCCGCGGCTTCTTCCGAGTCGCCATCCTCGCCCCGTACGCCACCTCGATCGCGGCGGCGACCCTGGTCTTCGCCCAGCTGTTCAACACCGACTACGGGATGATCAACAGCCTCCTGGAGTGGACCGGCATCGGCCCGGTCGACTGGGAGTCGTCCAAGTGGCCCGCGCAGATCGCCATCTCGACCATCGTGACCTGGCGCTGGACCGGCTACAACGCGCTGATCTACCTGGCCGCCATGCAGGCCGTGCCGCAGGACCTGTACGAGGCGGCCTCCCTGGACGGGGCCTCGCGCTGGCGCCAGTTCCTCAGCGTCACCATCCCCTCCATCCGGCCCACCATCCTCTTCACCATCATCGTCTCCACCATCGGCGCCACCCAGCTCTTCGGCGAGCCGATGCTCTACGGCGGCAGCGTCGGCATCAGCGGCGGCAGCGGCAACCAGTTCCAGACGCTGAGCCTGCTGATGTACGAGAAGGGCTGGATCACCGGTGCCCTCGGGCAGGCCTCCGCCATCGCCTGGGTGATGCTGCTGCTCCTGCTGATCGTCGGCGGCGTCCAGGCGCTCGTCTCCCGCCGCAACCGCAAGAAGCTGGGGGGCTGACCCATGGCACGCACACTCGACACGCCCCGGCCGACGAGCCCGGCGGCCGGGGGCCCCGCGCCCGGCCGGCGCTTCCGGCAGTCGGCCGGCCGGCAGCACCACGCCGGACCGCTGACGTACGTCCTGCTCGCGCTCGCCGCGGTGGTCTCGCTCTTCCCGCTGTACTGGAACGTGGTCGCCGCCTCGCACACCGGCGAGCGGGTCGTGGAGGCCCCGGCGCCGCTGCTGCCCGGCCCCCGCCTCTTCGACAACCTCACCTTCGCCTGGAACCAGGTCGACATGGGCGAGGCCCTGATCAACACGACGATCGTGGCGAGCCTGGTGGCCGTGTCCACCGTCCTCTTCTCCACCCTCGCCGGCTTCGCCTTCGCCAAACTCCCCTTCCGGGGACGGACGATGCTGCTCTCGCTGGTGGTCGCCACGATGACGATCCCGCCGCAGCTCAGCGTCATCCCGCTCTATCAGATCGTCACGGACCTGGGCTGGGTCGACCAGCTCCAGTCGGTCGTGCTGCCCTCGCTCGTCGCCGCCTTCGGCGTGTTCTTCATGCGTCAGTTCCTCGTCGAGGCGCTGCCCGTGGAGCTGGTGGAGGCGGCCCGGATGGACGGCGCGCACAGCCTCCGGGTGATCTGGCACGTGGTCTTCCCGGTGGCCCGGCCCGCGATGGCGGTGCTCGGCATGCTGGTCTTCGTCCAGTCGTGGAACGACTTCTTCTGGCCGTTCATCGCGCTCACCCCGGACGGCAACCCGACCCTCCAGGTGGCGCTCGCCGGGCTCGGCGCGGGCAACCACAGCGTGGACCACGCCATCGTGCTGACCGGCGCCCTGATCTCCACCGTGCCGCTGCTGCTCGTCTTCGCCTTCCTCGGCAAGCACATCGTGGGCGGCATCACGGCCGGCGCCGTCAAGAGCTGACCGGCCCCTTCCCCGCACGACGTACCGCCCCCTCCCCCACCAAAACGTACCGATCCCGCACCAGCGTTGGGAGCGCCCTCCTATGACCGCGTCCGAAACCCGGCCGCTCACCGCCACCCGCTCGTTCCCGCCCGGCTTCCTCTGGGGCGCGGCCACCGCCGCGTACCAGATCGAGGGAGCTGCGGCGGAGGACGGCCGCACCCCGTCCATCTGGGACACCTTCTCGCACACCCCGGGCAGGGTCTTCGAGGGCCACACCGGCGACGTGGCCGTGGACCACTACCACCGGTTCCGCGAGGACGTCGCCCTGATGTCCGAACTGGGCCTGAACGCCTACCGGTTCTCCGTCTCCTGGTCCCGGGTGCAGCCCACCGGGCGCGGCCCCGCCGTCCAGAAGGGCCTGGACTTCTACCGGGCGCTCGTGGACGAGCTGCTGGCCGCCGGGATCGAGCCGGCCCTGACGCTCTACCACTGGGACCTGCCGCAGGAGCTGGAGGACGCGGGGGGCTGGCCGGAGCGGTCGACCGCCGAGCGGTTCGCCGAGTACGCGGGGATCGTCGCGGACGCCGTCGGCGACCGGGTCTCGCGGTGGACCACGCTCAACGAGCCCTGGTGCAGCGCCTTCCTGGGGTACGGCTCCGGGGTGCACGCGCCGGGCCGCACCGACCCGGTGGCCGCCCTGCGCGCGGCCCACCACCTCAACCTGGGGCACGGGCTCGCGGTCCAGGCGCTGCGGGCCGCGCTGCCGGCGGGCCGCCCGCAGCAGCTCTCCGTCTCGCTCAACCTGCACGAGGTGCGGCCGCTGACCGGCTCCGCCGGGGACCTGGACGCGGTGCGCCGCATCGACGCCGTCGGCAACCGGATCTGGCTGGGCCCGATGCTGGAGGGCGCCTACCCCGAGGACCTGCTCGCCGACACCGCGCACCTCACCGACTGGTCCTTCGTACGGGACGGGGACGCGGCCGCGGCGAAGCAGCCGCTGGACCTGCTCGCGATCAACTACTACGCGCCGACCCTGGTGTCGGAGGTCACGGAGGGCGCCGAGAAGCCGCAGGACGACGGGCACGGCGACAGCGAGCACTCGCCGTGGCCGGGGGCGGACCGGGTCGCGTTCCACCGGGCGCCGGGCGAGCGGACGGCGATGGGCTGGCCGGTCGACGCGGGCGCGCTGTACGACCTGCTGAAGCGGGTGTCCGCCGCGTACCCCGGTCTTCCGCTGGTGATCAGCGAGAACGGGGCGGCGTACGAGGACGTGGTCGCCCCGGACGGCTCCGTGCACGACCCGGAGCGGGCCGCCTACGTGCACGCGCACCTGGAGGCGGTGCACCGGGCGATGGCGGACGGCGTGGACGTGCGCGGCTACTTCCTCTGGTCGCTGCTGGACAACTTCGAGTGGGCGTACGGCTACGCGAAGCGGTTCGGGGCGGTCCGGGTGGACTACGACACCCTGGAGCGGACGCCCAAGTCGAGCGCCCGCTGGTACGCGCGGGTGGCGCGGTCGGGCGAGCTGACGGCCCCGGACGCGGGCTGAGCCTCCCGGGTGTGACACGAGGGCCGTGCCGGTGATCCGGCACGGCCCTCAGGTTTCCTGACGGGACGTCAGATGTCGATCACCCGGTAGCCGATGACGTAGACGCCGCCGGAGCCCTCGACGGTGCGCCACTGGGTCTCGGCGCCGACCTCGGAGCCGGTGACCAGGGTGGCGCCGAGCTTGTCGTCGCCGCTGGTCGAGTCGTAGTCCCACAGGGTCAGGGTGCGGGCCTGCTGCTTGCCCAGGATCAGGGCCGCGCTGCCGTTGCCGTCGGCCATGGAGCGGACGTAACCGGTGCCCATGGTCTGGTACTTGAGGCCGCCGCCGGGCCAGACCTTGACGGCGTTGCCGTTGGCGTCGGTGATCTTGAGGTAGGCCTCGTCGTGGTCGCCCTCGCTGTTCTTCTGGCAGTGCAGTTCGAGGAGTTCGATCCTCACGTAGTCGATCGGCTCGGCGTGCGCGGTGCCGGCGAAGGCCCCGAGGGTGCCGAGTCCGAGCAGGGCGGTGGCGGCCAGTCGGGCGGCTCGGTTCTTGCGCATGTGGTGTCCCCCCACACATCGGGTCACGGGTGTGACGTGGTGTCCGGTCCGCCGTGCCGACGGTCCCGGTGTGCCGTTTCCCCCCGGCACGGCATCCACTGTGCCCGGCGCCCCCGGCCCGGCTCTACGCGCGTTCCACTGGACGGAACGGGGCCGCCTGACGGCCTTCTCACGGGACGAGGGCGGTCGGTGGGAGCGGTCTTCGCCGGCCGCCACCACCGCCCCCGGCGAGCGCCCGGGTGATCGCGGCTCCGGCTCCGGCGACGGCGTGGGCGAGCCCGTCGAGCCGGCGGCCCGCCGGGACCAGGGCGGCGAGGGCCGCGACCGTACGCCCGTCCGGGGTGCGGACCGGCAGCGAGGCGCAGCACACTCCTTCCATCACGTCCTCCCGGTCGAGGACGGCGCCGCTCCTCAGGGGTCCGCGCAGGGCCTTTCCGGCGGCCGTGTCGAGCCGGAACGCGAGGCCGTTCCGTACGGGCAGGAGGGGTTCCAGGTCTCCCGGCACCGAGCCGACCGTGAGCGCCGCCTCCTCGCGCAGGACGACGAGGACCACGCTCGCGCCGGTGACGGCCCGGAGCCGCTGGAGCGGCAGCCGGGCGGCGGGCCGGAGGCCGGGGTGCGGCTCCCAGGCCTGGCCGAGGCGGTAGAGCTGCGGGCCGACCCGGTAGCGGTTGCCGACCCGCTCGACGGCGCCGACGCCGACCAGTTGGTCGAGCAGCCGGTGGACGCTGCCCTTGGGCACCCCGCAGGCGAGGGCCAGCTCGGTCACCCCGGCCTCGTCGCCGTTCCGGCGGAGGGCGTCGAGCAGGGCGAAGGCCCCTTCGAGCACGCCCCGGCCGCGCGGGGTCCGCCGATGCCCGTCCCGCGTCGCGGTCACCCCGACGCCGTCCGCTCCCGCCCCCGCATGCGTGTCCATGCCTGTGTCCGTGTCCATGAGTCCCCCTCACGTCGCACGCCCGGCCGTGACCCCCCGACGGCACGGCTCCGGGCACGCCTCCCACCATGCCGCAGACCGGATGTTCCGGCGAAGGGGTTCGGACCGCGCGTCGTGGCGCGAACGCGACGTTGTCCGACACATCGCCTTTAGGGTGTGCGCTCATGAAAGACGCTCTTTCACCCGTTTCCCGGTCGCGTCGCCGCCGGACCACCGGGTTCACCGCCGGGGCCGTCGCCGTGGCGGCGCTCTCGGCCGCGTTCGTCACCGCCCCGTCCCCGCCGTTCCCGCCCTCCGCGGCTCCCTCGGCCCCCGGTCCGTCCTCGGAGCCTTCCCCGCCGTCCGGCCCGTCCGCGCCCCGCTCCGTGGAGCCGGACGCCAAGGCGTCGGAGAGCCCCTGGATCCGGCCCGCCGGGGCTCCGCCGACCGTGTTCGCCCACCGGGGGGCCTCCTCCGCCGCGCCCGAGAACACGCTGGTCGCCGACGAGGTCGCCCGGCGGGGCGGGGCGAAGTGGATCGAGAACGACGTCCAGCCGAGCAAGGACGGCGTGCCGTACGTCCTGCACGACGCGACCGTCGACCGGACGACCGACGGGACGGGTGCGGTCCGGTCGCTGACCTCCGCCGAGCTGGACGCCCTGGACGCGGGTTCCTGGTTCGCGCCCGCCTACGCGGGCGCCCGCGTCCCGACCCTGGCGGCCCAGCTGGCGGACCTCCGGGAGCGCGGCGGGAACCTGCTCCTGGAGATCAAGGGCCGGCACAGCCGCGCCGAGGTGGCCCGGATCGTGCGGGAGGTCGGGGAGCAGGCCATAACGCGCCGGGTCTTCGTCCAGAGCTTCGACGTCCCCTCCCTGCGGTACGCGCACGAGCTGGCTCCCGAACTCCCGCTCGGCCTCCTGCGCGACACCCTGGACCCCGATCCGGTCGCGGTCGCGAAGGAGCTGGGACTCGCCGCGTACAACGTCTCCCACGTCGCCCTGGCCCGGCGCCCGGAGGTGGTCGGCGCGCTGCACGCGGCGGGCGTGGCCGTGAACGTCTGGACGGTCGACACCCCGGCCCGCTGGAAGGCCATGGACGACCTCGGCGTGGACGGGATCATCACCAACCGTCCGGCGGAACTGGGCGGCTGGACCGCGGGTCGGAGCGCGGGCTAGGAGGTGTCCTGTCGGTCGCACCCCCCTCCGGCGGCTACGAGGCGGTGCCGGAGGGCGTGACCTTGATGTCGTCGACAAAGGCCCGGGTCATGATCGCGTGGGTGAAGACGACGGTCCCGGGCTTGATCAGGCCTTCCTCGCCGCCGCTGCCGACGACCTGGACCGTGCGCTCGCCGAGGAAGGTCAGGGTCTTGTCGTCGAAGATCCATTCGGTGCGCTGCCCGCTGGTCTCGTCGAGCCGCGCGATGGCGACACCCTCGCGGCCGACGGCGTCGGTGGCGCCGTCGACCGTGACCACGCCGGGGATCTTCGCGGCGGCCCGGTAGAGCGCGGCCGTGAGTTCGGGGGACGGCCAGCTCTCGGTGAGCAGGTCGCCGATGGTGGTGAAGGCCTGCTGCTCCTTGCCGTTTCCCTGGCCCTCGGTCTCCTCGTAGATCTTCCGCAGCAGCGCGTCGGGGTCGGTGGGCAGGGCGGCCAGGTAGTCGTGCGAGGGCGCGCCGAGGTGCGGCTCCGGCACGTTCCCCTTCTCGTCGGTGCCCTCCAGGGTGATGCCCTCGGGGCCGGTGGTGCCGGGCTCGATCAGCCAGCCCCTGCGACCGTCGGGGGACCGCCAGGACTGCCGGGTGTGCAGGGGGACACCGACGAGGGTGCTGACGTCGCCGACGGTCTTCACGTGCGTGGAGGCGCTGCGCGTCTCGATGTAGACGTACTGGTCCGCGTGGGGGCGCGGTGCCTCGGCTCCGGCGGCGGCGAGCGAGATGCGGTCGAGGAGGCGGGGGGCGCCGTAGGCGTCGGCGGTGCCGATGGTGGTGGTGAGGGCGGGTCCGGTGGCGCGGTCGCCGGCGTCCGGGGTTCCGCCCGGCGTGAGGACGAGGACGCCGATGGCGAGCGCCCCGGCGAGCGCGGTCGGGAGGAAGACGGCCTTCCGCAGGAAGGGGTTGCGGGGGGCGGCGGCGCGGCGGTCGTCGTGGATCCGGTTCATCAGGCGCTCCTTGTGGAACTGGTGGCGGCCCGGAGGAAGGTCTCGTTCCCCGATCACCGGAAGGATCGCCGAAGGGTCTCCGGTCTCGTGCCGGTTCGCCGTACGGGGGTTGGTCGGTTCGGGGTTCATCGGATTCCTTCCTGCGCGGGCCGGACCGCGTTCACGCGATCACCTGTTGTCTGTCGGGGGCGGGCGGCGGGTTCCCGTTTTTCCGGGTCGGATTTCCGCGGGCCGGGTCCCGGGGGGTCGCATCGCCTTCCCTCCCGGGCGAGTTCCGCCTCGGCGCCGTCGCGCAGCTTGGCGCGGGCGCGCGAGAGCCGGGAGCGGACGGTGCCGACGGGGACGCGCAGGGCCCGGGCCACCTCCGTGTAGGCGAGACCCTCCCAGAGGCAGAGGACGAGGACTTCGCGTTCGGTGCGGCGGAGGGTGCCGAGCGCCCGCAGGGTGGCGGCGATGCGGCGGCGGTCGTCGACCCGTCCGGCGACCTCGGAGGCGTGGTCGGGCACGGAGGGCTCGGGGACGGCCGTGGCGTACGCGGCGGCGGCAGCCCGGTAGCGGCGGTTGCCCCGGCAGTGGTTGCGGGCCACGTTGGTGGCGACGCCGAGCAACCAGGGGCGGAGCGATCCGCCGTCGGGGTCGACCTTGTTCCGGAGCCGCCACGCCTCCAGGAAGGTCGCCGCCATGACGTCCTCGGCGACCGACCAGTCGCCGGTCAGCCGGAAGGCGTGGTTGTAGACGCTCCGGGCGTGGGTGTCGAAGAGTTCGGCGAAGGCCGGCGGGTCCCCGTCCCGGATGCGTGCGCGCGTGTCGTTGTTCACGTCTGTCGTCTGTCCGGCCCCCGGAACGGGTTCCCGTGAGCCGGGTCACACCGGGTCAGGAAGGCGTGCCGATGTCCGGAGAGCGGCCGTCCAGTTCGGCCAGGAGGTCCGGGTTGACCACGCGCAGGATCGTCGCGATCCGGTCGGGGTCGGCGGCGGGCCAGAGGACGGCGCGGGCCGCGCGGTACTTGGCGGCGAGGCGTTCCCGCTGGTCGGGCGGGAGCGCGGCGGACCGGTCGGCGCGGCTGTTGTGCGCGTTGTCGGCGATCTTCACGAGGGTGGCTTCGGGGTCGGCGGTGATGCGCCGGATCTTCTCCTCGTACGTGAGGTCCGCCCGGTTGGTGACGGCCTCGACGAGGGCGACGACCCGGTCCGGGATCCCGTCGGCGCGGAGCCGTTCCGCCGTCCAGTCGGTGTCCTCGACGACGTCGTGCAGCAGGCCGGCCATGGCCAGGTGGGTGCCGAGGGGCGCCAGGCCGGCCGCGACCGCGCGGACGTGTTCGACGTACGGGACGCCGGTCTTGTCGACCTGTCCGGCGTGCGCGCGGTCGGCCAGTGCGTCCACCTCGGCGAGAGTCTTCATGCCCCCATCATCGCGGGGCGCGTCGGGCCCGTCGCCGGGGGCACGGCTCTCGGAGCGACGCTCGGCTCGGCCTCGGGCCCGCCCTCGGCATCCGCCGTCCGACCGGGACCGGCCGAGGCGGGGCTCAGCAGTCGAAGACCGACCAGCAGATGTCGTTGCGCAGCCTCTGGTCGTCGAGGACGAGCGCGCGGATCTCCTCCGGGAGCCGGTCGCGCTGCCACCGGCATTCGAGGCGTCCCGCGGCCTCGGCGCGGTCCGCCGGTGCCGCCGCGCGCGCCGCCTTGATCGCGTAGGCGGCCGCGCCCAGTTCGTGTGCGGCGACGTGGGCGACCGCCCCGGCCTGACCGGCGGCGTAGGCGGCGTGCCGGGCCGCCCCGCGCAGGTCCCTGGCCGCTCCCATGGCGTGGCCGCCCGCCGCACGGGCCTCCGTCATCCGGACCTCGCCGCGTACCCACGCGCGCGCGTGCTCGATCGCCCCGCGCGGCCGGGGGTCGCCGGGCCGGACCGCCTCGAAGAGGGGGAGGACGTGTTCCGCGCAGGTGGCGGCCCACAGGGCGAGGAGCCGGTGGTCGGCGTCGGTGAGGGTGCCGCCGCGCCGGATCGTCACGAAGCGGGGGTCACGGACCTCGGGGAGGATCACGGCCTGGCTCCTTCCGGGCGGCGCCGCTCGCCGCGACCGGACAGGGTACCGGGACGCACGGCCGGCCGCTCGCAGAGGCGTCCGTACGGCCGGCCGGTCCTCCGTCTGCCCGACGGGCCGTCAGGGCGCGGGCGGGGCGCCGCCCGTCGGGGTCCGTTCCGGTTCGCCCTCGCCCTCGGTGTCCAGGTGGGGCAGGATCCGGTCGAGGCGGCGGGGCATCCACCAGGCGTGCTTGCCGAGGAGGGTCATCACGGCGGGGACGAGGAGCAGCCGGACCACGGTGGCGTCGATGAGGACGCTGGCGGCGAGGCCGAGGCCGAGCATCTTGACGACGATGTCGTCGGAGACGACGAAGGCCGCGAAGACGCCGACCATGATGAGCGCGGCGCAGGTGATGACGCGGGCGGTGATCTCCAGGGCGTGGGCGACCGCCGCCTTGGGGTCGCCGGTGCGCAGCCAGGCCTCGCGGACGCGGGAGAGCAGGAAGATCTCGTAGTCCATGCTCAGGCCGAAGACGATGGCGAACATCATCATCGGGACGTAGCTCTCGATGGGCACCTTGCCGGAGACGCCGAGCGCGGGTCCTCCCCAGCCCCACTGGAAGACGGCGACGACGACGCCGTAGGAGGCGGCGATGGAGAGGACGTTGAGGACGGCGGCCTTGAGCGCGACGAGGAGGCCTCTGAGACGGCCGACTGGTCCACGACGAGGGTCAGGGGGCCGTTGGCGCCGGGGCCGAAGGCCGTGGCGACGAGGTCGTAGGCCCGCCGGTCCGTGAAGGACTCGGGATCGGCTCCGTCGCCGATGTGGCCGAGCTGGATGAAGAGCAGCGGGAAGGCCAGGACGAGGAGGGCCAGGACGCCGCCGGTGAGGAACCACCAGGGGCGCTTCTCCACCCGTTGGGCGTAGCGGTGCCAAGTGCCGTGGGCGGGCGCTCCGGGTTCGGCGTCGGTCTCCGCGACGGGCTTGCGGACGTGGTAGCGGTCGATGCGGCGGCCGACGAGTCCGAGGAGGGCGGGGACGAGGGTGAGGGCGGAGAGCACGGCGGTGAAGGCGGCGGCCATGAGGCCGAGGAGGGCGAGGCCGCAGATCGCCCCGATGAGCGCCGTGACGAGGGGCAGGACGGCGGCGATCAGGCTGCCGAAGCCGATGAGGAGGACGGCGAAGCCGATGGCCTCGCTGGTGCGGTCGTCGGCGGCGGGGCGGGCCGGTTCCGGCCCTCGGCCGGGCTTCCTGTGTTCATGGCGTGGCCGCGTCCGGGCAGGGGTCCCCGAGCGGTTCCGGCGCCGGTGGTGTGCGGTCCACCCGTCCGTTCTTCGCCCGTGCGGGCGCTCCGGCATCTCGGCGGTGCGCGGGGTCCGGGGCCGATCAGGTCAGGTCAGCAGGCGGTTGGGGTGGGAGGAGCGGCGGGCGGCGGCGAGGAGGGCGTGGATGCGGGGACCCGCCTCCTCGATGTCCCTGACGGGGGTGGGGAAGGGCAGCCGGGCGTCCTGGTGGCCGGTGGGGTGTTCGAGGCGCAGGGTGATGCCGTAGCGGTCCAGGGCGACGGGGAGGGCGCGGACCATGTCCCGGTCGGGGCGCGGCCGGACGAGGCGGAGCAGCAGGGGGACGAGTTCGGCGTGGTCGTCGACCAGGTGGGTGAGCATGGCCGCCTCGCAGCCGGCCAGCGGGTCGGGCTCGGTCGCCCGGAGCTCGTCGAGGGCGACGAAGGTGCGCCCGTCGGCGTCCTCCAGGAGGGCCTGGCCGAACTCCATGCAGGTGCTCCGGCCGGCGTCGGACGTGTAGGGGGCGTCGAGGAGTCCGGTGAGGGTGACGCGGGCGCGGAGGCGTTCGCGGACCGGGGTGGGGGCGATGTCGGTGAGTTCGAGGCGCACGGGGAGGCGGGCGGCCCGTCCGGCGGGGCAGTCCTCGGAGGGGTCGTGCAGGTGGATGTGGCCCATGGGTCCCGTGCCGTCGAGGCGGTGCACCTCCTGCTCGCCGCCGTCGGTGACGACGGTCATGGAGTGGGCCGCGGTCAGGATGGAGCGCACGCGTTCGGCGGGGATGGGGCGGGTGGCGCGGGTGCTGAAGGGACGCATGCGAGTTCTCCCGGAGCAGGGGACGGAAAGACCGGAGTCAAAACTTAGGCAAGCCTAACCTAAGCCACAAGGGGTGAAGAGAAGAAGGTCACAGTCGTGCGCTCTCCTGCTCTCTTGTCGATCTCCCCTAGCATCCGAAACATGACGGTCCTGCCTGACGACGGGCTTTCCCTGGCGTCCGAATTCCCAGACGCGCCACATGAGCAGTGGCAAAACCTCGTGGCGGGCGTCCTGCGCAAATCGGGCAAGGAGGTCTCCGGCCCCGAAGCCGAGGACGCCCTGTCCACCCTGCTGGAGGACGGCCTCGACACGCGCCCGCTGTACACCGCGCGCGACGCCGCGCCCGACCCCGGCCTGCCCGGCTTCGCACCCTTCGTGCGCGGCGGCCGGGCCGAGGGCAACACCACCGGCGGCTGGGACGTGCGCCAGCGCCACCTGGCCGCCGACAACGGCGCGGTCCTCTCCGACCTGGAGAACGGCGTCACCTCCCTGTGGCTGGGCGTCGGCGGCACGGGCATCCCGGTCGCCTCCCTGGACAAGGTCCTCGACGGCGTCTACCTCGACCTCGCGCCCGTCGTCCTCGACGCGGGCGACGAGACGGCCGCCGCCGCCGAGCGCCTCTTCCGCCTGTACGAGGAGCGGGGCGTCGCCCCGGACGCGGCTCGGGGCAGCCTGGGCGCCGACCCCCTGGGCCACGAGGCCCGCACGGGCCGGCAGACGTACGACCTCGCGTCCGTCGCCGGGCTCGCGCGCCGGTGCGCCGACGGCTACCCGGGCCTGCGGGCCCTGACCGTGGACGCCCTGCCGTACCACGAGGCCGGCGGCTCGGCCGCGCAGGAGCTGGGCTGCTCCCTCGCGACCGGCGTGGCCTATCTGCGCGGGCTCACCGAGGCGGGCCTGAGCGTCACGGAGGCGCTCGGGCAGATCGAGTTCCGCTACGCGGCCACCGCCGACCAGTTCCTGACGATCGCCAAGTTCCGCGCGGCGCGCCGGCTCTGGGCCCGGGTGGCCGAGGCCTCCGGCGCCCCGGAGGCGGGCGCGCAGCGCCAGCACGCGGTGACCTCGCCGGTGATGATGACGCGCCGCGACCCGTGGGTGAACATGCTGCGCACCACGATCGCCACGCTCGCCGCCGGGGTCGGCGGTGCGGACAGCGTCACCGTGCTGCCCTTCGACGACGCGCTCGGCCTGCCGGACGCGTTCGCCCGCCGCATCGCCCGCAACACCTCCACCGTCCTCATCGAGGAGTCCCACCTCGCCCGGGTCATCGACCCGGCCGGCGGCTCCTGGTACGTGGAGCGGCTCACCGACGAACTGGCGCACGCCGCCTGGGAGTTCTTCCGTACGATCGAGCGGGAGGGCGGCCAGGAGGCGGCCCTGCGCTCCGGCTTCACCGGCGAGCGCCTCGCCGAGACCTGGGCCGCCCGCAGCAAGAAGCTCGCCACCCGCCGCGAACCGATCACCGGCGTCAGCGAGTTCCCGCACCTCGCGGAGAAGCCCGTCGAGCGCGCCCCCGCGCCCGAGCCGCCCTCCGGCGGCCTGCCCCGCGTCCGCCGCGACGAGGCGTACGAGGCGCTGCGCGCCCGCTCCGACGCCCACCTCGCGGCGACCGGCGCCCGGCCGAAGGTCTACCTGGCCGCGCTCGGCCCGGCCGCCGCGCACTCGGCCCGCCTGACGTTCGCCGCCAACCTCTTCCAGGCGGGCGGCATCGAGCCGGTCACCGAGGGCACGTTCGAGGAGAGCGGCGCCCGCGAGGTCTGCCTCTGCTCCAGCGACGCCCTTTACGAGGAGCGGGCCGAGGCCACCGCGGCCGAGCTGCGCGCGGCGGGGGCGGAGCACGTCCTCCTCGCCGGCCGGGGGCGGTACTCCGGTGTCGACACGTACCTCTTCGCGGGCTGCGACGCCGTCGCCCTCCTCTCCACCGCCCTCGACCGCATGGGAGTGTCCCGATGACCGTCCCCGACTTCTCCGGGATCGAACTCGGGTCCCCCGCCCGCGGCGCCGGCTCCGACGAGTGGCGCGCGGCCGTCAAGAAGGCCGCCGGCGGCGACGACCTGCTCTGGGAGACCCCCGAGGGCATCGGCGTCAAGCCGCTCTACACCGGGCAGGACCTGGAGGGCCTCGACTTCCTGGACACCCGCCCGGGCATGGCGCCGTACCTGCGCGGCCCGTACCCGACGATGTACGTCAACCAGCCCTGGACGATCCGCCAGTACGCGGGCTTCTCCACCGCCGAGGAGTCCAACGCCTTCTACCGGCGCAACCTGGCGGCCGGCCAGAAGGGCCTGTCGGTCGCCTTCGACCTGCCGACCCACCGCGGCTACGACAGCGACCACCCGCGCGTCACCGGCGACGTCGGCATGGCGGGCGTGGCCATCGACTCGATCTACGACATGCGCCAGCTGTTCGACGGCATCCCGCTGGACAAGATGACGGTGTCGATGACGATGAACGGCGCCGTCCTGCCGGTCCTCGCGCTCTACATCGTGGCCGCCGAGGAGCAGGGCGTACCGCCCGAGAAGCTGGCCGGGACCATCCAGAACGACATCCTCAAGGAGTTCATGGTCCGCAACACGTACATCTATCCGCCCGGCCCGTCGATGCGGATCATCTCCGACATCTTCGCGTACACCTCGCAGCGGATGCCGCGCTACAACTCGATCTCCATCTCGGGCTACCACATCCAGGAGGCGGGCGCGACGGCCGACCTGGAGCTGGCGTACACGCTCGCGGACGGCGTCGAGTACATCCGCGCGGGCCGCGAGGCCGGGCTCGACGTGGACGCGTTCGCACCGCGCCTGTCGTTCTTCTGGGCGATCGGCATGAACTTCTTCATGGAGGTCGCCAAGCTGCGCGCGGCCCGCCTCCTGTGGGCCAAGCTCGTCAAGCAGTTCGACCCCAAGAACACCAAGTCCCTCTCCCTGCGCACCCACTCGCAGACCTCGGGCTGGTCGCTGACCGCGCAGGACGTGTTCAACAACGTCACCCGCACCTGCGTGGAGGCGATGGCCGCGACCCAGGGCCACACCCAGTCGCTGCACACCAACGCGCTCGACGAGGCCCTCGCCCTGCCGACCGACTTCTCGGCGCGCATCGCCCGCAACACCCAGCTCCTCCTCCAGCAGGAGTCGGGCACCTGCCGGACCATCGACCCGTGGGGCGGCAGCGCGTACGTCGAGCGGCTGACCTACGACCTCGCGCGCCGTGCCTGGCAGCACATCCAGGAGGTCGAGGGCGCCGGCGGCATGGCGAAGGCCATCGACGCGGGCATCCCCAAGCTGCGCGTGGAGGAGGCCGCGGCCCGCACCCAGGCCCGGATCGACTCCGGCCGGCAGCCGGTGATCGGCGTCAACAAGTACCGGGTGGAGACCGACGAGCAGATCGACGTGCTCAAGGTCGACAACTCCTCCGTGCGCGCCCAGCAGATCGCCAAGCTGCGCCGGCTGCGCGAGGAGCGCGACGAGACCGCCTGCCGGGACGCGCTCGACGCGCTCACCCGCGCGGCGGGCGGCGACGGCAACCTCCTCGAACTGGCCGTGAACGCGGCCCGCGCGAAGGCCACCGTCGGCGAGATCTCGGACGCCCTGGAGAAGGTGTACGGGCGCCACGCGGGCCAGATCCGTACAATTTCCGGTGTGTACCGCAACGAAGCAGGGGAGTCGCCCTCCGTGGAGCGCACCCGGACCCTGGTGGACGCCTTCGGCGAGGCCGAGGGGCGCCGTCCGCGCATCCTGGTCGCCAAGATGGGCCAGGACGGGCACGACCGCGGCCAGAAGGTGATCGCCACGGCCTTCGCCGACCTGGGCTTCGACGTGGACGTCGGCCCGCTGTTCCAGACCCCGGCCGAGGTCGCCCGCCAGGCCGTCGAGGCGGACGTGCACATCGTCGGGGTCTCCTCGCTGGCCGCGGGTCACCTGACCCTCGTGCCGGCGCTCCGGGAGGAGCTGGCGGCCGAGGGCCGCGAGGACATCATGATCGTGGTCGGCGGGGTGATTCCCCCGCAGGACGTGGCGACGCTCCTGGAGATGGGCGCGGCGGCGGTCTTCCCGCCCGGCACCGTCATCCCGGACGCGGCCCACGACCTGGTGACGCGCCTCGCCGCCGGCCTCGGGCACGACCTGTGATCGGACTCGACACGTACGTGAAGGGGGTGCTCGACGGGAAGCGCGCGCTGATCGCCCGGGCGATCACCCTCGTCGAGTCCACCCGGCCCCAGCACCGGGCCCTCGCCCAGGAGCTCCTGACCGAGCTGCTGCCGCACAGCGGCCGGGCGGTGCGGATCGGGATCAGCGGGGTGCCCGGGGTCGGCAAGTCGACCTTCATCGACGCGTTCGGGACGATGCTGACCGGGCTCGGCCACCGGGTGGCGGTCCTCGCCGTGGACCCGTCGTCGAGCCGTACGGGCGGCTCCATCCTCGGCGACAAGACGCGGATGGAGCGGCTCGCCGTCGACCCGGCGGCGTTCGTCCGCCCCTCCCCCACCGCCGGCACGCTCGGCGGGGTCGCGAAGGCGACCCGGGAGTCGATCGTCGTCATGGAGGCGGCGGGGTACGACGTGGTCCTGGTGGAGACGGTCGGTGTCGGGCAGTCGGAGACGGCCGTCGCCAACATGGTCGACTCCTTCCTGCTGCTCACCCTGGCCCGCACCGGCGACCAGCTCCAGGGCATCAAGAAGGGCGTCCTGGAGCTGGCGGACGTTGTCGCCGTCAACAAGGCGGACGGCCCGCACGAGCGCGACGCGCGGGCCGCCGCGCGCGAACTGGCGGGCGCGCTGCGGCTGATGCACGGCGCCGACGCGTTCTGGACGCCGCCGGTGCTCAGTTGCAGCGCCCGGGAGTCCTCGGGCCTCGACGAGGTGTGGGGGCGTCTGGAGCGGCACCGCGCCCTGCTCGACTCGACCGGCCGCCTCACGGCCAAGCGCCAGGACCAGCAGGTCGACTGGACCTGGACCATGGTCCGCGAGGAACTCCTCGACCGGCTGCGCACGAACCCGGCGGTCCAGGAGCTCACGCCCCTGCTCGAACGGCAGGTCAGGGACGGCGAGTTGACGGCGACGCTGGCCGCCGAGCGGGTCCTGAAGGCGTTCGGGGACAAGCCCTAGGGCGTGTGTCGAAAGTCCCGCCTGCCCTTCGGGCAGACGACGCTACTTTCGACACGCGCCCTGGACGCGCCGGGAACGACGGACGCCGGGGGTGACGGGACCGTAGGAGGTCGGTCCCGTCGCCCCCGGCGGGTTCTTCCGGTGCGACCGCGGTCAGACCCGGTCGGCCGCGATCAGGACGTACTGGAAGGAGCCGTCCCTGTACGACTCGATGAACGCCTCCTCGATGCCGGTGACCAGCGAGGACGTGGCCCGCAGCTCCCAGTAGGGCAGGGTCTCCGGGGTCAGGTCCACGACGGCCTGCGGGACGAGCCGGTTGTCGGCCATCGCCCGCAGGTACTCGCGGCGGGAGTGGATGTTGCACTCGAAGTGGGCGTTGATCTGCGAGACCCACTTCGACGGCTGGCCGTACTTCGGGTTCCAGCAGCCGGTGATGGTGACGTACCGGCCGCCGACCTTCAGGAACCGGGCGTGCTCGGCGAAGAGGTCGTCCAGGTCGACGTACATGCTCGACTCGTTGTTCCAGGAGGCGGCCACGCTGCCCTTCTCGAACGGGGTGTCCAGCATGTTGCAGACGCGGGCGCGGACGTGGTCCTCGATGCCCAGCTCCTTGGCGCGCCGGTTGCCGAAGTCGGCCTGCGCGGAGGAGAGGGTGACGCCCTCGACCTTGCAGCCGAAGCGCTGGTGGGCCATGACGCTCGAACCGCCCCGGCCGCAGCCGGCGTCCACGAGCGTGTCCTCGTGCCCGACGTCCCCGAGGTGGTCGAGGAGGACGTCGGTCTGCGCCGACTCCAGGCGGTGCAGCTCGGCGATGAGCTTCTTCTCGTACGCGCTGTCCTCCGGGTCCCCGAGGGCGGCGTGGTCGACGGCGCCGACGCCGTAGTGGTGGTGGTAGAGCCCGTCGACGTCGCCGAGGCGCAGGTTCACGGGCCGGGCTTCGGCGTTCCAGTAGCGGGCGATGTCGCCCTGGTAGGGGGTGGCGGGGCCGGGGACGAACGCGGGGGTGGTGGTCGTGTCGGTGCTGGTCACTGAGTTTTCCGTTTCTTACCAGAAGTCGGGCAGGCTGTAGCGGTAGGTGTTGGTCCGGTGCCAGTGGTGGTTGCCGTCGACCCACACGGCCACGCCCCGCAGGAAGCGGAGCACGCTCGGGACGGGGCAGGCGGCGGCCAGGGCGGCGGCCTCGGCCTCGAAGTCGCGCATGAGGTCGTTGTGGACCTCGATCGCCTTCAGGTAGGCGTCCTTCTCGGAGAGGGACTCGCGCTCCGCGAGCACCACGGGCAGGTTCAGGTGGCGACCCGGACTGTCCAGTTCCTTGGTGTACGAGTACAGGTCGTTGACGATGGTGCTGGCGTTGCCGGCGAGTGCGAGGACCCGCTGCATGTCCGGCCGGGCGTGCAGGTCGGCGGGGAGTTCGTAGCCGCCGACGGTGTCGGTGATGGTGGGGCAGGGGCGGAAGTTGTTGAACTGCCGCATCGCGAGGTACTCCCACACCTCCGGCAGGTGGTCCGTCTCGGCCCAGGCGGCCTCGGCGAGGTACCCGAGGTGCAGCCGGGCCATGTCGTGCCGGTACCGGTCGGCCTGGGAGGGGGTGGCCTGCCGGACGAAGTACTCCATGGCGGAGCGGTACGCGCGCCGGGGGGCGTCCGCGTGCAGCGACTCCGCCCACTGCGGCTGGTAGGCCGCCGTGGTGTGCAGCGGGTCGAGGGCGGTGTGGGCGAGGAGGAGGCGGCCGCCGAGGCCGACGGGCGAACCGCCGTGGTCCTCGCAGTAGCAGTCGTCCACCGCGTTCTCGGCGACCATCAGCCGGGTGGCGACCATCAGGTGGTCGACGGTCGGGGCGTCGGGGTGGCAGGCGACCATGTAGCGGCCGACCAGGAAGCCGTCGAACTGTCCCTCCCAGTCGTCGGGGAACAGGTCGACCTCGTCCACCGCCCACTCCTTGATCCGGCGGCTGACCTCCGCCACGCGCGCGGGGTCGGGCTCCGGCACCGGGTGGAAGTAGAGGCCGGGGATCGGGCGGCCCTCCGCCGGATCGGCCGGCGCCGTCGGCTTTTCCGGTACGGGGGCCTCCAGGCGCGGGACCAGGGAGAGGCCCGCCGTGCCCAGTCCGCTGGGGCCGCGCAGGACGCGTTCGAGGGCGGGCGGGGGCGTGGGCGCGGGGACGCCCTGGGGGGCGACTTCGGGAACGCTTTCGGGAGCGGCGGGAACGACGGGGGCGGTGGGCAGGGTGAGTGCGTGGGACGCGGCCGTGGGCAGGCTCGGCCACAGGGGGGAAGGCCCGGGATCGGGCATCCGTGACTCCTCGGAGGGATGGGCGGGCCGCCCGGCTCCGGGCGTGCGCGCCCGGCCCGGGGGCTCCGGGCTGTGCTGAACGGGCTTGTGCTGAACCGGCTTGTACCGAACGGGTGCGCGCCGAAGGGGTGGGCGGGCGCCGGGGGCCCTAGCGCCTGCGGGCGATCTCCACGTTCTCCAGGACGCCGAGCGCGTTGGGCACCAGGACGGCGGCGGAGTAGTAGGTGGTGACCAGGTAGGAGATGATCGACTTCTCGTCGATGCCCATGAAGCGGACCGAGACGCCCGGTTCGTACTCCTCCGCCAGGCCGGTCTGCCGCAGGCCGACGACGCCCTGGTTGTCCTCGCCGAGGCGCATGGCGAGGATCGAGCTGGTGTTCTCCGGGCTGATGGGGATCTTGTCGCAGGGCAGGATCGGGACGCCGCGCCAGGTCTGGACCCGCTGTCCGTCGAGGTCGACGTGGTCCGGGTAGATCCGCCGGGCGTTGAGTTCGCGCCCGATCGCCGCGATCGTCCGGGGGTGGGCGAGGAAGAGCTTGGTGCCCCGGCGGCGGCAGAGCAGTTCGTCCAGGTCGTCCGGGGTGGGCGGGCCGGAGTGCGGCTGGATCCGCTGCTTGAAGTCGGCGTTGTGGAGCAGCCCGAACTCGCGGTTGTTGATCAGCTCGTACTCCTGGCGCTCGCGCAGCGCCTCGACGGTGAGCCTGAGCTGTTCCTCCGTCTGGTTCATCGGGCCGTTGTAGAGGTCGGCGACGCGGGTGTGGACCTTGAGGACGGTCTGGGCGACGGAGAGCTCGTACTCGCGGGGCGCGAGCTCGTAGTCGACGAAGGCGCCCGGCAGGACGGCCTCGCCCTTGTGGCCGGACGACATCGGGATGGCGGCCTCGCCGTACTTGTTCTGCGGCCGGCCCGCCCGGGAACCCGCCTCCCGTACGTGGTCGCGGAGTCCGGGGGCGGAGGCCAGGACGGCGGCGAAGTCGGCGCGGGAGAGGGTGAGCAGGGTGCCGGGGGTCTCGGCGGTGGCGGTGCGGTCCCAGGCGGCGCCGGCGTCGAGGAGGGCGGGCTCGCCGAAGTGGTCGCCGTCGGCGAGGACGGCGACGGCGTCCTCGCCGCCGTACCTGCCGGGGGAGGTCTGGTTGATCCGGCCGTGGGCGATCAGGTGGATGCCGTCGGCGGGTTCGCCGTGCCGGACCAGCACCTCGCCGGCGCGGAAGTCGCGCTGGACGCAGCGGGCGGCGAGGGCGGTCAGCACCTCCTCGTCCTCGAAGCCGCGGAGGAGGGCCAGTTCGCCCAGCTCGCGCGGGACGACCCGGACGCGGGCGCCGTCCTGGACGAACTCGACGCGTCCGTCGCCGACGGTGTGGCTCAGGCGGCGGTTGACCCGATAGGCGCCGCCCCTGGTCTCCACCCAGGGGAGCATCCGCAGCAGCCAGCGGGAGGTGATCTCCTGCATCTGCGGGGCGGACTTGGCCGTGTGGGTGAGCTTGCGGGCGGCCGCGGTGCTCAGACTGGACTGCCGGGGCGGCTCAAGCCGTACGTCCGGGCGGTCGTCAACGGTCATCGGGCGAGCTCTCTTCCGCGAAGGCGGTGATCGGCGCCGGGGCGCGTCACACCGCCGAAAGGAGAAACAGGGTGCGAAGATCCGGCAATCCGCCCGGATCCCGGGGAACAGTAACGGCCGTCACACCCGACCCGCCCTATCGGAACGAGGGCTTTACCTCCATGCAGTGATCTTGATCCGAACGTGGTTTACCCGCCCGAACATAGGTTTTCGCGCCATTTGTTCGCGTGTCGGCCAACGGCCGGGATCAACGTCCCAGCCGGGCGTCCAGCCACTGGAGGACCTCGGGGGTCACCGGGTCGGCGATGTCGGCGAACTCCTCGTGCTTCTCCAGGAACTTCGCCACGTACGGGCAGACGGGGACGACGCGCATCCCTGAGGCGCGCACGTCGGCGAGGACCCGTTCCACGAGGACGCCGGCCAGGCCCCGGCCCGCGTAGGCGTCGTCGACCTCGGTGTGGAAGAAGACCCGCCGGTCGTCGCGGTCGCGGTAGGACGTCAGACCGGCGCGTTCGCCGTCGACGAGGATCTCGTAGCGGTGCCGGTCGTCGACGCGGCGCACCTCGGGGGCGGCTTCCTGCTGGGTCATGGGGTGCCTTTCGGGTGACGGGAGAGGAGCGGGGCGGCCGGAACCGATCGTTCGCGCCCCACCGGCCCGACGATCGTCCGTTCCCCGCGCGCCCGACGATATCCGCGGGTCCGCGACCGGGCCCCGGCGGTGTGCGCCCGGGGCGTGTCCGCTCAGCCGCAGCGGTACGTGAAGGTCCCCTCGGCCGTGCGGGTGGCGGGCGACGTGATCACCAGGCGTGCCACGGCCCGGTGGGCGCCGGGCCCGTGGAAGGTCCAGAGGAGGTGGAGCCGGGCCTCCTCCTGCCCCCGGGCCAGGGTCTCGCGCAGGGGCGCGGACCGGGTCCCGTCGCTGCGCTCCCAGTGGTACGTCAGGGTGCCGGGCCGCCCGTCGGTGCGGACGACGCCCACGACGTCCGCCGTGCCGTCGCAGCCGAGCGGGCTCCCGGGGGCGGTGACTGCGACGTCCCGGACCGCCGCCCGGGGGCCGTATTCCCGCCAGGCGAGGAAGACCAGGACGGCGGCCAGGATCAGCGCGGCGGGTGCGTAGCGGCGGAGCCGCCGGGGGCGGGGCGGGCGCGGCGGCGGGGTGCCGGGCAGGGTGCCGTGCCAGATCTGGACGGCGGTGGGGGTGTTCCCGGCGCGCCGGGCGGCGGCCGCGGTCACTCCCGGCCCGAAGCGCAGGACCTCGCCCTCCCGCCGGTCGGGCGCCGGGTCCGGCTCCGGGCGCTGGAACCAGTGGCTGCCGAGTTCGGTGGCGCTGTAGTCGTCGTCGTTCACGAGATCACGCACCGTCGGACGAGGATCTGCTGGAGGGAACCGCCGTTCGCGGCGGCCGGGTCGGTGGTCGCGCGCGCTCCCCAGTAGCAGCCGGTGCCGCGGAAGGTGTGCGGGAGCGTGAGGGTGTACCGGGTGTCGCCCGCGCGCCGGAGGGTCTCGGAGCCGTCCGGCGTGCCCGGCGCCCCCTTCTCATCGCCGGTGGACCACGCGACGAGGAGCGTCACCGGTCCCGTGCCGTCGGTCGTGATCTCGACGGTGGCCTCGGCGGTCGCGGGCCCGGTCTGCCGCAGGCCCGTGACGGAGACGGAGGTCACGGAGACGGGCGGCGTCGTCGGGGGTTCCGTCGTCGGAGGCGTGGTCGGCGGGGTGGTGGGCGGAGTCGTGGTCGGCGGGGCCGGCGGGGGTTCCGTGGCCGGAGCCGTCGGGGTGGGCGTCGCGGTCGGGGTGTCGTCCGTCGGGGTGGGGGTGTCCGACGGGGCGGAGGGCTCCGGGCCCGTCGGCGTCGCGGTCGGGGTCGGGGTGTCCGTGGGCGGGGGTGCCGAGGAGGGGGAAGGCGGCGCGCCCGGGTCCGGCGGGAGCGCGGTCGCCGCCGTGTCCGTCGTCGCGAAGGCCCGCGCGGCCCGGTCCCCGTCCGGTTCCTCTCCCCCGGCCCGCGCGGCGAGGGCGAGGAGCAGCGCCAGGAGGAGCGCGGCCGCCCCGGCGGGCAGTCCGCGGGGGAACCGGCGCCGGAGGCGCGGGGCGGGCGGCCGGGGCAGCGTGGTCGTGGCGAGGGCGGTCGCGCCCTGGGCCGTACCGCCGGAGGAGGGGAAGAGCAGCGGCAGGAGCGCGGCGAGGGCCGCGAGGCGGCCGCGGCCGCGCTCCTCCCAGTCCGGGCCGTACGCGGCCGTGGCGACCGCCTCCAGTTCGGCGACGAACGCGGCCGCGTCGTCCGGCCGTTCGTGCGGGGCCTTGGCGAGGCCCCGGCGGATGAGCGGGCGCAGCGGTTCCGGAGCCTGTCCGTCGGGGACGGGCGCCTCCAGGTGCTGGAGGGCGAGTTCGGCGAAGTTGCCGCCCGCGAAGGGCTTGCGGCCGGTCAGGCACTCGAAGAAGGTCGCGGTGGCCGCGTAGACGTCGGCCGCCGGGGAGGCGGGGGCGCCGCTCCACTGCTCGGGCGCCATGTAGGCGGGCGTTCCGGCGACGCCGGGCCTGCTGTCGTGTCCGGTCGCGATCCCGAAGTCGACCAGGGTGGACGAGCCGTCGGCGGCGACCAGGACGTTCTCGGGCTTGTAGTCGCGGTGCACGACGCCCGCCCGGTGGGCGGCGGCGAGGCCCAGGAGCGAGCCCTTGAGCACCACGAGGGCGGCCTCGGGGCCGGTCGCGCCCTCCCGGGCGAGGAGGGCGCGCAGTGCGACGCCGTCCACCAGTTCCATCACGATGGCCGCGCCCGACGGCGCCTCGACGTACTCGTGGAACCCCACGACGTACGGGCTGTCCAGGGCGCCGAGCAGCCGGGCCTCGGCCCGGAAGCCGCGCACGAACGCCTCGTCCGAACGGAGCCGCTCCCCCAGGTACTTCACGGCCACCGGCGTGCCGGTCGCGTCGTGGACGGCCAGCACCACGCGGCCACTGGCGCCCGCCCCCAGTTCCCGGGTCTCCGTGTACCCCGGGACCACCCATGCGCTCATCCCCGTCCCCTCCCCGGCAGTTCGGCGGCTCTCCCCCCACAGGGACAGATTCTCGCCACGGCCGGTTCCGGGGACGGGGAAGAACGGGAGGGGGTCACGTCAGGGTGAACGCCTGGGCGGGTGAGCCGTCGCAGGGCCGCTGGGACAGGCGGGCCCCGTCGGCGGTCGAGGCGTTGTCGACGGTGAGGCACTGGGCGCTGTGGCGGGCGACGAAGCGGTGGCGGCCGTCGGTGCCGGCGGGCTCGGGACGCCACTGCTGGTTGGTGCCGCCCGCGTAGCTCCACAGGTGGACCCTGGTGCCGGAGGCGGTGGCGCCGGGGCCGCCGTCGACGTCCCAGACGCGGGAGTTGTACTGGTTGACGACCTGGTAGTGGCCGTCGCCCGTGGGGCGGAACTGCCACTTCTGGTTGGCGCCCGTGGTGCAGCCCCACTGCTGGAGGGCGGTTCCGTCCGCCGTACCCCAGTCGGCGGCGTCCAGGCAGGCGCCGCTGTGGGCGTTGGCGACGCGGTACCAGGCGGCCGGGTCGATCGGGCCGCCGGGGGCGGCGGCGGCGGTCCAGACGACGGTCGCCACGGCGCCGGCCGGGAGGGTGTACGCGAGGGTCTTTCCGCCCTCGGTCAGGGAGAAGCGCTGCGCGCCGCCCGCGGTGTTGACGACGTAGGCGGCGAAGGAGCCGTCCGGGTTCTGGAAGGCGACGTTCTGGACGCCTCCGGCGCCCTGGCTGGTGGAGCCGACGCGGGTGGCGCCGGGCTTGACGAACTTGGTGACGTGGCCGAGGACGTAGTACTCGGCGTTGCGGGTGACGGTGCCGTCCGCGATCTCCACGACGCCGTTGCAGCGGGTGGCGCAGTGGCCCTGGTGCGGGCCGCCGTTCCGGTCGAGGGCGAGGTTCCAGTTGACGACGGTCTCGCCGCCGTTGCGCATGTTCCGCACGACGAGGTTCTCGGCGTGCCACCGGAGGGTGTCGGCGAAGGTGGTGGCCGTGTTCGCGCTGTCGGTGCCGGAGCACTCGGTGAAGAAGACGCGCTTCCCGGCATCGACCACCTGCTGCTGGGCGGAGGGGGCCCCGCCGTAGCAGTGGAAGGCCGCCCCGATGACCCGCTGGATCCCCTGCGTGGCGGCGAAGACCTCCAGAGGGTAGTTCGGATGGTCCCAGTTGTGGTCGTAGGCGAGGACGTTGGTCGGCAGTCCGCCGGCGGTGAGGGTCCGGTCGAGGACCTTGAGGAACGCGGCCTGTTCGGCCGGGGTCATCGACATGGAGGGGTAACCGGTGGCGAACTCGGGCTCGTTCTGGACCGTGAGGTCGGTGAGGGCGACGCCCTGCTGCCCGTACGCCTTGACCGCCTTGACCAGGTAGTCGGCGTACGCCTGGTACTGGTCGGTCCGCAGGCTGCCGCCGTTGAGGGAGTTGCCGGTCTTCATCCAGGCGGGCGGCGACCAGGGGGAGCCCATGAACCGGATCGAGGGGTTGAGGGCGAGCGCCTGCTTGACGACCGGGATGATCTCCTGCTGGTCGCGGGCGATCGAGAACGAGCCCTTGGTGTCCTCGTACGTGTAGAAGCCGCCGGAGTTGAAGTCGGTGCTGCCCAGCGGCTGGCGCAGGTAGTTCAGTCCGATGCCCTCGCCCGGGGAGAACAGCGACTTCATCAGGTCGGCCCGCTTGTCGGCGGGCAGGCTCTGGACGAGGTGGGCGGACGCCTCGGTGACCGAGGCGCCTGCGCCGGTGAACCTCTGTCCCCGGCTGCCGGCGTCGACGCGGATGTCGACGGGCTGGACCGTACCGGTGAAGGGGACTGTCTCGGCTGCGAGCTTCCTGGAGCCGTCCGGGGTGGTGACCCAGACCTGGGCGGTGGGGTCGGCGGCCTGGGCGCTGCCGGTGCCGGCGGCGCCGAGGCACGCGACGGCGAGGACGAGTGCGGCGCCCGCGGCGCGGGCCCGTGAGGTCGTTCGGTGGGACACGGTGCGGCTCTCCTTCGGTGGGGATGACCTGACACGTGGGGGTGGTGCGTCCGTGCGAACCGTGGGGTGGGGCGGGTTTCAGTCGAGATCGGGGGCGAAATAGGGGTCGAGGTCGAGCATCAGGCGCAGGTCGCGGCTGGAGCGGCCGACGCGCAGGCGGCGGCGTCCGGTGGGCGTGCGCCAGCACCGGTGCTCCTCGTCCCAGGACTGGAAGACCCGCCGGGGCAGGGTGAGGACGACCGTCGCGGTGCCGCCCGCGGGGACCTCGGCGACGGCGAAACCCGCGAGGACGCGGACGGGGTCGTCGGTGGCTCCGTCGGGGGCGTCCAGGTACGCCTGGACGACCTCCCGTCCGGTCCGGGGGCCGGTGTTGGTGAGGGTCACGGTGATCCGGGGCCCGTCGCCGTCCGCGAGGACGGGGCCGGCCGGGGCGGGGTCGGCGGGAGCGGGGCCGAAGGTGAAATCGGCAGGGGTAGACGCTCCGTGGGCCTCGACGCGGTCGTAGGACCAGGTGGTCCAGCCGAGTCCGTGGCCGAAGGGGAAGGCGGGCTCGGTGCCGGCCCGGTCGTAGCCGCGGTGCCCGATGTGGAGCCCCTCGCGGTAGTCGAGGTCGCCGTCGACGGGCACGGCGTCGGGGACAGGGACGTCCTCGGCGCGGGCGGGCAGGGTCCACGGCAGCCGGCCGGAGGGCTCGGCGCGGCCGAACAGGACGTCGGCGAGGGCGTGCCCCGCCTCCTGGCCGGGCAGCCACGCCCAGAGCAGGGCGGGCACCTCGCCGGCCCAGGGCAGCAGGACCGGGGCTCCGGCGTTGACCACCACCACGGTACGGGGGTTGGCGGCGGCCACCGCGCGCACGAGCCGGTGCTGCTGCGGCGTCAGCTCCAGGTCGGGGCGGTCCCAGCCCTCGGACTCCACCTCCTCGTTGGTGCCGACGACCACCACGGCGACGTCGGCCGCGCGGGCCGCCGCGACGGCCCCGGCGATCTCGTCCTCGACGCCCGGGCCGGGCGGCAGGTGGCGCACGTGGGCGGTGACGAAGCGGCCGTAGCCGTCGGCGTCGACGACCCGGAGGTCGATCCGCAGGTCCAGGTGGACCGGGTCGGCGCCCACGCGCACGGTGCGGCGGTGGGTCTCCGGGTGGTGGTGGCCGGACTCCAGGATCAGTTCGACGCCCCGGTCGTCCTCGCCGGTGTGGACCGGCTCGCCGTCGAGGGAGACCGTGAAGCGCCCGGCGCAGCCGAACTCCAGGAGGTGGTCGCCCGGTTCGGCGAGGGTGATCCGGCCGGTGAGGACCACGTCGGCGGTTCCGTCCGGGACGCCGAAGGCCCCCCAGTCGCCGGTGCGGCGGACCTCCTCGCCCAGCGGCGTGCCGTTCCCGTCCAGGTACGCGGCCCGCAGGCCGGTGAGGCGCGCGGGGTCCACGAAGGGCGCGTGCCGCCGGGACGAGCCGCCCCGGTGCACGGTCAGTTCGACCCCCTCCGGCAGGGCGGCCCGCAGCCCCTCGGCGTACCCGACCGTGCGGACGGCGGGGACGTAGGCGCTGCCGCCGCCCTGGAGGTAGGCGTCGACGGCGTTCGGTCCGATCAGCGCCACGCGGTTCAGCCGGTGCGCGTCCAGGGGCAGCATGGCCCGCTCGTCGCGCAGCAGGACGGTGCCCCGGGTGAGGACCTCGCGCAGCACGGCGAAGTCCGCCTCGCCGGCCGGGGCGGGCGCGGGCGCGGCCGGCAGCGGCGGGGGCTGCTCGCCGGGCGCCCAGGGCTCGGTCAACTTGCCGACCCGGGTGGCGAGCCGCATCAGCCGCAGGACCTTGTCGTCGACGACCGCCTCGTCCACCTCGCCGCGGCGGACCGCCTCCACGAGGGCGTCGCCCCAGGGGCCGTCGGGGCCCGGCATCACCAGGTCGAGGCCGGCGACGGCGGTGGCCGCGGTCGTCCGGGCGGCGGCCCAGTCGCTGATCACCGCCCCGTCGTAGCCCCACTCGTCCTTCAGCACGCCCCGGAGGATCCGCCGGTGTTCGAGGACCGGGGCCGACTCGGTGCCGTCGTCCAGGCCCGAGTACGCGCCCATCACGCTCCACGGCCCGGCCTCGGCGAGGACGCGTTCGAACGGGGCGAGGTAGACCTCGCGGAGCGTACGGGGGTCGATCCTGGCGCGGTAGCGGGTCCGGTCGGTCTCGGAGTCGTTCGCGACGAAGTGCTTCAGGCAGGCGGCGACGCCCTCGTCCTGGAGGCCGCGCACGAGCGCGGCGCCGAGCGCGCCGGAGAGCAGGGGGTCCTCGGAGAGGCATTCGAAGTGGCGGCCGGCGACGGGGGTGCGCTGGAGGTTGACCAGCGGGGCCAGGACGACGTCCACGTTCTTGCGGCGGGCCTCGGCGGCGAAGACGCGGCCCAGGCGCTCGGCGAGTTCCGTGTCCCAGGTGGCGCCGGTGGCGCTCGGGGCCGGGGCGAGCAGGCCCGTCTCGCCGGGCACCTCGCCGGTGCCGCGTACGCCCTGGGGGCCGTCGGAGGTGACCACGGGGTGGAGTCCGAGCCTCGGCTCGCCGTGCAGCGCCCACAGGCTCGCCCCGGTCAGCAGCCGCACCTTGGCCGCCGGGTCCAGGGCCTCGATCAGCGCGGCCCAGCGGCTCTCGTCCGCCGCCTCCGGCCGGGCCGGAGGGGCGGGACGTGCGGGCGACGGGGCAGACATGGGGTTCCCTCCAGCCGTGGCGACGGCGTGCCGGACGGCGAGGACGTGCCGGGGCGAGGACGGCGTGCCGCCGTGGTGACGGGCACATGAAAGCACACCCGCTAAGTACTTAGTAAGTGGTGGGGGTCACACGGCTCCGAGGCCTCCCCGGAGCCGGTCCCCCGGCTTCCGGGGACACCTATGCTGGCGCGCGTGAGCAACCATCCGGTAGGTAAGACGAGCCGTCCGCCCCGTACGCCCCGCAGCGCGGAGGCCAAGCAGCGCCGGCAGGACATCCTGCACATCGCCATGGACACGTTCGCCGCCCGCGGCTACCACAACGCGCCGATCCAGGAGATCGCCGACCGCGCCGGGCTCACCCAGGCCGGGGTCCTGCACTACTTCCGGACCAAGGCCCAGCTGCTCACCGGCGTCCTCGAGCTCCGCGACCAGTCCGGCATCGAGCAGCTCGGGCCGGACCGGCCGCGCGGGACGGAGTTCCTGCGCCACCTCGTGGACACCGCCCGGCGCAACGCCGAGCGCGAGGGCATCGTGCGCCTGTACGCGGTGCTCTCGGCCGAGTCCGTCACCGAGGACCATCCCGCGCAGACCTACTTCCGCGACCGCTACACCGGGCTGCGGGCCTTCGTGGCCGACGCGCTGCGCGAGGCGGGCGGCCTCGCCGAGGACGACGCCCGGGTCGAGCCGGCCGCGAACGCGATCATCGCCGTCATGGACGGCCTCCAGGTCCAGTGGCTCCTCGACCCCGGCTCGGTCGATATGGCCGTGTCGACCGAGCTCGCCCTGGACTCCCTGCTCACCGCGCTCGCACCGGACCGCTTCCCCGCCGGGGGATGAGCGGGCCCGACCGCGACCGGCGCCGGCGGCTCGCGTACCGCGTCAGCGGCTCGCGTACGGCAGGAGGGCCATCTCGCGGGCGTTCTTGATCGCGGCGGCGAGGGCCCGCTGCTGCCGGGCGGTCACGCGGGTGACGCGGCGGCTGCGGATCTTGCCGCGGTCGGAGAGGAACCTGCGGAGCAGGTCGGTGTCCTTGTAGTCGATGTACGTGATCCCGGCCGCGTCCAGCGGGTTGGGACGGGACTTGGCGGGCTTGCGGGGCTCGGGGCGGCGTGCCACGGGGGCTGCTCCTTCGGTGGGCGTGCGTACGGCGGGGTCGGGCGGGGTCAGGCGGCGTCGAGCAGGGGGGCGAAGGCCGCGGGCAGGCGCTTCCAGGTCTCCGGCCCCGACGCGTACTCCGCGTCGGTCAGCAGGCAGGAGTCGAGGAGCCGTTCGAGGCCGTCCCGGTCGAGGCCGGGCGAGGTGAAGACGAGGTGCTGGCAGCGGTCGCCGTGCTCGGCGTGCCAGTCGAGCGCGGCGGCGGCCCGGCGCACGGGCGGGACCATCTCCCAGGCCGCGTCCGGCAGCGAGGCGAGCCAGGGGCCCGCGCTCTCCACGCACAGCGCCCCGCCGGCCGCGTCCCAGGCGAGCAGGGTGTCGGGGCGGTCGGCGAGCCAGAACCGGCCGCGGCTGCGGGCCGCCGCGCAGCACAGGTCCTCCAGGGCCTCGTAGAGGCGCTCGGGGTGGAACGGGCGGCGGCGGTGCCAGACGAAGGTGGTCACGCCGGCCTCGTCCGCGTCCTGGGGCAGGAGCGCGCAGGCGGGGTGCTGGGCGGCCGCGGCGGCCTCGACGTCGAAGCCCGCGAACGCGGCCCGGGCGAGGTCGGGCGAGGCGGCCCGCACGCGGCGGGCGGTGGGGTGCAGCTGGGCGAGGAGGGCGTGGTCCTCGTCGTCGGCCTCGGCGCTGTCGACCACGGCGAGGACGGGGGCGTACTCCAGCTGGCGGGCCCAGGTGTCGCCGACGGTCCGCCGGTCGGTGGGGGCGGCGGCGAGTCCGGCCTCGGCGAGGTCGTCGCCGTTGGCCAGGCAGGGCAGGACGAGCGCGGGGTCCACGGCGGTGATCACGCCGGTCACGGCCAGGCGGCCCCCGCCGTGGGCGGCGACGACCTCGGCCATGGCCCTTGGCTCGACCGAGTCCCACAGTTCGACCACCGCGAGCCGGGTGAGGCCGTCGTCCGCCAGGCGTTCCAGCTCGGGGACGAGGTCCTCGCGCAGCGCGCAGCAGGCGCAGTCGTTCACCAGCGGCGTCTCGCCGTGCGAGACGGGTCCGGAGGCGTCCCGGACGAGGCGGAGCACGGTGCCCTCGGGGGCCGAGGCGAGGTCGTGGTGGAGCGCCACGCTCCCCGGGACGTCCCGCAGGAGGCGGTCGACGACCTCCCTGCGGGCGTCCGCGTGGAGCCCGGCGACGATCACGACGGGGAGTTCGCGCGCGTGCCCCATCAGCGGGCTCCGTAGCGGCGCTCGAAGCGCTCGACGCGGCCGGCGGTGTCCAGGACGCGGGCGGTGCCGGTGTAGAAGGGGTGGCTCGCCGAGGAGATCTCGACGTCCACGAGCGGGTAGGTGTTGCCGTCCTCCCAGTCGATCGTCTTGTCACCGGTCATGGTGGACCTGGTGAGGAAGGCGGTGCCGGAGGCGGAGTCGCGGAAGACGACGGGGCCGTAGGCGGGGTGGATGCCGGGCTTCATGGCGGGGACCTTTCGGCGGTGGGGTACGGGGCGGGGTCAGCGTTCTTCGCGGAAGTCGACGTGCCGGCGGGCGACGGGGTCGTACTTGCGCAGCACCATGCGGTCGGGGTCGTTGCGGCGGTTCTTGCGGGTGACGTAGGTGAAGCCGGTGCCCGCGGTGGAGCGGAGCTTGACGACCGGGCGGAGTTCGTTGCGTGCCATGCGGCCAGTATATGACAACGGTTTTCATTACCAAAAACTGCCCGCCCGTCGGCACTCTTGTGGGCGGGTTCCCGCCGGTGGAACGATGCGACGGCATCCGCCCGACCCGACCGGAAGGACCCCCGTGACCGACGAGCAGCAGCGGCCGCCCGCGGCGGTCGTGTTCGACGCGCTGGGAGCGGAGTACGAGAAGGCCTTCGCCGGTTCCGAGGCGCACCGGCGCTCGCTGGCGTGGCTGCTCGGGCGGCTCGCGCCGGGCAGCCGGGTCCTCGACGTGGGCAGCGGCACGGGCCGGCCCACCGCCGAGGCGCTCGCGGAAGCCGGTCACGAGGTCCTCGGCGTCGACGTCTCCCCCGTCATGGTGGAGCTGGCGGCCCGCCAGGTGCCGGCCGCCTCCTTCCGGTGCGCCGACGTCCGGGAACTGCCGCTGGACGAGGCCTCGTTCGACGCGGTCTGCGTGTACTTCTCCCTGCTCCAGCTGGACCGGCGCGAGCAGGCGGAGACGGTGCGGCGGCTGGTCCGGGCGCTGGCGCCGGGCGGTCACCTGGTCCTGGCCACCGTGCCGCTGGACGTGGAGGGCGTGGACGCCGTCTTCATGGGGCAGCCCGTGCGCGTGACCAGCTTCGCCGTACCGGACCTCGTCGCCGTGGCCGAGGAGGCCGGTCTCGACGTGCTGGAGCGCGAGGAGGCGCTGTTCACCCCGGCCCACCCGGAGGCGGTCCCGGAACCGCACGTGTTCCTGCACTGTCGTCGGCTGCGGGCCGTCGCGGCGGGTTCCTGACGGCGCGTCGGGGTCCGCCGAACCGTTGGGCCGGGCCGCCGATCGGGCCGCCGAGGAGGCTCCGGCGGTCTGCGGCGCGGCACCGGAGTGGCTTCCCGGGCGGTCGGGTTAGGGGGCGGGGATCGGGGGGTACCCGTGACCGGTCCGCAGGTCGCCCGGTGGAGGTCGTGATGGATTCTTCGGTGGACCGGATCGCCGATCCCTGGGGTGGCCGTGTGCCGCACCGGCGCCACGAGCCGTGGCCGGCCCGGGTGGACACCCACCTCGCCGAGGGCGTGGAGCCGGACATGGTGCAGCGCTGGGTGCAGGCGGCCTCGATCCTGCACTCCGACGGGGACGCCATGGACATCGCGGTGGTCGACGGCCGGATGGTCGGAGTGCGGGGGCGGGCCGTCGACCGGGTCAACCGCGGCAGGCTCGGCCCCAAGGACCTCTTCGGCTGGCAGGCCAACGCCTCGCCCGACCGGCTGACCCGTCCGCTGGTCCGCGAGGGCGGGCGCCTGGTGGAGACCGACTGGGACACCGCGATGGACCGCGTCGTCTCCCGCTCCCGGGCGCTGCTGGGCGAGCGGGGCCCCGGCTCCCTCGGCTTCTACACCAGCGGGCAGCTGTTCCTGGAGGAGTACTACACGCTCGCGGTCCTGGCCCGGGCCGGCATCGGGACGAACCATCTCGACGGCAACACGCGCCTGTGCACCTCGACGGCGGCCGAGGCGCTGAAGGAGTCCTTCGGCTGCGACGGGCAGCCCGGGAGCTACGACGACATCGACCACGCCGACGTCATCGCGCTCTTCGGCCACAACATCGCCGAGACGCAGCCCGTGCAGTGGATGCGCGTCCTCGACCGCCTGGAGGGCACCGACCCGCCCCGGCTGCTCTGCGTGGACCCCCGGCCCACCCCGGTGGCCCGCAGGGCGGCCGTGCACCTCGCGCCCCGGATCGGCACGAACGTGGCGCTGCTCAACGCCCTGCTGCACGAGATCATCAGGACCGACCGCGTCGACCACTCCTACGTACGGGCGCACACGGTCGGCTTCGACGAGCTGGCGGCCCGGGTCGCGGACTGCACGCCGGAATGGGCGGCCGGCGTCTGCGACGTCCCGGCCGCCCGGATCACCGAGGCCGCCGAACTCCTGGGCACCGCCGACCGGCTGCTGTCCACGGTGCTGCAGGGCGTCTACCAGTCCCACCAGGCGACGGCGGCCGCCGTCCAGGTCAACAACCTGCACCTGATCCGGGGCATGCTGGGCAGGCCCGGCGCCGGGGTGCTCCAGATGAACGGGCAGCCCACCGCCCAGAACACCCGCGAGTGCGGGGCCGACGGCGACCTGCCCGGCTTCCGCAACTGGCAGAACGACGCCCACGTCGAGGACCTGGCGCGGGTCTGGAACGTCGAACCGTCCGCGATCCCCCACTACGCCCCGCCCACCCACGCCCTGCAGATGTTCCGCTACGCCGAACAGGGTTCGATCCGCATGCTGTGGATCAGCGGCACCAACCCCGCCGTGTCCCTGCCCGAGCTGTCCCGCATCCGCGCGATCCTCGCCCAGGAGCGCCTGTTCGTCGTCGTCCAGGACCTCTTCCTCACCGAGACGGCGCGGTACGCCGACGTGGTGCTGCCCGCGGCGACCTGGGGCGAGAAGACCGGCACGTTCACCAATGCCGACCGCACGGTGCACCTCTCGGAGAAGGCCGTCGAGCCGCCGGGCGGGGCCAGGCCCGACCTCGACGTCTTCCTCGACTACGCCCGGCGGATGGACTTCCGCGACAAGGACGGCGGTCCGCTGGTCACCTGGCACGACCCGGAGAGCGCGTTCGAGGCGTGGAAGCGGTGCAGCGCCGGCCGCCCGTGCGACTACACCGGCCTGACCTACGCCATGCTGCGGGGCGGCAGCGGCGTCCAGTGGCCGGTCAACGAACGGGCGCCCGGGGGCACCGAACGGCTCTACGCCGACGGCGTCGACTGGGCGCACCCCGACGTGTGCGAGGACTACGGCAAGGACCTGGTGACCGGGGCGGCGGACGGCGCGGCGGAGTACCGCGCCCTCAACCCCGACGGCAAGGCCGTGATCAAGGCCGCCGCCTATCTGCCCCCGCACGAGGGCCCGAGCGAGGAGTACCCCTTCCAGCTGACCACGGGCCGGACCGTCTACCAGTTCCACACCCGCACCAAGACCGGCCGCGCGCCCCAGCTGAACGCGGCGGCCCCCGACGTGTGGGTCGAGGCCTCGGCGGAGGACGCGGCGCGGACCGGCCTGCGCGAGGGGGACCTGGTCGAGGTCCGCACCCCCCGCGGCGCCCTGCGGGGGCGGCTGCGCGTCACCGGTCTGCGGCCGGGCGTGCTCTTCGTACCCTTCCACTACGGGTACTGGGACACCCCCGCCGGCGACGGTCCGGACCCCGCCGCTCCGGGGCGCGCGGCCAACGAGGCCACGATCACCGACTGGGACCCCGCGTCCAAGCAGCCGATGTTCAAGACCGCCGCGGCCTCGCTCACCCTCGTGGAGCGCGGCGACGAGACCCCGTCGCCGGCGCCCACCACCGGCGCCTCGGCCCCGGCGGACCCGCACGGCGTGCCGGCCACCGCGGGCGGGGCGGCCGCGCGCGTCGCCCAGGACCCGCACCCCGCGTGGGGCACGAAGGAGGACGACCGGTGAACGGCGTCACGATGGTTCTGCACGCCCTCCACCAGGGCGAACGCGACCTGGTCGACGGTCTCGTGGCCCTGTCCGAGCGCCATCGCGCCGAACACGAGGTGCACCACGTCGCCACCGACGTCGCCGACTGGTCCCGGGAGCACGTCCGGCGACTCGCCGACACGGCCGCCCACTACGGCCTGGACCTCGACGGCCCGTCCGACGGCCCCTCCCCCGGTCCGTTCGCGGCGCCCGGGAGGAAGGCGCCGGAGGGTGCGGACGACGGCCTCGGACCCGGGCTGCTGCTCCTGCGCGACCTGCGCGGGACGCATCTGGCCGCGGCGTACAACTCGCTGCACTGGGAGATGCTCGCCCAGGCCGCACAGGCCCTGAGGGACCACCGGCTCCTCGCGCTCGCCTCGTTCTGCCACCCCCGGACGCTGCGTCAGATGCGCTGGACCAACACCATGATCAAGAACCTGTCGCCGCAGCTGCTCACCAGCCTGTAGGGCCCGTGGGAAGGCCGCGCCGCGGACCGGACGGGTGCCGGGCAGAGCGACGGACGTGAACGGGAACCAGGAGGCGGACCATGACGGACTCCCCGCCGGGAGGCGGACGGCGCGACGGCCGCCGGTCGGCCGTGGCGTGCGGCCTGATCGGGGTGGCGGTGATGGCGGCCGTGGACGAGATCGTCTTCCACCAGGTCCTCGGCTGGCACCACTTCTACGACCGTTCCACCCCGGCGGTGGGGCTCCTGTCCGACGGGCTGCTCCACACGGCGGAACTCCTCGCGCTGGTCGCGGGGTTCTTCCTCTACGCGGACCTGCGCAGACGCCGGGCGCTGTCCCCCGGCCACGCGTGGGCGGGGTTCCTCGTCGGCGCCGGGGGCTTCCAGCTGTTCGACGGGGTCGTGGACCACAAGCTGCTGCGCCTGCACCAGATCCGTTACGGCGTGGACCTCACCCCGTACGACTGGGCGTGGAACGCGTTCGGCGCGATGGTGCTCCTGGCCGGCTGCGGTCTCGCCGTGAGGGCGCGCCGCCGGGCGCGGCGGGACGGCCGGGGGTGACGCCCGGCCACGGCCACCCCGGTCCGGCCGGGGGCGCGGGTCTCCTCTTCGCCGCGGCGGCGCTGCTCGCCGTCGTCGCGTACCTGTCGGCCGCCGTCCGGCTCCGGCGCCGCGGCGACGCCTGGCCGTGGCGCCGTGACGCGTCGTTCGCCGCCGGCGGGGCCGTGCTCGTTTCGGCGTTCCTGGTCCCCCTGCCCGGCGGTCCCTTCACGGCGCACACGGTCCACCATCTCCTCACCGGCATGGCCGCCCCGCTCCTGCTCGTCCTCGGCCGTCCGCTCACCCTGGTCCTGCGGGCCCTGCCGCCGGGCCACGGGCGCCGCGGGCTGCTGGCCGTCGCGCACTCCCGGCCCGCGGCCCTGCTGGTCCTTCCTCCCGTCGCCGCCCTGCTGGACTTCGGCGGCCTGTGGCTGATCCACCGCACGCCGCTGTTCGCCGCGGCTCAGGACCGGCCCCTCCTCCACGCGGCGGTGCAGGTCCACGTCGTGGCCGCCGGGCTGCTCTTCGCCTTCGCCGTCTGCCGGCTCGATCCCGTACGGCGCGGGGGCGGGGGGACCGCGGTGCGCGGGGCCGCCCTGCTGGCCGGGGGGACCGCGCACGCCGTCCTCGCCAAGGGCCTGTACGCCGACGGCCCGCCCGGCACGGCCTTCTCCCCCGCGGACCTGCACGCGGGAGCGCGGCTGATGTACTACGGCGGGGACCTGGCCGAACTGGCCCTCGCCCTCGTCCTGGCCGTCCAGTGGTACACCTCCACCGGGCGGGCGTGGGCCCGCCGGGGCCGCCTCCGCCCCGCACCCGGCCCGGTTCCTCCGGGCGGTTGAAGGGGCTTCGGCGCGGGGGGTCACGGGGCCGGGCGCGGTGCTGCGGCCAGCACGGTGGTGCCGCCGGGCGGGCAGTGCACGAGGCGTTCGCCCAGCCCTTCGCGGTGCGCGGCGTCGAGGAAGGCGGAGAGGGGCGACTTCATCACGGTGTACTCCTCGTAGTGCACCGGCGGAAGCCGGCAGCGTGTTCAGCCGGCGGGCCGCGTGGGGCGTGGTGAGGAACGGGAGGCCGGGGTCCAGGCCGCGCCGGGCGACGCGATCGAAGTGGTCTCCGTGCAGGTGCGAGAGGACGACGGCGTCCAGGGCGGGCAGTGCGTCGACCTCGCGCGCCGGGTCGCGCAGACGCCGGCTCACCAGGCCGTTCCCCAGGTAGGCGTACTGGCCCTTGTGCAGGAAGTTGGGGTCGGTCAGCAGGGTCGCCCCGCCGTACCTCAGGAGGAGGGTGGCGTTGCCGATGAACTCGATCTCGAGACGGTCCGAGCCGGACGGGCCCATGCCGGCCTCCTCGTGGGTGCGCTCGTGTCCCCGCCGTACGCGATTGCCCGGGTTCGCGGCTTTCATACCGTCGTACGGGAGAGTGGGGCGCAAGCCGCCGGGTAGTCGCGGGTGACCCCTATCCGAGGAGATGAGCGCCATGGCGATCCAAGTCGACCGGGGAACGACCCCGCGCGTCCCGGACCGGACCCACGTACTGCGTCAGGGGGTGCACGACCAGATCCTGGGCCTGTTGATGCTGGCCGTCTCCGTCGTGGTGCTGCTGTTCCCGATGGCCACGCACGACGGTCCCAAGGACGCCCAGGTGAACGAGTTGGTGGTGGGGCTCGTGGTCGCCTTCGCCGCGGGTGCGCGCCTGTACCGCGGCGGAGGCGTGTGGTCCGACGCCGTGGTGGGGCTCGCGGGTGCGTGGCTGATCGCCTCGCCGTTCGTGCTGGACGCCCAGAACACCGCCGTCCACACGGCGGACCGCATGCTCTGCATCGTGGCGGGCAGTGTCCTGGTCGTCCTGAGCCTGGTGTCCGCGGCGGTCTGGTGGTCGGACCGCGGGAGCCGGAAGGGGTCAGCCGGCGCTTCTCACCACGAGTGACACCACGGCCGTCGTCGCGCCGGCCGCGCCCAGCGCGACGGCGAACAGCCGGCGGCGGAGGCGGTCGTAGCGGTCGCCGTACTCCCGGCGGAGTTCGCCCGCACGCGTCACGGCGTCCCGGAGCATGCGGCGCCGTACGGCCAGGTGTTCCCGCGCGAACTCCCGGGCGATCTCCGACCGCTCCCGGGGGCTCAGCCACGGAAACCGGTCGGCGAAGACGGCGCCGGCCTCCGCGGCCTCGGCCCCGGCCCTTCGTGCCAGCAGGTACCCCTCCAGTCGGGCGATGCCCGCGGCCGCCTCCGCCGTCAGGGCGCGCGGCCTCTCGCGGTCGTCCGCGACCGCCCCGCGCGCGCCGTCGCCGGCCCGGCCCGCGGGGGCCTGCGGTTCTCCGGTTTCGTGCGCGGTCATGCGTTCCGGCCCGCGTCGGGGCCGTCGTGGGTGGCGGCGCCGGAGTCGTCGATCATGTCCCGCTTGTCTCCCTTGCCCTGGTCGAGGGCCGCGACCTCGGGATAGTTGAGGTCGAAGGCGGGGGATTCGGAGCGGATGCGCGGGATGGTGACGAAGTTGTGCCGGGGCGGCGGGCAGGAGGTGGCCCATTCCAGGGAGCGGCCGAAGCCCCACGGGTCGTCGACGGTGACGCGGGGAGCGGTCTTGGCGGTCTTCCAGACGTTGTAGAAGAACGGCAGGGTGGAGGCCCCCAGCAGGAACGCGCCGATGGAGGAGACCGTGTTCAGGGCGGTGAAGCCGTCGGCCGACAGGTAGTCGGCGTAGCGCCGGGGCATGCCTTCGGCACCCAGCCAGTGCTGGACGAGGAACGTGCCGTGGAAGCCGACGAAGAGGGTCCAGAAGTGGACCTTGCCCAGGCGCTCGTCGAGCATCGTGCCGGTCATCTTGGGCCACCAGAAGTAGAACCCGGCGAACATCGCGAAGACGACCGTGCCGAAGACGACGTAGTGGAAGTGGGCGACGACGAAGTAGCTGTCCGTGACGTGGAAGTCCATCGGCGGTGAGGCGAGGATGATCCCGGTCAGTCCGCCGAACAGGAAGGTGACGAGGAAGCCGATCGACCACAGCATGGGGGTCTCGAAGGAGAGCGATCCCTTCCACATCGTGCCGATCCAGTTGAAGAACTTGACTCCGGTCGGGACGGCGATCAGGAAGGTCATGAAGGAGAAGAAGGGCAGCAGGACCGCTCCGGTGGCGAACATGTGGTGTGCCCACACCGTCACCGAGAGGCCCGCGATGGCGATGGTCGCGGCGACCAGGCCGATGTAGCCGAAGAGCGGCTTGCGGGAGAAGACCGGCAGGATCTCGCTGACGATGCCGAAGAACGGCAGCGCGATGATGTAGACCTCCGGGTGCCCGAAGAACCAGAAGAGGTGCTGCCACAGCAGTGCCCCTCCGTTGGCCGGATCGTAGATGTGCGCCCCGAACTTCCGGTCCGCCTCCAACGCGAACAGGGCCGCGGCGAGGACGGGGAAGGCGAGCAGGACGAGCACCGAGGTCAGCAGCACGTTCCAGGTGAAGATCGGCATCCGGAACATCGTCATCCCCGGCGCGCGCATGCAGATGATCGTGGTGATGAAGTTGACAGCGCCCAGGATCGTGCCGAAGCCTCCGAGCGCGAGGCCCATGATCCACATGTCACCGCCGACGTACGGCGTGCGCTCCCCACCGCTCAGGGGCGTGTAGGCGGTCCAGCCGAAGTCCGCCGTGCCCTGGGGGGTGAAGATCCCCGCGAAGGCGATCAGGCCGCCGAAGAGGAAGAGCCAGTACGACAGCATGTTCAGCCGGGGGAAGGCGACGTCGGGCGAGCCGATCTGCAGGGGCATGATCGCGTTGGCGAAACCGGCGAACGTGGGGGTGGCGAACAGCAGCAGCATCACCGTCCCGTGCAGGGTGAACACCTGGTTGTACTGCTCGGGCGAGACGATCTGCAGGCCCGGCCGCGCCAGCTCCGCCCGGAGCACGAGCGCCAGCAGGCCTCCCAGCAGGAAGAAGACGAACGACGTGATCAGGTAGAGGTGCCCGATCTTCTTGTGGTCGGTCGTGGTCATCCAGTCCACGACGACCCTTCCGGGACCTCTCCCCTTCACGGGCACGAGGGTGGGCGGTTCCGTGGCGACGGTCATGGAAACTCCTGCGAAGGGCTCGGGGGAAAGCACGCGGGCAGGGCGACCGTAGATCAACTTTTCCACCGAAACGAACAAATGCGGGCACTCGGTCTAAATAGGTTCATCACTCAAGGTGCGACCTGCGCTTTTCGGTCGAGGCGGACAAGAAGTACCCGCACGGCGGGCGCGCACGACGGCTCGCCGCGCCCCCCGCACGCCCCGCCACGAGTGACACCTGCCGACACCACGAGAAGAATGACCCGTTCGGTGGGTTTATGTCCCTTTTACGGGTAAGTGCAGAGCAAGCACCGTCCTTCTGGAGGTCATCATGGCGTCAACCCATCGCGCCCCCATCGAAGAGCACCCCGACCTGATGGAGCTGCGCGCCCGGCACGACCGTGCCGCCGCAACCCCGCGGGCCCAGATGATCGAGGCCCTGGCCCTCGTCACCGGCCTCTACCTCGCCGCGTCCCCGTGGATAGCCGGCTTCAACGGCTTCACCACCCTCGCCGTCACCAACCTCATCGCCGGCATCGCCTACATGCTGCTCCTCGGCGGCCTCGGCAACTCCTACGAACGCACCCACTCCATGGCATGGGCCGCCGCCGCCATCGGCATCTGGACCTGTGTCGCCCCCTGGGTGGTCGCCGGGGACGTCGCCCACACCCGCTCCATCACCAGCAACCTCATCACCGGCGCCGTCGCCACCCTCCTCGCCCTCGCCGCCGCCTCCGCGGCCCGGGACCACGCCGGCGACGCGCGCGGCGGCTCGGGCGCGCGCGGACGCCGCGGAGTGCCCGGCGACCACTGACGCCATCGACGGACGGACACGACCACGGCGCCGGACCCACCGGCCTGGACGCGAACGCCCCAACCGCTCCGAGACGCCCCGGACCGCACGGTTTCCCTCGTGCGGTCCGGGGCACACGCGCGAACGAGATATCCCCCGTTCGGAGTACTCGGAGCAAGGAGACGGCTGATGCTGATGGCCCACCCCATGGTGCTGGAGAACCTCGTCGAGCAGTACGGGACGCTGCGGGCCCTGTACACCGAGAACGGTTCGGCCGAGGTGCGCCGACAGCTCGAGGACGTCACCTACACCCTGTGCGTGTCCACCGGCACCCGTGACATCGACGCCGCCCTGACCGCCTCCTGCCGTCAACTGGCCCGCGCCCGTTCCGAGATCGACTTCGCGCTCGTCGGCTGACCGCGACGACCGCGCCGCGCCGCGGACGCCGCTTCCCCGACAACAGGGGCGGCTGCCGACCTCACGGGTCGGCAGCCGCCCCTGTTCCGTGCGGCGACGCGGTTCTCAGCGTCCCGTCCGTCCCCCGCCGGAGGTGTGCTTCATGTCGTCAGCGGCGTCACGGCCGACCTGACGCAGTTCCCGGGCGGTCTCCCGGCCCGCGTCCCGCGCGTGCTCCTTGGTCGTCCCGACGGCCTCCTGGGCCGTGCTCTTGACCGATTCGACGGCGTCCGCGGCGGGGCCGCGCAGCTCCTCCCGGACCTCCTGCGCCGCGTCCACGGCCGTCCGCTTCACCGGTTCCAGCAGTTCGTCGGAGTGCTCCTTGAGCTGCTGCCCCAGGCGTTCCTCCGCCTCGGTGGTCGGCAGGAGGGCCGAGGCGAGCATGCCCGCGCCGAAGGCGATCAGGCCGGCGGCCAGCGGGCTGCCCTGGGTCTGCCGGCGCACCCGCTCCGGAGCCTGCTGGACCGCTTCGCTCACGTTGCCGCCCGCCTCCCGCGCCGTGTCCGCGACGCTGCTCGCCGCCCGGTTCAGACCCTCGGACGCCCCGTGCGCCGAGTCGTGTGCGCTGCCCATGACGCGCTCCTTCACTCCGCTCACCTGGTGCCGTATCGAATCGGCCTTGCGACGGGCGACCCTGCCCGGGGTGATCCGGTCGGCCAGGCGGTCGACGTTGCGGGCCAGATGGGCCCGCCGTTCCTCCACGTCGTTCCTCAGCTCGTCGGGTGTCGTGCCCACTTGGCGTCCTCCTTCAGGGTCTCCACGGTCTGTTCCGGCTTGAGGTTGACGGTGCGCAGGCGCTTGCGCCCGGCGGAGTAGAGCACGCCGCCCACGACCGCCCACAGAACGGTGACGATCAGTGCGGCCCAGGCCAGGTTCATCACGTTGCCCAGGGCGAAGACGACGGTCAGGCTGCCGAGCAGCGCCACGACGTGGGCCGCGTAGCCCGCTCCGCCGAGCATGCCGGCCGCCTTGCCCGCCTTGACGGACTCCTGCTTGACCTCGGCCTTCGCCAGCTCGATCTCGTCCCGGACGAGGCGGGACAGGTCCTGACCGATCTCGCTGACCAGATCGCCGATCGACGGTTCGGGCGCCTCGCCCGGCGGCACGGCCGCCGAGGTGGGGCGCTCCTGGAAGGAGAGGGCCATGGTCAGATCCCTCCCGCCGGACGCGAGGGGCCGCCGTACGTCTGCCCGCCGCCCGCGGGCGGGTGGTTCGGCGGGGCCGGCGTGACGTGCGGGGGCTGGGACTGGCCGTAGGTGTCGAGCGGGTCCTCGTACGTGCCCGGCGTGGTGCGCGGCAGGGGGTCGGGGGCCGCGAGGGGTCGCTCCGTCCCGTACGTCCCGGCGCGCGGTTCCGGAGAGCGGGGCTCCCCGCCCGTGCTGCCGGAGGACGCCGCGCCGATGCTCTTGCCCGCGCGGGCCACCACGAAGCCGGCCAGCGCCGCGCCGGCGAGGAAGACGCCCGGGCGCCGGCGGGCGAAGCTCTGCAGGTCGCTCACCAGGCCGTCGGGGCCGCGCTTCTCCATGTGGGAGGCCACCTGGTGGCCCCCGTCGGCGGCCCGGCGGGCCAGGTCGGCCATCGTGGAGTCGGGCTTGCCGTTGTCGCCCAGTTCGCGCAGCTCCTGCGACAGGCGCCGTACGTTCTCCGCGAGGCGCTGGGTCTGGGTCTCGGCCTGGCCCTGCAGCTGGGTGCGCAGTTCGCCCGCCAAGTCCTTGGCCTGGGCCGCGGCTTCGCCGACGACGTTGCCGGCCTCCTCCTTCGCCGTGCCGCCCACCTCCGCGGCCTTTCCGCCCACCAGCGAAGCGCTGTCTCCCGCCTTGTCCTGGGCGGTCCGTGCTACTTCCGCCGCCCTGCTCTCGTTCTGCCGGTTCGAGTCCTGGAAGTCACTCAAGGCTCCTCCTGAGTGCTGGAAGGGGTTCTGCCTGCTTGCTGAATCCCGCATCTGCCCCCTTCCGGTCCGCTCATACGCCCGGACATCGGAGCAGTATCTGGATTTTTCGGTACTCGACGCGCTCCCGCCCCGGTCAGGGGCGCGGATTCACGCGCTGCCATCGCGGGCGGGCGTCGGGGCCGCGGCGTCCGGCGACGGACGCGCAGCGCGGGCACACCCGCCGCACCCGGTCCGCGGCGCCGCCGGACTCGGGGAACGTGTCGGTCCAGGCGACGTGCGACAGCCGTGTGAGCCGTGAACGGTGCAAGGAGAGTCCGCAGACGGTCTGGTTCATGCCCTGTTCCCAGGCGTGGACCTCGCCGGCGGGCAGACGGCGGCCGTCCTCCTCGTCCGTCCAGCTGCCCGACGCGGCCACCGCGTAGCGCTTCTTGTCTGCCATGCCCGGCCCCTACCCCGGTCGGTGTGGGCCATGTGGTGGGGCGGGGTCCGCTCCTGGCGCCCGGGGTCCGCCCCGTACGTCCTCCTGCGGCCGGTGAACCGCGCTTCGGTGGGTACTCGCCTTCGGAGCACCCGTACCCGGTTGCCGCGAAGTCGTACGAACCGTGCCGAGGAAGGGATCAGCGCCATGCAGGAGAGCACCCCGTCACAGGCCGAGGGAGAGCGTCCCGAGGAGAGTCGCCCGGAGGGGACGGAAGGCCGGGACGCCGGACCGGAGCGCACCACGCCCTCGCAGGCCGAGGGGGAGCGGGATCCGGACGACGACGAGAGCGCGTAGCGACGGCGTCCGGACGCCGGGCGCCCCCTCGCGGTCCGTCGTACTGAAGAAGGACCACGATTCGTTTCGTCTACTTGCAGAGGGTTATACGGGATTCATGACATACGACCCGATTGTTGGCGGCCACGCCCCCGCGGGCGGACCCGTGCGGCGACTACTGGAACGTGCCCTGCCGTCGGCCTCGGGCCCCGGCAGGGTCCTCCGGGCCATGGACCGCCTGGAACGCTCCACCGTCCTCGACGGACCGGCCGAACGGCTCGGCGGCGTGATCAGAGCGCTCCCCCTGGGCCGCGGGAGGGACGTGCTGCACGGACGCTGGCTGGGTCACCCCGTCCATCCGGTGATGGTGCAGGTGCCGATCGGGGCCTGGTTCTCGGCGGCGGTGCTCGACGCGCTGCCCGGACAGCGACGGGCGGCGGGCGTGCTGATCGGCGTGGGACTCGCGGCGGCGGCCCCGGCGGCCGTGGCGGGCTGGGTCGACTGGGCCGAGCTGCGGCGCCGTCAGATGCGGGTCGGGCTGGTGCACGCGGCGGCGAACATCGCGGGAGTGGGCCTCTACACGGCCTCCCTGGCCGCACGGGCACGGGGCCGCGGCCTCCGGGGCAAGGCCCTGGGGTTCGCGGGGCTGACCGCCGTCGGCGTCGGCGGCGCGATCGGCGGCCACCTGGCCTACCGGCAGGGCTCCGGCGTCAACCGCGCCGCGTCGGTGCCGGACCTCGTGGAGCCCGGGTGGCACGGGATCGGGCAGGTCGCCGACCTTCCCCTCGGGCGGCCGGTCCGGCGGCACGTCGACGACGTGGCCGTCCTGGTCGTACGCGAGGAATCGGACCGCGTACACGTCATGGCGGACTCGTGCAGCCACGCGGCCGGCCCCCTGTCCCGGGGGACGGTCGAGGACGGCTGTGTGCGCTGCCCCTGGCACGGCAGCGTCTTCCGGCTGGAGGACGGCTGGAACGTGCACGGCCCGGCCACCGCGCCCCAGCCCGTCTTCGACACCCGCGTCACCGACGGCCGCCTCGAAGTGCGACTGCGCGCTCCGGAGACGGCCCCCTCCCCCGGCCGGGCGTGACGTCCCGCCGTCCGGCGAAAACCGTCGCGGCGCCCCACTTCCGTACACGGGAAAGGCACCTGCGTGCACCAGTTCAAGGAAGCGGTCCGAAGCCTGGGCCGGGCCTACTCGCCGCAGGAGGACCGCCGGCTCGGCGGGCACCTGGGGGCCGTCGTCGCGTTCGGCGCCTACACGGCCGCCTGGGGCGCGGCGGTCCGCAGGCACGGAACGGGGCTGCCCGACCGCCACGACCCGTGGGACCTCCCGCTGACGGCGGCGGCCGTGTTCCGGCTGAGCCGCCTGCTCGCCAAGGGGTCCGTCACCAGCCCCCTCCGGGCCCCCTTCACGCGTTACGAGTCGGCGACGGCCCCGGCAGAGGTGAGCGAGAGCCCTCGCGGGGGTGCCGTCAGGTCGACCGTGGGCGAGCTGATCACCTGTCCGTTCTGCCTGAGCGTCTGGCTGACGGCCACCTTCACCGGCGCCCGCCTGCTGTGGCCGCGCGCCACCCGGACCGTGACCGGCGGCCTCACCGCCCTGGCGCTCGCCGACGCCCTGCAGCTCGGATACGACTGCCTGCTGCAGAAGAACACCGAGTGAGGCGGGCTCCGTGCGGACCCTTCAGGAAGGCGGCGCCGCGTGCCGCCCTTCCCGTGATCCCGCGTACGCGGCGAGGCGCAGCGACCGGAGGCGGTCGACGGGGCGGAAGCCGGGCAGGAAATTGAGATAGGGATCGAACGCGCCGCCGTCCGGAGAGGTCGTGGGCGCCTCCCCGTGGAGGGTGAGCAGGGCCAGGGGCCGCCAGGCCACGCCCGCTCCGTCCGCTCCACTCGCTCCGAAGCAGAGCCGGAACACCACGGGCCGCCCGGCGACGGCGGCCCCCACCGTCGCGGGGTCGGCGGGGATGCGCGGGGATCCGGGTGCCGGGAACGCGGCCACCACCCCCCGCCGTCCGCCGACGACGTACGACAGGAGGCTGGAGTACGGACCGGCCGTGGCGGACGTGCGGGGAAGCGGTACGTGGCGGGTCCACCGGCCGCGGCCGCCGGTCGTGAGGAGCAGGTCCAGGGGGCGCCCCGGCCCGCCGGCGTCCTCCACCCGCAGCGCGAGGCCCAGTCCGTCCGGCAGCGGGTGCGGCAGCCCGGCGCCCCGGGACCAGCGGGCCGTCACCGCGTGGGAGCCGGGCGCGTCGAGCCACGGCACCCCCCAGGGGTCCCGGTGTCCTGGCACGGCGAGGCGTCCCGCGAGGAACGTCCCGCGGGGGTGCAGGGCCGGCCGGTCCCCGCGACGGCGGGCGGCGGCCCGTGCCGTACGGAAGGCGATGCGGTCGAGGAGGTCCATGGGGCTGTCCGTTCCTGGTGTCGACGACGGTCCGGGCGGGGCCCGGTACGCCCGTCGTCTGCCCGGAATCGCGCCGGTCGACCGGATCTCCCCCGGCGGACCGGGTACGGCTTCGACGCGGGCGGCGGACGGACCGGCGACCGTGCCGGCACCGCACCCGGCCGCGCGCCTCCCGCTCAGGCCTTGCGGGCCAGCAGATGGATCTCCTGGAACTGTCGCCGGTCGGCGGGCTGCGGCTCGCGGACCATCCGGGCCGTCTCCGCGAGGCCGGACTCGCGGAGCGTCGCGGCGAGGTGGTCGGGCCACCAGCGGTAGGCCGGCGCGACCGTGTGGTCGAAGACCTGCGTCGGGTGCGCCGGGCCCTCGCTCCCCGAGAAGGCGATCAGGAGGTGGCCGCCGGGCGCCAGGACGCGGTGGAACTCCGCCAGGACGGAGGGGAGTTCGCCCGGCGGGAGGTGGATGACGGACCAGCGCGAGAGCACGCCGTCCAGCGCGCCGTCGGCGATGTCGAGGGCGGCCATCGAGCCCACGTCGAACCGCAGGTGCGGGTGGGCCCGCCGGGCCAGTTCGATCATCGCGGGAGAGGCGTCGACGCCGAACGCCGACAGTCCGAGCCCGTCCAGGTGGGCGGTGACGTGGCCGGGTCCGCAGCCCAGGTCCGCGACCCGGCCGGCCCCGTCCGCGCGTACGGCCTCGGCGAAGACGCCGAGCATCGCGCGGTCCAGGGGGCTGTCCCGCAGGCTGTCGCGGAACAGCTCCTCGTAGGTGGCGGCGACGGCGTCGTAGGCCGCGCGGGTGGCTCCGGGGGCATCGTGTTCGACCATGCCCGTGACAGTAGTCCGGGGGCGGTGCGGTGGGACTCGGGGGCCTCCCGGCTCCGGCGCGGAGCGGAACGCCCGCGCCGAAGCCGAAAGGCCCCGCTCCCCGTCGTGCCTCAGAGGGCGCCGACGATGTCCTCGACCCGGGCCTTCGCGTCGCCGAAGAGCATCGAGGTGTTCTCCTTGAAGAAGAGCGGGTTCTGCACGCCCGCGTACCCGGAGGCCATCGAGCGCTTGAACACGATGACCTTCCCGGCCTCCCAGACGGTGAGGACCGGCATGCCCGCGATCGGGCTGCTGGGGTCCTCGGCGCCGGCCGGGTTGACCGTGTCGTTGGCGCCGATCACCAGGACGACGTCGGTCTCGGCGAAGTCCTCGTTGATCTCGTCCATTTCGAGGACGATGTCGTACGGCACCTTGGCCTCGGCGAGCAGCACGTTCATGTGGCCGGGCAGCCGGCCGGCGACCGGGTGGATGCCGAACCGCACGTCGACGCCCTTGGCGCGCAGCTTCGAGGTGAGCTCCGCGACCGGGTACTGGGCCTGGGCGACGGCCATGCCGTACCCGGGCGTGATGACCACGGAGCGGGCCGAGCCGAGCAGTTCGGCGGCGCTCTCGGCGGTGATCTCGGTGTGCTCGCCGTAGTCGACGTCCGAGCCCGACGGCGCCTCGATGCCGAAGCCGCCGGCGATGACCGAGAAGAAGGAGCGGTTCATCGCCTTGCACATGATGTACGACAGGTAGGCGCCGGACGAGCCGACGAGCGCGCCGGTGATGATCAGCAGGTCGTTGCCGAGGAGGAAGCCCGAGGCGGCCGCGGCCCAGCCGGAGTAGCTGTTGAGCATCGAGACCACGACCGGCATGTCGCCGCCGCCGATCGAGGCCACCAGGTGCCAGCCGAGGGCGAGCGCCAGGACCGTCACGGCGATGAGCAGCCACAGCTCCGGCGTGACGACGAACCACACCGTCAGGGCGACGAACAGGGCGAGCGAGCCGAGGTTCAGGGCGTTCTTGCCCGGCAGCACCAGCGGCTTGGAGTCCATCTTCGCGGCGAGCTTCAGATACGCCACGATCGAGCCGGTGAAGGTCACCGCACCGATGAACAGGCCGATGAACACCTCGGCGTGGTGGATGCCCAGGGTGCCGAGGGCGTCCAGGGCCTTGGCCTCGTGGCCGTTCGGGTCGTACTCGACGTTCAGGAAGCCGTTCCAGCTGACCAGGACGGCGGCCAGACCGACGAAGGAGTGCAGCAGCGCGATGAGTTCGGGCATGCCGGTCATCTCGACGCCGCGAGCCCGCTGGAGGCCGATCAGGGCGCCGACCAGCATCGCGACGCCCATCAGGCCGAGGCCGGCGGTGCTGACGTCGCCGTCCACCGCGAGCACGACCGTCGCGACGAGCGCGACGCCCATGCCGAGCATGCCGAAGGCGTTGCCGAGCCGCGCGGTCTCGTGCTTGGAGAGTCCTGCCAGCGCGAGGATGAACAGCAGCGCGGCAACGAGGTAGGCCGCCTGGGCGGCAATGGTCGCAGACATGTCAGCTCCGGTTGAACATGGCGAGCATGCGACGCGTCACCGCGAAGCCGCCGAAGACATTGATACTGGCCAGGAGGATCGCCACGGACGACAGCACCGTGACCGCCGTGCTGGTGTGGCCGATCTGCAGGAGCGCGCCGACGACGATGATCCCGGAGATCGCGTTCGTCACCGACATCAGCGGGGTGTGCAGCGCGTGGTGGACGTGGCCGATGACGTAGTAGCCGATCACGATCGCGAGGACGAAGACCGTGACGTGGGGCAGCAGCGCCGCCGGGGCGAACGCGGCGAGGAGGAAGAGCGCCAGGGCGCCGAGGGCCACCCCGCCGAACCTCTGCCCCGCCGTCATCGGCGCCTTCTTCGGCGCGGGCGCGGGGGCCGCCGCGGGCGCGGGGGCCGGGGCCGCCGACACCTGGACCGGCGGGGGCGGCCAGGCCGTCTCCCCCTCGCGTACGACGGTGATGGAGCGCTGGACCGGGTCCTCCCAGTCGAGGACGAGGCGGGCGTCCTTGTCCGGGGTCATCAGCTTCAGCAGGTTCACCAGGTTGGTGCCGTACAACTGCGAGGCCTGCGCCGGGAGTCGGCCCGCGAGGTCGGTGTAGCCGATGATCGTCACGCCGTTCTCCGTGACGGTCTTCCCGCCCTTCACGGTGCCCTCGACGTTGCCGCCGTTGGCGGCCGCCATGTCGACGATCACCGAGCCCGGCTTCATGCTCGCCACCATCTCGGCGGTGATCAGCTTCGGCGCGGGGCGGCCGGGGATCAGGGCGGTGGTGATGACGATGTCGGACTCGCGGCACTGGGCCGCGTAGAGCTCGGCCTCGCGCGCCTTGTAGTCGTCGCCCATCTCCTTGGCGTAGCCGGTCTTGGAGACCTCGGCCTCGGGGGACTCGATCGACAGGTACTCGCCGCCGAGCGAGCGGACCTGGTCGGCCACCTCCGGCCGGGGGTCGGTGGCGCGGACGATCGCGCCGAGCGAGCCCGAGGCCCCGATCGCGGCCAGGCCGGCGACGCCGGCGCCCGCGACGAGCACCTTCGCGGGCGGCACCTTGCCCGCGGCCGTCACCTGGCCGGTGAAGAACCGGCCGAACTCGTGCGCCGCCTCGATGACGGCCCGGTAGCCGGCGATGTTCGCCATCGAGGACAGCACGTCCATCGACTGGGCGCGGCTGATGCGCGGCACGGCATCCATCGAGAGGGCGGTGAAGGGGCGGCGGCCCAGGTCCTCGACCATCGCCGGGTCGAAGGCCGGGGAGAACAGGGCGATCACCGTCGCCTCCGGCCGGACCCGGTCCAGCTGGGAGGGGTCCGGGGCGTTGACCCCCAGCACCACGTCCGCCGCCACCGCCTCGCCGACGGTCGCGCCGGCGGCCTCGTAGGCGCCGTCGGTGAAGCCGGCCGCGACGCCCGCGCCCGGGTCGACCACGACCTCGTACCCCAGTTTGCGGATCTGTTCGACCGTGGCCGGCGTGGCCGAAACGCGACTCTCACCTGCCCGCGCTTCCTTGAGGACTCCGACAATCACGAGTGATCTCCGTTCGCTGCTCTGGCCGTCGACGGCGTGTTCGGACTCGATCAGAAGTGCGCCCGCGATGATCCGGAGCACGCCGCTCAGCTTGACGCCGGGACCTCTCCTTGAACAGCACCCGCCGGTGAGGTACACGCAACACTTGACGGACCGGCTCACATGCCCCACAGGACCGCGCGCGTGCGGGAACGGCGACCGCCGGGTGCCGCGCGGCGGTCGCCTTCGACGCCTCAGCCGATACGGGCTCCCTCGCCGCCGACCCGGACGCGCGGGTCGCCCGCGCGCAGCGTCACCGTGAGCTCGCCGGGGCGGCCCATGTCCTCGCCCTGGCGCAGGGTGAGGACGGCGTCCTCGGGGACCAGGCCGAGTTCACGGGCGTAGGCGCCGAACGCGGCGGCCGCGGCGCCGGTCGCGGGGTCCTCGACGACGCCGCCGACGGGGAACGGGTCGCGGACGTGGAAGACGGTGGCCGACTCCCGCCACACCAGCTGGACCGTGGTCAGATCCAGGCGCCGCATCAGGGCTTCGAGACGCGCGAAGTCGTAGGCGAGGTCCGCGAGACGGGCGCGCGTGGCGGCCCCCAGGACGAGGTGGCGGGCGCCGGCGAAGGCGATACGGGGCGGGAAGACCGGGTCGAGGTCGGCGGCCGGCCAGCCGAGCGCGGCGAGCGCCTCCGCGAGGTCGGCGCCGGCGATCTCCTCGACGTGCGGCTCGACGCTGGTGAGCGTGGCCCGGAGCGTCCCGCCCTCCCGGACCACCTCCACCGGCACGGTGCCGGCGGGGGTCTCGAAGACCAGCTTCCCGGGGCCCGTGCGCTCGGCGAGCGCGACGGCGGTCGCGACGGTGGCGTGCCCGCAGAACGGCACCTCGGCCCTGGGGCTGAAGTAACGGATGGTGTAAGCCCGTTCCTCCCGGCCGCCGAGGCCCTCCGGGGGCGCGGTCAGGAAGGCGGTCTCCGAGTATCCGAGGCCGGCCGCGACGGCCAGCATGGCCTCGTCGTCCAGGCCGGTGGCGTCCAGAACGACACCGGCGGGGTTTCCGCCGTCTGGGGCGCTGGAGAAGGCGGTGTAGCGCAGCACCTCGGGCCGCGGCGTATCGGTCGTCATGATCGTGGCAACTCCGGTGGGGACCGGGGCTATTCCTGGGGGCGGCCGGGGGCGGGGGCGGGCGCTCCGGGACGAGAGGCGGGTGTCTCTCGGTCACGGGGAGCGGGCCCGGCGCCCCGGGCGCGCTTCGGGTTCGCGCGGCTAGGGTCGGTGATCATGGAGACCACGGGAATCGTCCGCCGTCCGACGGCGGAGCGCGTACGCGACACTCTGGAGCGGCTCGGCGCCGAGCGGGACATCTGGGTGTCGACGGCCCACCCCGACCACGGGCCGCACCAGGTGCCGCTGTGGTTCCTGTGGGACGGGCGGGCGGTGTGGATGTGCACCGGCGCCGCTTCCGCGACCGCGCGGAACGTCCGGGCGGAGCCCCGCGTGCGCCTGGCACTGCCGGACACCTCCGACGTGGTGCTGCTGCAGGGCGTGGCGGAGTGCTTCCCGGACCGGGAGGTGCCCGCGGACGCGGCACGGGCGTTCACCGGCAAGTTCGGCTGGGATCCGCGCGCGGAAGAGGGTTCCTTCCTGTACGTACGCGTGGTCCCCGGGACCGTGCGCGCGTGGCGGGGCGAGCCGGAACTGCGCGGGAGGGTCGTCATGCGCGACGGAGCCTGGCTGGGGTGAGGGGCGTACGGCGTCCGGGGTGGTGGGGGCGGGCCGGTGCGTGACGGGTGGCCCGTGCTCATTCCCGGCCTCCGCTGAGCGGGGACGCCCACGCGGGGTCGTGTCGGGATCTTCTCTCGAGGTGGGCGAGCAGGTGGTCCGCCGTGGCGGAGGCGGTGTACGCGGGCGCGCCGACCTCGGTCAGGGCGGTGGCGACCCGTGCCGAGGCCTCTTCCGGTACTTCCGGGTCGGTGAGGAGGGGGAGGAGCAGGAGGAGGCGGGACGCGGTGTCCCGAACGCCTTCGGCCGGTTCGGGCGATTCGGCCTCTTCGGTCGGTTCGGTCGTGGAGAGGTGGCCGTCGGCGATGCCGGTCAGTTCGCGCCACGTCAGCCCGGCGCCCGTGAAGTCCGCGTCCCAGCGGGCGATCCGCCGGGTGCCGCTCCCGTCCGGGCCGGTGAGGAGGTAGTCGGTGCCGTAATCGCCGGCCAGGTTGCGGTAGACCACCACGGCTCCGGGGCCGGTCCCGGCGGGCACCCGGAACACCGGCCAGTGCCCGGGATCGAAGAGGACCTCGGACAGGGCATCGGCATCGGCGCCGTCGTCGCCGAACCACTCCGGATCCGGCCGCTCGGCGCGGTCACCGTAGCCGCACAGCACCAGAAGGTGGTTCGACCAGAAGCCCGGACGGTCGAGGAGCGGTTCGCCCGCCGTCAACGGGCCGTCGTCGTATCCCTCGATCAGCATCCCCCGATCCTGCCACCGGCCACCGACACGACCCCTCCTCGCCCTTTCGTCACCATCGGTGTCACCATTGGTTCGAAATGATGGGGCGAGAGTGGAGGACGGCATGATGCTCAACGCGCGAGGGCTCGGGGGCGCGGCGGTCGCAGGGGCGGGTCTGGCCGCGGGGGCGGTGTGGCTCTGGCGCAACCAGGGGGTGGTGGCCACCGGGCGGCCGGTCAACGAGTGGACGTTCACACACATGTCGGCCCTGATGCCCACGGACACCGTGCCCCGTTCCCCGCGGCCGAGGCCGTTCGTCCGGCGCGTACGGACCCTGGAGTGCTCCTACGAGTTCGACGGGCGGCGGCGCACCCTGGAGGACCTCCACCGCCGCACCCACACGACCGGGTTCGCCGTGGTCCACCGGGGCGTCCTGGTCCACGAGAGCTACCCCGGCCGCTTCGCCTCGCCCGGTGCGCGGTTCCAGCTGTTCTCCCTGACGAAGTCGGTGACGTCGATGCTGGTGGGCATCGCCCTGGAGGAGGGCGCCCTCTCCCTGGACGACCAGGCGGTCTCCCACCTCCCCGAGCTGGCGGGCTCCGCCTACGACGGGGCGACGGTCGGACACCTCCTCGACATGTGCAGCGGCGCCGGCGGCGTCGAGGACTACACCGACCCCGACGCGCCGATCGGCCGCTTCGAACGGGCGGTGACCGGGGGCGGGTCGGTCCTGGACGTCCTGCGCTCGCTGCCGCGCGCCGCCGAGCCCGGGACCGCGTTCAACTACTCCACCCTGGACACCCAGGTGCTGGGCCAGGTCCTGGAGGCGGCGACGGGCACGCCGCTGGCCCGCTACGCGGCTCGGCGCCTGTGGGAGCCGGTCGGGGCGGAGAGCGACGCGTACTACTTCCTGACCCGGGGACGTCCGCGCACGGCGCTCGGCGGCGGCTCGTTCAACGCGACGGTCCGGGACCTGGCACGGCTCGGGGTGCTGATGGCGCACGGCGGGATCTGGGACGGACGGCGGGTCGTACCGGCGGCGTGGGCCGAGCGCAGCCGGGGGGCGGGGCTGCCGCACCTGGAGGTCGGGGCCCTCGGCGGCGGCCTGCCCGCCCACTACGGGTACGCGAACCAGTGGTGGACGCTGGGCGGGGAGCACCGGGCCTTCACCGGCCTGGGCATCCACGGGCAGTTCCTCTGGGTCGATCCCGTCGCGGACGTGGTGGTGGTGAAGACCAGCGCCTGGCCGACGGCCGACGATCCGGAGCGGGACGCCGAGACGGTGGCCGCGCTCACCGCGCTCACGGCCCGGCTGGCCCAGGACGGCTGAACGGACCGGAGAAGCCCTGGTGGCGGCCGGTAGGATGGCGGCCATGACGGAGTCCACAGGGCGGGACGCGCCTCCGGGGAAAGCCCGCCGTGGCCGTCCGCCCACCACCGCCCTGAACCAGAAGCGGATCCTGGACACCGCCCTCGCCCTGGTGGAGCGCGAGGGCCCCGACGCGTTGACGCTCCGCCGTCTCGGCGCCGAGCTGGGCGCGAACCACACCGCGGTGCTCCGGCACTTCTCCGGCAAGGACGAGATCCTGCTCGGCCTCGCGGACCGGCTGGTCGAAGAGGCCCTCGACGGCTTCGCGCCGGCGGACGACTGGCGGCGGACGCTGGAGACGCTGGCGCGACGGATGCGCGCGGCCTGCCTCGCCCACCCCCAGGTCGCCCTCCTCTCCACCACCCGGGTGTCCCGGCGCGCCGCGGAGTTCCGCGGCGCGGACGTGGTCGTCGGCGCGCTCCGCGCGGCGGGCTTCGACGAGCGGGACGCGGCCCGCTACTACCGTTCCCTGGTCGACACGGCCCTCGCGCTCTCCTCGTACGAGGCGGCCACGGCCGCGCTCGACGGCCGCTCCAGAGAGGGCGACAGGATGGCCTGGCGCCGGGAGTACCTCGCCGTCCCGCCGGCGCTCCACCCCCATCTGGCCGCCGTCGCCCCCTACTTGGCCGAGGCCGACGACGACGACCGGTTCGAGACGACCCTCGGGCTGCTCCTCGACGCGATCGCCGCGCGCGCGGACGCGGCCTGACGGGGCCGCCGGAATCACTCCTGCGGTGCGACCGGCGGCGTCTCGTCGGCGGGACGCCACGCCGAGGTGTGGAACCCAGCCGGTGAGCCACCCCGAAGCGGAGTCGCAGATACGTTCCTGCGAAGGGAATCGCGGTGGCTCGGGCGAGCAACGGTCGGTCGTGATCGGTTTCGGTTGTGATCGGTTTCGGAATTCCAGACTCCCCAACGACCTCACCAGCCGAAGGGAACGCCCCGTTCGGGTGATCTCACCGGATCCGCCACCGCGACGCGGCCGGACGACGGGCCGGGGGTCCGGCTCCCCCGGGACCTCAGGTCGTCTGCGGGCCCATCAGCCGGACCAGCAGGTCGTCGAGGCTGACCAGCCCGGTGAGGGTCCCCTCGTCGTCGCGCACGACGGCGAGGGAGGAGCGGCGGCGGCGCAGTTGCTCGACGGCCTCGGAGACCGTGGTGGCGGTGGTCAGTTCGGGTACGGGGCGGGCGAGGTCGCGGGCGGTGAGGTCCCGGCCTCGGGTGCGGGCGACCAGGGCGTCGCGGGCGTGGACCGAGCCGAGGAACCGGTCGCCGTCGCGGACCAGGAGGCGCGAGCGGCCCGCTTCGGAGGCCCGGGCCAGGAGGGCGTCGAGGCCGGCGCCGGCCGGGACCGTGACGATGTCGGCGGTCGGGGTCTGCAGGCTCGCCACCGGCGTCTGGGGCTCGGTCAGCGAGCGGGTGATGAGCTGGGAGTCGGTCTTGTTGATCAGTCCCAGCCGTTCGGACTCCACGACGAGGTGGGTGAGCTGTTCGCGGTTGTGGACGGCGGCCAGTTCGTCGCGGGGCTGGACGCGGCACAGGCGCACGAGCGCGTTGCTGACCTTGTTCAGGAGCCAGATCAGCGGGCGCACGGTCTTGACCAGGGCCCTGAAGAGCGGGGTGAGGAGCATGGCCGAGCGCTCCGGGCGGGCGATGGCCCAGGACTTGGGGGCCATCTCGCCGACGACCATGTGGAGGAAGACCACGACGATCATGGCCACGGCGAAGGAGATCCCGTAGCTGAGGCCCGCGGGCAGGCCCAGCCCGACCAGCAGGGGGTCGAGTTCGTGGGAGACGGCCGGCTTGGAGATCGCGCCGAGGCCGAGGGTGCACAGGGTGATGCCGAGCTGGGCTCCGGCGAGCATCAGGGACAGTTCGCGCATACCGGCGAGCGCCGCCTTGGCGCCGCGCCGCCCCTCGGCGACGGCCTTCTCGATGCGGTGGCGCTTGGCCGCGACGAGGGCGAACTCGGCGGCGACGAAGAATCCGCTGCCGATCAGCAGCAGGACGGTGACGAAGAGTGCCATGGGGAAGCTCATGCCCGGGCCTCCTCGGCCTGCTCGGCGCGGACCTTCTCGATGCGGACGCGCTCGGGGACGTGGCGGTCGAGGCCGAGGACCTCGATCCGCACGTCGTCCACGGTGAGCCGGTCCCCGATGGTCGGGAAGCGGCCGAGACGGTCGATGATCAGGCCGGCCACGGTGTCGTAGTCGTCCTCCTCGGGCAGGGCGATGCCGGTGGCCTGCTCGATCTCGTCGAGGCGCCGGCCCGCGTCCACCCGCCACCCCTCGCCGTCCCGGGCGGCGACGGCGACGATCCTGTCGTTCTCGTCGGCGATGTCGCCGACGAGTTCTTCGGCGATGTCCTCGTAGGTCACGACGCCGGCGACGCCGCCGTGTTCGTCGAGGACGACGGCGAACTCGTCGTCGCGCTCGCGCATCTGCGCCACGGCCCTCGGCAGCGGCAGCGTGTCGGGCAGCAGGAGCGGGCGGCGGGCGGCCTCGCCCGCGGTGGTGGTGTCGAAGGCGATCCCCGGCAGGCGCATCAGTTCGTTCACGCCGAGGACGCCGGTGACGTCGTCGGGGTGGTCGCCGAGGACCGGGTAGTTGGAGTGGCCGTGCCGGGCGATCAGCTCCACGGCTTCTGCGAGGGTGGCGTCCTTGCGTACGAAGACGGCGTCGGCGCGCGGCACCATGACCTCGGCCATGGTGCGCTCGGAGAACTCCAGGGCGTGGTCGAGCAGCTCGGCGGTGGCGGATGGCAGCTCGCCCTGCTCGTGGGACTCGCCGATCAGATGGCTCAGCTCCTCCAGCGTCGCGCCGTGGTGCAGCTCCTCGACCGGCTCGATGCCGACCTTGCGCAGCAGCTTGTTGGCGGCGCCGTCGAAGACGCGGACGACCGGGCCGACGATCTTCAGGTAGAGGAGGGTGGAGGGGGCCAGCGACTTGGCCAGCCGCTCGGGCACCGCCAGTGCCAGGTTCTTGGGAGCGAGTTCGCCCAGGACCATCTGCAGGACGGTGGCCAGGGCGAAGGCGAGGACGACGGAGATCGCGGAGACCGCGCCACTGGACAGGCCCGTGCCCTCCAGAAGGGGCCTGAGGAGGGCGGAGACGGACGGTTCGGCGAGGAAGCCGACGACCAGGCCGGTGACGGTGATGCCGAGCTGTGCGCCCGACAGCATGAACGAGAGGCGTTCGAGGACCTTCAGCGCGCGGGCCGCCCGCTCGTCGCCCGCTTCGGCCTCCCGGGCGAGCGCGAGGCGGTCGGCGGCGACGTAGGCGAACTCCTGAGCGACGAAGTAGCCGGTGCCGGCCGTCAGCACGAGGACGGCCAGCAGGCCGAGAGCGGCGTTCATCGGCCACCGCCCCCGGGCACGTGGGGGCGGGTCGTTCTGGCGGACAAGAAGGTGCTCCTTCTGGGGACGGTGATCGGAACCCGAGTATCTGCGGGTACGTGACGAGGGCGCGGGATCACACGGCGGCGGGGCCGACCGGCTCCCCCGGGACGTCCTTCGTCGTCACGTGGCCCGGGACGACGTCGCCCGTCGCGCCGGTGACGGCGGCGAGGCGGCCGTCGGCAGCGCGCACGCCGGGGCGGAGCCCGGCGCCGGAAGCGACGAGGGCACCTCGGTCATCGCGCGCCCCTTCCCGGCACGACTCGTCCGGGCAGGTGGGAGCACGGCGCGTACCAGGAGGCTCACCCATCGCGGGTCGCTCGCTCCTTCTCACTCCGGGGGGACGATCGTGGAAGCACACAGGCCTCTACTCAACTGTAGAGGAAAGGCGAACGGGCATCGAGGGCCGGGGGGCGACCGGCGCGACGGGGCGACGGGAGCGGCGGGGCGTCCGCGTGTCGGCGGGCGGGTCCTTCACCGTGCTCATTCGTTCCCCTCGGGAGGGTGTCATGGCTTCGATCGACCTGGACGAGGTGCTGGACAAGGCGTGGGCGGACAAGAGCCTGCCCGAGATCCTCGCGGCCCCGGTCGCCGCGCTCAAGGGCGTGTCCGACGGGGACGGCGAACTGCTGCGGGAGGCCTTCGGGGTCGAGACGGTCGCCGACCTCGCGGAGCTGAAGTACGCGCGCTGGGCGCAGGCGCTCGCCGCGCCCGCCACCGCCGAGTAGTCCTGCCGCCGCCGAGTGGTTCCCGCCCGTTCCGCCCGGCACCCCCACGCCGCTCGGGGGTGGCCGCCGCGGTCCGGTGCCCTCCCGCTCCCGTACGGGAGCGGGAGACGTCTCGTACGGCCTTCGAGGTGCCACCACGCCCAGGAACGAGGACGAGCACGCGTACGGGTCCGCCCTTCTCGTCGGCGGTCCGGCCGACGGCGTACGCATAGAGGTGCGGGGGTCCCCCGACGTGATCCAGGTGACCGTGCCGTGCCGGGTCGAGGCCTCCGGCAGCGATGTGCGAGCGGCCGCCGTCTACGTCTACCGACGGGAATCCGGTGGGTCCGCGAGCCCGCGCCACGGCTTCGACCCCGCGAGCCCCTGAGGGCGGGGGCTCGTACGCCCGGATCCGGTCAGGCCCGGTCCGTCAGCTCTTCCGCGAACACCCGGGAGAGGGGCTGCGGCCCCACGTACTGCTGGCAGTTGCACCGCCCGGCCTCGTAGCGCAGGGGCTTCTTGTTCTCGTCCCAGGCGGTCGGCACCTCGACGCGTTCGTGGCACCGGCCCTGCCTGTCGTGCTTGGCGAGGTGGTGCGTGCATCCGCACACGGGCTCCGGCGACCTGTGCGCCGCCTCGATCGCCAGCCGTTCCTGCCTGGCGGCCTCCAGCAGCTCCGTCTTGCGCTCGTGCCGGTGCTTCAGGGCGGTGCGGACGTTGTCCGCCGCCCACGCGAAGCCGCCGGTCCAGAAGAGCATGAGAACCGCCCAGAACCAGTTCATCCGCTTCACCTTCCCCGTTCCCCACGGATTCCAGGACAGGGCGGGGCCCCCGAGGACCCCGAGCGGCGAACGCGCCGGGCCCTCGCCGACGACGAGGTCTCCGCCGTGCTCCGGGTGGTGATCGCCGTCGACGCCTTCGACCGCGTGTCGATCCCGAGCGAGCACCCCGTACGGGACGCCTCCCCCAAGGCCCGAGCGACAGGACACCCCTCAGGCCTTAGGGTCGACGCTCGGCGGACGACCGCGCGGATCCGCGGTGTGACCGGGCTCACGCGCCTTCTTCGGAAACCGTGTAGACCGTCGGGGCCGCGCCGGGCGTATGCCCGGTGAAGCGAGAGACCCGGGAGTTGCCGTTGACCGTCGAAGAGTTCGAAGCGTTCTACGTCCAGTCGGTCGGGCGGCTCACCGGGCAGCTCTACGTCATGCTCGGCGATCTGCAGGAGGCTGAAGACGTGGTCCAGGAAGCGTTCGTCAAGGCCTGGAGCCGGCGGCGCCGGCTGGACCGCGACAGCGGACCGGAGGCGTGGATCCGTACGGTCGCCTGGCGCCTCGCCGTGAGCCGGTGGCGTTTCCGGAGGCGTACGGCCGACGCCTGGAGCCGGCGGGCGACCCCGTCCCACGCGGCCGGGCCCGGGCCGGAGCACGTGGTCCTGGTCGACGCCCTGCGCACCCTGCCGGCCCAGCAGCGGCGCACGGTCACCCTGCACTACCTGTGCGACCTCACCGTCGAGCAGATCGCGGGCGAGACCGGGCTGTCCGCCAGCACCGTCAAGACCCACCTCGGCCGGGGGCGCGCCGCCCTCGCCGACCGGCTCAAGGACACCGAGCAGGAGGCCGGATCCCGGTGAACGAGCACTCCGACCCCTCTCTGAGGGCCCTGTTCCGGGCCGCCGCCGAGCACGGCAGCCGGGAGGCCGCGACGCTCCCGGTCGCCCGGGTCGTCGAACGGGGCAGGCGGGCCCACCGGCGTCGGCTGGCCCTCGGCACGGCCACGGCGGGCGTCGTCGCCCTCCTCGGCCTGGCGACGGCCGTCTCCCTCGCCCCCGGGCCCGCCGGTCCGGCCCTGCCCGCGACCAGCCCCTCCGACCTCCTGCCGCAGGAGACGGCGAGCACCGCTCCGCCGACCCCCGACAGCACGACGACCACGGAGGGCCGGCGGACCTACCCGCCGACGACTTCCGGCCGGACGACACCGCCGACGGCGACGGCGACGACAACGCCTCCGCAGGACTGACCCGCCCCCCCTCCCCCTTTCCGGACGGGCCCGGACAGGCCCTGGCGAGACCGGACGGGCCCGGCCGAGATCGAGAGACCGGCCGAGACCCGACGGCCGGCCGCGTCCGCGCTCCCGGGGCGGCCCGCACCGACCGGGCCGCCCCGCCCTTCCCCGTACCCCCGTACCCGCCCGTGTCGCCCCACGGGCGTGACCGTGCGTACCCATTTCCTCACGGAGAGACCTCATCCATGCCGATCTCGGCACCCCCCTCCCCCGGGCACACCCCCGTACGGGCGGACTCCCCCGTGCGCCCGGCGCCCGTGGCGGCCCCGCCTCCGACGCCCCGCCTCCGCCCCGCCGACCGCGAGGTCCTGTGGCTGTACCTGCTGACGCGGGTGGCCGTGTGGACGACCGCGTACTGCACCCGCTGGCTGTTCCCGGCGTCCGGTGACGCCCGGGTGCCCGCGCCGGTCCTCGCGCCCTTCGAGCACTGGGACTGGGGGCACTTCCTCAACATCGCCAGGGACGGCTACTTCCCCGAGGGGCCGGGCGAGGGGGACAACCGGGAGGCGTTCTTCCCCGGCCTCCCCCTGGTCCTGCGCGCCGTGCACGTCCTCATACCGCACTGGACCGTCGCCGGGCTGCTCGTCTCCCTCGTCGCCGGGGCCGTCGCCGCCGTGGCCCTCGCCCGGATCGCCGAGCTGCACCTGCCCGGCTCCCGCGCGGGCCGCCGCGCCGCCCTGTTCCTCCTGGTGTCGCCCTGCGCGGTCTTCCTGGCCGCCGGGTACAGCGAGGCGCTCTTCCTCGCCCTCGCCCTGCCCGCCTGGCTCGCGGCCCGGCGGCAGCGGTGGCTCCTCGCCTCGGTGCTCGCCGCCGGCGCCACCACCGTCCGCATCAGCGGACTGTTCCTCGCCGCCGCGCTCGTCGTCCTCTTCCTGACGACCCCGACGACCCCGCCGACGCGGCGGGACGAAGGGACGAGCCGGAAGCGCGACGCCGCCTGGCTCGTCCTTCCCGGGCTGCCCGCGCTCCTCTACTTCTGGTACCTGTACGGGCGGACCGGCGACCCCATGGCGTGGAAGCACGCGCAGGAACGCGGCTGGTACCGGCACTTCCGCGCCCCCTGGGAGGCCTGGTCGCAGACCTGGCACGAGGCCTTCGACCGCACCCAGGCCACCGGCTACGCCGCCCAGTTCCAGGCGGACCTGCTCGCCATGGTGCTCGGCCTGCTGCTGCTCGGCGTCCTCCTCGTGCGGCGGCGCTGGCCGGAGGCCGTGTACCTCGCGCTGACGCTGTGGGCGCTCGGCACCTCGTACTGGTACATGTCCGTGGCCCGCAGCACCCTCCTGTGGTGGCCGCTGTGGGTCGGCCTCGCCGTCTGGAGCGTGCGCCGGCGGTGGGTCGCGATCGCCTACCTGTGCCTGGTCGCGCCACTGAGCACCGTCCTGGCGATCACGTTCATGTCGGGACGCTGGGCGGGCTGACGGCCGGGGAGCGGCCGTGCCGGGCGTGGCCGCGCAGGGTGGCGAGGGAGACCTCCTCCAGGCTCTCGGCGAAGACCCGCCCCGGCCCCGGCTCCACCGGGAGCAGCGAGGGGACGACCAGGACGACGCAGCCCGCCGCGTCGGCCGAGGCGGTTCCGTCCGGCGAGTCCTCGACCGCGACGCAGGCCTCCACCGGAACTCCCAGGCGCCGGGCGGCCGTTCGGTACGGGTCGGGGTGCGGCTTCGTACGGGCGGTGTCGTCGGCCGAGAGGGTGAAGGCGAACGGGACGCGGGCGAGCGCGCCGCCGGTCACCGCGTCGACCACCGACCGGGGCGAGGCGCTGACCAGGGCGAACGGCACGCCCTCGCGCTCCAGTTCGGCGAGCAGCCGTCCCGCTCCCGGGCGCAGCGGGGCGCCCGCGTCGACGCGCCGGCGGAACGCGGTGGTGAGCGCGGAGGCGACCCCGGCCGTGCCCGCCATGCCCGTGGCCCGTACGAGGTGGGCGGCGGTGTCCTCGACGGCGCGGCCGACGACCTCGGGGGCGTCGGCGGCCGTCAGGCGGTGGCCGAGCCGGGCGGCGACCTCCTCGGCGGCGTCCCACCAGAGGGTCTCGGTGTCCACGAGGGTGCCGTCCATGTCGAGGAGGACGGCGGCGAGTTCGCTCATCCCGTGCTCCTCGCCACGACGAGGGCGGGGTGGTGGACGACGCCGAGGGCGACGCGCACGCCCGGGGCGAGCGCCCCGGCGTCCCGCGACGGCAGGTCGGCCTTGACGGGCGTACCCGCATGGTCGAGGTGGACGCGGGTGACCGGGCCGAGGAAGGAGGTGGAGACCACCGTCACGTCGCCGTCGGGGTCCTCGGCCACGGTGAGGTTCTCGGGGCGCACGAGCACGTCCACCCCGGGGCCCTTCGGCGCCTCGCCGTCGACGGGCAGCCGGGTGCCCGCGACCTCCACGAGCCCGGGGTCCGCGAGGCGGCCCGGCAGCCGGTTCATGGTGCCGATGAACGAGGCGACGAACGCGGTCGCGGGGCGCCGGTACAACTCGGCCGGAGTCGCGCACTGTTCGAGGCGCCCGGCGTTGAGGACGGCGACGCGGTCCGCCATGGACAGCGCCTCCTCCTGGTCGTGGGTCACGAAGACCGTGGTGATGCCGAGGTCGAGCTGGAGCCGCCGGATCTCCTCCCGGAGGCCGAGACGGACCTTGGCGTCGAGCGCGGAGAGCGGTTCGTCCAGGAGCAGGACGCGGGGGCGCAGGGCGAGGGCGCGGGCCAGGGCCACGCGCTGCTGCTGGCCGCCCGACATCTGGTGCGGGTAGCGGTCGCCGTGCTGCGGCAGGCCCACCAGGTCGAGGAGTTCGGCGGCGCGGGCGCGCCGCTCGGCCGCCCCGGCCTTCCGTACGCGCAGGCCGAAGGCGACGTTGTCGCGGGCGGTGAGGTGCGGGAAGAGGCTGTACGACTGGAAGACCATCCCGGCGTCGCGGCGGTGGGCCGGCACGTGGGTGATGTCGGCGCCGTCCACGAGGACCTCGCCCGCGTCGGGCCGCTCGAAGCCGGCGAGGACGCGCAGGGCGGTGGTCTTGCCGCAGCCCGACGGGCCGAGCAGGGCGAGGAGTTCACCCGGCTCCACCGTCAGGTCGAGGCCGTCGAGGGCGGTGGTGGCGCCGAACGAACGGCGCAGGCCGCGGAATTCGACGCGGGCCCCGGTGACGGGGGCGGTCCCCGTCCGTTCCGCTGTTGCTGAGGTCATGATCGGTCAGGACTCCTTGGAGGAGGTACGGCGGGAGGTACGGCGAGGGGTGCGGGCCTCTCCGGGCGCGCTGGTCGGCGCTGTTCCCGCCCGGGACAGGACGAGCAGCAGGGCCCAGGTGACGAGCAGGCTGAGCAGGGAGACGGCCACCGACATGCGGGCCTGGGCGCCGGAGATGGAGACGATCCAGACCGCGAAGGGCCGGAAGCCGAGGAGCGAGGCGACGGTGAACTCGCCGAGGACCAGGGCCAGGGTGAGGAAGGCGGCCCCCGCGAGCGAGGGGCGCAGGTTGGGCAGGATCACGCGGAGCATCACGTACGTACGGCCCGCCCCGCAGTTCCGGGCGGCCTCGACCAGGGTCGGGACGTCGACGGCGCGCAGCCCGGCGTCGAGGGAGCGGTACACGAACGGCAGGGCCATGACGGTGTACGCGAGGACCAGGACGACGGGGAAGTCCTCGTTCTGGACGGCGAGGAACGTCTGGTAGAGCGGGGTCCGCGAAAGGTGGTCGGGGCCCCAGCGCAGGACCGTGGTGATGCCGGTGACCAGGGCGATCGGCGGCACCACGAGCGGCAGCGTGCACAGCACCTCGATCACCGGGCGCAGCCGGGGCGCGCCGAGCCGGACGGCCACCAGGGCGGGCACGGCGAGCAGCAGGGACAGCGCGATGGTGGCGGCCGCGAGCCCGAGGGAGAGCAGCAGGCTGCTCAGGAAGCCCTCGGCGCCCAGGAGTTCGGTGTACGCGGCGAAGGAGACGCCCTGGCCGGGGGTGTGGACCGTGAACACGAACGAGGCGATCAGCGGGACCAGGAAGTACGCGCCGCCGAGGCCGAGGACGAGTCCGCGCCACACGCGGGGGCGCCGGCGGGGGCTCCGTACGGGAGTGGCGGGCCGGGCCACCCGTGCCCCGGTCTCCGGGGCGGTGGGGGTCATCGCAGCCATCGGGCGCTCCTGCGCTGGAGGGGGAGGTAGAGGGCCATGACGAGTCCGGCGACGAGGACCATGTCGAGGCCGAGGGCGAGGGCGACGTTCTCCTGGCCGACCAGGACGTTCCCGGAGAGCGCGTCGGCGATCTTCAGGGTGACCAGGGGGACGGAGCCGCCGACGAGCGCGGCGGCCGTCGCGTGGGCGGCGAAGGCGCTGCCGAAGAGCAGCACGAACCCGCCGAGCAGCGAGGGCGCGAGGACCGGGAGGGCCACGTGGCGCCAGTACTGCCGTCCGTCGGCGCCCGCGTTCCGCGCGGCCTCGCGCCACTGGGGCCGCAGGCCGTCCAGGGCGGGAGTGATCACCAGGACCATCAGCGGGGTCAGGAAGTACAGGTAGACGACGGCGAGGCCGGTGAACGAGTACAGGTTCCAGCCGAGGGAGGTGAGGTCGGCGAGCTGCGTGACGACGCCGGAGATGCCGAGGGTCGCGATGAAGGCGAACGCGAGCGGGACGCCGCCGAAGTTGGCGAGGACGCCGGAGGCGGTGAGGACCGCGCCGCGCAGGGCCCGGGAGCGGGAGGTGACGACGGCCTGGGCGATGAGGACGCCGAGGACGGCGCCGAGGAGCGCGGTGAGGGCGGAGAGCTGCACGCTGCCGATCAGGGAGCCGAGGTAGGGGCCCTGGAGGGAGCGGGCCAGGTGCTCGCCGGTCGCGGTCGTGGCGCCGGTGGCCGGGTCGGTGCGGGTCACGGCCCCGTACAGGAGGGCGCCGAGCGGGAGCCCGAAGCAGAGGGCGGTGAAGGCGATCAGCGGGAGGGCGGCGAGCCAGGGGCGGGGCCCGCGCCGCCGGCGGCGGGTGCCGCCGGCGGTTCCCGTGGGGCTTTCCGCGGTGTTTCCCGGGGTGGAGGAGGCGGAGGACATCAGGAGACGGCCTTGTCCCACTTCTCGGCGAGGGTGGCCTTGGCCTTGTCGAGTTCGGCGGAGGCCGGGAAGGACGGGGGGCCCTCGACCTTCGGGAGCTTGGCGACGAAGGTCTTGTCGGCTGTGCCGTCGGCGGTCATGGCCGGGAGCAGCACGGGCCGGGCGTAGCCCTTGAGCCAGAGGTTCTGGCCCTCGGCGCTGTAGAGGAACTCCATCCACAGGCGGGCGGCGGCCGGGTGCGGGGCGTCCTTGTTGATGGCCTGGGAGTAGTACTGGGCGTAGACGCCGTCGGTGGGGACGGCGACCTTCCAGTCGACGCCCTTGGAGCGGAACTGGTCGGCGTAGCCGGCGTTGAGGTAGTCCCAGTCGATGCTGATGGGCGTCTCGCCCTTCTCGACGGTGGCCGGGGTGGACTCGACGGGGATGAAGTTGCCGCTCTTCTTCAGCTCGCCGAAGAAGTCGATGCCGGGCTGGATGTCGGCGAAGGAGCCCTGGTTGGCGAGGGCGGCCGCGTAGACGCCGCCGAAGGCCGAGCCGGACTTGGTCGGGTTGCCGTTGAGGGCGACCTTGCCCTTGTACTCGGGCTTGAGGAGGTCGGCGAAGGTCGTCGGGCAGTTCGGGATGCGCTTGGCGTCGCAGCCGATGGAGACGTAGCCGCCGTAGTCGTTGTACCAGCGGCCGGCCTCGTCCTTCTGACCCGCGGGGATCTTGTCCCAGGCCTGGACCTTGTACGGGGCGAAGAGGCCTTCGTCGGCGCCGCTGCGGGCGAAGGCGATGCCCAGGTCGAGGACGTCGGGGGCGCGCTTCTGGCCCTTGCGGGACTTGACGGCGGCGATCTCGTCGGCGCTGGAGGCGTCCGGGTTCTCGCTCTCGACCTTGATCCCGTACTTCCTCTCGAACGCCTCGATCAGCTCGCCGTAGTTGGCCCAGTCCGGCGGCAGCGCGATGACGTGGAGCGCGCCTTCCTTCTTGGCCGCCGCGGCGAGGGCGTCCAGGCCGCCGAAGCCCTCGGCGGAGGTCGCGGTGGCGGCCTTCGCGCCGTCGCCCTTCGTGCCGGCCTCGCCCTCGGGGGCGGCGCCGCAGGCGGTGACGGTGGTGAGGACGACGGCGCCGAGCAGGACGGCGGCACCGCGGACGGGGGTTCTGCGCACGGGTTCTCCCAGGAGCGAGGGTGGGGCTTGTCCGGAGCGGGGATGGAACTTGTCTGGACAAGACGCCCCCAGTTCGCCCGTGCCTCCTGTCCGGCGGGTGAACGGCGCGTGTCGGCTCCGCCACGCCTCCCGGAAGAGCCGGTGGCGGTGAACCCCAGGTGAACTGAGGTGAGTTGAGGACACCTGGCGACCTGCCCCGTTCCCGTACCTCGGGTTAGGGTGGACGGAAGGACGGCGCGCTCCGTGACCGGGTGTGCGCAGCCACGTGCGAGAAGGGGGAGGCCGTGACGGCGCTCTACGTGGAGATCGCGGAGGGACTCCGCCGCTCGATCCTCAGCGGCGAGTACCCCGTCGGCGCCCGCCTGCCGTCCGAGAGCGACCTCGCCGACCGCTGGTCCGCCTCGCGCGGCACCGTGCGCCAGGCCGTCGCCCTCCTCACCTCGGAGGGGCTGATCGGCTCCCGGCAGGGCGCCCGCCGGATCGTGCTGCGCCGCGAGCGCCGGCACAGCTTCGCCGAGCTGCACAGCTTCGCCCAGTGGGCGCGGGCCATGGGCTACCGGGCCACGAGCCGCTTCCTGCACCGCGAGCGCCGGCCCGCCACCCCCGAGGAGGCGCGCCGGCTCGTCCTGCCGGAGGGGGCCGGGGTCCTGGACGTGCTGCGGCTGCGGTACCTGGACGGGGAGCCGGTGATGGTGGAGCGCACCGCGTACGCGGCCTGGGTCGCCCCCGCGGTCGAGGCCCTGCCGGTCGACTGCGTCTCGATCATGGACAGCATGGCGGAGGAGGCCGGGATCGTCGCCCACTACGGCGAGCACCTGATCGACGCCGTGCCGGCCGGCAGCGACGACGCCCGGCTGCTCCGGGTCCGCCGGGGCAGCCCCCTCCTGCGCCAGCGCCACCTCACCAGCAATCCGGACGGCCGCCCCATCGAGTGGACCGAGGACCGCTACCGGGCGGGGAGCGTCACCTTCAACGTGAGCAACTCCGTCGGTACGGCTCCGCTGGTCCGGGACCCGGGCGCGCTCCTCATGTGACCGTCTCCCTCATCCGTGGTGCGGGGCCCGCAGCAGGTTCCTCGGATCGGCCACCCGGTCGATCGCCGACTCGACGGCGGCGACCCGGTCGGCGAGCAGCCCGAGGGCGGCGACCGCGCGGGCGAGGGGATCGTCCTCGGCGCCGCCGAGGGCCCGCTCGCGGACGTACGCGGCGCTCACCTCGGCCCAGCGCGCGGCCTGCTCCGGCGTGAGGGTGCCGCGCAGTTCGGCGAGGCGGAGCAGGTTGGCCTCGGCCTCGGTGGTGAGGGTCTGCGCCTCGGCGGTGTAGTGGTCGTCGATCACGGCGGCCAGCTCGGCGTCGTTCATGGCGGGCGAGATCCGGGCCGCGATCTTGTTCATGGTGCGGTACGAGCCCTGGAGCCGGAACGGCGGCGCGGTGCGGGCCGCGTCGTTCCGGGCGGCGGAGGCGATGTACTCCTCGTTGACGGCGAGGACCGTCTCGCGGGCCGTGAGGAGCCGGCCGAGGACGGCGAGGATCCGCTCCAGTTCGGCCGGGGCGTACGGGTGGGCGAGCCGGTCGCGGCGCGCGGTCGGGTCGCCGGCCGCGATCCGGACGAGCAGTTCCAGGTCGGCCCGGTCGCGGCCGGCGAGCGGGGCGAGGGCCGGGTGGGAGGTGAGGGCGTTCTCCACGAAGCTGAGCGCGAAGACGTCCTCCTTGCCGGTCAGGACGTCGCCGAGGTTCCACACGTCGGCCCGGTTGGCGAGCATGTCGGGCACCCGGAAGGCCTGCCCGGACTCGGTGTACGGGTTGCCGGCCATGCAGACGGCGAAGCGCTTGCCGCGCAGGTCGTGCCCGTTCAGGGTGCGGGTGGCGTCGCAGAGCGGGATGAACTTCTGGAGGAACTCCGGCGACGTGTGCTGGATGTCGTCCACGTACAGCAGGACGTTGTTGGCGGCCTCCAGCGCGAAGGCGATCTTCTCCAGCTCCCGGCGGGCGGTGGCGTCGGGCGCCTCGGCCGGGTCGAGGGAGGTGGTCCGCTGTCCGAGGGCCGGTCCGTCGACCTTGACGAGGAGCAGGCCGAGGCGGTCGGCGACGTACTCGATCAGGGTGGTCTTGCCGTAGCCGGGCGGGGAGAGGAGCAGCAGCAGGCCGTGGGAGTCGCTGCGCTTGGCGTCCCCGGCGGCGCCGAGCTGCTTGGCGAGGTTGTCGCCGACGAGCGGCAGGTAGACCTCGTCCACGAGCCGGTTGCGGACGAAGGAGGACATGACGCGGGGGCGGTACTCGTCCACGCGGAGGCGGGCGCGCTCGGCCGCGACCAGTTCGGCCCTGCGCTCCTGGTAGGCGCGGAAGGCGGGCACGTCGCTTTCGGCGAACTCCCTCGTCCTGGCGAGGAATTCGTCCAGCCGCACGTCGAGCGCGCGGTCGCGGACGCGGGGGTGGGCGCCCAGGAGGCCGGTGACCGTCGCGGCGGTCGGGGCGTCGACCTCGTACCGTTCGAGTCCGGGGCAGAGCTCGACGGCGACGGCCTCGGTGAGCACTCCCCTGTCGAGCGTTCCCCCGTCGAGCGGTGCGCCGGAGGTGGTGGCGGAGGCGTAGGCGGTGAGCCAGGCCTCGACCAGCTGGCGCCGTGCGCCGAGGTCCGTGAGCCCGGCGAGGGCGTCGTCGTACGCGGAACCGCCCACGGCGCGGCGGAACGCGGCGAGGAGGGTGCGGGCCGCGTCGGAGACGGCGAAGCCGCTCGGGGCGGCGGCCAGCTCCTCGACCAGGTACGCGGCGGCCACCGGGTCGCCGATCTCCCCGGCCAGTTCGGCGCGCAGTCCGTCGACGGCCGGCGCGGCGCCGAAGAGGTCGCGGGCGCGGGTCAGCGAGACCGCGCGGCGGGTCCACTGGTCGCGGGCTTCCTCGTCGGCCGTGTGGGCCCAGAAGAGCTGGGCGGCGGCCCGGGCCGCCGCCGGGTACCGCAGCAGTCCGGCCTTCTCGCGGAGGCCGAGGAGCACGTCCAGGATCGCCGCCGCGTCGTGGTCGTGGACGCCGCGCTCGTACCCCTCGTCGTAGGCGGCCTCGGCGGCGGACCGGGTCAGCGCGGGCAGGTCGGCGCCCGCGAGGCCGGCCGCGCCGTGCTCGGCGAGCAGCCGGGCCGCCAGGTGCTCGGCCCGGTAGACGGCGGGCGACTCGGAGGGCAGCGTCCGGTCCCAGAACGGGCGGGTCGCGGCGAACTCCGGATCGGTGACGGGCGCGCGGTAGTCGGTCCCGGTGAGGGCGAGGGCGAGGGTGTCCCCGTACGGGACGAGGGTGAGTTCGGGTGCCTGCCGGTTGACGGCGAAGCGGTGCCTGCCGAGGCGGAGGGTGTCTCCGCCGTCGGAGAACAGCTCGGTGCGGTCGCGCAGCGCGCGCCCGGCCTCCTGGCGGGCGGCGCCGAGCCTGCCCTCCAGCTCCTCGGCCCGTACCTGGTCGCCGAGTTCGCGGAGTTCGGCGGCGGTGCGCCGGACCTTGGCGACCACCGGGTCGGAGGCGAAGTACGTGTGCACCTCGTCCAGGTCGGTCAGGGTCGCGGCCCGGCGGGCGACGGCCTCCAGGACGCGGTCGGCCGAACCGGCGAGGCGCTCGGCGCGGCGGGCGCGGGCGTCCTGGAGGGACTGCTTGCGGGCGGTGAAGGCGTCGTAGACCTCGGTGCGCCGCTCGGCGATGTCCGCGAGGAAGCCGTCGTGCTCGGCGAAGCGGGACTCCAGGTTCTCCAGCTGGAGGAGCAGGAGGCCGAGCTGGTCGTCGCAGTGGTCGGGGGTGTCGGCGGCGGCGAGCGCGCCGGTGACGGCCTGGCCGAGCAGGGCGAGTTCGGCGGCGAACTCCGCCCGGCCCTCCCGGTCGAGGAGTTCGGCGCGCCGGGCGGCGAGGACGGCGCGGGCGCGGTTCAGGGCGCCCAGGACGTCGGCGACGCGGCCCAGGATCGCGGTGCGGACGGTGGCGTCGCCGATGTCGAGCCCGGCGACGATCTCGCTGAGGGTGCGCAGGCCGGTGGTCCGCTCCTCGATCAGGTCGCCGACCGGTCCTGTCCCGGCGACGGTGGCGACCTCCCCGGCCTCGGCGGCGAGCCGTTCCGCCTCGGCGTGCTGCGCGACGAAGGCGTCCTCGCCGCGCAGGAAGGCGACGGCCCGCCGGCCGGCCGCGGCGATGTCGGACTCGACGTCCGCCGCGAGGGCGTCGATCGCGTCCGTGTCGGCGTACCGCATCTCCTTCAGGGTCACCAGATGGCCCTGGGAGCGACGGAGTTCGGTGATGCGGGAGATCCACTCCTCCGCCGTGGCGGGCGCCTCGCCGCGGACGCGCCGGACGAGCCGGGCGATCCGCTCGGTGGTCTCGGCGAGGGCGTCGGCGGCCTGCCGGGTGAGGGTGGTGACGGTGGCGAACTCGTCGAGGACCTGTCCGGCGGTGTCCCGGAGCGCGGTGAGCGGGGTGCGCAGGTCGCCGGTCTCCGGGTCGCCCAGCCAGTGGTGGACGTCGGTGGCCCGCTCGCAGGCGGCGACGAGCGCCTCGTACACCTCGCCGGCGGGGGTGAGTTCGGTGGCCTGCCGGGCGATCGACAGGCAGTCGGAGACGCCCCGGACGAGGTCCGCGTTGCCGATGCGGGCCAGCGGGTCGTCGCTCACGGGGGCCACGTGCGTGTCGGAGACGTACGGCGTCGCCCAGACCTGCACGGGGTGGACCCGGCCGGGTTCGCCGGATTCGCCGGATTCGCCGCGCAGGACGACCATCGTCCCGTCGTCCAGCAGCGCGTGTCCCCGGCAGGCGAGCGGGGCGGCGATCTCCTTGCGGATCAGGTTGTACGGCAGGAGGAGGCCGCGGCCCTCCGCCTCGGCGTGGAAGGCGAAGAGCAGGTCCTCGCCGTTGGGCGAGCGGACCGCCCGCTCGAAGGCGAGGCCGGACGTGTCGGTGTCGAAGGTCTTCACGGCCCCGGACGAAAGGCAGTAGCCGCCGGGGAAGACGACGCCCTCGTCGTCGGGCAGCCTCAGACAGGCCTGCCCGATGCCGTCGAGCCGGACGACGCTCCCGGTCAGCGCGTTGAAGACGAGGTACCGGACGGCGTCTTCCTTGTACGGGCGGACCCGGATCAGGGTCAGGGCGCCGACGACGGCGTGGGCGACCTCGGCGTCGGCGAGGGACTGCAGCGGCTCGGCGACCGGCTCCGAGTGGATCCCGTCGGCGGTCTCGGGGTCGTTCTCCGTCTTGACGGTGAGCGCCCCGCCGGTCGTGGAGACGTACAGCCGTCCGCCGAGCGAGATGTGCGGGTGCCGGCCGGAGACGTGGTCGTCCCGGGTGCTCTCCGTCCAGTCCAGGTCGTGCGGGGGCGGGAAGGCGTGGTCGCGCTCGCCCCGGGCGTCGAGGAACCGGGCCCCGCCGGACGGTTCGAGGGCCCAGCGCAGCACCCGCAGGTCGTCGGCCTTCTCCCCGGTGCGGAAGACGGCGAGGAGCCGGTCCTCGACGCGCCGCAGCCGGAGCAGCCGCGCGCCCCGGAAGTAGCGGTGCAGCGCGGCGAACTCGCGGACGAAGCCGGGGTCGTCCAGGAGGCCGGGGACCGCGTCCCCGGGCAGCTGGTTCAGGTTCCGGTCGTGCAGGGTGAGGACGTCGGCGACCGCCGGCCCCTCACCGCCCGTGGCGACCGCGCGGCCGCCGAACAGCAGGACGTCGTCCCCGACTGCGGCGACGTCGAGGAGCACCCCGGGGCGTTCGGTGCGGACCCGGTCGGTGCGGGTGAGGGCGAGCCCGCCGGAGCCGAAGGCGGCGGTACGGGCGGTGTTGAGCGCCTCGGCGCGCCGGGCCAGTTCGCCGGCCTGCGCGGTGAGGCGGTCGCGGAGCACCGCGTACGTGTCCTGGTCGATTCCGCCGCTCATCCCTGTGCTCCCTTGTACCGTAGTGACTGCGGGTCCGGTGCCGGCCACTCCCCCGTTCGCCGGCACCGGACCCGTGCCGACCGCCACCCCCGTGGGCGGTCAGCCCTTGGCCGCGCCGTTCAGCGCGGCGGTCTCGACCGGCGCGGACGGCGTCGGCAGGTGGCCGTCGAGCGCGCCGGACTTCATGAGCTTCGCGAGCAGCGCCGAGACGCTGAGGTCGCGCACGTCGGAGCTGGAGAGCGAGCCGAGGACGTTCGTCAGGTCCTCGGTGAAGGGCTGCGAGCCGTCCAGCCAGGGCCCCGCGAGGGCCTGCGCGGTCTGCGAGTGGCCGACGAAGCCGTCCACGGACTTGCCGAGCGAGACGGACTGCACGAGCCGGTCGAGGAAGACGGACTCGCCCCCGACGATGTTGATGTCGGCGTTCTCCAGGCCGGTGGCGAGGACGGTGGCCTGCGCCTCGGCGACCTGGCGCTGCACGTCGAGGCCGGCGAGCCGGACGTCCTTCTCGGCCTCCAGGCGCAGGCGGAACTCCTCGTGCGTGCGGGACGCCTCGTCCAGGGCGGCCATCGCCGCCGCCTTCTCGGTGAGGCCCGCGGCCTCGGCCTTCAGCTTCTCGCCGATCGCGGTGGCCTCGGCGAGGGCCTTCTCCCTGGCGCCCTCGGCCTCGGCGAGCGCCTTCTCGCGGGCGCCGGCGGCCTCGGCGCGCAGCCGGGCCTCGGTGGCCCCGGCCTCCGCGCGGCCGGCCTTCTCGATGACGTCGGCCTCCTTGTCGCGGACCTGGACCGCCGCGAGCCCCTCGGCGGCGGCCTCGGCCTGGATGCCCTCGGCGAGGCGCATCTTGGCGCGGGCGTCCATGTCGGCGGCCTTGTTGCGGGCCTCGGCGAGGGTCAGCTCCTCGGCGGCCCGGTGCACGGCGGCCTGCTCGGCGGCCTCCGCGGCCTTGATGTCCTTGACCAGCTTCTCCTGGGCCTCGGCCTCGGCGGCGATGACGACGGCCTGGCGGTTGCGCTCGGCCTCCTCGACCGCCCGCAGCCGCTTGATGGACTCCTCCTGCTCGGCGACCGTACGGTCCACCGCGACCCGCTCGCGGATCACCTCGGCGATGTCCCGGCGCTCCGCCTCGACCTCCTTCTCGGCGGAGATGCGGGTCAGCTCGGTCTCCCGGTCGCGGGCGATGACCTCCAGGAGGCGGTCCTTCTCGATCCGCTCGTTCTCGACGGCGATGACCCGCTCGCGGTTCTTCTGCGCGACCGCGACCTCGCGGGCCTGGTTCTCGCGCTGGATGCCGAGCTGCTCCTCGGTCTTCAGGAAGGCGCTCTGCGCCCGCAGCCGCTCCTCCTCCACCACCCGGGCGGTCTCGGCCTCCTCGCGGGCCCGTACGGTGTCGATCTCGCGCTTCTGCTTGATCTCGGCGTCGGCCTGGCGCCGCTCCAGCTCCAGGATGGCCTCGCGGGCGTCGACGTTCTGCCGGGTGATCTCCTTCTGCTCGTGCTGGCGGAACTCGTTGGTGCGCACGTTCTCGGCGGCGGTCAGCTCGGTGATCTTGCGGATGCCCTGGGCGTCGAGGATGTTGCCGGGATCGAGCTGGGCGAGCGGGGTCTGCTCCAGGTAGTCGATGGCCGCGTCCTCCAGGCTGTAGCCGTTGAGGTCGATGCCGATGATCTCGATGATCCGGAAGCGCAGCTCCTCGCGCTTGGTGTAGAGGTCGGTGAAGTCGAGCTGCTTGCCGACGGTCTTGAGGGCCTCGGAGAACTTGGCGTTGAACAGCTCCTGGAGGGTGTCCTTGTCGCTGGCGCGGGCGGTGCCGATGGCCTGGGCGACCCGGATGACGTCCTCGACGGTCTTGTTGACGCGGACGAAGAAGGAGATCCGGATGTCGGCGCGGATGTTGTCCCGGCAGATCAGGCCGTCGCGGCCGGTCCGGGAGATCTCGATCGTCTTGACCGAGATGTCCATGACCTCGGCCTTGTGCAGCACGGGCAGGACGACCTGTCCGGTGAAGGTGACGTCGACCTTCCGCATCTTCGAGACGATCAGCGCCTTGCCCTGCTCCACCTTGCGGAACAGCCGGCTGACCACGAAGACCAGGACGAGGGCGAAGAGCAGGACAACGGCGACGAGCACGCCGATGCCCATGGTGATGGCATCCATGTGAAACCCCGTGTGTATGAAGGTGGTTGGGGGTGTGGCGGCACCGCGTCCGCGCCGCCGGCCGAGGGTCGGCCGCGCCGGGGCCGTCCCGCGTGGGCAGGCCCCGTGCCCGGAGGCCGGAGCCTCCCGGGACGGCTACGGTTCGTCGGGGAAGAGCTTCGCCGTACGCCGTGCGAGACCACGGCGCGCCGGCGCGGTCGGGGAGCGGCGGCCGGCCGGGAAGCGGGTACCGGCCGTGAAGCGTTCACGGGCCGGGGCGAGGGCGCCGGCCGGGAAGCGGGCATCGGTCGGGGACTCACTCATCGTGCTCCCCTCCCCCTCGACGCGCGGCTGCCGCTGCCCGTCCACGGCATCCGCCGGTGGACGTGCCCTCCGTGGAAACATCGTGGCACGGCCATCCACTTGTTCGCGTTTCCGGTTTCCGGCAATCTTGACGCATCCTTGATGCCGGTGACCGCCCCGGGGCGGCGTCCGGCCCGCGACCGGGTCCGTGCGTCGAGGGGGGGCGGTCGGCACACAGGGGCGGGGAGGACGACGGTGGAACGAGTGATGTCCGGGGAGTACCTGGAGGGGTACGCGGAGATCCTGGCGGAGGCCTCGGCGACGGGCCGACGGCTGACCCGCGACGAGCTGGAGGCGCTGCGGGCCCGGGGCGAGCGGGCCGCCGAGGCCGGGATCGGGCTGCGCGCCCTGATCCGGTCGCACCTCTCGGCCGCCGGGGAGCTGCGGGCGGAGCTGCCCCGCGCCGCCGGCGACCACCTCCTCGCCGCCGTCGAGCAGGCCGTCGACGCCTTCGCGGAGGGGCACGAGCGGGCGGGAGTCCTGGCGGTGCGTCAGGAGGAGGCGTACCGGCGCGAGTTCATCGACGACCTGCTGTACGGACGCAGCGACCTCGGGCGCCTCGCCCAGCGCGCCGAGCGCTTCGGCCTGCTGCTCGCCCACGCGCACGCGGTGGCCGTGGCGCAGGGCAGGGAGCCGTACGAGGACGGCGCCTCCGTCACGCGGAACGTCGAGGCGTCCCTCGTGGCCCGGTTCGGCCAGCGGCGCATCCTGATCACCACGAAGGAGGGGCGCCTCGTCTGCGTCGCCCCGGCCGACCAGCCGGAGGTGCTGTCCTTCTTCGCGAAGCAGGCGTACGCGGCGACCGACGGCGGACAGGTCGCCCTCGGGCGCCCCCACTCGGGCCCGGGCGGCGTCGTCCAGTCGTACGAGGAGGCCCTGAACGCCCTGGACCTGGCCGCCCGCCTGGACCTGAACGACCCGGTCCTGCGCGCCGCCGACCTCCTCGTCTATCCGGTCCTCACCCGCGACCGCCAGGCCATGGCCGACCTGGTGGTCAGCGTCCTGGGCCCGCTCCAGGAGGCGCGGGGCGGCGCCCGGCCGCTGCTCGACACGCTCACCGCGTACTTCGACACCGGCTGCGTCGCCGCCGAGACGGCCCGGCAGCTCTCCCTGAGCGTCCGGGCGGTGACCTACCGGCTCGACCGGATCCACCGCCTCACGGGCACCGACCCCGGCGATCCCGCCCAGCGCTACACCCTCCAGACCGCCGTCATCGGCGCCCGGTTCCTGGGCTGGCCGGACCAGGAGCTGTGACAGGCCCTGAAGGCCGCGGCCCGAGAGCCACCGGGCCGTGCCCGTCGCCTACGGCGCGTCCTCGCCGCCGCGGGCGGCCGGCCGGTAGGTGGCCCAGGTCTTGGGCGTCTCCGAGATCCGGACCGCCGTGAGCTCCGGCAGGCGTTCACTCCAGAGGTCGAAGATCCACACGGCGAGATTCTCGGCGGAAGGGGAGACACCCCCCATCGCTTCGTTCAAGTGACGGTGGTCGAGGGTGTCGTCCATCCATTTCTTGAACGCGTCGAGTTCCCGGTAGTCCCGCACGAACCCCGCCTCGGTAAGCGCGTCGCGCGGCGCGGACAGCTCCAGGACGACCACGTAGTTGTGCCCGTGCATCCGGGCGCACGGGTGCCACGAGGGCAGCCGGTCGAGCACGTGGCTCGCGGAGAAGTGGAACTCCTTGGTGATGGTCAGCATGGCCGCCCCAGTCTCACACGGCGGCCCCGGGCCGCCGCGTCGCGGTGCCCCGGGGTCACCGCTCGCCCCACTCGGCGTCGAGGACGGCCCGGTTCAGGGGGACGTTCCGCAGGAACCCCTCGCGCAGGCGCTCGTCCGGGATGCTCTCCGCCTTGCGCGCGATCACGGCCCGCGCCCGCCCGAGGAGGGACCGGGCCTCGGCGTGGTTCCCCGTCTCCCGGAGGACGACGGCCGCCCGGTACAGCACCTCCTCCGTGCGCAGCGCCGGCATGTCGCCGACCTCGTCCAGTACGCGGAGGGCCTCGCGCGCCGAGACCTCCGCCTCCGTCCGGTCGCCCTGGGCCAGGAGGACGCGGCTGCGGAGGGAGAGCGCGGCGATCTCGCTGCGGATCATGCCGCTGTTCCGGGTCTCCAGGACGGTGTCCACGGCGAGCCGTCCGGCCCGCTCCAGGGCGTCCGCAGGCGGCTCCGCCGCTTCCAGGAGGGTCTGGGCGTACAGGTTCCGGACGATCGGGACGAGGTTGGCCAGCCAGGTCCGCTCGGTCTCCGCCCAGGCCTGCTCCATCAGCCGGACGCCCTCCGCGCCGCGGGCGGGGTGCCGGACGAGGAGCTGGGCGAGCAGCGCGGCGTTGTAGGCGTGCCAGCCGCTGTCCCCGCCCCGCTCGGCCTCGAATTCCAGGGCCCGGCGCAGGACCTCCTCGGCCTCGGCCTCCTCGCCGAGCGCCGTGTACACCTGCGCGAGGTAGTTGAGCGCTATCGGCAGCTCGGCGCGGAGGGTCTCGCCGGCGAGCCGCTCCGTGCAGCGCCGCAGCCGCTCCAGGGCCTCACCGAGGTCTCCGCTGTCGAAGAGGGAGACGCCGAGCTGCATCTCGCCCAGGTTCCGGGCGTGCTGGAGCACGGGGTCCTCGCGGTCGCCGAGCCGGGGGTCGGTGGCGTAGAGCCGCTCGGCCTCCCGGAGCTGGGCGAGGCCGTCGGAGAGGCGCCGCTTGGAGACCTGGCGGCCGTACTCGACCCGGGCCACGAACAGGGCGACGGGGTCGCCGTGCTCCTCGGCCAGGTCGACCGCCTCGCGCAGCTTGGTGAGCGAGGGCACCAGGCCCCGGGTCGCGAGCAGGGTCTTGCCCCGCAGGAGGGCGGTGCGGATGCGCAGCTCGGGCAGGCCGCACCGGGCGGCGGCGGCCTCCGCGTCGGCGGCCAGCGCGTCGATGTCCGGGCCTCCCGCCGGGGTGCTGCTGCCGCGCCACCGCACTTCCGTCAGGGACAGCAGCAGTTCGGTGACCTGGATCAGCAGGCGGTCGCGCGCCGCGTCGCCCGCGGGCAGGGCCCGGACGGCCCGGAGGGCCTCCTCGCAGTGCCGCTCCGCCTCGGCGAAGGAGAGGCCCTCGGTCGCCGCGGTCCTCGCCAGCTCGGCGTGGGCCTCGGCGGAGGCCGCGAGGCAGCGGGGGCCGCCGCGCCGCAGATGGCCGGCGATCTCCAGGCGCAGCGGGAGCGGCACGTCGTCGCGGGGCCGCTCCGGGGTGAGGGCGCGGGCGACCGCGGCGTGCCGGGCCCAGGCCTGTCCGGGGGTCTGCCGCTCGTAGACGACGCGCCACAGCGCGCCGTGCTGGAACCGGTAGCAGTCGGACTCCTCCTCCGTCGCCCAGGCCGGCGGGGAGGTCAGCTCGACGAGTCCCGTGCCGGCGATCCGGCGCAGCCGCTCCATCACGTCTTCGTCGCGCGCGCCCAGGGCGCCGGCCACGACCCGGGAGAGGAAGACCGGTCCCTGGGTGGCGGCCACGGCGAGGAGTTCGCGGTCCTCCGCCGGGAGGACCCCCATGCGCGTCTCCACGATCCGGGTGAGGCTCGGCGGCAGGCCGACCTCGTCGCCGGCGTCCGGACGCCATTCGTCCAGGCAGAGGCGTACGAAGACGGCGTGCCCGTCCGTCAGCCGGGTGAGCTTCTCGGAGTAGGCGGCCGGGGCCGTGGGGTGGGTGCTCCGCACCAGTTCGTGGACGGCGTCGGGCGGCAGGCCGCCGAGCCGCCGGCGGGTCAGGACGCCGTCGTCCGCCCAGCGCTGGAGCATCTCCTCGACCATGGCGGCGTGGCCGCCGCCGGCCACGGCGTCCGTGGTGTGGCTGAGGACGAGGCCGATCGGGGCGTCGGAGAGCTGGTGCAGGAGCCGGTCGACCACCAGCATGCTGCTGGGGTCCATGTGCTGGACGTCGTCGACGGTGAGCAGGATCGGGTCGCCCGAGCGGGCGAGGTCGACGAGGGCCTCGACGATCTGCAGCGCCACTCCCTGCTGGAAGGGCTGGAGGCTGTCGAAGGGCATCGATCCGGTGGCGAGCGACGCCTGGGTGACCTCCTGGCCGATGGTGAAGGCCATGCCGAGGCCGGGGACCATCGCCGACAGGAGTTCGGGCGCGGTCCTCACCACGCCCCGGCGGGTGAAGCTCAGGAACTGGCGCACCGGGCCCGGCTGCTTCACCCCCTTCGCGAGGGGGAGCATGAGGTCCACGACGGGGCCGTACACGAGGCCGGGGCCAATGCCCGGATGGCAGCGGGCGCCCACCAGGCGCAGCCGCCGGAGCCCGGGGTCCTCGGCGGACAGCCGGGAGAACGCGCCGAGCAGGGAGGTCTTGCCCATCCCCGCGATGCTGTCCAGGACGAGGGCCCCGCCCCGCCCGGCGAAGAGGCCCGCCGCCAGCTCGCGCAGCTCCGCCATGTGCTCCACACGGTCGACGAACTCGGTCCGCACGACACTCCCCCGTAGCCTAGGCCGATCGGTAACTCGCCGGTCCCGTGGGACCTTTCGGAGACCCACCGTAGATCACGGTACGGACACGGCGGCCTTGTCCGGTACGAATTCTGCCGTGTGGCGCGCCCCGTCGCACCGACTCCGTCAGGTCTCCGGCCGTCAGGTCTCCGTCCGGGGACGGGGGCGGTCCGGGCTCACCGCCCGCGGCCGGAGGGCGTACGGGATCCTTCGAGGAGTTCGGCGAGGCCGGCGCGGGTCGCGGCGATCACGACGCGGTCCTCGGGGCGCAGGACGTAGCCGGCGTGGAGGTCCCACAGGAGGCCCGGCGGGTCGTCGCGGTCGTGGGCGGCGGTGAGGTCGGGGCGGCGGGCCTGCGGGGCGGTGGTGTCGAGGGCGAGGACGCGCCAGGCGCCGGGCCGGAAGGCCTCCCGGACGGTCCGCCCCTCCAGCTGGGGCTGTCCGGCGACGTCGAGCGCGGCGAAGAGCAGCACGCGCCGCTCGACGGGGATGGCGCCGAGGATCTGACGGCCCATCATGGCGGCGGCGAAGGCGGGCGCGGCGAGGGTGGAGACGCTGCGGCTGCGGGTGAGCGCGTCGGGGTGGGCGGCGCGCAGGGTGCGGTAGACGGCGGTGGCGAAGTCGTCGTCGTACAGGCGCAGGGCGACGAGCAGGTCCGGCGCGAGCGTGCGCGCGTAAAGCGCGGCCTCCAGGTTGGTGGTGTCGGCGCTGGTGAGGGCGAGGAGCGCGTGCGCGCGGTGGACCTTGGCCGCTTCCAGTACGCCCTCCTGGGTGACGTCGCCGAGGACGACGGGGACGCGCAGGCTGCGGGCGAGCGCGACGCCCCGGGCGTCGGGGTCGTCCTCCACGCACACCACGGGGATGTCCAGCTCGCGGAGCTGTGCCAGGACGCGGGTGCCGATCTTGCCGAGGCCGAGCAGGACGACGTGGCCGGCGAGCCCGCGCGGCGGCCGGCGCAGCGCGGCGGCGCTGCGGTAGGCCCCCAGGGCCTCCAGGGCGCCGGCGACGAGCAGCGGCAGCAGGGCGAGGCCGACGAACCCGGTGAGGAGCTGGAGGATCTGCCGGGGGGCGGATTCCTCGACGGCGGGCTCGGCGATCGCGAAGAGGTCGAGCAGGGTGACGTAGACGGCGTGCGGCGGGGACTCGTCGGTGATGACCGAGGAGACGACGGCCAGGACGGTCACGGCCGCGACGACGCCGGCGAGGGCCCAGCGCAGCCGGCGCGAGAGGAGTTCCTTGAAGGAGGCGCCCCGGCTGGTGCGCCTGCGGGGCGTGGCCGGTTCGTGGGTGACGGCCTCCAGGACGATGGTGCCGCGCCCGGCGGCGGCTCGTACGGCGTCGTCGTCGGGGAGCAGCTGGGGGGCCTGCGGGCCGCTGCGGTCGGAGCCCTCGGCGCCGGCGGGGTCGCTGGTCGTGGAGGACAGCAGGGCGAGGGTCGCGAGGCCGGGCGCGGCGACGTCCCCGGGGCTGCTGGGGAGCCGTTCGGCGGCGCGCAGCAGCAGTCCGTCGGCCTGGACGATCTTGCGGGTGCCGACGACGGCGGTGGCGGCGAGCGCCGGGGCGGTGGTGTCGGCGTCCGAGAGGACGACGGTCGAGGTGTCGTGCCGGCCGCGGACGTTCTCGGGGACCGTGAGGTCGGTGGCCTGGTCGAGCAGTTCCGCCATGCGCCGGCCGAGGTTCCGGTTGTACATCCGCAGGACGAGCCGGATCCTCGGGTTGACGCGGCGGGCGAGGAACGCGGCCCGCATGTTGGCCTCGTCGTCCTCGTAGAGGAGGGCGAGGGCGGCGGCCCGCGCCACGCCGACCGCCGCGAGGACCTGCGCGTCGGGGACGGCGGCGGTCACCTCCCGCACCCCCGCGCCCTGCCCGGTGTCCGCGCCGTCCAGGGGCGGCCCGCCGGGCCGCCCGACCGCCGCGCTCATCCGCCCGAGCAGCGCCGAGGCCCGGGAGAGGCTCGTCGGCGGGCTCCCCGCCCCCTCGAAACCGGCCGGTGGCGGTACGACGAGGGTGACGGCCTGCCGGTACACGTCGGCGAGCTCGGCGGCGATCCGGTGCGCGAGCGCGTCGTCCCCGCACACGACCATGTGGCCGCCGGTCTGCAGCCGCCCGTTCGCCTGGGGCACTACGGTCATGGTCTCCCCCTCGGACGCCGATCCCCGCTCCCGGCCCGGCCCGTGACGTCCCCTCACGGGGGCGCCGACGCGGGCCGGATCATGGTGTCACACGGAGGGGCGCCGGTTCATTGCCGGATCCGGGAAGACTTTCCCCGCGCCGACTGCCGCCGCCCGGCCTCCGTGACCGGGCCGGGGCTCCGGACGCCACGGCCGGAGCCCCCGTCGTACGCGGTGGGCGTCAGCCCCTCGTCCGTTCGCCCGTCCCGGCCGGGCGGGGCCGGCCGGGACGGGCGAGGCGGCCGACCATGGTCCCGACGACGCTGTCGAGGGGCACCGGCCCCCACACGCGGGAGTCGGTGCTGACGTGCGGGTTGTCGCCCAGCACGACGAGGTGGCCGTCGGGGACGACGCCGTCGCCGACCGCGGACGGCATCCGGTCCCCCGGGCCCGCGGCGACGCGCTTGACGACGAGGCCGTCCGGGCCCGCCCCGGGGATGCGGTCGCGGCGCAGGACGACGACCCGGCGGACGCGGGGGCGCGCGGCCGGCGCCGCGGCCCGCCGGACCAGGATGCGGTCTCCGGGCGCGAGGGCCGGGTACATGCTGGCGCCGTGCACCGTGACGGCGATCAGGACGTGCCGTGCCGCCGCGAGGCCCCCGACGATCAGGGCCGCGGTGGCGATCAGGGCGACGGTGACTGCGGTCATCGGCGGGTGTCCTTCGCGTGGTGGGCCGGGGCGCCCGGCGGGGCGTACGGTGCGCGGCGGCCGCGTCCCGCCGCGCGCCGGGGTCCGGTGCGCCCGGCCCGGGGACGGTACGGACGGGGACGCTACGGACGGGGCGGTCATCGCGGGACGGCCGGTCGGGCGTCCACGGGTGGCCGCGAGCCGACCGGGACGTCGGCGATGGGGACGGTGTCGGTGGTACGGGGGATGGCGGCGGTACGTGGCGGGTCGGCGGCGTCGGAGCCACCGCCCGTACCGGGTCCGCCGTCGGCGCCCGGTCCACCGGCACCGCCCGGCCCTCCGGCACCGCCCGATCCAGCGACTCCGCCCGGCCCCGGCGGCAAGAGCGGGGCGTCCAGCGGCTCCTGGGGCGCGTACCCCTCCGACTGGAGGCGGAACAGCCTCGCGTAGGTGCCGTCCCGGGCGAGGAGTTCGTCGTGCGTGCCGCTCTCCGTGACGCGACCCCCGCCGAGGACGACGATCCGGTCGGCGTCCCGGACCGTGCTGAGCCGGTGCGAGATGACCAGCACGGTGGCCTCGGCGCGCAGGGTGCGCAGGCTGTCGTGGATCTCGCGCTCCGCCGCCGCGTCCAGGCCGGAACTGGGTTCGTCGAGCACCATCAGGTCGGCGTCGCGGCGCATGAACGCCCGTGCGATGGCGACGCGTTGCCACTCGCCGCCGGAGAGCAGTTCGCCCACGGCCGCGCCGGCGGAGCCCGCGGAGGCGAAGATCCGGCTGAGCAGGGTGTCGTAACCCTGTCCGAGCCGTGAGAGTCGTTCGTGCACCCCGGCCGAGCCGGCCGCCTCGGCCACCAGGTCCTCGCGTCCGGCGTCGGCGACGCGGCCGATGCCGATGTTCTCCCCGGCCGTCAGGTCGTAGCGGCCGTAGTCCTGGAAGACGGCGGCGATCCGCTCCCGGAGGTCGGCCGGGTCGACGTCGCGCAGGTCGACCCCGTCCCACAGGATCCGGCCGCGCGTCGGGTCGTAGAGCCGGCAGAGCAGCTTCACCAGGGTGCTCTTGCCGGTGCCGTTGACGCCGACGAGCGCCGTCACCTCGCCGGCCCGGAGGCTCAGGTCGACCCCGCGCAGGATCCACGGGGACTCGGGGGTGTAGCGGAACCACACGTCCCGCAGCTCGATGTGTCCGGCCAGGCCGGGCACCGGGCGGGGGCTTTCGGTGAGCACCAGGTCCGGGGGGACGTCGCGGAGGGTCCGGAAGAACGTGAAGGTGAGGGCCGCCTGGTACGCCGTGGAGGCCGTGGAGGCGAGCTGCGCGACGCCGCGCTGGATGCCGGCGGTGGCCGTCACGAACACCGACAGGTCGCCGACGGTCAGTTCGCCGCGGTCGGCGGCGCGGACCGCCCAGAGCAGCCCGGCGGCGAAGACCGCCGCGCCGAGGACCAGGTCCGGTACGCGCTCGCGCAGATTGCGCAGGTCCGTGCCGCGTTCCGCGCGGACGACGGTGCGCAGTTCGCTCGCCGCCCGGTCGGTGAAGTAGCGCTGGAGATTGAAGAGCCGCACCTCCTTGAGGGTGTCGGTGTCCGACAGCAGGCTTCCGTAGAACATCTCGCGGCGACTGTTGCCCATCGTCTCGCGCAGCACCTCGGCGCGGCGCCGGCCGGCCGCCAGCTGGGTCCGCAGCGCCGGTACCGCGAGGAGGACCGTGACCGCTCCGAGCACGGGGTTGATGACGAAGACGGTGACGAGGAAGCCGGTGAGCAGCACCGCCGCCTGGAGGCCGCTGACCACCGAACCGACGAGGAGGTCGGGGGCGTTGCCGGCGGCCTGCTGGGCGAGGCGCAGCCGGTCCTGGAAGGCGGGGTCCTCGAAGTGGCGCATGCCCGGCAGCCGGTTGACGCCGTCCAGCATCTCGTGCTGCACCCGCACCCGCAGGGCCCGGGTGCTCTCGCTGCGCAGGAACTCCGAGACCGGGGTGATCAGCGAGGTGCCGAGCGTCGCGGCCACGAGCAGCAGCGCGACCGGCACCAGCGAGCCGCCGCCGGGGGTGGTGAGCCGGTCCAGGAGGCTGCTCACCAGCAGGGCCGCCGCGGTGGGCAGGAGGCCCGCGACGACGCTGACCGTCACGTACGCGCCGACCGTCGCCGGGCTCGACCGCCAGGCGAGGGCGAAGGCGGCGGCCGCGGAGCGCAGCGCTTCGAGGGTGCGGCGACGCGTGCCGTCGTCCGGTGCGGTGTCCACGGCGGTGCTCAGACCGTCTGGGGCGCGAGTTCGGCGGCGGAGTCGCCGAACAGTTCGGTCGCCGACTCCCGGTTGGCGATCCGCCCGTCGGCGCCGATCTCCACGTAGCTGGGCCAGCGGACGATGCCGAAGGCCTCGGAGGCCGGGCCGATGCCGGGGTGCAGGGTGGGGTCGTTGGCGTCGTCGGCCTCGACGACGACGCGGGCCACGGGGGAGAGCAGTTCCACGAGGTCGTCGGCGATCTGCCCGGATCCCTTGATGACGGCGAGGACCCGGTCGCGCCCGCCGGGAACGGTGGAGGCGATCCGCGCGAAGCCGGGGGCCTGCTCGCGGCAGGGGCGGCAGGTCGTGGAGAAGAAGCCGACGGCCGCGGGCCCGGGGAGGTCCGCCCCGGTGAGCACGCCGTCCTGACGGGTCGCCACCCGGAAGGCGGGGGCGGGCGATCCGTCGGCCAGCTTGTTCTCGGGCACCGTGACGGCGGCCTCCCCGGCGCTTCCGCCGTGGCCGTGGCCCGAGTCGGCGATGCGGCGGGCGAGCGCCAGGAGCAGGACCAGGTTGAGGACGCCGACGACGGCGTTCAGACAGACGACGACGGTGGTGGTGACGGACAACTGTGCCTCATTTCCGTGTGCTGGGGTGGTCGGAGGGCCACCGGTGCGGCACACGCGGTGCCGGTGTTCTCGACGGGTGCGCCTGCGCGGGAGGTACGTGCGGGGCGGGGCCGGTGTCACTCCGGGCGGTGCCGCTCCGGCCGGTGTCACTCCGACCGGGCGAAGAGACCGGTCAGGGTGTCGGTGGCGATCACCAGGACGCCGACGACGACCGCGATCGCCCCGGCCGCGAACGCGGCCGACGGTTCGGGCGGTACCACGGCACCCGCTCCGCCGGCCGCCGCGAGGACCCCGAGTGCGCAGACGGCCAGCAGGACGCCGTTGCGTACGAGGTGGGCGGGTCCCACAGGGGTGCGCGAGGCGCCGAAGCAGGCGCAGGAGACGTCGTCCTCCCTGCGGATCAGGACGACCAGCACCGCGGTGAAGGCCGCGAGGAGCGCGCCGGCGCCGAGGAAGGCGGCGACGCCCGTCGTACCGGGCAGCCAGACCAGCAGGGCCGCCGCCACCTCGGCGGCGATCACGGCCGCGGCCGTGGCTCCGGTGAGGCGTCGCGGGACGAAGCCCAGCTCGGCGACGGTCCGGCCGAGGTCGCCGGGTGCGCGCAGTTTGCCGACGGCCGAGGCCAGCAGGGTCAGGGTCAGGGCGCACCGGGCGCCGAAGAGCAGGTAGTCCATGTCTCGCGTCCCCTTCTCGTCCCGGGGTGCGGGCGGGAGTTCGTCGCCGGCGGTGCCGGGTCCCGGCGGCTCCTGCGCCACCGGGACCCGGTGCCGGGCCGATCGGTCAGCAGGCCCCGTACACCACGGTCACCGTGCAGGTGGGCTTGGCGGCGCAGTTCCAGGAGCAGCAGAAACGGGTGTACAGGTTCTCGCCCGAACACCAGCTGGAGCTGCCGGCCGGGCACGCGCACGCGGCGGCGGCGGTCTCCTGGGGCAGAACCCGCGCGAAGGCGCGGCCGGCGAGGGCGGACAGACTCTTGACCATGAGTTTCCTCCGATTGCGTGGAGAGACGAAAACGATGGTGCGGGAGCTCCCTTGATCGTGCGCAGACCATGTAACGACGCCCCACGCGAAACGTCTAGACCAATAGCCTCCCCAGGTCACTCCCGCCTCTCACGGTTCGCCGCGAACGCCGCAGGTCGCGCTCGAAGCACCCCAGGTGGAGGCCGCCCGATCGCCATATTGGTCTAGTCCATATGGTGATACGGGCGAGGGACGACACCCCTTCGAACCATCACCAACAGTGCGAGCCAAGCGAGTTGACGCTTCTCGACGACAGAAGGCCGGTGGCTCCTCTGGAGGGAGCGCCGGGGCGAAATCTTGACGGCCCTGTGCGGCCTGCACGACCTGTGCGAACGGTCCTGAAAACGGTCGAGGGGCCTTTCGGATCTCTCCGAAAGGCCCCTCGACACACGACTCCGAAAAGTCGGGACGACAGGATTTGAACCTGCGACCCCTTGACCCCCAGTCAAGTGCGCTACCAAGCTGCGCCACGTCCCGATGCGCGTCCTCGGCGGGTTGTTCCCGCGTCGGCGTGCAGGGAAAACATTACCTCACTCCGGCGGGTGGAACGACGCACGGGCTGTCACGGCGTCGGGGGTGTGGAGGGAGGCGCCGCAGGCGGCGGCCAGCTCGGTGGCCTTCGCGAGGGCGGCGGTGGAGCCGGTGGCGCGGGCCAGGTCGAGGTGGGCGCGGGCCTCCTCGTAGCGGGAGGGGGACGCGGCCAGGTGGGCGACCGCCTCGGTGAGGAGGCGGCGGGCCTCGGGCGGGTCGGCGACGAGGGCCGTGCAGCGGAGGGCTTCGCCGAGGGCCGTGGGGGTGCCGATGCGTTCGGCGTGGGCCCGGGCCTCTGCGGCGATCCCGGCCGCGCGGTCCGGGTCCGTGGGGGCGAGCGCCCGCGCGAGGTCCAGGGGCCAGGGCGCCCACACGACGTGGTGGCGGCCCCGGCCGACCAGGGCCTCGGCCGCCGCCTCCAGCGTGTCCACCGCCTCCTCGACGCGGCCCTCCGCGAGCAGGAGCCGGCCGAGGACGCTGGGGCCGTCGGGCAGGACGATCGCGCCCGGCCACGGCGGTCCGAAGGAGTAGTGGTCGGCCACGCTCCGCGCCTCCGCGGTGCGTCCCCGGGCGACGAGCGTGTCGACCAGAGGAGGCAGGCGGTGTCCCAGTGGACGGGGAGGCCGTTGCCGACCCGGTCGGCCAGGCGCAGGCCCTCCTCCAGGTAGTGCTGCGCCCGCGGCAGGTTGCCGCGGCGCCGGTGGACCAGGCCCAGGAGGGTGTGGGCGAAGGCGAGGTGGGCGCCGCTCCAGCCCGAGATCTCGAAGGCGCGGACCGCCTCCGTGAAGAGGATCCCCGCCTGGTCGGGACGGTCGGAGAAGGCGTACGCGATGCCGGTGAGGGACGGGATCTCGAAGCCCCACGTGGGGTCGGTCCAGCCGAGCCCCCGGGCCGGTATGCCGTCGACGAGGGCGAGGTCGCAGAGGCGTACGACCTCGTCGGCGGGTTCGCCGCGCATCATGGCGTCGAACCCGCGCACCGTGAGGAGGGCCCGTTCGGAGTTGTCCGCGCCGGTGAAGTGCGCGGTGAGGTCGGCCAGGCGGCGGGAGCGGGCGGGGCCGTCCTCCTCCACGGCCTGGAACCCCTCGTACATGAAGTTCGCGGCCTGCAGGCGGCGGCGGTCGGTGCCGGGCGGGGTGCGGGCCGCCTCGGCGGCGAGGACCCGGGCGGCCTCCCGGAGCTGGTTGTTGTGGGCGAGGGCCTGGGCGAGCCGGTAGGTCGCGTCGATGCGCAGGTCGTCGCCCAGGCCCGGCAGGCCGAGCGCGGAGCTCAGATGGCGGACGGTGGCGGCGGGCGCGGTCAGCAGGGAGGCGCAGCCGAGTTCGTAGAGCACCGTGGCGTACGCGTCGGGGCCCGGCGGTTCGGTCAGGGCCCGCTCCAGGCAGCGCCGGGCCGCGTCCGGGGCGCCCACCGCGAGGTGCTCGACGGCGGCGGCCCGCAGCTGGGCGACGACGTCCTGGTCCTCGTCCGGGTGCACTTCGAGGAGGTGCCGGGAGACGGCGGCCGGCCCGTGGCCCGCCGCGGTGAGCACCCAGGCCGCCTGCCCGTGCAGGGCGGTCCGCGCGGCCGGTGACATCGAGCCGTACACGGCGGACGCGATGAGGGGGTGCGCGAACTCCAGGTGGGCGGGGGACGGGTTGGCGGCCCCCGGATGGACGGGCTTCAGGTGAGTGGGCTCCGGGTGGGCGGGCTCCGGGAGGGCCGGTTCACAAGGGGCCGATTCCGGGTGGGTGGGCTCCGGGAAGGCCGGTTCCGGGTGGGTGGGTTCCCGCGTCGTCGTCGGGGTGGAGGCGTCCTCCGTGCCGGGGTCGGCGTCCGGCCCGGTCGGCTTCCCCTGTGCCCGTCCGGTCTGCGCCTCCCTGTCCGCCCGCGTCGTCACGATCCTCGCCTGGCGGAGGAGTTCGGCGTGCTCGGCGACCTCGGTCGGGTTCATTCCGGCGAGCGACGCCAGGAGGCCCGGGGTGCTGTCCGCGCCGAGGACGGCGATCGCCCGGGCGAGCTGGGTCGGGCCGACGCCGAGTTCTTCGAGGCGGGCGACGAGCCCGCCGCCGCGCGCTTCGGCGCCGAGGCCGCGGAGGAGGGAGGCGGAGCCCGCGACGGGTTCGAGCATCCGGTCGCGGGCCTTGGCGAGGAGCTCGACCGTCTCGTACGGGTTGCCCGAGGTCACCGACCACAGTTCGCGGCAGAACGGTTCGTCCGCGTGGCCGCCCAGCGTCTCCCGGGCGAGCGCGGCGGTGGCGTCGAGCGTGAGGGCGTGCAGGCCCAGGGTCACGACGGCCCGGTCGGCGAGCGCGGCGAGGACGGCCGGCACGCCGGTGCGCTGCGGGCCCTCCGACAGGGGGCGGTGGGCGAGGACGACCAGGGCGGGCAGCCGGCGGTCCCGCCGGATCCGGGTGAAGGCGTCGAGCCACGCCAGGGATTCGGCGTCGGCCCAGTGCGCGTCGTCCACGAGCAGCACCGGAGGCCGGTCCCGCAGCCGGTCCGCGAGCCGTTCCAGGAGCTTGGCCAGGCCGTCCCGGACGCCCTGCGGGTCGGCGGGCGCGGCCGACGCCGAAGGCGGCGGGGCGAGGCCGAGCGCGGGGGCGAGCAGGTCGAAGTGGCCGCCGCAGAGGAGGCGTACGTCCTCCTCGTCGAAGCGGTCGAGCGCGGGCTGGAGGAGCTGACGGGTGACGTGGAACGGGACCGAGGTGAGGGTCTCGCCGCCCCGGGCCGTCAGGACGGTGCAGCGGTCCCGGGCGGTGCGCTGGATCTCGCGGAGGAGGGTGGTCTTGCCGATGCCCGCCTCTCCCCGGTAGACGAGGATGCCGCCGCGCACCGGGCCGCCGGCCGTCGCCCCGGCGACGAGTTCGTCCACGGCGTGCGCGGCCGCGGCGAGCTCCGGGTCGCGTTCGAGCAGCCCGCCGTGGGACCCGTCCGGGACCATGGGCGCGAACGGCGTGACGGGCGACGGCTGTTCGGGATCCGACGACACCGGTGACTCACTCCCCTACCCGAGCTTCTTGCGCGCCGCGGCCGGTGAGACCCACACGGACCGGCACGAAGCGCTTGTCGGACGAGCCTAGCGTTCCTGATCGTTCCGGGGGTGACAATGGCGGGGTGAACCGGACCACGCATGATCGGGGCAGGGACCGCGACGAGGAGGGGCGGGCCCGCAGCGCCCGCCCCCGCGACGGGCTCGGCCGGCCGCTGCCGTACGGGGCGGAGGGGGTGCCCCGGCAGCCGGAGGGGGTCGTACGGGATCCCGGCGCGACCCTGCGCGAGGCGCAGCGGCTGTTCGACGCCGGGATGCCCTTCCACGCGCACGAGGTCTTCGAGGACGCCTGGAAGTCCGGGCCGGAGGCGGAACGGGACCTGTGGCAAGGGCTCGCCCAGTTGGCCGTGGGCCTGACGCACGCGGCCCGCGGCAACGCGGCGGGCGGGGCGCGGCTGCTGCGGCGCGGCGCCGACCGGCTGGCGGCGGGCGGGGTGCCGACGGGTGGCTCGCCTGCGGGCGGCTCTCCGGGCCCCGGCCCGTACGGGATCGATGTCGGCGGGCTCGTCTCCTGGGCGCGGGAGCTGGCCGCCCGTACGGAAGGGGGCGAGGGGGACGGGGGCGCGGGCCCCGGCGCGGTCGACGCCGCCGCCGAGGCGCCGAGGCTGCGCCGGGACGCCGCCTGACTCCGGCTTCCCCGGCGAACCGGCCTCGCCTCCCCCTGGGCCGACTCCGGCTCCCCCGGGGTGGCCCCCGGCTCCATGGGCCGACGTCGCCCTCCTGGCCCGGCCCCTGACCTCCTTGGGCTGCCCCGGCTCCTCCGGGCCGACATCGGCCTTCCGGGGCCGGCCCCGGCTCCCCTGGGCCGGCCCCGGCTCCCCTGGACCGTTCCCGGCCCCCTGAGCCGGTTACTCCTCCGCTCCCTCGATCTCCTCGCGCAGTACGGCCGCGTGGCTGGTCGACGGGTCCTTGGTCGCCGTGAGGAGCGTGACCGTCTGCCGGGTCGCGAGGTCCTTCAGGCTGGCGAGGGCCTCGGCGGCGGCCGGGGCGGCGAGTTCGGCCCCGTAGCGGCGGCGGAACTCCTCGTACGCGCCCTCGGGGCCGTGGTACCAGTGGCGGAGTTCCGTGGAGGGCGTGAGCGCCTTGGGCCACTCGTCGACGTGCGCGTCCGCCTTGGCGAGGCCGCGCGGCCGGAGGCGGTCGACCAGGACGCGCACCCCGTCGTCGGGCGAGGGGGTCCCGTAGACGCGGCGGACGCGGACGGCGGGGGTGTGTGCGGCCATGGGCCCGGGGTGCCGGACGGCACCCCGGCTCACCCGGTGGCGCGCAGCGCCGGAAGGAGGACGGCGTCCACGAAGGCCCGCATGGCCGAGGTGTCCGTGAAGCGCTCCTCGCAGATCCGCTCGATGCGGAGCATGCCGAGGAAGGCGGGGGCCACGAGGTCGGCGGCGGGGTTCCCGGCCTCGACCTCGCCGCGCTCGACCGCGCGCGCCACGATCGCGTCGATGGACGCGATCTCGGGGGCGATGACGGTCTCGCGGAGCGCGGCGCGCAGGTCGGGGTGCTGGATGTACGCCTGGGCCACGGCCTCCATGAGGCCGGCGTCGCGCTCGTGGTGGGAGGCGGCGACGCGGGCCGCCTCGCGCAGGTCGCCGGCGAGGGTGCCGGTGTCGATGCCGCCGAAGACGACGCAGCGCCGCCGGGCGAGGGCGGCGGTGACGAGCCGGGGTTTCGTCCCCCACTGCCGGTAGAGCGTGGCCTTGCCGCACTTGGTGAGGGCCGCGACGCCCTCCATGGTCACCGAGTCGTAGCCGCCCTCGCGGAGGAGGCGGAGCACCGCGTCGTAGAGCTCGGTCTCGCGCTCCGGCGTGATCTTGCTGCGCCGGGCGGCGGCGGTCGCGGCCTGTGTGGACATCGGTCCCTCCCGGACGGACACCTCCGTGTCCCCGCTGTGTCTCTTCCGCGCGGGTCTGGCGTCCCTCCCGCGCGGGCCTGGCTCTGCACATACGAGAGTAGGGGGCGCACAATCGAGACGCAAACGTATCGATACGCTTGCGTCTCGATGAGAACGGATCTAGGCTTCCTCCGTTTGTTGCCGATTTGACTGATTGACGGATTAGAGGGCCGCACGATGGCTGCCGGGATACGCGGGATACCAGGACCACGTCCTGCGGGACCGGGGGCGAAGCCCACCCCCGGTCCCGTCCGTCCCGACGTCGGCGCGGAGGCCGGGGCGGCCGGGGAGGGCGAAACGGCCCCGGGAAGGGGCCCGCGACCGCCCCTCCTGCGCGAGCTGCTGCTCGTCACCGCCCTGTTCCTCGTCTACAAGGTCGGCCGGCTCTTCGCCAACGGCCACGAGGTCCGCGCCTTCCACAACGCCGACCGCGTCTGGGACGCCGAGCGCGCGCTCCACCTGCCGGGCGAGGGGGTCGTCCAGCAGCTCCTGATGCACGGCGAGCCGCTGATCCGGGCCGCGAACACGTACTACGCGGCCGTGCACTTCCCCGCCACGGCCGCCTTCCTCGTCTGGCTGTACCTGCGCCGCCCGGCGCACTACCTGTGGTCGCGCCGCGTGCTCGCGCTCCTCACCGCCGCCGCGCTCGCGCTGCACCTGCTGGTGCCGCTCGCGCCGCCCCGGATGCTCGCCGCCGCCGGTCTGGTCGACACCGCCCGGGCCTACGGCCCCTCCGTGTACGGGGCCGTGCCGGAGACGGACTCGATGGCGAACCAGTTCGCCGCCATGCCGTCGCTGCACTTCGGCTGGGCCCTGATGGTCGCGATCGGCCTGATCGCCGCCACCCGCTCCCGGTGGCGGGTGCTCTGGCTGCTGCACCCGCTGGTCACCCTGCTCGTCATCGTCGGGACCGCCAACCACTACTGGCTCGACGCGCTCGCCGCCGCCGCGCTCCTCGGCCTCGCGCTGCTCGCCGTCCGCGCCCCCGGCCACCGGACGGCGACCCCATCCGTACGCCGCCCGCCCGGAGCGGCGGCCCTCCCGGTCGGAGCCCTGCGATGAACCCCGCCGCCGGCACCGCGCTCGCGGTGCTCCTCTCCCTCGTCTCCGCCGCCGGTTACGCGCTCGCCGCCGTCGCCCAGTCCCGGCTCGCCGCCGCCGCGCCCGCCTCCCCCGACGGGCGCGGGGCGCTGCGCGCGCTGCTCGCCCGGGGGCAGTGGTGGTGGGCCGTCGGCCTGAACGCCGCCGGGGCCCTCGCCCACGTGGCCGCCCTGCACCACGGGCCGCTGACGCTGGTCCAGCCGCTCGGTGCGCTGACCCTGGTGGCGGCGCTGCCGCTCGGCGCGTACTGCGCGCGCCGGCGGGTGACCCGTACCGAGTGGCGCGGGGCCCTGTGGACCCTGGCCGGCCTCGTCGGCCTGGTCGCCGTCACCGGGCCCGCGGCCCCCGGCGAGGCGCTGAGCCTGCGCGAGGCGCTGGCCGTCGCCGCGGCGACGGCGCTCCTGATCGCCGCGCTCTCCTCGGGCCGCCGCCAGGGGAACGGCGGGCGGGCCGGGCGCGGACTCGGGCACGCCACGGCCTCCGGGATCGCCTCCGGCGTCGCCTCGGCGCTCACCCAGACCCTGACGGCCGCGCTCGCCCTCGACCTGCCCGGCGCCGAGCCGACCTGGTGGCAGACCGCGCTGCTCGCGGTGCTCATATCCGGCTTCGCCACGGGCGGGCTGCTGCTCTCGCAGGCCGCTTACCGGGGCGGGCTCGCGGCGCCGCTGGCCGTCGTCAACCTCTCCAACCCGGCGGCCGCCGCGGTGATCGGCGTGGCCCTCCTCGGCGAGACCTTCCGGGCCGGTGCGTGGGGCTGGCTCGCCGCTGGCGGCGCGTCGCTGATCGCGGCGCGGGGCGTGGTGCTCCTGACGAAGGGCGGCGGCGGGACGGGAGAGGCGGGGGTCGCCACCGGGACGGGCGCCGGGGCCGTCGTCGGTACGAGCACCGGGGCCGTCGCCGAGTCCGGGGGCCTTCCGGCGGCCCGGATCGCCGGTCTCGCCGCGCCGGAGGCCGAGCCGGCGGGCGTCCCGCTCGTGCGGTGAGAGGGCGGACGACGCCTCCATTCGTCACCTTGACGACAACTGAATCCACCCCCTATCGTCAGCATGACGACAAGGGGGTTTCCATGGCCGACATCACCCGGCGGGCCGGCTGGCGCCATCTGCGCTCCGCGCCCACCGCGCACATCCGCCACCAGCGACGGGGCAAGCTCGTCCACGACGGCGAGGGGCTCAGCTTCTGGTTCCGGCCGCGTACCGCCGCCCTCTCCGAGGTGCCGGTGAACGACCGGGAGCTGGCGATGGCCTTCCACGCCCGCACGGCCGACTTCCAGGACGTGAGCGTGCAGTCCACCGTCACGTACCGGATCGGCGACCCGGGCGCGGCGGCCACCCGGCTCGACTTCTCCATCGACCCCGACACGGGCGCCTGGCGCGGCACCCCGCTGGAGCAGATCGCCACCCTCCTCACCGAGACCGCCCAGCAGCACGCCCTCGACGTCCTCGCCCGCACCACCCTCGCCGCCGCGCTCGTCGACGGCGTGGCGGCGGTACGGGACCGCATCGCGACCGGCCTCGCCGCCGAGCCGCGCCTGCCGGACACCGGCATCGAAGTCGTCGCCGTCCGGGTCGTGGCGATCCGCCCCGAGCCCGAGGTCGAGCGCGCCCTGCGCACCCCCGCCCGCGAGCAGATCCAGCAGGAGGCCGACCGGGCCACCTACGAGCGCCGGGCGGTCGCCGTCGAACGGGAACGCGCCATCGCCGAGAACGAACTGGCCAGCAAGATCGAGCTGGCCCGGCAGGAGGAGCGGCTGGTCGAGCAGCGCGGCACCAACGCACGCCGCGAGGCCGAGGAGAACGCCGCCGCCGACGCGGTGCGGGCCGAGGCCGAGGCCGTACGGAAGGTCCGGCTCGCCCGGGCCGAGGCGGAGGCCGCGCGCGAGGTCGGCGAGGCGCGCGCCGGGGCGCAGTCCGCGTGGCTGCGGGCGCACGCGGAGGCCGATCCGGCCGTCCTGCACGCCCTCGCCGTGCAGCGGGCCGCCGAGAACCTGCCCCGGATCGAGCACCTGACGCTCTCCCCCGACGTGCTCACCGGGCTGCTCGCCAGGCTGGGCGGCGAGGGCGGGACGGGCGGGGCCCGGTCGTGAGCCTCGCGCCGCGCGCGGTGCTCGTGCACCGGACGACGGAGTACGAGGAGCTGCTCGCCCGGCACGGCACGCACGGGCAGGCCGCGTTCTTCCTCTCCGCGCGCGGCCGCTCGGTCGAGGCCGTGCGGGAGCGGCACGAGCGGGCCCACCGGGCGCTCGCCGAGGTGGCGGGCGCGGTGCCGCTGGCGTGGCGGCAGACCCGGGTGGAGCGCGCCGATCTGGACCGGTTCCTCTTCGGGCCCGAGGACGTCGTCGTGGTGGTCGGGCAGGACGGCCTGGTCGCCAACGCGGCGAAGTACCTGACCGGGCAGCCCGTCGTCGGCATCGACGCCGACCCGGGGCGCAATCCGGGCGTCCTGGTCCGGCACCGGGCGGCGCAGGCGCGGCGGCTGCTGCCGTACGCGGCGAGGGAGGGCGCGGCGGTCGACGAGCTGACGATGGTCGAGGCCGTCACCGACGACGCGCAGCGGCTCCTCGCGCTCAACGAGGTCTACGTCGGGCCGCCGGGACACCAGACCGCCCGGTACACGCTCGGGCTCGACGGGACGGACGCCCCGGCCGAGGCCCAGGCGTCGTCGGGCGTCCTCGTCGGCACCGGCACGGGGGCCACGGGCTGGCTGCGCTCCCTGTGGGAGCAGCGCTCCAGCTCGCTCGCGCTGCCCGCGCCGTCGGACCCCCGGCTGGCCTGGTTCGTGCGCGAGGCCTGGCCGTCGCCGACCACCGGCACCACCCGCGTCGAGGGCCTCCTCGACTCCGGCCGGGGCCTGCGCCTGACCGTCGAGTCGGACCGCCTGGTCGCCTTCGGCGACGGCGTCGAGTCGGACGCGCTGGAACTGACGTGGGGCCAGACGATCCACCTCGGCGTCGCCGCCCCACGCCTGCGCCTGGTGCACTGAGCCGGGCCCCGGCCGGGCACGGGGGACACGACGGGGGTGTTCCGGCCTTGCCGGGCGCGGCCGGGTCCGATCAACCCGAGCCGCGCCGGGCGCAGGCCCCCGGCGCGGGAGCGCCTCAGTCCCGCCAACCACGGCCGGATCCGATCGGTGCAAGCCGGGCGGCAGCCCGTGCGGCGTTATGCTCGGCGCGCTTTGCCCGGATATCCGCCCGTCGGCCGGGCCGTCCGGCCCGCCCGTGCCCCGCCCCTCCCGGCCGTCGAAGGACACCCCCATGGCCCCCGGCTCGCTGACCGTCTCCCCCGCCACGCCGCAGGACTGGGCGCTCGTGCGCTCCTGGGCCGTCGAGGAGGGGTGGAACCCCGGGGTCTCCGACGTCACGGCGTTCTTCGCGCAGGATCCCGGCGGGTTCTTCCTCGGCCGGATCGGCGGGGAGCCGGTCTCCGCCGTCTCGGTGGTCGACTACGACGACGCCTACGCCTTCCTCGGCTTCTACCTCGTGCGCCCCGGACTCCGGGGCCTCGGCCACGGCCTGGCCACCTGGCGGGCCGCACTCGGCCACGCGGGCGGCCGGGCCGTCGGGCTCGACGGCGTGCCCGCGCAGCAGGACAACTACCGGCGCTCCGGCTTCACGACCGCGTACCGCACGGCGCGGTACGTGGGCGAGGTCCCGGTCCCCGAGCGCCCGGCGGCCGGTCTGGTGCCCGCCGGGCGGATCGGTCCGGCCGGCCTCGCGGCGTACGACGGCGCCTGCCACCACGCCGACCGGCCGCGGTTCCTCTCCGCCTGGCTCACCACCCCCGGGCACCGCGCCCTCGCCCGGGTCGTCGACGGGCGTCTGACCGGGTACGGGGTGGTTCGTCCCGCCGAGGACGAGGCTCGGATCGGGCCACTGTTCGCGGACGGTCCGGCGGACGCGGCGGCCCTGCTCGACGGACTCGCCGCCGAGGCGAGGGACTTCGGCTCGGACCGGATCGCGGTCGACATGCCGGAGGTCAACCCGGCTGCGGCGCGCCTGGCCCTGGAGCGCGGCCTGGAGCCGACGTTCGAGACGGCCCGGATGTACACCGGGCCCGTCCGCCCGGTCGCCCGCGAGCGGGTCTTCGGCGTCACCACGCTCGAACTGGGCTGAGCGAAGGGGCGCCCCGGGGCGCGAGCCAGGGGACGAGCGAAGGGGCGAAGGAAAGGGCGTCCGACGGGGCCGGGGCGGGCCCGTGCCCCTTCCCCCTCACCGACCCCCCGCCGCCCCCGAGGGGTGACAAGGGTTTTCCCCGTATCGGGTTCACCCCCCCGTTCCCTACTGTCCTCCGCACCGGCAGATATCATCCTCCGCGCCGCACCATGACAGGTGCATGTGAAGGGTGGCGTCCGCCGGTGACGGCCTTGACCCGGGCCGTCGCGCCGGTGGCGGCGCACGGGCCCCCCAAGCCCAGGGAACACCGGACCGCGACCCCCACTTCGCCCCTGTGTCCCGCGCCGCCGCCACTGCTCCGCAGTTACGTCGTAATCGAAAGGGCCACACCTTGAACGGTTCCAGGCGGAGAGTCATATCCGTGGTCGCGGGCGCCGCGATCCTCGGTGCCGCTGCCACCACCTCCGGGGCGTTCGCCGCCGCCCCGGCCGCTCCCACCCCGAAGCCCGCCCCGGTTTCGCAGGCGATCCAGGCGCTGCCCAGCGCCCCGGTCGAGAAGCTCATCGTCACGTACAAGACCCAGGCCGCCGAGGCCGGTTCCAACGCCGCCGCGAAGAGCGACACGGCCGAGAAGGCCGCGAAGACGGGCGAGAAGCTCTCCTTCGAGCGCCGGCTGGCCGCCGGCTCCGCCCTGGTCGACCTGGGCGACAGCACCACCCAGCAGGACGTGACGAAGGTCATGGACGCCTTCCGCGCCGACCCGGCCGTCGCCTCCGTCGAGCCCGACATCCGCGCCTACGCGATGGCGGTCACGCCGAACGACACCGACTACGCCAAGCAGTGGGACCTCTTCGAGCCCACCGGCGGCATGAACGTCCCGGCGGCCTGGGACAAGACGACCGGTTCCGGCGTCACCGTCGCCGTCATCGACACCGGCTACGCCGCCCACTCGGACCTGGCGGCCAACGTCGTCTCCGGTTACGACTTCATCTCCTCCTCCGGCGACGCCCGCGACGGCAACGGCCGCGACGCGGACGCGAAGGACGAGGGCGACTGGAACGCCACCGACAACGAGTGCGGTGTCGGCTCCAAGGCCTCCACCTCCTCCTGGCACGGCACCCACGTGGCCGGCACCATCGGCGCCGTCACGAGCAACGCCAAGGGCATCGCGGGCATCGCGTACGACGCGAAGATCCAGCCCGTGCGCGTGCTCGGCAAGTGCGGCGGCTCGTCCGCCGACATCGCCGACGCCATCACCTGGGCCTCCGGCGGCACCGTGCCGGGCGTCCCGGCCAACCCGACCCCGGCGAAGGTCGTCAACCTGAGCCTGGGCGGCGCGAGCTCGACCTGCCCGAGCGTCTACCAGACCGCCATCAACGGCGCCGTCGCGCGCGGCACCACCGTCGTCGTGGCCGCGGGCAACAGCAACGCCAACACCTCCGGCTTCACCCCCGCCAACTGCTCGAACGTCATCACCGTGGCGTCGACCAGCCGCGAGGGCAACCGGTCGTACTACTCCAACTACGGCACCGTCGTGGACGTGTCCGCGCCCGGCGGCGAGACCCGCCGCGCCACCGACACGCCCGGCACCGTCACCACCCCCGAGAACGGCATCCTCTCGACGCTGAACTCGGGCTCGACGACCCAGTCGACCGAGAACTACAAGCCCTACCAGGGCACCTCGATGGCGGCGCCGCACATCGCCGGCCTCGCCGCCCTCCTGAAGTCGGCCAAGAGCACCCTCACCCCGGCCGACATCGAGTCCGCGATCAAGGCCAACGCCCGTCCGCTGCCGGGCACCTGCTCCGGCGGCTGCGGCGCGGGCATCGCCGACGCGGCGAAGACGGTGAACGCCGTCACCAGCACCACGCCGCCGGCCGGCAACGTCTTCAGCAACGCGACCCGCGTGGCGATCCCGGACAACACCACCGTGACGTCCTCGATCGCCGTCGCCGGCCGCACCGGCAACGCGCCCGCCACCCTCAAGGTCGGCGTGGACATCAAGCACACCTGGCGCGGGGACCTGGTCGTCGACCTGGTCGCCCCCGACGGCACGGTGCGCAACCTGAAGACCTCGTCGTCCTCGGACAGCGCCGACAACGTCGTGACGACCTACACGGTCAACGCGTCGGACGAGGTCGCCAACGGCACCTGGAAGCTCCGGGTCCGCGATGTGGCCTCGGGTGACACCGGCTACATCGACGCGTGGAGCCTCACCTTCTAAAGCACCACCGCACCACCTTCGACCCACCCCCCACATCAGCATCATTGCTGGTCAGCGACGCGCTCGTGGTCTACACCACGGGCGCGTCCTGGCGTTGTGGGAGCGTGCGCGACCGGAGCGCGCTGTCCGTATGCCGGACAAGGGGCCTGGACTCCGCCGGTGGGCTCCGTATTCTCTGCGCACGGGGCTCGTGGGCCGGGGGCCCGAGCGGCCGGAGGTGGTGGACAGTGACGACAGCTCCGCACGTCGCCCTGCGCCCCGCGGGCGCGGGGACGCACCCCGCGCCGGTGGGCCGCGAAGAACTCCTCGCGCGGCTGGAACGCGCCCTGCACACCCGGGGCCGCGCCCTGCTCACCGGGCCCGCCGGCGTCGGCAAGACCGAGGTCGCGCTCGCCGCGGCGGCCCGCGCCGAGGCGCGCGGCGAGACCGTGCTGTGGCTCGCGTCCCTGCCGTCCGACCGCGAGATACCCGGCGCCTCGGCCGCCGCGCTCGTCGCCTCCGTGGCGGCGACGGCGGCCCCGCCCGGATCCGGGTCCGTCCGCCCCGAGCCGTCCGACGCGCCCGTGCCCGGGGCGCCCGCCCCGGTCCTCCCGGCCCTCGGCTCCCCCAGGGCCCCCGCGGACCGGGCCGCCGCCCCGCACCCCGCCCCGGCTCCCGTCGCGGGAGGCACCGGAGCGCACGCCGCCGGGGCGCACGGCACCGATCCGTACGCCACCGGCGCGTACGCCACGGGCCCGTACACCACCGGTGTGTTCGCCTCCGGGGTCTTCGACGAACTGCCCGGTCCCCAGCGCACCGCCGTCGCCATGCTCTGCCGCGAGGCGCCGATCGACGCGGACGGCTGGGACCCGATCGCGCTGCGCCTCGGCATCGCCCAGATCCTGCGGACCCTGACCTGCCGGGGGCCGGTGCTGCTCGTCGTCGACGGGGTGCAGCACGTGGACCCGGACAGCGCGGACCTGCTGCGGTTCGCCCTCCACCTGGCGCCGCCCGCGCTGCGGGTGGTGGCCGTGGAGACCCCCGAGCCGTACGGGGAGGCCCGCGACCCGTACGGCGAGCCCCACCGCTCCGAGGACCCGCACGCCAGCCACCTCTGGGTGCCGTCGGAGGCGGACGTGCTGCGCGTCCCGCCGCTGCACGCCGACGAGATCGCCGAACTCCTCATCCACCACCGGCTGCCGTCCCGGATGGCCGGCCGCATCCACCGCGCGAGCGGCGGCAATCCGCGGCTCGCGCTCGCGGTGGGCCGCTCGCTGGCCGACGCGCGGACCCCCGTGCACCACGCCGAGGCCCTGACGCTCTCCGGGCGGGCCCGCGACCTGGCCCGACAGCTCCTGGGCGCCGCGCCGCCCGCCGTACGGGAGACGCTGTTGCTCGCGGCCCTCGCGCTGCGGCCTTCGGCGACGCTGGTGCGGCGGGCCGGGCGGCCCAACGCGGAGGCGGACCTGGCGGCGGCCGAGCGGGCCGATCTGGTGTCGCTGGCCGAGGACGGTTCGGTGACCTTCACCGCCGGGCTGCTGCCCTCCACCCTGGTGCACGACGCCTGTTGGGCCGAGCGGAGCGCCGGGCACGCGGCCCTCGCGGAGGTCGTGGACGACCCCGTGGAGGCCGTACGGCACCGGGCGCTCGCCACCGACAGTCCGGACGAGGAGCTGGCCGCCGAGGTCGCGGCCGCCGCCGATCTGGCCCGGCGGCGCGGGAACAGCGCGCTCGCCGCCGAACTGGCCCTGCTCGCCGCCGAGTCGACGCCGGGGCGGCACGGCACCCGGCGGATCGCGCGGCTCGTGGACGCGGCCGAGGAGGCCGCGCGGGCGGCCCGCGCCGACCTCGCGATGCGGGCCGCGACCGATCTGCTCGCCCGGGACGCCGTGCCCGCCGACCGGGTGCGGGCCCGGCTCGCCGTGCTCGACACGGCGGGGCAGGGCCTGACCGGCCTGGACGAGATGTACGTCCACGCCATGGAGGACTCCGAGGGCGACACCGCCCTGCGGGCCGCCGTGCAGCTCCGGCTCGCCCTCAAGTACGTGCTCGCGGACGGCGATCCGCACCGCTCGCGGACGGCGGCGGTCGAATCGGCCGCGCTGGCCGCCTCGATGGGCGACCCGCGCACGGCCGCGCAGGCCCTGACCGTGCAGGCGCGGATGGAGCGGGCGCTCGGCTCGCCGGACGCGGATGCCGTGCTCGACCGGGCGCGGGCCCTGGAGCTGGCCGAGCGGCCCCTCGGCATCCGCAACGCCGCCCAGATCCTGACGATCCGTCACGCCCTGTTCGACGACCGCCTGGTGGAGGCCCGCGACGAACTGGGGGCGCTCCTGCCGCTGGTGCAGCGGCGCGGCTCCGTCGAGGACGCCATCGAGCTCTTCCGTACGCTGGCCGAGATCGAGTCCCGGATCGGGCCGTGCTCGGCGGCCCTCGCCCACGCCGGGCAGTCCCTCGCGCTCACCCTGGAGGCGGGTCTCTCCCCCGGTCCCGCCTGGTACGCGCTCGCGCTCGCGGAGACGGCGGGCGGCAGCTTCGCGCGGGCCGCGAGCTACGCGCGCCGCAGCGCGCAGGCCTCGGAGGAGGAGGGCGACCGGGTCTTCCTCTCCCGCAGCCGGTACGCGCTCGGCCGGGTCCAGCTGGTCAACGGGGACGTGGCCGCCGCCCTGGAGACCCTGCGCCGGGTGCAGGCCGACGAGCGCGCCCAGTCGACCGTGGACCCGTCGATGCTCCGCTGGCACGAGGAGCTGGCCGAGGCGCTGCTCGCGAACGACGCCGCCGACGAGGCCCTGGCGCTGCTCGCGGAGGTGCGGCCGGTGGCGGAGCGCCTCGGGCGGTCCACGGTCCTGCTCGGCTGCGACAGGGCGTACGCCCTGTGCCTGGCGGCCGAGGGGCGTACGGACGAGGCGGCGGAGCTGCTGACCCGTACGGCCGGGGAGTTCGGACGGGCCGGGCTGCCCCTTGAGCGGGGCCGGGCGCTGATCGCCCTGGCCCGGGTGGAGCGGCGCCGCAGGCGCAGGTCGGCGGCGCAGAGCGCCCTGCACGAGGCGGCGTCGGTGTTCGAGCGGGCCGGGGCGGCACCGTGGCTGGCCCTGGCGGGCGAGACCCCGGCGGGCGAGGGTCCGGCGGGCGGCCCCGGGGGCGAGGAGACGGCCCCCGCCCTCTCCTCCCTCACCGAGGCGGAGCTGCGCCTGGCCCGGCTGGTGGGGCAGGGCGCCAGCAACCAGGAGGCGGCGGCGAAGCTGTACCTGAGCGTGAAGACGGTCGAGGCGCGGCTCACCCGCATCTACCAGAAGCTCGACGTCCGCTCCCGGGCACAGCTCGCGACGGCGCTCAGGCCGTGAAATCCGTGGACGCCGCGAGCTCCGTGAACGCCGTGACGTAGGTGCCCCGGGCGGTGGTGCCGTCGGGACGCTGCCACTCCCCGGTCACCCGGGCCGTCCCGCCGTCGGCCGTCCCGCCGTCCCCGTCGGCCCGCAGGACGCGGCGCACCCGCAGGACGAGCGGCGCGGGCGCGCCGGGCCGCCGCACCACCACGTCGGTGCGGTCGGGGCCCTCCTCGACCCGTACGAGTTCCACGCCAGCGCCGGTGCCGTCCGGGGTGAGCGGCACGACGGCGATGGTGGGGTCGGGCGCATCGGTCGCGGTCTGGTCCTGCGGCTCGGCGCGGCCGTCGAGCAGGGCGTGCAACCGCTCGGCCAGGACGGGGTCGTGGGCGCCGTCGTAGACCCAGCGCCTGCCCAGGACGCCGTGCTCGGAGGTGCCGACGAGGGCGTGCTCGGCGCCCGGGAGCGGGTGCGCGCGGTAGGTCAGGGGGACGTGGTGGGCGACCGCGTCCGGGCCGGTGCCGTCGGTCACCACCATGAACTCGATGCCCACCTCGCCCTCGGGGTCGTCGAGCCGGAACCCGCCCGCCCTGACCGGCAGGGGGCCGCCGGCGCCGGCGGCGTACCAGGGGCGGGTGGGCAGCCACGCGCCGAGCAGTTCCATCTTGGTGGGCTGCATCGTGGTGCGGTGGATGACGGCCATCGTGTGCTTCTCCCTCTCGTACGGATCCTCGTGCGGATCGCGCCGGGGCCACCGTACGAGGCCGCGCGGGCGGTCCTCGCGTCCGGCTCGCGCCGCGCCTGCTAACGTCGAAAAGTCCTTATGTGGGGCTTTTGCGGCATCATGCCGCTTCTTCACCCGAATCCTTGTATGAACCCTTGTACGAACAGGAGCAGGAATGACCGGTGGACCCGAGCCCGTCGACGCCGACGCCCGCAAGGAGCTCGAGAAGGAACTCGCCGAGCTGCGCGCCGAACGCGACTCCGTAGCCGCCACCCTGCGGGACGGCGGCGGCGACCAGACGGGCGACAGGGCCGACCAGGCCGACGAGTTGATGCGCGCCGACGAGGCCGACCGGCTGAACGGGCGGATCCGGGAGATCGAGGGCCGACTGGAGGAGGCGTCCGTCGCCGCGCCCCCGGCCGCCGGCACGGTCGGCGTCGGCAGCAGCGTGACCGTGCGGTTCGAGGACGGCACCGAGTCCACCGTACGGATCGCCGAGCTGGCCGACGCGCTCGACCCCGGCCTGGTGACCGGCGACAGCCCGCTCGGCAAGGCACTGCTCGGCCGCGGCGCCGGCGACACCGTCACGTACGAGACGCCCGAGGGCCGGGCGACCGCGACCGTGGTCTCGGTCGGCTGACGGCACCGCGCGGCCGAGGGGAGCCGCCTCGCGCGGGTCGTGGCGGCGCGGCTGAGCCTTCCGCGGAGGCGGGGCGGGCTCAGCCCGTGACGATGCCGGTGACCAGGTTGATGGTGGTGGCCAGGATGCCGGCCCCGAAGACGTACGACAGCAGGCAGTGGCGCAGGACGATCGCGCGGAGCCCGGCGGTGGAGACGTTGGTGTCCGAGACCTGGTAGGTCATGCCGAGGTTGAAGCTGAAGTAGAGGAAGTCGCTGTACCGGGGCGGGTCCTTGGTGTTGAAGTCGATCCCGCCGTCCGGTTCCAGGACGTAGTAGTGGTACGCGTAGCGGGTGGCGTACATGAGGTGGAGCGCCGCCCAGGCCATGAAGACGCCGCAGAGGGCCGTCGCGGCCGCCGCGTGGCTCAGGTCGGTGCGGCCGACCAGGAGCAGCACGATGATGCCGACCAGGCCGGCCAGGGAGGTCGAGACGACGGCGAGCTCCTCCACGACGGGCCGGAACTCCTCGCGGCGCACGTTGCGGTGGGTGGTGGCGGCGTCCATGGGCCACAGCACGGTCCAGCCCGCGACGACGAAGGCGGTCTCCGTCGCGGCGATGCCCGCGAGGACGCCGAGCGGCGCGTGGGTCGCCACGGCGACGACGGCGCCGGCCGCCGCGCCGACGAGCGCCGCCCCGACGAGCCGGGGCACGGCACCGAGCAGCCGGGCGCGCACGGCTCAGGCCTCCGGGACGACGACGACGGCGAGCGCCGGGCCCGCCGGGTCGGGGGCGTCCGCGGCGCGCCGGCCCGTGACGTGGCGCCGGAAGGTGCGGTGGGCCTGCTCCCCGGTCCCGGCCCGGGCGGTCGGGGTGGTCGGGTTGATCGGGTTGATCCGGGCGGGTTCGCGGTGCGGGTCGGTGGTGCCCTCGGGGGTCGTCATGGGCTCAGGCTCCTTTCAGGCCGCCGGTGTCCGGGGCGCCGGGGAGCGCGTCGAGGAGGTCGGCGCTCGGCACGGAGAAGAGGCCGCCGGTCACGGCCCGGGAGAAGTCGAGGATGCGGTCCGTGTCGCCGGGCGGGTCCCCGAGGAACATGTTGCGCAGCATGCGCTCGGTGACGGCGGGCGTCCGGGCGTAGACGACGCAGGTGAGGCCGTCGGCGGGGGCCCGGAAGACGACCGAGCGGGCCAGCCCGGTCACGTCCTGGAGGGCGTCCCGCACGGCGGCCTCGGCACCGGGGCGGACGGTCACCACCAGGAAGAGGGCCGCCCGGGAGGGGGGCATGAGGACGGGCTGGGGCACGGCCATGGCGCTCCCGCCGGAGAACGGCTCCGCAGAGCGGAACGAGAACGAGCGAGTCGGGCAAACGAACAAAAGGACAAACAGGTAGAAGGCGCCCAGGAGACAGCGCCAGCGTAGGCGGGCGTGATCCCTCGCGCAGCCCGGCGCGGCGACCCCGCCGGGGGCGAGCGGTGCGCGGCCCGCACGGCGGCCGCCTCCGGACCGGGCGGCGTACGGCCCCGTACGACGGCCGTCTCCGGGGCCGGGCGGCCCGCGCGGCCGGCCCCTCCGGACCGAGTGGCATGGGTACGGAGGCGGACATAGCCTGCCCGAAGGGGCTGTTCCGTCCCGTACCGCCCATGCCCCGCGGGGCGAGAGGGTGAGGAACCTTGAGCACCGACCAGGAAAAGCCGGAGACCCTCCAGGACACCTCCGAGACCCTGGAGCCCCGCGTGGGCCCTGCCCCCGAGGGCGACCCCGAGTTCCACCCGTACCACCACCCCGCCGCCGGCTGGGGCGCCGCCAGGAGCGTGACCGGCTTCATGGTGCGCGAGGGCGCCCTCCCGCTCGACGGGCCCCGCGCGATCATGAAGATGAACCACGAGAACGGCGGGTTCGACTGTCCCGGCTGCGCCTGGCCCGACGACACCAAGGGCCTGCACCTGGACATCTGCGAGAACGGGATCAAGCACGTCACCTGGGAGATGACCCGCAAGCGGGTCGGGCGCGAGTTCTTCGCCGCCCACTCGGTGACCGAGCTCGACGGGTGGAGCGACTACGACCTGGAGAACGAGGGCCGGCTCACCGAGCCGATGGTCTACGACCCGGAGGCCGACCACTACGTGCCGATCACCTGGAAGGACGCCTTCGCCCTCGTCGGAGAGACGCTGCGCGGCCTCGACCACCCGGACGAGGCGACCTTCTACACCTCCGGCCGGCTCGGCAACGAGGCCACCTTCCTCTACCAGCTGATGGCCCGCGAGCTGGGCACCAACAACCTGCCCGACTGCTCCAACATGTGCCACGAGGCCAGCGGCCGGGCCCTGCAGACGGCGCTGGGGACCGGCAAGGGCACGGTGGACCTGGAGGACTGGCAGACCGCCGACGCCCTGTTCATCATCGGCGTCAACGCCGCCTCCAACGCGCCCCGGATGCTGACCGCCCTCACGGAGGCGTACCACCGCGGGGCGCAGATCGTGCACGTCAACCCGCTGGTCGAGGCGGCGGCCACCCGCGCGATCATCCCGCACGACTTCAAGGACATGGCCACCTTCCACTCCACCCGCACCGGCACCCTCGACCTCCAGGTGCGCATCGGCGGCGACATGGCGCTGCTGCGGGGCATGGCCAAGGCGGTCCTGGAGCAGTCCGCGACCGACCCCAAGGCCCTGGACCGGGAGTTCATCGAGCGGCACACCGCCGGTTTCGAGGAGTACCGGGCGCTGTGCGAGGCGACCCCGTGGGAGGAGCTGGAGACCCAGTCGGGGCTGAGCCGGGACGACATCCTGAAGGCGGCCCGCGTCTACCGCGAGGCCGACCGCTCGATCATCAGCTGGTGCCTGGGCGTCACCCAGCACGAGCACGGCGTGGACACCGTCCGCGAGATCGTCAACCTGCTGCTGCTCCGCGGCAACCTGGGCCGCGAGGGCGCCGGCCCCTCCCCCGTGCGCGGGCACAGCAACGTCCAGGGCAACCGCACCTGCGGCATCGACCACCACCCCAGCGAGGCGTTCCTCGACCGGCTCGCCGAGGTCTGCGGCATCGACCCGCCGCGCGAGCACGGCAAGGACACCGTCGCGAGCATCAGGGCCATGCGCGACGGGGAGATCAAGGTCTTCGTCGGCATGGGCGGCAACTTCGCGCTCGCGGCCCCCGACACCCCGGCCACCTACGCGGCACTGCGCACCTGCGAGCTGACCGTCCAGGTCAGCACCAAGCTGAACCGCAGCCACGTCGTGCACGGCCGGCGGGCGCTGATCCTGCCCTGCCTGGGCCGGACCGAGAAGGACCACCAGCGCAAGGGGATCCAGAGCACCTCGGTCGAGGACTCGATGAGCATGGTGCACATGTCGGTCGGCATGAAGCGCCCCGCCTCGCCGCACCTGCTCTCCGAGCCGGCGATCATCGCGGGCATGGCCCGGGCCGCACTGCCGGACAGCCCCACGCCGTGGGAGTGGTACGTCGAGGACTACGACCGCATCCGGGACACCATGGCCCGGGCGCTCGACGGCTTCGAGGACTTCAACCGGCGGGTGCGCCTGCCGCTCGGCTTCCGCATCAAGCAGCCCGCCCGCGAGCTGGTCTTCCTCACGGAGTCCGGCCGGGCCGAGTTCTCCTCCTCCGCGCTGCCCGACGTGGTGCCCGCCCCCGGCGAACTGGCCCTGGGCACCATGCGCTCCCACGACCAGTGGAACACCACGATCTACTCCGACAACGACCGCTACCGGGGCGTCAAGAACCTGCGCACGCTCGTCTTCATGAACCGGGCCGACATGCGCGAGCGCGGCATCGCCGACATGGGGCCCGTGGACATCACGAGCACCGCGCGGGACGGCAGCCACCGGCGCCTCAACGGCTACCTCGCCGTCCCGTACGACATCCCCCGGGGGTGCGCGGCCGGCTACATGCCCGAGATGAACGTGCTGTGCGCGCTGGACGACTACAGCACCCAGAGCGACCAGCCGATCATGAAGCACGTCAGGGTCACCATCGTTCCGGCGGGTGCTCCCGCGTGACCGCGTGACGACAGGGGTACGCCCCCTGGACGCACCCCGCGTCGCGCGCGTCCCTCCCCGGACGGCTACCGTCGGCGGTCGGGCGGCGTGACACCGCGGCCCCGGGATCCGGCGTCCGGTCCACCGGCCGGAGCCAGAGGGAGGAAGAACCATGGGACGAGTGACCGCGCGGCGGCGCGTCCTGCGCGTGCGGGAGGGAGGGGCCTCCTACCGCCCGGACACGCTGGCCGCCGAGGAGCCGATGGAGATCCGGGTCGGCGGGCGTCCGCTGACCGTGACGATGCGGACCCCGGGCGACGACTTCGACTTGGCGGCCGGGTTCCTGGTGAGCGAGGGCGTGGTGCACGCGGCCGGGGACGTGGCCGGGATCCGGTACTGCGCGGGCGCCACCTCCGACGGCGGCAACACGTACAACGTGGTCGACGTCGTCCTGGCCCCCGGCGTGACCGCCCCCGACGCCTCCCTGGAGCGGAACTTCTACACGACGTCCTCGTGCGGCCTGTGCGGCAAGGCCAGTCTGGACGCGGTGCGCACCACGGCCGCCTGGTCGGTGGCGGAGGATCCGCTGCGGATCGGGACGGAGGTGCTCACGGCCCTCCCCGACCGGCTGCGGGCGGCCCAGCGGGTCTTCGACAGCACGGGCGGGCTGCACGCGGCCGGGCTCTTCTCGTCCGAGGGCGAGCTGTTGTGCCTGCGCGAGGACGTCGGCCGGCACAACGCCGTGGACAAGGTCGTCGGCCACGCCCTGCGCTCGGGGCTGCTGCCGCTGCGGGAGACGGTCCTGATGGTGAGCGGCCGGGCCTCCTTCGAGCTGGTGCAGAAGGCGGTGATGGCGGGGATCCCGATGCTCGCGGCCGTCTCCGCGCCGTCCTCGCTCGCCGTGGACCTGGCGGCGGAGAGCGGCCTGACCCTGATCGGGTTCCTGCGCGGCACGTCGATGAACGTGTACTGCGGGGACGAGCGCCTGGAGACCGTGCCGGTGGCCTGAGGCCGGCCACCGGCCACCGGCCACCGGGCGCCCGGCGACCCTACGCCGCTTCGGCGGGGCTCTCCGCGTCCTCGCGGTGCGCGCCGCCCCCGGAGTCGCCCTTGCGGACCGTGCAGTGGATCGAGTCGTCCACCACGTCGGCGACGATCGTGTCGCCGGGCTCGGCGTCGCCGCCGAGCAGCAGGGAGGCGACCCTGTTGTCCAGCTCGGTCTGGATGGTGCGGCGCAGCGGCCGGGCGCCGAACGCCGGCTGGTAGCCGTGGGCGACGAGGAGCTTCTTGGCCGCCTCGGTGACCTCCAGGGTCATGCCCTGCGCGTGGACGCGGTGCTTGCTGCGGTCCAGGAGGTGGTCGACGATCTCCGACAGGTCCTCCTCGGTGAGGCTGTGGAAGACGATGATGTCGTCGATGCGGTTGAGGAACTCGGGCAGGAAGCGCCCCCGCAGGTCCTCCATCAGCTGGTCCTTCAGCTCGGCCGCGTCGCCCTGGTGGTCCAGGATGCGGTGGGCGCCGATGTTGGACGTCATGATGACGACGCAGTGGCGGAAGTCGACCGTGCGGCCCTGCCCGTCGGTGAGGCGCCCGTCGTCGAGGATCTGGAGCAGGGTGTTGAAGACGTCCGGGTGCCCCTTCTCGATCTCGTCGAACAGGACCACGCTGTAGGGCTGGCGGCGCACCTTCTCGGTGAGCTGCCCGGCCTCCTCGTAGCCGACGTACCCGGGAGGCGCCCCGACGAGCCGGGCGACCGTGTGCTTCTCCTGGAACTCGCTCATGTCGAACCGGATCATCCGGTCCTCGTCGCCGAAGAGCAGGTCGGCGAGGGTCTTGGCGAGTTCGGTCTTGCCGACGCCGGTCGGTCCGAGGAAGAGGAAGGAGCCCACGGGGCGGTTGGGGTCGCCCATGCCGGCCCGGTTGCGGCGCACGGCCTCGGAGACCGCCGTGACCGCCTCGTCCTGGCCGACGATCCTGGCGTGCATCTCCTCCTCCAGCTTGAGGAGCTTCTCCTTCTCGCTGGCGGTGAGCTGGGAGACCGGGATGCCGGTACGGCGGGACACGATGTCCGCGATGTCGCCGGCCGTGACGGAGACGACGCCCTCGCGCCGCTCCTCGATGCCCGCGAGCTCGCCCTCGACCTCGGCGATCTGCCGCTTGAGGTCGGAGGCCTTCTCGAACTCCTCGGCGGCGACGGCCTGGTCCTTCTCCCGGCGCAGCTTCGCCAGCCTGTCCTCGCGGCTGATCACCTCGGTGGAGCGGCCGCCGCTGCGCAGCCTCACCCGGGCCCCGGCCTGGTCCATCAGGTCGATGGCCTTGTCGGGCAGGAAGCGGTCGCTGATGTAGCGGTCGGAGAGCTCCGCCGCCGCGGCGAGGGCGCCGTCGGCGAAGCGGACCCGGTGGTGCGCCTCGTACGCGTCCCGCAGCCCTTCGAGGATCTGCACGGTCTCCTCGACGGTCGGCTCGGGGATCAGGACGGGCTGGAAGCGCCGTTCGAGGGCGGCGTCCTTCTCGATGTGCTTGCGGTACTCGTCGATGGTGGTCGCGCCGACCACGTGCAGCTCGCCGCGGGCGAGGGCCGGCTTGAGCATGTTGCCGGCGTCCATCGAGCCCTCGCCGGTGGCGCCCGCGCCGACGACGGTGTGCAGCTCGTCGATGAAGAGGACGATGTCGCCCCGGGCCTCCTGGACGTCCTCGATGACCTTCTTCAGGCGCTCCTCGAACTGCCCCCGGTACTGGGCGCCGGCCACCATCCCGGAGAGGTCGAGGGAGACGACCCGCTTGTCCTTGAGGGTGTCGGGCACCTCGCCCGCCACGATGCGCTGGGCGAGGCCCTCCACGATGGCGGTCTTGCCGACGCCGGGCTCGCCGATGAGGACCGGGTTGTTCTTGGAGCGCCGGGAGAGGATCTCGATGGTCTGCTCGATCTCCTCGGCCCGTCCGACGACGGGGTCGAGCTTCCCGGCCTTCGCCTCCTCGGTGAGGTCCCGGCCGAACTCGTCCAGGGTGGTGGCCGGCTGCTTCGGGGCGGCGGGGGCGCCCTCGCCGCCGAAGGCCGCCTGGTCGGCGGCGCCGCGCAGCTTCGAGACGTCCAGGTCCTCGGCGCGCAGGAAGCGGGAGGCGCCGGAGTCGGGGTCGCCGAGGAGGGCGCCCAGGATGTGCTCGGGGCCGATGTACGAGACGCCGGAGGCCTGCGAGCGGGCGTGGGCGAGGGCGAGGGTCCGCTTGGCCGCGGGGGTGAGGCCGGGCTCCGAGGAGGGTTCGGCGGACTCGCCGGGCAGCACCTCGGCGATCCGGCTCGCGAGTTCGTCGGGGTCCACGCCGCCCTGGGCGAGCAGCCTGCGGGAGGGGTCGACCTGGGTGGCGGCCCACAGCAGGTGCTCGGTGTCGAGGTCGGACGTGCCGTCCTCGGCCGCCTTGCGGGTGGCCAGGTTGAGCAGTTCGTGCGAGGACTCCGTGAGCAGCCTTCCGATGGGGACGCGCTGCACGGCCGGGGGCGAGGAGGCCGGCGACATCCCGAAGAACCGGTTCAGCATCTCGCTGAACGGATCGGAGGAACCGAAAGGTGAACCGAACGCCATCGACATGTCTGCTCCAGAGAAGCGCGGGGGGAATCCTTCTCACTGAAACGCCATGACCACCGCTCCGCAAACGGAACGGACGGGGAGGCCGGGCCCGGTGCGGGCGCGGGTCCGGGCCCGGTGGGGAGACGGGGCCTGGCCTGGTGGGGGCGCGGGGCCGGGTGCGGGCCGGGCGCCGGTGCGGACGCGGGTCCGGGCCCGGTGGGGGCGGGGGCCCGACACGCCCGTCCTGTCCTCGCCGTGGGTGTTCCCGGGTCCCGGGGTCGTGTCCGCCGACGATGGCTCCATGAGCTCCGCGATCCCCCCGCACCCCGATCCCCACGGCCCGCAGGTCCGTGCCGCCACGCTGGTCCGGCGCCCCGGGCTGTGGCTCGTACCGACCGTTCTGAGCGCCCTGGTCGCCCTGGTCCTCTCGCTCCTCTACATGGGTGGCATCCTCAACCCGTCCGACAACCTGCACCGGCTGCCCATCGCCCTGGTCGACGAGGACCAGGGCCCGCCGTCCGGGCAGCGGGAGAACCTGGGCCGGCGGATCACCGACACGATCGCCGCGGCCGGCTCCTCGGAGACCGCCGTCGACTGGCGCCGGATGGACCGCGCGGCGCTCCGGGACGCGCTGGCCTCCGGCAAGGTGTACGGCGCGCTGGTCGTCCCGGAGGGCTTCACCGCGTCCGTCGCGGCGCTGACCACGAACCGGGCGACGGCCCGCCCGAGGCTCGACGTGCTCACCAACCCCGGTGTCGGCAGCCTGGGTTCGTCCATGGCGTCCCAGATCTCCCAGACCGCCGCCCACCGGGCCTCTCTGGACATCGGCGAGCAGCTATCCGCCTCCGCCGCCGCCCCCACCGCGCGACTGCTCCTCGCCGACCCCGTGGAGGTCGTCACGAGCGTGGGCCATCCGATCGGCCGGCACAGCGGCCTGGGCCTCACCGCCTTCTACTACACCCTGCTGCTCGTCCTGGGCGGCTTCATCGGCGGGAACACGATCAGCAGCGGGGTGGACACCGCGCTCGGCTACGCGGACAGCGAGCTCGGCCCCTGGCACACCCGCCACGCGACCGTGCCCGTCAGCCGCACCCAGACGCTGCTCCTGAAGATGCTGATGACGGCCGGCATCTCGGTCCTGACCACCACGCTCGTCATGGTGGCCACGATCGGGATCCTCGGCATGGACGCCTCCCACCTGCCGACGCTGTGGCTGTTCTCCTACTGCGCCACGGTCGCCGTCGGACTGGGGGTCCAGGCCATCAACGCCGCTTTCGGCGGCATCGGCCAGCTCGTCTCCATGTTCGTCTTCATCGCCCTCGCCCTGCCCTCCTCCGGGGCGACCGTCCCCCTGGAGGCCACCCCGGGCTTCTACCGCTTCCTGGGGATCTTCGAGCCGATGCACCAGCTCAGCGAGGGCGTCAGGGCCATCCTGTACTTCGACGCCCGTGCCGACGCCGGTCTCGCGCGCGGCTGGATCATGATCGCGGTCGGTGTGGTCGCGGCCCTGCTGTTCGGCTTCGCCATGACCCACTACTACGACCGCAGGGGGCTGCGCCGGCTCACTCCGCAGCCCGAGTGAGCCTCCCCCGCCGCTCCCCTACTCCTCCTCGTCCCAAGGCGGTTCGAGCTCGTCGAAGTCGAAGGGCGGTTCGTCGTCGTACGGGGCGGCGGGCGCGGGCACGGACCCGGACGCCCCGGCTCCCCGGACGGGCGCCGCCGGGGCCGGGCCGGAGGCGGCGGGAACGGCCGGGGCCGGTGCGCTTCCGGCCGGCGCCGGGTCCTGCCCGGCCGGGGCGGCGGCGCCGGCCTCCGCCAGCGTCTCCAGGACGCCCTCGGCGTACTTGGTCAGCTTGGCCTCGCCGACGCCGCCGACGGTGCCCAGCTCCTCGACCGTGCCGGGGCGCAGGGTCGCGATCTCCCGCAGGGTCGCGTCGTGGAAGACCACGTACGCCGGGACGCCCTGCTCGCGGGCGGTCGCGGCCCGCCAGGCGCGGAGCGCCTCGAAGACCGGCACGGCCTCGGCCGGCAGGTCGACCGGGACGCGGGCGCCCTTGCCGGAACGGCTCCCCGGCTCCTTGCGGGCCGGGGCGACCGCCTTCTCCTTGCGCATCTGGACGGTGCGGCGGCCGCCCAGGACCTCACCGCTCTGCTCGGTGAGGACGAGCGTCCCGTAGTCCCCCTCGACGGCGATCAGCCCCTGGGCGAGGAGCTGGCGGACGATCCCGCGCCACTCGGCGGTGCCCAGGTCGGAGCCGACGCCGAACACCGAGAGGGCGTCGTGGTCGAACTGGATGACCTTGGCCGTCCGCTTGCCCTGGAGGATGTCGATGATCTGGCCGGCGCCGAACTTCTGGCGCCGCTCCTTGGCGAGCCGCCACACCGTGGAGAGCAGCTTCTGCGCGGGGACCGTGCCGTCCCAGGACTCGGCCGGGGTCAGGCAGGTGTCGCAGTTGCCGCACGGCTCGCCCTTCTGCCCGAAGTACTCCAGGAGGCGCACCCGGCGGCAGTCGACGGTCTCGCAGAGCGCCAGCATGGCGTCCAGGTGCCTGGCGAGGCCCCGGCGGTGCTGCTCGTCGCCCTCGGAGGAGTCGATGAGCTTGCGCTGCTGGACCACGTCCTGGAGGCCGTAGGCCAGCCACGCCGTGGCCGGCTCGCCGTCGCGGCCCGCGCGGCCGGTCTCCTGGTAGTAGCCCTCGACGGACTTCGGCAGGTCGAGGTGGGCCACGAACCGCACGTCCGGCTTGTCGATGCCCATGCCGAAGGCGATCGTCGCCACCACGACGACCCCGTCCTCGCGCAGGAAGCGGGCCTGGTTCGCGGCGCGCGTGCGGGCGTCCATGCCGGCGTGGTACGGCACGGCGTCGATGCCCTGCTCCACCAGGAGCGCGGCGGTCTTCTCGACGGAGGAGCGCGAGAGGCAGTAGACGACCCCGGCGTCCCCCGCGTGCTCGGTCTTGATCAGCTCCAGGAGCTGCTTGAACGGGTTGTTCTTGGGGACGATGCGGTACTGGATGTTCGGCCGGTCGAAGCCGGCGACGAAGTGCCGGGCGTCCTCCAGGCCCAGCCGCTTCGCGATCTCGGCGTGGGTGGCCTCGGTGGCGGTCGCCGTCAGGGCGATCCGCGGCACCTTCGGCCACCGCTCGTGCAGCATGGACAGGGCCAGGTAGTCGGGCCGGAAGTCGTGGCCCCACTGGGCGACGCAGTGCGCCTCGTCGATCGCGAAGAGCGACACCCGGCCCCGGTCCAGGAGCCGCTGCGTGCCCTCGGTCCGCAGCCGCTCGGGGGCCAGGTAGAGCAGGTCCAGCTCGTCCGCGAGGAACGCCTGCTCGACGGCCTGCCGCTCGTACGGGTCCTGCGTGGAGTTCAGGAAGCCCGCCCGCACCCCGAGGGCCCGCAGCGCGTCCACCTGGTCCTGCATGAGCGCGATGAGGGGCGAGATCACGATGCCCGTGCCGTCTCTGACCAGGGCCGGGATCTGGTAGCAGAGCGACTTGCCGCCGCCGGTCGGCATCAGCACGAGCGCGTCGCCACCGCCGACGACCTGCTCGATGATCTCCTGCTGCTCCCCGCGGAAGGAGCTGTAGCCGAAGACACGGTGGAGCACCCGGGCGGGCTCGGAGATCTCTGGGGAAGCGTCGGAGAGGACCATTCGTGAAGCGTATCCGTCCGCGCCGACACCCCGGTCCCGCCCGCCGCAACCTGTGGAAAACCCGGCCGACCGGGCCCCGGCCACCCTGTGGAGAACCCGGTCGGCCCGGCCCCGGAGGCCCGCGCGAGCCCTCCCGGGCCGCCCCCGGCCGACCCGACGGCCCAGTCATCGGCGCAGGTCGGCCCCCTCCCGCGCGTCGTCCCGGACGCCGTTCCGGTGGTCGTCCCCGCCGTCGTCCCCGCTGTCGTCGAGGAAGCCGCCCGACTGGTGCTGCCACAGCCTGGCGTAGGCGCCGTCCGCGTCGAGCAGTGCCCGGTGCGTGCCCTGCTCCACGATCCGGCCCCGGTCGAGGACGACGAGCCGGTCCATCCCGGCCACCGTGCTCAGCCGGTGGGCGACGACGAGCGCGGTCCGCCCCTCCATGAGGCGCCACAGCGCCTCCTGGACGAGGACCTCGCTCTCGGAGTCCAGGGCGCTGGTGGCCTCGTCCAGGAGGAGGACCGGGGCGTCCCGCAGGATCGCCCGGGCGAGGGCGACCCGCTGACGCTGGCCCCCGGAGAGCTTCACGCCCCGCTCGCCCACCATGGTGTCGAAGCCGTCGGGGAGCGCGTCGGTGAACTCCGTGACGTGGGCCGCCTCGGCCGCGCGCCGGATCTCGGCCTCGGTGGCGTCCGGCCGGGCGAAGGCGATGTTGTCCCGCAGGCTCCGGTGGAACATCGCCGGGTCCTGCGGCACGTAGGCGATCATGCTCCGCAGGTCGGCCTGGCGCAGCCGGCTGATGTCCTGCCCGCCGATGAGGATCCGGCCCCCGTCGACGTCCGCCATCCGCAGCAGCAGTCGGGTGAGGGTGGTCTTTCCTCCGCCGGACCTGCCGACGAAGCCGACCTTCGCCCCGCCGGGCACGTCCAGGTCGAGTCCCTCGAAGAGGGGCTTCGCGCCCGCGTGGGCGAAGGTGACCTTCTCGAAGCGGACGCCCGCGTCCCGGGGCGCCGGCGGCTCGGGGACCTCCGGGTCGAGCACGGTGGGCGGTTCGAGGAGCAGTTCGGTGAACTGCCCCGCCTCCGTCATCGCGCTCTCCATGCGCCGGTAGATCTGGTTGAACTCGAACATGATCCGGGTCGCGTTGGAGTAGTAGGTGAAGGCCACGATGACGGCCTCCACGCCGTGCTCTCCCCCGCCGAGGGCGACGGCGAGAAGGAGCCCGAGGACGTTCGTCAGGACGGACATCGGCGCGACCAGCGTGTCGATGCGCAGATTGCCGTAGTCCCAGGACCGCAGGGTGAGCCGCCGCGACTCCGCGACGCGGGAGCGGTGTTCGGCGGCCTCCCGGTCCTCGGCGGCGAACGCCCGGACCGTGTCCATGTTCGTCAGGCTGTCGGCGACGTGGCCCGACACCCGGGCGATGGCCTGTTCGCGCCGGGCGACGAGCGCCTGGCGGCGGCGGATCAGCGGGGTGACGCACACGCCGGTGAAGACGATCAGCGTCAGGAGGCCGACGACGAGCAGCGGGTCGTACTGCCAGAGCACCACCGAGGCGAAGAGCAGCGGCACGACGTTGCCCATGACCGAGAAGGTCAGCGTGTCGACGAAGACCTCGAAGCGGGAGGCGAAGCTGAGGACCCGCTTGGTCAGCGAGCCGGCGAAGTTGTCGTGGAAGAACGAGGAGTCCTTGGCGAACAGTTCGTCCATGCCGACGATGTACAGGTGCTCGATGCCCCGGGCTTCCACCCGGTGCAGGCAGTGCAGTCCGACGCGCCACAGCGCCTCGCCGAGCAGCAGCACGCCGGCGAACCCGAGGACGTACGGGAGGTGTGCGCCGATGCCGTCGGGGCCGGCGCCGTCCCCGGCGACCCGCCCGACGAGCTTGGCGACGACGAGCGGCGCGACGTAGAAGACGCCGATGTTGCCGAGTGCCGGCAGCAGCATGGCCGGCGCGGTCAGCCACCGCAGACGGAGCAGCTCCCGTCCGTAGTGACGCAGTGCGAGCAGTACCGACCCCTTGGACGGTAATCCTTCACCCGTTTCAGGTGATCCCATGCCCAACCCCCTTTCTGTCGTGCTGAAGGTGGGGAACGGGAGTATTCCGCGCAAACGTCTCCGTGGTCCACGTGTTTTCCGCGGCCTCCGGAGGGGCGGGGCAACCCGTCGCGTCCGCGTCGCGTCCTTCCGGACAGGACCCCCGCCGCCCGGCGGCCCCCGACCCAGGAGCCAGGACATCCCATGAGCGACAAGGCCCGGACCCTCTTCGACGCGCTCGACCTCGACCGGGACGGCACCCTGACCCGTACCGAGGTCATCAACGCCCTGCGGTCCAAGGGCCCCACGCTCGCCGCGCGGGGCGTGATCCCCTTCTGGGGCGTGGGGACCGACGACGACGCGTCGGCCCTGTTCGACGAGGCCGACATGAACGGCGACCGCGTGCTGTCCTTCGAGGAGTTCGCGACGCTGGTCAACCGCCGCTTCGGCTGGTGAGCCCCGGGCCGTGACCGGCCCGGGGCGGGCGGATCGGGACGGATCAGACGGAGACGGCGGGGAGCACGCCGGTGACCGGGGCGGCCAGGTCGGTGAGCTGGTGGAGCTGCTGGAGGTCGTGGATCCGGTTCAGGCCGCCCAGCTGCTCGGCGATGCCGGGGAGCTGCGCGGCCTGCTCCTCGGGGAGGCCGGTCGCCGCGAGGGAGTCGAGCTCGGTGACGGGGTTGATCGGCGGCCCGAGCGGGCCGGCCGCGGGGGCCGCGCTCGCCGCGGACGCGCCCAGGCACGAGAAGGCGGCGGCGACGGCGAGGACGGAGGAGATGCGTCGTGCTGAGGTCATGCCCTCACCAACGCGCCCGGCCCGGCGGCGGACACGGCCGCCCCCGTTCCCACCGCTCGAACGGGGGGCCGCTGTGGAAGTCGAGGGGCGAGGAAAGCGAAGGGACTGAATTCATGGAAGGTGAGAAGGAAGCCCCTTCATGGCCTCGCCCGGTACGACCGTAGCACTCAGGCGGGGATCAGGTCGCGCAGGTTTTCCGGGGTGAACACGCGCGAGCCCGGGGGCAGTCCGGCGGGGCGCTCCAGACCGATGTACGTGACGGGGCCGTCCGGCACGGACGTCGTGCCGTCCCACGCGGTCGGCGCGGCGGTGCCGTCCGCCATCAGGTCCACGAGGTGGCGGACCGTCAGCGGGGTACGGGCGAGCAGCCCCCGGAGCAGGACCGTGACCGACACCCGGTTCTCCTCGACGCGGTTCGCCGACGGCTCGCCCTTGAGGTGGAGGTGCAGCCAGCGGGCGTGCCAGCGGCCGTCGTCGTCCCGTGCGAACGCGAGCGGCAGCGCGACCCGGCCGGGACCGCGCAGGTCCGACTTCATCCGGACGGTGCGCGGCTCGAACGGGCGCCCCTTCTGCTCGGCGTCGCGCAGCATGAAGCCGAAGAACGACTCCTCGACCTCCTCGAAGCCCTCGCCGGAGTAGATGTTCACCTGCGGGACGACGTAGGTGCCGCGCACGGCGCCGAGCCGCAGGTCGATGAATTCCGAGGCGCCCTCGGGGGCGTCGGTGATGTCGCCCGAGTGCGCGCCCTCGACGGCGGTGAGGGCGGTGTACGAGAGCCAGGTGACCGTCTGGTGGTCGGCGTCCAGGACGAGGGCCGAGAGATCGTAGTCGGTCCTCCGGGCCGTCTGCTTCCAGTACGTGAAGAAGCGCAGCAGGTCGCCCTCCACCGGCGAGACGGAGCCGCGCGGCAGGACGCCGAGGCCGTCGGCGGTGGCCCTGCCGCTGAGCGGGAGCGCCACGTCCAGGACGGCGGGGTCGACGAGCAGCTGGCCCGGGTCGGGGAGCCGGCGCCGGGTCTCGGCGTCGAGGGCGGCGCACAGGCGCTCTCGCACGGCGTCCGGCAGCGGCGGCCTGGTGTCGACGGTGGTCCGGGCACCGCCGAACCGGTTGACGAAGATCCGGCGCTTCCCGCCCTCGTCCGTCCGGTTCCACAAGTGCTCGCGGAGGGAGAGGACGACGCGGCCGGAGGCCTGCGGGAGGACCCGCTCGCACGCGGTGACGACGGCTTCCAGCTCCTCGGGGCCTTCCGCCGTGCGCAGCAGCCGGTCGAGGGCGCGCAGGAGCCGGCCGGGGGCCGAGGTCAGGAGTTCGGCCGCGCCGGTGACGTCGTTCCGGCCGAGCAACGCCTCCACCCGGCTGTCGAAGGAGGGGGCCGCCTTCTCGCCGCGGGCGACGGCGAAGACCTCGGCGGCGTGCGGCCACCGGGGGTACTCGTGCGGGTGCAGCCGCTCGCCCAGGCGCTTCCAGGCCTCGCGGTGCGCGGGGACGTCGGCGAGCTTGCCGGGGCTCGCGGCGACGACGGCGTCCAGGCCGCCGAGCAGGGCGCGGCGGAGCGGCCGGGACAGCGCGCGGAAGCGGGTCGGTTCCCGCAGGGTGACGTCGCCGTCGGCGAGCGCACAGGCCAGGCGGAGGACGTCGGTGACGGTGTCCAGGAGCGGGTCGGCGCCGGCCGCGAGGCGGGCCCGGTTGACGACGGCGCGGACCTCCCGGACCGGGATCTCCCCGGGCTGGGGCCCGTCGGCGCGGTGCCCGGCGAGGAGGGCGAGGTCGCGCAGGTGGGCGTCGCCGAGCGGGGTGGTGGTTCCGGCCAGGGACAGGTAGAGGGCGGTGACCTCCTCGTCGAGCGGCCGGCCGGGGTGCAGGACGGTCAGGCGGTCGCCGGCGGCGGCGACCAGCTCGTCGTGGGCGGCGAGCATCTCCTCGTAGGTGTGCCGGTACGTGCCGTACGACGGCAGGTCGAGCAGGTTCAGGACGCCGTCGCGCAGCCGCTCGGCCACGCTCCTCCGCGCGGAGGGGTCGACGAGCGCCTCGGCGAGGCACCGCGCCCAGAAGTCGCGGGTGTCGGGCACGCCGGCCGGGAAGTCCTTGAAGTAGGCGTTGTGCCGGACGTGGTCGCCGACCAGTTCCCGGACGGCGTCCAGGGCGCGGGCGGCGGTCGCGCGGACCGTCTCCTCGGCGAGGCCGGAGAGGGCCGCGAGGAGGTCGGCCGAGAGCTTGAACCCCACGGACATCAGGGCGGCGTCGAGCTGCCGGGCCGCCGCGGCGCCGTCTCCGGCGGGGCCGGCCGGGACGGGGAGGCGACGGGCGTGCCGGACGACCAGATGTTCGAGGGTGTGGTCCATTCCGGCATACTGCCGCTCTTCCGCACGCACGTGCATGCGGTTTTCGACCGGGACCGGGCCCGTGCGCCGGGATCGGAAGCGGATGGTTGGCGCGCGGGATTCCGGGAACCCGCTTAACGTGACCGAAGTACCCCAGTCGACCAGAAAAGGGGCGTATCAGTCATGGGTGAGAGCCACATGGACAAGGCCAAGGGCAAGCTCAAGGAGGCCGCCGGCAAGGCGACCGGCAACGAGCGCCTGAAGAGCGAGGGCCAGGCGGACCAGATGAAGGGCCAGGCCCGCGAGGTGGGCGAGAAGGCCCAGGGGAAGGTCGAGGGCGTCCGCGACTCCCTCAAGCGCGACGACTCCTAGGCTCGCACCTCCTGTAACGCTCGGGCCGCCGTACCGCGCTCTGGAGGACGGCCCGAACAGCGGAAGGACCGCCCGGCACCGGCCGGGCGGTCCTCCTCGCGTTTCCGGGGCTCCGTGCGGACCGGCTCCGGAGCTTCCGGCACGGACCGGCTCCGGGGCTTCCCGGAACTGACCGGCTCCGAATTTCCGCCGCGGGCCTCAGGGAGCCGTTCGCACCGGGAAGCTGAAGGTGTGCCCCTGCTCCTTGAGCCACGGCAGCACCTGCCGCAGGGCCGCGACGGTCTGGGCGCGGTCGCCGCCGCCGTCGTGGAAGAGGATGGTCGGCCCGTTGGACAGCTCGTTCTTGACGGTGTTCACGATCGCGGCCGTGCCGGGCAGTTCGAAGTCCTTCGTGTCCACGTTCCAGCCGAGCGGCCGCATGCCCGCCTCGGCGGCGATCCGCCGGCTGTCCGGGGTGAAGGCGCCGCCGGGCGCCCGGTAGTACTCGACCTTCGCGCCCCCGGCCGCGTCCTCGATCATCTTCTTCGCGTCCAGGATCTGCTGCTTCTGGTACGCGACGGACTTCTTGTCCATCGTGGTGTCGTGGGAGATCGTGTGGTCGCAGAGCCGGTGCCCGTCCGCGACGACCTTCCCGACCAGGTCGGGGTGGCGCTTCGCCTCGGGCCCCACCATGCAGAACACGGCCTTGACGCCGTGCTCCTTCAGGATGTCCAGCATCTGGGGCGTCCAGCGCGGGTCGGGCCCGTCGTCGATGGTGATGTTCACCGCCGTGCCGCCCGCCTCGGCCGCGTGCGCGATGCTCTCGGGCATCTTCTTCGGCGGCGCCTGGGCGGGCCCCTCGGCGTCGGCGGCCGGCGACTGCCCGGCCGCCGGGCGCCCGCTCCCCGCGTCGGCCTCCGCCTCCGACTGCGTCACCGCACTGGCCGCCCACACCGCCAGGCTGAGCCCGACCGCGGAGGCGACCACGGCCATGTGCGCTGTGTACTTGTTCCGCCGCATGTAGATCGCCCGCTCCCCGTTGTCCATCAGGTCTTTCTCCCGGGTGAGAGGACGGTGGGAACGGCGGGAAGGTTTCATCCGAAGGCCGGGTCTTAGGGCCCCTCTTCTCGGGACCCAGGTCCCGGCGCCCGGGGGCCGGAAGTCGGCCTTCTGGCCGGGAGTGTCCGGTGCCCGGCCCGTGCGGCGGGACCGTCGGGGGCGGAGGACTGCCGCGTACGCGCCAATGGTGTAGCCCACGCCGCGCGGGCGCGCCGGGCACGGGCCCGGCCGGCGGCGCGGGAGCGCACCCGTCACGGCGTGCGCGGATGCGGCCGGCCGGGCCCCGTCACGCCTCCCCCGCAGCTCCTTCACGGGAAGCACACTTTCGGCCGTCGGCCGCCCGGGGCGCCCGCGCGGGGGCAGACGCCGGGGCGCGCCCGTCCCTAGCCTCCCGGGCCATGCGATCCCACCTCACGAGACGCCTGGGTCTCACCGCCGTCCTCGCCCTCTTCCTCGCCGTGTTCGGCCTGGCCCCGGCCGCGGGCGCGGCCGAGCCGGCCCCGCCCGCCGCGCTGACGTTCAGCACCGACGCCGCCACGACCACCCCCGGCGGCACGGTGAACCTGTCCGTGACGCTGACGAACAACAACTCCTACGACATCTGGTTCGTCTACCAGACGATCGACCCCACCTGGCTCACCACGCAGCGCCCGGACCTGAAGTACTCCTTCACCGGCTGTTCGCTCGCCGGCCCCGGCGGCAGCACCCCCTGCGCCGGCACCGGCCCGGCCAACCTGGGCGGCAACTACGGGGCCACCGTCCCGCCCGGTCAGAGCAGGACCGTGACCCTGACGCTCCAGGTCGCCGCCGACTCCGGCTGCAACGGCAACATCGGCTTCTACTCGTACTTCTACGCCGAGTTCAGCGACAGCTCCAGCACCAGCGGCGGTCCGGTCTACACGCCCGAGACCCGCGTCCTCTGCGCCTGACGGCCCGTCGGCCGGGCGGGGCGCGTCCGGAAACAGACCATGCCCCGCCCGGCCCAACGGTCTACACCAATGACGGCCGCCCCGGCGGCCGTCCGGTCCGCCGAGGCCCCTCCTCCCCCTCCCACCTGGCCATCGAGCCCCGGGTGGGAGGGGTGGCCGGGTCCCGGGACGCCCTCCGGTCCGATCGTCACACCGGAACCACCGTCCCGGGCGCCCGCGTTTTTCCGTCACCTTTCGCGGCGGCACCACAAAAGCTCCACAGATACCTCACCATTTGACGCGACGGATGCGTGGACGACCGGCCTTCGAGGGGGATGCCGGCGCCCACGAGGGGGTGCGTCCGCTCCTCGGAGCCGTGCCCACCCCTGCTCCGGGAGGGGACACCACCGCATGAAGCGGCTCATAGGCACCACCCTGTTCACCACGGGCGCGCTCGTCGCCGCCCTCGTCCTGCCGGGCGCCCCGGCGCAGGCGTCCGAACGGGAGCCCCGCATCGACCTGCGGGTCCTCGTCGTGTCCGACGGCGGCCCGGCCACCGACGCCATCGCCGCCGAACTGGACGCCGCGGGAACGCCGTACACGGAGATCGACCTCACCCGTGCCGACCGTCCCGTGATCGACGCCGGCTACCTCGCGGACACCTCGGGCGACCGGAACCGGGCCAAGTTCCAGGCCGTCGTCCTGCCCAACGACAACCCGTTCCCGGCCGGTTCCGCGGAGATGGCCGCCCTCGTGAACTACGAGCGGGCCTACGACATCCCGCAGGTCGACGCGTACACCTATGCCCGGCCCGAGGTCGGACTCCAGTACGCCGTCCTCGGCGGGTACGCGGGGAGCCTCGACGGGGTGGCGGCGCAGACGACCGCGGCCGGGCTCTCGGGCCCGTTCGGCTACCTCGAAGGGGCCGTGCCGTTCGAGGACAACTCGCCGACCGTGGGCGAGAGCTACGCCTACCTGTCGACGCCGGTGGCGGGCTCGGACTTCACCCCGTACGTCGAGGCCGCGATACCCGGGACGACCAAGCGCGGGTCCCTGGTCGGCGAGTACCGGCACGACGGGCGCCGCGAGCTGGTCGTCACCTTCGTCTACAACCAGTACCAGCAGCAGTTCCGCCTCCTCGCCCGCGGCATCGTGGAGTGGATGACCGGCGGGACGCACCTGGGCGCCTCCCGGAACTACTTCGCCGTCCACGTCGACGACGTGTTCGCGGCGGACGACCGCTGGAACTCCACGCTCAACTGCACGCCCGGCGACGTGGACTGCACCGATCCCGACGCCGTACCCGACCCGATCCGGATGACGGCCGCCGACGTGGACCACGCCGCCGCCTGGCAGACCTCCCGGAACTTCACCCTGGACATGGCGTACAACGCCGCCGGCACCGTCGACTTCCGCGCGGACAACAACGGCGCGGACCCGCTGGCCGACCGGTTCGTCGCCAAGCGGAACGACTTCCGCTGGATCAACCACACCTACACGCACGCCTTCCTCGGCTGCGAGCAGAACACGAGCACGGTGCCGTGGCAGTGCGCCACGAACCCCGACGGCTCGATCAAGTGGGTCTCCCGGCAGGACGTCTCCGACGAGATCGCCCTCAACCGCGTGTGGGGCCAGACCGCCGGACTCCCGCTGGAGAACGACGAGCTGGTCACCGGCGAGCACTCCGGACTGCGCGTCCTGCCCCAGCAGAACACCGACAACCCGAACCTCGGCCCGGCCCTCGGCGACAACAACATCGGCTGGCTGGCCTCGGACAACTCCCGCGAGCCCGGCCAGCGCCAGGTCGGCACGGCCACGACCGTCCCCCGCTACCCGATGAACGTCTTCTACAACGCGGGCCGGGCAGCCGAGCAGGTCGACGAGTACAACTGGATCTACACCAGCCGCGCGCAGGGCGGCAGCGGCATCTGCGAGGACAACCCGGCCACCACCACCTGCCTGCCCGCCCCGCTCGACCCGGCCACCGGCTACGCGGACCACATCGTGCCCCTGGAGCGGCAGATCGCCCTGGGCCACGTCCTGGCCAACGACCCCAAGCCGCACTTCATCCACCAGTCGAACCTGGCCGAGGACCGCATCGCCTACCCGGTCCTGGACGGCGTCCTCGACGCGTACGACGCGCTGTTCGCCCCCGGCACCCCGGTGGTGAACCTGCGGATGAAGGACATCGGGCAGGAGCTCCAGCGCCGCTCCGCCTGGCGCACGGCCGTGCAGAACGGCCAGGTCACCGCGTACCGCGTCGGCGACACGGTGACCGTCGAGGGCCCGAGCGGCACCGCGGTCCCGGTGACCGTGCCCGAGGGCACCCTGCACTTCGGCTCCGGCTCGGGCTCCGGCTCCCTCTTCGGCGAGGCGTACGCGGGCGGGCGCTCCGGCTGGACGTCCCTGGCGGGCGCGCGGCTGACCCTGGAGCTGCCCTACGTCGAGGCCCTGCGGGCGGACGGACCCGCCCCGGCCCGGGTCGCGGCTCCGGCCCCGGCCGCCCGGGTCCCCGCGGGTGTGACCGAGCCCGTCTCCCCCGGCGCGGGCGGCTGACCGCCGCACCACCGGCGCCGGCCCCGTACGGGCGGCGAGGTCCCGGCCGCCCACCGGCGGCCGGGACCGGCACGACCACTCCCACCACGGCCGTGGAGTCCACACCCATGCACGTTCACCGCGGCGCGCGGCGCTCCGGCGCCCCGCGCGTCACCCTCCTGACCGAAGGCACCTACCCGCACAGCCACGGGGGTGTCAGCGTCTGGTGCGACCAGCTCGTCACCGGCATGCCGGACGTCGACTTCGACGTCCTCGCCGTCACCGGCTCCGGCCGCGAGCCGCTCGCCTGGGACCTGCCGTCCCACGTCTCCCACGTCCTTTCCGTGCCCATGTGGGGCCCGGCGCCGGAGGGCCGGCCGCCCCGGGGCAGGGCGGCCCGGCGGCTCGCCGACGCCTACGAGAAGTTCACGACGGCGCTGCTCGACCCGGGCGCCGAGGCCGGTTTCGGCCCCGCCCTGTACGCCCTCGCGCACGCCGCCGGGGACGGGCGGCTCAGTCCCTTCCTGCGGAGCGACGCGGCGATCTCGGTGCTCACCTCCGTGTGGCGGCGGCCGGGGCTCGCCGTGCGGGAGGCCCGGCCGACCCTGCACGACGCGATCACCGCCACGGCCCTGCTGGAGCACGCGCTGCGGCCGCTGTCCGCGCCGCCGCCGGCGGAGGGCGTCGCGCACGCCGTCAGCGGCGGGGTGGCCGCCCTGCCGGGCCTCGCGGCCCTGGAGCGGAACGGGGTGCCACTGCTGCTCACCGAGCACGGCGTCTACCTGCGCGAGCGGTACCTCGGCTACCGCACCGCCCCCTACCGCTGGCCGGTGAAGGCCGTGGTCCTGGGCTTCTTCCGGCTGCTCGCCGAGGAGAGCTACCGCAAGGCGGCCCTGATCACCCCGGGCAACCGCTACAACCGCCTGTGGGAGGAGGAGGGCGGCGCCGCCCCCGAGTCCATCCGGACCGTCTACAACGGCGTCGACCCCGCCGCCTTCCCGCCCGCCGGGCCCGAGCCGGACGCCCCCACCCTCAGCTGGGCCGGGCGCGTGGACCCGATCAAGGACCTGGAGACGCTGATACGTTCCCTCGCCCTGGTCCGGGAGCGGATGCCCGAGGTCCGGCTGAGGCTCTTCGGCGGCACGCCCCGGGGCGGCGAGGCCTACCGGGAGCGCTGCGAAGCGCTGGCGGCCGAGCTCGGCCACGCGGACGCCGTGACCTTCGAGGGGCGCGTCGACGACATCAAGGACGCCTACGCGGCCGGGAACGTCGTGATGCTGTCCAGCATCAGCGAGGGCTTCCCGTTCACCCTGATCGAGGCGATGTCGTGCGGGCGCGCGACCGTCTCCACCGACGTCGGGGGCGTGCGTGAGGCGGTCGGGGACACCGGGCTCGTGGTGCCGCCGCGCGACCCGGCCGCGATGGCCGAGGCCGCGCTCGCGCTCCTCGGCGACGCCGCACGGCGCCGGGCGATGGGCGAGGCGGCCCGACTGCGGGTGATCGAGCGGTTCACCCTCCGGCAGACCGTCGACACCTTCCGCGCGATCTACCACGAACTGGCCTCCGGGGTACGGCGGCCGGAGCCGGCCAGGATCGTCCTGCCCGTCCCGGCGGTCAGCGGCACGGGGAGCCTCGCCGGATGAGCGGCCCGATGTCCCTCGAACCCGGCGGGGCCGAGCAGGACACCCTCGCCATCCGCCTGGCCGTGCCGCGCCCCCGCCGGTTCCTGGACGACGCCACGCTCGCGATCCGGCTCCCCTCGAAGGGCCCCGACGAGGAGGCGGTCAGCGCGCTCGCCGCCGAACTCGCCGACCGCATCGGCCCGGCCGTCCACCCCTACGAGGTGGCGGCACTCCTGGAGGCGGACGGCCTGTCGGCCTCCGTGATCAAGGAGCGGTACGGCCACCCCACCCTGTTCTCGCTGGCGGCGGCGCTGTACGAGCGGGTGCCCCGGGCGTTCCCCGAGCCGGCCGCGCCCCCGGACCCGTGGCGGCCCGACACCGTGCGGTGCCTGCTGCGCGGCCTGCTGTTCGCGCTCCCGGCCCTGGCCTATCTGCTCACCGCCCCGCTGTGGCGGATCGACGAGCACGCCTCCGTCCTGGTCACGGCGGGCATCGTCTCCTGGGCGTGGGGGCAGGCGCTCGGGCACCGGGCGCACCTGCGGCTCACCACGGGCCGGCGGGAGGCGGCGCGCACGCTGCTGGCCGGGTCCGTGCTCGGGGCGTGCGTGGCCACGGGCCTCGCCGCGGTCCCCGCCGGGGGCGGCCCGGCCACCGTCGCGGCGGCGGCCCAGTCGCTGTACCTGGCGGCGGCGGGCGTCCTGCTCGTGCTCGGCCGGGAGCGGCTGCTGCTCGCCGCGCTCAGCCCGCTGATCGCCGGCGCCGCCGTGCTGCCCTGGTGGGAGCCCGGCACCCTGCTGCGGCTCACCTTCCCGCTGCTCGCGCTCCTCGCCACGCTCGCCGTCGCCCTGCGGGTCCTGGCCTCCGGCCTCGCCGCCCCGGCCGCCGAGGGCCCGCGCCCCCGGCTGCGGGGCTCCGTGCCGTACGGCCTGTTCGGGCTCGCGGCTGCGGTGCTCGTGATGCTGGAGGGTCGGCAGGACCCGTACGCGGTCATCGTCCTGACCCTGAGCATGGGCCCGGCCGAGTGGCTGCTCTACCGCTACCGGGGCTGGTCGGTCGCCGCGCTGCGCGCCAGCGCGACGCTCCGGGCGTTCCTGCTCCGCTCCTGGGGCGTCCTGGCCCTCTGCCTCGTCTGCTACCTGCTGCTCCTGCTGGTCCCGGCGCTGGTCCTGGACTCCGATCCGGTCGCGCTGCTGTCCCTGGCGGCGGTGCTGTGGACCGCCCTCCTGCTCCAGGCGTTCGGCGTGGCCTGGCCGCCTGCGATGGTCTGTCTGGCGACGGCCGCGGGCGCCGGGGTCGTCGCCCTGGCGGGGCCGTCCGGCGGGGCCGGCGTGCTGCCGTCGGTCTGCGCCGCGGCCGCGGTCTGTCTGGCGGCCTGCGTCGTCGCCCTCCTGGGCCGGCCGTCCCCGCACGCCTGACCGGACCGCCCGCCCACCGCTCCTCTCCCGCACCACCGTGCTGTTCTCCTCCGAAAGGACCGAAGAGTTGACCTCCGCACCGCTCGCCGCCGTCACCGGGGCCGAAGGGTTCATCGGCTCGCACCTCACGGAGGCGCTCGTCGCCTCCGGCCACCGGGTCAGGGCCATGGCCCAGTACAACTCGTTCTCCTCCTACGGCTGGCTGGAGACCCTCTCCCCCGACGTCCTCGACCAGGTCGAGATCGTGCTCGGCGACGTCCGCGACCCGGGCTCGGTGCGCGGCCTCCTGGAGGGCGCCGACTGCGCGTACCACCTGGCCGCGCTCATCGCGATCCCGTACTCCTACCAGGCGCCGCACAGTTACGTGGACACCAACGTGACCGGCACCCTCAACGTCCTCGAAGCCGTGCGCGCCCTCGGGACGCCCCGCCTGGTGCACACCTCGACCAGCGAGACGTACGGCACGGCGCAGACGGTCCCGATCACCGAGGACCACCCGATCAACACCCAGTCCCCGTACGCCGCTTCGAAGGCGGGCGGCGACCGGCTCGCGGACAGCTACCACGCCAGCTTCGGCACCCCCGTGGTGACGCTCCGCCCGTTCAACACCTTCGGCCCCCGGCAGTCGATGCGGGCCGTGATCCCCACCGTCATCGGCCAGGTGGCGGCCGGGGAGCGCACCCTCACCCTCGGGGACCTGCGCCCCACCCGGGACTTCACCTACGTGAAGGACACCGCGCGGGCCTTCCTCGCGGTGGGCACGGCCCCGGCGGAGGACGTCGTGGGCCGCACCCTCAACGCGGGCACCGGCGGGGAGATCTCCGTCGGCGACCTGGTCGCGCTGATCGGCAAGGTCATGGACACCCCGCTCGACGTCCGCGAGGACCCGGCGCGGCTGCGCCCCGCCGACTCCGAGGTGATGCGGCTGGTCGCGGACGCCTCCCGGCTGACCGCGGCGACCGGCTGGCAGCCGGACCACTCCCTGGAGGAGGGCCTCGCGCGGACCGCCGAGTGGTTCACCGACCCCGCGAACCTGGCCCGCTACAAGACCGGCATCTACAACATCTGACCCGTCCGGCACGTCCCGCAGGAGGTATGCCATGCACGCTGTGATCCTGGCCGGTGGAAAGGGCGTCCGGCTGCGGCCGTACACCACCGCGCTGCCCAAGCCGCTCGTCCCCATCGGCGACGAGCACGCGATCCTGGAGATCGTGCTGCGCCAGCTGTCCCGGGCCGGCTTCACCCACTGCACCCTCGCCATCGGGCACCTCGGCGAGATCATCCGCGCCTACGTGGGCGACGGTTCGCAGTGGGGCCTGAGCATCGACTACGCCACCGAGGAGAACCCGCTCGGCACCATGGGCCCGCTGCTCAACCTGCGCGACCGGCTGCCGGAGCACTTCCTCGTCATGAACGGCGACGTGCTCACCGACCTCGACTACGCCGACGTGCTGCGCCGGCACGAGGTGTCGGGCGCGCCGCTGACCATCGCCACGTACGCCCGCAAGGTGCACATCGACTTCGGGGTGCTGACCACCGACGACAGCCGGGTGGTCGCCTTCACCGAGAAGCCCAGCATCGACTACCGGGTGTCCATGGGGGTCTACGGCGTCTCCCGGAAGACCCTCGACGCCTACACACCGGGGCTGCCCCTCGGCTTCGACGAGCTGGTGCTCGACCTGCTCGCCGCCGAAACCCCGCCGCACGCCTACGATTTCGACGGCTACTGGCTGGACATCGGCCGTCCCGACGACTACGACCGGGCCAACGCGGAGTTCACCAGCCGCAAGTCCCTCCTGCTCAAGGGAGCCTGAACAGCGATGCGCATCCTCGTCCTCGGCGCCGGCGGATACCTGGGCGGCCACGTCACCGAGCGGCTGCGCGCCCTCCCGGGCGCGCGGGTCCTCGTCGGCGGCCGCTCCCCGGGGGCCGACGTCGCCGTCGACCTCGCCGCCGACCGCCCCCGCCTCCTGGCGGGGGCGCTCGCGAAGGCCGCGCCCGACGCCGTGGTCAACTGCGCGGGCGCGACCGGCGGCGACGCCGTCACGCTCGCGGAGGTGAACGCGCGGGGGCCCGCCGCCCTGTGCGCGGCGCTGCGCGCGGCCGCGCCCGGGGCCCGCCTCGTCCATCTGGGGTCGGCCGCCGAGTACGGGGCGGGGACGCCCGGTCTGCGGGTGGCGGAGTCGGAGCCGTGCGCCCCGGCGGGACCGTACGGCGCGACCAAGCTGGCGGGCACGGTGGCGGTGGCGTCGTCGGGTCTGGACGCGGTGGTGCTGCGGGTGGGGAACCCGGTGGGGGCCGGGGCGCCCGCCACGGGCCTGCCGGGCCGGGTGGCCGCGCTCCTCGCCGAGGTGGCGGACCCCGGGGACCCGGAGGGGGAGCTGCGGCTCGGCGACCTCTCCGCGTACCGCGACTTCGTGGACGTACGGGACGTGGCGCGGGCGGTGGAGCTGGCGGCGACCGCACCCGGTCCGCTGCCGCCGGTCCTGAACGTCGGTGGCGGCGAGGCGCTTCCCGTACGGGAGCTGGTACGGCGCCTCGCGGACGCGGCGGGCTTCCGCGGCCGGATCGCGGAGACGGGCGGGGACGGCAACGGGAGCGGGGGCGGCGGTGGTTCGGAGCGGTCCGCGCGGGTGTCCTGGCAGTGCTCGGACATCAGCGCGGCCGCGGCGGCCCTGGGCTGGGCCCCGGCCCACGCGCTCGACGCGTCGGTGGCGGCGCTGTGGGAGGCCCGGTCCCGCTCCTTCGTGCCCGACGGGGTGGCGGCACCGTGAGCCTGCTCATCCCCCTGTACGTCCACCCCGCCGAGGACCCGGACGCCTGGCACCGGCTGATCACCGGCGCCGCGCACACGTACGCCGTCGTGCTCAACCCGGCGAGCGGCCCCGGCGACGCGCCGGACCCGGCGTTCGTGGCCGCGGCCCGCGCGCTGCGGTCGGCGGGGGCCCGGCTGCTCGGCTACGTGGACACGGACTACGGCATGCGCGACGCGGAGGTCATCACCGAGGAGGCGCTCCGGCACCGGGAGTGGTACGGGGTGGACGGCTGTTTCCTGGACCAGACGACGGCGGGCCGCGACGGCCTGCCGGCCTGCCGGCGCACGGTGCGCTCGCTGCGCCGGGAGGGCATCTCCCCCGTGGTCATCAACCCGGGGGTGCACCCCGCGCCCGGCTACGTGCGGCTCGCGGACCTGACGGTCACCTTCGAGGGGCACTGGTCGACGTACGTCTCGACGTTCAGCCGCCCGTCGTGGACGGCACGCCTGCCGTCCGAACGCCTCTGCCACCTGGTGTACGGGGTGCCCGCCCCGCTCGTCCCGCTGGCCGTGCGCACCGCGCGCGAACGGGGCGCGGGGGTCTGCGGCCCGGTGACGGGGGAACCGCCGAACCCGTGGGCGGGGCTGACCCCGGCCCTGGCGGAGGCGGACCGGTGAGGCGGCGCCCGGGCGCGGCCCTGGCGACCGCGCTCCTGGCCCTGACGGTCCTCGCGGGCTGCTCGGGGGGTACGGAGGGACCGGCCGAGGGCGCGGGAGGGAGTACGGGCCCGGGTACGGGTCCGAGTGCGGCGGCGAGTCCTCCCGCGATCGGCCTCCCGACGAGCGCCGCACCCTCTCCCGCCCCCACGACCGGCGGCCCGACGACGCCCCGCCCGCCGAGCCCCACGGCCGGCCGGCCCTCCCCGGACCGCACCCCCACCCGCCGCCCCGCGACCGGCGCGCGCTGGCAGCCGCGCCCCGGCCTGGCCTGGCAGTGGCAGCTCAACGGCAAGGTGGAGCCGTCCGTCGACGTGCCGGTGTACGACATCGACGGCTTCGAGAACAGCGCGGCCGACGTGGCCCGGCTGCACCGGGACGGGCGCAAGGTGATCTGCTACATCAACGTCGGGGCGTGGGAGGACTACCGCCCCGACCGGGACGCCTTCCCCGAGTCCGTCCTGGGCGGCCCCAACGGCTGGCACGGCGAACGCTGGCTGGACATCCGCCGCCTCGACGTCCTCCGGCCCCTGATGGAGCGCCGGTTCGACATGTGTCGCGACAAGGGCTTCGACGCGGTGGAACCGGATCTGGTGGAGGGCTACGGCAACGACACGGGATTCCCCCTGACGGCGGACGACCAGCTCCGCTACAACCGCATGATCGCGGACATCGCGCACGCACGCGGCCTGGCGGTGGGACTGAAGAACGACCTCGCTCAAATCCCTTTCCTGGTGGACCACTTCGACTTCGCGGTCAACGAGGAGTGCGCCCAGTTCGGCGAGTGCGCCCTCCTCGAACCCTTCGTCGCGGCGGGCAAGGCGGTCTTCCACGTGGAGTACGAGGAGTCCCCGTCCGCCTTCTGCCCCGAGTCCCGCTCCCTCCGCCTGTCGTCGATGCTGAAGAGACCGGAACTGGACGTGTGGCGGAGGCCCTGCTGACCGGGGCGTCCTGGGAGTGCGGCGCGGGCAGCGGCTCGTCGCCCTGAACTCCGCCCGGAACCCCGAGGTCTTCTTTCGGCAGCGGCGGGGGCCGGGACGTCCTGTCCGGTCCGCCGCCCCGGCTCGCCGCCGAACCGCCCGCGGACGGCCACCGGTTGGCCGTCGTCCTCCACCCGAACATCTGGCACGGCCCCGGCCAGATCCGGGCCCGGCTGGACCGGGCCCGGCGCGGCGGACCGACCCTGATCGACCCCGTCCACGGATGGCGGCAGACCCTCCTCGCCGCGGACCCGGTCCTGGGGGACTTCGGGGCGGTGGCCTACCACTCGGCGGCCTTGGGCACCGCCGTGCTCCTGACGGCGGACGAGCGGGAGAGGCTCGGCCCCGAGGCCCCGCTCGCGGAGCTCGTCCGGCGCGCCCCGGCTCGATCCGTACGTGCCGCTGCGTCCGCAGGTGGAACGGACGCCGGAGGAGCATCGTCCGGACCCCGCCCACGCCGGGGACCTGGAGTCGACGGACGTGATCACGCACGGCGGCCGGTTCGGGGCCGCTCTCGCCGGTCGATCCGCGCAGGTCGACGTAGAACTGCCCGTCGGGGGACCGGTCGAGGTTCTCGGCGCCGAGACGACGCGCGCCGGGGCCGCCCGCCACCGACCCCGGTGGCCCCGGAAGAACCAGTCGCATGCCTCCCCCCGTGCGGGGCAGACGCCCCTCGCGCACCATCGGAGGAGACATGACCCGAGGACGAGGAGGAAGGCCCGTGGAACCCGTGGACCGGACCGCATCGGCGGATGAGATCCCGGAAGGCGCCGCCGAGGCCGTTTCCACCCTCACCCTGCGGGTCAACGGCACCGCCCGTACCCTCACCGTCGACAACCGCACCACCCTGCTGGACGCGCTGCGCGACCACCTCGACCTCACCGGTTCGAAGAAGGGGTGCGACCACGGGCAGTGCGGGGCCTGCACCGTCCTGCTCGACGGGCGGCGGGTGAACAGCTGCCTGCTGCTCGCCGTCGTCTGCGCGGGCGCGTCCGTCACCACCGTCGAGGGGCTCTCCGACGGCGACCGGCTCCACCCGGTCCAGGAGGCGTTCGTCGACCGGGACGCCCTGCAGTGCGGCTACTGCACCCCCGGGCAGATCTGCTCGGCCGTCGCCCTGCTGGACGAGGCGGCCGCCGGTCAGCCGTCGTACGTGACGCCGCCGGAGCAGCGGCCGGACGGCCCGGTGCGGCTCACGCCGGACGAGATCCGCGAGCGCATGAGCGGGAACATCTGCCGCTGCGGCGCCTATCCGAACATCGTCGACGCGATCGAGGAGGCCGCGCGGTGAGGCCCTTCGCCTATGTCCGGCCGGAGCGCACCGAGGAGGCGATCGAGCGGTTCGCCGCCCGGCCGGGCGCCCGGTTCCTCGCGGGCGGGACCAATCTCGTGGACCTGATGAAGCTGGGGGTCGCGGGGCCGCCGCTGCTCATCGACATCAACGGGCTGCCGCTCGACGCCGTCGAGGAGACCGCCGCGGGCGGTCTGCACATCGGCGGGACCGCGCGCAACAGCGACGTGGCGGCCCATCCGCTCGTGCGCGACCGCTACCCCGTCCTCTCGCAGGCCCTCCTGGCCGGCGCCTCCCCGCAGCTGCGGAACTCGGCCACCACCGGGGGCAACCTGCTCCAGCGCACCCGCTGCCCGTACTTCCAGGACGCGTCGAAGCCGTGCAACAAGCGCGTGCCCGGTTCCGGCTGCCCCGCCAGGGAGGGGGTCCACCGCGACCTCGCGGTGCTCGGCCACTCCGTCCACTGCGTCGCCACCCACCCGTCGGACATGGCGGTCGCGCTCGCCGCCCTGGACGCGGAGGTCCGGCTGCGCGGCCCGGCGGGCGAGCGGACGGTGCCGGTCGCGGAGTTCCACCGGCTGCCCGGCGACCACCCGGACCGGGACACCGTCATCGAGGACGGCGAGCTGATCACCGGCGTGACGCTGCCCGCTCCCCCGCCCGGTGCGCGCGGCGCCTACCGCAAGGCCCGGGACCGCGCCTCGTACGCCTTCGCGCTCGCCTCCGTCGCCGCCGTCCTGACCGTCGAGGACGGGCGGATCGGGCACGCGGCCCTCGCCTTCGGCGGTCTCGCCCACAAGCCGTGGCGGGCCCTCGCGGCTGAGGAGGTGCTGCGCGGCGCCCCGGCGACCGCCGAGACGTACCGGCGGGCCGCCGACGCGGAGCTCGCCGCCGCCGAGCCGCTGCGCGACAACGGCTTCAAGGTCCCCCTCGCCCGCAACCTCGCCGTGAGCGTGCTGCACGACCTCGCGTCCCGCGCCGACACCACCGGATGACTACTGCAGGAGGCACCGCGCCATGACCAGCCAGCTCGTGCGTCCGACGACGGGGGCCGTCCGCCGCGACGCCCGGCAGAAGGTGACGGGCGAGGCCCGCTACGCCGTCGACCGGACGCCGCCCGGCTGCCTCCACGCCTGCCCGGTGCCCGCCACGGTCGCCCGCGGCCGGGTCACCGCCGTGCACGCCGAAGCCGTTCTGAAGCGCCCCGGGGTGCGCGCCGTGCTCACCCACGAGAACGCGCCCCGGCTCGGCGAGGCGGACGATCCGACGCTCCTGCTGCTCCAGGACGACCGGGTCCCGCACCGGGGCTGGTACGTGGCCGTGGTCGTCGCCGACACGCCGGAGGCCGCGCGCGAGGCCGCCGAGGCCCTCGGCGTCGACTACGCCGTGGAGGACCACGACGTCCTGCTGCGCGCCGACCATCCGGACCTCTACACACCGGAGGAGGCCAACGGCGGGCACCCGGCCGTGCGCGAGCGCGGCGACTTCCCCGCGGCCTTCGCCGCCTCACCGGTACGGCTCGACGCCACGTACTCCATGAGCGCCCTGCACAACCATCCGATGGAGCCCCACGCGTCCACGGCCCACTGGGAGGACGGCGGCCTGACCGTGTACGACTCCAGCCAGGGGGCGTCGACGGTACGGGACGCCCTGGCGGGCCTCTTCGAGCTGCCCCCGGAGCGGGTCACGGTCGTCTCCGCCTTCGTCGGCGGCGGCTTCGGCTCGAAGGGCACGCCCCGGCCCCCGTGCGTCCTGGCGGCGATGGCCTCCCGGCACACCGGCCGCCCGGTGCGGCTCGTCCTGCCCCGCCGCGAGCTGGCGGCGGTGGTGGGCCACCGCGCGCCCACCGTCCAGCGCGTGCGGATCGGCGCGTCGGAGGAGGGCGTGATCGGTGCCCTCTCCCACGAGGTCGTCACCCAGACGTCGACGGTGAAGGAGTTCGTGGAGCAGGCCGCCGTCCCGGCCCGCACCATGTACACCTCCCCGCACAGCTTCACCGGTCACCGGGTGGTGGCCCTGGACGTGCCGTCGCCGTCGTGGATGCGCGCCCCGGGCGAGGCGTCCGGCATGTACGCCCTGGAGTCGGCCATGGACGAGCTGGCCGTGGCGGCGGGCGTCGACCCGGTGGAGCTGCGGCTGCGCAACGAGCCGGACGCGGAGCCCGACAGCGGCAAGCCGTTCAGCAGCCGGGGCCTCGCCGACTGCCTGCGGGAGGGTGCGCGGCGCTTCGGCTGGGAGGGCCGCGACCCCCGGCCGGGCGTCCGCCGCGACGGGGACCTACTGTGGGGCACGGGGGTCGCCTCGGCCACCTATCCGGTCCTCCTGAGCCCGTGCAAGGCGTCGGCGCACGCCGGGCCGGACGGGCTGCACACCGTACGGGTCGACGCCACCGACATCGGTACGGGCGCGCGGACCGTCCTGGCCCAGATCGCCGCCGAGGCCCTGGGCGTCCCGCTCGATTCCGTACGGGTCGAGCTGGGCAGCAGCGCCCTGCCGGACGCCCCCGTGGCGGGCGGCTCCTCCGGCACGGGCTCCTGGGGCTGGGCCGTCCACAAGGCCTGCACCGCGCTGCGCGAGGAGCTGGCCGGCCGTTCCGGCCCGCTGCCGTCCGAGGGCGTGACCGCCGAGGCCGACACCGAGGAGGAGACGGGTCAGGACTCCCCGTACGCCCGCCACGCCTTCGGCGCCCACTTCGCGGAGGTCCGCGTCGACACCGTCACCGGCGAGGTCCGGGTGAGCCGGCTGCTCGGCGTCTACGCGGCGGGGCGGATCCTCAACCCCCGTACGGCCCGCTCCCAGTTCATCGGCGGGATGACGATGGGCCTGGGCATGGCGCTGACCGAGCACAGCACCATGGATCCCGCGTTCGGCGACTACACGGAGCGCGACCTGGCCTCCTATCACGTGCCGGCCTGCGCCGACGTGCCGGCGATCCAGGCGCACTGGGTGGAGGAGCACGACCCCCATCTGAATCCGATGGGCAGCAAGGGCATCGGGGAGATCGGCATCGTCGGCACGGCCGCGGCGATCGCCAACGCCGTCCACCACGCGACCGGCGTGCGCCTGCGCGACCTGCCCCTGACTCCGGACCGCCTGCTGCCCCACCTGACGTAGGCGCGGGCCGGACGCGGTGACGCCGAAACGCCCGAGGGGCCGCCTCGGATCTCTCCGAAGCGGCCCCTCGGGCTACGACTCTCACGAGTCGGGACGACAGGATTTGAACCTGCGACCCCTTGACCCCCAGTCAAGTGCGCTACCAAGCTGCGCCACGTCCCGGTGCCCGTCTGACCTGGGGTTTCCCCCGGCCGAACGCGCATGAGAACAATACCGCACTTTCCCCGGTGGTCACGAACGCCTTTCCCGGGGGCGGCGGGCGGGCACGCGCCGGGGGTGTGTCGGAGGCGCGCCGGGGGCGGATCGGAGGGGTTTCGGAGGCAGGTCGGAGGAGTTTCGGTCACTCTCCGTAGCCTGCCCGGCGCCCGCCCGGGAGGCACCATCCCCCGGAGTGACAGGAGGTGCGGGAGGGGCGGAATGCCGCTCTTCTGCGACAGAGGCGGCTCATATGGTGAAGCCAGGGGGCTCGCGGCCATATGCCCGGAACCTCATTGCCCCTGGCATGTGGCAGAAACATGTCCACGGGCGCGGGAGGGCGGATCGGGCCGAGCAGGCCAAGTCCACCCGAAACATAGTCATTCCCGATCGTCAACCGCTCCTGTTTCAGACAAACTTCGTTCCGTTATTGATCCATCACAGAAAGATCAACACCATGAAGAGGTCGGCCTGTTCGGGACGGGACCACTGCCGATGCACCACCTGACCGGACAACCGCCGGTCAGGCGTTTCGCGGGAGGAACTCGTCATGGACAACTACTTCACCAGCCGGCTGCATCATGAGCTCAGGGAGACGGTCCGGGACTTCGCGGAGCGTGAGGTCCGACCGCGGATAGCCGAGATGGAGGCGTCACGGACCGTCCACCACGAGCTGTCCCGCATGATCGCCGAGCAGGGCTGGCTGGGCGCGACGATCAGCCCCGAGTACGGCGGCATGGGCGCGGGCCACCTGGCCAAGACCATCATCATCGAGGAGCTGTCCCGGGTCAGCGGCGCCATGGGCGCCATGGTCCAGGCCTCCCAGCTGGGCACCGCCAAGATCGTTCACTTCGGCAGCGACGAGCAGCGCAAGACCTGGCTCCCGGCGATCGCCGCCGGCGAGTGCCTGCCGACCATCGCGGTCACCGAGCCCGACGCCGGCGGCCACGTCCTCGGCATGAGCGCCAGCGCGGTCCGGGACGGCGACGACTACGTCCTCAACGGCAGCAAGGTCTACGTCGGCAACAGCCACGTGGGCGACCTGCACGGCGTCGTGGTCAGGACGGGTCCCGGCTCGAAGGGCCTCAGTGCGTTTCTGGTCGAATCCGATCGACCGGGTTTCAGGACCGGTCCGCAGCAGACGGCCATGGGGCTCCACGGCTTCAGCTTCGGCGAGCTGATCTTCGAGAACTGCCGGGTGCCGGCCGCCAACCGGCTCGGCGACGAGGGCGACGGCCTCTCCGTCGCGTACTCCTCCAGCGTGCTGTACGGGCGGGCCAACCTCACCGCCGTCTCCCTCGGCATCCACCAGGCGATCCTGGAGGAGACCACCCGCTTCGCCTCCGAGCGCATCCGCTACGGGAAGCCGCTCCACGACCTCCCCACGGTGAAGCTGAAGCTGGGCCAGATGCAGTCCCGGCTGATGACCGCCCGGCTGGCCGCGTACCACGCCGTGCACCTGCTCGACCAGGGCCTCTCCTGCGACGCCGAGCTGATGAACGCCAAGCTCGTCAACGTCGAGTCGGCGCTCGACTCCGGGCGCAACGCCATGGAGATCCACGCCGCCGCCGGCCTCTTCACGGACCGGGCCATCGAGCGGTACCTCCGGGACGCGCACCACATCTTCGCCCCCGCCGGGACCTCCGACATCCAGCTCCTGCGCCTCGCCGAGGTCGCCCTCGGCCAGGACAAGGGCAGCTGGTCGGAGCGGCTGTCCGAGCTGGTCCGCACGCCGGAGCCGGAGCCGCTGCCCGTCTGATCCGCGACCGGTTCCGAAAGGCCCGGGGCCCGGTACGGCGATCGCCGTACCGGGCCCCGGGCCGTCGTGGGACACCCGCGGTCAGAGCGTGCCGTCCTCACGGCGGTTGATCTGCTCCATCAGCTCCGCGGCCATCGCCTTGATCGTCTCCAGGCCGGCGCGCCCCCACGGGCGCACGTCGGTGTCGACCACGCAGATGGTGCCGAGCGCGACCCCGGTGCGGTCGATCAGCGGCGCCCCCATGTAGGAGCGGATGCCGATCTCGTCCACGACCGGGTTGCCCGCGAAGCGCGGGTAGTCGCAGACGTCCTCCAGGACGAGCGCCTTGCGCCGCACCACCACGTGCGGGCAGTAGCCGTGGTCGCGGGCCATGAAGCGGCCGACGCCGCCCCCGCCCGCGGCGGCGGCGCCCAGGTCGCTGCCGGAGTGGGTGCCCTCGGGGGTGTGCAGGCCCGCGAAGAACTGCCGGTTCTCGTCGATGAAGTTGACCATCGAGAACGGGGCGCCGGTCATCTCGGCGAGCCGGTGCGCGAAGTCGTCGAAGACCGGCTCCGGCCGCTCCCCGAGACCGAGTTCGCGCAGCCGCCGCACCCGGGCCGGCGCGTCCTTGTCGTTCGGGGTCAGCAGGAGGTGACCGGTCGGGTCGTAGGTCATGGCGTGGCTCCGTAGCTCGGCACGGTGTCCGGGAGGGTGGTGAGCAGGTACTGGACGAGGGTGAGCAGGGTGCTGATGCCGGAGCTGGAGATCCGGGCGTCGCAGAGGACGACCGGGACCTCCGGGTCGAGGTCGAGCGCGGCCCGCACCTCGTCCGGCTCGTAGCGGTGGGCGCCGTCGAACTCGTTGATCGCGACGACGAAGCGGATCCCGCGCCGCTCGAAGAAGTCGACGGCGGCGAAGCACTCCTGGAGCCTGCGGGTGTCGGCGAGGACGACCGCCCCGAGCGCCCCTTCGGAGAGCTCGTCCCACATGAACCAGAAGCGCTCCTGGCCGGGGGTGCCGAAGAGGTACAGCACGTGGTTGTTGTCGAGCGTGATGCGGCCGAAGTCCATGGCGACGGTGGTCGTGGTCTTGGACTCCACGCCCTCCAGGCTGTCGGTGGCCGCGCTGACCGAGGTCAGCAGCTCCTCGGTGCTGAGCGGTTCGATCTCGCTGACGGCGCCCACGAGGGTCGTCTTGCCCACGCCGAAGCCGCCCGCCACCAGGATCTTGACCGCGGTGGGGAAGGAGTCGGCGGGGAAGGAGTCGGCCGCGAAGCTCTCGTGGCGCTCAGAGCCGTTGTCGTAGGCCATCGAGCACTGCCTCCAGCAAGGAACGGTCGGTTGGGTTGGCGTGGAACCGGGGCGCCCGGGCGGTGAGCGCCCCGCAGTCCACGAGGTCGGAGAGCAGGACCTTGGTGACGACGGCCGGGAGCCTTAAGTGCGCCGCCACCTCGGCCACCGAGGTGGGCCCGTCGCACAGCCCGAGGGCCAGGCTGTGCTCGGGACCCATGTGCGCCTGGGGGGACGAACCGGTCGCCATCACCATCGACAGGAGGTCGAGGGCGGTGGTGGGCCTGGTCCGGCCGCCGCTGACGGTGTACGGGCGGATCAGCCGGCCGGCCGCGTCGTCGAGCCAGGGTCCTTCCTGAGGGGTCGTCACGGTTACTGCCCGAAGCCGCCGAGGGCGCCGGCGGCCTGCCGGGCGGGCGTGACCAGGTACGGCCGGACGCTCTTCACGAGCATCGCCATCTCGTAGCCGAGGACGGCGGCGTCCGCCTCGCGCCCGGCGAGGACGGCCAGGCAGGTGCCGGAGCCGGCGGTGGAGACGAACAGGAGGGTGGAGTCCAGCTCCACGACCACCTGGCGGACCTCGCCGCCGTCGCCGAAGCGGGCACCCGCGCTCCGGCCGAGCGAGTACAGGCCGGAGGCGAGCGCCGCCATGTGGTCGGCGGCGTCGGGGTCGAGTCCGTGGACGGATTTGACGAGGCCGTCGGAGGAGAGCAGAACGGCGTTGCGGGTGTACGGGACCCGCTGGACCAGTCCGCTCAGCAGCCAGTCGAGGTCCGAGGAATGGCCGGTCGGCGCATTGCTCGCCATGGTGCATCTACTCCTTGTGGGCGTCGCCGGGACGCGGCGACTCATGGGGGGCGGGCTGGGACTCGGCGAGCCCGATGCCGCGCTGGAAGGCGGCCATCAGACCCGGATCGTGCAGGGCGTGCTCCTCGTTCCTGCGGGCCGCGGGCTCCTCCCGCAGCTGCGGGACGAGGTGCTCCTGCGCGCGCCGCTTGGGGAGCAGGGGCCGGCCGCCGTCCTCGGCGGGGGGTGCCGGGGGCAGCGGCGCGACCAGGGAGGCCGGCGGGCCCGGGTGTCCGGTGTCGGCCGGACGGTCCGGGGCCGCGGGGGTGTGGCCGGTGTCCCCGTATCCGCCCTGCCGTTCGGTCGTACGGGGGTACGCGTGCGAGCCGGTGGCGACGGCTTCCTCGTGGTGGGCGGCGGCCCGCTCCGGGGAGGGCGCGGGCGCCGGCGTGTACGGGACGGACGCTCCGTTCGCCGGTGCGGGCACGGGGGCCTGCGGGTGGGACGGGTCGGCGGGGGACGGGATCCGGTGGGACGGTGCCCCGGCCGGTACGGGAGCCGGGTGCCGGCCCGGGTCCGGTGCGTGGCCGGGGAGCTGGGCCGGTGCGTGGCCCGGGGTCCGGTCCGGTGCGTGGCCGGGGTTCTGGGCCGGTGCGGTCTGCGGGGCCGTGACCGCGGGCTGGGTGGGGGGCTGGGGCTGCATCTGCACCTGGCCGGGCGGGATCGCCGAGGACCCGGCGGTCGCGGCGGTCTGGCGCTCGTGCTGGGCGAGGCCCTCCGGGTCGGCGCCGAGGAGGCCCTGCGGGAGGACGAGCACGGCCTGGACGCCGCCGTAGATGTTGGACTGGAGTCGTACGGCGATGCCGTGCCGTCGGGCGAGGGCCGAGACGACGAAGAGTCCGATGCGGCCGTCCTGGAGCAGGTGCGAGACGTTGACCTGGTCGGGGTCGGCCAGCAGGGCGTTCATCTTGTTCTGCTCGGCGGCGGGCATGCCGAGGCCGCGGTCCTCGACCTCGATCGCGAGGCCCGCCGTGACGTACTGGGCGCGCAGCAGGACCGTGGTGTGCGGCGCGGAGAACAGCGTCGCGTTCTCGACGAGTTCGGCGAGGAGGTGGATGACGTCGGCCACGGCATGGCCCCGCAGCGTACCGTCGATCGGGGGTACGAGTTTCACCCGCGGGTACTGCTCGACCTCGGCGATGGAGGAGCGGAGCACCTCGGTCATGGTGACCGGGTTCGACCACTGGCGGCGGGAGATGGCGCCGCCGAGCACGGCGAGGTTCTCGGCGTGGCGGCGGATGCGGGTGGCCAGGTGGTCGACGTGGAACAGGCCCTTGAGCAGCTCCGGGTCCTCGACCTCGTTCTCCAGCTCGTCGAGGAGCTGGATCTCGCGGTGGACCAGGGACTGGAGGCGCCGGGCGAGGTTGACGAAGACCTCGACCTTCTGTTCGTTGCCGACGCTGCTGGAGAGCCGGGACGCCTGTACGACGGCCGCCACGGCGGCTTCGTGGGAGCGCGTCAGTTCCTGCGTGAGGAGGTCGAATTCGTCACCTGTGGTGGACGCGGCCGGCGGGGTGGGCCGGGGCGGGACCCCCTCTCCCCTGCGCAGCTGTTCGACGATCGCGCGCAGTTCGCTCTGGCCGCGGGCGCTGGTGCGGCGCAGGGCGTTGCAACGGTCGAGGACCGCCTTGGCGGCGCGGTCGGCGCCGAGCGCGGCGGCCGCGACGGAGGCGACGGTGAGGGCGGCGGCGCCGGTGAGGGCGGCCCAGAGGCCGGGGGTGGGGGTGGCTCCGGTGGAGCGGATGGTGAAGAGGACGGCCGCCGCGCCGCCGAGGGCCACCGCGACGGCGGGGAGCACGGAGGTGCGCAGGAGTTGGGGACGTATGCGGGCTTCCGCGGGGAGCGGCGCGGGGGGCTGCGCCGTGGAGTTGCTGCCGTTGCCGGTGGCGGAGCGGGCGCCGGGCCGGCCGTGCCGCCCGCCCTCGCGTCGGTCGGAACGCGAGGCGGGTGCGCGAAGTTGAGACATGGGTGTCCTTGGTACGTGCCCAGGGGTCGGCGTACTGCGGGGAGGGCGCTGGGGGGCGTGCTGGGTGTTCTACCGGGGTGGACTACAGGAGCCGTCTACAGGGGTCGTCTACAGGAGTGTGGTGAGCCTACCGATGATCATCAACCACACACTGTAGTCGTCAACCATTCATGTGCGGTGCGCAGTTGGCAAACTTACCCGTAGAGCGACCCGGTCTGGTATCGCCCCTCGTACAACAGGCCGAGAACAGGCGGCCGAAAGTCGTCGCCGCAGTGGGGAGCGGTACGGAACGATGCGGAACGATCGCGAGGAAGCGGGCACCGGGCTCATGAGCCGCCGCCCCGACGAGAAGTGGAATGGGTGCATGACTGCGGTGATCGTGATGCTGGAGGAGCTCGGGACCCTCGTCCCGCTGACCGCCGAGGAAGCGGCGGCGCGCTTCTCGGCTCGGGAATGGACGCCCGGGGGCAGGCCCCGTGGCGGCGTGGAGACCTCCTGGGACAAGGACGGCGTCGGTGCCTGGATCCGGACGTCAGGCGGCGGGACGGTCAGCGTCTCGTTCGCCGTCTGGATCCGGGACGTCGACGAGTCGGGGTACTTCGACGACCTGGAGGCCGTCTACGAGGAGGGGGAGCGGGTCCTCGCCGGCTTCCTCCCCGCGATCGAACGCTCCTCCTTCGCCGGCCGCCTCGCCGAGGCCGGGCGGACGGCGGAGGACGAGGACGAGTTCATCGCGCTGAGGAGGTGGACCCTCGACGGCCGGACCCTGACCGCCGGTGTGGTCCAGCACGACACGGACCTCCCGGTGATGGTCGTGGTGGCCCTGGAGGCCGCCCCGGCACGGGCCGGGCGCCGCGGAGCGACGCCGGCGGCCGCCGGCGGCCCCTCCCGCCCGTCGCCGCAGGCCCGCGTGAAGCCGATCGGCTTCTACCGGGAGATGGACGCGCACTACGACGCGGCCTGGGGCGGGTCCGTCCCCGCGCCCGCATCCGGCGAGGGGAGGTATCCGGTCGCGGAACTGGCGGGCTACCTCGCCTCCGGCCACCCCCTCCTCGACGTCACCGAGCTCACGACCGACGTCATCGGCGGCGCGTTCCGCGTCCCGGGCGGTTCGTCCGTGCTGACCGACGGCGCGTTCGTCTGGCGTGCGGACCTGGCGGAGTACGTCGGGCACCACCGGATCGCCCTTCCCGAGGACTTCCTGCGCGCCGCCCGCGAGAACGGGTTCCGCGTCCCCCCGGCCGACCACGAGGTCCTCCTCCCCCTGTCGGTCGAGGTGAGCGACCTGCTGGGTTTCCGGGCCGCGCCCTGAGGGGCCGGCCATGAGCACGGCCGTGGTGCCGGACGCCCCCGCGTTCCGGGCCGCGCCCCGAGGGGCCGGCCCTCCGCGGGCCCGCCTCCGGCCGGTGTCAGCGGTCTCCCGCGAGGTCGAGGTCGCCGCCGCGCGGCCCGGGCGCGGTCCCGACGGGCCGGGTGCGGCGCCACGGGCGGGCGAGGGGCCGGGAGATCCCGCGCCACCACGGGGCCGAGGGCAGCTTCCCGGCGGGCTCGAACGGCTCGCCGGGGCGGGGGAACGCCACCGCCTGCCCAACCTCCCCGGCCGCGTCCCGCGTCCACTCCCCCGGCTCGGCCCACGGGTGCGGGGCGAGGTTGAAGGTGCCCCAGTGGATCGGCAGCAGCACGCCGTGCGGGCGCCCGCCCTGGAGGTCGAGATGGGCGCGCAGGCCCTCGGCCGGGGTCATGTGTATGTCGGTCCAGAACTCCGAGTAGGCGCCGAGCTGGATCATGGTGGCGTCGAAGGGGCCGTGGTCCGCGCCGATGTCCCGGAAGCCGGAGAAGTACCCGGTGTCGCCGCTGTGGAAGATCCGGTGCCCGGGCCCCTCGGCGACCCAGGAGGCCCAGAGGGTGTGCTGCCTGTTGCGCAGGCCGCGGCCGCAGAAGTGGCGGGCCGGGGTGGCCGTGAGGCGCAGGTCGCCGATCTCCGTGGACTCGTTCCAGTCCAGCTCCCGCAGCCGGGAGGCCGGTACGCCCCAGCGCTCCAGGTGCGCGCCGACGCCGAGCGGCACCGCGAAGAGGGTGTCGGTGGTGGCGAGCTCCTTGATCGTCGGCAGGTCCAGGTGGTCGTAGTGGTCGTGCGAGATCACCACCACGTCGACCGGGCCGAGCGCGGCGAGCGAGGCGGGCACCGGGTGGAGCCGCTTGGGGCCCGCGAACGGGAACGGGGAGCAGCGGTCGCCCCAGACCGGGTCGAACAGGACCCGGTGGCCGTCGATCTCCGCGAGGACGCCGGAGTGTCCCATCCAGGTGAGGCGCAGGCCGGTGGCCGGGGGCCGTGCCAGGTCGGCCACGGTGGTGGGGTGGACGGGGATCGGGCCGGCGGGGGCCCGGCTCGCGCGCCCCTCCTTCTCGAAGTAGACCTTGGCCAGCGCGACGGCGGAGCCGGACGGGCCCCGCCGCGCCTCCTCGGGGTTCTGGAAGATCCCGTTCCTGAAGTTCGGGGAGCGGCGGATGCGGGCGAGGCGCTCACCGGCGGGTTCCGCGCCGAAGGACTCGGGGCGCGGCACGCGCGGCCGGGTCCGCGGTGAACGGTCGGGGCCTGTACCGGTCACAGGGACCTCCTGATCTCTGGGGGTCGTTCCATTATGGGCGGCCCGTGAGCGGGGGAACGGGGCGGTGCCGGGCCCCCGCCCCCGATCCAGGCCCCGGACCGGAGCCCCGGCCCCGGCCCCGGCAGGAGGCGGCGGACGGCGGCGACCGCGGAAGGTGCGGGAGCGCGTACGCACCGGAGCCATTGTTGATCATGCTCTTGTCATGTGCTGTGTAGGCTGCCGGGCGTGACGAGAGTGCGGTTGAGCGTGGCCGAGCGGCGGGAGGAGCTGCTGCGGGCCGCCGTGGAGCAGATCGAGGAGCGCGGGGTCGCGGCCGTGCGGATCGCCGACGTGGCCTCGGCGCTCGGCGTGAGCAACGCGCTCGTGCTCTACCACTTCGCTTCCAAGGAGCAGCTGGTCGCGGCCGCCTTCGCGCACGCCGCCGAGGCCGATCTCGCCCATCTGCGGCGGCTGCTCGGCCGGCGCACCACGGCGGTGCGGCGGCTGCGGTCGGCGGTCCGCTGGTACGCCCCGACCGGGCAGGCCAAGGGCTGGCGGCTGTGGATCGAGGGCTGGGCGGCCTCGCTGCGCGATCCGGAGCTGCGCCGGGTCGCCGCCTCCCTCGACCAGGAGTGGAAGGCGGCGCTGACCCGGGTGATCGCGGAGGGGGCCGACGCCGGGGAGTTCTCCTGTCCGGACCCGGCCGAGGCGGCCTGGCGGCTCACCGCCCTCCTCGACGGCCTCGCCGTCCAGACCACCGCCTACGCCGGCTCCCTCTCCCGCACCGCGATGCTCCGCTGGGCCGACGCCGCCCTCGTCCGGGAACTGGGCCTCCCGGACGGGGAGGGCCGGGGGTGAGGGCAGCGGGCGGCGCGGAAGGCTCCTGAGCCGCCGGGGCCGGTCGGCGGGGCCCCGGCGCTCGCCGGAGCGGCCGGAGGAGCAGCCGCCCGAGCAGTTGTCGGAGCAGCCTCCGAAGCGGCTGTCGGAACAGTCGTCGAAGCAGCCGTCGAAGCAGCCGTCAGAGCAGTTCGAAGACCGCCGAGACCGTGATCTGCTCCTCGATCTCGCCCGGGGCCATGGGGACGCCCGAGTCCTCGGCCGCGAGGGCGGGGGCGGCCCCGCCGGGGCCGGGGCGCACGGACTCGCCCTCGCTCAGCGAGACGAGCCGGCCGAGCCGGTGGCCGCTGAGCCGGGCGTGCTGCTCCGCCTTGTCGTACGCGTCCCGGAAGGCGGCCTCCCGTGCCTTGGCCCGCAGCGCCGACGGGTCGGCGACGTCGAACACGACGCCGTTGATCCGGCCCGCGTCCCGGGTCGCGTCGTTGACGGCGCCGACGACCTGCCCGGTCCTGTCGATGTCGCGGACCTTCACGGAGAAGGCCTGGCCGGCCTGGTAGCCGGTCACCCGGCTCTCCCCCTCGGTGCTCTGGGTGTAGACCGGGGCGAGGGAGAGGCTGTCGGTGCGGATGTCCCGCTCGGCGATCCCCTGCTTGTGCAGCACCGCGAGGAGGGTCTCGGCCGCGGTCTTCTGCGCCGCCATCGCCTCCTTCGCCGTCGCGCGGCTGGCCTCGACCCCGATGGACAGGATCGCCAGGTCGGGCGCGGCGGCCGCGCGTCCGTGCCCGGCGACGGTGACCGTGGCGGGCGCGGCCGCGCGGGCGGCGGGGAGGGGCGTTCCGCCGGGCGCGGCGGCCAGGGCGGGGGCGGCGGTGCCGGCGAGGAGGCCGCCGAGCACGGCGGTGGCGGCGAGCAGACGGGCGGTACGGGCGGCGGCGCGTGGCCGGCGGGTCGTCACAGGCGGTCCCTTCGGGTGTGGGTGCCGGGGCTCCGGCGGGCACATCCCAGCACCCGGCGCCGCCGCGCCCCGTGCGCCACTCCTGACCGGCGTCCCCGTCTCCCCTGTCCGTACCAGCCGGTTACCGCCACCGGGGCACACCGCTCAGGTCTGGACGAGCGGCGCGTACGCCTCGGGGCGGAGGCCGAAGGTCCAGGCGACGCCCTCCCGCGCGGTCCGGGTCGCGGGCGGCACCCGCAGCCAGTACGTGCGGTGGGTGCCGTCCGGTTCGGGCGTGGAGTTCACGACCTCGACCATCGCCACGTCCTCGTCGTCGTCCAGCCCGATCCGCCACAGGACGCCCGTCTCGTCGCGGTGCTCGTGCCGGGCCCCGGAGACGGCGAGGTAGCGGTCGTAACCGTAGTGCTCCAGCATCACCCGCCGCAGTTCGGCGTTCTCCTCCGCGCGGATCCGCTCGGGGGTGAGGTCCGGGAGGCCGGCCAGGAAGGCGGCGGGGACCGCCATGCCCCGCCAGGCGTGCAGGGCGAACCCGTCGGGGTAGGCGAGCGCCGGCCCGTCGCCCCGGTCGAGGCGCCCTGCCTCGTCGCGGTGGAGCTCGACGGGCCGCTCGCAGACCACGGCCACGTTCTCGTACGGCCACCACCAGCCCGCGTGCGCGGCGACGGCGGCGAGTCCCGCCAGGCGCTCGCCGTGCCCGTCGAAGGCGGCGAGCCAGGCGGCGTCGTGCTGGCCGAGGACGGCGTCGAGCAGGACGAGCCGGACGCCGTCCGGGCCTCCGCCGCCCTCCCCCACCGTCCCGCGGGCCTCCGTCACCGCGGCCCGTATCCGGTCGGCGAGGGCCCGGTTGAGGTCCCAGAGCGCCGCTCCCGTCGCCTGCCAGTGCGCGGCCCAGCCCGCCGGGCCGAGGGCGTCGTGGAGGCGGCGGCGCTCCTCGGCCCACGGTCGGGTGCGCACCTCCTCCCGTACCGAACGGCCCCGGTCCGCCAGGCCGTCCAGGAGCGCGACGGCGGCGAGCGGCGAGTCCGCCCAGAGGACGCGGCCCGGCTCGGGGAGGCCCGCCGTGCGGTAGGCGAGCCGGACGCCGGCCTCGGCGGCGGCGCGGTCGGCGGGCCCGGTGGCCGCGGCGACGGCCCGCCACTTGTCCTGTGCGGTGGTGCGGTTCATGTCTCGGTGTCCCCCGGGTTCCTCTGGTGACCTGGGTCGGTCGGTCGATGTGTGGGTGGTGTCAGTCGGCGACGATCCGGTAGGCGCCGGGGACGTACTCCCGCTGGCGCACCACCCGGTACCAGCCCTTCGGCAGCGGTATCGGGGCGTGCTCCTCGTGCACCACCCGGCCGCCCTCGGGCAGTTCGAGCAGGAAGGGGCCGAGGGGCCCCGGCTCCCGCACGAGCCGGCCGGGGCCGGGGATCGCGTGGGCGTGCCCGGTGACCTCGCCGAAGGCGAGGACGAGACGGCCCCGGGCGTCCCTCGGCTCCCCCGCCGCCGTCCTCGCGCGCTCCGGAACGGCCGTCTCGTCGACGGACGCGATCAGCACGTCTCCCTGCCGGTACATGGCTGTCCCCTCCCCGTCCGGCGCGGTCGGCCGAACACCGGGAACGACGCTAGGGGCCGCCACTGACAATCGCCCCGGGCCCGGCTTCTGTACGGCGCGCCCGGCCCGGTACGGAACGAGCCCGGCACGCCCGGCCCCGTGCGGAACGCCCCGGCGCGCGCCCGTACGGCACCCGGCGCGGAGGGATGTCGGCGCGGCTTGGTAGAACTCAGGGGTTCAGCGACCCGCGCCGTCCGTTCTCTGGAGCACCGTCATGACCATCGGCCACCACCTGCAGGAGTTCCACGGCCTTCCCGTCTTCGAGTTCCCGGACGCCGCCTCGCCGGTCGAGCTGCCCGACGCGGCCGGGGTCGCCTGGCGGATCTCCGCGCCGACGTACTCCGACCCCGGGGACGAGCACTGGGGCCCGCGCTTCGAGCGGTTCCTGAAGACGGTCGACGCCTCCCGGGTGCGCGCGCTCGTCGTCGGCGGCTGGGACGAGCCGTACGAGACCTCGTCCGCCGACGTCGTCACCGCCCTGATGGGCGCCAACAACCGGCTCACCGGCCTGGAGGCGCTCTTCCTCGGCGACATGACCTTCGAGGACTGCGAGATCTCCTGGATCGTCCAGTCCGACGTGACGCCGCTGCTCGCCGCCTATCCGGCGCTGCGCGAGCTGGGCGTGCGCGGCGGCACCGGCCTGGTCTTCCCGCCGGTCCGGCACACCTCCCTGGAGACCCTGGTCGTGGAGACCGGCGGCCTGGGCGCCGAGGTCGTGCGCGGGATCGTCGGCAGCGACCTGCCCGCCCTGGAGAACCTGGAACTCTGGCTCGGCACCGACGAGTACGGCGGCGACAGCACCCCCGAGGACCTGGCGCCGCTGCTGGCCGGCACGTCCTTCCCCGCCCTGCGCCACCTGGGCCTGCGCAACAGCGTGATCGAGGACGCGATCGCCGCCGCCGTGGCGGGCGCGCCCGTCGTCGCCCGGATCGAGCGGCTCGACCTGTCCATGGGCGTGCTCACGGACGAGGGTGCGGCGGCCCTGCTCGACGGGCAGCCCCTGACCCACCTGTCGCACCTCGACCTGTCGCACCACTACCTGTCGGAGCCGATGCGGGAGCGGCTGAAGGCCGCGCTCGTCCCGCACGGCGTGACCGTGGTCCTGGACGACGCGCAGACGCCGGAGGACTACGGCGACGGCGAGGTCCACCGGTACGTCGCGGTCGCCGAATGACCTCCGGCCCGCGCCCCGTGGTCGTCGGCGTTCCGGCGGGCCGCCGCGTCGCGTTCTTCCAGGAGGCGCTGCGGTCCGCCGGGCTGCCCGGGGCGCGGGTCGTGTCCTGGCCGGACGTGCTGCGGGGCCGGGCCCGGTTCGCGGCGGGCGAGACCGTCCGCCTGGACTCGCCCGGCGAGGAGCCGGAGACCGACCGGCTGCTGCGCGGGGTGGACGACCCGGCCCGGGTCGAGGGCACGGGCCGCTGGTACGCGCGGTTCACCGGCGCCGTGGCGGACCTCGCCCGGAGCGTCGAGGAGGCGGGGGCGGTCCTCGTGGACGACCCCGCCGAGCTGCCGGTCCTGTTCGACAAGCGGCTGACCCACGGCCGGCTGCGGGCGGCCGGCGTGCCGGTGCCCGCGTCGCCGACCTCCGGCGCCGCCGCGCCGGCCGTGCGCGGCTGGGCGGACGTGCGGGCGCTGACGGCCGGGGCGGGGATGCGCCGGGTGTTCGTGAAGCCCGCGCACGGCTCCTCGGCCTCGGGGGTGCTCGCGGTGGAGACGAACGGCGCGGGCCGGGTGCAGGCCACCACCTCGGTGGAGCGCGCTCCGGACGGGCGGCTCTTCAACTCCCTGCGGGTACGGCGCTACACGGGCGAGCGGGAGGTCGCCGCGCTCGTGGACGCCCTGGCCCCCGACGGCCTGCACGTCGAGCGGTGGCTGCCGAAGGCCGTCCAGGACGGGCGGGCCGCCGACCTGCGGGTGGTGGTGATCGACGGGCGGGCCACCCACGCGGTGCTCCGCACCAGCCGCTCCCCCCTGACCAATCTGCACCTGGGCGGGGTCCGGGGCGACCTGGACGCGGCCCGGGCCGCGATCGCCGCCGCCGGCGCGCGGTGGACGGACGCGCTGGAGGTGTGCGAGCGGGCCGCCGCCGCGTTCCCCGGCACCCGGTGCGTGGGCGTCGACCTGCTGCCCGCGTCCGGCTGGTGCCGCTTCGCCGTGGGCGAGGTCAACGCCTTCGGCGACCTGCTGCCCCGGCTCACGGGCCTGCCGGGCGGCGGGGCAGAGGGCCTCGACACCTACGCGGCCCAGGTGGCCGCGCTGTTCCCCCGTACTCCCCGCGACTCAAGCCCCACAAGCACCGCCCGCACCACAGGAACGAGCACCGCGTGAACCAGCCCGACATGAACGCGATCGTCGGCAGCCACGATCTGCTCCTGGTCACCCTCGACACGCTCCGGTACGACGTGGCCGCCGAGCTGGCGGCCGGGGGCCGCATCCCGAACCTGGCCCGGCACCTGCCCGGCGGCGCCTGGGAGCGGCGGCACGCGCCGGGGAGCTTCACCTACGCCTCCCACCAGGCGATCTTCGCCGGCTTCCTGCCGACGCCCGCCGCGCAGGGGCCGCATCCCCGGCTGTTCGCGGCCCGGTTCGCGGGGAGCGAGTCGACCGCCGGCGGCACCTGGGTCCACGACACCCCGGACTTCGTCTCCGCCCTCGCGGCCGAGGGCTACCGGACGGTCTGCGTCGGCGGGGTGGGGTTCTTCAACAAGCGGCCGCCGCTCGGCTCCGTACTTCCCGGGCTCTTCGAGGAGAGCCATTGGGAGCCCTCCTTCGGCGTCGCGTCCCCGACCTCGTTCGAGTCGCAGGTCGCCCGCGCCGAGGAGGTCGTGGCCGGGCTCCCCCGCGAGGAGCGGCTCTTCCTCTTCGTCAACGTGTCGGCGCTGCACCAGCCCAACTGGTTCCACCTGCCGGGGGCGACCCGCGAGGCGGGCGACTCCCGGGAGACGCACGCGGCGGCCCTGGAGTACGTCGACCGGCACGTCGGGCGGCTCTTCGCCGCGATGGGCTCCCGGCGCCCGTGCTTCGCGATCGTCTGCTCCGACCACGGCACCGCGTACGGGGAGGACGGCTTCACCGGTCACCGGCTCGGCCACGAGGTCGTGTGGACGGTGCCGTACGCGCAGTTCGTCCTGCCGGGCCCGGACGGGGAGGCCGCCGCGTGAAGACCACCCGGGCCCCCGCCCCCCGCCCGTACCGCAGCTACGTCTACGCCTACCCGCACAAGACCGCGTACCGGGAGCTGGCCGATCCCCCGGAGCTCGCCGCGCTCTGGGCCGGGGAGCCGAAGGACGCGCTCTCGCTCTACGCGCACGTGCCGTTCTGCGAGGTCCGCTGCGGCTTCTGCAACCTCTTCACCCGGATCGGCGCCCCCGGCGAGCTGACCACCCGCTATCTGGACGCGCTCGACCGGCAGGCGACCGCCGTGCGCGAGGCGCTCGGGGACGGGGAGCCGGTGCGGTTCGCGACGGCCGCGTTCGGCGGCGGCACGCCCACCTTCCTGACCGCCGCCGAGCTGGAGCGGCTCTGCGACATCGCGGAGCGGCGCATGGGCGCGGACCTGCGGGCGGTGCCGCTGTCCGTGGAGACCTCGCCCGCGACCGCGACCGCCGACCGGCTCGCGGTGCTCGCCGGGCGGGGCGCGACCCGGCTCAGCATCGGGGTGCAGAGCTTCGTGGAGGCCGAGGCTCGGGCGGCGGTCCGGCCGCAGCGCCGCGCGGACGTCGAGGCGGCGCTCGGCCGCATCCGGGACACCGGCGTCCCGGTGCTCAACATCGACCTGATCTACGGGATCGACGGGCAGACCGAGGAGTCCTGGCGCCTCTCGCTCGACGCGGCCCTGGCCTGGCGTCCGGAGGAGCTGTACCTCTATCCGCTGTACGTCCGGCCGCTGACCGGTCTGGGCCGGACGCCCCCGGAGGACGACCGGGAGTGGGACGAGCGGCGGCTGCGGCTCTACCGGTACGGTCGGGACCACCTCCTGGCCCACGGCTACGAGCAGGTGTCGATGCGGATGTTCCGGCGGCGCGACGCGGCACCGCTCGGTCCCGACGACCACGCGTGCCAGACGGACGGGATGATCGGCCTGGGCTGCGGGGCCCGTTCGTACACCTCGGCCCTGCACTACTCCTTCGACTACGCCGTGGACATGCGGGAGATCCGCTCGATCATCGACGCCTACACGGAGACCGGGGACTTCTCGCGCGCCCGGGTCGGCCGGTGGGTGGACGCCGGGGAGGCGCGGCGCCGCCATCTGCTGCAGTCGCTGCTCCAGGCGGAGGGGATGCCGGTCGCCGGGTACGAGGAGCGGTTCGGGTCCTCGCCGTTCGCGGACTTCCCCGAGGAGCTGGGCCGGTTCGAGGCGCTGGGCTGGCTGGACGGGGAGGCCCCGGAGGGGCTGCTGCGGCTCTCGCCGGAAGGGCTCGCGCACTCGGACGGGCTCGGCCCGGAGCTGTTCTCGCCCGGGGTGCGGGCCGCGATGGCCGCGTACGAGCCGAAGTGAGGGGGCTGCCGTGGACCTGACGCTGCTCTACCGGGGGCCGCTGTCCTCCTGCGACTACGACTGTCCGTACTGCCCGTTCGCCAAGCGCCGGGACAGCCGGGAGCAGTTGCGCGCGGACCGGGCGGCGCTGGAGCGGTTCACCGGGTGGGCCGCCGCGCAGACCGGTGACCGGCTGCGGATCCTGTTCACGCCGTGGGGCGAGGGCCTGGTGCGCTCCTGGTACCGGCGGGCGCTGGTCGAGCTGTCGCGGCTGCCGCACGTCGAGCGGGTGGCGATCCAGACCAATCTGAGCTGCCGGACCGGCTGGCTGGCGGAGGCGGACCGGGAGAGCGTGGCGCTCTGGTGCACGTACCACCCGGGGCAGACGCCGTACGAGCGCTTCCTCGGCAAGTGCCGCGACCTGGTGGACCGGGGCGTCCGGTTCAGCGTCGGCGTGGTGGGGCTCCCGGAGCACCGGGAGGAGGCGCAGAGGCTGCGGGACGCGCTGCCGCCGCACGTGTACCTGTGGGTGAACGCGGCCGAGGGGCACGCGTACACCGACGCGGAGGCAGACGGGTGGACGGAGCTGGACCCGCTCTTCCCGTACAGCCGGCATCCGCACCGCTCGGCGGGGCTGCCCTGCCGCACCGGGGAGTCGGTGATCTCGGTGGACGGCGGGGGGACGGTGCGGCGCTGCCACTTCGTCAAGGCCGAGCTGGGGAACCTGTACGACGGTTCGTACCGGGCCGCCCTGCGTCCCCGCGCCTGCCCCCTCGCCGTCTGCGACTGCCACATCGGCTACGTCCACCTGGAGACGCTGCCGCTGTACGACGTGTTCGCGGGCGGGGTCCTGGAGCGGATACCCGCCGCCGTTCCCCCGCCCCTCCTCCCCCGGGCTACAGGGGCATGAGGTCCCCGAGGGGCACCAGGTCGGGACGCTTGGCCTCGACGTGGTCCCCGGAGCTCTCGCCGCGCAGCCGGCGCCCGATCCAGGGCACGAGGTACTCCCGCGCCCACTGGATGTTGTCCCGGCGCACTTCGAGCGAGCCGCGCGGGGGGACCGGCGGCCACGCCTGGTCGGGGTCGGCGGGCACCGGCAGGCCGAGGACCTGGGCGGCGCGCAGGGCGACCCGGGTGTGTCCCTCGGGCGAGAGGTGCAGCCGGTCGTCGTCCCAGGCCCGCCGGTCCTGCACGGACCTCAGCGACCACAGGTCGAGGACCGGGCAGTCGTAGCGGTCCGCGATGGCCCTCACGTGCGCGGTGTAGGTGGCGATCTTGCCCCGCAGGTGCCGGAGCACGGGGACGTCGCGGGTGTCGAAGCCGGTGGTGACCATGACGGTGCCGACGGCGGAGGTCAGGTCGGCGACGGCGCGCTCGAAGCGCTCGGCCACGTCGTCCGGGTCGGTGCCGGGGCGGATGATGTCGTTGCCGCCCGCGCAGAAGGTCACCAGGTCGGGGGCGAGTTCCTTCGCCCGGGGGACCTGTTCCGCCACGATCTGGTCGAGGAGGCGTCCGCGTACGGCCAGGTTGGCGTAGCGGAAGGCGTCGTGCTCCGGCAGCTGGTCGGCGAGCAGGACCGCGAAGCGGTCCGCCCAGCCGACGTACGTCCCGTCGGGGCCGGGGTCTCCGACGCCCTCGGTGAAGCTGTCACCGATCGCCGCGTACGACCCGAATGCGTTCTTGTCTCTTGATCTCGAATCGTCTGCCACGGGGGCACATCCTTCCCTTTCGCCTGTGACCTACGCGACCGTAAGGAGGGGTTGACGGCGGGTGATATATGCCACCGATAAAGATTCGCCCAAGTCGGAACAGGCCGGCGGCCCGGCACGTATGTGCCGGGCCGCCGGAAAAGGGGTGCGCGCCGGAGGGTCAGACGGAGACGCCGTGCTGGCGCAGGTAGGCCAGCGGGTCGACGTCCGAGCCGTAGCTCGGCGTGGTGCGGATCTCGAAGTGCAGGTGCGGGCCGGTGGAGTTGCCGGTGGAGCCGGAGAGGCCGATCTGCTGCCCGCCGCCGACGCTCTGCCCGGCCGAGACCGAGAGGGAGGAGAGGTGGGCGTACTGCGAGTAGTTGCCGTCCGCGTGCTGGATGACGACCTCGTTGCCGTACGAGCCGCTCCAGCCGGCGGAGACGACCGTGCCGGCGCCGACGGCGCGGACGGTGGTGCCGGAGGAGGCGATGAAGTCGACGCCGGTGTGGTAGCCGGAGGACCACATGGAGCCGGAGGCGCGGTACGGGGTGGAGAAGCCGCCGGTGACGGGGGCGACCCAGCCGGAGGAGGAGGCGGTGGAGCCGGTGGAGGAGGAGCCGGTGGAGCTCTTCTCCGCGGCCTTCGGGGCGGTGGCGGCCGGGGCGGCGGCGCGGCGGCTCTCGCGGGAGGCGCGGGGGGCGTCGTCGCCGTTCTTCCCGGCGGCGGTGGTGCTCTTCGGGCCGGTGGGGACGGAGCCCTGGGCGCCGATGGTGAGCTTCATGCCGGGCAGGATGAGGGAGGGGTCGGCGCCGATGGTCCGGCGGTTGTCCTCGTAGATCCGCTGCCAGCCGCCCGAGAGGCGGTGGTCGGCGGCGATCTTCGACAGGTAGTCGCCGGGGACGACGGAGTACGTCCGGGGGCCGTTCTCCGCGGCCTTCGCGGGGGCGGCCTTCGCCGGGGCGGCGGCCTTCGCCGCGACGGGCTGCGCGGCGACGACGGACTGGACGGAGGCGGAGGCCGGGGCGGTCTGCTCGGCGGCGTGGGCCCCGGTGGCGCCGAGGAGCGGAAGGGCGACGACGGCGCCTCCCGTACCGGCGGCGGCGAATCCGCGGGTGAGGGGGTTGTTCTTGGGACGGCGGTGCTTACCCTTCGCGGGCATGGCGAATCCTCTCCGGCGCCTGCGAGGTGAGCTGTCGGGTTCGGACTGGAGATGTCCGGCCGCGCTCTCGCGCGACTTCACCCCTAGCCGTCCTGCGTCGCGGGACCGGCGTACTTCCTTGGGTCCCCCGCTCCTGCCACGCATGGGATGGGTGGAATTCCGGACGGTGGCAGGATTCGGCGGTCCGTCCGGATTGAGCGTGACGCTAGACGAGCGGGGTCGGCGCGAACAAGCCGCTGTTTTGTCCCGGGATTCCGCCCTAGATCGTTCCCCCGGAATTCCGGTCACCCTCCGTGGACGACGCTCCCCGACTCCCCTTTCCGGCAAGGGATTCGCGCCGGAAGCCCGGCCACGATCCGTCACTTCTATGACGCTGCTCACGCGCCGAATCCCATCTCGCCTGCAATCAGGGCGCGTTATACGCAATGACTTAATTCGGACAGATCACCCATTCCTGTCCGAGGGGGTGCGCCGCACCCCTCCGGTCCGGATGATTGCCCCTGGAACCGATTTCGCCTCGGCATCCGTACGACGACACTTCCAGGAGCATCCGTGACGCAGCAGCAGGTCCCGCCCATCGACGCCGCCGAGCCCGAACTGACGGAGGTCCGCAACTTCCGGGACGTGGGCGGTCTGCCGACGACGGACGGGCGCGCGGTCCGTCCCGGCCGCCTCTTCCGCAGCGGCCACCTCGCCCATGCGACCGAGGGCGACGCCGCCTTCCTCGCCGGCCTCGGGCTGCACACCGTCTTCGACTTCCGCAACGAGGCCGACCGGCGGATCGAGGGCCCGGACGTCGAGCTGCCCGGCGTGCGGAACGTGAACATACCCCTCAACGACCCGGCCGACGGCAAGGAGTTCTGGAAGCTGGTGCGCGACGGCGACACCGTCCAGCTGCGGGAGGTCCTCGGCGACGGCAGGGCTGCGGCCCGGATGTCCGATTCGTACCGGCGGATGGTGGTCGAGCGGACCGCCGAGCACAGCCGGATCCTGCACTCCATGGCGGAGGAGAGCGTCCCGGCCCTGATGCACTGCGCGGCGGGCAAGGACCGGGCCGGGCTCGCCGTCGCGATCACCCTGCTCGCCGTCGGGGTCGAGCGGTCGGCGATCGAGGCCGACTACGTGAAGTCGAACGAGCCGCACCGGCGCTACAAGGTGCGCCGCAGCTCCACCGCCCCGGACGCCATGGGGCCCGAGGTGATGGAGCTGCTGAGCCCGCTCTTCGACGCGCGGGCGGAGTACCTGCGGGCCGCCTTCGAGACGATCGAGACGACCTGGGGCTCGGTGGACACCTACTTCGCCACGGGCCTGGCACTGTCCCCGGAGACCCGCGAGCGGCTGCGGGAGCGCCTGGTCACCGAGGCGTAGGGCCCGTTCGTCCGGGCCCTACTTCGCGCCCATCGCGAAGAGCAGGTAGAGGAAGCCGGCGAAGAGGTGCCCGGCGATCAGGTAGGCGAAGAGGCGGAGCACCAGCCCCTTGGGGAACTTGCCTTCCCCGCGCTCCTCGCCGGTGACGGGTGCGGACTTCTCGGACATGTCGGCCCTTTCCTGAAGAAGCGTCACAGAAGAATCGTTACGGCGGTCAGCGCCGGTGCGGGGTCCCGTCGCCGAGGCACAGCTCGGCGGCGGGGCTCTGCATCAGGGTGTGGACGAAGAGCAGCTCGGCCCCGCCCTGCGTGGCGGCGCCGATCCGGTGCGGGGTGAGCGAGTCGAAGTGCGCGCTGTCCCCGGGGTCGAGGACGTGGACCACCTCGCCGAGTGCGAGCCGCACCCGGCCCTCCAGGACGTGGATCCACTCCTCCCCGGGGTGGACGCGCACGATGTCGGCCCGGGTGGCGTACGGCACGTGGACCCGCAGGCACTGGAGGGCGCGCCCGGCACCGCCCGCCTGGCGGTAGATCCAGCCGTCCGCCTCGACGGGCTCGGAGCGGCCGGCCCGGACGACGGGGTCGCGCTCGGGGGGCGCCTCCCCCAGGAGCTCGGAGACCGTCGTACCGTAGATGCGGGACAGGGCGAGCAGCATCGGCAGCGAGGGCTGCCGGTTCCCCGTCTCCAGGCGCGAGAGGTGGGCGGGCGAGAGGCCGGCCCGCTGGGCGGCGGCCTCCAGGGTGAGCCCCCGGCGGCGGCGCAGGGCCCGCAGCTGCGGGGCGACGTCGGGCAGGGCGCCGGAGGCGGCGGGGTCCGGGGAGGCCTCCCCGGGGACGTGGTCCATGCGTCCATTCCGCCAGGATCGTGCCTCTGAGGCAAGTTTCTTGCCCCAGAGGCAAAATCCGGAGGGTCGTTTCCGGTCAGCGCTGCGCGACCGCCTGCCTGACCAGGGTCTTCCCGAAGTCCCACATCAGACCGCCCCCGCCGTGGGCCTCGTCCATGACCGCCGTGAAGGCGGTGACGAACCGGTCCACGTCCGCCTCGTCCACGACGAGCGGCGGGATCAGCTTGATCACCTCCAGGTGGTCCCCGGAGACCTGGGTGAGGATCCTGTGCCGCTGGAGCAGCGGCACGACGACCATCTGGGCGAAGAGGCCCTTGCGGGCCGCCTGGAGCATCGTCCAGCGGCCGCGCAGTCCGAGCGAGGACGGCCGGCCGAACTCGATGCCGATCATCAGACCGCGCCCGCGGATCTCGTGCAGCAGCTCGTACCGGGGCACCAGCTCCTTGAGGCGGCCGGAGAGCAGGTCGCCGATCCGGCGGGCGCGGGCGACCGTGCCCTCCTCCTCCATCACGGAGAGGACGGCGAGCCCGGCGGCCATGGCCTGCGCGTTCGACCCGAAGCTCGCGGAGTGGACCAGGACCCGGTCCATGGACGAGTAGACCTTCTTGAAGATCCAGTCCTTGCCGAGGGTGGCGCCGACCGGCACGTAGCCGCCGGAGAGCGCCTTGGCGACGCAGACCAGGTCCGGTTCGACGCCCTCCTCGTGCTGGTACGCGTAGAAGTCGCCGGTCCTGCCGAGGCCGGTCTGCACCTCGTCCGCGATCAGCAGGGCGCCGTGCCGGCGCAGCAGCTCCTGGGCCCCGCGCAGGAAGCCGGGCGGGGCCTCGTGGACGCCCTTGCCCTGGATCGGCTCCACGACGAAGCCGGCCACGTCCCCCTTCCGCAGCTCCCGTTCCAGGGCGTCGAGGTCGCCGAGGGCGATCGCGGTGTCCGGAAGGAGCGGGGCGAAGCCGTCCCGGAAGCCCCGCTCTCCGTTGACGGAGAGGGAGCCGGTGGTGAGCCCGTGGAAGGCGTGGTCGCAGTAGACGATCCTGGGCCGCCCGGTGGCGTACCGGGCGAACTTGAGGGCGGTCTCGACGGCCTCGGTGCCGCTGTTGCCGAAGAAGACCCGGTCCAGGTGGGGGCTGTGGGCGAGCAGCCGCTCGGCGAGGAGGCCGGGCAGCGGCGGGCAGTCGAAGCGGGTGAGGTCGGCGAGGTCGGCGTCCAGGACGTCGTGGAGGGCCTTGCGGACGACGGGGTGGTGCCGTCCGAGGCCCATCACGCCGAACCCGGCGAGCATGTCCAGGTGGTCGTTCCCGTCGGCGTCCCAGAAGTGGGCGCCCTCGGCCCGCTCGTACACCTTGTCGAAGCCGATGGTGCGGAGCACGCGCGGCAGCTGGGGGTTGAGGTACCGGGAGTGCAGCTCGTACCGCTCGCCGCCGCGCTCGGCGAGCAGCGCCCGCAGGTCGAACCCGCCGCCGGTCACGCGCCGCTCACCCCGCTCACCTGCTGTTCCCGGAGGCGGTCTCCCGGACCGCGCGCAGGGACTCCTTGAGGGAGCCCATGGTGGCGAGGACGGCGGTGGGCTCGTAGCCGCAGTGCGCCATGCAGTTGGCGCAGCGCGGGTCCTTGCCGCGGCCGTACTTCTCCCAGTCGGTCTCCTCCACGAGCTCGCGGTACGTGGGGACGTAGCCGTCGCTCATCAGATAGCAGGGCCGCTGCCAGCCGAAGAGGGAGTAGTTCGGGATGGCCCAGGCGGTGCAGGGGAAGTCGGCCTTGCCCTCCAGGAAGTCCAGGAAGAGCGGCGAGTGGTTCAGGCGCCAGCGGCGCCGGTTGCCTCCGGCGAAGGCCTTCTTGAAGAGCTCCCGGGTCTGCTCGACGCCGAGGAAGTGCTCCTGGTCGGGGGCCTTCTCGTAGGCGTAGGCGGGCGAGATCATCATCTCGTCGACCTGGAGGTCGTCGTTGAGGTAGTTGAGCACCTCGATGACGGTCTGCGGGGTGTCGGTGTTGAAGAAGGTCGAGTTGGTGGTGACCCGGAAGCCGCGCCGCTTGGCCTCCTTGATCGCCGCCACCGCCTCGTCGAACACGCCCTCCTTGGCCACCGACTCGTCGTGCCGCTCGCGCAGCCCGTCGATGTGCACGGCGAAGGCGAAGTACGGGGAGGGGGTGAAGTCCTCCAGCTTCTTGCGGAGCAGCATCGCGTTGGTGCAGAGGAAGACGTACTTCCGCCGGGCCACCAGCTGGCGCACGATCTCGTGGATCTGGGGGTGCATCAGGGGCTCGCCGCCCGCGATGGACACCATGGGGGCGCCGGACTCCAGGACCGCGCCGACCGCCTGGGCGACCGGCATGCGCTGCTTGAGGACACCCGCCGGGTGCTGGATCTTCCCGCAGCCCTCGCACTTGAGGTTGCAGGCGAAGAGCGGTTCGAGCTCGACGATCAGCGGGAACTTGTCGCGCTTGCGGAGCTTCTGTTCGAAGAGGTAGGTCCCGACCCGGATGGACTGACGGAGCGGCATGGCCATAACGCTCACCTCCTGGGGAGCAGCAAAGAACGGTGCCATTCGTAGAAAGCGGGAAGGACGGCACGAAGGACGCGAAACGCCGATATTCCCCCGCGTACCGTGCCAATACGGACCAGCTCGTGCTCCGGAGCGTCCACGACCACCCGGACGGCCGCAACCGGACGCGCGCCCGGCCCCTCCCCGAAGGCTCCGGCGGCCCGTGCGGTACGCAGGGTCGCGGCGGACTCCATGTCGACGGCGATCGCGCCGGTGCCCCGCAGCGCGGCCCGCTCCGGGCCCCGCACCACGTGGTCGGAGCCGGACAGCGGGCCGACGTGCACGGACCGCCCCGGCACCGCCCTGACCAGGGCCTTCACCAGGAGCTCCGGGCCGGTGCACGCGGTCGTGCCGTCGGGTCCGCGGGTCTCGTCGGCGACCACCAGGTCCCCCGGGTGCATGCCCGGGGCGAGCCCCGCGCAGAACCCGGAGGCGATCACGGCCGCGTCCCACCGGTGCCGCTCCCCCAGCGCCCGGGAGACCGCCGCCCTGGCCCGTTCGGGGCCCATGCCCGTCCGCAGCACGGTGACCGGGCCGGGGGCGCCGCTCCGGTCGCCGCTGCGCAGGGCGAGCTGTTCGATGCCGAGCGCGCAGGCGATCAGGAGCGGCGGGGTGGCGGCGCCGGGGGCGGGCGCGCGGCCCATCACCCCTCCTTGCGGAGCGACGGCTCCCCGTGCGCGTAGCGGCCGAGCGCCGTGAGGGGGAAGACCTGGCGGTAGAGGTGGTAGTTGATCGAGAAGTCCCAGGGGAAGCCCGTGCCGGTGAAGTACGGCTCGTCCCACGAACCGTCCGGGAGCTGGGTCGCGGTCAGCCAGGCGACGCCCCGCCGGACCGGCTCGGACTCCCGTTCACCGGCGGCGAGCAGGGCGATCAGCGCCCACGCGGTCTGGGAGGCGGTGGAGGCGCCCCGCCCGACCCACTGCTCGTCCTGGTACGAGCGGAGGTCCTCGCCCCAGCCGCCGTCCTCGTTCTGCACGGAGCCGAGCCAGGCGACGGCCCGGCGGACCGCCGGGTGGGAGGCGGGGATTCCGGCGGCGGCGAGGGCGGGGAGCACCGAGCCCGTCCCGTACACCAGGTTGACGCCCCAGCGGCCGAACCAGCCGCCGTCCGGTTCCTGGGCGGCGAGCAGCCAGTCGATCCCCCGCAGGGTGCGCGGGTCCCCGGCCAGGCCCTCGTGGGCCAGCATCTCCACCACGTGCGCGGTGACGTCGGCGGAGGGCGGGTCCACCACCTCGCCGAAGTCGCAGAAGGGCAGCTTGTTGGGGAGGACGCTGGTGTTGTCGGCGTCGAAGGCGCCCCAGGCGCCGTCGCGGGACTGCATGCCGAGCGTCCAGCGCGTGCCCCGGGCGGCGGCGGCCTCGACCCGGGCGGGGTCGGGGTGCCGGACCCGGCGCAGCGCGAGCAGGACCTCGGCGGTGTCGTCGGTGTCGGGGTAGTTGTCGTTGTGGAACTCGAACGCCCAGCCGCCCGGCGGGAGTCCGGGCCGGCGCACCGCCCAGTCCCCGGTGCGGGTGATCTCCTCGTCCAGCATCCAGTCGACGGCCTTCACCAGGGCCGGGTGGTCGGGCGGGAGGCCGGCGTCGGCGAGGGCGATGGTGGCGAGGCAGGTGTCCCAGACCGGGGACTGGCAGGCCTCGATCATCCGGGAGCCGTCCTCGCGCCAGAGGGCGAAGCGGTCGAGGGACTCCAGGCCGGCCCGCATGACGGGGTGCCCGAGGTCGTAGCCGAGGAGGTGGAGGGCGATGATCGAGTAGACGGCGGGGGGCTGGATGCCGCCCCAGCAGCCGTCGTTCTCCTGGCGTTCGACGATCCACTGGGCGGCGAGGTTCACGGCCACCTCGCGCACCGGGCGGGGCGCCACGCGGTGGTAGAGGTGCAGGGCCTTGTCGATCCGCTGGAAGATCCCGTCCCAGCCGGTCGCCGGGGCGAGCGGGCGGGGCGGGTTCGGACGGGCCGGGTCGGTGTGCAGCTCGTCCAGGGGGAAGGGTGCGGGGCGGACCGGGCGCTTGGCGGAGACCACGGTGAGCGGCACGATCGTCTGGCGGGCCCAGCAGCCGAAGTCGTAGATGTTGAGCGGGAACCACTTGGGCAGGAAGAGCATCTCCGGGGGCAGCTCGGGCAGGTCCTCCCAGCGCCACCAGCCGAAGAGGGCGAGCCAGATGCGGGTGAAGACCCGGGTGTCCGCGATGCCGCCGTGGGCGCGGACCCACGCGGAGGCGCGGGCCATGTGCGGGGCGTCGGGCGGGTCTCCGGCGAGCCGGAGGGCCACGTAGGCCTCGACGGTGGTGGAGAGTTCGCCGGGTCCGCCGTAGAAGGTGGACCAGGTGCCGTCCTCGCGCTGCTCGCGGCGGACGTGGAGGGCCGCGGCCCGGGCGGTGTCGGGGTCGAGGATGCCCAGGAACTGGCGGAGGAGCAGGTCCTCGGCGTCCATGGTGACGTTGGTCTCCAGGTCGCCCTTCCACCAGCCCGCCGGATCCTGGCGGGCGAGGAGGTGCTCGGCGGCCCGTGCCGCGGCCCGCGCGGCGGTCTCGTCGAGTCTTCCCGGGGCGGGGGCGGCCCTCTCCGGGAGAGCGGTGTCGGTCGTCTCGCCGTCCACGGCCGTCCGGGGGCTCACGGCCCCGGCGCTTCCGTCGGTCGTCGCTGTCATGGCTTACCCTTCGTGCAGTCTGTTTCCTTCTGCTCCTGCGGGTCTGCCGTCGGCCGGCGCCGGGTGGCACCGGCCGGCGACCGCGAACTCATATCAGGGTGATGGCGCTCACCTCTTCCGTACCACCACGAAGTCGGCCAGGGCGGTGAGCTGGGCCCGTACGCGGGCGGGCATGTCCACCTCGTCCAGGGCCCCGATCGCGACGGCGTGCTGGCGGCGGGCCTCCTGGGAGGTCCACTCCCGGCCCCCGGCCTCCTCGATGAGGGCGGCCCGGAAGGCGAACTCCTCCTCGGAGAAGGAGTCGAAGTCGCTGGACTTGGCGTCCGCGGCGAGCAGTTCGCCGAGCCGCTCGGAGGCCGGTCCGCCGGCGGCGAGGGCGGCGACGACGGGGAGGGACTTCTTGCGCTGGCGCAGGTCGCTCCAGGTCTGCTTGCCGGTGGACTCCGGGTCGCCCCAGATGCCGAGCAGGTCGTCCACGGCCTGGAAGGCGAGGCCGAGGTGGTAGCCGTACTCCTCCAGCTTGTCGGCGGTCCGGTCGTCGGCCCCGCCGAGGACGGCGCCGATGGAGACGGCGCAGGCGAGGAGGGCGCCGGTCTTGTTGCCCTCCATCTCCAGGCACTCCTCGACGGTGACCCGCTCGCGGTGCTCGTAGGAGATGTCCTGGGCCTGCCCGTCGATGAGCTTGCGGGTGGCCGTGGTGAGCCGGCGGGTGGCCCGCCCGGCCTCGACGGTGCCGAGTTCGAGGAGCAGTTCGTTGGCGAGGGCGAAGAGGGCGTCGCCGACGAGGATGGCCTGCGCGGGGCCGTGGACCTTCCACACGGTGTCGCGGTGGCGGCGCTGCTCGTCGCCGTCCATCAGGTCGTCGTGGAGCAGCGAGAAGTTGTGGACGAGCTCCACGGCGACGGCGCCGGGGACGCCGACCTCGGGCGCGGCGCCCGCGGCCTCGGCCGACAGCAGGGCGAGCGCGGGGCGGACGGCCTTGCCGCCGTCGCCGTCGGCGGGGTTGCCCTGCGCGTCGATCCAGCCGAAGTGGTAGGCGGCCACGGTGTCCATGGGCGGCGCGAGGCGGTCGACGGCCGCCCGCAGTACGGGGGTGGACAGGGTCCGTCCCCGCTCCAGCAGTGCGGACACGTCCGCGGTGTCGACGGCCGGGTGTCCCGGCGGCGCTGTCGGCACGGTCTCTCCTCTTGTTCCGGTACTCACACTCATACCGCCTCCTGCAGCGGATGGTCATGGCGGCGGCCGAGGGCGGAGAGCGCCGCGCCCGCGGCGCTGAAACCACTGCGGACGGCCCCCTCCATGGTCGCGGGCCAGCCGGTGGCGGTCCAGGCTCCGGCCAGGTGGAGGCCCGGTGCCCGGGTGCGGGCGCCGGGGCGGAGCCGGCCGGTGCCCGGGGCGGGGTCGAACGTCGCCGTCCGCTCCCTGGTGACGAAGAAGTCGCGCACCCCGGCGCCACGGGCGGCGGGCAGCAGCCGCTCCAGCTCCGGGAGGTAGCGCTCGCGCAGGACGGCGACGGGCGCGTCGATGTCGTCCTGGGCGGCGGACTGGGAGACGGCGAGGTACTGGCCGCCGCCCTTGAGCCCGGAGGCGTCGGTGCGGTCGAAGACCCACTGCACCGGGGAGCCGAGGGCGGTGAAGAAGGGCTGCCTCAACACCTTGCGGTCGTAGACGACGTGCAGGTTGAGGATGGGGGCGGTGCCGATGTCGAGGAGCCGGTCGGGGTCGTCGAGGGCGCCCTCGGGCAGCAGGGCGTGGGTCTCGTGCTGCGGTACGGCGAGGACGACGGCGTCGGCCTCGATGGTCTCGCCGGGCACCTCCACGGCCCAGCGTCCGTCGCCGGTGCGGGAGATCCGCTCGGCCTTGGCGCGCAGTTCGGTGCGCACCCCGGCGGCGGCGAGGGCCTTGCCGGCCAGGGTGTCGTGGAGTTCGCCGAGCGGGACGCGGGCCCAGCCGATGTCGGCGGCGCCGGGCTCGGAGAGGAGCCCGGTCTTGAAGACCATGGCGGCCAGGGCCATGGAGGCGTGCGGGGCGGTGGCGTTGAGGGTGGCGACGCCGACGAGGTCCCACAGGGCCTCGACGGCGCGCGGGGACTGTCCGTGGCGGCCGAGCCAGGTGGCGAAGTCGATGCCGTCGAGGGCCGGGTCGGCGGGGTCGAGCCGGCTCAGGGCGAGCGCGGCGCGGCCGACGCTCAGGCGCTCGACGGCGCTGAGGTGCGGATAGGTCGCCAGGCTGCGGGCGAGGTGGAACGGGACGGGCAGGTCGTCGCGGCGGATCCGGCCGAGCCGGGGACCGCGGCGGTGGCCGACGTCGAGGACGGGCACGTCGAGGCGGTCCTGCACGGGGGCGAGGCGGGCGCCGTCGATCCGGTCGAGGAACCAGCGGTAGGCGGTGCAGCAGCGCAGGTAGACGTGCTGGCCGTTGTCGACGGTCAGCTCGCCGCGGCGGAAGGAGAAGGCGAGGCCGCCGAGCCGGGGGCGGCCTTCGAGGAGGGTGACGCGGACGCCCGCGTCGGCGAGCTGGAGCGCGGCGGTGGTCCCGGCGAGCCCGCCGCCGACGACGACGGCGTGGGCCTGCCGGGCGTCCTGCCCGATTGCGTCGCGGGTCACGCGGCCTCCGATCGGTTCGTCGTGGTCGGTCCCGCCGCGGACGGGGCCGACGGGGTCGGGCCGTGCGCGACGACCGTGATCAGGGACGCCGGGGCGGCACCGGGGGTTGCCGCGGTGGCGGCCGTACGGGGGACGGCCGCGCGGGCGGCGGTCGTACGAGGGACGGCGCCGGGGGTTGCGGCGCGGACGGCGCTCTTACGGGCGGTGGTCGCCCGGGAGGCGGCCGTACGGGGGACGGCGTCGGGCCGCCGGTTCGCCGCGCGGGTGGGAACGGCGCCGGGGGCAGCCGGGGGCGCGGCGGGCGCGTGCGGGCTCATCGGGGGCGCCTCCTGACGTCGCGCCGGGCGATGTGGCGGGTGTCGAGGCCGGAGAGGCCGCGCACCGCGACGTACGCCTTCTCGTGGCCCGGCAGCGAGACGCGGCCGCGCAGGACCGCCTCCGGGTCGCGCTCGATCCGGTCGAGCAGGCGCCGGTAGATGCCGGCCATGGCGGCGACGCAGGCGCCGCTGCGCCGGTCGAGCATGGGGAGGAGCCGGTAGCCCTCGGCGAACAGGGCGCGGGCGCGCCGCACTTCGAAGTGGACGAGCCCGGCGAAGTCGGAGCCCTCGGGCAGCGGGCCGGCGAAGCCGTCCCCGCAGCCGAACTTGGCGAGGTCGTCGGCGGGCAGGTAGGTGCGCCCGTTCTCCGCGTCCTCGCGCACGTCCCTGAGGATGTTGGTGAGTTGGAGCGCGAGCCCCAGGGTGTCGGCGTACTCGGGGGCGCGGTCGGCGCCGTGGGCGCCCGGCTGGGTGCCGAAGACGCCGAGGGAGAGGCGGCCGATGGCGCCGGCGACGCAGCGGCAGTAGACCTTGAGGTCGTCCCAGGTCTCGTAGACGGCGCCGTGGACGTCCATGAGGACGCCGTCGATGAGTTCGTCGAGGCCGTCGAGCGGGATCGGGAAGCGGCGGGCGGAGTCGGCGAGGGCGACGGCGACCGGGTCGGTGTCGTCCTCGTCGATCTTGCCGGAGCGGATCCGGTCGAGCAGGTCCCGGGTGGCCTCCAGTCGCTCCTTCTTCTCGCCGGGCGCGAGCGTGCCGTCGCCGATGTCGTCGACGCGCCGCGAGAAGGCGTACAGGGCGGACATCGCCTGGCGCTTCTCGGCCGGCAGCAGCCGGATGCCGTAGGCGAAGTTGCGGGCCTGCTGCCCGGTGACCGCCTCGCAGTAGCTGTAGGCGGCCTGTACCGGTGCGGACGGCTGGTGCGGTCCCTCCACGGTCACGGTCACCCCTCTCTCCGCGCCCGGAGCAGGACCTCTCCCGCCCGGCGCATCAGGTTCGGCTTGGTGGGCCCCGGGGGGCCGGTCAGTACGTCGAATCCGGCGTCGGCGATCGCGTCGAGGGCCGCGAGTCCCCCGGCGGTGAATCCGGCGAGGAGGAGGCGGAGGCGGCCGTGGACGCTGCCGACGAGGGGGGTGCCCGCGTGGAGCAGGGCGCGGGCCCGCTCGGCCTCGAAGGCGATCAGGGCGCGGACGGAGGCTCCGGCGGTGGGCCGGGCGAGGTCGTCCTCGGTGACGTGGAACCGCTTGAGGTCCTCGGCGGGCAGGTAGATCCGGTCGCGGGCGAGGTCCTCGGCGACGTCCTGGAGGTGCTCGACGATCTGGAGGGCGGTGCAGATGCCGTCGGAGAGCCGGATCCGCTCGGGGGTGGCGGTGCCGGTGATCCCGAGGACGAGGCGGCCGACGGGGTTGGCGGAGAGCTCGCAGTACGCGAGGAGGTCGTCGTACGTCTCGTACCGGCCGACCAGCTGGTCCTGGCGGTTGGCGGCGATCAGGCCGAGGAAGGGCCCGGGGGCGAGCCCGCACCGCTCGACGGTCGGCCGGAGGGCGCGCAGCAGGGGGTGGCGCGGGGTGGAGTCGAAGACGCGGCGGAGGTCGGCCTCGAAGGCGTCGAGGAGGGCGAGCCGGTCGTCGGCGGCCTCCGGGGGGACGCCGAGGTGCCGCGCGTCGGCGCCGCCGGGGGCGAGGTCGCCGTCGCCGATGTCGTCCACGAGCCGGGCGTATCCGTAGACGGCCATGAGGTCGTCGCGCCAAGCGCGGGGCAGGAAGAAGGGGGCGACGGGGAAGTTCTCGTCCGCAGCCTTGCCGAGGGTGGCACGCGAGGTGGCGCCGGAGTGCGCCTGCCGGGGGTCCGTCACCGGTCGCTGCCCGGCGGAGGGACGGCGACACCCTCGTGGAGCTGGAGATTCTGCGTCATGGCCGTCACGTCTCCCGTTCTACACTGCTGACCCAATCCATCCTATTTCGGACACGCCGCCGACCCCTGCCCGTAGGGCCGCCACCCGGGGCCCGATGGCCGCGGGGTATCGCCCTACTTGCCGCGAAACAGACCGGTCCAGCTTACGTTGTACGACGACCGTCGCCATTCGGGGGTGGCGCGCACCAGGGATTTCGCCCGGGCAGTCCGTCAATACGCCGGGAAATCAAGGGAATTGGGTACGACGGAGGCGCGGGAAGCGCGTGTCCCGGCGACGGCGGACCCGGCAGCGACACTCCCCCGCCGCACGGGAAGGGCGCGAGAAGGCCCTTCGAGCAGCGGAGGTGACGCTCCGCGCGCACCCGAACACGCAGCGCGTAGAGACGGGGCCGCCCCCGGCGCAGGAGCTGCGACGGGGGCGGGAGCCTCGGGCGAGAGGGGGCTCAGCGGGCGGTCTCCCGCTCGTACGCCTTGAGGACCTCGTCCGTGGGGCCGTCCATGAGGAGCTGGCCCTTCTCCAGCCAGAGCACCCGGTCGCAGGTGTCCCGGATGGACTTGTTGCTGTGGCTGACCAGGAAGACCGTGCCGGCCTCCTTGCGCAGCTCGCGGATGCGCTCCTCGGAGCGGATCTGGAACTTGCGGTCGCCGGTGGCGAGGGCCTCGTCGATGAGGAGGACGTCGTGGTTCTTGGCGGCCGCGATGGCGAAGCGGAGCCGGGCGCCCATGCCGGAGGAGTACGTGCGCATGGGCAGGCTGATGAAGTCGCCCTTCTCGTTGATGCCGGAGAAGTCGACGATGCCCTCGTAGCGGGAGCGGACCTCCTCGCGGCTCATGCCCATGGCGAGGCCGCCGAGGATCACGTTGCGCTCGCCGGTGAGGTCGTTCATCAGGGCCGCGTTGACGCCGAGGAGCGAGGGCTGGCCGTCGGTGTAGACCTTGCCGCTCTCGGTGGGGAGCAGGCCGGCGATGGCGCGCAGCAGCGTGGACTTGCCGGAGCCGTTGGAGCCGATGAGGCCGATGGCCTCGCCCCGGTAGGCGGTGAAGGTGACGCCGCGGACCGCGTGGACCTTGCGGACGCCCCGGGTGACCTCGGCCTTGCCGCGGCCGACGATGCGGCTGAGCGCCGCCGTGGCGCTGCCCTTGCCGCCGCCGCTGGCGTTGACCCGGTAGACGATGTGGACCTCGTCGCAGATGACGGTGGGAACGTTGGACCGGTTCGTGTCAGCCACGGCCGTACCTCTCCTCGGCCTTCCAGAAGTAGACGAAGCCGCCGATGCCGAAGGCCAGGGCCCAGCCGAGGGCGGTCATCCAGACGTGGTCCGGCAGGTTCTCCGCGCCGTAGCCCTCGATGAGGGAGAAGCGGATCAGGTCCATGTAGACCGCAGCCGGGTTGTACATGAGGACGTCGGCGATCCAGGCGGGCTTGTCGGCCAGCATCGCGGGGATCGAGAACATCACGCCGGAGGCGTACATCCAGGTGCGCATGACGAACGGCATGAGCTGTGCGAGGTCGGGCGTCTTGGCGCCCATCCTGGCCATGATCATCGCCAGGCCGACGTTGAAGACGAACTGCAGGAACAGCGCCGGGACCAGCAGCAGCCAGCTGAGCGAGGGGTAGCTGCCGAAGGCCATGACGATCGCCACCAGGACGATCATCGAGAACAGCAGCTGCTGGAGCTGCTGGAGCGAGAAGGAGATGGGCAGCGAGGCGCGCGGGAAGTGCAGGGCCCGGACGAGGCCCAGATTGCCCGAGATCGCCCGGACGCCGGCCATCACCGAGCTCTGGGTGAAGGTGAACACGAAGATGCCGGTGACCAGGAAGGGGATGTAGACGTCCTTGGTCATGCCCCGGCCGGCGCCCAGGATCAGGCCGAAGATCAGGTAGTAGACCAGGGCGTTCAGGAGCGGGGTCGCCACCTGCCACACCTGGCCCAGCTTCGCCTGGCTGTACTGGGCGGTCAGCTTGGCCGAGGAGAAGGCCAGGATGAAGTGGCGGCGGCTCCACAGCTCCCGGACGTACTCGAACAGCCCGGGCCGGGCGCCGCTGACCGAGAGGCCGTACTTCGCGGCGAGGTCGGCCGGGGCCAGGCCCTCGTCGACGGACGGGGGCGCGCTCGTCGCGACCGCCCCGCCCTGGTGTGTGTCACTCACAAGTCGAAACTTTCGTGTTCAAGATGCGCGGCACGTCGGGTACCACGATGTCAGACGACCGGGGGGCGACCCATCCGGGTCAGCCGCCACACCGTACGCCACCTCATGGGGCGGCGCGGTCCGCAGGGGGTGGTCCAGCCGGCCCGGAATCCGCCGCACCACGCCTTCAGCGCGGGGACCGAGGGCCGCCGGGCCAGAGTGAGCAGCAGCCAGACGCCGAGATAGGCCGGCACCAGGGGCGCGGGCAGATTGCGACGGGCCAGCCACACACGGTTGCGCGCCACGTTGAAGTGGTAGGAGGCGTGCCGGGAGGGTGCTGTCGTGGGGTGCAGCAGCACCATGTCCGCACGGTAGTCGATCATCCAGTCGGCGTCGAGCGCCCGCCAGGCGAGGTCGGTCTCCTCGTGTGCGTAGAAGAACTCGTCCGGAAGGCCGCCGACTTCCGCGAAGACCTTGGTGCGGACGGCGTTGGCGCCGCCGAGGAAGGTGGTCACCCGCGAGGAGCGCATCGGGTCGGAGGCGCGCAGCCGGGGCACGTGCCGGCGCTGGGTGGCGCCGGTCTCCGGGTCGGCGATCCGGAAGCTGATGATGCCCAGGCGCGGGTCCGCGGTGAAGGCCTGGCGGACCAGCTCGGCGGTGTCGGTGTGGGCGAGCAGGCCGTCGTCGTCGAGGAAGAGCAGGACGTCGACGTCGGTGCCGCCGGGGCCGAAGGCCTCGATGCCGACGTTCCGGCCGGCGGGGATGCCGACGTTCTCGGGCAGGTCGACGGTGCGGACCCCGTCGGGCACCCCGGTGACCGGGGTGCCCTGGCCGACGACGACGACCTCGACCGGGTCGCCCTCCTGCGCGGCGACCGAGTCGAGCAGCGCGCGCAGGTCGTCGGGGCGGTTGCCCATGGTGATGACGACGGCGCCCACCTTGAGCGGCGTGTTCACGGCCGGCCTCACTTCAGCCTGCTGGAGACCAGGATCGACACCAGGTGCAGCAGGGTCTGGAGCAGGGCGATGCCGGCGAGGACGGCGACGCCGAGCCGGGAGAAGAAGAGGTCGCCCCTGATCTGGTCCGCGATCGCGAGGACCAGGATGAGCAGGGAGGCCTCGATGCCGAGGATCAGCCGGTGGAACTTGAGCGCGGCGGCGGCCCGGCGGGCCAGCGCCATGCCGGAGGAGCGCGGCTCGGAGGCGGACTCCTTGACCGGCGGGAGGCCGCCCTGGTGGCGGGCGACGCCGACGAGGTCGGTCTCGGCCTTGATGAGGATGGCGCCGAGGGCGGCGAGGGTGCCCAGGAAGGCCCACAGCCAGTCGATCCGCCCGGTGCCCCACAGGTCGGCGGCGCGCAGGCCGAAGCCGACGAGGACCGCCGCGTCGCACAGGTAGGCGCCGACCCGGTCCAGGTAGACGCCGCCGAGCGAGAACTGCTTCTTCCAGCGGGCCAGCTCGCCGTCGACGCAGTCGAGCAGCAGGTAGAGCTGGACCATGAGCACGCCGAGGACGGCGCCCGGGATGCCCGGCACGAGGAGCGCCGGGGCGGCGAGCACGCCGAAGACGGTCATCAGGTAGGTCAGCTGGTTGGGGGTGACCCGGGTGTTCGCCAGCTGCCGGGTGATCCGCAGCGAGATCTCCCGCATGTACAGGCGGCCGCCCCAGTGCTCGCCGCTCCGCCGGTCCTTCACGCCCGGGGGATGGACGACCGGTCGGAGCTCAGCTACCGATGGCTTGTGCATAGTCGGCGTACGCGTCCCTGATCTCGTCGTCGGACAGGTCGAGGTGTTCGAGGATGGTGAAGCGGCCCGGTCGGGTCTGCGGGGCGAACGAGACCGCCTGGACGAACTCGTCCACGGTGAAGCCCATCTCCTGCGGCGTGACGGGCAGGCCGTGCCGGCGCAGGGTCTCGACCATCAGGCCGGACTCCTCGCGGGCGCCGCGCAGGTGCATGGCGAAGGCCGCTCCGAGACCGCACTGCTCGCCGTGGCTGGCCGCGCGGGCCGGGAAGAGCAGGTCGAAGGCGTGGCTGATCTCGTGGCAGGCGCCCGAGGAGGGGCGGCTGTCGCCGCTGATCGACATGGCGATGCCGGACATGACCAGGCCCTCGGAGAGGGTGACGAGGAAGTCGTCGTCGCCGACGCCGCCGGGGTGGCGGAGCACGGCCTCTCCGGCGCTGCGGGCCATGGCGGCGGCGAGGCCGTCGACCTTCTCGCCGTTCTCGCGGTGCGAGAGCTCCCAGTCCGCGATGGCGGAGAGGTTGGAGATCGCGTCGCCGATGCCGGAGCGGACGTAGCGGACCGGGGCGTCCCTGATCACGTCCAGGTCGACGACCAGGGCGATCGGGGTGGGGACGCCGTAGGAGCCGCGCCCGTTGTCGTTGTCCAGGGTGGAGATCGGGGAGCAGATGCCGTCGTGGGACAGGTTGGTGGCGATGGCCACGAGCGGCAGCCCGACCCGGGCCGCCGCGTACTTGGTCACGTCGATGATCTTGCCGCCACCGAGGGCCACCACCGCGTCGTACCGCTTGCCGCGCATGGCGTCGGCGAGCTTCACGGCCTCGTCGATGGTGCCGCCGGCGACCGGGTACCAGTCGGCCCCGGGCAGCTCGGCGGCGAACCGGTCGCGCAGCTTGAGGCCGGAGCCCCCGCTGATGGCGACCGCGATCTTGCCGTTGCTGGAGATCCGCTGGTCCGCGAGGAGCGCGGACAGGTCGTCCAGCGCTCCTCCGCGGATGTCGACGACGACCGGCGACGGGATCAGCCGGGTCAGTACTGGCACGCGATCTCACGGCCCTTCGCGAGGTCGTCGTGGTTGTCGATCTCGACCCACTTGACGTCGCCGATGGGGGCCACGTCGACGGTGAAGCCGCGGTTGACCAGCTCCTGGTAGCCGTCCTCGTAGTAGAGGTCGGGGTCGCGCTCGAAGGTGGCCTTGAGGGCGTCGGCCAGCTCCTCGGCGGCCTCGGCCTCGATCAGGGTGACGCCGATGTACTCGCCGGTGGCGGTGGCCGGGTCCATGAGCTTGGTGATGCGCTGGACGCCCTTGCCCTCGGCGGTGATGACCTTCATCTCCTCGTCGGCGAGGCTCTTCACCGTGTCGAGGGCGAGGATGATCTTCTGACCGTCGCCGCGGGCGGCGAGCAGGGTCTTCTCGACGGAGACGGGGTGGACGGTGTCGCCGTTGGCGAGGATCACACCGCGCTTGAGGACGTCACGGGCGCACCACAGGGAGTAGGCGTTGTTCCACTCCTCGGCCTTGTCGTTGTCGACGAGGGTGATCGTGAGCCCGTACTTCGCCTCCAGGGCCTCCTTGCGGTCGTAGACGGCCTCCTTGCGGTAGCCGACGACGATCGCGACCTCGGTGAGGCCGATCTCGGCGAAGTTCTTCAGGGTCAGGTCGAGGATCGTGGTGTCCCCGTCGACCGGCACGAGGGCCTTCGGAAGGGTGTCGGTGTAGGGGCGCAGACGCCGTCCGGCACCGGCTGCCAGTACGAGACCGATCATGCTGTTTCTCCTTCGTCGTGAACGGCGGGTGCTCCGGCGGAGACCCAGAAGCGGACGGACTCCACGAGCACCACCAGCGCGACGGCGACCGCGAGGACGGTCAGTGCCAGGGTGAAGTCGTCGCCGCGGCCCGCGAGGAGGGCGGCGAGGACGGTCACCAGGAGGGTGCGCCCCTCGTGTCCGCCGGTGACGCGCACCAGCCAGGCGGGCGGCGCGCCGGTGCCGCCGCGGATGCGGTACACCGTGTCGTAGTGATGGTAGGCGACCGCCGCGACCAGCCCGAACGCCGCCGGGAGGGCCCCCGGGGAGTCGGAGCGGGCGGCCAGGACGAGGACGGTGGTGTACTCGGCGGCGCGGAAGAGCGGCGGTACGAGCCAGTCGAGGGCGCCCTTGAGGGGCTGGGCGACGGCGAGCCCGGCGAAGACCGTGTAGCCGACGGCGGCGATCACGATCTGCCGGTCGCCGAACGGCCACGCGAGGACGGCGGACAGCAGGCCGGCCGTCGCGATCGCGGCGAAGGCGACCCCGAGGCTCCGGTCGCCGGGGCGGCGGAAGAGCCGGGCGGCGAGCCGGGCCAGCGGGCCGGAGTCGGTGAGGTCGAAGAGCGCCCGGGCGGCCCGGTCGCTCCTCTTCCCCTTGCGGGTCAGGGAGCGCAGGACGCGGCCGGCGGTGGTGTAGCAGGCGCCGAAGGCGCAGCCGGCGATCAGGGCCCAGAAGACGATCCGGGGGCTGGTGACGGCGGTGAGGACGGCGATCATCGCCCAGCGCTCGCCGATCGGAAGGATGATCATGCGGCGGGCCCAGACGGTCCAGCCGACGCCGTCCAGCTTGCTGGAGAGGGCCAGGCTGGTCTTGGCCGCGGCGCCGGTGCTCTCGGCGTTCGCCTCGTTGAAGGAGAAGTCGACGACGTGGCGGCAGGTCATCAGGACCATGGCGCCGAGCGCGAGGGCCCAGACGTCGTCGCCGTTCCGGGCGGCGCCGAGGGCGAGGCCCGCGTAGAAGGCGTACTCCTTGGCGCGGTCGAAGGTGGCGTCGAGCCAGGCGCCCATCGTCGAGTACTTCAGCGCGTAGCGGGCGAGCTGCCCGTCGGTGCAGTCCAGGACGAAGGAGACGAGGAGGAGGACGCCGGCGGCGACGTAGCCGGCGCGCTCGCCGGTCGCCGCGCAGCCGGCCGCGACCAGGGCGGTGAGCAGCGAGGCGGTGGTGACCTGGTTGGGGGTCAGTCCGCGGCGCGCGCACCAGCGGGCGATGTGGCGCGAGTACGGGCTGATGAAGAAGGTGGTGAAGAAGCCGTCGTGCGCCTTCACGGCCGAGCGGAGGCGTACGGCCTCGTCGTCGACGGCCTCGACGGCGGCGCGCGCCGCGTGGCGGGCCTCGGCGTCGGTGGGCACGGTGGCGACGAGGGTGCCGAGCTGGGGCCTGTGCACGGCGACGCCGTCGGCGTCGAGGGTGTCGGCGAGGGCGCCGGGGAGGTCGGCGACGGGAGTACCGGCGGTCGCGGAGGCGCCGTCCAGGGCCCGGGTCAGGGCGGGGCGGGCCTCGGCCTGCGCGGTGAGCGCGCCGGGGACCGCGGCGGCCGGGAACCGGGGGTCGGTGAGGGCGAGGCGCAGCGCGTGCAGATGGCCGACGAACCGGGGGTCGACGAGCGCGACGCGCTCGCCCGCCGGGACGTCGGCCAGCAGGGCTCCGGTCTCCTCGGTGCCGGAGGCGATCCGGACGTCGAAGCCGAGCGACCGCAGATCACCGTCGAGCGAGGATCCGGGTGCCGGCGGGCCGGTGAGGATGGCGGTCGACAGACGAACTCACTCCTTGGAGCTGACGGAGGGCCGGCGGGGCCCATGGCGGCCCCGGGCGCGGCGGTGCGGCCCGGCACCGGGCGGCGACACGTCGGCTGAGGCTATCCGATGAACAGAAGGACGAGTTCACCGAGGCTTGGCGGGCCGGACTCCCCCGGGCCCACTCGTGTCCGCCCCGATGCGCTCGGTCCGTCGCGGATCATGATGGGTGATCGTCCGGCCGTCCCACAAACCCCGGTCGTACGCCCTCCCCCGGGCCGTCCCCGAGCGCTTCTCGCCACACCCCGTCCGGAATGCATCACCGCAGGTCAGAGCATATGACAACGGTGTTCAGTACCGTGTTGCGCATACCCCCCACCCGTAGTTGACTTGCGCACCGGGGCACACGGACGACACGACCGGGAGGCCATCTCATGGGGGCTGGACACGATCACGGGCACGGCCACGGACACGGCCACGGGGGCCCGCCGCCGACGGGCACCGCGGGGGCCGCGTACCGGAGCCGGTTGCGGATCGCGCTCGGCATCACGCTCTCCGTGATGGTGGTCGAGATCGTCGGCGGCGTGGTCGCGGACTCGCTCGCGCTGATCGCGGACGCGGCCCACATGGCGACCGACGCGGTCGGCCTCGCGATGGCGCTCCTGGCGATCCACTTCGCCAACCGGCCGCCCTCGGGCAACCGCACCTTCGGCTACGCGCGGGCCGAGATCCTGGCGGCGCTCGCGAACTGTCTGCTGCTGCTCGGCGTCGGCGGGTACGTGCTGTTCGAGGCGATCCAGCGGTTCATGGAGCCGGCCGGGACCAAGGGCGGCCTCGCCATCGCGTTCGCGGCGGTCGGCCTGGTGGCGAACGTGATCTCGCTGACGCTGCTCATGCGGGGCCAGAAGGAGAGCCTCAACGTGCGCGGGGCGTATCTGGAGGTGCTCGCGGACGCCCTGGGCTCGGTCACGGTGATCGTCGCGTCCGGGATCATCCTGCTCACGGGCTGGCAGTACGCGGACCCGATCGCCTCGCTGGTGATCGGCCTGATGATCGTCCCCCGTACGGTCAAGCTGCTGCGCGAGACCCTGGACGTGCTCCTGGAGGCGGCCCCCAAGGGCGTCGACATGGCGGAGGTACGGGCCCACATACTGGCCCTGCCGGGGGTCGAGGACGTGCACGACCTGCACGCCTGGACGATCACCTCGGGGATGCCGGTCCTCTCGGCGCACGTGGTCGTCGACCAGGGGGCGCTCGACTCGGTCGGGCACGAGAAGATGCTGCACGCGCTCCAGGGCTGCCTGGGCTCGCACTTCGACGTGGAGCACTGCACCTTCCAGCTGGAGCCGGTCGGCCACGCGGAGCACGAGGCTAGGCTCTGCCTGTAGGGCGCCGGAGCGCCTGCTAGCCTTTTCGTACGCACGTGTGGTGAGAGGAGCTGAGGTTGATGACCGTCGCGATGGAGGCTGCCGCCTGCGGCAGCGCCCGGTCGTCCCTCAGCCTCCGGGTCTCCGGCTGACCTGATCCCGGTCCTCGCACCGGTACGTCACGTCGTCGGCCGGGACCCTCTCATCCAAAGGTTTCCCACGTTGTCCGACAACGCTCTGCACGATTCCTTCTTCGCCCTGCACCACGGCCTGCCGCGCCAGGGTCCGGGCTCCGACACCACCACCCGTCGGCTCCTCGCGCTCGCGGGACCGCTCCCCGAGCGTCCGCGCGTGCTCGACCTGGGCTGCGGCCCGGGCCGCTCCGCGCTGCTCCTGGCCGCCGAGGCGGGCGCCGAGGTGACCGCCGTCGACACCCACGAGCCGTTCCTCGCCGAGCTGCGGGAGTCCGCCGCCGCGCGCGGACTCGACGGCACGGACCCCGACGGCGGTTCCGTCCGCGCCCTCCGCGCCGACATGGGCTCCCTGCCCTTCCCCGACGGCTCCTTCGACCTGGTCTGGGCCGAGAGCTCCGTCTTCGTGCTCGGCTTCGACCGGGCGCTCGCCGAGTGGCGCCGTCTCCTCGCGCCCGGCGGCACGCTCGTGCTCACCGAGTGCGTGTGGACCACCGGGGAGCCGGGCCCGGCGGCCCGCGCCTTCTGGGAGGAGCACTACCCGCTCCGCACCGTCACCGAAAACGGGGCGGCCGCCGTCGCGGCCGGCTACCACGTCCTGGGGACCCTCATCCAGCCGGAGGGCGACTGGGACGAGTACTACGGTCCGCTGGCCGCCCGCGCCGAGGCGGCCGACACCTCCGTGCCCGGCATGGCCGAGGCTGTCGCCGGGGCGCGCGCCGAGATCGCGCTGCGGCGCGAGCACGGCTCCGACTACGGCTACGCCGGTTTCGTCCTGCGGCCCGCCGATCCGCGCTGGCGCACCCGGCCTGAGGCGCCCGGCGAGGAGGCGGAGGTCCGGCGGATCGAGGCGGCGGCCTTCGGTTCGGCGGCGGAGGCCGACCTGGTCGACGCGCTCCGGGCGGACGCCGGCGCCTGGCTGCCGGGCCTGTCGTACGTGGCCGAGGCCCCGGACGGCACGGTCGCGGCGCACGCCCTGATCACCCGCTGCCACGTGGACGGCGTCCCGGCGGCGGCGCTCGCCCCGGTGGCGGTCGCGCCCGAGCACCAGCGGACGGGGGCCGGGCAGGCCGTCGTCCGGGCGGTCCTCGACGCGGCCCGGCTGCGGGGCGAGACCCTGGTGCTCGTCCTGGGGCATCCGGAGTACTACCCCCGGTTCGGGTTCGAACGGGCGTCCGCGTATGGAATCCGGCCAGGTTTCGAGGTTCCGGACGAGGCGATGAGGGCGCTCGTCCTGGACGACTCCGTGCCCGTCCCCTCGGGTGCGCTGCGCTATCCCGCGCCTTTCGGGGTGTAGTGCCCCCTCGGACCCCTCCCGCTCCCGCCGCACCGGTCGCACTCCGGCGCGGCGGGAGCGGGCGCGTCCGGCCGTCGAAGTACGGACAAGCCGCTTTTGTACGGCAGACTGAGGGGGCCCCACCGGGCCGAGGACCGAAGCGAAGGATGGGTATGCCGACCACACCAGCCACCGCGGCTCAGATCTCGCCGGAGATCGCGTCGAACGGTGTCCAGCCGTCCGGAGCCCCGGCCCCGATCATGCTCGAACTGGTCGACGAGGACGGAAGGACCATCGGCACGGCGGAGAAGCTCGCCGCCCACCAGGCGCCGGGGCAGCTCCACCGCGCCTTCTCCGTCTTCCTCTTCGACGAGTCGGGCCGGCTGCTCCTCCAGCGGCGGGCGCTCGGCAAGTACCACTCCCCCGGCGTCTGGTCGAACACCTGCTGCGGCCACCCCTACCCGGGCGAGGCGCCGTTCGCGGCGGCGGCCCGGCGCACCTTCGAGGAGCTGGGCGTCTCGCCCTCGCTGCTCGCGGAGGCCGGCACGGTCCGCTACAACCACCCGGACCCGGCCTCGGGCCTGGTGGAGCAGGAGTTCAACCACCTCTTCGTCGGCCTGGTGCAGGCCGAGCCGCGCCCGGACCCGGAGGAGATCGAGGACACCGCCTTCGTGACCCCCGCCGAGCTGGCCGAGCGGCACGCCGCCGCGCCGTTCTCCGCCTGGTTCATGACGGTGCTCGACGCGGCGCGTCCGGCCGTCAGGGAGCTGACGGGTCCGTCCGGGGGCTGGTGACCACCGGCTCGTGCGACACCGCTCCCGGCCCCGGTGCCATCGGGGCCAGGGGCAGGGCCGCCCAGATGATCTTGCCGCCGCTCGCGGTGTGCTCGACGTCGCAGGTGCCGCCGGCCTCCTGGGCGATCTCGCGGACCAGGAGCAGCCCCCGGCCGCCGGTCTGCCCCCAGTCGGCCTCCAGGGCCTTGGGACGGTAGGGGTGGTTGTCCTCGACGGACACCCGGATCCACTCGGGGCCGATCGCCACCTCGACCGCTATCTCCGGGGACAGCAGCGCCGCGTGCCGCACGGCGTTGGTGACCAGCTCGGAGACGATCAGCAGCAGGCCGTCCATGATCTCGTCGTGGAGGGGGACGCCCTGGCGGACCAGCAGGTCGCGCACGGCGTGCCGGGCCTGCGGGACGGAGACGTCGACCGCGGCAGCGGTGAAGCGCCAGACTCCTTCGTAGGACGGGTGCCGGGTGGGGCCGCCTTCGCGGGGCTCCACCGTCCGGTTCCCACCCTCGTGCTCGATTCTCGCCACGGATCGAGTCTTGGCAATGCGCGGGGGCGTACCCACCTACTGACCAGAAGTCGACACTTATCGGCTGCCTTCTGATCGGGTGAGTATGCCGATGTCAGTTGTTCGACTGATCGCGCACGTTTTCTGAGGACTCCGGAGAGCCCGACGCTCGGGCCCGCCGGATAGCATCCGGCCCATGGAGCCGCAGCTGAAGGACAGCGTCACGGACGGGATCGCCACCGTCGTCATAGCCAACCCCGCCAAGCGCAACGCGATGAGCGCCGGCATGTGGCGCGCCCTGCCGGGCGTCCTGGAGCGGCTCGCCGCCGACCCGGAGGTCCGGGTCCTGGTCCTCACCGGCGAGGGCGACACCTTCTGCGCCGGGGCCGACATCTCGGCGCTGCGGGAGCCCGGGGACGAGCAGCAGAGCCTGGCGGTACGGGCCGAGGAGGCGCTCGCGGCCTTCCCCAAGCCGACCCTGGCGGCCGTCCGGGGCTTCTGCGTCGGGGGCGGCAGCCAGCTCGCCGCCGCCTGCGACCTGCGGTTCGCCGAGGAGGGCGCCCGCTTCGGGGTCACCCCGGCGAAGCTCGGCATCGTCTACCCGTCCTCGTCGACCCGCCGCCTCGCCGCCCTCGTGGGCCCGTCGGCCGCCAAGTACCTGCTGTTCTCCGGTGAGTTGATCGACGCGGAGCGGGCGCTGCGGACGGGGCTCGTGGACGAGCTGCACCCGGTGGGCGGACTGGACAAGCGGGTGGAGGAGTTCTGCCGGGTGCTCGCCTCCCGTTCGCTGCTCACCCAGGCGGCGGCCAAGGAGTTCGCCGACGGGCGCACGGACCGGGACGCCCACTGGGCGGAGCAGGCGCGCGGCAGCGGCGACACCGCGGAGGGTGTCGCCGCCTTCCTGGAGCGCCGCCCGCCCCGCTTCGCGTACGGGATCTGAGGACCGTACGGGCTACTCGGTCCCCGCCGGGGCGGTCTCCGGCTTCCCGGTCTCCGCGCGCCACTTCGCGACGAGTGCGGCCGGGGCCTTCTCCGGCGAGCCCGCGTCGTACGGCGGCTGCGGGTCGTACTCGGTGAGGAGCTGGACCGTCTGCGCGGTCTCGTCCCCGGCGATCCGGCCGAGGAGGTGGAGCGCCATGTCGATGCCGGAGGAGACCCCGGCGGAGGTGACGTACTTGCCGTCGAAGACCACCCGCTCGCCGGTGGGCTCGACGCCGAGGGCCCGCAGTTCGTCGAAGGCGAGCCAGTGGGTGGTCGCCCGGCGCCCGTCGAGGAGGCCCGCGGCGGCGAGGACCAGCGAGCCGGTGCAGACGGAGGTGGTCCAGGTGCTGGTGGCGTCGGCGGCGCGGAGCCAGTCGAGGATCTCCGGGTCGTCCATGGCCACCCGGGCGTCGGGACCGCCGGGCACGAGGACGATGTCCGGGGCCGGCACCTCGGCGAGGGTGCGGTCGGCGACGAGGGCGAGGCTGTCCTGGTCGTTGCGGACCGGGCCCCTCTCCCGGGCCACGAAGAAGGTCTCGGCGCCGGGGAGGCGGGAGAGCAGTTCGTACGGCCCGACGGCGTCGAGGGCGGTGAAGCGGTCGTAGAGCAGGACGGCGATCTGCATGCTGGTTCCTCTCGGTGGGTGCGGTGCATGGGCGTACGGGTGTACGGGCGTACGGGGTCAGCGGGCGGGGACGTGGAAGCGGCGGCGGTACTCCGCCGGGGTGGTCTCCAAGGCCTTGAGGAAGGCGCGGCGCATCGCCTCCGGCGTCCCGTAGCCCGAGGCGCGGGCGACCTCCTCGACGCCGCGCGAGGTGTCCTCCAGGAGGCGGCGGGCGTGTTCGAGCCGGACCCGGTCGACGTAGCGGCCGGGCGGCGTGCCGGTCTCCGCGTGGAAGGCGCGGGCGAAGTGGCGGGGCGAGAGCCGGACGCGGGCGGCGAGCGCCGGCACGGAGAGGTCCGCGTCCGGGTGCTCGGTGATCCAGTGCTGGAGGTCGCGCAGCGGCTCCCGGCGGGCGGTCTGGGCGGAGAGCTGGACGCTGAACTGGGCCTGGTTGCCGGGGCGGCGCAGGAACACGACCAGGTGGCGGGCGACGGTGAGGGCGACGTCCCGGCCGTGGTCCTCCTCGACCAGGGCGAGCGCCAGGTCGATCCCGGCGGTGACCCCGGCCGAGGTGGAGAGGCGCCCGTCCCGTACGAAGATCGGGTCCGGGTCCACGTCGACCTCGGGGTAGCAGCGGGCGAGGTGCTCGCAGGCGTTCCAGTGGGTGGTCGCCCGGTGCCCGTCGAGGAGTCCGGCCCCGGCCAGGAGCAGCGCCCCGGTGCAGACGGAGACCAGGCGTTCGGCGCGCGGGGCGTGCTCCCGCAGCCAGTCGATCAGCGCCGGGTCGGGCGTCCGGGTGCCCTCGCCCCCGGGGACGACCAGGGTGTGCGGGGCGCCGCCGGCGACGGCGTCCGCGAGCGCGGTGTCGGGCAGCAGGCGCAGCCCGCTCTGCGTGCGGACCGGGCCGCCGCCCGGGGAGGCGGTGCGGATCGGGTAGGCGGACGGGTCCCCGGCGGCCCGGCCGGCACCGGCGAACACCTCGACGGGGCCGGTGACGTCGAGGCTCTGGACGCCGTCGAAGAGGACGACGAGGACGGGGCGTCGGGACATGCCCCCCATCCTTGGCCGGGAGTGGCCGCGTCCACAACGACGAGGATCCCACCTTTCCTGCCGTCGCCTCTCGTCGGCGGGGGTGGTGCGCCTGCTCCCGCCGACCGAGGGGACCTGCCCACCCCCGCCCTGGAGGGCCCGCTCCTGTTCCCGTCGTACCGACCAGTCGGTAACGTTCGAGGTATGACGAACACCCTGCCGCCGCGCGCCGGACGCCGCTGCCACAACGCCCTGAACCCGCTGCACTCCTCGCTGTACTTCTCGCCGGACCTGGACCGCGAGCTCTCCGCCCTCGGTTTCGAGGACCAGAGCGCGATGCGGCTCGCCGCCCGGAGCGCCCCGCTCGGCGCGGTGGGCGCGGGCACGGTCGCCGCGACCTTCTACAACTACAACCACGAGCTGCTCGCCCGCCACCTGCCCGCCGTGTGGGAGACCGCCTCCCCCGCCGAGGTCCTGGCCGCGCGGCTGCGCGCCGTGGACACGACCCTGCGCCGACTGCTCGGCGAGGACGCCGTCGCCTCCCCGGAGATGGCGGAGGCGGCGGAGCTGGCGCTGCGGGCCGCCGAGGCCTGTACGCGACACGCCCGGCCGCTGTACTCGGCCAACGCCGACCTGCCGGTCCCCGAGGAGCCCCACCTCGCCTACTGGCACGCCACCACCCTGCTGCGCGAGCACCGGGGCGACGGGCACCTCGCGGCCCTGCTCTCCGCCGGGCTCGACCCGGTCGAGGCCCTCGCCTCCCACACCGCCACCGGCAAGGGCATGGCCCCGCGCTGGGTCCTCGGCACCCGGGGCTGGCGGCGCACCGACTGGGAGGGGGCGGTGGCGCGGCTGCGCGACCGGGGCCTGATCGGCGCCGGGGGCGAGCTGACCGAGGCCGGGGCGGCCCTGCGCGCCGAGCTCGAGGAGCACACCGACCGGCTGGACTCCGCCCCGTACGAGCACCTCGGCGCGGCCGGGGTCGAGCGCCTGACCGAGCTGGGGCGCGGCTTCCTCTTCGCGGCGGCAGCGGCGGGCGCCTTCCCGGAGGACCTGGTCGGCAAGGGCTGAAGGACGCGCGGGACGGGTCGGTTGCCGCGTACGGGTGACCGACCCGGCACAATGCAGTCGCAAGCTTGAGGCACGAGAAGGCGAGTCGGGACACCGTGACGACGTCCATCGAAGCAAGGATCGCCGAGGAGCTCGGCGTACGCGAGCGACAGGTGAGGGCAGCCGTCGAGCTCCTCGACGGCGGTTCGACCGTGCCGTTCATCGCGCGCTACCGCAAGGAAGCGACCGAGATGCTCGACGACGCGCAGCTGCGCACCCTGGAGGAGCGGCTGCGCTACCTGCGCGAACTGGAGGACCGCCGGTCGGCCGTCCTCGACTCGGTGCGCGAGCAGGGCAAGCTGACGGAGGAGCTGGAGGCCCGCATCCTGGCCGCCGACACCAAGGCGCGCCTGGAGGACATCTACCTGCCCTTCAAGCCGAAGCGCCGGACCAAGGCGCAGATCGCCCGCGAGGCCGGTCTGGAGCCGCTGGCGGAGGGGCTGCTCGCGGACCCGTCCGTGGAGCCGGCGGCCGCCGCGGCGGCCTTCGTGGACGCGGACAGGGGCGTCGCGGACGCGGCGGCGGCCCTGGAGGGCGCGCGGGCGATCCTCGCGGAGAAGTTCTCCGAGGACGCCGACCTCATCGGCGAGCTGCGCGAGCGCATGTGGGGCCGGGGGCGGCTTGTCGCCAAGGTCCGGGAGGGCAAGGAGGAGGCGGGGTCGAAGTTCGCCGACTACTTCGACTTCGCGGAGCCGTTCACCGCGCTGCCCTCGCACCGGATCCTCGCCATGCTGCGCGGCGAGAAGGAGGACGTGCTCGCCCTGGACCTGGAGCCGGAGGAGCCCGTCGAGGGCCCTTCCTCGTACGAGGGGATCGTCGCGCACCGCTTCGGCGTCGCCGACCGGGGGCGCCCCGGGGACAAGTGGCTCCAGGACACGGTCCGCTGGGCCTGGCGGACCCGGATCCTGGTGCACCTGGGGATCGACCTGCGGCTGCGGCTGCGGACGGCCGCCGAGGACGAGGCGGTACGGGTCTTCGCGGCGAACCTGCGGGACCTGCTGCTCGCCGCGCCGGCCGGCACCCGGGCGACCCTGGGCCTCGACCCCGGTTTCCGTACGGGCGTGAAGGTCGCCGTCGTGGACGCGACCGGCAAGGTCGTGGCCACCGACACGATCCACCCCCACGTCCCGGCCAACAAGTGGGACCAGTCCCTGGCGACCCTGGCGCGGCTCGCGAAGGAGCACGCGGTCGAGCTGGTCGCGATCGGCAACGGCACGGCCTCCCGCGAGACCGACAAGCTGGCGACCGAACTCATCGCGAAGCACCCCGAGTTGAACCTGACCAAGGTGATGGTCTCGGAGGCCGGCGCCTCGGTCTACTCGGCCTCCGCGTTCGCCTCGCAGGAACTCCCGGGCCTGGACGTGTCGTTGCGCGGCGCCGTCTCCATCGCCAGGCGGCTCCAGGACCCGCTGGCGGAGCTGGTGAAGATCGACCCGAAGTCGATCGGCGTCGGCCAGTACCAGCACGACCTGGCCGAGGTGAAGCTCTCGCGCTCGCTCGACGCGGTGGTCGAGGACTGTGTGAACGGCGTCGGCGTGGACGTCAACACCGCCTCCGCGCCGCTCCTCTCGCGCGTCTCGGGCATCAGCTCCGGCCTCGCGGAGAACATCGTCGCGCACCGGGACGCCAACGGCCCCTTCCGCTCCCGCCGGGCGCTCAAGGACGTGGCCCGGCTGGGCCCGAAGGCGTACGAGCAGTGCGCGGGCTTCCTGCGCATCCGGGGCGGCGACGACCCGCTGGACGCGTCCGCCGTGCACCCGGAGGCGTACCCGGTGGTGCGCCGGATGGCGAAGACGACGGGCGGCGAGGTCGCGTCCCTGATCGGCGACACGGGCACGCTGCGCTCGCTGCGGGCGGACGACTTCGTGGACGAGACCTTCGGTCTGCCGACGGTGACGGACATCCTGCGCGAGCTGGAGAAGCCGGGCCGCGACCCGCGTCCGGCGTTCCGGACGGCCACCTTCAAGGAGGGCGTAGAGAAGATCGGCGACCTGGCGTCCGGGATGGTCCTGGAGGGGGTCGTCACCAACGTGGCGGCGTTCGGGGCGTTCGTGGACATCGGTGTGCACCAGGACGGTCTGGTGCACGTGTCCGCGATGTCGAAGACCTTCGTGAAGGACCCGCGCGACGTGGTGAAGCCCGGCGACGTGGTGAAGGTGAAGGTCCTGGACGTGGACGTGCCGCGCAAGCGGATCTCGCTGACGCTGCGGCTCGACGACGAGCCGGGCGCGGAGGCGGCGGGCGGCGCGGGCGGCCGGGGCCGGGGCGAGCGCGGTGACCGGGGCGAGCGCTCCGGCCGGCCGCCGCAGCAGCGGCAGGGCGGCGGTGGCGGTCGCCGGGCCGAGCGCGGCGACCAGGGCGGCCGGGGCGGTGGCGGCCGGGACCGCGGCGCGGCCCCCGCTCCCGCCAACAGTGCCATGGCGGACGCCCTCCGCAAGGCGGGCCTGCTGGGCGAGGGCGGCGGCAAGCGGCGGTAGTGCCGGTGTACGTACGGGAAGGGGCCCGTGGTCCCTTCCCGTACGGGCGGCCTTACGGCCTTACGGCAGGAAGCGCAGGGCCCAGTCGGCGCGGTGGGCGACGGCGAGGTCGTCGTCCTCCGTCAGGGGCCGCAGCAGGCCCTCGGCCTTCTTCGGGTCCGCCTGGACCAGGTCCACGATCTCGGCGGCCAGGCCGTCCTGGTCGTCGCCGAGGTCGACGGCGGAGGCCCGCACCAGGACCGGGAGGCTGCCGGTGCCGCCGATGCCCGCGACGACGCCGCCGAGCAGCTCGCGGGCGTACCCGTTGCGCTCCTCGACCGCCCGGCCGAGCTCGGTCTCCAGGCGCGGCAGCAGCTCCGGACCGCCCGTCGCCGCGATCTCGTCGGCGAGGTCGATCGTCGCGTCGACGTCCGCGTCGAGGTCGTCCAGCATCGCGAGGAGCCGGGTGATGCCGTCGTCGGTCATGTGGTGCCTCCTGAAGAGTGCCGTCCGCGGGGACGGGGCCGGCCGCGCCCCGCGGAGAGCCGTTGTGCGTACAGTTCACGGCCCGGGTCGCGCCCGTGCAAGACGGGCGTCCCGGGCCGGGGTGTCTCAGAGCTCGGTGACCTTGCCGTCCGCCACCTCGATGCGGCGGGTGGTGCGGACGGCGTCGAGCATGCGCCGGTCGTGGGTGACGAGCAGCAGCGTGCCGGTGTACGCGTCGAGGGCGGACTCCAGCTGCTCGATCGCCGGGAGGTCCAGGTGGTTGGTCGGCTCGTCCAGGACCAGCAGGTTCACGCCCCGGCCCTGGAGCAGCGCGAGCGCGGCCCGGGTCCGCTCGCCCGGCGAGAGGGTGGTGGCGGGCCGCAGCACGTGGACGGCCTTCAGGCCGAACTTGGCGAGCAGGGTCCTGACCTCGGCGGGCTCGGTGTCGGGCACGGCCGCGCAGAACGCCTCCAGGAGGGTCTCCGTGCCGTGGAACAGCTTGCGGGCCTGGTCGACCTCGCCGACGACGACGCCCGGGCCGAGCGAGGCGTCGCCGGAATCCAGCGGGAGGCGGCCGAGGAGGGCGGCGAGCAGCGTCGACTTCCCGGCGCCGTTCGCGCCGGTGACGGCGACCCGGTCGGCCCAGTCGATCTGGAGGGTGACGGGCCCGAAGGAGAAGTCGCCGCGCTCGACCTCGGCGTCGCGCAGGGTGGCGACGACCGAGCCGGAGCGCGGGGCGGCGGCGATCTCCATGCGCAGCTCCCACTCCTTGCGGGGCTCCTCCACGACGTCGAGCCGCTCGATCATGCGCTGGGTCTGCCGGGCCTTCGCGGCCTGCTTCTCGCTGGCCTCGCTGCGGGCGTTGCGGCCGAGCTTGTCGCCGTCGGTGGCCTTGCGGCGCGCGTTCCGGACGCCCTTGTCCATCCAGGACCGCTGCATGTGGCCGCGCGCTTCGAGGGCCGCCTTCTTCCCGGCGTACTCCTCGAACTCCTCGCGCGCGTGGCGGCGGGCGGTGTCCCGCTCCTCCAGGTAGGCCTCGTAACCGCCGCCGTACAGGGTGATCTGCTGCTGGGCGAGGTCGAGTTCGAGGACCTTGGTGACGGTGCGGGCGAGGAACTCGCGGTCGTGGCTGACGACGACCGTCCCGGCGCGCAGCCCCTTCACGAAGGATTCCAGGCGCTCCAGGCCGTCGAGGTCCAGGTCGTTGGTGGGCTCGTCGAGGAGGAAGACGTCGTAGCGGGAGAGGAGGAGGGAGGCGAGTCCGGCGCGGGCGGCCTGGCCGCCGGAGAGGGAGGTCATCGGCCGGTCGAGGCCGACGGTGAGCCCGAGGGAGGCGGCGACCTCCTCGGCGCGCTCGTCGAGGTCGGCGCCGCCGAGGTCCAGCCAGCGCTCCAGACTGACGGCGTACGCGTCGTCGGCTCCGGGGGTGCCGTCGACCAGGCCCTGTGTGGCCTCGTCCATCGCGGCCTGGGCGGCGGCGACGCCGGTGCGCCGGGCGAGGAAGGCGCGCACGGTCTCGTCCGCGCGCCGCTCGGGCTCCTGCGGGAGGTGGCCGACGGAGGCGGTGGGCGGGGAGAGCTTCAGCTCGCCCTCCTCCGGGGCGTCGAGCCCGGCGAGCAGCCGCAGCAGGGTCGACTTGCCGGCGCCGTTGACGCCGACGAGGCCGATGACGTCGCCGGGGGCGACGACGAGGTCGAGTCCGGCGAAGAGGGTGCGTTCGCCGTGGCCGGCGGCGAGGTCCTTGGCGACGAGGGTTGCAGTCATCAGGGGAGGAATCCTAGGCGACCGGGGGACCCGACGGCGGGGTCGGGGCCGGGGGCCTCCGCGGTCAGCGGCGGGAGGCGCCCGCCGGGACGGGGGCGGCGCCCCGCCGGGTCCCGTCGAGGAGGCGGAGGAGCACGGTCCGGTAGGAGGCGCCGTGGAAGCGGTACGGGCCGGTGCCGGGGTAGCCGTCGCGCGCGAGGTCCACGGCGGGGCCGGTCCACCAGGCGAGGTCGCGCCAGACGACGTCGTCGCCGTCGCGCTCCACGACGGCCGTGACGGCTCCGCAGCCGGGGTCGTCGCAGTCGGGGCAGGAGTGGAGCACGTACCGGCCGCCGGGGAGGCCGTGGTCGCCGGCGTCGAGGAGGCGGCGGACGTGCTCGGCGCGGAGGACGGGCGGGAGGTCCGCCGCGAGGGGGGAGACGGTGTCCGCGCCGTCGGCCTCGTCGAGCCGGTGGAGCAGCGGCCTGCCGTCGACCAGGAGGTCGGCGGGGGTGGTGCGGGTCGCGGGGGTGAGGTCGAGGCTGGTGTACGCGGACGGCATGCTTCGAGTATTTCCCCGCGGAGGGGCCCGTTCCATGGCTGATCCGTCCTGGAAATGTCCCGATCCGGGTACGGGGACCGGCCTCCGGGAAGCGTGCGCCCGACGGCCGGGACGCCCGGGACGGCCGCGGGGCGGTTGCCGTCCTTTCGGATGGCAACCGCCCCGCGAGGTGTCACTTGCCGAACGGCGGGCGGCTGCTGTTGTCCGCGTCGGCGCACTGCTTGGCGCGCTTCTCCAGGGCCGCGGCGTTGGCGAGGGCCTTCTTGGCCTCCACCGTGGCGCCGAGGCGCTTGAGCTTGGCGGCGCGGTCGCGCTCCTTGCGGGCGTCGGCCTTCAGCTTGCCGATGTTGCAGGTGATGGCGCCGGCGGCCGCGGGCTCGGCGGTCACCGTCTGGCCGACGAGCACGCCTCCGGCCAGCAGCGTGGTGGCGAGCAGGGCCGGCAGGACGCGGCGCGCGGTCTTGAGGGGACGCATGGTGGTTCTCCAACTTCCGGGCTGGGACGGCCCGTTCGAGGCATGGTCAGTACCAGCAAGTAACTTTACCTCGGCAAACATCGGTGCCGCGCCATGGGCCCCGGACCCCACAGGGTCGTCAACACTCCTCCACAGGACTCCCACTGACGAGGTGGTGGGCGGCCCGCCCGTCGAGCAGCAGCGGGACGAGCGCGCGCTGCGACTGCCGCAGCGGCACGAACGCGCCCGCGCCCTCCCGGCGCACGGTGACGCCGTGCAGGGCGAGTTCGTCACCGGCCTCGGCGTACTGCGCGGCGTCCAGGCGGTAGCCGCAGGGCGGGTCGGTCAGGACCTCCTCCGGCTCCGGCGGGTCGTTGTCGGCGCCGCCGAGGTACACCGGGCCCCGGTCGGCGAGGCCGGTGAGCCGGGCGCGGGCGGTGGCCGCCGCCAGCGGGCCGCGCCGCTCGTCGAGGTGGGCGAACAGCCCCTTCAGGGCGGCGTGCTGGGTGGCGACCCGGCGCCGGTGGTTGCGGGCCGGGTCGTCCTTCTCGGCCGGGTCGAGCGCGTCCACCCGGGTCTCCACGAGCAGGCCGGCCGCGTGCTTGATGCCCGCCGTGTTGCGCAGGATCCGCTCCTGGCCGTCGCCCGCGACCTGCCGGACGGGCTCGCCGGTGAGGGGGTCGGTCCAGATGCCGTAGATCCCGGTGGTGTACCCGGCGAGTCCGGCGGCGGGACGGACGTACCTCTCGGAGAGCGTCCGGGACTCGTCGTGGACGTGCGGGTCGGCGTCGAGGGTGCGGGGCCAGAGCGCGAGCAGGTCCTTCTCGTAGTACCGGGGGGTGGCGCCGTACTCGTGCAGGTCGTAGACGAGGTGGGGGCGCCGGTCGCGGAGGACGGCGGCGATCGCCCGCGCCTCGGCGGTCCGCAGGGCGATGTGGTCGCGGTTGACGTCGACGCCGTCGGCGTTGCCCCGGGTGTCCGCCTCCCGGCCGTCGGGGTTCGCGGTCGGGACGACCAGGACGGTGGTGCGGTCGAGGAGGCGGCGGGTCTCCGGGTCCCGGGCGAACGCGAGGTCGCGCACCGTGCTTAGACAGGCCTCGCGGCCGGCGGGCTCGTCGCCGTGCTGGCTGCACACGAGGAGCACGGTCGTGGCGCCGGGCCGGGTCGTGCCGAGGGCGGCGAGCCGGAGCGGGCGGCCCTGGGCGGTGGTGCCGATCTCGCGCAGCGACACCCGGTCGCCCGCCCGGTCGACGGCCGCGAGGAAGTCCCGCTCCTCGGCCTCGGTGGTCCAGCGGGCGCCCCGGCTGGTCTCGAAGCCGGTGCGCGGCGGCTGCGCGGGGGCGCTGCCGGCCGTCTCGGCGGGGACGGCGACGAGCGGCAGGGCGAGGGCGGCGGCGCCCGCCGCGAGGGCGAGCGCGCGCCGTGAACTCCGCCGTGCGGTGGGGGTCTCCGGGGTGCGGGTCTTCGCGTTACGGGTCGTCATCGGGCGGCCCCCGTCCCGGGCAGGCGCGGCCCGATGACGGCGGCCGGCGGTGCGGAGACGCCCGGCGGCCGGAGTGCGTTCGGCGGGGTGGAGAGGGCGGGGGCCGGTCCCGTGGTGGCTCGGGCGAAGGCGCCCGCGCCGCCGACCAGCGGCACCTCCGCCCGGGTGCGGGCGAGGTCCAGGGTGAGGGTCGGGGTGGTCGACGGGGGGTCGAGCAGGTCCCGGTCGGTGCCGCCGACGATCAGGGCGAGCCGGTGGCCGGCCGGGACGACGTGGTCGGCGGCGGCGAGGTCCAGGGTGAGGGTGTACGCCCTGCCGGGGGTCAGCGGGCGGCCCTTCCGGGGGTCGGCCCAGGTGCCGAGGTCGGCCCAGCCCCGGCTGACGACCGTGTGCCGGACGTCGGCGGTGCGGGCCTCGGTCTCCTTGAAGCAGGCGCTGTCGCCGGGGGTGCTCGCGCCCCAGCAGGTGCGGTGGGCGAGGGTGGTGATGCCCTCCCCCGCCGCCGCGTAGTCGCGGATGGTGGCGGGGCCGAGGTCGACGAGGACGGCGGAGAGGTGGGCGGTGGCGGTGGTCGGGGTGGCGGTGACCGTCACCCGGGAGGAGCCGGCGATCCGCAGGTCGCGGGAGAGGGGGCGGGTGACGAACCCGGCCTTCTCGGGGGTCGCGGTGTCGATCCGGGCCGCCCAGTCCAGTTCGCCTAGGGCCGGGTCGTCGGTGAAGGCGGCGGCGGAGCCGGCGGCGGCGGGGGCGCGGCCGAGGACACCGGGTCCGGCGGCGGCGCCGGGGGCGGTGCGCAGGACGGTGGTCGCGGTGCCGCGCGGCGGCCAGTGCCGGTCGGTGGTCCAGCGGTCCGGGGCGCGTTCGATGTCGGCGACGGGCTCGCGGTCGATGCCGTTGTCGTAGCCGAGGAGGTAGTGGTCGAACCAGCGGTGCAGGGTGCGGACCCAGTCGGCGCGCCGGAAGTCGAAGGGGTCGACGTGCCCGGTCTGCGAGAGCCAGACCTTGCGTTCGACGCCGTGGGCGGCGAGGGCGTCCCACCACTTGCCGAACTGCCCGGCCCGGACGTTGAGGTCCTGCTGCCCGTGCACGGCGAAGACGCTGGCCCTCACCTTGTGGGCGTCCTTGACGTGGTCGCGCTCGCTCCAGGCGGCGGTCCAGTCGCCGCTGTACGGGGTGGCGGCGGTGACGCGCTCCTGGACGGCGGCGCAGCGGGCCCGCGCCTCGGGGCTGTTGACGTAGTCGGAGAGCCAGCTCGGGTTGGCGTCGTAGAGCGGGGCGCCCTGGGAGTGGAAGTAGTCGTACCAGGAGGAGATGGCGCCGATGGGGACGATCGTTTTCAGCCCTTCGACGCCGGTGGCGGCCACGCCGTTGGCGACGGTGCCGTCCCAGCTCTTGCCGATCATGCCGACGTTGCCGGTGCTCCAGCCGGTGGCGCGGGCCGGGGCCGTGCCGGTGCGGGTGGTGTAGCCGCGGGCGCGGCCGTTGAGCCAGTCGACGACGGCCTTGGCGGACCGCACGTCGGAGCGTCCGCCGACGTCGTCGCAGCCGTCGGAGCGGTTGGTGCCGGCGAGGTCGACGGCGACGAAGGCGTAGCCGCGCGGGACGAAGTAGTTGTCGTAGTACAGCGGGAACCGGACCGGTTTCCCGTCGGCGTCGTACGTCTTCCTCTGGCTCTCGTTGCCGCGTCCGCAGCAGGCGTAGTACGGGCTGGCGTCCATGATCACCGGGATCTTCCGGCCGGTCGCGGCCGGTTCCCGGGGCCGGACGATGTCGACGGCGACCCGGTCGGCGCGCCCGTCCCCGTCGCCGTCGAGTCCGGTGTCCACCCAGACGGACTCGCGGACGGCGTCGGCGTACGAGTGGACGGGGCGCGACTCGCGCACGGCCCCGGCCCCGGCCCCGGGCGCGGCGGGGTCGGTCCGGGCGCCGGCCGGGGTGACGAGGGTCGCGAGCAGCGCGGCCGTGGCCGCCGCCGCGAGGGTTCCGTACGGCGCTCGGGCTCCGCGGGTGATCCGCTTTCGCATCGGCATGGGCGGGAACGTACCCCGGTCAACTCCCGTGCAAAAGAGCGCCGGAGGGAATCAGGGTCCCTTCGGGGTGATCCCGTGGGTGGAGGGGTTCGTGTCGGCCGAATGGCGATCGTGTGACAGGAGGTCCTCTGGACGTGACGGTCCGTCGGGGCGCTGAATAGTGTCGTCGCTAAGGACCGACGACCACCCGCGCGTCTTACGTTTCTTATGACTTGGGGAGCACCTGTGCACCGCAGAATCATCGTTCCGAGCGCCCTCGCGGCCTCCCTGACGCTGGCGATCCCGGCGTCGGCGGCCGACTTCAGCCCTGGGGCCCCGGGCATCGGCGACTCCTACTACCCCGCCAGCGGCAACGGCGGCTACGACGTCTCCCACTACGACCTGCGCCTGAAGTACGAGCCCGCCACGGACCTCCTGGAGGGCACGGCGACGATCCTCGCCACCACCAAGCAGAACCTGTCCCGGTTCAACCTCGACCTCGGACTGAAGGTCAGCGAGGTCCGGGTGAACGGCCGGGTCGCGAAGTTCGCCGCCTCCGGCGCCCACGAGCTGGAGGTCACCCCGGCCGTCCCGCTGGAGAGGAACAGGGAGATCTCGGTGGTCGTCCGCTACGCGGGCAAGCCCTCCGAGTTCAAGGTGGACGGCTGGTCGGCCTGGGCCCGCACCCCGGACGGCGGTGTCGCCGCGCAGGAGCCGGACTCGGCCGTGTGGTGGTTCCCGTCCAACGACCACCCGCTGGACAAGGCCACCTTCGACGTCTCGGTCTCGGTGCCGGCCGGCCACCAGGCCATCAGCAACGGCGTGCTCCAGTCGCAGTCCACGGCGCTGGGCCGGACCCGTTTCAACTGGCGCTCCGACAAGCCGCAGGCGACGTATCTGGCCACGCTGGCCGTCGGAAAGTTCGACATCACGACGGACCGGACGGCGAACGGGCTGCCCGTCCTCAACGCGTACAGCAAGGACCTGGGCGCCCACGCGGGCGCGGCGCGCGCCTCGATCGAGCGCACGACCGAGGTGGCGGAGTGGCTGGAGACGGTCTTCGGGCCGTACCCGTTCAACTCGCTCGGCGGGTACGTTCCCAACGTGACCAGCGGTTTCGCCCTGGAGACGCAGACCCGGCCGTTCTACAGCCCGCGGCAGTTCGCCAACGGCGCGAACGTGTCGGTGGTCGTCCACGAGCTGGCGCACCAGTGGTACGGCGACAGCGTGTCCGTCCGGGACTGGAAGGACATCTGGATCAACGAGGGCTTCGCCCGCTACAGCCAGTGGCTGTGGTCGGAGAAGGAGGGCGAGGGCACGGCGCAGGAGCTGGCGGACTACGTGTACGCCCTGCGGGGCGCCGACGACCCGTTCTGGACGGTGAAGCCGGGCGACCCGGGCCCGGAGAACCAGTTCCACGGCGCCGTCTACGACCGGGGCGCGCTGGCGCTCCAGGCGCTGCGCAACGAGATCGGGGACGAGGACTTCTTCGCGATCCTGAAGGGCTGGCCGAAGCAGTTCGCGTACGGCAACGCGCGGGTGGCGGACTTCGTGCGGTACGCGGAGCGGATCTCCGGCGAGCCGCTGGCCGAGCTGTTCGACACCTGGCTGTACGAGCCGTCGAAGCCGGCCGCGCCGGCGGCGGCCGCGGCGGGTCCGTCCGCCCCGGCGACTCCGAGGACGACGGCGAAGGCCGGGGCGAAGGCCGCGAAGCCGGTGCAGCCGAAGTCGTGGAAGAAGATCGCGGCGACGAACACGGTCCACGACCACGAGCGCGGCCACGACCACGAGTCCGGGCACAAGGGCCACGGCGGTCACTGAGCCGTACTGCGGGTCCCGGGAGGCCGTCCGTCAGCGCTGCGCGCGGCGGGCGGCCTTCCGCGCCTCCCTGGCCAGGGGCAGGTAGCGCAGCCGCTCGGGCAGGACGGGGACCACGGCCCGCAGGACCCGGCAGAGCCGGCGCAGGGTCCGCTCCTGCGCGTCCGTCCACTCCAGGCCGATGGCCTCGCGGGCGTCCGGGGGCATGAAGCCGGCGGTGAGGAAGGCGCGCAGCCGCAGGAAGGGGCGGCGCAGGAGGGGCCAGAGGAGGCGGAGGGCGAGCCGGAGCGGCAGCGGGCCACGGTCGGGGGCGGGGACGGGCAGGTCGGTGTCGAGGAGTTCCCGTACGACGACGGTGGCCTCCAGCTCCTCGGCGAGGACCTTGCGGTAGTACGGCCAGAACTCCTCGATCGTCCGCGGCATGTCCCGGTCGTGGATGCCGAGGACCCGGCCGACCTGGAGCCATTCGGCGTACAGCTGTCGTTCCTGGGCGCCGGTGAGGGGGCGGGCGAGCAGGCGGAGGCCGTGCCGGTAGACGGGGAAGCCGGTGGCGTGCACCCAGGAGTAGTAGGCGGGGGTGAGGGCGTGGTAGCGACGTCCGTGGGCGTCGGTGCCCCGGATCGCGCGGTGCAGCTCCCGGAGCCTGCGGCCCTCGCGGGCGGCCTCCTCGCCGCCGTAGACCCAGAGCTGGACCGAGCGCAGGGAGCGTTCGCCGCGGCCCCAGGGGTCGGTGCGGAAGACGGAGTGCTCGTCGACGCCGGCGCCGATCGCGGGGTGGGCGACCTGCATGGTGAGGGCGGCGGGCAGCATGAGGAGCGACCGGACGTCGCCGGCGACGCTCCACAGCACCCCGCCGACGGGCGGCGGCGCGGGGTCGGCCTGCTTCACGCGTTCCACGGTGCTTCTCCTCTGCGGTCGTCTCCAGGGTGCACCCGTGGCGGAGTGCGCGGCGAGGGACATGGCGAAGGGGCCGTCGCCCGGGCGACGGCCCCTTCCGGGTGTACGGGTCAGGCGCGGTCGGCGCCGACCGGCTCGCCGACGATGCGGCCGGCGAGGGCGTGGGCCCAGGCGTCGACGTCGGCGTTGAGCTCGCGCTCGGCGGCGGCGCGCTCCTCGGTGATCTTCGCGGTGCCGGCGGCGAGGATGGCGTCGCGCTCGGCGGAGCCCTCGGCGCGGGCGGCGGCGATGGCGGCGGAGCCCTCCTCGACGGCCTTGGAGCGGATGCGCGCGGCCTCGTGGCGGGCCTCGGCGAGCTCTGCCTCGTACTGCTCGCGGACGCGGGCGGCCTCGGCACGCAGGTCGTCGGCGCGGTCGGTGCCGCCCTCGATGGCGTCCTCGCGCTGCTCGATCGTCTGCTTGATCTTCGGCAGGACGCCCTTCGCCAGGATGAGGAAGGTGATGCCGAACAACACCAGGCCGAGGATGAGCTCGGCCCAGACGGGGTTGAGCGGACCGAGGTCCATGTTGAAGATCTGCGAGTTCGCGAGGGTCATGGGCGCATTCTACCTGGAGCAAATGGGTGCAATTGCGACACCGGAATGAGAGTTGGCACGCCCGTGCGAGTCCGGCCAGATTCCCGGCATCCAGAGGCTACCCGAAGGTAACCACGGCTGATTGTATGTGCGGCGCCAGGCCAATCCCCCACACCTCCACGGGAGTTCACGTGACGTTCGCCGCGCTCCGCCGCGCCCCCGGCGCCGCCCTTTCCCTCGCGCTCGCCGCCGCCACCCTGGCGGCGACGGCCCCGGCCGCGTCCGCCGCGCCCGCCGAGACCCCTCGGCTGAAGGTCCTCACCTACAACGCGTTCCTCTTCTCGAAGACCCTCTACCCGAACTGGGGGCAGGACCACCGGGCGAAGGCGATCCCCGCCGCCCCCTTCTTCCAGGGGCAGGACGTCGTCGTCCTCCAGGAGGCCTTCGACAACTCCGCCTCCGACGCCCTCAAGGCGAACGCCGCCGGGCAGTACCCGCACCAGACCCCGGTCGTGGGCCGGAGCAAGAGCGGCTGGGACGCCACCGGCGGGTCCTACTCCGCGACCACGCCCGAGGACGGCGGCGTGACGATCCTCAGCAAGTGGCCGATCGTCCACAAGGAGCAGTACGTCTACAAGGACGCCTGCGGCGCCGACTGGTGGTCGAACAAGGGCTTCGCGTACACCGTGCTCGACGTGAACGGCAGCCGGGTCCACGTCCTCGGCACCCACGCGCAGTCCACCGACCCGGGGTGCTCGGCGGGCGAGGCGGCGCAGATGCGCAGCCGCCAGTTCAAGGCGATCGACGCCTTCCTCGACGCGAAGAGGATCCCGGCGGACGAGCAGGTGATCGTCGCGGGCGACATGAACGTCGACTCGCACACGCCCGAGTACGGCACGATGCTCGCCGACGCGGGCCTGGTGGGGGCCGACGCCCTCACCGGCCACCCGTACTCCTTCGACACCGCCCTGAACTCGATCGCCTCCGAGCGCTACCCGGACGACCCGCGCGAGAACCTCGACCACGTCCTCTTCCGCGCCGGGAACGCACGGCCGGCCGACTGGACCAACCACGTGGTCCTGGAGAAGAGCGCTCCGTGGACGGTCAGCAGCTGGGGCACCAGCTACACGTACACGAACCTCTCCGACCACTATCCGGTCACGGGCTTCTGACGACCGTCCCGGGGGCCGTGGCTCAGTAGCCGCGGCCCCCGAAGAGGCTGTAGAGCCAGGCGCCGAGCACCGCGACGACGCAGAGCATGACGAACCACGAGCCGGCGCCGGTGTGCCGCTCCTTCCGGGGGCGGCGGCCGGGGCGGGGGGCACGGGCCTTCCGCCCCGGCTTCTCGCGCTTCCCGGCTTTCCCGCCGCGGTCCGGCGCGGGCGCCGGCTCGTCCATCGCGGCGACGTCGGCGAGCAGACGGCGGCAGATCGCCGCCAGCTCCGCCGTCCCGGCCGTCAGGTCCACGACCACCTCGGTGCGCGCCGGCGCCGTCGTGCCGCCGTCCAGTATCCGTCCGGCGCGCAGCAGCGCCCGGTCCTTGCCCCCGGTCGGGGCCAGGCTGATCCAGCGGCGCACGTGCTCGCCCCGGATCACCACCCCGCCGCCCCGCTCGCGGTAGACGGTGTGCTCCCGCCACAGGATTCCGGCCAATTCCCCGGCCGTGTCCCTGAGTTCCGCGTACATCGAATCCCCCCTTGTCTCTCTGTCCCCGTCGCGCCGGCGGCCGACTCTAGCCCCCGCCCCCGAGGCCCCTCACCACACCCCGGCCCCGCGCCCCTTACGCGCCGAAGTCGTACACCGTGACCGGTATCCCCCGGTCCACGAGCCTCCGGAGGACCAGGGGCTTGACCCGGTCCCAGGAGCCGCCCGCGAGTCCGCAGCCGATCCGGGGCATGTGCACGGAGGCGCCCAGCTCGGCGGCCTTGTCCGCCAGCGCCCCGAGGGCCGTGTCGATCGCCTCGTACCGTACGGGGGCGCCGCCGCTCCGCCCCGTGCGGATCCCCCGCTGCCCCACCAGGTTGGCCACCCAGACGTACGGCTCGACCCGGACGAACCCGGCCGCGCCGAGGCCGAAGTCGTTCCCCGCGCGCTCCCGGTGCCACCGGCGGTAGGCGGCCTCCGGCTCGGGCCAGCGGCGGGAGAGGGCGAGGACGAAGCCCTTGCCCCAGCCGCCCAGGTCGTTGCAGACATGGGCGATGATCTTGACGCCCTTGCCCTGCGGGGAGGTGGCGTCCCCCCGGACGTACGCGATCCCGTTCGCACTCCCGTTCATGACGATCACGCTACGGGTGGCCACCGACAATCGCGCCGGTCTTTTACAGCGGTGGTGAGACAGCAATACTGTTCAAGCGGTCCGGACACGCGGGCCGACGGTCGGGGAAGCGAGGCGGCTCGGATGGACGTCGAGAGCGACGTGGAGCGCGGACCGCGCTACACCGTCGACGAGCTGGCCGCGCGGGCCGGGGTCACGGTGCGGACCGTGCGGTTCTACGGGACCCGGGGGCTCCTCCCGCCGCCCGTCATCGGGGCCCGGCGGGTGGGGCACTACGGGCCGGAGCACCTCTCCCGGCTCGCCCTCATCGAGGAGCTCCAGCGGCAGGGCATGACGCTCGCCGCGATCGAACGGTACCTGGAGCAGCTGCCGCCCGACCTCAGCGCGCGGGACCTGGCGGTACACCGGGCCCTGGTGGCCTCCTGGGCGCCCGAGTCCGCCGAGTCGATCACCCGGCGCGAGCTGGAGCGGCGGGCCGGGCGGGCGCTGACCGGGCGGGACGTCGACCGGCTCGCCGCGATGGGGGTCCTGGAGCGGACCGACGACGCCGACACGTACCGGCTCGACGGCTCGCTGCTGCGGCTCGGCGTGGAGATGCTGGACGTGCCCATCGAGCACGAGACGATCCTCGCCTCCCGGACCGTCCTCCTGGAGCACGCGCGGGCCGCCGCCCAGGAGCTGGCCCGGCTCTTCCAGGAGGAGGTGTGGAACCCGTACCGGGAGAGCGGCGAGGACCCGGACCACCTGAGAGCGATGAGGTCGCTCTCGGCCCACATGCAGCCGATGGTGATCCAGGCCCTCGTCACGGCCTTCCAGCGCTCGCTGAGCGAGGAGCTGAGGACGGCGTTCCGGAGTCCGTGACCGGTCGGTTCTCATGGCCGGTCACGGACTCCGTGACCGGTCAGGCGTCGGTGAAGACCTCGCCCCGCTCGGCCTTCTCCACCAGGAGGGCCGGCGGGGTGAAGCGCTCGCCGTACGTCTCCGCCAGCTCGCGGGCGCGGGCCGTGAAGCCGGCGACGCCGCCCTCGTAGCCGTTGATGTACTGGAGGATGCCGCCGCTCCAGGCCGGGAAGCCGATGCCCATGATGGAGCCGATGTTGGCGTCGGCGACCGAGGTCAGGACGCCCTCCTCCAGGAGGCGGACGGTGTCGATGGCCTCGGAGAACAGCATCCGCTCCTGCATGTCGCGGAAGGGGATCTCGTACCCCGGCTTGGTGAAGTGCTCGCGCAGGCCGGTCCAGAGCTTGCCCCGCTTGCCGTTCTCGTCGTACTCGTAGAAGCCGGCGCCGCCGCTGCGGCCGGGGCGCTCGAACTCGTCGACCATGCGGTCGATCACGGCCTCGCCCGGGTGGGTGGCCCAGACGCCGCCGGCCTCCTCGATCGCCCGCTTGGTCTCGTTGCGGATCTTGCGCGGCAGGGTCAGGGTCAGCTCGTCCATCAGGGAGAGGATCTTGGCCGGGTAGCCGGCCTGCGCCGCCGCCTGCTCGATGGAGGCGGGCTCGATGCCCTCGCCGACCATGGCGACGCCCTCGTTGAGGAACTGGCCGATCACCCGCGAGGTGAAGAAGCCGCGCGAGTCGTTGACGACGATCGGGGTCTTGTTGATCTGCCGGACCAGGTCGAAGGCGCGGGCCAGGGCCTCGTCGCTGCTCCGCTCGCCCTTGATGATCTCCACGAGCGGCATCTTGTCGACGGGCGAGAAGAAGTGCAGGCCGATGAAGTCGGCCTGGCGCTCCACGCCCTCGGCGAGGACGGTGATCGGCAGGGTGGAGGTGTTGGAGCAGAGCAGCGCGTCGGGCTCCACGACGGACTGGATCTCCTGGAACACCTTGTGCTTGAGGGCGGTGTCCTCGAAGACGGCCTCGATGACCGCGTCGCAGCCCGCGAGGTCGGCGACCTCGGCGGTGGGGGTGATGCGGGCGAGGAGGGCGTCGGCCTTCTCCTGGGTGGTGCGGCCCCGCGAGACGGCCTTGGCGCACAGCTTCTCGGAGTACGCCTTGCCCTTGGCGGCGGACTCGGCGGAGACGTCCTTGAGGACGACCTCGATGCCGGCGCGGGCGCAGGAGTAGGCGATGCCGGCGCCCATCATGCCGGCGCCGAGGACGGCGACCTTGCGGACCTGGCGGGGCTCGACGCCCTTGGGGCGGCTGGCGCCGGAGTTGACGGCCTGGAGGTCGAAGAAGAACGCCTGGATCATGTTCTTCGCCGTCTGGCCGGTGACCAGCTCGGTGAAGTAGCGGGACTCGATGACGGAGGCGGTCTCGAAGTCGACCTGGGAGCCCTCGACGGCGGCGGCCATGATGGCGGCGGGCGCCGGGTAGGGGGCGCCGTTCAGCTGCTTGCGCAGGTTGGCCGGGAAGGCCGGCAGGTTGGCGGCGAACTTCGGGTGCGCGGGGGTGCCGCCGGGGATCTTGTGGCCGGGCAGGTCCCAGGGCTGGTGCGACTCGGGGTGGGTGTCGATGAAGGCGACGGCCTTCGCGAGCATCTCCTCGGGGGTGGCGGCCAGCTCGTGCACCAGGCCGTTGTCCAGGGCCCGCTTGGGGTTGTACTGGGTGCCCTGGAGCAGCACCTTGAGGAGGGCGTCGGTGATGCCCATCAGGCGCACGGTGCGGGTGACGCCGCCGCCGCCCGGCAGCAGGCCGAGGGTGACCTCGGGCAGGCCGATCTTGGAGCCGGAGGCGTCGAGGGCGATCCGGTGGTGGGAGGCGAGGGCGATCTCGTAGCCGCCGCCGAGCGCGGCGCCGTTGATCGCGGCCACGACCGGCTTGCCGATGGTCTCGATGCGGCGCAGGGCCTTCTTCATCTCCAGGGCGCCCTCGAAGATGTCCTGTGCGTGCTCGGGGCCCGCCTGGATCATGTCCTTGAGGTCGCCGCCGGCGAAGAAGGTCTTCTTCGCGGAGGTGTAGACGATGCCCCGGATGGAGTCCTTCTCGGCCTCCACGCGGTCGGCGATCGCGATGATCGAGGCCCGGAAGGCCTGGTTCATGGTGTTGGCGGACTGGTTCGGGTCGTCCAGGACGAGGGTGACGATCCCGGTCTCGTCCTGCTCCCAGCGGATGGTGGTGCTCTCGCTCATGACTGATGCTTCTCCGTAAGAAGGGGTTCGGACGGGACGGTCAGACGCGCTCGACGACGGTGGCGATGCCCATGCCGCCGCCCACGCACAGGGTGGCCATGCCGTAGCGCTTGTCCTGGCGCTCCAGCTCGTCCACGAGGGTGCCCAGGATCATCGCGCCGGTGGCGCCGAGCGGGTGGCCGAGCGCGATGGCGCCGCCGTTGACGTTGACCTTGTCCAGCGTGGTGCCCATGTCCTTGACGAAGCGCAGGACGACGGCGGCGAAGGCCTCGTTGATCTCGACCAGGTCGATGTCGTCCATGGTCAGACCGGCCTTGGCCAGGGCCTTGCGGGCGGCCGGGGCCGGGCCGGTGAGCATGATGGTCGGCTCGGAGCCGGAGACGGCCACCGAGACGATCCGGGCGCGCGGCGTCAGCCCGTACCGCTCGCCGACCTCCTTGGAGCCGACGGCGACGAGGGCGGCGCCGTCCACGATGCCGGAGGAGTTGCCCGCGTGGTGGACGTGGTCGATCTCCTCGATCCAGTGGTACTTCTGCAGCGCGACCGCGTCGAAGCCGCCCAGCTCGCCGATGTCCGCGAAGGACGGCTTGAGCTTCGCGAGGGAGTCGGCGGTGGTGCCGGGGCGCAGGAACTCGTCGCGGTCGAGGACGGTGAGGCCCGCCCGGTCCTTGACGGGGACGACGGAGCGGGCGAAGCGGCCGTCCTTCCAGGCCGCGGCGGCGCGCTCCTGGGAGAGGGCCGCGTACTCGTCCACGTCCCGGCGGGAGAAGCCCTCGATGGTGGCGATGAGGTCGGCGCCGATGCCCTGGGGGACGAAGTTGGTCTCCAGGTTGGTCATCGGGTCGGCGAACCAGGCGCCGCCGTCGGAGCCCATCGGCACGCGGGACATGGACTCCACGCCGCCGGCCAGGACGAGGTCCTCCCAGCCGGAGCGGACCTTCATGGCGGCCATGTTGACCGCTTCGAGGCCGGAGGCGCAGAAGCGGTTCTCCTGGACGCCGGCGACGGTGTCGGGGAGTCCGGCCGCGATGGCGGAGATGCGGGCGATGTCGGAGCCCTGGTCACCGACCGGGCCGACGACGCCGAGGACGATGTCGTCGATGGCGGCCGGGTCGAGGCCGGGGTTGCGGCTCTGGATCTCCTTGATCAGGCCGACGACCAGGTCGATCGGCTTGGTGCCGTGCAGGGAGCCACTGGCCTTGCCACGACCGCGCGGGGTGCGGATCGCGTCGTACACGTACGCTTCGGTGCTCACGGGAAGCCTTTCGCGATGAGGGTGGGAGGGGTTCCGCCGGGGGTGTCGCGGGGGTGGAGGTCAGCCGAGGAGGGAACGGCCGATGATCTCCTTCATGATCTCGGTGGTGCCGCCGTAGATGGTCTGGATGCGGCCGTCGGTGTAGGCCCTGGCGACCGGGAATTCAGTCATGTAGCCGTACCCGCCGTGCAGTTGCAGGCAGCGGTCGGCGACCTTCTTCTGGAGTTCGGTCGCCCACCACTTGGCCATCGAGGCGTCCACGGCGTCCAGCGCGCCGTTCGCGTGCTCCTCGATGCAGCGGTCCAGGAAGGCCCGGGTGACGGCGCACTCGGTGGCCATCTCCGCGATCTCGAAGCGGATGTGCTGGAGCCGGGAGAGCGGGCGGCCGAAGGCCTCGCGCTCCTTGACGTAGGTGGTGGTGATCTCCAGGAGGTGTTCGGCGGCGGCGATGCCGGCGACGGCGATGGCCATCCGCTCCTGGGCCAGGTTGGTCATCAGGTGGATGAAGGCGCCGTTGAGCTCGCCGAGCAGGTTCTCCTTGGGGACGCGGACGTCGTGGAAGAACAGCTCGGCGGTGTCCTGGGACTTCTGGCCGATCTTGTCGAGGTTCCGGCCGCGCTCGAAGCCCTCCGCGCCGCGCTCCACGACGAGGAGGGAGAGGCCGTGGGCGCCGCCCTCGGGGGTGGTGCGGGCGACGACGACCACGAGGTCGGCCAGGATGCCGTTGGAGATGAAGGTCTTGGAGCCGTTGAGGACCCAGTGGTCGCCGCGGTCCTCGGCGGTGGTGCGGATGCCCTGGAGGTCGGAGCCCGCGCCCGGCTCGGTCATGGCGATGGCGGTGATGGTCTCGCCGGAGCAGAAGCCGGGCAGCCAGCGCCGCTTCTGCTCGTCGGTGGCGAGGGAGGTGAGGTACGGGCCGATGATGTCGTTGTGCAGGCCGAGGGCGAGGCCGGGGGTGCCGGCCCGGGTGAACTCCTCGGCGAGGACGGCGCCGTAGCGGAAGTCGGGGTTGCCGCCGCCCCCGTACTCCTCGTCCACGGCGATGCCGAGCAGGCCCTGCCGTCCGGCGGCGAGCCAGGCCTCGCGGGAGACGATGCCGTCCTTCTCCCACTGCTCGTAGTGGGGCAGCACCTCCTTCTCCAGGAAGGTGCGCACGACCGCCCGGAAGGCTTCGTGGTCCTCGGTGTAGATGCGGCGCTTCATGCGGAAGTCTCCTGGGGGTGCAGGGAGGGTACGGCCCAGTCGCGGGCGACCTCGGCGGTGTCGGCACCGGGCAGGGCGGGGCCCGTGCGCAGGGTGCCGGGGGTGACGGAGAAGCGGGGTGCGGGGGCCGGCTGGACCTGCCCCTCGTGCTCGGTGAAGGTGCCGCGGGCGGCCAGGTGCGGGTGGGCCGGGGCCTCGCCCAGGGAGAGGACGGGGGCCACGCAGGCGTCGGAGCCGTCGAAGACCTCGGTCCACTCCTGCCGGGTGCGGCCCAGGAACGCCTTGGCGACGGCCTCGCGCAGCCCGGGCCAGCGGGCGAGGTCGTAGCGGCCGGCGGCGGCCTCCTCGCCGAGCCCGAGGAGGCGGACGAAGTCGGCGTAGAACCGCTCCTCCAGGGCGCCGACCGCCATGTGACCGCCGTCGGAGGTCGCGTACACCCCGTAGAAGGGGCAGCCGCCGTCGAGGAGGTTGGTGCCGCGCCGGTCCTGCCAGCTCCCGGCGGCCAGCATGCCCCGGATCATGGTGGTGAGGTGGGCGGTGCCGTCCACGATCGCGGCGTCCACGACCTGGCCCTCGCCGTGGGCGCGGGCGTGCTGGAGGGCGGCGAGGACGCCGATGACCAGGTAGAGCGAGCCGCCGGCGTAGTCCCCGAGCAGGTTGGCCGGGATCGTCGGCGGACCCTCCGGGTCCGGGCCGATCATGCCGAGGGCGCCGGTGATCGCGATGTAGCCGATGTCGTGGCCGGCGGTGGGGGCGAGCGGTCCGTCCTGGCCCCAGCCGGTCATCCGGCCGTAGACCAGGTGCGGGTTGCGGGCGAGGCAGGCGTCCGGGCCGATGCCGAGGCGCTCGGCGACACCGGGCCGGTAGCCCTCGATCAGGACGTCCGCGCGCTCGACCAGGTCGAGGACGGTCGCGGGGCCGTCGGCCGCCTTGAGGTCCACGAGGACCGAGCGTTTGTTGCGGTTGGTGAGGTCGCGGGCGGGGTCGATGCCGAGCCCCGGGCCGCCGGGCCGGTCGACCCGCACGACGTCCGCGCCGAGGTCGGCGAGGAGCATGGCGGCGAAGGGGCCGGGGCCGATGCCGGCCAGTTCCACCACGCGGACCCCGGTCAGGGGGCCGTTGCGGGCGGCGTGCGTCGTGCTCATCGAACCCCCGGAAGTGTGTGACACCAATGATGTAACACCAGAGATGCTAGGAACGTGTTCCACTCGGCACAAGCCCCCCGGCCGAGCAAGCGCTTGGAAAATTCGGGGAGACGCCTTCGCCCGAGGGCCCGGGAGATCCGGAGGTGGTCTTCCGCTATCCTCCGCCGACGACGACCGCGCACGGCGGCGCGGTCCGGCCGAAGCGAGGGGCTGCATGGACACAGGGGCGGGCGTGGCGAACGGGGCGGGCGCGGACCCGGAGCGCGGGGACAGGCCGTACGACGTGGTCCTCTTCGGGGCCACCGGGTTCGTGGGCGAACTGACCGCGGAGTACCTGGCCGAGCACGCCCCCGCCGGGTGCCGCTGGGCACTGGGGGGACGCAGTCTCGGCAGGCTGGAGGCGCTGCGGGACCGGCTGGCCTCGGGCCGGCCGCACCTGGCGGGCCTCCCGCTGGTCGTGGCGGACTCCGCCGACCCGGACTCGCTGCGCGAACTGGCCGAATCCGCGCGGGTGGTGGCGACGACGGTCGGACCGTACGTCTGGTACGGCGAGGGGCTCGTCGCCGCCTGCGCGGAGGCCGGCACGGACTACCTGGACCTGACGGGCGAGGCCGAGTTCGTGGACCTGATGTACGTGCGGCACGACGCGCGCGCCCGGGAGACCGGCGCCCGGATCGTGCACGCCTGCGGCTTCGACTCGATCCCGCACGACCTGGGCGTGCACTTCACCGTGGGGCAGCTCCCGGAGGGCGTGCCGCTGCGGGTGGACGGTTTCGTACGGGCCGGGGCCGCGTTCTCCGGCGGCACGTTCGCCTCCGCGCTGACCGCGCTCGGCCGGGGCCGGGAGGTCCTGCGGGCCGCGCGCGAACGGCGCCTGCACGAGCCCCGGTTGGTGGGCCGCCGGTCGCGCGCCCCGCTCGGCGGCCCCCGGTTCAGCCGGGAGACGGGCACGTGGGCGCTGCCGCTGCCGACGCTCGACCCGCAGGTCGTGGCGCGCTCGGCGGCGGCCCTCGACCGGTACGGGCCGGACTTCCGCTACCGGCACTACGCCTCCGTGAAGACGCTCCCGATGGCGCTCGGCGGCGCGGCCGCCGTCGGCGCGGGCGTGGCGGCGGCCCAACTCCCTCCCGTACGGAGCTGGCTGATGGGGCGTTACAGCGCCGGGGAGGGCCCGTCGGCCGAGCGGCGCGCCCGCAGCTGGTTCTCCGTGCGGTTCGTGGGCGAGGGCGGCGGGCGGCGGGTCTTCACCGAGGTGTCGGGCGGCGACCCGGGGTACGACGAGACGGCCAAGATGCTCGCCGAGTCGGCCCTCTGCCTCGCCTTCGACCCGCTGCCGAAGACCGCGGGCCAGGTGACGACGGCGGCCGCCATGGGCGACGCCCTCACCGCCCGGCTGCGCGAGGCGGGCATCCGCTTCCGGGTGGCGCACCGGGGGTAGGCAGGGCTTGGCGGATCGGGCCCCGGTCCACCGGATCAGGGCCGTACGAGCCGGAAGGGATGCCCGGCCGGGTCCGCGTAGACGCGTCGGGCCGGGTCGCCTCCCCCGTCGTCCAGCGGTACGGCTCCGAGCGCGAGGACGGCCTCGTCGGCGGCGGCCAGGTCGTCGACCCGCACGTCGAAGTGGAACTGCTGCTCGGGCGCGCCCCAGGCGGGCGACCGGTGGCCGGGGACGCTCTGGAAGGCCAGGACCGGGCCGCCGTCGCCGCGCAGCACGACACAGCCCTCGCCGACGGTCCACCGGGGGTCGGGGGCGTCGACCACACCGCCGACCAACCGCTGGTAGAACAGGGCGAGTTCGTACGCGTCGGGGCAGTCGAGGACGACGCACCGCAGCCGCCCGATCATGCGCGGCCCCCGGTGGCGGCGGGGATCGGACTCGGGCCGCGCGGGGCGGCGCGCGGCGGAACGGGAGGAGGAGTCGTCATGGCCCCACCCTGCCGGGCGGTCCGGGGATCCGGTATCCGTACGCGTACTCAGAAGGCCCCGGGCGCCCCCGGCGGGCTCGCGTGCTCCCCGAGCGCGTCCTTCAGGGCGCGGCGGCAGAGGGAGTCGGCGTGGCGGGTGGTCTCCGGGAGGCGGTAGCGCGGGGTGAGGCGGAGGGTGTGGGCGCAGGCGCCGGCGAGGGAGACCCGGTGTCCGACGGAGACGAAGACCGGCTTGACCCCGGCCCGGGTGCGGACGGCCCGCCCCACCTCCTCCCCGTCGGCGAGCAGCGGGGACGTGTCGCCGCGCGCGGGTCCCGGCTCCTCGTACGCGAAGGCGAAGGGGTTCTTGGCGACGCCGACGGACGGGCGTCCGGTGAGCACGCCGAGGTGGCTGGCGAGGCCGAAGCGGCGCGGGTGGGCGAGGCCGTAGCCGTCGCAGACCAGGAGGCCGGGGTCGGCGGTCAGGGAGTCGAGCGCGGCGAGCACGGTCGGGATCTCCCGGAAGGCGAGGAGACCGGGGACGTACGGGAACGAGATCCGGCCGACCGCCGTCGCCTCCTCCACGACCTCCAGGGTGCGCGCGTCGAGCACGACGGCCGCGGCGGCGACGAGGTCCCGCTCGTCGTCGTAGGCCACGTCGAGCCCCGTGACGTGCCCCTCGCCGGCCGGCGGCCCCTCCTCGTCCCGTACGAGGCGCGCCCTCAGCTCCCGCTGGACGGCGAGGGCGGTGGTCTCGTCGGCGGGCCAGCCCGCCGGAATCTCGATGATCGTCATGATGCGGGCCAGCCTACGACCGGCCGGGCGTGCGTCCCGAGGGCCGGGACGGACGCCCGGCCGGGGTCGCGGCGCCGGTAGCCTGGCGATCATGTTCGTACTGGAATTGACCTACACCGCCCCCGTCGAGCGGGTGGACGCGCTGCTCGACGCGCACGTCGAGTGGCTCGACGCGCAGTACGCCGCCGGCGTGTTCCTCGCGTCCGGCCGGAAGAACCCCCGGGACGGCGGGGTGATCCTGGCCGCCGGGGTCGACCGCGCGGAGATCGAGAGGATCGCGGCGGCCGACCCGTTCAGCGCCGAGGGGGTGTGCGCGTACCGGATCACGGAGTTCCACGCGACCAGGACGGTCGACGGGATCGCCGCGTACCGGGAGCGACCGCCCTCCTGAAACCCGGCCGCTCGCGCGACCGCGCACATGGCCGAATCCGGCCTTCCCGGACAGGGGCGCGGGGGTACGATCCGGCGCAGGCTGATTCGGTCATGGGGGGGCTGAAGTGAAGCACAGTGCTGGAATTCTCGACGGGCGGACCGTCCTGATCACCGGGGCTTCGAGCGGGATCGGGGCGGCCGCCGCCCGGGTCTTCGCGGACGAGGGCGCGGCGGTGGTGCTGACCGCGCGCCGGGCGGAACCGCTGGAGAAGCTCGCCGCGGAGATACACGCACAGGGCGGACGGGCCGAGGCGGTCGTCGGAGACGTGACGGTCCCGGCGGACGTCACCCGGATCGTCGACCACGCGCTCTCCGCCTTCGGGTCGCTCGACGGAGCCTTCAACAACGCCGGCTGGGGCACCCTCGGCACCCCGCTGCACGAGGTGGACGACGCCGTCTACGACCGGATCATGGACGTCAACGTGCGGGGGGTCTGGAACTGCCTCAAGGCGCAGTTACCCGTGATGTCCCGCCAGGAGGGGGGCGGCACGATCGTCAACACCTCCAGTACCGCAGGGCTCTTCGCCACCGGGGCGATCTCCCCCTACGTGGCCGCCAAGCACGCCGTGCTCGGGCTGACCCGGGCCGCGGCGGCCGAGTACGGGGCGCTCGGCGTCCGGGTCAACGCCCTGATGGTGGGCTCCACGCGCACCGAGCTCATGGAACAGGCCATCGAGGCCGTGCCGGCGCTCGAACGGGCCGCCGTCGCCAGGGCCGTGCAGAAACGACTCGCCGAGCCCGCCGAGGTGGCGCGGGCCGCGGCCTGGCTCCTCAGCGACCGGGCGTCCTTCGTGACCGGCGGCGCGGTGCCCGTCGACGGGGGATGCAGCGCGGTCTGACTGTTGGTGGTGGCAAGAGGTCCGGCACACACTTGTCCGTGCCGGGCGCCCCTCCGAACATGAGGTCATGCCCTCGTCCATGACACAGCGCACCAGTACGCGTACGAACACCGGTCCCCTCAAGCCCCTCGGCGTCGGCGTCGTCGGCCTCAGCGCCGACGGCGGCTGGGGGCAGCGCGGGCACCTGCCCGCCCTGCAGGCCGTCGACGGCTTCGAGCTGCGGGGACTCACCGCCTCCACGCCCGAGTCGGCGGCCCGCGCAGCCGAGAAGTACGGAGTCCCGCTCGCCTTCACCGACCCCGCCGAACTCGCCGCCCACGACGACATCGACCTGATCGTGGTCTCCGTGCGGGTCCCCCGGCACCGCGAGACGATCACGCCGGCGCTGGAGTCGGGCAAGACCGTCCTCAGCGAGTGGCCGCTCGCCGTCGACCTGGCCGAGGCGGAGGAACTGGCCGCGCTCGCCGACCGGCACGGGGCGCGGACCGCCGTGGGCCTCCAGGCCCGTTCGGCGCCGGGCGTGCGCTATGTGCGCGACCTGATCGCCGACGGGTACGTGGGCGAGGTCCTGTCCACCACCCTGGTCGGGTCGGGCGGCGGCTGGGGGCCGGTCATCGGCGCCGGCAGCGCGTACCTGGCCGACCGGGCCAACGGCGCCACCCTGCTGACCATCCCCTTCGGGCACACGCTGGACGCCCTGACGATGTGCCTGGGCGGCTTCGCCTCGCTCGGCGCCACGACGGCGACGCGCCGGCCCCGGGTGCGGGTCGCCGAGACCGGGGAGCCCCTGACGATGACCGCCGAGGACCAGATCGCCGTCTCCGGCGAGCTGGAGGGCGGCGCGGTGGCCTCCCTGCACTACCGGGGCGGCTCCAGCCGCGGCACCAACCTGCGGTGGGAGATCAACGGCACCGAGGGCGACCTGGTGATCACGGGCGACACCGGCCACCTGCAGTTCGGGCAGTTCGGGATCGCCGGCGCCCGCGGCGACGACTCGGCCCTCCGGGACCTGCCGGTGCCCGAGCGGTACCGGAGCCTGCCGGGGGTCGACGGGCCGGCCGAGGCCGTCGCGCACGCGTACGCCCAGCTGCGCACCGACATCGAGGAGGGGACCTCGGTCGTCCCCGGCTTCGCGCACGCCGTGGAGCACCACCGGCTGCTCGACCGGATCGCCCGGGCCGCCGCGTCCGGCACGCGGCAGTAGCTCCCGCGCGGCGTCCGGATCATCCGGGTCCCCGTCCTCTCCTTCAGAGGGCGGGGACCTCCGCCATGCGCGCGCAGACCGACTCGGCGTGGTCGAAGAGGAAGAAGTGGCCGCCCGGCCACAGGTGGTAGGAGGCCGGGGGCCGCGCGTACGCCGTCCAGTCGTCGAGCAGGGCCGCCGGGGCCAGCGGGTCGTCGGTGCCGCCGAACACCGCGAGCGGGGCACGCAGCGGCGGGCCCGGGGCGGGGGTGTAGCCGTCGATCAGGCGCAGGTCCTCCCGTACGGCCCGGGCGGCGCGGTGGGCCAGGGCGTCCGGGAGGCCGGCGGTCGGGAGGCGGGCGTGGCGCAGCACCCGGTCCCGGCGGGCGGGGCGGAGGTGGGGGGCGAGGCTGCCGGAGACGCCGAGCCAGTCGGGTCCGGTCCCCTCGTCCTCCAGGCGCCGGACGAGCTCGTAGGCGAGCAGCGCCCCCATGCTGTGGCCGAACACGGCGTAGGGGGCGGCGAGTTCGTCCCGGACTTCCCGGTGGACGTGCGCCACGGCCTCCTCGGCGGTACGGCACCGGGCGCCGTCCCGGTCGAGGAACCGGCCGGGCAGGTCGACGCCGAGGACCCGCCAGGCGCGGGGAAGGTGCGGCAGGAGGGGCCCGAAGCCCCGCGAGGAGCCGCCCGCGTGGTGCAGCAGCACCAGGGTGAGGGCGGGGCGGGCGGCGGGCTCGCGGGGCGGGCTCAGTTCGCGCAGCGGCATCAGCCGACCAGTTCGCCGAGGAACAGGTCCTGCTTGTCGAGGCTCAGGGTGGCGCCCTTGAACAGCCGGTCCATGGGGAGCCAGTGCGCCCGCAGCGACTCCGGGGGCCCGGGGCCCCGCAGCGCGGCGGCGGCGAGGTGCCGGGGACCGCAGGGGACGTCGAGGACGGTCCAGTCGGCGGGGCGGCGGGTGACGTCGGCGCCGAGGTAGTCGGCGGCCAGGCCGCGGGCGAGGCCCGTGCCGATCCCCTTCAGGTACGCCTCCTTGCGCGTCCACAGCCGGCCGAAGGCGACGGTGTCGACGGCGGAGGCGTCGTGTCCGAGCTCGGCGCGCTCGTCGGGGTGGAGGACCGGGAAGCAGACCCGGGTGGTCTCGCCGGTGGGGATCCGTTCGACGTCCACGCCGATGGGCAGCGGCGACACCCCGATGAGCGCCATCCCGTTCCCGTGCGAGAGCGAGAAGTGGAGGTCCGTCCCGGGTGCCTCCACGACCGGCCTGCCGTGCGGCTCGCCGCAGCAGGGGCAGGGCTCGCGGCCGAAGCGGAGGGCCGTCGGCCCGGTGCCGAGGTAGGCGCCGAGCAGGCGGCGCAGCGCGATGTGGGCGGAGCTGTAGAGCAGGCGGCACGTCTCCCGGCGGCAGGTGCCGGCCCGGGCGCGTTCGGTCGCGTCGAGTTCGTCCAGGTCGAGGACCCCGGTGCAGGCGCCGAGCTCGGGCTGGCGCAGCAGCCACAGGTCGGCGCCCCTCTGGGGTGGGGGTGACAGCCTCACGCGAGCACGTCCTCCAGGTGGGCGGCGAGCTCCGGGACGCTCCGCGCCCGCAGGATCACGGCGAGTTCGGGGGCGGCGCCGAGGGTCGCCTCGATCCGCGTGCGCAGTTCGAGTCCGGTCATCGAGCCGATCCCCAGGTCGGCCGTCGTGCGGTCGCGGGCGACCGCCTCGGCCGGGCAGTCCAGGACGCGGCCGATCTCCTGGCGGAGGTAGTCGTCGAGGAGTCGCCCGCGGTGCCCGGGGGGTGCGGCGGCGAACGCCGCGGGGGTGAGGACCGGGGGTTCCGGGGCGGTGGGCGGGGCCGGTTCCGGCACGGACTCGGCGGGGTCGGTGCGGAACCAGTCGAGCAGGGCCTGATCCATGGACGTGAGACCTTTGCTGGAAGGGGCGTGGAGGGGAGGGAGGGGGCGGTCGGGTGGACGGCGTGCGCCGCCGCGGCCGTGGCGGCCGCGGCGGCGCACCCCGCTCAGATCGCTGCGGCGGCCGCCTCGGGGGGCAGCTCGTGGGCGAAGCCGCAGCGCAGCGCCACGCCCGCCAGTTCCGCCCTGACCTCGACGCTGCGCCAGATCCCGCCGCGCAGCGGCAGCAGCCGCTTGCCGGTGAGTTCGGCGCGGGCGAGGCGCGAGCGGTCCGGGTGGTCGGGGAGTTCCACCGGTTCGGGGGCGGCTTCGAGCACCGTCTGCATCATCCACAGGGTGTTGCTCTCGGCCCGGCTGACGTTGTCCAGCTCGTACATGAGGATCTGGACGAGCTGGAGGTTCACCACGAAGACGTCGACGAGCGAGAGCGACGACTGGTGGGCGCCCTCGATGCCCTCGCGGGCGGGCTCGGGCTCGGGGGCGAAGTGCACGTCGGCCTGGGCCACGAGGGCGTCCATGTCCACGCGCACGTCGCTGATGGCGTGGTGCCGGCGCTTGAACCCCTCTCCCCAGAACCGGTGCGCGCCGGGGCCCAGCGCCCGGTCCAGGTCGGCGTGGCGGGCCTCCTCGACGGCACGGGTGACGATCTCGTGCTCGATCTCGGTGCGGACCCTCAGGTTGCCGACGGTGCAGTCGTGCACGGTCAGGTACCGGTCGGGGTGCCCGGTCCGGTCCGCGGTCTTCACCAGGCGGGCCGCGAGCGGGATGTCCCGCAGCTCCTCCTGGGGGGCTCCGCCGGCGCGCAGGACGACCTTGTGCAGCCGCATCCGGGTGCGGGCGGCGGCGTCGAGCCCGTAGCCGTGCGCGAGGTGCAGCTCGGCGAGCTGGACGGCGAGGACGAGGGCGTCGACCGTGCTGAGGTGGGGCCGCAGGTCGGTGCCGTCCTTCTTGCGGGACCAGTCCGCGGGGTACCCGACGTCGACGGTGGCGCGGACCCCGGCGTCGGGGGCGTCGGCGGGGGTGACGACGACGTCGCGGACGTCGTACTCGGCACGCTGATAGCCGCGGGAGAAGAAGCGGGTCTCGCCGGGGCCCAGGTAGTCGTCGATGGTCTTGAGCAGGATCTGTCGGCCGGTACGCACGCTCACACCCCGGCCTTCCGGGTCCGTATCGCCTCGTCGTAGGCGGCGATGAGCTCGCGGACGGTGCGGATGTCGGTGATCGACCGATCCTCGGAGAAGGGGTCCACGCCGAGTTCGGTCTCCAGCTGGAGCAGCAGCTGGGCGAGGAGCAGGGAGTTGAGCCCCGCGGTGAGCAGCGAGTCGTCGAGGGAGTAGGTGGAGCCGCCCTCGTCGTTGAGCAGGACCCCGTCGATCTCGCGCGTGATGGCCTCCTGCAGACCGGGGGTGTCCGTGTGTGTCGTGTTCAGCATGTGATGCCTCCGTCGATGACGAGTGTCTGTCCGGTGATGAACCGCGCCCGGGGCGAGGCGAGGAAGAGGACCGCGTCGGCGATCTCGTCCACGGTGCCGAGGCGTCCCAGCGGGGTGCGGTGCTGGATCTTCATGCGGTTGCTCGAGGTGACCTCCGCCGTCATGTCGCTGTCGAAGAAGCCGGGGGTGAGGGTGTTGACCCTGATGCCCAGCGGGCCGAGTTCGCGGGCGAGGGCCCGGCCCGCGCCTTCGAGGCCGGCCTTGGCGGCGGCGTAGGCGGCGACGCCCCGGTAGCCGCGGATGGCGTTGATGGAGGAGATGTTGACGATGGTGCCGTCGCCCGCGCGCATCATGAGGCGGGCGCAGACCTGGGCCAGGTGGAGCGGGGCGAGGAGGTTGGCGGCGACGAGTTCGTCCATGCGCTTCGGGGCGGTGGTGAGGAACAGCTCCTGGTGCAGTACGCCCGCGTTGTTGACCAGCAGGTCGACGCTGCCGAAGCGCCGTCCCACGTCGCGCGCGAAGTCCCGGACGGCGGTGGTGTCGGTGAGGTCGACGGCCGCCCAGTGGAAGGCGTCCCCGTACTTCTCCGCGGTGGCCTCGGTGAACTCGTTGGGCTTCCTGCTGAAGGTGGCCACGCGCCGGCCTTCGGCGAGGAGCCGTTCGGTCAGGACCCTGCCGAGGCCCCGGCTGCCGCCGCTGACGACGGCGACGGGCGCGGGCCGGTCGCCGGGCAGGTCGGTCATGCCGCGCTCCGGATCTTCTTGAAGCGCTCGGAGTGCTGGTCGTCCTGGGAGACCTGGACGAGGAGCGGCACCTTGTAGGGCTGGAGGCGCGCTCCGCAGTGCTCGCGGACGCGGCGGGCCACCTCGCGGGGGTCGGCGGGGCGGGTGAGCTTGACCGTGGCCTGGACGACCTGCCCGGTGACGTGGCTGTGCCGGCCGGAGACGGTGGCGTCGGCGATGAGGTCCATCTCCAGGAGGACGTCCTCGACCTCGCTCGGGTAGACCTTCTCCCCCGCCACGTTGATGATCTCGGACTTGCGGCCGAGGATGCGCACGTAGTCGCCGTCGGTCTCGACCGCGTCCTGCGTGTTGAAGTACCCCTCGTCGTCGAAGGGAGCGGGGGCGTTCAGGTAGCCGAGCATCGCCATGTCGGAGCGGATCCACAGGATGCCGTCGCGGATCCGGTAGTCGAAGCCCTCGCCGCCGAGCTTGACCCAGAGGCTGTCGTTGTCGCGGGACCTGGTGGGCAGGATGCCCAGCTCCGACAGGCCGTAGGTCTGCTTGAGGCGTACGCCCGGCAGGGCGGCGTCGAGCCGCTGGAGGACGCCGAGCGGCATGGGTTCGGTGCCGTAGGTGACCAGTCGCAGGGAGCTCAGGTCGTGCTCGCGGTGGGCGCCCGAGATGAGCAGCATGTTGAGGAAGGTGGGGGTGGTCGGCAGGACCTCGATGCGGTGGGCGGCGACGGCCGCGCAGACCGTGTCGGGGGTGCGGTCGGCGAGGGTGACGAGCGTGCCGCCCTGGCTGAGGGTGTGCAGCAGCGTGTTGATGCCGCCGATGTGGTCGAGGTTGAGGAAGCCGAGGGTCCGCAGGGGGCGGCGTGCCTCGCCGTACCGGCCGAGCACCTTGGTCATGTCGAGCACGGTGGCCTTGCTGCGGCCCGTGGTGCCCGAGCTGAACAGCACCAGGCCGGGGGTGCGGGCCGTGCGCAGCTCGCCGTACAGCTCGTGGTCGGCGGTCCGGCCGGTGTGCCGGAGCAGGTGGCCGTCTCCGCCGTCCCCGCCGTCTTTGCCGGGAGCGCCGCCCACGGTGACGGCGATCTCGACTTCGGCGATCTCGTGGAATTCGGTTCGTTTGGCGTCGGGCAGCGGAGTCATCGGGACGACGATGGCGCCGCGCGCCACCAGGGCGAGCAGTCCGGCGCAGGATTCGATTCCACTGGGGCCTTCCAGGGCGACGACCTGGCCGGCCCGTACGCCTTTCTCGTCGAGGAATTCCTGCCATTGTGCGGTCGATTCCAGCAGTTCCGCATAGCTGTAGGTCCTGCCGTCGAAGACGATCGCGTCGGCGGAACCGAAGCCGTGCATCCTTTCGAGGAACCAGGCGGTCATGCGCCCTCCCGGGTTTCGTAGCGGGCAGTCGTGTGCGCGGTCGTGAGACCGCGGTCGCGCGGGGTGGAGAAGAACGGGGTGCGCGGCGGAAAGGCGGCCGCGCGGTCGGCGCCCCGGTGGGGCAGCGGCGGTTCGGGCGCCGGCGGGGTGCCGGGCAGGAACCGCCAGCCCCTGAGCCGTGCCGCGGAGCGCAGCCCGGCGTCGCCGCCGACCACGTACGCCGTGCCGACCGCGTTCAGCATCGGCAGGTCGGAGACGTGGTCCCCGTAGGCGGTGCAGTCGGCCGGGTCGATGCCGGCCCGGATGGTGACGTGCATGACGGCGTCGCTCTTGGCGGCGCCGATCATCGGCGGGCCGTCGAGCGCGCCGGTGTAGCGGCCGTGGTCGATCCGCGGCCGGGTGCACCGGACGTCGTCGACGCCCAGGTCGGCGGCGAGCGGGGCGAGGAGGGCCGGGAAGGAGCCGGACACGAGGACGACGTGGTCGCCCCGCTCCTGGTGGCGCCGCAGTTCCGTCAGGGCCGGCCGGTGGTAATGGGCTCCGGTGGCCAGTTCGGCGGCGAACCAGGCGCGGGCCACGTCGGCGACGACGCCGGCGTCGAGGCCCTGGAGGTGGGCGAAGTAGGCGCGGTTGGTGGCCTCGCGGGGGCAGCCGACCGCGGTCATCGCCTTGAATTCCCGCATGCGTTCGTCGTATTCGCGCCGGGGACGGCCCGTGGCCGCCAGGTAGTAGGCGAGGAATCGGAACATCCCCGCCGATGTCGTCAGGGTGCCGTCCACATCGAAGAAGGCGGCTCGCGCGGGGTTCTGGCTCATGTCCGGAATCATGTCAGTGAATTCAGCGGCGCCCCAGACTGCAATGTCACCGGCTTCCCCGGCGCTATCACCAGAGATGCTGTTGCCGCCACCAACACATGCGCACGGTCGGGAAACGACGGGGCGAGGGCCCGGCACTGGATTTCCGTGCCGGGCCCTCGCCCCGTCATTCACCCCGCCATTTCTCCGGAATTCAGAATTCCGAATTCTGTACGGCTTCCCAGTGGGGGGTTCCGTCCCCGTCCACGAGCCGGCCCAGCTGTCCGGGGCCGAAGTGGATGCCGAAGGCGAGCGTGTCCGGGCGGAGCAGCTCCGGCAGCATCGCGTGCCGGGTCCGGACGGCCTGGTCGGGCAGCGCGTCCATCGACACCGGCCAGTCGGGGCGGGCGAACTGCGCGGGCGTGTGGAAGACGTCGCCGAAGGCGATCAGACGCCGCTCGCCGGTGTCGATGACGTACGAGGTGTGGCCTCGGGTGTGGCCCGGGGTGATCCAGGCGGTGACGCCGGGGAAGACCTCCTCCCCGTGCCCCACCGCGCGGGCGGGGACGGAGACCTCCGGCGGCATGGACCAGCCGGCCCACTCCTCGCGGGAGGCGGCGAACGTGGCCCGGGAGAAGGGGAACCGGCCGGCGGGTCCGGCCCGGAACGCCCAGCCGACGTGGTCGTCGTGGAGGTGCGTGAAGGCGACCGTGTCGATGTCGGCGAGCGTGCGGCCGGTGCGGGCCAGGGCCTCGGGGAGGGCGCCGCCGCGGAGGGCGCCGATGGTGTCGATGGTGTCGGCGGCGGAGATGTCGTGCGGCCCGAAGCCGGTGTCGAGGAGCAGGGCGCTGTCCTCGTACTCGACGAGCAGCGCGCCGATGGGTGCGTCGATGAAGCCGTGGGCGTCGAGGAGGTCGGCGTTGCGGCCCGTCCAGTCCTCGGCGGTGGACTCGGGCAGCCAGCGCCGGGGGTGCAGCTGGACGGACCCGTCGGGAATGACGGTGAGCGTGTGCTTCCCGAGCCGCAGGGAGGGCGGCACCGGGGAGGAGGGGTCGACGGGCTGCGTCGTGGTGATCGGCATGAGGTCCTGGTCCTCGCTGGTGGGTGGGGATCCGGCGGGTGGGAATCCGGCCGGAGGCGTGGCGCCGGTCCGACGGGGACCGGTGCCACGCCTCCGGATGTGACGGGGGGTGCGGTGGATCCGTGGGGGACCGGGTCAGACCCGGCCCGCCACCGGGGTCTCGGCCGGGGCGGCCGGTTCCACGACGGGCTCGGCGGGCTCGGCCGCACGCTGCTTGCGCAGTCCCAGGGCGATCAGGACGGTGAGCAGGATGAGGCCGGCCGAGGTGTACGTGGCCGCCTGGAGGCCGTCCGAGAGACGCGCCCCGTCGGGGTCCGGGCCCGCGACGCCGTTGGAGACCGCGACGAGGACGGCGAGGCCGACGGCGGCACCGACCTGCTGGCCGCTGGTGGCCAGGCCGGAGGCCAGCCCCTGGAGTTCGCCCTCGACGCCCGCGGTCGCGGCCGAGAACATGGCGGTCCAGATGACGCCCTGGGCGAGGGAGAAGACCACGATGCCGGGGATCATCTGGAGGTACGTCGCCCCGGCGCCGAGGAACGCGGCGAACAGGGCCGTACCGACCGCTCCGACGAGCAGGCCGATGACGAGGGTGCCACGGGCGCCGTACGCCGTGGTGAGCTTGCCGCCGATCATGGAGCCGACCAGGATGCAGGCGCACGGCACCACGAAGGCGAGGCCGGTGGAGAGCGCGTTCCAGCCGCGGACGGTCTGGAGGGCGAGCGTGATGAAGTAGGCGCTGGCACCGAAGGTCGCCATGAACATGAAGGTGATCATGGAGCCGAGGCGCAGGCTGTTGTACGAGAACACCCGCAGCGGCACCAGCGGGTTCTCGGTGCGGGACTCGATGACGACGAACGCGACGATGAGCGCGATCGCGACGGCGAAGCTGATCAGGATGGTGGGCGAGGCCCAACCGGACTCAGGGCCCTGCACGAGGCCGAAGACGAGCAGCAGCGCACCGCCGGTGACGGTGATGCCGCCCGGCAGGTCGAAGCCCTTGCGGGGGCCGGACGGCAGGTCGGCGGGGATGGCGCGGAGCCCGAGGAGGGCGACGCCGAGGGCCAGCGGGACGTTGACGTAGAAGGTGGCGGCCCAGCCCCACGCCTGGGTCAGGACGCCGCCGAGCAGCGAACCGACGACCATGCCGCTGCTGCCGGTCGCACCCCAGACGCCGAGGGCCTTGTTGCGCTCCTTGCCCTCCTCGAAGTTGGTGGTGAGCAGCGACAGGGTGGCCGGGGCCAGGAAGGCGCCGCCGATGCCCTGCACCGCGCGGGCGGCGACGAGGACGGCCGGCGTCTCGGCGAGGCCGCCCGCCACGGACGCGACGGCGTACAGCGCGAGGCCGGTGAGGAACATGCGCCGACGGCCGAGCAGGTCGGCCATGCGCCCGCCGAGGAGCAGGAAGCCGCCGAAGGCGACGGCGTAGGCGCCGATGACCCACTGCAGCTGCTGGTCCGAGAAGCCGACGCCGCTGCCGATGTCGGGCAGCGCGACGAACACGATGCTGTAGTCCAGCGCGATGATCAGCTGAGCTAAGGCGAGTGCCGCGAGGATCAGGCCCTTGCGGCTTGCGGAACCCGACGAAGTCATGGTTCTCCGTACCTCTCTTGATGAAGCGGAAGGGATGGGGCTGTGGCAGGGGCTGGGGCTGGGAAGGACACGGGGAGCCATACAGCTTGCCCGAACTCACATATTGCGAACTCGAAGAATCTGCCACGACGGTAGAGCCTGGCCGACGCCCCCCGCAAGCGCAGGCCGAGTTCAAATATTTCGAGTTGACAGGGATGGGTAGGGGGTCGAGGGGGAAACCGGCAGGTAGCATGACGACATGTCGCCCTCCCCCGCCCTCCCCCGGCCGCCCTCGGACAGCGAGGTGTGCAGCCTGGTCAACGCCCTGGCACAGGCGATCGACCGGCACACCCGGCAGGTGGCCGACCGTTTCGGCCTGACGCCGGCCCAGGCCGTCGCCCTGCGCGAACTGCCGGAGCCGCGCACCCTGCGCGAACTGGCCCAGCGCATGCACTGCGAGGCGTCGAACGCGACCTTCGTCGCCGACCGCCTGGAGGCCATGGACCTCCTGGAGCGACGGCCGCACCCCACCGACCGCCGGGCGAAGCTGCTGCACCTCACCCCCGAAGGGGCGAAGCTGCGCAAGGACGTCGTCCGGCAGCTGGGAGTCGACTCGCCGATCGGCAGGCTGACCCGGAACGAACAGGACACCCTCCGCGAGCTGCTGGCCCGGGCCACCGACTGACCGGCGCCGCCGGCGGGCGGGTCACGCCGGGACGGCGACCACCTCGGCGGTCCGGGACTCCTCGCGGTCCCAGGCGGCCAACCGGGCCGCCGTGCTGCCGTCCTGGGGGCTGAGCAGGATCAACTGCACCCCCGGGCGGACCGGCAGTTCGAGGCCGACCCGGGTCAACGAGAGCTGCCCCAGGCCGTGGTGGCGCACCACCTGCTCGTAACTCGAACCGCTGCTGACGCGGTGCTCGGCCCACAGCGCGGCGAAGGCCGGGCTGTGCTCGCACAGGTAGTCGATCAGCGCGGCGAGCCGGGGATCGCCCAGGAACTCGCCGCACTGGGTGCGGAACTGCGCCACCGCCTCCGCCGCGTCCCGCTCCCAACACGGGAAGCGGGCCCTGGCGCGGGTGTCGAGGAAGAGCATCTCCAGGTAGTTGGGGCGCGCGCCCTCGACGCCGAGGAGGCGCACGGCCGAGCGGTTGGCCGCCACGACGTCCCCGTAACGGTCGAGGAAGAACGCGGGGTTCGGCAGGAACCCGTCGACGATCCGCGCGTCCAGCCGCCGCTCCCCCTCCCCCGGGACCCGGGGCCTGCGGGGCGCGGCGTGACCCGCCAGCCGCATCACGTACAGGCACTGCGCCTCGTCCAGTCGCAGGACGTGGGCGATGGCGGCGAGGATCTCGGGGGAGACGTTCTTGGCCCTCCCCTGCTCGATCCAGGCGTACCAGGAAGCCCCGATACCCGCCAGCATGGCCACCTCCTCACGGCGCAGCCCGGTCAGCCTCCGCGACCCGCCGCCGGGCAGACCGACCTGCTCCGGCGTGACCTCGGCCCGCCGGGCCATGAGGAAGTCGCCGAGCTCCGCGAACTTCAGGTCCGCCGGCCTGGCGGCAGGCGTCCTCGCCGATAACGCGACCCCGAGAGCCGGAGATCCAGAACCAGTCACCGCGACCATCCCCCTCCGTGGACAACACACCCCCGACCGACGCGGGGCTGTCACACATCATAGAGAACGCTATTTTTTCTTGTAAAGAAAACGAGGGCTCGTTATGTTTTTTTTTACCGGAAGCGGACGATCCGATTCGGCCACGCGTCGCACACCGGCCGTCGCGCGGGCTTGCGATGCGGGAGTCGATCAGTAAATGATAGCGATCGCTATCATTCGTTGAAGGGTCGGTTCCACATGGCCAGCCAGGAGCGAGCAGAACGGACGCGACGCCGACTGCTCGAAGCCGCCGCCGAGGAGTTGTCGCAGCACGGATTCGACGGCACGTCACTCCAGCGCGTGTGCCGGGCCGCAGGCGTCACCATGGGTGCCCTGACCTTCCACTTCTCCAACAAGATGAGCCTCGCCGATGCCGTGCACGCCCACGGGCACGCGCTCACCCGGACCATGGTGACGGCCGTGGTCACGGCCGGCGAGGGCCGGGACGGCGACCGGGGCGGTGACGGCACCGAGGGCTTCACCGGCAAGGACACGCCACGACTCCGCCAGGTCGTCGGCGTCACCGACGGCCTGACCCGGCTGCTGCGGGAGGAGCCCACCGTACGGGCCGCCGCCCGGCTCAGCCGGGACCGCACCCTGAAGGACGGGCACTGGAACGACTCCTGGCTGCCCCGCGTCCACGAGCTCCTCGAACTGGCGCACAAGGAAGGAGAGTTGCGCTCCGGTGTGAACCCCCACTCCGTAGCCCTGCTCGCCCGCCTCCTGATCTCGGGCCTGGCCGCGTCGACCGAGCCCGACGGCGACGGCGAGACCTTCGACCAGCTGGGCGCGATATGGGGACTGGTGCTCTCCGGCATCACCGGCGACGACCGCGGGAAACCGGACTGATCCGCCGGATACCGGACCGATCCGCGGAGGTTCGGCCCGAACCGCCGGAGACCGGACCGCCGAACCGCCGGAGACCGGACCGCCGAACCGCAAAGAACCGGACAACCGGACAGGCCCTAGGGTCCGTCCGGCCCCGACGCGCCGGACGGGACCCGAGGGGTGTCCTCCGGGGCGCGGCGGCATGCGGGGCGAAACGGCTCCGCGTGGTCCGCCGCCCACCCGGCAAAGGTTCCGGGCGTCCGCCCGAGGAGACGCTCCAGCGTGCCGTCGTCCCCGCCCGCCGCTCCGTCGGCCCGCCGGCGGGCGGCGGCGAGGAGCGCGTCGGCGATCCGGGCGCCGTACCGGGCGCTCCAGCCCGCGCGCGCCTCTTCGGCCGTCAGTTCCTCGAACCCGATCCGCACGCCGAGCACCTCGGACAGTACGGCGGTCTGCTCGCGCGCCGAGAGGAGCTGCGGACCCGTCAGCGCGTACGTCGCGGAGGCGTGCCCCGCGGGATCCGTCAGCGCCCGCGCCGCGACCTCGGCCACGTCCCGGGGGTCCACGCAGCCCGTGCGGGCCGCGCCCCCGAAGGCCCGCACCACGCCGCGCTCGCGGACCGACGGCGCCCAGGCCAGGGCGTTGGACATCGGCGTACGGATGCGGAGGACGGTCCACGTCAGGCCGCTGCTCCGCAGCCGGTCCTCGGCGCCCCGGTTCCAGTCGGCGACGAGGTCGTCGGCGCCCGGATCGGCGACGCCGAGCCAGGAGAGCTTCACCGCGTGGCGCACGCCGGCCGCGCGGGCGGCGGCGAGCAGGTTCTCGTCGTCCCGGGGGCGCAGGGGGTTCGCCGTCACGACGAACAGCGCGTCGGCGCCCTCGAGGACGGCACGGAGCCGGTCGGTGTCCGCGTAGTCGCCCCGCACGACGGTGGCGGGGGCGGCGGCGCCGTGCACGGCCGGGCCCGCGCCCGGCAGGCCGAGGGCCGCGGCCTTGGCCGGATCGCGTACGAGCAGGGTCGGGGGCGTACCGCCGGCGGCGAGGCGGTGGGCCACATGGCGGCCCACCGCCCCGGTCGCACCGGTGACGACGACCTTCGGGCCGGATTTCGGGCCGGATAAGGCCCCGGCGGGGCTCACGCGGCCCTCCAGCGCGAGGAGTCGAGGCTGAGCCGCTTGAGAGCGCTCGGCGTGGCGATGACGGGCAGCAGCACGTTCCAGATCTCCCTCACTCGCTGGGGCAGGTCCTGGCGGCCGCTCTCCAGATGGGCGTGCATCTGCGCTCCCGTACAGGCGTTGACGATCAGCCGCGACACCGTCTCCACCTCGACGCCCGCCCGGACCTCGCGCTCGCGCTGCGCCAGCACGAGGGAGTCGGCGATCACCTCGGTCCACTGGCGGTGCGAGTTCTCCTCGGGGTCGATGAAGGACTCCTGCTCCATGACGAGCCGTGCGCCCGCCAGCAGGAAGGGATCATCGAGCAACCGGTGAGCCCAGGTCAAGGTGATGTCCACGGCGCGCTGCAGCCCCTCCGCCTCGTGCAGGGGCGCCACGCGTTCGGGCTGGCTGCGCACGATCTCGCGGGCCAGCGCCTCCTTGCTCTCGAAGTGGAAGTACATCGCCCCGAGGGTCAGTCCGGCCCGCTGGGTGATCTTGGTGACGCTCGCTCCCGCGAAACCGTTCTCGGCGAAGACTTCGGCCGCGGCCCGCGCGATCTGAGCCCGCGTGCGAGCTGCGCGTTCCTGCTTGATCTCCCGTTTGCCTGTGAGCTCCGCCGACACGGACGCCTCCTTCGGTGGTCGATCCACCCTCGACAAGAAAAAGAATACTCTCTATGTTACCGGCAGCCGTGCGGATCATCCCCGTGCGGCTCATGCTTCGCGTCGTCCTGAATCGGAGGAAGCCCGGATGAACCGGCTCACCACGCAAGGATCATGCACGCCGCACACCTCCACGTCCGACGCCGGTCCCGGCGTCAGACGTTACGCCGGGAAGGTCGACCTGGACGAGGTGTTCGTCACCGACTGGCGCCCGGTGGACGACCTCGCCTGCACGGCGACGGTGCTCTGGCCCCGTCACCACGCCTTCTACACCCCCTCCCCCGACCGCTACACCCTCCTGCTGTTCACCGAGAGCGTCCGGCAGGTCCTCGCCGTCACCAGTGCCCTGGGGCTCGGCGTCCCCGCCGGCCACCGCATGGGCTGGGAGCGGCTGGTCACCAACGTCACGCCGGGCCTCTTAACGACCGGCGCCGACCCCGCCACCGTCGAACTGGACGTCCGGCACGAGCCCTTCACGCGCCGCGGTTCCGGCCTCGCCCGGCTGACCGCGCGGATCAGGGCCACCCGCGACGGAAGGACCCTCGGTACCGCCTTCGTGCGGTACACCGCCTACCCGCCCGCGCTCTACGACCGTCTGCGCGGCGAACACGCGGACGCCCGGGCGGCGTTCGCCCGCGCCCTGCCTCCCGGCCCACCGGTGCACCCGTCACTGGTCGGCCGTACCGATCCCCGCGACGTGGTGCTGGCGGAGGACACCACGCCCCTGGGATCGCACGCCGGCGGCGACTGGACGCTACGGACCGACACCGGCCACCCGGTCCTCTTCGACCACCCCCACGACCACGTCCCCGGCATGGTGCTGCTCGAAGCGGCCGACCAGGCCTTCCGGGCCTGCGCGGCGCCCGAACGGGTCGAACCGATCGAGTTCGACACCACCTTCTCGCGGTACGTCGAGTTCGACCGGCCGTGCCGGATCACCGCCGGCGAGGCGGAGACCTCCTCCGGGCGGCGCCAGCAGGTCGTGACCGGTCTCCAGGACGGCGCGACCGTCTTCAGCACCCGGATCGGCGGGCTCGTGGAACGCCGGCCCGTCCTCATACCGCGGCAGCGCAGGCGCGTGATCGCGGGGAACCGGTCCTCCTGACCGGGCAGTGGGCACGGAGCACGTGAGGTGAACCGCCGGCGGCGGGCCGATGGCCCGCCGCCTCTCTCGTTTCCGGACCGTCATCGCAGGTCAAAGCCTGTTGGTGGGACCCATCACGTCCGTGGTGATGGGTCCGGCGACGCTGTTGAGTGTGGAGTCTGGGCAGCCCGGGCGAGGCTTGCCATGCTTCTTCCACGGGCCGGCGGAGACGACTCCCCGGCAGGCCGACGACGTTCGTGCCGGGTCGAAGTGCGCAGACCGCGCCGCCCCCTCCGGACATTCCGATCAGCCCGTCCCGTCACCTCAGAGGAGCAGCAATGAACCTGTCCATCTCCGGCACCTACTCCGTCGGGAAGACCATCACCAGCATGGCGATCGCCCACCTGACGGGCATCCCGCGCACCTCCGCCCCCACGATGCGCGAGCTCCTGCCGATCTCCCTCCCGGGCAAGACCCTGGAGGAGTGCAACGGCGCCGAGCTGATCATGCTGATCACCCGCCGGATCCAGGGCCGGGCCGTCGCCGAGAGCCACCTGCCGAACGGCTACATATCGGACGGCTCCGCCCTCCACGAGTGGTCGTACGCCAACGTCCGCGTGAAGGTCGGCATCAACCCGAACGACTCCGTCGACCTGGACACCGTCCCGATGACCGACGAGGTCCGCTTCTACGCCGAGGTCATGAAGCAGATCGGCATTCCGGCCCGGCAGCACACCAAGGCCAACTACGACGCGTTCGTGCACCTGCCGATCGAGTTCCCGATCGTCGAGGACGGCCACCGTCCGGTGAACGAGAAGTTCCGCCAGCTCGCCGAGCAGCTGCTGCTCGACACGCTCGAAGAGCTGGAGATCCCCGTCCACATCGTCGGCGGCACCATCCCCGAGCGCCTGGCCAAGATCGTCGAGATCTTCGACTTCCCGACCGTGATGACGATCGAGGAGGCCATCGCCAAGGCCGAGGAGGAGTACGCCCAGATCGACACCCGCGACGAGCTGGAGCGCCTGGCCGACGCCGAGCCCGTCGCCGCCTGAGCCCCCACCGCTCCCACGCACATCCCCCTCCCCCCTCCTCCACACCACGAGAACCCGAAACGGAGACGCAGACGTGAGAATCGCATTCGTCGGCGCGTACGGAAACGGCAAGACGACCCTCACCACCGAGCTGGAGAAGATCACCGGTCTGGAGCGCGTCCACGGAAGCGCCATGCGCGACCCGGCCGGCACCGACCCCAAGTCCCTGGAGGAGTCCAACGAGACCGAGCTGGTCCAGCTCGCGGTCCGCCGCTACACCGAGCGCGCCGTCGACGAGGCCGCCCGCCCCAAGGGGTTCCTCTCGGACGGTTCGGTCCTCCACGAGTGGGTCTACAGCAAGGTCCGGCTCGCCGTCGGCCGCTACCCCGAGCCCTCCGACACCCTCGCGGCGGGCGTCCGCACCCCCCGCACCCAGGTCGTCGAAGAGGTGGTGGACCAGCTCGGCCTCCTCGCCCGGCAGCAGGCGCGCGCGGGCTACGACGCCATCGTCTTCGTGCCGAACGAGGTGCCGCTGCCGGAGGGCCACGACCCGATCAGCGCGCACTTCCGGGTGCTGTCGGACGAGCTCATGCTGGAGATCATCGGCTCGCTCGGCGTCCCGGTGCACACGGTCACGGGGACCGTGGAGGAGCGGATCCAGCAGGTGCTCGCCATCCCGGGCGTGCCCCGGAACGCGTAGGCGACCCCCGCGCCGGGCGGGCGGTGGCACGGTGAAGACAGGCACCGTGCCACCGCCCGCCCCCTGCCGGAAGGCGACCTCCGAGGGCATGCCCGGGCGGAGGTCGCCTTCCGGCACGTCCGCGGCCGTCACCGTCCGGCTCCGCTCACGGGCGGCCGGCCGGCCGGTGGTGTGTCAGCCGGGCGACGCGGCCCTGTTCCCCGGAGGCCCAGCAGGCGCCGTCCGGGGTGCAGTCGACCGTGTCGTACGAGCCGGTGTCGACCGTGCGCCAGGTGCGGCCGCCGTCCGTGGTGAGGTCGGTGCCCGTGGGGCCGACGGCGAGCGCGGACGTCCTGCCGTACGGGAGCCAGGCGACGCCCGAGCGGTAGGAGGGCGGCGGCGCGGCCGAGGGACGCCAGGTGCGGCCCCCGTCGGCGGTGACGGCGGCGGCCTCGGGGGACGGCCGGTCCGCCCGGTAGTCGCCGCCGACCGCGATGCCGTGCGTGCGGTCGCGGAAGGCGAGCCCGAAGACGCCCCGGGCCGGGTCTCCGGCCGGGACCGGCGAGGCGGTGGCGGTCCAGGTCAGGCCCCGGTCGGCGGAGTGCAGCACGCGCGCGGTGGCCGCGCCGCCGGTGGCGAGCCACACGTCCCGGGGCCCGGCCGACACCAGGCACTGGCCGCTCGCCGCGAAGCCCGCCTCGCCGGGGAGCGCGTCCGGCATCCCCCGGTTCGGCAGGACCCGCCAGGACCGGCCGCCGTCACGGGTCGAGAGGATGCGGTACTTCCCGTCGACCGGGTCGCTCAGGGCGAGGCCGTTGCGGTGGTCGAAGAAGGTCATGCAGTCGTAGAAGGCGCGCGGGTCGGTGTTGCGGAAGGACTCGGTCCAGGTGGCGCCGCCGTCCTCGGTGCGCAGCACCCGCGAGGCCTCCCCCTCCCCGATGGCGAGGACGACGGCCCGGCGCGCGTCGAAGGCCTCCACGTCGCGGAACTCCAGCCCCTCCGCGCCGGGCGGCGAGACGTTCCGCCAGCTCCGGCCGCCGTCGGTGGTGCGCAGCACCGTGCCCTTGGAGCCCGCGGCCCAGGCGGTGCGGCGGTCGACCGCCGCGAGCCCCCGGAAGCGGGCGTCGCTGCCGGTGGGCGTGAGCCGCCAGCCGAGGGCGGGGCCGTGGTGCCGGCCGGCCGCCGGCACGGTCCGTACGTCGGCCGCCGGTACGGGCCGCGTGTCGGTCGGCGCGGCCGTGGGGGTCTCCCCGGCCCGCGCCGGGACGGCCAGGGTCAGCGCGAGCGCCGCCCCGACCAGTCCCGCCGACATCGTTCGTCTCGTCTTCCCCATGGACGTCATGGCGCCGGAAGCTAGTGCCCCCGGCCGTCCGCCGTCCAGGGTGCGTCCCCGGCCCGCCCGGCGGCTTCGGTGCCCCCCGCGCCCTTGGCGCCCCGGGTTCCGCCCGATGTCGCCACCATCATCCGGAAGGCCCGGCCGGAGAATTTTCCGGCCAGAGTCGGAGGGCGTCCGAGGGGCTCCGACCTGCCCGGACGCCCCTGCCCGTGGGCCCGGTGACGCAGCTCACGTGGAACCGGAGTGCACGTTCCGGCCGTCACACTCGTCTTCCCGGGTGTCAGGAGCCCCACTGTCGGGGAGACGCACAGGATCCGAAACCCGCGCGAGAGGAGCCGGTCTTGTCCGCCGTCATCGAGCAGGCCGTCCAGGCCCGTCTGGTCGCATCCGCTCCCCGGATGGAGACCGTCCCCGCCACCCTGCGCTACGACCGCGAGGATCCGTACGCCGTCAGCATGGCCTTTCCCCCTCCCGCGACCCTGGAGGGCGTCGAGGTCTCCTGGGCCTTCGCGCGCGAGCTGCTCGTCCAGGGGGTCGAGCGCCCGGCCGGCGTCGGGGACGTGCGGCTGCGCCCGTACGGGTACGACCGGACCGTGGTCGAGTTCCACGCCCCGGAGGGGGTGGCCATGGTCCACGTCCGGACCTCGGAGCTGCGCCGCTTCCTGGAGCGCTCGCAGCACCTGGTGCCGGAGGGACGCGAGCACCAGTACCTGGACTGGGAGCAGGACCTGACGGAGCTGCTCCGCGAGCGCCCGTAGCCCGCAGCCGGTACCCCATGCCCCCGCCTCCGTAGAAGACCCGCTCGTAAATCGTTTGCCGCCCTTCCGGTCGGGCCCGTATCGTCGTCATCGACCTTGTCGTCACCCGATCGGAGAAGGACGTTGCTCGTCTGAGGTTGCGAGACACCGCGCCGCGCGTGCCCCCTGTGCCGCGTGTGCCGTTCTCGACCTCGGCGTACGAGCCGTTCTCCCACAGCCCGCGCCCCGGTGTCTCCACGCGTTGCATCCCGTCACGCCCGCGCTCGCGCAACCGGAGGCCTTCATGGCGCATCACCCCACTTTCCTCACCTGTTCCTCGCTCTCCTTCTCCTGGCCCGACGGCACCGAGGTCTTCGACGACTTCCGGCTCGCGGTCGGCCCCGGCCGCACCGGGCTCGTCGGGCTCAACGGCTCCGGCAAGTCCACGCTCCTCAAGCTGCTCGCGGGCGAGCTGACGCCCTCCTCCGGCACGGTCCGGGTCACGGGCGAGCTCGGCTACCTCCCGCAGAACCTGGTCCTGGACACCTCGCGCCGGGTGGACGAGATCCTCGGCATCCACGCGAAGCGGGCCGCCCTGCACGCCATCGAGGCGGGCGATCCGGCCGAGGAGCACTTCGCCGCCCTCGCCGACGACTGGGACGTCGAGGAGCGGGCCCGGGCCACCCTCGACCAGCTCGGGCTCGACGGCATCGGCCTGGACCGGACCGTCGGCGAGGTCTCGGGCGGCGAGTCCGTGCTGCTGCGCCTCGCCGCGCTGCTGCTCGCCCGGCCCGACGTCCTGCTGCTCGACGAGCCGACCAACAACCTGGACCTGCACGCCCGCGCGCGCCTCTACGAGGCGGTGGAGAAGTGGTCGGGGGTCCTGGTCGTGGTCAGCCACGACCGCGAACTCCTGGAGCGGGTCGACCAGATCGCCGACCTGCGGGACGGCGAGGTCGCCTGGTACGGCGGTTCCTGGTCGGACTACGAGGCGGCGCTCGCCGCCGAACAGGAGGCGGCGGAGCGGATGGTGCGGGTCGCCGAGGCCGACGTGCAGCGGCAGAAGCGGGAACTGGCCGACACGCAGACGAAGTCGGCGCGCCGGAAGCGGTACGGGCAGAAGAGCTTCGAGAACAAGGTCGCCTCCAAGCTGGTGGCCAACAGCCAGAAGCGCAACGCCCAGGTCACGGCCGGCAAGCAGCGCACGCTCCACGCCGAGCGCCTCTCGGAGGCGCGGGAGCGGCTGGACGCGGCGGTGGAGGCGGTGCGGGACGACGACGAGATCCGGGTCGAGCTGCCGCGCACCTCGGTGCCGCCGGGCCGCGAGGTGCTGCACCTGCGGGACCTGGAGCTGCGGTACGGGGCGCGCGTCGAGGGCGCGTTCGAGCTGCGCGGTCCGGAGCGGATCGCCCTCGTGGGGCGGAACGGGGCCGGGAAGACGACGCTGCTCCGGACGATCGCCGGGGAGCTGGAGCCGTCGGCGGGCGAGGTGGACGCGCGGGTGCCGCTGCGCTTCCTGCCGCAGCGGCTCGACGTCCTGGACGACGGCCTGAGCATCGTGGAGAACGTGGCTCGTTTCGCACCCACGGCGACGGCGAACGCGATCAGGGCCCGGCTGGCGCGGTTCCTGTTCCGGGGCGCGCGGGCCGACCAGGCCGTGGGCACCCTCTCGGGCGGGGAGCGGTTCCGGGCGACGCTCGCGGCACTGCTGCTGGCGGAGCCGGCCCCGCAGCTGCTGATGCTGGACGAGCCGACGAACAACCTGGACATGGCGTCGGTGCGGAAGCTGACGGCGGCGCTCGACGCCTACGAGGGGGCGCTGGTCGTGGCGAGCCACGACGTGGCGTTCCTGGAGTCGCTCGGGATCACCCGCTGGCTGCTGCTCGACGGCGAACTGCGGCCGACGTCCGCCGAGGAGGTCCGGGAGGCGGCCGCGGGCAGGGCCTGACGGCCGCGGGCCCGCTGCCGCGGGGCGCCCCGGGGCCGTACACCCGGCGCCGTCGGACGATCGCGCCGTGTAGTCGGTTGGGTGTCCGGCGGCAGCCGATCCGGACGTGACCTGCGTCTCGACCGCCCGTCCGAGCAGGGAGCATAACGGAACGTAACCGGACAACGTCCGGGACGGGGTTGGTGGACGCCTTACGGAGCCTTAACCTACGGTCTCGTAACCTACGAAGCCGTAGGTACGCCCGTATGCGTTCTTCCGTCCCCGTCCGTCCCCTCCGTCCCCAGGAGTTCCCCTTGACGCTCACCTCCCCCCACCTCGGCAGCTCGGCAGAGTGGACCGACGCGCGGTTGCTCTACGCCCTGGAAGAGGTCGTGGAGAAGGAGCTCAACCGGCACCTGAAGGTCACCAAGGACTGGATGCCGCACGAGTACGTGCCGTGGTCCGACGGCCGGAACTTCCCGGGCTTCTTCGAGGACGGCGAGGCCTGGGACCCGAAGCAGTCCAAGGTGACCGAGATCGGGAAGATCGCCCTCGTGGTCAACCTGCTCACCGAGGACAACCTGCCGAGCTACCACCACGAGATCGCCACCCTCTTCGGCCGCGACGGCGCCTGGGGCACCTGGGTGCACCGCTGGACCGCGGAGGAGGGCCGGCACGGCATCGTGATGCGCGACTACCTGCTCGCCTCGCGGGCCGTGGACCCGGACAAGCTGGAGCAGTTCCGGATGGCGCACATGAGCGAGGGCTTCGAGTCCGACAACCGGCACTCGATGCTGCACTCCGTGGCGTACGTCGCCTTCCAGGAGTTGGCCACCCGCATCTCGCACCGCAACACCGGCCACCAGTCAGGCGACCCGGTCTGCGACCGGATGCTCGCCCGCATCGCCACCGACGAGAACCTGCACATGGTCTTCTACCGCAACCTGCTGGGCGCGGCCTTCGAGATCGCCCCGGACCTGACCATGCAGGCCGTGCGGGACGTCGTGGTCAACTTCCGGATGCCCGGCCACGGCATGCCGGGCTTCGAGCGGGCGGCGGCGCAGATGGCGATCGGCGAGATCTACAACATGCGCATCCACCACGACGACGTGCTCCAGCCCGTGCTGCGCTTCCTCAAGGTCCTCCAGATCGACGGCCTGGGGCCGGAGGGGTTGCGCGCCCAGGAGGAGCTGGGCCTGTACATGAACGGTCTGGACTGCGAGGCGAGCAAGTTCGACGAGAAGCTCGCGGCCCGCAAGGCCCGGCTGGCGGCCCGCGCGGCGGGCTGAGACCCGCCCGGCGGCCGAGCCACGCGCGGCGGTCGTACGGTCCGCCGCGCGGGCTCAGCCCCGGTTGCGCTTCAGCCGGAACCGCTCCTTCTCCGAGAGCCCGCCCCACACGCCGAACCGCTCGTCGTGCGCGAGGGCGTACTCCAGGCAGGCGACCCGTCCCTCGCAGGCCCCGCACAGCTGCTTCGCCTCACGGGTGGAGGAGCCGGGCGCCGGGAAGAAGAACTCCGGCCCGGCCTGGGCGCACAGCGCGTTCTCCTGCCAGCTCATGTCGGGCTCCGGTGCGGTCAGTACGCTCGTGTCGGTCTGCATGCCGTACACGGTGCCGGGGCGTCGTAAACGAGCCATCAACGTTCGATCAATGCGGCGCGCCGAAAGGGTTTGTCAGGTGGCACCGCATGGGCGAGGATCACCGCGTGACGACCAGAAAGGGCCATGCCGCGTAGGCGCCCCGCTCCGCTCTCCCGCGCTCGCGCGCCACCGGTCCCGCTCCCCGCAGCGCCCGACCGAACCCCGCGACCGCCCACCGAGGAGAGCCCGTGCACGAGATCGCCCTCGTCCCCCACGCCCGTCTGCCCCGCGCACACCACGACCGCCACGTCCTGGCCAGTACCGTCGACGCCTTCGGCGCCGCGCACTGGCTGCTCGCCGAGCGCGCCTCGGAGCCGGGCGGTGACCTCCACCCCTTCGACGCGCTGGTCGTCTCCGTCCACGACGGCGGTGCCGTCGAGACCACCGAGCTGAGCGCCGTACGGTCTCGGTGGCCCAAACTGGACCGGCTGCCGGACGGCGGGTTCGTCGTCGCCTCGTCCCGCGACCGCCGGGGCGACGAGAAGAGCCAGGTGCAGGTCTTCGACGCGCTCGGCCGCGAGACCTGGACCTTCCCCGTCGGGGACGCGATCGAGCACCTGCTCGTGGACGAGGCCGGCGACCTGTGGGTCGGGCACTTCGACGAGAACCCGCTGGGCATCCGCAGCTGGAGCGCGACGGGACAGATCCGGTGGGCGTCCGGGGACGTTCCCGGAGCCGGGTGGATCATGGACTGCTACGCCCTGAACGTGTCCGGCACCAGCGCCTGGGCCTGCCCGTACACCGACTTCCCGCTCCTGGAGATCCGGCCCGGCGAGCCCGTGCGGGTGCGGACCAACACCGTACGGGGCGCCAAGGCGGTGGCCGTCCACGGAGGGCGGGTCGCCTTCTTCGGCGGATACGCCGAGGAGCGGGACCGGATCGCCTACGGAGAGCTCACCGAGGCCTCCGTCGAGCCGACCGACGCCGCCCTGCTCACCCGGGCCGACGGCGGCGCTCTCGGCCGCCGTCGGGTCGTCGCCCGGGGAAGCAGGGTCTACGTCCAGGAGGAGCCCCTCACCGAGTGGGGCGTCCTCGACCTCGGCGCGTGACCCCCAGGGCCGGCAGGACCGTTTCGGCCACCCGATAGGCCTCCTCCAGGAGGGGGTTGCCGGAGAGGATGAAGGTGTCGACGCCCAGGTCCTGGAACTCCTGGAGGCGTTCGACCACCTGGGCCGTGGAGCCGACGACCGCCGTGCCGGCGGAACTGGCGCTGCCAGCCGACGCCGTCCTCCCCGGCCCGCTCGCCGGGCTGCCGGGCGTAGGTCGCCTCGCTGATGACGTCGAGGAGCCGGTCGGCGGCGGCCCAGGCCTCGTCCTCGGTGTCGCGGACGATGAGGTGGAGGCGCAGGCCGATGCGGAGGGTGCGCCCGCCGAGGCGAGGGCCCCCTCGAAGCCGCGCAGGGCCATCGCGCGCCAGAAGTCGATGGGCACGGAGTGGCGGGGGACGGCGAGCCGCAGCCCGCGCAGGGCGGCGGCGCCGCGCACCGGGGAGCCGGGGGCGACGAGGACCGCCTGCCGCTCCTCGATCCGGGTGAGTCCGACGAACCGGGTGCGCTCGCCCCGGGAACGGGCCCACAGCGCGGGCACGTTGCCGCCCTCGCGGAAGAGGCCGGGGAGGGCGTGGGCGAAGCGGGTGGCGCGGTCGGCGCCGGGGTGCGGAGGGGCGCGTGGCGGTTCCGGCCCGGGGGCGGTCGTGGCGGGGTGCGGTTCCGGCGCGCGCCGGACGCCGGTGCGGGGTTTTCGGCCACGTTCCTCACGGGCTCCGCGCGAAGGCGGCGGAGGCTGCGGAGGCGCTGAGGGGGGCGGAAGGCACCCGGGGCCTCACCGGAACGGCGTGCCGGTACCGGCGGAGGTGCCGGTTCCGGTGACGGCGACGGCGACGGCCGTCAGGGGCGGCCGGTACCGGCCGCCGTCCGCGTCGGCGACAGGTGGCGCCCGCGACGCGGGCCAGGTCGATGTGGCGGCGGGTGAGGCCGAGCGGCACGGGGGAGGCGGCGGGCGCGCAGCGCACCGTACGGCGTCCGTCCGTCACCGGCTCGACTCCCTCCCGCTCGGCACGACCGCGGCGGTGGTGCGTCGGCCGGAACCTTGCCACGGAAGCCGGACCGCCCACAACACGCTTGCCACGACGTGGGATTGCGTATGAACGGAGTGTTTCCGACCTGGCCGGGCCGCTGATTCGGCTCCCGCCACGTGGGAGCGTGGGAGCCCGATCACCCACGGGGAGCGAACCCTATGACGACCGAGGCCGGCATCGTCCGACCCCCGGCGGGCGCCCAGGCGGTCCGCCGCGCGCTGGACGTGCTGCACTGTTTCCACGACAACGGACCCGACCTGAGCGCCTCCGACCTCGCGCGGCGGCTCGGGCTCTCCACCTCCACGGCGCACCGGCTCGCCCGGACGCTGCTCGGCGCGGGGTTCCTCGAACAGGACGCCAGGACGGCCCGCTACCGGCTCGGTCCGGCGATGACGGAGCTGGGCCGCCTCGCGTACCACCAGCGGGGGCTGCACCTGGCCGCGCCCGAGCTGTCCGACCTGGCCGAGCGGACGGGCGCGACGGCCGACCTGGCGCTGCGCAGCGGCCCGCACGTCGTGATCGTGGCGGGCGGCTCGGTGACCCCGAAGGTGGGTCTGCGCAGGCCGCTGCACTCGACGGCGCTCGGGAAGGTGCTCCTCGCGTGGCCGAGGGCGGGCGAGGGCGGGCCGCGCTCGCTGCCGCCGCTGTACGCGTTCACCGAGCGGACCATCGTCGAACCGCCGCTGCTCGCGGCCGAGTTGGAGCGCGTACGGGAGGCGGGGTACGCGCTCGACGACGGCGAGTCGGCGCACGGGGTCCGGACCGTGGCCGTGCCGGTCCTGGAGCGGGCGGGGCACGCGCGGTTCGCGCTCGCGCTCCGGGGGACCCCGGCGCTGATCACCGACGAGCGGCTCGACTGGTACCTGGCTCAGGCGCGGGCGACGGCGCGCGCCCTGGAGGTGCTGCTGCTCGCCCCGGCGGAGCGGCGCGGCTTCGGCGAAGGGCCCTGAAGGCTCCTCGCCGATAATCCCGCACGGTCGTGCGTTCAGTACGATGGGGGCATGAGCGGCGGCACCGGCGGTACGGGGACGAAGACGGACGGGCGCGTCGAGCGCGGCAACCAGACCCGGCGGCTCGTGCTCGGCCGGACGATGGACATCGCCTCGGTCGAAGGCCTCGAAGGGCTGTCCCTGGGCCGGATCGCGACCGAGCTGAGCCTGAGCAAGAGCGGCGTCTTCGCCCTCTTCGGCTCCAAGGAGGAGCTTCAGCTCGCCACCGTCAGGGCCGCCGTCTCCGTCTTCTCCCACCGGGTGGTCGCCCCGCTGCGGGACGTGCCGCCGGGGGCCGTGCGGGTGCGCGAGCTGTGCGGGAACTGGCTGGCGTACTCCGCGGAGCGGGTCTTCGAGGGCGGCTGCTTCTTCTACGCGGTCTCCGCCGAGTTCGACGCCCGTCCGGGCCCGGTCCACGACGCCGTCGCCCGGGCCCGCCACGACTGGACCGCGTACATGGAGGAGACCCTGTCGGAGGCGCGCGCCGCCGGGGAGCTCGTGGCGGACCTGGACGTGGAGCAGCTGGCCTTCGAGGTGATCGCCCTGATGGAGGCGGCCAACGCGCACTCGGTGCTGTTCGGCGCCCCCGAGGCGTACGGCCGCGCCGAGCGGGGCATCGCGGCGCGGCTGCGCGCCGCCGCCACGGACCGGGGCCGGGAGGCCCTCGCCGCCGCGTAGCCCCGCCCCTCCCCCGTACCCCGGCCGCCGTTCAGCCGGCGGCGACCCGCTCCCCCGACGGCTCGGCCGCCGGGGCCGTCACGAACTCCACGACCCGGGCGACGGCGTCCGGGTCCTTCAGGATGCGGCGGTGGCCGAGGCCCCGGGTGGCGACGAGCCGGGCGCGGTCGCCGTGGGCGCGGACGAGCAGGCGCGACTGGGACGGGGGCGCCATGTCGTCGTCCTCGTCGTGGAGGAGCAGGAGGGGCGCGCCGAGCGCCTCGGGCTCGTGGTCGGCCTCGAAGCGGTGCCAGACGCCGGGCTCGTCCGGCGCGATCCGGCGTTCCACGTGGGCGCGCAGGGCACGGACCACCCGCTCGTCCACGCCGAGGCGCTCCCGGAAGCCCGCCGTGAGGAACGCGAAGGAGCCGACCGCGCCGAGGCCGGCGAAGCGGGCCGTGCGCACGCCGTCCCGCAGGGCGAAGAGGGCGGCAAGGACGCCGAAGGAGTGGGCGACGACGGCGTGGAAGTCGCCGTGCCGGGCGTGCAGCTCCCGGATGATCTCCCGGTACTCGACGATGTTCGACGCCCGGCCCGGGGAGTCGCCGTGGCCGGGCGCGTCGAAGGCGACCGGGCTGTAGCCGCGCGCGAGCAGCGCTTCGGCGAGGGCGCCGAGGCGGGAGGCGCGCGAGGACCAGCCGTGGACGAGCAGGACGGGCCGGCGGCCGTCGCCCCACTCGTAGGTGACGACCTCCTTGCCCCGGGCGTCTCCCCCGCTCCGGAGGCGGAGGCGTCCGACGCGGGCGGCGGCCATGACCGCCCGCTCCTCGGGTTTCGGCCGGGCACGGCCGAGCGGGCGGACGAAGACGTGGAAGGCCAGGCGGCCGGCCGGGCCGGGGGCGACGCGGACGGCGGCGTTCAGGAAGGTGCGGACGAGTGGAGCCATCGGGTGCATGCCGGATCTCCTCGGTGACCTGGGCAGTGGCCTGGGCGGTGTCCTGGGCGTGAAAAAATGCTAGCACGACCGTTCGTGTTGTTTTCAGGAGCAGATGCGGGGCAGGTGCGGGAGCGCCAGCACATACCCCGCCCGCCCCGAAAGACTCCGGACCGAGGAGTGAGATCCTTCACATCCCCTCGGGATTCGATCAACGCGCGGCACCCCGGAGCAGGCCGTGCGCTCCCCGAACGCACGCTCGATACGCAGAGAGGATGCGCAACCCGGCGCCGGCGCCGGCCCCCGCACCTGCGGGAACGTCCCCCGGAAGATCACCCCTCGCGGCCGGTCCGCTCCCCCGCCCGCCGCCCGGTCCGCCACCGGCGCCCCGGGCCGTCGCAGTCCCGCGACGACTCCGTCACCGAACCCGTAGCGCCATCCGGTACGTATGGGGGAGAGACTCTTCCGTACGCTTCCCGGACCCACTAGGACTGACCCGTGATCACCTCGCCCTCGCGCCTCGTCCCCGTCCCGATCCCCGACCGCGTGGCCGCGATGATCGGCGCCTGTCTGCCGCTGCACGTCCTCCAGGCCGAGGTCGACGCGGACTGCGCGGCGCGCGAGGTCTACCGGTTCCGGGGGCCGCTCTGCGCGGAGGACCGGGCCGACCGCGAGCACGCCCTCGCGGCGCTCGCGCGGGCCAACAAGATCCTCGCGAAGCACCACCCCGAGCTGCCGGTCACTCCCTGACGGATTCGCGACCGGGCCCCGGCGGGCCGTGACGGGTCCGCACCCCGGCCCGACGGGTCCTGACGGATTCGCGCCCCGGCCCCGGCGGGCCGTGACGGGGCGACACCTGTCCGGCCGTCCCCCGCATGCGTGGGTCCGGGGCCGGTGTGACGCTGCGAGGGTGACCACGACCAGCGACGCAGCGCCCGCGCCCCCGGCCGCCACCGAGCCGCCCGTCCTCGACAGGCGCCGCCGCAACATCGTCTTCGGCACGATCATGCTGGGCGTCCTCCTCGCCGCCCTCGACCAGACGATCGTCGGCACCGCCCTGCCGACGATCGTGGCGGACCTGGGCGGCGCCGCCCACATGTCGTGGGTGGTCACCTCGTACCTGCTCGCCGAGACCGTCGCGACCGTCCTGGTCGGCAAGTTCGGCGATCTCTTCGGCCGCAAGGTGATCTTCCAGATCTCCGCGGTCGTCTTCATCACCGGCTCGTTCCTCTGCGGACTCGCCACCAACATGACGCTGCTGATCGTCTGGCGCGGCCTCCAGGGCATCGGCGCCGGCGGTCTGATGGTCACCTCGATGGCGCTCATCGCGGACGTGATCCCGCTGCGCGAGCGCGGCAAGTACCAGGGCGCGATCGGGGCCGTGTTCGGCGTCTCCACCGTCATCGGCCCGCTCCTCGGCGGCCTGTTCACCGATCACCTGAGCTGGCGCTGGGCGTTCTACGTGAACGTCCCCATCGCGATCCTGGTGGTGATCGCCGCCGCCCGCACGATCCCCTCCGTCCGCTCGGCGAGCAAGCCGGTCATCGACTACGCGGGCATCGCGCTCGTCGCCGTCGGCTCCAGCGCCCTGATCCTGGCCACGAGCTGGGGCGGGAACGAGTACGCCTGGGGCTCCGGCGTCATCATCGGGCTCTTCGTCGGCGGGATCGTCGCCCTGGTCCTGTTCTGCCTGGTGGAGACCCGGGCGGCCGAACCGATGCTGCCGATGCGCCTGTTCGGGAACCCGGTCTTCACGGTCTGCTCCGTGCTCAGCTTCGTGGTCGGCTTCGCCATGCTCGGCGCGATGACCTTCCTGCCGACCTACCTCCAGTACGTCGACGGGGACTCGGCGACGGTCTCCGGCATCCGCACCCTGCCCATGGTCGTCGGCCTGCTGATCGCCTCGATCTTCAGCGGCAACGTGGTCAGCAAGACCGGCCACTACCGGGTCTTCCCCATCGTCGGCTGCCTGGTGATGGGCGTCGGCCTCTATCTGCTCTCCCTGATGGAGCCGGGCACGAGCACCTGGCTGGCGTCGCTCTACATGTTCGTCCTCGGCGTCGGCATCGGCCTGTGCATGCAGGTCCTGACCATCGCCGTGCAGAACACCGTCGACTACGCCGACCTGGGCACCGCCACCTCCGGCGTCACCTTCTTCCGTACGCTCGGCAGCTCCTTCGGCACGGCCGTCTTCGGCACGATCTACGCCAACTCCCTGGGGCCCAACCTGACGACCGGGGTCGGGGAGGTCGCGGCCGTCGCCGGGGGCCTCGGGCTCGACCCGGCCGCCGTGGGGCGGGCCGCGCAGAGCCCTGCCGGGGTGCACGGCCTGCCGGACGCGGTCGCGGAACCGATCGTGAACGCCTACGCCGACACCCTGCACACCGTCTTCCTGTGGACCGTGCCCGTCGCCGCCGTCGGCTTCGTCGTGGCGCTCTTCCTCAAGCAGGTGGCGCTGCGGGACTCGGTGCGCGCCGCCGCCCCCGACATGGGCGAGGGCTTCGCGTCCCCCACCACCTCCGGGGACTCCGCGAAGCTCCTGGAACTGTCCGTCGGGCGGATCCTGCGCCGCACCGACCTGCACACGGTCCGGCGGATCGTCGACGCGTCCGACACCCGGCTCGACGTGGCGGGCGCGTGGGCGGTGATGCAGGTCGAGCTGTACACCCGGACCGTCGGGCACGCGAGCCTCGGCCTGATCGCGGCCGGACGGCGGGTGCCGCCCGAGGTGCTCCTGCCGGTCTTCGACCGGATGATCGAGGAGGGCTTCCTCACCCGCGACGGCAACCTGTTCTCCCACACCCCGGCGGGCCGCCGGGAGGCCGACGTCATCACCCGTGCCTGGGGAGCCTGGCTCACCGACCGCGTCGAACGGGAACGCGGCCGCCCCAGCGGCCCCGAACTGCGCGTGGCGACGGACGCCATCGCGAAGAAGATCGTCGCGGAGGACCTGGCGAACGGCCTCCCGCGCTCGGAGCCGCGCGCGGTGGCGGGGGCCCGCTGAGATCCGCCGGGCCCGGTCCCCCGGCGAGCGGCTACTCGGCGACGTCCCCGTCCACGTACACCCACGCCCCCTCGTGGCGGGCGAAGCGGCTGTGTTCGCGCAGTGTGCCCGGGGTGCCGCCGTGGACGTAGCGGGCCGTGAAGGTGACCGTGCCGTGCTGGTGGAAGGCCGTGCCCTCGGTGGTCGCCCCGATCTCCAGGCCGGTCCAGCGCAGCCCCGGGTCGAAGTCGACCTCGGCCGGTCGCGTCTCCGGCGCCCAGGTGCGCAGCAGATGGGACTCGTCGCGGACGACGAAGGCGCTGTAGCGGGAGCGCATGAGCAGTTCGGCGGTGGGTGCCGTGCCGCCCGTGCCCGTGTGGAAGCGGCCGCAGCACGCGCCGTACGCCGCGTCGAGGCCGCAGGGGCAGGGCGACTCCGGGGTGACGGAGGGGGCGGCGGGGGCCGGGGCGGTGCGGGGCGCGGTGCGGGGGCGGGTCTTGCGTCGGGACATGGCGCCATTGTCCCCCGGCCGGTCCCGGTCCGTGTGCGGGGCGCCCGAGTAGCGTACGGGCATGAAACTGACGATTCTCGGAGGCGGCGGATTCCGGGTGCCGCTGGTGTACGGCGCCCTGCTCGGCGACCACGCCGAGGGGCGGGTCACCCGGGTCACCCTGCACGACCTCGACGGGGGGCGGCTCTCCGCCGTCGCGCGGGTCCTCGCGGACCAGGCCGAGGGGGTGCCGGACGCGCCGGAGGTGACGGCGACGACGGACCTGGACGAGGCGCTGTGCGGGGCGGACTTCGTGTTCTCGGCGATCCGGGTCGGCGGTCTGGAGGGCAGGGCGGCGGACGAGCGGATCGCGCTCGCCGAAGGGGTGCTCGGGCAGGAGACGGTGGGGGCGGGCGGGATCGCGTACGGCCTGCGGACCGTGCCCGTCGCGACGCACATCGCCCGGCGGGTCGCGGAACTCGCCCCGGACGCCTGGGTCATCAACTTCACCAACCCGGCGGGCCTGGTCACGGAGGCGATGTCCCGGGTCCTCGGCGACCGGGTCGTCGGCATCTGCGACTCCCCCGTGGGCCTGGGCCGCCGGGTCGCCCGGATCCTGGGCGCGGACCCGGACGAGGCCTGGATCGACTACGTGGGCCTCAACCACCTGGGCTGGCTGCGGGGGTTGCGGGTCGGCGGCCGGGACGAGCTGCCCCGGCTGCTCGCCGACGAGAAGGCACTCGGCTCCTTCGAGGAGGGCCGGCTCTTCGGCCCCGAATGGCTGCGCTCGCTCGGCGCGATCCCCAACGAGTACCTGCACTACTACTACTTCAACCGGGAGGCCGTGCACGCCTACCGGACCGCCGGGCGGACGCGCGGCGCGTACCTGCGCGACCAACAGGGCGCCTTCTACGCGGAGATGGGCAGGCCCGACACCCCCGCCCTGGCCGCCTGGCACCGGACGCTCGCGGACCGGGAGGCCACCTACATGGCGGCCAACCGGGAGGCCGCCGGGGTCGGGGAGCGCGACGAGGAGGACCTGGAGTCGGGCGGGTACGAGAAGGTGGCGCTCGCCCTCATGCGGGCGGTCGCGCGCGACGAGCGGACGACCCTGATCCTGAACGTGCGCAACGGCACGACGCTCTCCGTGCTCGACGCGGACGCGGTGATCGAGGTGCCCTGCCTGGTCGACGCGAACGGCGCCCGGCCGGTGGCCGCGGCCCCGCTGCCGTACCACGCCGTCGGTCTGGTGACGGCCGTGAAGGCGGTGGAGCGGGAGGTGCTGGCGGCGGCGGAGAGCGGTTCGCGGGAGACGGCGGTCAAGGCCTTCGCGCTGCACCCGCTGGTGGACTCGGTCGCGGTGGCCCGCCGGCTCGTGGCGGCGTACACGGCGGAGCACCCGGGGCTCGCGTACCTGCGGGGCTGAGCCGCCGGGAGGTCGTACGGCGGAGGCCCGCGGACCGTGTCACCGGTCCGCGGGCCTCACCGCGCCGTTCGTGAGGGGCGGGGTCAGGGCTTGCGGGCCACGCCGGCCCAGCCCGGGATGGGCTCGTCGCCCTGGACCGGGACGGGCTCGCCCAGCTCCGGGTGCCATTCGGCGGTGAGCGAGACGCCCGGCTCGACGAACTCCAGGCCGTCGAAGAACGCGGCCAGCTCGTCGCGCGAGCGGGGCCGCAGGGTCAGCCCGCGCGCCTTGTACAGGGCGGCCGCCTGCGCCGCCCCCTCGGGGTTGAAGTCCCCGGTGACGTGGGAGAGGACGAGGTAGCTGCCCGGCGCGAGCTTGTCGACGATCTTGGAGACCAGCTCGTACGCGCCGTCCTCGTCCCCGACGAAGTGCAGCAGGGCGAGCATCGACAGCGCGATGGGCTGGTCGAAGTCAAGGACCTTTCCGGCCCTTTCGAGGATGACCTCGGGCTCGCGGGCGTCCGCCTGGATGTACTCGGTGGCCCCCTCGGGGGTCGAGCGCAGCAGGGCGGCCGCGTGCGCGAGCACGATCGGGTCGTTGTCGCAGTAGACGATGCGGGCCTCCGGCGCGGCCTCCTGCGCGATCTGGTGCAGGTTGGGCTCGGTGGGGATGCCGGTGCCGATGTCCAGGTACTGGCGGACGCCGTGGGCGCTGAGCCAGCGGATGGCGCGGTGCATGAAGGCCCGGTTGACGCGGGCCATGTCCCGGCCCCGGGCGTCGACGGTGAGGAGCTGGCGGGCCATCGCCTCGTCGACCGGGTAGTTGTCCTTGCCGCCCAGGAACCAGTCGTACATGCGTGCCGGGTGCGGCTTGCTGGTGTCGATGCGTATCTCGGTCCGCGGGGCTGCGGGGTCCTGGGTCATCGGCTCTCCTGGTCGGGGTGAACGGGTGGCGCTACAGCAAGAGTTACGCGACGGTAGGGGTGGGACGGAAGGGTCAGGTGAGCAGAAAGTCGGCCTGACCGGATTTCGCTCCCCGGATGAAGGCTTCGATCTCCCCGTGGGTGTAGATGAGCGCGGGTCCTTCAGGGTCTGCGGACTGTCGCACGGCGACCCTGCCGTCGGCCAGCTTCATGGCCTCCACGCAGTTGCCCCCGTTCCCGCCGCTCCAGGGCTTGTGCCATCCTTCGGCACCGAGCTCCGCGGCGGGCATGCCGTTGTATATGCGATCCATTCACAGCTCCTTGCGGAGATTCCGGAGAATCTCCTTCGTGCGTTGTGCAGTCGCGGCCTGAGCCGCCATGCGGTCCATGACCTCCAGGTGGGAAGCCACCTCGGGACGCGCGTCGAGGTAGACGGCGCCGGTCAGGTACTCGCTGTAGACCATGTCCGGGAGTTCGGGCACGGCGAAGCGGAAGAGGACGAACGGTCCGTAGGTGCCGGGGTGGTGGCCGGACGCGAACTCCGCGATCTGCAGGGTGACGTTCGGCAGCTCGGACGCTTCGAGCAGCCGGTCGAGCTGGTCGCGCATCACTTCGGGCCCGTCGCCGACCGGTCGGCGGAACACCGTCTCGTCCATGATCACCCAGAACTTGGGGGCGTCGTCCCTGAGCAGCAGGGACTGGCGCTCCATCCGCAGGGCTACATGCCGCTCGGTGTCCTCTTCCCCGGCGGCGTCGCTGCCGCCTCCGACCGCCCCGCTGCGCAGAATGGCGCGGGCGTACTCCGCGGTCTGGAGCAGACCGGGAACGAACTGGGGCTCGTACGCCCGGATGAGGCTCGCGGCCCCCTCCAGGCTGACGTACATGGAGAACCAGCCGGGCAGCACGTCGTGGAACCGCTGCCACCAGCCGGGGAGGTTGGCCTCCTCCGCGAGGGCGACGAAACCCTCGGCCTCGGAGTCCGTGATCCCGTACTCCTTGAGCAGGAGCTGGACGTAGGGGATCTTCAGCGCGACCTCGGCGGTCTCCATCCGCCGGACGGTGGCCGGGGCCACCCGGAGGATCTTCGCGGCCTCCTCCCGCTTCATGCCGGCCCGCTCGCGCAGGTCCTGCAACCGCTTTCCGAGGACGACCTGTCCCACCGTGGGGGCGGACCGCGGCTCGCTCACTCCCAGACCTCCCCGACGCGCTGTTTTGGACGAGTGTGCCACGAAGCCGGGCCAGAGAGAACACGGCACTCTGCAATTTTCAGAGTGCCACTTGCCAAGTGTCCGACTCAGGAGGACAGTGTTCCGGTGAACCAGTACACGCTGCCGTCGTGCGCCTCCGCGCCCCGGCGCCGGCGCCGTACGGCAAGTCCTGCCCACTGTTGTGAGGAACCGGTCGTGGCTTCTGGTAACGCGCAGCCTTCAGGTCTCATGAGTCCCCGCGTCATGGCCCAGCGCCCACAGCCCCAGACCGATACCGGCGCCGTGCGGCGCTTCGCCTTCGAGCTCCCGGCCCTCACCGCGTCGGTCGCGCGGGCCCGTCGCCTCGCGGAGGAACGGCTCATCATCTGGGGCTGCGGACCCGAGATACGCGACACCGTCTCCCTGATCGTCTCCGAGCTGGTCACCAACGCCGTCGTGCACACCGCCAGCGGCCGTTTCGTGTGCGAGCTCCGCGAGGGCGAGGAGAAGCTGCGGATAGCGGTGCGGGACGAGGGCGGTCCCGCGGGGCCGCGGATCCGCGACTGCGGCGAGGACGAGCGCGGCCGGGGGCTGATCATCGTCGACGCGCTGTGCAGCGCGTGGGGCGCCGAGCGCACCGGGCACGGCACGTCGCAGATCGTCTGGGCCGAGCTGGCCCACGGCACGGGGGAACCGTGCTGAGGTCGATGGCGACCCGCATGCTGCCGCGGGCCCGCCGCCGCCCCGGGCTCGGCCTGGTGCCGGCCGCCGGCCGCCCCCTGGAACTGCGCCTCGAACGGGACGACCTCCGCGCCCCGGGCACCCCCTCCCGTGGCGGCCCCGGCCCGGCGGACCCCGCCGGCTCCCGGCGGCCGGACGCCACCACCCGCCTCGCCGTCCCCGCCGACCTGCACCCCGGCCTCGGTCGCGACGCCGTCGGCCTCCCCGCCCGCTTCGGCTTCAAGGTCCTCTCCCGACTCCCCGCCAACGGCTGCGTCTACGCCGACTCCGACTGGTGGTGGTGGCTCGTCCCGGCCGGCTCGGACCTGGACCTGACCTGGCCGCTGCCCTCCTGCTACGCGCCCGGCGCGGAGATCCCGGACCGCCGGCCCCGGCTGATCCACCACCCCGACGGCACCTCGCCCTACACGCCGCCGATCCCCCTGTACCTGCTGACCTGCCAGCTGACGGGCATCGCGCCGTCCTGGTCGGGGCCCCCGGTGCGCAGCGCGCTCTGACGCGCACGGACCGTCACGGCATAGGGTCGGGGCCATGTTCTCTCCGCAGGGCCCCAGCCTCCGCGAACTGACCGTCCAGGCCCTCTCCTCGGTCGAGCACGGCTACGACCTGCTCGCGGCCAGGTTCGACGCGACCCCCTTCCGCACCTCCGACCGCCTCCTGGACGCGGTGACCCGCACCCTGGAACCCCTGGGCCCCTTCGACTCGGGCCTCGACGTCTGCTGCGGCACCGGCGCCGGGCTCGGCGTCCTCCGCGCGGTCTGCGCGGGCCGGGTCGCGGGGGTCGACTTCAGTACGGGCATGCTGGCCGAGGCGCGCCGCGCCCACCCCGGGGCCGACCTGGTCCGCGCCGACGCCCTGGCCCTGCCCTTCGGCCCGGTCTTCGACCTGGCGGTCAGCTTCGGCGCCTTCGGCCACTTCCTGCCGGACGAGCAGGGCACCCTCTTCGCCCGGGTCCACGCCTCGCTCCGGCCGGGCGGCACCTTCGCCTTCCCCCTCCCGGCCCCGCCCCGCGTCGGCTCGCGCGCCTACTGGACCCTGTGGGGCTTCGACACGGTGATGCGGGTCAGGAACGCGCTCCGGCGCCCGCCCTTCGTCATGTACTACCGCACCTTCCGCCTCGCGGACGTCCGCACCCGCCTGGAGACGGCCGGCTTCGACGTCACCCTCGTCCCGGTCGAGCCCCTGGGCCGCCGGGAGGACGGCAGCCCGGTGTGCCGGCTGGTGGTGGCGCGGAAGGGTTGATCGCGGGAAGGCCTGATCACGGAAGTGCGGGCGCATACGGGAAGTGCCGGTCGATGCGAGATCGACCGGCACTTCTTCTTGTGTCCGAGGGGGGACTTGAACCCCCACGCCCGATAAAGGGCACTAGCACCTCAAGCTAGCGCGTCTGCCATTCCGCCACCCGGACCAGGTGTTGTTGTCGTTTCGGGGTTTCCCCCGCGGCGACAGAGATAACTCTACCAGGGGTTCGAGGCGCCTTTCACCAGCGTTTTCCGTGGTCAGTGGGGTGCGGTGGGGTCGGAGAGCTTGATCCGGTCCGAATTGTCCGGGCATGTGTGCGGCGGGTGTTTTTCGGCTTACGGAGCGTGGGGCGGACGGCCGAACGGAGGAAGAGGGGGAGCCCGACGCCCCCCGACGCCGGCTCCGTGGGAGCCACCTTGGCGACCGCGCGCGGTCCAGGCCAATGCTTCGGGGGGAGTCCGTCAGGTCGGATCGGGGCGGGTCAGGGCTCGGTGCCGAAGGCCGCGTCGAAGGAGGCGGCCGGCGGGTCGAAGTCGTACCGCCTGAGGAAGGCGAGGGCCTCGGGGGCGCCGGTGAGCCGGTCCATGCCCGCGTCCTCCCACTCCACGGAGACCGGTCCGGCGTAGCCGATCGAGCGGAGCATCCGGAAGACGTCCTCCCAGGGCACGTCGCCGTGGCCGGCGGAGACGAAGTCCCAGCCGCGCCGGGGGTCGCCCCAGGGCAGGTGGGAGCCGAGCCGTCCGTTGCGCCCGTCGAGGCGCTTGCGGGCCTCCTTGCAGTCCACGTGGTAGATCCGGTCGCGGAAGTCCCACAGGAAGCCGACCGGGTCGAGGTCCTGCCACACGAAGTGGCTCGGGTCGAAGTTCAGGCCGAAGGCGGGGCGCCGGCCGACCGCCTCCAGGGCCCGCAGGGTGGTCCAGTAGTCGTAGGCGATCTCGCTGGGGTGCACCTCGTGGGCGAAGCGGACGCCCTCGGCGTCGAAGACGTCCAGGATCGGGTTCCAGCGCTCCGCGAAGTCCTCGAAGCCGCGCTCGACCATGTGCTCGGGGACCGGCGGGAACATCGCCACCAGGTGCCAGACGGAGGAGCCGGTGAAGCCGACGACGGTGTCGACGCCGAGCGCCGCCGCGGCCCGCGCGGTGTCCGCGAGCTCGCGGGCCGCCCGCCGCCGCACCCCCTCGGCGTCGCCGTCGCCCCAGATCCGGGCGGGCACGATCGCCCGGTGGCGCTCGTCGATCGGGTCGTCGCAGACGGCCTGCCCCACCAGGTGGTTGGAGACCGCCCAGCACTTCAGGCCGTACGCGTCGAGCAGTTCCCGCCGGCCCTTGACGTACGCCGGGTCGGCGAGGGCCCGGTCCACCTCGAAGTGGTCGCCCCAGCAGGCGAGTTCGAGGCCGTCGTAGCCGAAGTCGCGGGCGAGCCGGCAGACCTCCTCCAGGGGCAGGTCGGCCCACTGGCCGGTGAAGAGGGTGAAGGGTCGTGGCACGGTCCTGGCCTCCTAGCGGGACACGGGGGACACGGGGAGTGAGGGGAGTACGGGGGTGTAGACGGCGGCGTTGCGGGCGCTCTCCTCCACCGCCGCCAGGACCCGCTGGACCTGGAGGCCGTCGGCGAAGGAGGGCGCGGGGGCGGTGCCGGTGGCGACGGCGTGGACCAGGTCGCGGGCCTGGTGGGCGAAGGTGTGCTCGTAGCCGAGCGCGTGGCCGGGCGGCCACCAGCCCTCCAGGTAGGGGTGGCCGGGCTCGGTGACGAGGACGCGGCGGAAGCCGGCCGTGACGGCGGGCTCGGTGTGGTCGTGGAAGGAGAGTTCGTTGAGCCGCTCCAGGTCGAAGGCGAGCGAGCCGCGCTCCCCGTTGACCTCCAGGCGCAGCGCGTTCTTGCGTCCGGCGGCCATCCGGGTCGCCTCGAAGGAGGCGAGCGCCCCGGAGGCGAGCCGCCCGGTGAACAGGGCCGCGTCGTCGACCGTGACCCGCCCGCGGGTCCCCCCCGCCGGCCCCGCGGAGAGGCCCGCGGCGGCCCCCGCGAGCAGCGGGCGCTCCCGCACGAAGGTCTCGGTGAGCGCCGACACCCCGACCAGCGGCTCCCCCGCCAGGTACTGGGCGAGGTCGACGGCGTGCGCCCCCAGGTCCCCGAGCGCCCCCGACCCGGCGTGCTCGCGCTCCAGGCGCCAGGTCAGCGGGAAGTCCGGGTCGACCAGCCAGTCCTGGAGGTACGTGACGCGGACGTGCCGCAGGGCCCCGAGCCGGCCTTCGGCGACGAGCCCCCGGGCGTACGCGAGGGCCGGCACCCGGCGGTAGTTGAAGCCGACCATGGCGATCCGGCCCCGGGCGGCGGCGGCCTCGGCGGCGGCCGTCATCGCCTCGGCCTCGGCCACCGAGTTGGCGAGCGGCTTCTCGCACAGCACGTGCTTGCCGGCCTCCAGGGCGGCGATCGCGATCTCCGCGTGGCTGTCGCCCGGGGTGCAGATGTCGACGAGCTGGACGTCGTCGCGGGCGATCAGGGCGCGCCAGTCGGTCTCTGCGGCGGCCCAGCCGTGCCGGCGGGCGGCGGCCCGGACGGCGTCGGCGTCGCGGCCGGCGACGGCGGCGAGGACGGGCCGCAGCGGCAGGTCGAAGACGCGGCCCGCGGTGCGCCAGCCCTGGGAGTGGGCGGCGCCCATGAACGCGTAACCGACCATGCCGATGCCGAGGGCCGGTGGCGCGGCCCCGCTCTCCGTGACCCGTTCCATGCGGTTCCTCCCTCTCGTGGTGTGCGCTGCGGGTGCTCCGGTGCCGGCGGGGTCAGTGGAAGCCGGTGGGCAGGTACTCGTCGACGTTCTCCTTGGTGACGACGGCCGAGTAGAGGGTGATCGAGGCGGGGATCTCCAGTTCGGACATGCCGCCGATCCCCTTCTTCTGGCCGAGGGCGCGGGCGAGGTCGATCGCGGAGGCGGCCATGGTCGGCGGGTAGAGGACGGTGGCCTTGAGGACGCCGTCGTCGGCCTTGATGGCGTCCATGGCGGACTTGGCCCCGGCGCCGCCGACCATGAGGAAGTCCTTGCGGCCGGCCTGGGCGATGGCGCGGAGCGCGCCCACTCCCTGGTCGTCGTCGTGGTTCCAGAGGGCGTCGAACTTCGGCTGGGCCTGGAGCAGTTGGGCCATCTTGGCCTGACCCGACTCGACGGTGAAGTCGGCGGCCTGGCGGGCGACCTTGCGGATGTTGGGATAGTTCTTGAGGGCGTCGTCGAAGCCCTGGGTGCGCTGCTTGGTGAGTTCGAGGCCGTCCATGCCGGCGAGTTCGACGACGGTGGCGTCCGGCTTGTCCTTGAGCCGCTCGCCGATGAAGCGGCCGGCGTTGAGGCCCATGCCGTAGTTGTCGCCGCCGATCCAGCAGCGGTAGGCCTGCGGGGAGGCGAAGATCCGGTCGAGGTTGACGACGGGGATGCCGGCCCGCATGGCCTGGAGGCCGACCTGGGTGAGGGCCTTGCCGTCGGCGGGGAGGACGACGAGGACGTCGACCTTCTTGTTGACGAGGGTCTGGACCTGGCCGATCTGGGCGGCGGTGTCGTTGGAGCCCTCGGTGATCTCCAGGGTGACGTCGGAGTACGTCGCGGCGCGCCGCTTGGCGTTCTCGTTGATGGCGTTGAGCCAGCCGTGGTCGGCCTGCGGGCCGGCGAAGCCGATGGTGACGGGGGTGCCGGGTTTGCCGTCGGCGGCGGGGGCGGCGCTCCCGGCGGGGGTCTGCCCCTTGGGTTCGTTGCTGGTGCAGGCGGTGAGCAGGACGCCGGCGGAGACGGCGGCGCCGCCGAGGAGGAGGTGTCTGCGGCTGGTCGCGGGCATGGCGGTGGGTCCCTTCGGGTGCGGTTGTCCGGGGGGTGGTGCGGGGGTGCTCAGTGGGGGTCGCGGGCGGTGCGGTGCTGGACCAGGACGGCGGCGACGATGATCGCGCCCTTGGCGATCTGCTGGACGTCGCTCTGGAGGTTGTTGAGGGCGAAGAGGTTGGTGATCGTGGTGAAGACGAGGACGCCGAGGACGGAGCCTGCGACGGTGCCCCGGCCGCCGCTGAGGAGGGTGCCGCCGATGATGGCGGCGGCGATGGCGTCGAGCTCGTACAGGTTGCCGTTGGTGTTCTGGCCGGAGCCGGAGAGCACGATCAGGAGGAAGGCGGCGATGCCGCAGCACAGGCCGGAGAGCAGGTAGAGCAGCAGGCGCTGGCGGCGCACGTCGATGCCGGCGAGCCGGGCGGCCTCGGGGTTGCCGCCGACGGCGACGGTGCGGCGGCCGAAGGTGGTGCGGTTGAGCAGCAGCCAGCCGGCGGCGGTGACGGCCGCGAAGACGAGGACGAGCGGCGGGATCCCGAGGAGGTAGGAGTCGGGCAGACCCAGGTCGAGGACGGACGGGACGGTGACGATCTGGGTCCTGCCCTCGGTGATCTGGAGGGCGAGGCCGCGGGCGGAGGCGAGCATCGCGAGGGTGGCGATGAAGGGGACCATCCCGCCGTACGCGACGAGGAGGCCGTTCACCAGGCCGCAGCCGAGGCCGACGACGACCGCCGTGAAGAGGATGCCGGCGAAGCCGAACTCCTGGGTGGCGAGGGTGGTGGCCCAGACGGAGGCGAGGGCGACGACCGCGCCGACGGAGAGGTCGATGCCGCCGCCGGTGATGACGAAGGTCATGCCGACGGTGACGACGCCGATGACGGAGGCCTGGGTCAGGACGAGTTGCAGGTTGGAGGCGGCCAGGAACTCGGCGGGCCGGGTGAGGCCGCCGACGAGGACCAGGGCGGCGAGCACGCCGAGCAGGGACAGGTTGCGGACGTCGGGCCGGAGGCCGAGCGCCGGCCGGCGCCCTTCCCGGGGCGGCGTGTCGGCGGGGGTGGTGAGCGTCATGCCGCCGGGCTCCCTTCCATCACGAGGTCGAGTACGCGGTGTTCGTCGAGGTCGCGGGCGGGCGCCTCGTGGACGACCCGGCCCTCGCGCAGGACCAGGACGCGGTCGGCGAGGCCGAGGACCTCGGGCACCTCGCTGGAGACCAGGAGGACGGCCAGGCCCTCGTCGGCGAGGCGCCGGACGACGGCGTAGAGCTCGGCGCGGGCGCCGACGTCGACGCCCCGGGTGGGTTCGTCGAGGAGGAGGACGCGGCAGCCGCGGAGCAGCCAGCGGGCGAGGACGGCCTTCTGCTGGTTGCCGCCTGAGAGGGTGCGGACGGGGGCCTCGGGGTGGTCGGGGCGGAGGGAGAGCCCCCGGGTGGCGGTCCGGGCGGCGGCGCGTTCGGCGGCGCGGTCGATCCAGCCGGCGCGGGAGAAGCGGCCGAGGGAGGAGACGGAGACGTTGCGGGTGACGGATTCGAGGAGGAGCAGGCCCTGGGCCTTGCGCTCCTCGGGGGCGAGGCCGAGTCCGGCGCGGACGGCGGCCGGGACGCTGCCGGGGCGCAGGGGGCGCCCGTCGACGAGGACCCGGCCGGCGGTGGGCCGCCGCGCGCCGTAGACGGTCTCCAGGATCTCGGAGCGGCCGGAGCCGACGAGTCCGGCGAGGCCGACGATCTCGCCGGGACGCAGGGCGAGGTCGAACGCCTCGAACTCGCCCTGCCGGGCCAGGCCTTGGACGGTGAGGACGGGCTCGGGGGCAGGCGCCTCATCGGGGCCGGGGCGGTCCGGGAAGGCGTACGGGACGTCCCGGCCGGTCATCAGGGCGACGACCTCGCGGGTCGGGGTGGTCGCGGCGGGCAGTCCGCGGGCGACGGCCCGGCCGTCCTTGAGGACGGTGACGCGGTCGCCGATCCGGCGGATCTCCTCCAGGCGGTGGGAGATGTAGAGGACGGCGACGCCGTCGGCGGTGAGGTCGGCGACGATCCGGAAGAGGTTGTCGACCTCGTCGGGGTCGAGGGCGGCGGAGGGCTCGTCCATGACGATGAGGCGGACGTCGTGGGAGAGCGCGCGGGCCATGGAGACGATCTGCCGCTGGGCGGCGGAGAGTCCGCCGACGCGCCGGGCGGGGTCGATCTCGGGGTGACCGAGGCGTTTCAGGAGGGCGGCGGTGGCGGTCCGCGCGGCCCGGGCGCGGACGAACCCGGCGGTGGCGGGCTCGTGTCCGAGGTAGGCGTTCTCCGCGACGGAGAGTCCTTCGACCAGGTCGAGCTCCTGGTGGAGGGTGGCGATGCCGAGGCGGACGGCGGCGCTCGGGGAGCGGAGCCGTACGGGCTCGCCGTTCCAGACGACGCGGCCGCCGTCGGGCTGGTGGGCGCCGGCGAGGACCTTGATCAGGGTGGACTTCCCGGCGCCGTTCTGGCCGAGGAGGCAGTGGACCTCGCCGGGCGCGACCTCCAGGTCGACGCCGTCGAGGGCGCGGACGCCGGGGAACGACTTGGTGATGCCGGACATGGTGAGCAGGGGCGGGCGGGGGTCTGGGGCCATGGCGGAGTTCCCCTCGGCGGATGCGGGTGGGCGCGGGGCGTACGGGTGGGGGGTGGGCGCACTGGTGAGGCTGGCGTACGGGTGGGTGCGGCCCGGTGGGCGGAACGGCCGGGCGCGGAGCGCGTGGTGCGGGGGTGGGGGCGTGCGGGAGGCGGGGCGGGTCGGATCGAGGCGTACGGACGTACGGGTGGGGCGGACGGGCCGGGCAAGGCCGGTCCGGTACGGGCGGCCGGGTGCGGGCGGCCGGGTGCGGGCGGCGCCCTCTGGTGCGGCGGTGCGGGCGGTGCGGCGATTCGGGCGGTGCGGGGCCCGGGTGTTACGCCGGGGAGAAGAGGTGGTCGCTGATGAGGCGGGTCGCGCCGGTCACGCCGGCGGTCTGGCCGAGTTCGCCGAGGACGATGGGGAGGTTGCCGGTGGCCAGGGGCAGGGACTGCCGGTAGACCTGGGTGCGGACACTGGCGAGGAGGTTGTGGCCGAGGCCGGTGACACCGCCCCCGATCACCACCAGACCGGGGTTGAAGAAGCTGACGAGTCCGGCGATGACCTGCCCGACCCGCCGGCCGCCCTCGCGGATGAGGGCGAGCGAGGTGGCGTCGCCCGCGGCGGCGGCCGCCGCGACGTCGACGGCGGTGAGGTGTCCGGCCGCCGCGAGCCGGGCGGCCAGCTCCTCGGACCGGCCGTCGCGCGCCGCGTCCTCGGCGTCGCGGGCGAGGGCGGCGCCGCCGAAGTGGGCTTCCAGGCAGCCGTGGTTGCCGCAGGCGCAGGGGCGGCCGTCCGGCTCGACCTGGATGTGCCCGATGTCGCCGGCGCTGCCCGTCGCGCCCCGGTGGACCCGGCCGCCGACGACGATGCCGCAGCCGATGCCCGTGCCGATCTTGACGCAGAGGAAGTCGTCGACGGAGCGGGCGACTCCGGCGTGCCGCTCCCCCATGGCCATGAGGTTCACGTCGTTGTCGACCATGACGGGGCAGCCGAGTTCCTGACTGAGCGCCTCCCGTACGGGGAAGCCGTCCCAGCCGGGCATGATCGGCGGCGCGACGGGGACGCCCTCGGGGAAGCGGACGGGTCCGGGGACGCCGATTCCGGCGCCGTCGAAACCCTCCGCGAGGCCCGTGGAGCGGAGCTTCGCCGCCATCGACAGGGCCTGTTCGAAGACGGCGACGGGCCCCTCGCGGACGTCCATGGGGTGGTTGAGGTGTCCCAGGACCTCCAGTTCGGCGTTGGTGACGGCGACGTCGATCGAGGTGGCGCCGATGTCGACGCCGAGGAAGCGGAGTCCGGGCGCGAGGCGGACGTTGTGGGAGCGGCGGCCGCCCCGGGAGGCGGCGAGGCCGTCGGCGACGACGAGCCCGGTCTCCAGGAGCCGGTCGACCTCGACGGCGAGCCTGGAGCGCGAGAGGTCGATCCGGTCGCCCAACTGCGCGCGGGAGCTGGGGCCTTCGTCGCGCAGCAGCCGGAGGAGGCGTGCCTGGTGCCGGTTGGCGGGTCGTGCCGTCATGCGTCTCACGCGCCCCTCCCTCTCCCCCGTGCCGTTCCGCACGCGGTGTCGCCGGGTTCTCCGTCGGCTTTCGGGGGAACGTAGCAGCGGCCCCACGGGTTGGGAAGAAGTCGTGCGCGAATCCGTCCGACTTTTTCCCGGGACAGGACAAAGAGGGGACGTACACGGGGAGGAGCGGGGTCAGCGGACCTCGGTGAGGCGGGCCGAGACCACCACGTTGCCCTCGTAGCCGCCCTCCTCCGTGTACGGGCCGCCGCAGGTGATCAGGCGCAGTTCGGGACGGCCGGAGTCGGCGTAGACCCGCCGGGCGGGGAAGCCCTCCTTGGGGACGACCTCGACCCCGTACACGGTGAAGACGGCGGTCCGCCCGTCGCGGCGCGCGACCTCGACGCGGCTGCCCCGGTCCACGGCGCCGAGGCCGTAGAAGACGGCCGGGCCGGCCGGGGTGTCGACGTGGCCGACGACGACGGCGGTGCCGCGCTCGCCGGGGGTGACCGCGCCGGTGAACCAGCCCGCGAACCGGTCGTCCTCCGGCGGCGGGGCCTCGATCCAGCCGTCGGCGTCGAGTCCGACCGGCGTGACGGGCGCGTCGATGCGGACGGCCGGGACGCGGACCCGGGTCGGGAGCGAGGCGGGCAGCGGGTCGGGTACGGAGGCGGGGGCGAGGAAGGCGGCGTCGGCGCGGGCGGCGGGGGCCGCCGCGGCGAGGGGCTGCGGCGGTCCAGCCGCCCGCAGCTCCTCCGTACCGCCGCGCACGAGGTGCACCCCCATGAGGAGGGCGACGGCGACGGCGCCCCAGGCGCCGTGCCGGCCCGTGCTGTCCGCTCGCCCCACGTCCGTTCTCCTCCACGGCCGCCGGGTGCCCGCGCGGTCTCGTGCTCGTATGGCGCCCCTCCGTCCCGGACCTCGTCACACCGGGACGGAGGGGCCGTTTCGGGTTCCCTCGGGCCCGGCCGTCAGAAGCGGCCGTCGGCGGTGCGGCGGCGGGTCAGGACGACGGCGGAGCCGAGCGCGCCGACGATGAGCAGGACGCCCGTCACCACCTCGGCCGTGCCGAGCCCGTCGGACTCCGCGCCGGAGGCGGCGGTCCCGTAGCCGGCCTTCACGCCCTTCTGGGCGCCGGTGTCGTGCCCTCCGATGCCTCCGGTGCCGGTGCCTCCGGCGTCGGTGGGGTCGGCGGGTTCGACGGGAACGGCGGGATCAGCCGGTTCGACAGGGGCGGCAGGGGCAGCGGGGTCGGCGGGGTCGGTGACGCCGTCGCCGTGTTCCCGGGCGCCGTCTCCCGCGACGGTCAGGCTGGTGGTGCCGCGTTCGCCCGCGCAGTCGAAGGTGATCTCGTACCGGGCGCCGGGCTTGGCGTCGGAGTCCACGGTCGCGGTGCCCGGACGGCCCTCTTCGAGGGTCACGGTGTCGAACACGCCGGAGGCCGCCGTCACGGACGGCGCCTCGCAGCCCTCGGACGTGAGGGTGACGGTGTCGCCGGGGACGACCGTCTCCGGGGTGGCGGAGAAGCCGAACGACGTGACGGTGCCCTCGTCCTCGGTCGCGAGGGCCGCCGGGCCCGCCGTCGTCACGGCGGCGGCGCCGAGCAGGGCGGCGGAGACGACGACGCGTATCGCACGCATGGCGTTCCTCCGATCGCGCGAGGGCCCGGACGGGGAGCGGTTCCGCCGCCGGAAGGGACGACCCTCACCGCGTTCGAAGCTAGGCCCGTCCCCGGCGCGCCGCCACCGGGCTCCGCCGAACGGGGCACGGGCCCCGGGGAGCCTCCGGACCGGCCTCCGCCGCCGTGCGCCGGGGCCGCGCGCCCCGACCGGGGGATCCCCCTACGGGACCCGGATCACCTGACCGGCGTACGAGAGGTTGCCGCCGAAGCCGAAGAGCAGGACCGGGGCGCCGGAGGGCAGCTCGCCGCGCTCGACCAGCTTGGCCAGGGCCAGCGGGATCGAGGCGGCGGAGGTGTTGCCGGAGTCGACGACGTCGCGGGCCACGACGGCGTTGACGGCGCCGATCTTCGCGGCGAGCGGCTCGATGATGCGCAGGTTGGCCTGGTGGAGGACGACGCCCGCGAGCTCCTCGGGGGCGACGCCGGAGCGCTCGCAGGCCTTGCGGGCGAGGGCGGGGAGCTGCTGGGTCGCCCAGCGGTAGACGCTCTGGCCCTCCTGGGCGAAGCGGGGCGGGGTGCCCTCGATGCGGACGGCGTGGCCCATCCCGGGGACCGAGCCCCACAGGACGGGGCCGATGCCCCCGGCGCCCTCGGCCCCTTCCTCGACGGCCTCGACGATGGCGGCGCCCGCGCCGTCGCCGACGAGGACGCAGGTGGTGCGGTCCGTCCAGTCGGTCACGTCGGTCATCTTGTCGGCGCCGATCACCAGGACGCGGCGGGCCCCGCCGGCCCGGACGGCGTGGTCGGCGGTGGCCAGGGCGTGGGTGAAGCCGGCGCAGACCACGTTGAGGTCGAGGGTGGCGGGCGAGGTCATGCCGAGGCGGGCGGCGACGCGGGCTGCCGTGTTCGGCGAGCGGTCGATCGCGGTGGAGGTGGCGACGAGGACCATGTCGACGTCGTCGGGGGCGAGGCCGGCGGCGGCCAGGGCCTTGCCGGCGGCATGCGCGGCGAGCTCGTCCACGGGCTCGTCGGGGCCCGCCACGTGCCGGGTGCGGATGCCGACCCGGCTGGTGATCCACGCGTCGTCGGTGTCGACGAGTCCGGCGAGGTCGTGGTTGGTCAGCACCTTGGCGGGCTGGTAGTGCCCGAGCGCGGCAATGCGAGTGCCCGTCATGCTCAGGGTCCCCCTAGGTGGTTCGTTCGTCCGGCAGGACCACCCAGTCTTGCCAGCGACTGATGGGTAACCAGTGACGTAAACCACCAACATTCACCCGTACCGCTTGGCCGACCGTGACAAGGGCCGGTGGGGGGCACGGGCTCCGCCCGGGTCCGTGCCCCGCGGGTTCCGTACGGGCCGCGCGCGGTTCAGTTCTTCGGCGGGTCGACCAGCTGGAGGGCCAGGGTCGCCGGGGGCGGGGCGATGCCGGGGCCGCCGGCCTCGGTCCAGGCGAGGATGTCGTCGAGGCAGTCGTCGTCCAGGGTGAACCCGACCCACGCGGCCCGTCCGCCGCGCCGCCGGCCCTCGGTGGAGGGCTGCACCACGACGATGTTGGCCTGGGCGCAGGGCCCGAGGCAGTCGCTGGTACGGACGATCAGCCGGCCGCCGGAGGCCGCGGCGGCCGCGCGGAGCCGGGCGAGCTGGGCGTCGTGGTCGGTGCCGGGGTTCTTGCGGGCGTCGCCGCAGCAGCAGCCCCGGCAGACGACGAGGGAGCAGGGCCGGGCCCCGTACCGTATCGGCGGGGTCACTCCGGGCCGCCCGGGGTGATCGCGGAGAGGGGGGCGACCGTGCCGGGGCGGGGGGCGGGGGGCAGCGCGACGGTGCGTTCCGTCAGGTCGACGGGGACGGGTGCGGTGCGGCCGGGATCGAGTGCGGGCATGGAAGCACCGTAGCGGCCCCGATGATCATCGGGGGTGGGGCGGGGGTGTGATCCGGCCTACGGGACCCGCTCCGTGGGGCGGGGGTGCGCGCGGGGCTCCGGGACGGGCGGCTCGTTGTCGTGGGCGGGGGCCTCCGGGCCGGCCGGCCCTCCGCCGTGCGCGCGGGGTTCCGAGGCGGTCGGCTCGCCCTCGTGGGCGGGAGCCCCCGGGGCGGTCGGGCCGTCCGTCTCCCCCTCGTGGGCGCGGCGTTTCGCGATGACCGCGCAGACCATCAGCTGCATCTGGTGGAAGAGCATCAGCGGGAGGACGGCGAGGGAGGCCTGGGCGCCGAAGAGGACGCTGGCCATCGGGAGGCCGGCCGCCAGGCTCTTCTTCGAGCCGGCGAACTGGATCGCGATCCGGTCGGCCCGGTCGAAGCCGAGGCGCCCGGCCCCGTACCAGGTCGCCGTCAGCATCACCGCGAGCAGGACGGCCTCGACGGCCAGCAGCAGGCCGAGCCGGGCGGGGGTCACCAGGTGCCAGATGCCGGCGACCATGCCCTGGCTGAAGGCGGTGTAGACGACGAGCAGGATCGACCCCCGGTCCACCCGGCCGAGGACCTTCTTGTGGCGGACCAGGAAGCCGCCGACCCAGCGGCGCAGGAACTGGCCCGCGAGGAACGGCACGAGGAGCTGGAGGACGATCCGCAGGATCCCGTCGGCGGAGAGGCCGCCCGCGCCGCCCCCGAGGAGCAGCGCCGCGAGCAGCGGGGTCAGGACGATGCCGGCGAGCGAGGAGAACGAGCCGGCGCAGATCGCGGCGGGCACGTTGCCGCGGGCGATCGAGGTGAAGGCGATGGAGGACTGGATGGTGGAGGGCACCAGGCAGAGGAAGAGGAGCCCGGCGTAGAGCTGGGGCGTGAGCACGGCGGGGACGAGGCCGCGCGCGGCGAGGCCGAGGAGCGGAAAGAGCAGGAAGGTGGAGCCGAGGACGGTGAGGTGGAGCCGCCAGTGCCGCAGGCCGTCGAGCGCCTCGCGGGTGGAGAGCCGGGCCCCGTAGAGGAAGAAGAGGAGGGCCACGGCCCCGGTCGACGCCCCTTCCACGACGGTCGCGGCGGTCCCGGAGGCGGGCAGGAGCGCGGCGAGGACGACCGTGCCGAGCAGCGCCAGGACGTACCCGTCGACCGGGAGCCGGGAGAGGAGACGGAGGGCGCGGCCGGTGGTGCGGGAGGTCATGGGCTCCACTGCTGTCTGTCGTACTGCGGCGGGCGGGGTACGGATACGCGGACGGGTACGGGTGCGTCCATCCTGCTCCACGGCCCGGTGATCGGGAATCCCGTACAGCGCTCTGACTGTCATCACGGATCGCGATAGCCTCGGCCCGTGTACGAGCCGACCCAGCTGCGCACCTTCCTCGCCGTGGCCCAGACGCTGAGCTTCACGCGGGCCGCGGAGCGGCTCGGGGTGCGCCAGTCGACCGTCAGCCAGCACGTGCGGCGCCTGGAGGAGGCGACCGGGCGGCCGCTCTTCAGCCGGGACACGCACCGCGTGGAGCTGACCGAGGACGGCGAGGCGATGCTCGGCTTCGCGCGGACGATCCTCCAGGCGCACGAGCGGGCGGCGGCGTTCTTCGGGGGGACGCGGCTGCGCGGGCGGCTGCGGTTCGGGGCGTCGGAGGACTTCGTGACGACCCGGCTGCCGGAGATCCTGGAGTCCTTCCGGCGCGAGCACCCCGAGGTCGACCTGGAGCTGACGGTCGGGCTCTCGGGGACGCTCCAGGCCCGGCTCGCGGCCGGCCGGCTCGATCTGATCCTGGCCAAGCGGCGGGGCACGGAGGGCGGGGGCCGGCTCGTCTGGGAGGACTCGCTGATCTGGATCGGGTCGCCGGGGCTGCGGCTGGAACCGGACAGGCCGGTGCCGCTCATCCTGTACCCGCCGCCGGGGATCACCCGGGCGCGGGCCCTGGAGGCGTTGGAGGCGCAGGGCCGGGCGTGGCGGATCGCCTGTACGAGCTCCAGCCTGAGCGCGAACGTGGCGGCGGCCCGCGCGGGGCTCGGGGTGATGGCGCACACCCGGGGCCTGGTGCCGCCGGGGCTCGTGCCCGTGCCGGCCCGGGCGGGGCTGCCGGACCTGGGCGAGGTGGGCTTCGTGCTGCGGCGGGGGCGCCGGGGCGGGGAGGCGCAGGAGGCGGCCGACGCGCTCGCGGAGGCGATCCTGGCGGGCGGCGACCGGCTGCACCGCCCTCGCTGACGGAGCGGCCCCCGGCTCCCGACGCCCCGGCTGACGGAGCGGCCCCCGGCTCCGGTGCCCCGGCTGACGGAGCCGCCGGTTCCGTGCGGGCGGGCCCGCGTGCGGGGTCCGCCGTGAGCGGCCCGTACAGATTCCGTGGAGATTCGCGCCCGGCGGACGTACCGCTCGGTACGCAATCCCCCCGCCGCGCCCCCGACTTGACTCCCCCACCCATTCTGACCTGTGCGAACGGTGAATGTCCCGGCTTGGTGAAGGTCCTCCCACCGGGTAGTCGGGTGGGGTACCGTCACCCGCGCCGTACGGAGAGCGACCAACGGGCTTTTCCAGCCATCGAGCCGTCGAGGAGCAGGTCAGTGCGCGAGTTCACCGTGCCGCCCGTCGAGGCGGCGCCTCAGGTCGGCGGTCTGGCGGACGCCGTGTTCGCGCACGCCCTGGCCGATCCCGGCCGGATCGCCTTCGGCCGCAAGGGCCCGGACGGGGAGTGGCGGGACGTGACGGCCGCCCGGTTCCGGGACGAGGTCCTGGGCCTCGCGAAGGGGCTGGTCGCGGAGGGGGTGCGGTTCGGCGACCGGGTCGCGATCATGGCCCGCACCCGGTACGAGTGGACGCTCTTCGACTTCGCCCTGTGGACGCTGGGCGCGCAGCCCGTGCCGATCTATCCGACCTCCTCCGCCGACCAGGTCCTCTGGATGCTGCACGACGCCGAGGTGACGGCGTGCGTGGTGGAGCACGAGGACCACGCCATGACGATCGGCTCGGTGATCGACCGGCTGCCCCTGCTGCGGCGCCTGTGGCAGCTGGACGCGGGCGCGGTGGAGGAGGTGACGGCGGCGGGGGCCGGCATCGACGAGGAGGTCGTGCACCGGCACCGGCGGGCGGTGACCCCCGAGACGGTGGCGACGGTCATCTACACGTCGGGGACGACCGGCCGCCCCAAGGGCTGTGTGATCACCCACTCGCACCTGATGTTCGAGACGGACATGGTGACGGGCCGCTGGGAGTCGGTGTTCCGCTCCCGGACCGGGGAGCAGGTCTCGACGCTGCTGTTCCTGCCGCTGGCGCACGTCTTCGGGCGGATGGTGGAGGTGGCGGCGGTCCGGGGCGGGGTGAAGCTGGGGCACCAGCCCGTGATGGCGGCGGCCGAGCTGCTCCCCGACCTGGCGGCCTTCCGGCCGAGCTTCGTCCTGGCGGTGCCGTACGTCTTCGAGAAGGTCTTCCACGCGGCCCGGCGGCGGGCGGAGGCCGAGGGGAAGGCGGGCCCCTTCGACAAGGCCGTGGAGGTGGCGGTGGCGTACGCCGAGGCGCTGGAGCAGAAGGCGTTCGGGCGCGGGCCGGGGCCGTCGGCGGCGCTGCGGGTGCAGCACCAGTTCTTCGAGAAGACGGTGTACGGGAAGGTGCGCGGGGCCCTGGGCGGGCGGGTCCGGCACGCGATGTCGGGCGGTTCGGCGATGGACCGCAGGCTGGGCCTCTTCTTCGCGGGGGCGGGGGTCACGGTCTTCGAGGGGTACGGGCTCACCGAGACCTCGGCGGCCGCCACGGGGAACCCTCCGGAGCGGATCAAGTACGGCACGGTCGGGCAGCCGGTGCCGGGCACGACGGTGCACATCGCGGAGGACGGGGAGGTGTGGCTGCACGGCGGCCAGGTCTTCTCCGGCTACCTCAACGACCCCGAGTCGACCGCGGCCGTCCTCAACGACGGCTGGCTGGCCACCGGGGACATCGGCAGCCTCGACGAGGACGGCTACCTGACGATCACCGGGCGGAAGAAGGAGATCCTGGTGACGTCGGGCGGCAAGAGCGTCTCCCCCGGGGCCCTGGAGGAGCGGGTGCGGGCGCATCCGCTGATCGCCCAGTGCATCGTCGTCGGCAACGACCGCCCGTACGTCGCCGCCCTGGTGACGCTCGACCAGGAGGCGGTGGAGCACTGGCTCGCGATCCAGGGGCGGCCGCCGCTCGCCCCGGCCGAGCTGGTGCGGGACCCGGCCCTGGAGACGGAGATCCGGCGGGGCGTGGTCGCGGCGAACACCCTGGTCTCGCAGGCCGAGTCGATCCGCACCTTCCGGATCCTGGCGCACCCCTTCAGCGAGGAGCACGGGCTGCTCACCCCGTCCCTGAAGCTGAAGCGGAGGGCGATCGAGCGGGCGTACGCGACGGAGGTCGCGGCGCTGTACGGCTGAGGCGGGGCCGGCGGGGCGCAGGGCCGGAGAACCGGAACGCCCGTCGTGGAATGCGGGACGGCCCGTGATCGTTGACGCTGGGAGTACCCCCGTACGACCACACGACGTAAGGATTCGCCTCACGTGAGCACGGACAGCAAGGTTCCCCAGGTCACCCTGAACAACGGCGTGCCGATGCCGCAGCTGGGCTTCGGCGTCTGGCAGGTGCCGGACGACGAGGCGGAGAAGGCCGTGGCGACCGCCCTGGAGGCCGGCTACCGCTCGATCGACACCGCCGCGATCTACGAGAACGAGCGGGGCACGGGGCGTGCCGTCGCCGCGTCCGGGATCGCCCGCGAGGACCTGTTCGTCACCACCAAGCTGTGGAACAGCGAGCAGGGCTACGACAAGACGCTGCGCGCCTTCGACGCCTCCCTCGACAAGCTGGGCCTCGATTACGCCGACCTGTACCTGATCCACTGGCCGGTCCCGGCGAAGGACGCGTACGTCGACACGTACCGGGCGTTCGAGAAGATCCTCGCGGACGGGCGCGCGAAGGCGATCGGCGTCTCGAACTTCCTCCCGGAGCACCTGGAGCGGCTGATCGGCGAGACGTCGGTCGTGCCCGCCGTCAACCAGATCGAGCTGCACCCGCAGCTTCCCCAGCAGGCCTCGCGCGAGGCGCACGCCCGGTACGGCATCGCGACCGAGGCGTGGTCGCCGCTCGGCCAGGGCAAGGGGCTCCTGGAGGTCCCGGCGATCGTCGCGATCGCGCAGAAGCACGGCCGGACCCCGGCCCAGGTGGTGCTGCGCTGGCACCTCCAGCTGGGGAACGTGGTGATCCCGAAGTCGGTCACCCCCTCCCGGATCGCCGAGAACATCGACGTCTTCGGCTTCGAGCTGGACGACGAGGACCTGGCGGGGATCGCCGCCCTCGACGAGGGCCGGCGCCTCGGCCCGGACCCGGCGGAGTTCAGCGTCGGGGCCTGACCCCGCTCGGGGCGCCGACGGGCGCCGGAGCCGTTCCGACGGCTCCGGCGCCCGTTGTCGTACCCCGGGCGTAGGGTCGGTGACGGCCGGTGGGGCCAGTCGGGTGGAGCGTGAGGAGTCGGTACGGTGAGCGGTGCGCCGGGGCCCGTGGAGAAGGGCGTCTACCGGGTGCGGAACGTGGCCAGCGGGCTGGTCCTGGAGGTGTACGAGGGGTCCTCGCGCGCCGGGGCGAAGGTGCAGCAGGGCGCCGAGAGCGGAACTCCCGGGCAGCACTGGCACATCGCGCCCGTGCCGAACGGCGGCGGGCTCTACCACCTGGTCAACGCGGCCAGCGGCAAACGGCTCGACGTCGCGAACGCGTCCACGGAGAACGGCGCGCGCATCCAGCAGTGGCGGGCGAACAACTTCGGCGCGCAGGAGTGGATCATCGAGCAGGACCTCCAGTCACCGGGCACCGTGGCCCTGGTGAGCTTCGTCAGCGGGCTGTTCCTGGAGGTCGCGGACGGCTCGGAGGAGGACGGCGGGGACGTGCGGCAGTGGGAGGACACCGACTCCCCGTTCCAGTGGTGGCGGTTGGAGCCGGTGTCCTGAGCCGCGCGGTCCCGGGGTGTACGGCCCCGGTGCGGGCCGTGGGCCGGGCCGGCGCCCGGCGCTTCACGCCCCGGCGCGGTGCTCCTGCGGGCTGAGGCCCCGTACCCGCTTGAAGGCGGCGCTCAGGGCGAACGCGCCGCTGTAGCCGACCTGTCGGGCGACGGACTCGACGGTGGCGTCCGTCCCGCGCAGCAGATCGGCGGCGAGCGCGAGCCGCCAGCCGGTGAGGTAAGCCATCGGGGGCTCCCCGACGAGGGCGGTGAACCGGCGGGCGAGCGCGGCCCGCGACACGCCCGTCTTCGCGGCGAGCAAGGCGACGGTCCAGGGATGGGCGGGGTCGTTCTGGAGCAGCCGGAGCGCCCGGCCGACCACCGGGTCGCCCATCGCCCGGTACCAGGCGGGGGCTTCGGCGCCGGGGCGGGAGAACCAGGCGCGGACGGCGGAGATGAGCAGCAGGTCGAGGACCCGGTCGAGGACGGCGCTCTGGCCCGGCTCGTCGCGGGAGACCTCCTCTTCGAGGAAGGGCATGAGGGGGCAGTGCCACGTGTCGGCGGGCAGGTGGAGGAGGCCGGGCAGGGCGTCGAGGAGCCGGCGGCCGACCTCGCCGTCCATCCGGTAGGTGCCGACGAGCACGGTGGCGGTGCCGTCGGGGGCGTTCCCCCAGGTGCGGACGCCGAGCCGCATGCTCTGGTCGAGCGGTTCCCCGTCGAGGCTGGTGCACTCGCCCCCGGGCCCGGCCAGGGCGCGGGGCGGGGTGCCGGGGGCGTCGGCGACGGTGTACGGCTCGGGCCCCCGGACGACGGCGATGTCCCCGGGCTTCAGCAGGACGGGCGCGCCGGTCCCGGGGACGACCCAGGCCTCGCCGCCGGTGACGCACATCAGGCAGAGCGGGGCGCCGTCCTCGACGCGCACGGACCACGGCGGCTCCATGATCATGCGGAGCAGGAAGGCGCCCTTGGCGCGGGGCCCGTCGAGGAGTCCGGCGAGTGCGTCCATGGTCCGCAAGCCTAGGGCGAGTTCAGCGGGTCGGGCCCCGCGCGGACGCGTGAGACGCACGCGTAGGGACGTGAGACTGCGCGGCATGGGCCCGGGGGCCGCCGGGCGGGAGCCTTGGGGCATGACGACGCAGACGGAGAACACGCAGAACACGCAGGCACAGAGCAGGCAGAGCACGCGGGCGGGGAACGCACCGGCAGGGAACACGCGGACGGTTCTGGTGACGAGCGCGTCCGGCAAGACCGGGCGGCGCGTGGCCGAGCGGCTCGCGGCGCGCGGGGTGACGGTCCGCGCCGGGTCCCGTACCGGCACGACCCGCTTCGACTGGGAGGACCGGGCGACCTGGGGCCCGGCACTGCGGGGCGCGGACGCCGCGTACGTGGCCTACTACCCGGACCTGGCCGCTCCCGGCGCGGTCGGGGCGATGGAGGCGTTCGGCCGGCTGGCCGCGGAGAACGGGGTGCGGCGGATCACGCTGCTCTCGGGGCGCGGGGAGCCCATGGCCCTGGCGGCGGAGGAGGCCCTCCGGAAGGCGGCCGCCGGGTCCGGGGAGGGCCCGGGTGCCGAACTCACCCTCGTACGGGCCTCGTTCTTCGCGCAGAACTTCTCCGAGGGGCTGCTCGCGGAAGGGGTCGCGGAGGGCGCGGTCGTCTTCCCGGCCGGGGACACGGCCGAGCCGTTCATCGACGTGGACGACCTGGCGGACGTCGTCGTGGAGGCCCTGACGGCGGACGGTCACGCGGGCCTGGTGCACGAGGTGACGGGTCCGCGCCCGCTGGGCTTCGCGGAGGTGGCGGCGGAGATCGCCCGCGCCTCGGGCCGCCCGGTGGTCTACGAGCCGGTGTCGGAGGCCGCGTACGCGGAACTCCTCACCGGCTTCGGGCTCCCGGCCGACGAGGCGGCCTGGCTCGCGGCCCTGTTCGCGACGCTCCTCGACGGCCACAACTCCTCGGTCACGGACGGGGTGAAGCGGGTCCTGGGCCGTGAACCGCGCTCCTTCGCCGCGTTCGCGTCGGGGACGTGGGGCGGGGAGGCCTGAGGAGAGGGGGGCGGGCGTCAGCCCCGGCCGGCGAAGGAGGCCAGTCGGTAGCGGGGGTCGGGGCGGCGCCGGTCCTGGTCCGGCAGGGCGGCCAGGGCGGCGGCGAGCGTGTCGGCGGTGGCCGGGTCGCCGTGGAACCGGGAGGCGAAGTGGCCCGCGCGCAGCTTCCGTACGGTGTCGCGCGGGGTGCGGCCCTGGCCGTGCCCGGTGAAGCGGGTGTCGGCGGCGGGAACGAGGCCGTGGGCGGCGGCGTACCGGGTGATCAGGTCGGAACGGTCGGAGGCCGCCCCGGCCCGGCGGTGGGGGCGCAGGATCGCGTCGATGTCGCTGCCGACGTCGTGGGCGGCGTCCTTGTCGACGGTGGCGATCAGGACCCCGCCGGGCCGCAGGACGCGGGCGGCCTCCGCGACGACGTCCGCCGCGAAGGGGACGAGGTGGAGCAGCCAGACGGCGCAGACCGCGTCGAGGGAGGCGTCGGGCAGCGGAAGGCGCCGGGCGTCGGCGCGCACGACCCGTCCCGGCACCCGCCCGGCGGCGACCCGCAGCATCGCGTGCGCGGCGTCGGCCCCGTACACGCGCAGGCCGGGGCGGACGAGCCGTTCGGTGACGAGGCCGGTGCCGCAGGCCAGATCGAGCAGGGTGCGGGCGCCGGACGGCACGAGCCGCAGGACGGCCTCGGCCGCCGCCCCGGCCCGGGGCACACCGCCCCGGGTCCGGTCGTAGTGCGCTGCCTCGGCCTCGTAGTCGAGCACGGTCTCCGCCATGGCGGCGATCCTACGGATCCCGCCGGACCGGCGGAGGGTCAGCGGGCGCCGTGGCCGGGGGCGATCCGCTCGACGCGCTCGGCGAGTTCGAAGTCCTTCTCCGTGAGGGCGCCGCCCGCGGAGTGGGTGTGCACGGAGAGGGCGACGGAGTCGTAGCCGAGGGTCAGGTCGGAGTGGTGGTTCAGCTCCTGCTGGATCCGCGCCACGTGGACGACGAGGGCGGTCGCCGCGAAGTGGTCGCCGAGCCGGTAGGCGCGGGTGAGGCGGTCGTTCTCGACGGACCAGCCGGGGAGTTCCCTCAGTCGGTCCTCGATCTCCTTCTGGGACAGCGGTTCCGTGGGCACGGCGGTGCTCCCTCCGGTGGGGTGGCGGGCGGTGCGGGTGCGCGGGGTTCCCGGGAAAGGTACCCGGGCTCCCCCTCTGGGATACCGTCTGGCCATGACGACTGTCGTGAGCGACACGGGAGTGGGGCCGCTGCTGCGCGGATGGCGGGAGCGGCGCCGGTTGAGCCAGTTGGAGCTGGCGCTGCGCGCGGGCTCCTCGGCGCGGCACGTCTCGTTCGTGGAGACGGGCCGCTCCCGGCCGAGCGAGGAGATGGTCCTGCGGCTCGCCGAGCACCTGGAGGTGCCGGTGCGGGAGCGCAACGCGCTTCTGCTCGCGGCCGGTTACGCCCCCAGGTACGCGGAGACGCCGCTCGACGCCCCGCGCCTGGAGGCGCTCCGGGAGGGCGTCGAGCGGCTGCTGCGGGGGTACGAGCCGTACCCGGCGCTCGTGGTGGACGGCTCGTACACGGTGGTGGCGGCCAACCGGGGCATCGGGCTGCTGCTCGACGGCCTGCCCGAGCACCTGCTGACCCCGCCGCTGAACACGATGCGGATCGCCCTGCACCCGGAGGGCCTGGCGCCCCGCATCCGGAACCTGCGGGAGTGGCGGGGCCATCTGCTGGCCCAGATGGAGCGTCAGATCGCCCTGGCACGCTCCGAGTCGCTGCGGGAGCTGTACGAGGAGGTGGCGGCGTACCCGCTGCCCGCCGGCGCGGAGGGCGAACCGGAGGAGGCGGAGCCGTATCCGTACTTCGCGCTGCCGCTGCGGATCGAGCACGACGGGCGGGTGCTGTCGTTCGTGTCGTCGATCTCGACGTTCAACACCCCGCTGGACGTGACGGTCGCCGAGCTGGCCATCGAGACGCTGATCCCGGCCGACCCGGAGACGGCCGCGTACCTGCGGTCGCTCGCGGAGGAGGCTCCTCCCAGGGCCTGACCGGCCATGATCCGCCGGTCAGGCCCTAGCGGCTGACGGACCGCAGGGCGGTCCACTGGAGCGCGGCGAACCCGGCGACGGTGGCCGCCTGGAGCGGTGTCCACACCAGTCCGGCGGTGGTCGGCTCCAGCCAGGCGACCAGGGCGACGACGCTCAGGGCGGCCCACAGGAGGTTGACGTCGACGACGAGCTTCACGCCGGCCGCCGGGGGCTGCGGACGGCTCGCCAGCCAGCCGACCCCGGCCGCGTACGCGCTCAGGAGCAGGCCGAGTTCGAACAGCAGGGCCGCGTCGATCCCCAGGAGTTCGCCGAGGGGGCGGGAGGCGGCGGCGTAGGCGACGCCGTTGGCCCCGGTGACGACGGCGTCGAGGGCGAGGAAGCGGCGCAGCGCCGTGTGGGGGCGGGTGGCGCGGGCGGGACCGGCGGGCAGGACCTGGGACTGGGACATGGCGGATCACCTTCCGGGGCGTTCGTACCGGACGTTCATACCGGGCGTTCGTGCTGGTCGTGGGCCCGGAGCCCGGACGGAGTGCGCCGCCCGGGTCCCGGTACGGACGAGCATGCAGGGCGGCGGGCGGGGGGTCGATGACGTGGGAGGTAATGCGACCCCCCTCGTTCGGCGGACATCGGGGCACGTCCCCGACCGGCTCACGGCTCCGCCGGTCGTTGCGGAGCGCCTACGGGATCTTGAGGCCACGAGCAGCCCGTGGCAGGCTCGTACCGCATGATCGATGACTTCGCGAAGGACAACCTGCACGGGAGACTGCGGCGGGATCGTGCGGCGCTGCTCTGGAAGCTCGACGGCCTGTCCGAATACGACGCGCGCCGGCCTCTGACGGCGACCGGGACCAACCTCCTCGGCCTGGTCAAACACGTGGCCGGCGTCGAGGCCAGGTACTTCGGCGAGGTCTTCGACCGTCCTTCCCCGGAACCGCTGCCCCGGTGGCAGGACCACGACGGCAGCGATCTGTGGGCGGCCGAGGGCGAGACGCGCGATCAGATCGTCGGGTTCTACCGGCGCACGTGGGAGCACTCGGACGCGACGATCGACGCGCTTCCCCTCGACGCCCCCGGCCACGTGCCGTGGTGGCCGGAGCCCCATTCCGACACGAACCTGTTCGCCGTCATGGTCCACGTTCTCGGCGAGACCAACCGGCATGCCGGGCACGCCGACATCCTGCGCGAAAACGTCGACGGCCGAACCGGGATGCGGCCCGGACACGAGACGCAGATCGACGAGGAAGCCCGTGCGGCCCGCTTCGCGAAGATCGAGCGGGCCGCCAGGGCGGCCGGTGCGGCCGTCCCGGCGAGTTCCTGACGCTGCGGCCGGGGCGTTCGGCGGTGGGGGCGGACGCGGGTCCGGCGGGCCGCACATCGGGTGGCGCCGGGCCCGCGTCGAGCCGTTCCCGGGGTCAGCGGACGGATTCGCTCCGGGACGTGGGCGGTTCCTGAGCGGGGGTCGGGGCGGGTGCCGGGGTCGGGGCGCCGGGTTCGGGTTCGAGCGCGGCGCGGTCGGCGCGTCGGGCCCGGGAGGCCTCGGCCCGCATCAGGGCGTGGAGGACGGCGAACGGATCGACGGGCATGGCGAAGCTCCTCGCGGTGCGAAGGGTGGGTGATGGGGGGCTGCGGTGAGGGCGGGGCCCCTCAGCAGCGCATCACCACGCACCGGAGGGCGTCCCCGCGCGGAGCGGGTACGGGGGCGGGGAGCGGGTTCCGGCGGCGCCTCCGGTGTGCGCGGTCCCGGCGCCGGGGCCCGGCGGGGCGCAGGCCGGCGCGGTGCCGTCGTGCACGGCCGGGGAACCCGGTCTCGGCGGCGGCCTGGTCGTGGGTCTCGCCGACCGGGTCGGGGGCCGGGACCGAGGCCGCTGCGGGGAGCGGGGAGGTGCCGGAGAGCAGGGCCGGGCCCCCGGCGCCGCACAGCGCGGCGAGGACCAGGAGGACGACGACCCAGCGGTGCCGGCCCGGGCGCGCCCGGCGGCCCGCCGGGGCGGCGGGCACTGCGGTCGGCTCGGGCGCGGGGCTCACGGAGATCCGTACTGCCCCGCGCGGGTCCCGGCGCGGCGCCCGGGACCCGAGATCCGCCCGGGCGGCCTACGCCCGGCCTCCGGGATTCACCGCCCCGGCGGTCACACCCGGATCAGCACTTCTCGTCACGGACGGGCGGCCCGTGGAGGGGGCCGGCGACGGGGGCTCCGGCGGGTCCGCCGAGGGGTCCGTCGGCAGGGCCACGGGCCGTACCGTCGGCATAGCCGCGGACTGTGGCGTCGGCCGGGGCACCGCCCGAACCGCGGGCTGCTCCGTTGACCGGGGCGTCGGTCGGCGTGTCGGTCGGATCGCCGCCCGAACCGCCGGCCGGGGCACCCACCGGCCCGTCGGCTGCTCCGTCGCCCGGTGCACCGTCCGGGCCTCCCTCCGGGGCACCGGTCCGCCCGTCCGCCGGACGGTGCGGTTCCGGTCGGGACGGGAGTGGTGGGGGCCCCGCCGCCTCCGGCGGTCCCGTCACCTCCGGGAGTTCCACCGGCACCGGGAGTTCCACCGGCACCTGCGGGCCCGAGGATTCCCGCAGCCAGCGGCGCAGGACACGGTGGATCTGCTCCGCGCCGACCAGTTCCTCCCCCTCCCCCACCGGTGGGGAGAGTTCCGGCGGTGAGAGCAGGAAGGGTTCCGACTGCTCGCCGCCGAGGCCGCCGTGCGAGCCGATCTGCTCCTCGAAGGCGTGCACGGCGCCGGTCTCCGGGTCGTACATGGAGTTGACCATGATGTCCGCGACGTGCGGGAAGCCGTCCGTGCGCCGCACGGCCCGCGCCGCGCCCGGCCCGTACACGGCCAGCGGTCCGTCGTCGGTCAGCTCGGCGACCGGGACCTCGGTCCCGTCCCCGGCGAGGACCACCGAGCCGTGCTCGGCGCTCGCCACGAGGACGAAGCCGACGCCCGGGTGGTGGGCGAGGGTGCGGAGCAGGGCCGGGTGGCGCCGGTCGATCTCCTCCCGGGTCATCCGGTGCGGCACGTCGGGGAAGGAGACGAGGCCGAGGTTGCCGGAGGCGAGGACCACCGGTTCGGAGGGCTTGGCGGGCAGCTCCCGCGCCGTCTCGTCGCCCTCGTCGAGCGGCCGGTGCAGCGCGCTGCGCAGCGCGTCCCTGGCCGCGTCCCGCGCCTCCGAGCCGCTGGGGGTGCGCCGTACCCGGCGCGGCACGGGCAGCCCGCACCCGGCCCTCACCAGGTCCTTGAGCGTCAGGCCGTACACCGCCTCGAAGGTCTCGCCGGGGCTCTGCCCGTGGTCGGAGAGGAGCACGATCCGGTACGGGCGCGGGGCGTGCCCGGCGACGTCCGCGATGAGCGCGATCGCGCGGTCGAGGCGGCGCAGGACCTGGTCGGTGTCCCGGCCGTGCGGGCCGGAGTGGTGGGCCACCTCGTCGTACGCCACGAGGTCGGCGTAGACGGCGGTCCGGCCCGCCAGCATGTCCCCCATCACGGCCGCGACCACCACGTCCCGCTCCACGACCGTCGCGAAGGCGCGGACGAAGGGGTACGTGCCGCCGCGCGGGGTCCTGGGGGTCTCGCGGCGCAGCCGGGCCCGCGTCGACTGGCACACCTCGCGGACGCACTCGGTGACGAACGACCCGGCGGTGCGGACCGCGTTGGCCGGGTCGGAGAAGTACGCGAAGTAGCCGGCCCGGGAGCGGTTGCGCCGGCCGCGCCGGGCGGCCACCGACAGGACGAGGGCGACCTGTTCGGCGCCGCCGCTGAAGAGGTTGCCCCGGGAGGCCCCGTCGAAGGTGAGGAGCCCGCCGTCGCCCGTGCGGCGCACCGCCCGCCGCTGGAGTTCGACGGCACTGGCCGGGCGGTTGGACACCATGAGCCGGCCCGTGTCCTTCTCGTACCAGCGGAAGGCGGGCACGTCCTCGTTGGAGCCGTGCAGGATGCCGAGCTGGCTGGCGCCGGTCTGGCTGGACCAGTCGGTGCGCCAGGGGGTGAGCCGGTGTCCGGCCTCCAGCCAGGTCGCGACGGTCGGCATCAACCCGTCGGCGACGGCGTCGCGCAGCACGCGGTGGCCGACGCCGTCGAGCTGGAGGAAGACCGTGCCGGGGGCGGCGTCCGCCGGGTCACCGGGGGCGCGGGCCCGGGTGCGGCCGGTGAGCCGGTAGAGGCGGCGCCGGTAGGCGTCGTCGTCGCGGACGGCGAGGGCCGTGGAGGTGGCGGAGGCGACGGCGGACATGACGGCCGCGACCACGACGGCGGTCTCGGGGTCGGCGGCGCCGCGCCCGTCGGGGGTGACCCAGAGCGCGACGAGCAGCAGGGAGCCGTTGATGAAGAAGCCGAGCAGGCCGAGGACGAGGGCCGGGACGAGCAGCAGGGCCCGGACGAGGAGCGGCCACACGAGCGCGCCGAGCAGGCCGAAGGCGCCGGCCGCCCAGGCGGCGGTGATCGCGGTCCGGGTGAGGCTGTCCCCGTCGGGGGCTTGGAGCTGGAAGGCGGGGAGCAGTCCCGCGAGGAGGAGCAGGGTGAGCGTGGACACCGCCCACACCACGATCACGCGTCCCAGCGCGCCTCCGGCGGACCGCCAGCCCTTCGTGGACCGCCGGCCCTTGGCGGACCACCGGCCCTTCGCAGGCTGCCGCCCCGCCCCGGACTCCCGGCCCGCCCCGGATCCCCGGCCCGCCCCGGACCGCCCGCGGTCGGCGCCGCCCCCTCGCCCGTCACCCACGCCCGCCTCGCCTTTCAGCCGTTTCCTGCCCCAAGCGTGTCACAACGCCCACGGCGGGACCGGAGGAAGGCGGGCGGGGCCCTGCGGGGTCAGGAACCGTCGTACCCGGCGGTCGGCATGGAGAGACGTCGGTGCACCCCGGCCTTGGCCGCCGCGTCGTACACCGGTTCGTCGGGACAGACCGTCTCCAGGCGCACTCCGCGCCGCTCGCACTCGGCGCGGAAGCCGGCCACGGAGGTCAGCGCGCGGGCGAGGACCCGTTCGCTGGCCGCGACGAAGAGGTCGACCGAGCCGTCCTCCACGTCCGCCCACAGGGCCTCGTGGTCGGGCCGGATGCCGTAGAACAGCAACTGGCGGGCGATCACGTACCCCCGGTCCTCGGCCCAGCGCGCGCACACCGCGTGCTGGCCGCGCGTGTCGACGAGGAAGGGTTCGCTGTCGAGCTCTTCGAGCGGGGTGAGGCTGGCGATCGCCGCCACCCGAACGTCGTCCATGGAGGGACCCTACTGCGGGAAGCTGCGGCCGAACATCCTCCGGCGCCCGCTCCGGACGTCTACCCTCGTTGACGGGGGTACGGAGGGGGCAGGGGTACGGAACGGACGGAAGGCGGCACGCGGTGGAGGTCACCTGGTGGGGTCACGCGACCTGCACGGTCGAGGACTCCGGGGTCCGCTTCCTCACCGATCCGCTGTTCGCGCGGCGGCTCGCCCACCTGCGCCGCCGGCGCGGCGCCCCGCCGCCCCCCGAGGCCGCGACGGCCGACGCCGTCCTCGTCTCGCACCTGCACTCCGACCACCTGCACCTGCCGTCGCTCGCGCGGCTCGCGCCCGGGACGCGGCTCCTGGTGCCGCGCGGGGCCCCCGCCGCCGTGCCGGGGCTGCGCCGCCTGGAGCGGGCCGGGCTGCGGCTCACCGAGGTGGCGGCGGGCGACGAGGTGACGGTGGAGGGCCTGACGGTACGGGCCGTCCCGGCGCTCCACGACGGGCGGCGGCTGCCCGTGGGGCCGCGCCGGGCGCCCGCGCTGGGGTACGTGGTCGAGGGCGGGGCGCGGACGTACTTCGCCGGGGACACCGGGCTCTTCGACGGCATGGCGGAGGCGGTGGGCCCGGTGGACGTGGCGCTGCTCCCGGTCGGCGGCTGGGGCCCGTACCTGGGGCCGGGCCATCTGGACGCGGGCCGGGCGGCCGAGGCGCTCGCGGAGCTGTCCCCGGCGGCGGCGGTGCCGGTGCACTACGGCACGTACTGGCCGATCGGGCTCGACGGGGTCCGGCCGCACGAGTTCCACTCCCCGGGGGACGAGTTCGTGCGGCACGCGGCGCGCCTGGCGCCGAAGGTGACGGTGCACCTGCTGGGGCACGGCGAGCGGGTGCGGCCGGAGGTCGCCCGGTGATCGACGGGATCGCCCGGTTCGCCGAGGTCGTGGGCGAGCTGCCGCCGGAGTCCACGCAGCAGGCGGTCGGCTATCCCTCGCTGTTCCTGCTCGTGGCGCTCGGCGCGCTGGTGCCGGTGGTGCCGACGGGCGCGATCGTCAGCTCGGCGGCGGTGGTGGCCTTCCACCAGACCTCGCCGCTGTCGCTGCTCTTCGTCTTCCTGGTGTCGGCGTTCGCCGCGCTCCTCGGGGACACGGCGCTGTACTGGCTGGGGCGGCGCGGGGTGCACTCCGACAAGGGCTCGCGGTGGCTGGCCGCGCTGGAGGGCCGGGCCTCGCCCGAGCGGCTGGCGCACGCACGGGAGCGGCTCGACGCGCACCAGGTGTCGGTGCTCGTCCTGTCCCGGCTCGTGCCGGCGGGCCGGATCCCGGTGATGCTGGCGTGCCTGCTCGCGGAGGTGCCGCTGCGCCGCTTCGTCCGGGGGGACGCGGCGGCCTGTCTGGCGTGGGCGGCGACGTACCAGCTGATCGGCATCCTGGGCGGTTCGCTCTTCCCGGAGCCGTGGCAGGGGGTCGTGGCGGCGGTGGTCCTGACGGTGCTGATCAGCGCGGTTCCGGCGCTGTGGCGGCGGGTGCGGGGGACGCGCGCCGAAGCGCCTGCCTCCGGAGCGCCGGCCCCCGCCCCCGGGTCGCCGGCCCCCGAAACGCCGGCCTCCGGGTCGCCGGGCGGGTCACGGCACGAGCACCCGTGAGCCGCCGATCGGCAGGTCCCACAGGTCCTCGCGGGCGAGGCCGGCCTTCTCCCAGGCGGCTCTGACCCGGGTGAGGGGTTCGAGGACGGGCTCGCAGGAGAGCACGAAGGTCGCCCAGTGCATGGGCGCCATCCGCCGGGCTCCCAGGTCCTGGTGGGCGCGGACGGCCTCCTCGGGGTCGGTGTGGACGTCGCGGAGCCACCAGCGCGGGTCGTAGGCGCCGATCGGGAGCAGCGCCAGGTCGATGCCGGGGTGACGGCGGCCGATCTCGGCGAACCAGTGGCCGTATCCGGTGTCCCCGGCGAAGTACACGCGGTGTCCGGAGCGGTCGGTGAGCACCCAGCCGCCCCACAGGGAGCGGCAGGTGTCCAGGAGGGTGCGCTTGGACCAGTGGTGGGCGGGGACGAAGTCGAAGCGGACGCCGCCGAGTTCGACCGCCTCCCACCAGTCGAGCTCGGTGACGCGGGTGAAGCGGCGGCGGGTGAACCAGCGGCCGAGGCCGGCCGGGACGAGGACGGGGGTGTCCCGGGGCAGCCGTTTCAGGGTGGGGGCGTCGAGGTGGTCGAAGTGGTTGTGGCTGATGACGACGGCGTCGACGCGCGGCAGGTCCTCCCAGCGGACCCCGACGGGGGTGAGCCGGGCGGGGGTGCCGAGGATGCGGCGGGACCAGACCGGGTCGGTGAGGACGGTGAGGCCGCCGATCCGCACCACCCAGCTGGCGTGTCCGGCCCAGGTGACGGCGAGGGTGTCGGGCCCGGCGGGCGGGACCGGACCGGGCTCGAAGGGGAGCAGGGGGACGTCCCGGAGGCCCTCGGGGCGGGGGCGCACGGCTCCTTCGCGGGCGAGGCGGGCCATGGACCGGACGCCGGGCAGGGGGGCGGTGAGCCGGTCGGCGAAGGTGCGGGGCCAGTCGTGCCGCAGCCGTCCGACGGGCTGGAGGGCGGGTGCGGGGGCCGTGGCACGGTCGGTTTCGTACGGGGCGGCTGCCGTCCGTTCGGTCATCTGCGGGCTCCGTTCCGCTCGGCGCTTCATGACGGGCTCGTGGGACGTCGGCGGGCGGTCGGGGTCACCGGAGTTCCTCCAGTGCCGCGCCGAAGTCCGCGAGGGCCCGGGCCACCCGGGGAAGCTCCGGGGGGTCCTCGGCCCCCAGGGCCTCGGTCCGCTCCTCCCCCGAGGCCCCCAGGAACATGCGCGTGCCGAAGCGGACCCGCAGGGCGCCGAGTTCGTCGCCGAAGCGGTGGCCGCCGGGCACGGGGGCGCCGAGCCGTTCGGTGAGGAGGGCCTCCAGTTCCAGGGAGTCGGTGACGCCCCGGGCGGCGAGGCCGTCCCGCAGCGGTCCGAGGTCGGCATAGAGGTGGCGGCCGGCCTGCGGGGGCAGGGAGAGGGCGCCGGCGGCGAGGACGGCGTGGTGGGCGGCCCGGGCGAGGCGCCCGTGGACGGCGGCGGCGCGGCGGGCCGGCGCGGTGACGTCCTCGGGTTCGTCGAGGGCGTGGGCGAGGGCGGGGGCCAGGGGGCCGGGGACGACGGAGCCGAGGGCGGTGAGGACGTCGAGGACGCGGGCGCGGGGGTCGGTCCAGCGGTCGGCGCGGGACGGGTCGGTGGGCGGGAAGCGGGCGACGGCGCAGGGCCAGGCGGCGGGGGTGAGCGCGCCGCCGAGGTCGCTGAGGACGGTGACGTCGTCGGGGCACATCTCGGCGGGGCTGACGAGGACGGTGTCGTGCGGGTCGTGGCGGGTGTCGCGCCAGGTCTCGTCGCTGACGACGTGGAGCCCCTCGGCGACGGCGGCCTCGCAGGCCTCGCGGACGAGTTCGGGCGGGGCGACGGTGCCGGTGGGGTCGTCGGCGACGGAGAGCAGCAGGACGCGGGGGTGGCCGCCCTCGGCGCGGACGCGCCGGACGGTCTCCAGGAGGGCGTACGGGTCGGGGACGCCGCCGCACTCGGCGGGGGTGGGCACGTGGTACGCGGGGCGGCCGAGGAGCCGGGCCTGCGGGGCCCACCAGGCGGGGCAGGGCCGGGGCAGCAGGAGGTCGCCGCCGTGGGCCGCTATGAGGGCCAGGAGGAGGGCGGGGGCGCCGGGGGCGGCGACCACGTCCTCGGGGTGGGTGCGCAGGCCCCGGCGCCACCAGTGGCCGGCGGCGGCCTCGCGCAGGACGGGGCCGCCGCCGGGCGGCTCGGGGTCGGTGCGTCCGGCGGCGGCGGAGAGGAGGCCGGCGAGCACGGGCGGGAGGGGCAGGCCGGTGTCGGGGGCGGGGGGACCGTAGCGCACCGGGCCGCGCTCTTCCGGAGCCTTCTGCGGCATGTCCCGTACCTCCTGAGCGCACGGGGGCGCCGGGCACGGCACCCTCGTGCCCTTTATACGGACTTTCGTGCGTTTCCGCCGCTTCTGGGATCGACTCGGGGAGGGGCCGGGCGGCTCAGGCGACGGTGACGGGGTGGCGCACGACCGCGCCGAAGAGGTAGCCCTGGGTGTTGTGGACGGCCCGCTCGGGCTGGGTGTTCCCGGCGGCGTCGGTGGTGCGGGAGAGCAGGGTGACCCGTCCGGCGCGGTGCGGGCGCCAGGGGGCGCTCCAGCGGACCCAGCCGTCGCGCCGGGGGGCGTCGTGGAGCTGGGCCGGGCGCCAGTGGGCGCCGCCGTCGGTGGAGACCTCCACCTTCCGCACGGGGGCGAGGGCGGACCAGGCGCGGCCGGTGAGCCGGTGGACGCGCCCGGCCTCCAGGGTGGCGCCGGAGGGGAGCTGGTAGCCGGACTTGAGGACCTGGCGGCCGAGCGGGGCGCTGCCGCCCTCGGGGTGGGCCTCGCCGAAGAGGCGGTACCAGTCGGTGGACCAGGGCGAGGCCAGCGGGCGGGTGGAGACCTCGATGTCGCCGAGCCACTTGACGGAGGCGATGCCGATCCAGGAGGGCACGACGAGCCGGACCGGGTGCCCGTGGTCGTACGGGAGGGGTTCGCCGTTCATCTCGTACGCGAGGATCACGTCGTCCAGGGCCTTGGCGATCGGCAGCGGGCGGCGCACCCGGCCGTGGTCGACGCCGCCGGAGACGTACGGGGCGTCGAGGCCGCGCGGCTGGACGGCGACGGCGTCGCGGGCGAGTCCGGCACGCCGGAGGACGTCGGCGAGGCGGACGCCGCGCCAGCGGGCGGCCCCGACGGCGCCCAGGGTCCAGGCGGTGCCGCTGACGGCCTCGCCCTGCTGGCCGGTGTAGAAGCTGCGGCCGTTGCCGGCGCACTCGATGAGGGCCGTCCGGGTGACGGACGGCAGGTCGCGCAGCTGCCCGTAGGTGAGGTGGACGGGCCGGCGGCCGTGGAGCCCGTCGCCCCAGAGCGTCAGGCGCCAGTCGCGGGCGTCGAGGACGGGGGTGGAGGTGTGGTTGCGGACGAAGAAGCGGTCGGCGGGGGTGAGGTACCCGGTGTCCGCGAAGGCGTCGAACCGGGCCTCGGCGTTGGTGCCCCGGACGGTGAAGTGCTCGGCGGGGAGCGCCTTGACGATCCCGGGCGCGGTGGGCCCGGCCGCGGCCGCGTGTGCGGGGGCCGCGGTGGCGATCCCGCCGAGGGCGGAGACCGCCGGGCTCGCGGCGAGCAGCTTCAGGAGGGAGCGTCGGGCGGGCACGGGCGAGTACGGCACGGGTCTCCTCGACGGGACGGGAAGGGGGGCGGCCGGACGGCGGCGCGCCGATCCTAGGGGCGCGGGGCGGGTTCGGACGGCCTGTTCACAGGCCTGTCACAGAGGCCCTGCGGGGCCTGGCAGACGCGAGGGCGCCGTCCGGGGCGGGCCGGAAAATGCGAGGCCGGCGGGAGGGGGCCGGACGCAGGACGCACGGCATGCCGATACGTGAAGCGCTTCCCGGGGACGCGGCCGCCCTCGCCGCCGTGCACGTGCCGTCCCGGCGGGCCGCCTACCGCGACCTGTCTCCCCCGCCCGTATCCGGAGGGCCTGGACGTGGAGGAGCGCGCCGCCGTCCGGCACGCCCGTCTCACGGCCCCGGAGCGGCCCGCCGTGCTGCTCGCGACACGACCCGGCGGGGACGGGGGGCCGGTCGCCTTCTCCTGCTTCCACCCCTGGCCGGGCGAGGGGTTCGAGCCCGCGCCCACGGCCGGGTCGGCAGCGCTGCACGCCCTGCCGGAGGTCCGGGGCGCGGGGGTCGGCCGGGCGCTCCCGTCCGCGATCACCGGGGCGCTCGTGGAGGCCGGTTTCCGCTCGGCGGCGCTGCGGGTGTTCGCGGGGAACGCGCGGGCCCGGAGGTTCTACGGGGCGGCGGGCCGGAGGGCGGACGGCGAATCCGTCCGGGAGGAGACGGGCGGCCGGGTCCTGGAGGAACTCCGTTACCGGCGCCACCTGTTGAAGCAAGGCGCTGTCCACATTGCAAGACACGTATCTCATCATTCGGCCGATCCGCATACGGTGAGGACATCCGCCCACACCGAGGGAGTCGGTTCCATGACGCACGCCTCCGTACCTTCCGCGGCCCACGAGACCGCCGTCTACACGCACGGCCACCACGAGTCGGTCCTGCGCTCGCACAGCTGGCGGACCGCCGCCAACTCCGCGGCCCACCTGCTGCCCGAGCTGCGGGCGGGACTGGACGTCCTGGACGTGGGCTGCGGGCCCGGCACCATCACCGCCGACCTGGCCGCGCTGGTCGCGCCGGGCCGCGTGACCGGGGTCGACGCCGCCGAGGACGTCCTGACGAAGGCCCGCGCCGTCGCGGCCGAACGCGGCCTGGAGAACGTCCGGTTCGCCGTGGCCGACGTGCACGCCCTGGACTTCCCCGACGACTCCTTCGACGTCGTCCACGCCCACCAGGTGCTCCAGCACGTCGGGGACCCGGTCGCCGCACTGCGCGAGATGCGGCGGGTGTGCCGCCCCGGCGGGATCGTCGCGGCCCGGGACAGCGACTACGGGGCCTTCGCCTGGTTCCCCGAAGTGCCCGCCCTGGACGGGTGGCTGGAGCTGTACCACCGGGTCGCGCGCGCCAACGGCGGCGAACCGGACGCGGGCCGGCGCCTGTACTCCTGGGCCCGGCGGGCCGGCTTCACGGACATCACGGCGACCGCCGGCACCTGGTGCTTCGCCACCCCCGAGGAGCGGGCCTGGTGGAGCGGCCTGTGGGCGGACCGCACGACCGCCTCCGGCTACGCGGACCTGGCCGTCTCCGGCGGCCACGCGACCGCCGGGGAGCTGGCGGCGATCGCGGAGGGCTGGCGGGAGTGGGGCGGGCGGGAGGACGCCTGGTTCATGGTCCCGCACGGCGAGATCCTGTGCCGGGTGACCTGACCGTCGCCCGGGGCCGGGGCGCGGCAGGGCGCCGAGCGGATATTCCGGGCGGCGGGGGCGCCGGCCGTCGTACGGTGACGGGTCGGCGCGCCGCCGTGGCGGGCCGGACGGCAGTGGCACCAGAGGCACAGGGAGTACGAGGGATGGGCACGCAGCACACCTACCGGGTCATCGTGCGCGGCACGTTCGACGGTCTGTCGGAGGAGAGCCGGTCCCGGCTGCTCGCCGAGGCCGACGACCACGGCCTCGCGGCGATGCAGTTCACGGAGGAGGGCTCGCTGACCTACGACCGGACGCTGAAGCACTTCTCGTACCGCCTGGTCGTCGTCTCCGACGCCGAGGACGGCGAGGAGATGGCGGGCGCGCTCGCGGAGGACCGGGTGGAGACGGCGCTCAAGGCGCTGGGCCACGGGTACAAGGGGCTGCGCTCGACCGTGACGGACCTCGACACGATGAAGATCAACTACAAGCGCTGAGGCCCGTCGCGCGTTCACGCCGCGGGTTCCGGGGCTTCCGCGGATTCCGGGGCCGTCTCGGTTGCCGTGATCGCTCGGCGCTCGTGGTCGCGCCAGGCACCGTCGGTGAACAGCGGGGCGGGCGGGAACCCCTCCGGGCGGAAGCCGGCGCGGCGGACACGGAGGCGTACGGGCCTGGGGCGTCGGGCGTGCGGCGTCGGGCGCGCGGCCAGGTTGTGCGGGCCAGACGTACGGGCCCCTCAGCGGCGGGCCGTGCGGACGCGGGGTGGGCAGGTCTCGCCCCTGCGCACGACTCCGATCATGACGGTGGTCCGTCGGTCGAGGTCCGCGCCCGCTTCCGGGTACTGGGTGCAGACCTGCCAGCGCGAGGGCCAGAGGACCCGCCGGTCGCGGCCGCTCACGTCGTGGACGTCGAGCCGGGTCCGGCGGTCGAGACGGGTGAAGACCCGCCACAGGCCCAGGCCCAGGAAGTCCGGCACCGTCCGTTTCTCCGTGTCGTCCCCGGCTCCGGTCCCGGTCCCGGTCCCGGTCTCGGGGCGCTCCTCCGCCGAGGTCACGGCGACGGCCGCGAACGCGAGGAGCGCGCCCGCGCCGACGGCTGCGGCCCGTCTCACTTCCGCCTCCGGGCGGGCGTACGGGCCCCGCCGGACCGGGACGCTCCCGCGCCCGCCGTCCGCTCCCTGTCCTGGGGATCCTTGGGACTCATCGATTCAGGGCCTCTCCTCGTCGTATCCGCCGTACCGTCGTACCGCCGTGCCGTCCGTCCAGGATGGGGGGATCAGGACCCCGCCGTGCCGGTGGGAGAGCCGTACGGGTGACTTGTCAGACAGCACGGCCCGACTACGGTGGTGCCGGGACGAGGCCGACGACGAGAAGAGGAGGGGCCGTGGCGGTCAGCGGACAGCGGCGACGACCGGTCGTGGCGCTCTACGAGCGGATCGCGGACGCCGTCCACGAGGGCACCTACCCGCCGGGGTCCACGCTCCCCTCCGAGCCGAAGCTCGCCGCCGAGCTGGGCGTGAGCCGGCCCGCCCTGCGCGAGGCACTGCTGCTGCTCCAGGAGGACGGCGTCCTCACGGTGCGGCGCGGGGTCGGCCGCACCGTGAACGACCGCCCGCCCCGGCGCGGGTTCGAGCAGGTCCAGCCGCTGGAGGAGCTGATCGGCGGGGGCGCCCCGCTGCGCGTGCGGGCGCTCCTGCGGACGGTCGAGGAACCGACCGACTTCACCACCCAGCACCTGCTGACCCCGGCCCGCGCCGAGCTGCGGTTCTGGGAGTCCGTGCTGTCCGGGGAGGGCACGGCGGCGGCCCTGAGCCACGAGTGGGCGGCGGCCGACGACCTCCTCGACCGGGTGCACCCCGACTTCGCGCGGGCCCTTCGGGAGGCCGACGCCGACGGGCGGCCCGCCGTCTCCATGCTCTCGGTCCTGGTCGGGGCCTCGCGCGAGACGGCCCTGAGCGCGCACAGCGGGATCACGGCGACGCTGCTCGGGCGGCGGCGCGGGGACCAGCTGGGGCGCCCGGCGGACACCCCGGCCGTCCTGGTCACGCAGGTCGTCCGGGTCGGCGAGGTCCCGGTCCTGGCCGCCAAGCACACGCTGCCGACGGGCGCGCCCGCGCTGCCGGTGCTGCACTCCCACTGAGCGGCCCGGCTCCGGCCCGGCCGGCCCCTGTCGGGGGCGTCACAGCGCGCCCCCGCCCCGTGGCGTACACTTCCCCGCCATGCACTTGTCTGACAACCTCACCGCGCCTGCCGCCGCCCCCGTCTCCGACTGGATCCGGCGGGCCCCCAAGGCCGTCCTCCACGACCACCTCGACGGCGGGCTGCGCCCCGCGACCATCGTCGAGCTGGCGCGCGAGTGCGGCTACACCGCGCTGCCGACCGAGGACCCGGCCGAGCTCGCGGTCTGGTTCCGGGACGCCGCCGACTCCGGTTCGCTGGAGCGGTACCTGGAGACCTTCGCCCACACCTGCGCGGTGATGCAGACCCGCGAGGCGCTCACGCGCGTCGCGGCCGAGTGCGCCGAGGACCTGGCGGCGGACGGCGTCGTCTACGCCGAGGTCCGCTACGCCCCCGAGCAGCACCTGGAGGGCGGCCTGACCCTCGACGAGGTCGTGGAGGCGGTCAACGACGGCTTCCGGGAGGGCGAGCGCCGCTCCGGCGGCCGGATCACCGTCCGCACCCTGCTCACCGGAATGCGCCACACGGACCGCTCCCTGGAGATCGCGCGGCTCACGGTCGCGCACCGGGACAACGGCGTCGCGGGCTTCGACATCGCGGGCGGCGAGATCGGCAACCCGCCGGCCCGTCACCTCCCCGCCTTCCAGCACCTGAAGCGGGAGAACTGCCACTTCACCATCCACGCGGGCGAGGCCGTCGGCGCGGAGTCGATCCACGAGGCCGTGCAGGTCTGCGGCACCGAGCGGATCGGCCACGGCGTGCGGATCACGGACGACATAGCCGAGGACGGCACGCTCGGCCGGCTCGCCTCGTACGTCCGGGACAACCGGATCGCCCTGGAGGTCTGCCCGACCTCCAACCTCCAGACGGGCGCGGCGAAGGACTACGCCACGCACCCGATCGACGAGCTGCGCCGCCTGGGCTTCCGGATCACGCTCAACACGGACAACCGGCTGGTCTCCGGCACCACCATGAGCGAGGAGTTCCAGCACGTGGCGGACGCCTTCGGCTACGGCCCGGAGGTCTTCGAGGAGTTCACGGTCGCCGCCCTGGAGGCCGCGTTCCTGCCGCTGCCGGAGCGCCGGCGCCTGATCGACGAGGTCGTGCGCCCGGGGTACGCGGCGCTCTGAGCGACGCCCGGAGGGGCGGACCGGCGCGCCACGGCGCCGGTCCGCCCCTCCGGATTCTTTCCGGGTTACTTCGCGAAGCCGTAGTCCAGCAGCTTCTTGACGTCCGCCGTCCGGTTCGCCTCGGACGACGAGGCGAGGACCGTGCCGATGACCGTCTTGCCGTTGCGGGTGGCCGCGAAGACGAGGCAGTACTTGGCCTGCGGGCCCGAACCGGTCTTCACGCCGATCGCTCCGCTGTAGGTGCTCAGGAGCTTGTTCGTGTTGGTCCACGACATGTACCGGTAGCCACCGGACTTCGTGGTCACCTTCTGCGTCGTGGACTTCGTCGCGACGACGGTGCGGAACGTGGTGTTCTTCATCGCGCTGCTCGCGAGCTTCGTCAGGTCGCGCGGGGTCGAGTAGTTCTGCCCGTTGCTTATGCCGTCGAACGAGTCGAAGTGGGTGTTCTTCATGCCGAGGTTCTTGGCCTCGGTGTTCATCTTCCCGATGAACGACTTGATCCGCGCCGCGCGCGTGGAGCCGGTGCCGAACTTGTCGGCGAGGGCGTAGGCGGCGTCGCACCCCGACGGCAGCATGAGGCCGTAGAGGAGCTGGCGTACGGTCACCTTGTCGCCGACGATGAGCCGGGCCGACGAGGCGTTCTTGGAGACGATGTAGTCGCTGTAGGCCTTGTCGATCGTGACCTTGGCGTCGAGGTTGAGGCCCTTCTGGGCGAGCACCACCTTCGCGGTCATGATCTTCGTGGTGGATCCGGTGGCCCGCCGGGTGTCGGCGGCCTTCCCGTACAGCGTCGTGCCCGTCCCGTTGTTCATGACGAAGCCGCCGGGGGCGGTGATCGTCGGGACGGCCGGCGCGGCGTGCGCCTGGCCGGCGAAGAGGCCGCCGGCCAGGACGGCCGAGGCCGTGAACGCGACGGTCACGGCACTGCGCACTCCGAGTGTGGGAGTCTTCAAAGTCTCTGCCCTTGGGTCGATGCCTTCCGGGCCCGTGCGGGCCCGGCGCACGGAAGACGAGCGAAGGGGCTCAGGGGATGTACGCCGGGACCGTGAAGTTCCTCGCGTTCCGGGCCACCTCTCCCGGGGGCCGGGAGGGCGGCCGGGACCCGCTCGGGGTCAGGCGCGGCAGCGGAGCATCGTCAGCGGCGGGTTGGCGTCGTGGTCGGCCCAGAACTCCTCGCCGTACGCGCGCACGCCGGCCTCGGAGATCTCCAGGGGCACCCAGGTGATCCCGTCGAACCCGGCCGCCCGCAGGCTCTTCTCCAGGACCTCGCGGCCGGGCGGGTTCGCCTCGAACGAGATCGGCGGGTCGAGGAGCGCGGTGAGCCGCTCGCGCGGGCCGATCTCGGTCTCCTCGCCGAGCGATTCGCAGAGGAAGCCGTACTTGGCCAGGGACGGCCCGTCGAAGCGGAAGTCCGGGTTCTGCGTGAAGACGAAGAAATCGGCCCCGGCCGCGAGGCTGCGGTGGATGTTGCGGCACATCCGCTCGATGGTGGCGACGCTGTCGGCGTAGTTGAACAGCTGGACCGCGATCGCGAGGTCGAAGGGCTCGTCGAAGGCGCGCAGTTCCGCGACGTCACCGACCTCGTACCGCGTGCCCAGCGGTTCGGCGCCCTCCAGGGCGCGGGCCGCGTCGACCATCGCGCCGGAGATGTCGACGCCGAGGACGTCGGACGCGCCCCGGCGCTTGAGCTCCCGGCTGTAGAAGCCGGTTCCGGAGGCCAGGTCGAGGACCGACCTGCCCTTCACGTCCCCGACGAGGGCGAGGAAGCCGGGCACCTCCCCGTAGCGCGCGAGGGGGAGGCCCTTGAACCCCTCGAACGCCTCGCCGATCCCGTCGTACAGCTGACCGCTCATCGTGCCGTTCCCCTCGTCGTGGCGTCGGCCTTCCGGCAGCCGCGGCCCCTGGCGGGAAGTCTCTCCCCGGCCGCCCGGGAGGCCGTACTGGCGGAAGCCACGAAGATCGCGGGGTCGTTTCGTCGTCGTGCCGAACACCCGCGCGGGGAAGGGGGCTTGGCGGAAGACCTCAGCGCAGGGCCGGTACGTCGAGGGTGAGCGTCCCCGCGTCCGCGTCGAGCACCGCCGGTATGCCGAACGGCACGGTGAGCGCGGTCGCGCCGTGCCCGAAGCCCAACTCCTCCACGACCGGCACCCCGAGGCCGCCGAGCCGGTCGGCGAGCACCGCCCGCACCTCCTCGTACGGCCCGCACTCCGCCCAGGAGCCGAGCCCGACGCCCGCGACCCCGTCGAGCCAGCCGGAGCGCAGGAGCTGGGTGAGGATCCGGTCGAGGCGGTACGCCTCCTCCCCCACGTCCTCCAGGAGCAGCAGCCCGCCGCGCGCCGAGGGCCGGGCGTGCGGGGTGCCGAGGTCGGCGGCGAGGAGGCTGGCGCAGCCGCCGAGGGTCACGCCCCGGGCGCGGCCCGGCACCAGGGCCCGCGCGGTCTCCAGGCCCAGGGTCCGTACCGACTCGGGCTCGAACAGGGTGGCCCGCAGGGACTCTTGCGTGCGCGGGTCCGACAGGAAGGTGCCCGCGGCGGTCATCGGCCCGTGCAGGGTGGCGAAGCCCGCGCGGACGGCGAAGGCCTCGTGCAGGGCGGTGGCGTCGCTGTAGCCGACGAAGGCCTTGGGCCCGGCCGCCCGGACCGCCGCCCAGTCGACGAGGTCCACCATGCGCTGGGCGCCGTAGCCGCCGCGCGCGCAGATCACGGCGGAGACCGCCGGGTCGCACCAGGCCTCGGTGAGGTCCCGGGCCCGCGCCCGGTCCGCCCCCGCGAGGTGGCCGAGGGCGGGGTGCACGTCCAGGACGTGCGGGGCGACCACCGGCTCCAGGTCCCAGCCGCGCAGCACGTCGAGCCCCGCCCGCAGCCGCTCCTCGGGGACGGGCCCGCTGGGGGCGACGACGGCGACCCGCGCCCCGGGCCGCAGCCGGGCGGGCCGCTCCAGGGAGCCGGCCGGGGTGCGCGGCTCCCGTGCCCCGGGCCCGGTCACGTGCGGTACCCCAGGTCCGGCACGTCCGTGCGGTCGAGGCCGAACACCGTGACGTACAGCGACAGTTCCGCCTCCAGGGCGCGGGTCAGGGCGTCGGCCCCCCGGAAGCCGTGGCCCTCGCCCTCGAAGGCGAGGTAGGCGTGCGGGACGCCCCGGCCGGCCGCGCGGGCGAGCAGGCGCTCGGCCTGCGAGGGCGGGCAGATGACGTCGTCGAGGCCCTGGAGCAGCAGGAACGGGGCCGTGATCCGGTCGACGTGCTCGACGGGCGAGCGCTCCTCGTACCGGTCGGGGACCCGGTCGAAGGGGCCGATCAGGCCGTCGAGGTACCGGGATTCAAAGTCGTGGGTCTCGCCGGTGGCCCAGCCCCGGGGGTCGAGGACCGGGTAGACGATGGTGCCGCAGGCGTACACGTCGGTGCCGGTGAGGGAGGCGGCGGCCGTCCAGCCGCCGGCGCTGCCGCCGCTCACGGCGAGCCGCGCCGGGTCGGCCGTGCCCTCGGCGGCGAGCGCCGTCGCGACGGCCGCGCAGTCCTCCACGTCCACGACGCCCCACTGCTCGCGCAGCCGCTCCCGGTACTCCCGGCCGTAGCCGGTGGAGCCGCCGTAGTTCACCTCGGCGACGCCGATGCCCCGCGAGGTGAAGTAGGCGATCTCCAGGTCGAGGACGAGCGGGGCGTGCCCGGTGGGTCCGCCGTGGACCCGGATCACGTACGGGGGCAGCTCCCCGGCGGGGCCGGTGAAGGCGGGGTGGCGGGGCGGGTACACCTGGGCGTGGACCTCCCGGCCGCCGGGCCCGGGGAAGGTGCGGAGGCGGGGCTCGGGGTAGTACGCGGGGTCGACGGCGTCGGTGTGCGCGGCGCCGACCACGCGGGCACGGCCGGTGCGGGTGTCGAGCTCCACGAGCTCGTAGGAGCTGTACGGTCCGGCGGCGACACCGGTCACCCGGGTGCCGTGGACGGCGAGGGCCGGGGCCCACTCGGTCCAGGGGCCGGCGGCGTCGACGAGGTCGCCGCGCTCGGGGTCGAGGACGCCCAGGGAGGTGGTGCCGACGCCGTGGACGACGGCGACGAGCCCGTTCTCCAGGGGCGCGAACCAGCCGTGTCCGATCTTCCAGAGCGGGCCGCCGAACTCCTCGGGGCGGGGGCAGAGCGCGACCGGTTCGGACAGGGTGCCGTCGTCGCCGACCGAGGCCCGGTAGAGGTTCCACCAGCCGGTGCGGTCGCTGACGAGGAGCAGCCGCCCGGCCGCGTCCCAGTCGGCCTGGGGGATCGACTCGGCCGGTCCGCCGGCGACGGTCCTGGCGTCCCGGAAGGTGCCGTCGGGGGCGACCTCGGCGAGCAGGACCTCGGTGCCGTCCCACGGCATCCGGGGGTGGTCCCAGCCGATCCAGGTCGCCCGGGTGCCGTCCGGGGAGAGCCGGGGGCCGGTGACGAACCGGTGCCGCTCGGCGGTGAGTTCGCGCACGGCGGTGCGGTCCCCGGCGGCCGAGCCGTCGAGCGGCACGGCGGCGGGGACCCGGCGCACGTCGGTCGGCGCGGGCCCGGTGGACTCCTCCAGGACGCACCACACCTCGCCCCGGTCCGGGTGGACCACCGGATCGACCCAGCGCAGTCCGCCGCCGACCGGGGAGACGGGGGTGAGCGGCCGGGGCTCCGCGCCGGGGCCCGCGTCGGGCTCGTAGGCGTACAGCCTCTGGTCGGGGAAGTGGCAGAACACCACGAGCGGTCCGCCCTCCGGCCGGTCGGCCGCCGCCCAGGGCCGTCCGCCGTACTCGACGACCCGGCTGCGGACGTTCCACGGGGCGGGCAGCGCGGTCTCCTCCGTGCCGTCGGCGCGCCGCCGCACCAGGGCCCGGCGGCCGCCCTCGGCGGGCCGCGGCGCGGTCCACCACAGCTCGTCGCCGACGGTGCCGGGATACTCGGGCCGTCCGTCGTGCGCGGCGGCGAGCGCCGCGCCGACGGGCGAGGGCCAGCTGCCGTGGGCGGCCGTCTCCATGGTCTCCGCTCCCCCTGTCACAGGTCCGTTCCCCCCTCGGGTCCGGTGTTTCCTCGTGCGTCCCGCGTGTCCTACGCGGATTTCAGATAGTGGTCGAGCACCCGGACGCCGAAGTGGAGGGCGTCCACGGGGACCCGCTCGTCGACGCCGTGGAAGAGCGCGGCGTAGTCGAGGCCCGGGGGCAGTTTCAGCGGCGAGAAGCCGTAGCCGGTGATGCCGAGCCGGGAGAACTGCTTGGCGTCGGTGCCGCCGGACATGGTGAACGGCACGACGTGCCCGTCCGGGTCGAAGCGCTCGACGGCGGCCCGCAGCCTGGCGAAGGTCGGGGAGTCGACGGGGGCCTCCAGGGGCACCTCGCGGTGGTGGAACTCCCACTCCACGTCCGGCCCGGTGAGCCGGTCCATCGTCTCGGTGAACTCCTCCTCACCGCCCGGCAGCATCCGCCCGTCCACGTACGCGACGGCGGCGCCCGGGATGACGTTGACCTTGTACCCGGCGTCGAGCATCGTCGGGTTGGCGCTGTTGCGGACGGTGGGCGCGACGAGGGCGGCGGCGGGGCCGAGCTTGTCGAGGAGGAGGTCCGCGTCGAAGTCGGGGGCGCGGGTGTCGATCTCGATCCCGTACAGCGCGGCCAGTTCGGTGAGGGCGGCGCGGACGGTGGTGGTGAGCCGGACCGGCCAGGCGTGGGCGCCGATCCGGGCGACGGCGGCGGCGAGGCGGGTGACGGCGTTGGCCGTGTTCACCTTGGAGCCGTGGCCGGCGCGGCCGTGGGCGGTGAGCTTGAGCCAGGCGGTGCCCCGCTCCCCCGCCGCGATCGGGTAGAGGGTGGTGCCGGGCTCCGGGTGGAAGCTGAACGCCCCGGACTCGCTGATGCCCTCCGTACAGCCCTCGAAGAGTCCCGCGTGCCGGTCGGCGAGGAAGCCGGAGCCGTCGGCGGCGCTGTCCTCCTCGTCGGCGGTGTAGGCGAGGACGACGTCCCGGCGCGGCCGGACGCCCCGGCGGGCCCAGGAGCGGACGACGGCCAGGACCATCGCGTCCATGTTCTTCATGTCGACGGCGCCGCGCCCCCACACGAGGCCGTCGCGGACCTCGCCGGAGAAGGGGTGGACGCTCCACTCGGCGGGGTCGGCGGGCACCACGTCCAGGTGTCCGTGGACGAGGAGCGCGGGGGCCGCGGGGTCGGTGCCGGGGATGCGCGCCACGACGTTGGTGCGGCCGGTGGTCCGCTCCAGGAGGGTGGGCTCGATCCCGGCGGCGGCGAGCCGCTCGGCGACGTACTCGGCGGCGGGGCGCTCGCGGCAGTCGCCGCCGCCCCGGTTGGTGGTGTCGATGCGGATGAGCTCGGAGGTGAAGGTGACCACCTCGTCGAGCGCCGTCGCGTCCGGTTCCCGGACCTCCTCAGCCATACTGCTCCTCCACCGCGGCGGAGACGATGGTCGTGACCGCCTTGAACGTACGGATTGCCTCGTACATGGTCCCGCTCGTGTACGCGACGCGCCGCTCCCCGCTGCGCGCCACGCCGGGAACCACCGTGGCGGCGGCGCCCAGGTGCTCGGCGTCGAACTCGACCTCCACGGTGAAGGGGCCGCCCCGGACCGGTTCGTACCGCACGGCGAGCGCGGCGCCGGCCTTGGCCGCGGCCCGGATGTCGGCGGCGGTCCTGGCCGGGGGCCGGCACACCGCCGCGTACCGCGAGACGTGGTCCTTGACGGCGACCTTGGGGGCCTCGGGGGCGTACCCGAGGGCGTCCTCGCAGGTCAGGTCGTCGCCGGTGACGAGGACGACGGGGACGCCGTACTCCGCGACCACATGGGCGTTGAGCAGGCCCTCGCTCGCCCGCTCGCCGTTCAGCCGGACGCCGGTGATGGAGTTGGCGAGGTAGGTGTGGGCGAGGACGCCCTCGGCGCCCGCGCCCGTGTGGTAGCCGACGAAGGCGATGCCGTCGACGTCGCCGTGCTGCACGCCCTCGACCATGGAGAGGGACTTGTGCCGGCCGGTGAGCATCTCGGCCCGCTCGTCCAGTCCCTCCAGGAGCAGGTTCCGCATGGTCCAGTGCGCCTCGTTGATCAGGACCTCGTCGGCGCCGCCGTCGAAGAAGCCGAGCACCGCCGCGTTCACGTCGGACGTGAACATCGCGCGGCACCGCTCCCACTGGGGCGTGCCGGGCAGCACGTCGGCGGGCCAGGTCACGCCGGTCGCGCCCTCCATGTCGGCGCTGATGAGGATCTTCATGCCTGGCACCGTACGCGCCGCCCGGCACCCGTACCACCCCTGTGGAAAACCACCGTTGGAGTGGACCAATGGCACGAACCGGGCGGCAGCCGGGACGACCCGGCGGGTTCCGGTCGCCTCCCGCGCACCGGACCGCTGAAACGGGTGAAACTTCACCAAGGGGTGTGTATAGGCTGTCGGCCGCAGTTCTCGTACCCGACCCTCGGAGAGCCCCGGTGACCATCGCCTTCACCCCGTCCGACACCCCGCCCGCCGAGGCCGGACCCGCCGTCCCCGAGTCCGTCGTCCCCGGACCTGCCGAGGAGGCTCACGGGCCCGCCGAGGAGCCCGCCGGGCCCGTCATGGCGGAGGAGCCCGAGTTCTGGGAGCCCTCGGCGCCGGAGCCCCGGGCCGAAGAGGACACCGAGGACCGGGAGGAGGATCCGGAGGAGGACAGGGACCCCGAAGAGGTGGACCCCGTCGTCGTCCGTGACGCCCGCGACTTCGGCGTCTACGCCCGTACCGGCGGCTGGGCCTTCGCGCTCAAGGTGGCGCGGAGCGTGCGGCCCGGCGGCCAGGCCGCCGAGGGCGACGCCCGCCGGAAGGTCTCGGCGAAGGCGTTCGCGGAGCTCGCGGGGTGCTCGCCCGAGCGGGTCATGCGCCACTACAAGGCCTGGGACATGGCGGCCGACGACGGCCTGGTCCCGCAGTTCGAGGCCCTGGTCCCCGGCGAGGACGTCGAACTGCCCGACGCCGACGTCTGGATCTCGTACTACTCCTCCCGCAACAGCGCGGTCTCGGTGCGCGGGCAGGCGATCAGCGCGGCGGCCGAGGCCGAGGGCATCCGGCCGACGAAGGCCCTGGAGGTGGCGGAGAACCCGACGGCGCTGCGGGCGGCGATCCTCGCCGACCCCGGGACGGCGGAGGCGGCGCGCGGCGCGCTGCTCGACCGGATGAAGGAGGACCCGGCCCTCCAGACGGAGATGGCCCGCGCGTTCGTGCGCACCGACGACCTGAAGAAGGCGGTGGCGAGCGAGTCCAAGGCGGCCGACCGCATCGGGTACGTGCGGCAGATCGTGGAGAAGGGGCAGATCAAGACGCCCGCCGGGCAGACCGTGGAGGCGCCGCCCGAGGTGCGGGCCGAGGCCGAGCGGCACCTGTCGCTCCTCGACGAGCTGGACGACTCGGAGGAGGCCGGCGAGTGGGCCGGCGAGGCGTACGACGCCGTCAAGGGCCTGGTCGCGAAGGCGGTCGAGGAGGACCCGGCGCTGCGGGTCCAGGAGCGGCGGACGAAGTTCTACAGCAGCCTGCAGAAGGCGACGAAGGTCTTCGAGGAGCTGACGCTGGACGAGGTCCTGGAGGAGGAGGTCTTCGAGGACGACATGCTCCAGCGCCTCGAAGCCCTCCAGGAGGCGATCGGCTCCTGCATCAGCGCGCTGCGCAGGGCGTCGACCGCCTCCTGAAAGACCCGCGGGGGCCTGTCTCAGTCCTGGTGGCCGAGCTGGAGGTCGCGCTCGGTGCGGCCCCCGCCGGCCACCTGGAGGACGGTGGCGACGGGCGGGTACCCGGCGGCGATGACCGTGTACTCGCCGGAGGACAGGTCGATGAAGCGGAAGGTGCCGTCGGGCCCGGTGGTGAGGGTGTCGACCACGTTCCCGGCCGCGTCGAGCAGGGTGACCCGGGCGTCCTCCACCGGGCGCCCGCCGCCCGCCCTGACCGTCCCGCGCAGTACGGCGCCGCCGGCCAGCTCGATGTCCTGACGGGTCTCGCGGGAGGCCTGGACGCTCACCGGGAGCGCGGCGGGCCGGAAGGCGGGGGCGCTGGCGGCGAGCGTGTACTCGCCCGCGACCAGTTCGGTGATGACGTACCCGCCCTCGCGTCCGCTGCGGGTGGAGGCGACGACTTCGCCGCGCACGTCGGTGAGGGTGACGGCCGCGTCCCGCACGGGCGTGCCGTCGGCGGTGACGACGCTGCCCGCGAGCCGCCCGGCGCCGCCGAGGACGACGTCGAGCTCCACCGGGCGGTCGCCGACGGTGACGGAGACGGCCTGCGGCTGGTGCCCGCCGGCCGCCGCGATCAGGACGTAGGCGCCGCCGCCGGGCACGCTCAGCGCGTACCGGCCGTCCTCGCCGCTGGCTCCGCGCCCGATCTGGCGCCCCTGGACGTCGATGAGGGTGAGGGCGGCCCGGGGGACGCGGCTGCCGTCGTGGTGCTGGACGGTGCCGCAGACCGGGAGCCCCGAGTGCGGCGGGGCGGCGGCCGGAGCGGGCTCGGGGGCGGCGTGCCGGGCGTGCGGGACCGCCCGGGTGCCGGGGTCGGTGGCCTCGGTGGTGGGGGTGGGGTGGGACACCAGCGGTTTCTCCTTGAGGAAGAAGGCGAGGACGAGGCCGAGCACGAGGACCGGCACGAGGTAGAGGAAGATGCGCGGCATCGCGTCCGCGTACGCCTGGACGTACGCGTCGCGCAGGGCGGGCGGCAGGGCGCGCACCGTCTGCGGGGTGATCGACTCGGCCGGCGGGAGCGCGGCGGGGCCGCCCTGGGGCAGGACGCCGGCGAGCCGGTCGCCGAGGGCGTCGTCGAGCCGGGAGGCGAAGAGGGTGCCGAAGATCGCGGCGCCGACGCTGCCGCCGATCTGGCGGAAGTAGTTGTGGGCGCTGGTGGCGGTGCCGAGGTCGGCGGGGCGCACGGAGTTCTGCACGGCGAGCACGAGCACCGGCATGACCAGGCCGATGCCGGTGCCGAGGACGGCCTGCCAGAGGCTGTGGTGGAGGCGCGGGGTGTCGGCGTCCATGTGGGAGAGCAGCCACATGCCGAGGACGGAGAGGGCGCCGCCGGCCACCGGATAGGCCTTGTAGCGGCCGGTGCGGCTGATGAGCCGGCCCGAGACGACGGAGGCGACGACGATGCCGCCCATGAGGGGCAGCATGAGGAGGCCGGACTCGGTGGCGGTGGCGCCCTCGACCATCTGGAGGAAGCTGGGCAGGTAGCTGGCGGCGCCGAAGAGCGCGATGCCGACGACGGCGCCGACGAGGGCGGTGACGGTGAAGACGGAGTCGCGGAAGAGCCGGAGCGGGATGAGGGGTTCGGGCGCGAAGTGCTCGACGACCAGGAAGAGCAGGGTGGTTCCGGCGGCGCCGCAGGCGAGGGCGAGGATCACCCGGGAGTCCCAGGCGTACTCGGTGCCGCCCCAGCTGGTGAGCAGGACCAGGCAGGTGGAGGCGGCGGCGAGGAGCAGGGCGCCGAGGACGTCGAAGCGCGCGCGTGCGACGGGCTTGGGGAGCTTGAGGACGGTGGCGACGACGGCGAGGGTGACGAGCCCGAAGGGCACGTTGAAGTAGAAGCACCAGCGCCAGGAGACGTGGTCGGTGAAGAAGCCGCCGAGCAGCGGTCCGGCGACGGAGGCGAGGCCGAAGGCGGCGCCGATCATGCCCATGTACCGGCCGCGTTCCCGGGGCGGGACGATGTCGGCGATGATCGCCTGGACGCCGATCATGAGGCCGCCGGCGCCGATGCCCTGGATCGCGCGGAAGGCGATGAGCTGGTCCATCGTCCGGGACCAGCCGGCGAGGCCGGAGCCGATGACGAAGACGACGATGGCGAAGAGGAAGACGCCCTTGCGGCCGAGGAGGTCGCCGAGCTTGCCGTAGATCGGCAGGCCGATGGTGGAGGTCAGCAGGTAGGCGGTGATCGCCCAGGACATCCGGTCCAGGCCCTGGAGTTCGCCGACGATCTTCGGCAGGGCGGTGGCGACGATCATCTGCTCCAGGGCGGCGAGGAGCAGGGCGAGCATGAGGCCGAAGAAGACGAGCCGGACGCGGCGGGGGTCGAGGGCGTCCGGTCCGGGGCCGGGGGCCGACGCGGGCCCGGCGGGCGGGGCGGCCGACTCCGTACCTCCGGCGCCGTCGACACCCCCGGCACCGTCGACACCCCCGGCACCGTCGACACCCCCGGCACCGTCGGCGCCCGCGGCGTCCTCGGCGTTCTTCACCACGGTGACCGCACCCACGTGTCTGCTCCCCTCGTCACGGCGTCTGCGCCGGGCCATTCTTCGCATTGGGCGCGAAGGGGGAGCAAGTCGGGCGGTGCGGGAGCCCGATGGGGCCCGGGGCGGTGAACGGCCCCACGAAACGGCGCACTTGGGGCGCTCATCAGCGCGTTTACGAGAGGGCCCGCGCCCCCGGCGCGCGCGGGCGCGGTCACGGGAGGCGCGGGCGATCCACTCGAATCGGTGAACGCTCCGGGCGTTGCTTCTCGGGCCCCGGGCCCTACTTCTCGACCCCGGCCTCGACCTCGGCCGCGAGCCGGGCGAGGACGAGGTCGTAGATCCGGGCGAGCCCCTTGGGCGCGAAGGTCTTCTCGAAGAAGCCGCCGATGCCGCCGGCGCCGTTCCAGACGGTGGTGACCACGGCGCGGGACTTGCCCTCGCCGGCGGGGGTGACGGTCCAGGTGGTGACCATGGAGGAGTTGCGGTCCTTCTCGACGAGCTGCCCGTCGGTGGGCTCGCTCACCTCCAGGAGGCAGTCACGGACGCGCTTGCTGGTGGCCTGGAGCTTCCAGTGGACGAGGGTGCCCTCGCCGTCGCCGCCCTCGCGCACCTCGTACTCGCTGAAGTGCTCGGGGAGCACCTTCGCGCGCGTGCCGCTGTAGTCGGCGAGGGCGTCGAACACCGTCTCGGCGTCCGCGGCGATGATCCGTTCCGTCGTGGCCTCGACCTGCGCCATTGACTTCCTCCAGCTCGTGGTTCCTCGGGGGGTGCGGGCCAAGCGAACCACGGACGTCCCGGCGCGCGAAATCCGGGTTGCGGCGATCAAGGGAACAAGTGTTCTATTCTGAGCGAACGGCCGGACCCGAGCGATCGAGGAGGCGTCCATGCGCTGGGACAACCTGGGCGAAAACCCCGTGAATCCCTCGATCCCCGCCGACCTCGCCCTGTTCGGCGCGGACGCGGTCACCACGCGGACCTTCGACACCCCCGAGTTCCGGGGCGTCACCTTCCACGAGGTGCGGGCCCGGTCGATCCTGAACCGGGTCCCCGGCGCCTCCCGGATGCCGTTCGAATGGACGGTCAACCCCTACCGCGGCTGCACCCACGCGTGCGTGTACTGCTTCGCCCGCCGGTCCCACGCCTACCTCGACCTCGACACCGGCCTCGGCTTCGACTCCCAGATCGTCGTCAAGGTCAACGCCCCCGAACTGCTCGCCCGCCAGCTCGCCTCCGCCCGCTGGCAGGGCGCCCACATCGCCATGGGCACCAACGTCGACTGCTACCAGCGGGCCGAGGGGCGGTACGGCCTGATGCCGGGCATCCTCACCGCCCTGCGGGACCGCGCCAACCCCTTCTCGATCCTCACCAAGGGCACCCTGATCCTGCGCGACCTGGAGCTGCTCACCCAGGCGGCCCGGGTCACCGAGGTCGGCGTCTCCGTCTCCGTCGGCTTCACCGACCGGGAGCTGTGGCGCACGGTCGAGCCCGGCGCGCCCTCCCCGCAGAGCCGCCTCGACACCGTCCGCGCGCTCGTCCGGAACGGCATCGACTGCGGGGTCCTGATGGCCCCCGTGGTGCCCTTCCTGAGCGACCGGCCGGAGCAGCTGCGCGCGACGGTCCGCGCGGTCGCCGAGGCCGGGGCCAGCTCGGTCACCCCGCTCGTGCTGCACCTGCGGCCGGGCGCCCGCGAGTGGTTCGCGGAGTGGCTGGGGCGCCACCACCCGGGCCTGGTGCGGCGGTACGAGCGGATGTACGCGGACGGGGCCTACGCGCCGACCTGGTACCAGCGCCGGATCACCCGTCAGGTGCACGAGTACGCGGCCGAGTTCGGCATCGGGCCCGCCGGGCGGGGCGGGACGCGCCGGACCGTCGTGCCGGAGGAGCCGGACGCGGCGGCCGCCCCGGAGCAGCTCACCTTCCTCTGAGCCGAGCGGGGCTTCCGAAACCCCGGCGGCCGGGCGGATCATCGGACCGACCCGTCTGACACGCCGTCCGCTCCCCTCCTTTCGGGTCAACTCCGGGCGGAACGGGTCCCGCCGGGCCCCGTTCGAGGCACAAAGGCCCTATGACCCCACGCGCAGGAATGCTGATCGCCGCTGGAGCGCTGGTGGCCGGGACGGTCACCGCGCTGCCCGCGGTCCCCGCGGACGCCGCCGAACCGGCCCCCCGCCCGCTCCCCCGGCTCGCCTGGACCGACTGCGCCACCAAGGCGTACCCGAAGCTCCAGTGCGCCTCCCTGGAGGTGCCGCTGGACCACGACGACCCGGCCGGGCGGAAGATCACGCTCGCCCTGACCCGGGTCCAGCACACCGCGGAGACCTTCCAGGGGCCGCTGCTCGTGAACCCGGGCGGGCCCGGCGGCAGCGGGCGCGGCATGGCCGGGTACGTGGCGGCCTCGCTGCCGCCGGAGGTGGCCGCCCAGTACGACGTGATCGGCTTCGACCCGCGCGGGGTGGGGAAGAGCGAGCCCGCGCTCGACTGCCGGCCCGGCCACTTCGCGTCGGTGCGGCCCGACTCGGTGCCGCGCGGCTCGCGGGCCGAGCGGGCGGGGACCGACCGGGCGCGGGCCTTCGCGGAGGCCTGCGGCGAGAAGCACGGCGACGTGCTGCCGTACATCGACACCGTGAGCGCGGCCAAGGACCTGGACGCGATCCGGGTCGCGCTCGGCGCGCCGAAGCTGAACTACCTCGGTTATTCGTACGGCACCTATCTGGGCGCCGTGTACGCGCGGCTCTTCCCGGACCGGGTGCGGCGCATGGCGCTCGACTCGGTGGTCGATCCGCACGGGGTCTGGTACGAGAACAACCTCGGACAGAACTTCGCCTTCGACGCGCGGCACAAGGACTTCATGGCATGGGTGGCGCGGTACGACGCCACGTACCGGCTCGGCACCGACCCGGCGGCGGTCGAGGCCGCCTGGTACCGGATGCGCGACGCGGTGCGCGCGGAGCCGGCCGGCGGGAAGGTCGGGCCGGGCGAGCTGGAGGACACCTTCCTGCCCGGCGGGTACTACGACGGCTACTGGCCCAAGCTGGCGAGCGCCTTCTCCGCGTACGTCAACGAGGGGGACTCCGGACCGCTGGTCGAGGCGTACGAGCGGTACGGGGAGGCCGACGCGGCCGCCGACAACGGCTACTCGGTCTACGCGAGCGTGCAGTGCCGGGACGCGGGCTGGCCGCGCGACTGGAACGTCTGGCGCAAGGACGCGTGGGAGACGCACGCCAAGGCGCCGTTCTCCAGCTGGAACAACACCTGGTACAACGCTCCGTGCGCGTTCTGGCCGGTGGAGTCCCTGACCCCGCCGGACGTCACCAACGACCGGCTGCCGCCCGTCCTGGTCCTCCAGGCGACGGACGACGCGGCGACGCCGTACGAGGGGGCGGTCGCGCTGCACCGGCTGCTGCGCGGCTCCCGCCTGGTCGTGGAGGGGGGCGGCGGCAACCACGGCGTGACGCTGGCCGGGAACGACTGCCTCGACGGGCACCTGGCCGCCTACCTGGCCACGGGCGAGGTCCCGCGCGGCGCGGACGGCGCCGAGGCGGACGCGGTCTGCGCCGCGCTCCCCGAGCCGGAGCCCGACCCCGTCGTCACGACCGGGTCGACGCCCTCGGAGAGGAGCGGCACGCGCGCGGGCGCCGGGCGGGCGGAGCCGGCCGGTGCCACCCTGCACGGCCTCCTGGGGCACGTGCGCTGAGAACGGGCTCCGCGAGCCGCCCCCCTTCCCTCAGGCGCGGTCGGCCGCGCGCTCCCGGTCGAGCAGTCCCAGGGAGCGCGCGGCCGCCGCGCCGAGGCGCGGGTGGGGCAGGGCGGCCTCCAGGGCGGGGCGGGCCCGGGGGTCGCCGAGGGTGCCGAGGCCCTCGACGCAGGCGAGGCCGACCCGCCAGTGGGGGTCGGCGGCCGGGAGGCGCCGTTCGAGGACGGTGATCAGGGCCGGTACGGACTCGGGGGCGCGCAGTTCGGCGAGGAGCCGGACCGGCAGCAGGGCGTAGGCGGCCCGGAGTTCGTTGGTGGCGAGGGCCGCGGCGGCGCGGGCGGTGCGCGGGTCGCCGAGCCGGGCCAGGGCGTGGGCGGCGGTGACGCAGCGCTCGGGGTCGCGGTGGTTGAGGAACAGGACGAGGGCTTCGAAGGCGCGCGGGTCTCCGGCGACGCCGAGGGCGTAGGCGGCGATCTCGCGGGCCCAGAGCGGCTGCCCGGGCGCGGTGAGGACGCGGTGCAGCTCCTCGGGGTCGGCGGGCAGTTCCCCGGGGTCGCCGGTCTCGGCGAGCCTGCCGAATGCCGCCGGGACTTCTCCGGTGCCATTCCCGATCCCGTCGCGCCCGATCTCGTCGCGCAATCGATCGATCATCGAGCAGAATTCCGGATCCTCGGCGTATTCCATGAATCCGAGCCTATCCGCGATCCAGATCACATCTTCTCGACTTCCCGGGACTGGCGCGCTCGTTACCCGCCGGTTAGTCTCGGGTGAGCGGGTCAACCCCCGCTTCTCACAACGGCCTGGTGACGCAGCCGTGGTGAGCGCACGTCGGTTCGGCAGTTTCGACGCGGCTCCGGGACAGAGCCCGTCTCCCTTTTCCACCGGGCGCCGCCCCTTTCCGCGGGCTCCTTCCCGCGTGTTCTTCCGCGATTCTCCGCGCGCCCTCGCAATTCAGCGGCACCACCCGCACGCACTGCCCTCAGTCGTCACTCTTCCTCTCTGGAGTCCCCTGATGGACACCCCTCTCTCCACCATCGCCGTCGTCGGTCTCGGCACCATGGGCGCGGGCATCGCCGACGTCCTCGCCCGGGCCGGCCGCGAGGTCATCGGCATCGACGTCAGCGACGCCGCCGCGGCCCGGGCCGTCGCCGCCCTGGAGGCCTCCACCGCCCGCGCCGTGGCCCGCGAGCGGATCACCGAGGAGGAGCGGCAGGACGTCCTGGCCCGCTTCCGCACCTTCTCCGACCTCCAGGCGGCCGCCGACGCCGATCTCGTGATCGAGGTCGTGCCGGAGTCGTACGAGGCGAAGCAGGAGGTCTTCCGGGCCCTGGACGGCATCGTCCGGCCCGACGCGATCCTGGCCACCGGCACCAACGCGCTCTCCGTCACCCGGCTCGCGGCCGACTCGGCGCACCCCGAGCGGGTCCTCGGCCTGCACTTCTTCACCCCGGTCCAGGCCATGAAGCTGGTCGAGGTGGTCTCGTCGGTGCTGACCGACCCGCGGGCCGTCGACGCCGTCACGCGGCTCGCCCAGGACCTCGGCAAGGAGCCTGTGGCGGTCGGGGACCGGGCCGGGTTCATCGCGGACGGGCTGCTCTTCGGCTACCTGAACCAGGCCGCCGCCATGTACGAGGCCAAGTACGCCTCCCGCGAGGACATCGACGCGGCGATGAAGCTGGGCTGCGGCCTGCCGATGGGCCCGCTCGCGCTGCTCGACCTGATCGGCGTGGACACGGCCCGTACGGTCCTGGAGGCCATGTACGCCTCCTCGCACGACCGGCTGCACGCCCCGGCCCCGATCCTCAAGCAGCTCAGCGAGGCGGGCCTGACCGGCCGCAAGGCGGGCCGCGGCTTCTACACGTACGCGGCGCCGGGCTCCGACGAGGTGGTGCGCGACGCGCTGACCCCGCTGACCTCGGCGGAGAGCGGCGGCGGGCGCGAGGTCCGCTCGGTCGGCGTCGCCGGCTCGGGCACCATGGCCTCGGGCATCGCGGAGGTCTTCGCCAAGGCCGGGTACGAGGTCGTGCTCGCGGCCCGCTCCCAGGAGAAGGCGGACACCGCCAAGGCCCGGATCGCCAAGTCCCTGGAGCGCTCGGTGTCCAAGGGCCGGATGACGGCCGAGGCCCGCGACACCGTGCTCGCCCTGATCACCCCGGCCGGCACGCTCGACGCCTTCGCCGAGGTCGACCTGGCGGTCGAGGCGGTCGCGGAGGACCTGGAGATCAAGCAGGACCTGTTCGCGCGGCTCGACAAGATCTGCAAGCCGGGCGCGGTGCTCGCCACCACGACCTCCTCGCTGCCGGTCGTGGCCTGCGCCCGGGCCACCACGCGCCCGCAGGACGTCATCGGGATGCACTTCTTCAACCCGGCGCCCGCGATGAAGCTGGTGGAGATCGTCCGCACGGTCCTGACCGCCGACGACGTCCACGCCACCGTCCGCGAGGTCACCGCGAAGATCCGCAAGCACCCGGTGGACTGCGGCGACCGGGCCGGCTTCATCGTGAACGCGCTGCTCTTCCCGTACCTGAACAACGCGATCAAGATGGTCCAGGAGCACTACGCGACCCTGGACGACATCGACGCCGCCATGAAGCTGGGCGGCGGCTACCCGATGGGCCCGTTCGAGCTGCTCGACGTGGTCGGCCTGGACGTCTCGCTCGCGATCGAGCAGGTCCTGCACCGCGAGTTCCGTGACCCCGGCCTCGCCCCGGCCCCGCTCCTGGAGCACCTGGTGGCGGCCGGCTGCCTGGGCCGCAAGACGGGTCGCGGCTTCCGCGAATATGCCCGACGCTGAGCCCCGCACCCCCGGTTGGGGCGGGCTCCTGAGCCCCTCGGGCACCCCCGGTGCCCCGGGGGTCTCCCCGCCCCCACCTGGGCACACTTCCCCTCCGATGCAGTACGTTCGGACCATGCCCAAGGCCGCGAAGTCACCCCGTGCCACGTCCCCGTCCGACGCTCCGGAGAGCGCGGCGGGCACCCGTGCCGCCGCTCAGCGGCTCAAGATGCGCCGGGAGCTCGCCACCGCCGCGATGGAGCTCTTCGCGACCAAGGGGTACGAGGCCACCACGGTGGACGAGATCGCGGCCACGGCCGGGGTCGCGCGGCGGACCTTCTTCCGGCACTTCCGGTCCAAGGAAGAGGCGATCTTCCCCGACCACGACGACACCCTGGTGCGGGCGGAGGCGGTCCTGAACGCCGCCCCGCCGCACGAGCACCCGCTCGACACGGTGTGCCGGGGCATCAAGGAGGTCATGAAGATGTACGCGGGGTCCCCCGCGGTCTCCGTGGCCCGCTACCGGCTCACCCGCGAGGTGCCGACCCTGCGGGAGCGGGAGATCGCCTCGGTGGCCCGCTACGAGCGCCTCTTCACCCGGTACCTCCTCGGGCACTTCGACGAGCGGGACCACCACGACGGCAACGACGACCCGCTGCTCGCCGAGGTGGCCGCCTCGGCGGTCGTCACCGCCCACAACCACGTGCTGCGCCGCTGGCTGCGGGCGGGCGGGCAGGGCGACGTGGAGGCCCAGCTCGACCACGCCTTCGCGATCGTCCGGGAGACCTTCGGATCGGGCATAGGCGCCGGCCGCCCCGCCCCTTCCGCCGCCACCGGAGCCACCGCCGGAGCCGTCTCCGGAACCGCCGCCGCACCGGAGGCGCAGGACGCGTCCGACCCCGCCGTCCGGGCCTCCACCACCGGTGACGTGGTGGTCGCCGTGGCCCGCACGGACGCGCCCCTCGACGAGGTCATGCGGACCATCCGGAAGGCGCTCGGCGCCGCCTGAGCCCCTTCCCGCGACGAGGACCCGCACGAGGTCCGCCACGAGGGCCGTTCCCGGATTCCGGGGGCGGCCCTCGTCGTGTTTGCCCAGCTCGGAGCCCGTTTGCGGGCATGATTCGATCGATCATCGCTCATGCGTGACCGCCGGATTGCATCTGAGTGAAATTGTTGGCACGCAGTGCCTTGTCAGGTGACACGGCGTGCCATACGTTGAAGGTGTCCGGGCGGCCGGCGCGCAGAGACCAACCTCGTGCGCCGGCTGTCCCCACAAGCCGACGGCTCGTGCGCCCGGACGCCTGCGTCACAGGCAACCCCGCGCCGGACCGGCGCCGCGCCACCGCACCACCCAGCCGAACCGACGGCACACCTCCACAGCAGCACCCACCGCCGTAACCCTCAGGCGTCCTCCCCCGGACGCTCACCGCCGGAGGCAACCCGTGAAGGAAATCCTGGACGCGATCCAGTCCCCGGACTCCACGTCCGCCGACTTCGCGAACATCAAGCTCCCCGAGTCGTACCGCGCCGTCACCGTCCACAAGGACGAGGCGGAGATGTTCGCCGGGGTCGCCAGCCGCGACAAGGACCCGCGCAAGTCGCTCCACCTGGACGACGTCCCGCTGCCCGAGCTGGGCCCGGGCGAGGCGCTCGTCGCCGTCATGGCCTCCTCGGTCAACTACAACTCGGTCTGGACCTCGATCTTCGAGCCGGTCTCGACCTTCGGCTTCCTGGAGCGCTACGGACGCCTCTCCGAGCTCACCAAGCGCCACGACCTGCCGTACCACGTCATCGGCTCCGACCTCGCGGGCGTCGTCCTGCGCACCGGCCCGGGCGTCAACGCCTGGCAGCCGGGCGACGAGGTCGTCGCCCACTGCCTCTCGGTCGAGCTGGAGTCCTCGGACGGCCACAACGACACGATGCTCGACCCCGAGCAGCGCATCTGGGGCTTCGAGACCAACTTCGGCGGCCTGGCCGAGATCGCCCTCGTCAAGTCCAACCAGCTCATGCCGAAGCCGGACCACCTGAGCTGGGAGGAGGCGGCGGCCCCGGGCCTCGTCAACTCCACCGCGTACCGCCAGCTGGTCTCCCGCAACGGCGCCGGCATGAAGCAGGGCGACAACGTCCTGATCTGGGGCGCGAGCGGCGGCCTCGGCTCGTACGCCACCCAGTTCGCCCTGGCCGGCGGCGCCAACCCGATCTGTGTCGTCTCCTCCCCCGAGAAGGCCGACATCTGCCGGTCCATGGGCGCCGAGGCGGTCATCGACCGCAACGCCGAGGGCTACAAGTTCTGGAAGGACGAGAACACCCAGGACCCGCGCGAGTGGAAGCGCTTCGGCTCCAAGATCCGCGAGCTGACCGGCGGCGAGGACATCGACATCGTCTTCGAGCACCCGGGCCGCGAGACCTTCGGCGCCTCCGTGTACGTCACCCGCAAGGGCGGCACCATCACCACCTGCGCCTCCACCTCCGGCTACATGCACCAGTACGACAACCGCTACCTGTGGATGTCGCTCAAGCGCATCATCGGCTCGCACTTCGCGAACTACCGCGAGGCCTGGGAGGCCAACCGCCTCATCGCCAAGGGCAAGATCCACCCCACCCTGTCGAAGGTCTACTCCCTGGAGGAGACCGGCCAGGCCGCCTACGACGTCCACCGCAACCTCCACCAGGGCAAGGTCGGCGTCCTCGCCCTCTCGCCCGAGGAGGGCCTGGGCGTGCGCGACCCGGAGCTGCGGGCCCAGCACATCGACGCCATCAACCGCTTCCGCAACATCTGAGCCCGGGACCATAGATGACTGAGCGCCAGAAGGACCGTCCGTGGCTCATGCGGACGTACGCCGGTCACTCGACCGCCGAGGCATCGAACGAGCTGTACCGGCGCAACCTCGCCAAGGGTCAGACCGGCCTCTCGGTCGCCTTCGACCTGCCGACGCAGACCGGATACGACCCCGACCACATCCTCGCCCGCGGCGAGGTCGGCCGGGTCGGGGTCCCCGTCTCGCACCTCGGTGACATGCGCCGGCTGTTCCAGGACATCCCCCTGGAGCAGATGAACACCTCGATGACGATCAACGCCACGGCGATGTGGCTCCTGGCGCTCTACCAGGTGGTCGCCGAGGAGCAGGGCGCGGACGTCACCAGGCTCCAGGGCACCACCCAGAACGACATCGTGAAGGAGTACCTGTCGCGCGGGACGCACGTCTTCCCGCCCGGCCCCTCCCTCCGCCTCACGACGGACATGATCACCTACACGGTGAACAACATCCCGAAGTGGAACCCGATCAACATCTGCAGCTACCACCTGCAGGAGGCCGGGGCCACTCCGGTCCAGGAGATCTCGTACGCGATGTCCACCGCCATCGCGGTGCTCGACGCGGTCCGGGACTCCGGCCAGGTCCCCGAGGACCGCTTCGGCGAGGTGGTCGCCCGCATCTCGTTCTTCGTGAACGCGGGCGTCCGCTTCATCGAGGAGATGTGCAAGATGCGTGCCTTCGGGCGCATCTGGGACAAGGTCACCCGCGAGCGGTACGGCATCGAGAACGCCAAGCAGCGCCGGTTCCGCTACGGCGTGCAGGTCAACTCGCTCGGTCTGACCGAGGCCCAGCCGGAGAACAACGTCCAGCGGATCGTCCTGGAGATGCTGGCCGTCACCCTCTCCAAGGACGCCCGCGCGCGGGCCGTCCAGCTCCCCGCCTGGAACGAGGCCCTGGGCCTGCCCCGGCCCTGGGACCAGCAGTGGTCGCTCCGCATCCAGCAGGTGCTCGCCCACGAGTCCGACCTGCTGGAGTACGAGGACATCTTCGCCGGTTCGCACGTCGTCGAGGCCAAGGTGGACGCCCTCGTCGAGGAGTGCCTGGCCGAGATCGACCGGATCCAGGAGATGGGCGGTGCGATGGCCGCCGTCGAGTCCGGCTACCTCAAGTCGCAGCTCGTCTCCTCGCACGCCGAGCGGCGCGCCCGGATCGAGGCCGGCGAGGAGAAGATCGTCGGCGTCAACATCTTCCAGTCGACCGAGGAGAACCCCCTCACCGCCGACCTGGACACCGCGATCATGACGGTGGACCCGGCGAACGAGGCGCGGGTCGTCGCCGCCCTCCACGAGTGGCGCGACAACCGCGACGAGGCCCGCGCCCAGGAGACCCTGGCGGCGCTGAAGGCGACGGCGGCCGGCGACGGCAACCTCTTCGCCGCCACCCTGGAGTGCGCGCGTGCGGGCGTCACCACCGGGGAGTGGGCCTGGGCGCTGCGGGACGTCTTCGGCGAGTTCCGCGCCCCGACGGGCGTCTCCTCCGCCCCGGTCGCGGTGACGGCCGAGGCCGGCACGCCGCTGGCCCTCGTGCGGGAGAAGGTGGCGCGGACCGCCGAGGAACTGAACGCCGGGCGGCTGCGGCTGCTCGTCGGCAAGCCCGGCCTGGACGGGCACTCCAACGGGGCCGAGCAGATCGCCGTACGCGCGCGTGACGCCGGTTTCGAGGTGGTCTACCAGGGGATCCGGCTGACCCCCGAGCAGATCGTCAACGCGGCCCTGGCCGAGGACGTGCACTGCGTGGGCCTGTCGATCCTCTCCGGCTCGCACGCCGAGCTGGTCCCGGACGTCCTCGACCGCCTCCGCGAGGCGGGCGCGGCCGACATCCCGGTCATCGTCGGCGGGATCATCCCGAACGCCGACGCCGCAGAACTGAAGCGCGCGGGTGTGGCCGCCGTCTTCACACCGAAGGACTTCGGTATCACGGAGATCATCGGCCGTATCGTCGACGAGATCCGGAAAGCGAACAAGCTCGATCCCCTGGAGGTCCCCGCATGACCAGCCCCGCGTCCCCCGTGAACCGGCTGCGCCCCCGCCGTTCCTGCCTGGCGGTCCCCGGCTCCAACCCGCGCTTCCTGGAGAAGGCCCAGGGCCTCGCCGCCGACCAGGTCTTCCTGGACCTGGAGGACGCCTGCGCCCCGCTGGCCAAGCCCGAGGCCCGGCACACCATCGTGAAGTTCCTGAACGAGGGCGACTGGACCGGCAAGACGCGCGTGGTCCGCGTGAACGACTGGACGACCCACTGGACGTACCGGGACGTCGTCACGGTCGTCGAGGGCGCCGGCCAGAACCTCGACTGCATCATGCTGCCGAAGGTCCAGGACGCGCAGCAGATCGTCGCGCTCGACCTGCTCCTCACCCAGATCGAGAAGACCATGGGCTTCGAGGTCGGCAAGATCGGCATCGAGGCGCAGATCGAGAACGCGCAGGGCCTGACCAACGTCAACGCCATCGCGCAGGCCTCCCAGCGCGTCGAGACGATCATCTTCGGCCCGGCCGACTTCATGGCCTCCATCAACATGAAGTCGCTGGTCGTGGGCGAGCAGCCGCCCGGCTACCCGGCGGACGCGTACCACCACATCCTGATGAGCATCCTGATGGCCGCCCGCGCCAACAACCTCCAGGCGATCGACGGCCCCTACCTCCAGATCCGCAACCAGGAGGGCTACAAGGCCGTGGCGCAGCGCGCCGCCGCCCTGGGCTTCGACGGCAAGTGGGTGCTGCACCCGGACCAGGTCGCCGCCGCGAACGAGATCTTCTCGCCCTCGCAGGAGGACTACGACCACGCCGAGCTGATCCTCGACGCGTACGACTACTACACGTCCGAGGCCGGCGGGAAGAAGGGCTCCGCGATGCTCGGCGACGAGATGATCGACGAGGCCTCCCGCAAGATGGCCCTGGTCATCTCCGGCAAGGGCCGCGCGGCCGGCATGCAGCGCACCAGCAAGTTCGAGATCCCGGAGGCCTGAGTCCGATGCAGTTCGGCCGCACGTACGAGGAGTTCGAGGTCGGTGCCGTCTACAAGCACTGGCCCGGGAAGACGGTCACGGAGTACGACGACCACCTCTTCTGTCTGCTCACGATGAACCACCATCCGCTGCACATGGATGTGAACTACGCCGAGAACACGACGGACTTCGGCAAGAACGTCGTCGTCGGCAACTACATCTACTCGCTGCTGCTCGGCATGTCCGTGCCGGACGTCTCCGGCAAGGCCATCGCCAACCTGGAGATCGAGTCGCTGCGGCACGTGGCGCCGACCTTCCACGGCGACACGATCTACGGCGAGACGACGGTCCTCGACAAGACCCCGTCGAAGTCGAAGAACGACCGCGGCATCGTCTACGTCGAGACCAAGGGCTACAAGCAGGACGGCACCCTGGTGTGCGTCTTCCGCCGCAAGGTGATGGTCCCCACCGAGACGTACATCAAGGAGCGCGGCGGCGAGCAGCCCGGCCGCCCCACGCTCGTCGAGCCCTCCAAGAAGTCGGAGAAGTAGTCATGGCGCGACTCGCCCAGACCCACGGTCTGACCGATGTCCAGCAGGAGATCCTCGCCACCGTCCGGGACTTCGTCGACAAGGAGATCATCCCGGTCGCGACGGAGCTGGAGCACCGCGACGAGTACCCCCAGCAGATCGTGGACGGGCTCAAGGAGCTCGGCGTCTTCGGTCTGATGATCCCCGAGGAGTACGGGGGCCTGGGCGAGTCGCTGCTCACCTACGCGCTGTGCGTGGAGGAGATCGCCCGCGGCTGGATGTCGGTCTCCGGCATCATCAACACGCACTTCATCGTGGCGTACATGCTCAAGCAGCACGGCACGCAGGAGCAGAAGGAGTACTTCCTTCCGCGGATGGCGGCCGGCGAGACGCGCGGCGCGTTCTCGATGTCGGAGCCGGCCCTCGGCTCGGACGTGTCGGCCATCACGTCGAAGGCGGTGAAGGACGGCGACGAGTACGTCCTCAACGGCCAGAAGATGTGGCTGACGAACGGCGGCACGTCGTCTCTGGTGGCCGTTCTGGTCCGGAGTGACGAAGGACACCCCGAGGGCACCGCTCCCCACAAGTCGATGACGACCTTCCTCGTGGAGAAGGAGCCGGGCTTCGGAGAGGTCCGTCCCGGCCTCACCATCCCCGGCAAGATCGACAAGATGGGCTACAAAGGCGTCGACACGACCGAGCTCATCATGGACGGACTGCGCATTCCGGCCAATCGTGTACTTGGCGGGCAGACCGGTCGAGGGTTCTACCAGATGATGGACGGCGTCGAGGTCGGGCGCGTGAATGTGGCGGCCCGTGGCTGCGGCGTCGCTCAGCGTGCGTTCGAGCTGGGTGTTTCGTACGCCCAGCAGCGCCACACCTTCGGCAAGGCGATCGCCCAGCACCAGGCGATCCAGTTCAAGCTGGCCGAAATGGCTACCAAGGTCGAGGCCGCTCATGCGATGATGGTCAACGCAGCACGCAAAAAGGACTCCGGGGAACGAAACGACCTCGAAGCAGGGATGGCGAAGTACCTCGCCTCCGAGTACTGCAAGGAGGTCGTCGAGGACGCCTTCCGCATCCACGGTGGATACGGGTTCTCGAAGGAGTACGAGATCGAGCGCCTCTACCGCGAGGCGCCGATGCTGCTCATCGGTGAAGGTACCGCCGAGATCCAGAAAATGATCATTGGTCGTCGGCTGCTCGAGGAGTACCGATTCCAGGGATGATTGTCGCTTTTGAGCCGGTAAGGCCGCGAAGAAGATCACACCCTGTGTTCGTCTTCCGGCCTCCGACTCGGTTCCTGGCTTGCCCAGTTGCGCCCCGCAACCGATAGCATCGCCGGAAAGCCGCCGTCCCCGTTGCCTGCGCGGCATCATCCGCTACGAAGGTCATCCATGCCCCACAGCCAAACCTCTGCACACCGCGACAGCCTCAAGGGCGTACGCCTCGCGCGCGGAGCATCGCCGTGGCTCCTGCCGACCGTCGCCACCGCGGCGCTCAGCCTCGTGCGTGCCCGCAGGTCGCGGCGCGCCGCGGCCGTCGCCGTCCCGGCCACCGCTCTCGCGGCCGGCATGCTGTGGTTCTTCCGCGACCCCGAGCGCGAGATCGCTCGGGGCCGGGTCATCTCCCCCGCCGACGGCGTGGTGCAGAGCATCATGCCGTGGAAGGACGGGCGGACCCGGGTCGCCATCTTCATGAGCCCCCTGAACGTCCACGTCAACCGCGCGCCGCTGGCCGGCACGGTGACGTCCGTGGAGCACGTCCCCGGTGGGTTCGTCCCGGCGTTCAACAAGGAGAGCGAGAACAACGAGCGCGTCGTCTGGCACTTCGACACCGAGCTCGGTGACATCGAGATGGTCCAGATCGCGGGCGCCGTCGCCCGGCGCATCGTGCCGTACGTCCCGCAGGGGACGAAGGTGGAGCAGGGCGACCGTATCGGCCTGATCCGCTTCGGCTCGCGCGTCGACATCTACCTCCCCGAGGGCGTCGAGGTCGCGGTCGAGGTCGGCCAGGTCACCACAGCGGGGGTGACTCGCATTGACCGTGATTGATCCCGACACACGGGCGGCCGACTGGGCCGCCGACGCCGAGACCGGCGCGGCCGAAGAGGCCGAGGAGATGCCGCTGTCGCTGAGGCTGTCCATAGCGGACGCCCTCACGCTCGGTAACGCCACGTGCGGATTCATGGCGGTGTACTTCACCACCACCGGGATCCTCATCCCGCACCTGACGGGCAGCACGGAGACCGGCATGGCGCGCAACAGCGCCGCCACCGCCGTGATCCTCATGCTGTGCGCGGCGATCTTCGACCTCTTCGACGGGATCGTGGCGCGCAAGCTCCGGTCCTCCCCGATGGGCGCCGAGCTCGACAACCTGTCGGACCTGATCAGCTTCGGTCTGGCCCCGGCCTACTTCGTGCTCGTGTACGGGATGGTCGCGGACGACGCGCAGCAGAAGGTCTCGGCGGTGGCCGCCATCGTGGTGCTGCTCGCCGTGGTCCTCAGGCTCGCGAGATTCTCCTGCGTGACCATGAAGGACGGCATGTTCCAGGGCATGCCGAGCCCCTTCGGCGCGCTGACGGTGGTCTCGATCGTGCTCCTGGAGCTGCCGTTCATCCCGACGCTCCTCGCGATCATCGGGGTGGCCTGGCTGATGGTGAGCCGGGTCGAGTACCCGAAGCCGCGCGGCGTGCTCGCGGTGGCGATGCTCTCCTGGATCGTCGGCGCGATGGGCATGCTGGCGGCCTGGGCGTTCGACGCCCCGGGCGGGCAGTTCCTGCTCCAGACCGGCTGCGCGCTCCAGGTCGTGATGGGCGCGGTGATCCCGCTCTTCGCGACGGCCCGCCGGGTGAACACCTTCCGCGGCAACCGGCGCGAGAGCCGGGAGGCGCGGGCGGCCCAGCTGCCGTAGCGGACAGTACGTGTACGAGAGGGCCCCGGGAGGCGATACAGCCTCCCGGGGCCCTTTCGCGTGCCCTAGCCGAGCCGCTTGTAGTAGAGCGTGGTCGCGCGGAGGGCTCCGGCCGGGTCGGTCGCGTAGTCCGGGATCGTCCCGGCGGCGGTCCAGCCCGCGCCCCGGTAGAGGCGCTCGGCCGGGCTGCCGGTCTGCGTGTCCAGGACGAGCAGGGTCAGGCCGGTGGCGGCGGCGTGCACCTCGGCCGCGGCGAGGAGCCGCCGCCCGAGGCCCCGGCCGCGGGCGGACCGGTGGACCAGGAGCCGGGCGATCTCGCCCCGGTGCCGGCCGTTGGCGGTGCCGGTACGGACGAGGGTGACGGCCCCGGTGGGGCGCCCGTCGGCGTCCAGGGCCGCCCAGACGTCCCGTACGCCCTCTTCGGCATCCCCGGCGGCCCGGAGCCACCAGGAGGCCGCCTCGGCGGCTTCCAGGGGCGCCGTGAAGCCGACGGAGGCGCCGTCGTCCACGGCGTCCACGAGGAGCGCGGCGAGGCCGTCGGGGGCGTGGGCGCGTACGGCGTCGGGGGTGAGGCGCTCGACGCGGTCCGCCGCGAGCGGCTTCTCCAGGCAGAGGAGGCCGGGGCGGGGGTCCCAGGAGGGGACGGTCGCGAAGCCGAGGCTCCGGTAGAGGGCCAGCGGCTCCCGCCGCCGGTCCCAGACCGTGAGCCGCACGGAGGGCGCCCCGAGGGCGGCGGCCCGGTGCAGGGCCTCGGCCACGAGGGCCCGCGCGAGGCCCTTCCGGCGCTCCCCCGGCGCGACCCAGAGGCGCTTGACCTCGGGCGCGCGCCCCGCGCGGGGAGCCTTCAGGACGACGCAGCCGGCCGGGTGCTGCCCGCCGGGCGGGGTGGCGAGCAGGACCGTGTCGGCGGCGAACGCGGCGGCCGGGTCCTCGGCCTCCCCGCGGTAGACGGCCGGGAGCTCGGCGACCGTCGCCACGGGCGTCCCCTTCTCGGCCTGGTTGGCAAGGTGGTAGGCGCCCAGCAGGCCGGCGAGGTGCGGGTGGGAGCGGTTCTCCTCGATGAGCGGAGCGGTGTGCGGCTTCATGGGGCGAGCTTCACACCGGCTTGTTTCCGGGAGGTGACGATCTTCCCGGGGGGCTTCCGGGGTGGCGCTTCCCGGGGGCTTCTAGGCTGGCGCCCATGCGTGTACTGGTCGCGGGCGCCACGGGCGCCGTGGGTCGTCAGCTCGTGCCGCGCCTGGAGGCGGCGGGCCACGAGGTCGTGGGGATCTCCCGGCGCGGACCGCGCCCGGTGGACGTGCTCGACGCGGAGGCGGTGCGGCGGGCCGTGGCCGAGGCCGCGCCGGACGCGGTGGTGCACCAGCTCACCGACCTGGGCGGGGCGGACGGGGCCGCGAACGACCGGGTCCGCGTCGAGGGCACGCGGAACCTGGTGGACGCGGCGCGGGAGGCCGGGGTCCGGCGGATCGTGGCGCAGTCGATCTCCTGGGCGTACGCGCCCGGGGACGCGCCCGCCGACGAGTCCGTGCCGCTCGACCCGACGGAGGAGCCGCCCCGGTCCCGGATCGTCGCCGGGGTGCGCGCCCTGGAGTCGGCGGTGGCCGAGCTGCCGGAGGCGGTGGTCCTGCGGTACGGGATCCTCTACGGGCCCGGCACCTGGTACGCGCCGGGCGGCGCCGTCGCCGCCGCGCTCGCCGGGGACCCGGGGGCGCGGTTCCTCGGGAGCACGGCGGCCGACGGCTCGGTCGGCTCCTTCGTACACGTCGCGGATGCCGCCGAGGCGGCCGTACGGGCCCTGGGGTGGCCCCCGGGCGCGTACAACGTGGTGGACGACGAGCCCGCCCCCGGCCACGCCTGGCTGCCGGTGCTCGCCGAGGCGCTGGTCGTTCCGGCGCCCGGCCGGACGGAGGGGCGGGCGCCGTGGGCCCGGGGCGCGGTGAACACCCGGGCCCGTGCCCTCGGCTGGGCCCCGGCCCGCCCGTCCTGGCGGACGGGCTTCGCGGACCAGGGCCGGTGAGGGCCGCGCCTACGGGGTGTAGCTCTTCGCCGCGTCCGAGACGAAGGGCTGCCGGACCGTGCGCATGCCGCCGGGGACGGACTTGTCCGGCTGGACGATGACGGACTCCCGGGACGACGGGGCCTTCGGGTCGCCGAGGTCGTGGGTCATGCCGAAGCCGGCGTCGTGGGCGGTCAGGGTGAGCAGGGCCTTTCCGACGCCCTCGCGGGTGAGGTCCTTGTCGGCGCAGGCCTTCTTCAGGGCCTCGCCGAAGACGCTCGCGGCGGTCCAGCCGGCGACGATGCCGTTGTCGAGGGCCTCGCCCGGGTAGGCCGCCTTATAATCGGTCACCAGCTTCTTCGCGACCGGGGTGTCCGCGCCGACGGGGAGGCTCGGGGAGGCGAACCAGTACATCTTCTCCAGGGCGGGTCCGGCCTGGGTGCCGAGGAGCTGCGGGGCGAAGGCCGAGTTGTTGCCGACGACCGGGATCCTGAGGCCGGTGGCGGCGGCCACGCCGACGAGGGAGGCGGCCTGGCGGGGGCCCGCGCTGATGACGACGGCCTTGACCCCGGCCTGCTTGAGCGCCGCGACCTGCGCGGACATGTCGTTGTCGGTGGGCTTGATCTTCTGCTCGACGACGGTCAGGCCGGCCTTCTCCGCCGCGTACTTCGAGCCCTTGAGGGCGTTCTCGCCGTAGTCGCCCTCGAAGTAGACGTGACCGAGCTTGTCGCCCGCCTTGAGGCCCTTCTCGGTGACGAGGAAGTCGACGGCGTTGATCGTCTCGACGTCGTACGTGGAGCCCAGGACGCGGATGTACGGCGAGCCGAGCAGCGAGGCCGACCAGGCCTGCGGGAGGACGAGGCCCTTGTCCCGGGCGTCGACGCGCTGCTTGACGGCGGCGACGAACGGGGAGCCGATGAACTGGGGGTAGCCGACGACCTCGGGCTCCAGCTCGGTGTAGGCGGCGAGCGCCTTCTGCGGGTCGTAGCCGTGGTCGCGGACCGTGAGCTCCAGCTGCCGGCCGCAGATCCCGCCGGCGGCGTTGACCTGCTTCACGTACAGCTGCTGGGCCTGGGTGACGCTCTTGCCGAGGGTGGCGTACACGCCGGTCATGTCGGTGAGCGCGCCGAGGGCGATGGTCTTGTCGGAGACGCCCTTGCCTGTCTTCACCCCGCCCGCGCCGGCCTGCTTGCCGTCGCCGGTCTTCGCCTTGGAGCTGCATCCGGCGGCGGTGAGGGCGACCAGTGCGGCGAGCGCGGCGGCCAGGCCCCGCACGGCCTGTCGTCTGTGGTTCATCGTGTCTCCCCTGGGGGTTCGGTGGGCGTGGGGGTCTCGGGTGTTTCGGACGGCTTGGACGGCCCGGGCTTCCGGGCGGCGAGGCGGGCCAGGCCGCCGGGCAGGAACAGCACCACCGCGACGACGGCGGCGCCGTACAGGTAGCGGGCGGCCTCCCCCGGCGCGATCCCGCCCGTTCCCGGGGCGGAGACCAGGGGCAGGGCGTCGCTGTAGCGGGTGAGGAGCTGGGGCAGGAGGGAGACGAAGACGCCTCCGGCGACCGCCCCTGCGACCGAGCCGAGACCGCCGATGACGATCATGGCCAGGTACTCCAGGGAGAGCGCCATCCCGAAGTACTCGGGGACGGTCCGCTGGAAGACCAGGGCGAGCAGGACGCCGGCCAGGCCCGCGTACATCGAGGACAGGACGAAGACGGCGGCGCGGTGGCGGGCCACCGGGATGCCCATCACGCCGGCGGCGATCCGGTGGTCCCGGATGGCGTTCATCGCGCGCCCGGGGCGGCCCCGGAGGACTCCCCGGGCGAAGAGGACCCCGCCGAGGAGCAGCGCGAGGCCGAGGTACCAGAGCTTCTCGACGGCGCCGAAGGGGACCTGGGCGACGAGCAGCTCGGTGTCGTCGAAGGTGAGGCCGAGGAGGGAGAGCGGCGGGACGGCGCGGCCGTTGTAGCCGCCGGTGAGGTCGTGGGCGTTGAAGAGGACGTGCTGGCCGATGAAGATCAGCGCGAGGGTGGCGATGCCGAGGTACGCGCCGTGCAGCCGCCCCGCGATGGGGCTGAACACCCCGCCGGCCAGGCCCGCGAGGGCGACCGCGAGGACGGCGGCGAGCCAGCCGGGCAGGCCGAGTCCGGCGAGGCCGTCGGTGCCGTCCCCGGCGAGGGCGCAGTAGCCGTAGGCGCCGACGGCGAGGAAGAAGGCGTGCCCCATGGAGAGCTGGCCGGTGGCGCCGGTCAGCAGGTTGATCCCGATGGCGCCGAGGGCGGCGGCCATGGCGAAGAGGCCGGCCTGGAGCCAGAAGCGGTCCAGGTAGAAGGGCAGGACGAGCAGCACGAGGCCGGCGGCGGCCCCTCCGTACACGGCGGGCCGGACCCGGAGGCCGGGGCGGGCGAGGGTCTCAGACACGGGCGGGCTCCTTCGGGCCACCGGGGCGGGCGGGGGCCGTGGACGCGGACCGGATGCCTCGGGGCGCCGGGCGGGCGGCGGGCTGCGGAAGGGACGCCGGGCGGGTGGCGGCGTGCGGAGGGGCCGCCGGAGGGGCCGGGATCTCAGACACGGGCGAGCTCCTTCGTGCCGAAGAGGCCGGACGGGCGGATCAGGAGCACGGCGACCATGACGAGGTACGGGGCGAGGTCGCCGATCCCCCGGCCGAGGAACGCCAGGTCCCCCTGGTAGCCGGTGGCCAGGGACTCGGTGACGCCGACGAGGAGGCCGCCGACGAGGGCGCCCGTGGTGGAGTCGAGGCCGCCGAGGATCGCGGCCGGGAAGGCCTTGAGGGCGGCGAGCGAGGTGGACTTCTCGAGGCCGGGGGTCGGGAAGACGGTGAGGAAGAGCGCGGCGACGGCGGCGAGGCCGCCGGCGACCGCCCAGGCACCGAGCGACACCCGGCCGAGCCGGATGCCCATGAGGGCGGCGGTCTCCTGGCTCTCGGCGGCGGCCCGCATGGCGACGCCCCAGGAGGTGTACCGGAAGGCGAGCAGGAAGGCGGTGATGAGGAGGGCCGCCGCGAGCAGGGCGGCGATCCGGGTCTGGGCGATCGTGACCGGCCCGACGGTGACGACGGCGTCGCCCCACGGGTCGCCGAGGGCGAGGATGTCGGTGCCGATCCGGCGGGTCAGCTCGGTGGCGAGCAGGATGTCGACGCCGATGGTGACGATGGCGAGGACGCTGTGGTCGGAGCCCCGGTGGCGGCGCATGACCAGGAACTCGACGGCCGCGCCGACCACCGCCGCGCCCGCGATCCCGGCGAGCAGGGCGGGCCAGAAGCCGATGTCGTCGTGGAGGACGGCGGTGACGTAGCCGCCGGCCAGGAGGAGGGAGGCGTGGGCGAAGTTGACGACCTCCGTGGCGCGGAAGATGACGACGAAACCGAGGGCGATGAGGGCGTAGATCGAGCCCAGGGAGACGCCGTTGATCAGGAACTCCGCGAAGGTGCTCACGCGGCGGACTCCTCTCCGAGATAGGCGCGGACGACCGCCGGGTCGTTCTGCACGTCGGCGGGTGCCCCGTCGGCGATCCGGCGGCCGAAGTCGAGGACGGTGACGGAGTCGGCGAGCCGCATCACCAGGCCCATGTCGTGCTCGACCAGGAGGACCGAGATGCCGAGTCCGTCGCGGACCCCGGCGATGACGGAGGCGGTGCGGCGCCGCTCGTCGGCGGTCATCCCGGCGACGGGCTCGTCCAGGAGCAGGAGCCGGGGCTCCGTGCAGAGGGCGCGGGCCAGTTCGGCGAGCTTCTGCTGTCCGTACGGGAGGGAGCCGGCGGGCCGGTCGAGCTGCCGTTCCAGGCCGACGAAGGCGGCGATCTCCCGGACCCTGGCCCGGTGCCGGGCCTCCTCGCGGACGGCGGAGGGGAGGCGGAGCCCGGCGGCGAGGAAGCCGGTGCGGGTGAGCCGGTGGCGGCCGAGCATCAGGCTGTCCTCGACGGTGGCGCGGGGCGGCAGGGCCAGGTTCTGGAAGATCCGGCCGACGCCGAGGACCGCGATCCGGTGCGGGGGCAGGCCGGTCAGCTCGTGCTCCCCGAGGCGTACGGAGCCGGAGGTGGCGCGGTAGACGCCGGAGAGCACGTTGAAGCAGGTGGACTTGCCGGCGCCGTTGGGGCCGATGAGGGCGTGGACGGTGCCGGGCCGGACGGTGAAGCCGACGGCGTCGAGGGCGGTGAGCCCGGCGAAGCGGACGGTCAGGTCGCGGACGTGGAGGGCGGGGACGTCGGGGGCGGGGCCCCGCGCGGGTCCCGGCGGCGGGGGCTCCGGGGGCTGCGGTGTCGATCCCGGGCCGGGTCCCGACAGCGGGGGCTGCGGTGGCTGCGATGTCATCGGGTCTCCTCCCAGCGGGTCAGGACCGGATGGGCGGTGGCGGCGCGGGCCGCGTCGGCGGCGGCGTCCTCGTCCACCACGCCCAGGTAGCGGCGGCGCACCTCGTCGGAGGCGGCGAGTTCGGCGGCGGGACCGGAGAGGGTGACCTCGCCGACCTCCAGGACGTACGCGCGGGAGGCGAGCCGCAGCGCGAGCGCCGCGTTCTGCTCCACGAGGAGCACCGCCGTGCCCTGGGCGTTGATCTCGCGGACGGCGTCCGCGATCCGGGCCGCCATCAGCGGGGCGAGGCCGAGGGAGGGCTCGTCCAGGAGGAGCAGGCCGGGCGCGGCCATCAGGGCGCGGCCGACGGCGAGCATCTGCTGTTCGCCGCCGGAGAGCAGCCCGGCCGGCTGGCGGGCGCGCTCGGCGAGGACCGGGAAGAGCTCGTGGACCCGGCGCAGGGCGGTGGCCCGGGAGGCCCGGCCGCCGCGCCGGCCGAGCGCGCCGGCCCGCAGGTTGTCCTCGACCGTCATCCGGGCGAAGACCTGACGCCCCTCGGGCACCTGGGAGACGCCGGCGGCGACGACCCGGTCGGGCGGCAGTCCGTCGAGCGGGCGCCCGTCGCGGCTCACCGTGCCGGAGACCACGGCGCCGCCGTGGAACCGCAGGGTGCGCGAGACGGCCCGCAGCAGGGTGGACTTGCCGGCTCCGTTGCCGCCGAGGACGGTGACGACGGCGCCCGCGGGCACGGTCAGCGACACCCGCCGCAGCGCGCGCACCGGTCCGTATCCCGCCGTCAGGTCCGTGACCTCCAGGGCGGGTGCGGTACCTCCCATGACTCCCCTTTCCCGGGCCGCCCACGTCGGCCCGGCCGTTCGGTGGCGCTCACCCCAGCACCGCGGCGGACCGCGCGTCCACGCCCGGTGGCCGAATCGCTGCCGGTGACCAGCGGGCGCGGCGGCGGGCTGTGCACGCGCACAACAGTGCGCGTCAGGGGGTGTGCGAAGGGGGGTGGGAGGGGGGATCCTCCCGTCATGGGACGGCGCAGACGGCGGACCGGTGACGACTGGAAGGTGCTCGCGCGGGCGTGCGCGGAGCTTCTGGAGCGGGTGCCGGAGCTGGTGGACGAGCATCTGAGGGAACTCCACGCCTACGAGCCCGCCTACGGGCGGATCCTTCCGTACGACCAGCACTGGCAGGAGGCCCACGAGGCGATGCGGATCGGGATCGAGATGATCTCGGCGCCCCGGAACTCGCCCCGGCGGGACCTGGAGCACGCCGACGGGATGGGCCGGCGGCGGGCCGCGCAGGGCATGCCGCTCGAACTGGTCGTGCACGCCTACCGGCACGCCGGGCACCTGGTGTGGGACGCGCTGATCGAGGGCGCGGGGTCGGACGCGGCGCGGCTCGAAGCGCTGATGCAGTCGGCGACGACGGTGTGGTCGGCGGTGGACGCGCAGGCGGACACGGCGTCGGAGGCGTACCGGGAGACGGAGCTGGAGCTGCGCAGCCGTACGGACGAGCAGTTGCAGGCGCTCCTGGACGCGCTGCTCCAGGGGCAGCGCTCGCCGGAGCTGGTGGCGCGGGCGGCGGCGGGCCTGGACCTGCCGGAGCAGGGGCGGTATGCGGTGGTGGTGCTGCGCTACGACCGGCGGGAGGAGCGGGAGGCGTTCCACCGGCAGGTGCAGGGCGAGGGGGTGCGGTTCCTGTGGCGGATGGGCGCGGACTGCGAGCTGGGGGTGGTGGCGCTCGCCGGTGACACGGGCCTGGACGCCCTTTCGGAGCTGCTGGACGGGCGGTGCCCGGGGCCGGGCGGGATCAGTCCGGTGGTGGTGGGTCTGACCGAGCTGGGCCGGGCGCGCCGGCTCGCGGAGCTGGCGCTGCGGACGTGCCCGCCGGGCAGCCGGCGGATCGTGCGGCTCGACCGGCGGATGACGGGGGCGCTGGTGGTGGGCCAGCCGGAGATGGCGAGCCTGCTGGTGTCGGACGTCCTGGGCGGCCTCCTGGAGCTGGATCCGGCGGACCGGGCGGTGCTCCTGGAGACGCTGGACGCGTGGCTGGAGTGCGAGGGGTCGGCGGGGCGGGCGGCCGGGCGCCTGTACTGCCACCGCAACACGGTCTTCAACCGGCTGCGGCGGCTCGAACAGCTGACGTCCCGGTCGCTCTCGCGGCCGCGGGACCTCACGGAGATGACGCTGGCGCTGGACGCGTTCCGGCTGACGGGGCCGGGGTGACCGGGCCCCGTCCCCGTACTCCTGGGGGAGCTCTTTGCCCGTACTCCCGGGAGAAGCTGCTTCAGGAAGTCCCGGACACTCCAGGGGGAGGCTACTTCAGGAAGTCCCGGGCGATGTTCGCGGCCGCCTCTTCCAGGAGCGGGCCCGCGTTCGCCATGGACTTGGCGGGGTCCGGCTCCAGGGCGGCGAGGGGGTAGGCGCGGCGGATGCCGGCCCGGCCCAGGGCCTCGGCGGGGAGGGCGAGGCGGCCGCAGACCGCGACGACCTCCTTGCCGGCCGCGCGGGCCGCGGCGGCGACGCCCGCCGGGGCCTTGCCGTGGAGGGTCTGCTCGTCGAGGGAGCCCTCGCCGGTGATGACGAGGGTGGCGCGCTCCAGGGCGGGGGCGAAGCCGAGGACCTCCAGCATCAGCTCGATGCCGGGGCGGAAGCTCGCGCCGAGGATGAGGGCGCCGTAGCCGATGCCGCCGGCGCCGCCCGCGCCGGGCGCGAGGGCGGCCTCGGCCGCCTTGGGGCCGATGGCCTTCTCCAGGACGGTGGCGAAGTGGGCGAGGGCCGCGTCGAGGGTCCGGACGTCGTCCGGGGTGGCGCCCTTCTGCGGGCCGTAGACGGCGGGGGCGCCCTTGGGGCCGGTGAGCGGGTTGTCAACGTCGCTCGCGAGGATCAGGTCGACCTCGGCGAAGCGGGTGTCGAGGCCGGTGAGGTCGGCCGTGGCCAGGTCGGCGAGGGGTGCTCCGCCGGGGCCGACGGGCTCGCCGTCCGCGTCGAGGAAGCGGGCGCCGAGCGCGGCGAGCATGCCGGCGCCGCCGTCGGTGGTGGCGCTGCCGCCGACGCCGAAGACGACGGTGGTCGCGCCGGCGTCCAGGGCGGCGCGGAGCAGCTCGCCGGAGCCGTACGTGGTCGCGGTGAGCGGGGCGAACACGCCGGCCGGGAGGAGCTGGAGGCCGGAGGCCTCCGCCATCTCGACGACCGCGGTGGTGTCGCGCAGCGCGAACGCGGCGGTGACCGGCTCGCCGACCGGTCCCGTCACCGTCACCTCGTGGCGCTCGAATCCGGCCGCGACGGCCGCCGCGACGGTGCCGTCGCCGCCGTCCGCGACGGGCAGCGTCTCCACTTCCAGGTCGGGGACGACCCGTCGCAGGCCTGCCGTGACCCGCTCGGCGACCTCCACGGCCGTGAGCGAACCCTTGAACTTGTCGGCCGCCACGAGTACGCGAGCGACCGTTGCTGCTCCGTCCGTCACCTTGCATCCCTTGCTTTCGAACGTGCAGTCGCGCCGTCGCCGACCCTATCCGGAGCCCCGGACGGCGTGCCACCCCCTGATGTGCGGATATTGCGCACCATAGTGGGGTCGCATGAGCACGGAACCGAGCGAGCGCGCTCCGGCAGTCCCGGACGAACGGCACGCGCCTGACGGCAAGGTCATCGGGATCGGGGTCACGGCCGTCGTCGCGGCCGTGGCCTGGGCGGCCCTGGGCGAGGACTCCTTCGACAGCGCCTCCTCCACGGCCCTGGACTGGGTCCTCTCCAACTTCGCCTGGCTGTTCGTGGTCGCGGCGGACGTCTTCCTGGTGCTGTGCGTGGTCCTCGCGCTGAGCCGGTTCGGCCGGATCAGGCTGGGCCGGGACGACGACGAGCCCGAGTTCACGAACCTGGCGTGGATCGCGATGATGTTCAGCGCCGGCATGGGCATCGGTCTGATGTTCTACGGGGTCGGGGAGCCGCTCCAGCACTTCCTGGACCCGCCGCCGGCGAGCGGCGCCCCGGCGGGGACGGGCGCGGCGGCCCTCAACGCCATGGAGTACTCGTTCTTCCACTGGACGCTGACCCCGTGGGCGATCTACGGCATCACGGGGCTCGCCCTGGCGTACGCGGGCTTCCGCAAGGGCCGGGGGAACCGGTTGAGCTCCGCCTTCGTGCCGTTGATGGGGGCGCGCCGTGCGGAGTCCTGGCAGGGCAAGGCCATCGACCTGCTCGCGGTGTTCGCGACCGTGTTCGGGACGGCGACGAGCCTGGGGCTCGGCGCGCTCCAGGTCGCCGAGGGGCTGAACCTGACGGCGGGCGTGGAGAACACGACGGGCGTCCAGCTGGTGATCATCGTGTCGCTGTCGGCCGCCTTCGTCCTGTCGGCCTTCTCCGGCCTCCACAAGGGCGTGAAGTGGCTCTCCACGCTGAACATCGTCCTCGCGGCCTGTCTGATGCTCTTCGTCTTCCTGCTCGGGCCGACCGTCTACGTCCTGGACACCATCCCGGCCGCCCTCGGCGGCTACCTGCACGACCTGCTGCCGATGGCGAGCCGGACCGGGGCGTTCACCGACCCCGACTGGCTGGGGACGTGGACGATCTTCTACTGGGCGTGGTGGCTGTCCTGGGCGCCGTTCGTCGGCACGTTCATCGCCCGGATCTCGCGGGGCCGGACGGTCCGGGAGTTCCTGGTGGGGGTGCTGCTCGTGCCGTCGGGGGCGACGGTGGTGTGGTTCTGCGTGATGGGCGGTACGGCGATCCGGCTGGAGTCGACGGGCGCGGCGGACCTGGCGGCGACCGTGGAGGACGGGGCGGAGGCCTCGCTCTTCGGGATGCTGGAGGCGCTGCCGCTGGGCACGGTCACCTCGGTCGTCGCGATGGTCCTGGTGATGACGTACTTCGTCACCAGCGCCGACTCGGCCTCGCTCGTGATGGGGTCGCTGACGAGCCGGGGTTCGCTCCATCCGCCGACCTGGCTGGTGGTGACCTGGGGCGTCCTGATGGCGGCCGTGGCGGCGGCGCTGCTCGTGGTGGGCGGTCTGGACTCGCTCCAGACCGCGACGATCCTGGTGGCGCTGCCGTTCGTGGTGGTGATGCTGGTGCTCTGCTGGGCGCTCGTGAAGGAACTGCGGGAGGACCCGGGGGCGGGCCCGGCCCGGCACCACGCCCTGCACGGGCTGCGGGACGCGGTGCGGTCCATGGTCGGCGAGGCGATGACCGAGCAGGGCGGCGACCGCCATCCGCGGCTGCGGCGCGCGGCGCGGGCCCGCAGGGACGCGGAGCCTCCGGAGAAGGAGGACTGAGGCCTTTCCCGGGGTCCACCGGGGCGGGTGTTCTCAGCCCTGCTGCGGTTCCGGCGGGACGATCTCGCCGGTGCGCACCGGTTCGTCCCGGCCGGCGGTCCGGGCCTCGGTGCGGTGGCCGCGGGCGATGTAGTCGCGGACGATCGCCTCGACGGCGTCCTGGGGGTTGTTGATCCCCGCCAGGACCATGACTTCCACGACGAGTTCGGCGTCGAGCGCGATGTTCACCTTGGCCATGCCGGGAACCTAGCACCCCGGTGGGGAAAGGGCGTCGGGTTCAGAAAAGGAGGTCCGGCCCCGCCGTACCCGACTCGAAGGCCAGGAGCCGCCGCTTGCGGTCGAGGCCGCCGCCGTAGCCGGTGAGGCCGCCGCCGGCGCCGACCACCCGGTGGCAGGGGACGATGATGCCGACGGGGTTCTTGCCGTTGGCGAGGCCGACGGCCCGGGAGGCGCCGGGGTTCCCCAGCTCCTCGGCGAGTTCGCCGTACGTCCGGGTCTCCCCGTACGGGATGAGGCTCAGGCGCTCCCAGACGCGCAGCTGGAACGGGGTGCCGACCAGGTGCAGGGGGAGGTCGAACGCGGTGAGTTCGCCGGCGAAGTAGGCGTCGAGCTGGCGGACCGCCTCCCCGAAGGGGCGCGGGTCGGGGTCGCCGAAGGTCTCCTCGGGCGGGCGGTGGCGCTGGCCGGTCATGTGGACGCGGCTGAGGACCCCGTCGACGGCGACGAGGGTCAGCGGCTCGTACGGGCTGTCGACGACGGTGTGCTGGACGGTGGGCACGGGGTGACCTCCTCAGGAGGGCAGGTGGTTGATCGGGTGCGTGTCGGTGGCCCAGAGGTACTGGACGGCGTAGGCGCGCCAGGGGCGCCAGTGCGCGGCGCGGGCGGTCAGCGCGGCCGGGGTGGCGGGCAGGCCGAGGCCTTCGGCGGCGCGGCGGACGCCGAGGTCGCCGGGGAGGAAGGCGTCGGGGTCGCCCAGGGCCCGCATGGCGATGATCTCGGTGGTCCAGGGGCCGAAGCCGGGCAGGGCGAGCAGCCGGGCACGGGCCTCCTCGCGGTCGTCGGCGGGGCCGAGGGGCAGCGTGGCGTCGGCGAGGGCCCGGACCAGGGTGAGCAGGGTGGTGCGGCGGCTGCGGGGCAGGGCCAGGGTCTCGGGGTCGAGGGCGGCGAGCGCCCCGGGCTCCGGGAAGAGGTGGGTGAGGCCGCCCTCGGGGTCCTCGACCGGGGTGCCGTGGGCGGCGACGAGCCGGGCGGCGTGGGTGCGGGCGGCGGCGGTGGAGACCTGCTGGCCGAGGACGGCCCGTACGGCGAACTCGGCGGGGTCGACGGAGCCGGGCACCCGGCGGCCGGGGGCCGCGTCCACGAGCGGGGCGAGCAGCGGGTCGGCGCGCAGCCGCTCGTCCACGGCGACGGGGTCGGCGTCGAGGTCGAGGAGGCGGCGGCAGCGGCTGATCGCGTGGGTGAGGTCGCGCGGGTCGGTGAGGGAGAGCCGGCAGGCGATGTGGTCGGCGCGCGGGGCGAGGGCGACGACGCCGTGCCCGTACGGGAGGTTCAGGGTGCGGCGGTAGGCGCCGTCCCGCCACTCCTCGACTCCGGGGACGGCGGTGGCCGCGAGGTGGCCGAAGAGGTTGGAGGGCTCGAGGGGGGTGCGGAACGGCAGCCGGAGGGTGATCGCGCCGGGGGCGGGGGCCCGGCGGCAGGCCGGGCCGGTGGCGCGGGCGCGCAGTTCGCCGGGGGTGAGGGCGAAGACCTCGCGGACGGTCTCGTTGAAGGTGCGGATGGAGGAGAAGCCGGCGGCGAAGGCGACCTCGCCCAGCGGCATGGGGGTGGTCTCGATGAGGACCCGGGCGGTCTGGGCGCGCTGGGCGCGGGCCAGGGCGAGGGGTCCGGCGCCGAGTTCGGCGAGGAGCTGGCGCTCGATCTGGCGGGTGGACCAGCCGAGCCGCCGGGCGAGCCCGGGGACGCCCTCCCGGTCGACCACGCCGTCCTGGATGAGCCGCATCGCGCGGGCGACGGCGTCGGCCCGGACGTTCCACTGGGGCGAGCCGGGGCTGGTGTCGGGCCGGCACCGCTTGCAGGCCCGGAAGCCGGCGCGCTGGCAGGAGGCGGCGCTGGGGTGGAACTCCATGTTCTCGGGCTTGGGCGGGACGACCGGACAGCTCGGCCGGCAGTAGATCCGGGTGGTGCGGACGGCGGTGAAGAACACGCCGTCGAAGCGGGCGTCCTTCGACCGGACCGCCCGCACGCAGCGCTCGGTGTCGGTGTGCATGCCTCCATGATCGGGGGCGGGCGGGGCCGGGGCTGGCGGAAAAACGACATGGCCGTCAGGTCCGGGGGGCTGGGGCCGGGGGGCCGCTACTCGAAGCGGGTGGTGTCCCCCGCTCCCCTGCGGACGATCTCGGGCTCGCCGCTGGAGAAGTCGACGACGGTGGTGGGCTCGGTGCCGCAGTCGCCGGAGTCGAGGACCGCGTCGACCTGGTGGTCGAGCCGTTCCTTGATCTCCCAGCCCTGGGTCAGCGGCTCCTCCTCGTCGGGCAGGAGCAGGGTGCTGGAGAGCAGTGGCTCGCCGAGTTCGGCGAGGAGGGCCTGGGTGGCGACGTGGTCGGGGATGCGGACGCCGACCGTCTTCTTCTTGGGGTGGAGGAGCTGGCGCGGCACCTCCTTGGTGCCGGGCAGGATGAAGGTGTACGGGCCGGGAGTGGCCGCCTTGACGGCGCGGAAGACGTCGTTGTCGATGTGCACGAGCTGCCCGAGCTGGGCGAAGTCCCGGCACATCAGGGTGAAGTGGTGGCGGTCGTCCAGGTCGCGGATCGCCCGGATGCGGCTGATGCCGTCGCGGCTGCCCATGCGGGTGCCGAGCGCGTAGCAGGAGTCGGTCGGGTACGCGACGAGCGCCCCGTTCCGGATGCTGTCGGCGACCGTGGAGATGGTGCGCGGCTGCGGGTTGTCGGGGTGGACGTCGAAGTACTTGGCCATGGGGGCCAGTCTAATTTTCGCGGGCGGAGGCGCGCAGCCTCCGCCAGACCGCCTTGGCCGCGTTGTGCCCGGACATGCCGTGCACGCCGGGGCCGGGCGGGGTGGCGGAGGAGCAGAGGAAGACCGCGGGGTGCGGCGTGGCGTAGGGGCGGAGCGACAGGGTGGGGCGCAGCAGGAGCTGGAGGCCGCGGGCGGCGCCGCAGGCGATGTCGCCGCCGACGTAGTTGGCGTTGTGCGCGGCGAGTTCGGGCGGTCCGGCGGTGGCGCGGGCCAGGACGCGGTCGCGGAAGCCGGGGGCGAAGCGCTCGATCTGGCGCTCGATCGCCTCGGTGAGGTCGCCGCGCCAGCCGTTGGGCACGTGGCCGTACGCCCAGAAGACGTGCTTGCCCTCGGGGGCGCGGGAGGGGTCGACGAGGCTGGGCTGGGCGGTGATGAGGAAGGGGGCGTCGGGGGCGGTGCCGGAGGAGGCCTGGTTCAGGGCGGTGCCGATCTCCCCGGCGGTGGGGCCGATCTGGACGGTGCCGGCGCGCCGGGGCTCCTCGGCGGTCCAGGGGACGGGGCCGTCGAGCGCGTAGTCGACCTTGAAGACGGCGGCGCCGTACGTGTAGTGGTCGTAGTGGCCGCCGAGGCCGGCGATCCGGGCGAGGGCGGTGGGCGAGGTGTCGAAGACGTAGGCGCGGGCCGGCGGCAGGTCGTCGAGGCGCTTGACCTCGAAGTCGGTGTGGACGGCGCCGCCGAGGTCCTTCAGGTACGCGGCGAGGGCGTCGGAGATGGACTGCGAGCCGCCCCGGGGCAGCGGCCAGCCGCCGGCGTGGGCGGCGAGCGCGAAGACGAGGCCGACGGCGCCGGTGGCGAAGCCGTCGAGCGGGGCGATGACGTGGCCGACGAGTCCGGCGAAGAGCGCGCGGGCCTTCTCGTCGCGCAAGCGGCGCATCAGCCAGGTGGAGGGCGGCAGTCCGGCGAGGCCGAAGCGGGCGAGGGTGACCGGGTCGCGGGGCAGCGCGGTGAGCGGCAGCTGCATGAAGTCGGCCGCCAGGGTGTCCCACTTGCCGCGGAAGGGGGCGACGAGCCTGCGGTACGCCCCGGCGTCGCGCGGGCCGAAGGAGGCGGCGGTCTCGGCGACGGAGCGGGCGAGGACCGCGGCGGTGCCGTCGTCCCAGGGGTGGGCCATGGGCAGTTCGGGGTGCAGCCACTCCAGGCCGTACCGGTCGAGCGGCATGGTCTTGAAGACGGGCGAGCCGGCGCCGAGGGGGTGCACGGCGGAGCAGGGGTCGTGCCGGAAGCCGGGGAGGGTGAGCTCCTCGGTCCTGGCGCCGCCGCCGACGGTGGACTTCGCCTCGAAGACGGCGACGGAGAGGCCGCGGCGGGCCAGTTCGACGGCGGCGGTCAGTCCGTTGGGCCCCGCCCCCACGACGACGGCGTCGAGCATCGGCGTCCTGTGCGTCACCTGCGGGCTCCTTCGCGTCAGCCGGTGGCCGTGGATCTCAGGATAGGCGGAGGGTTACGGCGGTCTCACCGCGCCCCGAGGGGGGTCCGTACGGGCACGGCGGGCCCACCGCCTCCCGAGGGGGGTCCGTACGGGTGCGGCGGGCTCACCCGCCCCCGAGGAGGGTCCGTATGCGTTCGGCGGTCGCCGCGTCCCGGGCCGCGGTGAACGGCAGCGCGTTGTCCCCGGTGATCCGGAACGGCTCCCCGGCGACCGTGGTGTCCGCGCCGCCCGCCTCGGCGACCAGGAGGAGTCCGGCGGCGTGGTCCCAGGCGTACTCCCAGGAGAAGGCGACGCCGGCGAGGGTCCCGCGCGCCACGGCGAGGTATTCGAGTCCGGCGGAGCCGCAGGGGCGGGGGCGGACGCCGTCGGTGACCAGGCCGAGCAGGGCGCGCTTCTGCTCCGGGGTGGTGTAGTCGGGGTGCGAGGAGGCGACCTCCAGGACCTCGCCGGGGGCGGGCGAGCCGGAGCGCAGCGACTCGCCGTTCAGCGTGGCGCCGCGGCCGCGCACCGCGACGGCCATCTGCTCCAGGGCGGGCGCGTACGTCCAGGAGGCGAGGACCTCGCCGTGGCGGGCGAGGGCGACGAGGGTGCAGAAGGCGGGGTCGCCGTGGACGAACTGGCGGGTGCCGTCGACGGGGTCGACGATCCACACGGGCGCGTCGCCGCGCAGCGCGTCGTAGACCGCCGGGTCGGCGTGGACGGCCTCCTCGCCGACGACCACGGAGCCGGGGAGCAGCGCCGTGAGGGAGGCGGTGAGGTGGGCCTCGGCGGCCCGGTCGGCGACGGTGACCAGGTCGTGCGGGCCGTTCTTCTCGACGATCTCGTGGGTGGCGAGCTGGCGGAAGCGCGGCATGATCTCGGCGGCGGCGGCCTTGCGGACCGCCTCCTCGACCTCGGTCGTACCGCCGCCGAGGACGTGCTCAAGGAAGTCTTCGATCATGTGTCCAGCCAACCACAGCGCTCTGACAACCGGTACGGCGCACCCGTCACCGACCGTTTCCCCGGGTGCCGCGGCCGGTCCCGAACGCCAGTCCGGTCGCTCTGCCCGGGTGACCGGAGCCCGTCCGGTTCGTTGATGCCGACGCGGGCCGGTGAGCGTGCAGAGGAAACGTCTTTGCACATCGGCGGCCCCGGAGAAGACGGTGTCGACGGTTCGGAGTTCTCCATGGGACGGGCGCGGGGATGGGCGCGGAGGTTCGTGGCCGCGGTCGCGGGCGCGGTGATGGGCGCGAGTCCGCTCGGGATCGCGCCGGCGTACGCGGTCGTCGGCGGCCAGGAGGCCCGGCCGCACCAGTACCCGTTCATGGCGGGGCTCGTGGACCTGAGGGAGCGCCGGGTGATGTGCGGCGGGGCGCTGATCGGCGACCGGTACGTGCTGACCGCCGCGCACTGTCTGACGGGCTCGTACGGCAGCACGGCCCGGGTGGGCGTGCTCCTCGGGGACCACGACCTGACGACCGGGTCCGACAGCCCGCACGCGCTCCTCGCGTCCCCGGCCCGGTTCCTGACGCACCCGGAGTACGACCCGGAGACCCAGCGGAACGACATCGCGCTCGTCCGGCTGGCCGAACCGGTCGCGTCCGGCCCGGACGTGCGCCCGGTCGCCCTCCCCGCCGCGTACGCGCACGGCACCTTCGACAGCACGCGGGTCGAGGCCCCGGGCTGGGGCGCCACCTCGTTCGGCGGGCCCACCTCCGACGTGCTGCGGACGGTGACCCTCGGCACCATGAGCAACCGCACGTGCGCGTCCCGGGGCATGTCCGGGGTGACGCCCGCCCAGCTCTGCACGTACGCCCCCGGCCGGGACACCTGCCAGTACGACTCCGGCGGCCCCCTCGTCCACACGGCGGGGCAGCGGCCCCACCTGGTGGGCCTGGTCTCCTACGGGCGGGGCTGCGCCACCGACACCCCCGCCGTGAACACCCGCGTCTGGTCGTACCTCACCTGGATCGAACGGGTCACCGGGATCCCGGCCCGCACCTCGTGAGGGCGGCCGTCCCCGGTCAGGTGAGGGTGAGGCCGCCGTCGACGGGGACGATCGCCCCGGTCGCGTACGAGCCGCCCGGTTCGGTCAGCGTGGTGATCCACCACGCCACCTCCTCGGGCGTCGCCACCCGCCCGGCCGGGATGCGCTGCCGGATCTGGTCGAGGAAGTACTGGTACTGGGCGTCGGACATGCCGACGCGCTGCCCGATGCCGGTGTCGGTGACGCCCGGCGCCACCGAGACCACGCGGATGCCGCGCGGTGCCAGTTCGACCGCCCACGCGCGCGTGAACTGGTTCAGGCCCGCCTTCGCCGCCATGTAGACCGCGTTGTCCGGGAAGCCCTGGGTGGTCAGCGAGGCCGCCGTGCTGACGTTGACGATGGTGCCGCCCGTCTCCTCCAGCGCGTCCAGCGCCGCCCGGGCGAGGAACGCGGGCGCCACCAGGTCCGTGGCGAACTGCCGCTCCACGGCGTCCCGGTCGAGCTTCGCCAGCGGCGCGAAGGAGCCGGTCGCCGCGTTGTTCACGAGGACGTCCAGGCGGCCGAAGGCGCGCAGCGCGGCCTCCACCACCCGCTCGCCGGCGCCGGGACCGGTCACGTCCGCCACCAGGGGCCGGATGTTCTCGTGTCCGGCGGCGGTCTCCTCCAGCGTGGCCGCGGTGCGGCCCACCACGAGGACCCGGTCGCCGCGCTCCGCGAACCGGAGGGCCGCCGCGCGGCCGATCCCGGTCCCACCACCCGTGATGATCACTGCTCGTGTCGTCATGGCGGCGACCGTACGGTCCCGGGCTCGAGACGGGGTCGATCCTCAGCCGTGCGGCCGGTCGTCGCGGGTGACGACGCGCTCCGCCACCAGCAGCTCCCCGTCCCGGCGCACCAGCCGGTCCCGCATCACGCAGGACAGCTCGATCCGCGGCGCCCCGCCGCGCGGGGTCGCGAGGATCTCCACGTACGACACCGCCTCGGCCCCGTCGGCCGCCGGCCGGACCGTCGTCATCGTCACCCAGTGCCGGTGGACCTCCCCGGCGGCGGCCCGGCCCGCCACGGCCGCGCGGGCGCCCGCCTCGATGCCGTCCCGGCCGCGCACCGGCTCCGTCATGGACGGGGACGCGAAGGACGCGTCGGCGGTGAAGGTGCGCGCCCAGGCGGTGGCGGCGCCGCCGTCCAGGAGGTGCATGTGCCGGGCGTAGAAGCGTTCGACGGCGGCGGCGTCGATGCCGGTCGCGGTTCCGTCGGCGTGCGTGCGGGGCGGGGTGGTCACGGTGCCTCCAGGTGCGGTGGTCGTCGTCGGGGGCCGAGTCTGGCGGAGCCCCGTCGAGACCGGCTCGACCCCGGGGCCGCGACCGGCCGTGTCGAGCCGTCTTCCAATGCCTTTTGAGCGGGGGCCGCGAGGCTGGCCGCTGTCGCTCAGGAGGTGACCGTGCGCATCATTGACCTGTCCTCGCCGGTGGACGCCGACTCGTTCGAACCGGACCCCGTGGTCCACGAGGTGCTGACCCCGCGCGAGGGCGCGCTGCACATGGCCGAGGAGATGCGGACCCACTTCGGCCTGGAGTTCGACCCCGACGACCTGCCGGACGGCGAGTTCCTCTCGCTGGACCGCCTGAGTCTGACCACCCACACCGGCACCCACGTCGACGCGCCCTCCCACTACGGCTCCCGGACCACGTACGGCACCGGTGTGCCCCGGCACATCGACGCGATGCCGCTGGACTGGTTCCTCGGCCCCGGGGTCGTCCTCGACGTGCGGGGCCGGGAGGCCGGCGTCGTCGGGGAGGCCGACCTGCGCAAGGAGCTCGACCGGATCGGGCACGTCCTCGCCCCGCGCGACATCGTGGTGCTGAACACCGGCGCGGACGCCTGGGCGGGGACGCGGCGGTACTTCACCGACTTCGTGGGCCTCGACGCGGGCGCGATCGCCTTCCTGCTCGACGCGGGCGTGAAGGTCGTCGGGACCGACGCGTTCAGCCTGGACGCGCCGTTCGGCACCATCATCGACACCTACCGGCGCACCGGCGACAGGGCCGTGCTGTGGCCCGCCCACGTCGCCGGCCGGCACCGGGAGTACTGCCAGGTCGAGCGGCTCTCCGGGCTCGGTCTGCTGCCCGCCCCGACCGGCTTCCGGATCGCCTGCTTCCCGGTGAAGGTGGCCGGCGCGGGCGCCGGCTGGACCCGTGCCGTCGCGCTCGTCGACGAGACCCCCTGACCCGCCCGGGGCTCCCCCGGTCCCTCCCGCACCCCCTGCTCCGGCGGCGTGCCGACCCACGCCGCGCACCGCAGCCGACCCGAGGAGAAACGCATGTACAGCACGGACCTCGCCGAGGTCTACGAGATGGTGTACCGCAGCCGCGGCAAGGACTGGGCCGCGGAGGCCGAGGCGGTGGCGGACCTGGCGCGCGGACACGCCCCGGACGCCGACTCGCTGCTCGACGTGGCCTGCGGCACCGCCGCCCACCTGGGCCCCTTCGGCAAGCTCTTCACGACCGCGGAGGGGCTGGAGATCGCCGCCCCGATGCGTGAGCTCGCGCTGCGCCGCAGGCCCGGACTGACCATCCACGAAGGGGACATGCGCGACTTCGACCTGGGTCGCACGTACTCGGTCGTGACCTGCATGTTCTGCGCGATCGGCTATCTCGGCAGCATCGAGGAGATGCGCTCGGCGATCGCGTCGATGAGCCGGCACCTGGAACCGGGCGGCGTGCTCGTCGTCGAACCCTGGTGGTTCCCCGAGCAGTTCTCCGAGGGCTTCGTCGCCGGCGACCTGGCGCGCGAGGGCGACCGGACCGTCGCGCGGATCTCCCACTCCACGCTCCAGGGCCGGGCGACCCGGATGGAGGTGCGGTTCCTCGTCGGCGAGCCCGGCGGCATCCGCACCTTCACCGAGATCGACGTCCTGACCCTCTTCACGCGCGAGGAGTACGAGTCGGCCTTCCGCGACGCCGGCTGCTCCGTCGCGTACCGGCCGGGCGACCCGACCGGCCGCGGCCTGTTCGTCGGCGTCAAGGAGGGCGGGCGATGACCACGTACGTCTGGGACTACCTTCGGGAGTACGCGGCGGAGCGCGAGGAGATCCTCGACGCCGTCGACGCCGTCTTCCAGTCCGGGCGGCTCGTCCTCGGCGCCTCCGTCGCCGGTTTCGAGGAGGAGTTCGCGGCCTATCACGGCGTGGAGCACTGCGTGGGCGTGGACAACGGCACCAACGCCATCGTCCTCGGCCTCCAGGCCCTCGGCGTGAAGCCCGGCGACGAGGTCGTCACCGTCGCCAACACGGCGGCCCCGACCGTGCTCGCCATCGACGCGGTCGGCGCCGTCCCGGTCTTCGTGGACGTGCGCGAGGAGGACTACCTCATGCGCACCGACCAGCTCGCCGGCGCGATCACCGAGAGGACCGCCGCGATCGTCCCCGTCCACCTCTACGGGCAGTGCGTGGACATGGCGCCGGTCACCGAGCTCGCCGCCCGGCACGGCCTGAAGGTCCTGGAGGACTGCGCGCAGGCCCACGGCGCCCGGCACCACGGCCGGCTCGCCGGCACCATGGGCGACGCCGCCGCCTTCTCCTTCTACCCGACGAAGGTGCTGGGCGCGTACGGCGACGGGGGCGCCGTCCTGACCCGCGACGCGGACGTGGCGGCGGCCCTGCGCCGGCTGCGCTACTACGGCATGGAGGAGCGGTACTACGTTGTCGGCACCCCGGGACACAACAGCAGGCTCGACGAGGTCCAGGCGGAGATCCTCCGCCGCAAGCTCCGGCGGCTCGACTCCTACGTCGAGGGCCGTCGCGCCGTGGCGCGCCGCTACGCGGAGGGGCTGGCCGGCACCGGCCTGGTCCTCCCCTCGAACGCGGTGGGAAACGATCACGTCCACTACGTCCACGTGGTCCGCCACCCGGAGCGGGACCGGATCGTCGAACGCCTCAAGGACTACGACATCGAGCTGAACATCAGCTACCCGTGGCCCGTGCACCGCATGACCGGCTTCGCCCACCTCGGCTACGCGGAGGGCAGCCTGCCGGTGACCGAGCGGCTGGCGGAGGAGATCTTCTCGCTCCCGATGTACCCGTCCCTGCCGCCGGACACCCAGGAGAAGGTCGTCGCGGCGGTCCGCGAGGTCGTCGCCGGTCTCTGAGCCGGCGCCCCGGTCCCGTCCGGGCCCGGAACGCGCGTGTCCCGGTGGGCTCCCCGCCCACCGGGACACGCGCGCGTGCGGCCGGGCTCAGCCGGCGTGGTACAGGCTGTGCAGGCAGGCGATCAGGCTGCGGGCCTGCACGTTGACGTAGTGGCTGTGCCGCAGCAGCTCCGACAGCTGGTGCAGGGTCACCCACCGGTGGGCGGGCGACGCGGTGTCCTGGCCGTCCGGGGCCTCGACGACGAGGTACCGGTTGAGCGCCCGGTGGAACCGGCCGCCCTCCTCCGAGAGGACCGTGTCGTACCGCACGGCCCCGGGGTCCGCGTCCAGGACCGTGTCGAGGAACCGGGGCAGGGAGCCGTCCGGGAGGCCCGCGTAGCTCTCCGGCACGCACTGCACGGTCGGTCCCAGCTCCACCACGTCGGTGAACCCCGGCTCCACGCGCGCGTGGACCAGGACGTGCAGCACCCCCTCGATCCGCCGGACCAGGAAGGCGATCACCCCCCGGCCCGCCGGCGCGATCATCGGCTGGTACCAGTGCCGCACCTCGCGCCCGCCGGCCTCCACCCGGACCCCGATGACGTCGAAGAAGGCGCCGTCGTCGTGGCGTATCCGGTCCTTGTCGCGGGTCCAGCCGGTGAGGGCGTCCAGGGGGATCCGGCCGACCGTCAGGTCCTCGCCGGCCCGCCGGTCGGTGATCCAGCCGAGGATCTCCTCCATGGTGTGGAGGCTGTCCGCGGCGGGGTCGCCGGAGCGCCGGAGCGCCCGCCGGAAGGGGTCCGGGTCGTCGTCCGCGTCCGTTCCGGGGCCGGTGAAGGGCAGGCAGGACAGTACGGTCCGCATGTCCATGTTGACGACGTCCTCGCGCCCCAGCAGCTCGTGGATCTGGCCGATCGTCAGCCAGCGGTGGCCCTCCCGGGCCTCGACCGGCTCCGGCAGCTCCACCACCATGTTGCGGTTGCGCTTGCGGTGGAACCACGAGCCCTGCTCCGACTGGCGCACGTCGGCGAGGACGCCCGGCCGCCGGTGCGCGTCGAGGAAGTGCTCCACGTACGGCACGGCCCGCCCCCGGTGGACCCGCGTGTAGTTGCTGCGGGTGGCCTGCACGGTCGGGGAGACCTGGAGCCCGTTGGCGTTGCCGGGTTCGACCTTGGCCTGCACGAGGGCGTGCAGCACCCCGTCGATCCTGCTCACAAGCAGGCCGAGGATGCCGATCTCGGGCTGGAGGATGATCGGCTGCGTCCACCGGGGCACCGGCGCGCCCGGGTGCTCCACCTCCACTCCGTGCACGGTGAAGAAGCGGCCGGTGTGGTGCCGGAGGTCGCCGGTGGCCGGGTCGGTGACCCAGCCGTCCAGCTCGTCGAGCCCGACCCGTTCGACCTTGGTGTAGGCCCTCCGGGCGTGCTCGGCGAACCAGTCGGGGAAGTCGGAGAGGTCGCCGAGGGGCCCGGTGGAGCGCAGCCGGGCGGAGTCGTCGATCCGCCGTGCGATGTCCGCCCGCGAGCCCCGTGCGCCGGGGTGCGGGGCGGGAAGGGGGGCGTTCACCGGGGCCTCCTCGGGCCGTTCCGTCGGGTTCTCCACGCGTGCGTCCGGTTCATCCGGTGCCTCCCGGCGGTTCGGCGGCCCCGGCCGCCTCCCACATCGCCCGCAGTGACGCGTCGAGGGGGATCAGCGGCCGCCAGCCGAGGAGGTCGGCGGCCAGGCGGATGTCGGCGCAGGTCCAGCTTCCGCCCTTGCTGGTGACCTTCGCCGGGCGCAGCCGCACGGCGGCGGGGTCGATCCCCGACACCTTGACGAGGACGTCGACGAGGTCGGCCATGGGCACCGCCTCCCCGCGTCCGATGTTGACCACCCGGCTCCGGCCGGGCGCGGTCAGCGCCGCGACCGCCGCACCGGCCAGGTCCCGCACGTCGACGAAGTCGCGGCGGGCGGCGGCGACGTCGAGGGTGAGCGTCCCGCCCGGGGCGAGGGCGCGCAGCCGCTGCGCGACGACGCCGAGGAAGCTCGCGGTGGTGGTGTGCGGTCCGCAGACGTTGACGGCCCGCAGGACGAGCGCGTCGATCCGGCCGGCGCGCGACTCGGCGAGCAGGTGCTCGGAGCCGGCGCGCTTGGTGGCGCCGTACGGGGTGAGGGGGCCGGGGACGTGGTCCTCGCCGATGAGGACGCCGTCCTCGACGGGGCCGTACTCGTGGATCGAGCCCATCTGGACGACGCGCAGCCGGCGGCCGGTCGCGGCGCAGCCGGCGGCGAGCCGGCGCGGCAGGTCGACGTGGGCGCTGCGCATCTTCTCGGCGGTGGTGCCCCAGCCGCCGGTGGCGTTGACGACCGCCGTGACCGCGTGCGCGTCGAGGAGCGCGGCGAGCCGGCCGGGCCCGGCGGCGGCGACGTCGAGGGGGACGAAGGCGTGGGCGCGGGTGTGCGGGGCGGGGCGGCGGGCGACGGCGAGCACCCGGTGCCCGGTCCGGAGGAGTGCGGCGCAGACGGTGCGTCCGACGGATCCGGTGGCGCCGAGCACCGCGACCGTGCCGGCGGGTCCGTCCTTGAGGTCGGTGTCCATGGGAGCGCTCAGCGCGGGGCGCCGGAGCCGGAGGACCAGAGCCGGTCCTCCACCGCCCGGGAGGCCGCGTAGTCGGGGAGGATGCCCTTGTCGCGGGCCTCGGCGAAGGAGAGGGCCTCCCGGTCCCGGTCCGACTGGACGACGTCGAGGCCGGTGGGGAGGGCGATGCCCAGGTCCTCGTCGAAGACGTCGAGGGCGAGTTCGTGCTCGGCGACGTAGGCGCCGGTGAGCATGTACGACATCACGGTGTCGTCCTCCAGGGCGACGAAGGCGTGTCCGACGCCGACCGGGAAGTACGAGGCGCGGAAGTGGACCTGGTCCATCTCGACCGCGTCCCACCGGCCGAAGGTGGGCGAGCCGACCCTCAGGTCGACCACGACGTCGACGGCCCGGCCGCTCGCGCAGTACACGTACTTGGCGGTGCCGGGCGGGGTCGCCGTGAAGTGGATGCCGCGGATGGTGCCGCGGCGGGAGACGCTGTGGTTGGTCTGGGCGACCGGGAAGCCGGGGCGGCCCAGGGCCTCGGTGAACGCCTCCTGCTGGAAGGGGGAGACGAAGAGGCCGCGCTGGTCGGCGAATCGGCGGGGGGTGAACTCGTACGCACCCTCGACCTTGAGACTTCGGACCTGCATCGTTCGGTTCACCGTCCGGGGGGTAGTGGGGCTCGTCGGGGGTTCCGGGGGCGCCGCCGGGTCCGCGGCGGGGCCGGTCACCGGCGGCGGTGCTCGACGGCGAGCCGTTCCAGGGTGGGAACGACCTGCGCCGGAGCCGGGGCGGCGAGCGCCTCGCGCCGGAGGGCCATGGCGTTGCGCTTGAACTCCGGTTCCTCCAGGAGCCGGACGAGGAGTTCGCGCAGGCCCTTGGCGCTGAGCTTGCCCGGCACGTAGAGGCCGGTGCCGTGGGCTTCGAGGTGGCGGGCCTTGTTGATGGTGTCCCAGACGCCGTCGACGACGATGAGCTGGGGGACGCCGTGGATCATCGCGGTGCCGAAGCTGCCGGCGCCGCCGTGGTGGATGACCGCGTCGCAGCTCGGCAGGAGCGCGTCGAGCGGCACGAAGTCGACGGCCCGGACGTTGTCCGGGATCGTGTCGAGGTCCTTGAGCTGGTTCTCGTTGAGAGTGGCGACGACCTCGACGTCGTCGAGGCCGGCGACCGCCTCCAGCAGGTCCCCGATGGAGGCCCGGTCGCTGCCGAGCACCTCGCGGTGGGCGACGCCGAGGGTGAGGCAGACCCGGCGGCCGTGCTCGGGCGGCTCCTGGAGCCACTGCGGGACCGTGGACTGGCCGTTGTACGGCACGTACCGCATCGGCACGTAGTCCAGGTCGACGGGGAAGCGCATCGACCGGGGCATCGGGCAGACGGTGAAGTCGCCGGTGACCGCGGCCTCCTCGAAGGAGGCGCCGTGCCGTTCCAGGCTCCAGGTGAGCCATTCGCGGAGCGGGTCGTCGCGCTGCTCCGGGGGCCGGGAGGCGAGCTGTTCCAGGAAGGTCTGCCGCATGTTGCCCGCCAGGTCCATGCCGAACAGGACGCGGCCGTGGGCAGTGCCGGTGGCGATCGCGGCGATGGCGCCCGCGAAGGTCATGGTGTCCCAGAGGACGAGGTCGGGCTTCCAGGAGCGGCAGTGCTCGACCAGCTCGTCGACCATCCGGTCGGAGCAGCAGTTCTGGAAGACGACGGAGGTCATGGCGGTGAACACGCCCAGGGTGTAGTCCCAGGTGAGGCGTTCCGGGCGGGTCTCGCTCATGTCGAGGCCGACCTGGGCCTGGCTCTCCAGCTGGTCGACGTCCTGTCCGATGTTCTCCTGGGTCTCCTGCATCTGCTCGTCGAGGTGGAGCTCCTCGCCGACGCCGACGGCGGTGAGCCCGGTCTTGGTGATCTCCTCGGCGAGGTCCGGATGGCTCGCGATCCGGACGTCGTGTCCCGCGGCCCGCAGGGCCCAGGCCAGCGAGACCTGCGCGTGCATGTGCGACTTGGCGGCGAAGGTGGTGAAGAGTACCCGCATCCCTACCCCTGTTCCGGCGAAGACCTGTCTGTGTCCGACGTCCGCACCACCCTCGGGCCACGGCCTCGTACGGCGGTCGAGAGTCGTTGCAGGGGGACTCGACCGGGGGCCCTCGCGCGGTTCCCAGCGGTACCTGCCTCATGGAGAACAGCAGGTCATGCACTACCGTGGAAGGCGGTCGGCGGACTCCGGCCACGAGCGGAGTGCCGGTTCCGGTCCCGCGCCGGAACCACTTCGGACATGCAGCAGGGAGACCATGTCAGCCACACGATTGCTGGTCCTCGGGGTCATGCGGATGCACGGCAAGGCGCACGGCTACCTGGTCCGCTCCGAGTTGCTCTCCTGGGGCGCGGACGAGTGGGCCCACATCAAGTTCGGCTCGATCTACCACGCGTTGCGCCAGCTGGCCAAGGAAGGGCTGCTGACCTTCACGGACATCCCCGACTGGCCGGGCCGGGTGGACTACGAGATCACGCCGGCGGGCGAGGAGGAGCTCCTCAGCCTGCTCCGCGACGCGCTGAGGCAGGGCAACAACCGCCCGGACATGCTGGGGGCGGCGGTCGTCCTGCTGCCCTCGCTGCGCCGTGAGGAGGCGATCGCCCTGCTGAGGGAGCGGATCTCCTCGCTCTCGGCCAAGCAGGGCGGGGTGGCCGACCGGGTCGACGAGACGGCGAGCGAGCAGCCGGACCGCGCCCACGTGCGGGAGCTGATCGGGCTGTGGGAGCACAGCGCCGCCAGTCAGGTCGAGTGGGCCCAGGGGCTGATCGACCGCCTGGAGGCGGGCGCATACGTGATGTACGGAGAGAATCCGGCCTCCTGAGGCCGCGGGGGCGACCCCGCCTGTGGATCAACCGGACGCGAGATGGTACTCAAGTTTGTGCACCCATGGTGCCGGACCCAGGAGGACATCACCGTGCCGATCATGCTGAGCCCGCAGGACGTGGACGACGTCTTCGACGACGAGGGCTTCCTGGAGGAACGCTTCGCCGACGTCCAGCGGCTGCTCCTCGGCTGCTCCCCCGCTCCCTGCGCCGACACCCCCGTCGACGTCCCCTCCAGCCGATTACGGGTCACCGTCCGCCCCGACGCCCCCGGCCCCCTCGGCCGCTGTTCCACCCTCCGGATCGACACCTCGTCGCCCGTGGCCCCCGCCGCGGGCCGGGTCGAGCTCGTCCTCGCCGACGACGGCTCGCTCCTCGGCCTCGCCGACGCCGGCGCCCTCGACGGCTGGCGCGCCGCCGTCCCCTCCGGTCTCGCCGCCCGCTACCTCGCGCCCCCCGGCCCACAGGCCCTGGGCCTCTTCGGCGCCGGCGAGCAGGCGTGGGCCTGCCTCCTCGTCCTGCGCCGCGCCCTCCCCTCCCTCGCCGTCGTCCGCGTCGTCGGCCGCGACCGGGCCCGCACCAGGAAGTTCGCGCTCGCCGCCGGCCGGTACACCGGCCTCACCGTCCTCGCCTCCGACGACCCCAGCGCCGGGGCCCGGCACGCCGACGTCGTCGTCGCCACCGGCGGCCACCCGCCGGTCCGCGCAGACTGGCTCACCGCCGGCGCCCTCCTCATCGACCAGACCGACACCACCCGCCCGCCGCGGCTCGCCCGCACGGCCGTCCGCGGCGTCCGCCTCGCCCCCGCCGGGCGGCCCCCGGCCACCGGCCCCTCCGGGTGCCTGGCCCTCGGCGAGATCGTCGCGGGCCGCGCCCTGCCCCGCCGCTCCGGCGCCGACATCGTCCACTACCGCTCCGCCGACCTGGCGGGCTGGAACGGCCTGGCCGCCGTCGCCGGACTCTGCCAGGCATGGCGCCGCGACCTCGGCACCCCGCTCCCCGTGGGCCGCTCGGGACGTTGACGCGGGGGCGTCGTCCAGTCGTCTTCTAGGCCTCCGCTAGGGCCCCGCGAGCCACGTCGCGGAGGGTGGCAGCTCCGTCCCGGCACCGTCACCGCCGGACTCCCGGACGATGAGGAGACCGCCGCCATGTCAGCTGAGCAGCCCGGCCCCACCACGAGCGGCCCGGCCACGTTCGTCAACAGCTTCACCCTCCGCACCAGCCCCGAGATGTTCGAGGAGATCTTCGCCCGCACCGCCCGGTTCCTGGAGGACCGGCCCGGCTTCCTCGGCTACACCCTGGTCCGCCACGTGGACGAGCCCGACCGGTACGTCAACATCGCCCGCTGGAGCGACCCGGCCGCCTTCCGCGCCGCCGTCACCGACGCCGGGTTCGCCCCGCACGCCCAGGCCCTGCGGGCGGTCAGCACCAGCAGCTCGAACCTCTACGTCGAACGCCGCAGCGTCACCGCGGAGCCCCGATGACCCGGCGCGTCGCCATCACCGGCATCGGTGTGATCGCCCCCGGCGGCATCGGGACCAAGCAGTTCTGGGACACCGTCACCGCCGGCCGCACCGCCACCCGGGCCATCAGCCTCTTCGACCCGGCCCCCTTCCGCTCCCGGATCGCGGCCGAGTGCGACTTCGACCCGGTCGAGCACGGTCTCGTCGGCGAGGACGTCGAACAGCTCGACCGCGCCGCCTTGTTCGCCCTCGCCGCGCTGCGCGAGGCGGTCGCCGACAGCGGTCTCGCCGTCGACCCCGACCGGGCGCACCGCACCGGCGTCAGCCTCGGCAGCGCCGTCGGCTGCACCCAGAAGCTGGAGCAGGAGTACCTCGCCCTCAGCGGCGGCGGCCAGGAGTGGCTGGTCGACCACACCGCCGCCGGCAGCCGCCTCTACGACCACTTCGTGCCCAGCTCCATGGCGGCCGAACTCGCCTGGACGGTCGGCGCCGAAGGCCCCTGCACCGTCGTCTCCGCGGGATGCACCTCCGGCCTCGACTCGGTCGGGCACGCCGCCGCCCTCATCCGCGAGGGCGCCGCCGACGTGATGATCGCCGGCGCGACCGACGCTCCGATCTCCCCGATCACCGTCGCCTGCTTCGACGCCATCCGCGCCACCTCGCCCCGCAACGACGACCCGGCGACCGCGCTCCGCCCCTTCGACCGGACCCGCAACGGCTTCGTCCTCGGCGAGGGCGCCGCCGTCCTCGTCCTGGAGGAGCTGGGCGCCGCCCGCCGACGGGGCGCCCGCGTCCACGCCGAGATCGCCGGCTACGCCTCCCACGGCAACGCCTACCACATGACCGGGCTCCGCCCCGACGGACGGGAACTGGCCGCCGCCGTCACCGACGCCCTCGCCGAGGCCCGGCTCCCCGCCGACGCCCTCGGCTACGTCAACGCCCACGGCACCGCCACCAAGCAGAACGACGTGCACGAGACCGCCGCCCTCAAGCGCGCCCTCGGCAGCCACGCCGCCCGCGTCCCGGTCAGCTCCATCAAGTCGATGATCGGACACTCCCTGGGCGCCATCGGCTCCATCGAGATCGCCGCCACCGCGCTCGCCCTCGCCCACGGCGTCATCCCGCCCACCGCCAACCTCCACGACCAGGACCCCGAACTCGACCTGGACTACGTGCCGCTGCACGCCCGGGAGACCCGCATGGACACCGCGCTCACGGTGGGCAGCGGCTTCGGCGGCTTCCAGAGCGCCATGGTCCTGCGCCGCCCCGAGGGGAGCACCGCATGAGCGTCGTCGTCACCGGCATGGGCGTCGTCGCCCCCACCGGCCTGGGACTCGATCGCTACTGGGCGGCGACCCTCCGCGGCGAGTCCGGCATCCGCCGCATCCGCGCCTTCGACCCCGACCGCTACCCCACCCGGCACGCCGGCGAGGTCACCGGCTTCGACCCGGCCGACCACCTGCCCGGCCGGCTCGTCCCGCAGACCGACCGCATGACCCAGTTCGCCCTCGCCGCCGCCGACTGGGCCGTCGCCGACGCGGCCGTCGACCTGGACGCCATCCCCCCGCTGGACCGGGGCGTCGTCACCGCCGGCGCCTCCGGCGGCTTCGGCTTCGGACAGCGCGAACTCCAGCACCTGTGGGGGGAGTCCCCCAAGAAGGTCAGCGCGTACATGTCCTTCGCCTGGTTCTACGCCGTCAACACCGGCCAGATCTCCATCCGGCACGGGCTGAGCGGCCCCACCGGCGTCTACGTCGGCGAACAGGCCGGCGGCCTCGACGCGGTCGCCCACGCCCGCCGCCAGGTCCGCTCCGGCACCCGGCTCATGCTCGCCGGCGGCCTGGACTGCTCGCTCTGTCCGTACGGCATGGCCGCCCAGCTCGCCGGCGGCCGGCTCAGCCCCGGGGCGTACCGCCCCTTCGACGGGCGCGCCGACGGGCACCTGCCCGGCGAGGGCGGCGCCATGCTCGTCCTGGAGAGCGCCGAGCACGCGCGGGAACGCGGCCGCCGCCCGTACGGCGAGATCGCCGGCTTCGGTTCCACCTTCGACCCCCGCCCCGGGTCCGGCCGTCCGCCGACCCTGCGGCGCGCCGTCGAACAGGCCCTCGCCGACGCCGGCACGGACCCCGGGGAGATCGCGCTCGTCCTCGCCGACGGCGCCGGGCTGCCCGAACCGGACGCCGCCGAGGCCGCCGTGCTCACCGAGGTGTTCGGCCCCCGCGGCGTCCCCGTCACCGTGCCCAAGACGGGCACCGGCCGCCTCTACTCCGGCGCCGGACCGCTCGACGTCGCCACCGCCCTGCTCGCCCTGCGCGACGGGCTCGCCCCGCCGACCCCCGGCGTCGACCGGGTGCCCGACGCGTACGGCCTCGACCTGGTCCGGGACCGGCCGCGCCCCGTCACCGGCACCGCCGCCCTGGTCCTCGCCCGTGGCCACCACGGTTTCAACAGCGCCCTGGTCGTCCGCTCCGCGGGCCCCGCCGTCCCCGCCGGAGCCGCCGCGTGAACACGGGAGAGCTGTACGTCCGGGGCACCGGCGTCTGGCTGCCGCCCGCCGAGCGGGTGGCCGACGCCGTCGCCGACGGCCGCTGCGATCCGGCCGTCGCCCGCGCCACCCGGATGGAGTCGGTCACCGTCTCCGCGGGCGACGCAGGGCCCGAGATGGCCGTCCGGGCCGCGCGCACCGCGCTCGCCCGGGCCTGCGCCGGCCCCGCCGACATCGACCTGGTGCTGCACGCCAGCTTCTACCACCAGGGCTTCGACATCTGGGCCCCCGCCTCGTACGTCCAGCACCACTCCGTCGGGAACCACTGCCCGGCGATGGAGGTCCGCCAGGTCTCCAACGGCGGCATGGCCGCCCTCGACCTGGCCTGGGCCTACCTCGCCGCCGACCCCGGCCGGTCCGGCGCCCTGCTCACCACCGGCGACCGCTTCTGCCCGCCCGGCTTCGACCGCTGGCGCAGCGATCCGGGCACCTTCTACGCCGACGGCGGCACCGCCCTCGTCGTCTCCCGGCGCTCCGGCTTCGCCCGGGTCCGCTCCGTCGCCACCGTCTCCGCCCCCGACCTGGAGGGCATGCACCGCGGCGACGACCCCTTCGCGGCCGCTCCGCTCGGCCACCGGCCGGTCGTCGACCTGGAGGCGCACAAGCGGGACTTCCTCGCCCGTTACGGCACCTCCCCGGCCGTCGCCCGGGTCTCCGCGGGCCAGGAGACGGTGGTCAAGCAGGCGCTCGCCGAGGCCGGGCTCGGGCTCGGCGACGTCGACCGCTTCGTCCTGCCCCATCTCGGCCACCGCCGGCTCCAGGTCGCCTACCTCGCCAAGTTCGGCATCGACCCCGACCGCACCACCTGGTCCTGGAGCCGCACCGTCGGGCACCTGGGCGCGGGCGACCCCTTCGCCGGACTCGACCACCTCGTCTCCGAAGGCTCTCTCGGCCCCGGCGACACCTGTCTCCTCTTCGGCGTCGGAGCCGGCTTCAGCTGGTCCTGCGCCGTCGTCGAGATCCTCACCCGACCCGACCGGAGGGACCGATGACCGACCGCACGGCGCCACCCGCCGGCCTCCCGGACGCCCGTCCCGTCGCCCTGCTGCTGCCCGGCCAGGGCTCCCAGCACGTCCGCATGGCGGCCGGACTCCACGGCGTCGAGCCCGTCTTCACCGACGCCGTGGAGGAGGCCCTCGCCGCGCTCGCCGCCCCCGGTCCGCTCGGCCGCCGGACGCCCGGGCTGCGCGAGGACTGGCTCGGCAGCACGGACAGCGCGGTCGTCGACCACGTCACCCGCTCCCAGCCGCTGCTCTTCGCCGTCGACTACGCCCTCGGCCGGCTCGTCCTCGACTGGGGCGTCCGCCCCGTCGCCCTGCTCGGCCACAGCATCGGCGAGGTCGCCGCCGCCGTCCTCGCCGGGGTCTTCACCCTGCGGGACGCCGCCGCCCTCGTCCACGACCGCGTCACCCGGCTCGCGGACGCCCCGCCCGGCGGCATGATCGCGGTCGCCGCCGCCCCGGAGGAGATCGCCCCGCTGCTCGGCGACGAGGTCGTGGTCGCGGCCCTCAACGCGACGCGTCAGACCGTCCTCGCCGGACCCGCCGGACCGCTGCGCGCCGTCACCGGGGACCTGCGGGCCGCCGGCTTCGTGGTGCGGCCGGTGGCCGCCTCCACCGCCTTCCACAGCCCGGTGCTCGCCCCGGCCATGGCGGGCGCCGACGACCGCATAGCCACCCTGCCGGTCGGCGACCCCGCCATCCCCGTCATGTCCGGCTACACCGGCCGCTACCTGACCCCCGCCGAGGCGAAGGAGCCCGGGTTCTGGTCCCGGCAGCCCCTCGACCCGGTCCTCTTCCGGCCCGCCCTCGACGCCCTCCTCGACGGCCGGGACCTGGTCCTCGTCGAGGCCGGGCCCGGGCAGGGCCTGTCCCAGCTGGCCCGCCGCCACCCGGCCGTCCGCTCCGGGCGGTCCGCCGCCGTCCCGCTGCTGCCGGCCTCGGCCGGGCCGCCCGGGGCCGATCTCGCCGCCGTGCGCGCCGCGGCCGGACGGCTCCGGCCCGGGCGGGCGGAGGGGCCCGCGGGGGTGTAGCCCGAGTCGAGTGCCCCTGGAGGTGGCGTGGTTAGCGTCGGAAGCGACCTTCCCGCCGTCTCGGCGCGAACGCCGTTCCGTACCGGGACGGCTCATGGACCGCAGGACGTCCAGGGCCTGCGCCGCACGTACCAGACCTGCCCATACCGGACCCGAGGGTCCCTTCCGAGGACGGTGTCATGCTGACCGAGCAGACCAACAGCGAGCTGGGCCGCCACCTGCTGACCATCCGGGGCGTCCAGTTCATCTTCGGCGCCCAGGGCGACCCCTTCGCCCTGATCCTCCGCGCCGGCGACGACGACCCGCTCAGCCACGGCGAGCGCGCCCGCGAGCAGGGCCTGCACGAGAGCGCGGCGGGCGCGTGGGTCACCGCGAGCCACGCGCTGGGCGCGCGGATCCTCGGCGATCCCCGCTTCTCCGCGCGCCACGCGGAGGAGGGGCCGCAGCACCACCCGGGCGTCGACGTCTGGGACGATCCGCTGCTCTGCCACGTCGTCCCCGTCGACGACGCCCGCCTCAACCTGGAACCCGCCGCCTACGAGCGGCTGGCGTCGATCGCCGCCCCGCTCCTCGGCGCGGACGCGCTGGCCGACCGGGCCGCCGACGTGGAGCGCGCCTACCGGGAGGCGCTCGCGGAGGCCGGTGCCCGCTTCGACCTGTACCGGGACGTCGCCGTCCCCGCCGCGCTCACCGTGGTCGCCGGGCTGCTCGGGCTGCCGGACGGCGGCCGGGAGCGGCTCGCCGGGCTGCACGCCGGACTGGCCACCGCCTTCGACGCCGGTCACTGCCCGCAGCAGCTCCCCGCCGCCCGCGCCTTCCTGGAGGCCGAGACCGCGCTCTCCGAGGAGCTGGGCTCCCTGGTCTCCTCCGGCCTGGCCACCGGTCTCGCCGGGCTTCCCGGGGCGTCCCCCGAGGACGCCGTCTCGATCGGCGTGCTCGCCGTCGTCGTCGGCGTCGAGGCCACCGCGACCGCCGTCTGCAACGCGGTGGAGGTCCTGCTGGCCCGTCCCGGGGAGTGGGAGCGCCTGACCCGTGACCCGTCCCGCGCGGCCGGGGCCGTCCGGGAGGCGCTGCGGCTCGCGCCGCCGCTCCGCTTCGAGAGCCGGATCGCCCGCGAGGCCGTCGAGCTCGACGGGCGGACCGTCGAGGAGGGCTGGCGGGTCGTCGTCCTGGTCGACGCGGCCAACCGCGACCCGGAGGTCTTCCCGGACCCCGACGCCTTCGACCCGGAGCGGCCCGGGGACCTCTCGCTGACCCGTACCGGGGGGCCGGCCGACGCCGTCACCGCCGACCTGGTGCGGATCCAGACCGAGGCGGCCGTCCGCGTCCTCGCCGAGCAGCGGCCGGCCCTGCGGATCGGCGCCGAGGTGCTGCGCCGTTCCCGTTCCGCCGTCCTGCGCGGCGTGCTGCGCTTCCCCCTCGCATGAGCCGCCCGTCGCCCACCACGGAAGGAGGCGCGCGGTGCGCGTGCTGCTGACCGCGTTCGCCCAGGACGCGCATCTCAACGGGATCGTGCCGCTGGCGTGGGCGCTGCGCACCGCCGGCCACGAGGTGCGGGTCGCCAGCCAGCCCGGTGCGGTCGAGTCGATCACCCGGGCCGGGCTGACCGCCGTGCCGGTGGGCGAGGACCACCGCATGGACGACGTCATCCGCTCCGTCGGGCACGGCATGCTCCTGCACCACCTGGACCGGGACTACCTGGAGAACCGGCCCGAGCGGTTGAGCACCGACTACCTGCGGGCGTCCAACGCGATCCTGACGTCGACCTTCTACCCGCAGATCAACAACGAGTCGATGATCGACGGGCTGGTGGAGTTCGCCCGGTTCTGGCGTCCCGACCTGGTCCTGTGGGAGCCGTTCACCTTCGCGGGGGCCGTCGCGGCGAAGGCGTCGGGGGCGGCGCACGCCCGGCTGCTGGCCTTCCCCGACCTGTTCGCCCGCACCCATCTGGAGCTGCGCCGCCGCCAGGCGGAGCTGCCGCCGGAGCTGCGCGACGACCCGATGGAGGAGTGGCTCGCGTACACCCTCGACCGGCACGGGGCCGCCTTCGACCCCGACGTCGTCACCGGGCAGTGGTCCGTCGACCAGATGCCCGCCGGGGTGCGGATGGAGCTGGGCCTGCCCCTGCTGCCCATGCGGTACGTCCCGTACAACGGCCCCGGTCCGGCCGTCGTCCCGGAGTGGCTGCACGGGCCGCCGGAGCGGCGCCGGGTCTGTCTCACCCTGGGGCTGACGATCCGGGACACGGAGTTCCCGAACGCCATCGACCTCGACGAGGTGCTGGCCTCGGTCGGCGACCTGGACGTGGAGGTGGTCGCCACCCTGAGCGAAACCGAGCTGGCCGGGGTCTCGAAGGTTCCGGACAACATCAGGGTGGTGGACCACGTCGCCATGCTGGCGCTGCTGCCGACCTGCTCGGCGATCGTCCACCACGGCGGCGCGGGCACCTGGGCGACGGCCGCCGCCTACGGCGTGCCGCAGGTGGCGCTCGGCTGGATGTGGGACGCCATCTACCGGGCGCAGCGTCTGGAGGACCTGGGCGCCGGCCTGCACCTGCACTCGGAGGGGCTGACCGTGGACGTGCTCCGCGACAAGCTGGTCCGGGTGCTGGACGAGCCGTCGTTCCGGGACGGGGCGGGGCGGCTGCGCCGGTCGATGCTGACGGCGCCGGCCCCGAACGAGGTGGTGCCGGCCCTCGAGAAGCTGACGGCACGGCACCGTCCGGCGACCGCCGGGCTCTGACGGACCACGCGGCGGACGGGCGGACGGGGCCGGCGCTCCCGTCCGCCCGCCGTACGACAAGGAGGGAACAGGCGTGAACATCCTGGTGACCGGCGCGGCCGGCTTCATCGGCTCGCACTTCGCACGCACGCTGCTGGACGGCGCCCGGCCGGGGCACGAGGGCGACCGGGTGACCGCGCTGGACCGGCTCACCTACGCGGGCACCCTGAACAACCTGCCCCTCGGGCATCCGCGGCTGGCCTTCGTCCGCGGCGACGTCTGCGACACGGCCCTGCTGGACGAGGTGGTGCCGGGGCACGACGCCGTGGTGCACTTCGCCGCGGAGTCGCACGTGGACCGCTCGGTGGAGGGTGCCGAGGCGTTCGTCCGCACCAATGTGCTCGGCACCCAGGCGCTGCTGGACGCCGCGCTGCGGCACGGCGTCCGGACCTTCGTCCAGGTCTCCACGGACGAGGTGTACGGGTCGATCGCGGAGGGGCGCTGGAGCGAGGAGGAGCCGCTGCTCCCCAACTCGCCGTACGCGGCGTCGAAGGCGGCCGCGGACCTCTTCGCCCGCGCGTACGCCCGTACCCACGGGCTCGACGTGCGGATCACCCGGTGCGCCAACAACTACGGTCCCGGGCAGCACCCGGAGAAGCTGATCCCGCGCTTCGTCACCCGGCTCCTCGACGGGCTGCCGGTGCCGCTGTACGGGGACGGGTCGAACCTCCGGGAGTGGCTGCACGTCGACGACCACTGCCGGGCGGTGCTGCTGGTGCTGGACCGGGGCCGGCCCGGGGAGGTCTACAACGTGGGCGGCGGCACCACGCTCAGCAACCGTGAGATGACCGCCCGGCTGCTGGACCTGTGCGGGCGGGGCTGGGACCTGGTGGAGCGGGTCGAGGACCGCAAGGGCCACGACTTCCGGTACGCGGTGGACGACGCCAAGATCCGGCGCGAGCTGGGGTACGCGCCCCGCAGGTCGTTCGAGGCCGAACTGGCCTCGACGGTGGCCTGGTACGCCTCCCACCGCGACCATTGGGAGCCCGCCGGAGCCGCCCCGGCCCACCCTTGCTAAAACTTGAATATCCCGAGCGCCCTCCCCTATGCTCGCGGGGTACCCAAATTTGAGCACCCAAGGGCAAACGCCTGAAAGAAGGGGTGGGCATGGCTGACGCCGACCTGGCGATCCAGACCGAGGCTCTGAGGAAGAAATACGGCGACAAGGAGGCCCTCTCCGGGTTCGATCTCGAGGTACCGCGCGGGGTGGTCTACGGGCTGCTCGGCCCCAACGGCGCCGGCAAGACGACGGCGGTCCGCGTCCTGTCCACCCTGCTGAGGGCGGACGGGGGAACGGCCCGCGTCGCCGGCTACGACGTCTCCACCCAGGCCGCCCAGGTCCGGCAGCGGATCGGCCTCCTGGGCCAGCACGCCGCCGTCGACGAGGACCTGAGCGGCCGTCAGAACCTGGTGATGTTCGGCCGCCTCTACCACATCGGCAAGCGCAACGCGCAGCTCCGCGCCGACGAGCTGCTGGAGCGCTTCGGCCTCACCGAGGCCGGGAACAAGCCGGCCAAGCAGTACTCCGGAGGCATGCGGCGGCGCCTCGACCTCGCCGCCAGCCTCATCCTCGCCCCCGGCGTCCTCTTCCTCGACGAGCCCACCACCGGACTCGACCCCCGGGGACGCAACGACGTCTGGGAGTCCGTCCGCGGGCTCGTCGCCGACGGACGCACCGTGCTGCTCACCACGCAGTACCTCGAAGAGGCCGACCAGCTCGCCGACATGATCTCCCTGATCGACGGCGGCCGGGTCGTCCAGACCGGCACCCCCGACCAGCTCAAGAACATGCTGGGCGGCGACCGCATCGAGGTCGTGCTCCGCAGGCCCCACGAGCTCGACGCCGCCGGCCGGATCATCGGCTCCCTCGTCGGCTCCGCCCCCGACGTGGACACGGACAACCGCCGCGTCGGCGCCGTCGTCGAGAACCGGGTCGCCGCCCTCACCTCGGTCGCCCGCGCCCTCGAGGAGAACGGCATCGAGGCGGAGGACATCGCCCTGCGCCGCCCGACCCTCGACGAGGTCTTCCTCAGCCTGACGGGCAACGGATCCGCCGTCTCCGCCGAGCAGCGCGACAAGGAGGTCATCCCCTCATGACCGCGATCATCGCCCCCGAGGTGCCGACCAACCCCGTCGCCAAACTGGGCTGGGTCCTCGCCGACGCCTGGACGCTCACCCTCCGCGGGCTCTCCCACTGGGCCCGCAACCCCACCCAGATCCTCGCCGGACTCGCCTTCCCGATCCTGATGGTCCTGCTCTTCGGCGGGATCTTCGGCAGCGGGATGCAGGTCGAGGGCGGCGGGGACTACATGGAGTACCTGATGCCCGGCATGTTCGTCATGTCGATGGCCTTCGGCATCGGCGAGACCATGGCCGGCGTCACCGCCGACGCCTCCAAGGGCGTGACGGACCGCTTCCGCTCCATGCCCATGTCCGCCGGATCGGTCGTCCTCGGCCAGTCCATCGTGAACATGCTGTACAGCACCGTGGTCCTCGTCATCCTCATGGGGTGCGGCGCCATCGCCGGCTGGGGCTGGCACGACGGCTTCGCCCCCGCGCTCGGCGGCTTCGCCCTGCTCCTCCTGCTCCGGTTCGCACTGCTCTGGGTCGGCATCTACCTCGGCCTCGTCATCAGCTCCCCGGAGGCGGCCTCCGCCGTCTACACGCTGCTGTTCCCGCTCGGCATCGTCGCCAACACCTTCGCCTCCCCGGAGATGATGCCGGGCTGGCTCGGCACGATCGCCGAATGGAACCCGCTCTCCTCCACCGCCCACGCCACCCGTGAACTCTTCGGCAACCCGGGCGTCGGGGGCACCTCCTGGATCGCCGAGAACGCCATGCTCATGTCGTTCGTCTGGCCGCTCCTGATCTTCCTGGTGTTCTTCCCCCTCGCCGTCCGCAAGTACCGCGCCCTGAGCCGGTAACGGACCCCGACCGGGTGCGGACCCGCGACCCCCGGACGGGTCCGCACCCACCCGCCTCCCGGGCCCCGGACGGGGCCCGGGAGGACCGCTCCGTCGAGCGGGCGCCGAGAGCCCCCCGAGGCGGAGTCGACCGGCCCCTGACCGACCCGGCCTAGCGTGCGGACATGACCCTCTTCGACATCCCCGTCACCGGACTCGACGGAACCCCCGACCTCCTCGCCCGCCACCGGGACAGCCCCCTGCTCGTCGTCAACGTCGCCTCCGGGTGCGCGCTCGCCGCCGGGCAGTACCCCGCCCTGGAGGCGCTCGCGCACGAGCACCGGGCGGACGGCCTCGTCGTCGTCGGCGTGCCCTGCAACCAGTTCGGCGCACAGGAGCCGGGCACCGCCGAGGAGATCACCGCCCACTGCTCCGTACGCGGGATCACCTTCCCCCACACGGAGAAGATCGAGGTCAACGGGGCGGGCCGGCACCCGCTCTACACGGCCCTCACACCGCTCGCCGACCCGGAGGGCCACACCGGCGACGTGCGCTGGAACTTCGAGAAGTTCCTCGTCTCCGCCGCCGGCCGCCCCGTGGGCCGCTTCGCGCCCACGGTCGACCCCGCAGACCCCGCCCTGCTGGAGGCCGTCCGCGCCCAGCTGCGCTGAGTCCGGAGGGCCGACGCCGTACCGCACCGCACAACGCCCGTACCGCACGGCGTCCGTCCCGCGACGCCACGCCACACGCCGCAGAGAGGACCATTCGTGAACCAGACGCCACCCACCGCACCGGACGAGGGCATCCGGGTCGTCGGTGCCCGGGAGAACAACCTCAAGAACGTCTCGCTCGTCATCCCCAAGAACCGGATCACGGTCTTCGTCGGCGTCTCCGGATCCGGTAAGTCCTCCCTGGTCTTCGACACCGTCGCCGTGGAGGCCCAGCGCCAGCTCAACGCCACCTTCCCCTGGAACATCCGGCACGACCTCCCCAAGTTCGAACGTCCGCACGTCGACGCCGTCACGAAGATCACCACCCCGGTCGTCGTCGACCAGCGCCCCCTCGGCGGCAACGCCCGCTCGACCGTCGGCACCGTCACCGACGTCTACACCGTGATGCGCGTCCTCTTCGCCAACCACGGCAACGACGGCCTCGGCCAGACCTGGCTGTACTCCTTCAACGACCCCAAGGGCATGTGCCCCGAGTGCGAGGGGCTCGGCCGCGCCCGCCGCCCCAACCCCGAGCTGATGATCGACCGCTCGCGGTCGATCGCGGAGGGCGCCATCCGGCTCCCCGGACACACCGTCGGCAGCACCAGCTGGCAGTTCTACGCCCGCTACGAGCACCTCGACGCCGACAAGAAGATCGCCGACTACACCGAGGAGGAGCTGCACACCCTCCTCCACGGCAGCGGCGGCACCGTCGAGATCACCTACCCCAACGGCAACGTCCTGGCCCTCAAGTACGAAGGGCTGGTCGACAGCTTCGTCCGCCGCCACCTCAAGCGCGACTCGGCCGGCATGAGCAAGGCGGCCCGCGACGCGGCGGCCGAGTTCTTCACCGAGGGCCGCTGCCCCGCCTGCGAGGGCGCCCGCCTCAACCAGAAGGCCCTGGCCACCCGGATCGACGGCCGGAACATCGCCGACTGGACCCAGATGCAGGTCAGCGACCTCATCGGCGTCGTCGCCGCGCTCCAGGAGCGCCTGGACACCCCGCTCGTCGCCACCATCCGCGAGACGCTGGAGCAGATCGAGTCGATCGGCCTGGGCTACCTCACCCTCGACCGCTCCACCTCCAGCCTCTCCGGCGGCGAGGGCCAGCGGCTCAAGCTCGTCAACCACCTCGGCAGCGAACTCACCGGCCTCACCTACATCTTCGACGAGCCCAGCGTCGGGCTGCACCCGCGCGACGTCAGCCGGCTCAACGAACTGATCCGGGCCCTGCGCGACAAGGGCAACACCGTCCTCGTCGTCGAGCACGACCCCGACGTGATGGCCGTCGCCGACCACATCGTCGAGATCGGCCCGAAGGCCGGCGTGCACGGCGGCACGGTCGTCTTCGAGGGGAGCCACGCCGAACTGCGGGAGGCCGACACGCTCACCGGGCAGGGGCTGCGGCGTCCCGGCGGCCTCAAGGAGACCCCGCGCCCCTTCGGCCGGACCCTGCCGATCCGCGACGCCACCGTGCACAACCTGAAGAACGTCTCCACCGAGATCCCGGCCGGCGTCCTCACCGCCGTCACCGGTGTCGCGGGCGCCGGCAAGAGCTCCCTCATCGCCCACGCCTTCCGCGAGCAGTACCCGAACGCGGTCTTCGTCGACCAGTCGTCCATCCCGCGCTCCTCCCGCTCCACCCCGGCCAGCTACCTCAAGCTGATGGACCCGATCCGGAAGCTCTTCGCCAAGGCGAGCGGCGAGGACGCAAGCCTCTTCAGCTTCAACTCCAAGGGCGCCTGCGAGGAGTGCGAGGGCCGCGGCGTCCTCATCACCGAGGTCGCCTACATGGACCCGGTCACCACCCACTGCGAGAGCTGCGGGGGGCGCCGCTTCAAGGAGGCGGTCCTCCGCCACCACGTGCGCGGCAAGAACATCGCCGACGTGCTGGAGATGTCGGCGGAGGAGGCCGTCTCGTTCTTCCCGTCGGGCCCGCTGCGCACCCGGGTCGGCGCCCTGATGGAGACCGGCATCGGCTACCTCGGCCTCGGGCAGTCGCTCGCGACCCTCTCCGGCGGCGAGCGCCAGCGGCTCAAGCTCGCCGACCGGCTCTCCGGCTCGGGCACCGTCTACATCCTGGACGAGCCGACCACCGGCCTGCACCTGTCGGACATCGACATGCTGCTCGGCCTGCTCAACCGGATCGTGGACCGGGGCAACACGGTCGTCGTCATCGAGCACGACCTCGCCGTCATCGCCCAGGCGGACTGGGTGATCGACCTCGGTCCCGAAGGCGGCAACACCGGCGGCGAGATCGTCTTCACCGGCCCGCCCGCCGAGCTCCTGAAGGCCCCGCACTCGCACACGGCGGAGCACCTGCGGCTGTATCTGGACGGCCTCGTCCCGGCGGTCTGACCTCCCCGCCTCCCGGGGAACGGTTCGGGGCCGTGCCGCGTGTCCGCGGCACGGCCCCGTCCCCGTCCTCGCTCCCGTCCGGGGGTCAGACGCCGTCGTGGTCGACCCGGCGGTGCCTGACCGCCCAGCCGCCGTCGACGGGGACCAGCTCGTCCTCGCAGACGGCGCTCAGGTGCAGTACGGTCGGGCCGCCCGGCGGGGTCGCCAGGACCTGCGCGTACGAGCGGGCGCGGACCGCTCCGTCGGCCGCCGGGTCCACGGTGAGCATGCCGAAGACGTGCCTGCGCCGCTGCGGGTCCGCGGCGAGCCGCGCCCGGCCGGCGCGCACGGCGGCGGCGATGGCCGCACGGCCCCGGACCGGCTCCGCGCCGGAGTTCTGGGCGAAGACGCCGTCCTCGGTGAAGGTGGCGGCCCACTCCTCCGCGCGGCCCTCGTCGAGGTGCCGCATCTGCTCGGCGTAGAACCGCTGCACGGAGACGTACACGTCGTGGCCGACGGGCCCGGCGGCGCGCAGCCCGCCGGCGTGGGCCGCCGCGTGGCCGAGGGTGGCCCGGCTGTTGCGGCCGAGGGCCTCGCGGACGAACTCCCGGGCGCGGGCGACGTCGGCGTCCGGGCCGAGGACGTCCCGCACCGCGCCGGGGGCGATCCGCACGGTGTGCCGGGAGGTGACCACGCAGCCGTCGCCGTCCTCCTCGAAGATCCACTCGCCGGTGTGGGCGTCCATGAGGGCGGGGGTGTGGGTCTGCTTGTAGACGATCCGCTCGGCCGGGAAGCAGATCCGCACGGACCGGGTGGTGTGGACGGAGCCGTCGGCGGTGCGGGTGTCCATCTCCAGCACCTGCTCGCCGGGGACCTCCTCGGTGAGCGAGACCCTGGTGACGTGCGGCAGCCGTTCGGTCCACCGGTCGGCGGCGCGGACGAACTCGTAGGCGTCCTTGGCCGATCCGTCGATCCGTACCGTGTCGTCGAAGGTGAGGACGAGGTCGTCGGAGGCCGTCTCGGCGGCGGCGCGCAGCGCCCGGAGTTCGGATTCCGTGTTGGTGTCGACGGCGCGGCGGATCCAGGCCACGTTCTCGGGGTCGTCGCCGACCGCGGTGAAGGTGTGGACGAAGCGCACCCGGGTGCGCCGCTCCCCCAGTGGTTCGAGGTGCCAGGCGCCGCCCATGCTCGCCACCGGCGCCTGCGAGCGCTCCTGACGGAACGTCACCGTCAGCGCCGAGCTGTCGAGTTCGCGGCGCGATGTCCAGTTCTTGACGGCTCCGTTGGCGGTCGCCCAGATGCGCAGGCGTTCCACGCCGTCCTTCCCCCCGCCGCCCTCCAGGACCTCGACGTGCAGGTTGGGCGGGAAGTGGACGGGCCAGCGGGCGGCGTCGGCGACCAGCTCGTAGACCGTCCCGGCCGGGGCGTCCACCTCGATCTCGTGGACGGTCTCGTGCACGGTGGGGGCGGCGGCCGTCTGCGGGTTCTCGTCGGACATGACTCTCCTCAGTAGTTGCCGAGGCCGCCGCAGACGTTGATCGCCTGCGCGGTGACGGGGGCGGCCGCGTCGGTCAGCAGGTAGCCGACCATCCCCGCCACCTCGTCGGGGGTGGTGTAGCGGCCGAGCGGGATCTTCGCCCGGAAGCGGGTGAGGACGTCGTCCTCGGTGGTCTCCCAGGCGGCGGCGTACCCCTGGCGGACCCGGGACGCCATCGGGGTCTCGACGTATCCGGGGCAGACCGCGTTGACGGTGATCCCGGTCTTGGCCAGCTCCAGGCCGAGCGCCTTGGTGAAGCCGACGACGCCGTGCTTGGAGGCGGAGTAGGGGGCGCCGAGGACGACGCCCTGCTTGCCGCCGGTGGAGGCGATGTTGACGATCCGGCCCCAGTCGCCCTCCCGCATCCCGCCGGTGGTGAGCACGGCCCGGGTGAACCGGAAGACGCTGTCGAGGTTGGTGGCCATGACGTCGTCCCACAGCTCGTCGGTGAGCGCGTGCGTCTCGCCGCCGCCGCTGCGGCCGGCGTTGTTGACCAGGATGCCGACCGGTCCGTAGCGCGCCACGGCCGCCCCGACCAGCCGCTCGATCGAGGCGGCGTCGCGCACGTCGCAGACGGCGCCGTCGGCCTCGTGGCCCTCGGCGCGCAGCTCCTTCACGGTGAGCGCGACGCGGTCGGCGTCCCGGGCGCAGAGGAAGACGCGGTGGCCGCCGGCGGCCAGGTGCCGGGCGACGGCGAGGCCGATGCCGCTGGTGGCGCCGGTGACGACGGCGGTCCTGCCGGTACGTTCGGTCATGGCGTGATCAGCCCCTTCGCGTGCAGAACTCGGTGACGGACTCGATGACGTAATCGATCATCTCGGTGGTGAGCGCCGGGTGGACGCCGACCCAGAAGGTGTCCTCGGTGACGGTGTCGCAGTTGGTCAGCTCGCCGACGGTCCGGTGGTCCACGCCCTCGTAGGCGGGGTGGCGGGTGATGTTGCCGGCGAAGAGCCGCCGGGTGCCGATCCGGCGCGACTCCAGGAAGTCGACGAGTTCGCGGCGGGTGAAGCCGGCGTCGGGCAGCACGGTGAGGACGAAGCCGAACCAGCTCGGGTCGCTGCCCGGGGTGGCCCGGGGCAGCAGCAGTCCGGGCACGTCGGCCAGGCCGTCGTGGAGCCGCTGCCAGTTGCGCCGGCGGGCCGCGCCGAAGTCGTCGATGTGGCGCATCTGGCTGAGCGCCAGGGCCCCTTGGAGGTCGGTCGCCTTCAGGTTGTAGCCCAGGTGGGAGAAGATGTACTTGTGGTCGTAGCCGGCCGGCAGGGTGCCGAGCCGGTAGTCGAACCGCTTGAGGCAGGTGTTGTCGGTGCCGGGTTCGCACCAGCAGTCCCGGCCCCAGTCCCGCATCGACTCGACGATCCTGGCGAGTTCGAGGCTGGAGGTGAGGACGCAGCCGCCTTCGCCGGCGGTGATGTGGTGGGCGGGGTAGAAGCTGACCGTCGACAGGTCGCCGAAGGTGCCGGTGAGCCGTCCCTGGTAGGTGGAGCCGACCGCGTCGCAGTTGTCCTCGACGAGGAAGATGCCGTGCCGGGCGGCGAGTTCGGCGACCTCGGCGACGGGGAACGGGTTGCCCAGCGCGTGGGCGATCATGATGAGCCGGGTGCGCGGGGTGATCGCCGCCTCGATCTGTTCGAACGAGGCGTTGTACGTGCCCAGTTCGATGTCGACGAAGACCGGCTTCAGTCCGTTCTGGACGATCGGGTTGATGGTGGTGGGGAAGCCCGCCCCGACGGTGACGGCCTCGTCGCCGGGGCGCAGCCGCACGTCCTTCAGTTTGGGCGAGGTCAGTGCCGCGACCGCCAGCAGGTTCGCCGACGAGCCGGAGTTGACCATGTGGGCCTTGCGGCGCCGGAAGTAGCGGGCGAACGCGCTCTCGAACTTCCGGGTGCGCACGCCGGCGGCGATGCGCAGCTCCAGCGCCGCCTCGACGAGCGCGATCCGGTCCTCCTCGTCGAGGACCGCGCCGGCGGGCAGGATCGGGGTGACCCCGGCTTCGAAGGCGCCGCCCTCCTGTTCCTTGTGGAAGGTGCGTGCCAGGTTCAGGACCTGCGCCTTGGTATCCGACATCTCTGGCATCTCCGCCTCAGGCGTGGTGGGCGGCGTGGGTGTCGCGGGACGCCGGTCCGGAGTCGGCGCGGTGTTCGGCGACCAGCCGCTCGATGATGGGGACGATCTCGTTGGGGCTGGGCACGGCGCGCAGCTCCTCCTGGAGCCGGCGGGCGCCTTCCGCGTACGCCGGCTCCAGGAGGAGGCGGCCGACCTGGGTGCGGACCGCTTCCGGGAGCAGTTCGGCGCTGGGCAGGCAGATGCCCGCGCCGATCTCCTCCAGACCCCGGCCCATGACCTCGGTGTCCCAGCCGAAGGCGAGGATCAGCTGCGGGACGGCGTGGAGTTCCGCGGTCGCCTTCGTGCCGACCCCGCCGTGGTGGACGACGGCGGCGCAGGTGGGCAGCAGGTCGTTGAGCGGGACGAAGTCGACGAGCCGGACGTTGTCCGGGAGGTCCGCCGCCGCCGCGGTCTCCTCGTCGACGGTGGCGACGATCTCGGCGTCGAGTTCGGCGAGGGCGCCGAGGAGCTTGAGCATGTCGACGCCGGTGTCGGCGGCGGAGGAGCCGAGCGTCACGCAGACGCGGGGGCGCTCCGGGGCGGCGCGCAGCCAGTCGGGGACGACGGCGGGGCCGTTGTAGGCGACGTGCCGGACCTGGACGGTGGGCAGGCCCAGGTCGAGCTGGGTGCTGGGCGGGGTGGTGTTCACCGTCCACTCGCCGGTGACCATGGTCTCGGTGTAGCCGTGCGGGGAGCCGATCCGCGCGAGGGTCCGCTCCAGCCACTCGGCGGTGGGGTCCTCGCGGTGCTCGGGCTCCTGCTCGGCGGCGAGGCGCAGGAACTCCTGGCGGGCGCGGACGCTGATGTCCGGGCCGGAGACGAGCCGGCAGTGGGCGGCCCCGGTGGCGCGGGCGGCGAGGGCGCCGGCGAGGGTGAAGGTCTCCCAGACGACGAGGTCGGGCTGCCAGGAGCGGGCGAAGGCGACCAGCGAGTCGACCATCACGTCGTTGTTGAGGGCGCCGTACAGGGTCGGCACCATGACGTTCTCCAGGGCGAGGAGCTGCTCCCAGGTCCAGGGGCGGTCGCCGCGGGCGGCGAAGTCGAAGCCCTGGACGTGGGCGGACGCCTCGTCGTGGAGGGTGCCGAGCAGGCCCATCTCCTCGACCGGTCCGAGCGACCACTCGACCGGGACGGCGGTGAGGCCGGTGCCGGTGATGACGTCGGTCAGCTCGGGCTGGCTGGCGATCCGGACCTCGTGGCCGGCGGTGCGCAGGGCCCAGGCGAGCGGCACCAGGGGGTAGTAGTGGGTGTGGTGGGCCAGGGACGTGAACAGGACCTTCATCGGGTCTCCTCCTCGCCGAGCAGCGCGGGCAGCCGGACCAGGCGGCGGGTGACGGGGGCCCGGCGCGCGCGGACCGGCGCGCCGTCGGGCCCGATGCGGGGGAAGCGGGCGGCGAGCAGGCGGAGCGCCTCCTCGGCGACGGCGCGGGCGGCCGGGACCAGCGGCCCGGTCCAGGGGGCGGGCGCCGTGCCGCCGGGCCCGGGCACGAAGGTGACCTGCTCGCCGGCCTCGACGCGGACGCCGGCGGCTTCCAGCGGGGCGAGGGCGGTCAGCGGGTGGAGGTGCCAGGGCCCGTGCGCGGGCGTGGCGGCGCGGACGGCCTCGGCGGCGTGGCCGGGGTCGGTGCGCAGCCGGGACCACGCGTCGGGCCGGTCGAGGAGGTGCCGCAGCGTCTCGCCGAGGAGGTCGGTGGCGGCCCGGGTGCCGGCGACGGCGAGGACGAGTCCGGCCTCGGCGTGCTCCGAGGGGGCGAGGAGTTCGCGCAGGGCGCGGATCCCGGCGCCGGCCCGCTCGGTGGCCGCGAGGCTCTGCGGACAGAGCAGGGCGTCCACGGCGGGCGCGGTGTCCGCCACGGCGGCGGCGAACCGCGCGTGCCGGTCCGCGGCCACGCCGAGCAGGGCGGCGTAGCCGGTGGCGGCGAGCGGGGCCGCGACGGCGGTGATCAGGTCGGCCGGTCCGGGGGCGAGGCCGGCGACCGCCTCGGCGGTCAGCCGCCGCAGTTCCGGGGCGGCGGCGCGGACGGCGCCCCGGCCGCCCCGGTGGGCGAGTGCGCGGGCCGCGGCGCTCCGCTGCCGCTCCGGCGCGGGCAGCCAGGGTTCGGCCTGGGGGACGGCCGGGGTGACCGCCAGGTCGGGCCGGCGCCCGGACAGGGCCGCCGGGCCGGCGACCCAGGGGCCGAGCCTGCTGCGCCACAGCGGCCCGCGCTCCGCGAGGGCCGCGTGGAGCGGCGCGGTGTCCTCCGCGAAACCGCGCACCAGGCCGGCGTACGGGTCCCCGTCGCCGGGGACGAACGGTTCGCCGTTCACCGAGTAGAGCCACTGTGCCGCGTGTACGAGCTGCAGTTCGCGCCCCAGCGCACTGGTCGCCGCTGTCACCGAGCCACCTCCGTCATCCGATTACCGGGGAACGTACGGGGCGGGATTAGAAGAACGCTCGAAGCCGGTTCCAGGGGGTCCGGGCCGTGCGCGGGTCCAGCGTTCCTCAAGTGGCGTTTGATCGTCCGGCCCTACGGTGGAGAGCCCGTTGGACTCCCGCGAGGTGATGAGGATCGCTATGCCAGAGCACCGTCAGCAACGGGCGCTCAGAATGGGCGTGATCGGGACCGCGAACATCGCGATCCGCCGGATCATGCCCGTTCTCGCCGCGCACGACCGGGTCGACCTCGTCGCGGTGGCCAGCCGGGACGGGGCCAGGGCCGCGCGGGTCGGGGCCCGCTTCGGCTGCGAGGGCGTCGGGGGGTACGAGGCGCTGCTCGAGCGCGAGGACCTGGACGCCGTCTACATCCCGCTGCCGCCCGGCATGCACCACGAGTGGGCGATGCGGGCCCTGCGGTCGGGGAAGCACGTCCTGGTCGAGAAGCCGATGTCGGACGCGTACGAGAAGACCCTGGAGCTGCTGACGGTGGCGTCGCGGCTCGGTCTGGTGCTGGCCGAGAACTTCATGTTCCTGCACCATTCGCAGCACGCCGCGGTACGGGCGATGCTGGACGGGGCCGTGGGCGGGCTCCGCCAGTTCACGGGGACGTTCGCGGTGCCTCCGCTGGCGCCCGGCTCCTTCCGCTACCGCCCGGAGCTGGGCGGCGGGGCGCTGCTGGACGTGGGGGTGTATCCGCTGCGGGCGGCCCAGCTGCACCTGACCGGGGAGCTGGAGGTGCTCGGCGCGTTCCTGCGGGTCGACGAGGCGACCGGGGTGGACGTGGCGGGCAGTGCGCTGCTCTGCGACGAGCGGGGGGTGACGGCGCAGCTGGACTTCGGCTTCGAGCACTCCTACCGGTCGATGTACGCGCTCTGGGGCGACCGGGGGCGGTTGAGCGTGCGGCGGGCGTTCACTCCGCCGGAGCAACTGCGGCCGGTGGTGCGCGTCGAGCAGCAGGACGTGGTGACGGAGCGGGCGCTGCCGGAGGACGACCAGGTCTTCAACGCCATGGACGCGTTCGTACGGGCCGCGCTCGGCGGGGCCCGGCCGGCCGGTGAGGAGACGGCGACGCTGCGGCAGGCGCTGCTCGTGGAGCGGGTGCGTCAGGTCGCGCGGACGGCCGGCGTGCCGGCGTCCGCGTCCCGGCTGCCGGCCGGGAGGTCCGGCGCGCGCTGAGAACGGCGGGCCGGCGGGTGTGACGGCCCGCCGGCCCCTTCCCCCACGGTCCGGTGCGGGTGTCCTCCCGCCCCGGGCCGCCGTGTGCGTCGTCACCGGCCGAGGACGCTCCGCAGGACGTCCCCGAGGACGGCGGTGGCGTCGGCGGGGGCCTCGTCGGTGCGCCAGGCCACGATGCCGTCGGGGCGGACGAGGCTGGCGCCGGACTTGCCGATGCCGTACCGCGCGGGCACCCGGTCCTCCGGGTCGGCGAGGTCGGTCCCGAGCCTGAACACCCTGACGGGCGCGCCGAGTTCGTCCGCGGCCCGTTCGGCGGCCGGTGCCCAGGTGTCCCCGGACTCGCCCGCGATCAGGGTCCAGCCGTCGCCGAAGAGCTCGACGGTGGAGACGGGTTCGCCGTTCCGGAGGACCGGGACGTGCGGGCCGCGGAAGCCGGGGCGGCCGGTCGGTTCCAGCGGGTCCTCCACCCGGGCCGGGTCGTCGTCCTCGGCGAGGACGGCGGTGGAGCGGTACCGGAAGCCGAGGAGGGTCTCGGCGTAGCCCACCGACCGGTCCCACACGTCGGCCATGTGCGGGGCCATCCGCTCGGCGTAGAGGGCGAGCGCCTCGGCGACGACGAGTTCGGCGGCGGTGCGCCGTTCCGGCTCGTAGGTGTCGAGGAGGCCGGGGCCCGCCTGGCCGTTCAGCACGGCGCCGAGCTTCCAGGCGAGGTCGAAGCCGTCGGCGACGGCCGCGTTGCCGCTCATGCCGCCGGTGGGCGGGGTGACCTTGGCGGCGTCGCCGACGAGGAAGACCCGTCCGTCGCGCCACCGTTCGGCGATCCGGGCGGCCATCTCCCAGCCCTGGATGTCGATGATCTCCGGCTCCAGGTCGGGCGCCTCCAGGGCGAGCCGGATGAGCCGGGTGCACCGCTCCGGGGTGAAGTCGTCGGGGCCCTCTCCCTTCTCCGGGTCGTACTCGACGAAGAGGGTGAAGCGGCCGGGGCGGTCGGTGGGTCCGAAGGTGCCGGTGAACTCGGGGTGGTGGAGGTAGTACCAGCCGGTGGTTCCGGTCTCCAGCAGGCCGGTCGGGTCCGCTTCGAAGATGACGCCGACCATGAGGGCGAGGGTGCCGTGCCCGTACCGTCCGATGCCGAGGGACTCGCGGACGGCGCTGCGGTTGCCGTCGGCGGCGACGAGGTGGCGGGCCCGCAGCTCGTAGTCGCCGTCGGGGCCCTCCAGGGTGGCCGTCACGCCGTCGTCGTCCTGCCGGAAGGAGGTCAGCCGGGTGGCGAAGCGGACGGCGCCGCCGTGCCGTTCGGTCTGGTCGAGGAGGATCGGCTCCAGCTTGTCCTGGGAGAGCATGGCCCAGCCGGCCGGGGTGCAGGGGGCGGTGGCGGCGACCATGTCGTCGAAGCTCTCCGACACCACGCGGAAGGGTTCGCCGCGGACGGTCCGGCCGATCCGGATGACGAAGTCGCCCTGCTCGCCGCGGATGTCGTCGACCCGGGCGACCTCGTCGGCGACGCCGCCGATCCGCAGCAGCTCCATGGTCCGCGGGTTCTGCCCGGCGGCGCGGGGGTAGGGCGAGAGCCCGGGCCTCCGTTCCACCACCAGCACCCGGACGCCCTGCCGGGCGAGGAACATCGCCGTGGACAGGCCGCCCAGGCCCGCGCCCACCACCAGGACGTCGACCTCGTGGTCGTTCATGTCGTTCCTCTCGTGTCGTTCGCTTCTCATGTCCGTACGCCGACGAACAGGCCCCGTCCGGAGGGCTGTCCGGGCAGGTACTCGACCCGGAGGCCGGCCGCGCGGAAGGCGGCCTCGTACTCCTCGCGGCTGAACAGGGAGATGACGTGCCGGTCGACGAAGTGGCTGGCTCCGGCGCCGGGTTCGGCGACGACGACGTGCACGTCCATGTGGGAGGCGCGGCCCCGGCGCGCGGAGTGCGAGACGCGGGAGACGGTCACGCCGTCGACGGTGACCACGTCGGCGGAGACGTGGCCGTCGAGGAAGGTCTCGTCGAACCACCAGGGGTCGACGACGACCACCCCGCCGGGCTCCAGGTGGCGGGCGAACGTGCCCAGTGCGAGGCGCAGTTCGGTGTCCGACTCCATGTAGCCGATGGAGCCGAACATGCAGGTGATCACCGAGAACCCGGTGCCGAGCCGGAAGTCGCGCATGTCGCCCGGGTGGATCGTCGTGCCGGGCAGCGCCGCCCGGGCGACGTCGGCCATCGGCTCCGACAGCTCCAGCCCCTCGACGTGGTCGAACAGCTCGGCGAAGTGGCGCAGGTGGCCGCCGGTGCCGCAGGCGACGTCGAGCAGCCGGGAGGCGTCGGGGCGGTGCCGGCGGGCGGCGGCGGCCACCGCTTCGGCCTCGACGCGGTAGTCCTTGCCGCGTTCCCTGTGCACCAGGTCGTAGACCTGGGCCAGGTTCCTTCCGTACACGGTGTGTCCCGCTCCCGCCGGTTCCGCCGCCGGCCCCAGCCCGGTCACCGGGCGGCGCGGGCGTGCGCGAGGAGGACCTCGGCCAGCGGCTCGTGGACGGAGGAGGGCAGGGCGTGGCCCATCCCGGGGATCTCGGCCAGCCGGGCGGAGGGGATGAGGCCGGCGAGGTGCTTGCCGTGCGGCGGCGGGGCGATGGGGTCGCGCTCGGCCTGGACGACCAGGGTGGGCACGGTGACCCGGGACAGTTCGGCGGCCCGGGCGAGCGGCGGCAGGGTGAGCTGGTAGTGCGCGTACGGCTCGGTGAGGACGCCGCCGGCGTGGTCGACGGCCCGCTCCTCCCACAGCGCGTACTCGGCGTCGTCGAAGGGGACGGCGTCGCCGTTGAGGATCCGCCACTTGCGGACCCGCTTGTCGATCTCCTCGGCCCGGCCCTCGGCGGGCCGGGACATCAGCTCCAGGGCCTCCAGGAACGGCGGCTGCGGGCCGGGCAGTCCGTCGGCGGTGGGTTCGCCGCGCAGGACGCGTTCGATGTTGTCGTCGAAGTCGATGTCGAGGCCGCCGCCGAGCATCAGGGCCAGGCTGAGGAGCCGGTCGTGGTGGTCGAGGGCCATGACCTGGCAGATCGTGGCGCCCATGGAGAGCCCCAGGACGTGGGCCCGGTCCACTCCCCAGCCGTCGAGCACGGCGACCGCGTCGGCCGCCAGCTCGCCGAAGCCGTAGGGGTGTGCGGCGAAGTCGCGGGTGGTGGAACGGCCGGTGTCCCGGTGGTCGTAGCGGATGACGTGCAGTCCGCCGTCGGCGAGCCTCCGGGCGAACTCGTCGGGCCAGCCGTACGCGGAGAGGTTGCCGCCCATGACCAGCAGCAGCGCGGGGTCGGCGGGGTCGCCGAAGTCGTCGCTCCACAGTTCGACGTCGCCGCTGGGGACGAGGCGTTCAGGCATGGTGGTGTTCCTCCTTGACCGAGGGGGCCGGGGCGGGGGCGTGGACGAATTCGAGGATCGAGAAGTCGAAGGGCAGGGTGCGGGAGCCGCTGCCGCCCTCGGCGGCGAGGACGAACCCGGCGTCGGCGGCGAGCCGGACCACCTCGTCGCGGGTGCGGACCCGGCCGCCCATGAAGACGAGCATCCGCAGGTCGAGCAGGGTCGAGAAGAAGCGGTCGGCGCCGTCGTCGGGGCGGTCGGCCCGGTCCAGGACGACGAGCCGGCCGCCCGGTTCCAGGGCCTCGGCGCAGCGGCGGAGCACGGCGAGCGCGTCCTCGTCCGACCAGTTGAGGAGGACGAAGGAGAGGAGGACGGTGTCGGCGGTGGCCGGCAGCGGGTCGAAGAAGCTGCCGTCGACGACGGTGATCCGTTCGTCGAGCCCGGTGCCGGCGAACCGGCGGCGGGCCCGCGCGGCCGGTCCCGGCAGTTCGACGAGGGTGCCGCGGACGTCCGGAGCGGTCCGCGCGACGGCGGCGAGCAGCGCGCCGTCGCCTCCGCCGACGTCGAGGACGTGCCGGGTGGCGGTCCAGTCGAGGGCGGCGGCCGGGGCGTCGTAGGCGAGGTCCTCGTCGCAGGACATCAGGGCGTCGAAGGAGTCGGCCAGCCCCGGCTCCGCGGAGAGGTCCTCCCAGAACGGGCGTCCGTACCGGTCCCGGTAGGCGGGCCGGCCGGTGCGGACCGCGTCGAGGAGTCCGGCGAAGGCGAGGTCGGCGCGGGCGATCGCCCCGTCCAGGTCGAGCCAGGCCCGCTGCCGGGCCGGGTGGTCGTCGGCGAGGAGCAGGCCGAGCCGGGTGGGCCGCAGCGTGCCGTCCTCGTCGTCTTCCTCCAGGACGCCGGTGACGACGAGGTGGCGGACGAGGCGGGCGAGGGTCGGGGCGTGGGTTCCGGTCCGGGCGGCCAGCGGGCCGACGGTGGTGGCGCCGTCCCGGAGGTGGTCGACGAGCCGGAGGGTGGCCGCGACCCGGACGGCCATCGGGGTGACCAGGTTTCCGAGCTGCTTGAGCAGGACGTCCAGGTCCTGGTCGGTGGGGTCCGGCGGCGGCGCGGACGGGTCCGTGCCGCCGGGGCCCGGGGTCTCCCGGGTCTGGCCGGCGGGGCCGGCGGAGGGCGTGGTGCTCACCGTGTTCCTTCCCTGCGTACGGAGGGCGCGCGGGGCGCGCGGGGGAGACCGGGCGGGGTCAGGGCCGCCAGCCCTCCTCGGTCGGCCAGGGCTCGCCGAGCTGGCGGTAGGTGCCGAGGTAGTCGGGCCAGTCGCGGTGGTCGCGGATCTTGCCGTCCACGATCCGGACGAGGTGGATCTGCTCGCCGGAGAAGCGGCGGCCGGTGGCCGGCATTCCGACGAGTTCGCCGACCTGGCGGCCGTAGAGGGCGAGTTTGGCGCGGACCCAGTCGCCGTTCTCCTCGTAGGAGATCTCCTCCAGGAACGCCTCCTCGGAGAAGGTGAGTTTGAGCCATTTGACGGCGAGGCCGAACGCCTCGGGCCCGCGGAGCGTCGGCATGTGCTCCAGGGCGCCGGGGTTCAGATACTCGGCGTGAATGAATTCGGCCACGTCGCCGACGTCTCCGGTGTTGTACGCGTTCACCATGCGGCGCACGACGTCGATGCGATCGGTCACGGCGGACCTCCTCGTCGGGAAAAGGGGCGGTGGCCCCATCCTGGCTTCCCGGAACGTCCGCAACAATCCGCTCCCGGGCTCGTCGACCGAAAGGGAAGCGGAATTCGAGCGGGCACCGAGCGGGGGTCGACCCCCGTTCCAGAACCGGTGGGGAAGGTGGTCGCGTCGGCTACCTCATCCGGAGAGGACCCATGGACGAGACGAAGTACAAGTCAACGGTGACCGAGGCGTTCAACGAGGCCGCCGCCACCTACGACCAGATGGGCGTCGAGTTCTTCACGCCCATGGGGCGGCGGCTCGTGGAGCGGATCGCCCCGCGCCCGGGCGAGCGGGTCCTCGACGTCGGCTGCGGCCGCGGCGCGGTCCTGTTCGAGGCCGCCGACCGGGTCGGCCCCTCGGGGCACGTGCTCGGCATCGACATCGCGCCCGCGATGGTGGAGGCGGCCCGCGAGCGGGCGGCCGCGCTGGGCACCCGCCACGTCGAGGTGCGGGTCATGGACGGCGAGCACCCCGATCTCCCGCCGGCCTCGTTCGACGCGGTGACGGGCAGCTACAGCGTGATCTTCCTGCCGGACGCGCCGAAGGCGCTGGGGCGGTACGCGGCGCTGCTGCGCCCGGCCGGCCGGATCGCCTTCACCAGTCCCGTCTTCACGGACGACACCTTCCCGTTCCTGCCGCCGATCTTCACCGAGCTGATCCCGGAGCGGCTGCTGCGCAACCTGCCGGCGGAGTGGCAGCCGGAGGCGCTGAAGCGCCGGTTCAACAGCTGGCTCGGGGACGGGGACGAGCTGACCGGCACGATGCTCCGGGCCGGTTTCGAGGACGTCGAGATCACCGACGAGCACGTCCAGTTGGTGGCCGCGGACGGCACGACGTGGGTGGACTGGTCGCACACCCAGGGCATGCGGCTGCTCTGGCGGCACCTGCCGGCGTACGAGAGCGCGCAGCTGCGGAAGCGCCTGATCACGGAGCTGGACCGGCTGCGGGGGGACGGTCCGCTGCGCCTGCCGACGCCGGTGCGGTTCGTGCTGGCCTCCGTCGGGGGCTGAGCGGGTACCCCGCGGACACCCCGTGGGGCCCGGGTCCGCGCGGACCCGGGCCCCACGGGGTGTCAGTAGACGCGCGAGGCGCCCGCGGAGGACATGCGGACGATGTCGCCGATGGGGCGGCGCAGGCCGCCCTGGGCGTCGATCGGTTCCGCGTTGAGGATGGACCGGTGCAGTTCCTGGGCGATGAGGCCGGGCTCCAGTCCGAGGTGGTTCACCAAGTTGACCCGGAGCCGCTGGAAGACCTCCAGGGCCTGGGCCCGCCGCCCGTTGAGGTACAGGGCGCGCATGTACTGGGCGTGCAGCCCCTCGTGGTACGGGTTGTCCGCGGTGAGCGCGGCCAGCTCCGTGAGGACCTCGCGGTACATGCCGAGCCGCAGCTGCGTGTCGACGAGGTACTCGAGGACGACGAGCCGGGACTCCTCGAACTGCTGGCGGCGCCCTTCGATGATGCGGCCGGCGGCGACGTCGACCAGGGCCGGCCCGCGCCAGATCTGGAGCGCGCTGGTGAGGGTGGCGAGGGCGGTCACGTCGTCCCCGGAGGACAGGGCTCGGCGTCCGTCCGCGACGAGCTCGTGGAAGCGGTGCACGTCCAGGTCGTCCTGGCCGGTGCGGAAGAGGTAACCGCCGGAGCGGGTCACGAGTATCTCGGAGGCGACCTGCCGGGAGGTCAGTCCGGCGGCCGAGGCGAGGAGTTTGCGCAGGTTGAGGATGTACGTCTGCAGGGTGGTCAGGCAGCTGACGGGCGGGTCCTCGTCCCATAGCTCCCGGATCAGCGACGAGACGGGCACGACCTGGTCGGCGTGCACGAGGAGCGTCGCCAGAACACTTCTCATCTTGGGTGCGCTCGGCGTGTGCGAATCCTCGCCGACCCGCACGGACAACGGCCCTAAGACACCTAGCTTCACAGTGGTTCCCCCAGAGGTCAGCTTCAGACAGTGCTTGCCAGGTCCTTCAACGTGACGGCCCCCCGGAGCGTTCCCGGAGGTCCGCGGAACCGGATCTTCCGGACAGGGGCCGCGGTGCGGCACCTCGCGGCCGGGGCCTGCCGGAGGTCGGGACGGCTCGGCCACGGCGGGACTGCGCGGCGGTCACGCCACGGCCAGCAGCCGGTTGACGGTCTTCAAAAAAGCGGCCGGCGTCCGCACGTCCGCCAGCTCCTCCTCCGGGATCTCCACCCGGTACTCCCGGGAGACCCGGGCGGTGGTCTCCAGGAGGGCCAGGGAGTCGTACCCCAGCTCGGTGAACTCCACGTCGAGCGCACTTTCCGATCCGGTGACGTATTCCTCTTCTCCCGCACATTCGCGCAGGATCCCGAAGAGTCGCTCGGCGGTCAGTTCCTTCGCCATCGCCCTACCTTCCTTCCTGGTCGATCTCGCAATGGGCCGCAGACACGCACCGAACCTTACACAGAAGCGGAAGCGGCAGACTCGAGAACCGTTCGAAGAGGCCGGACAGAAGCGCCCGAATCACCCCCGACCTAGTACGACGGTCGACTCCGGCAAATCCTTCGTTGTTTGCCCCGACGCCGCCCCCTAGGGTCTTCGAGAAGACTCCCGAATAGGAGGAGACGTGAAAGGAATTATCCTCGCAGGCGGTCATGGAAGCCGTTTGCATCCCATCACCCTCGCCGTTTCGAAACAATTACTTCCGGTGAATGACAAGCCGCTGATCTACTACCCGCTCTCGGCGCTCATGCTCGCCGACGTCCGCGACGTACTGATCATCGCGCTGCCCGGCGACATCCCCCAGATCCGACGGCTCCTCGGGGACGGGAGCCACCTGGGGCTCTCCCTCAGCTACGCGGAGCAGCCGGTCCCGGAGGGGCTGGCGCAGGCGTTCCTCATCGGCGCCGAGCACATCGGGGACGACGACGTCGCGCTCGTCCTCGGCGACAACATCTTCCACGGGAACGGCTTCTACGACCTGCTCGCCACGCACCGGCGGGACCTCGACGGCTGTGTCCTCTTCGGCTACCCGGTGACCGATCCGGAGCGGTACGGCGTCGGCGAGGTCGACGAGGACGGGCGGCTGGTGTCGCTGGCCGAGAAGCCGGAGAAGCCCCGGTCGAACCTCGCCATCACGGGCCTCTACCTGTACAGCAACGACGTCGTGGAGATCGCCCGGCAGGTGCGCCCGTCGCCCCGTGGCGAACTGGAGATCACCGACGTCAACCGGGTCTACCTGGACGCCGGGCGCGCCTCGCTCGTGTCCTTCGGGCGGGGGTTCGCCTGGCTCGACGCCGGCACGCCGGAGTCGCTGCTCCAGGCCGGCCAGTACGTGCAGACGATGGAGGACCGGCAGGGCGTGCGGATCGCCTGCCTGGAGGAGATCGCGCTGCGGATGGGCTTCATCGACGCGGAGGCGTGCCACCGGCTGGGCGCCCGGCTCTCCCGCTCCGGGTACGGCTCCTACGTGATGGCCGTGGCGGACGAGATGCGTTCCTGAACCGGACGTGCCGGGAGGGCCCGGCGGCCGTGGCCGCCGGGCCCTCCCGGTCGTCGCGGTCACCCCTGGTCGAGCAGCGCCGTCTGCTTCTCGTCGAGCACGATCCCCTCGGCGGCCATGTTGGCCCTCAGGTGTCCGACCGAGGAGGTGCCGGGGATCGGCATCATCACCGGCGAACGGCCCAGCAGCCAGGCGAGCGCCACCTGGGCCGGTGTCGCGCCGGTCTCCGCGGCGACCCGGGCCAGGGCGCTGCCGGCGGCCGGGCGGACGGCCCCGGCGAGCGGTTTCCAGGCGATGAAGCCGATGCCCTCCCGCTCGCAGTGGGCCAGCTCGGGGTCGTAACGGCGGTCGCCGAGGCCGTACTTGTTCTGGACGCTGACGACGGGGGCGACGGCGCGGGCCCGTTCGATCTGCTCGACGGTCACCTCGGAGAGCCCGATGTGCCGGATCTTCCCCTCGTCCTGGAGCTGCTTGAGCGCCCCGACCTGGTCCTCCAGCGGGACCTGCGGGTCGACCCGGTGCAGCTGGAACAGCTCGACGCGTTCGAGGCGCAGCCGGCGCAGGCTCAACTCGGCCTGCTGGCGCAGGTAGTCGGGCTTCCCGAGGGCCCGCCACTGGTGCGGCCCCGGCCGGACCTCGCCCGCCTTGGTGGAGACGACGAGGCCGGGGGCGTACGGGTGGAGGGCCGCGGCGAGCAGTTCCTCGTTGGCGCCGAGCCCGTAGACGTCGGCGGTGTCGATGAAGGTCACGCCGAGCGCGACCGCCTCCCGCGCGACCTCCATCGCCTTCTCCGGCCTGGCCGGGGGTCCCCAGTGGTGGGGGCCGGTCAGCCGCAGCGCGCCGAAGCCCAGGCGGCGGACGGTGAGGTCTCCGCCCAGGGTGAGGTGCGTGTCGACGGCTCGGCGTGACTCCACGAGCGCGTTTCCTTCCGTGCGGTGTTGGAATGGGTCGTGCGGTGTTCGGGTGGGGTGCCCGGGGCGGCGTCAGGGCAGCCGGACGGAGAGCGGGTGGTGGAAGACGTCCCGCGGGTCCCAGGCGGCCTTGACCCGCTGGAGCCTGGGGTAGTTGTCCTTGTAGTAGAGGGTCGTCCAGGGCACGCCGGAGGTGTTCCAGGCCGGGTCGGCGACGTCGGTGTCCGGGTAGTTGATGTAGCAGCCGTCGTGGTCGGCGTTGGGCACGGGGACGCCGCCGGTGTCCCCGAAGACGTCCCGGTACAGCTCGCGGATCCAGCGCAGGTGCAGGTCGTCGGTGGCCGGGTCCATCCAGGTCACGGAGAACCAGGCCTTGAGGATCGAGTCGCGCTGCGGCAGCGCGGTCGCGGCGGGCGGCACGGCGTTCGCCCGGCCGCCGTACGAGTAGAGGTCGACCGCCCCCCATCCCTCGAAGGACGGGTCGGTCAGGTGGCGGTGCACGATCGCGATCCGCTCGGCGGTCCAGGTGCGCCGCAGGTAGGCGCTCTTCGACTTGTGCCGGTCGTATCCGCCGGTGTCGAAGCGGGCGCCCAGCGTGGCCTGGAGCCACAGGTCGTCCTGGTACTCGATCGCCGGCGTCAGCCCGCTGCCCTCGTTGACCGCCGCGACGAACCGGTCGATCAGATCGACCGCGTCGGGCCGGCCGCCGTCGAAGCGGATCTCCATCGAGACGGCGCCGATGGCATGGGTGTTGAGGTGCAGGGTGCTGTAGAGGCTGCCGTAGCGCGGATCGGCGTGGTGCGCCTCGAACCACCGGCTGTAGTTCCGCACGATCCGGGTGAAGCGGGCCAGGTCGAGGTCGGCCCACGCCCAGGTGACGAAGGTGGTGCGGAGCCGGGTGGGCGGCTTCGGCAGGAGCGCCTCGGGTTCGCTCCTGCGCGTGGCGCCCGGGGAGCGGAACAGGTAGCGGGTGACGATGCCGAAGTTGCCGCCGCCGCCCCCGGTGTGGGCCCACCACAACTCCCTTTGGGGGTCGTCGGGTTCGCGGGTGGCGGTGACGACCTTGGCCTGCCCGGAGGCGTCCACGACGACGACCTCGACGCCGTACAGGTGGTCGACGACGGTGCCGTCGCGGCGGGTCAGCGGGCCGTACCCGCCGCCGGCGACGTGGCCTCCGGCCCCGACCTGCGGGCACACCCCGGCGGGCAGGGTGACGCCGTGGTCGTAGTACAGGGTGCGGTACACGTCGGCGAGCGTGGCGGCCGGCTCGACGGCGAACGCCCGGTGCTCCCGGTCGAAGTGGACGGCGCGCATCGGCGAGGTGTCGATGAGCACCTTGACGTCACGGTGGTCGGCGATGTTCTCGAAGCAGTGCCCGCCGCTGCGGACGCCGACCCGCTTGCCCGCCCGCACCGCGGCGGTCAGCACCTGGGCGACCTGCGCGGCCGAGTGCACCACGTGCACCTGGTCGGGCGCTCCGGTGAACCGTCCGTTGAACCCCCTGGCGACCAGCTCGTGGTACCGGGCGTCGTCCGCCCCCACGGTCGTGATCCGCGTCTCGGGGGCGCACGGCGTGGACCTGGGCGGCCTGCCCGTCTCCGCCTGCGCGCCCCCCGTCGCGGTCACGGTCGCGGCCCCCGCCGCTGCCGCGGTCAGGAACCCCCGGCGGCTGAATCTCCCCACAGCACTCCCCTTACGACGTACGGACATCGAGCAGGGGGAACCGACGCGGTGGCCCCCCGAAGACAGGGCCCCCACCGCGTCGGCCCGCCCCACTCGGCGACGGGGGCTCCCCAGCCCTCCCGTCACCGCACGCACACGAACTCAGGAATCCCGCGGCTCCAGCACCACGACGGGGATCCTCCGCTCGGTCTTCTTCCGGTAGCTCTTGTACTGCGGGAAGATCGCGACCATCGCGTCCCAGAGCCGGTCCCGCTCCTCCCCCTCGGCCTCCCGGGCGACGACCTCGTGCACGTCGGCCGCCACCTGGATCCGGGCCCGCGGGTCGGCGAGCAGGTTCAGGTACCACTGCGGATTCCGGTCGGATCCTCCGTTGGACCCGACGACGACGAAGTTCCCGCCGTCCTCCCCGTAGATCAGTCCGGTCCGCCGCAGCGCCCCGGACGTGCGCCCCCGGGTGGTCAGCACGAGCGTCGGCTTCCCGTACCAGATGTGCCCGCTGGCCCCGTCGCTCGCCAGGTACCGCCGCACGTGCGTGGCGACCCAGCCCGTCGAGCTGTCCAGCACCTCGTCCTGCCCGTCCATGCACTCACTCCGTCCAGGTGGCAACCGCACCGCCGATACTACAGTTTGAGTATCACAGTTTGAGTGCCTTCCGGAGAGCGGACCGAATCCCCTGCGGAAACAGGCGGGTCGGCCGAGGAGCACGGCGCCCGCCGGCGGGGCGGCACGCGACGAGCATCCTCGCCGCGCCGCCTCCGACGCAATCCTTTCCGGCCATCCGCGCCACCCCGTCGACCGTTCCTCGACCGGGGCTCGACCGGGCGTCAGCGGAGGGCCGGGACGACTCCGGTGCCGTAGGCGTCGACGGTGCCCTCGCGGTCGTCGTGCATGGCGTAGACGGCGAACTGGTCGACGCCGAGGTCCTTCAGGTGGCGGAGCTTCTCGACGTGGGCCTCGGCGGGGCCGAGGAGGCAGAAGCGGTCGATGATCTCGTCGGGGACGAAGTCGGTGGAGGGGTTCCCGGCGCGGCCGTGGTGGGAGTAGTCGTAGCCGTGCCGGTCCTTGATGTACGCGGTCAGCTCCTCGGGGACCATGCCCGAGTGCTCGCCGTACTTGGCGACCAGGTCGGCGACGTGGTTGCCGACCATGCCGCCGAACCAGCGGCACTGGTCCCGGGCGTGGGCGAGCGCCTGCGGGGAGTCGTCGGCGGTGACGTACGCGGGGGCGGCGACGCAGATCGTGAGGGCGTCGGGGTCGCGGCCCGCGTCCCGGGCCGCCTCCCGCACCGCCTTGACCATCCACTCGGTGAGGAAGGGGTCGGCGAGCTGGAGGATGAAGCCGTCGGCCTTCTGCCCGGCGAGCGCGAGGGCCTTGGGTCCGTACGCCGCCATCCAGACGGGCAGCTTGCCGTTCTTGATCCAGGGGATGCGGATCGGGCTGCCGTCGACCTCGGCCTCGCGGCCCTCCGCCAGGTCGCGGATGACGTCGATGGCCTCGCCCAGGCGGGCCAGGGTGTTGGGTTTGCGGCCGGCGACGCGCATGGCGGAGTCGCCGCGGCCGATGCCGCAGACGGTCCGGTTGCCGTACATGTCGTTGAGGGTGGCGAAGGTGGAGGCCGTCACCTCCCAGGTCCGCGTCCCCGGGTTGGTGACCATGGGGCCGACGTGCAGCTTGGTGGTGTTGGCGAGGATCTGGCTGTAGATGACGAAGGGTTCCTGCCAGAGCACGGCGGAGTCGAAGGTCCAGCCGTAGCGGAAGCCGTTGCGTTCCGCGCGACGCATCAGGCCGACGACCTGCGAGGCGGGCGGGTCGGTCTGCAGGACGAGTCCGAAGTCCAAGGCACGGTCTCCTAGTTCAGGTATTGACAGGTGGAGCGGGGGGTGAAGACCCCGTGCCCGGCGCGGCCGACGTACGTGCGCCGGTCGATGACGACCTCTCCCCGGGACAGCACGGTCTCGACCCGCCCGGTGACGGTCCTGCCCTCGTACGCCGAGTAGTCGACGTTCATGTGGTGGGTCTCGGCCGACAGGGTCTGCGTGGCGTGCGGGTCGTAGATGACGACGTCCGCGTCGGCGCCGGGCGCGAGCGTGCCCTTCTGCGGGTAGAGGCCGAACATCCGGGCCGGGGTGGCGCAGGCGATCTCGATCCAGCGGCGCCGGGAGATGTGCCCGTCCACGACGGCCTGGTGGAGGAGGTCCATGCGGTTCTCCACCCCGGGGAGGCCGTTGGGGATCTTGGAGAAGTCGCCCCGGCCGAGGTCCTTCTGCCCGGTGAAGCAGAAGGGGCAGTGGTCGGTGGAGACCACCTGGAGGTCGTTGGTGCGCAGGCCCCGCCACAGCGCCGCCTGGTGCTCCTTGGGCCGCAGGGGCGTGCTGCACACGTACTTGGCGCCCTCGAAGTCCGGCTCCGCGAGGTTGTCGGTGGACAGGAAGAGGTACTGGGGGCAGGTCTCGCCGAAGACGGGCAGCCCCTTGTCCCGGGCGGCGGCCAGCTCCGCCACCGCCTCCTCGGCCGACACGTGGACGACGTAGAGCGGGGCGCCGGCCACTCGGGCGAGCTGGATCGCGCGGTGGGTGGCCTCCGCCTCCAGGAGGGCCTTGCGGACCTCGCCGTGGTGGCGGGGGTCGGTCTCGCCCCGGGCGAGGGCCTGTTCGACCAGGACGTCGATGGCGATGCCGTTCTCGGCGTGCATCATGATCAGCCCGCCGTTCTCGGCGGAGCGCTGCATGGCGCGCAGGATCTTGCCGTCGTCGCTGTAGAAGACGCCGGGGTAGGCCATGAAGAGCTTGAAGGAGGAGATCCCCTCCTGGACCAGCTTGTCCATCTCCTTGAGCGTGTGCTCGTTGACGTCGGAGAGGATCATGTGGAAGGCGTAGTCGACCGCGCAGACGCCGTCGGCCTTGGCGTACCAGGCGTCGAGTCCTTCGCGCAGGCTGTGGCCCACGCTCTGGACGGCGAAGTCGACGATGGTGGTGGTGCCGCCCCAGGCGGCGGCGCGGGTGCCGGTCTCGAAGGTGTCGGAGGCGAAGGTGCCGCCGAAGGGCAGCTCCATGTGGGTGTGGGCGTCGACGCCGCCCGGGATGACGTAGCGGTCGGTGGCGTCGATGGTCCGGTCGGCGGTCCAGCCGGCCGCCGCGTCCGAGCCGTGGGCCGCGAGGGCGGCCACGCGGCCGTCCTCGATCAGCACGTCGGCGTGGACCTCGTCGGCGGCGGTGACGACGAGACCGCCCCGGATGAGGGTACGGGTGCTCACGGGACTCTCCCTGTCGCTGAGTCGGAACTGCGGGGCGGCCGGCGGGGGCTACAGGGTCCGGAGGGCCGCTTCGAGGAGCGCGGCGCCCTCCTCGGCCTCGGAGACGGTGAGGGAGAGCGGCGGCGCGATGCGCAGGGTGCTCGTGTCGTGCCCGCCGCCCTTGCCGATGAGCAGGCCGTTCTCGCGGGCCGCCTCCAGGACGGCGGCGGCCGCGTCGGGATTCGCGCGGTCGGTGCCCGGTTCGGTGAGCTCGATGCCGATCATGAGGCCGCGGCCGCGCACCTCCCGTACGGCGGGAACTCCGGCGCAAGCGGCTCTGATCCGTTCGATGAGGAGGCCGCCGACCCGGCGCGCGTTGCCCTGGAGGTCGTGCTCCAGGAGGTACGAGAGGTTGGCGAGCCCGGCGGCCATGGTGACCGGCGAACCGCCGAAGGTGGAGATGGAGTTGGCGTCGAGGCAGTTCATGACCTCGGCGCGGGCGACGACCCCGCCGACCGACATGCCGTTGCCGATGCCCTTGGCGAAGGTGAGGATGTCGGGCGGCCCGGCCTGGCCGTGGGCCTGCCAGCCCCAGAAGTGCTCGCCGGTGCGGCCCCAGCCGGTCTGCACCTCGTCCGCGATCCACAGGATGCCGTGCCGGTCGAGGACGCGGCGGAAGGCGGCGTACAGGCCGTCGGGCGGGGAGGTGAAGCCGCCGACGCCCTGGATGGGCTCCGCGATGAGGGCGGCGACGTTCCGGGTGTGCCCGAGGAGGTCTTCGAGGTCGGCGACGCAGGCCTCGGTGAACTCCTCGTCGCCGTAGTGCGCGTAGGGTCCGCGGGTGCGGACGCCGCCGTGCACGTAGAGCGTCTGGAGCGGGGAGAGGCCGGTGGGCGACCAGGCGCGGTTGCCGGTGATGCCGACGGTGGAGAAGGAGCGCCCGTGGTAGCTGTTGCGCATCGCCAGGATCTGGTTCGAGCCGCGGTACGCGGTGGCCAGGAGGAGGGCGGTGTCGTTGGCCTCGGTGCCGGAGGTGGTGAAGAAGACCCGGGCGTCGGGGATGCCGGAGAGCCCGGCGATCCGCTCGGCCAGCTCCACCATGGGCCGGTTGAGGTAGAGCGTCGAGGAGTGGATGATCCGTCCGGCCTGCTCGGCGACGGCCTTGGTGACCTCGGGCAGGGCGTGGGCGGTCATGGTGGTGAGGATGCCGCCGAAGAAGTCGAGGTACCGACGCCCCTCGGCGTCCCAGACGTGGCGGCCCTCGCCGTGGGTGATCTCCAGGGGGTCGCGGTAGTAGAGGGCGACCCAGTCGGGGATGACGGCCCGGTGCCGGTCGTGGAGGTCGTTCACGGCTTCACCAGCCCGTCGTACGCGTCGGGGCGGCGGTCCCGGTAGAAGGCCCACTGCTGCCGGACCTGCTCGATGAGGCCGAAGTCGAGGTCGCGGACGACCAGTTCCTCGGCCTTGTCGGAGGCGACGTCGCCGACGAAGCGGCCGCGCGGGTCGACGAAGTAACTGGTGCCGTAGAAGTCGTTGTCGCCGTACTCCTCGACGCCGACGCGGTTGATGGCGGCGACGAAGTACTCGTTGGCGACGGCGGCGGCCGGCTGCTCCAGCTGCCAGAGGTGGGCGGAGAGACCGCGGTGGGTGGCGGACGGATTGTAGACCAACTGGGCTCCGTTGAGACCGAGTTGGCGCCAGCCCTCCGGGAAGTGGCGGTCGTAGCAGATGTAGACGCCGACCTTGCCGACGGCGGTGTCGAAGACCGGCCAGCCGATGTTGCCCGGGCGGAAGTAGTACTTCTCCCAGAAGCCCTTGACCTGGGGGATGTGGTGCTTGCGGTACTTGCCGAGGTAGCTGCCGTCGGCGTCGATCACGGCGGCGGTGTTGTAGTAGAAGCCCTCGCCCTCGATCTCGAAGACGGGGACCACGATCACCATCCCGGTCTCGCGGGCGAGGTCCCGCATCCGGCTGACGGTCGGCCCGTCGGGCACGGGCTCGGCCCAGCGGTAGTGCTCGGCCTCCTGCACCTGGCAGAAGTAGGGGGCGTTGAACACCTCCTGGAAGCCGATCACCTTCGCGCCCTGCCGGGCGGCCTCCCGGGCGTACTCCTCGTGTTTGGCGATCATGGATTCGGTGTCGCCGGTCCAGGATGCCTGGACGAGCGCGGCGCGTACGACGTCGGTCATGAGCTGCTCCTTCGGCACGGCGTCAGAGAGCCTCTACGCACGTAGACGCGGTGCGTAGGAGGAGAACGTAAGCCCCGTCACATCCCGGAGCAAGACCGCCGCCGCGAACCGACCGGGTCGATCATGTTTCATACCCGAGTGGTCCACACCGGACACGTACCGACACGTGGGGAGCTGTACGCGTACGTCCACCGGTCCGGTCCGGTCCGGTCCCGGCGCTCCTCGTCCCTCAGACGCCCGCCAGGCCCGCCACGCGGAGGGCGTGGAGGAGGTCGCGCTCGCGGGCGGCGGACACCGCGCGGGCCGCGTCGAGGAGTTGGGGGACGAGTCCGCGCGGATCGGCACCGGCGAGGCGGGCCGCGTCCTCGGGGGCGCGGACCCGGACGAAGGCGGTCAGGAGGGCGTGGGCCTCGCGGTGGTGCTCCTCGGCACGCAGGGCGGCGCAGGCTCCGGCCAGTTCCTCGACCGGGCGGGCCACGCCCTGGCGGAGGAGCCGCTCGCAGTCGGCCGTCCGGCCCGCGTCGGCGAGGACCCCGGCGACGGCTGCGAGCCGGTCGGGCGGCAGCGAGGCCGCCTCCCAGAGGAGGGTGGACCAGTCGGCGCCGAGTCCGGCCCGGTGCAGCTCGTCGGCGAGCGCGGGCAGCCGGGCGGGCGGGCCGCCCAGCGCCTCGCAGAGCAGGGCGTGGGCCTCGCCGCCACGGCCCCGGGCGCGGAGCCTGCGCAGGGCGTAGACGGCGTTCGCCGCCGCGCGGGCGGCCTCGGCGGGGTCCTCCCCCAGGGCCCCGGCAGGCCTCCCGGCCGACCCCCCGACCGCCCCTCCGCCGGGCTCCCCGGGCCCGGCGCCGCCACCGAAGCGGGCGCCCCGGGGCGCCGCGCCTCCTGCCGGGAGCACGGGCGCGGGTACGGCCTCCGCCTCCCGCGCCTCGTCGCTCTCCTCCAGCCAGGCGTACCGGGCGCCCCGGGGGCGGCGCTCGGCCTTGACGGCCCGCTCCGGCTTCACGGGGGCGGCGGAGGGAACGACCTCCAGAGCCCCGGCGGCGGCCACCGGGGCCACCCCCCGCTCCCCCGCCGGTCGTGCTCCCAGCCGTGCCGTCAGCTCCGCGACCCGGGCGGTGGCCCTGGCCAGGTCGTCGCGGGTCCAGGCGAGGTCGCGCTCCAGGCGGGCGGCCTCCTCGGGGCCGGGCCCCGGGACCGTACGGAGGCGTTCCTCCAGCTCGCGGGCGCGGGACTCGGCGTACCGGCGTTCGCGCTCCATGAGCTCCCGGCGTTCGGCGAGCGCCGCCGCCGCGCCGGGCCGGCGGTCGTGGGCGCCCGCGGCCGCCGCGTACAGCGCGCGGCCCCGGACCGCGAAGGGTCCGTCGGCGGTCTCGCCGGCGTCCTGGAGCAGGGACGAGACGACGTCCCAGGGCAGCAGTTCCGTACCGTCGAGGCAGGCGCGCAGGCCCTCCGGGTCGCGGGCGGCGAAGACCCCGTACCACCCGGCGTCCGGCCGCAGGCGGGCCGTGAGGCCCGCCAGCCAATGGGTGAACTCGGCTGTTTCCGGCGGCGTATGAGTCACCGTCATGCGTTACGCACCTGCCCCGCGATCGACTGGAACCGTACGGTCCGCAGGTATTGGACCGCAGTCGTGTTACGGGACGACTACGGACCGTTTTCGCGCGGGTGGCCGCCCCGCCCTCACGGGAAGCGCACGACGATCCCGGTGTGCGGGCGCTTGCCGAGCCGGAAGACCGTGGCCGGCACGTCGACGAACCAGAACTGCCAGGTGTACTTGCGCAGGAGCAGCTTCCGGACGCGGCGCAGCTCCTCCCCCGTCACGAGACGCGCCTCGCCGGTCAGGCGCGCGGCGCCCTCGGGGATGTTGCCGCGCATGTCGCAGACGGCGGCCTCGACCCGGGGGTCGTTGCGCAACCGCTTGACCTTCCAGGAGTCGGTGCGGGTCCAGGCGTACAGCTCGGAGCCCTCCACCGCGTACCAGACGGGCGTCGCGACCCCCGTGCCGTTCTTCCGGAAGGTGGTGAGACTGACGTAGCGGCCGCGCCGCAGCTCCTCGGGAATCATGCCGGGAGCCTAAGGCCGGGGACGTCCGGCCGCTCAGACGGGGGCCGGGACGCAGTGCGTCACCAGGTCGTCCATGGAGAGGTCGAGGACTCCGGCGAGGGCCGCGACGGTGAAGAAGGCCGGGGTCGGGGCCCGGCCCGTCTCGATCTTGCGGAGGGTCTCGGCGGAGAGGCCGGCGGCCGCGGCGATCTCGGCCATGGACCGCTCGCCGCGCGCCGCGCGCAGGAGCAGGCCCAGGCGCTCGCCGCGCTCGCGCTCTTCGGGGGTCAGGGGTGTGCGCACCATGGGGACCATTCTAATACCGGTATAGTAATTGGCATGGTGGAGATCAAGACGAACGAATCCCTGGCGGCCATGCGCGAGGTCGGACGGGTGGTGGCCCGCGCCCTGGCGGCCGCGCGGGAGAAGGCCGCGCCCGGTGTCCGGCCGACGGAGCTCGACCGGGTCGCGCGCGAGGTGCTGGACGCGGCGGGCGCCGCCTCGCCCTTCCTCGGCTACCGCCCGGAGTGGGCGCCGGTGCCGTTCCCGGCGGTGGTGTGCGTCTCGGTGAACGACGCGATCGTGCACGGCGTCCCGGACGACACCCCGCTCGCGCCGGGCGACCTGGTGTCGGTGGACTGCGGGGCGCTGCTCGGCGGCTGGGCGGGCGACGCGGCCGTCAGCTTCACGGTGGGCCCGGCGCGGCCGGAGGACGCGCGGCTGATCGCCACGGCGGAGGAGGCCCTGGAGGCCGGCATGGCGGCGGCCGTCGTCGGCAACCGGATCGGGGACGTCGCGCACGCGATCGGCCGGGTCTGCCGGGCCGCCGGATACGGCGTCCCGGACGGCTTCGGCGGGCACGGCATCGGCCGCACCATGCACGAGGACCCGGGCGTCCCCAACGAGGGACGCCCGGGTCGGGGCATGAGACTGCGCCACGGGATGACGCTCGCGATCGAGCCGATGCTGATCGCCGGCGGCACGGACGACTATTACACGGCGCGGGACGGCTGGACGATGCGCACGGTCGACGGCTCGCGCGCCGCCCACGTCGAGCACACGGTGGCGATCACGGACGACGGCCCGCGCGTCCTGACGGCGCTGTAGGCGCCGGCCCTCCCGCCGGTCACCGTCCCGCCGGCCGGACCACCATCGCGGAGCCGCCACCCCGGCGGACCTTCTCCGCTGCGGCCACCCAGCGGCCGTCCGGCAGCCGTTGGACGCCGGTCGCGGCGCCGATCTCCGGGTTCTGCCGGAAGCCGTGCCCGATCACCTCCAGGTCGGCGCGGACGGGGCTGTTCCACAGGCCGGGTTCGAGTTCGGTGGTGGTCTGGTTGCGCTGGCTGGCGCGCGGCGCGGCGATCGCCTCGACGAGCGGCAGGTCCCGGTCGACGACCCCGGTGAGGGTCTGGAGGACGGTGGTGATGATGGTGGCGCCGCCCGGGGAGCCGAGCGCGAGGACGGGCCTGTCGTGCCGGTCGAGGACGATCGTCGGGGAGATCGAGGAGCGCGGCCGCTTGCCGGGACCGGGCAGGTTCGGGTCGTGCACCGCCGGGTTCGCCGGGGCGAAGGAGAAGTCGGTCAGCTCGTTGTTGAGCAGGAAGCCCCGGCCGGGCACGGTGATCCCGCTGCCGCCGGTGGACTCGATGGTGAGGGTGTACGCGACGACGTTGTCCCACTTGTCGGCCACCGTCAGATGGGTGGTGTTCTCGCCCTCGTACGTGGTCGGGGCGGCGGTCCCGCCGGGGGCGCACCGCGCCGGGTCGCGGGGGTCGCCGGGCGCGAGCGGGCTGGTCAGGACGGCGTCGTCGCGGATCAGGCAGGCGCGGGAGTCCGCGAACCGCTGCGAGAGCAGGCCGCGCGTCGGCACGGACTCGAAGGCCGGGTCCCCGACCCAGCGGCCCCGGTCGGCGAAGGCGATGCGGCTCGCCTCGATGAACCGGTGCAGGTAGCGGGCCTGCGAGGCGCGGGAGAGGTCGGTGTTCTCCAGGATGTTCAGCGCCTCGCCGACGCTGGTGCCGCCGGAGGACGAGGGGGCCATGCCGTAGACGTCGAGCCCCCGGTACGAGACCTTCGTCGGCGCGCGGAACACGGTCCGGTACGCGGCCAGGTCGCGCTCCGTCAGGTCGCCGGGGCGCACGTTCCGGGTGGCGCCGGGGCGGACGGGGGGCTTGCGGACGGTGTTGACGATGTCCCGGGCGAGCGGCCCCTCGTAGAGCGCGCCGACGCCCTCGCGCCCCAGCTTCTCGTACGTACGGGCCAGGTCGGGGTTCGTGAAGCGGGAGCCGACCTCGGGCAGCCGCCCGCCGGGCAGGAAGAGGGCCGAGGAGGCGGGGAAGTCGCGGAAGCGGGCCTCGTTGGCGGCCGTCTGGGAGCGGAAGGTCTCGTCCACGGTGAAGCCCTCGCGGGCGAGGCGTTCGGCGGGTTCGAGGAGGGTGGAGAGCCGCTTGCTGCCCCAGGCGTCGAGGGCGGACTTCCAGGTCGCCGGGGTGCCGGGGGTGCCGACGCCCCGCCCGCTGGTCATGCCCTCCTCGAAGGGGATGGGGACGCCGTTCTCCGTGAAGAGGTGCGCGTCGGCGGAGCGGGGCGCGGTCTCGCGCCCGTCGACGGTGTGCACGCTGCGGCTCTTCGCGTCGTAGTACACGAAGTAGCCGCCGCCCCCGATGCCGGCCGAGTAGGGCTCGGTGGCGCCGAGCGCGGCCGCGACGGCGACGGCGGCGTCGACCGCGTTGCCGCCCTTGCGCAGGATCTCGATCCCGGCGGCCGAGGCGTCGGCGTCGACACTGGCGACGGCCCCGCCGTAGCCGGTCGCGACGGGCTCCTTGAGGGGTGGTTTCGCCGTCGTCGGCGGCGCGGCGGCGCCCATCGAGAACACCGTCGCCGTGACGGCGAGGACGGAGATCTTGCCGGCGGTGGAGCGTCGCATTCGTACCTCCGGTCAACAGGCGTCCGCGCAGCGTAACTTCCCCCGTCCCCTTCCGTCAGGAACGCCTCGAACGGGGCCTCGAACGGGAACCCGGATGGCCGCTAGCATGCGCGCCCATGAACGAAGACGTGCGCAACATCGTGCTCGGGGTGCTCGCCACCGGGATCAGTGCCTCCCTCGGCTGGCTCGGCCGCACGTACCGGTGGCGGCGGAGACTCCGCCGCAAGCAGGCCTTCTTCGGCCTCCCCGGCGGCTCGGAGTGCCTGCTCGTGGTCAACCGGGAGTCCGGCGGGGACAACGTGGTGCACCGCTACGACGTCTTCGCGATGCTCGAACTCTCCGCGCTGATCAAGGACTGCGGCGCGCAGGCCCGCATCCTGCCGCAGGACCAGACCCACCAGGGCTTCGGCGACCGCACCGAGTTCTGCGTCGGCGGGCCGTATTCAAACAGGCGCATGGCCGCGCACCTGACCACCCTGCTGCCGGGCGTGCGGGTGAACGTGGACGTCGAGCCGTCCGAGGTGCGGGGCTCGATCACGATAGGCGCCGAGCGGTACCTCATGGAGAAGGGACGGTCGGAGTACGTGATCCTGGCCCGGCTCACGGCCGGGGAGGGGCACCGGCCGGTCTTCCTCTTCTGCGGTCAGCGGGCGATCACCAACCAGGCGGCGACCCGCTATCTGGCCCGCCACCACGAGACCCTGGCCCGCCGTCACCGCGGCGGCTCGTTCGTGCTGCTCCTGAAGGTGGTCAACTCGGAGGCGTACGGCCCCGACGTGGTGGAACTGGTCGCCGACGTGACGAGCGCGGCCCGTACGGCTCCCCCGGCGCCCGAGCCCTCCGGCGCCACCGCCACCGAACCGGCGGCGACGACCTGACCGGGAGGGGCCCGACGGGGTGAAGACGTCACCATCATGACAGGTCAGAGGCGTTTTTCGTAGGACCGAACGCACAGTTCGCGAGCCTTGTCCGGTCCCTCCCCCGGCTCCCAGAATCACCGTCATGAATCACTCCGGGAACATCAGTCAGAACATCGATCAGGACGCGGTCCTGCGGGCGAGGACGATGCTGCTCGGATCGGGGCGGCTCGGCCTGCCCCAGGAGGTCGAGGCGTACCGGGTCCTCGCGAAGGTGAGCCCGGCGGCGTATCTGCCGAAGCTCGTCCGGGCGCTGGTCTCGTACGGGTACGAGGTGGGGCACCGGCGCGGCCCGGAGCGGCGGCTGCCGCTGCACGCGGAGGCAGCCGACGCGGCCCGGCGCATCGGCGCCGGCCACCCGCGGAGGACCGGGGCGCTCCGCGACGCCCTGGAGGCGTACGAGCACGCGCTCTTCGAGCTGGGGCGGCGGGCCGAGGGGCGCGCGGTCTGCGAGGAACTGGCCGAGGCCGGGCGGGCCGCCTTCGAACGGGGAGAGGTGGCGCACCCGGCGTACGGAAGCGGCCGACTGGCGGTCGCGCTGGCCGAGGAGGGGCGCCACGGGGAGGCGGCGGACCTCCGGATGCGGGGAGCGGGCGCGGAGACGGGGGTCTCGTTCTGGTCGGCGGTCGAGCGGGCGGCGGAACTGGAGGCGGCCGGCCGGCGCGAGGAGGCGGTGGCGGTCTTCACCGGGCTCGTGGACGACACGCGGCGGAAGACGGAGAGCGACTCCGCCGCGCTGGCCAACCTGGTGTGGGAACTCGTGCACCGCTCCCTGATGCTGGACGCCGCCGGGCGGCACGGAGAGGCCGGCGCGGACCGGCGGGAGGCCCTGGCGGTCCTCGACCGGCTCGCGGAGTCGGGCGAGCCCAGGACCTGGAGCAACATCCTCTCCTGGTGGGCCACCCTGTACGCCCTGTCGGCCCGGACGGTGGAGCCTCCCGCGTCGCCGGAGGCCCCGGCGCCGGCGTTCGGCACCCACCTCCACCGCTGGTCGCGGGACACGCGGAAGGCCTACTTCGACGGCATCCCCGCCCTGGAGGCCGAGGCCGCGCGCCTGTCGGCGGCGGGGCGGCTCACCGGACTCGCGACCGTGCACCACCGGCTGACCGTGCGGTCCGCCCTGATGTGGACCGACCGCACCCACCTGTTCGAGGAACCGCTCCGGCCCCTCTTCGACGAGGAGGTGGCGCTCGCCCGGCGTACGGCGGAGGGGCTTTCCCGGGCCCTGACGGACCGGGCGATGTTCCTCGTCGCGGCGAAGCGGTACGGGGAGGCGCGGGCGGACTTCGCGGAGGCGGTGGGCCCGCTCGACGGCGCCGACCGGACACCAATCGTTACCGCCACGTAACTTACCGGGGAGTTACCTCGGGTAAGCACCTGCGGTTACCGTCGGGTCACTTTCACTGCCCCCCATCGCCGACCACCCATCGGCGTCCCCAGTGAGGAGTGCCCCGTGCGCACATCCCTGGTCCTCGCCGTCTCGGCCGCGCTCGTGGCCGGGACGGCCCTCGGGACCGCCCCCGCCGCCCAGGCCGTGGAGACCGCCGGCTCCCCCGGCATCCGCTTCGTCGACATCGCGGGCGAGGGCGGCACCGTCCTCAAGGCGAACGTCATCGCCCCCGCCGGGGCCGCCCCCGGCGCCCGCCTCCCCCTGATCGTGCTCCCCACCAGCTGGGCCATGCCCCAGATCGAGTACCTCGTCCCGGCGCGGAAGCTCGCCGACGCCGGCTACGTCGTGGTGAGTTACAACTCGCGCGGCTTCTGGCAGTCCGGCGGGGAGATCGAGACCGCGGGCCCCAAGGACGTCGCCGACGCCTCCAAGGTGATCGACTGGGCCCTGGCGAACACCGCCGCCGACCCCGACCGGGTGGGCATGGGAGGCGTCTCGTACGGCGCCGGGATCAGCCTGCTCGCCGCCGCGCACGACCCGAGGGTCAAGGCCGTCGCCGCGCTCAGCGGCTGGGCCGACCTCATCGAGTCCATCTACAGCGGCCGGACTCAGCACCTCCAGGCAGCCGCCCTGCTCGGCGGCGCCGGAGCCCTCACCGGCCGCCCCGGCCCCGAACTCAAGGAGGTCCTGGGCGACTTCCTCTCCTCCAACCTGGCCAAGGAGGAGGACATGATCGCCTGGGGCCGCAAGCGCTCCCCGGTGACCCACCTCGACCGCATCAACGCCAACGGCGCCGCGATCATGCTCGGCAACGCCTGGGGCGACACCATCTTCCCGCCCAACCAGTACGCGAGCTTCTACGAGAAGCTGACCGGCCCCAAGCGCCTGGAGTTCCGCCCCGGCGACCACGCCACCGCCGAACTCACCGGCCTGTTCGGGCTGCCCAACGACACCTGGGCCAACGCCCAGCGCTGGTTCGACCGCTACCTGAAGGGCGCCGACAACGGCATCGACCGCGAGCAGCCCGTCCAGCTCAAGTCCCGGTCCACGGGCGGCTACGAGGGCTACCCGGACTGGAAGTCCGTCCACGCGAACCAGCGCGAGTTCGACCTCGGCGGCACGCAGCGGGTGTGGGCGAACGTCGACTCCGGCGCCAACGGCGGGGTCACCCTGCTCACCAACGCCCTGGACCAGTTCCTCCGCACCCCGCCCGTCGTCTCCGTCCCCCTCCTCCCCCGCGCCTTCGCCGGCGTCTGGCAGTCCGAGCGGTACGACGCCCCGCAGCGGGTGCGCGGCACCGTGAAGGTGCACACCACGGTCGCCTCCACCAAGGAGAGCGGCACCCTCGTCGCGTACCTCTACGACGTGGGCCCGCTCGGCGTCGGCAAGCTGGTCACCAACGCCCCGTACACCTTCCACGGCAAGACCCCCGGGCAGCCGTTCGGCGTCGACCTGGAGCTGTTCTCCACGGCGTACGACGTGCCCGCCGGGCACCGGCTCGCGCTGGTCGTCGACACCGTCGACCCGCTCTACATCGAGCACAACCCGACCGGCGCGCAGCTGACCTTCTCCTCCCCGGCCGCCGACCCGTCGTACGTGTCGGTGCCGCTGCGGAAGGAGTGATCTCCGGCTGCCGCCGGGCGGGTGCGGCTCCCTCTACCGCCCTCCCGGCGGCGGCCCTCCCGGTCCGGCCGGAGCGACGTCCACGGCCTTCGCCCTCGGGTCGCGGCGCTCCCGCCGGGCCACCCAGGTGGCGAACCAGGAGAGCAGCATGCACATCCCGATGTAGATCGGAGAGATGACGAGCACGACGGGGATGAACGGCAGGTCGTAGTCGAGGTTGGACGCGATCAGCTTGCCCGCGTGCAGGAACTCCTCGTAGGTGATGAGGAATCCGAGCGAGGTGTCCTTCAGGGCCACCACCAGCTGGCTGATGATGGCGGGCAGCATCGCGCGGACGGCCTGGGGCACCAGGACGTACGTCATCACCTGCGTCTTGCGCATGCCGAGCGCGTACGCCGCCTCGCCCTGGCCGCGCGCCACGGCGTGGACGCCGGTGCGGAACACCTCGGCGAGCACGGAGCCGTTGTAGAGGGTCAGTCCGGTGACCAGGGCGGGCAGCGGCTGCACCTTCAGCGCCACGAAGACGAAGAAGATCATCACGAGGACGGGCATCGCGCGGAAGAACTCCACGAAGAGGGTGGAGGCCCAGCGCAGGACGCGGTGGTCGGAGAGGCGGCCGCAGGCCAGGACGGCGCCGAGGGCCAGCGAGAGGACCGACGCGCAGGCGAAGGCCTTCAGGGTGTTGCCGAGGCCCCTGAGCAGCAGCTCCTGGATGCCCTCGTAGAGGAAGGGCGACCACTTGGCGGAGGTGAACTGGTCGGTGTCGAAGAGGAGGTGGAGGATCCAGCCGGCCAGGGCCAGGAGCACGGCGGTGGAGACGAGGCCGTAGAGGAGGTGGCGCCGCCGGGCGCTCGGCCCGGGGACGTCGTAGAGGGCGGTGGACTCGGTGGTCATCGGGCGACTCCCCAGCGCTTCTCCATGACGTGGAAGAGGGCGCTGATGGTGAGGGTGATGATCAGGTATCCGACGGCGATCCAGACGAAGGTCCAGACGATGTTGTAGCCGAGCTCGCTCAGGGTCTTGTAGGTGCCGAGGAGTTCGGTGACGCTGAACGCCCCCGCGATCGCCGAGTTCTTGGCGAGGGCGATCAGGGTGGAGCCGATGGGCGGGATGACGGTGCGGAAGGCCTGCGGCAGGACGACCGTGCCGAGGGTCTGGGTGAAGGTCATGCCCAGGCTGCGGGCCGCCTCGCCCTGGCCGCGCGGCACGGTGTTGATGCCGGAGCGCAGCACCTCGCAGACGAAGGCCGAGGTGTAGCAGCCGAGGGCGAGGACGGCGAACAGTTCGAAGGGCAGGACGAGTCCGAAGCGGGGAAGCCCCAGCATGACCGCGAAGAAGAGCAGGGTCAGCGGGGTGTTGCGCAGGACGGTCACCCAGACCGTGCCGAAGGCCCGGAGGGAGCCGACGGGCGCGACCCGGAAGGAGGCCATGACGAAGCCGAGGACGAGGGCGAGCGCCGAGGCGTAGACGGTGAGTTCGACGGTGCCGAGGAACCCCTTTCCGTAGAGGGAGAAGTTGTCGGTCAGGACGTCCATGTCGGGAGGCTCCTCCGGGTCAGCTCGCCGGATAACGGTCGATGGCGGGCGGCGGCGGGGCGGGGACCCCGGAGAGGCCGAGGGTGGCGTCGTACGCCTTCTTCCAGTCGCCGTTCTTCTGGTGGGCGGCGACGGCGTCGTCCAGGGCGAACCGCAGGGCGTCGTCGCCGCGCGGGACGCCGATGCCGTACGGCTCCTTCGAGAACGGCTTGCCGACCACCTTGAGCTCGTCGGGGACCTTGGCGGCGTAGCCCATGAGGATCGTGTCGTCGGTGGTGACCGCGTCGACCTGGAAGGTCAGCAGGTTGTCGACGCAGACGGAGTACGTGTCGTAGGCGACGAGTTCGGCCTTGGGGTAGTCCTTCTCGATGCGCTGGTACGGGGTGGAGCCGGCGGCCGAGCAGACCCGCTTGCCGGCCAGGTCCTGGGGCCCGCCGATGTCGTCCTCGTCGGTGCGGACCAGGAGGGACTGGCCGGCCTGGTAGTAGGGCCCGGCGAAGCCGACGAGCTTCTTGCGGTTGTCATTGATGGTGTAGGTGCCGACGTAGTAGTCGATCTGGCCGTTCTGCAGGGCGGTCTCGCGGTTGGCGGAGGCGATCGTGCGGAACTCGACGCGGGCCGGGTCGAAGCCGAGGGAGGCCGCCATCATCTTGGCGATCTCGATGTCGAAGCCGGAGTAGCGGCCGGAGGCGGGGTCCTTCTCGCCCATGTAGGGCTGGTCCTCCTTGGCGCCGACGACGAGCCGGCCGCGTTTCTTCGCCCGGTTCCAGGTGGCGGAGTCGGGCAGGGTGAAGTCCGACCTCACCTGGTAGACGGGGAGTCGGTCGGGCTGCGGGCCCTTGACGGGCGGGCTGCCCTCCCGGCCGCAGCCGCCGAGCGTCGCCGTCGCGGCGAGCAGCAGGGCGAGCGCGGCCAGGGTCCGGTGCGTACGCTGCATGGTTCCCGTCCGGTCAGTGCTTGAGGATCTTGGAGAGGAAGTCCTTGGCGCGCTCGCTGCGCGGGGCGGTGAAGAACTCCTCCGGCGCACGGTCCTCGACGATCCTGCCGTCGGCCATGAAGACGACCCGGTTGGCGGCGGAGCGCGCGAAGCCCATCTCGTGGGTGACGACCACCATCGTCATCCCCTCCCGGGCCAGCTGCTGCATGACCTCCAGGACCTCGTTGATCATCTCGGGGTCGAGCGCGGAGGTCGGCTCGTCGAAGAGGAGCGCCTTGGGGTCCATGGCGAGGGCGCGGGCGATGGCCACGCGCTGCTGCTGGCCGCCGGAGAGCTGGGCCGGGTACTTGTCCGCCTGCGCGGCGAGGCCGACGCGGGCGAGGAGTTCGCGCGAGCGCCGGTCGGCCTCCTCCTTCTTGCGCTTGCGGACCTTGACCTGCGCGAGGGAGACGTTCGCGAGGACGCTCTTGTGCGCGAAGAGGTTGAAGGACTGGAAGACCATGCCGACCTCGGCCCGCAGCCGGGCGAGCGCCTTGCCCTCCTCGGGGAGCGGCTGCCCGTCGATGAGGATCTCGCCCGACTCGACGCTCTCCAGGCGGTTCATCGCCCGGCAGAGGGTGGACTTGCCGGAGCCGGAGGGTCCGATGACGACGACCACCTCCCCGCGGCCGACGGTGAGGTCGATGGACTGGAGGACGTGCAGGGCGCCGAAGTGCTTGTTGACGCCACGCAGTTCGATCAGCGGATCGACGACGGCCATACGCTGCCCTGCCCCATTTCTCAGCGGTGTCGCGTTTCCCGTGGACGCCGCGCTTCCCGTGGGTGTCGCGGCCCACGCAAACTATCCACCCGAAAAAGGACTTCAGGGACGACACGCATGAAACGGGGATTAGCCGTATTTACTGCGGAAGGGGGGCGGCCGACAGGCGTACGGGGCCGTACGCGTCAGTACTCGGCGGCCTCCGCGTACACCTGGGAGAGCTGCGGCGCGCCCGTCATCGCCCAGTCGAGACCCGCCTCGACCACCTGGATCTCCCGGCCGGAGGCTAGCTGCACCACCGGGCCGCCACCGGGCCGCATCTGCCAGCGGGCGGCCGGGACGTTGCGGACGATCACCGTGCCCAGGTAGAGCCCGGCGTCGTTCCCGAACCAGGGCAGCTCCTCCGGGTCGTCCCGCCAGCGGGGCGGCAGCTGGTCGAGCTCCTGGAGGGAGCGGGGGGTGTCGTCCAGGACCACCCCGGCCGCCTCGACCCGGGCGCGCAGCAGCTCGCACTCGGCGAACAGCTCGGCCATCCCGTCCGGCGCCCGGTCGAAGGCGGCGTCCGGCGGGGAATCCGGGGAGCCGGGATGGTGCCGCTTGCGCCAGCTGTCCAGAAACGGGATGTTCATCCGAACAGCCTCGCACCGACCCCTCCCGGTCCACCACTCGGCGCGCGGAGACCGTTACCGGCGGTCCGCGCGCCGGACGGACCGGCTACACGTCCAGGTCGACGACGACGGGGGCGTGGTCCGAGGCGCCCTTGCCCTTGCGCTCCTCACGGTCCACGTAACTGTCCGTGACCGCTTCGGCGAAGGGCTTGTTGCCGTAGACCAGGTCGATCCGCATGCCCTTGTTCTTCGGGAAGCCGAGCTGGCGGTAGTCCCAGTACGTGAAGGGATGGTCGTACTTGAGGGGGCGCGGGACCACGTCGCGCAGACCGGCCTCGCGCAGGGCCGCGAGCGCGGCCCGCTCCGGCTCCGTCACGTGCGTGGCGCCCTCGAAGACGGCGATGTCCCAGACGTCCTGGTCGGTCGGCGCGATGTTGTAGTCGCCGAGGACCGCGAAGGGGCGGTCCCCGGTCGCGTCCTGGGCGACGGCCGCCCTGAGCGCCTCCAGCCAGCGCAGCTTGTAGGCGTAGTGCTCGTGGGCGACCTCGCGGCCGTTCGGCACGTACACCGACCAGACGCGGACCGGGCCGCAGGTCGCGGAGACCGCCCGGGGCTCCTGCGCCCCGTCGTACTCGGGGCCGCCGGGCAGGCCCGTGACCACGTCGGCGAGGCCGACCCGGGAGAGCAGCGCGACGCCGTTCCACCGGCCGGTGGCGTTGACCGCCGACTCGTAGCCCAGCTCCCGCAGCTCGTCGGCGGGGAACTGCTCGGCGGTGCACTTGGTCTCCTGGATGCACAGCACGTCGGTGCCGCTGCTCTCCAGCCAGGCCAGGAGACGGGGCAGCCGGGCGGTGATCGAGTTGACGTTCCAGGTGGCGATGCGCATGGGCGCCAGCCTACTGGCGGGCACCGACAGCGGGCGGTCAGACCTCGGTGGAGTTGCCGGGGGCGAGCCGGGCGTGGTCGGTGCCGCCCAGCTCCCCGATCTGGCGGTCGTAGATCGGCCGGGCGAGGTCGGTGAGCAGGGCGTCGTGGATGTCGTACGCCCGGCGCGGCCTCACCTCGCGCACGTAGTCGATGACCTCGGAGATCTTGTTCCAGGGGGCCATGACGGGCAGCAGGAGCGTGTCGACGGGGTGGTCGGGCACGGTGAGCGCGTCGCCGGGGTGGAAGACGGAGCCGTCGACCAGGTAGCCCACGTTGGTGATGCGCGGGATGTCCGGGTGGATCACGGCGTGCAGCTCGCCGTGGACCTGGACGTCGAATCCGGCGGCCGTGAAGGCGTCGCCGTGGCCGACGGTGTGCACCCGGCCTGGGAAGGCCGCCGAGATCCGCTCGGCGACGCTGCGCAGCGTCCAGATCTCGGCGGCCGGGTTCGCCTCCAGGGCGGCCCGCAGCCGCCCCTCGTCGAAGTGGTCGGGGTGCTCGTGGGTGACGAGCAGGGCGTCGGCCCCGAGGGCGGCGTCCTCCTCGGTGAACCCGCCGGGGTCGAGGACGAGCGTCCGCCCGTCCCTCTCCAAGCGGACGCAGGCGTGGGACTTCTTCGTCAGCTTCACGGGGCCAGGCTACGCCGGGGGCGTGGTCTCCTCCGTGATGACGCGGGTGACGACCCGCAGGGCGGTCTCGGCGGCCGGGAGGCCGCAGTACACGCCCGCGTGGAGGACGATCTCGCGGATCTCGTCGGGCGAGAGGCCGTTGCGGAGGGCGGCCCGGGTGTGGTCGGCGAGGGCCTCCCGGTGGCCTCCGGCGAGGAGGGCGGTGAGGGTGACGGCGCTGCGGACGCGCCGGTCGAGGCCCTCGCGGCTCCAGACCTCGCCCCACTCGTAGCGGTTGACGAGCTCCTGGAGGGTCCCGTCGGGGTCCTCGGCGAGGGCCCGGTCCACGTGCGCGTCGCCGAGCACCTCGCGGCGCAGCCCGAGCCCCTTCTCGTACGGGTCGGGGCGCGCGTCCCCGGCGGGCTCGGCGGCCGGGGCGGGGGCCGCGGGCTCGGCGGCGGGCGCGGGCCCGGCGGGGAGCGGCGGCACGGTCAGGGCGCCGCTGGTGTCCTGGACCGTCCCGGCGAAGTGGTCGAGGAGCAGGTCGGTGACGGCGGCGGGCTGCTCGACGGGGGCCAGGTGGGAGGCCCCGGGGACGACGGCGAGCCGGGCGTCGGCGATGCCGGCGACCAGGGTGCGGGCCTCGGCGGGCCCGGTGACCTGGTCCTCGGAGCCGACGAGCACGAGCGTGGGGACGCCGACGCGGTCGAGGGCCTCGCGGACGTCGAAGACGGCGAGGGCCTCGCAGGCGGCGATGTAGCAGGCGGGGTCGGTCGTACGGACCATCTGCACGGCCCAGTCGACGATGGCGGGCTGCGCGCCGGCGAAGAGCGGGGTGAACCACTGCTCGGGGGCGGTGCGGGCCATCGGCTCCAGGCCGTTGGCCCGCACGATGACGCCCCGCTGCCGGAACTCGTCGGCGGTGCCGAACCGGGGCGAGGTGGCGACCAGGGCGAGCGAGGCGACCCGGTGGGGCGCCCGCAGCACGAGGTCGAGGCCGACGGCCCCGCCGAGGGAGCAGCCCGCGTAGCCGAAGCGCTGGATCCCGAGCGCGTCGAGGGTGGCGAGCAGCCGGTCGCCCAGCTCGGCCACGGAGCCGAAGGGCTGCGCGGGCGCGCCGCCGTGCCCGGGGAGGTCGAAGCGTACGATCCGCCAGTCCCGCGTGAGTTCGGGGATCTGCCGGTCCCACATGTGGAACGTGGTCCCCAGGGAGGGCCCCAGGACCAGGACCGGGGCGTCCTCCCGCCCGTCGACGCGGTACTGCAGGGTGTTCGGTGGTGTCTCGCTCACCCGCTAGACCCTCTCATCTCTCACGGTCTCTCACATCGCCGGGTCGAACCTAGCGGGTCCCGCCCCCGACGGGCCTCGGGTTGCCGCATCCGCTCCGACGTCGGCGCCGATGCGTCCGGCGAGCCGTTCGGAGGAGGGCGGGTTCTGCCCGGCGGATGCGCCTCCCTGTCCCGCGTCGCAGACGGGCGGCGGGCCCGGACGGTGGTCCGGGCCCGTGTGGGGAGTGCGGGTTCAGTTGTCGTGGAGTGCGGTGGCGAGGAAGTCGACGGCGAGTTTGCGGGCGACGTTGGCGGCGCGGGTGTCGCGGAGGCTGTCGAGGAGGAGGAAGTCGTGGACCATGCCGGCCACGCGGACGGAGGTGACGTCGACGCCGGCTTCGCGGAGCTTGTTGGCGTACTGCTCGCCCTCGTCGCGCAGGACGTCGGCCTCGTCGGTGATGACCAGGGTGGTGGGCAGGTCTTTGAGCTGGTCCAGGGTGGCCCGGAGGGGGGAGGCGTGGTGTTCGGCGCGCTGGGCGGGGTCGGTGGTGTAGGCGTCCCAGAACCACTTCATGCCGTCGCGGGTGAGGTAGTAGCCCTCGGCGAACTGCAGGTAGGAGGGGGTGTCGAAGTCGGCGTTCGCGACCGGGTAGAGCAGGCACTGGGCCTTGAGGTCGATTCCGCCGCGTTCCTTGTTCATCAGGGCGAAGACGGCCGACATGCAGCCGCCGACCGACTCGCCGGTCACCGCGATCCGTGAGGTGTCCAGGCCGTGCTCGGCGCCGTGCTCGAGGACCCACTGGCCCACGGCGTAGTTCTGCTCGACCTGGGTGGGGTACTTCGCCTCCGGCGCCCGGTCGTAGACCGGGAAGACGCCCGCGGCGCCCGCTCCGACGGCCAGTTCGCGAAAGAGCCGGTCGTGGGTCTTGTCGTCGCCGAAGACCCAGCCGGCGCCGTGGATGTAGAAGACCACCGGCAGCGGCCCGGAAACCCCCTTGGGCCGGATGATGCGGGTGCGGACCGTGCCCCACTCGCCCGCGTCCACCTCCACCCACTCCTCGTCCACCTCCGGACGCGGCACACTCGCGTCGCTCTGCAGACCCAGCAGGATGTCCCGGCCCTTCTCCGGCGGAACCTCATAGATCCGCGGGTGGGGATCGGTCGCCTCACACAACTCCTTCGCCGCCGGTTCGAGATAGGGCGTGATCGGAGGAGGAAGTTCAGTCATGATCGACTCCGTTGTCACGAGTACGTGCGTGTGGTGGCTCTTCAGTCGGAATCCGGATGCCGTCACCGATTCCCGGGGCGAGAGATCCCGATTCCTCATCTTTTCGCGCGCCGTCCGCCATGCGCAACTCGACGCATCGAGTTATTCCGAAGAGCAGTTGCCTCGGAAAACCTCCCCGCGCGGCATAGGACCCACGCGGGGCTCGCCCTCCGGCTCGCGTACGTATACGTACAGGTGCTGGAGGGGCCTCGGTTGCGGGGTGGCGAACAGGTTGACGGTCCCGTCGGACCGGGAACCCCCGAGGCGTCGTAATGCTTGAAAAATATCCGCACGGAGCCGCCCGACCAGTATTCGGGAATTAGGTATACGTATTTCCTTCGGCACGGCTCTGCGGAATGAAATCCGGCGTCTCGTGGTGCAGGCGCCGACCACTGTGGCAATGATGGTCTACGACGGGACGCAAAGGCCCGATCCGGACGGCAGCGGACGCGAAGGAAACGACGCGCACACGAAGCCGCCGCGTGGTCACCGAAGCCGAGAACGAGGATGGGAGCGGCAGTCATGGGCGACACGCAGGCCGCAGGACCCCAGGACACGGTCGAGGTCACCCTGGGAGAGCGCACGGTGCGCGTTCCGGCGGGTGGTCTGTTCGACCGCTACCGGATGCAGGCCGACCTCGACGAGGTGGCGAAGGACCCCCGGGTGGCCGGGGTCGAGTTCTTCAGGGACCAGCCGAAGGTGGAGGTGCGGTCCAGGATCGGGCCGACGTTCACGCCGAACTTCTACTACGCGATGTCGAACGCCCGGCTGACGATGATCGCCCCCGTGCGCGCCATCCGGCGGCGGCTCCCGCGCGAGCTCGAACCGCTGCAGATCGCCCCCGGGTACGGTCTGGTGTCCGTCATCGTCTTCCGCTACGACGTGTGCGACATCGACTTCTACACCGAGGCAGCCGTCGGCATCGCCGTCAAGCCCGCCCGGCACGGCCCGTTCGGCGCCGTCGACCTCGCGGCGGCGCTGAAGAACGACCACCTCGACGCGTACGTGCTCTCGCTGCCGGTGAACACCGACATCGCCCAGGTGCGCGGCCACGACGGATACGGCTTCCCGAAGTGGGTGACCGGGATCGACGTCACGATCGACGACCGCACGACCTTCGGCCGGATCGCCGACGACGCCGGTGGGACCGACCTCGAACTGAAGACGCCGACACCCCGCCAGACGAAGCACCGCACCGAGAGCGCGGTGTCGTCCATGAACTCCTACACCTACTTCGGCGGCGGCTGGCACACGACGTACAGCCAGACCAACGCCCTGTCCTCCGGCACGCGGATGTTCCCCCGCGACGTCGAGCTCACGCTCGGCGAGGGACGCCTGTCGGACGACATCCGCTCCCTTCGCCCGGTGCGCAACCTGCGCCTGGACGTCATGACCTCCGGGCAGCTCGCCCTGCACATGCCCACGGTCGTCTCCGTCGGCTGACCGCCCGCACCGTCGCTCGGCGAAGCGGGGCGACGCGCGCCGCCCCACCCGCGGACGAGGGGAGCACATGACACGCCGGAGCACGATCACCATCGCCACCACGGCGTCGCCGGAACAGGCCTACGCCTGCCTGTGCGACCTGCGGGGGTACGGCGACTGGCTGCCCCGGTCCGCGAGCTACCGGGGCACGGCCCCGGGGCGGACCTCATCGGCGTCGATCGGCGACACGTACGTCGACCACACCCCCTTGGGAAAAGTCCGCGGGATCGTCACCGACGCGTCCCCGAACCGTCTCGTCGCCTTCCGGCAGGCGACCGACGACGACGCGCTGACCATCGACATCGTCTACCGCGTCGAACCGGCGGCCGTCGGGTGCACGGTCACCCGCACGGGCCGCATCGCCGTCGCCGGGCGGCTGCGTCCGGTCGCACCGCTCGTGACGGCCCTGACGCGGCGGGAGAACAGGCGCACCATGGCGCGCCTGAAGGAGCACCTGGACAGCTCGGCCCCCCGCCGGCCCCCGACCCACGAAAGGGCGAGCCCATGACCACGACCCCCTCCGTCCGGCCCATCGCGCCCCACGTCGACTCCCGCCGTCTGGAGGCCCTGGCCCGCCGCGTGCGGGTCGCGGATCCCGCGTCCGCCCAGGACGTCACCAACGCCATGACCGGCGAGGTGCTCGGGACCGTCCCCCACGGCACCCCCGAGGACGTCGCGGCGGCGGCCGTCCGCGCCCGCGCCGTGCAGAAGGCGTGGGCGGCCCGCCCGGTACGGGAGCGCGCCGCCGTGCTGCGCCGCTTCCACGACCTCGTCCTGGCCCGTCAGGACGAGGTCCTGGACCTGATCCAGCTGGAGAACGGCAAGGCGCGCCGGCACGCGTTCGAGGAGATCATGGACGTCACCCTCAACGCGCGCTACTACGCGAACACCGCGCACGCGTACCTGCGCCCGAAGAAGCGGCAGGGCGTCCAGCCGGGGCTGACGAGGACCTGGGAGGTGCACCACCCCAAGGGCCTCGTCGGGGTCATCTCGCCGTGGAACTACCCCCTGACCCTGGGCATCAGCGACGCGCTGCCGGCGCTCGTCGCCGGGAACGCGGTCCTGGCCAAGCCCGACGCGCAGACCCCGTTCTCCGCGCTGTGGGCCGTCGAACTGCTGGAGGAGGCCGGGATGCAGCCCGGCCTGGTCCAGGTCGTCACGGGGTCCGGCGCCGAACTCGGCCTGCCCATCATCGAGAACTGCGACTTCCTCATGTTCACCGGGTCCACCGCGGTCGGGCGCACGGTGGCCGCGCAGTCCGGCCAGAACCTGATCGACTGCTCGATGGAGCTCGGCGGCAAGAACGCCCTGATCGTCCTCGACGACGCGGACGTCGACCGGGCGGTCTCCGGAACGGTCCGCGCCTGCTTCTCCAACACCGGCCAGCTGTGCATCTCGATGGAGCGCGTCTACGTCCCGGGCACGCTCTGGGACGAGTTCGTCCGCAAGTTCGTCGCGGCGACCGGGGCGATGAAGCTGTCGCCGGCCATCGACTACTCGGGGGACATGGGATCACTGGTCTCCCAGAAGCAGCTGGACACCGTGATCCGCCACGTCGAGGACGCGAGGTCCAAGGGAGCCACCGTCCTGACCGGGGGCAGGCACCGCCCGGACCTCGGCCCGTTCTTCTACGAGCCGACGATCCTCACCGACGTCGACGACACGATGGAGGTGTACGCGCACGAGACCTTCGGGCCCGTCGTCTCCCTGTACCGCGTGGCGGACGAGGACGAGGCCGTCGCCAGGGCCAACGACAGCGAGTACGGCCTGAACTTCAGCGTGTGGACCGGCGACGAGCGCCGCGGGCGGCGGGTCGCGGCACGCCTGCAGGCCGGAACCGTCAACGTCAACGACGCCTACGCCGCGGCGTGGGGCTCGGTCGACGCACCCATGGGCGGCATGAAGGCCTCCGGCCTGGGCCGACGCCACGGCGAGCACGGCATCCTGAAGTACACCGAGTCCCAGACCATCGCCGTCGAGCGCGTGATCCCGGTCGGCGCACCCGACGGCATCGACCCCGCCCGCTACGCCCGCCTCGTCACCGCGGGCCTGAAGGTCCTCAAGCGCCTGCCGGGCATCAAGTAGACACGAAGGAGCGACCCCTGCCATGCACACGGTTCTGGGCGCCAACGGCCCGATCGGCGAAGAGCTCACCCGCGAGCTGTACCGCGGCTTCACCCACGACATCCGGCTGGTCAGCCGCCATCCGGCGAAGATCCACGACACCGACCAGCTCGTCAAGGCCGACCTGACCGACCCCGAGGCCACGGACCGGGCCGTCGCGGGCAGCGAGGTCGCCTACCTCACCGTGGGCCTGCCCATGGACTCCGAGCTGTGGGAACGGCAGTTCCCCGTCATGATGCGCAACGTCATCGACGCCTGCGCCGAGCACGGCACCAAACTCGTCTTCTTCGACAACACCTACATGTACCCCGGCACCACCACCCCGCAGACCGAGGCGACCGCCTTCGCGCCGAACGGCCGCAAGGGCCGGGTGCGCGCCGAGATCGCGACGACGCTGCTGGAGGCGATGCGGGCGGGGAAGGTCGGGGCCGTCATCTGCCGGGCACCGGAGTTCTACGGCCCGGGAAAGACCAAGAGCCTGACCAACTCGCTCGTCTTCGACCGCATCAAGGCCGGCAAGAAGCCCTTCGTCCCCGTCAGCGCGAAGACCGTCCGCTCCCTGATCTGGACGCCGGACGCCGGCCGGGCCATGGCCCTGATCGGCAACACCCCCGACGCCTACGGCCAGACCTGGCACCTGCCCGTCGACCCCCACCGCCTCACCTACGCCCAGCTCATCCAGGTGGCCGAAGAGGTCACCGGCCGCCGGATCCGCCACACCGTGCTGCCCCTGGCCGTCTTCACCCTCGGCGGCCGCTTCGTCAAACCACTCGGAGAGGTCAAGGAACTGCTGCCGCGCTACCGCGGTGACAACGTCTTCGACGCCTCCAAGTTCATGAAGCGCTTCCCCGACTTCGCCATCACCTCCTACCGGAAGGGCATCACGGAGATCCTCGGCTGAGCCCTCCGCCGCCTTCCGCCGTGTCCCGTCGATGCCGGGCACGACCCGCCCGTACCCGTGCCACCTCGGGGTACAGCGGCGTCGTCCGGGCGGCGCGCCGCCTTCTCATGTCCTACGGTGAGTCGCCACGGCACGCAACGAACACACAACGGGCACGCACGACGGGGTAGCCGCACATGGGGTTCGCATTCGGTCAGCGTCGTGGCGGGAAGCTGCCCGCGGAGCGGACCAGTTTCGTCGGCAGGGCGGAAGAGGTCGCCGCCGTCGTCGACGCGTTCGACCGGACGTCTCTGGTGACGCTGACGGGGCCGGGCGGCGTGGGCAAGAGCCGTATCGCCCTGCGCGCGGCGGGCTCCCTCCGGCAGCGGTTCCCCGACGGGGTCTGGCTCGCGGAACTGTCGGCGCTGCGCGATGCGGAGCTCCTCCCCGCCACGCTCGCCGCCGCCCTCGGCCTGCCCGAGCAACCCGGCCTGACGCCGCTGGACGCCCTCGTGGGACATCTGCGGGACCGTGAACTGCTGATCGTGCTGGACACCTGCGAACATCTCGTCGATGCCTGCGCCACGCTGTGCGACGTGCTGATGCGGGAGGCGGCGGACGTGTGCGTGCTGACCACCAGCCGGCAGCCCCTCGACACACCCGGGGAGCTCTGCGTCACGATCGGTCCGCTTCCCCCCGCCGACGCCATGGCGCTCTTCGAGCAGCGGGCCCTCGCCTCCGCCCCGGACTTCACGGTGACCGACGACAACCGGAAGGAGGTCTCGGCCCTGGTCGAAACGCTGGAGGGGCTCCCGCTGGCCCTGGAGCTGGCCGCGGTCAGGCTCAGGGCCGTCCCCCTGGACCACCTCACGGCCCGGCTCGGGGAGCGGTTCAGCGTCCTGACGGGCGTGCGGCACACCGAACCCGAACGGCACCACACCCTGCGCAGGGCGATCGACTGGTCGTACGAGCTGTGCACCGACGAGGAACGGCTGCTGTGGGCGAGGCTGTCGGTCTTCACCGGCCCGTTCACCCTGGCTTCCGCCGAGCGCGCGTGCGCGGATCCCTCCCTGCCCGCCGAAGACGTCCTCGGCGTTCTGAGCGGTCTCGTCGACAAATCGATCGTCCACCGGGAAGGCGCGGACACCGCCGGATACCGCATGCTGGACACCCTGCGCGCCTACGGAGCCGAACGGCTGGCCGAACACGGGGGCGGCGGAGAGGCCCACGAACGCCACTTCCTCCTCTACCGGCAGCTGGGAGAGCGCCTGTGGGACCGGCTGCTCACCGATGAGCAGATCGAACTGCACCGGTCGTTCCGCAGAGAGCTCGCCGACATCCGCACAGCCCTGCAGTACGCCATCGACACTCCCGGACGAGCCCCGCAGGGCCTGTCGCTCGCGGCGCAGCTCGCCCCCTACTGGCGGGCGACCGGAACACAGTCCGAAGGGCGGTACTGGATCGAGCAGGGCCTGCGGGCCACTCCCGACGACTGCGCGCCCCGCGCCTGGGGGCTGCTCATGGCCGGGGTGCTCGCCGTGTGGAGCGGCGACCTGACGCACGCGCCCCCGTACTTCACCCAGGCGTGGGAAGTCGCCGGGCGCTGCGGCGAGCAACGGGTCCGGCTGCTCGCCGCACCGAACCTGGGGGCCATGCGGGTGCTGCGCGGCGAGGTCGAAGAGGGTCTCGCGGAGTGGGAGCGGGGGTACCGGCGCCTCGTCGAGACCGACGACCTCCTGGGCCTGTCCGTGACCCGGTCCGAAGGCGCACTGCTGAAAGCCGCCCTCGGCGACTCCGCCGGCGCCCTGGCGTGGTGCCAGGACAACCTCGACCGCCTGGGGGACACCGGCGAGCGCCAGCTCTACGGAACCACGCTGGCCGTCCAAGGCATCATCCTCTGGCTCGAGGGGCGCGCCGACGACAGCGCCCCCGTTCTCCGCGAAGCCCTGGAAGCGATCAGCGACATCGGCGACGTGCTCGTCGCCGCCCTGTGCTGCCTCGGTCTGGCCTGGCACGCCCACGCGAGGAAGCGCCACCTCCGGGCCGCATGGCTGCTCGGCTACGCGCAGAGCGCGCGCAAACTGGGCAGCGATCCCATCGGCATGCTGCCCTCGCTGCTGGAGCACCAGGACACGGTGACCACCACCGTCCGCGCCGAACTCGGTGCCGCGGCCTTCGAGCGCTGGTACCGCTACGGTGCGCGCATGTCGGGCGACGAGGTCCTCCAGGCCGTGCGCGCCGACACCGACGAACCGCCCCGGCCACCGGCCGCGCACGGCGCCCGCGAGGACGACGCGGGGGCGACCCGTCTCACGCCGCGTGAACGCGAGGTGGCCTCCCTGGCCGCGCGAGGCCTGTCCAACCGCGAGATCGCCGGTCGGCTGGTCATCTCGAAGCGGACCGTCGACACCCACGTCGAGCACATCCTCGCCAAACTGCACGTCGCCGCCAGGACCGACATCGCCCGGGCCCTGGAGGACTGAGACGACCCGTGGCGGCGTCCGGCCCCTCGAACCGCTCCGGGGCGGCCGGGTCGGCCGCCCCGGAGGCGGGGGCGTGTTCCTCCGCGTCTCAGTCGACGAGGTGACGGATCGCGTCGACCACGTGCGGGCCGTACCCGAACGCCGTGCCGAGGCGCTCCAGCCGGTCGTACGTCTCCGGCGCCAGCCGCGACCAGTACCCGTTCGCGGCGTGCAGCAGGAAGCGGAACGCCAGTTCCGCGCAGACCTCCTCCGCGCAGCGCACCAGCGCGCCCCGCATCGCCGCCAACGGCACGTGGCTCCAGGGCCGCTGCTGGTCGAGCGTCCCGACCAGCTCCACCACGTCCGCCGTCAGCCTCCGGTGCTCGATCGCCGCCGGCGAGGTGCCGTCGGGCACGCACGCCGGGAAGGCCGAGCAGGAGGAGGCCGAGGCGCCGCGCGACCGGGCGACCGGAACGACGAAGGACACCACCTCCTGGAGCCACTCGCGCTCCTTGCCCGGGGTTCCCGGCGCGCCGAGTGACATGTCCGTGGCCTCCCACAGCAGCGCGATCTCCTCGCCGCCGAGGCCGGAGTCCCTCAGCCGCAGGAGGTCTTCGACGAGCAGCAGGAGGGGGGCCGGATCGCCCTCCGAGCCGTACCGCCGGGCGATGTGGTCCAGCGCGTCGTCGGCGTAGTCGCTCCAGTCGCGATGGAAGGAGGAGCCCAGCGCGGTGGCGCCGAAGTCGAAGTCCACCCACTCGTGCCGGGCTTCGGGGTCGTGCACGGAACTGCTCCTTCTTACAGCGGGTAGGCGGTCAGGACGTAGAAGCCGCCGGGCTTGTGGCCCTTCTTGATGGCCAGCGTCACCTTGAACTTGTTGCTCGTCGTGGCGCTGTGGTTGCCCAGGTGGTCCATGCTGTCACCGAGCGACCCGGTCCCGTACGAGCCGGTCAGCGTGAGCTGCTGGGGCTTTCCGGGCTTGCCGGATTCCCTCACCCACTTCTCGATGCGGGCCTTGTTCTCGTCGACGACCTGGTTGACCGCCTTCTGGGCGAGGTCCGCGCTCGACCAACGGCTGTTGGGCGTGGGCTTCCCGATCTTCTCGGTCTTCCTGACCGCCAGGGCGCGCATCTGCTGGAGGGTCACGTTGACGTGCTCGTCCAGGGTGTGGGCGACGCCCGGGAACATCCGTTCGGCGCGGGCCAGGTCGGTGCAGTTGTGGACCAGGACGTCCTCGGTGCCGACCCGGACGTAGTAGCTGTCGATTCCGCTGACGTCGAGGTCGTACGTGTCCTGCCGCTCGTCGCCGCGGTCGGTGGCGGCGACCGTCGCGGACCCGCCCTCCGGGGTCCGCAGGCGGTCCCCGGGCTCCAGTTCGCCCGCCGGGACCCAGTCTCCGCGCTCGGGCAGCCAGTAGCGGTGGTCGGCGGTGGAGGTGACGGTGCCCGAGCCGCGGGAGTCGCCCTCGCCGGTGGTCACGGTCAGGCGGACGAACGCCTTGTCCGTGGACGAGGAGGTGAACGGCACCGACTGGACCGGTCGCGGCACCGTCAGCTCGACGTCGCCGCCCGGGTCGGTGGCCAGGACGAGGTCACCGGCGCGTACGTCCTCGATCGGCCTGTGCGAGCCGTCCGCCATCAGCACCGGCGTGCCGGCCGGGAAGCTGTTGCACGTGAAGACCACGTCGCCCTTGCGCACGTTCCTGATGTCGTCCGGGACGAGCTTGCCGCCGAGCTTGAGCCAGCGCAGTACGGCGAGGGAGCCGAGGCCCCGGTCGAAGGCGTCGAGGTGCTCGCCGGTCATCAGGTCCTTGCCGGTGACGGCCTCGATGACGCCCTTGCCGTCGCCGATGCCCGGCAGCAGACCGAGCAGGAGGGACATGCGGCGCTGCTGCTCCTCCTCGTCCAGGCCGGAGGAGCCGTCGCTCCAGGTCTTGCCGAGGTCGGAGAAGTCGAAGTCGAAGGCGGGCACCTCGCGGAGGCCTTCGGCGGCCTTCTTGATCGCGGGGACGACCTTGTTCATGTCGTCCACGGCCTTGTTGGCGTCGCCGATGCCCCGGTTGAGCTGGTCCATGCCCTGGTTGGCCTTGGCGATGGACTTGTTCATGGAGCCGAGCGAGCGGTTGATGTCGTCGACGGCGTCGTTCATCGTGTTCAGGCCGCGGTTCATCTGCGCGAAGCCGGCGTTGATGTCGTCGAGCGCCTTGTTGATGCCGTCGAGGCCGCCCTTGATGCCGTCGACCGCCTTCTGGAACTTCGGGTCGCCCACGATGCTCGCCAGCATCAGGACGAGCTGGATCAGCATCATCGTGAGCTGGATCATGACCAGGATGGTCTCGATCGTCTCCAGGACGTCCTGGATCAGCTTGTCGATGTCGGTCTGCGCGCCGGCGGCGACCGCGCGGATCCGGTTCTCGACCTCCTTGCGGTACTCGGGGTCCGCGATGGTGGTCGGGTCCTGCTCGAAGGCCTCCTTCAGCTCCTTGAAGCCGGCGGCCTCCTTCTTCACCGTGCCGAAGTGGTCGACGGTGTCCTTGTGGAGGTGGTGGATGCCGTAGGCGAACATGCCGATGCCCGCGCCGACCTTGACGGCCTTCCCCGCGAAGTCGCGGTAGCAGGCGGGCTTCTCCAGGAGCGACAGCTTGCCGCAGCCGGAAACGGCGACCGCGCTCTTGACGATGGAGGCGAGCCGGTCGGTGTCGAGCCGCGCCTCGGCGCGGGCGAGCTCCTTCTCCGCGGCGGCGACGCGGATGCTCTGTGCGGCGACCGCACTCTCCTTGCCCATGCCGAGCGTCACGAAGAGGCTGAGCAGGAGGAGGAAGGAAACGGATCTCAATCCTGAACGGTGGTTCATGTACGTCCTGTGCCGGAGGACGCGGCGCCACCGGATGGTCCGTCCGGCGTGTCCCGCGTCCCGAGTTCCCCCGGGAGGGCGTGCGATGGCGACGCTCCCCCCGATTACCGACGAGTAGCTTAAGGCCTTCGCGGCACTTCTTGATCATCCGGACGCGGGCACGGGCGGACACGGTGCGGTCGGATGCGGCCACGACCGGACGCGGTGCGGCGCGGGCGTTCGCGGAGTCAGGCGCCGGAAGCGGTGGATTCCGTCAGTTCCCGGTCGGCTTCCGCCCGTCGGGGGTGGTTCTGTTCGGCGAGGCCGCGGCGGGCGGCCTCCAGTGTCGTACGGGCCTCCGCCCCGCGGCCGAGGCGGCGCAGCGCGATGCCCAGGTCGAGGCGGGCCGGCTCGCTCCACGCGGTCATGCCGGCCGCCTCGAAGCTTTCCAGGGCGCGGCGCAGCAGCGGCTCGGCCTCCGCCCAGCGGGCCAGCTCGCCCAGGTCCTGGCCGAGTTGGTGGAGCGTGCCGGCCCGGAACAGCGCCAGGAAGTCCGCCGACTGGCCCGGGATCCCGGCCCGGCACAGCTCCTCGCCGCGCCGGTGGACGGCCAGGGCCTCCTCGGCCCGCCCCATGGAACGCAGCTGCGCGCCCAGCGCGTTGAGCGTCGACAGCTCCGCCAGCCGGGCCTGCGGCGCCGGGTTCTCCCGGTGGCAGGCCGCGGAGGCCTCAAGACCCGCCACCGCCTCCTCGGCCCGGCCGAGGCGGTGCAGCGCCCCCGCGCCGTAGCCGTGGGCCCAGCCGGCCTGGAGGAGGTCGCCCGTCTCGCGCGCCGCGGCCAGCGCCTCGCGGGCCGTCGCCAGGCCCGCGTGGGGGTCGTGGACGCACAGGTTGTACGCCCAGGCCAGGTAGTTGAGGTGCACGGCCTCGTCGCGCCGACTGCCCAGGGCCCGGGCGGCGGCCACCGAGCAGCGGAACACCTCCGCCCACTGCTCCCAGTGCTGGACGCGGTCCGAGAACCAGTGCATGGCCTCCGCCGCGTCCAGGACCTCCCGGTGGTGCCCGTCCGCGAGGGTCCGGTGCAGGGCGTCCAGCCACTGCGCCCGCTCCGCCTCCAGCCAGGCGCGCGCCTCTTCGGGCCCGTGGGGCGCGGTGGCCGCGTCGGGGTCGCCGACGGGCGGGCGCTCGGGGTCGAAGTGGAGCGCGGCGGCGCCGGCCCGGGCCAGCGTCCAGCGGGCGGTCTCCCCCTGGGCCCGGGCGAGTTCGGCGGGGTCGTCCTCGGCCAGCAGCTCGGCGGCGAACAGGCGCAGCAGGTCGTGGAAGCGGTAGCGCTCGGCGGCCGGGTCCGGCAGCAGCAGCCCCCGGTCGGCCAGCTCCTCCGCGCACCGTTCGGCCTGCCGCAGCGTCGTTCCCGCCAGCAGCGCGGCGGTCCGGGGGGAGAAGTCGGGGCCCGCGGCCAGCGTGGAGCGCCGCAGCACCCGCCGTGCCTGCGGGTCCAACTGCCCGTACGAGAGGGCGAAGGCGGCCCGCACCTGGAGGTCCCCGGCCCGCAGGACGTCGAGCCGGCGCTCCTCGTCGGCGAGGAGGGCGGCGAGCTTGGCGAGCCGTTCCTGCGGGCGGGCCGCCAGTCGCTGGGCGGCGATCCGCACCGCCAGCGGCAACTGCCCGCACAGGTCGGTCAGATCGCGTGCCGCCTGCGCCTCCGCCGCCACCCGGTCCGGGCCGATGATCCGGCCGAGCAGGGCGACGGACTCCTCGCGGCGCAGCAGCCCGAGCGCGAGGCGGTGGGCGCCTTCGAGGCCGGTGAGGGCGTTGCGGCTGGTGACCAGGGTCAGCGCGCTCCCCGTGGCGGGCAGCAGGGGCCGGATCTGTTCCTCGTCGGCGGCGTCGTCGAGGAGGAGGAGCACCCGCCGGTCCTCGACCACGGTCCTGAACAGGTCGGCCCGGCCCCCGGTGTCCTGCGGAACGGCGGCCTCGGCGACCCCGCACGCGCGCAGCAGCGTCCCCAAGACCTCGCGCGGCTCGGCCGGGTCCGCCCGCGTGCCGCGCAGGTCCACGGCGAACCGCCCGTCCGGGTAGCGGTCCGCGAGGGCGTGCGCCGCCCGTACCGCGAAGGCCGTCTTGCCCAGCCCCGGCTGGCCCGTGACCAGGACCACCGGCGGGACCCCGGCGTCGGTGTCCTCGGCCAGCGCCCGCAGCCGGTCGAGGTCCGCCTGCCGGGCGGTGAAGTCCCTTACGTCGCGCGGCAGTCGCAGCCCGGCCTGCGCCAGGGGGGCCTGCTTCGGTCGGGGCCGGCCCGCGGCGGCGGCCCGCTCCAGCGCCTCCGCCTCGGCCCCGGCGGGCGCGAGCGCCGCCACCAGGGCGGCCACCGTACGGCGCTGCGGGCCCCGGGTCCGTCCGCGCTCCATGTCGGCCAGCGCCCGCACGCTCACCCCGGCCCGGTGCGCGAGCTCTTCCCGGCTGAGCCCGGCACGCCTCCGCAGGACGCTCAGCAGCGAGGCGAACTCTCCGCGGGCGGTGTCGGCGGTGCTCATGGTGCGGGTCTCCCGGGCGAGATGGGGTGGACAAGATGGCGGCGGCATCGGCGCACGGTCCGGCAGAAGTGATCAGGAGCCTACTTCCGCCGGTGGGACTTCCTGGTGTCGACCTCGCGTCCGATGGTGGACTGACCGTGCAATGCAGTTGTCGCCTCACCCGTTTCACGGGGGTCCACCATGCGTGTCCGTCACCGGCACCGCGCTCTTCTCGCCGTCACCACCGCCGCCCTGGTCCTGAGCCTGACCGCCTGCAACGGCGACGACCAGGCCGCCGCCACGCCCACGACCGGGCCGGACACGACCGCCTCCGGTCCCGCCGCCACCGGTCCCGCCGCCACCGGAGCGCCGTCGGACGGGAGCCCCTCGGAGGCGCCGAAGGCTCCCGAGTCCTCGCAGGCGCCGGAGGCGTCGCAGAAGCCGAACGGCGGCGGGTCGGCGAACAACACCGAGGCGTACGCCTACAAGCACCCCTGCGCGATGACGCAACTCTCCCTGAACGTGCGTCAGGAGGGGACGCGGCGGATCATCGAGGTCGCCAACAAGGGCGCGAGCGCCTGCGGCCTGGACCTCCTGCCGGCCGTCGCCCTCGGTGACTCCTCCTCCGCCGACCGGAGCAACAGCCTCCGCCCGCTGGTCCCCAGCGGGATCGGCGGCCCGAACCACGCCCTGCTCGCGGGCACGAAGGCGTACGCGGTGCTCGACCTCAACCCCGGCGGGAAGGCCGGTGCCAAGGGCATCGACGAGATGAACGTCCTCGTCAGCCCGTCCCACATGCCCAACGCCGACACCCGCTCCTTCCCCCTCGGCGCCGGCGCCTCCGTCTCCGGCCCCGAGCTCGGCCTCTACCACGGCAGCGTCGCCGACGCCGTCGCCTCGATGCGGCAGGCCGACATCGCCCAGCAGTAGGACCGGGTGAACGGGGCTCGGGGGTCCCGTTCACCCGGTCCGCCGCTACGGCAGGATGGAGTCGACGTACCCGCCGTCGACCCTGAGGGCGCCCCCGGTGGTGGCGGAGGCGTGGTCGGAGGCGAGGTAGACCACCATGGCGGCGATCTCCTCCGGCTCGATGAGCCGCTGCAGCAGCGACTGCGGCCGGTACTCGCGCATGAACGCGCGCTGGGCCTCGTCCCAGGGCAGGGAGCGGTCCACCAGCTCGTACACGAAGTCCTCGACGCCGCCCGTGTGCGTGGGGCCCGCGACGACCGAGTTGACGGTGACGCCGCTGCCCGCCGCCTGCTTGGCGAAGCCGCGCGTGACCGCCAGGAGGGCGGTCTTGGACATGCCGTAGTGGATCATCTCGGCGGGGATCGCCACGGCCGAGTCGCTCGCGATGTTCTGCACCCGCCCCCAGCCGCGCTCGGTCATGCCGGGCAGGTACCGGCGGATCAGCCGCACCGCCGCGAGGACGTTCACCTCGAAGTAGCGCCGCCACTCGTCGTCGCCGATCTCCAGCGGGTCGGCCTCCCCGAAGATGCCGAGGTTGTTCACCAGGACGTCCACCCGGGGCAGCGCCTCCGCGGCGCGGCGCGCGCCCTCCTCGCTCGCGACGTCGGCGACCACGGGGACCAGGTCCGCGCCCGTGACCTCGGCGCGGATCTCCGCGACGGCCCGCTCCACCCGCTCCCCGGTGCGCCCGTTGACGCCCACGCGGGCCCCCGCGCGGGCCAGGCCCGTGGCGATCGCGGCGCCGATCCCCTGGGTGGAGCCGGTGACCAGAGCGGTCCGTCCTGTCAGATCGATGAGCATGGGGGCGCCCTTCCTGGGGCCACGGGTGGCTGTCCCTCCCCTGTACCCGGCCCGGAACCGGCCGCACCGGAAGACGCCCGGACAGCCCCTAAGCGCCGTGTGCGGGCCGGTGGGCGTCGTGCAGTCGTTCCTCCAGTGCCTCCAGGAGGCCGGGCAGGTCGGAGGCGACGGCGAGGTCGTCCAGGGTGGGGGCGGCGAGGAACCCCGTGGCGGAGATGGAGCGCAGGGCGGCGAGCAGCGGGGTCCAGAAGCCTCCGGCGTCGAGGAGGCCGACGGGCTTGGCGTGGAAGCCGAGCTGGCGCCACGACCACACCTCGAAGATCTCCTCCAGGGTCCCGAGGCCGCCGGGCAGGGCGGCGAAGGCGTCCGCGCGGTCGGCCATGATCGCCTTGCGCTCGTGCATCGTGTCGCAGACGACCAGCTCCGTCACCCCCTCGTGCGCCCACTCCCGTTCGATCATGCTGCGCGGGATGACGCCGACGACCTCGCCGCCCGCCTTCAGGGCCGCGTCCGCCAGGACGCCCATCAGGCCCGTGCGGCCGCCGCCGTAGACGAGGCCGATCCCTCGCCGGGCCAGGTCGGTGCCGACGGCGGCGGCGAGTGCGGCGTACGCCGGGTCGTGCCCGTCGGAGGAGGCGAGGAAGACGGCGAGGCGGCGCATGGGGACCTCCCGGGGGCGACTGCGGCGGACGGTCCGGTCTACCACGGGCGCTTCGCTCCGGCCAGGGGGCTTCCGGGGGCGTGGAGGGAGCGTTCTCCCGGCTCAGGGGCTCGTCGTGGAGACCACGTACACCCGGGGGAAGGCCGGTTCCGTGAGGTCGACCGTGATGTCCGTGGTCGGGCGGGGCTCCTCGCGGGTGACGGTGGTGCCCGACCAGGTCGGGCCGCCCTGGAAGGTCCAGGCGGCGATGGAGCGGTCGCGTTCGCCGATGGTGATCCGGCCCGGGGTGAGCTGGGAGCGGGCGGCGCCGGACTCGGCGAGGAAGGTGTCGAGGCCGGCGGCGGTCGTCGAGAACCGGACGTACAGCCGGCTCGTCCTCCAGTTGCTGGTCTCGTAGTACGCGACCTCCCAGGCGCCGGAGGGGATCGGGACCTCGAAGACCCGGCGCTTCATCAGGGAGGGCCAGTTGTCCTGGAGGCCGACCACCGAGGACTCGCGCTCCTTGTCGCGGCCGCTGTCGCGGCTCTGCCCGGCGGAGATGACGAGGTAGCCGGCGGGGATGCCGACGAGGAGCACGATGATGACGGCCGTCAGCCAGCGGCGGCGGATCATGTGCCGGCGGTCCTCGGGCATCCTCTCCCGGGGCGGGCGGGGCGGTCGGGGCGGGGCGGTCGGGATCATGCGGGCGGGTCCTCGGGGGTGCGGGCGGCCCGGACGGAGGTGCCGCTGCGCAGGGCCTGGGCGTAGCGCTCGTACCGCTCGTACCGCTCGACGCGGCGCCGGTTGGCGCGGCGGAAGCGGCGGGCGACGAGCCGGGCCAGGTCGGCGGCGCCGACCATGCCGGCCTCGGGGCCGAGCTGGGCGCGGACGAGCCGGGCCTCGGGGCGGTAGCCGCGGCCGGTGAGGTGGCGGCGGAAGGAGTCGCGGGCGGGGCCGATGAGGAGGTCGTCGGCGGCGGAGACGCCTCCGCCGATGACGAAGCAGGAGGGGTCGAGGGCGGCGGCGAGGTTGGCGATGCCGACGCCGAGCCACTGGCCGATGTCCTGGAACAGTTCGACGCACATGGCGTCGCCCTCGCGGGCCAGCTCGGTGATGAGCGGGCCGGTGATGTCGGGGACGTTCCCCTTGACCCGCTCGATGATGTTGTACGCGACCGGGGAGTCGGCGGCGGCCAGCTCGCGGGCCTCGCGGACGAGCGCGTTGCCCGAGCTGTACTGCTCCCAGCAGCCGCGGTTGCCGCAGGGGCAGCGGTGGCCGCCGGGGACGACCTGCATGTGGCCGAACTCGCCGGCGACGCCGTACTTGCCCCGCTTGACCTGGCCGTCCTCCAGGATGGCGCCGCCGATGCCGGTGCCGAGGGTGATCATGACGAGGTGGTCCTCGCCGCGTCCGGCGCCGAAGCGCCACTCGGCCCAGGCGGCGGTGTTGGCGTCGTTGTCGACCATGACGGGGACGGCGAGGCGGCCCTGGAGGGCGTCGCGCAGGGGCTCGTTGCGCCAGGCCAGGTGGGGGGCGAAGAGGACCCGGGCGCGGTCGGCGTCGACCCAGCCGGCCGCGCCGATGCCGACGGCGTGCACGTCGTGCCGGTCGGAGAGGTCCAGGACCAGTTCCACGATGGTGTCCTCGACCACCTTGGGGCTCTTGGACTTGTCCGGGGTCTCCGTGCGGATCTTCTCCAGGATGTTGCCGTCGGCGTCGACCACTCCGGCCATCACCTTCGTGCCGCCGATGTCGATGCCGACGGTCGGCACCCGGGGGGCCGTCAGGTGGGAGCGCCGTTCCCGGGTCCCCACGGTCCGCAGCACGGTGCCGCGGGCGGAGCCGCGGTGGGCGAGGTCACGGTAGGTACTCATCGGCTCCGATTCTGCCAGGCGGGGTGTCCGGGGACCGTGACGACGGGGAGGGCCGCGTCACGTGGCGGAGGGGCGCTCCAGCTCGTGGCGCAGGTCCTCCAGCTCGCTGCCGCCGGCCATCTGCCGGGTCAACTCGTCCAGGGTGACGGAGCCCTTGGTGTGGCTGCCGGCCATGACGCCCCGCTTGAGGAGGACGAAGCGGTCGCCGACGAGGTGGGCGTGGTGGGGGTTGTGGGTGATGAGGACCACGCCGAGGCCCTGGTCGCGGGCGGCGGCCACGTACTTCAGGACGACCCCGGACTGCTTGACGCCGAGGGCGGCGGTCGGCTCGTCGAGGACGAGGACCTTGGCGCCGAAGTGGACGGCGCGGGCGATCGCGACGCACTGGCGCTCGCCGCCGGAGAGGGTGCCGATGGGCTGGTCGACGTCGCGCAGGTCGATGCCCATGCGGAGCAGGGCCTCGCGGGTGGTGGTCCGCATGAGTGCGGCGTCGAGCCGCTTGAACGGCCCCCTGCCCTTGGTCGGCTCGGAGCCGAGGAAGAAGTTCCGCCAGACCGGCATGAGCGGGACGACGGCGAGGTCCTGGTAGACGGTGGCGATGCCCCGGTCGAGGGCGTCGCGCGGGTTGGCCAGGGTGACCTCCTCGCCCTCGATGCGGAAGGTCCCGGCGTCGTGCCGGTGCAGCCCGGCGACGATCTTGATGAGGGTGGACTTGCCGGCGCCGTTGTCGCCGAGGACGCAGGTGATCTCGCCCGCGCGGACCTCCAGGGAGACCCCTTCGAGGGCGCGGATGTTGCCGTAGTACTTGCTGACGTCGTCCAGCTCGACGAGGGGCGCGGTCGCGGTCGTCACTTGGTGGCCTCCACGCGCTTGCGGATCCAGGCGTTCAGGAGCGTGGCGAGCAGCAGCATCGCGCCCAGGAAGAACTTGAACCAGTCCGGGTTCCACTCGGCGTACACGATGCCCTTGCTGGTCATGCCGAAGATCAGGGCGCCGACCGCCGAGCCGATGGCCGAGCCGTACCCGCCGGTGATCAGGCAGCCGCCGATGACGGCCGCGATGATGTAGATCAGCTCGTTGCCGACGCCCTCGCCCGACTGGACGACGTCGAAGGAGAAGAGCAGGTGCTGGCCGGAGATCCAGGCGCAGAAGGCCACGCCCGCGTAGAGGCCGATCTTGGTGCGGTGGACGGGGACGCCGACCGCGCGGGCCGCGTCGGCGCCGCCGCCGACGGCGAAGATCCAGTTGCCGAAGCGGGTGCGGAGCAGGATCCAGGTGGCGAGGGCGACCAGGCCGAACCACCACAGGATGGTGACCTTGAGCTCGACCCCGCCGAGGGTGAGCTGCGAGGCGAAGAGCTTGCGGGCGGCGGGGAAGCCCTCCATGTCGGCGATGGTCTTGGTGGAGACGGTGCCGCTGATCAGCTTGGTGAGGCCGAGGTTCAGGCCGGTCAGCATGAGGAAGGTGCCGAGCGTGATGATGAAGCTGGGCAGCTTGGTGCGGGTCAGCATGACGCCGTTGAAGACGCCGATCGCCAGGGTGACGAGCAGCGAGACGCCGACGCCGACCCAGACGTTCGCCGTCATCTGGTAGCTGAACATCGAGGAGACCAGCGCGGAGCTGGTGACCATGACGCCGGCGGAGAGGTCGAACTCGCCGCCGATCATCAGCAGGGCGACGGGGACGGCCATGATGCCGATGGTGGAGGCCGCGTAGAGGACGGTGCCGAGGCTGGAGGCGCGCAGGAAGCTGTCGGCGAAGACCGCGAAGAAGACGAAGACGGCGGCGGCGCCGACGACCGAGCCCAGCTCGGGGCGGGCGAGCAGCTTCTTCAGCGGGGTCGTGCGCAGCAGGCGTTCGTCGACGTGGTCGATGCCGGACGGCGGGGCGGTGGAGCTCATCGGGTGCCCCGATCCGCGTAGGCGACGAGGTCGGCGGCGTTCTCCTTGGTGATGATCTGGGGGCCGGTGAGGACCGGCTTGCCGCCGCCGAGGACGTCGGCGTTGTAGCGGTACAGCCAGAGCAGGTCGACGGCCTCGTAGCCCTGGAGGTAGGGCTGCTGGTCGACGGCGAAGCCGAGGGTGCCGGCCTTGAGGGCGGTGGCGACCTTGGCGTTGAGGTCGAAGGTGTCGATCTCGGCCTTGCTGCCGGCGCTCTTCGCGGCCTGGACGGCGGTGTCGGCGAAGGGGGCGCCGAGGGTGACGACGGCGTCGACGTCCTTGTCGGCCTGGAGCTTGGCCTCGATGGAGGCCTTCACGTCGGGCATGTTGGTGCCGTCGACGTACAGGTTGACGAGTTCGCCGCCGAAGGTCTTCTTCGCTCCGGCGCAGCGCTGCTCGTGGCCGACGTTGCCCTGCTCGTGCAGGACGCAGAGCGCCTTCTTCTTCCCCCGCTTGTCGAGCTCCTCGCCGACGGCCTCGCCGGCGACGGTCTCGTCCTGGCCGATGTGGGTGAGGGCGCCGTAGGCCTTGGACTGCTCGGCGCCGGAGTTCACGGTGATCACCGGGATGCCGGCCCTGACGGCCTTCTCGACGGCGGCCTTCATGGCGTCGGGCTTGGCGAGGGTCACGATCAGGCCGTCGACGCCCTTGGCGATGTACGAGTCGACCAGCTGCGCCTGCTGCTGCGCCTCGTCGCTGTGGGCGTAGAGGAAGTTGATGTTGTCCTTGACGGCGGCCTGCTGGGCGCCCTTCTGGACGATGTCCCAGAAGGTGTCGCCGTCACCCGAGTGGGTCACCATCGCGAAGGTCCAGCGGGGGGTGTCGACGGCGGCCCTGCCCTGGGCCTGCGCGGCCTTGCGGGCGTCCTCCGCCCGCTTGCCACCGGTGCTGCTGCACCCGGCGAGTGCCGTGGTCAGCGCGAGTGCGAGCACGGCGCCGACGGCGGCGCGTACCCCTCCTGTCCGAAGCCTGGTCACGAGGCCGTGCCCTCCTTTGTGTCCTTTGCGTGCGTTGCAGGCGTGCATTGCAGTATCGGTCATGCGGGTCGGGCGGCTCGCCGCGGGGCCCGGCGCCGGGGCCGTCGGGTCGCCCGCCGCGGGGGCGCGAAGGGGGAGCGTAGTCCCGGGTGCGGGGGACGGGAAGCCGACGGCGGAAGGGCGGCGGGAAGGTGTGGTGTCCTGCTGCCCTGACCTGCCTTGACAGGGGGTGGGCCCGCCCCCACGGTGGGGCCATGCGCATCGGACTCATCGGTACGGGACGGATCGGGAGCTTCCACGCGGGGGTGCTGGCCCGCCACCCGGAGGTCGGGTCCCTGGTCGTCGCGGACGCGGACCCCGCGCGGGCGGCCGGGGTCGCGGAGGCGCTGGGGGCGGAGGCGGTTCCGGACGCGGACGCGCTGCTCGGGAGCGCCCCGGACGCGGTGGTGATCGCCTCGGCGACGGCGGCGCACGCGGAGCTGATCGCCCGGGCCGCCGGGGCGGGCCTGCCGGCCTTCTGCGAGAAGCCGATCGCGCTGGACGTGCCGGGGACGCTCGCCGCGCTCGACGCGGTGGCGGCGGCGGGCACGGAGCTCCAGCTGGGGTTCATGCGCCGCTTCGACGCCGGGTACCGGGCGGCCCGCGAGGCGGTGCGGTCGGGGCGGCTCGGCCGGCTGCACACCGTACGGGCGGTGACCTCGGACCCGGAGCCGCCGCCCGCCGCGTACCTGCCGCTCTCCGGCGGCCTCTTCCGCGACTGCCTGGTGCACGACTTCGACGCGGTGCGCTGGGTGACCGGGCGCGAGGTCGTCGAGGTGTACGCGACGGGCTCGGACGCGGGTCCGGCGGTGTTCCGGGAGGCGGGGGACGTGTCCTCGGCCGCCGCGCTCCTCACCCTGGACGACGGCACGCTGGTGACGGCGACCGCGACCCGGTGCAACGGCGCCGGGTACGACGTGCGGATGGAACTGGCGGGCGAGCGGGGCCAGATCGGGGTGGGCCTGGACGACCGCGCCCCGCTCACCTCCGTGGAGCCGCAGGGGCCGCCCGCGCCGGAGAAGCCGTGGCCCGGCTTCCTGGAGCGGTTCGCCCCGGCGTACGAGGCGGAGCTGGACGCCTTCGTACGGCTCGTGCGCGGCACGGCCCCCAATCCGTGCGACGGGCGCGAGGCCCTGGCGGCGCTGCGGGTCGCGGAGGCGTGCGAGCGCTCGCGGCGGGAGGGGCGGCCGGTACGGGTGGAGGCGGCCTCCGGCTGAGCCGCCGGGGGCGTGCTCCTCCGAGGGGCGCCCTATGCGCCGCCCTGCTCCTCGTCCAAGAGGCCCGCGTCGTGGACGAGGAGGGCGATCTGGACGCGGTTGTTGAGGCCGAGCTTGGCCAGGATCCGGGAGACGTACGTCTTGACGGTCGGCACGCTCATGTACAGCCCGGCGGCGATCTCCGCGTTGGAGCGGCCGTGGCCGACGGCGACGGCCACCTCCCGCTCGCGGTCGGCGAGTGCGGCGAGGCGGTCGGCCGCCGTGGTGCGCCGGGGCTGCTCCGGCCGGCCCGCGACGTGGGTCATGAGCTGGCGGGTGACGGCCGGGGACAGGACGGGGTCGCCGGCGGCGACCCGGCGGACGGCGGCGACGATCTCGGCGGGCGGGGTGTCCTTGAGGACGAAGCCGGCGGCGCCGGCCCGCAGGGCGCGCAGGACCTGCTCGTCGGCGTGGAAGGTGGTGAGGACGACGACCTCGGGGGCGCCGGGCCGGGCGCGCAGGAGTTCGGTGGCGGTGAGGCCGTCGACGTGGGGCATGCGGATGTCCATGAGGACGACGTCGGGGGCGTGCCGGGCGACGAGTTCGGGGACGTCCCGGCCGTCGGAGCCCTCGCCGACGATGTCGAGGTCGTCGGCTCCGCCGAGCATGAGGGTGAGGCCCGCGCGGACCAGGGGGTCGTCGTCGACGATGATCAGCCGGATGGTCATGGGGGCCACGGTAGCCAGGCGCACAGGGCGAAGCCGCCGTCGGGGGCCGGTCCGTGCGCGAGGCGGCCGCCGGCGAGGGCGGCGCGTTCGGTGAGCCCGATGAGGCCCTGGCCGGAGCCGGGGACGTGCGGGGCGGGCCCGGCGGGGGCCGGGTTGCGGACCTCGACGGTGAGGCCTTCGCCGGGGCGGCCGCGGACGGTGACGGTGACGGGGGCGCCGGGGGCGTGCTTGCGGGCGTTGGTGAGGCCCTCCTGCGCGATGCGGTAGACGGTGCGGCCGGTGGCGGCGGGGACGGCGGCCGGGTCGTCGACGGTGGTGTCGAGGACGACCTCGGCGCCGGCCTCGCGGGACTCCTCGACCAGCGCGGGGAGGGTGGCGAGGGTGGGCTGGGGCCGGTGCCCCTCGCCGTCCTCGTCGGGCGCGCGCAGGACGCCGATGATCTCGCGGAGGTCCTGGAGGGCCTCGTGGGCGCTGTCGCGGATGACGCCGGCGGCGCGGGCGATCTGCTCGGGCGGGGCGTCGGGCCGGAACTCCAGGGCCCCGGCGTGCACGCTGAGCAGGGTGAGGCGGTGGGCGAGGACGTCGTGCATCTCGCGGGCGATGGCCTCGCGGGCGAGCCGCTGGGCCTGGGCGGCGCGCAGTTCGGCCTCGGCCTCGGCGCGGCGGGCGCGCTCCCTGAGGGCCTCGACGAGCTGGCGCCGGGAGCGGACGAGCATGCCCCAGGCGGTGACGAGCAGGATGAGGACGAAGCCGAGGACGAGCGAGAGCGTGAGGCCGGTGGTGGGGTCGGGCCGGAGGAAGGCCTGGGCGGTCGAGGTGGCCACGGCCAGCGCCCCGATCCAGGCGACCTCGCGGAAGGGGCGGCGCACGGCGACGCTGAACAGGCTCGCGAGGACGGCGCCGGCGGCGACCGGGGCCACCAGGTTCACCAGGGAGAGGCCGATCGCGAGCCCGGCCGGCCACCGGCGGCGCAGCCAGAGCGCGCAGCAGGCGAGGCCGCCGGCGAGCTGGTCGAGGAGGGTGACGGTCTCGCTGGTGTACTGCGCGCTGGTGTCGGCGGCGACGAGGCCGACGAGGGCCGCGAGCAGGAAGAGCGAGGTGTCCACGATCCAGTCGCGGACGGTGCGGCGGGGCCGTGCCGCCCCGCTCCCGCCCGGTTCGACCAGGTGGGAGGGGAACAGCCAGCGCTGCCGGTCCGTGCGGGTCATGTTCGCAATGTACGCAGCCGGGGGCGCCGGGGAGGGGCGGGAGCGGCCGGGTCGCTACCGAAGTCGCGGAGATCGATACTTCGGTAGCGGCGGGCGTGGACCGGGGTCGGACGCGGCCGCTCCCCCGCCCCGGTCATGATCGGGACATGAAGAGATTCCTGGAGACCGTCGGGTTCGTGATCGCCCTGGCCGGTGTGTGCGGGGTGGTGCGGGAGCTGACGGACGGCTGGTTCGGGTTCATGAGTCTGACCCGTCTCCTGACGGAGAACGTGGGGTTCCTGGAGGGGCGGGAGCTGTTCGCCAACATCGTGATCGCGGTGCTCGGCGGGGTCGTCCTGATCGTCTCGGACCGGGTGCCGAAGTCCTGAGCGGGGGGTCGGGCTGTCTTGAGCGGGGGCCGGGCTGTCCTGAGCCGTGGTCTCAGGCGCCGGCGGAGTCCAGGCGGGTGACCTCGGCGAGGTAGTCCGCCGTCCGGTGCGCGGCGGAGCCGCCGGTGTAGAGGGCGGCTCCGGCGACGGCGAAGGGGAGGGAGCCGCCGAGGAGGGCGACGAGACCGGGCCAGTCGCGCGACTCGACGCAGTCCTCCTGGTGGACGTACTCGCTGGTGAGGAGGGAGGGGCAGGGGCTGCCGCCGTCGCTCTGCTCGTACGGGGTGACGAGGAGGACGGCGCACCAGATCCAGAGGAGGCCGGCGACGGCGAGCAGGAGGATCCCCCAGCCCTGGGTGCGGCGGGCGCGGGCCCTGAACTCGTTGGTGTGGACGAGGGAGCGCGTGGACGAGGGCCGTGTTGACGAGGACATGGAGAGAGAACCTACCGGTCGGCCTCGCGGGCCCTGCCCGGGCGGTCGGCCTCGCGGGCCCTGCCGGGCCGGTCGGCCCCGTCGGCGGCGCGGCGGCCCCAGGCGGTGCCCGCGAGGACGAGGGCCGCGCCCGCGAGGCCGAGGGCGCCGGGGCGGTCCCCGGCCAGGGCGATGCCCGCGGCGGCGGCCCAGAGGGGTTCGGTGCCGAGGAGGAGGCTGACCCGGGACGGGGAGGTGCGGCGGACGGCCCACATCTGCACGAAGAAGGCGAAGAGCGTGCAGAAGACGGAGAGGAAGAGCAGCCCGGCCCACTCGCGCGGGCCGAAGTCGAGGGCCGTGGCCCAGGGGGAGGCGCCGGTGCCGGGGAAGGCGGCGAGGACGGCGAACACGGCGACGGCGGAGCCGAGCTGGACGGTGGTGAGGGAGAGCGAGTCGGCCGTGCGGACCGCCTTGATCCGGGACATGGCCAGGACGTGGACGGTACGGGCGAGGGCGGCGAGCAGCATGAGCAGGTCGCCGGTCGAGGGGGCGGTGAAGCCGCCGCCCTGGGTGAGCAGGACGACGCCCGTGACGGAGAGCGCGGCGGCGGTGAGGAAGGCGCGCGTCGGGCGCACGCCGGTGACGGCGGCCTCGGCGAGCGGGGTGAAGATCATGGTGAGGCTGATGATCAGGCCCGCGTTGGTGGCGGAGGTGTGGACGACGCCGTAGGTCTCCAGGAGGAAGATCCCGCCGAGGATGAGCCCGAGGGTGCCGGCGCCGCGCCACTGGGCGGCGGTCAGGGCGCGGAGCCTGGTCCATCCGGCGGCGACGAGGACGGGCAGCACCACCGCGAACCGCAGGACGAGGACGGCGACGACCGTGTGGGTGGTGGTGATGCCCTTGGCGGCGAGGTAGCTGGCGCCCCAGAAGGCGGCGACGAGCAGGACGGGCAGGTCGGTGAGCCAGGCGCGGCGCGGGGCGCCGAGGGGCAGGGGGGCGGCGAACGACGGAGCCGACATCGGGGCCGTTCCTCCAACTCTCTGGACGGGGTGGAGGCTTCGGCGGCTCGCACGCGGAGGATCACCGTACCCGGAGCGGCCCGTGGTGGCTACACCTTTCCACGTCCGCCCCGCGTCCGCCCCGCGCCCGGCCCGTGCCCGCGCCCGTGTCCGGTCAGTAACTGCCGTACGAAGGCCGTCCTTCGAGCTCGTACGTGTGGATGGCGACGCCCGTGCCGGTCGTGCGCGTCCCGGCGGGGCGGAAGGCGGTGGGGCGGACGCCGTCGGTGAAGAGGCGGCGGCCGGTGCCCAGGACGACGGGGAAGACGAGCAGGTGGAGGGTGTCGATGAGGTCGTGGTCGAGGAGGGTGCGGGCGAGGCCGGCGCTGCCGTGCATCTGGATCTCGCCGTCGAGCCGCTCCTTGAGGCCGGCGACCTCCTGGGCGACGTCGCCGCGGAGCAGGGTGGTCCCGGCCCAGTCGGCCTCGGTGAGGGTGGTGCTGGCGACGTACTTGGGGAGGGCGTTCAGCTTGCTCGCGACCGGGTCGTCGGGGTCGGTCTGCTTCGGCCAGTAGCCGGCGAAGATGTCGTAGGTGCGGCGGCCGAGGAGGAAGGCGGTCGGCCGGGCGAAGACCTCGTCCATGAAGCGTCCGAAGTCCTCGTCGCCGTACGGCACGGACCAGCCGCCGTGCTCGAAGCCGTCGCTGCGGTCCTCGTCGGGGCCGCCGGGGGCCTGGACGACGCCGTCGAGGGTGAGGGACTGGGTGAGGCTGAGGGTGGCCATGGCGGGTGCCCTTCCTGTCTGTTCTCCGGACCATCGTGTTCCGAAAGCTCCGACCGCGCCGCCGCGCGAAACTCATCGGTGCCGGACTCGACGTCCGATTGCCGCCGGTCCTCGACCGCTCCCCCGACTTTCATTGAACCCGCAATCACTTAGTGCTTCCACGGAGGTTCGGGATGTCCACGATGAACGGCACGGCGGTCCTGGTGACGGGCGGCAGCAGGGGGATCGGCGCGGCGACGGCGGTACGGCTCGCCCGGGAGGGCGCGGACGTGGCCTTCACCTACGTACGGGACGAGGCGCGGGCCGCGGAGGTCGCGGCGCGGATCGAGGCGACCGGCCGCAAGGCGCTGCCGCTGCGGGCCGACGCGGCCGACCCCGGGGACGCGGCGGGCGCGGTCGCGTGGGCGGCGGACGCCCTGGGCCGGCTCGACGTCCTGGTGAACAACGCGGGTGTCGGGGTCCTCGGCCCGCTGGAGACGCTGACCCTCGCGGACGTGGACCGGGTCCTCGCGGTGAACGTCCGGGCGGTCTTCCTCGCCTCCCAGGCGGCGGCGGGCCGGCTGCCCGACGGCGGCCGGATCGTCACGATCGGCAGCTGCATGACCCAGCGGGTGCCGGGCCCCGGCGGGACCCTCTACACGCTGAGCAAGACCGCCCTGACGGGTCTGACCAAGGCGCTCGCCCGCGAGCTGGGCGGCCGGGGCATCACGGCGAACCTGGTCCACCCCGGCCCGGTCGACACCGACATGAACCCGGCGGACGGCCCGTTCGCGGCGGGCCAGACGGCCCTCACGGCCCTCGGCCGCTTCGGCACCCCGGACGAGGTGGCGTCGATGGTCGCCTTCCTGGCGGGCCCGGAGGCGCGGTACGTGACGGGGGCGGAGTTCTCGGTGGACGGGGGGCACGCGGCGTAACCCCGGCGGGGTTCCCGGCGCCGGGGCCGCGCGGGGGAATGCGCGAGGGCGCACCGGTGCTGTCGGGCCGGTGCGCCCTCGGGGGCCGGGCGGGGTGTCGTGTCCCGCTCGGGGCGTGGAGGCCGGGCGGGTCGCCCGGCCGGGGCGGGGCCGGGGGGCGTCTCGTCGGCGGGGCGCCCCCCGGGAGGTCAGCCGCCCAGTTCCTGGTGGCGGGCGGTCAGCCGCGCCGTACCGGCCTCCGTGAGGGAGCCGAAGAGGCGGAGGCGGGAGATGCCGCCGTCCGGGTAGATGTCGATCCGGACGCGGGAGCCGACCGCCGGGGCGTCCAGGACGAAGCGGTGGTTGGTGTCGGGCTGGAGGCGGGTCCGGGGCAGGACCTCGGTCCACTCCTCGGAGCCCTCGGCCGCGACGGAGAGGGCGGCCCAGCCGGCGCTGTTGCCCTTGAGGTAGGCGGTGTCGATCTCGACGGCGCGGATCTCGGCCTCGGCGACCAGGGCGTAGCGGATCCAGTCGTTGCCCTTGTCGCGGCGGCGGCGGGTCTCCCAGCCGTCGTCCATCTTGTGGGAGCGGCCGGGCTGGATGGTGTTGGTGGCCGGGGAGTAGAAGCGGTCGGAGGCGTCCTCCACCCGGCCGCCGTTCTCCAGTGCCGCGAGGTCGAAGGTGCCGAGGACGCCGAGCCAGGCCGGGTCGGGGGCGACCTCGCCGTACACGCGGAGGCGGGCGATGCCGCCGTCGGGGTGCTGGTTGACGCGCAGGTGCGTGAAGCGCTGCTCGACGTCGACGGCGAAGCCGTTGGCGGCGTGGCCGCCGACGGCGGTGCGCGGGACGAGCACGGTCCACTTCACGTCGTCGGCGAGGAGGTCCTCGGGCGAGGGCGAGCCGGCGACGGAGGCGGCCTCGACGGAGACGGCCTGCGGGTAGTTGCCGCGGAAGTGGGCGGTGTCGAGGACGATGCCGCGGATCACGCCGGGGGCGCCGAGCCGTACGAGGGCCCAGTCGTGGTCGTCCTCGGTGGGGTGCGGCTGCTGGGCGGAGACGCCGCGGCGGCGGCGGGTCTCCCAGCCGTCCATGATCTTGCCCTTGTGACCGAAGTGCTCGGGGTCGAACTCGGCGGCACCGGGCTTGAGCAGGTTCTCGCGCTCCGCGAAGAACTCGTCGTTGGCCGCGATCACGCCCGCGCCGAGCCGCCGGTCGGCGAGGTCCGCGTACTGGGTGAAGGGGAAGTCGGCCGTGCGGTAGTCGGCGTACGGGTCGCCGCCGCCGTAGGGGCTGGCGTCGCCGGTGAAGGAGGGTATGCCGGTGCTCACGGGTCAGTTGTTCCTTTCGAGGAGGCGGCCGGAGGGCTCGGCCAGGACACCGCGGTCGGCGATCCGCTCGCCGCGCAGCCAGGTGGAGGTGACGACGCCGTGCAGGGTCCGGCCCGCGTAGGCGGTGATCCGGTTGCGGTGCTGGAGCTCGGCCGGGTCGACGGTGAAGGTCGCCTCGGGGTCGAGGACGGCGAAGTCGGCGTCGCGGCCGGCCTCGATGGCGCCCTTGCGGTCGAGTCCGGCGAGCCGGGCGGGGGCCTCGGACATCCAGCGGACGACGTCCGTCAGGTCGTGGCCGCGGCGGCGGGCCTCGGTCCAGATGGCGGGCAGGCCCAGCTGGAGGGAGGAGATCCCGCCCCACGCGGAGGCGAAGTCGGGGGTCTTGAGGTCGGCGGTGGACGGCGAGTGGTCGGAGACGATGCAGTCGATCGTGCCGTCCGCGAGCCCCTGCCACAGCGCGTCCTGGTTGGCGGCCTCGCGGATCGGCGGGCAGCACTTGAACTCGGTGGCGCCGTCCGGGATCTCCTCGGCGGTGAGGGTGAGGAAGTGCGGGCAGGACTCGACGGTGATCTTCACGCCCTCGGCCCGGGCGGCGGCGAGGGCCGGCAGGGCGTCGGAGGAGGAGAGGTGCAGGACGTGAACGCGGGCGTCGAGCCGGCGGGCCTGGTCGATCAGGTTCTCGATGGCCGTGTTCTCGGCGTCCCGGGGCCGGGAGGCGAGGAAGTCGGCGTACGCGCCGCCCGACCGCTGGGGCGCGGCGGCGAGGTGGTGCGGGTCCTCGGCGTGCACGATCATCAGGCCGCCGAAGCCGGCGACCTCGGCGAGGGAGTTCGCCAGCTGCTCCTGGTCGAGCTCGGGGAACTCCTCGACGCCGGAGGGCGACAGGAAGCACTTGAAGCCGAAGACGCCGGCGTCGTGCAGCGGGCGCAGGTCCTTGACGTTGTCGGGCAGGGCTCCGCCCCAGAAGCCGACGTCGATGTGGGCCTTGGCGCGGGCCACGTCCTGCTTGACCCGCAGGTTCTCCACGGTGGTGGTGGGCGGCAGCGAGTTGAGCGGCATGTCGAGCAGGGTGGTGATGCCGCCGGCGGCGGCCGCGCGGGTGGCGGTCCAGAAGCCCTCCCACTCGGTGCGGCCGGGGTCGTTCACGTGCACGTGGGTGTCGACGAGTCCGGGCAGGACGACGTCGTCGCCGACGTCCTCCAGCCGGGCGCCGGCGGGCACCTCGGCGTCGTGCGGCAGCACGGCCGCGATCGTCCCTCCGGAGACGGCGATCGACGCCGGGCGCGTCCCCTCGGGGGTGATGACGCGCGTCGAGCGCAGGACCAGGTCGATGTCCACCCGTACCCCTTCTTCCACTGCTCCTGGAGGGGGCCGTCCCTGCTCGGGGCGGTCTCCACGGAGAAATTCAACGAACTGTTGAAGGAGTCTTCACTTCCGGACGACATGTCGTCAAGGGCACACTTCCAGCATCCGGACCGTCGAATCCGGCTTGGACGTTTCCACGAAGTGGAATGTAAATTTCGTACAGTAGAACGTAGCTCCGCACATGCGGGGCCGTCCCGGACCGTTCCGGGCCTGCGCCGACACCGGACAAACACCCCCTGACCGGCGCCGACGCCGGGACCGGGGCCGTGTGCCCCGGCCGGTGGCCCGGTAGGCTGCTGCCTTGCCCGCCCGCCCCGAAAGGACCGTGACGTGCCGACGTCCAGCGCCAGCACCACCGACGCCGCCAAACCCGCCGCGAGCGGGGGCGTCCAGTCCCTCGAGCGCGCCTTCGACCTCCTGGAGCGGATGGCCGACGCCGGGGGCGAGGTCGGGCTGAGCGAGCTCTCCGCCAGCAGCGGGCTGCCGCTCCCCACCATCCACCGCCTGATGCGCACCCTGGTCGCCTGCGGCTACGTGCGCCAGCAGCCCAACCGGCGGTACGCGCTCGGCCCCCGGCTCATCCGGCTCGGCGAGTCCGCCGCCCGCCTCCTCGGCACCTGGGCCCGGCCGTACCTCGCCCGGCTGGTCGAGGAGACCGGCGAGACCGCGAACATGGCGCTGCTCGACGGCGACGAGATCGTGTACGTGGCGCAGGTGCCGTCCAAGCACTCGATGCGCATGTTCACCGAGGTCGGCCGGCGGGTCCTGCCGCACTCGACCGGCGTCGGCAAGGCGCTCCTCGCGCACACCCCGCCGGAGGAGGTGCGCGCGCTGCTCGCCCGCACCGGCATGCCGGCCGCGACCGAGAAGACCATCACCACGCCCGAGGGCTTCCTCGACGCGCTCGTGGCGGTCCGCGAGGCGGGGTACGCGGTGGACGACAACGAGCAGGAGATAGGGGTCCGCTGCCTCGCGGTCTCCGTGCCGGACTCCCCCACCGCCGCCGCCATCTCGATCTCGGGCCCGGCGGGCCGGGTCACCGAGGCGGCCACGGAGAAGATCGTCCCGATCCTCCAGGAGGTGGCGCGCGACCTGTCGGCGGCGCTGGCGAACACGGCGGGGAACGGCCAGGGCTGACCCGCACCGCGCGCGAGGGCGCCCGGAACCGGCCTGGTTCCGGGCGCCCTCGCGCGTACCGGGGAGCGTCACACCGGTACGGACTCCGTCAGCCGCCCGTCCCGGACCGTGACCGTGCGGTCCGCCCGGGACAGATGGGTCCGGTCGTGGGTGACCAGGACCGTCGCCGTGCCCCGCTCCCCCGCCAGGCGGGCGAGGAGGTCCATGACCGCCGCCCCGCGCTCGTGGTCGAGGGCGCTGGTCGGCTCGTCCACCAGGAGGACGGACGGCTCGTTCATCAGGGCCCGCGCGATGTTGACGCGCTGGCGCTGGCCGCCCGACAGCTGGTGCGGGCGGCGCCCGGCCAGGTCCGCGAGGCCCACCGCGTCGAGCAGTTCCAGGGCCCGGCCCCGTACCGCCTTCGGGGGACGGCCCGACAGGTGGGCCATCACCTGCACCTGCTCCGCCGCGTTCAGCGAGGGCAGCAGGTTGGGCTGCTGGAAGACGATCCCGACGTGCTCGCGCCGCAGCTCCGCCCGGGCGGCCGGGGTGAGCGCCCCCGCGTCCGTACCGGCGACGACGACCCGGCCCCGGTCCGGGGTGACGAGGGTGGCGGCCACCGCGAGCAGGCTGGACTTGCCGGAGCCGGAGGGGCCGACGACCGCCGTGAGGGTCCCGGCGGGGACGGTGAGGGAGACGGCGTCGAGGGCGGTGAGCCGGCCGTCGCCGTCGGGGTAGGTGAGGGTGACGCCGTCGAGGACGAGGCTCATCGGGTGCTCCGGTGGGTGGTGAGGGGGTTCATCGGGCGCTCCCTTGCGTGGCGGGGTGGCTCATCGGGCGCTGCCCAGCGCCGTGAGGGGGTCGACGGCGGTGATCCGCCGGACGGACAGGGCCGCGCCGAGCACGCCGAGGACGACGATGACGGCGGCCGGGCCGAGGACGGTGAGCGGTTCCAGGACGAAGGGCACGTCCCCGCCGCCGATCAGGGCGCCGATGCCGACGGCGAGCCCGGTGCCGAGCAGGGTGCCCGCGAGGAGCATGAGGACGGCCTGTCCGAGGGCGTCCTTCAGGAGGTACGGGGTGGAGGCGCCGAGCGCCTTGAGGACGGCGACGTCACCGGCGCGCTGGATGGTCCAGACGGTGAAGAAGGCGCCGATGACCAGCGCGGAGATCGCGAAGAGGAAGCCGCGCATGAGCTGGAGGGAGCCGTTCTCGGCCTGGTAGGAGCCGATGGCGGTCAGGGCGTCCCCGACGGTCCGCGCCTCGGTGCCGAGGGCCGCGTCGCCGGCCGCCCAGTCGGTCCCGCCGCCCCCGCGCAGGGCGATGACGGTGGCCTGCTCCCGGGCGGTGGTGCCGCTGTGGCCGACCTCCTGCCAGTCGTCCAGGGAGGTCCACACGACGGGGGTGTGGCTGTACGAGGCGTCGCCGGAGACGGCCGCGACGACGACCTCCAGGGGGCCTAGCCGGACCGCGTCCCCGGTGCCCGCGCCCAGCTCCTCGGCCGCCGACTCCGACAGGACCGCCTTCCCGGGGGCGACGGGGCCGGGGGCGAGCCCGGACCCCGGTTCCGTACCGAAGGCGGAGACGGAGGCGGTGCGGTCGCCGGCGACGGCGCCGAGGGTGCGGATGCCGAGCGGCTCCGCGCCCGTCACCCCGGGCCGCTCCGCCCACGCCCGCCACTGCTCCTCCGTCACCGCCGAGTCGGTGAAGGAGGCCGAACGGCCGGGCGGCGGCGCCGCGAAGGCCAGCCGGTCGGCGGTCAGCCCGGTGATCGCGGAGACGTTCTCCCGCGCGAGTCCGGCGGTCAGCCCGGACAGCAGCCCCACGAGCAGGGTGATCAGCACGACCACCGCACCCATGAGGGCGAACCGCCCCTTGGCGAATCCCATGTCTCTCCATGCCACGAACATGCCGCCCAGCCTGGTCCGCGCACCCCCTCGCGGGCATCGCGCCGGGGATGGCTCAGCGATCAAACTTTCGGTTGAGCCGGGTCGCCCGCCCTCTGCCTACCCTGGAGGGATCATGGCTCCCCACTCCTCCCCCCGCCCCGCCCGGCGTCCCCTCACCCCCGCCCCGTTCGTGCTGCGCCTCTGTCTGCACCTGCTGATGGCGGGCCTGCTCGTCCTGGCGGCGGTGCGGGCGCACTCGGCGGCCGGGACGGTGGCGGCGGCGGTGACGGGGGTGGTCTACGCGGCGGGGTCGTACCTGCCTCCGGTACGGACCTCCCGGCGGGCCGCCGCCGTCTGGCTGGGGGTCCTGGGCGCGTCCTGGCTGGCGATGCTCTGGCTGACGCCGGAGGCGCTCTGGGTGGCGTTCCCGCTGTACTTCCTCCAGCTGCACCTGCTGCCCGTCCGCTGGTCGCTGCCGGCGGTGGCGCTGACGGCGGGCGCGGCGATCCTCTCGTACGTGGGGCACGGCGCCGCGCTCAACCCGGGGGTCTTCATCGGGCCGCTGCTCGGCGCGGCGGTCGCGGTGGCGACGGTCCTCGGCTACCAGGCGCTGTACCGGGAGAGCGAGCGGCGGCGCCGGCTCATCGAGGAGCTGATCGGGGCGCGGGCGGAGCTGGCGGCGGCGGAGCGGCACGCGGGGACGCTGGCCGAGCGGGAGCGGCTCGCGCGGGAGATCCACGACACGCTCGCGCAGGGCCTGTCCTCGATCCAGCTGCTCCTGCGGGCGGCCGAGCGGGCGCTGCCGCCGGACTCGCCCGCCGCCGGGCACATCGAGCGGGCGCGCCGGGCCGCGCAGGACAACCTGGCGGAGGCGCGGCGCTTCGTCCGGGCCCTGACGCCGTCGGACCTGGAGCACGGGTCGCTCGCGGCGGCCCTGGAGCGCCTGTGCGGGCCGGGGGCGGGTGCGTACGGGTCGGAAGCCGGGCCACGGGTCCGGTTCTCGGTGAGCGGGACGCCGGTGGAGCTGCCGACCCCGTACGAGGTGGCGCTGCTGCGGATCGCGCAGTCGGCCCTCGCGAACACGGTGCGGCACGCCTCGGCCTCGCGGGCGGAGATCACCCTGTCGTTCATGGACGCGTCGGTGACCCTGGACGTGGTCGACGACGGGGAGGGCTTCGAGCCCGGTTCCGTACGCCCCTCGTCCGAGGGCGGCTTCGGGCTTCCGGCGATGCGGGCGCGGGCGGAGTCGCTCGGCGGCACGTTCACCGTCGAGTCCGCGCCCGGCCAGGGCACCGCCGTCGCCGTCTCCCTGCCGCTGTCCCCCGAGGACCGCTCCCCCACCGCCGGAGGTACCGCATGACCATCCGTCTCCTGCTCGCCGACGACCATCCGGTGGTACGGGCGGGCCTGCGCGCGGTCCTGGACACCGAGCCGGACTTCGCGGTCGTCGCGGAGGCCGCCACCGCCGAGCGCGCAGTGGAGCTGGCCGCCGCCGGGGGCGTGGACGTGGTCCTGATGGACCTCCAGTTCGGCGCGGGGATGCACGGCTCGGAGGCGACGGCGGCGATCACGGCGGCGCCGGGCGGGCCGAAGGTGCTGGTCCTGACGACGTACGACACGGACGTGGACATCCTGGCGGCGGTGGAGGCGGGCGCCTCCGGCTACCTCCTGAAGGACGCGCCGCCGGAGGAGCTGGCGGCGGCGGTCCGGACGGCGGCGGCCGGCCAGTCGGCGCTCGCGCCGGCGGTGGCGCACCGGCTGATGGACCGGATGCGGACCCCGGCGGAGGCGCTGACCAAGCGGGAGCTGGAGGTGCTCCAGCTGGTCGGCGAGGGCCTGTCGAACGCGCAGATCAGCAAGGCGCTGTTCCTGAGCCAGGCGACGGTGAAGTCCCATCTGGTCCACGTCTTCGCGAAGCTGGGCGTGGACTCCCGCACGGCGGCGGTGGCGGCGGCGACGGCCCGGCGTCTGATCAGGCGGTAGGCACCCGGGATCGGGCCGCCGCTCGACGGCCCCTCAGTTGCCCCGGGTCCGGGCCGCCGCCCGACGGCCCCTCAGTTCCCCGCGCCCCGCTCCGGCGGCGCGCCGAACAGCTCGACGGCGTGGCGGACCCCGGCGAGGGCGTCGGCGAGCGCGCTGACGGAGCCGACGCAGCCCGCGACGATCAGCAGGGAGCGGCGCAGCCGCCGTACCTCCGGAGCACCGCCGAGCGCCATCGCGTCGAGCGCCGCGAGCTCTCCCTCGGCGATCTCACGGTCCACCAACTCGGCGCGGTGTGAGGCCAGTTCGCGCCGGAGGCGGGACACGGCCGACCTCAGTCCGGTCACCCTGGGGTCCACGCCCTCGTCGCTGCCCACCGGCCTCTGCTCCACGCTTCGCAACATGGCTCTCCCCCTCGCACGACTCTGTGCGCAGAACTCCACACCACTCCACACCCCGAGCACGCGGAACGCCCCGGACCGCCCCCTCCGGACGACTCCGGACGGCGGTCGGGCGCCGCGAGTCGGGCCAGTTAACTCCTTCGCCACCCCACGCGCCACCCCCCGCAAGGCTGATTCGGGCAACCGTGTGTTTCCGTCCGGATGCGGTATGCAGTCTCCATGACGACTCCGGAAGACCGAACCGACCCGCTCACCCCCGACCGCGCCCCCGTCGTGGCCGGCCTGCTGCTCGCCGCCGGAGGCGGGCGGCGGCTCGGGGGCAGGCCCAAGGCGCTCCTCACGCACCGGGGCCGCCCCCTGGTGGAACACGCGGTGGGGGTGCTGCGGGCGGCCGGGTGCGAGGTGGTGCACGTGGTGCTCGGGGCGTCGGCGGACGCCGTGCGGGAGCGGGCGGAGCTGCCCGGATGCGTCCTGGTGGAGAACCCGGAGTGGGCGGAGGGGATGGGCTCCTCGCTCCGGGCCGGGCTCGCGTCGCTCGCCGCCGACCCGCACGGGGTGGACGCGGCGCTCGTGTCCCTGGTCGACCAGCCGGGGATCGGGGCGGAGGCGGTGGCCCGGGTCCGGGCGGCGTACGGCTCGCGGGACTCGCTCGCGGCGGCCTCGTACGACGGGCGGCGGGGGCATCCGGTGCTGTTCGGCGCCGGACACTGGGCGGGCGTCGCGGAGACGGCGGTGGGCGACCGGGGCGCGCGGGACTACCTGGCGGCGCACCGGGACGCGATCACGCCGGTGGACTGCTCGGACGTGGCGAAGCCCTACGACATCGACACGGAGGAGGACCTGGCGCGCCTGGAGTGAACGCCCCGGAGCGGGGGAGGCGACGTGCACGGCCGGGAGCGGGCACGGCGGGGCCGGCGTTACGGAACGGGTCATTCCGGGTGGGCGACCCGGAGTGAGCGGCCTGGCACTGAGCGCCTTGTTCTGTCGATCCGGAGAATCTCGACATCAACAAACCATTGAACTTCCACCATGAGGAAACTAGTATCCACTGTTCAGAAGCGCCTGTCGGTTCAGAAGGCGCTCGCGGCCGTATCTCGGCTCCGGTGGCACTCCGTGCCGTCCCGTGACGCCCGGCGGCCGCCTGGCACCGCCCGCGAAGTCCGCTGAAGGAAGTGACAGTTCATGTCCGCACCAGCGCCGTCCCCCCTGGCCGTCGTCGATGCCGAGCCCCTGCCGCGCCAGGAAGAGGTGCTCACCGAGGCCGCCCTGGCCTTCGTCGCCGAACTGCACCGCCGGTTCACCCCGCGCCGGGACGAGCTCCTCGCCCGCCGGGCGGAGCGCCGCGCCGAGATCGCCCGCACGTCCACCCTGGACTTCCTCCCGGAGACCGCCGCGATCCGCGCCGACGACTCCTGGAAGGTCGCGCCGGCCCCGGCGGCCCTGAACGACCGCCGGGTCGAGATCACCGGTCCCACCGACCGCAAGATGACGATCAACGCGCTCAACTCCGGCGCGCGGGTGTGGCTCGCCGACTTCGAGGACGCCTCGGCGCCGACCTGGGAGAACGTGGTCCTGGGCCAGCTCAACCTGATCGACGCGTACACCCGGAACATCGACTTCACCGACCCGCGCTCGGGCAAGTCGTACGCCCTCAAGCCCGCCGAGGAGCTGGCCACGGTCGTCATGCGGCCGCGCGGCTGGCACCTGGAGGAGCGCCACCTCACCTTCGAGGGGCGGCCGGTGCCGGGCGCGCTCGTGGACTTCGGCCTGTACTTCTTCCACAACGCCCAGCGGCTGATCGACCTCGGCAAGGGCCCGTACTTCTACCTGCCGAAGACGGAGTCGCACCTGGAGGCCCGCCTCTGGAACGAGATCTTCGTCTTCGCCCAGGACTACGTCGGCATCCCGCAGGGCACCGTCCGCGCCACGGTCCTCATCGAGACCATCACGGCCGCGTACGAGATGGAGGAGATCCTCTACGAGCTCCGCGACCACGCCGCCGGTCTGAACGCGGGCCGCTGGGACTACCTCTTCTCCATCGTCAAGAACTTCCGCGACGGCGGCGCCAAGTTCGTCCTGCCGGACCGCAACGCGGTCACGATGACGGCCCCGTTCATGCGCGCGTACACCGAACTCCTCGTCCGCACCTGCCACAAGCGCGGCGCGCACGCGATCGGCGGCATGGCGGCCTTCATCCCGTCGCGCAGGGACGCCGAGGTCAACAAGGTCGCGTTCGAGAAGGTGAAGGCAGACAAGGACCGCGAGGCCGGCGACGGCTTCGACGGCTCCTGGGTCGCCCACCCCGACCTGGTGCCGATCGCGATGGCCTCCTTCGACGCCGTCCTCGGCGAGAAGCCGAACCAGAAGGACCGCCTGCGCGAGGACGTCTCCGTCGCGGCCGGCGACCTGATCGCGATCGACTCGCTCGACGCGAAGCCCACCTACGACGGCCTGCGCAACGCCGTCCAGGTCGGCATCCGCTACATCGAGGCGTGGCTGCGCGGCCTCGGCGCCGTCGCCATCTTCAACCTGATGGAGGACGCGGCCACCGCCGAGATCTCCCGCTCCCAGATCTGGCAGTGGATCAACGCGGGCGTCGTCTTCGAGAACGGCGAGGCGGCCACCCCGGAGCTGGCCCGCAAGGTCGCCGCCGAGGAACTGGCCGCGATCCGCGCCGAGATCGGCGAGGAGGCCTTCGCGGCCGGGAAGTGGCAGCAGGCCCACGACCTGCTGCTCCACGTCTCCCTGGACGCGGACTACGCGGACTTCCTGACGCTTCCCGCGTACGAGCAGCTGGTCGGCTGACTCGCCCGTACGGCTGATCCGGCCGCCCGCACAGTCGTCGGACAGCTTTTCGGACGGGCCCCGCCCCTGGTGTCGCACAGCACCGGGAGCGGGGCCCGCCCCTTTTCCCTCCTCGCGGCGTCGGCCTGTGGCGTCACAGGCGACGAGACACAACCGAGATATGCAGCTACCTAGCGGTAACAAGCCATGCCGTGCGAGATTCCGCCTGCCACCGGCCGGCGGCCGTCCCCCACGTCACTGCGTACCGCAGGAGCACAGCCATGCCCTCGCACCCCCACCGCGCCCTGCGCGCGTTCCTGGCCCTGTGTACCGCCGCCGGACTCGCCTCCGTCGCCGCCCCGCCCGCCCACGCCTCCCCCGGCTCCGGGCCCACCGCCGTCGTCGCCATGGGCGACAGCTACATCTCCGGCGAGGCCGGACGCTGGCAGGGCAACGGCCTGACCGACTCCGGCAGCCGTTACGGCACCGACCGGGCCTGGACGGGCAGCGGTTACGACCCGTCGCGGGTGTACGGCTCCACGGCGGGCGGCTGCCACCGCTCCGACACCTCCGAGGTGCGCAGCGCCGGTCCGGTCGCCGCCTCCCTGATCAACCTCGCCTGCTCGGGGGCGACCACCGAGAACGTCTTCCGCGCCGTCCGGGGCGGCCGTTCCCACAAGGGCGAGGCGCCCCAGGCCGACCAACTGGCCGCCGTGGCCGCCACGCACGACGTGGAGCTGATCGCGCTCTCCGTCGGCGGCAACGACCTCGGCTTCGCCGACATCATCACCGCCTGTGCCACCGACTACATCGTCTGGTACTCGTACTGCCACGACGACCAGCAGGCCGTGGTCGACGCGCGCATCGACGGCGTGATGGCGAACGTGGGCAAGGCCGTCGACGAGATCCGGGCCGTCATGTCCGGCGCCGGGTACGGCGCTTCCGACTACCGGATCGTGCTCCAGTCGTACCCCTCCCCCCTCCCCCGCGCCGCCGAGAACCGCTACGCGGAGAGCGGCTGGTCCCGTACGAGCACGGGCGGCTGCCCGTTCTGGGACGCCGACGCCGACTGGGCGCGGGACACCCTGGTTCCCCGGCTCGCCGACCGGCTGCGGCAGGTCGCGGTGGCGAAGGGCGCGCAGTTCCTGGACCTGCGGGACAGCCTCCAGGGGCGCGAGGTGTGCGCGAGGTCCAGCCGGCAGGCGACCGCCTCCCTGCCGCCGTCGGCGGCGACGAGCGAATGGGCGCGCTGGATCGACAGCCGGAGCACCCAGGGCCTGGTCCAGGAGTCGATGCACCCCAACGCCTACGGCCAGCAGGCCCTCGGCCGCTGCCTGGCCCTGATCCACGCCGTCCCGTCCGGCCACCGCGCGTGCCGGAACACGGCGGGCGCGGGTGCGTCGGGGATGTACCTCACGGCGGGGTGAGGCGGGGGTTCCGTCAAGTTCTCCGGCGTCACGGCAGGGCGATGCCGAGCGGGCCGAGGACGCGTTCCGCCTCGTGGCGGTCGGCCTCGGCCATCGCGCGGACCAGGGCGGCGGAGCCGCCGGGCCAGGCGGCGGCCGCCGCGTCGAAGGCGGCGCGGCGCGACTCCAGGGGACCCTTCTTGGCGGGCAGCGCGTCGAGGACGTGCAGGGCGCGGGCCGAGGTCGGCACCTGGATCGGGTCGGCCTCCTCGCCCCGCTCCTCCAGGGCCCGGAGGGCGTACGCGCCGAGCACCGGGTCGCGGAGGGCGGCGCGCAGCGCCTCGGGCGGGGCGGTGGTGGTGTCCAGGACGGCGAAGAGCCCCCGGGTGGCGGCCGCTTCGGAGGTGCCGGCGTGGACGGTGCCGAGGGCGTCGAGCAGTTCGGTCCAGGCGTGGGCGGTGTCCACGCGCGCGTGGAGCCGGTCGGCGAGCACGCGCGCGGCGACCGGTGCGGGCCAGCCGCCGGCGGCGGCGACCAGGACGGTCGCGGGCCAGGCGGCGGCCTCGGCGGCGTCGGGCGCGGCGACCCCGCGCACGCCGAGCAGGTAGCGCACGGCGCCCGCGCCGCGCGGGGTGAGGCCGAAGGCGTCGCCGGTGCGGAAGACGAGGCCGGTGGCGGCGAGCCGGTCGAGGACGGCGGCCAGGTCCCGGGCGGGTCCTTCGAGCCGGGCGCGGTCGACCTCGTCCAGCCCCGGGGTGCCCAGGAGCCGGACGAGCTCCGGCACGGGCGGGACCGCGTACGCGCCGGGCGCGCCGTCCGGCACGGGGACGGGCAGGTCCTCCAGGGCGGGATCGACGGTCCAGTCCTCGTACTCGGCGGCCTTGCGGGCGACGGACTCGGCGGAGCAGCCGCGCTGGTAGACCACGTACAGGAGGTGCGGGGCCTCGCCCCCGTACGGTTCGAACTCCTCCTCGGCGAGCTCCTCTACGGCGGCGAGGAGAGTGTCCGCGTCCGTCTCGGCGGACCCGTGCTCGATCGCGGGCGGCGGGGGCACGGGGACGGCGGGGTCGCCGTGGTGGTCGAGGTGCTCGTCCAGGAGGGCGTCGGCCAGGACGAGGTGGGGGAAGGCGTCGGGCCCGGGGGCGTAGTGGGCGTAGGGGCCGGCGAGCTGTTCGGCGAGTCCGGCGGCGGTCCAGCGGTCCCGGAGGGCGGTGGCGACCCGTCCGATGCCGGTCGCGACGGCGTGGTCGGTGAGCAGCGGTCCGACGGGCGGCGGCTCCTCGGCGTCCCGTACGTACGCGCGCGTGAGAGCCTCGGTGAGCAGGACGTCCGCGAGGGCGGTCCGCCCCATGAGATCGGCCCGGCGCGCTCCGTCGGGCAGGGGCGCGCCGTCGAGGGCGGCGAGCCTGCGGCGTACGTCCTCGGGGTCGGCGAGGTCGGCGCCGCAGGTGCGCAGGAGGGAGGCGTACCAGCGGTGCCAGGTGAGGTTCCCGGGGTCGTGCATGGCCCGTTCGAAGTCGGGCGCCGTCTCCGCGACCACCGCGGCGATCCGCTCGACGCAGCTCCCGTCGAAGCGCGCGGCGAGCGCCCCGAGCACGGCGGGGTAGAGCGCGAGCTCGCCGGGCGGCACGTACACGAACGCGGGCAGGTCCTCCAGGAGGAGCTGCCGCGTCAGCTCGGGCGTCGGCTCGGGCACCCCCGTCCCCCGGTCGGCCCCCCGCAGCGCGAGGAGCCCGAGCACCGCCTCGGCGGCCCGCGCGAACGCGGGGCCGCGGTGCTCTGGTGCTCCGCCGACGAGTTCGAGGAACCTGTCGAGCCCGGTGTTGGTGAGAACGGTCTCGGCCACGCTTCCCAGGGTAGTTCCGGGTGGGCGGTTCAGGGCTGCAAGGAGCGGGCGGCAGGTGTGTCGCCGCAGTTCGCGAGGGGGTCAGCGCACGGTCACCGTCCTCGGGGCCGAGAAGTCGCCCCAGGTGCCGTCGGGGAGGCGGGCGCGGAGGGTGAGGGTGTAGCGGGTGCCCGGGGGGTCGGTGACCGGGAAGGTGTAGGTGGCGCGGCCGGGGGGCGGAGCGGTGCCCCAGACGATGGTGGTGGCGAAGCGGCCGTTGAGGTGCAGTTCGTGGTGGGTGACCGGGGCGCCCGTCTTCGGCGGGGTCCAGGTGAGGGTGATCTCGCCGCCCTTCGCGGCGGTGGCGGCGAGGTCGGTGGGGGCGGTGTTCGGGGGCGCGCCCGGGGCCGGGGCGGTGGTGAGGTCGGCCGTGTTGCTGTCCGGGGAGGAGTTCTCGGCGGCGTCGCGGGCGCGGACGGTGAACGCGTAGGCGGTGCCGGGGCGCAGACCGGTGAGGCGGGTGCCGGTGGCGGTGCCCGGGACCGTGTGGACGCGGGTGTCCGCCTGGTAGACGTCGTACGCGGTGATCCGGGTGTCGTCCCGGGCCGGGGTCCAGCGGAGGGTGGCGGCGCGGCTGCCGTCGGGGGCGGCGCGGAGGCCGGTCGGGGCGGTGGGGGGCGTGCGGTCCTCGGTGGCCGCCGGGAGCGTGGTGGCGGCGACGGTGGCGCTGGGGGGCGAGGCGTTGCCGGCGGCGTCGCGGGCGCGGACGGTGAAGCGGTGGGGGGTGGCCGGGGCGAGGCCGACGACGTCGGTCATGAGGGTGGTGGCGGGCAGGTCCTTGACCTTGCGGCCGTCGAGGTGGACCTCGTAGCCGGTGACGGCGCGGTCGTCGGTGGCCGCGTTCCACATGACGTGGACGGTGGTGGAGCTGCCCGAGGTCGCGGTGACCCCGGTGGGCGCGGTGGGGGCGCGGGTGTCCTCCGGTTCGGCCCCGGCGGCGGAGCAGGCGGTGAGGGCGAGCGCGAGAAGTGCTGCCGGGGCGAGCAAGCGGCGTGGGGGGAACGGGCGTTGCACGGTGCGGCCTCCGTCCTTCGGAAAGGTCCAGACCTATATCGCACAGTCGGAGCGGACTCGACAAGGGGGCACCGGGAGGGACGCTCGGAGGGGGCGTTGTCAGTGGGGTGCGCTTCACTGGGATCGTCACTCTCCGTAGTCGAGTTCTGGGGGAAACATGACGGACCGTACGACCTATGTGTCGCTCGCCGGGGTGCGCGGGCGCGGCTGGACCGACGCGATGGTCCGGGACCTGCTCGGCACGCCCGACGTGCAGGGGCGCGACCCGCGCCGCTGGTCCCTCGCGCCCGTGCGGCTCTATCTGCTCGCCCGGGTGGAGGCCGTGGAGCGGACGCCCGAGTTCGCCGGGGCAGCGGAGCTCTCGCGGGCCCGCTCCTCGGCCACCGGGGTGTACGCCGAGCGGCGGCGGGCCGCCGTCCTGACCGCGATCCGCACGGAGCCGATCGAGGTGCCCCGGCTGCCCGGCCCCGAGCTGGAGCGCCGCGCCGTCCGCCACCGGCACCTGCTGGGGGCCCGGAGCCCGGGGACGCCCGGACCGGAAGGCGGGGGCGGGACGCGGACGGGCGGGGCGCCCGGACCGGGCCGTGAGCGCGCGGTACGGACGGCCGGGGTGCCCGCCGGGTCGCTCGTACGGTGGCAGGTGAGCTATCTGCGGCACGCCCTCGCGCGGTACGAGACGCTGCTCGACGGCCTGTACGGCGAGACCGGGCGCGGCGAGGCCGAACGGCTGCTGCGCAGGCGCCTGTACGAGGCGATCGGCGCCGCGTACCCGTCCCTGGCCCGGGAGTGCCTGCGCCGGATCGCGGCGGAGGGGTGAGCGGGGCGGGCGCCTTCCGCCGTCACTCCGTCAGGAGGCGGGCCAGTGACCGGCAGGCCGCCGGGATCGGGGCGACGATCCGGACGGCGCACCGCGCCCCGAGCTCCTCGGCCGCCTCGCCGAGCGGGCCGCCGCCGATGACGACGGTGCGGGCCCCGTCCCGTTCCGCGCAGGCGCGGACCGCCCGCTCCAGGCGGTCGAGGAGGACCGCCGGGTCGGCGGAGAGGCGTTCGGGGACGCCGGCGGTGAGCCGCAGGCCCGTGTACCGGTCGGAGAGCCCGAGTTCGGCCACCCGGGCGGTGATGGCGTCGGCCAGGAGCGGGGTGGTGGTGGCGATGCCGAAGGGGGTGCCGTCGGCGGCCGCCTCCAGGAGCGCCGCCTCGCCGAGGCCGGCCACGGGGAGTCCGGTCGCCGCGCGCAGGGCGGCCAGGCCCGGGTCCCCGAAGGCGGCGACGAGGAGGGCGGCGCAGTCGCCCCCCGCGGCGGCGGCTCCCGCGGCGAGGACCTCGGGGGCGGCGGCGCGCAGCGCGGCCGGGTCGGTGAGCATGCGCGGGCCCCGGGCGACGGTCACGCCCCGGACGGGGTGGGCGGGTCCCAGGGCGCGCCGGGCGATGGCGGTCATCATCGCGGTGGTGGCGGCGGAGGTGTTGGGGTTGATCAGGACGACGGTCCCGGCCGCCGTTCGGGGGCTGCCGGCCGTTCGGAGGATGGCCGCCCTTCTGGGGCCGGTGGTCGCTCCGGATCCGGGGCTCGTTCGGGTACGGACGGCCGTTCCGGGGCCGGTGCCGGTGCCGGCCTCCGTTCCGGCCGTCGCGGTCGGGTCCGTGGTACGCGCGGCGGCCCCGGGCCCCGCCGGGTGGGCGGGGGCCGGGGCGGCCGGGGGGACGGGGTGCGGGTTCAGTGGACGTGCGCCGCCTTCGCGGTGCGGCTGCCGGAGATCTCCTCGCCGGGCTCCATCGGCGCGGTGACCTGGTCGTCGTCCCGGCGCCGGCCCAGGTGGTTGAAGACCACGTTGAGCAGGACGGCGGCGACGCAGCCGGTGGAGATGCCGGAGTCCAGGATGATCTTCGCGGTCTCCGGGAAGGCGTGGTAGAAGGTCGGCGAGGTGATCGGGATGATGCCGACCGCCAGCGAGACGGCCACGATCAGGACGTTGTTGTCCTTCTCCAGGCCCGCCTTGACGAGGGTCTGGATGCCGCTGGCGGCGACCGAGCCGAAGAGGACGACGCCCGCGCCGCCGAGGACCGGGCGGGGCACGACCGAGATCAGCGAGGCCGCGACCGGCGAGAGGCCCATGAGGACCAGGAAGCCGCCGCCGCAGGCGACGACGAAGCGACTGCGGATGCGGGTCATGGCGACCAGGCCGATGTTCTGGGCGAAGGCGCTGCACATGAAGCCGTTGAACAGGGGGCTGATCGCGGAGCCGAGGGTGTCGGCGCGCAGTCCGGCGGCGATGGTCTTCTCGTCGGCGGGCCGGTCCACGATCTCGCCGAGCGCCAGCATGTCGGCGGTCGACTCGGTCATGGAGACCAGCATGACCACGCACATGGAGATGATCGCGGCGAGGGCGAACTGCGGGGCGCCGAAGTGGAAGGGGGACGGGAAGCCGACGATGTCCGCCTCGGTCACCGGGGAGAAGTCGGTGACGCCGAACGGGATGGCGATGAGGGTGCCGATGACGAGGCCGACCAGGACGGCGATCTGCTTGAGGAAGCCGCGGGTGAAGCGGCGCAGGAGCAGGACGACGACGAGGGTGATGCCGGCGAGGGAGAGGAAGGTGGTCGAACCGTAGTCCTTCGCCTGGGGGTTGGGGCCCTGGGCCCAGCCGAACGCGACCGGGAGGAGGGACACGCCTATGAGGGTGATGACGGTGCCGGTGACGACCGGCGGGAAGAACCGGACGAGCCGGGAGAACCAGGGGGCGGCGAGGAAGCCGAGGAGTCCGGCGACGATGATCGCGCCGAAGATCACGGGGAGGGCGTCGGCCTTGTTCTCGGTGGTGTCGATGATCGCGAGCATCGGGGCGACGCCGGCGAAGGTGACGCCGTTGACGAACGGCAGGCGGGCGCCGATCTTCCAGACGCCCAGGGTCTGGAGGAAGGTGGCGAGGCCGGCGGTGAAGAGGCTGGCGCCGGTGAGGAAGGTGAGTTCGGTGCCGGAGAGGCCGACGGCCGCTCCGACGATCAGGGGCGGCGCGACGACGCCCGCGTACATGGCGGCCACGTGCTGGAGACCGCTGGTGAGCATCTTCACTGGGGGCAGCGTCTCGTCGACCGGATGCTTCTCGCGGTCTTCGGGGGCGGAGCCTGCGTCTTGTGCATTGCGAACCTGGGGCTTGGATGCCACGGCGGTTCCTCCGGTCGGTTACACGTCGGCGGTGACGCGGGTGTCTGGGAGGTGGTGCGATGCGGTGCGGGGTGCGGGAGGTGCGGCTCGTCGCGGGGGCGGGCCTCGGGAGGCCGGGTGGTGCGGCCGCGGAGGGGGTGCGGCGCGTGGGCGGGTGCCCGGTGGGAGTACGGGCGGGTGCCTGACGGGAGGGCTGGGTGCCCGGTGGGAGTACGGGCGGGGGTCACCGTTCCGGGAGGTGCCGTAGGTCTTCTGCGTACGGCACCTCCCGGTCGGGCTGCCGCGGATCCCGCTCGGATCCGCGGCGACCGGCCGAGGGCCGTCCCCCTCGGCCGGACTCCGTGGGGAGGGTCAGGCCTGGGCCGCGATGCGGGCCAGGCGCTGCGCCTCCGTGCGCGCGTCGCGCGCGATGGCGTCCTCGTCGACGGTGAGCAGACGGTCGTTCTCGACGATCTGCCGGCCGTTGACGAAGGAGGCCGTGACCGGGGCCGCCGCGCCGAAGACGATGGCGGTGACCGGGTCGGCGATGGTCGAGTGGCCGAGGCCGTCGATCTTCCAGAGGACGAAGTCGGCGAGCTTGCCGGCTTCGAGGGAGCCGATGCTGTCGGCGCGGCCGAGGACCTGCGCACCGCCGTGGGTGCCGAGGCGCAGGGCCTGGCGGGCGTTGAGCGCGGCCTCGCGGTGGGCGCCGAGGCGGTTGATGAGGAGCGCGTTGCGCAGCTCGGTGTGGAGCTCGCCGGACTCGTTGGAGGCGGTGCCGTCGACGCCCAGGCCGACGGGGACGCCCGCCGCGAGCATGTCCGGTACGCGGGCGATGCCGGCGGCGAGGCGCGCGTTGGAGGAGGGGCAGTGCGCCACGCCGGTCTTCGTGCGGGCGAAGGCGGCGATGTCGGAGTCGTTCATGTGGACGCAGTGCGCCATCCACACGTCCTCGCCGAGGAAGCCGGTGGACTCGAAGTAGTCCGTCGGGCCCATGCCGAAGAGCTCGTGGCAGAACTTCTCCTCCTCCACGGTCTCCGAGCCGTGGGTGTGCATGCGCACGCCCAGGCGGCGGCCGAGCGCCGCGCCCTCGCGGAGCAGCTCGGTGGAGATGGAGAAGGGGGAGCAGGGGGCGACGGCGACCTGCGTCATCGCGTCGAAGGAGGCGTCGTGGTACCGCTTCACGGTCTCCTCGGTCGCGGCGAGCGCGCCCTCGGTGGTCTCGACGGCGAAGTCCGGCGGCAGGCCGCCGTCCTTCTCGCTGCGGTCCATGGAGCCGCGGGCGAGGGTGAAGCGGACGCCCATCTCGGAGGCGGCGCCGATGATGGCGCCGGAGAGGTCGCCGGAGTTCACCGGGTAGACGTAGTGGTGGTCCATGGCGGTGGTGACGCCGCCGCGGGCCATCATCGCCAGCGAGCCCTGGGCGGCGGCGCGGACCATCTGCTCGTCGATGCGGGCCCAGGTCGGGTAGAGCGCGACCAGCCAGTTGAAGAGGTTGTGGTCGGTGGCCAGGCCGCGGGTGATCCACTGGTAGAAGTGGTGGTGGGTGTTGACCAGGCCGGGGGTGACCAGGTGGCCGGTGGCGTCGATGCGCCGGACCACGTTCTCCAGGCCTTCGGGGGCCTTGCCGGCACCGATGGACTCGATCTTGTTGTCGGCGACGACGAGGTACCCGGAGGCGTACTCGGTGTCGTTCGCGTCGACGGTCGCGATCGCCGCGTTCTCGACGACGATCCGCTGGGGGGCTGCCGAAGGTGCTGCCATGGCGGTGCTTCCTTCATTCCTCGGGGGTGGTGTGGGCACGGCAGGACCCTAGGAGGATTTGAGTGCCGGGGCCGTGTGACGGCTCCGGGTGCCGAGATGGTGGAAGAACAGGTTGAGCAGGACGGCGACGAGCGCGCCCGCGCTGATGCCGGAGCCGAGCACGGTCTGCGCCCAGGCCGGGAAGTCGGCGTAGAAGGTGGGGGCGGCGAGCGGGATGATGCCCGCTCCGAGCGCGACGGCCACCAGGATGATGTTGGAGCTGTCGTCCAGTCCGGCTTCCGAGAGGGTGCGGATGCCGCTGACCGCGATCGAGCCGAAGAGGACGATGCCGGCGCCGCCGAGGACGGGCATCGGGACCGTGGAGACGACCGCGCCGAGGACCGGGAAGGCGCCGAGGACGAGCAGGGCGCAGCCGGCGGTGGCGACCACGTACCGGGAGCGGACCCGGGTCAGCGAGACGACGCCGACGTTCTGGGCGAAGGCCGAGGTCGGGAAGCCGCCGAAGACGGGACCGAGGAGGGTGGCGATGCCGTCGGTGCGCAGGCCGCGGGTGATGGTCCGGCCGTCGGTGCGCCGCTCGCAGATCTCGCCGAGGGCGAGCATGCCGGCGCTGGACTCGGTCATCAGGACCAGCATCACGATGCACAGGGAGAGGATCGCGGCGGGCTGGAACTCGGGGGCGCCGAAGGCGAAGGGCGCGGGCAGGGCGGCGACGGGCGCCTCGCGCAGGGCGCCGAAGTCGGCCATCCCGAAGGGGATCGCGGCGAGGGTGCCGATGAAGAGGCCGAGGAGCAGGGCGATCTGCTTGACGAAGCCCTTGCCGAAGCGCTGGAAGAGCAGGATGACGACGAGGGTGAAGCCGGCGAGGGCCAGGTACCTCATGGCGCCGAAGTCGTCGGCGGTCCGGTCCCCGCCCTGGGCCCAGGCGACGGGCACGGGCATCAGGGTGACCCCGATGAGGGTGATGACGACGCCGGTGACGAGCGGCGGGAAGAAGCGCAGGAGCCGGCCGAAGAAGGGGCCGACGGCGAGGCAGAAGACTCCGGCGACCATCACCGCGCCGTAGATGGCGGGCAGTTGGTGTCCGGGGGCGCTGGTCTCGGCGATGGCGAGCATCGGGGCGATGCCGGCGGACGAGGCGGCGTTGACGAACGGGAGCCGGTTTCCGGCGAAGCGTCCGGCGCCGAGGGTCTGCAGGACCGTCGCGCAGCCGGCGATCAGCAGACTGGCCGCGATGAGCCGGGTCATGCCGGCCGCGTCCAGGCCGACGGCCTGGCCGATGATGAGCGGAGGGGTGACGACGCCGGCGTACATGGCGGCGATGTGCTGGAGCGCCGCGGGGACGAGCCGCGAGGCTGGGAGCTTCTCGTCCACCGGGTGGCAGGGGGCCGGGGAGGACGAGGGGGTGGAACACGGGCCTTCGGCGGTTGCCGGCCCCTTTGCAGGCTGTGCCATGGGAAGGTTCCCTCCGGTCTGGTGCGGCCCCCGCCCGGCTGCGGGCGGGCGGGGGCCGGTCACTCAGATGCCGCTTAGAGGTTGGTCATGTCGACCGGGATCTGCGCCGTGGCTCCGTCACGCAGGACGGTGGCCTCGATGAGGCCGTACATGCGGTCGGCGGCGTAGTAGACCTCGTTGTCGTTCTTCAGGCCGAAGGGCTCGAGGTCGACCAGGAAGTGGTGCTTGTTCGGGAGCGAGAAGCGGACCTCGTCGATCTCCGAGCGGTGGTTGATGATCCGGGTGGCCATCTGGTACAGCGTCTGCTGGAGGGAGTACGAGTAGGTCTCCGCGAAGGCCTCGAGCATGTGCTTCCTGGTCTGCTCGTAGGACCGCTCCCAGTTGGGCATCCGCTGGTCGTCGTCGGTCCAGTTGAACCGCCACCGGCCGGAGACCTGGGTGGCCAGGATGCGGTCGTACGCCTCCTGGAGGGTCGTGTACTGGTCCTTGATGTAGCCCCAGAACTCCGAGTTGGTGGAGTTCATGACGACGAGGTCCTTGAGGCCGGAGATGACCTCCCACTTCTCGCCGTCGTAGGTGATCTGGGTGACGCGGGTCTCCTGGCCCTTGCGGGCGAAGGAGTGGTTGACCTCGTCGGAGCCGATGAACTTGGAGTTGGCGTCGGAGGAGGCGATGCGCTCCCAGCCGTACTCCTCGATCCGGATCCGGGCGCGCTTGATCGGCTCCTGGCTCGTCACGAAGTGGCGGGCGAGGTGGATGCCGAACTGCTCGGCGGACTCGATGCCGTACTCCTTGGCGAACGCGAAGACGGTGTTCTTCGTCGTGTCGGTGGGGAGGCAGTTGGCGTTGGAGCCGGTGAGGTGGACGTCGCTGAGGTCGCCGGAGAGGGCGACGGAGACGTTCAGGTCCTTGATGTGGTGGGTGGCGCCGTCCCGCGTGATCTTGACGACGCGGTTCTCTGCTTTGCCGTACTGGTTCTGGCCGAGAATCGTGGGCATGTCTGCTAGCTCCCTCGGTATACGGAGTAGCCGAACGGGTTGAGCAGCAGCGGTACGTGGTAGTGCTCGCCCGGGGTGACGGCGAACGTGATCGCCACCTCCGGGAAGAACGCACCGCTGTCCCTTACGCGGGGGGCGTCCTGCTGCGCCTCGGCTTGCTTCTTCGCACTGTGCTTGGTCGAGAAGTACGCCTCGGTCTCGAAGTCGAGGCGTACGTGGGTGGTGCCCTCCGGCAGGGCCGGCAGGTCCTTGCAGCGCCCGTCCGCGTCGGTGGCGGAGCCGCCGAGCGCGGTCCACTCCGCGTCGGAGCCGGCGCGGGCCGCGAGGGTGATGGCGACGCCCTCGGCGGGGCGGCCGATGCTGGTGTCCAGGATGTGCGTGGACACCGAGGCCGTGGTGTCGGTGCTCATTGCGGCGCTCTCTTCCTTGTTCTGCTACGGGTCCTCTGCGGGGCTCGCGGGCCCTTGCGGGGCCTACGCGCCCTCGGCGAGGCGGGTGAGCCGGATGCGGTTGATCTTGCCCAGTTCGGTGCGGACGATCTCCCGCTCCGCCTCGGGCGAGTTGCCGATCCGCTCGCGGACCGCGTCGCGCATCTGTTCGCCGCTCTTGCCGGTGGCGCAGATGAGGAAGACATGACCGAACTTGTCCTGGTAGGCCAGGTTGAGTTCGAGCATCTCGGCCTTGAGCTCCTCGGAGGCGCCGGCCATCCCGCTCTGCTCGCGGGAGGAGGTCGGGTCCCCGGCCTTCGGACGACCGATCGGCGGGTGCCCGGCCATCGCCTCGGCCAGGTCCTCGGCGGTCAGCTCGGCCATGGCGGCGTCGCTGGCGAGGAAGAGGGCTTCGGCGGTGGTGTACGGGCGCTGGGCGAGGATCTTGCTCCCCCACGCCGAGCTGGAGCACACCTCGTGGAGCGCGGCGAGGGCCTCGCTGTCCGCCGAGGTGTTGAACCGGGCCAGGCCCGGTGTCGTACCTGAAGTCACGGGAAGCCTCCGTGGCTGTTTTTCGCTGTGCGTCGGACGGGCTGCGGATAGCTAACGCCCTCCACAACACAACGTCAACACTTTGTTGAAAAGTCGGTGACACAAAAGCCGTCGTCCCGACATGCGGACGACGGCTTGTGGACACACATGATCAACTAGTCGGCCTTGACGGCCTTTTCCCTGTTCAGGGCGGTCTCACGGTTGAGGTAGTTGTACACGGTGAAGCGGCTGACGCCGAGCGCGCCCGCCACCGTCTCCACTCCGTGGCGCACGGAGAAGGCCCCGCGGGCCTCCAGGAGCCGGACGATCTCCTGCTTGGACTTGCGGTCGAGCTCGGCGAGCGGCGTCCCGTGCCGCCGCTCCATGGCGGCCAGGATGTGGTCCAGGGACTCCGAGAGCTGCGGGAGGCGCACGGCGAGCACGTCCTCCCCCTCCCAGGACAGGACGACGTCGTCGGGCTCGGCGAGCCCGGGGTCCAGCAGCTCGGCGCCCATGGCGTCGACCAGGGGCTTCACCGCGGCGATCAAGGGGTGTTCGTTCACTTCTCGCCCCCCTCGATCACGTTGACCTGGAGCGAGACGCGCGTGGCGCCGGCCGCGAGCGACTCGCGGAGCAGCGCGTCGACGGCGGTGAGGACCGCGTCGGCGCCGCCCTCCGCCGTGTTGCCGAAGGGACCGACGTCGACCGCGTCCAGGTCGGCCGACTGGATGACCTCACGGGCCACGACCGCGTGCGCCGGCGCCTCGTCGAGGTCGAACGGCTCGGTCGTGAACTCCACTCTCAAACGCACCATGGCCCCACGCTACGGCCCCTCCCGGGCCCCGCGGGAGCCCCGGACCTGCGGGGACCCCTTGACAAGTGCGGCGACCTGCTTGCAGCATTCCGTCAGACAGAAACTTACTTCCGCGATACGGAAGGAGCGCCTACCCCTCATGGGATACACCGATCAGCGCTTCGATGTGAACCTGTCGATCCTCTTCACGGAACTCCCGCTCCTGGAGCGCCCCGCGGCCGCCGCCGCGGCGGGCTTCACCGCGGTCGAGCTGTGGTGGCCCTGGATCGACACCGCCACCCCCGAGCAGAGCGAGCTCGACGCCCTCAAGAAGGCCCTCGAGGACGCCGGCACCCAGCTGGTGGGACTGAACTTCTACGCCGGACAGCTCCCCGGCCCGGACCGCGGGGCCCTCTCCGTGCCCGGCGAGGAGTCGGACCGCTTCCGCGCCAACATCGACGTGGCCGCCGACTTCGCCGCCTCGGTCGGCTGCAAGGCGCTCAACGCGCTCTACGGCAACCGAGTCGAGGGCGTGGACCCGCAGATCCAGGACTCCCTCGCCCTGGAGAACCTGGTCCTGGCCGCCCGGGCCGCCGACCGCGTCGGCGCGATCCTCCTGGTCGAGACCCTCAACGAGCCGGAGTCGCCGCTCTACCCGCTGGTGAGCGCCCCCGCCGCGATCGAGGTCGTGGACAAGGTCAACGCGGCCACCGGACTCGGCAACGCCAAGTTCCTGCTCGACGTCTACCACCTGTCGATGAACGGCGAGGACGTGAGCGCGGTCATCGCGCAGTACGCGGACAAGACCGGTCACGTGCAGATCGCGGACAACCCGGGCCGCGGCGCGCCGGGCACCGGCGACCTGCCCCTGGAGCAGCTCCTCGACGAGCTGAAGAAGGCCGGTTACGACGGCTGGGTCGGCCTGGAGTACAAGGCCGCCGACGCCGCCGCGTCCTTCGCGTGGCTCCCGGCCGAGGCCCGCGCGGCCCGCTGACCGGCCGACCCGCGCCCCCTCCCCCGTACCACCAGTTTTCGAGAGGCACCCTCATGAGCAACCTTCCCAAGATCGCGTGGATCGGCCTCGGCATCATGGGCTCCCCCATGTCCGAGAACCTCCTCAAGGCCGGCTACCAGGTCACCGGCTTCACCCTGGAGCAGGACAAGCTGGACCGCCTCGCCAAGGCCGGCGGCGCCGCCGCGGGCTCGATCGCCGAGGCCGTCGAGGACGCCGACGTGATCATCACGATGGTGCCCGCCTCCCCGCAGGTCGAGGCGATCTCCTACGGCCCCGAGGGCATCCTGGAGAACGCCAGGCAGGGCGCGCTGATCGTCGACATGTCGTCGATCACCCCGCAGACCTCGGTCGACCTCGCCAAGAACGCCGCCGAGAAGGGGATCCGCGTCATCGACGCCCCGGTCTCCGGCGGCGAGGCCGGCGCCATCGAGGCCGTGCTCTCGATCATGGTCGGCGGCGAGCAGGCCGACTTCGACGAGGCCCTGCCGATCCTGGAGGCCCTCGGCAAGACCATCGTGCTGTGCGGCCCGCACGGCTCCGGCCAGACGGTGAAGGCCGCCAACCAGCTCATCGTGGCGGTCAACATCCAGGCCTGCGCCGAGGCCGTGGTCTTCCTGGAGAAGTCCGGTGTGGACCTCAACGCCGCCCTGGACGTCCTCAACGGCGGCCTGGCCGGCTCGACCGTGCTGACCCGCAAGAAGGACAACTTCCTGAACCGGGACTTCAAGCCGGGCTTCCGCATCGACCTGCACCACAAGGACATGGGCATCGTCACCGACGCCGCCCGCAACGTCGGCGCCGCCCTCCCGGTCGGCGCGGTCGTCGCCCAGCTCGTCGCCTCCCTGCGCGCGCAGGGCGACGGCGGCCTGGACCACTCGGCCCTGCTGCGCGCCGTCGAGCGCCTCTCCGGCCAGCAGGTCTGACCCCGTCCCCGCTTCCCCGGGGCCCCCGATTTCCGGTCGGCGGCGGCGCTGACAACTGTCCTGTCGCGCCCAGGCGCCGCCGCCGACCGGAACACCACACTTCATTTTCAACAAACTGTTGACGTTTTTCGGAGGGCGTACCTACGCTCCTGGCACCGTCACACAGTGCAGCTCCCGTACGGAAGGTCACGATGTCGCAGCGCGTGCTTACGACCGAGTCCGGCGCCCCCGTCGCCGACAACCAGAACTCCGCCACCGCCGGCGTCGGTGGCCCCCTCCTCCTCCAGGACCAGCACCTGCTGGAGAAGCTCGCGCGCTTCAACCGTGAGCGGATCCCGGAGCGCGTGGTGCACGCCCGCGGCTCCGGCGCGTACGGGTACTTCGAGGTCACCGACGACGTCACCGGCTTCACGAAGGCCGCCTTCCTCTCCGAGGTCGGCAAGCGGACCGAGACCTTCATCCGCTTCTCCACCGTGGCCGACTCGCTCGGCGGCGCGGACGCGGTGCGCGACCCCCGCGGCTTCGCGCTGAAGTTCTACACCGAGGAGGGCAACTACGACCTCGTCGGCAACAACACCCCGGTGTTCTTCATCAAGGACCCGATCAAGTTCCCCGACTTCATCCACTCGCAGAAGCGCGACCCGTTCACGGGCAAGCAGGAGCCGGACAACGTCTGGGACTTCTGGGCGCACTCCCCCGAGTCCACCCACCAGATCACCTGGCTCTTCGGCGACCGCGGCATCCCGGCCTCGTACCGCCACATGCACGGCTTCGGCTCGCACACCTACCAGTGGACCAACGAGGCGGGCGAGGCCTTCTTCGTCAAGTACCACTTCAAGACGAACCAGGGCATCCGCAGCCTCTCCGCCGAGCAGGCCGCCGAGCTGGTCGGCAAGGACGCCAACTCGCACCAGACCGACCTGCTCCAGGCGATCGAGCGGGGCGTCAACCCCTCCTGGACCCTCTACGTCCAGGTCATGCCGGCCGCCGAGGCCGCGGACTACCGCTTCAACCCGTTCGACCTCACCAAGGTGTGGCCGCACGCCGACTACCCGCTCCAGCGGGTGGGCCGCCTGGTCCTCGACCGCAACCCGGACAACGTCTTCGCCGAGGTCGAGCAGGCCGCGTTCTCCCCGAACAACTTCGTCCCGGGCATCGGCCCCTCGCCGGACAAGATGCTCCAGGGCCGCCTCTTCGCCTACGCGGACGCCCACCGCTACCGCCTCGGCGTGAACCACACCCTGCTGCCGGTCAACGCCCCCAAGGCGACCACGGCGCAGAACTACGGCCGGGACGGCTTCATGGCCACCCGCAACGGCTCGCGCCACGACAAGAACTACGAGCCCAACTCGTACCAGGGCCCGGCCCAGACCGACGCCGCGCTCTCCGCGCCGCTCGCGATCCACGGCTGGACCGGCACCCACGAGGCGCCCGCACACGTCAAGGACGACGACTTCTTCCAGGCCGGCGAGCTCTACCGCCTGATGTCCGAGGACGAGAAGGGCCGCCTGGTCGCCAACATCGCCGGCAGCCTCTCCCAGGTGTCCCGCGAGGACGTCATCGAGAAGAACGTCGCGCACTTCGCCGCCGCCGACCCGGAGTACGGCCGGCGCGTCGCCGAGGCGGTCGCCGCCCTGCGCGACTGATCCACGGCGACACCCAGACTGCGTACGGCACCTGACGGGAGGTCAGTGCCGTACGCGGTCCGGAACACCGGCCCGAATGAGGGGTGGCCGGTGAACCGGACAGCGTGAGGACCGCGGCGGCGCCGAGCCAGTGCGGTGGTAAGGGCGACGGCCCCCTTCCTGACCTGAAGGAAGGACGGCCGCTCCGCCCGTCGGCACCGCCGCGGTCCCAACGCCTCCCCTTATATAGAGGGGGATTCCCGAGAACTCCGCCCGGCGGCGCGAACGTCCTGTCGCGCCAGCCTCGCACCGTCGGGCGGACATCAGACGGAAGAGCGCGGAACCAGGTTTACGGTCCCTGGTTCCGCGCTCTTCTTCGTTTCCCGCCGGTCGGCCAGCGCCAGGAGGAACGTCACGGCGAGCGAGGCGACCGCGAGGAGCACCATCCCGGTCCGCGGCGAGGCGTACTGGGCCAGGGTGCCGGCCAGGGCCGCGCTCACCCCCTGGAACGCCAGCATCCCCGAGGAGTGCAGGCCCAGGGCGTGACCGCCCAGCTCCTCCGGCACCAGGGCCATCAGCCGCTCCTGGTGCAGCAGGCTCGCCCCGTACCCCACTGCCGACACGGTCACGGCGGCGAGCGCGAGCGGAAGCCCGGGGTCGAGGGCGAAGAGCAGGAACGGGGCCGCGAGCAGCGCCTGGAGCGGGAAGCGGAGCCGGGCGCGCAGCCGCTCCGGCAGGAAGCGGCCGACGGCGGTGTCCCCGACCAGCATTCCGAACGCGCCGCAGACGAAGAGGAGTCCGGCGCGCTCGGGGGCGTACGGCACGAACAGCGACTCGCAGCCCACGATCAGCCCGTTGGGCACCCAGAGCGCGAGGTAGCAGCGGCGGCGGGCGGGCACGGACAGGAGCCGGGCGTTGGCGCGCCGGGTCGCGGCGATCGAGGGGCGTCCCTCCGCGCGCGGAGGGCGCGCCGCGAGGCCGAGCCGGGCGAGGAGGGCGGCGGCGAGGTAGAGCCCGGCGCCGGCGAGGACCGCGCCGCGCGGCGAGAGCAGGGCGACGAGGAGCCCGCCGGCCGCGAAACCGCCGATCTGGCAGACGCCGGTGGCCATGTTCGTCACCGAGCGGCCGAGGAGGTACGCCTCGCGCGGCAGGATCTCGTTCAGGAGGCCGTACCGCACCCCGCCGCCCAGCGAGGCCGCGAGCCCCTCGGCGAGGAGGACCGCGAAGACCGCCCAGGTGGGGACGGCGGGGACCGCCAGGACGGCCGTGCCCACGGCGAAGAAGAGGGCGATCCCGGAGAGCGCGGCGCGCGGCGGCAGCCGGTCGGCGGCGGAGAGCAGCGTGGTCGCGCCGAGGAGCTGGGCGAGCGAGGGCCCGAAGAGGGCCAGGGCCGAGAGGAGCGGCGAACCGGTGGCGCGGAAGACGAGGGTGGCGAGCCCGAGCCCGGCCACCGTCTGCGCGGCGGTGTGGGCGGAGCCGGTGAGGAAGAGCGGGGCGAATTCGGGGGTGCGGAAGAGGGAGCGGTAGCGGGGGCCCTGGCGGGTGTGGTGACGGGAGCGGTGACGGGCGTCCCGGCAGGTGTCGTGACGGGCTTCCTGACGGGTGCCGTGGCGGGCGCGGTGACGGGACATGCGGGGAGTCTCGGGGGCGTCCGGCGCCCGCCGTTATCGTTTCGCGCGGAGGCGAAACCGAGGAGCTCCGGGGGCGGCGGGATGGGCTGGTGGCGGATCGGGACCGACTCGCTCGCGGGCGGCCGCTTCGTGGTCTCGCCGCTGGCCGAGACGATCGCCGCGCTCAAGACCCTGCACGCGGCCGCCGCGACCCATCCGGGCGAACGGGCCTGGCTGGCGTCTTCGCTGCCCGCCTACCGGGCGCGTCTGGCGGCCGAGCCGCTCGACGCCCTGCTCGTACGGGCCGCGATCGGCCCCACCTGGAACGCGGACTTCCTGACGCCGACGCCGCTCGGCGAGGGCGAGCGGTCCTTCGGGGAGGAGGTGGAGGCCGTCCGCGCCGCCGACCCGGCCGGGGCGGTGCCGCAGCTGGCCGTCGCCCTCGACGGCCCCGTACCGGAGCCGCTGCGCTCGGCGCGGGACCTGCCCGGGCGGATGGCGGAGGTCCTGACGTGGGTGTGGGAGGAGACCGTGCTCCCGGAGTGGCCGCGGCGGCGGAGGATCCTCGAAGCCGACGTGACGGCGCGGACCGCGCGGTTGGGCCGGGCCGGCTGGGCGGCGGCCCTGGACGAGCTGTCGCCGGGCCGGATGCGCTGGCTCGGCGACGGCCGGCTCCAGGTCAACGCCCGCCCGTACCCGCCGCGTTCGGTCGACGGCGGCCGGCTGCTCTTCGTACCGGTGACCCCGGCGACGGGCTGGGTGTCCTGGGAGGGCACGGAGCGGTTCGCGGTGGTCTACCCCTGCGCGGGCGTCCTGGCGGACGCCTCGGGCCCGGTCGTGCCGCGGGCGCTGGGCGCGCTGCTCGGACCGGGGCGGGCGGGGGTGCTCGTGCGCCTGGGGACGCCGAAGTCCACCAGCCAGCTGGTGGCCCTGACCGGGCAGGGCCTCGGCTCGGTGGGCCGGCACCTGAAGGTGCTGCGGGAGGCGGGCCTCGTCCGGCGGGGACGGGCGGGCCGGTCGGTCCTGTACGAGTGGACGGAGGCGGGCGCGGTGCTCGTACGGGCGCAGGGCACCGGGACGTGACACGGCCCCCGTCCCGGTGCTCCTCGGGGCGGGGGCCGTGTCACGCCTCCGGGATCAGACCTGGAGGGCCTTGATCGCGGTCGGGGCGTGGCCGGGCTCGGTGGCCAGGTCCTCGAACTCGGTGACGTCGCTCATGTCGACCGTCTTGCTCATCGCGATGTTGGTGATGCGCTCCAGGATCGCCTCGACGACGACCGGGACCCGGTGCTCGACGGCCAGCTTCTTGGCCTGCTCCAGGGCCTCGCCCAGCTTCTCCGGGTCCTCGACGCGGATGGCCTTGACGCCCAGGCCCTCGGCGACCTTGACGTGGTCGACGCCGTAGACGCCGATCTCCGGGGTGTTGATGTTCTCGAACTCCAGGTTGACCTCGAAGTTGATGCCGAGGCCGCCCTGCGCCTGCCGGATGAGGCCCAGGTAGGCGTTGTTCACGAGGACGTGGACGTAGGGGACCTTGTGCTGGGCGGCGACCGCCAGCTCCTCGATCATGAACTGGAAGTCGTAGTCGCCGGAGAGCGCGACGACCGGGGTCTCCGGGTCGGCGGTGGCGGCGCCGATGGCGGCCGGGATGGTCCAGCCGAGCGGGCCGGCCTGGCCGCAGTTGATCCAGTGGCGCGGCTTGTAGACGTGCAGGAACTGCGCGGCGGCGATCTGGGAGAGGCCGATGGTGGTGACGTACCGGGTCTCCGGGCCGAAGGCCTTGTTCATCTCCTCGTAGACGCGCTGCGGCTTCATCGGGATGTTCTCGAAGTGCGTGCGGCGCTGGAGGGTGGCCTTGCGCTCCTGCGCGGAGGCGGCCCAGGCGGTGAAGTCGGGGAGGCGGCCGGCGGCCTTCCACTCCTTGGCGATCTCCAGGAAGAGCTCCAGGGCGGCCTTGGCGTCGGAGGCGATGCCGTAGTCCGGGGCGAAGATCTTGCCGAGCTGGGTGGGCTCGATGTCGACGTGGACGAACTTCCGGCCCTTGGTGTACGCGTCCAGGTTGTAGCCCGTGTGGCGGTTGGCCCAGCGGTTGCCGACGCCGAGGACGAAGTCGGACTCCAGGAAGGTCGCGTTGCCGTAGCGGTGCGCGGTCTGGACGCCGACCATGCCGGCGGCCAGCTCGTGGTCGTCCGGGATGGTGCCCCAGCCCATGAGGGTGGAGATGACCGGGACGCCGGTCAGCTCGGCGAACTCGACGAGCAGGTCGGAGGCGTCGGCGTTGATGATGCCGCCGCCGGCGACGATCAGGGGCCGCTCGGACTCCAGGAGGAAGCTCAGCGCCTTCTCGGCCTGGGCGCGGGTGGCGCGCGGCTTGTAGACCGGCAGCGGCTCGTACGTCTCCGGGTCGAACTCGATCTCGGTCAGCTGGACGTCGATCGGCAGGTCGATGAGGACCGGGCCGGGACGGCCGGAGCGCATGAGGTGGAAGGCCTGCTGGAAGACGCCGGGGACCTGCGCGGCCTCCAGGACGGTGGTGGCGGCCTTGGTGACCGGCTTGGCGATGGTGGCGATGTCGACGGCCTGGAAGTCCTCCTTGTGGAGCTTCGAGACCGGGGCCTGGCCGGTGATGCAGAGGATCGGGATCGAGTCGGCGATCGCCGAGTACAGGCCGGTGATCATGTCGGTGCCGGCGGGGCCGGACGTACCGATGCAGACGCCGATGTTGCCGGCCTTGGCGCGGGTGTAGCCCTCGGCCATGTGGGACGCGCCCTCGACGTGGCGGGCGAGGGTGTGGCCGACGCCGCCCACGTTCTTGAGCTCGCGGTAGAAGGGGTTGATCGCCGCGCCGGGGACGCCGAACGCCTGGGTGACGCCTTCGCGCTTGAGGATCTCAACGGCCGCTGCGGCGGCGGTCATACGAGGCATGGGAGTGCTCCTGCTTCGGCCGGGCGGAACCGGGCGGGCTCCCCGCGACTCGGGGGAGCTCGTCGCCAGTTTCCGTAATACGGAAAAGCTGTTCTGCTATGTGGAAGCAATGTAGGTGGGGTGGCGAAGAACCGTCAAGGGAGGTCCGCGTGCCGGAACGGCCGGGGGCGGTCAGGAGGGTGGTCCGGGCGGGTCCGGGGCCGGTTCCGGGACGTCCGAAGTGGCCGAACACCCCCCTCCGGGCGGTGGATGGGTGGACGATGGGAGCGGACGACAGGGGGTTGGATCGTGGGCGATTCGGTACCGGTGCGCTGCCCGGAGTGTCTGAGCACACAGGCGTACGCGGCACCCGTCTTCCCCTGCGCGTGCGGGAGCCCCGTGGCGCCGCCGGTGGCGGCGGGCGCGGTGGCGGAGCCGATCACGCGCCGGAACTGGACGGACGAGTGGGTCACCGTCCGCTGCGGTGCCTGCGGCCGCGAGGACGACTGGCCGCACCCGGAGCTCGGCTGCCAGTGCGGCGCGGTCCTGCGGGTACCGGTCCGGACGACGGACGCGGCACCCTCCGGAGACGGGGCCGGGAACGGGGACGGAGCCGGGGCCGGCGGCCCGGGCGGGTCCGGCGGTACGGGGGCGGGTACGGCGTCCGCTGGTACGGGAGCCGGCGGGGCGCCCGGCGGTCCGGGAGGTCCTGGCGATTCCCGTGGTCCCGGTGCTTCCGGCGGCCGTGCTCCCGGCGATCGCGCTTCCGACCCCGCCGACCCGACCGACCCCGCCGACCCGCAAGGCTCCGACGCCCCTCAAGACTCCGGCGCCCCGCCGCACCAGGGGCCGTACCGCCCGTTCGCCGAGCGCTACCCCGCCCACATCCCCCTGCCGCCCACCGGCCCGCGTACGGCCCCGGCGCGGGGTGCCTTCCGGCCCGTGACGATCCGGACCGGGCGGGACGCGGTGGCCGCCGCGGCCTCGTACCTGCGCTGGCTCGGCTTCCGGGACGTCGTCCAGCCCGAGGAGCGGCCCGCCTCCGGGGTGGACCTGCGGGCGCCGGGGCTCGTCGCCCAGGTGGACCCGAGCACCCGCCCCGCCGGGCTGCGGGCGGTCGAGTGCCTCTGGCTCAACGGGCTGAGCGCCTCGGCCACGAGCGTGTTCTTCTCGCTCGCCGGCTACACCCCGGAGGCCCGGACGCGCGCCGCCGAGATCGGCCTCCCGCTCTTCGTCCTCGACCTGACCGGCACCCCGCAGCCGGTCAACCACGCCGCCGACGACCTGGCCTCGGGCGGCGCCTGACCCCGCGTCCACGCTCCCCCGCGCCCGCACCCGGCGCCCGCGCCCCGCGAAGCGCGCCCCCCGCCCTCCCCCACAACACCTCGGCATCCGAAATCGGCCATTCACGCGTGAGGAACACGCTCCGCCGGGCACAACTCCCTTGGGGGGTGGGCGTCATGCCGACGGGGATGTGGTGGTTCATCGGAGCGGCGTGGGCCGAGCTGCTGCTCGCCGCCGCGCTGGCGCGAACGTGCAGCCGGGAGAGCGGTCCGCCGGACGCGGACGCCGTGCCGACGCCGCAGGCGCTCGCGCTGCTGCGCGGCGGGCGGCGGGCCGCCGTCACCGTGGCGCTCGTGGCGCTGCACCAGCGCGGGGCGGTCGCGGCGGGCCGCAAACATACGATTCGGGCCAATGGCGGGCCGGGCCGGACCCGTGACCCGGTCCAGCTCGGGGTGCACGGGGCGCTGCGCCGGGCCCTCGCCCTGGGCGACCTCACGCAGCGCCCCGAGACGCGGCGGGCCGTGGACGCGCTCAGCGGCGAGCTGCGCGGGGCCGGGCTGCTGCGGCCGGTCGCGCAGCTGTGGGTGGTGCGGGCCCTGCTCGGCTGCGTGCCGTTGACCGTCCTCGTCGGGGCGGTCGCGACGGGGGCGTTCCGCGCGGACCTGCCGGCGGTGCTGGCGGTCGGCCTGCCGCCGGCCCTCGGGGCGGTGGCGGTGCTGCTGCGGCTGCCCGTCACGACCGGCGCGGCGCGGCGGCTGCTCGCCGGGCTGCGCGAGCGGTACCCGCTGCCGGCCCACCGGCGGGAGGTGACGGACGGGCGCCTGGTCCAGCTGTACGTGGCGCTGTACGGGGATCCGGCGCTCGCCCTGTTCCTGCCCCGCTTCTCGCGGGACGGCGGGCTGCTCGACCGGCCCGGGGACGCGGACCGGAACCGGCCGCCGCCGGGCGGCACCGCCCGCCCCTGAGGACCGCCCCGCACCCGTCCCGCGTCATACTGTCGTATGCGCATCAGAGCGGCCGTCGCGGCCGACCTCCCGCTGCTCCAGGACATCGAACGGGCGGCGGGCGAACCGTTCCGCGCCCTCGGCATGGCGGCGATCGCCGACGACGACCCGCCGTCCCCGGAGGCCCTGGAGGCGTACCGCCGGGCGGGCCGGGCCTGGGTGGCGGCGGACGCCGCCGACCGTCCGGTGGCGTACCTGCTGACCGACCCGGTCGACGGCGCCGCGCACATCGAGCAGGTGTCGGTGCACCCGGACGCCGCCCGCCGGGGCGTCGGCCGGGCCCTGATCGAGCACCTGGCGGCGGTCGCCGGGAAGGAGGGCCTGACGGCCCTGACCCTGACGACCTTCGCCGAGGTGCCCTGGAACGCCCCGTACTACGCCCGGCTCGGCTTCCGCCCGCTCGACGACTCCGACCCGGCCCTCACCGAGGGCCTGCGCGCGATCGCCCGCGCGGAGGCGGCCCACGGCCTGGCGGCCTGGCCCCGCGTCTGCATGCGCCGGGACCTCACCGACAGGCCCTAGCCCTCCGCGTACCGCTCCCTCAGCTCGACCTTCCGCACCTTCCCGCTCACCGTCATGGGGAACTCCGCGAGGATCTCCACCCGGCGCGGGATCTTGTAGTGGGCGAGGCGGTCGCGGCAGAAGGCGGTGATCTCCTCCGGGGTGGGCGGGTCGGCCGGGTCGCGGGGGATCACGCAGGCGAGGATCTCCTCGCCGTAGCGGTCGTCGGGGACGCCGACCACCTGGACGTCCGCGATCTTGGCGTGACCGTGCAGGAACTCCTCGATCTCGCGCGGGTAGACGTTCTCACCGCCCCGGATGATCATGTCCTTGATGCGGCCGACGATCTGCACGTAGCCGTCGTCGCGCATCACCGCCAGGTCGCCGGTGTGCATCCAGCGGCCGGGGTCGATCGCCTCGGCGGTCTTCTCCGGCTCGTCCCAGTAGCCGAGCATCACGCCGTAGCCCCGGGTGCACAGTTCGCCCGCCGCGCCGCGCTCCACGGTCAGCCCGCTCGCCGGGTCCACGATCTTCACCTCGACGTGCGGCAGGACCCGGCCGACCGTGCCGGTGCGGCGCTCCAGGTCGTCGTCGCGGCGGGTCTGGGTGGAGACGGGCGAGGTCTCGGTCATGCCGTAGCAGATCGACACCTCCGCCATGTTCATCTCGGCGACCACCCGCTTCATCACCTCCACCGGGCACGGCGAGCCCGCCATGATGCCGGTGCGGAGGGTGGACAGGTCGTACGTCGCGAAGTCGGGGAGGTTCAGCTCCGCGATGAACATCGTCGGCACCCCGTACAGCGAGGTGCAGCGTTCCTCCTGGACCGCCCGGAGGGTGGCGGCGGGGTCGAAGGAGGGGGCGGGGATCACCATGCAGGCGCCGTGCGAGGTGGCCGCGAGGTTGCCCATGACCATGCCGAAGCAGTGGTAGAAGGGGACGGGGATGCAGATCCTGTCCTGCTCGCCGTAGGCGATCATCTCCCCGACGAAGTAACCGTTGTTGAGGATGTTGTGGTGGGAGAGCGTGGCCCCCTTGGGGAAGCCCGTGGTCCCCGAGGTGTACTGGATGTTGACGGGCTCGTCGCAGGAGAGCGGCTCCGGGCGCAGCTCTCCGGGCGTGCGGGTGAGGAACGCGTCCCAGCTCGCGTCCCCGAAGTACACCGCCTCGCGCAACCCCGCGCACTCTCCCCGCACTTGCTCGACCATCGCCCGGTAGTCGCTCGTCCTGTGGGCGAGGGAGGCGAAGAGCAGGGAGACGCCCGACTGGTTGAGCACGTACGCCAACTCGTGGGCGCGGTAGGCCGGGTTGATGGTGACCATGACGGCGCCGACGCGGGCGGTGGCGTACTGGACGAGGACCCATTCGGCGCGGTTCACGGCCCAGATCCCGACCCGGTCGCCCTTGCGGACGCCGCTGCCGAGGAGCGATCCGGCGAGCCGGTCCACGTCGGCGCCGAACTCCGCGTACGTCCAGCGGCGCCCGGTGGGGACGTCGACCAGCGCCTCGCGGTCGGGCCAGGCGGCGACGGCCCGGTCCAGGTTGGCCCCGATGGTGTCGCCGAGCAGCGGGGTGGTGGACGTGCCGTGCGCGTACGAGAGTTCCTTGGGCGTGCTCACGCGAGGTCCCCTTCCGCGTACTCGGTGCCGCCGCCCTCGGCGGTGAGGCGGCGCAGCTCCACCCGGCGGATCTTGCCGGAGACGGTCTTGGGCAGGTCGGCGAACTCGATGCGCCGGATCCGCTTGTACGGGGCGAGGACCGCGCGCGAGTGCGCGAAGAGGGCCTTCGCGGTCTCCGGGCCCGGCTCCCAGCCCGCCGCGAGGACCACGTACGCCTTGGGGACGGCGAGCCGCAGCGGGTCGGGGGCGGGGACGACGGCGGCCTCGGCGACGGCCTCGTGCTCCAGGAGCGCGCTCTCCAGCTCGAACGGGCTGATCTTGTAGTCGGAGGCCTTGAAGACGTCGTCGCTGCGGCCGATGTACGTGATGTAGCCGTCCGCGTCCCGTGCTCCGATGTCGCCGGTGCGGTAGTGGCCGCCGGCCATCGCCTCCGCCGTGCGCTCCGGGTCGCCGTGGTAGCCGGTCATCAGGCCCACCGGGCGGGCGGACAGGTCGAGGCAGATCTCGCCCTCGTCGGCGTCCGGACGGCCGCTCACCGGATCGACCAGGGTCACCCGGTAGCCGGGGCTCGGGCGGCCCATGGAGCCCTCCTTGAGCCGCTGACCGGGGCTGTTGGAGACCTGGACGGCGGTCTCGGTCTGCCCGAAGCCGTCGCGGATGGTGATGCCCCAGGCGCGCCGGACGGCCTCGATGACCTCGGGGTTGAGCGGTTCGCCCGCGGCGACGACCTCGCGCGGCGGGGTCTTCAGCTGCCCCAGGTCGGCCTGGATGAGCATCCGCCAGACGGTCGGCGGGGCGCAGAAGCTGGTGATCCCGTTCCGTTCCATCTCGTCCATGAGGCGGGCCGGATCGAAGCGCGTGTAGTTGTGGACGAAGACGGTCGCCTCGGCGTTCCACGGCGCGAAGAGGTTGGACCAGGCGTGCTTGGCCCAGCCGGGCGAGGAGATGTTGAGGTGCACGTCGCCGGGCTTGAGGCCGATCCAGTACATGGTGGCGAGGTGCCCGACCGGGTACGAGGTGTGGGTGTGCTCGACCAGTTTGGGGCGGGCGGTCGTGCCGGAGGTGAAGTACAGCATCAGGGTGTCGTCGGCGCGCGTGTCGCCGTCCGGCTCGAAGGCGTCGGACTCGCGGGAGGCGAGCTCGTACTCCCGCCACTCCCCCGTCCCGTCGCCGCCGACCGCGATCCGGGTGTAGTCGCCGGGGACGTCGTCGAACTTGGCGGTGTCCTCGGCGCGCACGAGGACGTGGCGGGCGCGGCCCCGGTCGACGCGGTCGCGCAGGTCGGCGGGGCCGAGGAGCGGGGTGGCGGGGATGACGACGGCCCGCAGCTTCATCGCGGCGAGGACGGTCTCCCACAGCTCGACCTGGTTGCCCAGCATGACCACGATCCGGTCCCCGGCGCGGACGCCCAGGGACCGCAGCCGGTTCGCGACCCGGTTCGAGCGGGCGGACATCTCCGCGAAGGACACCTTCGTCCCGGAGCCGTCCTCCTCCACGATGTGCAGGGCGGTGCGGTCGTTGCCCTCCGCGACGACGTCGAACCATTCGAGCGCCCAGTTGAACCGCTCGGGCCGGGGCCAGACGAAGCCCTCGTAGGCCGCCGCGTAGTCCTCCCGGTGCTCCAGGAGGAAGTCCCGGGCGGCCCGGAACTCCTCGGTCGCACTGGTTGCCGTCATGTGTCCTCCTCGTTGCGGGACCGGTCCCGGACATCGTGTAATCAGTGACCCGGGTCTCACCACCCCCGTTCGGGGGTGAACCCGCGGACGGCGAGGGCCGGCGCGGCGGGGCCGGCGGCCACGAAGGAGAGCGCGGTGCGCGAGCACGTCGAATCGTCGGTGGAGCTGCGCGGGGCGCTGCTGAGGCTGCGCCGCGCCACCGGGCTCCCGGTGGTCTTCGGAGGGCTGACGCACGAGACCCGGGGGCTGCGGATCGGCGAGCTGAACGGCGCGGTGACACCGGCCCTGCGCGGGCTCGCGATCTCGGCGGGCTCCGGCCTGGGCGGCAAGTGCCTGGCGCTGGGGCGGCCGTGCGCGGTGACGGACTACCCGTCGGCGCGGCACATCACCCACGAGTACGACGGTCCGGTGTCGGCGGAGGGGCTGCGGTCGGTGATCGCGGTGCCGGTCGTCGTGCGCCGGAAGGTGCGGGGCGTGCTGTACGGGGCGCTGCGCGACGCGCTGCCGGTCGGCGAGCGGGTCTTCGACGCGGCGGTCGCGGCGGCCCGGGACCTGGAGCAGGCGTTGGCGGTACGGGACGAGGTCCGGGAGGTCCTGGCCCCGCCCCCGCCGGGCCCCTCCTGGGAGGAGGTCCGGCAGGCGTACGGCGAGCTGCGCGAGCTGGCGCCGAAGGTTACGGACCCGGAGCTGCGGGAACGGCTCCTGGCGGTCTGCGGCCGCCTGGAGACGGCCTCGGGCGCCCCCTCCGACCTCCCGGGGCCGGCCCTGACCCCGCGCGAGACGGACGTCCTGGCGGCGGTCGCCTCGGGCGCGACGAACGCGACGGCGGCCGCCCGGCTCGGGCTGCGCCCTGAGACGGTGAAGGGCTATCTGCGCTCGGCGATGCGGAAGCTGGGGGCGCACAACCGGCTGGAGGCGGTGGTGGCGGCGCGGCGGGCGGGGGTGCTGCCGTAGGTCTGCCCCGGTGGGGCGGCCGGTGCGCGGGGCCGCCGCTCCGGCGCCCCCGCGGGGATCACCGGAGGGTGACGGTCCGCAGGGCGGGGGGCAGCTCCGCGCGGTACGGGATCAGGCCGAGGCGGCGCTGTCTGACGGTCGCGGCCACCGTGACGAGGGCGTGCGCCGGCGCGCCGGCCGGGGTCCGGACGATCAGGGCGAGGGCTTCGTCGCCGACCAGCGGGGTGTCGGGGGTCGCGGTGAACCTCCACTCGGGATCGCTGTCGCGTTCGCCCATGCCGACCACGAACAGCTTCTCCTGCCCGCCCCCGCCCGGGGTGTACTCCACGCCCGCGTCGACGAGCATGAGGTTGGCGGTCAGGGTCAGCGAGCCGGAGGGGGCGACGGGGACGGCCCGCCTCTTCGGCGAGAGGGACCAGGCGATGGGCTGCCGGTCGGCCGGGAGGCCGGGGGCCTCCAGACGGATGCCGATGCCCGCGTCGGTGAACGGGGCACCGTCGGCGGAGGGGCGGAAGGAACAGACGAGGCTGAGGAGCAGGTAGTCGTACCGGTCGGCCTCCGATTCCAGGAAGGCCCCCCAGTCGCCGTCGCCCCCGGCGGCCTGCGCGCCGGTGAGCGGGCGCACGACCGGGGTGCCCAGGGAGATCCGCCCGGTCAGCGGGGGCGGCGGGGCGGGCGCCTGCAGGAGGAGGGCCGGCAGGAGGGTGAGGTCGTGCGGGGTCGCCGTTCCGGCCGGGTGGTCGAGAGGGATCATGCGGTGGCTCCGTGCGGGTCGTCGGTGGTGGTGCGCCAGTCGCCGATGAAGCAGAAGGCGCCCCAGTCGCGGTGGGCGGGGTGGCGTGCGCGGGTCGTGGACCGGGCCGTGCGGAACGCGGCGCGCCGGTCCCCGGTGAGGGCGAGCTGTTCGTACAGCGTGCCGAAGAACGCGGTGGCCACCTCCGGGGTCACCGGCCAGAGGCAGCCGACGATGGCGGCGGCCCCGGCCTGGAGGAAGGCGGCGGGCAGACCGCGCAGGTTGTCGTTGACGTCGAAGCGGCCGAGGGCGGACTCGCAGGCGCTCATGGTGACGAGTTCGACGCCGCGCAGGTCGGTGCCGAGGATGTCGTGGGCGAACACCCGCCCGTCGTCGCCCCGTTCCGGGTCCGGCGACAGGAACAGGCACTGGTACCAGGGCGCCCATTCGTTGTGCGAGCCGTGGGCGGCCACGTGGACGTAGCGGGCCTCGGACAGGGCCTCCAGGAAGCGGCGCGGGGTGGCGGCGGCCCCCAGGACCGGGGCGGTGCCGCCCATCGCGGCCGCGATCTCCGCCGTGTGCGCCTCCAGGGTGTCCGTGCCCCCGCTGTCGTACGCGAAGGCGGCGAGTCCGCGGGAGGGCGGCGCGGCGGGTGCGGGGTGGAGGAGGGAGGAGAGGCCCGGCAGCTGGGTGACGGTCCAGTCGTCGTCCAGCGGGCGCCCCTTGGCGGAGAGCAGGTGGAAGGGCAGGTAGTGCAGGGGGCCGTGGGGCCAGACGCACAGATGGGTCTTGCCCAGGGCGCGCCAGGACGGCAGGGATGCGGTGAACCCGGCCAGGTAGGAGGAGGAGTCCTCGGCGAGCAACCGGGCCGCCGTGCGCGTCACGTCGCGGTGCAGCGGGTCGGCGGTGATCTCCCGGCGCACTTCGGCGACCTGGATCGCGGCGGGCGACACGTGGAGCGTGTGGCCGCCCTTGGAGACCCGGAACAGCGTCCCCGCGAGACCGGGGAGGACGACGGTGCGGTGGGACACGTCCTCGCGCGTCACCGCCAGACCCTGGACGGCGGGGACGGGGTCGGGCGAGGACAGGTGGCGGACCTGGCCCAGGAAGAGCGAGAGCAGCACGGTGTCCGCGGGCAGGAGCGCCTGGATCTCGTCGAGCCGCATCAGGGGGAACCACGTCGGGCCCCGCGCGGCGCGGAGCTCCGTGCTGATCCAGCGGTCGGCGGCGCGCTGGAGGTTGCGCACCTCCGCCTCGGGGTCCGTCTCCTGCTCCGCCTCGCCCGAGCCGAGGTAGTACAGCATGGCGGTCTCCGCCCCGCCGGGCAGGTCGAAGTCGGGCAGCGGCTCCGGCAGGTCCGCCTCGGCACGCCTCGTGCGGTCGAGCATCCCGCGCAGGCGCCGGGAGAACTCCAGGGCGCCCGGGCGTCCCGCCGAGAGGGTGAACTCCATGCCCTTGGCGCCCTGGTGGATGCCGGACATGACCGGGGGGTCGATGGTGGGGCCGGTCGTCTCGAAGACCAGCGACTGGTAGAGGTCGCGCAGTTTCCAGGCCACCGTCTCGTCCGTCCCCTGCCGCAGGAAGACGGACGCCGGGACCAGGGCCAGGGCCGCCCTTTCGACCGCCGGTCCCTCGGCCGCCCGGACGCAGCCCAGTCCCGCGTCGAGGGCCGCGAGGACGAAATCGGTCTGCAGGCACAGGGCGAAGCCGTGCGAGGCGGAGGCGAAGTGGAGTGCGGCGGTGCCCGGTCGGCCTTGTTCCTGGGCGTGCACGGCCGTGTCGTGGGCCAGGACGGCGTCGAGGAAGCAGAGCGCGTCGTGGTGGCGCCGGAAGAGGCCGGGGGCCAGTTCCCGGGCCTCGGCGACGAGTGCGCGGCCGGCTTCGCCGTCGCGCGCCGGGTCGGTGTGGGCCGCGAGGTGCAGGAGCGTCGCCGCGCGTTCCTCGGCGGACCAGGCACCGGCCCGCGCGGCGGCCCGCACCCGCTCGGCGAGCGGGCCCACCGGCATCGGTCCGGGCTCGCACCCGAGGCGGCTCCCGGCGAGGCAGTGCACCTCGCTCGACCAGCGCAGCCGGCGCTGGGGGTCCGTGGAGAGCCGCGGCAGATCGCGGTCGGCCGCCGCGAGCAACTGCCCCTGGAGATCGGGTCGGTGGGCCTCCACGGCGAGGGTGAGCGCCTCGGCGAAGACGCACGACGCCTCGTGGAGCCCCTGCCGTTCCCGGACGGCCGCGAGGGGTACGGGGAGCAGCCCCCGCAGGTCGCCGGGGAGGGACAGTTCGCCGAGGTGGTGCAGGACGCGCAGGAGGTACAGCCGGCCCAGCGGATCGCGTCGCGGGTCCAGGACGTCGAACGCCTTCCGGGCGGCGCGCAGGATCTCCCGGTCGTAGGACTTCTGCCGCATCCCGGCCAGGAAGGACAGCGCTTCGGCCAGGGCCTTGAGCACCCGGCCCAGCTCGTGCCCCGACGCCGGCACGGCGGCTTCCTCGAAGTACCCGACGGCGGCCTCGACCGCCTCCTCGGGGGCGGGCATGTCCGGGCCCGAGGCGTGGGCGGGGTCGTCCGGGTGGAGGGACCGGTGCCGCCTTCCGCGTTCCTCCCAGACCGCCGGGGCGCCGGCGGGTTCCAGCCCGGTCGACTGGCCCGCGTACGGGCTGAGGTGCAGCAGCCCGGCGGCGAAGAGGGTCTCGGCGAGCTCCGTGGTGCCGCCCGCCCCGGAGTCCGTGTCCGCCGCGGCGCGCAGCGCGTCGATCTGGGTGCGCACGGTGTCGTGCGCCCGCCGGAACAGCAGCCCGTCGGGGTGTCCGACCAGACTCAGGCGCGCGGCCTCGACGTAGGCGTCGGCCGCCCACCACCAGGGGCTTCCGGGGTCCGTCCCCCATCGGACGGCGGCGGCCTCCAGGGCGAGGGTGAGGGCGGGCACGGCCTCCTGCGGCTCCCCGGACCGGACGAGCCGCAGGGCGCCCGCCACCAGGGAGGCGACGTCGTCCGGCGAGAGCGCGAAGTCCGGGTCCACGACCCGGCGGATCGCCTCGGCCTCCGGCACGATCCGTGCGATGACCTTCGAGCCGAGTCCGGCCAGCTCCCGCGCCCGGTGGGTGGTGTGAGGAGGGTCGGGTGGGCCGGGCGCAGGGGCGGCGTCCTCCGCCCGCTGTTCTTCCCGTGCCGGTTCCTCCGGCTCCCGCCCCTCGGCTCCCCGATCCCCCGGCTCCCGCCTCTCCGCTCCCCGTTCCTCCGCTCGCCGTTCTCCCGGTCCCCGCCCCTCCCTTCGCCGTTCCTCCGGCTCCGCCCCGGGGTCCGGGGCCGTCCGGTCGAGGAGCATCCCCATGGCCCTGCGGAGGTTCGCGCGGCCGGGGTCCCGTCCCGCGTCCGTCCGGAGGTCCACCGCCAGTCGCAGCCAGGAGACGGACTCCCGCAGCAGGGCGGCGTCCTCGGGAGGCGGGGCCGTCTCGGCGCGGCGGCCGAGCGACACGCCCACGTTTTCCGCCGCACCGGCCCGTACGTCCGAGTCCTCCGGGGCCTCGCCGAACGCCGCGCGGGCCGTGGACTCGGCCGCCGCGAGGTCGGCGGGCTCGGCGGAGAGGACGAAGCGCCGGGTGTGGGCCTCGGAGAGGGTGAGTCCGCGGCGCGCCTGGCGGGCGGGCGACTCCTCGGGCAGTGCGGCCACGCGGGCGTGGAGTTCGATCGCGGAGTCGGCGTCGGCCAGGCGGTCGGCCGCCGGGCGGTCGCCGGACGCGGACCTCAGCCCCAGGGCGAGACCGAGCGTGGTGTCGCGGTACGGGCCCGGGGGGACGTCCCGGAGCAGGCCCACCGCCTCGTCGAGGACGGACGGGTCGCCGCCCTCCTCGACGTCCAGGACGAGATCGCTCGCGCGGTCCACCGGGTCCCGCCACGGGTCGTGTCCGGTCTCCTCGGTGAGCAGGGGCCACAACGTCCGGGGCACGCGCCGGTGGTCGGCCATGAACAACAGGCCGAAGACGGCCAGCGCCGTCGTGTGGTCGGCCTCCGCCGCCCCGGTGTCGCCCTGGGCCAGGGACCGCGCCCAGTAGTACGCGGCGACCGTGTGCAGGATGTCGCCGTCCACCGCCCGTCCCGCGTCCCGCGCTTCGTCGGCGATCTCCATCAGCGCGGCGGCGCATCCGATCCCGGCCTCGTCGAGCACGGGGCCCGGATCTCCGCCGTCGGCGAAGCCCCTTGTCCTTCCGGACAGTTCACCGAGCAGTGCATCCCTCATGACACGACCTCCCCCGGCCCTCAGGGTAGGTCACGGAGCGGTCCCGGCGTGTGGAACGTGACCTCCCGGACGTACCGGTTCGGCCGGCCCGGCGTGCGGCGGGGGGCGGCTCAGAACAGGGCCTGGGCCGCGTACAGCGCTCCGAGGGCGGTCGCCAGGGTGCCCAGGAGGAGGCGGAGGGCGGTTTCCGGGAGGTGGGGCTGGAGGCGGGCGCCGAGGTAGCCGCCGATCAGGCCGCCGAGGCCGCAGGCGAGGCCCAGGGCCCAGTCCGGAGCGGCGGCCTCGGTGGTGGTGAGGGAGAGCAGGGCGAAGGTCAGGGCGCCGACGACGGAGGTCGCGAAGGTGGCGGCGAGCGCGGCCGGGGCCACCCGGGAGACGGGGACGCCCCGGCCCGCCAGGATCGGGCCGAGGAGGGAGCCGCCGCCGATGCCGTAGATCCCGCCCACCACCCCGACGGCCAGGGCGAGTCCGGTGACGGCGCGGGGCGAGGGTTCGGCGCCGGTCCGCTTCCGGGCGGGGCGCAGGGTGCGGAGGCACAGCCACACGCCGAGGGGCAGCAGCAGCGCGGCGATGAGGAGGCGGAAGACGGTCGGGCCGGGGAGGGCGAAGACGCGGACGCCGGCGCCGACCACCACCCCGGGGAGGGTGCCCGCCACCAGGAGGCGGGTGAGGGGGCCGCGCAGGGCGCCGGTCCTGGCGTGGCGCCACAGGGCGCCGGGGCCCGCGACCACGTTGTACAGCAGGTTCGTCGGGGTGACGGAGGGGTTCGGCACGGCGAAGACGCTCAGCTGGACCGGGAGCAGGAACACCGCCCCCGACACCCCGGCCGGCGCGGTCACGACGGAGATCAGCAGCCCGGCGGCCACCCCGCCCAGCAGCATCGTCCAGTCCACCGTGGCCTCCCCCGCCGCCGTTCCGAGATCGTCCGGACAGTATCCGGTCCCGGCCCGGCGGGGCCTCCCCTCCCCCTCCACCGCGTACGGCACGAACGTGCCGGTGTGCTCGTCGACGGCGAGGGCCCGGCCGAGCGGGGGACCGCCCGCTGGGGGCAGTCGAGGCGTTCGCAGATGCGGCAGCCCGTGCCGATGGGGGTGTGACGGCGTCCGCCGGGTCCGGGGCCGCGCGCCCCGGACCCGGCGGTCCGGGCCTCAGACGCGCTGGGCGATCTGGATCAGGTTGCCGCAGGTGTCGTCGAGGACGGCGGTGACGACCGGGCCCATGTCCACGGGCTCCTGGGTGAAGCGGACCCCGAGCCCGCTCAGCCGGGCGAACTCGGCGCGCACGTCCTCCACGGCGAAGGAGGTGGCCGGGATGCCGTCCTCGACCAGGGCGTCCTTGTACGGCTTGACGGCCGGGTGGGCGTCGGGCTCCAGGACCAGTTCGGTGCCGTCGGGGTCCTCCGGCGAGACGACGGTCAGCCAGCGGTGCTCGCCGATCGGAACCTCCTCCTTCTTCACGAAGCCCAGCACGTCGGTGTAGAAGCGCAGGGCCTTGTCCTGGTCGTCGACGAAGACGCTGGACAGATGGATCCTCATGGTGTGTTCTCCGGCTTCTCCGGCGCGAGCCATCGCGTCGCGATGCGCTCCAGCGGTTCGGTGTTCAGGTCGTGGAACTTGTAGCGCCCCTCGCGCCGCGTGACGACGAGGCCCGCCGCTTCGAGGACGGCGAGGTGCTGGCTGACCGCCTGCCGGGACATGCCGAGGCCGTGCCGGGAGGCCAGCCGGGCGCATATCTCGAACAGGGACTGGCCGTTCCGCTCGACGAGCCCGTCGAGGATGAGGCGGCGGGTCGGGTCGGCCAGCGCCTTGAACACGTCGTCCGTCACCTCGCCAGCATAGGCAAGCATTCACTTGCCTATCAAGCCGGGCGACTCCGGCCGCGGTCAGCCGCGCAGCCCCCGAGACGTCGTCTCCTTCGGCGTGATCGCTCACTGATCCGTACATGACGGATCCGGTCGAGCGGTCGGTACCGGACGCATTGCGGGTACCGCTCCGGCGGGTGGGGCCACCGGCGGTTCGTCCGGTGGAGCCGGGACCGGATCCGGCCGGCCGCGGCAGACCGGGATCGAGGATCCGCCCGGCAGCGGGCCGCTCCGCTGCCGGGCGGTGCGGCCACCGGGGCGGAGGCGGGGGCGTGCGCCGGGCGCGGATGCCGGCGCACCAGGCCGGTCGCTTTTCGCCACGCGATAGGGCCGGTCATTCCGAGCGAGCGTTCTGTTTCACCACCGGATAACGCTCCCACCTGTGGCGAAAGCCTCGCCCGCGACGTCTTTGCAACCCTTTCCATACCACCTGGACCAGTAGGTTATCGGGCCAATCAATGGGGCACTGTTGAAGGCTCCATAAGCAACAGTCACACTGAAGAGCGCAGTCGTCTTCGGCGCACACAAAGGCCCGTCCGGCGATACTTTCCAGCGTTTTAACGATTACTCTGTCCGCATTTTCCACGGGGGTGTCCATGAGCCACGCGCACCTGGTGAGAGCCGTTTCAGCCACCGAAGGGCAGATTATTCGCCGCACCTGTCCGCACATTTCCAGCCAGGCCTTTCAAGGCATCCAGGAAAAGCCGGAAGAGCCCGACGCAGCCCCTTGTCCGGAGAGCCGAATCCAGCGGTTCTTCCGGCCGCGCTCCGTCATGACGCACGGAGCCGGCCGTGACGGAAGAAAGCTGCCTTAGGCAACGGTATTTCCCGCGCCCCTCCTCTTTGGGCAATTCCCCGGTTGCGTATCCCACTCCGCAGCCGGGGTCGGTGTGTGTGCGGGGCCGGGTCGGCACGGCACCGTGCCCCGCACCCCGGGCGGAGGACTCCGCGCCGTACCCGGAGACGGGACCCCGGGCGGGGGCGGAGCTTCGCGCGGACGTGCCCGGGTCGGACGGACGGCTGCCCGGCACGGCCGCCCGCACGGATCGGCGGCGACCGCACGGCGGGGGCTCCGGCCGGTACGCCCGCCGACGGTGGCGGGAGGACGGCGCCGGACGCGGTCCCGCGGTGTCCGCAGTCGGACGCCGCGCCCTGCCGGGAGCCCTCCTCACCGCCCGGTCCTCACCGGCCCGACGGCTCCGGCCCGGGCCGGTCGGACCTCTCGCCGCCACTCCGCACGCTCCGTCCCGCCCCCCATCCCCACCCGATCGATCCGGCCCCGTGCCGGGAACCGGCTCCCCGCTCCCCCCGCTTCAGCGAAAAGGAACTTCGTCATGGCCGTGGGCATACAGCACCTGCGCACCTTCCTGATGGCGGTCGAGGAAGGCAGCATCTCCAAGGCGGCCGCCCGCCTGCACATGGCGCAGTCCGCGGTGTCCCGCAGACTCGCCGAACTGGAACGCCAGGTGAAGCACCCCCTGCTGGAGCGCTCGGCGGAGGGGGTGCAGCCGACGGTGGCCGGGAAGACCTTCTGCGCCAAGGCCGACGCGGCCGTCACCGCCTTCGACGACGCCATGCGCTCGGACCTGCAGAGGGTGCGCGCCCTGCGCGTCGGACACGCCTGGTCGGCGGTCGGTGTGCACACCAGCGAGATCCTGCGCCGATGGCAGGAGACCCACCCGGATGTCGAGGTGCGTCTGCGGCGGGTGGACGACCCCGCCGGCGGGCTCACCAGCGGGCTGTCGGACGTGGCGATCATGCGCACTCACGTCCGGGGCCGGAACCTGAACGAGGAGCTGCTCGTCATGGAGCCCCGAGTGGTGGCGGTGGCGACGGACAACCCGCTCACCGCCGTGAGCGAGGTCCGGCTGGCGGACCTGGCCGACCACGCCCTGGTGATCAACTCCTTCTCCGGCACCACCAGTCTCCGCCTCTGGCAGGACGGCAGGCGGCCCGTCGTCGCGGTGGAGGTGGACACCCTCGACGACTGGCAGACGTACATCGCCGCCGGCGTCGGCATCGGGGTGACGCCGGCCTCCACCGCGTGGATGCACCCGCACTCCGAGATCACGTACCTCCCCCTCCGGGACGCGCCCCCGGTGCCGGTCTACCTGGTCTGGGCGTCCAACAACCGGCATCCGGCGCTGCGCTCCTTCGTCCGGCTGGCCCGAAACGTGGTGGCGGAGGACGCCCGGTAACCCGGGCCGCCCCGCACCGGCCTCGGTCGCCCGGCGCCGGGCGGAGGGGGTGCGTGGCTCCGGCGCGCTCACACCTGCGACCCGGCACGTTCCGCCGGAACGCTCTCTTCGGCGTCCGGCTCCTGGCCGCCGATGACCCCGACGTGCCGCAGGACGACGGCGGAGAGCAGCGCCAGCACCAGCGTGCACACCGCGGCGACCAGCATGGCGGTGTTCAGACCGGAGGTGGCCGCCTCCTTGGCCGTCTCGAACCACCCCTCGGGCATCCGCTGGGCCGACGACGCCGCGCCGGCCAGGCTGTCGCCGGCGGGTTCGGCGACGTCCGAGGGCGTACCGGCGGGGATCTCGCCGTCGATGCGGTTGCGGTAGACGGCGGTGGCCAGACTGCCCAGGATCGCCACGCCCAGGGCGAGGCCCAGCTCCTGGACGGTCTCCGACATGGCCGAGGCCGAGCCGGCCTTCTCCGGCGGCGCGGCCCCGACCACCAGGTCCGTGCCCAGGGCCGCGATCGCCCCCAGTCCGAGGTAGACGAGGCCGAAGCCGATCACCATCAGGGCCACGCCGTCCCCGGCGTCGACCTGGGTGAGCAGCACGTACCCCACCATGGACAGCGTCAGCGTGGCGGCCACCACGATCCCCGGCGGCACCCGGCGCGACACCAGCGGAGCTCCGATCGCCGCGAGGAACATCAGCATCGCGGGCGGACCCATCCACAGCCCTGCCTCGACCGGCGGCAGCCCCTCGACGAGCTGGAGCTGCTGGGTGATCAGCAGCATGGAGCCGCCGACGCCCACCAGGCCGATCAGCAGGACGCTCAGCGCGGCGCTGAAGGTCCGGTTGGTGAACAGGCGCATGTCCAGCAGCGGGCTCGCCAGCTTGCCCTGGCGCTTGACGAACACCACCGCGAACACCACGCCGACCACCGTGGCGGCGACAGTGGCGAGGCCCAGGCCGTCCTTGGCGAACTGCTTCACCGCGTAGATCACCGGCAGGATCGCGACCAGCGACAGCACGACGCTGAGCAGGTCGAAGCGGCCGCTGTGCGGCGCCCGGTACTCGGGGATCAGCAGGGGCGCGGCCACCAGCAGCACGACGGCGACCGGGACCGCGAGGAGGAACGCCGAACCCCACCAGAAGTGGTCGAGCATCGCGCCGCCGACCACCGGGCCGAGCGCCATGCCGAGCGCGAAGCTCGTGGCCCAGACGCCGATGGCCAGAGAGCGCTGGCGCTCGTCGGAGAACATGTTGCTGATCAGCGCCAGGGTGGACGGCATGAGGGTGGCGCCGGCGATCCCGAGGGCCGCGCGGGCGGCGATGAGCATCTCGGCGCTGGTGGAGTAGGCGGCCAGCACGGAGACGACTCCGAAGGCGGCCGCCCCCAGCAGCAGCAGCCTGCGCCGGCCGATGCGGTCGCCCAGGGTGCCCATGGTGATCAGGAAGCCGGCGATCAGGAAGCCGTAGGCGTCCATGATCCACAGCTCTTCGGTGCCGCTCGGGCGCAGGTCCTCCGCCAGGGAGGGAAGGGCGAGGTACAGCACGGTGACGTCCAGGCCCAGCAGCACGGTGGGCAACGACAGGACCGCCAGTCCTCCCCATTCCCGGGCCCCGGCCCTGCCTGCGGTTGTTGTGCTCATGGAACTCCCCATGGTCTCCGTCCGAGAACGTTCGGGGCCACGATGCAGACGGTCACGCACGATTTCCTGAGGGTCGCCCGGAGCTACACTGCGGGCATGCGTTACGGGGTGCTCGGCCCGCTGGCCGTCTGGGACGCCGAGGGGCGGCCGGTCAAGGTCCCCGAGGCCAAGGTGCGCGCCCTGTTGGCGGACCTGTTGGTGCACGGCGGGGGGCCGGTACCGGCCGACCGCCTGATCGACGACCTGTGGGCGGGCAGCCCGCCCGGCGGCTCGGCCAACACCCTGCAGACCAAGGTCTCCCAGCTCCGCCGGGTGCTGGGCAGGGAGCGGGTGGTCCGGGAGCCCGCCGGCTACCGGCTCGTGATGCCCGACGACGCGCTGGACGCGGCCCGCTTCCAGGAGCTGGTCGAGCGGGCCCGCGGGCGCCGCGAGCCCTCGGCACGGGCGGGCCTGTTCGCCGAGGCGCTCGCGCTGTGGCGGGGCCCGGCCTACGCCGACGTCGCCGAGTCGCTGTTCGTCCGCGCCGAGGTCGCCCGGCTGGAGGAGCTGCGCCTGAGCGTCGTCGAGGACCAGGCCGAGGTGCGGCTGGTGCTGGGCGAGCATCCTGCGCTGGCGGCGGAGCTGGGCGAACTGGTGGCCCGGCACCCGCTGCGCGAACGGCTGCGGATGGCTCACATGCGCGCGCTGTACCGGGCCGGGCGGCAGGGCGAGGCGCTCCACGGTTTCCAGGAGCTGCGGCGTCGGCTGGTCGAGGAGCTGGGGGTGTCGCCCGGGCCGGAGGTCTCCGCCCTGCACGAGGCGATGCTGCGTCAGGAACCGGAGCTGGCCGCGCCGGTCGCCGCGGCGCCGTCCCGTCGCACCAGCCTCCCCACGCCGCTGACGCCGCTGATCGGGCGGCGTTCGGCGGTCGAGCGGGTGCGCGCCCTGCTGAGCCCGGGCACCAGGACCCGTCTGGTCACGCTCACCGGTCTGGGCGGCGTGGGCAAGACCCGGCTGGCGATCGCCGCGGCGCGCGACCTGTCCGAGCGGTTCGCCGACGGCGTGTGGCTGGTGGAACTGGCCGGTCTGAGCGCCACGGCGGACCACGACGACGTCGCCGAGCGGGTCATCACCACCCTGGGCCTGTGCGACACCGCGGCGACCGAGCCGGACCTGGACGACCTGGTGGGCTGGCTGTGCCAGGCGGTGGCCGGCAAGGAACTGCTGGTCCTGCTGGACAACTGCGAGCACCTGGTCGAGCCGGTGGCCGTGCTCGCCGGGGCCCTGCTGTCGGCGGTCCCCGCCGGGCACCTGCTCGTCACCAGCCAGCAGGCCCTCGACATCCCCGGCGAGCTGGTGCACCCGGTGCCGCCGCTGGCACTGCCGGAGCGTGCCGACGCGGAGGCGGCGGCCCGGTCCGGCGCCGTCGAGCTGTTCGTGGAGCGGGCGGCCGCGGCGGCGCCCGGCTTCGCCCTCGACGCGGACAACGCGGCGGCGGTGTCCGCCATCTGCCGCCGCCTGGACGGCATTCCGCTCGCGCTGGAACTGATGGCGCCGCGGCTGCGGACCCTGAGCCCGGACGAGCTCGCCGCCTGCCTGGAGGACCGGCTCACCCCGCCGGCGGCCCGGGTGCGGGGCCTCCCGGCGCGCCAGCAGACGCTGCGCAGCATGCTCGACTGGAGCTGGCAGCTGCTCTCCCCGGACGAGCGGACCGTGCTGCGGCGGCTGGCCGTGCACGCGGACGGCTGCACCCTTCAGTTCGCCGAGGCGGTCTGCGCCGACGCTGACCTCGGCCCGGACCGGGTGCCGGACCTGTTGTCCCGGCTGGTGGACCGCTCGCTGGTGGTGCGGGAGGGGGATCGGTTCCGCCTTCTGGAGTCGGTGGCCGCGTACTGCGGCGAGCGCCTGGCGGAGGCCGGGGAGGAGGCCGCCGTCCGGGCTCGCTTCGTGCGCCGGCACACCGAGGCGGCGGAGCGGGAGAGCGAGCTGCTGCGCGGCCCGGAGCAGCGCCGCTGCCTGGAGCGGCTGGACGCGGAGACCGTGAACCTGCGGCGCGCCCTGGAGTTCGCCGCGGCCGGCGGTGTCCCGGGGTGCGCGGTGCGGCTGGTGAACGCGCTGAGCTGGTACTGGTTCCTGCGGGGACGGCTCACCGAGGCCCGCAGGTCGCTCCAGACGGCGCTGGCCGTCGACGACGGGACCGACGCGGGGGCTCGGTCGGCGGCGCGGGCCTGGTTGACCGGCATCGAGCTGCGCACCTCCTCGGTGGACGCGGAGCCGGTCGCCGCGGCGGACGAGGACCCGGCGTCAGGGGTCGGCGACCCGGTGCTGCGCGCCCGGTTGCAGTGGTTCGTCGGCACCGGCCTGCTCGGGCAGAGCCGCCGGTCCGAGGGGCTGCGGCTGACGGAGGCGAGCCTGGCCGGCGCGCGGGCCGCCCGGGACCGCTGGGGCGAGGCGGCGGCGCTGGTGGAGCTGGCGGGCAACGACCCGGCCGGGGACCACGACCGGGCGGAGCTGGGCGCCGCGCTGTTCCAGGAGGTGGGCGACCGCTGGGGGCAGCTGCGGGCCACCCGGGCGCTGGCGCTGGCGGCCGAGCGCGAAGGGGACCGGGCCCGGACCGAGCGGCTGCACCGGGCGGGGCTGTTGGTCGCCGAGGAGCTCGGGCTGTGGACCGAGGTCGTCGAGACCCTGACCTGGCTCGGCAGGACCGCCCTGGCGGCCGGCCGGGCCCGGCAGGCGACGGAGCTGTACGAACGCGCGCTGTCCGTGTCGGGCGAACGGGCCTACGGCCGGGGCGAGGTCCGCGCGGAGATCGGCCTGGGACTGGCCGCCCGGATGCGCGGCGACCGGGAGGCCGCCCGCCGCCATCTGAACCGGGCGCTGGCCAAGAGCCCCTCCCCCGACCACGCCGCCGACGCCGCGGCCGCGCTGGCCGAACTGGACCTCGTCCCCCGCGCCTGACCACCCCGCCCGCTCCCGGGCACGACCGCCTCGGCCGCCACCGGCGGCGGGGCGCGGTGCGACGCCCCGTTCCGTACCGCGCGCAGCCCCGGCGACGAGGGTGCGCCGCCCCCGCCGCGTCCCGGCCCGTCGGTCTCGGGGGTGCGCGGCGTCCGTTCGCCGGGGGTGCGGGCGGCAGGACACCCGGGGCGCGGGCCGCCGGGGGCACTACGCATTCGTCCGGCGGGGCTACTCGATCACGCAGTAGCCGCGTGCGGCGGCGCTCTCCTAGCCTGACGGAGCCCAATTTCCGTCCGGTACGAACGGCAGGCGAAGGAGTGGCATTCCGTGGGGATGGCGTCTGAATCCGAAGCCCTCGAATTACTCGGCTATCAACGCGACATCTGGGCGGCCGAAGCCCGATCGCCCGGTGACTGCCAGTTCAACGTCCTGGTGCACGAGCGGCTGGAGGGCCCGGTGGACCGGGAGTTGCTCGGCGCGTGCCTGGAGCGCGCGGTGCGCGGGCACGACGCCTTCCGGCTGCGGTTCGACGAGGACGGTGAGGGGGTGCCGCGGGTGCGGCGGGGGCCGAACCCGCCGGACGCCTCCTTCCCGGCGTACGAGAGCGTCGACCTGTCCGGCGAGCCGGACCCCCGGAACGCCGCGCGGATCTGGTGCGAACGGGAACTGGGCCGGCCGCTGGACGTGCGGGGCGGGCCGCCGTACCGGGCGGCCCTGCTGATCGAGGGTCCTGCCGCCGTCCACCTGGTGGTGACCTCGCACCACATCGTGACCGATGCCTGGGCGCTGAACGCGCTGACGTTCCGGATCCTCGCCGACTACCGCGCCCGGGCGGCGGATCCGGGCGGCGGGAACGCGAACGGAAACCCGAGCGGGGACGGCGAGGGAAAAGGACCGGCGCTTTCCGTGCCGGTCGCTCCGCCCTCGTACTGGGAATACATACGGGAATCGGGAAAAGCGCCGCGCACTCCTGACGAGGAGGGCGACCGGGAGTTCTTCCGGGATTACCTGGCGGGGGTGGAGCCCGCGCTGTTCCGGCGTTCCGGGGCGGCCCGGCCCGGCCGCGGCCGGTACTCCTTCTCCGTCGACGCCGAGCTCGTCGCGCGCATCCTCGACGCGGGGGTCTCCCCCTTCTCGTACCTGGTCTCGGCGCTCGGGGTGTGCCTCGCGCGCTTCCACCGGGAGGACGAGGTCGTGGTCGGCGTGCCGTTCCTGAACCGCCGGACCGACGCGGAGCGGGACGTCGTCGGCCAGTTCGCCAACAACCTGCCGCTGCGGCTGTCCACGGAGGGCGACCCCACCCTGGTCGGCATGGCCGAGCGGGTCCGCGCGCTGGTCGACCGACTGCGGGAGCACGAGCGGCTGCCGTACGGTGACATCCTCCGGGAAGCGCCCGCGCGGGGCGCGGAGGGCCGGCGGCTGTTCGACGTCACCGTCTCCTACCTGCGCTTCCCCCGGCCGCCCGGGATACCGGAGGTGGCGCGGGAGACGACCGTCATGGCGCCGGTGCACGCCGGCGACGCGCTGTCCGTGATGGTGCAGGCGTTCGACGACGAACCGGGCCTGCGCGTCGACCTGGACTACGCCGACGACGTCTTCGACGGGCACCTGACCGCGTCGGCCCTGGCGGGGCACGTACGGCAACTGCTGCGCCACGGGCTGGACTCGCTCGACCTGCCGGTGTCGGCGCTGCCCATGCTGACCGACGACGAGTACGAGGACGTGGTGCGCCGGCACCAAGGTGCCCTGGTGCCCTACCCGCAGGAGAAGACCCTGCACCAGATGTTCGCCGAGCAGGCGGCGCGCCGTCCGGACCTGACGGCCGTGGTCGACGACGCCTCCGGCACGACGCTGACCTTCGGCGAGCTGGACCGGCTCTCCGACCAGGTGGCGCGGGCGCTGCGGGAACACGGGGTCGGGCCGGGCGACCGCGTCGCCATCCTCGCCGAGCGCGGCCCGGAACTGCTGCCCGGTCTGCTCGGTGTCCTGAAGTCGGGCGGCGCCTACGTGCCGGTGGATCCCGGCTACCCGCCCGCGCGCATCCGGCTGCTCCTGGAGGACTGCCGGGCGAAACTGGTGCTGCGCGGTCCGGGCGAGGTTCCGGAGCCGCCGGACGGGGCGCCGGTGCTGCGGATATCGGACCTGTACCGGGGTCCGGCCGGACCGCTCGACCCGACGTCGGGCTCCGGCGACGTCGCCTACGTCATCTACACCTCGGGCTCCACCGGACGTCCCAAGGGCGTGATGGTCGAGCACCACGCGGTGGTCAACCGGCTGATGTGGATGCAGCGCCGCTATCCGATCGGGCCGGGCGACATGCTGCTCCAGAAGACGCCCATCTCCTTCGACGTCTCGGTGTGGGAGCTGCTGTGGTGGGCGGTCGAGGGGGCCGGGGTGGTCCTGCTGCCACCGGGCGGCGAGAAGGACCCGCGGGAGATCGCACGCGTCGTGCGCGACCGGCGGGTGAACGCGGTCCACTTCGTGCCCTCCATGCTGGGCCCCTTCCTGGACCTGCTGGAGAGCGGCCCGGACCGGGCCGACGACCTCGACGCGCTGCGCACGGTGTTCTGCAGTGGCGAGGCGCTGCCGCCGGAGCGGGTCAACCAGTTCCACCGGGTCTTCGGCGACGACGGCGCGCCGCGTCTGGTCAACCTCTACGGCCCCACCGAGGCCGCGGTGGACGTGACGTGCTTCGAGTGCCCGCCGGCGTCCGACGGGCCGGTGCACCGGGTGCCCATCGGACATGCGGTGGAGAACACCACCGTCCACGTGCTGGACCGGCAGGGCCGCCCGCAGCCGGTGGGTGTCCCCGGTGAACTGCACATCGGCGGCGTGCAGGTGGCCCGCGGCTACCTCAACCGCCCCGAACTCACCGCCGAGCGGTTCGTGGACGACCCCTTCCGCCCCGGCGGCCGGCTCTACCGCACGGGGGACCTGGCCCGCCGGCTGGCCGACGGCGCCGTCGAGTACCTCGGCCGGACCGACGACCAGGTCAAGATCCGCGGCAACCGGGTCGAACTCGGCGAGGTGCAGAACGCGCTGGTCGCCCTGGACGGCATCCGGGACGCCGTGGTGGTCGACCACCGGCCGGGCCCCGGCCGGGGGGCGGTCCTGGTCGCCTACTGCACCGCGCAGGACGAACTGGACCCCGGCCGCCTGCGCGCGGCGCTCGGCGAGGTGCTGCCCGGCTTCATGATCCCGGCCCACTTCGAGCGGCTGGACGCTCTGCCCCTGACCCCCAACGGCAAGGTCGACCGGCGTGCGCTGCCCGCCCCGGCGCTCGGCGGGGCCGACGACGGCGACGACGCGCCGCGCACCACCCGGGAGAGCGTGCTGGCCGGCATCTGGGCGCAGGTGCTGGGCGTCGAACGGGTGGGGGTGCACGCGGACTACTTCGTCATCGGCGGCGACTCGATCAGCATGCTGCGGGTGCGGGTGCTCGCCGAGCGGGCCGGCATCGGCTTCTCTGTGGAGGACTTCGTCCGCAACCCCACGGTGGCCGCCCTGGCCGAGTGCGCCCGGACCTCGCCGGCCGCCGCGCCGGAGGACGCGAACGCCTCCGCGGCCCTGCGGCCGTTCGGTCTGGTCTCCCACGTGGACCGGGCCGGCCTGGAGGGCTGCGAGGACGCCTACCCGGTCAGCAGCCTCCAACTGGGCCTGCTGTTCCACAGCCGCGAGAAGCAGGACTCCGCGACGTACAAGGACGTCTTCCGCTACAGCCTGGCCATGCCGTGGCGGGAGCGGGAGTTCCGGACGGCGTTCGACCGGCTCGTGGCGCGGCATCCGGTGCTGCGGTCGTCCTTCGCGCTCGCCGGCCACTCCGAGCCGCTGCAGATCGTCCGGGCCTCCGTGGAGGGCGGGCTGGACGTGGCGGACCTGCGCGAGACGACCGCGGAGGAGGCGGAGGCGGCCATCGGCGCGCACGTCGCACAGCGGCGGCGCCACGACTACCGGTTCGACCGCGCGCCGCTGTACCACTTCCGGGCGTTCGTCCTGCCCGGCACGGTCGAGCTGGTCTTCAGCTTCCACCACGCCATCCTCGACGGCGGCAGCGTCGCCAACCTGGTCTCGGAGCTGCTGCGGGACTACGGGCACCTGCTGGGCCTCGGCCTGGAGCCGGTACCGGAAGCGGTCCCGCCGTCGGCGGCGCTGCACGTCCTCCAGGAGCGCGCGGCGATCGACGCGCCGGAGAGCCGCGCCTACTGGAAGGCGTCGCTGGCCGGAGCGGTCCAGCCGCACCTGGAGAGCTTCCGCCCGCACGAGGCGCCCGCGCCGGAGGAGCGCACGGAGTGCGACCTGCGCCTGCCCGCCGACCTGGTGGAGGCCGTGCGCGGCACCGCCGGCGGGCGGCGGGTCCCGGTGAAGGCGGTGCTGTTCGCCGCGCACGTGCTGATGCTGCGCGCCTTCTCCGGGCAGACGGACGTCACCACCGGTCTGGTGACCCACGGCAGGCCGGACGTCGAGGGCGCCGAGCGCACCTGCGGCCTGTTCCTCAACACCCTGCCGGTGCGGGTGCGCGAGGAGCCGGAGTCGTGGTTCGACGTCGTCCGGCACGTGGTGGACCGGGAGCGGGAGAGCTTCCCGCACCGGCGGGTGCCGCTGGCCGTCATCCAGGAGGACCTCGGTGGCGCCCCCCTGGTCGACACCCTGTTCAACTACATCCACTTCCGCCAGCTCGGCGAGGTCTTCCGCACCCCCGCGCTCGCCAGCCGCGGCTTCGCCGTCTGGGAGGAGACCAACTTCTCCCTGGTGGTCAACGCCATGGTCGACCCCGTCGACGAAGGGATCCGGCTGCGCCTGGACTTCTCCGGGCGGACGTTCACCCCCGCACAGGGGCGGCTGTACGCCGACGCCTACGTGCGCATCCTGCGCGAGCTGGCCGAGCGCCCGGACGACGCGGTGGACTTCCGTTTCCTCGCGCCCGGCCCGCGGGCCGCGCGGAACGAGCGGCCTCGCACCAACGTGGTGCGGGCCTTCGAGGAGCGGGCGCGGCTCTCGCCGGAGGCGCAGGCCGTGGTCGCGGAGGGCCTGACGTGGACCTACCGGGAGCTGGACCGGCTGTCCACGGGCATCGCGACGGGTCTGCTGGAGTCGGGCGTGCGCCCCGGGGACCGGGTCGGCGTCGCCATGGACCGCTCGCCGCAGACGGTGGCCGCGATGCTGGGCACCGCCAAGGCGGGGTGCTCGGCCATGCCGCTGGACACCGCCTACCCGGTGGAGCGCCTGCACGCGATGGTCGAGCAGGGCAGGCCGGCCTGCGTGGTCGTCGACGAGGCGCATCAGGACCTGCTCGGACCGGGTGTCCGGCAGATCGCCTACGCGTCGCTGGCCGCCGCCGCGGAGCGGCCCGGCGGCGCGGAGCCGGCCGTGCTGCCGGAGATCTCCGAGGACGACGAGGTGTACCTGCTCTTCACCTCGGGCTCGACGGGGCGGCCCAAGGGCGTGTCGGCGCCGCACCGCTCCCTGTCCAACCTGGTGGCCTGGCAGAACGGCATCGCCAGCACCGCCGAGGGCGCCCGGACGCTGCAGTACGCCCCGCTGAGCTTCGACGTCTCCTTCCAGGAGTTGTACGCGACGCTGTGCGGCGGCGGCACGCTCGTCGTCATCGCCGAGGAACTGCGCCGGGACATGCCGGGGCTGCTGCGGCTGATGGACCGGGAGCGGGTGGAGCGGATGCACCTGCCCTACGTGGCCCTCCAACAGCTGGCGGAGGCGTCCGACGCACTGGGGCTGGTGCCGCGCGCCCTGCGGGTGCTGTGCTCCTCCGGCGAGCAGTTCCGCACGACCGGGGAGATCAGGCGCTTCTGCGCCGCCCTGGACGGCCTGGTGCTGGACAACCACTACGGGCCCACCGAGACGCATGCGGCGGCCTTCCTGGAGATGACCGGGGACCCGGCGGCCTTCCCCGCGCTGCCACCGGTCGGGCAGCCGATCCACGGGGCGCGGGTGCTGGTCCTGGACGCCCGGATGCGTCCCGTCCCGGTGGGCTGCCGGGGCGAGATCCACATCGGCGGGGCCGGTCTGGCCGACGGCTACGCCGGACGGCCCGACCTGACCAAGGAGCGGTTCGTGCCCGACCCGTCCGGCGGCGGGCTGCTCTACCGCACCGGGGACGTCGGCATGGTCCTGCCGGACGGGAACACGGTGTGCCTGGGCCGCGCCGACCGGCAGGTCAAGGTCCGCGGCTACCGGGTCGAGCCGGCGGAGATCGAGCTGGTCGCGGCGGAGAGCGCCGGACTCACCGATGTCGCCGTGGTCCCCCGGCTCGATCCGGCGGGCCAGACCTTCCTGGCGGCCTTCCTGGTCGGTGACCCCGAGCGCACCGACGTGGACGCCCTGCGGCGGCGCCTGCGCGCGAAGCTGCCGGAGTACATGGTGCCGGCGCACTTCGCCTGGCTGCCCGCCGTACCGCTCACCCCCAACGGCAAGCGGGACGAGGCCGCACTGCGGCAGGCGCCGCTGGCCGTCGGGGAGCGGGCCGGCCGGGTCGCGCCGCGGGACGACCACGAACGCGCTCTGGTCGAGGTGCTGTCCGACCTGCTGGGGGTGTCCGGCATCGGGGTGCACGACGACCTGTTCGACCTGGGCGCCACCTCGATCACCGCGATGCGGCTGGTGGTGCTGATGGAGCAGCGGTTCGGCACGGCGATCGCGCTGTCGGACTTCGTCGTGGCGCCGACCGTGGCCGCCCTGGCGGAGCGGCTGCGCTCGGCGGGCGGCGAGGCGGCCGCGTTCGACCCGCTGGTGGCGATCCGCCCGCAGGGCGACCGGCCGCCGCTGTTCTTCGCCCACCCCATGGGCGGAAACGTGCTGTGCTACGTGCCGTTCGCCCGGCACCTGCCGCCGGACCAGCCCTTCTACGCCTTCCAGGCGGCCGGTGCGGACGCCGGCGTGGAGCCGGTCCGCGGCATCGAGCGGCTGGCGGCCGACTACATCGCGGCGATGCGCCGGGTCCAGCCGGCCGGACCGTACCACCTGGGCGGCTGGTCCTTCGGCGGGTTCGTCGCCTTCGAGATGGCGCGCCAGCTGCACGCCGCCGGGGAGGAGGTCGCCTCGCTGGTCGTGCTGGACACCACCGCGCTCAACCCGGACCGGCGGCCGTGGACCGACGACGAGGCGCTGCTGGGCTGGTTCTTCTGGGAGCTGCTGTGGCTCCAGCACGGCAGCGCCACGGCCGGGGACCTGCTGCCGCCCGGGCTGGCGACGCTGGACGAGAAGTTCGCGTACATGACCCGGCTGGCCGTCGAGGAGGGCGTCCTGCCCGCCGGCAGCGGTGACGCCGTCGTACGGCGGCTGTTCCGGGTCTACGAGGCGAACTGGCGCGCGGCCTTCGACTACCGGCCCGGCACGGTGGACCACGACCTGGTGCTGGTCAAGGCCCGCGACCCGCTCCCCGGGGTCCTGCTGGACATGCACACCGCCATCGACAGCATGCACGCCGACCCGGCCAACGGGTGGCGGGACCGGACCGCCGGCCGCCTGACGGTGATCGAGGTCGAGGGCGACCATCTGACGATCATGGAGGAACCGCGGGTGTCCGACCTCGTCGGCACGGTGCTCCGGGCCAGCGGCCTCCTCACGAGCGAGAGGGGACGCTGACATGGGCGGGAACAGGAAGGCCGTCGTGATCGGCGCCGGCATCGGCGGGCTGGCCGCGGCCGTCGCACTGCGGCGGGTCGGCTTCGAGGTGGAGGTCTTCGAACGGGCGCCGGAACTGCGGGCCGCCGGCTTCGGCCTCTCCGTGATGAGCAACGCCACGGCCGCGCTCGCCGCGCTCGACATCGACCTCGGCCTGGAGAAGCGCGGCCGGGTGATGGAGACGTATCACGTCAAGGACCACAAGGGCAGGCTGATCAGGGAGTTCCCGTTCCCCGAGATCACCCGGCGCATCGGCGTGCCCTGCGTGTGCATCAGCCGGGCCGATCTGCTGGCCGCGCTCCTGGACCAGGCGGCCGATGTGCCGATCACCCTCGGCGCGACCGCGGAGCGGTTCGAGGTGGCCGGCGACCGGGCGCGGGTGCGCTTCACCGACGGCGCGTGGGCCGAGGCGGACGTGCTGATCGGCGCGGACGGCTTCAACTCGGCGATCCGGCGGCAGATCACCGGGCCCGGCGAGCCGGCCCGCGACAGCGGGTACATCGCATGGCTGGGCATCACCGACTACAGCCACCCGCGGTTCGCCCCCGGCTCCGTGGTGCACCTGTGGGGCGACGGGATGCGCTTCGGCCTCGTCGACATCGGCCGGGGCCGCCTGTACTGGTGGGGCACCAAGAACATGCCGTACGCCCGGTCCAGCACCTGGGACGAGGGCAAGGCCGGGGTGCTGGCGGCCTACTCGGGCTGGCCGGACGAGGTCCGGGAGGCGATCCGCGTCACTCCGCCCGCCGACCTGCTGACCCTCAACACGCGGGACCGCCCGTTCCTGCGGCCCTGGGGCGACGGACCGGTCACCCTCCTCGGCGACGCCGCCCACCCGATGCTCACCAGCCTCGGCCAGGGCTCGGCCATGGCCATGGAGGACGCCGCCGTCCTCGCGCTGCACCTGCGGCACGCCGCGGACGTGCCGAGCGGGCTGCGCGGCTACGAGGCGGCGCGCTACGACCGCACCCGCACGATCGTGGAGGCCACCCGCTCGATCAGCGACTTCGAACAGTCGCAGGGCCCGGTGCGCCGCCGGCTGCGGGACGCCTACTTCCGCTGGATGCCGCACCGCAGCCTGGTCGGCAAGCTCGAACCCGCGCTGACCTTCCCCGGCGCGGGTCTCCCCTCCGGTACCGGCGAAGGAGCGAACCGGTGAGCGAACGGACGACGTACGGTCGACGGGGGGCGGGACGCCTGCCCGCACAAGGGCCGGTCCTGGTCACCGGCGCCTCGTCGGGCCTCGGCCGCGAGTGCGCGCTGGAACTGGAGGCCCTCGGCTTCCAGGTGCTCGCCGGGGTGCGGCGGGAGGAGGACGGCGAGAAGCTCCTCGCCGAGTCGCTGCACGACCGGCTGCGCCCGGTGGTCGTCGACGTCACCGACGAGGCGTCGGTGCGGGCCTGCGCCGAGCGGGTGGGACGGGAGCACGGGGGGCTCCGGGGCCTGGTGAACAACGCCGGCATCTGCGTTCCCGGGCCGCTGGAGTGCCTCGACGCCGACCAGTTCCGCCGCCAGCTCGACGTCAACGTGATCGGGCACCTCGGCGTGGTCCGCGCGCACCTGCCGCTGCTGCGCCGCTCGCAGGGGCGGATCGTCAACGTCACCTCCGGTCTGGGCAAGGCCGCCGTGCCCTTCCTCGGGGCCTACTCCGCGGCGCAGTTCGCCAAGGAGGCGCTGAACGACGCCCTCCGGCGCGAGCTGGCCCCCCAGGGCGTGCGGGTCTGCGTCGTGGCGCCCGGCGCCATCCTCACGCCGATCTGGGGAAAGGTGTCCGAGGCGGGCGAGCGGGCACTGGACGGTGTGCCCGCAGCCGTGGCCGAGCCCTATCGGGCCGCGTTCCGGGCCTTCATGGCCGGCAACGCGCAGCAGGCCGCGGCGAGCCGGACCACTCCGGAGGACTTCGCCCGCGCGGTCGCCCGCGCCCTGACCGACGCCCGCCCCCGCACGCGCTACTGGGTGGGCGCGGACGCCCGGCGGATGGGCCGCCTGGCGCGTCTGCTGCCCGACCCCCTGCTGGACCGACGGTTCAGCGGGATCGCCGGGCCCACGGCGGGCCCGGCGGGGCGACGGCCCCGATAGCCGCCGGACCTCGCCGTCGGCGCCCCACACTTCACCCCGGGAGAGGACATGGTTGCGGAGCGGGACTTCAAGGACTTCATGGCCGAGGTGTGCACGTCGGTGGCGGTGGTCACGGCGCTGGCGGACGGCCTGCCCCACGGCACCACGGTCGGTTCGCTCACCTCGCTGTCCCTGCGGCCCCCGATGGTGACCATCGGGCTGGACCGGCGTTCGCGCCTGCTGGCCGTCGTCCGGCGGACCGGGCGGTTCGGCGTCAACCTGCTCGGCGCCGGCCAGGCCGGCCTGGCGGCGGTGTTCGCCTCCCCGGCAGCCGACCGGTTCGCCGCGGCCGGGTGGGAGGCGGACGACGGACTGCCGCGACTGCGCCACGCGCCGGGCTGGCTGGTGTGCCGCACCGAACGCCTGGTCGACGGCGGGGACCACGTCCTGGTCCTCGGCGGGGTGACCCGGGTCGCCCTCGCGCCGTCCGCCGCACCGCTCGTCTACGGCCGCCGGGCGTTCGGCACGCACTGCGCCCTCCCCCACCACGCACCCCCGTCCATCACCGACCAGATCGCGGCGTTCGCCCGCTGAGACGGAGAGACCATGACCACCACCACACCCGACCGGACCGGCGTCCCTCCGGAGCACTCCGCACTGCTGCGGGGCGCCCGCGGGCTGGTGCCGCTGCTCGCCCGCAACGCCGAGCAGGGCGAGCGCGACCGCCGGCTGCCCGAGGAGACGGTCAAGTCCCTGGCGGCCGCAGGCCTGTTCAAGCTGGCCGTGCCCCGGCGGTACGGCGGCCACGAGGCGTCCGTGCGCACCCTGGCCGACGTGTCCGCGATCCTCGCCGAGGGCGACGGGAGCAGCGCCTGGGTGGTGTCGGTCTGCAACTCGGTGGCGTGGGTCGTCAGCCTGTTCCCCGAGCAGGCCCAGGACGAGCTCTTCGGGGCCGACCCGGAGGCGAGGATCTCCGGCGTGCTCACGCCCAGCGCCACCGCCCGGAAGGTGGAGGGCGGCTTCCGGGTCTCGGGCCGCTGGCACTACGCCTCCGGCGCCTGGCACGCCGACTGGGCCCTGATCGGCTTCCCGGTCCCGGACGTGACCGGCGAGACGGTCGACCACGGCATGGCGCTCCTGCCCGCCGCCGACTACACCGTCGAGGACACCTGGCACGTGGCCGGCATGCGCGCCACCGGCAGCAACTGCGTGGCCGCCGAGGAGGTGTTCGTCCCGGAGCACCGGGTCCTGTCGGTGCCGAAGGCGATGGCGGGCGACTACCCCGTCCAGCGGTCCGGCAGCGCCCTGGCCCGCTCGGCGTTCACGCAGTTCCTCACCGGCGCCCCGCTGGCGGCCCCCCAGCTGGGGCTGGGCCGGGCGGCCCTGGACCTGGTCCGCGACCAGGCCGCCGCCAAGGCGTTCACCTTCACCTTCTTCGACAAGCAGCGCGACTCGGCGGCCTTCCAGCTGCGGGTGGCGGAGGCCGCGGTGCGGATCGACTCCGCGGAGCTTCACCTGCGCCGCGCGGTCGACGACATCGACGCGGCGGCCCGCGGCCGGGCGCTGGACGCCCTGGGGCGGCTGCGGGCCAGGGCGGACCTGAGCGCCGCGATCGGTTACGTCACCGAGGCCGTCGACACCCTGCTGACCGCGCACGGTGCGGGCGGCTTCGCCGAGGCCAGTCCGCTGCAGCGGATCTGGCGGGACTCGGCCGTGGGCGCCCGGCACGCCATCCTGCAGCCGCAGATGATCAAGGAGATGTACGGCAAGGCCCTGCTGGGCGTCGAGGAGCAGATCTCTCCGCTCGTGTGACGCGGAGACCGCAGAGAGGAGACGGCCGTGGCCGCGTACACGTACGACACCAAGAGGGCGAAGTGGCAGCAGTTCGCCGACACCCGGATCTACATCGGGGACCTGGCCGACGACGGGGTGCCCAAGTCGATGGGCGCCGGCTTCGCCCGGCTGCACCCGGGCGACGTCATGGAGTGGGTGCCCAGCTACGACGAGTTCATCGTCGTGCTGTCCGGGCGGTTCGCCGTGGACTTCGAGGGCGGTTCGGTGACCGCCGGCCCGCACGAGCTGGTGTGGGTGGAGAAGGGCGACCCGGTCGCCTTCCGGGCCGACGGCGAGGAGGTCCTGCTCGCCTTCGGCACCAACCCGCCCTGGCAGAGCACTCCGGAGACCCGGGCGAGCGCGGGCATGTTCCGGCCGCTGGCCGCCTCACCCGTCGACTGACCGCTGGGAGCGCACGTGACCACGATCCCCACCTCCGTCCGGACGGCGTCGCGGGAGCTGAGCCCGCTGGAACGCTGGTACTGGATAGCCGACCAGATAGCACCGCTCAACGTCCTGGGGCGAGTGCGGCTGCACGGGCCGGTGGCCCCGGGCACGCTGCGCGCGGCCCTGGACGGGCTCCAGGCCCGCCACCCGCTGCTGCGGGTGGCGATCGAGGCGGACGAGGCCGGCCGGCGGCCGCGGTTCACACCGCTGCACGACCGGCCCGTCCCGCTGGAGCACCGCGTGTCCGGCGCCCCGGACGCCGCCGACGGGGCGTGGGCGCGGCTCGTCGACGAGGAACTCGTCGACGAGCGCATCGACTGGCGCACCGGCCCGCTCGCCCGGGCCACCGTGCTGAGCGGCGCCGGACCGGACGGCGAGACGCACGACCTGGTCCTCTCGCTGCTGCACGTCGTCGCCGACGGCACCACGGTGCTCTCGCTGGTGAGGCAGTGGGCGGAGCTGGCGGCCGGGCTCCCGGTCGCGCCGCGGGCCGTGCTGGCCCCGGCCGAGGACCTGTTCCCGGCCGGGCACCGCGGCCCGGCCGGGCTGGACCTGGCCCGGGAGAAGGCCCGCCGGGACGAGGACGACCTGCGCCGGCTGGCCCCGCGCCGGATCGACGCCGACCGGCCGGTGCCCTTCGAACGGCGCCGCACCCGGTTCCTGCACCGGGCACTGGACACAGCGGCGCTGGACGGCCTCGCGGCGGCCGGCCGGGCCCGCGGGGCGACCGTCCACGGCGTGCTGGCGGCCGCCATGGTGCGGGCGGTCGCCGAGGACGCCGGGGCCGCCGACGGCACGTGGTACTCGATCGGCTCCCCGGTCGACTTCCGCGGCGACCTGGTGCCGCCGGTGGCCCCGGACGACGTGGGCAGCTACGTGGCGACCGTTCCCTCCCTGGTCGAGCACGCCGCCGACCACCCGCTGTGGGAGACGGCCCTGGCGGTCAGCGCGGACCTCAGGGCCCGCAAGGCCCGGGGCGAGCAGTTCTCCATGATCCGCCTGGTCGGCGACTCCGGGCCGCGGACCGTGGCCGACAGCATGCCGTTCGTGCGGCACCTGGACGAGAAGGGGCCGATCAACTTCTGCGTCTCCAACGTCGGCCGGTTCCCGTTCCCGGACTCGATCGGCCCGTGGCGGGTGTCCGGCGCCCAGTTCGTGGCGGGCCTGTCGGTGGTGGGCACCTTCGTGGCCGCCGTCAACTCCAGTCACCACCAGTTGGCGTGGAACTTCACCTACGCGGAGGGGCTGGTCTCCGGGGAACGCGCGGCACGGCTCGCCGACCGCTGCGTGGAGATCGTCCTCGACCTCGTCCGAACGGCCGGCTGACAGCCGGCCCCACACCCCAGGGGAGAACGACCGACCATGGACGACGCACCGACCCACACGACGGACGGGCCGACGGCCTTCACGTCCGCCGTCGAACTGCGCGGGCTGGTCCGCGACGGGCGGTCCTCCGCCGTCGAGATCACCGAAGCGGTCCTGACCCGGCTGGAGAAGGTGAACCCGCTGCTGAACGCGGTGATCTCGGTACGGGCGGAGGGCGCGCTCGCGGACGCGCGGACCGCCGACGCGCTGCCGCCGGAGCGGCGTGGCCCGCTGCACGGCGTGCCGTTCACCGTCAAGGACGTCAACGAGTCGACGGATCTGCCCGTCGCCTACGGATCGCTGCCGTTCACCGGCTACCGGCCCGGCTTCGACAGCGAGGCGGTCGCCCGGCTCCGGCGGGCCGGCGGCATCCTGGTCGGCGGCACCAACATGCCGGAGTTCGGGCTGAGGATCACCACGGACAACCGGGCGTTCGGAGCCACCCGCAACCCGTGGAACACCGAGCACGGCCCGGCGGGCTCCAGCGGCGGGGCCGCCGCCGCCGTGGCGGCCGGCATCGGGCCGCTGGCGCTGGCGGCCGACGGCGCCGGCTCGGTCCGGGCCCCGGCCTCCGCCTGCGGCGTCGTGGGGCTCAAGCCCAGCCGCGGGCGCGTGCCGTGGGCCCCGAGCACCCAGGAGCAGTGGGCGGGCTACGTCGTCAACGGCCCGGTGGCCCGGACCGTGGCCGACGCCGCCCTGATGCTCGACGTGCTGGCGGGCCCGGTGCCCGGGGAGCCGTACGGGCTGCCCGCGCCGTCCGGTTCGTTCCTGGCCGCCTGCGGGCAGCCGGCCGGGCGCCCGCGCGTGGCGTACACCGCCGTCCCGCCGCACGGTGCGGTGGCGCCGGAGGTGCTGGCGGTGTTCGAGCGGGCGGTGGGGGCGTTCGCGGCCACCGGCGCCGAGATGGTGGAGGCCGCGCCCGACCTCGGCGGGCTGCTGGACCCGCTGCTGACGGTGATGGCGGCGAACACGGCCGCCATGGTGCGCGGGGTGCCGCCGCAGCGGCTGGCGGAGCTGGAGTCGACCACGCTCGACACCGCCCGGTACGGCGAGCGGCTCGGCGCCGCCGACTACTGCGGGGCCGTCGCGGCGGCCCAGGGCCGGGCGGCTGAGGTGGTCCGCTTCTGGGAGCACCACGACGTCCTGCTCACGCCCACCCTGACGGTGCTCCCGCCGCCGCTGGGGACTGCTCCGCAGGGTCCCGGCTTCGTCGAGCGGTGGCGGGAGTACGCCGACTGGCTGGCCTTCACCTACCCCTTCAACATCACCGGCCAGCCCGCGGTCTCGCTCCCGGCCGGGCGGACCCCGGACGGGCTGCCGGTCGGCATCCAGATGGTCGGCGCACCCGGCGGGGAGGCGCGGCTACTGGCCGTGGCCGCCGCCTTCGAACGGGCCCTGCCCTGGGCGGACGAGCGGCCCCCCCTCGGCTGATCCGCCGGGCCGCTCGTGCCAGCCGGTCTCGCGCAGCAGGGCGATGCGGGAGTTCACGCCCGCCTTCCGGAACAGCTTCTTCAGGTGGTAGTTGACGGTGTGCGGGGAGATGTCCAGCCGCCGGGCGATCTGCTTGTTGGTCAGCCCCTCGGCGATCATCCGCACGATCAGGTGCTCCTGGCCGTTGAGGTCCGGCGGCTCCGTCGGTCGCGGCCCGGCCGGCGGGGCCGCCGGGCCGTCCGCCGACCGCGCGGCGGCCGCCTGCCGGCGCAGCGCGTGCCGCAGCGGGGCGGGCACCGAGTCGGCGACCACCTGCCGCAGCAGCTCGTTGGGGAAGCGAACCCGTGTGTCGCCGACGGCCAGCATCCCGGTGGAGGCCGCCCGGTCGAGCAGGAGCAGCAGGGCCGACGGCGGCACCCGCAGGACCGGCAGGAGGTCGTCGACGGTGGTCTCCCGGCCCAGGACGGCCGCCACCCGCAGCAGCTGCCGGTACTCGCCCGGCTGGTCGCGGAGCATGCCGTGCAGCAGTTCCCGCACCCGCTGCGGGATGCGTTCCTCCACCAGCAGGGCCTGATGCCCCTCCACCCGCACGAGGTGCTCCTCCCGCATCCCCCGCACCAGCTCCACCAGCAGCCCCGGGTGTCCGCCCGCCCCGTCCAGGACCCGGGCCAGCGGGGCGGACGCGGGGGCGCCCAGGATGTCGGCGGCGACCTGGAGGGAGGCGGGGGCGCGCAGCGCGTCCAGGGTGATCCGCTCGGTGTGCCCGGCCGAGCCGGCCAGCAGCGCGTCGAGGCGGCCGGGCCCCGCCCCGGTGCGGCGGGCGACCAGCCAGGCGACGGAGCCGCCGTACCGGGGCCGGCACCGGGCGAGCAGCGCGTCGCCGACCTCCTCCCCCAGGAGGTGCACGTCGTCCAGGACGACCAGCGCGGGCCCGCCGGCGGTCCCGGTGGCGGGCGCGTCCGTGGCGGCCAGGAGCGGCGAGCGGTGGCAGACCGGGTACCCGAGCCGCCGGGCGAGAGCCACGCACTCGTCCAGGAACCGCGTCTTGCCGGAGCCGGACGGCCCCTCGACGGCCACCAGGGCGCTGCCGCCGCCGGCCACGAAGCGCAGGGCCCGCAGCGCGCGGGCCGTCTCGTGCTCGCGGCCCCGCAGCGGCAGGCCGGGCGAGGGCGGCGCGAAGGGTCCGGTGGGGGTCTGTCCGGGGGCGCCCGTCGTCGGGCCGCTGGTGGCCGTCGTCATCGGGCCGCCCCCTTCCCCACGGGCTCCTTCGGTTGCCGGGCCGCCGGTGGGGCCGGTTCGGCCTCGAACCGCAACCGGGTCAGCAGCGGTCCGGTCATCACCGTGGTGACCAGGGCCATCACGACCATGACGGTGAACAGCCGGTCGTCCAGGGCACCCAGGCCGAGCCCGACGTTGAGGACGATCAACTCGGTCAGCCCGCGGGCGTTGAGCAGGACGCCCAGGACGGTGGACTCGCGCCGGCCGGCCCCGGTGAGGCGGGCGGCGCCCGCCGCGCCGACGAACTTGCCGACGCAGGCCACCGCCACCACGGCGAGGACCATGACCAGGCCCTGCGTACCCAGTCCTGCCAGGTCGACGGTGAGCCCGGTCACGGCGAAGAAGACCGGCAGGAGGAGCAGGCTGGTCTGCTCGATGCGCTCCGGCGCCTCGGGGGCGATCGCGTCGATGCGGTGGCGGGGCACGACGGCGCCGAACAGGAAGGCACCGAACACCGCGTGCAGCCCCAGCTCGTCGGTGATCCAGGCGCTGGTCAGCAGGCCGGAGCAGAGCACCACGTGGACGGTCGCGCCGCTGCCGGCCCAGCGCCGTCGCGGGGCCAGCAGCCAGACCAGGGCCGGGCGCACGAGCCAGACCAGGACGAGGACGAAGAGGACCGCGCCGCCCGCGGTGAGGGCGAACGACCAGGGCCCGCTGACCGTGACGACCGCGACGACGGCGGCGAGCACGCTCCAGGCGACGACGTCCTGGATCGCGGCGCTCACCAGGGCCACCGTGCCCACGCGCTGCTTCTGCAGGCCCCGTTCGGTGATGATCCGGGCGAGCACCGGGAAGGCGGTGATGGACATCGCGGCGCCCAGGAACAGCGCGGGTCCGAGGGCGCCGCCCGTTGCGAGCTGGCTCTGGTCCAGCCACGGGTACAGCAGCAGCGCCAGTCCGGCGCCCATGGCGAACGGCAGGGCCACCGAGGCGAACGAGACCACAGCGATGTGCCGGCCGACGCCGCGCACGTGCGACAGGCTGAGCTGGTAGCCGACGCCGAACATGAAGAGCACCAGGCCCAGTTGGGCCAGCGCGTCCAGGTAGGGACGGACCTCGGGCGGAAAGAGCAGCCGGGGCAGGTCGCCGGGCAGCAGCCCGAGCAGGCTGGGGCCCAGCGCCACGCCGGCGACGATCTCCCCCATCACGGCGGGCTGTCTGACCCGCTTGGCGAGGGCCGCGAACAGGAAGGCGGTGAACAGCACCAGGGCGAGGTCCACGAGGACGATCCCGGCGACGCCGCCGGCCTCCCCCGCGCTGGCGGCCACGTGTTGTGTCGACACTCTTCTCCTCCTGGCTGGGGTGGGCGCGTCCGGTGTCGGGGAACCGGCCGCGCCGGCGGTGGGGGACCGCCGGCCGGGCGGCGGGACGCGTCAGGACCGGTTCGCCAGCGCCTTGCGGTCGACCTTGCCGCTCGGGGTGAGCGGCAGCGCGGGCAGGCTCCGGATCGTCGTGGGGACCATGTGGTCGGGCAGTCGGGCCGCCAGGCTCCGCCGGATCGCGGACGGCGTCACCTCCGCGCCGTGCGACGGTACGCAGTAGGCGGCCAGTTGGCCGGCCCCCGCCGCTCCCCGGCGCACCACCACGGCGGCATCGGCCACTTCGGGGAGCCTGCGCAGGTGGGCCTCCACCTCGCCGGGCTCCACGCGGTGGCCCCGGATCTTCACCTGGTCGTCGAGCCGTCCGAGGAACCTGATGTCCCCGTCCGGCAGGACCTCGACCAGGTCGCCGGTGCGGTAGAGGCGACCGCCGCCGGCCACCCCGGGGACCGTGCGGAAGCGCGCCGCGGTCGCCTCGGGCCTGCCCAGGTAGCCCCGGGCGAGCACCGGGCCGCCGATGCACAGCTCGCCGGCCGTGCCGGGTGGCCGGGGGCGCAGGTGTTCGTCGAGGACGTACGCCTCGGCGTTGTCGATGGGCCGTCCGATGCTGGGCTGGTCCGGCCAGGCGTCCGGGTCCCCGCGGAGTTCCAGCGAGGTGACCACGTGGGTCTCGGACGGGCCGTACTGGTTGACGAGCACCGCGCCGTCGCCCAGGGCGTGGAACAGGGCCCGCACGGCGGGGGTCACCTGGAGCTGCTCGCCGGCGGTGACGACCTCGCGGAGGCTGGCCGGCCAGGCGCCGGTCGCGGCGGCGTGCTCGGCCACCGCCTGGAGGGCGACGAAGGGCAGGAACACCCGCCGCACCGAGGCGCGGTCCATCAGCTCGATCAGGGCGCGGCAGCTGCGCCGCGTGGCGTCGTCCACCACCACCAGGGTCCCGCCGGAGGCCCAGGTGCTGAACAGCTCCTGGAAGGAGACGTCGAAGCTGAGCGCGGAGAACTGCAGGGTGCGGTCTCCCCGGCCGGCCGGGGAGACCCGGCACTGCCAGTCGACGAGGTTGGCCAGCGGACCGTGTGGCATGGCCACGCCCTTCGGCGTCCCGGTCGACCCCGAGGTGTAGATGACGTAGGCCAGCGCGTCGGGCCCGACCGCCGGCGGCCGCCCCGGCCCGTCCGGCGGGGCCTGTTCGTACGCCGCGGCGGACAGCAGGTCGTCGAGCACCGTGACGCGGACGCCGTCGGGCAGCGCGAGGCGGTCGGCCGACGCCTTGTCGGCCAGCAGGACCCGGGCGCCGCTGTCGCGCACCATGGCGGTGAGCCGCTCGTCCGGGTAGGCGGGATCCAGCGGCACGTAGGCGCAGCCGGCCTTGAGGACGCCGAGCACGGCGACGGTGATGGCGAAGCCTCGCTCGAAGAACACCCCGACCGGCTCTCCGGCGACGCCGGCCGCGAGCAGCGCGCGGGCCAGCCGGTCCGATTCGCGCCCCAGCTCCTCGTAGCCGAGCGACCTCTCCCCCCAGACGACCGCGGGCAGGTCGGGGTGACGGGCGCGTGCCGCCTCGAACAGTTCGTGGGCGAGCGGGGCCGTCCCTCCGGCGGGACGGCGTGCCGTGGTCTCGATCATGGAAGCTCCCTGGAGGGATCAGGTGCGGGACTGGGCCGGTTCGGTCAGGGCCGCCGCGATCGTCGCCGCGAGCGGCTCGGCGCCGGCCGACTCCAGGTAGAGGTGGCCGCCGGGAAACGTGCGGGTGGAGAGCGGTTGCGTGCTGTTCCACTGCCACTGGTCGGTGTGCTCGTCGCCGAAGACGTCCTCCCGGCCGCGGCAGACGACGACGCGGCTCTCGGTGACCGTCCTGGCCATGGTGCGGACGAAGGAGTCGCAGACGGCGAAGTCGGCCCGCAGCACGGACACCGCGCGGGCGGCGATGTGCGGGTCGCGCAGCAAGCGGGCGTCCAGCGCGCCGAACCGCGCCGCGCGCCGGAGCACCTCCTCGTCGGACGCGGGAGCCTCGTCCTCGGCGAAGAGCGGAGCGGCGAGGCGCGGCGCGAGGTTGGCGGAGGCGAAGAGCACCTGGCACCGCGGCCCGGCGCGCCGTTCGAGGGCCGCCGCCACGCCGAGCCCGAGGTAGGCGCCCATGCTGTGACCGAGGATCGACAGCTCCTCGTCGGCGCCGACGTTCCGGGCCAGCAGGTCGGTCAGGTCGTCCACCGCCTCCTGCGCGGTGTGTACGGCGGGCTCGCGCCAGCGGCGGCCGCGGCCGGGGAGTTCGGCCGCCAGCGGTTCGACGTGGCCGGGCAGCAGACGGGTGAGTCGGCGGAACACGGCCGCCGAACCGCCGGCGTGGTGGAGCAGGGCGAGCACAGCCATGGGTGCTCCTTCCGGAAGGGGGGAGGGGCCGGGGCGGTGCGACGGACCGGTGGGGGTCGGCGGCGGGGAGGGCGGCGGGGCAGTCTCCTGCCCCGCCGCCCTTTCACGGCCGGGGGTCGCCGCGTGCCCCGGCCCTGGGCCCGGTGTCCGGCCGACGGCCGGGCGGGCCGGGGAGCGGCGCCGGCGTCAGCTCCCGACGGTCTGCCGGAAGTCCCACGGGGTGAACCGGTGACCGCGCCGGCTGCGGTCGGTCAGCTTGTTGATCCCGTACTCGTCCCGGCCGGCGACCAGGACGGCCGCGTAGTCCTCCAGCGGGATCGTGCCGCCGTACTCGGAGACGTCGTCCAGGTCCGGGTACACCTTGACCTGGGTCGGTACGTACCGGGTGGCGAACCCCATGCGGTAGTCCTTCTTGCTGCCGGTGTGCGGCAGGGAACCGTGCATGAGGGTCGACCAGAAGATGACGCACTCGCCCGGCTGCATGACGAGGGAGAACGCCTTCGACTCGTCGGGCCGCCAGTCGGGGTCCTTCTGCAGCTCGCGGTAGTCGTAGCCGAAGAAACCGCGCTTGACGCTCTCCTTCTCCCGCTTGTTGATCGTTTCCGGGTTGTAGGACATGCCGCGGGACTCGTCGTAGTTCATCACTCGGTGCGTACCCGGCATGAGCTGCAGGCAGCCGTTCTCCCTGGTGGAGTGGGTGAACGCGGTCCAGGCGGTGATGGTGCCGCCGAAGGCGGGTGCGTCGTTCTCCGAGGGCCACTGGATCTGCGGACGGCCGCTGGAGTGGGCGAACGTCGCCGCCTGGTGCCAGTCCGTCCCCTCGTCACCCTGGTACTTGGGGAAGAACTCGGTGCGCCAGCAGAGCAGGTCGGGGCCGAGGATGGAGGCCACGCGCTCGACGATGGCCCGCTGCATGATGTGCTCGCTGAGCAGGTCGATGTCGAGGTGCCGGTCGTAGTTCGAGAGGTTGGTGACCGCCCCCAGCGAGTCCTCCGGGTAAATGGCCCGCGATCGGTCGGGAATGGCCCGGCGTATCTCGTTCCAGCGCTTCTCCATCTCGTCGGGTTCGTATACCTTGATCGGTCCGATGAAACCCTGCTCCTCGAACTGCGCGAGCTCTTCAGGGGTCAGCCGGAAATTCGACGTGTGGTCACCCACGACTACTCCAGGATCTGGTTGGGACGGTGTGGTGGACGGGTCAGGCGGCCTGCTGCGCGGCCACCCGCTCGTGCAGTTCCCCGACGGCGTCGCCGAGCGGCCGCTCGAAGAGGGTCTTCACGTCGAGCTCGTGCCCGAAGCGCTGCTGCACACGTACGTTGAGGTTCATGGCGAGAAGTGAGTGACCGCCCAGGTCCAGGAAGTTGTCCTCCAGGGAGACATCGGTCTCGAGGAATTCGCTCACCCAGTCGACGAGCAGTTCCTGCATTTCTCGCAGGCTCTGGGGGGTGGAAACGGGCATTGCCGCCTTGCTCCTCTCGTGGAGTCGTCGGTGAACCTCACCTGAATATCACCGGAACATCGGCTGGAGATTCGCCGAGCACTCCGCACTGGTTCATGCGGAATACATTTGTGGAGCGCGTTCGGCGTCGACTCTAATAGGCGTCGCGACCACAGCGGTAATGCCGATCGCTTGGGGGGTATGCGCCAGGAACATGTGCCAGACGCAGTGCCGTCGGCCCGCCCGGAACCGCTCGCGCGAGGCGTTCCGCCCGTCCGCTCCCGCCGCGGGCCCCGGCACCGGACGCCCGTCCTCGAACCGCGGCAACGACAGCCCGGCCGGCACCGTCCGCGAACGCTTCCCGCCGGACGTCGTGGTGCAGCGGACTCGCCCTCACGGCCTTCGTCGTGGTCGCGCGTGTTCCTCGGTCGGAGCACATGATCGGACGAAGGCGGCCCCCCGCGTCCGGCGAACACCCGGGTGAGCGAACCCGTTCGAGGCACCGTCCGAGCTCGTGGCACCATGTACGGCATGACGACCAACCGAAAGGTCCATGCCGCGTAGACGGCCAGGGCGCATCCGGGCCGGAATCCCGGACCAGCAGCACTCACGGCGCTCATGGCCGGCCGTCGACCGCCTCTCACCGCGAGCGCTGTCCGAAATCGTTCGCCTTGAACGCACGCGAAACCACCTCCAGCCGGGAGACACCAGCGCGGCACTGCGCATGTGGAAGGACTACGTCCACCGTCCCGAGCGCGAGCTCCGGCACGACGACGAGTTCGGCGACGTGCACCGGTACTGCTGCGGCGACCCCCTCGAAGGCCGTGCCCTGCTCGACGGCGTGCTCCGAGCGATGTCTCCTCGCGGAGCCCGCGAACTCCGCGGGACCATAGAACGGCTCGACGCCTTCACGGGTTCGTCCTCCTCAGCCGCAGACCGCCGAAGACAAAGAACAAGCCAAGCCCCTCACCTCCGGAGATCCGTCTGTGTCCAGCGTCGCACCCACCCGCACGTCCGTCGTGGAGTCCCTCATGGAGCGCTTCCCGGGGATTCCCCGGGAGGCCGTGCTCAAGGAGGACCTGCTGCGCGGCGGGGTCGCCTTCGACCCCTCCGCCCTGTCCGGCAACGAAGGGGGTGAGGTGAAGCCGAAGTCGTACTTCATCTTCTCCTTCGACCACCGGACGCTGCCGGAGCTCGGGGAGGCGGCCCTGAACCGCCCGCCGGAGGAGATCGTGCTGACCGGCGGCCCGTACGGGCTGCGCCGCACGGTGGTGTCGGTGCGGGTGAACCCGTCCTCGCCGTACCGGGTCGCGCCGGACGCCGACGGGGCGCTCGCCCTGTTCCTGGACGGGGCGCGGATCGCGGACGTCGGCCTGCCGCCGATGCCGGAGTACTACCGGCACCCGCTGTCGAACGGCAAGTCCGTGATGGAGGTGGCGCCGACGATCCAGTGGGGCTACCTGATCTATCTGACGGTCTTCCGGGTGTGCCAGTACTTCGGCGCCAAGGAAGAGTGCCAGTACTGCGACATCAACCACAACTGGCGCCAGCACAAGGCGGCGGGCCGCCCGTACACCGGGGTGAAGCCGGTGGACGAGGTCCTGGAGGCGCTGGAGATCATCGACCGGCACGACACGGCCCGCGCGTCGACGGCGTACACCCTGACCGGCGGGGCCGTCACCTCGAAGGTCGGCGGGAAGGACGAGGCCGACTTCTACGGGCAGTACGCGCAGGCCATCGAGGAGCGCTTCCCGGGCCGCTGGATCGGCAAGGTCGTCGCGCAGGCCCTGCCCAAGGAGGACGTGCAGCGGTTCCACGACTACGGGATCCGGATCTACCACCCGAACTACGAGGTGTGGGACCGGCGCCTGTTCGAGCTGTACTGCCCCGGCAAGGAGCGCTACATCGGCCGGGACGAGTGGCACCGCCGCATCCTGGACTCGGCGGAGGTCTTCGGGCCGCGCAACGTCATCCCGAACTTCGTCGCCGGGGTCGAGATGGCGCGCCCGACGGGCTTCCTGACCGTGGACGAGGCGATCGCCTCCACGCGGGAGGGGCTGCGGTTCTTCATGTCGCGCGGGATCACGCCCCGGTTCACCACCTGGTGCCCGGAGCCGACGACGCCGCTGGGCCGCGAGAACCCGGACGGCGCCCCGCTGGAGTACCACCTGCGGCTCCTGGAGGCGTACACGGAGACGCTCAGGGAGAACAACCTGACCGCCCCTCCCGGCTACGGTCCGGCCGGTCCCGGGCGCGCGGTGTTCTCGGTCAGCTCCTTCATGGACGCGCTGGCGCCGGAGCCGGGCGAAGGGGAGTAGGACGGTCCGGCCGTCCCCAGGAAGCGGACGTGGGGGCGGCCGCCGGGGTCCGGGTGCGTCACGGCGGCCCGGACCCGGTAGACGTCCGCGATCAGCTCCTCGGTGAGCACCTCGTCCGGCGTGCCGGCGGCCACGACGCGTCCGCCGGAGAGGACCACGAGCCGCTCGCAGTACACGGCCGCGAGGTTCAGGTCGTGCAGGGCGACGACGGCCGTGAGGCGCAGGCCGGAGACCAGCTCCATGAGGTCCAGCTGGTGCTGGACGTCGAGGTGGTTGGTGGGCTCGTCGAGGAGGAGTTCGCGCGGCTCCTGGGCGAGGGCGCGGGCGATCTGGACGCGCTGGCGCTCGCCGCCGGAGAGGGTCCGCCAGGGCTGGCGGGCCCGGTCGGCGAGCCCGGTGCGGGCGAGGGCGGAGCGGACGGCGGCCTCGTCCGCCGCCGAGGGCGGGGTCCAGGCCCTGCGGTGCGGGACGCGGCCGAGCCGCACGACGTCGAGGACGGTCAGGTCGGTCTGCGTGTCGGACTGCTGCTCGACCGTGGCGAGGCGCCGGGCGACGGTCCTGCGGCCGAGTCCGGCGAGCGGGTCGCCGTCGAGGGTGACGGTCCCGGAGTCGGGGGCGAGGACGCCGGCGAGCAGGCGCAGGAGCGTGGACTTGCCGGAGCCGTTGGGGCCGAGGAGACCGGTGACGGTGCCGGGGACCGGGGCGACGCTGACGCCGTCGAGGACGAGGGTGCCGCCGGCGGTGCGCGAGACCCGGTCGGCGCGCAGGCCTTCCGTCCCGGGGGCCGTCGGGATCATCGCGTGCTCCTCGTGCGGTAGAGGACCAGGACGAAGGCCGGTACGCCGATCAGCGAGGTGACCACGCCCACCGGGACCTCCTGGGGGTCGAGGACGGTACGGGCGAGGGTGTCGGCCCAGACGAGGAAGACCGCTCCGGCCAGGGCGGTGACCGGCAGGAGCCGGGCGTGGCCGGGGCCCACGAGCGCGCGGGCGGCGTGCGGCAGGACGAGCCCGACGAAGCCGACGGCCCCGGCGGCGGAGACCAGGGCGGCCGTCAGGAGTGCGGTGACGCACAGGAGGACGATCCGGGTCCGGGCGACGGCGACGCCGAGGGAGGCGGCGGCCTCCTCGCCGAAGGCGAACGCGTCCAGGGTCCGCGCGTACCCGAGGCAGGTGGTCAGGGCCGCCGCGAGGACGCCGAGGCAGACCCACACGTCGGTCCAGCCGGCCCCGGCGAGCGAGCCGAGCAGCCAGAAGAGGACGCCCCGGGTGGTCTCCGCGTCGGCGGCCGTCATCACGACGAAGGAGGTGAGGGCGGAGAAGAGCTGCATGGCGGCGACGCCGGAGAGGACCACGCGGTCCGTGGAGCCGCCGAGGGTGTGGCTGAGCAGCAGCACCAGCGCGAAGGAGCAGACCGCGCCGAGGAACGCGCCGCCGGTGACGGAGAGGACTCCCCCGCCGACCCCGAGGACGACGACCGCGACCGCGCCGGTCGAGGCGCCGGAGGAGACGCCCAGGACGAAGGGGTCGGCGAGCGGGTTGCGCAGCAGCGACTGCATCACCGCGCCGCAGAGGGCGAGTCCGGCGCCGCAGACGGCGGCGAGGAGGGTGCGGGGAAGCCGCAGGTCCCACACGATCCCGTCGCGGATCGGGGAGAGGTCCGAGACGCCCCCGCCGAGGTGGGCGGCGACCGTCGCCCACACGTCGGCGACGCCGATGCGGGCCGGGCCGATGGTGATCGCCGCGGCGACCGACGCGGCCAGGAGCGCGAGCCCGGCCACCGTCCCCAGCAGGGCCGCGGCTCCCTTCCGTACCGAGGCGGCGGCCGGAGGGGCGGTGGGCGTCACTTGGCGAGGCCGTACGAGCGGAGGGCGGCCGCCACCTTCTCGACGGCCTCGACGGTGCGGATCGTGGGGTTGAGCGCCTGGCCGCTGAGCAGCACGTACCGCTTGTTCCTCACCGCCGTCATGCTGCGGGTGACCGGGTCGGACTCCAGGAACTCGATCTTCTTGGCGGCGCTCTCGGCCGACTGCGAGCGGCGGGTGAGGTCACCGATGACGAGGACGTCGGGGTCGCGGTCGGCGACGGTCTCCCAGTTGATCTGGGGCCACTCCTCCTTGGTGTCGTCGAAGACGTTCTTCGCGCCGAGTTCGCGGGAGACTATGCCGGGGGCGCCGCAGCAGCCCGCCATGTAGGGCGCTTCGGAGTTGGCGAACCAGTAGAGGACCGTGGCGTCCTCGAAGCTTCCGCCCGAAGTCGCCTTCGTCACGCGGGCCTTGAGCTCGGCGACGAGCTTCTCGCCGCGCTCCCGGACCCCGAAGATCCGGGCCAGGTCGCGGATCTCGCCGTAGACCGTCTCCATGGTGAGCGGCCGGACGCGGACGCCGTCGCCGTCGCCGCTGTTGTCCTTGCCGACGCAGTCGGTGGGCGAGAGGTACGTGGGGACGCCGAGTTCCTCGAACCGCTCGCGGGCCGCCACGCCGCCCTTGCCGAGGGTGTACGTGAAGGAGGCGGCGGCGAAGTCGGGTTCGGTGTCGAGGACCTTCTCGAAGGAGGGGTAGCGGTCGGCGAGGCGCGGGACCTTGGCGTTCTCCTTCTCCAGGCCCTTGAGGACGGGGTCCGTCCAGGTGCCGGTGCCCACCATGCGGTCGGCGAGGCCGAGGGAGAGCATGATCTCCGCCGCGCCCTGGTCGAGGGCGACGGCCCGCTCCGGCGCGCGCTCGACGCGGACGGGCCGTCCGCAGTTGTCGTCGAGGGTGACCGGGTATCCGGCCTTCGCCTTCCCGGCGGCACCGCCCGCGGGCCGGTCGGGTGCGGGGGTCGTCTCCGCTCCGCAGCCGGTCGCGGTCAGGAGCAGGGCTCCGGTGAGGAACAGCACGGCGGAGCGGACGGGTTGTGCGAGCGGCACGGGACTTCCTCTGCGGCCAGGGCTCATGCGCGGAGCCTGTCGTACGGTGCTCCCCGGGCGCGCGCGTGCCGCCGGGGCCGCCAGCAGGTCTTCGGACTCGGGGTCGTCCGGACGGGGCGCCTTCCCGGGCCGTCGTCGCCGCCCAGTGGCCGATGCTCCGCCCGTCGCCCTCACCGCTGCGCGTCAGTTCCGGTCTCGCACCGGATTCCCTGACCCGTACACCCACCCGTTCGGGTGCGTGCAAAGGTGCGACTGGCCCCGGCACAGTACCACCGCCCCGGAGGCGCGCCCCGGGGCGGTGGCGGGCGTCAGAGGCGCAGCTCCTTGGCCTCGAAGCGGCCGTCCCCGAGGACCAGGACGAAGGAGACCTGCTGGCCCTCCGAGACGGTCCGGCTCTCGTCCTCGATGTCCTCCGCGCTGAACCAGACCTGCTCCCGGGAGCCGACGGGGACGACGAAGCCGTATCCCCCGAGACGGTTGAAGGACTGCACGAACCCTTTGCTCCTGCCTTCCACGGCGGCCTCCTCCTCGGCGTCGGGGACGCGGGCGAGGGGTGTCCCGGCCGGGTCCGGCCGCATCCGCGTCTCAGGGGAGGTGTACCCCGTCGGGCCGCGGTTCGCCCGTCGGCGGGCGGGGCGTGCGCGGAGCACTCCCCGGGATCTCGTAGAATATTCAACAGAGGTCCGGTGCCGAAGATCCCCCGTGTTCGGCACCGGACCTCGTCGTGCGTCCGGCCCGGAAGTCGCGCGTACGGCCCTGGCTTCGTACGTCCGGCCCGGAGACGGGGTGCGACTCAGGCGCCGCCCGGGTACGCGATCCTCGCCGTGATCCTGGCGATGCGCGCCGCCGTCTCCGCGGGCGGGGCCACCGGCTGGACGATGTGGCTGACGGTGAGCCGCACGACCGTCTCGACGGCGAGGCCGCGCGACGCGTCGTCCACGTCGGGCCAGGCCTCGATCGCGTACGCGTCGAGCATCGCCATCGCCGTGCCGAAGACCGGCTCCGTGCGGGTGGTGAGGTAGGCGAGGAGGTCGTCCTCGCCGCCCCGCGCCGCGACCAGGACGCTCTTGATGAGGGGGTTGTCCACGGTCTGCTGGAGCGTGTAGCCGACTCCGGCGGCCGCCGCTTCCTCCAACGCGCCGCGGTGCGCGTCGAGTTCGCGCTCGATGCCGATCAGGAAGCCCTCCAGCTCGCGCTGGACCAGGGCGTTCCCGATGGCCTCCTTCGCCCCGAACTCGTTGTAGAGGGTCTGGCGGCTGATGCCGGCGGCCCGCGCGATGGAGGTCATGCGCAGCCCGCTCCAGCCCTCGGCGGCGACGAGGCGGTAGGCGGCGTCGAGCACCTGCTCGCGCAGCAGGGACCGGACGCTCTCGCGGAAACGTGTCATCGTGCCCCCACTTTATCGACCGGGCACCGCCCGGAGGAGGGGTGCGCGAGGGGGTCTCAGAGCGCGGTGCCGCCCGTCACGTCCACGTACTGGCCGGTGATCCAGCGGGCGTCGTCGGAGACGAGGAAGGCGACCACGTCCGCCACGTCGGCGGGCGTCCCGAGCCGGTTGAAGACCGAGAGCGCGGCGAGGGCGGCGTGCGCCTCGGGCGTCGCCCGGCGCCGCGCGTTCATGTCCGTCGCGATGAAGCCGGGGGCTACGGCGTTGACCGTGATCCCCCGGGGCCCCAGCTCCTTGGCGAGGGCGAGCGTCATCGTGTCGACGGCCCCCTTGGTCATCGCGTACGTGACGGAGTCGGGGAAGGCGTGCTTCGTCGTCGCCGAGGAGATGTTGACGATCCGGCCGCCGTCGCGCAGCCGGTCCAGGCCCCGCTGGACGAGGAAGAGCGGGGCCTTCACGTTGATCGTGAACAGCCGGTCGAAGGTCTCGGGGGTGAGCTGGTGGATGCGGCCGGAGCCGCTCGCGCCCGCGTTGTTGACGAGGATGTCGAAGCCGGGCCCCTCGCCCAGCTCCGCGAGGCCGGCGTCCAGGGCGGCGTAGAACGCGTCGACGGCGTCCGGCGCCGCCAGGTCGGCGCGGAACGCGAAGGCCCGGCCGCCGTTCTTCTCGACGGTCGCCACCGTCTCGCGGGCGGCCTCCTCGTCGCTGCCGTAGTGCACGGCGACCAGGGCGCCGTCCCGGGCGAGACGGTCGGCGATGCCTCTTCCGATGCCTCGGCTCGCTCCGGTGACGATCGCGGTCCTGCCGGCCAGCGCGGACATGTCGGTGGTGCCTTCTCTCGGGTCGTCCGGGTCGTTCGGGTCGGGGGTGCGGTGCGGGTGGTTCGGTTCGGGGAGCGGCGCCGCCGGTCAGGAGGTCCGGGGTCCGGCCGCCGGGGCGAGCGCGTCCCGGTACCACTCCAGATGATCCACGACCCCCTCGGCGAAGCCGGGGCCCGGGTCCCGGCCCGGTTCCTTCCAGGGCCGGTCGTCGGAGAACCAGTGGTCGACGGCGAGCATGTCGAGGTGGTGGACGGCGAAGGGGTGGGCCGCCAGGAGGGCGCGCGCCTCCGCGATGTCGAGGCCCGGCCCCCGGCGCGGTCCGGCCCGGTGGGAGAGCAACTCCTCGCCCACCGCGAGCAGTTCCCCGGCGGGCACCGGCTCGGGGTGGTTGACGTGGTACGGGCCGGCCTCGGTGTCCGGTGAGAGGGCGGCGGCGAGCAGGACCCGGGCCAGGGTGCCCACCTCGACCAGGGAGTGCAGCGAGGTGCCGCCGTCGAGCGGGCCGGGCAGTGCGCCGAGGAGCTTGACCAGGCCGGGGATCAGCTGCCGGTCCCCGGTCCCGTACACGAGGTGGGGGCGCAGGACGGTCCCGCCGGCCTCCATGACGTGCCGGTCGCCCGCCGCGCGGGTGCGGCTGGTGGCCGAGACCGGGGCGATCGGCAGGGTGCCGGGGGCGGCGGCGCGGAAGGGGCCGCGGCCGTGGACGGAGGCCGTGCCCAGGGCGACGATCCTGGTCGCCCCGGCGCGTACGGCCGCGTCGACCAGGGACCGGGTGCCCTCGTCGTTGACGGCGCGGGCCGTCTCCTCGTCCCCGCCGATCGCGGAGGCGCAGTGGATCAGTACGTCGATCCCCTCGCAGGCCCGGCGCAGGGACTCGGGGTCCCGCAGGTCGCCCCCGACGGTCTCCACGGGTGGGGCGCCGTGCGCCCCGGCGGCCGGCGGGGCGAGCGGGCCCCGGGCGAGGAGCCGTACGTGCGTGGGTTCCGGCGCGGTCGCGGCGGCGGCCGCCACCCGGGCGCCGACGAATCCGGACGCGCCGGTGATCAGGATGCGGGGAGCCATCGTCGTCCTCCGGCCGTTCAGCGGGCCGGCCGGGAACCGGCGGCGGGGCCGGCCACCGCCGGTTCCCGGGGCGGGGAGGAGAGCGTGCAGACGAAGACGGGCAGGTCCTCCTGCTGTCCGGTGACGCGGACGGTGGTCGCCGGGTCGCCGGGGGCGGTCACCACCTCGGCCTCGATCCAGCAGGGGGTGTCGAGTTCGGCGTAGCGCGAGAAGGAGAGGTCCACGGCGGTGGGGAGGTATCCGGTGCTGCCGGTCGCCAGCATCGCGGCCTGGCGGGCCGCTTCGAGCAGGACCATCCCGGGGACGTGGTCGTTCGGGCGGCGGAAGAGCGTGGGGTGGGCGGTGTTGACCCGCAGCCGCCACCGGTCGGGGCGGTCGCCGGGGCCCAGGACGACGTCCTTGGCGTCCTCGCGGCCGACCAGGTGGGGGGCGACCGCCGGTATCAGGGGGACCGGGCGGTCCAGGGCGGCCATGCGCTCGCCGCGCATCCTGCGGTACGCCGGTGCGGAGGTGCAGCGAATCGTTCCGCCACCGGTCGAGAGCCGGTGTCCGTCCCGGGTCAGGACGATGTCCACGCGCAGGCTCCGCACCCGGCCCGGACGTCCGTTGTACTCGGGGAAGAAGAGGTCGGCGGTGATCTCCGGGGAGGAACCGTCGAGGAAGAGCCGCTCGGGGTCGGCGGTGTAATACAGGTCCCACATGACGAACTGATCGTCCACGGGTACCCCGAACCCGGCGTGAGCCACGAGCATGGTGGCCTGACGCATCGTCTCGGCCACCAGGACCGGGTCGTGCCGGCCCTCTGCCGCCGGGGAGAAGAAGGGATGCGAGGCGGGCCAGCGGGCGGAGACGGAGTAGCGGTTCTCCTGGGACCGCGTCCAGCCCGTGGGGAGGATGTCGGCCGGGTCGTGCCGGTGGACGAACTCCCCCGGAACGGGTGCCGTCACTTCTCGGTGGTGCTGTTCCATGGTTCCCCCTCGCACTTCCCCTGCACACCCCGGACGTCAAAGCCGCCCGGCGTAGGGTACTGAGAGCGCGGTTTTCTTTTCAATGCTTCATGTCACAAGGTGAGCACAGACAGCGAGACAGCGGGAGGCGCCTTGGCGCAGCAAGCGCGTGCAATTCGGACCCGGCGGGTGATTCTGGAGTCGGCCGCCGCCGTTTTTGCCGAGCGTGGCTACGAACGGACGACCATCGGGGAGATCCTGGTGCGCGCCGGATTGACCAAGGGGGCCCTGTATTTCCACTTCGCCTCCAAGGAGGATCTGGCCCTCGGCGTGCTGGCGGCCCAGATGCTCGACGAACCGCTCACGCCGCAGCCCGTCAAGCTGCAGGAACTCGTCGACCAGGGCTTTCTCCTCGCCCATCGGCTGCAGTGCGACCCGCTGGTGCGGGCGAGCGTCGCGCTGGCACTGGACAGCGGCGCCATGGGAATCGACCGGGCCGCTCCGTTCCGGGCCTGGATCGACCAGGTGTCGGAGGTCCTGATGGCGGCGAAGGCGCAGGGAGAACTCCTCGTCCACGTGAACGTGACGGACACGGCCGAGCTCTTCTCGGGGGCTTTCGCCGGAATCCAGACGATGTCCCAGATCCTGTGCGACCGGAATGACCTGACCCACCGCGTTCTGGTGCTGCTCCGGCATGTCATGCCGACCATATGTACTCCGGCCGTGCTGATCCGCCTGGAAATGACCGAGAGCCGCGCGCGGCAACTGGCCGTCGAATACGACGCGAATCGGCTTCGCCACGAGGAGAACCTGACGGAAAGCGCCCGCGCGTAGAACCGGAAGCGCCCGCGCACACAACCGACCGCCCCGCCAGGGCGCCCCGACGCACGACGCGTCGGGGCGCCCTGGCGTTTGTGGCACTGAGTGTGCTTTGCTGAGGGTACTCAGTGCCACAAGCGTCTAGGGGAGCTCCACATCATGGGCAAGGACTTCGATCTGTACCGTCCTTCGGAGGAGCACGACATGCTCCGGGAGTCGGTGCGTGCGCTGGCGGAGGCGAAGATCGCGCCGTTCGCGGCGGAGGTGGACGAGGAGGGGCGGTTCCCGCAGGAGGCCCTGGACGCGCTGGTCGCCAATGACCTGCACGCGGTGCACGTGCCCGAGTCCTATGGGGGTGCGGGGGCGGACGCGCTGGCGACGGTGATCGTGATCGAGGAGGTCGCCCGGGTGTGCGGGTCCTCGTCGCTGATCCCGGCGGTGAACAAGCTGGGCTCGCTGCCGGTGGTCCTGTCCGGCTCGGAGGAGCTGAAGGCGAAGTTCCTGGGCCCGCTGGCCAAGGGCGACGCGATGTTCTCCTACGCCCTCTCCGAGCCGGACGCCGGCTCGGACGCGGCCGGGATGAAGACCCGCGCGGTGCGCGACGGCGACTTCTGGATCCTCAACGGCGTCAAGCGGTGGATCACGAACGCCGGGGTGTCGCAGTACTACACGGTGATGGCCGTCACCGACCCCGACAAGCGCTCCAAGGGCATCTCCGCCTTCGTGGTCGACAAGGACGACGAGGGGGTCTCCTTCGGCGCGCCGGAGAAGAAGCTGGGCATCAAGGGCTCCCCGACCCGCGAGGTCTACCTCGACAACGTCCGCATCCCCGCGAGCCGCATGATCGGCGCGGAGGGCACCGGGTTCGCCACCGCCATGAAGACCCTGGACCACACCCGCATCACCATCGCCGCGCAGGCCATCGGCATCGCCCAGGGCGCCCTGGACTACGCCAAGGGCTACGTCAAGGAGCGCAAGCAGTTCGGCAAGCCGATCGCCGACTTCCAGGGCGTGCAGTTCATGCTCGCCGACATGGCCATGAAGCTCGAAGCCGCCCGCCAGCTCACCTACGCCGCCGCCGCCAAGTCCGAGCGCGTGGACGGGGACCTGACCTTCTTCGGGGCGGCGGCCAAGTGCTTCGCCTCCGACGTCGCCATGGAGGTCACCACCGACGCCGTCCAGCTCCTGGGCGGCTACGGCTACACCCGCGACTACCCCGTCGAACGCATGATGCGCGACGCCAAGATCACCCAGATCTACGAAGGCACCAACCAGGTCCAGCGCATCGTCATGGCCCGCAACCTCCCGTAATCCCACGACCGTTGAGCTGTTGAAAGGAGACAGGCCGTGACCCTGAAGATCGCTGTCTGTGTGAAGTACGTCCCCGACGCGACCGGCGACCGCGGTTTCGCCGACGACCTGACGACCGACCGCGAGGCCGTCGACGGCCTGCTCTCGGAGCTGGACGAGTACGCCGTCGAGCAGGCCCTGCAGATCTCCGAGGAGGCGGACGACGCCGAGGTCACCGTCGTCACCGTGGGCCCGGACGACGCCAAGGACGCGCTGCGCAAGGCGCTGTCGATGGGCGCCGACAAGGCCGTCCACGTCAACGACGACGACATCCACGGCTCGGACGTCTTCGCCACCTCCGCGATCCTCGCCAAGGCCCTGGAGAAGACCGGCTTCGACCTGGTCGTCTGCGGCATGGCCTCGACCGACGGCGCCATGGGCGTGCTGCCCGCGCTGCTCGCCGAGCGCCTGGGCCTGCCGCAGGTCACCCTGCTCTCCGAGGTCTCCGTCGAGGACGGCACCGTGAAGGGACGCCGGGACGGCGACGCCGCCACCGAGCTCCTGGAGGCCCCGCTGCCGGCCGTCGTGTCGGTCACCGACCAGTCCGGCGAGGCCCGTTACCCCTCCTTCAAGGGGATCATGGCCGCCAAGAAGAAGCCGGTCGAGGAGCTGGACCTGGACGACCTGGACGTCGACGCCGACGAGGTCGGCCTCGGCGGGTCCTGGACCCTGGTCGACTCCGCGACCCCGCGTCCGCCCCGCACCCAGGGCACGATCGTCACGGACGAGGGCGACGGCGGCAAGCAGCTCGCCGCCTTCCTCGCCGCCCAGAAGTTCATCTGACCCGCCCCGGCACGACACCCACACAGGAGCAACGAATCATGGCTGAGATCCTGGTTCTCGTGGACCACGCCGACGGTGCGGTCCGCAAGCCGGCCCTCGAACTGCTCACGATCGCCCGCCGCATCGGCGAGCCCTCGGCCGTCGTCCTCGGCGCCGGCGAGGCCGCCGCGTCGATCGCCGCGACCGCCGGCGAGTACGGCGCGGCCACCGTGTACGTCGCGGACGGCGCCGAGTTCGCCGAGCAGCTCGTCGTCCCGAAGGTCGACGCGCTCACCCAGATCGCCAAGGAGAAGGGGGCGGCCGCCGTCCTGGTGACCTCCTCCGGCGAGGGCAAGGAGATCGCGGCCCGCGTCGCGCTCCGCCTCGGCTCCGGTCTGATCACCGACGCCGTGGAGCTGGAGGCCGGCGAGAACGGCCCGGTCGCCACCCAGTCCGTCTTCGCCGCCTCGTACCAGGTGAGGTCGACGGTCTCGAAGGGCGTGCCGGTCGTCACCGTCAAGCCCAACTCCGCCGCCCCGGAGGCCGCCCCGGCCGCCGGCACGGTCGAGAACGTCTCCGTCGCCTTCACGGGCAACGCGGCGAAGGTCGTCTCGCGCACCCCGCGCGTCTCCACCGGCCGTCCCGAGCTGACCGAGTCCGCGATCGTGGTCTCCGGCGGCCGCGGCGTCGGCGCGGCCGAGGGCTTCGGGGTCGTGGAGAAGCTGGCCGACTCGCTCGGCGCGGCCGTCGGCGCCTCCCGCGCCGCCGTGGACGCCGGCTGGTACCCGCACGCCAACCAGGTCGGCCAGACCGGCAAGCAGGTCTCGCCGCAGCTGTACGTCGCGGCGGGCATCTCCGGCGCGATCCAGCACCGGGCCGGCATGCAGACGTCGAAGACGATCGTCGCGGTCAACAAGGACCCGGAGGCCCCGATCTTCGACCTCGTGGACTACGGCGTGGTCGGCGACCTCTTCGAGGTGCTGCCGCAGCTGACGGACGAGATCGGCACCCGCTGACCTCAGGCAGCGGAAAGGGGCGGTTGGGTGGCACTCTGTGCCACCCAACCGCCCCTTTCCCGTGAGGTGGGACGGAGGGCCCGCTCACATCCAGCCGTCGAGCGGGACCTCTTCGCAGAGCCGGACGACGGGGCGGCGGCCGGAGACTCCGACGCCCGAGAAGAGCCTGACCCGGGCCCCGGGGCGCACCGCGTGCGGCGGTCCGTCGACCCGGCAGCGGACCACGAAGCCCTCCGTCATGTGCACCGGCCAGAGGTCGGCGTCGGCCGCGGCGACCCCGCGCCGTACGGAGATCACGCCCTCGCCCCCGCTGAGTTCGGGCGCGAGGTCGGTCGACCCGCAGGTCGGACAGAGCAGTCGCTGGAAGGTGGTGGTGTGGCACCAGCGGCAGCGCTGGAAGTAGAGCTCGGAGTCGGGGGCCGACTCCTCGGCCTGGACGGCGGTCCCGCTCCTCAGTCCCGTGTGGAACACGATGCCTTCTCCTCGCACTCGGCGGCTCGACCGTGCATGGAGCAAAGATATGGCACTGAGTGCCATCAAATAAAGACCTGAGTTCCCTCAATTGGAGATACTGAGATCCCCGGGCGCCGGGCGGCGGCGTCCGGACGCCCCTCAGCCCTCGCCGAGGCTCGACTCCACCTCGCGCACCACGCGCCACATCGGGGTGGACCGCTTGGTGATGACCACCACGACGTCCTCCGTCTCCTCGGCCGGGGCGTCCGGGGCCGGGGCGGAGCTCCAGGTGGCGCGCACGAACTCCAGGGCCTCGTCCACCGCCGCCAGCGGGTCGCCCTCGCCGCCCGAGCGCAGCCAGTGGCGCAGGGCGTGGTTGTGGGCGGCGACCACGGCCGCCGCGACCACGTTGGCGCGCAGGGTGCCGTCCCTGCGGTCGGCCCAGCGGGTGCGCAGGTAGTCGCCGAGGGTCTTCTCGTACCGCCAGACCACCGACAGCTCGTACGTGCGGAGCCCGGCCACCTCACGGGTGAGCCGGTAGCGCTGCACGGAGAAGGTGGGGTTCTCGGCGTACATCCGCATGACGAGCCGGGCGGCGCCGCAGACCCGGACGATCGGGTCGTCGGAGTCGGCGCTCGCCGCGAGGAAGCGGGTCATGTCGTCGAGGCACTGCTCGTGGTCGGGGAAGACCACGTCCTCCTTCGACGGGAAGTACCGGAAGAAGGACCGCCGGCCGACGCCCGCGAGGGTCACGATGTCGTCGACGGTGGTCTGCTCGTAGCCCCGCTCCAGGAAGAGCTGGAAGGCCGCGGCGATGAGGGAGTCCCGCATCGCGGGCTTCGTGGAGTTCGTCGACGCTGTTCCCATGCGTCGAAACTAGCACTGGAGGGACACGTCCGCGGTACTGGGTGCCGGACGAATCCGGCACCCAGTGCTTTTCCGAGGGTACGGAGGGTCAGCGCGCGGTCATCCGGAGCGCGCCGTCCATGCGGATCGTCTCGCCGTTGAGGTAGTCGTGCTCGGCGATCATCGTGACGAGCCGGGCGTACTCCTCCGGGCGGGCGAGGCGCTGCGGGAAGGTGACGCTCGCGGCGAGACCGGCCCGGACGTCCTCGGTGAACCCGGCCATCATCGGGGTGTCCACGATGCCGGGGGCGACGGTGACGACCCGGATGCCGAACTGCGCGAGGTCGCGGGCGGCGGTGACGGTCATGCCGGCGACGCCCGCCTTGGAGGCGGCGTACGCGATCTGGCCGACCTGGCCCTCGAAGGCGGCGATCGAGGCGGTGTTGACGACGAGGCCGCGCTGTCCGTGCGCGTCGGGCTCGTGCCGGGCGATGGACTCGGCGACGAGCCGCATCACGTTGAACGTGCCGATCAGGTTGACGTTCACGACGGCGCGGAACAGGTCGAGGTCGTGCGGCCCCCTGCGGCCCAGGATCCGGGCGGAGGGGGCGATGCCGGCGCAGTTCACGGCGAGCCGCAGCTCGGCCCCGTCGGCGTCGATCTCCGCGAGGGCCGCGCGGACCTGCTCCTCGTCGGTGACGTCGGCGGCGAGCAGCCGGACGCCCTCGGGGAGGTCCCCGGCGGCGGCCACGGCCTTGTCCAGGTCCAGGCCGTAGACGGTGGCGCCCCGGGCGGCGAGCGCGGCGGCGGTGGCGGCACCGAGGCCGGAGGCGGCGCCGGTGACGAGAGCGGCGGAGCCTGCGATGTCCATGGAACTCCTCGTTCGTGTCGTGCGGGGGCGACCCTGCCGCCGGGATGGCCGCCGGATCGGGCGCGTGCCCGCGTCAGGACCGCGCGGTCCGCGCGATCTGCGCCGCCCACCATAGAACCGCGCGCCGCGCCCCCGGAAGCGGAGGCCGGGCCCCCGGCGCCGGGGTGGCGGTCAGTCCGAGGGCACGGCGTACGGGCGGAGGACCATGAACCCGTCCTCCACGGCCGCCGCCATGGCGAAGGAGAACCGGTCGAGTTCGAGGCAGAGCGCCACGTCGTCGGGATGGGCCCCCTCCCGTACGCCCTCCGTCAGCTCGGCGGCGGCCCGCGACCCCGCGGCCCGGTCGAGGAACCCGGCCGAGTCCGTCCCGGTACCGGCGGCCCTCCCCGCGATGTACTGGGCGCACGCCAGGTCCTCCTCGGCGCGCCCGTCCTCGCCGGTGACCACGAACGTGACGTCGTCGCACCCGCGCGCCCGCAGGAGCCGGGCCGTCGCCTCCGCCACCACGAAGCCGGCGCACAGCACCAGCGGCGCGTCCTTGACCGCGAGGGCGCCGACCGTCCCCGCCGTGGTCTTCTGCACGACGGTCCGTCCGCCGAGGTCGGCGGAGCGCAGCAGGCCCGGCGAGTTGACGGCGTCGAACCCGGGCGCGGGCGGGCCGTCCTTGAGCGCCACCCAGTCCGGGTGACGGGCCTTCAGCGCCAGGGCCTCGTCCGGCGAACCGGCGAGCACGATCCGCTCCGCTCCCCGGCCGAAGGCCCAGGCGGCCACGGTGAAGGCGCGCATGACGTCGACCACGACGGCCGTGGAGGGGACTTCGGCCAGCTCGGGAATCCCGAGGAAACGAGCATCCATCCGGCCATGATCACGCATCCCCGGCCTCCGGCACCCGGGCGGTGACGCGCGTCACGCCGACGGTAACGGCCGCGGCGGGAGCGTTAGCGCGACGGCAGCGGGACGTGAGCAGCGCACGGCAGGCTGGTGCCGACCATCGTGGCCGGCCTGCGCCGGCCACGGCCAGCAGACCGCGGGGGACTGCCGTGCGTGCCGTACACCGGCCCGGGGGCACCGGCGCGGCCGCCCCGCCTTCCGTACCGGACGCCCGACCACGCCCGGACGGCCGGGGCGTGCGAGAAGGAGCAGGTAGCGGAAGTGCTCACCAAGCGGGTGACGGTGACCGTCCACGCGTCCGATCCGCTCAGCCGGGCCGGGCTGATCAGCCACTTGCGGCATCAGCCGTCCCTCGACGTCCTGCCGGAGCGGACCGAGGGGGAACGGGCCGGGGAGGAGCGGGGCGACGGAGAACGGGCCGGGAGGGGACGGACCGAGGGGGAGCGGACCGACAGGGAACGGGCCGAGGGGGAGCGGGTCGAGAGGGAACGGGACTCCCCCGCCGTCGCCGTGATGCTCGCCGACCGGATCGACGAGTCCACCACGGCCGAGCTGCGGCGCCTGCTGCGCGGCCGGGACCAGCGGGTCGTCCTCGTCGCGGGCGAGCTGCGCGAACCGGACCTGCTGTCGGTGGTCGAGTACGGGGTACGGGCCATCATCTGGCGCCACCAGGCCACCGAGCAACGCCTGTTGAGCGCCGTGCACAGCGCGGCGCGCGGCGAGGGAGAGCTGCCGCCGGACCTGGTCAGCCGGCTCCTGAACCAGGTGGGCCGGCTCCGTCGGGCGACGGCGGCGGGCGCGACGGCCGGCGGGACGGCGCCGCTCTTCGGGATGGCGCCGCGCGAGGTGGACGTCCTGCGGCTGCTCGCCGAGGGCCTGGACACCCGGCAGATCAGCGAGAGGCTCGCCTACTCCGAACGCACCGTCAAGAACATCCTGCACGCGCTGATGACCCGTCTCCAGCTCACCAACCGGGCGCATGCCGTCGCGTACGCGCTCCGCGAAGGCTACATCTGATGATCCACGAGATCGACGAGGCGCTGCGCCGCCTCCTCGCGCCCGCCGTGACCGGCGACGTCGCCTTCGACGCGCCGACCCGGGACTGGGCGGCCCGCCGCACCGCGCCGACCCTGAACGCCTATCTGTACGACATCCGGGAGGACGTGGAGCGGCGCGAGCGCGGCGCCTTCGCCGAGCGGGACGCGCGGGGGATCGTGACGCGGCACCGCCGGCCGACGCGCTGGTTCCGGCTCTCGTACCTGGTGACGGCCTGGACCGCCCGCCCGGAGGACGAACACCGGCTCCTGTCCGGCGCGTTGGCGCTCCTGCTGCCCCACGAGGTGCTGCCGGAGGACGCGGTGCCGGAGTCGGTGCGCCCGGTCTCCACGACGCTTCCTCTCTCCGTCGCGGTGCCGCCGGCCGAGTCGCGCTCGCTCGCGGACATCTGGTCGGCGCTGGGCGGCGAGCTCAAGCCGTCCCTGGACGTCGTGGTCGTCACGCCGTTCCCGGTCACCCCCGTGTACGAGGCGGCGCCGCCGGTCACCGTGGGCGCGGAGCTCGTCGTGCGCGGGATCGACGGCGTACCGGGCGACTCCAGGCCCCGGATGCTGCGGCGGCCGGCGGCCCCCGCCGTGAGGGGCGAGGACGGTGCCGGCCGTGGGCGCTGACGGTACGGGTACGGGTACGGGTACGGGTACGGGTGACGGTACGGGTACGGGTACGGGCGACGGCGGCGGCGTGCTCGGTCTGATCGCCGCCCTGCGCGCCCGGGTCGCCGCCCTCGTGGAGGCCCGCAGCGCCGGGGACCCCACGGCCGGCGACCCGCTGCGGGGGCTGTACGTCGGCGAGGAGACGGCCCGCCGGACCGCGGTACGGGACGCGGGCGACGCCGTGCGGGGCGCGGACCCCGTCCTGCCGGACATCGGCGGGGCGGGCCGGACGGCCCGGCTCGCGCGGGCCTTCGGCCTCTCCGCGCTCGACGCGCACATCCTCCTCGTGGCGCTCGCGCCGGAGGTGGACCGGGGCTTCGAGACGCTCTACGGCTATCTCAACGACGACGTCGGCCGGCGCCGCGCCACCGTGGCGCTCGCCCTCGACCTGGCCGGCACCGGCCCCTCCGACCCGGCCGGCCGCGACCGCTTCCACCCGGCCGCCCCGCTGCGCGCCGGGGGCCTCCTGGAGGTGGCGGACGAGGACCGGCCGCTGCCGGGGCGGGCGCTGGGCGTGCCGGAGCGGGTGGTGGCCCACCTCCTCGGCGACGACGGGCGCCTCGACGCGGAACTCCTGGGAAGAGGAGTCGAGTTGATGCCGCCGTCGGTGGTCGCTGGTGCTCCCCCGGAGCCCTCCGCGCTCGGGGCGCGGATCGCCGCGGCCGGGCCCGTCGCCGTACACCTGCGGGAGCGCGTGCCCGGAGCCGGGGCCGCGGCGGTGGCCGCCGCGCTGCGGGGCGCCGGACGGCCCGTGCTGCGGTACCGGCCGGAGTCCGTGGACGTGCCTACGGTGCGGGCTCTGCTGCGCGAGGCCCGGCTGCGCGAGGCCGCCGTGGTCGTCGAGCCGCTGCCGCCGGACCCGGGGCCGCTGGTGCGCGCGCTGGTCCCGTCCGACGTGACGGTGGTCCTCGCCGGCACCGACGCGCCCGACCCCCGGTGGGCGACGGGCGCCGTTCTGCTCGCCCTGGACGCGCCGGGCGGGGCGACGGGCGGCGGCGACCTGTGGCGGCGCGAGCTCGGCCCGCTGGAGGACGACTCCGACCTGGACCGGGCCACCGCCGCGTACCGCCTCGGCGAGGACCAGATCCGCCGGGCGGCCCGTACGGCGCGGGCCCTCGCCGCGTTCGAGGGGACCGCTCCGACCCTCGCGCACGTGCGGCACAGCGCCCGGCTGGTCTCCGCGCCGCTGCTCGACAGCCGGGCGCGGCGGGTCCGGCCCGCCGTCGGCTTCGCCGATCTGGTGCTCCCCGAGGAGCCGTTGGGGCTGCTGCGCGAGCTGACCGGGCGGGCCCGCGACCGGGACCGGGTGCTCGGCGAGTGGCGGCTGCGGACCGGCGGCGGGCGCGGGCGCGGCGTCGTCTCGCTCTTCGCGGGCGAGTCGGGCACCGGGAAGACGCTCGGCGCCGAGGTCGTCGCGGGCGAACTGGGCCTGGACCTGTACGTGGTGGACCTGTCGTCACTGGTCGACAAGTACGTCGGGGAGACCGAGAAGAACCTGGAGCGGATCTTCGCCGAGGTGGACCGCACGGACTGCGTGCTGCTCTTCGACGAGGCCGACGCGGTCTTCGGGAAGCGGTCGGAGGTGCGCAGCTCGCACGACCGGTACGCCAACCTGGAGAGCGCGTACCTGCTCCAGCGCCTGGAGGCGTTCGACGGGCTCGCGGTGCTCACCACCAACCTCCGGTCGAACATCGACGAGGCGTTCACGCGCCGGCTCGACCTGGTCGTGGAGTTCCCGTTCCCCGACGCCGCTCAGCGGGTGTCGCTCTGGCGCTCCTGTCTGGCGGACACGCCGAGGGCGGCGGACGTGGACGCGGAGGTCGCGCGCTGCGCGGAGGAGTTCGAGCTGGCGGGCGGGGCGATCCGGTCGGCGGCGGTGACGGCCGGCTATCTGGCGGCGGCCCGCGGTGCGGCGGTGACCGGCGCCGACGTACGGGAGGGGGCGCGGCGCGAGTACCGGAAGGCGGGCCGGCTGGTGCCGGACGCGGGGCTGCCCTGGGCGCCGTGACGCCCGGCGAGCACGCGAGAGGGGGCCACCCGTGCGGGTGGCCCCCTTCCGCGTACCGGAGTCACCGGGGTCGCCGGGTTCACATGACGCTGCCGCCGATCATCTTGCGGAGCGTCGGCCAGTCGACGGTGCCGGACGGTTCGAGGCCGACGGCCGCCTGGTAGTCGCGGATCTTCGTCTCGACCTGGCTGCTGTAGGTGCTGGTCGCGTCCCGGCCCGTACGGAAGTGGTCGATGCCGTACTGGGCGTTGATGCGGGCCCGGGTGAGGTCGGCCTCGCTGTAGTGCCGGTTGTAGGCCGCCCAGAACGCGGCCATCAGCTGGGTGGTCTCCCAGGTGGTGGAGCCGGAGCGCACCTTCTCGGGCGTGATGCCCTGGGCCCACAGGGAGGTGAGCGTGGCCGGGCCTAGGGTGCCCTTGTCGTCCGTCTTGAAGATCTCGGCGGAGTTCTTGCCGTTCTTCTCGCCGTCGTCGACGACGGCCTGCTGGTAGCAGGCGAGGGAGGCGCGGGTCGGCGCGTCGATCACGCCGGGGCTCCAACCCTGCTTGAGGCGGCAGGGGTTGGTGGACCCCAGGTGGGCGAGGCGCTCCTGGGCGAACTCGACGACGAGGTCCTTCGGGGAGCCGGGCACCCAGGGCGGTACGGGCGCGGCGACGGGCGGGGCCGCGGGCTGCCCGTTCCCTCCGCCGTCACCGCCCGAACCGCCGCTCGTACCGCTGCCCGTACCGCCTCCCGAGCCGCCGCCGGCCGGTCCGCCCTCGGTCGGGCCGCCGCCCGAGCCGCCGTCTCCCCCGGCGGGCGGCGGCGTTCCGCCGTCCGCCGGGGGCGGGGCGGCGCCGCCGGGCCCGTCCCCGCCCGGGGTGGGCCCGGCGGCGGAGGGCGGGGGCGCGACGGGGAGCGCGTCCCCGCCGCCCTGCGGGGCGGGCCGGGGCTCGCCCGTCGCCCGGAGGTCCTTGGCCGCGCTGACGATCTTCGGCGAGAAGCCGAACCAGAGCACGCCGAAGGCGATGGCGGCGGTCATCAGGAGTCCGCCCGCCACCACCAGCCAGGTCCCGAAGACGGGGCGCTGGTCGAAGGTGGCGTCGAGGTCGAGGGCGGTGTCGTCGCCGGCCCGCCGGACGGACACGGTGAACCGGTGCGCCTCCTCGGCCCCGGTCCAGCGCACGGCCTGCGGCCGGACCACGAGCTCGCCGAAGGCGGCCCGGCCGGGGGCGATCTGCACGGCGTTCGGCCGCACGTCGAAGGTGAGCCGGTTCGCTTCGTCGCGCACCACGAGGGAGGCGGTCAACGGGGTGTTGCCGAGGTTGTCCACGGCGATGCGGGCCCGTCCGCGCAGCCGCCCGGAGAGCGCGGGCGGCAGCACCTCGGCGCGCGTCTCGGTGAAGGGGGTGACGGTCAGCCGGCCCTCCACCACGTCGCGGGCTCCGCTGTTCTCCCGGGGGTCGACGCGGACGCCGTACGCGACCGGCCCGGCCTCCACGTCCGACGAGCGGGGCGGGGCGAAGGAGATCTCGGCGGTCCCCTCGCTGCCCGGGTAGAGGCGGAGGACGTCGGGCTCCACCCGGGACCAGCCCGCGGGCCTGCCCACCAGCGAGAGCCGGTACTCCTCCACGGTGTCGCCGGTGTTCCGCACGCGCAGGCGCGCGGAGGTCCGGGCCCCTGGCTCGACAGTCGTCTCGGCCGGGTCCAGAGAGGTCCACATGGTCATGGGCGAAGGCTAGGGGCGCGGGGGTGGCGTCCGGTTGCCCGAACGTCCCCGGTCCGGGGCAGGACGGGGTGCCCCGGCGCACTCCGGGGCGGCTCGGCGCGGCCCGAAGCGGCCCGAAGCGGCCTGGGGCCGGTCGTCACCGGAGCCGTACTACCCCGGCCCGTGCCGTCGCATGCGCGGTCGGCGTCCGCCGGTCCGGCGACGGGTCCGGCGGGAGCGGGGTGTCCGTGAGGGCAGCGGCGGCTGCCCCCGCGACCGCCCCTTCCTCCCTGGTCCGGGCGGGGTCGGGACGGCAGGGTCGGAAGCGTACGACCGCTGTCCACGGCCGCGGGGAGGGCGAGCGGACCCGTTCCGCCGGCCCCGCCTCGCCGGAGCCGTTCCGTCCGGACCCGGCCCGTCACGAACCGCCCGCCCGCCTGCCCGTCCGCCCATCCAGGAGTCCCCGCCATGCCCACCTATCTGTCCCCCGGCGTCTACATCGAGGAAGTCGCCGGCGGCTCCCGGCCCATCGAGGGCATCGGGACCTCGGTCGCCGCGTTCGTCGGACTCGCGCCCACCGGGCCGCTCGACGAGCCGGTGCTGGTGACCAACTGGTCCCAGTACGTCGCCGCGTTCGGCGACTTCACGGACGGGTACTACCTCGCCCACTCGGTGTACGGCTTCTTCAACAACGGCGGCAGCGCCGCGTACGTCGTGCGCGTCGGCGGCGGGGACGCGGCGGGCTCCGCGCGGGACGCCGGGACCGGGGCGGGCGCCGGGGCCGACGGGGCCGACGCGCCGCGGGAGCTCGTGGCCGGCGAGGCCGTGGCGCTCGGCTCCTTCCGGGTCGCCGCGCTGACCGCCGGGACCGGGGCGGGCGGGGCGCTCACCGTCGAGGTGCAGGACGTCGAGGGCGAGGCCGAGCGCTTCAAGCTGGTCGTCAAGGACGGCGAGAAGGTGGTCGAGAGCTTCGACGCCTCCGCCAAGAAGAGCGCCCGCAACTACGTGGTGGCGCAGGTCAAGCAGCGTTCCAAGACGATCGTCCTGGAGGAGGCCGCGGCGGGCGGGCAGCTCGCCAGGCCCGACGCGCAGACCGTGACCCTGACCCCGCCCGCCCCCGCACGGGCGCCCGTGCCGGTCGCGGCGCGGACGACGGCCGGTGCCGCCGCGCTGGACTCCGGACGGTTCATCGGCGACTCGGCCGACCGCACCGGCTTCGGCGGCCTGGAGGCGCTCGACGAGGTCAACATGGTCGCGGTGCCGGACCTGATGGCCGCCTACCAGCAGGGGCTCATCGACCTGGAGCAGGTCAAGGCCGTGCAGCTCGGTCTGATCGCGCACTGCGAGCTGATGGGCGACCGGATGGCGATCCTCGACCCGCCGCCCGCCCTGAACGCCCGCGACGTCCGCAAGTGGCGCCAGGAGGTGGCCGGTTACGACTCGCGGTACGCGGCGCTCTACTACCCGTGGATCAAGTCGTTCGACCCGGCGACCGGCCAGGCCCGTACGGTGCCGCCGTCCGGCCACATGGCCGGCGTCTGGGCCCGCAACGACGCCGAGCGCGGCGTCCACAAGGCCCCCGCCAACGAGATCGTGCGCGGCGCGGTCGATCTGGAGCTCCAGATCACGCGCGGCGAGCAGGACCTGCTCAACCCGGTCGGCGTGAACTGCATCCGCGCCTTCCCGGGCCGCGGCATCCGCGTGTGGGGCGCGCGCACCCTCGCGTCCGACCCGGCATGGCGCTACTTGAACGTGCGCCGTTACTTCAACTACCTGGAGGAGTCCATCCTCGTGGGTACGCAGTGGGTCGTCTTCGAGCCCAACGACCACGCGCTGTGGGCCCGCATCCGCCGCAACATCTCCGCGTTCCTCGTCAACGAGTGGCGCCAGGGCGCCCTGTTCGGCCAGCGCGCCGAGGACGCGTTCTACGTGAAGTGCGACGAGGAGACCAACCCGCCGGAGTCGATCGACCTCGGCCGCGTGGTCTGCGAGATCGGCATCGCCCCGGTGAAGCCGGCCGAGTTCGTGGTCTTCCGCCTCGCGCAGTTCCAGGGCGGGGGCGGCGAGCTGGAGGAGTGACCCCCTCCGCACCGCCCTCCCCCTCCGTAAGCCAACCCCCTCTCCCCGGTCCACGGGAGCCCGGCCCGATCCGATCCGATCCGATCCGGCCCGTGGACCCTCCACACGAACAGGAGTGACCCCTCATGTCCCTCGCCGCGGGCGACGCCCTCGCCTCCCACAACTTCGGCCTGCAGATCGACGGAGTGATGGTCGAGACCCTGCAGGAGGTCAGCAGCCTCACGATGGAGCAGGACGTCATCGAGTACCAGCAGGTGTCGGCCGACGGCAAGCCGATCGTCAAGAAGCTCCCCGGCGTGAAGAAGGCCGGCGAGTGCACGGTGACCCGCGGCGCCACGCAGTCCGCCGCCTTCAGCCAGTGGATCGCGTCCTCCATCGCGGGCGACATGGGCGCGGCCCGCAAGAACGCGTCCATCATCTTCATGGACTACCAGCTCAACCCGGTGAAGCGGTACAACCTCCGCAACGCCTGGTGCACCAAGGTGGAGGTGAGCGGGGCCAAGGCCGGTGAGGCCGCGGCCCTGACCGAGCAGGTCACCATCACCTTCGAAGAGCTGACGATCGGCTGATGCGGCGCGAGGGAACGGCGGGGGCGCGGCAGGACCACAGCCCGCACGAACCGCTCCGTACGGAGTTCGCGTTCGAGCTGCCGCGCGGGTTCGTCGACGAGGCGGGCACCGTGCACCGCGACGGGGCGATGCGGCTGGCCACGGCCAGGGACGAGCTGGTCCCGCTGCGGGACGTCCGGGTCCGCGAGAACCCGGCCTATCTGTCCGTGGTGCTGCTCGGCCGGGTCATCACCCGGCTCGGCACGCTCCCGGCGGTCCACGACGGGACGGTGGAGGGGATGTTCGCCTCCGACCTGGCGTTCCTCCAGGACTTCTACCGGCAGATCAACGCGGAGGGCCACACCAGGGCCGCCGTCGCGTGCCCGCACTGCGAGGAGTCCTTCGAGGTCGAGCTGGCCGGGAGCCGCCTGGGGGAATCGTGACGTACCCGGCCGACCGGATCGAGGAGGAGACCGCGTACCTCGCCTTCCACTTCCACTGGGGCATGGACGACATCCTCGATCTGGAACACGCGGACCGGCGCGGGTACGTGGCGCGGGCGGCGTCGCTGGTGGAGCGGTCGCGGGAGTAGGCACAGGAACGGGAAGGGAGGTCGGAGACGGTGGGGATGTTCGAGAGGTGGCGCCCGCGGAAGCGGCGCGGGTCGGAGGCCGCTGTGCCTCGCGGGGCGGAGGCCGCCGTGGAGAACGCGGTGGCGTCCGGTGACGCGTGGCGGTCGCTGCCGCCCGTGCAGCGGGTCGTGGACGCGCCGCGCACCGTCGCGGAGCGCGGCTTCGCCGCGTCCCTCGCGACCCACTGGAACCCCTCCTTCCGGACCGACCTGGGCCACGGCGCCCTCCCGGACGCCCCCGCGGGCGTCCTCCTGGACGCGGTACGCCCCGTCCCCCCGTCGTCCACGGAACTCCCGGGCCTGCGACTGCCGACGACGGGACGGACGGACCCGGCCGGGGCGGAGGAGGTACGCGGGGGCACCGCCGCTTCCGGTACGGGGACGGGTACGGGCGTCATCAGCCGGGCGGCTGCCGCGCCGCAGGGACGGGGCGGGGACGCTGCCCGTACGGGTACGGGCGCGGCCGACCGTGCGGCTGCCGTGCCGCAGGGACGGGTCCGGGACGTTGTCCGTACGAGTACGGACGCCGTCACGGGGACGGCCACTGCCCCAGTAACGGGCCCGGTCGGAGGGTCGCGGGCCGTTCAGCGCGCGGCGGCGGTGCCGGCCGGACGGAACGGGACCGCGTCCGCTCCCGTACGGGACGGGGCCGCCACCGCTCCGGTGCGGGGCGGCGGTTCGGCGCGCGCGGCCGAGGCTTCGGTCCCGGCCCCGCCCGTACGGCGCGCCGTCACGGCCACGGGCGAACCGGCCCGGTCGTCGCGGAAGGCCACGGGCGGGGACGCCCCGGGACCCGTGCGGCGTTCGCCGCTGACCTCCGCCCGGCCGGTACAACCGCCGCGCCGCCTGGCGCCGGTGGGCGCCGCCGCGCCGACGAGCCCGGCACCCGCGCCCACCCCGGGGAACGGGGAAGCCCCCGCAGCCGCCGCCACCGCCGCACCGGAGCCTTCGGGCGCCGAGCGGCCCCAGAACGTCCCGGGTCCCGTTTCCCCCGCGGGACCCGGGGCTCCCGGCGGCACGCCGAGCGCACCGGTCCAGCGTCGTCCCGTCGTACGCCGCACCCGGCGCGCCCCGGGCGCCGGCTGGACCACGACGGCCTCCACGCCTCCGGCGCCCGCCCCCACGCCGGCCGAGGCGCCCCGACCGGCTCCGGCCGTACGGAGGGGCCCGGTGCCGACCAGCACGCCTCCGGAGCCGTCGGCCGCCGACGCTCCCGCGCAGCAGAAGCGGCCGGAGGCTCCGACCGCTCCCCCGCGGCCGGCGCCCGCCGCCGTACCCGTGCCCGGGTCGGCGCGCCCGGCGGTCCAGCGAAGCTCGGCCGCTTCCGTACGCCCGGCGGACCACGAGAACCCGCCCACCACCGCGCCCAAGCCCTCGACCGCTTCCGTACGCCAGACGCCCCAGCCCGCCCGAACGAGCCCGACCGCGCCCCCGGCGACTCCCGCGCCCCCGGCAACCCCGGCATCCCCGAACATCCAGACCTCCGGAACGGCTCCGGCCGCCCGAAACAACCCGGCCACTGCGTCCGCGCCCCCGGCAACCCCGGCGCCCCCGAACATCCAGACCTCCGGAACGGCTCCGGCCGCCCGAAAGAACCCGACCACCGCCGCACCCACGCACCTGGCGACCCCAGCGCCCCCGGCGCCCCCGGCCGTCCAGACCTCCGGGACGGCTCCGGCCACCCTGAAGAACCCGACCACCGCCGCACCCACACCACCGAGCGCCCGACGTAGCCCGATCACCTCCGCGCCTTCGACTCCCCCTGCCGACCGGACGTCCCCGCCCCCCTCGGCCGACCAGACACCCCAGGTGCCCCCAACCGCCCGAAAGGCCCCGGTCACCACGGCCTCCGCCGCCCCCGTACACCTCACGTCCGAAACGGTCGCCGCGCCCCCGGCGTCTCCGACCGTCCAGAAGAGGCCGGCCACCGCAGCCCCGTCGGCCCCGGCCACTCCCGTGCCCTCGCCGGCCCCCGCGCCTCTGTCCCGCCAGGCACCCCGGACGGATCCGTCCGCCTCCGGGCGCCCGACGTCCCCGGCGGGCCCCGCGCCCTCGGTACCTCCGGCGGCCCCGGTCGGCCAGACCCCGGCGGCGCCCCGATCCGTCCCGCCCGTCCAGAAGAGTCGCCCCACCGCCGTTCCCGCGCGCCCGGCCACCCCGCAAGGGCCCGTCCGGGCCGGGCTCGGGGCGCCCGTGCAGCGAGCCGTCGGCAAGGCGCCGGCGGCCCGGACGCACAGCGCGCCCCGGCGCTCCCCGATCGGGGCGCCGATCACCCCTCCGCCCGCCCTTCCGTCCGTACCTCCGGCGATCCCCGCCGCGTCCGAGGCCGCGCCCGTCCAACGGACTCCCGCCCCTGCCCCTGTCCTCGTCCCCACCCCCGACACCACCGCCGATCTCCCGCAACCCACCGCCCCCGTCGTACAGCGCTCCACGACCCAGCCCCCGGTCACCGTCGTCGTCCCCGGCCTCCCCCGGGCCACCGCCTCCCCCGCCCCCGGCCGGACGTGCTTCCGCTGGCCACCGGTCGGGCGCTGGCCCCGAACCTGCCGGGCAACACACACGCGCCCGCCTCCCCCCGTACCCCCGCCGTACAGGCCGCACCCGCCACCTCCCAGCCGGTCGTCCCCCTCGCCGTACCCACCCCCACCACCCCCCGGCCGGTCGTCCCCCTCGCCCCGCCCGCCGTCGCACGCCCGGTCGCCGTGCAGCGGCGAAGCGCCCCCGAGGCGCCGACGCCCCCCGCACCCGCACCCACCCCGGGCCCCGCCCCCGTCCCCGTCCCCGTCCCGCTCCAGCGGACCGCAGTCGCCCTCCCCCGAACCTCGGCCCCGGCTCCCGCCCCCCGGCCTGCAACCGCCCCCGTACAGCAGGCCACCGCCATAGACCCGGCCGCCCCCTCCGGATCCGAATCCCCCGCCCAGCTCGACGAGTTGGCCCGTCGGCTCGTCACTCCCCTCTCCCGGCTCCTGCGCGCCGAGCTGCGTGCCGACCGCGAGCGGGTGGGTCGGCTCCGTGACCACGGGCGCTGACCGGGCGGGCCCGCCCGACCGATCCGAACCCCCTACCCGAGAGACCGCCTCATGCCCACCCAGCCGGACCCCGCGTCCACCGTCTTCTTCAAGCTCACGATCGACGGCCAGGACCTCGGCCTGTTCAACGGCTGCGACGGCCTCGCCTCCGAGGTGGAGGTGGAGCGGCGCCAGGAGGGCGGCAACAACGGCTTCGTGTGGCAGCTCCCGACCCGCGTGACCTTCTCCACGATCCGGCTCACCCGCCCCCTCACCGCCGACACCGCCAAGGTCGCCGCCTGGATCTCGTCCCTGGCCACCGGGATCACCCGCCCGACGGCGCAGATCGCGGCGCTGCGCGCGAACGGTTCGGTCGTCGCCCAGTGGGGGCTCGTGGAGGTGCTGCCGGTCCGCTGGACGGGTCCGACCCTCGACCCGGTCAATCCGGCCGTGGCCACCGAGACGCTGGAGATCGCGCACCACGGCTTCACCGACGCGGGGGGCGCCTGAGATGGCCGGGACCGCGGCCCGAGGCCTCTCCCGCGCCTCGCTCGCCATCCACCAGCCGCCCACCGACCTCGGCGGTGCCATGGGCGGCCGGATCGGCGAGGTGAGGTTCCAGTTCAACCCGGACCAGCTGCGGCTGAGCCGGTCGGCGAACTGGCACACCGAGCCGGCCGTCGCGTACACCCGCGGCGCGCCGCCGAAGTTCACCGGCAGCGAGCCGGCCCGGCTCCAGCTGGAGGTGTTCCTCGACCGGTCCGCCTCCCCGTCCTCGAAGGACGTGCAGCAGCAGGTCGAACTCCTGCTCTCGTGCTGCGAGGTGACCCCGCAGAGCATCGACGCGAAGGCGCCCTCGCCGCCGTGGGTGGAATTCTCCTGGGGGTCGTTCTCGACCGTGCAGTTCGTCGCGTACGTGACCTCGGTGGCGGCGACGTACACCCTGTTCAGCCCCAGCGGCGTGCCGATCCGCGCGACCTGTTCGCTCTCCCTCACCGAGGTCGCCACCGCGACCAAGAAGCAGAACCCGACCTCCGGCGCGCTCTCGGCCCGCCGGGCGCACCGCACGGTCGCCGGGGACTCGCTCGCCTCCCTCGCCTGGCGGGAGTACGGCGACGCGACCCGCTGGCGGGTCATCGCCGAGGCGAACGGCATCGACGACCCGACGCGGCTGCGCCCCGGCACGGAACTGCTGCTCCCGTCCACCACCGACCTGCCGGAGACCCAGGGCGCCCCATGAGCGAGAAGACCTTCACCACCGTCCTCCACGTGCAGCTCGACGGCACGCCGCTGCCGGACCCGCTGGCCGTCCGGCTCACCGAGGGCTGGGTGGACGCCAGCGTCAACGTGCCGTCCGCGTTCCAGCTCACGTTCTCGGACAAGGACGGCACCCTCACCGAGAAGTTCCCGTTCCTCAAGGTCGGGGCGATGGCGGTGCTCTCGCCGTTCACCGACGGGCGGCTCGGCGAGCCGATGCTGACCGGCGAGGTCACGGCCGTCGAGGTGGACGCGGCGCCGGGCCACGGCCGGTACCTGATCCTGCGCGGGTACGACCCCGGCCACCGGCTGCTGCGCAACCGGCGCGTCGAGGGCTATCCGAACATGACGGCCTCCGACATCGTGCGGAAGCTGGCCGGGCTCAACCGCGTCCCGATCGGCCGGGTGGACGCCACGCCGACGGTGTACGAGCTGGCGACCCAGCCGAACATCACGGACTGGGACTTCCTGTCCCGGCTCGCGCGGGAGAACGACGTGCGGCTGTCCCTGGACCCGGCGGGCCGACTGGTGTTCGCCGCGCTGCCGCCGGCGTCCGCCGCGCCCTCCGACACCACGCCGGCCGCGGCCAGCCCGTACGTCCTGGACTTCGGGTCGAACACGCTGCACAGCCGGGTGTCGGTGACGGCCGCCGGGCAGGTCGGGAAGGTCGACGTGCGGGGCTGGGACCCGCGTACCAAGCAGGCCCTGACCTCGCCGACGCCGGCGGTGGCGAGCCGGGACATCGTCTCGGACATCACCCCGGCGCAGCTCGCCGCGCCCTTCGGCGCGGCCGAACTCGCCGCGACGGGGACGCCGTTCACGACCCAGGCGGAGGTGACGCAGGCGGCCGCGGCGCTCGCCGACGACGTCACCGGCTCGTTCGCGGAGGTGGAGGTGGCCGTCACGGGCAATCCGGCGCTGAAGCCGGGGCAGCCGGTGGCGGTGAAGGGCGCGGGCTTCCCCTTCGAAGGGCGGTACACGGCGACCGGGGTCCGTCACGTCTTCGCGTCGGGGCGGCAGTTCACCACCTGGCTGACGGTGTCGGGCCGGCAGTTCCGCTCGCTGTACGGGACGGCCTCGGGCGGCGGGGAGCCGGCGCCGCCCATGCCGGGCGTGGCGGTCGCGCTCGTCACCAACACCAAGGACCCCCTCTCGCTCGGCCGGGTCCGGCTGCGGTTCCCGTGGCTGTCGGCGACGTACGAGAGCGGCTGGTGCCGGGTGGCGCAGCTCGGCGGGCGCGGGGGCGGCGGCCTGGTCCTGCCGGAGGTGGACGACGAGGTGCTGTGCGCCTTCGACCGGGGCTCCCTGGAGCATCCGTACGTCCTGGCGGGGCTGTACAACGGGATCGACCGGCACACCCCGGCCACCGACCGGGTCCCGCCCGTCGATCCGACGAGCGGGCGGGTGCAGTGGCGCGCCCTGACGTCCCGTACGGGCCACACGGTGGAGCTGCGGGAGGAGGGCGGCCGGACGCGCGCCTCGCACGGCATCCGGCTGCGCACCTCGAAGGGGGGCCTGAGCGTCGAGCTGAACGAGGCCCGCACCACCCTGACCATCGACAGCGACGGCACGGTCACCATCACGGGGGCGCGGGGCGTGACGGTCGAGTCGGGCACGGACCTGAAGCTGTCGGCGGTGGGCCGGATCGAGCTGAGCGCGGGGATGGGCGTGGACATCAAGGCGGGGGCGAAGTTCAAGGTGTCGGCACTGACCCAGGCCGTCGTCAACGCGCCGTCGTTCATCACCTCCACCGTCCCGATGCCCAACCCGGTCGTGGCGAACCTGCCGTTCTGACCCCGTGGTCGTCGCGACCCTTTTCCGAGGAGGACGTTCCTTGAGTGAGCACTTCGTCGGCGCAGGCTGGGCCTTCCCCCTGCGCACCGGCCCGAGCGGTTCCATCGCGCTCGTCCGGCGCGACCGCGAGATCGAGGAGTCGATGCGGCTCGTGCTGGCGACGGCGCCGGGCGAGCGGCCGATGCGGCCCGAATTCGGCTGTGCGGTGCACGAGTTGGTGTTCGCGCCGGTCAACGACGCGACGATGGGGCGGATCCGGTACGCGGTGATGTCCTCGCTCGACCGCTGGGAGCCGCGCATCGAGGTGGAGGACGTCACGGTCTCCCCCGCCCCCGAGGAGCCGACCACCCTGCACATCGACGTCCGCTACCGGGTGCGCGGCGCCAACAACCCGCGCAACCTCGTCTTCCCCTTCTACGTCATCCCCTCCGAGGACTGAAAGAGCCGCCATGGCCCTGCCCGCACCCCATCTCGACGACCGGCGCTTCCAGCAGTTCGTCGACGACGCCAAGCGCTACATCCAGCAGGCGTGCCCCGAGTGGACCGACCACAACGTCTCGGACCCGGGGGTCACGCTCGTCGAGGCCGTCGCGCACATGGCGGACCAGCTCGTCTACCGCCTCAACCGGGTCCCGGAGAAGAACCACCTGGCCTTCCTCGACCTGCTCGGGGTGACACTGTTCCCGCCGGCCGCCGCCCGCGCCGACGTCACCTTCCGGCTGTCCGCGCCACAGCCGGAGCCGGTGCTGCTGCCGGCCGGCACGGAGGTGTCGACGGGGCGCACGGAGACGGAGGAGGCGGTGGTCTTCGCGACCACCGACGACCTGACGGTGGTGCCCTGCTCGCTGACGCACCTGCTGCGCCAGGAGGCCGGGGGCACGCCCGAGGACCGCTTCCAGTCGATGCTGGGCGGCGAGGACGTGCCGGCGTTCTCGCCGCTGCCGCGCGTCGGCGACCTGCTGCTCCTGGGCCTGTCGGCGGCCGTGCCGGACTGCGTCCTGGTCCTCGACCTGGACAGTCGGGTGGACGGCGTCGGCGTGGACCCGCGCCGGCCGCCGCTGGTGTGGGAGGCGTGGTCGGCGGCCGAGGGCTGGACGGCGTGCGAGGTGGACGAGGACACGACGGGCGGGCTCAACCGGCCGGGCGAGGTGGTGCTGCACGTGCCGTCCGGGCACGCGCTGTCGCGGCTGGGCGGGCACGAGGCGGGCTGGGTGCGCTGCCGGGTGGTGGAACCGGCCGCGGGGCTGCCGTCGTACAGCGAGTCGCCGACGGTACGGGCGGCGGGGGCGTTCACCATCGGCGGGACGGTCCGCGCGGCGCACGCCGAGACGGTGCGGAACGAACTCCTCGGCGAGTCCGAGGGCGTTCCGGGGCAGCGGGTGCGGCTGGCGCACGCGCCGGTCGTGGACCGGCCGCCGCTGCTGCTGCAGATCGCGGAGCACGCGGACGACGACGAGGCCTCGGAACCGGGGGCGGGCTGGCTGGAGTGGACGGCCGTCCGCGACTTCGCGTCCTCGCGCCCCGGCGACCGGCACTTCACCCTGGACGCGACGACCGGCGAGATCGCCTTCGGCCCGTCCGTGCGCCAACCGGACGGCACGCTAAGGCAGTTCGGGGCCGTACCGCCGAAGGGGGCGGCGATCCGCGCGCTCCGGTACGGCACCGGGGGCGGCCGGGCGGGCAACGTGGCCCGGTCCACGATCAGCGTGCTGCGCAGCTCCATCCCGTACATCGCGCGGGTCGAGAACCGGGAGGCGGCGCGGGGCGGGGTGGACGGGGAGACCGTCGAGGAGGCGAAGGCCCGCGCGCCCATCACGCTGCGGGCGCAGGAGCGGGCCGTGACCGCCCGCGACTACGAGGAGCTGGCCCGGCGGGCGGCGCCTGAGGCCGCGCGGATCGCGTGTCTGGCGGCGGACGCGGCCGAGGCGGGCGAGAACGCGGTCCGGGTCCTGGTGGTGCCGCAGGCGGTGCCGGACCGGGGCGGGCGGCTGCGGTTCGAACAGCTGGTGCCGGGCGGGGAGTTGCTGTCCCGGGTGACCGGCTTCCTGGACGAGCGGCGCCCGCTGGGCACCCGGCTCGCCGTGGGGCCGCCGTTCTACCAGGGGGTGACGGTGGTGGCGACGCTGCACGCGTTCCGCGCGGCGGACGCGGAGCGGGTGCGGGCCGGGGCCCTGGACGTGCTGTACGCGTACCTGGACCCGCTGACGGGCGGGGCGCACGGCGAGGGGTGGGCGTTCGGGCGCCCGCTGCGGGCCGGGGAGGTCTTCGCGGCGCTCCAGCGGGTGCCGGGGGTGGAGCTGGTGGACGAGGTCCTGCTGCACCCGGCGGACCCGCTGACGGGCCGGCGGGGCGACGCGGCGGACCGGATCGAACTGGGCCCGTCGGCGCTGCTGTTCCCGTTCGACCACCGCGTCCGCGTGATCGAGGCGCGATGAGCGGTACGGCCGAGGGGACGGCGCGGGGTACGGTCCCCGGGCTCGCGACCCCGTACCCGCTGGGGGCGGCGCTGCCGGCCGTCTACGCGGAGGACGACTTCGGGCAGCGGTTCGTGTCCGGCCTGGACGTGGTCCTCGCCCCCCTCTTCAACGTCCTGGACTCGCTGGAGGCGTACTTCACGCCCGCCCTGGCGCCCGCCGACTTCGTGGACTACCTGGCGACGTGGGTGGGCGCGGAGCTGGAGGGCACCGAGTCCCTGGCGCTGCGCCGGCGCGCGGTCGCCTCGGCGGTGGCCCTGCACCGGGTGCGGGGCACCCGGCAGGGGCTCGCGGCGGCGGTCCGGCTGGCGTTCGGCGTGCCGCCGGAGATCACGGAGAGCGGCGGGGCGGCCTGGTCCGCCCGCCCGCTCGGCCCGTTCCCGGGGGCGCCGGCGGCCGGACTGCACGTCGCCCTGCGGGTCGCCGACCCGGCCGCCGTGGACCCGCACCGCCTGCACGCGGTGGTGGCGGCGGCCCGCCCCGCACACCTGCCGTTCACGGTCGCGGTGACCCCGTCCCGTACACCCGAACCCCTTGCAGAGGAGCCCGACCCCGATGAGTGACGCCCCCGAGACCCGCCCCTGCCCGGACTGCGCGAGCCCGGTGCGCGCGGCGAACCAGTCGTTCTGCGACGGCTGCGGAGCGTTCCTGCGCTGGGACGCCCCGGCTGTGGCGACGCGCGAGGAGCCGGAGGAGACGACGACACCCCTGCCGGCGGTCCCCCCGGAGCGGGAGACGGAACCGGAGGCCCCGGCCCGGGCCCCGGAGCCGGTACGGGAAGCACCCCGCGCCCCGGAACCCCCGGCGCCCGACCACCCCTCCGCCCCCGCCCCCTCCCCGCACACGGTGGCGCGCTCGCTGCTGGTCCCGGTCCCGGAGGACCGCCCGTCGGAGCCGGCGGTCGCGGCCCCGGTGCTCCCGGCGCGCCCGGAGGCGGCGCGGCCGGCGGTCCGGGCGGCGGAGGCGGCGACCCCGGTCCCGGGCGGGACGCCGTGCCCGGCCTGCTCGCTCGCGAACGCGCCCGGCCGCCACTTCTGCCGCTTCTGCGCGACGCCGATGGTCCCGGAGCGGCTGTCCACGGCCGAGGGCCCGTACGCGGGTCGGCGCCCCGGTCTGGCCCGCGACCGGAGCCGCTGGATCGTCCGGGCGCTGATCGCGGCGGGGGTCGCGGCCGTGGTGGTCGGCGGGGTGCTCGGGGGTCCCCCGGCGGCCCGCGCGGTCCAGGACCACTTCGCGACCCGGGTCCCGGTCCATCCCGTCTCCTGGACGGCGTCCCACTCGGCGCCGAACCAGGAGCCGAAGCTGGCGGGCGACGGCTACTCCAACACCTGGTGGGGCACGGGGTACGCGGGCGACTCGGAGGGCCAGTACCTGGAGGCGGCGTTCGCGGAGCCGACCGACCTGCTGAGCCTCCTGATCACCCCGGGCAGTTCGAAGAACACCACCCAGGCGGACGGCCAGGCGACCCCGCGCACCTTCGACCTGGTGGTCAAGGACGCGTCGGGCGAGATCCGGGTCTCCCACCACCGCATCAACGACGGCGGCACCCAGCGCGTCGACCTCCGCGTCCGCGACGCCCTCTCGGTCCGCCTGGTCCTCCGCACGGCCTGGCGCGCCGATCCGCGCAAGCAGGTGGCCGTCGCGGAGCTGGAGTTCTTCGGCCGGTCGGTCACCTGACCGTCCTCCGGCCCGCCCCCGGCATAGGCCCCTGAAAAGGGCGGGGGCAGGGGTCTCACGCGGACTTTGGCGTTCTCGGGCCCTCCACGATATGTTCACCGATCAATCAATTCGGTGACACAAAGCGAGGGCCCGTGAGCCAGCAGTATCCGCCGCACCAGCCGCCTCCCCACCCGGCCGCGCCCGGCCCGTACGGGCCTCCCCGGAAGCGGTTCTCCACCGGCGCGGTCATCGCCGTGGTGGTCGGCGGGGTGTTCGTCCTCCTCGTCGCCCTCGGCCTCGCGGTCGGCGACGAGACCCCCACGGACGACAAGGCGGGCAGGCCGCCCGCGGCGGCCGGGAGCACCGCGGCGAAGACGCCCGCTCCGGAGCCCACGACGGCGGCGCCCACCAGCGCCGCTCCGGAGAAGAAGGCCGAGTCCGGCACCCTGCCGAGCTTCGTGGGGATGGGGCTCCAGTCCGCCCAGGACAAGGCCCAGGAACTCGGCTTCCACCACCTCGCGTCGCACGACGCGCTCGGCCGCGGCCGCAACCAGGTCTCCGACCGGAACTGGAAGGTCTGCTCCCAGACGCCGGCCCCGGGCCGGCACCCGAGCGACACGAAGGTGGACTTCGGCACCGTGAAGCTGGAGGAGGACTGCCCGGCGACGGACGCGGGGGCCGTCCCCGAGAGCGCCGGCTCCACGATGCCGGACCTCAAGGGCAAGTCCGTCAAGGTCGCCCGCCAGACCCTGGACTCCTCGACCAGCTTCACGATCGAGGACGCCTCCGGCGCGGACCGTTTCATCCTCGTGGAGTCGAACTGGAAGATCTGCTCCCAGGAACCGGCCGCGGGCACCGCCCTCAACGGCCAGCCGGTGACGCTGCGCGCGGTGAAGTTCGAGGAGTCCTGCGCGTAGGACACGGCGGGGAGGGGCCGCGGCAGGGAACCGCGACCGTACCGCCCGGGAGGAACTCGACCTCTTCCACCGGTGCCCCTCCCCACGGCAGTGGTGGCGGACGGCGCACACGCCGGAGGGCGACCTGGCCGGCATCCACATCCCGGCCCACAACCCCTCCGGCCCGACGATCGGCTTCATCGGAGTCGTCCCGGAACGGCGCGGTCGCGGCTACGCCTACGACCTCCTCGCGGAGTGCACCCACCTCCTCGTCGAGCAGGGCGCGGAGTTCGTCGGCGGAGCGACGGACCGGGCCGACTTCCCCACGGCCGCGAACTTCACCAAGGCCGGCTTCCCCGTCATCCGTGAACGCGTCAACTTCCACCCATCACCCTGACACTGGTCAAGGTCAAGGGCTCCTGATTCCTGAAGAACGGCTGGCGGCGGAGTGCGGGCCGCACATGGACGCGGTCCGGCCCGAGGGCGGGTCCGGACCGCTTGCCGGTGCCCGACGGCATGCCGGCCGACAGTGAACGTGCAGGATCTACGCCGTGGAGCGGCCGCTCGCTCTGCTCGTCGTCCACCCGGGCTGGAGGACGACCGTCTGCGTTTCCAACTGCTCTGTGAACGCTCGTGTCCCTTGTTCGAGTGCTCACGGCGAGCGTCCCGTGCCGGAACTCTTCGTGGGATGGCCACGAGGGCCGTTGTCAGAGGCGGTTGGCAGGATTGCGGCCATGAACGTCACTCCTGTCACTCCGCCACGGCCGATCGACGTTGCCGCGGTATTTCCCCGACTGGCTCCGCTGGCCCGCACGGCGACCCGCCTGCACCCCCGTCCCGGGGCACCGACATGGCACGACAGCTCGATCGGCGGGCCGCTGCTGTGGCCCGCCGAGGAGCCGTGGCCGTACTGCCGGGAACCGCATGTGGTGGATGGCATCAACCCGGCCCTGTCCCTGGCGGATCTGCGGCTGGAACGACGGATCTTCGCCGCCTCGCACGGCCGGGACCTGACTCCGGAGGAACGGGAGACCCTCGAGCGGATCCGGCCCCCTCGGACGCATCCGGTGAGGTTGGCGGTCCAGGCGTACGACGGCCCCATAGCGATGCTGCCCGTCGCGCAACTGTACGTACGGGATGTGCCCGATCTGAGCCCGCCGGAGGGCAAGGACCTGCTGCAGGTCCTGTGGTGCCCTTTCGATCACCCGATCATGCCCAGGACCCTGCTCTTCTGGCGTTCGGCAGCCGCCGTCACCGGCATTCTCGACGCGCCCCCCGAGCCGTCCGCAGTGCAGTTCGACGGCTATCTGCCGGAACCGTGCGTGCTCGAACCGGAGCAGATCACCGAGTACCCCGACCATCTGGAGCTGAGCGAAGAACTGCAGGAGCAGCTCAGGCAGTGGAGCGTGCCGCAGGCGGCAGAGGAGGGCATGGACCCGGACACGTACTACGACTGCGTGCTGTCCAACGCACCCGGCTGGAAGGTCGGCGGCTGGCCCGCCTGGAACTCCACCGACCCCAGCCCGCAGTCCTGCTCCGAGTGCGGCACCGGCATGGAGCTCCTGATGACCGTCGCCACGTTCGAGGAAGGGGACGATGCCGGGAACAGCTGGTCTCCGCACCCCCACCCAGGCGCTGGACCGTACCCCGGCCACCGCGGCCACAACGCGACCGGGGTCCAGATAGGCAGCGGCTACCGGCAACACCTGTTCGTCTGCCCGGCGGAGCCCGAGCATCCGCACATCGAGTCGATGACGTAGCCCGTCCGCAGTGTGGAGTCGGGGTTTCACGGTGCGGGCGTGCCGGGTGGCCGCGAGGCTCGCGGTGCCTGCCTGCGGCCCGACGTCCGAGAAGGAACCGGGCCGTCCCTGACACGACCGCGCCGTGCTCCGGGTTGAGCAGGACACGCAGGGGCCACCGGGAGGACAGGCCCCTGTCGTCCCGACGGACGTCGGGGGGAAGCACGACTTGAAGCGCGAGGTCGAATCGGTCTGCTCCGCCGCATTACCCGCGAGGCCGGCGGACGACAAGAACGGCGACCAGGTCTTCAGCGACCCGTAAGCCCGTCACGTCGTCGGCGAGGTGAAAAGTCTCCGCCCGAACGCATTGCGGCTTGGACGCCGTTTCTCATGGCGGGCTGCGGTGACGAAGGGCTCTGATCGGTTCGTCGTACGTCGTTGCTGCCGTCAACGAGGCATATGCCGTCCGAGTTGGCGTGCTTTCTCGCGCAGGCCCGCAGCCCAAGCTCCGCCGTCCGCCGGGGCGGACATCCCTGTGACGGTGGAAACCTGCACGTCTTCGAACGGGGCTTCCGGGGTGGCGCCGTACCGTGCCCAGTCCACGGTGATCCCGGCGCGCTCCGCAAGAACCAGCACCGTGGCAGTGAAGCCTTCGGAAAGCGCGAGCCAGATGGTGTGGCTCGTTCTTCTGTGCTCCTCCAGGAGGGCTTCGACGAAGGTCTCGAAGGTGCCGGGGCTGATCCGGCACTCGTCGTTCTCCATCGGCCCGATGCCCGACGGAAGTTCCAGCTCCGCCTCGAAGACCGCCACTTGGCGCTGGAACATGAGAGAAGCCCCATTGGACGGGTTCCACAGCGTCTCGTCGCCCAGGTCGAAGTACTGGCTCATCGTTGCGCCTTTCAGCCGGTCATGACAGGGCAGCGTATCCAGCCGGACCATTGCCGTCGTCAGGGTTACGTCCTGGCCGGACACCGCCGGCGGACGAGGGTCGCGGCGATGCCGACAAAGACGAGAAAGCGCCCGGCCTCGCACCTCGGGAAGCCGACTGGAACCACGCCCGACCCGCTACTTCTCCGGGACCGCCAACCCCCGGCTGATCACCAGCCGCTGGATCTGGTTCGTCCCCTCGAAGATCTGCATGATCTTGGCCTCGCGCATGTAGCGCTCCACCGGGAAGTCCCGGGTGTAGCCGTAGCCGCCGAGGACCTGGACCGCGTCCGTGGTGACCTTCATGGCCGTGTCGGTGGCGATGAGCTTGGCCGCGCTGGCCTGGCGGCTGAAGGGGCGGCCGAGGTCGCGGCGGCGGGCCGCGTCCAGGTAGGTGGCGCGGGCCGCGTCGACGGCGGCGGCCATGTCGGCGAGCAGGAAGCCGAGGCCCTGGTGGTCGACGAGCCGGCGGCCGAAGGTGGTGCGCTCGTTGGCGTAGGCGACGGCGGTGTCCAGGGCGGCCTGGGCGAGGCCCGTGGCGCAGGCGGCGATGCCGAGGCGCCCGTTGTCGAGGGCGCTGAAGGCGATCTGGAGGCCCTGGCCCTCCTCGCCGACGAGCCGGTCCTCCTCCAGGAGGGCGCCGTCCCAGTAGGCGGCGGTGGTGGGCACGGCCTGGAGGCCCATCTTGCGTTCGGGCGCGCCGAAGGTGAGGCCCTCGGTGGCGCCCGGGGCCAGGAAGCAGGAGACGCCGCGGCTGCCGGGGGCCGTACGGGCGAAGAGGGTGTAGAAGCCGGCCCGGCCGCCGTGGGTGATCCAGGCCTTGGTGCCGGTGACCCGGTACCCGCTGCCGTCCTCCTGCCGCTCCGCCTTGCAGCTGAGGGCGGCCGCGTCGGAGCCGGCCTGCGGCTCCGAGAGGCTGTAGCCGCCGATGGTCCGGCCCTCCAGCATCGCGGGCAGCCAGCGCTCCTTCTGCTCCGGCGTGCCGAAGGCGTGCAGCGGGTGGCAGGCCAGGGTGTGGACGCTGGTGGCGACGGCCACGGCCGCCCAGCGCGCGGCCAGTTCCTCCAGGACCTGGAGGTAGACCTCGTACGGCTGGCCCCCGCCGCCGTACTCCTCCGGGTACGCGAGGCCGAGGAGTCCCGCCTCGCCGAGGGTCGCGAAGAGCCCTTCGGGATAGGTCTCGGCGGCCTCGTGCTCGTCCACCCGGGGGGAGAGCTCCTTGTCGGCGATCTCCCGGGTGAGGGCGATGAGGTCCGCGGCTTCGGGGGTGGGAAGCAGGCGGTCGACATCCATGGCGACTCCAGCGGCGCGCAAAGTGGTACTGGGGAGGGTACTCCAGTACCGGTCAGAGTAGCGCAGAGGCGGTCGGCCGCAACCCCTGGAGCCGCGCCGCACGGACCGGCACCGCGTGCGCGGGGCCACGGCCCCCTCCGGGCGCGGCCTGGAATACTGGGCGGGTGATCGAGACCTCCGCCGCCGACACCCCGCAGCTGACGGGCCGCGGGGCGGCGCGCCGCTCCGCCCTCTTCGAGGAGCTCGTCGCCCTCCTCGTCGGCGAGGGCTTCGCCGGCCTGACGCTCGACGACCTCGCCGCCCGCCTGCACTGCTCGAAGCGGACCCTGTACGGCCTGGCCGGCAGCAAGGAGCAGCTGGTCCGGGCGGCGGTCGTGCACTTCTTCCGGCGCGCCACGGGCCGGGTCGAGGCCGTCCTCGCCGCCGCCACCGGCCCCGCCGAGCGGCTCGCCGCCTACCTGCGGGCGGTCTCGGCCGAACTGGCGCCGGTCTCGCCGCAGTTCTTCGACGACGTGGCGGCCTTCGAGCCCGCGGCCGAGGTGTACGAGCGCAACACGCGCGCGGCCGCCGGGCGGGTCCAGCAGCTCATCGAGGAGGGCGTGCGGGCCGGGGTCTTCCGCGAGGTGCACGTGACCTTCGCCGCCGACGTCATCTCCTCGGTCATGGTCCGCATCCAGCGACGCCAGGTCGCCGCCGCGACCGGCCTGGCCGACGCGGAGGCGTACGACCAGCTCGCCGAACTCCTCCTCAGCGGCCTCCGAAAGGCCTGAGGCCCGAGGCCTGAGGCCCGAGGCTTCGATCAGCGAGACCCCCGCCGCGAATGGCCGGTTTCCACCCCCGCCCCTCCCTCACCCCCCGCACCCGCTCGACTACTCTGTGCCGCGCCACTGACCACCCCTCCCAGGGAGACCTCCGCGTGGAGCACAGCCGTACCGTTCCCAGGATCCGCGCCGTACTCGCCGCCATGGGCGTCACCGCCGCCCTCACCGCCGCCCCGGCGGCGCAGGCCGCGCCCGTCGAGAGCGCGGGGAAGCACCGGCCCGCGCCCTGCACCGGGGAGTTCCGGGGCGACGCCCGGCTCGGGCCGCAGCACCTGCCGAACAAGCGGCAGGAGCCGGTCGGGCCGCTGCTCGACGGCTACCACAGGACCGGCAAGCTCTCCCCCGCCGCCTTCCTCAAGAAGTACTGGGAGGGCCCGGCCGACACCGGCGGCTGGAAGTACCCGCCCAACGACGGCTTCGGCGAGGTGAACGGCGAGGTCGACAAGGCGCCCGAGCTCCTGGTGAAGGGCGAGCACCTGGACCGCTTCGGTTCGGAGTTCGGCGGCTACCTGGCCCCGGCGGGCGACGCCTACGCCGAGCGGGCGCTGCCCCCGCAGAACCTCAACACCCGTGACGCCGCCTTCCCCTGCGACTACCACGTGTACGAGGTGACGCGGGCGTTCGTGGTCTGGGAGGGCTCCATCGCACCCTGGTTCGAGCAGCCGGGCGGCGGCCGGCAGATCAAGCTGGACCCGGCCTTCCTGGACCCGGGCGAGGGGCAGCGCCTCAACGTGAAGTGGCTGCTCGACAACGGCTACCTCGTGCGCGTCCCCGCGTGACCGAGCACCGCCGCGCGCTGGAGCGGGCACTGCGGGAGGCCGGGGTGCCCGCCGGCTACTACTGGATCGAGGGCGTCCACGAGCCCTCCCCCGTCCCGACCGACTTCGCCTATATGCGGGCGGCGCCGGGCGGGGGCGGCTGGGAGACCGGGGTGTACGAGCGGGGCGCGTACGAACCGGTCGCGGTGCACCCGGACGAGACGGACGCCTGCGCCCACCTCCGGACCCTCCTGGGCGCCTAGGGGCGCCCCAGGGAACGTCCTGGGAGGCCCCGCGTTCGGGAAGTGAAGGCGACAGGAACTCGATTCCCTTATTTCAGGTCATGACTTAAAGCTAAAGATAAAGTCGCTTCCCGGGGTCCCGCAGCGGTATGTTGCGATCAGGACTATTCCATCAGGGGGCCCAGTGACCATGCGGAACGGACGCACCGTCCGTGATCTGCGGCGCGAGAACCGCACCGCCGTCCTCCAGCGCCTGTACTTCGACGGGCCGATGAGCCGCTTCTCGCTGGGCCCCGCGACCGGGCTGAGCTCCGGCTCGGTCAGCAACGTGGTCGCGGAGCTGGTGGCGGAGGGGATCGTCGAGGAGGCGGGCAGCGTCGACTCGACCGGCGGGCGCCCCCGCACCCTGCTCCGGGTCTCCCCGGGCGGCGGCTTCATGATCGGCGTCGACGTCGGCGAGACCCGGATCAGGATCGAGCTCTTCGACCTCGCCCTCACCGAACTCGCCCGCACCGAGCGCCCGTTGGCCGTGGGCGGCCCGCATCCGCACGAGCGGTACGAGGTCGGGGTCGTCGTCGGGCACGTCCGGGACGGCATCGCGGAGGTACTGCGGACCGCCGACGTGCCCGCCGAGCAGCTGCTCGGCATCGGGGTCGGCGTGCCCGGGATCGTGGCCCGCACCCCCGAGGACGGCGCCGTCGTGCACGGCCAGACCGTGGACTGGGACGCCGTCCCGCTGGAGCGCCTGCTGCGCGGGAGCGTGGAGCTCCCGGCCTCGGTGCCGTACTGGATCGACAACGGCGCCAAGACCCTCGGCCAGGCCGAGATGTGGTTCGGCGCGGGCAGGGGCGCGCGCAGCGCCGTCGTCGTCCTCTTCGGCTCCGGCGTCGGCGCCTGCGTCGTCACCGATCCGACGGGGCCGGGCCGGGCGGTCGAATGGGGCCATCTGAAGGTGCGGGTGCGGGGCCGGCGCTGCCGCTGCGGCGCCCTGGGCTGCCTGGAGGCGTACGCGGGCGCGGAAGCGCTCCTGGAGCGCTGGCGGGAGGCGGGCGGGCGGCCCCCGGAGGGTGCGGACGAGGAGACGGCCCTGACGGCGATGCTCACCGCCGCCTACCCGGCCGAGGCCGGAACCCCGCCCGACGCGACCGCCCTCGCCGTCCTGGAGGAGACCGCCGAATACCTCGGCGCGGGCTTCGCCGACCTGATCAACCTCTTCCAGCCCGAGCGCATCCTCGTCGGCGGCTGGGCCGGCCTCCAGCTCGGCACCCGCTTCCTGGAGACGGTCGAGGGGTACGCGCGGGAGTACGCCCTGAAGCACCCGGCCGCCCACGTCGACATCGGCCTGGGCACGCTGGGCCCGGACGCGGTCACGGTCGGCGCGGCGATCCTGCCGCTCGCGGACTTCTTCGCCCGGGGCGGCCGACGGACCGAACCCGAGGGCGAGGCCGCCGAGGAGCAGCCGGCGTGGGCCACGACCGTACGGGAGCGGACGGCGCACTGACCCCGGCCCCGGGGAACACCGGTGCGGTGGTGGACGCCGAGACCGCTCACGGGCCGGTCGGCCGCCGGGTCCGCGACTCCCCACCCGCACCCTCTTGTGTCATCCATTTGACACAAGGGGCAGTGACCGCCATCTTGTACTCATCACTTGACACAAGAGTTCCGACGGGGGTCCCCATGCTCGATTCCGCCCTGTCCCCTCCGACCCGGCCCGCCCGTGCCGAACTGCTCGTCCGGTGGGGCGGCGCGGCGGTCGGCGCGGCGGCGGCCTGGACGGTCGCCCACGGCGCCGCCCTCGGCCTCGGGGTCCTCCACGCCCTGCCGGTCTTCGCCGTCTGCGTCACGGCGGGCGTCCTGGCCGCCGACGCGCAGGCCCCCGGGCCCGGGGGCGCGATACGTCGCGCGAGCCTCGTCCCGCGTCGCGTCCGCGACGTCCTGCCCGCCCGCTTCGCCCTCCTGCTCGCCGCCGAGGCCGCCGTGCTCCTCGCCCTGCTCGCCGTCGCCGCGCTCACCGCCTCCCCGGACGACACGGGCAGGGCCGGTCGCACGCTCAGCGTCGCCTGCGGGAGCCTCACCCAGTCCCGAGGGCCCTGGCCCGGCCTCTTCTACGGCGCCCCGCTGCTCGTCGCCCTCGCGGTCGGCACCGCCGCCTGCGGCTACGCGCTGCGCCGGATCACCGGGCGCCCGGTCCCCGGGGGCGACTCCGCGGTGGCGGCGGCCGACGCGCGCCGGCGCCGGGAACGCGCCCGGGTCGTGACGGCCGCGTGGGGCCTCCTGGTCTCGGCGCCGCTGGGCGGCACAGCCCTCTTCGCCTCCGGCGCGCTGCGCTCGCTGTCCTGCGTGGGCCCCCTGGTCCACACCGCCGGCCTGCTCCTGCTCCCGGTCGCCGCGGTCGCCGCCGGCACGGCCCTGTGGTCGCTGCTCACCGTCCTCGCCCCGCCGGCCTCCCTCCGGAGCAGGCCGTGAACGGTCCGACCGTACGCGTGGACACGGCCGGTCCGGTCCCGCCGTACGAGCAGATCCGCTCCCAGCTCGCGGCGCTCATCGACGGCGGCGTCCTGCCGGAGGGCGAGCGGCTCCCCACCGTCCGCCGGCTCGCCGCCGACCTGGGGCTCGCCCCCGGCACCGTGAACCGCGCCTACAAGGAGCTGGAGGCGGCGGGCCTGGTCCGCACCCGGCGCGGCGCGGGCACCAGGGTCGCCGCGCGTCCGGGCGCGGCGCCCGTCGACACCGCCGCCCTCACCCGGCTCGCCCGCGCGTACGTCGCCGGGGCCCGGGCGGCGGGCGCCGACGAGACGGCCGTCCTGGCCGCCGTACGGGCGGCCCTGGACGCGCCCCGCGCCTGAGGGACCGTCAGGGGGCGTTCCGACGGGCGGGAAAGCCGTGGGTGCGGGCCGCGACGACCACGGCCGCCACGGGGACCAGGAGGGCGAGCACGCTCCAGGGGAGGGCCCCGGTGCCGAACGCGTCGAGGAGGAGGCCGCCGACCACCCCGCCGCCCGCCATGGCGACGTTCCAGAGGGTGACCAGCATCGCCTGCGCCGCGTCGGCCCGCTCCCCGCCCGCGTCGCCCGCCGCCGTCTGCAACAGGGTCGGCGCGCCGCCCCAGCCCAGGCCCCAGAGCACCACCGCCCCGTACACGAGCGCGGGCGACCGCGGGAACAGCGCCAGGATCCCGCCGGCCACCGCGACGAGCAGCGTGCCGGTGATCATCAGGGCCCGGAGCCGGCGGTTGATCAGGGCGCCGACGGCCCAGATGCTCAGCAGCGAGGCGGCGCCGAAGACCAGGAGGACGGTGTCGGCCCGGCCGCCCATCCCGAGCCGGTCGAGGAAGGCCGCGATGTAGGTGTAGAGGAGGGTGTGGGCGAGGACGAAGACGAGGGTCACGGCGAGGACGGGGGCGACGCCGGGGACCTTGAGCACCCCGAGCATCGGCGGCGCGGAACCCTCCTCCGGGCGGTCTCCCGGGTAGTCCGGGACGGCGGCCAGGATCCAGCCGAGGAGGACGAGGGTCAGGCAGGTCATGACGAGGAAGGCCGTCCGCCAGTCGACGGCCCTGCCGACGAACGTCCCGGCGGGCACGCCGAGGGAGAGCGCGACGGGGATGCCCGCCATGGCCACGGCGATGGCCTTGCCCTGGAGGTGGGCGGGGGCCGTCCGCCGGGCGTAGCCGGCGAGCAGCGCCCACGCGAGGCCCGCCGCGACCCCCGCGGCGAACCGGGCCGTCATCGTCAGCGGGTACGAAGTGGAGAGTGCCGTCACGGTGTTGGCGGCGGCGAAACCGGTCATCGCGGTCAGCAGGAGCCGGCGGCGGCGCCACCCGGCGGTCGCGGCGGAGAGCGGGACGGCGGTGAGGACGGTGCCGAGGGCGTAGATCGTCACCGTCTGCCCGGTGGCGGACTCGCTGACGCCCAGGTCGCCGCCCATCGCGGGCAGCAGCCCGGCGGGCAGCGTCTCGGTGAGGCTCGTGATGAAGACGGCGGTCGCCAGGGCGAGCAGCGCCGGCAGGTTCAACTTCCCCGGCGGGGAAGGGCTTTCGGCCCGTCGCGGAGAGGGGGCGGGGCCGCGCGAGGGCCCTCTGGTCAGGTCTGTGCTCGACATGGCAGCATGCTCGAACCCTTCCATTGATGTGAAGGTCAAGCGGTGTGAAGGTCGAGCGGGATCCGGAAGAGCGTCGCGGGAACGCGGGGAGGGCGGGGGCGTGCGCATCGGGGAGCTGTCGGAACGCACCGGGGTCTCCCGCCGGATGCTGCGGTACTACGAGGAGCAGGGCCTGATCGCCTCCCATCGGTGCGCCAACGGTTACCGCGACTATCCCGAGCCCTGCGTGGACCGCGTCCAACAGGTGCGCGGGCTGCTCGACGCGGGCCTCTCGACGCAGACGATCCGCAGGATCCTGCCCTGCCTCGGGCCGCCCGGCCGCATCGACATCCCGAACCCGACGCCCGAGACGATCGCGCTCCTGGAGCTGGAGTGCGCCCGCATGTCGCAGCGGATCGACCGGCTGACCCGCAACCGGGACGCCATGACCGCGTACCTCGCGGACGTCCGGAAGGCGGCCCCGGCCGAGCCGGCCGCCTGAGGCCCGCCTGCCCGTCGCCCGCCCCGGCCGTCGCCCGCCCGCCCGGCTCCCGCCGCGACCGCGGCCGGGCGACGGCCTCGCGCGCGGGATCCGCGAACGTCCTTCCGTCACCACCCTGTTGACTTCGACAACACTCCAAGTCCTAGCGTCGGGACGTCGGCCACAAGGCGATCGGACGGTGGGAGAACATGGGTGTTTGGTTTGTCACGGGTGCCTCGCGCGGGCTCGGCGCGGAGATCACCCGCGAGGCGCTGGGCCGCGGGCATCGCGTGATCGCCGCGGCGCGGGACGCGTCGGCGGTGCTCCGCGCGTACGAGGAGAAGCCGGACGGACTGCTGGCGGTGAGCGCGGACGTGACCCGGCCGGAGCAGCTGGCGGCCGCGGTGGAGTCGGGTCTGAAGGAGTTCGGCCGGATCGACGTCGTGGTCAACAACGCGGGTCACGGCCTGGTGGGCGCGATCGAGGAGACCTCCGACGAGGCCGTCCGGGCGCTGTTCGACGTCAACGTGTTCGGCGTGCTCAACACCTTGCGGGCGACCCTGCCGACGCTGCGCGCCCAACGGTCCGGGCACGTCGTGAACATCGGCTCCGTGGGCGGCTTCGCCACCGCTCCGGCGGCGGGCCTGTACGGTGCGTCGAAGTTCGCCCTGGAGGGCGTCTCCGAAGCGCTGCACGGCGAGCTGGCCCCGCTCGGCGTGCGCGTCACGATCGTGGAACCGGGCGGATTCCGCACCGACTTCCTCAGCGCCTCCAGCCTCCGGGTCGAGCCGGCCGTCATCGAGGACTACGCCCTCGGCGCGGGGCCGGTGCGCGAGGCGCTGGCCCGGAACGACGGCCGCCAGCCGGGCGATCCGGCGAAGGCGGCCAGGGCCGTCGTCGACGTCACCGAGGCCGCCGAGCCTCCCCTGCGGCTGCAGTTGGGCGCGGACGCGGTCGAGCGCGTCGAGGCGAAGCTGGACCTGGTGCGGCGCGAACTCGACCGATGGCGTCACGTGGCCCTCTCGACCGGCGTCGGGGAGGACGCCCGCTGACCGGGCGGCCCGTCAGGCGGGGGCGAAGAGGTCCCCGGGGGCGTCGTCGAGGACGAAGCCGTTGTCGAAGCGGACGCGGACGGTCGTGCGGAGCTTCCGTTCCAGGTGGGCGGTCCAGGCCGGTTCCAGGGCGGTGACCTGCTCTTCGAGCTGCCGTCTGCTGGCCGGGGGCATCTGGTGGCCGAAGTCGTCCAGGAGGGACTTGAGCCGTTCGTACTCGCGTACTTCCGGGCCCGGGGGGCGGTCCTCGTCCGTCACCCGCTCGACGGTGCCCCCGACGCCCGCCGCCAGGGCCAGGAAGCCCGCCCCGGTGCCCGTCTCCGCCGCGGGTCCGCCGGCCGGGACGACCTCGCCGGCCAGCCTGAGGTCCACCGCGAGCCGTACTCGCCGGCCCTCTTTCAGCATCGTCGGCCCTTCGTCCTCGGGATGGTCGGCCGTACGCACGCGCGCGTGGCCCACGGCGATTATCGCGGTCCGGAACCCCCGGCCCCGTTTCGGGGGCCGGTTCGCGGTTATGCGGCATTCCACCAAGGCAACGGTTTTCCAGGTTCTCGGAGAGGAGCCGACATGTCGGGCAACGAGAAGATGAAGGCCAAGGGCGAGCAGGTCAAGGGCTCGATCAAGGAGACGACGGGCCGTGCGCTCGGCAACGAGCGGATGGCCGGCGAGGGCCGCGCCGAGCGCGCCAAGGGCGACGCCCGGGAGGCCAAGGAGAAGACGAAGGACGCCTTCAAGCGCTGACCCTCCGGGCCGGCACGCGCCGCGGCCCCCGGCCCCCTCGCGGGTCGGGGGCGCGGCGCGTGCGGAGCCGGGTGGGCTGTGGGCGGGGGGCCGCACGGGCAGGGTCGTACGCGAGGGAGGGAGGGGCCGATGGGATCCGTCGGGGAGGACAGGGGTGCGCTCCGGCGTCGCCCCGCGGCGATCGGGCGCGATCTGGTGCTCGTGATCGGGCTCGTGGGGACGTGCGTCGGGGGGCTGGCGCTCTTCCTCAAGACCGCCGGGGCGGCCGGGGACCGGGGCTCGGGCGTGCCGGCCGCCCTCCTGGTGGCGCTCGCCGCCCTCGGGGCGCTCGGCGTGGCCCTCGCCCTGTTCCGGCGGGGCGCGGCGCCCGCCGGGAGGCGCGGAGACCTCCGTACGCCCGCCGCGCCGGCCCCGGACGTGCCCGACGTCGGGACGGAGGCGCTGGACCACACGGCGGTGGACCCGGACGGCTTCGAGCACACGGTCGCCGCGCTCTGCGCGCGGGACGGCTGCACCCCCGTGGAGGTGGTCGGCGGCGCGGGCGACCTGGGCGCCGACGTGATCGCGACGAGCCTGGACGGGCGGCGCGTGATACTCCAGTGCAAGCAGTACGCGGAGGACCACCGCGTGGGCTCCCAGGACCTCCAGCGGTTCGGCGGCACCTGCTTCACCGTCCACGGGGCCGACGTGGCCGTGGTCGTGACCACCAGCTCCTTCACCGCGCCGGCCGCCGAGTACGCGGCCACGTGCGGGATCGTCTGCGTGGACGGCGAGGCCCTGGCCGCCTGGACGGACCGGCTCGCGCCTCCCCCGTGGGAGGCGCTTCCGGTGGATCCGGCCTGATCCCGGAGAGGGCGCCCGTCGCCGGGCCGGTCAGCCGTACATCGCCACGCGGTGGAAGGCCGCGAGCGCGTCGTCGAGGGGACGGGCCCGCGGCCTGCCGGCGGAGTCGAGCCGGTTCCACCTCTGCATGTTGACCGCGACCGCCATCCGCCGCTTGCCGTCGGCGCGGATCGCGGCCAGCGTTCCGCCGCCCCAGACCGTGCCTCCGTGCCCCCAGAAGACGTCCCGCCCGGGAGGAGCCTCCATCGGGTACAGGCCGAGGCCGTAGTCGATCAGCTTCCCCTCCTGGGAGACGACCGGGACGGTGCGCCGCATCTGCGCCAGCGACGACGGGCCGACGATCTCCCCGGCCAGCAGCATGCCGTAGAAGCGGTTGAGGTCCGCGACGGTCGATATCAGGGAGGCCGTCGGGCCCACCCACGACATGTCCTGGACGCTGTGGTCGCGCGGCGGGTCGATCATGCCGAACCACGCTTCGTAGAGGAGGGAATGCGGCCCCTCGACGTACGGCCCGGTGGGAAATCCGGTGTCCCGGAGCCCGGCGCGCTCGATGACGTCCCGGGTGATGCACTCCTCGGCCGTCGTGCCGGTCACCCGTTCCAGGAGCCGGCCGAGGAGCAGGTAGTTGGTGTTGGAGTACACCCCCGGAGTGCCGCCCGGGGTGCCGACGGCGGGTGCGGTGACCCCCATCCCGATCAGTTCGACGGGGTCGAACCGGGTGAACCGGTGGTCCTCCAGGCTCTGGGGCCCGGTGTTCGCGAGGTCGGGGAACGCCTTGAGGGAGGGGTAGGCGTACGGGAGGTACTCGGCGAGGCCGCTGGTGTGGTTGACCAGCATGCGGACCGTGATCGCGTCACCGCGCTCCCCGGGGACCAGCTCCGGAAGGTACCGCCCGATCGGCGCGTCGAGGTCGATCCGGCCGCTCTCGACCTGCCGCAGGACCGCGGCGGCGGTGAAGGTCTTGGTGACGCTGCCGACCCGGTGCCGCATGTCGGCGGTGACGGGGCGGCCGGTGGCGGTATCGGCCACCCCGGCGGCCCCGCGCCAGACCCGGTCGCCCTCGCGCACTTCGGCGAACAGGCCCGGCATTCCGGCACGGTGGACGTTCTCGAGGGCGGCGTCCAGCGCCGCGGGACTCCATGAGGTCCTCATGGCATGCGTCCTTTCGCTCTGCTCGGCACACGCTTGCCCTCATTATGCACGCGGTGCGTGCAACGCCAAGTGCATGCGTTAGGGTGAGAGTTGGCGAGAGGAGTGGAATGGCGGGTCGAAGGCGTTGGTCGACCGAGGAGATCCTGGATGCGGCGGCGGAACTGCTGCGCACGGGCGACGCGGAGTCGTTCAGCGTGCGCAAGCTCGCCGCGGTCCTCGGGACCGACTCCTCCAGCCTCTACCGGCACTTCCGCAGCAAGACCGAACTGTTGCGCGCGGTCGCCGACCGGATCCTCCTGGCCGCCATGGACGGCTACCGCGCCGAGGGCGACTGGAAGCAGCGCATCACCGCCCTGGCCCTGCGCGTGAGGGAGGCGTTCGGCCGGCAGCCCGAGCTCGCCGCGATCTGGGGACGGTACGCGTCGGGCGGCGCCGGTTCCCGGCTGGTCATGGAGGAGGTGCTGCAGGCCCTGCGCGCGGCGGGACTGCCCGACGAGGAGATCCCGGCGCACTACCACCGGATCGCGGTCCTCGTCGCCGCGCTGATCGCCTCCGAGGCCGGAGTCGGCACGATCGGCCCGGAGGAGTACGAGCAGGGCATGGAGCTGTTCCGCGTCGCGGTGCTCGGCGCCGACCCCGAGCGCTTCCCCGCCCTGGCCCACTTCGCCCGCGACATGCGCCCCCTCGGGGCGGACCGTCCCGCCGCGTTCGAGGAGATCCTCGCCGCCCACCTCGCCCACGTCGAGGCCGCGATCGGTCCGGGCCGGACGCCCCGGGGCCCGTCCGGCGGATCATGACCGGACGGGCCCCGGAGGGTGTCTTGCCGCCCGGGGCCGGGCGGCCCGAGGAGCGCCTTGCGCCCGGGGGCGGCGGCAGGTCCTGGGAGTGCACCTCCACCAGCGGCCCGCGGGAGGGTCCTCGGGTCAGGCCACGGACCCTATCCGGCCCAGCGGCCCCCGGGGCCCGTCGTGGTGGATCGGGGTGTGGGCGCCGGTGAGGGAGGCGCCGGTGCCGCCGCGCCGGTTGGCGACGATCTCGGCGCCGATCGAGAGGGCGGTCTCCTCCGGCGTGCGGGCGCCGAGGTCGAGGCCGATCGGGGAGCGCAGCCGTGCGAGTTCGATCTCGGTGACGCCGACCTCGCGCAGCCGCTCGTTGCGGTCCACGTGGGTGCGGCGGGAGCCCATCGCGCCGACGTAGGCGACGGGAAGCCGGAGGGCGACCCGGAGCAGGGGGACGTCGAACTTGGCGTCGTGGGTGAGGACGCACAGGACGGTCCGGCCGTCCACCTCCGTGGACTCCAGGTAGCGGTGGGGCCACTCCACGACGACCTCGTCGGCCTCGGGGAAGCGGGCCGGGGTCGCGAAGACGGGCCGGGCGTCGCAGACGGTGACGCGGTAGCCGAGGAACTTGCCGACCCGGACGAGCGCGGCGGCGAAGTCGATGGCGCCGAAGACGATCATGCGGGGGGCGGGGACGGAGGACTCGACCAGGAGGGTCAGGGGCTGTCCGCAGCGGCTGCCGTCCTCGCCGATCTCCACGGTGCCGGTGCGGCCCGCGTCGAGCATCGCGCGGGCCTCGCCGGCGGCGGTGCGGTCCAGCTCGGGGTGGCCGCCGAGCTTCCCCTCGTACGAGCCGTCGGGGCGGACCAGGAGGGCCTTGCCGAGCAGGTCGTCGGGACCGGAGACGATCCGGGCGAGGGCCGCCGCCTCGCCCTCGACGGCGGCGGCGAGCGCGGCGGAGAAGACCCCGCCGCGGATCGGGGTGACGAGGATGTCGATGATTCCGCCGCAGGTCAGGCCGACGGCGAAGGCGTCCTCGTCGCTGTAGCCGAAGCGCTCGACGACGGTCCGGCCGTCTTCGAGGGCCTGGACGCACAGGTCGTAGACCGCGCCCTCCACGCACCCCCCGGAGACCGATCCGATCGCCGTGCCCTCGCCGTCGACGGCGAGTGCGGCGCCCGGCTGCCGGGGCGCGCTGCCGCCGACCGCCACCACGGTGGCGACGGCGAAGGCTCGTCCCTGCTCGACCCACCGGTGCAGCTCTTCGGCGATGTCCAGCATCTCGGTTCTCCTTGGGGGTGCGGGGAGGGCGGTGGGGGCGTCAGCCGACGCCGAGCCAGCTCTCGATCGGATGGATGGCGAAGTACACGATGAAGATCGCGGTCAGGCCCCACATGAAGGCCCCGACCTCCCGCGCCTTCCCCTGGGCGGTCTTGATCACCGCGTAGGAGATGACACCGGCGGCGACACCGGTGGTGATGGTGTACGTGAACGGCATCAGGACCACGGTGAGGAAGACCGGGATCGCCACGGAGCGGTCGCTCCAGTCCACGTGCTTGGCGTTCTGCATCATCATCGAGCCGATGACGACCAGGGCCGCGGCGGCGACCTCCTGCGGCACGATCGCGGTGAGCGGGGTGAAGAAGAGGCAGAGGGCGAAGAAGCCGCCGGTGACCACGGAGGCCAGGCCGGTGCGGGCGCCCTCGCCGACTCCGGTGGCGGACTCGACGAAGACCGTCTGGCCGGAGGCTCCGGCGCCGCCGCCGATGACGCCGCCGGCGCCGTCGATGAAGAGGGCCTTGGAGAGGCCGGGCATGCGGCCCTTGTCGTCGGCGAGCTTGGCCTCGGTGCCGACGCCCAGGATGGTGGCCATGGCGTCGAAGAAGCCGGCGAGCACCAGGGTGAAGACGATCATGGTGATCGTGATGTAGCCGACGTCGCCCCAGCCGCTGAAGGAGACCTCCCCGAAGAGGGAGAAGTCGGGGGCCGAGACCGCGCTGCCGTCGAGCTCCGGCGGACCGGAGAACCAGGCCTTGGCCGGTATGTCGGCGACCGCGTTGAGGACCACCGCGACGACCGTGCCGACGACGATGCCGATGAGGATGGCGCCGGGGATGTTGCGGGCCTGGAGGGCGAAGATCAGCAGCAGGGTGAAGGCGAAGATGAGGACGGGCCAGCCCTGGAGCTCGCCGGCCGGGCCGAGGGAGACGGGGCCGCCGCCCGGGGCGGGGTTCTCGTGGACGAAGCCGGCCTTCACGAAGCCGATGATCGCGATGAAGAGGCCGATGCCGATGGTGATGGCGTGCTTCAGGGCGAGCGGGATCGCGTTCATGATCATCTCGCGGAGGCCGGTGACCACCAGGAGACAGATCACGGCGCCGTACGCCACGGACATGCCCATGGCCTGCGGCCAGGTCATGACGGGGACGACCTGCGAGGCCATGACGCCGGAGACGCTGAGACCGGCGGCGAGGGCGAGCGGGACCTTGCCCCAGAAACCCATGAGGAGGGTCGTCGCGGCCGCGGCGAGGGCGGTGGCGGTGATGAGCGCCGGCTGGCTGAGCAGATTGCCGTCTACGTCCTTGCCGCCGAGGATCAGGGGGTTGAGCAGGAGGATGTACGCCATCGCCATGAAGGTGGTGACGCCGCCGCGGACCTCCGTCGCGACGGTGGATCCTCTCTCCGAGATGTGAAAGTACCGGTCGAGCCAAGACCTGCCGGCGGGGTTGCGCGAGCCGGAGCCCGCGTCCTCGGCGCTGGTCTTGGGCTCCACTGACGACTGGGTCATGGGGCCTACTCCCAAGGTTCAAAGGGGCACCCGCGTCGGACTTCGAAGGGTTCTGGTCCGGCTGAAGCCGCGGGATTTGGGATGCTGCGTGGCTGCACGACCCGGGGGACGGCCCGAGACGAACGGGGTGGTGCGGGGGGCTCCGGGCGGTACGGGCGGGGAGGGTGACGTTCCCGGGACGGGCCGTACCGCCCGGAGGGTCCTACAGGGTGCCGGTGAGCGCCTCGGGGCGGACCGGCGTCTTGTTGAGCTCCAGGCCCGTCGCGTTCCGGATCGCCGCGAGGACGGCCGGGGTGGACGACAGGGTCGGGGCCTCGCCGAGTCCCCGCAGGCCGTACGGCGCGTTGGGGTCGGCGAGTTCGAGCACGTCGACCGGGATGGTCGGCGTGTCGAGGATCGTCGGGATCAGGTAGTCCGTGAAGGAGGGGTTGCGCACCTTCGCGGTCTTCGGGTCCACGATGATCTCTTCCATCACCGCGACGCCCAGGCCCTGGGTGGTGCCACCCTGGATCTGGCCGACGACGGAGAGCATGTTGAGCGCCTTGCCCACGTCCTGGGCGGTGGCGAGCTCGATGACCTTGACGAGGCCGAGCTCGGTGTCCACCTCGACGACCGCGCGGTGGGCGGCGAAGGTGTACTGGACGTGGCCGTCGCCCTGGCCGGTGACCAGGTCGAAGGGGACGGTCGGGCGGTGCCGGAACTCCAGCTCGACGTCGATCGGGTCCTCGCCCTCCAGGACGTCGGCGAGGGTCGCGAGGACCTCGCCGCCGTCGGTGACGACCTTGCCGCCCTCCAGGAGGAGTTCGGCGGTCGCCCAGGCGGGGTGGTACGAGCCGTTCTTGCGGCGGCCGATCTCCAGGACCTTCTCGCGGACGGCCTCGCAGGTGTTCTTCACCGCGCCGCCGGTCATGTACGTCTGCCGGGAGGCGGACGTGGAGCCGGCGGAGCCGACCTGGGTGTCGGCCGGGTGGATGGTGACCTGCGTGACGCCGAGTTCCGTACGGGCGATCTGGGCGTGCACGGTGACGCCGCCCTGGCCGACCTCCGCCATGGCCGTGTGGACCATGGCGACGGGCTCGCCGTTGATGACCTGGAGGACCACGCGGGCGGTCGAGTAGTCGTCGAAGCCCTCGGAGAAGCCGACGTTCTTGATGCCGACGGCGTAGCCGACGCCGCGGACGACGCCCTCGCCGTGCGTGGTGTTGGAGAGGCCGCCGGGCAGCGCGCGGACGTCGGCCTGCTCGCCGGCGGCGAGCCACTGCTGCTCGGGCGGCAGCGGGCGGGCCTTGACCCGGCGGAGCAGTTCGGCGACCGGGGCGGGCGAGTCCACGACCTGTCCCGTGGGCATGAGCGTGCCCTGTTCCATGGCGTTGATCTGCCGGAACTCGACCGGGTCCATGCCCAGCTTCGCCGCGAGCTTGTCCATCTGCGCCTCGTACGCGAAGCACGCCTGGACCGCGCCGAAGCCGCGCATCGCGCCGCAGGGCGGGTTGTTGGTGTAGAGGGCGACGGCCTCGATCTCGACGTCGTCGACCACGTACGGGCCGGCGCCGAGCGAGGAGGCGTTGCCGACGACGGCCGGGGAGGCCGAGGCGTAGGCGCCGCCGTCGAGGACGATCCGGGCCTTGAGGTGGGTGAGCTTGCCGTCCTTGGTGGCGCCGTGCTCGTAGTGGAGCTTCGCCGGGTGGCGGTGCACGTGGCCGAAGAAGGACTCGAAGCGGTTGTAGACGATCTTGACCGGCTTGCCGGTGCGGAGCGCCAGGAGGCAGGCGTGGATCTGCATCGACAGGTCCTCGCGGCCGCCGAAGGCGCCGCCGACGCCGGAGAGCGTCATGCGGACCTTCTCCTCGGGCAGGCCGAGGACGGGCGCGATCTGGCGCAGGTCGGAGTGGAGCCACTGGGTGGCGACGTACAGGTCGACGCCGCCGTCCTCGGCGGGCACGGCGAGGCCGGACTCGGGGCCGAGGAAGGCCTGGTCCTGCATGCCGAAGACGTACTCGCCCTCGACGATCACGTCGGCCCGCTTGCGGGCCTCCTCCACGTTGCCGCGGACGATCGGCTGGCGGTGCACGATGTTGGGGTGCGGGACGTGGCCGGCGTGGTGGTCGTCGCGGCCCTCGTGGATGAGGGGCGCGTCGGGGGCGAGCGCGGAGGCCTCGTCGGTGACGAGCGGCAGCTCCTTGTACTCGATCCTCACCTTGGCGGCGGCGCGGCGGGCCGTCTCGGGGTGGTCGGCGGCGATCAGGGCGACCGGCTCGCCGTGGTGCCGCACCCGGCCGTGGGCGAGGACGGGGGTGTCCTGGATCTCCAGGCCGTAGTTCTTCATCTCGGCCGGCAGGTCGTCGTAGGTGAGGACGGCGTACACGCCGGACATCGCCAGGGCCTCGGAGACGTCGATGGAGACGATCTCGGCGTGGGCGACGGTGGAGCGGAGGGTCTGGCCCCAGAGCATGTCCTCGTGCCACATGTCCGAGGAGTACGCGAACTCTCCGGTGACCTTGAGGGTGCCGTCGGGGCGGAGCGTGGACTCGCCGATGCCGCCCTTGGTGTGGTTCTGGGTGACGTTGGTGGGCGTACCGGCGGGGACGGTACGGGTGTTCTGCGCCATGGTCAGACCGCCTCTCCCTGGCGGGCGGCCGCGAGGCGGACCGCGTCGAGGATCTTCTCGTAGCCCGTGCAGCGGCACAGGTTGCCGGAGAGGGCCTCACGGATGTCCTGGTCGGACGGGTCGCTCTGCCGCTCCAGGAGCTCGTCGGCGGCGATCAGCAGACCGGGGGTGCAGAAGCCGCACTGGACGGCGCCGGCGTCGATGAACGCCTGCTGGATGGGGCTCAGTTCGACGCCCTCGCCGGTCTGGGAGTCCTGTCCCGGCTTCGCCTCCCACCTCTTGGCGGCGTCGAGGGAGGTGCCGCAGGAGCCGGTGCCGCAGGAGCCGTGCTCCGTGCGCTCCTTGGCGAACTCGGCGAGGCCCTCGACGGTGACGACCTCGCGGCCCTCGACCTGGCCGGCGGCGACGAGGCAGGAACAGACGGGGACGCCGTCGAGGCGGACCGTGCAGGAACCGCACTCGCCCTGCTCGCAGGCGTTCTTGGAGCCGGGAAGGCCCATCCGCTCGCGCAGGACGTAGAGGAGGGACTCGCCCTCCCAGACGTCGTCGGCCTCCTGCGGACGTCCGTTGACCGTGAAATTGACGCGCATGTTATGCAGCTCCCTCAAGCGTGCGGCCGGTGCCGCGGTACTGCTCCCAGGTCCAGCCGAGCTGGCGGCGGGCCATGATGCCGACGGCGTGGCGGCGGTACTTCGCGGTGCCCCGGACGTCGTCGATCGGGTTCGCGGCGCCCGAGCAGAGGTCGGCGAACTGCTTCGCGACCGACGGGGGGATGATCTTCCCGTTGTCCCAGAGGCCGCCCTCCTCCAGGGCCGCGTTCAGGAAGGCCTCGGCCTCCTTGGCGCGGATCGGGGTCGGCGCGGCGGAGCCGATGCCGGTGCGCACGGTCCGGGTCTCCGGGTGGAGCGCGAGACCGAAGGCGCAGACGGCGATGACCATCGCGTTGCGGGTGCCGACCTTGGAGTACTGCTGGGGGCCGTCCGCCTTCTTGATGTGGACGGTCTTGATGAGTTCGTCGGGCTCCAGCGCGTTGCGCTTCACGCCCGTGTAGAACGCGTCGATCGGGATGAAGCGGCTGCCGCGCACCGACTCGACCTCGACCTCGGCGCCCGCGGCGAGCAGGGCCGGGTGGGCGTCGCCGGCCGGGGAGGCGGTGCCCAGGTTGCCGCCGACGCCGCCGCGGTTGCGGATCTGCGGGGAGGCGACCGTGTGCGAGGCGAGGGCCAGGCCGGGCAGCTCGGCCCGCAGGTTCTCCATGATCCGGGTGTACGGGACGGAGGCGCCGAGCCGGACGTTCTCCTCGCCGACCTCCCACTCGCTCAGCAGCTCGATACGGTTCAGGTCCAGGAGGTACTCGGGGCGCCGGTGGTCGAAGTTGATCTCGACCATGACGTCGGTACCGCCCGCGATGGGCACGGCCGTGGGGTGCTCGGCCTTGGCGGCGAGCGCCTCCTCCCAGCTGGCGGGGCGAAGGAAGTCCATGGTGGCTCTCTTCTAGTGGTTCAGGTGATCGGATGATCGGGGGGTGCGGTGGGCCCGGGAAGACGGCCGGCCCTCGTCTTGTTCATGTGCTGTTCACGCGGTGTGTGGCCTAGTACACAAGCCCACGTTCTCCTGGGTGCAGTCACCGAAAACATGAAGGAGTTGGCTGGCGCCCATCGTCGTCTTGTAGATTCGAACGAAAGACGGTGAACGGAAACCTCACCGTTTTCCCCTGGAAACGGTGGCACCACGCCACCGACGACAACGCGACACCCACGACCACTGACGAGAAGGACGGCGGCGACACCATGCGGCTGCGCGCACTGCTGGAGAACGACGCGCTGGGGCTGCGGCTGCTCGGCGGCGAGGACGAGCTGGACCGCACCGTCCGCGGCGTGATGACGACGGACCTCAAGGACCCCAGCCGCTACCTGTCGGGCGGGGAGCTGGTCCTGACCGGTCTGGCCTGGCTGCGGGAGCCCGCGGACGCCGAGCCCTTCGCCCGGATCCTGGCCTCGGCCGGGGTGGCGGCGCTCGCGGCGGGCGAGGCGGAGCTCGGGGACATCCCCGACGATCTCGTACAGGCGTGTTCGCGCCATCGGCTGCCGCTCTTCGCGGTCAACGAATCCGTTGCGTTCGCGACGATCACCGAGCACGTTGTTCGACAGGTGTCCGGCGAGCGGGCCGGGGACCTGGCGGCCGTCGTGGACCGGCACCGGCGTCTGATGACCTCCGGACCGGCGGGCGGCGGCCCCGAGGTCGTGCTCGACCTGCTCGGCTCCGACCTGGACCTGCGGGCCTGGGTCCTCTCCCCCACCGGCCGCCGGATCGCGGGCGCCGGGGAGCCCCTGGACAGCGGGCTCGCCGCCTCCCTGGCCGGTGAGCACCTGGCCGCCGTCCGGACCGGCCGGCGCGGCCCGCACCGGGTGTCCGGCGGCGGCACGACGTACTCGCTCTTCCCGATCCGCAACACCGGCCGGGGCGCCGCCCCCGCCGTCCGGGACGTGCGCGAGACGGTCCTCTCGGACTGGCTGCTCGCCGTCGAGGCGGACGCCGGGGACTGGCCCGCCGCCCGGCTGGACCTGCTCCAGGGCGTGACCCAGCTGATCGCGGTCGAGCGGGACCGGCGCGACGCGGCCCGTACGGTACGGCGCCGGCTGGCCCAGGAGGTCCTGGAGCTGGTGCAGACGGGCGCCGCGCCCGCCGAGATCGCGGCCCGGCTGCGGGTGGCCGCCCCGGTGCTGCTGCCCGGCCTCGGCACGGCCCCGCACTGGCAGGTCGTCGTGGCCCGGGTGGACTGGGAGCAGGAGGCCGGCCAGGGGACCCCGGTGGACGGCGGCCCGGTCGCGCAGGCGCTCCTGGAGGAGATCCTCGTGGACCCGGCGGCGATCGGCGCCGAGTCCGCCGACCGGATCGCCGTCGCGCACAGCGGGGACGAGGCCATCGCGCTGGTGCCGCTGGCGGCCGGGCCGCTGCCGGAGAGCGAGGACGAGGGCGGTGCCCCCGCCGTCGGGCTGCACGCGGACGCGCTGCTCGCCGCCGTACGGGCCCCGCTCTCCGCCGGTCTCGCCGACGACGGGCGCCTGACCCTGGGCGTCAGCGCGGCCGTGCACTCGGCGGAGGGTCTGCGCGGGGCCCTGGAGGAGGCCCGGCACGCCCGCCGGGTCGCCGCGGCCCGGCCGGGCCGGGTCTGCGCGGCCGGGCACCACGAGCTGGCCTCGCACGTGCTGCTGCTGCCGTTCGTGCCGGACGACGTCCGCCGGGCGTTCACGGCCCGGCTGCTCGACCCGCTGCGGGACTACGACCGGCGCCACCGGGCGGAGCTGATCCCGACCCTGGAGGCGTTCCTGGACTGCGACGGCTCCTGGACGCGCTGCGCGTCCCGGCTCCACCTGCACGTGAACACGCTGCGGTACCGGGTGGGCCGGATCGAGCAGCTCACCGGCCGCGACCTGTCCCGCCTGGAGGACAAGCTCGACTTCTTCCTGGCCCTGCGGATGAGCTGAGCACCTTCGGCGAAGACCCGGAAGGCATCCGGAAGAACATCCGGAAATTCACTCCTTCGGAGGAGTCCGAAGGAGTGACGTACGGGCTGGTGGGGGCCAGCCGGCCGGGCCGGTCGACGGGCCCGGCCGGAGCCCGATCCCAGGCCCGGCGGCGATCTGACGGGTCGTCGGGGACGCCCCGAAGGGTGGTCACCGCACCGATCGCCCCTTTGTGAAATCTTTCACCCGACCCCTTGGCCGGGTGCGGCCCTTCGTGCTGAGATGCGGGTCTTACTCAACAGCTCGATGGCGCGCTCGGGGAGGGCAATGTGGCGGATACCGCCATGTCTGGTTCCGAATCAAGGGATGGCGAAGATCCGTCCCTCGCCCACGGCAAGGAGACTCCCGTGGAGACCGCCGTATGGCGTCTCCGCTCCCGGGGCTGCTGGACGGACGCGGCCGCGCTGCTCGCGCCGCGCGCCGCCGAACCGGCCGTGGCGCTCGAACGGGCCGCGCTGCTCATCGAGCGCTGCCTCTACACCGAGAAGGGCTGGGCCGACGCCGAGGAGGCGCTGCGGACGGCCGAGGCGGTCGCCCGCACGGACGAGGAGCGCGGGGCCGCCGCCTGCGAACGCGGCTACCTCGCCTACGCGTCCACCCTCCTCGGGGTCCGCGACCGGGCCGACGAGGCCCGGATGGCCCTGGGCCGGGCGGCGGCGCTCATCGCCCCCGCCGCCGAGGGCCGGCCGCTGCTCGACTTCCGGCGCGGGCTCGTCGCCCAGAACCTCGGCGACTCCCCGCAGGCCGCCCGCGCCGCGTACCGCAGGGCGCACGCGGGGGCCACCGCCCAGGGCGACTCGCTGCTGCTCTCCTCCACGTGGCGGCACCTGGCCGGACTCGCCCTGCGCGAGGGCGAGTTGGCGGAGGCGCGACACGGCTTCGCCGAATCGCTGCGGATCCGCGAGGAGTTGGGCTACCTGGTCGGTACGGCTCCGGCGCTCACCGCCCTGGCGACCACGGAGACGGAGCCGGAGGCCGGGCGGCTGCGGGCGGAGGCGCGGCGCCTGTTCCGGCTGCTCGGCGGGGTGCCGACCTGGCTGGCGGCCCAGCTCGCCCCGCACCCGGCCACGTGAAGGTCACTTCGTTCAAAGCTTATTGACAGCCCGTCACTTCTTCGCCGCGAGGCACAGCAGGCTCTCGTCGGTGCCGACGAGGAGGGATCCGGAGCCGGTGACGGCGACGGCGCGGACCGGGGGGCCCGGCCGGAAGGAGAGCTTCGGACCGCCCTCCGGCCGGTGCAGCTCCACGAGCCCGTCGCCCCAGGCCACGGCGACCAGGGGCCCGTGCGGGGTCTCCGCCGCGTGCAGGGAGACCACCGGCGAGCGGCGGTCGGCGAGGGGTTCGGGGACCGGGTCGCGGCCCGGGGTCCAGAGCCGTACGGTCCCGTCGGCGCCGCCCGAGCAGACGAAGGGGGTCGCGGAGTCCACCGCCGCGACCGCCGTGACCCGGCCGCTGTGGGAGGCCGCCTGGTGGAGGCCGGTGAGGCCGAAGGCGTGCACGGAGCCGAGCCGGTCCCCCACCACCACCGACCCGCCGATCGCCGCGAGGGCCGTGCCGGGATGGCGGGCGAGGGTCGCGGAGACCGCCTCGGTGAGGCGCTCCAGGTACGGGGGCCGAGAGGCCGTTCCCCGTACGGTGTGCAGCCGGCCCCGGTCGTCCAGGATCAGCACCGTGCCGTCCGGCGCGGGCGCGAGGGCGGTGATCCGGCCGGGGACGGCGTGCGCCAGGCGCCCGGCGGAGCCCGCGTCGGCCTCGCGCAGCAGGCGTACGGTGCCGGTGCGGTCGCCCACGAGCAGGGTGCCCTCCAGGGGGCCGCCCGCCGCGCCGAGGACGGTGACGGGGCCCGGCCAGGGCGGGGTCAGGTCGCCCCGGTGGCGGGCCCAGCGGAGCCGCCAGGGCGCGCCGGCCGCGAGCTCGGCGAGGGTGGGGCGCAGCCGGGGGTCGGCCCCGTCGCCGAGCGCGGCGAGCAGCACCAGGGCCCGGTCCGCCGGGGGCTGGGCCCGGCAGAGCGACTGCCCGGCCCGCATCCAGGCGGTGCGCAGCCCGCCGTGGCCGTCGGCGGTCTCGCCGGAGGGTTCGGGCCCGTCGAGGGTGCCGGGCACGCCGGCCGGGGCGGAGCCGGTGACGTACGCCGTGGTGACGAGCAGCGGGTCGGCGGCGCAGACGGCCGCCGGGTCGGAGAGGTCCGGCAGCGGCCGGGCGGGCTCCTCGACCGGGTCGAGGGGGCCGGGGCCGCCGTCCAGGTCCACGACGGCGACCCGGGGGCCGGCGCGCAGGGCGGCGAGGGCGGGGGTGTCGTCGCGGGCCTCGACCACGAGCCGGACCCGGCCCACCTCCGCGAGCTCCGTGACCAGCCGGGCGAGCGCGTCGGGTTCGGCGGCGGCGTGCAGGTCCGTGAGGAGGAGGACGGCCCGGCCGGTGGGCCGCGCCTCGCTGGTGGCGAGGGCGCCGACGAGGTCGCCCGGGGTGCCGGCGACCACGCCGAGGCGGTCGGCGACGGCCCAGGCCGTGCCGAGGGCGCTCTGCCCGGCCAGCGGGACGAGGACCCGGGCGGGGCGGCGGCGGGTGCGGCCGGAGCGCGGGCCGTGCGCGGCGAGCCAGCCGAGCAGGGCCGTCTTGCCGCTGCCGGGGGCGCCGGTGACGAGGCAGAGCCGGGGCGCGTCGGGGTCGGTGAGCCAGCCGAGCAGGGCCGTGGCCCCGGGTTCCGTACCGGTGGTGGGCCGGCGTCCGTCCCAGGCCGGGGACGGGGTCGCGGACGGCATGGGGACACCTCACGGACGGCACGGGCGAGCGGCTGACGCCCACGACCTTAGTGGTCCCGGGCGCTCAGCACTCCGATCCGGTGAAGTGCTCCCGTACGAGGGCCCGGACGACCGTCAGGTCCCGGGCGATCAGGGCGTCGAGCAGGGCGGTGTGCTCGGCGGCGTCGGCGACGAGGACGCCGTGGCGGAGGGTGGGCGCGCTGATCAGGGGCCACTGGGAGCGGCGGTGGAGGTCGTCGGCGACGGCGAGGAGCTGCTGGTTCCCGGCGAGGGAGAGGACGGCCCGGTGGAAGGCGCGGTCGGCCTCGGCGTAGTGGGCGCGGTCGCCCCGGGCGGCGGCCGTCGCGGTGGCCTCGGCCAGCGGGCGCAGCTCGGCCCAGCGGGCGGCGGGGACGGTGCGGGCGAGCCGCAGCATGACGGGGACCTCGATGAGGGCGCGGATCTCGGCCAGCTCGGCCAGCTCGCGGGGGGTGCGCTCGGTGACGCGGAAGCCGCGGTTCGGCACGACCTCGACGGCGCCCTCGACGGCCAGGCGCTGCATGGCCTCGCGGACGGGGGTGGCGGAGACGCCGAAGCGCTCGGCGAGGGCGGGCGCGGAGTACACCTCGCCGGGGACCAGGTCGCCGCCGACGAGGGCGGTGCGGAGCGCTTCGAGGACCTGCCCGCGCACGGAGTGCCGCCGTACGGAACGGGGGACGAGCCCGGCCGGCTCGCCGTGGGTGTGCTCACCGCGCGCGTCCGGGGCCGCGTCCCCGCCCCGGGCCTGGCCGGGTACGCGGACGAACCGGGTGTCCGCCGTCCCGGCCGGGTCCGTCGGGTCCCCGTGCGCGGCGTCGGCGGGGGGCGAGGCCGGGGACGGGGTCTCCGTCGTCCGCTCGCGCGCCGCTCCCTGCTCCACCCGGGTCCTCCTGGGGCCTCGTGCCGGTCCCGGCTCGCGTCGCGCGGGTCCTCTGTGCACCATAGGCGAACGGGCCGCCGTCAGGGGTGTGAGAGACGCCTCGCAGGTCGGAACGGTGTGCTGGTGGTGAGACAGCCGATCGAATCGGGTAAGGTAAGCCTTACCTGCCAACGATCGCGATTCGGTGGTCCGCATGACCGTCCCCGCCCTGCTGTCCTCCCCGCCCGCCTCGCCCGTCGCGGCCTCCTACGCCCGCCTCGCCGAGGTCTTCTCGTACCTGCGCATAGAGGAACACGCCCCGGGCGCCCTCCTGCCGCGCGGCGAGGGCTGGGTCGGCGCCGAGGCGCTCGCGGCCGGCGGAGCCGAGCTGGACGCCTTCCTGGCCTGGGACGACGAGCAGGTGCTGCGCGACTACGGCACCCGGGCCCGCCCCGACGTCGTCGCCAGTTTCGGACTTCACCGCTACGCCTGGCCCGCCTGCCTCCTGGTCACCGTCCCCTGGTTCCTGCACCGCCGGGTCCCCCGCCTGCCCGTGCGGAACGTGGCCTTCCAGCGCACCCTCGGCCGCATGGCGGTCCGGATCGAGGAGTTCGCCTGCCTGCCGGACGACCCCGCCGCGGCCCTGCCCGGCGCCCGGGTCGTCGCCGACGAGGAGGCGCTGCGGGCCGAGGTGCGCTCCTCGCTCGCCGAGCACTTCGAGGCGGTCCTCGACGGCTTCGGCTCCCGGATGCGGCGCGGCCGCCGGGCCCTGTGGGGGATGGCGACGGACGAGATCGTCGAGGGCCTCTGGTACGTCGGCACCCTGCTCGGCGAGGAGCGGCGCGCGACGGAGGAGCTGGACCTCCTCATGCCGGGCACCGCCAAGCCGTACAAGCCGTACGCGGGGGCCGCGGGCTTCCGGGAGCTGCCCGGCGCCGAGGGGTCGGACGGCGCCCCGCTGACCACCCGGGACCGGGCCACCTGCTGCTTCTTCTACACGCTGCGCCCCGAGGACACCTGCGTCACCTGCCCGCGCACCTGCGACGCCGACCGGGTCCGTCGGCTGACCGCGGCCGCCTGACGATCACACCACCCGGAAGGGTGGCGTCAATCGAACGCAACTCCCCTCCCTTGCAAGGCTGTTCGACCAGATCGCCCCTATTCGCGTGGACCGGCACCCCGATGGCGTGCTCTTGCCCCGAAACGGCGTGAGCATCGCGCGGGGTCGGTCAGTATGGGCGACCGAACGCCCTACCGCGATGCAAGGGACACCGCATGAGACTGACCGACATATCGCTGGACTGGCTGCTCCCGGGCGGCGTGATGGTCGCCGGAGTCCTGACGGCGGTGGCGGTGCTCGCGCGCGGGAAGCGCGCCGGTGACCAGGCCCCGGCCGAGGACTCCTGGGAACGCAGCGAGGAGCGCCGCAGGCGCAAGGAGGCGATCTACGGATTCGCCTCGTACGGCCTGCTGTTCTGCTGTGCGGCCGTCGCGGCCGCGCTCTCCTTCCACGGGCTCGTGGGCTTCGGCCGCCAGAACCTCAGCCTCTCCGGCGGCTGGGAGTACCTGGTGCCCTTCGGCCTCGACGGCGCCGCCATGTTCTGCTCGGTGCTCGCCGTCCGCGAGGCCAGCCACGGCGACGCGGCCCTCGGCTCGCGCCTGCTCGTCTGGCTGTTCGCGGGCGCGGCGGCCTGGTTCAACTGGGTGCACGCGCCCAGGGGCTTCGGCCACGACGGGGCCCCGCACTTCTTCGCGGGCATGTCCCTCTCGGCGGCGGTCCTCTTCGACCGGGCGCTGAAGCAGACCCGCCGGGCGGCGCTGCGCGAACAGGGCCTCGTGCCCCGTCCGCTGCCGCAGATCCGGATCGTCCGCTGGCTGAGGGCGCCCCGGGAGACCTTCGCGGCCTGGTCCCTGATGCTCCTGGAGGGCGTGCGGACCCTGGACGAGGCGGTCGACGAGGTGCGGGAGGACCGCAAGGAGAAGGAGCAGAACCGGATCCGCAGGCGGGACCAGGTGAAGCTGGACCGGGCCCGGCTCAAGGCGATCAACCGCCAGCACCGTTCCTTCGGGATCGGCCGCGGCGGCGGCCGCCAGGTCGAGATGGCGGCGCTGAACGCCACGGCCGTTCCGGGCACGGCGCCCGCCCAGGTCTCCGGGTCGGGCTCCACGGCGGGCGCCGTCCAGGCACCCGTCGTGGAGCCCGCCATAGCGGATCCCGGACAGCTGCCGCTTCGCCCCCGGCCGTCCCTGCAAGCCGTGAGGGGCGATGAGCCCCGGACGGGAGACTCCCGGACGGTGGACCTCACCGCCGAGGACGACACCCAGGCGCTGCCCCGGCTCGACTCCCTGGAGCGCAAGCTCAAGGACCTGGAGCAGCAGTTCGGCTGAGCAGTACGCGCGTCACCCGGAACGGCGGGCCTCCCTCGGGCGGCCCGCCGTTCCGTCTGTGTGCCGTCCGTGCTCAGGCCGCCTCGCCCTTCAGCTCGAACCACACCACCTTGCCCGCTCCCTGTTCCTCGACCCCCCAGGAGTCGGCCAGGGCCTGGACGAGGACGAGCCCCCGGCCGTTCGTGCGGTCCTCGGCGGGCGGTGCGCCCGGCGCCTTCAGACCGGGAACGAAGTCGCGGACCTCGACCCGTAACTGCTCGGGGACGACCGTCGCGGTCACGACGGCCCCGTGGTCGGTGTGGACCAGGGCGTTGGTCACCAGCTCGCTGGTGAGGAGTTCGGCCACGTCGGAGGCGCCCGGGTCGCCCCACTTCCGCAGCAGTTCCCGCAGGGCGTGCCGCACCTCCGGCACCGCGGTGAGATCCGCGCACCCCACCTTTCTGAGCAGTTGAGTCGGCTGTCGTGCCTCCCCGGTCATGTCCCCCCACCCGTGGTCGCGTCGAACAGGCTCACGGGGATGCATGCCCCACAGGACCGTCGGCATACATGGGTGGTGGCGGAGGGTCAGGGCCTGGGCACGTTCCGCAGGTTGGAACGCGCCATCTGGAGCATCTTGCCCACTCCCCCGTCCAGGACGATCTTGCTGGCGGAGAGCGCGAAGCCGGTCACCATGTCCGCCTTGATCTTGGGCGGGATGGAGAGCGCGTTGGGGTCGGTGACGACGTCCACCAGGGCCGGGCCCTTGTGCTTGAAGGCCTCCTTGAGGGCACCCGCGAGCTGCTTGGGCTTCTCGACCCGGATGCCGTGGGCGCCGGCGGCGCGGGCGATGGTGGCGAAGTCCGGGTTCTTGTTCGTCGTCCCGTACGAGGGCAGGCCGGCGACCATCATCTCCAGCTCGACCATGCCGAGCGAGGAGTTGTTGAAGACGACGACCTTCACGGGCAGGTCGTACTGGACCAGGGTGAGGAAGTCGCCCATGAGCATGGAGAAGCCGCCGTCACCGGAGAGCGAGACGACCTGCCGGTTCAGATCGGTGAACTGGGCGCCGATCGCCTGCGGGAGCGCGTTCGCCATCGAGCCGTGGCTGAACGAGCCGATGATCCTGCGCCGCCCGTTGGGGGTGAGGTAGCGGGCCGCCCAGACGTTGCACATGCCGGTGTCGACGGTGAAGACGGCGTCCTCGTCGGCGAGTTCGTCGATCACGGAGGCCACGTACTCGGGGTGGATCGGGGTGTGCTTCTCGACCTTTCGGGTGTAGGCCTTGACGACCCCTTCGAGGGCGTCGGCGTGCTTCTTGAGCATCTTGTCGAGGAAACGGCGGTCCTTCTTGGCCCGGACCCGGGGGATCACGCAGCGCAGGGTCTCCCGGACGTCGCCCCAGACGGCGAGGTCGAGCCGGGAGCGGCGCCCGAGGTGCTCGGCCCGCACGTCCACCTGGACGATCTTCACGTCGTCGGGCAGGAAGGCGTTGTACGGGAAGTCGGTGCCGAGCAGGATCAGCAGGTCGCACTCGTGGGTGGCCTCGTAGGCGGCGCCGTACCCGAGCAGACCGCTCATGCCGACGTCGTACGGGTTCGAGTACTGGATCCACTCCTTGCCCCGCAGGGCGTGCCCGACCGGCGCCTTGATCCGCTCGGCGAACTGCATCACCTCGGCGTGGGCCCCGGCGGTGCCGCTGCCGCAGAAGAGCGTCACCCGGTCGGCGTCGTCGATCATCCGGACCAGGGCGTCCACCTCGGCGTCCCCGGGGCGGACGGTGGGCCGGGTGGTGACGAGCGCGGACTCCACGGCCTTCTCCGGGGCCGGCTGGTCGGCGACGTCCCCGGGCAGCGAGACGACACTGACGCCGCCGCGGCCGACGGCGTGCTGGATCGCCGTGTGGAGCAGCCGGGGCATCTGCTTCGGGCTGGAGATCAGCTCGCTGTAGTGGCTGCACTCGCGGAACAGCTGGTCGGGGTGGGTCTCCTGGAAGTAGGAGAGGCCGATCTCGCTGGACGGGATCTGCGAGGCGAGGGCCAGGACCGGGGCCATGGAGCGGTGGGCGTCGTACAGGCCGTTGATGAGGTGCAGGTTGCCCGGCCCGCAGGAGCCCGCGCAGGCGGCGAGGCCGCCGGTGATCTGGGCCTCGGCGCCCGCGGCGAAGGCGGCGACCTCCTCGTGCCGGACGTGGATCCAGTCGATCCCCTTGGTGCGCCGGATCGCGTCGACCACCGGGTTCAGACTGTCGCCGACCACGCCGTAGAGGCGTTTCACGCCCGCGCGCACGAGGATGTCGACGAACTGCTCCGCTACGTTCTGCTTGGCCATGGTCCCATCAACACACGGCCCGGCGGATCACGCCTCCCAGACGGCCACCCCCGTACGGTCATCGGCGTAACCGGTCACCCTCAGCTGGGTGTCGGCGAGGAAGGCGGCGAGCCCGGGCGGCTCCGCGCCGGCCCAGCGGTCGGCCAGCTCGCGGGCGAGGTCCGGTTCGCCGCGCATCGGCTCGGCGAGGCCGGGCGAGGCGAGCAGCAGGGTGTCACCGGAACGGGCGACGGAGGCGCGGAAGCGGAACGGCTCGGCGGGCGGCGGCACGGGCTCCTCGACGAGCGGCCCCGGCGCGGTCGTGATGCCGAGGTCCATGGTCAGCCGGTCGCCGTCCTCGGTCGCCTCCGGGGCGGAAGGGGCCGACGGGGCGGCCGGCGGGGAGCCGAAGCCGACGACGGGGGCGCCGGTGACGGCGGTCCGCTCGGGCAGCAGCGGCTCGATGTCCTGCCAGGCGCCGTCGCGGAGCCGGAAGAGCCCGCCGCCGCCGACGCCGAAGAAGACCCGGGTGCGGCAGTCGGGGTCGGCGGGCAGGAGGAGGCAGCGGAGGGAGGCGGTGTACTCGTCGAGGGCCAGGCCCCGCTCGGTGGCTCGGGCGCGCAGCTTGCCGTACGTGCGGTCGGTGAGCCGGTGCAGTCCGGACTTGAGGTCGCCGCGGCGGCCGGACCTGACGTCCTCGGAGAGCCGGCTGTGGCTGCGGCAGACGGCCTCCGCGATCCACCGGCAGGCGTCGGCGGCGGCGAGGTGGGCGTCCTCGGCGGCGCGGGAGCCGGCGGCGACGGCGACGAGGACGAGCGCGGCCTCGTCGTGGCCGAAGCGGGCGGTGAGGAGGGCGTCGCGGCGGGGCTCGCCCCGGAAGCGGGCCGAGTCGCCGCGCACGGAGACGGCGCGCAGCGTGCAGGTGCCGTACCGGGCGCCGTCGAGGACGGTGTCCGCGACCACGTCGGCGAGTTCGCCGGGGCGGGCGACGGGCAGGGCGGTGGGCTCGGGCTCGTAGGTGGGCGGCCTGCTGCCGACGAATCCGGTACGGGGGCGGGGAACGGGGACGGCGACCTGGACGGTCGGGGCGTGGTCGGGGGCGGCCGGCGACTGCTCCTGGTCCTTCTCCGGCTCCGGCGGGTCGGGAGGCACCGGCACCTGGACGGTGGGCGCTTCGACCGGCGGGGCGGGGAAGGTCCGCGGCCCGGTCTCGGCGGCCTCCCAGGGGGCTCGCCCCGGGACGGGCGGAACGGACGGAACGGGAGCGGGCGGAACGGGGGCAGCGGTCGGCGTGGGTGGGGCGGTCGGTACGGGTGGTGCGACCGGTGTGGGCGGTGCGGTCGGTGGCACGGGCTCCGGGGCGGTGCTCTTCGGTGCCGGTGCCGCGGCCCGGGGGTCCGGGCCCGCCGGGCGGGTCGGGCTCTTCGCGTCGGTCGGGATCACCGAATCGGGCGGCGGCCCGCCCGGTGGACCCGTCGTGGCGCGGGTCGCCGTGTCGAAGTGGTCGTCGAGCGTGTCACCCGAGACCGTCGGGGCCGTGTCCGGCGCCGACTCGTCGTAGAGCTTGTCCCACCAGCTGTCCCCCTGCTGAGTCATGCCCTTATTGTCCACCGCGCGAGGGGCCCGAAAACGGCACATCGGGAAAAGCGTTGCGGCGAACGGGTGGTCCGCCGGGCGGCCCCACCCCCCACGGGAAGGACGCCCGGCGGACCGGCGTGGTCAGCGCACGTCGTAAGCGCGGACCACGGTCTGGGTGACGGAGTTGCCCCTGGCGTCCGTCAGTTCGGTCCTCAGGGTGACCTGCTCACCGGTCGCGCCCGCGTGGTTCACGGTCGCGGTCCAGTGGCCGCCCTGCCCGGTGACCGGCGCTTCGGTCCAGGTCGTACCGCCGTCGTAGGAGTACGAGAGCCTGGCCGAGGTGAGCGCCGCGGGGGTGTAGCCCGCGTGTCCCGTCGCGGTGAGGCCGATGTGCTGGCCGTCGGTCGCGGCGAGGGTCTTGAGACCGTCCTCCGGAAGGTCGTACCGGGGGAAGAGAATCGGGATGCCCTGAGAATAGACGCTCTCGTCAAGCTTGGAGGTGAATTCCCACACCGAGTTGACGGAGGTGGAGCGGGACCACACCTTGCTGCCGATCTTCGTGGTGTTCTGTTCGAGTCGGTACGTCCCGGCTTCGGCCGGCACCTCGAAGACGCCGAACGGCCAGCCGGTCTCGCCGAGGAGTTCGCCGTTCCGGCGGAGGCTGAGGTTGCCGATGTCGCCGAAGGAGCCGGGCTCGGCGTGGTGGGTGTTGTCGCCCCACATGGCGGCGGCGAAGCCTATGAGGTTGCCCTGGCGCTCGGAGACGAGGACCGGCTTCCCGGTGACGTCGCGCGGGGCGGTGGGGGCGAGGACGCCGTCGTACCAGCGCTCGGTGCGCCTCTCCCCGGCCTCGTAGGCGTGGCGGGTGCCGACCATCAGCTCGCCGAAGGGGAAGTTGCTGCCGATCAGCTGCTCCCAGGCGGTGTCGCCGGCGGAGTGGTACTCGGTGCGGGTGCCGGGCACGGGGACCGTCTCCAGGGAGCCGAAGAAGACGCGGGTGCCGTTGGGGCGGTGGGCGGCGGGGCTGTCGAAGAAGTCGGTGGTGACGCCGGTGGAGCCGTACGTGGAGTCCGTGCGGCCCAGGTCGCGGTCGCGGACCCGGTACTCCTTGCCGGAGCGGATCGTGCCGGTCTCGGGGAACGCCAGGTTGTAGACGTACGGGCTCTTCGCGGTGGCCTTCCAGGCGAGGGTGACCGGGCCGGCGGCCAGCTTCCTCAGGAGCGCGGCGGCCTCGGTGGAGGGGACGGAGAGGACGGGGAGGCCGTTGCCCATGAAGCCTCCGCCGGGGTACCAGCGGCCGGGGGCCGTGTGGTGCGCGACGACGGCGACGGCTCCGGCGGCCTTGGCGTCGCGGGCGAGGGCGCTCACCTGGTTGCTGTCGTCGGGGAGCCGGACGAGGGCGACGCGGCCCTTCACGTCGGCGGCCTTCAGCTCGTCGGGGGTGCCGGTCCCGGCGTCGACGAGGCGGGCGGAGCCGGTGCCGTCGAGGTTGTCGGAGGCGAGGGAGCCGGTGAGCGGGTGCAGGGTCAGGCCGTCGGTGGTGCGCAGCGAGGTGATCTGCGGGGCGGCGGCCCGCCAGTAGCTGCCGAACTCGAAGTCGCCGTCGTCGGCGCGGCCTTCGACCGAGGCGTAGTACGCGCGGAGGGTGCGCGGTCCGGCGGCGGTGCCGGCGTGTGTCCAGGTGTCGTCCCAGGAGCGGGCGAACGCGAGGGTGGCGCCGCGGAGTTCGCTGTCCTTGTCGGTCTTCACGGACAGCTTGTGAGCCTTGCGGGCGTCGAGGACGACGGTGGTGTCCTTCTTCAGCTCCAGCTGCGGGCGGCCGAGGTAGCTGAGCGAGTCGTTCAGCGTCGCGCCCTCGCCCGCGTCGGGCGTGGTGACGTAGGAGGAGAGGAAGTAGCTGCCGGGGCGCAGGCGGAAGACCTGGTCGGTGGCGCCCTCGTTGAAGCGGCGCTCGCCGGTGGCGTCGTCGGTGCCGATGACGTCGAGGGAGGAGGCGCCGGAGGCGGGCTTGCCGAGGCGGTCGATCAGCTTGACGCGGAGGGTGACAGTCTCGGGCTCGACGTGGAGGGAGAAGGGGGTGGAGACGTGGACGCCTCCCTTGCCGGTGGCGATCACGCGGCCGGTGACGTCGCCGTACTGGGCGCGGTCCAGGCGGGCGGCGGGGTCGAGTTCGAGGGGGACCTGCACGGTGGCGCCGGCGGGGACGGTGACGGTCCGCTTGCCGAGGCGGGCGACGGACGACTTCACGCGGGAGCCGTCGTTGCCGGTGACCCGCTCGACGGCCAGGTCGAGGGTGACCGGGGCGGTGGAGGTGTTGGTGTAGGGGACGGAGACGGTGGTGCGGTCGCTCCTGTCCTGCGGCCAGTGGAAGGTGCCGCCCTGGATCGCGGGGGCGCCGAGGACCGTCTGGTCGACGGCGGCCTCGACGTCGAGGCGTCCGGCGCCGACCTCGCGGACGTCGCCGGGCAGGTCGCTCTCGGCGGAGGCGACGAGCGCGGCCTTGATCTGCTGGGCGGTCCAGTCGGGGTGGCGCTGCTTGACGATGGCGGCGGCGCCCGCGACGTGCGGGGTGGCCATCGACGTACCGGACATGGACTGGTAGGCGTACACGCCCCGGCCGCCCGCCGCGGCGGCGGAGATGGCGACGCCGGGCGCGGCGATCTCGGGCTTGAGGGTGTGGTTGACGATCGTCGGGCCGCGGCTGGAGAAGTACGCGGTGGAGTCGTCGCGGTCGGTGGCGCCGACGGTGAGGACGCCGGGCGCGCAGCCGGGCGAGGAGACCGTGTTGAGGGAGGGGCCCGTGTTCCCGGCGGCGACGACGAAGAGGGTGCCCTCGTTCTGGGCGAGTTCCTCGGCGGCGACGCTCATCGGGTCGGTGCAGTCGGTGGGGACGGGGCTGCCGAGGCTCATGGAGACGACGTCGGCGCCCTGGGCGACGGCCCACTCCATGCCGGCGATGATCCAGGAGATCGCGCCGGAGCCGGAGTCGTCGAGGACCTTGCCGTTGAGGAGCTCCGCGCCGGGCGCGACGCCCTTCTTCTTTCCGCCGCTCGCGGCGCCGGAGCCGCCGACGGTGGAGAGGGTGTGGGTGCCGTGGCCCTGGCGGTCGCCCGTGGTGTCGGAGTCGGTGAAGTTCTCCGAGGCGACGACGCGGCCCTTGAGGTCGGGGTGGTCGGTGTCCGCGCCGGTGTCGAGGACGGCGACCCTGGTGCCCTTGCCGTCGTAGCCGGCGGCCCAGGCCTCGGGGGCGTGGACCTGCTTCGTGGAGCGCTCCAGGGTGGCCTCGACCTTGCGGTCGAGCCAGAGCTTCTCGATGCCGGAGGCGGTTTCTGTTCCGGAGGCGGTTTTCGTGCCGGGGGCGGTCTTCGTGCCGGAGGCGGTGCGGGCCTTCGGGGCGTTCACCTCGGCCCAGAAGGTGGCGGCGGTCTTCTTCTCCGCCCGGAGGGCGACGCCGTCGACGGCCTTGAGGACCTGGCCGCGCCGGGCGCCGCGCGGGGCGAGGGGGACGGAGCGGGCGACGTCGGAGCCGTAGACCGCGATGAGGGGCAGGGCGGTGGTGGCGGCGTCGTCGTAGCCCTGGCGGATCAGGCCGGTGACGTTGAAGAGCTCCTCGTCGACGCGTCCGGCGGCGAGCGCGGCGGTGGCGGTCTCCGGGTAGACGTACAGGTCCTGGCCGGTGCGGCGGGTCTGGACGAAGGGGACGGTCCCGTCCTCGCGGGGCAGGGCCGTGGCCGCCGGGGCGCCCGCGGCGTCGCGGGTGACCAGGACGCGGTCGCCGGTGACCAGGGTCACCGTGGCCGTCCGTGCCCCGGTGCGGGCCGAGGCCTCGCTGCCGATCAAGGGTCGCTTGCCGGCCGTGCCGTCCCGTGGCTCGTTCGCCACGGACGGCGCGACCGCGGTGGCGGCCAGGACGGCGGCGGTCGCCGCCCCCAGGGCCGTACGCGAAATCGGACGCATCGCTCTCCCCATCTGATTCCGGACACGGCGGTGCAAGTCGCCCGTCCCCGGAGGCTGTTGGTGCTGCGGTGGCGCCACATTGGCAGAGGTGAGGGCGGTACAGGGATGATGAGCCCGGCGGGAATACGCCGTGGCCGTTTCCCGCCAGGTCACCAACGGAACGAAAGCCTCCGCCGGCCGTCCCCGGAAGACGCGGGACGCCCGGCGGAGGTGCGGCGAGGGGTGGGGCATCCATGCTGGGAGCGATAGGACTCGACGAGCGCCAGGAATCGGCGTACCGTGCTCTGGTCTCGCTGGGCGCGGCCGAGGTCACGGACCTCGCCCACCGGCTCGCCCTGCCCGAGCGGGAGACCGAGCGGGCGCTGCGCCGCCTGGAGTCGCAGGGGCTCGCCGCCCAGTCCTCGGCCCGCACCGGGCGGTGGGTCGCGGCCCCGCCCGGGGTGGCGCTCGGCGCGCTGCTCACCCAGCAGCGCCACGAGCTGGAGCAGGCCGAGCTGGCGGCGGCGCTGCTCGCCGAGGAGTACCGGGCGGAGGCGGCGGAGGCGGCCGTGCACGACCTGGTGGAGGTGGTGACCGGCGCGAGCGCGGTGACCCACCGCTTCCTCCAGCTCCAGCTGGGCGCGACGGAGGAGGTCTGCGCCCTGGTGACGGGCAAGCCGATCGCGGTCTCCGGTCTGGAGAACGACGCGGAGGAGCAGGCGGCCGGGCGCGGGGTGCGCTACCGGGTGGTGATCGAGCGCGAGGTGCTCTCCCTGCCGACGGGGCTCCTGGAGCTGTCGGCGGCGCTCGGCCGCGAGGAGCGCATCCGGGTCGCGGACCGGGTCCCCACGAAGCTGGTGGTCGCCGACCGGTCCCTGGCGATGGTGCCGCTGACCGGGCGGGGCGCGGAGCCGGCGGCGCTCGTGGTGCACGCGAGCGGGCTCCTCGAATCGCTGATGGGGCTCTTCGAGTCGGTGTGGCGGGACGCGCTGCCGCTGCGGCTCGGGGCGGGCGCGCAGATCACCGAGGACGAGGCGCCGGGCCCGGACGCGGTGGACCTGGAGATCCTCTCCCTGTTGCTCGCCGGGATGACGGACGCGAGCGTGGCGAAGCAGCTGGACCTGGGGCTGCGGACGGTGCAGCGGCGGGTGAAGGGGCTGATGGAGCTGTCGGGGGTCTCGACGCGGTTGCAGCTGGGGTGGCACGCGTACGAGAAGGGGTGGGTGGCGCGGAGGTGAGGCGGGTCCCGCGACCGGATCCGGGCACGTCCCCGTACGCCCCGTCCCCCGCCCGCCCGTCGCGACCTGCGGGAATCCGTGGTGTCGTGCAGGCTGGGCAGCGTGGGTGTGTGGCAGCTCCTGATGGTCGCGACGGTGATGCTGCTCGGCCTGTTCGGGGTCCTGGCGCCCGGCGTGCCGGGAACGTGGCTGGTGTGGGCGGCGATGCTCTGGTGGTCGCTGCACGAGCGGACGGACCTCGCCTGGATCCTCCTCGCCTCCTCGACCGGGCTGCTGCTCCTCACCCAGGTGATCGTCTGGCAACTGCCTGCGCGCCGGTTCCGGGGGGTCGGCATCACGCGTCGGATGGTGGCGTACGCCGGGGTGGGCGCCCTCCTGGGCTTCGTCCTGGTCCCGGTGGTCGGCGCGGTGCCCGGTTTCGTCGGCGGGATCTACCTGGCGGAGCGGCTCCGGCTGGGCGGCCACGGGCAGGCCAGGGCGGCGACCCGGACGGTGATGCGGGCGGCCGGCACGAGCGTCCTCGTGGAGCTGTTCGCCTGTCTGCTGATCGTGGGGGCGTGGGCGGGGGCGGTGCTCTGGGGGTGAGGCCGCGGGTCCTGGTCCCGGAGGCGGAGGCGGCCTCGGTCCCGTCGCCGATCCGCCGGACCGGGGGCGGCGCGATCCTGGACGCATGAGGAACTTCGAGGGTTTCAGCGAGACGGAGTGGACCTACCTCACGGAGGACCGGGCACGGCTCGGCCGGATGGCGACCGTCGATCCGTACGGGCAGCCGCAGGTCAACCCGGTGGGGTTCTTCCCGCAGGAGGACGGCACCGTCCTGATCGGCGGGTTCGCGATGGGCCGTACGAAGAAGTGGCGCAACCTGCGGGAGAACCCGAAGGTGGCCCTGGTCGTGGACGACGTGGTGAGCGTCCGCCCCTGGCGGGTGCGGGGCGTCGAGATCCGGGGCGAGGCGGAGCTGCTGGTGGGCCCGCACGGCCTGGGTGCGCACTTCAGCGAGGAGGTCGTCCGGATCCGTCCGCGCCGGATCCACAGCTGGGGTCTCGATGACCCCCGGGAGGGGGACTCCTGAGGGATCACCCGGAGCGGGGCCCCGGGGCGACGGGGACCCCGAGGTAGCGGGCGGCGTACGAACGCCAGGGCCGCCATGCGTCGGTGTCGGGGCGGTCCGGCGGGGCCGCGCCGGGGTCGGGAGGCGAGGTCACGCCGGGGTCGACCCCGGGAAACACGTCGGGGTCCCCGAGGGCCCGCATTCGGATCAGGGCGGCGGCCCCGGGGGTCACTCCGGGGACGGCGAGCAGGGCGCGCTCGGCCTCGTCGCGGTCGGCGCCGGGGTCGAGGCGTACGGATCCGTCGGCGAGGGCTCGGGCCAGCGGTCCGGCGACGGGGTGGCCGGTCAGGTCCCGGGGCGCCGGGAAGAGGTGGGTGAGGCCGCCGCAGGCGGTGGCCGGCGGGGTGCCGTGCTCCTCCACGACCCGGGCGGACTCCTCGGCGCCGAGGAGGGCCCGCAGCGCGAACTCCTCGGGTTCGGCCGTGCCCGGGGAGCGCACGCCGGGCCGGGCGGCCACCTCGGCGGCGAGCCCGGGGACGGTCCCGAGGCGTTCGGCGACGGCGTACGGGTCGGCGTCCAGGTCGAAGAGGCGGCGCAGCCGGTGCACGGCGGTGGTCAGGTCGCGCAGTTCGGTGAGGTGGATGCGGGCGTCCAGCCAGCGCCCGGCGGAGCGCTCGTCGACGGAGACGATCCCGGTGCCGTACGGGAGGCGGAGGGTGCGCCGGTAGGTGCGGGCGCCGGGGGTGCCGACGACCTCCTCGACGCGGGGCAGGGCCTCGGCGGCGAGCAGGTCGAAGACCTCGCCGGCCGCGTACGGCCCCCGGTGGGCGAGCCGCAGCGGGACCCCGGCGGCGAGGGCGGTACGGGCTCCCGCGCCGGTGCCGGACTCGGCGCGCAGGGCGGTGGGGGTGCGGGCGTAGACGGCGCGGATCGTGTCGTTGAACTGGCGGACGCTGGCGAAGCCGGCCGCGAAGGCGATCTCGGTGACGGGGAGGTCGGTGGTCTGGAGCAGCAGCCGGGCGGTGTGGGCGCGCTGGGCGCGGGCGAGGGCGACGGGTCCGGCGCCGAGCTCGGCGGTGAGCTGGCGCTGGACCTGCCGGGTGCTGTAGCCGAGGCGTCCGGCGAGGCCGGGGACGCCCTCGCGGTCGACGACGCCGTCGCCGATCAGGCGGACGGCGCGTCCGACGACGTCGGCCCGGACGTTCCACTCGGCGGAGCCGGGCACGGCGTCCGGGCGGCAGCGGCGGCAGGCCCGGAAGCCGTGGCCCTGGGCGGCGGCGGCCGTCGGGAAGAAGGTGACGTTCCGGCGCTTGGGGGTGACGGCGGGGCAGCTGGGACGGCAGTAGATGCCGGTGGTCCGGACGGCGAAGAAGAACTCTCCGTCGAACCGCGCGTCCCTGCTGCTGACCGCCTCGTAGCGGGTGTCGTCGTCCCTCACGGGTTCCAGTGTGCGGGGGCGGACGGCCCGGGGCTCGCGGTTTTCGGACACCACGTTCCCGGGGCCGTACGCCCTCGCTCGTACGGGCTACCGCAGACGTCCGTTGCGCTTGAACTCGACGGCGGCGCGGCCGGCGGCCATCGTGCGCTTCCAGTCCTTGCGGATCTCGTTGCGCAGGCGGGCGTCGGTCTTGGCCACGAGGCGCTGGTTCTCGCGCATGAGCTTGCGGAAGCTCTCCAGGCGGCGGACGGGCAGGGTGCCGTTCTCGATGGCGGCCGCCACCGCGCAGCCGGGCTCCGCCTCGTGGGCGCAGTCGTGGAAGCGGCAGTCCCGGGCCAGTTCCTCGATCTCCGAGAAGACCTGGCCGACGCCGGCCTCGGCGTCCCAGAGGCCGACGCCGCGCAGGCCGGGGGTGTCGATGAGGACGCCCCCGGTCGGCAGGACGAAGAGGTTGCGGGTGGTGGTGGTGTGGCGGCCCTTGCCGTCGACGTCGCGGGCGGCCTGGACGGACATGACGTCCTCGCCGACGAGCGCGTTGGCGAGGGTGGACTTGCCGGCGCCGGAGACCCCGAGCAGTACGGTCGTACCGCCCGCGACCACGGCGGAGAGCACGTCGACGCCCTCGCCCGTGGCGGAGCTGAGGGGCAGCACCTGGACGCCGGGGGCGACGGTCTCGACGTCCTCGACGAGGTAGGAGAGCCCGACGGGGTCGGGGACGAGGTCGGCCTTGGTGAGGACGACGATCGGCTGGGCGCCGGACTCCCAGGCCAGGGCGAGGAAGCGTTCGATCCGGCCGAGGTCGAGCTCGACGGCGAGCGAGACGGCGATGACGGCGTGGTCGACGTTGGCGGCGAGGATCTGGCCCTCGGACCGCTTGGAGGACGTGGAGCGCGCGAAGGCGGTACGGCGCGGCAGGCACGCCCGCACGTACCGGGGATCGCCGGCGCCCTCGGGATCGACGGCGGCCCAGTCACCGGTGCACACGACCCGGAGCGGATCGTGCGGGGTCACGAACGCCGTGTCGGCACGGACGGTCCCGTCGGCGGTGGCGACGTCGCACTGCCCCCGGTCGACCCGGACGACCCGCCCGGGGACGAGCCCCTGCGCGGCGTACGGCTCGAAGACGGCGGCCCAGCCCTCGTCCCAGCCGTGGGCGACGAGGAGGGAGGAGTCGGAGGTGCGGGAGGAAAGCGGGAAAGACAAGGGGGACCCTTCGAAGGGCGGCCCCGGCGGCGCGCTCCGAGCGCGCGGAATGTGGAGTGGGTGTCAGCCGGAGGCCACAGGGGTGGGAACGATGAACTCCTGAATGCGGGCAGAGCCCGTCACCGTGACAGTCATCAATGTCCTCACCTCCTGCTTCTTCTCAACGAACCGACATCTCACCCTGCTTGGGGGCGGACGAGCAGAACCATAACCCCGCCCCGGGGCGCGGCACCACCGATTAAGACGGAAGCATGGCGATCGCGGACGCCCTCACCTGCGAGGTGGGCGGGCCCGGGCAGAAGAAGCGCGACATGACGCAGCGGTACGCCGGCACATCGACCGGGATCCTGAGCCACGCCACCGAGGTGGACGTCCCTGAGGCCGGACCACTACCTGAGCAGCGCCGACTGACGACCGCCCGCTTCCGGTCCGTCGACGCGGGGCCGGGGCGTGGCGGCAGTACATAGGATGTGCCGGCAATCGGCCACGGCCGGAAACCGGAAAGTGGAGCGAAGGGCGGTTCTCGATGCCTGACGACCCGGCGAGGCCGGACTCTTCGGAGGATTCTCCGGTGGACGCAGGTTCGGGCCGGTCGGTCCTCAGGGCGGTCGGCTGGCAGGTCGGCGCGGTGGTCGCGGCCGTCGTCGTTCTCGTCGCCGCGATGGCCCTGCGGAGCGAGGACCGGGAACGGCCCCGGGCGGCATCGTCCGGTTCCCCGTCGAGCGCTCCGTACGGGGATTCCGCCGACTCCGAGCCCTCCGCCGCGACGAGCCCGTCCGACCCGTCGGACGGGCCTCCGTACACGACGGTTCCCCGGTTCGGTTCCGACGCGGCCCGGGACGTCGCCTTCGCGGGGCAGGCCGCGCAGCTCTCCTGGTCGCTCTTGGCCTGGCCCTACAACGTCATGTCCTCGTCGCCCTCGCCGGGCATCAAGGACTTCCGGGAAGCCGTGGTGAAGCAGGCCGGAGACGTCTGCGGTGAGCTCGCCGGCGGCACGGGCATGAACGACCTGCCCCGCGTCATGGACCTGCACCTCGAAGGGCCGCTGGATGAGGCCGCCTTCATCGTGGAGGCCGTCGCCTTCTACTGCCCCGCCCAGACCGCCGCGATCACCGGAGGCGTCTACACCAGGCCCGTGCCGGTCGAGCAGAACGAGGACTGCCCGACGCCCTCGGCCCTGGAGATCACGACCTCGATCACGGGCCGCACGGCCGACGAGCACCTCCACGAAGCCACGTACGAGGTCGACATCCGCAACACCTCCTCCTACCCGGTCCGGGTGGAGCTGGAACAGCTGTGGACCACGGGCCCCTCGGACGAGTGGGAGCCCTACCCGAGTACGTGGTCGGTCTTCGGCGAGGTCGGGGCCGAGCACCACTACGCCATCGCGCCGGGGGCCACCTTCCACTACGAGGGAACACAGACCGGAAGCTATCCGTGGAAGGGCACGTCGGTGCGCGTGAAGCCCGGCGAGCACCTGTTCATCGACTGCGGATACCAACCCGGTCCGCGGGCCGCGGGAGGGGAATAGGGGTACGCCGCTTCGCCGGCTCCCCCGCGCCGTGTCCGATCCGTACAAGACCCGGGCGGCGGGTGCCGCCTAGCGTGCGGTGCATGGACATCGCACCCCGTACCGTTCCCACGCCCCGGCTCGATCTGATCGGGCTCGTCGTCTCCGACATGGCCGCCTCGCTCGCCTTCTACCGGCGGCTCGGGATGGAGATCCCGGAGGGGGCCGAGTCGGCGCCGCACGTGGAGGTGGTGCTGGACGGCGGGCTGCGGTTCGCCTGGGACACGGAGGAGGTGGTCCGGTCCTTCGATCCGGGGTGGAGGCGGCCCGAGGGCGGGCACCGGATCGAGCCGGCCTTCCGGTGCGGGTCGCCGGCGGAGGTGGACGCGGTGTACGGGGAGCTGGTCGCCGCCGGGTACCGGGGGCACCTGGAGCCCTGGGACGCGTTCTGGGGGCAGCGTTACGCGGTGGTCCTCGATCCGGACGGGTGCGGGGTGTCGTTGTTCGCCGAGGCCGACGCGCGCGCGTAGGCGGTCAGCGTCGTGCCCGTGAGGGACCTGACCTCGCGGGCCAGGTGGGCCTGGTCCACGCAGCCCGCGCGGGCTGCGGTCTCCGCGTACGGCACGCCGGACCGGACCAGGGCGAGCGCGCGCTGGAGGCGGAGGATCCGGGCGAGGGTCTTGGGGCCGTAGCCGAAGGCGTCGAGGGAGCGGCGGTGGAGCTGCCGGGCGCCGAGGCCGACCGCGTCGGCCGTCTCCGCGACCGGGCGGCCGGCGGCGAGGCGCGCCACGACGGCCCGCAGGAGCGGGTCGGGCGCGGGGGCGTCGGCGGCCCGGAGCCGTACGAACTCCTCCAGGGCGGCGGCCGGGTCGGGGGCTTCCGTGATCCGTTCGCCGGTCCGGCGTGCCTCGGCCCCGGACCACAGCTCCTCCAGCGGGACCAGGCGGTCGCGCAGCGCGTGGGCCGGGACGCCGAGGACGCGGGGCGCGTCGCCGGGGGCGAAGCGGAGTCCCGCGTACCGGGCGGCGGTGGCCGTCGGTACGTGCGCGCGCGTGTCGGGTCCGGCGACCAGGAGGCGTCCGTCGGCCCGGATCAGGTCCATGCAGCCGTCGGGGAGGATCGGCCGGGCGGGGGCCGTCGGATCGGTCTCGGCGGTCCACAGGACGGCTCCCGTGAGGCGGGCCGGGCGTTCCTCGTACATCCCTCGTGGCCTCCCCTCCGTCAGTCCTTCTCCCAGCCCGAGTGGAGGCGGGACTTCACGTCGTCCGGGGGGAGGAACCTCGACCAGCGTTCGGGGAACTCGGAGGGCATGTCCGGGTCGTCCTCGTCGACGTCGTCGGCCTCGGCGCGGACGCGGGCGACGAGCTCCGCCGCCTGGACGGCGCGGGCGCGTTCGTTGGCCTCGCGGGCCGCGGCGGTGGCGACGGAGGGCCAGACGCGGTCGATGGCGGCGTTGACGGCGGCGCCGACGAGGACGGCGAAGGCGGAGACGCCGATCCAGAGGAGGACGGCGATGGGGGCGGCGAGGGAGCCGTAGATGGTGGGGCCCTCGACCTGGCTGGTGAGGTAGATCCGCAGCAGGAAGCTGCCCAGGACCCACATGGCGAGCGCGACGAGGGCGCCGGGGATGTCCTCGATCCACGGCGACCTGACCGGCACGGACACGTGGTAGAGCGTGGTCAGGAAGGCGATGGAGAGGAGGATGACGGCCGGCCAGTACAGGACGGAGACGACCTCCGTCCCCCAGGGCATCAGTTCGACCACCCGGTCGGGGCCCACGACGGCCAGCGGCAGCACGACGGCGCCGATCAGCAGGGCCACGAGGTAGAGCAGGAAGGCGAGCAGCCGGGTCTTCACGATGCCGCGGTGGCCGTCGAGGCCGTACATGACGGTGATGGTGTCGATGAAGACGTTCACCGCGCGGGAGCCGGACCAGAGGGCGATGGCGAAGCCGAGGGAGATCAGGTCGGGCCGTTTGCCCCCGGTGACGTCCTCCAGGACCGGTTTCGCGATCTCCTCGACGCCCCGGTCCGAGAGGACCGTCCCGGCGGCGCGGAGGATGTTCTCCTGGATGCTGGTGACGGTGTCGGTGTTGGTCCAGTCGTCGGCGTAGCCCAGGAGGGCGATCAGGCCGAGGAGCAGGGGCGGCAGGGACAGCAGGGTGAAGAACGCCGCCTCGGCGGCGAGACCGAGGATCCGGTACTCGATGCACGAGTTGACGGTGTCCTTGAGGAGCAGCCAGACCATCTTCCGCTTCGAGACGTTGCGGTAGAGGACACGGGCGCGGTGGAGCCTGCTCCAGGGCCGCCGCTCGGGCCGTTCGGGTGTTTCTCTTGCTGCCTGCACCTGCTTACCGTATCCGTATGGCGCGGACCACCCACACAGTGACCAATCAGCCCCCTCCCCTGGTGGGGTACGACGTCTACACGGGCGACCGTGCCCTGGTCGAGGCGGTCGAGCGGCACCTCGATCCGGGGCTCCTGGAGGAGGCCCGGGAGTCGCTGGCGCTGCTCGGCCGGGCGACGGGCTCGGAGCAGGTGCGGGAGTGGGGCGAGCAGGCGAACGAGAACCCGCCGCGGCTGCGGACCCACGACCGGTACGGCCACCGGGTCGACGAGGTCCACTTCCATCCCGCCTGGCACCGGCTCCTGGGGCGTTCCGTATCGGCCGGTCTGACCGACGCCTGGGGCCGGCCCGGCGGGCACGTGCGGCGGGCCGCCGGGTTCCTGGTGGCCACGCAGGCGGAGGCGGGGCACGGCTGCCCCCTGTCGATGACGCACGCCGCCGTGCCCGCCCTGCGGATCGAGCCGGAGCTCGCCGAGGTCTGGGAGCCGGCGGCCCGCTCGCACGTGTACGAGCGGGCGCTGCTGCCCGTCGTGGAGAAGCCGGGCGCCCTGCTCGGCATGGCGATGACGGAGAAGCAGGGCGGCAGCGACGTGCGGTCGAACACGACGGAGGCCCGTCCGCTGGCGGCGGCGGGCGAGTACGTCCTGACCGGGCACAAGTGGTTCTGCTCGGCGCCGATGTCGGACGCCTTCCTGGTCCTGGCGCAGGCCCCGGCGGGCCTGACGTGCTTCCTGGTGCCCCGGGTGCTCGCGGACGGCTCGCGCAACGCCTTCGCGATCCAGCGCCTGAAGGACAAGCTGGGCAACCGTTCGAACGCCTCGGCCGAGGTCGAGTTCGACGGGACGACGTGGGCGCGCCGGATCGGCGAGGAGGGGCGCGGGATCCGCTCCATCATGGGGATGGTGGCGGCCACCCGGCTCGACTGCGTGCTCGGCTCGGCGGCGCTGATGCGGCAGGCGGTGGCGCAGGCCGTCCACCACTGCGCGTACCGGAGCGCCTTCGGCGGGCCGCTGGCCGAGAAGCCGCTGATGCGGAACGTGCTCGCGGACCTCGCCCTGGAGTCGGAGGCGGCGACGGTCCTCGGGATGCGGCTCGCGGCGGCGTACGACGCGGCCGAGGACGGCGGGGCGGACGCCGACCGGGAGCGGGCGCTGCTGCGGATCGCGGTGCCGGTGGCGAAGTACTGGGTGACCAAGCGGTGTACGCCGGTGGTGACCGAGGCCCTGGAGTGCCTGGGCGGCAACGGGTACGTGGAGGAGTCCGGGATGCCCCGGCTGCTGCGGGAGTCGCCGCTCAACTCCGTCTGGGAGGGCTCCGGGAACGTCCAGGCCCTGGACGTGGTGCGGGTGCTGCGGACCGAACCGCTCTCGCTCGACGCGTTCCTGCGGGAGGTCGGGGCGGCGCGGGGCGCGGACCACCGCTTCGACCGGGCGGTACGGGACCTGCTCGCCGAACTGGCCGACCTGAACGGGATCGAGGCGCGGGCGCGGCGGCTCGTGGAGCGGATGGCCCTGGTGCTCCAGGGGGCGCTGCTCGTGCGGTGGGCCCCGCCGGAGGTCGCGGACGCGTTCTGCGCGGCGCGGCTGGGCGGGGACGGCGGCGCGGCCTTCGGCACCCTGCCGCACACCCTGGACCTGCGGGCGGTGGTGGAGCGGGCGCGGGTGGAGGTGTAGGCGTCGGGCCTGGCTGCACCTGTACGTGCGCGGGCGCCGGGCGTGCCCCCTGTGCCCGTACACGCGAAAAAGCGGGGGTGGTGCTGCGCCGACACGGCACCACCCGCCGCTCGCCCAAGGCTCGCCCAGGGGGGCGGGTGCGGGCGAGAGTTGCAAAGGGTTGCAGGATTACCCGAACCGGGCCTCGCCGACCCGTCCCGGGCGGCACGATGGGCATCGGCGCTCCGGACGCCCGCTCCCGCGCGGAACTCCGGTCGTCTGCCCCGTGCAGAACCGATACAGCACCCCGGGTGGCTGGGAGAGACCGATGAAGAACACGCAGCTCGACATGAAGCGGCTGGCCGCCATGGACGCCGCCCGGGCCACCCGGCTGCTGCACCGGGTGCGCGAGGAGACGCTGGCGGGCCGGACGCCGCCGATCGCGCCCCGTCCGGTCATCGACGCGTCCTGGCAGCGGATGGTCCGGCTCGGCCTCGACCCCGACCAGGGCACCAGCAGCGTGCTGCTGCACCGCGACGAGCTGGAGGAGCGGCGCAGGACCACGCTCCTGGCCGAGGTCATGCAGACCCTGACCGGCGGTCTCGCCGGCATCGCCGACGCCTCCCTCCAGATCATGGTGGTCACCGACGAGCACGGCCGGGTGCTGTGGCGCCAGGGGAACTCCGGGGTGCTGCGGCGGGCGAACGGCATCTGCCTGGAGGAGGGCGCGGCCTGGACCGAGCACACGACCGGCACCAACGCGGTCGGCACGGCGCTCGCCCTGGGCCGGGCGGTGCAGGTCCACTCCGCCGAGCACTACCTGCACACCCTGCACAACTGGACCTGTGCCGCCGCGCCCGTGCGCGACCCGCGCGACCGGCGGCTCCTGGGCATCCTCGACGTGAGCGGCCCCGCGTCCACCTTCCACCCGGCGATGCTGGCCCTGGTCGACTCGGTGGCGCAGCTCGCCGAGGCCGAGATGCGGGAGCGGCACCGCCGGTCGGTCGAGCGGCTGCGGGCGGTCGCCGCGCCGATCCTGTGCCGGGTGGGGGGCCGGGCCGTCGCGGTGGACGCGTACGGCTGGACGGCGGCGGTGACCGGGCTCGCGCCGGTGGACCGGATCCCGCTGCCCAAGTCCTTCCGTGCCGGCCGGGTCTGGCTGCCCTCGCTCGGGACCTGCGCGGTGGAGCCGCTGCCGGGCGGCTGGCTGCTGCGGGTCGAGGAGGAGACCGGGGCCGGGTCCGGTTCCGGGGAGGCGGACGCGGGGGCGGTGCAGCGGGTGGTGCTCGACCTGAGTCGGCCGCGCCGCTGGACGGTGTCCGTCTCGGGCCCCGCGGGCGGCTGGCAGCAGGAGCTCAGCCCCCGGCACGCCGAGCTGCTGTACGTCCTGGCGCTGCACCGGGACGGGCGGACGGCGGCGGAGCTGGCGGAGGACGTGTTCGGGGACCGTACGAGGACGGTGACCGTGCGGGCCGAGATGTCCCGGGTGCGCCGGACCCTCGCGGGGGTCCTGGCCCACCGCCCGTACCGCTTCCGCGAGGAGGTGGCGGTGGAGGTCCTGCGCCCGGAGTCGCCCGCGGACCTGCTGCCGCACTCGACGGCACCGGCGGTACGGGCGGGGGTACGGGGGTAGCCGGCGGTCCGGGGCCCGGCGGGGAGGGCGGGGCAGGCTTCTGTCCACCATGCGGACACCCGTCTCCCCGTCCCTCCCCGCCTCCCTCCTGCCTCCAGGGGCCGCCCTGGGAATCTCGCGCTCCGCATGATGCGATGGCTCCATGAGCATCACTCTCACCACCTGGTCCCTCGAACAGACCTCCCCGTCCGACCTGCGCCCCGCCGCCCCGCCGGAGGGCGGCGACGTGGTGGTCCGGCGCGCCGAGGTGCCGTCGGCGGAGTTCAGCCGCTTCCTCTACACCGCCGTCGGCGGCGACATCCGCTGGTCCGACCGCCTGTCCCTGACGTACAAGCAGTGGCAGGAGATCGTGGAGAAGCCGGGCTCCGAGATCTGGGTGGCGTACGAGAAGGGGACGCCGGCCGGGTACGTGGAGCTGGACGCCCAGGCCGACGGCATGGTCGAGATCGTCTACTTCGGGCTGATCCCGGCCTTCCGGGGGCGCCGGATCGGCGGGCACCTCCTGTCGTACGCGACGGCCCGCGCCTGGGACCTGGCCGACCGCTGGCCCGGCCGGGAGGCCACCGGGCGCGTCTGGCTGCACACCTGCTCGCTCGACGGCCCGCACGCCATGGCCAACTACGAGCGGCGCGGCTTCCGGCTGTTCGACACCAAGGTGGAGCAGGCCGAGGAGACCGAGACGCCCGGCCCGTGGCCCGGCGCGTACGCCTGAGACCGGCCGGCGAAGGGGGCCGGGGAGAGGGGTCCGGAAGGAGCCGCTCCCCGGCCCCCTTCGCGTGACCCAGAACACACCGTCTCACCGAACGAGACGACAATGTCCATATACTGGACGATGCTGGACTGGTTCCAAAGTCCCGTGACACGCTTCCGCCATGTCTGGAACTGGAATTGCCTTGGTGAGTCGGCGGCACGTCGACCTCGGCCGCATGTCCAGCGCCATCTGTCCGGCGCGCTGAGAGAACCAGCACCGCCGCGATCACTCTTTCCACCCGACTCTGCCCCACCCTGCTGCGCACTGTCGCGCCACCCTCTGACCCGAGCGCGAGTGTGCAGGTCAGAGCCGCCCTCTCGCAGTCCCGAAGGACAAAACGCCATGGCCGCCACCCCGGAAAACCGCACCCCCGCCGCCGCCCGCCGCAAGGTCGGACGTCACCGTGGCGAGGGCCAGTGGGCCGCGGGGCACTTCACCCCCCTGAACGGCAATGAGCAGTTCAAGAAGGACGACGACGGTCTCAATGTGCGGACACGTATTGAGACGGTCTACTCGAAGCGCGGGTTCGACTCCATCGACCCCAACGACCTGCGCGGACGCATGCGCTGGTGGGGCCTCTACACCCAGCGCAAGCAGGGTCTGGACGGCACCAAGACGGGCGTCCTGGAGCCGGAGGAGCTGGACGACGAGTACTTCATGCTCCGGGTCCGCATCGACGGCGGCCGGCTGACCACCGAGCAGCTGCGGGTCGTCGGCGAGATCTCCGAGGAGTTCGCCCGGGGCACCGCCGACATCACGGACCGGCAGAACGTCCAGTACCACTGGATCCGCATCGAGGACGTCCCCGAGATCTGGAACCGCCTGGAGGCGGTCGGCCTGTCCACCACCGAGGCCTGCGGCGACACCCCGCGCGTCATCCTGGGCTCCCCCGTGGCCGGCATCGCCGCCGACGAGATCATCGACGGCACGCCCGCCATCGACGAGATCCAGCGCCGGATCATCGGCAACAAGGACTTCTCGAACCTGCCCCGCAAGTTCAAGTCGGCGGTCTCCGGCTCGCCGCTGCTCGACGTGGCGCACGAGATCAACGACATCGCCTTCGTCGGCGTGAACCACCCGGAGCACGGCCCCGGCTTCGACCTCTGGGTCGGCGGCGGCCTCTCCACCAACCCCAAGCTCGGCGTCCGCCTCGGCACCTGGGTCTCCCTCGACGAGGTCCCCGACGTGTACGAGGGCGTCATCTCGATCTTCCGCGACTACGGCTACCGGCGGCTGCGCAACCGCGCCCGCCTGAAGTTCCTCGTCGCCGACTGGGGCCCGGAGAAGTTCCGCCAGGTCCTGGAGGACGAGTACCTGAAGCGGAAGCTGACGGACGGCCCGGCCCCCGAGCAGCCCGCCGGCCGCTGGCGCGACCACGTCGGCGTGCACCGGCAGAAGGACGGCCGGTTCTACGTCGGCTTCGCGCCCCGCGTCGGCCGCGTCGACGGCGCCACCCTGACGAAGATCGCCGAGATCGCCGAGGCGCACGGCTCCGGCCGGGTCCGCACCACCGCCGAGCAGAAGATGCTCGTCCTCGACGTCGAGGAGGAGCGGGTCGAGTCGATCGTCGCCGCCCTGGAGGCGCTCGACCTGCGGGTCACCCCCTCGCCCTTCCGGCGCGGCACGATGGCCTGCACCGGCATCGAGTTCTGCAAGCTGGCGATCGTCGAGACCAAGGGCCGCGGCTCCTCGCTGATGGACGAACTGGAGCGCCGCCTCCCGGAGTTCGACGAGCCGCTGACCATCAACATCAACGGTTGCCCGAACGCCTGCGCCCGCATCCAGGTCGCGGACATCGGCCTCAAGGGCCAGCTGGTCCTGGACGACGACGGCAACCGCGTCGAGGGCTACCAGGTGCACCTGGGCGGCGCGCTCGGCCTGGAGGCCGGCTTCGGCCGCAAGGTCCGCGGCCTCAAGGTCACCGCGGCCGAGCTGCCCGACTACGTGGAGCGGGTCCTCAAGCGCTTCCAGGCGGAGCGCGAGACCGGCGAGCGCTTCGCCACCTGGGCGGCCCGGGCCTCCGAGGAGGCGCTGTCGTGAGCGAGCGCGCCGCACCGTTCTTCTGCCCCTACTGCGGCGACGAGGACCTGCGTCCCAACGAGCAGGGTCACGGCGCCTGGGAATGCGCCGCGTGCAGCCGGGCCTTCCAGTTGAAGTTCCTGGGGCTGCTCGCCCCGGGCGCTTCGGGCAAACCTTCTGGAGGGGAATAGATATGACGGTCTCTCAGGACGTCACCGCGGCCGACCTCAAGGCACTCGCCGAACAGGCCGGCCGCGACCTGGAGGACGCCTCCGCGACGGAGATCCTCCGCTGGGCCGTCGACACCTTCGGCGAGCGCTTCTGCGTCACCTCCTCCATGGAGGACGCGGTCGTCGCCCACCTCGCCTCCCGGGTCCGCCCCGGCGTGGACGTCGTCTTCCTCGACACGGGTTACCACTTCGAGGAGACCATCGGCACCCGCGACGCCGTGGACGCCGTCATGGACGTCAACGTCATCACCCTGACGCCGCGTCAGACCGTGGCCGAGCAGGACGCCGAGTACGGTCCGAAGCTGCACGACCGCGACCCCGACCGGTGCTGCGCGCTGCGCAAGGTCGCCCCCCTGGAGGAGGGCCTGACCTCGTACCGCGCGTGGGCCACCGGCCTGCGCCGCGACGAGTCCCCGACCCGGGCGAACACCCCGGTCGTCGGCTGGGACGAGAAGCGCGGCAAGGTCAAGGTCTCGCCCATCGCCCGCTGGACCCAGGACGACGTCGACGCGTACGTCGCGGAGCACGGCGTCCTCACCAACCCGCTCCTCATGGACGGGTACGCCTCCGTCGGCTGCGCCCCCTGCACCCGCCGGGTCCTGGAGGGCGAGGACGCCCGCGCCGGACGCTGGGCGGGCCGCGGCAAGACCGAGTGCGGACTGCACGGCTGATGACCACGACCCCTCATCCCCTTTCAGCGACCTCCCGGGAGAACCACGTGACCGGTGCCACCATCTGGCTCACCGGCCTGCCGAGCGCCGGCAAGACCACCATCGCGTACGAGCTGGCCGGACGGCTGCGCGACGAGGGCCACCGCGTCGAGATCCTCGACGGCGACGAGATCCGCGAGTTCCTCTCGGCGGGCCTCGGCTTCACCCGCGAGGACCGGCACACCAACGTGCAGCGGATCGGCTTCGTCGCCGAGCTGCTCGCCTCGCACGGCGTGAAGGTCCTGGTGCCGGTCATCGCCCCGTACTCCGACAGCCGCGAGGCGGTCCGCAAGCGCCACCACGCCGAGGGCACCGCCTTCGTCGAGGTGCACGTGGCCACCCCCGTCGACGTCTGCTCCGTCCGCGACGTGAAGGGCCTGTACGCCAAGCAGGCGGCGGGCGAGATCAGCGGCCTCACCGGGGTCGACGACCCGTACGAGGCCCCCGAGGCCCCCGATCTGCGGATCGAGTCCCAGAACCAGACCGTGCAGGAGTCCGCGGCGCAGCTCCACGCGCTGCTCACCGAGAAGGGCCTGCTGTGACCACTGTCGCCCACGTCCACGACACGACCGACGGCTCGTTCGCGCTGTCGCACCTGGACTCCCTGGAGTCCGAGGCGGTGCACATCTTCCGCGAGGTGGCGGGCGAGTTCGAGCGGCCGGTGATCCTCTTCTCCGGCGGCAAGGACTCCATCGTCATGCTGCACCTGGCGCTGAAGGCGTTCGCGCCGGCGCCGGTGCCGTTCACGCTGCTCCACGTCGACACCGGGCACAACTTCCCCGAGGTCATCGAGTACCGCGACCGCACGGTCGAGCGGCACGGCCTGCGGCTGCACGTCGCCTCCGTGCAGGAGTACATCGACGCCGGGAAGCTCCGCGAGCGCCCCGACGGCACCCGCAACCCGCTCCAGACCGTGCCGCTGACCGAGGCCATCCAGCAGCACCGGTTCGACGCCGTCTTCGGCGGCGGGCGCCGCGACGAGGAGAAGGCCCGCGCCAAGGAGCGCGTCTTCTCCCTGCGCGACGAGTTCTCGCAGTGGGACCCACGCCGCCAGCGCCCCGAGCTGTGGCAGCTCTACAACGGCCGGCACGCCCCCGGCGAGCACGTCCGCGTCTTCCCGCTGTCCAACTGGACCGAGCTGGACGTGTGGCAGTACATCCAGCGCGAGGGGATCGAGCTTCCGGAGATCTACTTCGCGCACGAGCGCGAGGTGTTCGCCCGCAACGGCATGTGGCTGACGGCGGGCGAGTGGGGCGGCCCGAAGGAGACCGAGACGGTCGAGACCCGGCTGATCCGCTACCGGACCGTCGGCGACATGTCCTGCACCGGCGCCGTCGACTCCGACGCCACCACGCTCGACGCGGTGATCGCCGAGATCGCCGCCTCCCGGCTCACCGAGCGGGGCGCCACCCGCGCCGACGACAAGATGTCCGAGGCCGCGATGGAAGACCGCAAGCGCGAAGGGTACTTCTAATGAGCACGTCCACCGAGCAGTCGGCCGACCTGACGGCGGCCACCACCCTGCTGCGCTTCGCGACCGCCGGTTCCGTCGACGACGGCAAGTCCACCCTGGTGGGCCGGCTCCTGCACGACTCCAAGTCGGTCCTCGCCGACCAGCTGGAGGCCGTGGAGCACGCCTCGCGCTCCCGCGGCCAGGAGGCGCCCGACCTGGCGCTGCTCACCGACGGCCTGCGGGCCGAGCGGGAACAGGGCATCACCATCGACGTGGCCTACCGCTACTTCGCCACGCCCCGGCGCCGGTTCATCCTCGCCGACACCCCGGGGCACGTGCAGTACACCCGGAACATGGTCACCGGCGCCTCGACCGCCGAGCTGGCCGTGGTCCTGGTCGACGCCCGCAACGGCGTCGTGGAGCAGACCCGCCGGCACGCCGCCGTCGCCGCCCTGCTCCGCGTCCCGCACGTGGTCCTGGCCGTGAACAAGATGGACCTGGTCGACTACGCGGAGCCCGTCTTCGCCGCCATCGCCGAGGAGTTCACGACGTACGCCTCCGAGCTGGGCGTCCCGGAGATCACCGCGATCCCGATCTCGGCGCTCGCCGGCGACAACGTCGTGGAGCCGTCGGCGAACATGGACTGGTACGGCGGTCCCACCGTCCTGGAGCACCTGGAGACGGTCCCGGTCAGCCACGACCTGACGGCCTGCCACGCCCGGTTCCCCGTGCAGTACGTGATCCGGCCGCAGACCGCCGAGCACCCCGACTACCGGGGCTACGCCGGTCAGATCGCCGCCGGCGCCTTCCGGGTCGGCGAGGAGGTCACCGTACTGCCGTCCGGGAAGACCTCCACGATCACGGCGATCGACGCGCTCGGCGAGGCCGTCGACATCGCGTGGGCGCCGCAGTCGGTGACGATCCGGCTCGCCGACGACATCGACATCTCGCGCGGCGACCTGCTCGCCCCGGCCGGTGACGCCCCGGCCACCAGCCAGGACGTCGAGGCGACCGTCTGCCACGTGGCGGACCGGCCGCTCGCGGTCGGCCAGCGGGTCCTGCTCAAGCACACCACCCGTACGGTCAAGGCGATCGTCAAGGAGATCCCCTCGCGGCTGACCCTGGACGACCTCTCCCAGCACCCGGACCCCGGGCAGCTGGTCGCCAACGACATCGGCCGGGTCGTGGTCCGCACCGCCGAGCCGCTGGCGCTCGACGCGTACGCGGACTCCCGCCGCACCGGTTCGTTCCTGCTGATCGACCCGGCGGACGGCACCACGCTCGCGGCCGGCATGGCGGGCGAGTCCTTCGCCACCGCCAAGGCCGTCGCGGTCGCGGACGACGAGGAGGGTTGGGACTTCTGATGGCCCGGAACGTGTACGCCACTTTCGCGAAGGAAGGTGGCCGCGTAGGCAGCGGCACCCTCGGCAGCGGCCAGGGAGGGGTGGCGCGATGTGCGCGATGACGTACGCGCACCGCATGCGCGCCCGCACCCCCCACGAGCCGTACCCGCCCCCGCTCCACCGCCGAAGACGTGCGTCATGAGACCACGTGCCGAGAGGAACGCCTCCCGTGTCTGCCAACGGAAACGCCCGCACCACGAGTAAGACCCTGCGCCGCGGCGTCGTCGCCGCCGCCCTGCCCCTGCTGATCGGCGCGCTCGCCTCCTGCGGCTACGGCTCGCAGGCGCCGAAGGACGAGTCCGCCGACAAGAAGGCGCCCGTCGCGGCCGGCGCGAAGAAGCTCTCCGCCTCCGAGGTGCGGATCGGCTACTTCCCGAACCTGACGCACGCCACCGCGCTGATCGGCGTCCAGGACGGACTGATCCAGAAGGAGCTGGGCGGCACGGTGCTGAAGCCCCAGACCTTCAACGCGGGCCCGTCCGAGATCGAGGCGCTCAACGGCGGCTCCCTCGACATCGGCTTCATCGGCCCCTCGCCCTCCATCAACGCGTACGTCAAGTCCAAGGGCAAGAACCTGCGGATCGTCTCCGGCTCCGCCTCCGGCGGCGTGAAGCTGGTCGTGAACCCGGACAGGATCAAGACCCTGGACGACCTCAAGGGCAAGAGGATCGCCACCCCGCAGAAGGGCAACACGCAGGACGTCGCGCTCCTCAACTGGATCTCCGAGAAGGGCTGGAAGGTCGACCCGGAGTCCGGCAAGGGTGACGTCTCGGTCGTCCGCACGGACAACAAGGTCACCCCGGACGCCTTCAAGTCCGGCTCGATCGACGGCGCGTGGGTCCCCGAGCCGACCGCGTCCAAGCTGGTCTCCCAGGGCGGATCCGTCCTCCTCGACGAGACCGCCCTGTGGCCCGACAAGAAGTTCGTGATCACGAACGTCATCGTGTCGCAGAAGTTCCTCACGGAGCACCCGGACGTGGTCGAGGCCGTGCTGAAGGGGACGGTGAAGACCAACGAGTGGATCAACGCCAACCCGGAGAAGGCGAAGGAGTCCGCCAACGCGGCCCTGAAGGGCCTCAGCGGCAAGCCCCTGGACGCCAAGGTCATCGACCCGGCGTGGCCCAGCATCGCGATCACCGACGACCCGCTGGCCGCGACGCTGAAGACCCAGTCCGAATGGGCCGTCGAGGCCGGGCTCATCGAGCAGCCCGACCTGGCCGGCATCTACGACCTGACGCTCCTCAACAAGGTGCTGAAGGCCGCGGGCAAGCCCGAGGTCTCCGACGCCGGCCTCGGCGCCAAGTAACCCGCGCCGGCGCATCCACGAACCCCAGGAGGTGACGACCATGGCCACGACGCTCGCCAAGGCGGCCGAGGGCATCGCAGCGGAGCAGACGCACTCCGCCCGGATCGAGCACGTCTCGAAGTCCTTCTCCGGCCCGGCCGGTACCCAGCTCGTCCTGGACGACGTCAGTCTCGACGTCGCACCCGGCGAGTTCGTCACCATCCTGGGGGCCTCGGGGTGCGGCAAGTCCACGCTCCTCAACCTGGTGGCGGGACTCGACCGGCCGACCCAGGGGTCCATCGAGACCCCGGGCGGCCGGCCGGCCCTGATGTTCCAGGAGCACGCCCTCTTCCCGTGGCTGACCGCGGGCAAGAACATCGAACTGGCCCTGCGGCTGCGCGGGGTGCCCCGGGCCGAGCGCCGGCCGGAGGCCGAGCGGCTGCTCGAACTGGTGCGGCTCGGCGGCGCGTACGGCAAGCGGGTGCACGAGCTGTCCGGCGGCATGCGGCAGCGGGTGGCCCTCGCCCGGTCGCTCGCCCAGGACAGCCAGCTGCTCCTGATGGACGAGCCGTTCGCGGCCCTGGACGCCATCACGCGCGACGTGCTGCACGGCGAGCTGGCCCGCATCTGGAAGGAGACGAACCTCTCCGTCCTCTTCGTCACCCACAACGTGCGCGAGGCCGTGCGCCTCGCCCAGCGCGTGGTCCTGCTCTCCTCCCGGCCCGGCCGGGTGGCGAAGGAATGGACCGTGGACATCCCGCAGCCCCGCCGCATCGAGGACGCGGACGTGGCCGAGCTGTCCGTCGAGATCACTGAACACCTGCGTGGGGAGATCCGCCGCCATGGCCAGCACTGACACCGCCCCGAAGGCCAAGGCGGACGACCTCGCCGGCCTGGAGGCCGGGCTCGACGCCCTGGACGCGGTCGAGGTCCGCCGCACCCCGGTCCGCGAGGTCCTCGTCAAGAAGGTCCTCCCGCCCACCCTCGCCGTCGCCCTGGTCCTCGCCGTCTGGCAGGTCCTCGTCTCCGCGGGGATCACCGAGGAGACCAAGCTGCCCGCGCCGTCCGCGGTGTGGGACGGCCTGGCCGACATGTGGCTCCAGGGCACCCTCCTGGAGGTCATCTGGACCAGCGTGTCCCGGGGCCTGGCCGGCTTCCTGCTCGCCCTCGCCATCGGCACCCCGCTGGGCCTGCTCGTGGCCCGGGTGAAGTTCGTGCGCGCCGCGATCGGCCCGATCCTGTCCGGTCTGCAGTCGCTGCCCTCGGTGGCGTGGGTGCCGCCGGCCGTGCTCTGGTTCGGCCTGAACGACGCGATGATGTTCACCGTCATCCTGCTCGGCGCCGTCCCGTCCATCGCCAACGGCCTGGTGTCCGGCGTGGACCAGGTCCCGCCGCTGTTCCTGCGGGCCGGCCGCACCATGGGCGCCACCGGCCTCAAGGGCACCTGGCACGTGGTCCTGCCGGCCGCGCTGCCCGGCTACCTGGCGGGCCTGAAGCAGGGCTGGGCGTTCTCCTGGCGCTCGCTGATGGCCGCGGAGATCATCGCCTCCTCCCCCGACCTGGGCCTCGGCCTGGGCCAGCTCCTGGAGAACGGGCGCAACAACATCGACCTGCCCGGCGTGTTCCTGGCGATCCTGCTGATCCTGATCGTCGGCATCGCGATCGACCTGCTGATCTTCAGCCCGCTGGAGCGGTGGGTGCTCCGCAGCCGCGGCCTGCTGGTGAAGTGAGCTCTGAACCCCCATGAACCGTCCCGTCCTTCTCGTGATCGCCCACGGCAGCCGCGACCCGCGGCACGCGGCCACCGTCCAGGCGCTGATGCGCCGCGCCGGTGCGCTGCGGCCGGGGCTGCGCGTGGAGACGGCGTTCCTGGACTTCAACCTGCCGTCGGTGACGGGGGTCCTGGACCGGCTCGCCGCCGAGGGGGTACGGGACGTGGTGGCGCTGCCGCTGCTCCTGACCCGGGCCTTCCACGCGAAGGCGGACGTGCCGGCCGTCCTGCGGCAGGCCCCCGCCTCGCTGCGGATCCGGCAGGCGGAGGTCCTGGGCCCGTCGCCGCTGCTCGTCGCGGCGGTGGAACGGCGGCTGTACGAGGCCGGGCTCGCGCCCGGCGACAAGAGCGCGACCGGGGTCGTCCTGGCCTCGGCGGGCTCCACAGACCCGGAGGCGATCGCGGTGATCGCAGAAACGGCGCGGGAGCTGCGGCGCACCGGTTGGTGCTCCGTGCGGCCCGCGTTCGCCTCCGCATCCCTTCCCCGTACGGAGGACGCCGTACGGGTGCTGCGCGCCGAGCCGGGCGTCCGGCGGGTGGCGGTCGCCCCGTACGTGATCGCGCCGGGGCGCCTCCCGGACCGGATCGCCGCGGGCGCGGCGGAGGCGGACGTCCTGGCGGACGTCCTCGGCCCCTCGCCCGAGCTGGCCCGGCTGCTGCTCGCCCGCTACGACGGGGCGACGCGGGCGGCCGAGCGGGTGACGGCCGCGGCCGTCTGACTTTCCGACACCTCTCCTCCTCGCGCATCCGCCGCCCCCGTATGGGCCGAATGCAGCACGGGGCCACGCATCGCCCCGCGTTCCCGGGTACACCCACCGGGACCGCTTCCGAGGCGACGTGAGGGAGGTGACGGGCGTCCATGGACACCGGCGCCGAGGTGGTCGTCGTCGGGGGCGGCGCGGCCGGGCTGTCCCTCGCGTGGCGGCTGCTCGCTCCCCCGGACGGCGTCCCCGTCCCCCGCGTCACCCTCGTGGAGGCGCCACCGGGACCGCTGCGGCCCCCGGAGCGGACCTGGTGCTTCTGGGAGGCCGGCCCCGGCCCGTACGACTCCTTCCTGACCGCGAGCTGGGGCGGGCTGCGGGTGCGGGGGCCCGACGGGTCCGGCCCCGTGCGGTCCCTGGGCCGCCTGCGGTACAAGATGCTGCGCTCCGGGGACTTCGAGCGGGGCCTGCGGCCCCGGCTCTCCGCGCTGCGCCGGGTCGAGGCCGTCGTGGAGGAGGTCGCCGACGGGCCGGAGGGCGCCGTCGTGGTCTGCCGTAAGGCCGACGGGTCCGTCTCGCGGCTCCCGGCCCGCTGGGTCTTCGACTCCCGGCCGCCCGCCGTCGCGCCGCCCGCCCGGACCGTGCTGCTCCAGCACTTCCGCGGCTGGTTCGTACGGGCCGAACGGCCGGTGTTCGCGCCGGACGCCGTCGAGCTGATGGACTTCCGCACGCCCCGGCCCGCACACGGCCTCTCCTTCGGGTACGTCCTCCCCGTCAGCCCGTACGAGGCCCTCGTCGAGTACACCGAGTTCGGCCGGGCCCCGCTGACGACCGCCGCCTACGACCGGGCCCTGGACCGGTACACCCGGGACGTGCTGGGGCTCGGCCCCTTCCGGGTGCTCGGCACCGAGCAGGGCGTCATCCCGATGAGCGACGGGCGCCACCCCCGCAGGGCGGGCCGGCACGTCTTCCGGATCGGGGCGGCGGGCGGGGCCGTCCGGCCCTCCACCGGGTACGCCTTCGCGGCGATCCAGCGGCAGGCCCGGGCCGTCGCGGACGCCCTGCACGGGGGCCGGTGCCCGGTGCCTCCGCCCGCGTACTCCGCCCGGGCGCTCGCCATGGACTCCGTGCTGCTGCGCGGTCTCGACACGGGCCGGATCGACGGCCCGGCCTTCTTCACCGGCCTCTTCGCCCGCGTCCCCTGCGAGCGTCTGCTCCGCTTCCTGGACGGCGCCACCGGCCCGGCCGAGGAGTTCTCCATCGGGCTGCGCACGCCCGTCCCCGCCATGCTCCGCACGGCGGCCGAAGTACCCCTACTCCCCCGGCGCCCCCGCCCGGGACCGCACCAGGAGGCCCCCGATGACCGGCTCTGAACTCCCCACCACCCCGGTCCCGCGTCGCGGTCGTGACCGTCGGGCGGTCGTCCTGCCCGCGCACCCCGGGCGGGAACGGGCGGACCGGGACGGCCCGCGCTGCGCCGTCGTCGGGGGCGGGATCGCGGGCATCGCCGCCGCGACCGTCCTCGCGGAGCGCGGGGTCCGCGTCACCCTGTACGAGCGCGAGGCGTCGCTCGGCGGGCGGCTCGCCGGCTGGCCCGTGGAGCTGGCGGACGGCTCGGCCGCGACGATGAGCCGGGGCTTCCACGCCTTCTTCCGGCAGTACTACAACCTGCGCGGGCTGCTGAGGCGCGTCGATCCGGGCCTGGAGCGGCTGCGGCCGCTGCCCGACTACCCCCTGCTGCACGGCTCGGGCCTGTACGACAGCTTCGCGCGCGTCCCCCGCACACCGCCGTGGAGCGCCCTGGGCTTCGCCGCGCTCAGCCCCAGCTTCGGCGTGCGGGACCTGGCCCGGATGAACCCCCGGGCGGCGCTGCCGCTCCTGGACGTGCGCCTGCCCGGCGTCCACGACCGGTACGACGACATGAGCGCCCGGGAACTGCTCGACCGGATCCGCTTCCCGGAGAAGGCCCGGCACCTCGCCTTCGAGGTCTTCTCCCGCAGCTTCTTCGCCGACCCCGGGGAGCTGTCGGCGGCCGAACTCGCCCTGATGTTCCACATCTACTTCCTGGGCTCCTCCGAGGGGCTGCTCTTCGACGTGCCCGACGAGCCCTATCCGCAGGCCCTGTGGGACCCCCTCGCCCGCTACCTGGAGGGCCACGGCGTCGACATCCGCGCCGGGGCCCCCGTCGCCGGGGTCGAGAGCGCGCCGGGCGGGGGCCACCTGGTGCACGGTCCGAGCGGTACGGAGCGGTTCGACGCGCTCGTCCTGGCTCTCGACACCGCCGGGCTCCGGACGGTCGCGGCGGCCTCGCCCACGCTGTGCGACGAGGCCTGGCGCGCCCGGGTCGCCGCGCTGCGCACGGCCCCGCCGTTCCTGGTGACCCGGCTCTGGCTGGACCGTCCCGTCGCCCCGGACCGGCCCGGCTTCCTCGGGACCGGCGGCCACGGCCCGCTGGACAACGTCAGCGTCCTCGACCGGTGGGAGGGCGAGGCCGCCCGCTGGGCCGGGAAGACAGGCGGCTCCGTGGTCGAGCTGCACGCCTACGCGGCGGACGCGGCGGCGGGTCCGGAGCCGGTCGCGCGGGAGCTGGTCGAGCGGCTGCACCGCGTGTACCCGGAGACGGCCGCCGCGCGGATCGTCGACCGGCGCGACGAATGGCGGCAGGACTGCCCGCTCTTCGCCGTCGGGAGCCACGCGGACCGGCCCGCCGTCGAGACCCCCGACCCCACCGTCACCGTCGCCGGGGACCTGGTCCGCACCGACCTCCCGGTGGCCCTGATGGAACGGGCCGCCACGACGGGCTTCCTGGCGGCCAACGCGCACCTGTGGCGCTGGGGACTGCGGGGGCAGACGCTGTGGACGGTGCCCCGGCGCGGCCGGTCGGCGGTGCTGAGGGCGGTGGCGCGGGCGTACGGGGAGTACTGAACGGGCCGCTGTACGGGGCCGGGGCCCGCCGCCGTACGGGAAGTCCCGGGCCCCACTACCGTACGTCAGCCCGGGAACAGCCCCCGCGCCCGCAGCGACCAGCGCCGCTCCGCGTACGCCAGGTCGTCGCGCCACAGGCGGCCCGCCGCCGCCCGCATCGCCGGACGGAGGAGCGGGGCCGCCAGGCGGGCCAGGGCGAAGCCCCGCCGGTCCGAACCGGCGACGACGGCCTCCACGACGGCCGTGCGGGGGCGCCGGGCACCCGCCGGGGTCAGGGGCGTGGCGTGCGTCTCGACCACCGACCCCGCCCCCTCGCCCGCCGTGATCCGCATGACGACCGTCCTCGGGTCCGGCGCGGTGAACACGGCCCGGACGGGCACCACGACCCGCCCGGCCACCTTGAACGACACCTCCACCTCCAGCGCGTCGTCCTCCTCCGTCGGGGTCCGCAGCACCTCCAGGTCGACGAAGGAGTACGGGTGGAGCCAGGCGCCGTGCCAGGGGTCGAGCCGGTTGGCGACGACGTCCTCCGGCTCGCACGTCCCCACGCCCGTGTAGACGGCGCCGACCGCTCCGGCCGCCGGAGGGCGCTCGGGCACGAAGGGCCGGTCCGTCGGGGCCTCGCCGCCCGCCCGGTCCAGCCTGACCCAGAGCAGCAGTCCGTCGTCGTGCACGGGCCACGGCGCCCAGCCCGCGAAGGGGCCGCCGTCCAGGGCGAGTCCGTGCCAGTGGCAGATCAGCGTCCCGCACCGCACGACGCTGTCCTTGAGCGGCGCCCCCAGGTGCGGGCAGGCGCCCGGGCCCGCGTGGGGCGTCCCCTCCGCGTCGCGCCACAGGACCAGCTCGGTGCCCGCGACGGTCCGCCCGAGCGGCCGGCCGTCCCGCAGGTCGCGGCTGGCGCCGACGACGAACCAGTTGCCCGAGGGACGGGTCCGGGCGCGGTCCAGGGCCTCGGCGATCAGGGCCGGTTTGGCGTCCCGCCAGGTCGGCCGCTGCCGCTCCCAGGGGACGGCGTTCCGGCGCAGCCGCAGCGGGATCTCCGGCCTCCGCATCGCACTCACCGCTCGCCGCCTCCCGCCGGGCCCGCCGTGCCCGTCGTACTGGTCGTGCCCGTCGTACTGGTCGTCTCCGTCGCCCCCGTCGCGCGGTCGAGTTCGGCCCCGTTCCTCGCCCACGTCCTGCGCACGTCCGTGCGCGACAGGGCCGGGACGACGGGGGTGGTAAGGGCCCCGCCCGGCAGGGTGCGGGCGGCGAGGGCGGCAGCCAGGCCGCGCGCCGCCACGGCCGCCCGGCGGCGGCGCCCGACGACCGCCCGGCGGTGCACGGCCGCGTACCCGTCGCGCTCGATGGCCCCCAGGATGTCCCGGTACAGCACGAAGGCGGTGCGGACGCAGGGCGCCGACACGGGGGCGAGCCGGGCGATGCCGGGCTCGGCCTCTCGGTAGACGCCCCGGGTCAGGGCGGCGGCGGCCCGCAGCGCGGCGGTGATCCGGGGGTCCCGGCAGCCGGTCATCCTGCTCCACATCAGCAGGTCGGGATCGACGCCGTACGCGGCGAGGAGGTCCAGGGGCAGGTAGACGCGCCCCCGGTCGAGGTCCTCGCCCACGTCCCGGAGGAAGTTGGTGAGCTGGAAGGCCCGGCCGAGGGCCGCCGCGTACGGCTCGGCCTCCGCGCGGGGGACGACGGTCCCGAGGACGGGGACCATCTGGAGCCCGATGACGGCCGCCGAGCCGTGCATGTAGGCGTGGAGGTCGGCGTACGTCGGGTACCGCTCGACCGTCAGGTCGCTGCGCATCGACGCCAGGAAGTCGGTGAAGTGCCGCTCGGGGATGTGGTGGCGGGCGCGGGCGTCGGCCGCCGCCATCACGACCGGTTCGCGGACCTCCCCGCCCTGGACGGCGTGCCGCCACTGGCTCTCCAGGACGTCCAGGGCGGCGGCGCGCTCCTCCGTGGTGGCGTCGGTGCCCAGGTCGTCGACGATGTCGTCGGCGCGCCGCGCGAAGCCGTACAGGGCGTGGACGGCCGCGCGCCGGTCGACGGGCAGGAGGCGGGTGGCCAGGAAGTACGTCCTGCCGTGACGGGCGTTGAGGCGCCGGCAGGCGGTGTACGCGGCCCGCAGGCGCGGGTCGGTGATGCCGGCGGCGTCCAGCTCCCGGGCCGTCATCGCGCGGCCCCGCTCGCTCCGGGCACCCGCGTCCGGTCCGCCTCCGGTGGCGCGGGGCGCCGGCGGCCGGGGCGGGCGGGGCCGCCGGTGATCCGGGCCGCCGCGAGCTTCCCGGAGAGGAGCACGGTGGGGACGCCGACGCCGGGGGTGGTGCCGCAGCCGGCGAGGACGGCGTTGGCCGTGCCCCGCACCAGGTTCCGGGGCCGGAAGGGGCCGGTCTGGGCGAAGGTGTGGGCGGCGGAGAAAGGGGTGCCGGCGGCGTGCCCCTGCGCCGTCCAGTCCGCCGGGGTGACCAGGGCCTCCTCCTCGATCGCGTCGCCGAAGCCGTCCAGGCCCCGGCGTTCGAGTTCGCGGACGAGGGCGTCGCGGTAGCGCGGGCCGAGGTCGCCCCAGTGGGCGGCGTCCGGTCCGACGCGGGTGTTCGGGCAGGGGGCGAGGACGTAGTGCAGGTGGCGGCCGGGCGGGGCCAGGGCGGGGTCGGTGGCCGTGGGGCGGGTGACGAGCAGCGAGGGGTCGCTCATCAGGCGCCCCCGGTCGATCAGTTCGCGGAAGGTGCCCTCCCACGCGTGCCCGAAGGAGATCGTGTGGTGGGCGAGTTCGGGCCAGGTGCGGTCCGTCCCGGCGTGGATCACGACCGCGCTCGGGGAATGCCGCAGCCGGACGGGGCGGCGGGGTTCGCGCCCGAGGAGGCCGTAGGCGACGGGCAGGTCCGGGGTGAGGACCACCGCGTCGCAGGGGATCCGGCCGTGTTCGGTGAGGACGGCGGTGACGCGCTCGCCCCGGCGTTCGAGCGCGGTGACCGGCTCGTCGTACCGGACGGCGCCGCCGGCCCGTACCACCGCGTCCGCCATGGCCGCCGGTACGGCGTGCATGCCGCCGCGCGGGAAGTACACCCCGGCGACGGTGTCCATGTAGGCGATCACCGCGTAGGCGGCCAGGGCCCGGGAGGGCGCCACGCCCGCGTACAGGGACTGGAAGGAGAAGACGCGCCGCAGCCGCTCGTCCGCCAGGAAGCGGCCCACGGCCCGGTCGAGCCGACCGAAGCCGCCGAGGGCGGCGAGCCGGGCGAGGTCGGGGTGGAGGAGCTGGACGGGCGAGTCGAAGTTGGCGTCGATGAAGCGGCGCTTCTGGAGCACGTACAGCTCCTCCAGCCAGCGGCGCAGCCGGCGGTACCCCGCGGCCTCGCGGGGGCCGGCGAAGGCCGCGACCTCCGCCTCCATGGCGTCGGGGTCCGTGTGCACGTCGAGGCGGGTGCCGTCGGCGAACAGGCCCCGGTAGGCGGGGTGGAGGGGGACGAGGTCCACGCGGGCGCGCAGGGAGTCCCCGACCGCCCGGAAGGCCTCGTCGAGGAGGTCGGGCATGGTGAGGACGGTCGGCCCGGTGTCGGTCCGGTAGCCGCCGAGGTCGAGGCGGCCGGCCCGGCCGCCCGGGAGCGGGTCGCGCTCGACTACGGTCACCCGGCGTCCGGCGCCGAGGAGGTGGAGGGCGGCGGCGAGCCCGGAGAGCCCCGCGCCCACCACGACGACGTGGTCCGTCGGTCCCGTGATCGTCCTCACCGGACCTCCCCGATGAGAGCGGGGAGGGTGGGCGGGACGGCGGGTACGGGTGGGGCGGGCGGCCCGGGTGGTTCCGGTGCCGAGGCGGGGGTGCGGCCGGGTTCCGGGGCCGGCGGGGCGGGTGCGGCGGCGCGGCCGGTGCCCGCCTCCAGTCCGCAGGCCGCCCCGAAGAGTTCCCCGATCCGGTCCGCCGCGTCCCGCGCGAGCCCGGCGCGCGCGACCGTCTCCGCGCCCCGGACGCACAGCTCCTCGACCCGCCGGGCGACCCGGTCGCGGGCCCCGCAGGAGACGAGCAGGTCGAGGGCGCGGTGCACGTCCTCCTCGGTCGTACGGGCTCCGCCGGTGATCCGCTCCAGGAGTCCGAGGCCCGCCCGGTCCCCCAGCTCGGCGCACCGCTCCCCGGCGACGGCCAGGAGGTACGTCGCCTTCCCCTCCCGGATGTCCTCGCCGACCGGCTTCCCGGTGGCCGCCGGGTCGCCGAAGGCGCCCCGCACGTCGTCGTGGAGCTGGAAGGCGAGCCCGGCGGACCGCCCGGCCTCGCGGAGCGCGCGGACCGTGCCCTCGGGCGCTCCGGCGAGCGTGGCGCCCAGGGCCAGGGGGTGCCCCATCGAGTAGAGGGCCGTCTTGAGGACGGCCGTGCGGGCCGCCCGGTCGGCCGAGGCGTCGCCCGTGACCTGGGCGCGCAGGTCGAGGTACTGGCCCGCGACCATCTCCGTGCGCATCACCCGCCAGACCCCGGCGGCCCGGGGCGCCGACGGCAGCCCCGCGACGGCCTCGGCGAAGGCGTCGTCGGCCCAGGCGAGGGCCAGGTCGCCGGCGAGGACGGCGGCGGCGCCGCCGAACGTGCCGCAGGGCAGCGCGCGCTCCCCCGTGCCGAACCGCGCGTCGAGCTGCACGTGGACGGAGGGGCGACCCCTGCGCAGGGGCGAGCCGTCCATCACGTCGTCGTGGATCAGGGCGCACGTCTGGACGAGTTCGAGGGCGGCCGCGACCCCCAGGGCGGCCGGGGTCTCGCACGCCCCGCCGCCGCTGCCGCGCATCGCCCACCACAGGAACTCGGCGCGCAGCCGCCTCCCGCCGCCCAGGGCGAAGGCGGCGACCCGGTCGGCGATGTCGGCCGCGAAGTCCGGGTCGGCGTCCGCCGCGTCGGCCGCCCGCCGCCGGAGTACGGCGGCGAGGTGCTCCTCGACGGCGGCCGGCACCCCCTCGTCTACCTGAAGTGGATCGGGCACGCGCATCGGTTCACCCCTCGCTCGCCGGGCGGCATCTCTTCGTCCTCACGGGTCATTCAGTACCGCCGGGGGGATCGGATGCACCGTTTCTTGGGCCGCCCGGCCCAATCACCGCCCGGCGCCGCCCGCGCCCGTGCCCGTGTCGGGCGACACTGCGAGCGAGCCCGGGTACGGGGTCCCGACGGAGGAGCGGTCCATGACCTTGCTGCGCGACGCCGACCTCGCCCGCGCCTTCGACCACGCGTCGGGGACCTACGACCGGATGACCTCGGCGAGCCCCGGCTACCACCGGCACCTGCTGCGCTCCGCCCGCCGCCTGGCCCTGTCCGACGGCGGCCGGGGGTGGTCGGTGCTCGACCTCGGCTGCGGTACGGGGGCGTCGACGCGGGCCCTGTTGCGGGCCGCGCCCCGGGCGTCCGTCACCGGCGTCGACGCGTCCGCCGGCATGCTCGACCGGGCGCGGGACAAGCCGTGGCCGCCCGGGGTCTCCTTCGTGCACGCGCCGGTGGAGGGCATGACGGAGGCGGGGGTGCGGGGCCCGTACGACGCGGTCTTCGCCGCCTATCTGTTCCGCAACGTCGTGGATCCCGACGGGGTCCTCGCCCGGGTCCGGGAGGTCCTGCGGCCGGGCGGGCGCCTGGTCGTCCACGAGTACGCCCTCGGGGGCCGGGCCGTAGACCGGGCGGTGTGGTCGGCGGTGATGGGCGCGGTCGTCCTGCCGTGGGGCCGCCGCCACGGGGACGGGGCGCTCTACCGGCACCTGTGGCACAGCGTCCTCGGCTTCGACACGGCGCCCGCCTTCACCGCCCGGCTGCGCCGCGCGGGCTTCACGCACGTGCGGACGCTCCCGCAGCCGGGCTGGCAGACGGGCATCACCCACACGTTCACCGGGGTCAGGGCCTAGGTGACCGCGAGGCCGATGCTGACGGCGTTGGCGACGAGGTAGGCGGCCGTGGTCGACACGGCGACGACCGTGTTCGTCCGCCGTACCGGGGCCCGCCCCTCGGGGTCGGCCCATCGGCAGAGGATGTACGAGGTGCAGCCCACGCCGACCAGGGTGTAGAGCAGGGTGGCCAGGTGGATCTGGTCGACCAGGGTCACCCCGAAGGAGGTCCCCGTCAGGCTGGCGGCGCGCATGCTGAGGACCACGCTGAAGAGGGACGCGCCCAGGATTCCGAGACGTGCCCCCAGGACGGCGATGAAGTCGGCCGTCCAGATCCAGTAGGAGACGAAGGAGATGAGGAAGGCCACGTAGGCGGGCCAGGCCTGTCTGATGAACCCGGCCAGGTCGTCCCGCTCCAGTTCGAGGCCGATGACGAACCGGCTGTACCGGCTGTCCTCTCCGTGGCTGATCCGGGGGTCCCCGAACGACGTCCGGTAGGTGTGCGTGACCACCTCGACGCCGAAGTGCCTGATCTTGAATCCGCCGAGGCTGATGGCGTGGTCGTATCCGGATTCGCCGGTGTCGGCCGCATAGGTGAACTGGGAGGCGTCGTATTCGGCGTCCTCGATCCGGATGGTCACGTCCTGCCGGTCGAACGGGTACTCGCTCAGGTCGAATTCCTGCCGGAAGGTTCCGGAGACCTTCACCTGGGACCAGTACGCGTCGCCGACCTTCTCCACGGACCTGTCGCCCCGGGTGACGCTCGTCGCGTTCACGAACTCCAGGCGCCGGGTGGCGTCGAGGTCGGCGGTCGGGCACACGCTCCACAGCCAGAAGTCCGCGTTGATGGTCCTGGGCGAGACCTCCAGACCGTAGAGGTCCGTGACGTAGGCCCCGACGCGGCAACGGGGGACGGCGGCCCCGGCCGCGGGGGCCGCCGTCCCCATGACCGCCAGGAAGGACAGCGCGCACAGCGACAGGGAGACCAGCCTCCGCCGCACCCGGCCTCCCGGCGTGCCCTCTCGGAATCCTCTGCCGGGTCGGCGGCAGGGGCACGGACGGTCGGGCTTTCCCATGATCGCAAGCTACCGGAGCCCGCCGAAGCGCTTTCCGGGCGACACGCCCCGGTGCGCCGCCCGCCGGCCGTCAGTCCTCCCGGGTCATCTCCACCAGTTTGAGGACCGTGTTCCAGTTGCGGGCGGTGACCACCAGGCCTTTGGAGAGGGAGGGCCGGGAGACGACGTCCCCGAGCCGGGACCTGCCGAGGCCGTCGGGGACGTACAGGTAGAGGACCCGGTCGCCGAGGGCGAAGGCCTCCGGGCGGTGGGCCTCCTGGTCGATCGCGGCGAAGCGTTCCACGTCGGGAGGGCCCGAGAAGTAGAAGGCGTGGAGCTGCTTGCCCTCGATCCCGGCGGTGGGGAACGGGCAGGCCTCCGCGACGGCGGCGAGGTAGGCGCCGCCCCGGACGAGGCAGTCCACGCGGAACCCGAACCGGTCCTCGATCGCCTCTTCGAGCGCGGCCGTGAGTTCGTCCTCCGAGACGCCCGTGTCCGTGGTGAAGACGGCGTTCCCGCTCTGGAGGTGGGTGCGGACGTCCCGGTGCCCGAGGCCTTCGAGGAGGGCGCGGAGCTCCGCCATGGGGACCTTCCGGTGCCCGCTCACGTTGATGCCCCGGAGCAGCGCCGCGTATCTCTGCGTCATGGCCCCAACCTAGGGCCCCGGGACCGGTCCGGGCGCGGAAAGGCCACCGCGCCTCGTGGGGGGCGGCACGGTGGCCGGTTCGAACACTGGTCGATGGAGGGGAGCGGGAGAAGGGCCTTCACCCTACTGTGACTTTTTCAACAAGGTTTCGTAATGACGGGCCGTCCGCGAACCGTTCATTTGCGCCGATAGCGGACGGGTGCCCTGGCGGATGCGAGACTTCGACGCGAACGCACAGGTCAGGTGAGGGAGAGGTCGATGGACGAGGCGCGGGCACGGGAGGTCCTGGACGGGGCGGGGCTGCCGGCCGGGGAGGCCGAACTCCTCGCGCTCGGGGAGAACGCGGTCTTCGCCGTGGGCGACCTGGTGGCGAAGGTCGGCCGGGACGCCGAGCTGCTCGGGCGGGCGGAGCGCGAGCTGGCGCTCGCCGCCTGGCTCGCGGAGGCCGGCGTCCCGGCCGTGCGGGCGGCGGAGGAGAAGCCCCGGCTGGTGGCCGGACACCCCGTCACCCTCTGGCACCGGCTGCCGCCGGCGGTCCGGGCGCCCGAGCCCCGGGACCTCGCCCCGCTGCTCCGGCGGGTCCACGCCCTGCCGGAGCCGGAGGGCTTCGCGCTCCCCCGCCGCGAACTGCTCGGCGGGGTCGAGCGGTGGCTGCGGCTCGCGGGGGACGCGATCGACCCGGCGGACGCGGCCTTCCTGCGCGAGCGGCGCGACTCCTTCGCCCCGGCGGCCGCCGCCCTGACCCCGCGTCTGGCGCCGGGCCCGATCCACGGGGACGCCCTGCCCCGGAACGTCCACGTCGGCCCGGACGGACCGGTCCTGGTCGACCTGGAGACCTTCTCCTCGGACCTGCGCGAGCACGACCTCGTCGTCCTGGCCCTCTCCCGGGACCGGTACGGCCTCGACCCGGCCGCGTACGACGCCTTCACGGAGGCGTACGGCTGGGACGTGCGGGAGTGGGAGGGGTGCGCGGTGCTGCGCGGGGCGCGGGAGACCGCGAGCTGCGCGTGGGTCGCGCAGCACGCGCCGTCGAACCCGAAGGCGCTGGCCGAGTTCGAACGACGGGTGGCCTCGCTGCGGGACGGCGACCCCGAGGTGCGCTGGTACCCGTTCTGACGCCTCGGCCCGCCTCGGCACCCGGCCCGCCCCGGCGCCCGGCCCCCGACGGCGCACCCGTCCTGACGCCCCGCCCGTCCTGACGCCCCGCCCGTTCTGTCATCATGATCCCGTCGAACCGGGCGCCTTGACCAGGGAGTTGCCATGCGGGTGGAGCTGTCGGACGTCACGCTGGACGTCGAGGTGAGCGGCGAGGGGCCGGTCGTCCTGCTGGTGCACGGCTTCCCCGACAGCCATCACCTGTGGCGCCACCAGGTCCCGGCCCTGACCTCGGCGGGCTTCCGGTGCGTGACCCCCACCCTGCGGGGCTTCGGCGCGTCGGACCGGCCGGAGGGCGGCCCGGAGGCGTACCACCCGGCGAAGCACGTCGGCGACCTGCTCGAACTCCTCGCCCGGCTCGACGTGGACCGCTTCCACCTGGTCGGCCACGACTGGGGCTCGGGCGTGGCCCAGGGCCTCGCCCACGCGGTGACGGACCGGGTGCGGAGCCTGACCCTGCTGTCGGTGGGACACCTGACGGCGAACCTGGAGGCGGGCTGGGAGCAGCGGCAGCGCTCCTGGTACATGCTGCTGTTCCAGCTCGCGGGGGTCGCCGAGGACTGGCTCGCGCGGAACGACTTCGCGCAGCTGCGCGAGATGCTGGCCGAGCACCCGGACGCGGAGTCCGTGATCGAGCCGTTGCGCGCGCCGGGCGCCCTGACGGCCGCGCTGAACATCTACCGGGCCGGGCTGCCGCCCGAGGTCCTGTTCGGCGCGGACAGGTCGGCGCCGCCGCTCCCGGAGGCCGTTCCGGTGATGGGCGTCTGGTCGGCGGGCGACCGCTTCCTCACCGAGCGCTCGATGTCCCGCACGGGCGAGCACGTCGCCGGGGACTGGCGCTACGAGCGGGTCGAGGACGCGGGCCACTGGCTCCAGCTCGACCGGCCGGAGAAGGTGAACGAGCTGCTGCTCTCCTTCCTCAAGGAGAACTAGGGCCTGTCCGACCCCGATCCGCCGGACAGGCCCTAGCGCGCCGGCACCACCGCGTCGCGCAGGGGCCACGCCGTGTCGACCACCGCCTCCGCGTCGCCCTTGCGGCGCAGGAAGGCCTGGAAGTCCTCGGCCCAGGCGCGGTACCAGTCGATCTGGCGCGCGTGCAGCTCGGCCGGGTCGAGGTCGGCGACCCGCCGGTGCCGCTCGGCTATCGCGACGGCGACCCGGACGGCGGCGAGCGCGTCGGCCGCGGCCTCGTGGGCGGATTCGAGGACGACGCCGTACTCCCCGCAGACCGCCTCCAGGGTCCGCTTGCCGCGCCGGTAGCGGTCGACGGCGCGGTCGATGGTGTACGGGTCGACGACCGGGCCTATCCCGGTGCCGCCGAGCCGCTCCTCCATCGAGGGCAGCCCGTGGCGGCGCAGCTCGGCGGCGAGGAGCGTGAGGTCGAACGAGGCGTTGTAGGCGACGACCGGGACGCCGTCCTCCCAGTACCCCGTGAGGGCCTTCGCGATCTCGTCGGCCACCTCGCGCACCGGCCGGCCCTCGGCCGTCGCGCGCTCGGTGGTGATGCCGTGGATCGCGGCGGCCTGGTCGGGGATGCCGACTCCCGGGTCGGCGAGCCAGTCCCGCCGCCGGGCGACGCTCCCCCCGCCGTCCACCTCCACGACCGAGGCCGTCACGATGCGGGCCTCCAGCGGGTCGGTGCCGGTCGTCTCCAGGTCGAAGCCGACCAGCGTCTCGCCGTGCCAAGCCATCGGGTCCTCCTTACGTGATCTCCCCCGTGGTACTGACCACCCTCGCACGCGGCACTGACAACCGCCTCGGGTCCCCCTTCTTCCCCCCGGGGGTCAGGAGACGGGCCGGGAGTCGAGCCAGACCGATTCGAACTCCTCCCGGTACGTCTCGAACAGGCCGTGGTCCCCGTCGCGGGCGTGCTGGCCGTGGCGGACCACGTTCCGGCCGCCGCCGCGCAGCACGAGGACGGGTGCCTCCATGCCCCGGGCGCGGCGCAGGTAGGACTGGACGACGCCGACCCCGTCGGGGCCGTCGCCGTCCACCAGGTAGGCGGTGAAGCGGGGGGTCTCGTCGAAGACGTGGATCTGGAAGGCGCCGGGGTCGCGGAGCTTGGAGCGGACCCGGCGCATGTGCAGGATGTTCATCTCGACCGAACGGCTCAGTTCGCCCTTCTTCAGGCCGAGCTCCCGCTCGCGGCGCTTGACCGCGCTGCTCGCGGGGTTGAGGAAGAGGAGCCGGGTCCGGCAGCCGGACTCGGCGAGGCGCACCATGCGGCGCCCGGAGAAGTTCTGCACGAGCAGGTTCAGGCCTATGCCGGTGGCGTCGAGGCGGCGGGCGCCGCCGAAGAGGTCCTCGGCGGGCAGCTGCCGCTGGAGCCGGACCCGGTCGGGGTGGACCTGCACCACGTCCGCGTACCGGTCGCCGACGAGGTCCTCGACGGCGTCCACGGGCAGCCGGTCGGCGGACGGGACCCCGGCCCCGCTGCCGAGGATCTCCAGGATGCGGGCGGAGGCGCGTTCGGACTGGGCGAGGACGGTCAGCGAGAGGGCCCGGTTGCGGGAGACCACGTTGCGCGTGACCTCCAGCTCGTCCAGGGCGAGCTCGACCTCGCGCCGGTCGTCGAAGTAGGGCTCGAAGCAGGGCCAGTGCTGCACCATCAGCTCGCGGAGCTGCGGGAGGGTGAGGAAGCTGAGCACGTTGTCGTCGGCCGGGTCGAGGAGGTAGCCCTTGCGGCGGGAGACCTCGCGCACGGCGACGGCGCGCTGCACCCACTCCTGTCCGGCCGGTCCGGCGGCGGCGACCACCCACTCCTCGCCGTGGACCGGTTCGTACACGGGCCGCAGGACGGCGGCGACGACGGCCCGCAGGCGCTGTTCGACGAGATTCAGCCAGATGTAGGCGCGGCCGGCGCGCTGGGCCCGGGTGCGGACCTCGCTCCAGGCCTCGGCGTCCCAGTCGAGCTCGGCCCCTATCTCGACCGGCCTGGTCACGGCGACCGTGCCGGGCGGCGCACCGGCGCCCGGGGGCGCGCCCGCGCCCGGTGGCACGCCGGCCCCCGGGGGTGCGGCCGCTCCGGGCGGCGCCTCGGCGGGGCCGGCCGGACCGCCGTCCCGGTCCGCGTCCCCTGGGGGCAGCTCCAGACCTCCCGGGCTCACCCGCGCACCGCCTTCTGCTCCTGGACGCTCGTTTCGACCACTCCGACAACGATCAAGGAAGGGTACTCCGGGAGCGGGAGGCGGTGCAGCAGGATCGGCGGGCTCCTTCCTCAACTGCCAAGCCGGAAGCGCTTGTTCCGTGGGGCGAGATCGGGTGGAGTGAGCTGATTCATAGCGGTTGCGCCCCCGGGTGCCGACAAGGCCCCGGGGGTGGAACGGCGCCGGTCGCCGCCCTCCGGCCGGGGCGACGCGGCGGAACCCGATGTTGACCCCGGAAGCGGTCCGTCCGGAGTCTCCCGGGTTGTCCGTTCCCCCGGGTGGCGGGATGTCATTTCGTACACATTTCCCATCCTGTCCCCCTCCGGTCGTCGGTCACCCGGTAGGACACGGCGAAGTCCTAGGAGCCGGCCGCTCTTTCGGGCAGGATCTGGCCGAAGACCATCCAGAAAAACCCGGACAGAAGAGGAATAGTCGTATCCATGCAGGTCTGGCCGGGACAGGCGTACCCCTTGGGCGCCACCTATGACGGTGCGGGAACCAACTTCGCGGTCTTCTCGGAGGCCGCCCACAGGATCGAGCTGTGTCTGCTCCACGACGACGGCTCGGAGACGGCGGTGGAGCTGCGCGAGACCGACGCGTTCGTGCGGCACGCCTATCTGCCGGGCGTGATGCCCGGACAGCGGTACGGGTTCCGGGTGCACGGCCCGTACGCCCCGGAGCGGGGGCTGCGCTGCAACCCGGCGAAGCTGCTGCTCGACCCGTACGCGCGCGCGATGTCGGGGCGGATCGAGTGGAGCGAGGCGGTGTACGGCTACCCGTTCGGGAAGCCGGACGCGCGCAACGACCTGGACTCGGGCCCGCACACGATGGCCTCGGTCGTGGTCAACCCGTACTTCGACTGGGGCGACGACCGGCGTCCGCGCACCGAGTACCACCACACGGTGATCTACGAGGCCCATGTGAAGGGCCTGACGATGCTGCACCCGGACCTCCCCGAGGAGCTGCGGGGGACGTACGCGGGCCTGGCGCACCCGTCGGTGATCGGGCACCTGAAGGAGCTGGGGGTGACGGCGCTCGAACTGATGCCCGTCCACCAGTTCGTGAACGACCACCGGCTCGCGGACGCGGGGCTCTCGAACTACTGGGGCTACAACACGATCGGCTTCTTCGCCCCGCACAACGCCTACGCGTCCTGGGGCGACCGGGGCCAGCAGGTCCTGGAGTTCAAGTCGGCGGTCCGGGCGCTGCACCAGGCGGGCATCGAGGTCATCCTCGACGTGGTCTACAACCACACCGCCGAGGGCAACCACCTGGGCCCGACGCTCTCCTTCAAGGGCCTGGACAACCCCTCGTACTACCGGCTCGTGGACGACGCGCCCGCGCACTACTTCGACACCACCGGCACCGGGAACTCGCTGCTCATGCGGTCCCCGCACGTGCTCCAGATGATCATGGACAGCCTGCGGTACTGGGTGACCGAGATGCACGTGGACGGCTTCCGCTTCGACCTGGCGGCCACCCTGGCCCGCCAGTTCCACGAGGTGGACCGCCTCTCGTCCTTCTTCGACCTGGTGCAGCAGGACCCGGTGGTGAGCCAGGTGAAGCTGATCGCCGAGCCGTGGGACGTGGGCGAGGGCGGCTACCAGGTGGGGAACTTCCCGCCGCTGTGGACCGAGTGGAACGGCAAGTACCGGGACTGCGTGAGGGACCTGTGGCGGGGCGAGCCGCGCACCCTCGCGGAGTTCGCCTCCCGGCTGACCGGCTCCTCCGACCTGTACCAGGACGACGGCCGGCGGCCGCTCGCCTCGGTCAACTTCGTGACCTGCCACGACGGCTTCACCCTGCGCGACCTCGTCTCGTACAACGAGAAGCACAACGAGGCGAACGGCGAGGAGAACCGGGACGGCGAGAGCCACAACCGCTCGTGGAACTGCGGGGCGGAGGGCGAGACCGAGGACGTCGGGATCAAGGAGCTGCGCGCCCGCCAGATGCGCAACTTCCTCGCCACCCTGATGCTGTCGCAGGGCGTGCCGATGCTCAGCCACGGCGACGAGTTCGGGCGGACGCAGGACGGCAACAACAACGCGTACTGCCAGGACAACGAGGTGTCCTGGGTCCGGTGGCCCAAGGAGAACAGCGAGGCGGAGGCGACCCTGCTCCGCTTCACGCGGGCGATGGTGCGGCTTCGCCGCGAGCACCCCGTCTTCCGGCGGCGCCGGTTCTTCCACGGGCGGCCGGTCGAGGGCACCCACGACGAGCTGACCGACATCGCCTGGTTCACGCCCGAGGGCGAGGAGATGACCTCCCGGGACTGGCAGGCGGCGCACGCCCAGGCGCTGACCGTCTTCCTCAACGGGAACGCGATCTCGGAGCCGGGCACGCAGGGCGAGCGGATCGCCGACGACTCCTTCCTGCTGATGTTCAACGCCTCGTCGAAGGAGCTGGAGTTCTCGGTGCCGGACAGCCACGGCCACTACTGGCGCACGGTCGTGGACACCTCCGACCCGCAGGGCATGCCACCGCACGAGGGGCCGGAGCTGGCGGGCGGCGAGCGGGTGACGCTCGCGCCGCTCAGCCTGACGGTGCTGCGCCGGCCGGCCTGAGCACCGTTTGAGTACCGCGTAAGGACCACGGCCCCGCCGGTCACCCGGCGGGGCCGTTCGGCGTCATCCTTTCGGGGGAATCCGGGGCGGTGGGCACGGGCGGACGCGCAGGCGATGACAGAGAAGCCCTCCAGCCGGGTACGTACGTTCGCATGACCTCCTTTCCGGCCCCTCCCCCGCTCTCGCGCCTCACCGCCCTGCCGACCGCCACCTACCGGCTCCAGCTCCAGCCGGACTTCCCGTTCGCGGCCGCCGAGCGCGCCGTGCCGCACCTGGCCGGTCTCGGGGTCTCCCATCTGCACCTCTCCCCCGTCCTGGAGGCGGTGCCCGGCTCGACCCACGGCTACGACGTCACCGACCACCGGTCCGTACGGGCCGAGCTGGGCGGCGAGGAGGGGCTGCGGGCCCTGGCCGCGACCGCCCGGGCGCACGGGCTCGGCCTGGTCGTGGACCTGGTGCCCAACCACATGGCGGCCTCCCCCGTCCACAACCACGCGCTGCGCGCCGTCCTCCGCGACGGCCCGGACTCGCCGTACGCCCGCTGGTTCGACGTGGACTGGGCGGCCGGGGACGGCCGGCTGCTGCTCCCGGTGCTGCCCGCGCGGCTCCCGGAGGTACGGGACCGGTTCCGGGTCTCCGGCGGGGTGCTGCGCCTGGACGGGCAGGAGTTCCCGCTGCGCCCCGGCACGGAGGGGCTGCCGCTGGACGAGCTGCTGGACGCCCAGTGGTACCGGCTCGGCTGGTGGCGCCTTGCCCGCACCGAGCTGAACTACCGGCGCTTCTTCACCGTCTCCGACCTCATCGGGGTGCGCGTGGAGGAGCCCGGGGTCTTCGAGGCCACCCACGCGAAGATCCTGGAGCTGGTCGCGGACGGCGTGGTCGAGGGGCTGCGCATCGACCACCCGGACGGCCTCGCGGACCCGCAGGGCTATCTGGAGGACCTGGCGGGGGCGACCGGCGGGCGCTGCTGGACGGTGGTGGAGAAGATCCTCACCGGTACGGAGGAGCTGCCCGGGGCCTGGCCGGTGGCGGGCACCACGGGGTACGACGCGCTGCGGCGGCTCGACGGGGTCTTCACCGACCCCGTGGGCGCCGACACGCTCGCCGAGCTGTACCGGGGGTTCGTCGGCAAGGCCGCCGACCGGGGCGGCCGCTGGGAGGCGACCGAGCGGCGCGCCGCGTACGAGGTGGCCGGGCACGACCTGGCCGCCGAGACGGCCGCGCTGACCCGGATCGCGGAACGGATCTGCGCCGCCGATCCGGCCCTGCGGGACCACGCGCCCTGGGCACTGCGCACCGCGATCCGGGAACTGCTCGTCCGGGTGCCGGTCTACCGGACCTACCGGACCGGCGGCGAGGAGGTGATCACCCCGGAGGCGGCGCGCGGCGCGAAGGCCGCGTTCGCGGTGGAGGAGGAGGCGTCGGCGGTCGACCTCGTACGGGACCTGGCGCTCGGGCTGCGGGGCGACGGGCCCGGACACCGGGCGTTCCGGACCCGGTTCGCGCAGACCTCCTCGGCGCTGCGGGCCAAGTCCGTGGAGGACACGGCCTTCTACCGGTACACGCCGCTGCTCTCGGCCAACGAGGTGGGCGGCGACGCGGGGCGCCCGGCGGTGCCGGTGGAGGAATTCCACGCGTACTGCCTGCGGATCGCCCGGGACTGGCCGGCCACGGGCACGGTCCTGTCGACGCACGACACCAAGCGGAGCGCGGACGTGCGGGCCGCGATCGCGGTCCTCGCCCAGTGCCCGGAGGTGTGGGCGGAGCTGCTCGGGGAGGTGGCGGGGGTGCCCGCGCCCGACCAGCACCTGGCGTGGACGGCCTGGCAGACGGCCTTCGGGCTCGGCACGCCGGACGCGGACCGGCTGGTGCCCGCGCTCCTCAAGTCCGTGCGGGAGGCCGGGCTGCGGACCAGCTGGACCGAGCCGGACGAGGAGTACGAGCGGGCGGTGGCCGAGTTCACGGCGGCCGGGCCCGGCCGGATCCCGCTCCGGGCGGCCTCGGAGGCGGCCTTCGCCCTGGAGCCGCACATCCGGGCCCACGCGCTGGGCGCGCTGCTCGCGCAGCTGACGATGCCGGGGGTGCCGGAGCTGTACCAGAACACGGAGCGGGAGTACCGGGCGCTGGTGGACCCGGACAACCGGGCGCCGTTCGCGGCCGGTCCGGACGACGACCGGACGGCCCTGGTCCGGGCGGCGCTGCGGCTGCGGCGCGAGCGTCCGGAGGCCTTCGGGCCGGGCGGGGCGTACGTGCCGCTGGCGGCCGAGGGGCCGGCCGCCGGCCACTGCCTGGCCTTCGCGCGCGGGGGCGAGGTGGTGACGGCGGTGACCCGGCTCCCGCTGCGGCTCGTGGAGGCGGGCGGCTGGCAGGACACGGAGCTGGTGCTGCCGGAGGGCCGCTGGGCCGACGCCCTGGGCGGGGTGCGGGAGTTCACCGGCGGCCCGGCGACGGAGCTGAAGCTGGCGGAGCTCTTCGAGGAGCGGCCGGTGGCGCTGCTCTCGCGGATCGCGGACGAGGCGGGATGACGGAAGGGGGGCGGGGGCGCGGATCGCGTCCCCGCCCCCCTTCCGCGGGTCAGGAGCGGCTGGCCCGCGTGACCTCGCACTTGGTGTACTCGGAGCCGTCGCCGGTGCCGGGGTACGCGGTGGCCACGTCGACGCTCTTGGATGCGCCCGCCGCGACCGCGATGTCGGTGGTGGTCGCGGTGGCGGAGACCGCGGAGGCGCCCTTGAACTTCAGCGTGACGTCGTAGTCGTAGTCGAGCACGCCGTCGTTCTTGATGGTGATCCGCGCGGTGAGGTTCTTGGTCGCCGCGTCGTAGGCGCACTTGTCGATGGTGATGTCGCGCAGGGCCTGGTTCGCGCTGCCGGAACCGCCGGACACGGAACCGCCGGAGGTGCCGTTGTCGTCGTTGTCGTGGTTGCTGCTGCCGCCGCTGGAGCTGCTGGAGCTGCTGGAGCTGGAGCTGCTGTGGTTGTCGCAGCCGCCACCGCCCGAGCCGCGGGCACCGGTCAGGGCGACGACGGCGATGCCGAAGACGGCGAGCGCGCGGATATGACGCTTATTCATGTTTCAAACCCCGTTGAAAGTGGTATTAAATACGGCTCGCTTGACGAGCGCACGACACCCTAGCAGTGGCGACGGGGTCGCGCCTCAGCCTCCGGGGCGGACGATCAGGGTGCGCGGGGCGCGGGTGATGAGCCCCGCGGCGGTGGGCCGGAAGCCGTCGGCGAGGCGCAGCCGGGGCATCTCCGCGAAGAGGGCCCGCAGGGCGTACTCGGCCTCGATGCCGGCCAGGAGGACGGCCGGGCAGAAGCCGGGGCCGTAGGTGAGCTGGCCCGGGTCGTCGCGGAGCGGGTCGAAGCGGTCGGGATCCCGGAAGCGCTCCGGGTCCCGGCCGGCCGAACCGACGAGCAGCGCGACGGACGAGCCCGCCGGGATGGTGCCGCCGCTCACCGGGACCTCGGAGGCGGTGCGGCGGACCGCGATCTGCACGGGCGGGTCGCGGCGCAGCGACTCGGTCCAGGCGCGGGCCACGAGCGCGGCGGGCGCGTCGCGGAGGGCGGCGACCTGGTCGGGGTCGGAGAGGACGTTGCCGAGGAAGGAGGCGAGCGCCTTCTCGCGTACGGCGATCTGGGTGCCGCACTCCCCCGCGAGGGCCCCGGCCGCCCGGCCCCGGACGAGCCGCATCATGTCCCGGTAGGGGACGCCGACGGCGGCGGCGACGGTGCCGGCGGGCAGCCAGTGGCAGAAGTCGGCGACCAGGTCGGCCTGCGGCCGTTCGGCGATCCGGCGGGCGAGGACGTACGCGGTGCGTTCGGTGACGGACCGCAGCGCGGCCGTGTCGACGTCGACGTGGGCGCGTGCGCACGGCGGGTCGCCGGGGCGGTGGCCGTGGGTGAAGCGCCCGTCGGTGAGGGCCGTGGCCACGTCCGCGTACCGGCTGAGGACCCAGGCCCGCAGCAGCGGGTCGTAGGTCAGCGGGAACTCCTCGCGGAGCCTGCGGTGGATGCCGTGCGGGTCCTGCGAGGCGCCGGGGTCGAGGGGGCTCGGCGCGACGGTCCGCCCGCCGGCGCCGCCGGGCTCGCCGACCGGCACGGGTGCGGTGCGCACGCGGCCGGGGAGGGGCGCGGCGCCGCGTCCCGTCCGCACGGGGGAGGTGGCGCGGCCCGGCTCCGGCCCCGAGGGGGTGGCGGCCGAGGGGGTGACCGGGTTCATGGCGGGCAGCCGGGCCCAGGCCCCGCCGGACCTTTCGGACCGGTCGTCGGGAGTGCTCCGGCCCTCCGGCCGCTGGTCGGGGGTGCTCCGGTCGTCGCGGATGTACGGGCCTTCCGGCCGGTCGTCGCGTATGCCTCGGGTCGGTTCTGCGGTCATCACGCCCCCTGTCGGTCGGCGGTGGGTGCCGCGGGCCGGAGAACGTGGCGCGCGTCCGGTCCAGCCCACCATCCGGGGCTCCCCGCCGCCCACCCGTGCACCGCCGAACGGGTGAATCTTCGGAGGGCTCGTCCGTGAAAGAACGGGGAAGAACGGGGGCTCAGTCGCGGGAGAGGCGGAACGCCATCTGACCGAACCCGACCACGTCCCCGGGGCGCACCACGACCGCGCCGGTGACCCGGCGCCCGTTGACGGTGGTGCCGTTCGTGGAGCCGAGGTCGCGCAGTACCCACATCCCGCCCTGGAGCGAGAGTTCGGCGTGCAGCCGGGAGGCGGTCTCGTGGCTGAGCCGCAGTCCGTTGACCGGGTCGCGGCCTATCCGCAGCGGGTGCGGGCCGGGGCTCGGCAGGAGCAGCTTCGGCAGCCGCTCCGCGTGCCAGGCGCGCCCGAGCTTCGCGGTGAACGCGGACATCCGCTCCACCGCGCCCACCACGCGCCGGGTCCAGGTCCCCTCGGTCCTCAGGTCGGCGACGAGCAGGTCGAGTTCGTCGGGCCGGCGGGCCTGGAGCGCGCGCTCCATCCGGTAGAGGAAGGTGTCGTGCGAGAGGCGGCCCTGGGCGGCGCCCTCACGGAGCAGCACCAGCGCGCGGTCCCGCTCGGCGTCGGTCAGCCGAGGGGAGTTCGCCGGAAGCTCGAAAGGGGTCGTCACACCCGAGATTGTCGGTCCGACGGGCCCGAAGTGTCCAGAAGGGCCCCGCCGCGTAGGAGATGCGCCGGGCACGCGGGGGTCCCGGCTGCCAGGATGGACGCGGTGACCGGCCGCGGCCACCGGCACGGCCGACCGGCTCCGACGACTTCAAGAAAGTCAGAAGACTTCAGACGACGAGGGGATTCCCGTGCTCTTCGAGGTGTGGGCGCCGAACGCCCGTGACCGGGTGACGCTGGAGCTGAACGGCACCGGCCACCCCCTGGAGCGGGACGCCGAGCGGGACGGCTGGTGGACGGGCGTGGTGCCCGCCGGGGACGGCGACCGGTACGGCTTCGCCGTGGACGACGGCCCCGTGCTGCCCGACCCGCGCTCCCGCCGGCTGCCCGACGGGCCCGACGGCCGCAGCGCGGTCGTGGACCACTCCGCGTACGCCTGGCGGAACGAGGCCCCGAAGCTGCGGCTGCGCGGCGCCGTCCTGTACGAGCTGCACGTCGGCACCTTCACCTCCGAGGGCACGCTCGACGCGGCGGCCGGGCGCCTCGGGGAGCTGGCGGGCCTCGGCATCACCCATGTGGAGCTGATGCCGCTGTGCCCGTTCCCGGGGACGTGGGGCTGGGGGTACGACGGGGTGGCGCCGTGGGCGGTGCACGAGCCGTACGGCGGCCCCGAGGCCCTGAAGCGGTTCGTGGACGCGGCCCACGGGCTCGGGATGGGCGTGGTCCTCGACGTGGTCCACAACCACCTGGGCCCGTCCGGCAACTACCTGCCCGCCTTCGGCCCGTACTTCACGGACACCCACCACACCCCGTGGGGCGCGGCGGTGAACCTGGACGCGCCCGGTTCGGACGAGGTGCGGGCGTACTTCCTGGGGAGCGCGCTGGCCTGGCTGCGGGACTACCGGATCGACGGGCTGCGGCTGGACGCGGTGCACGCGCTCGCGGACACGCGGGCGCTGACGTTCCTGGAGGAGCTGTCGGCGGCCGTGGACGAGCTGGCGCGGGAGCAGGGCCGCCAGCACTTCCTGATCGCCGAGTCCGACATGGGCGACCCGCGCACGACGACCCCGCGCGCGCTGGGCGGGGTCGGGCTGCACGCCCAGTGGAACGACGACTTCCACCACGCCCTGCACACCGCCCTGACGGGCGAGGCCCAGGGCTACTACGCCGACTTCGCGCGGGCCCCGATCGCGGCGCTCGCCAAGACGCTGACGCACGTCTTCTTCCACGACGGCACGTACTCCAGCTTCCGGGGCCGCCACCACGGGCGGCCGGTGGACCGGGAGCGGACCCCCGCCCACCGCTTCCTGGGGTACGCGCAGACGCACGACCAGATCGGCAACCGGGCCCTCGGGGACCGCCTCTCGGCCTCGGTCTCCCCCGGCCTGCTGGCCTGCGCGGCGGCCCTGGTCCTGACCGGGCCCTCGGTGCCGATGCTGTTCATGGGCGAGGAGTGGGGGGCGACGACCCCCTGGCAGTACTTCACCGACCACACCGACCCGGAGCTGGCGGAGGCCGTGCGGCGGGGCAGGCGGCGGGAGTTCGCGGAACACGGCTGGGACGAGAACGAGGTGCCCGACCCGCAGGACCGGGCCACCCGGGACCGCTCGGTCCTGGACCGGACCGAGCGCGAGGAGGACCCGCACCGGCGGCTGCTCGCCTGGCACCGGGAGCTGATCGCGCTGCGCCGCACGCTGCCGGACCTGACGGACCCGGACCTGGGCGGTGTGAAGGTCGCGTACGACGAGGAGGACCGCTGGCTGGTCTTCCGGCGCGGGGACCTGCGGGTGGCGGTGAACCTGGGCAAGGAGCCGGCGGTGATCCCGCTCGGCTCCAACGGCCGGGACCGGGTCCTGGCCGCCTGGGAGCCGGTCGATCCGCCGACGGAGGACGGGGTCCTGCGGGTGCCGGCGGAGTCGGCGGTGGTCCTGTCGGACGGCTGACCCCGGCCGCCCCGGCTATTCCACGATCGCCATCTCGTGCGGGGTGTTGTTGAAGCGGCGCGCCCCGCCGTCCTCCGTGGCCGTGACGATGTCCTCGATGCGGACGCCGAAGCGGCCCGGCAGGTAGATCCCGGGCTCGATGGAGAAGCACATGCCGGGGACGACCGGCAGCTCCTCGCCCTCGATCATGTACGGCGGTTCGTGGGTGGTGACGCCGATGCCGTGGCCGGTGCGGTGGATGAAGTACTCGCCGTAGCCGGCGTCCGTGATGACCTTGCGGGCCGCCCGGTCGACGTCCTGGCAGGCCACCCCGGGCCGTACGGCCTCGAAACCGGCCTGCTGGGCCTCCCGTACGAGGTCGTGGACGCGCCGCTCCTCGTCGGTCGGCTCGCCGACGTGGACGGTGCGGGTGGTGTCGGAGCCGTAGCCGTGCTTGAGGCCGCCGAAGTCGAGGACGACCATGTCGCCGCGCTCGATGGTCCGGTCGCCGGCCTCGTGGTGCGGGTTGGCGCCGTTGGGCCCGGAGCCGACGACGGTGAAGTCGACCTGGGAGTGCCCGAAGCGCAGCAGCAGGGCGGCGAGGTCGGCGGCGACGTCGGTCTCCTTTCGGCCCTCGAAGCGCACCTTGAGGATCTCGCCGTACGCGCGGTCGGCGGCGGCTCCGGCGGCCGCGATCCGGGCCAGTTCGTGGGCGTCCTTGACGCCCCGGAGCATCGGCAGGGCCTCGGTGAGCGAGACGTACGAGGTGCCGGGCAGGAGCTGCTGGAGGCCGAGGAGGTGCATGGCCCAGGCGTTGTCGCTGATGCCGAAGCGGCCTTCGGCGTCGAGGAGGGGGGCGGTGACGGCGTACGGGTCCTTGCCGTCGGTCCAGTCGCGCAGGGTGAGCGCGGCGGCCCCGGCGGACCGTTCGGCGTCGGGGGCCTCCAGGGTGGGGACGACGAGGACCGGTTCCTGTCCGGCGGCGAGGACGAGGACGGTGAGGCGTTCGGTGATCGCGGTGGGCCGGTAGCCGGTGAGGTAGACCAGGTCGGGGCCGGGGGCGACGAGCAGGCCCGCGAGCCCGGCGTCGGCGGCGGACTCGGCGGCGCGGGCCATCCGGGCCCGGTAGTCGTCGGCGGTGAAGGGGACGGGCTCGTCGGATACGGGGGGTGTGGCGCCGTCGGGGGTACTCGACATGAGGGGGCTCCTTCACGGACCGCTGCGTCCCGGACGTACAGCATCCTGCCCGCCGGGGGCCCGGGACGCGACCGGTCAGCGGCGGTCGGGACCCTGGGCGATGAGCCGTTCCAGGAGCTCCTGGAAGTCGTCGCCGACGACGATCCGCAGGTCGCCGCGCTCCTCGTCGTGCTCACTGAGCTGGGTGAGGGTGCCGTCGCGCCACCAGAAGACGTACGGGCTGATGGCGCCCGGGGTGTCCTCGTAGCCGGTGGCGGCGAAGGAGGCCATCGCGCCGAGGGCCGGGATGATGGAGGTGTCCCGGATGGGGTGGAAGGCGAGCTGGTGCCGGAAGGGCAGGGCGACCAGGGCGCCGTGCTCGCCGAGCGGCAGGCCGGTGACGCGGCGGGCGACCCCGTCGAGGTCGAGGACGCGGCTCGCGGTGTAGAAGGAGTCGCCGAGGACGACCTCGAAGCACATGCCGTCGGCGTCGCGGACGGTCTCGTGGCCCTCGACGGGGAGGCCGCGCAGGTTGCGCAGGGCCCGGTCGCGCAGCTGCGCGTGGCCCCCGAGCCGGGCGAGGGCGTCGTCGGTGAGCATCATGACGCTCTCGGGCAGGTCGAGGGCGAGGATCTCGTACAGGCCGGGGGCGACGGTCCTGGCGTACCCGAACGCAGCGGCGTCGATGCCGTCGCCGTTGACGACCCGGGGGTAGAGCTGGGAGCGGATCTGCTCGGGCGGCAGGGTGTCGAGCGCGGAGGGGCCGTCCATGGCCCGGACGACCAGTTCGACGTGGCGGCGGATCAGACCGGGCCAGACGCGGGGGCCGCGCCGGTCCTGGTGGCAGACGGCGGCGAGGTTGGTGAGGCCGAAGCGGCGGCCCCGGTCGTCGATGACGTGGTCGGCGTAGACGGTGACCTCCAGGCCGAGTTCGGCGAAGGTCTCCCGGACCCGGCCGCGGAAGAGCGCGGCCTCGTCCCTGGAGAAGTACGCGAACTCGGGATCCCTCGGCGCGTCCTCGCCGTCCCGCCTGGGTCCCCGCCGCAGCCAGCCCACGCCCGCCCGCCTTCCGTCGCCGTCGGCCCCAGGGTAGCGAGTGCGGGTGTCGGCTCTCTTACGGACGGGTCAACTCGTCCGCCGTACGGTCGGGTTCGCCGTACCGTCGCTCAGGAGCCGTCGGGGGCGGTGAGGAGCGCGCGGGCGTAGTGGGCGAGGGAGCGGTTGTAGCGGGGCAGCAGGGGCGCGAGGGCGCCCAGGGCGAGGGAGGCGGCCTCGCGGTCGCGGCCGGTGTCGGCCAGGGCGAGGGCGAGGAAGGCGTCGACGGCGCCGGAGAGGGCCTTCTCGTCGGCGTCGAGCCGGTCGGCGGGGAGGGCCTGTTCGGCGGTGAGGAGTTCGACGGCGCGGTCGGGCCGGCCGAGGTTGCGCAGGCTGCTGGCCATCTGGATCACGGCGCGGCGGCGGCGCAGTCCGGTGAGGCCGAGGTCGAGGGCGCGCCGGTAGTACGCGACGGCCTGCTCGGGCAGGCCGGTGGAGTCGTGGGCGGCGCCCTGCTCGAAGAGGGCGGCGGGGTCCCCGTCCGGCCGCTCGGCGGCGAGCCCGGCCACGCGGTCCCGGAAGTCGGCGGGCTCGTGCTCGTCGATGCGCTCCCAGAGCGCGGCGACCCGGCGCTCCCAGTCCTGGTCGTCGGTCATGACGGCACCCTAGGGGACGCGACCGCTCCGGGGGCGGTCCCGGAGGTCAGACGGGCGGCATCAGGTCGCTCTCGCTGACGGTGTACGTCAGCGGGGGATAGCCGAAGTCCGTCTCGTCGTTCTCGCGGCGCCGGAGCCGGTAGAACTCGCTCCTCTGCTCGTCGTCGGCTAGCACGAGACGGTCGCCCCGCGGGAGGTACGCGTGTCCGTCGCGGAACCGGACGACGGTCTTCGACGTCCGGAACGTCACGCCCCACCACGGGTTGTCGTCCGCCCCGGCGGGCGCGTCACACACGATCCTGTGCTTGAGCCGCCGGTTCGTGGCGACGGAGAACGCGACGACGCCGTGGTGGACGAGGGGGATCTCGAACTTCTCGCCACCGGGTTCCTTGGTTTCGAAGACCAGTTTCCTCGAAGGGCCGGCTTCGGGGTCCCGATAGCAGGAGAAGACGGCGATGAACGAATCGTCGGCCAGGTCGAGGGCCTGGTCGGAATGGGCGCCCATGGTCCTGTAGGCGTTCGTGTAGCTCTCGACGAGGGCGTTGTCGAAGCCGACCGGGAAAGCCCCCCGTTCTTGAACGCGCCGCGCCAGCCGCTCGTGGACCTCCCGGAAGCGCTGCGCCGGGCTGCCGTAGCGGGTGGTGGTGCGGACGAGGGGCACGCCGCCGGTCTCGTCCACCCGGGCGATCACGCCGCCCCGCCGCCCCTTTCCGACGTCTTCCAGGCGTGTGGACGCGGACAGTTCCGCGAAGGGATTCCCCTCGGCCGGCAGGACGTACGAGAGGATCTCGTCCGCGATCCTAGGCACGGGGGGCAAGGTAGTCCCCCGCGTTCATGCTGAAGAGGAACGCGTCGCCGTAGTCGATGAGGGACGAGGTCCTGTTCTCCTCGGCGTACAGCCTGCGCAGCTCGTCCATGCCGTCCTCCGTGGGCGGCTCCAGCTCGACCAGGCCTCCGGCCTTCTTGAGGAACGTGTGGCCGTCCTGGTGCACGGCTTCGGCGCTCGAACAGCGCACCACGTATCCCAGGCGGGTGGGGAGGGATGCGGCGTCCAGCGGCGCGGGCCGGATCTCGTGCGTGTACAGGCGGTTGGTGGACAGCGGCATGAAGAACACGGAGCCGGGATGGAGCGTGATGCCGAACTGCGCGGGGAGCGCGGCCCCTTCGTGTTCTCCGACCGGATCCTTGAGCCGGAAGTGGAGTCGGGTCAGTCCGCTGACGCCCTTCAGGCCGTGGTCGAAGGCGTCTTCGGTCAGGGGCTCCAGCTTGTCGAGCCCGTCGTAGAAGGTGCAGAAGGCCATGACGCCGTTGACGGGCATGTCCTTGGTCTTGTCGGCGTGGGCCGAGATCCTGGCCTTGGACTGCTTGCGCTCGGGCGTGGCGTGGGTGTTGTGGTAGATCTGGGCGAGGACGTGATTGAGCGGCGCCTGGCCCCGGAAGACGGTGGCGGCCTCGCGGTTCAGCTCCTCGACGATGTGCGTGTCGGTCGGGCGGAAGTTCTCGGTCGGTCCCGAGAAGTTCGTGGAGCACCGGAGCAGGCGGAAGTGCAGCGCGTCGCCGTCGCGCGTGACGGGCGTCAGATAGATGCCGCTGCGGTGGGCCGTTCCGGGCTTGGTGGATTCCGTCAGGGACTGGAACGCGTGCTCCGTACGGATCTTCTCGAAGTGGTCGGCGTCGGGGGCGAAGAAGCGGCGGTAGTACACGCCGACGCCGTGGACCCGGAGGGGGACGCGACCGAGACCGACGACGGTCCAGGCCGTGCCATCGCCCTCGCCGTAACCGTGCGACAGCTCCCGTACGACGAACACCCGTTCTGCCGCGCGCAGAGGGCTCCTGCTGATCCCGGACACGTCACCGCACAGGTAGACGGTCTTCCCGGCGAGGTCGGGCGCCCCCGAGGCGAGGTCCTCCGGTGTGATCGTGGCCCCGAAGAAGTCCCCGACCCCGTCGTCGCCCCACGACTCCGAAGGCGCGACCAGGACGTTGTCCGCGTCCTCGATGCGCGCTTCTGCCGACTCTGTCGTGTTCATCAAACGGTACCCGCCGTTCGCAGACCTCGATGGACCACCCGAAACCGTGGACATGCCGACGGCCCGCACTCTTCCCTGCGCGCACCGAAGCGCGAACGAAAGGAGCCGGACCGTTGATCCCGATGCTCTCACGGGGGCTTGACGGCGGGCAAAGGCTTTCCCCGCGTGAGGCCTGGGGCCCGGCGGTCCCCCGCCTCCGCCGGGGCCCTCCCCCGGTCCTCGGGGCGGTCGGATTGTTGCGTGTCCGTGTCGGGCGTTCTTCCGGCGGGCGTGCCGGTTGACGCGGGTAGATTCATACGTATTACGTTTGCTCCATGCCGTCCATCGCACTCGTCACCCTCGTCGTCCGTGACTACGACGAGGCCATCGCCTTCTACACCGACGCCCTCGGGTTCGACCTCGTCGAGGACACCGACCGGGGCGACGGCACCCGCTGGGTCGTCGTCCGGCCGCGCGGCGCCGCCGGGGTCGGCGGGCTCGGGAACGCGGGGCTGCTGCTCGCCCGCGCCAAGAACGACGCCGAGGCGGCCTCGGTCGGCAACCAGACCGGCGGCCGGGTCGGCTTCTTCCTCCACACCGGGGACTTCGCCCGCGACCACGCCCGGATGACGGCGGCCGGCGTGAAGTTCCTGGAGGAGCCGCGCCACGAGCCGTACGGCTCGGTCGCCGTCTTCGAGGACCTGTACGGCAACCGCTGGGACCTGCTCCAGCCGGCGGACGTGCCCGACTCCGTACCGAACACCGGAACGCGTTGATCGTCTACTCTGACCGCCGTCGGAGCCGGGGGGCTTCGCAGGAACCTGGGTGACCGGGGAAGACGAGGGGGCCGGGGATGGGGACGACGGACGTGCGGGCGGGAAGCGTGCCGGGGGCGGGCGCCCGGCCCGGCCGGGGCCGGCGGACCGGCTGTCTGGCGGTCGTGATCGTGGCCGTGCTCGCGCTGGTCGGCGGCCTCGTCTCCGGCGTCCTGATGATCGTCGGGCACATGCCCGGCGACTCGATGGACACCGTCTGGGAGACGCCGACCGATCCGGCGGCCGCCGAGCACGGCAACGGCAGCTGGGTGGTCGGCGACGTCCTGGTGCGCAGCCGCTTCGACGCGGTCACCGGCTACGGCGTGCGGACCGGGAAGCAGCACTGGGAGTACGTGCCGCCGGGCCGGTCCGAGATCTGCTCCACGTCCGACCCCGACGACTCGGTGCTGCTCCTGGTGCACGGGGAGAACGTCACTGATGCCCAGGGCGAGGGCTGCGCCGACGTCACCGCGCTCGACCTGAAGACCGGGAAGGAGCTGTGGAGCGGCTCCCGCAAGGCCTCCGCCAAGGCCACCGCCGGCGGTCCCGTGAGCGGCGCGGTGGCCGCGGGCGGCGGACTCGCCGTCGTCCTCGACACGTGGACGGACGGGGAGGGCGAGGTGGTCGCCGACGGCCGGAGGGCGATCCGCGCCGTCGATCTGCGAACCGGCGGACGCCGCTGGACGGCCACCGTTCCGGAGGCCTGCCGGCCGTCCGACGTCGGGGCCGCGAAGCGCAGGGTCGTCGCGGTCCTCCACTGCGGAAAGGAGGACCGGACGGAGCTGACGGCCGCCGTCCTCGACCCGGCGACCGGCGCGCTGCTCCACAACGAGCCGCTGGACGCGCGCCGCCCGGTCGCCCCCTCCCAGGGTCAGACGGCGCTCGTGTCCGTCGACCCGCTGGTGGTGTCCGTGCGTCCCCCGTACGACGTCGGGTCCGGCACCGGCACCTTCTTCGCCTTCGGCGCGGACGGCCGGCGCGCGTCCCGGATCGAGAACTCCGGCGAACACGGGAAGATCGTCGCCGACAAGCCCTCCAAGGTCGCCGTCGACGGCGAACGCCTCTACGCGGTCTCCGAGGTCGGCAAGTCCTCCACCAGCTCCCGGGCCGTCGCCGTCGACCTCGCGACCGGCCGCCTCGTCTGGCAGGCGGACTCCGGCCGGGGTGACGCCGTGGCGCTCGCCGTCCACGACGGCAAGGTCACCGTCCTGCAGCAGGACCGGGGCAGCTTCACCGAAAGGCTGTACGTCCTGGACGGCGCCACCGGCGAGGAGCTGGACGACCGCACCTTCTCCGTCAACGTCGACCAGGAGGACGGCTGGCTGGGTGGCTTCTTCGACCGCGACGGCCTGCTGATCGTCTCCCGCTACGACACCGAAGGACCGGGCCGGCCGTTCGTCGTGTACGAACGCTGGTGAGCGGGGCGGCGAGGCGGTGGGGCGCGGGGCCGGCCTCCCGGTCCCGCGATCCCGGCCCGCGTAAAACCGTTGTCGCACGGCCCGTTCGGGTCCCTACACTCACCTCCCGGCGCACCGTTCGGTGCCGCCGTCAGACGTTCGTCCGAGGGGAGAAGACCGTGCGCAGCCACGCCGCCGTCGCCGTGTCCTCCTCCCGTGCCCGGTACGACGTGATCCTCGCCTCCCGGTCCGAGCGGTGGCGGCTGCGCGCCCGCCACCGCCGCCCGTGACGACCCCGTACGCCTCCCGCAACCCGTAGGCGTCCGTCGTCCGGGAATCGCGCTGCCCGTTCCACCACCGCAGCAGCGAAAGGCACGAGACCGTGCGCACCCCTGAGATCACCGCCGTCCGCAACCTCGGCATCCTGGCCCACGTCGACGCCGGCAAGACCACCGTCACCGAGCGGGTCCTGTACCTGACGGGGGCCGTCCACAAGCGGGGCGAGGTCCACGACGGCACCACCGTCACCGACTTCGACCCGCAGGAGCGGGACCGGGGCATCACGATCTTCGCGGCGGCCGTCAGCTGCGACTGGGCCGGTCACCGGATCAACCTGATCGACACGCCCGGCCACGTGGACTTCTCCGACGAGGTCGAGCGCTCGCTGCGCGTCCTCGACGGCGCGGTGGCCGTCTTCGACGCCGTCGCGGGCGTCGAGCCGCAGAGCGAGACGGTGTGGCGGCAGGCCGACCGGCACGGCGTCCCGCGCCTCGCCTTCGTCAACAAGCTGGACCGGGCGGGCGCGGACCTCGACTCCGCCGTGGACTCCATCCGCGACCGGCTCGGGGCCGTGCCCCTCCCCGTCCAGCTTCCCATCGGACGCGAGGACGGCTTCACCGGCGTCGTGGACCTGCTCCGGATGCGGGCGTACGTGTGGGCCGACGGCGACGGCGCGTACGCCGGGCTTCCCGTCCCGGACGATCTCCTGGACGAGGCCCGGCAGCGTCGGCGCCGCCTGGAGGAGGCCGTGGCGGAGCTGCACCCCGGCGCCTTCGAGGAGTTCCTCACCCGCGAGGAGCTGTCCGAGGCCACCCTGCGGGGCGCGCTCCGCGACCTCACCCTCTCCGGGGAGGCCGTGGTCGTGCTCTGCGGCTCGGCCTACCGCAACCGGGGCATCGAGCCCCTGCTCGACGCCGTCGTCGCGTACCTCCCGGCCCCGTCGGACATGCCGCCCGTGCGCGGCGAGGTCCCGGCGGACCCCGGGGCTCCGTTCACCGCGCTCGCCTTCAAGGTGAACGCCACGGCCACCGGCCGCATGACCTACGTCCGCGTCTACGCGGGCACGATCGGGAAGGGGGACACCGTGCTGGACACCGTCGGCGGACGCACCGAGCGGATCGCCCGCATCCTGCGCGTGCAGGCGGACCGGGCCACGGAGGTCGAGTCGGCGCGCGCCGGCGACATCGTCGCCGTCGTCGGGCCGAAGTCCGCCCGCGCCGGAGCGACCCTGTGCGACCCGGCCGCGCCGGTCGTCCTCGAACCGCCCACGACCGCCGATCCGGTGGTCTCGGTCGCCGTCGAGGCCCGTCGCGCCACGGACACCGGCCGCCTGGCGACGGCCCTCGCCCGCCTGTCCGAGGAGGACCCCTCGCTCGTCGTGCGGTCCGACCCGGAGACGGGCCAGACCGTCCTGTCCGGCCTGGGCGAACTGCACCTGGAGGTAGCGGTGGAGAAGCTGCGCCGCGACCGGGGCCTCGAGGTGACGGTCGGGCGCCCCCAGGTCGCGTACCGCGAGACCGTGGCGAAGGGCGTCACCGGCCTGCTGTACCGCCACGTCAAACAGGACGGCGGCGCGGGCCAGTTCGCCCACGTCGTCATCGACCTCGAACCGATGGAAGGACCGGAAGGAGACGAGGAGTTCGTGTTCACCTCCACCGTCACGGGCGGTCGCGTCCCGCAGGAGTACGTCCGCGCGGTCGAGGCCGGCTGCCGGGACGCCCTCGTGGAGGGCCCGATCGGCGGCCACCCGGTGACCGGCGTCCGGGTCACGCTCACGGACGGCGCCACGCACCCGAAGGACTCCTCGGAGATGGCGTTCCGCACGGCGGGTCGCTTCGCCCTCCGCGAGGCGCTGCGGGCCAGTGCCATGACCCTCCTGGAGCCGGTGGCCGACGTGACCGTCACCGTCCCCGCCGAGTCCGTCGGCGCCGTCCTCGGCGACCTCGCGGCCCGCCGGGGCCGGGTGACCGACCAGACCACCCGGGGCGGTACGGCGGTGGTGACGGCGACGGTGCCGCTGGCCGAGCTGTTCGGCTACGCGTCCCGCCTGCGCGGCCGCACCCAGGGCCGGGGCACCTTCACCACCCGCCCGGCCGGGTACGAGCCGGCCCGGGGCTGAGGTCCAGCTCGGCCCGTACGGTCTTCCCGACCGGTACGCGGTCGAGCACGGCCCACCGCGAGGCCAGCGCCCCGACCAGGAGTAAGCCGCGCCCGCCCTCGTCCAGCGACTCCTGCTCGGCGGGGGCGGGCCGCCGCTCGCCCCGGGTGTCGGACACGTCGATCCGGAGCACCTGCCCGGGCACGTACGAGAGCGTCAGCTCGCAGTCGCGCCCGGGCACCCTGCCGTGGGTGACGGCGTTGGCGGCGAGTTCCGCGACGAGCAGCGCGGCGGTCTCGGAGGTCTCGGAGTCGTACGGGACGCCCCAGCGGTCCAGCTGGAGCACGGCGAGCCGGCGCGCGAGCCGGGCGCCGCGCGGGGTCGAGCTGAAGCGCTGCGCGAACACACGTACGGTGACGGGCTCTTCGCGGGTCACGGGGGAGGTCATGGGGCCAATGTGGCGTCGCGCAGGGCGGGTTGCCAGCTCAGAAACCCGTACGCTGCGACAGCGTACGGGTTCACACTCTGGACCGTACCGGTCACCATCCGTGACGATGTGTTCGTTCCAGACGAGCGCACGGGTGCGGGAGGTGGCCGGAGTGACGGACGCGGTGCCGGACGAAGGACAGAGCGGGAGCGAACCGGAGGCGACGGACAGCCTGAAGGCCTTCGGGGAGGTGGTCAAGGCCTTCCGCAAGCGGGCCAGGCTGACGCAGGAGGCCTTCGCGCCGCGCGTCGGGTACTCCGTACCGACGGTGGCCTCGATCGAGCAGGGCAGGCGCTTCCCTTCCGACGACTTCGTGGAGCAGTCGGAGGTGGTGCTCGACGCGTTCGGGGTGATCCGGGGCGCGGCGAAGCACCTGACGCGCAAGCCGGGCCTCGCGAAGTGGTTCCGCCAGTGGGCGAAGCTGGAACTCAAGGCGGTGACGCTCTACACGTACGAGAACCGGCTGGTGCCGGGGCTGCTCCAGACGCCCGCGTACGCAAAGACGCTGTTCGACGAGCAGATCCCGGCGCTGGGCGACGACGAAATCGAGTCGAAGCTCGTGGCCCGTGTCGAGCGGATGAAGCTGCTCACCGACCGCCCCCACACGATCTACAGTTTCATCATCGAGGAGCACGTGCTGCGCCGCCAGACGGGTGGCCCGGAGGTCATGCGGGAGCAGATCGACCACATCCTCGACATCTGCGCGCGACGCAACATTGACCTCCAGATCATGCCGCAGTCACGCGGGCACCACGCAGGTCTCGGCGGACCTCTGCAACTCTTGGAGACCCAGGAGAACAAGTGGTACGCCTACTGCGAGGGACAGCGTGCCGCCCACCTCATCGCAGACTCGAAAGAGATCAGCATCCTTCAGAAGCGGTATGCCAGGATGCGGGCACAGGCTCTGTCCTTCGAGGAGTCCGTGAGCCTGTTGCGGGAGATGTGAGGAGCACCATGAGTACCACAGACCTGGCCTGGTTCAAGAGCAGCTACAGCAGCAGCGGCGACGGCGACTGCGTGGAAGTCGCCCTCTCCTGGCACAAGTCGAGCTACAGCAGCGGCGACAGCGGCGACTGCGTCGAGGTCGCCTCCTGCCTCTCCACCGTCCACGTCCGCGACTCCAAGAACGTCACCGGTCCGCAGCTCGCCCTCTCCCCCGCCGCCTGGACCGCGTTCCTGACCCGGCTGAGCTGAAGGGCGTCACCATGAGCACGACCCCGGCCGACTACCTCTCCGGCCTCTTCTCTCTCGACGGGCGCACCGCCCTCGTCACGGGAGGCAGCTCCGGTATCGGCCGGGCCATCGCCGGCGCCCTGGCCCGCGCCGGGGCGAAGGTGGTCGTGCTCGCCCGCAAGGAGGCCGAGCTCGTCGCGACCGTGGACGAGCTGACGGCCGACGGCTGCCGGGCGGCCTGGGTGAGCGCGGACCTGAGCACCCGGGAGGGGATCAGGTCCGGGGCCGAGGAGGCGGCGGCCGTGTTCGGGGAGCCGGACATCCTGGTGAACTCGGCCGGCGTCAACCTGCGGCCTCCGCTGGGCGAGCTGGGCGAGGACGTCTGGGACGTGACGATGACCGTGAACCTGGAGGCGCCCTTCCTGCTCGGCCAGCGGTTCGGGCCCGGGATGGCCGAGCGCGGTTTCGGGCGGCTCATCCACGTGACGTCCCAGCAGGCGCACCGCGCGTTCGTGCAGAGCGGGGCGTACGGGGTGTCGAAGGGCGGCCTGGAGTCGCTGGCCCGTTCGCAGGCGGAGGCGTGGTCGGCGTACGGGGTCACGGCGAACACGCTCGTGCCCGGGGTCGTCCTGACCCCGCTGAACGAGCGGCTGGCCTCCGACCCGGAGCAGGTCGCCGCGCTGGCCGCCCGGACGATGGTCGGCCGGAACGGGCTCGCGGAGGACTTCGCGGGCGCGGCCGTCTTCCTGGCGAGCGCGGCCTCCGCGTACGTCACGGGGCACTCCCTCTTCGTGGACGGCGGTCTCTCCGTCCACTGAGGCCGCGGGCCCGGCCTCAGCCGCCGGCGGCGGCCGGGGGCCGCACGTCCAGCGGGCGGTCGAAGGCGCTGTACGTGGTGGTGGTCCGGTGTTCGGGGCCCTTGTAGTCGACCTTGAGGATGTACGGCTTGCCCTCGGTGGCGACGTGGAACGTGTAGGTGCCGCCCTTGTCCGCCTTGTCGGTCACCACCAGGGGGATCGCAGGGGTGCCGCCGACCTCGGTCGGTTCGCCCTTCGTCGCGGTGCCGAAGGAGGCGAACTCCTGGGTGCAGGAGGTCGGTCCCAGCTCGGCCGTCTCCTTGTCGACGGGAGTCCTGGTCCAGCGCTTTCCGGCGCGCTCGGAGCGGGCGTAGGCCGTGTCGCCGATCCGGATCTGCTCGTAGGTCCCGACATCGACCCAGGTCAGCCGGGTCGCGCAGGTGTCCTTGAGGTCGGTCGTCATGTGGCCGGACTGGCCGCCACCGGCACCGGCGGTCCCGGTGTAGGTCCAGTCGACGGTCACGGAGGTGAGCGCCTTCATCGTGTCGTTCGCGCGGTCGAGCAGCTCCGCGGCGGAGGGCTCCGGCGGGACCGCGCCGTCCGAGCAGCCGGCCAGGACGGCCCCGTCACCGCGCACAGCAGCGCGGTCGTCACAGCGGTCGATGCCGTACGCATGAGCCCCTCGCGAAAACACGAGCGGCTCAAGCTATCAGGGGCCGGGGGCGGGCGCGGGGACGGGCACCCGCGCCCGGAAGGCGCCGCCTAGGCCCTGCATCGAAAGTCGCTGAGAGGCAACGTTGTGGCCGGCTGGAGCGTCCATGGGATTGCCGGATTCAGCTTGGCCAGGGTGTTGAGGGGGCTTGTGGAGCGGGGCATGGAGGAACAAGACGGTCCGGGGCGAGAGCTGAACGCTTACGAGAGAGTTCTCGCAGAGGACCGTCGCGTCGTGCGCGAGATGTTCCGTGTGAGCATCGGCGGTGCCCATGCCGGGCTCGCCATAACGGTCTTCATCGTGGTCTTGTTCGCCATCATTGGCGGCACCGTATGGGCTCTGATCGTTGGCGGAGCAGTTGCGTTCTGGTTCGCCGTCGCCCTTATCGCAGTTGTCGGTGCCGGTCGCCGCGGGTGGGCCGCGGTCAAGCGCGCTTACCTCTTGACTTTCGGCTGGGCCGGCTGGCTGTGATCGCCGCGAGGTACGGCCGATGCGAGCATGCGGCATCGGCAGCTCCATCCATCACAGCCATTCTCCGATCGCGGCGACAAGCACGGTCGCCTCGAAACGGTTCACGCGGTGGGCGGCCACCGGGCTTCGATGAGGAGCGGTACAAGAAGCGAAACACCGTCGAACGGGCTATCAACCGTTTGAAGCAGTTCCGAGCTGTCGCTACTCGCTACGACAAGCGGGATTACGTCTACCTTGGCACCGCGACAGCTGCAGCCGTGGCCGTCTGGCTCAGGACCTGAAGATCCGGGACGCAGCTCAAGCGCCGCCCTCGGTTGGCCTCCGATGCCCCTGACGAGTAATTGTCAAGAGCTGTGGATCGGTGGGCGGAGCGAGGGCGAGGTGCCCTCCCGCTGTCGTGGTTCCATCGATGGTTCGGTGAGTGCCGAACCGTCCGGCCGGTAGCGTGCCGAGTCCTGTGCGGGAGATGCCCGCGCTGGTAAACGCCGGAGGCGACCCGATGTCGGAGACAGATCTGAAACAGCAGCTCGCCGAGCGATTCCGCGAAGTCAACGGCGACCATCCGATGACCGATACCGATGACGCATACGTCAGCGCGCAGTTCGTTGCCCTGGAGGAACTGTGCGCAATTCATGGCCGCGATGCCGATGCGGTCCGCCGGCTGATGCTGGGGCAGCATCTGCCGCTTCCGGGATATCTGCGCTCCGACGGTGCCGAGATGGTGCCGGCCGACCTGTTCGCTCTCGCCGACGAAGCCGGCGGCGTAGAGCTGCTCGAAGCGTGGTTCACCGCTCACTGGGCCGACCCGATCACCGGGAAGGCGGAGTGGAATGCGTATCTCAGCGGACAGTACGTGTGCCTGCACTCGGTGACCCCGGCCGCCATTCAGCGCAAAGATTACCTGACGACCGCGATCAGCGCCGCAGCGAACGAGCCGGATGCCGGTTCGGCACGGTGGTCTGAGCGGCTGCACGCACTGGTCGACGAACTCGACACGCTGGAACCGGCGTTCACGGCCTACGACCGTCTTCGGTTCGGCGGACCCACGTCCCGGGACACCTGCATCGACGCCCCGCGCGCCCGCTTCCCGCGCCCGTGACCCGGATTCATGGGTGGCGTTCTGCGGATCGGTTGCGATCGCTCATGCCGCGCGGGCTCCGGCGCGGACGAGGGCGACGAGGTGGGGCGCGTTCACGGCCCGCCACCGGGCCTGGGTGGACTCAACAAGCTTGAAGACCATCGTCAGGGCTGCAGTAGCGAACCGCTGCTTGGCGTGGTGCTGTCCTCGCTGACTGCCGCAAGCATGGGCGTGCCTTCCCGACCGACGCGGCGACGTCGGCCTTGCTCGATGACCTATCGATCGATCCATCGGGAAGGTACGCCTCCTTCCGTCAGGGCTGATCCACGGGTATTGGGCATTGCTCTGCCCTGACCATGCACGACCACATTGAACGGCGACTCCTCCGCCTCCGTCTCGGTCACCACCGTGAACTCCTCGCCCGGACGCATCCAGTGATCGGTTCCCCATGGCTCGACCCACAGGCAGAGCATGCTGCTGGTCGCGTTGCTCACGCTCGTCTTCGACACGCTCGCACCCTGACCAGCAACATGATCGGCCGGACAAGTCCTAGGCCGGTCGCCTGATGCTCTCGTAGATGCGGGCGAAGCCCTCCGTCCCGTGGCCCGCGTCGATCTGGCGCCGGATCAGGCCCTGGACCATGGCGACCGCGTCGGTGCCGACGCCCTGGGCGGAGCCGGCGGCCAGGATGTCGCCGAGGTCGGAGAACTCCAGGCTCTGCTGCCCCTCCACGGTGTAGTCACCACCGTCGATGACCGCCGCGTACTCCTGGAAGGCCCCGGTCATCGCGGTCAGCCAGGGCGCGGCCCTGGAGGCGAAATCGCGTGCCGTCACCCCGGCCGGCGCGACCATGGCGGCGCCCTGCATGAACCCGGCGAACATGACGTACATGCCCGCGAGCAGGGCGAGGTCGTACAGGGACGCGAGATCGGCGTCCTCGCCGAAGTAGTCGCTGGTCCCCCACAGGTCGAGCAGCGGCTCGTACCGGTGGAAGGCGTCGGCCGATCCGCTGTAGAGGACCGAGGAGCCGGGCCCGCCGATCATCTGCGGTACGGCCATGATCCCGCCGTCCAGGTACGTGATCCCGGCCCGTTCGGCCCAGGCCGCCAGCTCGCGCGACTGCTCGGGGGAGGTCGTGGTCACGTTGACCAGGGTCCGCCCGGCCAGGTCGCCGGCGAGCGGATCGAGCACCTCGTGGACCGACGCGTGGTCGAAGAGGCAGACGACCACCAGGTCTCCGGACCGGACCGCGTCGCCGGCCGTGGCGGCGGCCCGCGCGCCGAGGGCGACGAGCCCGTCCGCCTTCCCCGGCGACCGGTTCCAGACCGTCGTCCCGTGTCCGGCCTTCACCAGGGCGGTCGCGAGCGCGCCGCCCATCGCTCCCAGGCCGAGCACGCTCACCGAGACGCTGTCGTTGCCGCTGTCGTTGCCGCTGTTGTTGCCGTTGGCGTTGCCGTCGGTCGTCATCTTCGGGGCTCCCTCTCGTGTTCCTCGTTCGCCCTCGATCCTCCGCGCCGCCGGTAGGGTTGACCAGTACGGACTAATTAGTGGGGTACTCACCCCGGGGTAAGTACGGTGCGAGGGAGGGCTGATGGGGGCATCGGCACGACGCGGTCCCTACTTCTGCGGGATCGACGCGGCGATGGACGTGGTCTCCGGCAAGTGGAAGCCGCTGATCCTGTGGGAGCTGCACGAGCACGGGGTCCGCCGGTTCGCCGAGCTGCGGCGCGGTCTGCCGGGCGTCAGCGAGAAGATGCTCGTCCAGCACCTGCGGGAGATGGAGGAGGACGGGCTCGTGCACCGCGAGGTGTACCCCGAGGTGCCGCCGAGGGTGGAGTACACCCTGACGGAGCACGGCGTCTCGCTCAACGCCGCCCTGACCTCGCTGGGCGAGTGGGGCACCGAGCGGATGCGGCGGATCGGCGCCGGGAAGGTCCCCGTCGAGGCGGGACGGGCCACGGGCGGGCCCGACGCGTCGGACCCGCCCGTTTCCCTCTTCCCGCCGCCGCGCCGGAGCGCCTAGCGGGCGGTGTACCCGAAGGCCACGCCGTTGGCGGGCAGGCCGCCCGAGCCCGGCTTGTACGTGGTCACGGGAGCGACCGTACCGCCCTGGGTCACGTTGGACATCGGCAGCGCGTACAGCGCGCCGGCGGCGTTCGGCCCGAACGGCATCCCCACGTACAGCCTGGTCGCGGTGAAGTGGATGCTCTTGCCGAGCTGATGGTCGGTCCCGGGCGTCCCGGGGATCCCGTCGCCGTCGCCCGCCTCGATCCAGCGGTCGTTCGCCCCGGCCGAGCCGGCCATGGAGAACGTGTGGACCGCGCCGGCCCTGGTCGCGGTGCCGAGGGCCTCGCCGGGCGTGCCGACCGCGAGGCGCATGGAGGCCACGGTGCTCACCGCGTTCGGGGCGGTGTTGACGGCCGTCAGCTTCTCGCCCATGCGGTCGCCGGTCTCGGAGGTGCCGGACACCTCGTCGTCCGCGGTGCCCTGCTTGAGCTCGCGCAGATAGCTCCAGGAGCCGTTGGCCTTGATCCGGATCTGCACCACACGGCCCGCGTTGGCCCGGTCCTCGGTGCCCACGACCACGCTCTCACCGGGCGAACCGATCGCGAGGATCGACTCGGTGGGGGCGGGGGAGCCCGTGGCGCGGAACGGGGCGATGGCCACCGCGTAACCGAACTGGTCGCCCGCCTCGGTGCCGCCGGAGATGGCCTCGTTGTCCTGGTCGAGCCAGGACAGCGTGGCCGGCCGGCCGTCGGTCTCGTACGCGTTGGCGTCGAAGATGACGACGCCGCCCGACTTCGCCTTGGTGCCGATGGCCTCGTTGGGGGAACCGATGGCGATGTAGTTGGAGTCCGCGGCCAGGGAGAAGCCGAAGTTGTCGTCCTTCTCGGGGTCGCCGGGGACGCCGGGCTTGTCCTGGTTGATCGTCAGGCTCGTGCCGCCGTGCACGTAGAAGACGGAGCCCGCCTGGGTGAGCGTGCCGAGGGCCTCGCCGGGCAGGCCGATCAGCAGGTACGGCCGGCCGGCGTCGTTGACCGCGGTCGCGAGCGACTGGCCCATCCGGTCGCCCGCCTCGGAGGCCGAGGCGGCGATCGCGCCGGTGCCCATGCCCTGCTCGAAGTGCGCGGCCTTGGTGGCGCCCGTGCCCAGTCCGCCGGCGGCGCCGTACAGGATGTCGACCATGCCGGCGTTGGCGGCGGTGCCGATGTCCTCGCTCGGGGTGCCGACGACCAGGTCGGTGAAGCCGTCCTTGTTGTAGTCGATGGTGGCGAGGGTCTCGCCGAAGTAGTCGTCCGTCTCGGAGCCGCCCGCGACCCAGTCCAGGTCCTGGCTGATCTCGACGGTGCCCTTGCCGCCGCCGTACACGACGCGGACCAGGCCGGCCCTGGCCGCCGTGCCGACGGTGGCCTGGGTGTCGGATATCGCGATGTCCTCGACGCCGTCGCCGTTGAAGTCGGTCATGCCGCTGGGCCGGGGCGGGTTGCCGCCGCCGCCGAGCGCCGCGCCGAGGTCGATGCGGGAGGTGGTGGCGCCCGTGTAGACGATGCTCCGGCCGCTGTTCTTCAGCAGGGCCGTGAGGTCCGCGACGCTCTTGGTCGGGTAGGCCTGCCTGAGCACGGCGAAGGCGCCCGCCACGTGCGGGGCGGCCATGGAAGTGCCGTTCTTCGAGGCGTAGTTGCCGCCGGGCACCGAGGAGACGATGCTCGTGCCGGGGGCGAACAGGTCGAGCAGCCGGCCCCGGTTGCTGAAGGCGGACAGCTCGTCGTCGTCGGTGGTGGAGCCGACCGTGACGGCGGAGGAGATGCAGCCGGGGACGCTGACCGCGTCGGTGTAGCCGTTGTTGCCGGCCGCGATCACGGTGGCGACGCCCGCGCCGAGCAGCTTGTCGATCGCCGCCTTGCGCGGGTCGCTGTCGCAGGCGGCGGTGTAGTGGCCGCCGCCGAGGCTGAGGTTCGCCGCGACGAGCGGCGTCCCGGCCTGCTTGAGCTGCAGCACCTTCTCCAGGGCGGCGAGCTGGGCGCTGGGGAAGCTGGCGACGCACGGCGCCTCGCCGGCGCAGGCGTCGGCGGTGTTGAACTGGGAGAAGACCTGGATGGCGACGATGTCGGCGCCGGGGGCGACCCCGGTCTTCGGAGCGCCGACGGCGCCCGTGCCCTTGCCCGCGGCGATGCCGGCCACGTGGGTGCCGTGGTCGCAGGCGTTCAGGGTCGCGCAGGGGCCCGAGTCGGCGTCGGCGGAGCCGGGGCCCTCCTGCCGCGCGGTGCCGTCGGGGCAGAGGCTGGTGGCGCCCAGGTCGGGGTCGATCGGGGAGAAGCAGGCCTCGGCCTTGACCCGGCCCTTCAGGAACGGGTGCTGGGTGGCGACGCCGGTGTCCAGGACGGCGACGGCGTTGCCCGTGCCGGTCTTGCCGGCCTTGGCGGCCGCGTCGCCGCCGATGAGCGGGACGCTCTGGTCCAGGGTCGGCGGCTCCGGCTTGTCCTCGGTGACGCTCACCACGCCCGGCTGGGCGGCGAGCCGGTCCAGGCCCGCCCGGTCCACCGTGAGGGTGACCACCGGCAGGGCCTCGAACTTCTGCTTCGTCTCGCCCGCGGCGGCGGCCTCGGGGAGGTCCTCGCGGGTCTTGGTGAGGACGTTGACGCGGACGGTGTCGCCTTCGGCGGTCCGCTCGTACAGCGGCGGGTCGACGGCCTCGGCCGTGACCGCCGGCGTGTCGGGGGTGTTCGTCGGGGCGGCGGCCAGGGCCGGTGCCGCGCCGAGGGTCGTGGTCATCGCGACGGCGACGACCACGGCCCGGATCGTTCTCTTCATGGTGCCTCGGGAAGCCGGGGCCCGGCGGACCGCCCGGAGGGGCGGGTGCGGCCGGGGCCGTGGGAACGGGGGGCGGAGAAGGGGCCGGGTGCGGAGGGGCCGGGCGGCGGTGCTGTGCCGCCCGGCCCGTGTCCGGCCGCGGAGGACGCGGTCCGTCAGGGGTCCGTGCCGGAGGGCGTCAGGAGTCCGTGCCCGGGATCAGGTCGCCTTGGCGCCGTTCTTCGCCCGGCCGAAGATCGTCACCGCTCCGAAGTACGTGTTGGCGAGGGAGCGGCAGGTGCTCTTGAAGAAGTAGGCGGGGCAGGTCTTGCTGTAGAGCGTGTTGTAGAAGACGGCGTCCACGGCCAGGCCCTTGTTGCGCGACAGGTAGTACTTGTAGCCCTTGTACGAGTTGCCGATCAGGCCGTACCCGTAGTCGTGCATGTCGCAGGAGGGGATGAAGTTGTAGCCGAGCGGCTTGTCGGGCGCCGTGGTGCAGTGGTCGTGGTTGATGCCGCGCACCCGGTAGCCGGTGGGGGTCGTCTTCCACTTGGGCGAGCGCCAGCCGTAGTGCGCCACCTTGGAGGTGCAGCCGGACTTCCAGTAGTACAGCCAGTGCCGCACCCAGCTGCACTTCGCCGGGTAGGACGTCGGGTCGGTGATCTCACCGCCGGGGAAGTCCGAGGCAGGCGGCGGGGTGGTGGTGCCCGCGTTGTCGTCCGGGGCGTCGCCCTCGACCGGCACGCCGGGGGTCGGGACGGCCTCGCCGTCGAGGACGGCGGCCGGGGCCGCGGAGTCGGCCGTGAAGGTCAGGTTCCAGCTGCCGTTGGTCGGCGAGTCGACGTCGGCGAGGCGCTTGGTGGCGTCGTAGCCGTAGGTGGCCTGCGGCTCGGCGGCCTCGCTCGGGTTGGTGACCGTGCGCAGCAGGCCGGAGGAGTCGTAGGCGTACCGGGCGAGGGTCTGCGTGGTGGCCCCCTCGGTGACGGTGATCTGCTTGACGCGGCCCGCGTAGTCGCCGAAGGAGCTGCCGGCGGCCGTGGTCGCGGCCGCGTAGGCGACCGAGGTGGACGTCGCGGGCCTCTCGCCTGCGGCGGGGTTCGTGATCTTGGAGATGCGGCCCTTGGAGTCGTACTGGACCGTGGTGGCGTAGACGTTGTTGCCGACGCTGGTGACGCGCCACTTGTCGGTGCCGGTGGCGGCCTGCTGCCACTTGTAGGTGGGCTTGAGGTCCGCGGCCGGGATCGGATTGCCGGCGGCGTCGGTGAAGGTGTCGTCGCCCGCGGCGACGGTGGAGAGGTCCACGCCGAGCACCTCGACCACGGACGTCACCATGGTGCCGGTGGCGTCGTTCCACCGGGAGGTCGCCGTGACCTGGGAGCCGTCGGCGGTCGCGTACTTCTTGAGGCTGCCGCCGTCCGGGTAGTCGATGCTCGACCTGAGGGCGTACGTGATCTTCTCGTTGACGCCGAGGTCGGTGACGACGATCTTGTCGCCCTGCTGCTCCAGCTTCCGGTTGAGCTGGCCGCCGACGAACTCGGCCTCCCAGCTGGGGCCGAAGACGCCCATCTCGGGGCGGGTGGCGGGCGCGGACTCGGGCCTGGCGAGGCCGCCGTCGGGCTGCGCGGCGACGGTGTGCCGGCGCCCGATGAGGGCGACGTCCACGTCGTGCTCGGCGACCTGGAAGGTCTTGTCCGCGGTCGAGTACTGACCGGGGCCGATCGTGGACAGCGTGCCCTCGGCCAGCGGCTGGTCCGGGACCTCCGCCACGGCCTGCGGCTGTGCGGCGGCCTGCGGCTGTGCGGCGGGTGCGAGCGCCACGGACTGCTGCGGCAGGAGCAGCGCCATGGACAGCGCGGCGATGGCAGGAAGCGCAATTCTGCGCACGAGTTCCCCCCTCGTGTCGTTCCTGATGGGCGATCACCGGTGATCACTGGTGAACGCTGCGGACACTAGGCAGTCGTCGATCACCTGCACAAGGTCCTTCCGGCGCGGTCGGCCGGGCTCGTCCGCTTGCACCAGTGAAGTGCCCCCGGCGCCCGGCGCCGCGCGCACGGAGCCGATTGAGTACGCGTACTCATGTGCCTACTGAGCACCCGTCACAGACTGTCGGCATGACGGAAATCCCTTCCCCGAAGGCCCTGTTCACCCGCTCGGGGCGCGGCCTCGCGGCAACTGCGCTCGCCTCGCTGGCGCTTGTGGCCTGCGGGTCCGAACAGGCCGGTACGGCAAGCGTGCGGGCCGGGTCCTCCACCCCCTCGCCCACCCCCTCGTCCGACGTCGCGTTCACCGCGATGCTCGACCGGGTGGCGCGGTCGTGCCCCGCGCCGGGCCCCGTGGAGAAGCACCCGGGCGACGCGGCCGCGCCCGCCCCCACGTCGGGTCCCGAGGTGGAGCTGAACGCCCGCGACTGGTGTGCGAGCGCCCTGCACGAGGAGCGGATCACCCGGGCGGTCTGGGAGCTGGCGGACCCCACTCCGGAGAAGGTCGGGAAGGTGCTGAACGACCTCGGCTACGTCGACGGACGCATCCACGGCCTCCGGCAGTCGGGCGCGGCCACGACGTTCGCCCTCGACCTGCGCGACAAGGGCGGCCGGCTCTGCCTCGACGGCTCGGTGGACGGCGAGAGGACCATGGTCACGGCGTGCGTCGCACCCCGGACAGGACCGTTCGCAGTTGCGAAATAATCGCCTGAAAAATTTACGGAAAGCCATCCACTCCACCCGCGCGGACCCTCAGACGGAACCCCTCGCCAGTGACCTATCGATAGGCAAAAACGGACCAAACACCCATTGAGCGCTTCAAATTTAGAGGATTCACATAACGCTCGCCTGCTGTGGCCCACCGCCCAGGCGATCATTCGTGCTGCTTGCACATGTAATCCACACGCATGCACATCAGGGGCCGGAACGACGAAGGGGCGGGGCAGGACGGTCGAAACCGTCCTGCCCCGCCCCTTGGTCCCGGGACGGCTCCCGGGACTTCGCCGTCAGTCCTCCGCCGGCTCCAGGCGCAGCGAGATCGAGTTGATGCAGTACCGCTGGTCCGTCGGGGTCGGGTAGCCCTCGCCCTCGAAGACGTGGCCCAGGTGGGAGCCGCAGCGGGAGCAGCGGACCTCGGTGCGGACCATGCCGTGGGAGCGGTCCTCGATCAGCTCGACCGCGTCGGAGTCCTTCGGGTCGTAGAAGGACGGCCAGCCGCAGTGCGAGGAGAACTTCTCGTTCGAGGTGAACAGCTCCGCGCCGCACGCCCGGCAGGAGTAGACGCCCCGGGTGGTGGTGTCGGTGTACTCGCCGCGGAAGGCGGGCTCGGTGCCCGCCCGGCGCAGCACCTGGTACTCCGCCGGGGTCAGCTCCGCACGCCACTGCTCGTCCGGCTTCTCGACGTCGTACGCCATGGGCTCGCTCCCTCTGCTCGCGCCGCTTCCGCCGCGCGCTACTTCGACAGGTGGTCCAGGATGCGCGGGCCGAGGTCCGTGACGTCGCCCGCCCCCATGGTGAGAACGAGATCGCCGGGGCCGGCCATTCCCTCGACGATCTCGGGCACGGCACCCTTGTTGTGGACGGGCGTCACGTCGGCGCCGGCCTTCCGGGCCGCCTCGACGATCAGCTCGCTGGTGACGCCCGGGATCGGGTCCTCGCGGGCCGGGTAGATGTCCAGGACGACGGAGGCGTCCGCGAGGGCCAGCGCGTCGCCCATCTCCCTGCCCAGCTCCTGGGTGCGGGAGAACAGGTGCGGCTGGAAGACCACGAGGAGCCGGGAGTCACCGGCGGCGCCCCGCATGGCCTCCAGGTCGGCGGTCATCTCGGTGGGGTGGTGCGCGTACGAGTCGATGACCTGCACGCCCTTCGCCTCGCCCTTGAGCTGGAGGCGGCGGCCGACGCCCGTGTAGGCGGTGAGGGCCTGGGCGAGGTCCGCCGGGGCGACGCCGACGCGGGCGCCGGCGGCGAGCGCGGCGGCGGCGTTGTGGGCGTAGTGGCGGCCGGGGACGGAGACGGTGAAGGTGTGCTCGGCGCCGTCGAGGGCGACGGTCACCTCGCTCTTCATCCCGTTCGGGACGATCTTCAGGATGCGGGCGTCGGAGTCCTCGGACTCGCCGACCGTGACGATCTCCAGGCCCTCGCGGTCCGCGACCCGGCGGGCCAGCTCGCGGGCGCCCGCGTGCTCGCCGACGACCAGGGTGCCGCCGGGGCGGATCTTGGCGGCGAAGGCCTCGAAGGACTCGTAGATCTCGTCCAGGGAGGCGTAGTTCGCGTGGTGGTCCAGCTCGACGTTGAGGACGATCGCGACCTCGGGGTCGTACTTCTGGAAGCTGCGGTCGCTCTCGTCGGCCTCGGCGACGAAGACCTCGCCGTCGCCGTGCAGCGCGTTGGTGCCGGGGCCCGCCAGGTCGCCGCCGATGGCGTACGAGGGGTCCAGGCCGAGGTGGCCGAGGGCGACGGCCAGCATGGAGGTGGTCGTCGTCTTGCCGTGCGTGCCGGCGACCGCGATCGCGCGCAGGCCGTCCATGAGGGAGGCGAGCGCGTCGGAGCGGTGCACGACCGGGATGCCCAGCTCGGCGGCGCGGGCCAGCTCGGGGTTGTCGGCGCGGATGGCGCTGGAGACGACGACGGCGGAGGCGTCGTCGGCCAGGTGTTCGGCCGCGTGGCCGATGTGCACGGTGACGCCGAGGGCGCGCAGGGCCTCGGCGGTCGCGGAGTCCTTGGCGTCGCTGCCGGCGACCTTGGCGCCGCGCTGGGCGAGGACCTTCGCGATGCCCGACATTCCGGCACCGCCGATGCCGATGAAGTGCGGCCGTTCCATGGCGGCGGGAATGGCGGGTGCCATGTGGATCTCTCCCCGAGGTGTTTCGTTGGGCGTTCTTGGGTGTTCGTTGGGTGCGAGTCCCAGCCTAGTGGCTTCCTCTGTACGCGCCCGGCGGGGCACGGCCGGGCCCGCGCCCCCTGCACGGAGCGCGGGCCCGGCCGCCGTCACCGCCCGGTCACTCGCTGTGCGCGAAGAGCTTCAGGACGGGGACGCCGACCTTGTGGCGGGCCCGGGAGGCCCAGTCCCGGTGGAAGAACTCCTCCACGTAGTGCGGTGCGGTCAGGACGATGACCTCGTCCGCGCCCGCCTCCTCCACGACCGCCTTCATCTTGTCGAGCGGGTGGTTCTCGACCACCTGGCCGACCGCCTCGCAGCCGGCGTCCCTCAGGGCCCGGAGCGAGTGCTCCAGTGCCTGCTCGGCCGGAGGCCTGGCCTCCTTGCCCTCCGGCTCCTCGCCCTCCCGGGCCGCTTCCTTCAGTTCGCCCATGGCGACGTCGTCGATGGCACGCAGCAGTACATCGGCCTGGTCACCGCGCGGCTGCATCAGGACGATGAAGGACACGCCCTCGTCGCCGTGCAGCGTGGTGACGAATTCCACGTCGACGGACGTCAGGGGCTTCTCGATCATCAGAACGCTTGTGAACACCTCAGGAGCCCTTCTGCGGAAACCATCCTTCCCCGTGTTCGCACGGGGTCTGCGACAGTAAGTGTGCCCAGCGGACGGTAAGCGGAACTGCGAATTCCGCTTTTCTCAGGACCGAAGGTAGCGGGTGAAGAGGAAGCCGTCCCGCTCAAGCACGGAAGCCACCTGGAAGCGTGTCGGGACGGCCACCCGGGGGCCTCCGGCGATCCGCTGGGCGTCGCCCGCCGTCATGGTCGGCGAGATCGTCAGGCACAGCTCGTCCAGGACCCCCGCCGCCACGAACTGGCCGAGCAGCCGGGGCCCGCCCTCGGTCAGCTGGCGCCGCAGGCCCCGCTCCGTCAGGGCCGCGAGCGCGCGGGCCGGGTCCACCCGGGTCCCGTCGCCCGCGAACAGCACCTCCGCCCCCGCCTCCCGGGCCGCCCGGACCCGCCCGGCGGGCGCCGCGCTCCCGGTCAGGACCAGGGTCGGCACCAGCGGCGCGGTGAAGAGCGGCAGCGAGAAGTCCAGGTCGAGGGAGCCGGTGACGACGGCGATCACGGGAGCCGGGCCCTGCCCGGCGGCGGCCCGGCGCTCCGCGAAGGCCTCCCGCACCCGGGCGGGGCGGTACCCCTCCAGGCGTACGGTCTCCGCGCCCACCACGATCACGTCGGCGAGCCCGCGCAGGGTCCCGAAGATCCGCATGTCGGTCTCGGAGGAGAGCGGCTGGGAGCGCCCCTCGTGCTGGCCGGCACCGTCGAGCGAGGAGACCATGTTGGCCCGCAGCCAGGGGCCGGCGCCCTCCGGATAGGCGTAGGCGTCGGCGAGCGCGTCGAGGGACCAGTCGCCGTCCCCGGCCGCCCCGGCCCCACCGGCGGGTCCGGTCTCGCGGGCGGGTCCGGCGGGTGCGGTCGGCGCGGCCGGTCCGGCTGTCATGTCCGTCACAGGAAACAGGCGTCGCATCCAGGCAGTCTGACATGGCGCTTACAGTGGGGAACTGTGTCGACCCGTGCCCTCACCGAAGCCGCCCCCTCCTCCGCGGCCCCGCTCTCGCTCTGCTCCCGAGAGCCCCACGTCCCCGCCGAGCGCCTGGTGGCGGAGATGGTGCCGCCGCCGCGCTTCGACTCCGTACGCTTCGACACGTACATCCCGGACCCGAACCAGCCCAGCCAGACGCAGGCCGTCGAGGTCCTGAGCGGCTTCGCCGAGGGCCTGGGCGGGGCGCACGCCTCCGGCGCCGGGAAGCGCCGCTGGTTCGCGAGGAAGCCCGCCGCCCCCACCGGGCCGCGCGGGGTCTACCTGGACGGCGGTTACGGCGTCGGCAAGACCCACCTGCTCGCCTCGCTCTGGCACGCGACCCCCGCCGACCCCGCCCTCAAGGCCTTCGGCACCTTCGTGGAGCTGACCAACCTGGTCGGCGCGCTCGGCTTCCAGCAGACCGTGAAGACCCTGAGCGGGCACCGGCTCCTGTGCATCGACGAGTTCGAGCTGGACGACCCGGGCGACACCGTCCTCGTCTCCAGCCTCCTCGGCAAGCTGGTCGAGTCGGGCGTGGCGCTCGCCGCCACCTCCAACACGCTGCCCGGCAAGCTCGGCGAGGGCCGCTTCGCCGCCGCCGACTTCCTGCGCGAGATCCAGGGCCTCTCCGCCCACTTCCGGCCGCTGCGGATCGACGGCGAGGACTACCGCCACCGCGGCCTGCCCGAGGCCCCCGCGCCGTACTCCGACCAGACCGTCACGGAGACCGCGTACGCCACGCCGGGCGCCTCCCTGGACGACTTCCCGCACCTGCTCGAACACCTGGCCAGGGTCCACCCCAGCCGGTACGGCGCCCTGACCGACGACCTCACCGCCGTCTGCCTGACCGACGTGCGGCCCGTGCCCGACCAGTCGACCGCGCTGCGGCTGGTCGTCCTGGCCGACCGGCTCTACGACCGCGAGATACCGGTCCTCGCCTCCGGCCTGCCCTTCGACCGCCTGTTCAGCGACGAGATGCTGAACGGCGGATACCGCAAGAAGTACTTCCGGGCGATCTCGCGGCTCACCGCGCTCGCCCGCGACGCGAAGGGGCTCGTCGCGCAGTAGCTTGGGGGCCGTACCCGATCGATCGAAAGGGATTCCCCATGGCCACCGTGCGTCACGCCCACACCGTCTGGGAGGGCAACCTCCTCCAGGGTTCCGGCGTCGTCTCCCTCGACTCCTCCGGCCTCGGTTCGTACGACGTCTCCTGGCCCGCCCGGTCGGAGGAGCCGAACGGCAAGACCAGCCCGGAGGAGCTGATCGCCGCCGCGCACTCGTCCTGCTTCTCGATGGCCCTCTCCCACGGCCTCGCCGGCGCGGGCACCCCGCCCGCCCGTCTGGAGACCAAGGCCGACGTCACCTTCCAGCCCGGCGAGGGCATCACCGGCATCCACCTGACCGTGCGCGGCGACGTCCCCGGCCTGGACGAGGACGGCTTCCGGGCGGCGGCGGAGGACGCGAAGAAGAACTGCCCGGTCAGCCAGGCGCTGTCGGGCACGACCATCACGCTCACCGCCGAGCTGGGCTGACTCCGCACCTGACTTCCGGTCAGGAACAGCGCCACACGGGACAGTTGCGGCCCGCACGGTTCACGCGCCCCCGGAGTGCGTGATACACACGTGCGGGCCGCACGTCACACAGGCAACACGTGACGCGACGGAGCGTCACGTCCTGTCCTCCCCCATGGCCTTCGGCCTGGGGGTACCCCCAGGGGAGCGTTGCCCATGTCCGCAACACGACGACAGATCCTGTCCGGTGCCGGCGCGTCCGTCGCCGGGATCGCCTTCACCGGCGCCCTCTCCGAACTCTTCGCCGGAAGCGCGTCGGCCGCGTCCGGCGTCCGGGCCCCCGGCGACCGCCCGCCCCGGGGAGGCTACGGCCCCCTCGTGCCCGACCCCCGCGGCCTCCTCGACCTGCCGGCCGGCTTCCGCTACAAGGTCCTCTCCCGGCAGGGCGACCCCCTGCGCTCCGGCGAAGGACCCGTCCCGAGCAACCACGACGGCATGGGCGCCTTCCCCGGCCACCGGGGCCGGGTGCACCTGGTCCGCAACCACGAGAACAAGACCACCGGGAAGCTCGGCGTCCCGACCGTCCCCGGCCTCACGTACGACCCGGCGGCCAAGGGCGGCTGCACCGTCCTCGAACTCGACGGGCGGAACCACGTCCTCGGCGAGCGGGTCGCCGTCGCGGGCACGGCCGTCAACTGCGCGGGCGGGCCCACACCCTGGAACACCTGGCTGACCTGCGAGGAGACCGAGGACAAGGCCGGCACGAACGGCTACGCCAAGGACCACGGCTTCGTCTTCGAGGTCGACGGCGCCGACCCGCGCCGCACCGGCGCCGTCCCGCTCACCGCCCTGGGCCGCTTCCAGCACGAGGCCGTCGCCGTCGATCCGCGCAGCGGCATCGTGTACGAGACGGAGGACGCCTTCGACCGCCCCTTCGGGCTCTTCTACCGCTTCCTCCCCCGCAAGCCGCTCGGCGGCACGGGCTCGCTGCGCGCGGGCGGCGCCCTGGAGGCGATGCGGGTGCCGGGCGTCCCCGACCTCTCCGCGGTCCGGGAGACCGGCACCCGCTTCGAGGGCGTCGAGTGGGTCCCCGTACCGGACCCGCTCGCGGCCGAGACCCCGATCCGGTTCCAGGACTTCGGGCCGAAGGGCATCACGCACGCGCAGAAGCTGGAGGGCTGCTACTGGGGCGGGCGGGCCGTCTACTTCGTGTCGTCGTTCGCGCGGACCGGGGACGGCTCGGCCGCCACCCACTTCGGCCAGGTGTGGAAGTACGAGCCGCACCGGCGCCGGCTCACCCTCGTCGTGGTCTTCGGCCCGAGCACCGACATCAGGCTGCCGGGCGAGTCCCCCGACAACATCTGCCTGGCGCCGACCGGCGGCCTGATGGTCAGCGAGGACGGCGGCGGCGCGCAGCACGTCTTCGGAGTGAGCGAGCGGGGCGAGGTCTACCCGGTGGCGCGCGGGAGGCAGAACATCGGCACGCCCGAGGAGCCCGAGTGGGGCGAGTTCGCCGGGGTCACCTTCTCCCCGGACCGGAGCACGATGTACGTCAACTGCTACACGCCGGGGACGACGTTCGCGGTGACGGGCCCCTGGCACCGCTGACCCGCCCCGGCGGTCGCGGACGGCCCGGTTGCGGTGGAGGATCGGGGGCAGGAGGGCGGGACTGCGGAAGGAGCGCGAGATGCCGAAGAAGGACGAGGGCGGCAAGCGGGGGAAGCAGGAGCGGGAGGAGCGGAAGGGGCGGGGGGAGAAGCGCGGGCGGGAGGAGCGGGAGCCGGTCCTGCGGGACGTCCTGCGCGTCCCCGTGGGCGAGCCGGTGGACCTCGCCTCGTACGACGCCCGCGGCATCCCGGCCGGCCCCGCCGACAAGGCGGCCGGAACGGCCGCGACCGCTCCCCTGGGGCCGCGCCTCGCCGACCTCCAGGAGCGCCTGTACGCGTCGAGCACCGCCGGGGACCGGCGCAGACTGCTCCTGGTCCTCCAGGGCATGGACACCAGCGGCAAGGGCGGCACGGTCAAGCACGTGATCGGCTTCCTCAACCCGTCGGGCTGCCGGGTGCGCGCCTTCAAGGCCCCGACGCCGGAGGAGAGGGAGCACCCCTTCCTCTGGCGGATCGAGAAGGCGCTCCCCCTGCCGGGCGAGATCGGCATCTTCGACCGCTCGCACTACGAGGACGTCCTCGTCCCCCGCGTGCACGAACTGGTCTCCGGCTCCGAGATCAAGCGCCGCTACCGGCAGATCAACCACTTCGAGAAGGCCCTCGCGGACGACGGCGTGACGGTCGTCAAGGTCTTCCTCCACCTCTCGTACGAGGAGCAGCGCGCCCGGCTCCTCGCCCGGCTCGACGACCCCGACAAGCACTGGAAGTTCTCCACGGGCGACATCGAGGAACGGGCCCTGTGGCCGGACTACCGGAAGGCCTACGAACTGGCCCTGGAGCGCTGCGGCACGGACACGGCCCCGTGGCACGTGGTCCCGGCGGACCGCAAGTGGTACCGGAACTGGGCGATCAGCAAGCTGCTCCTGGAACACCTGGAGGCGCTGGACCCGAAGTACCCGCCGGGCGACTTCGACGTGGAGGAGAGCCGGAAGCGGCTACTGGCGTCGTGAGCGGCGCCAGTCGAGGACGGCGCGCCGCAGTTTGACGGACATCCCGAGTTCGAGGAGGTCGAGCCTCCCCCGCGCCTCCACGACGGTGAGGAGTCGGTCGAGGAGGGCGGTCTCGTCGGCGTGGGACAGCCGGGCGGCGAAGGCGGTCGTGGCCATCACGTTCTCCAGGCCTGCCGCGAGGTCCAGCAGGACGTCGATCCGGGCGCTGTCGAGCTCCCGGATCTTCCGGCCGAGTTCCAGGTCCTCGTGCCGTTCGTCCAGCGGACGGCCGGCGGAGGTGGTGAGGACGGCGTCCGCCAGGTCGGGCCTGCCGTGCTCCACGAGTCCGGCGGAGACCCGGAGACCGAACGGATCGGACTCGCGCCATCCGCCGAGCACCGTCCTCACCTGATCCAGCTCCTCCAGGGAGGAACCCTCGATCAACGCGGCCGCCACCAAGGCGACCGCGTCCGTGTCGCTCCGCACCCGCTCCAACGCTTTGGCCAGCACCAAGTCGCTCACGTGGAAGGAGCCGGACCCTGAGGCACGAAGCCGCTGGTGGACGAGGGCCGCGTTGCGGACGGTCACCCGTGCGGCGACCGCGGACGTCCACGCCTCCGTCATGGAGAAGTGGCCCGGCCGGCGCGTCATCTCCGGAACGAGGGCGAGGACGTCCTCCAAGGGGCGCAGCCGCACGGCGTCCACGGCGAACGTCTCCGCGGGCACCGGTCCCGCCTCGTCCTCCGCCAGCCACCGCAGCAGCTCCACGACCTCCTCCAGCGGACGCGACGCCGCCGCCTCGGTCAGCTCCCGCGCCACCTCCGGGAAGTCCTCGGCCTCCGTCATCGCGACGATCTGCCGCTTGAAGTCGTCCAGGGGCAGTTCTCCCGTCCCGCCCGCCGGGCGCCGCCGCGACAGCTCCTCCTCAAGGCGCAGCACCGTCCCCCGCAGCTCCTCCCCCCGCCGCTCGGCCTCGAGGCGCAGCCGTTCCGCGTCCGCCAGGTCCTCGCGGAGCCGGGCGATCTCGGACCGCAGTTCCTCCTGGGAGCGGGCGAGGGCGGTGCGCTCGGCGCCCCAGTCCAGGCGGAGGCGGGTGAGGTCGTCGGCGACGGCGCGGACCTCGGACTGCTTGTGCTCCAGGAGCACGTGCAGGGCCTCGATGTTGCGGTTCACCCGCTCCGCGTCCCGCCGCGAGCGGGCCAGCTCGCCCCGGAGCGTCTCCAGCTCGTACTCCGCCGGGTTGCAGGCCCGCAGCGCCTCCAGGCGCCGGCTCCGGATCGCCTCCCTGGCGTCCGGCTGGAGGGGCGCGCCGACGTGCTCCTCGACCTCCCGGACCAGCCGGTCGACGAACTCCTGGGGCGCCAGTCTCCGGCCGCTCAGGTAACGGGAGACGGCGGACTTGTCGAGGTGGACGCGGTACGCGTACTGGCTCTGCGTGATGCCCAGCCTGTTGAACAGGCCCGTCAACTCGTTGCCGAGCGCCGCAACTTCGGCGATCCCGCCCCGCTCGACCTCCGACGATCCGCCCCGCGTACGCGCCACTTCGGTCATGGTGCCCCTCCCCCGGACCCGTTGACACCGCACCGGCAACGGTTGCGGCTTTCGCAACGTACCCGACCCGGCCGACGGTGAGGACTCGTCCACCTCCTACTGAAGGAATCCGATGCTTGCCCTCCGCCGGGCCCAGCGCGCCCTGATCGTCCTCGTCGCGACCGTCCCCCTCCTCCTCGTGACCCTCGCCTTCCTGCCCGCCCTGCTCGTCCTCCCCTTCCGCCGCGAGCGGGCCGCGCACGCCCAGGCGATGGTGCGTCAGCTGAGCGTGTGGACCCGGGTGCTCCTCCTGTCGAGTCGCGAGCGATGAACCATCCGAAAACCATCCGATCGGATAACTTCCGACTGTGAACATTTATGTACGAAAAGTGGCGGTGCTCGGTCTTCTGGGCGCCGCCCTCGTCGGCTGCGGCGAAGGGGCCGTCCCGAAGGCCGCGAGCACGCCGGCGACCGGTGACACCCCCTCGCCCCGGGCGAGCACGACCGCCGCCGCCCGCCCCAAGCCCGGCGCCGAGCCCGCCGCCGCGCCGACCATGGCACCCGGGCCCAACGGGCTCACGCCCGTCTACACGCGCCGGGCCGCGAGTTCCCCGCAGAGCGCCGAGAAGGTCGTGGCGCTCACCTTCGACGCCGACATGACGGCCGACCAGGGGCCCCGGGCCGCACGCGGCGAGCGCTTCGACAACCCGGAGCTGATCGCGACCCTGCGCCGCCTGAAGGTGGACGCGACCGTCTTCATGACGGGCCGCTGGGCGGAGGAGTACCCCGACCAGGCCCGGTCCATCGGCGGCGACCCGCTCTTCGAGATCGCCAACCACTCGTACAGCCACTACGCCTTCGCGTCCCCCTGCTACGGTCTGCCCACCGTCGCCGGGCCCGACATGGCGGCGGACGTGCGGCGCGCCTTCGACGCCTTCCGGGACGCCGGGGCCGTCAACGTCGTCCCGTACTTCCGCTTCCCCGGCGGCTGCTACGACGACGCGGCCCTGCGCTCCCTCGGCCCCGCCGGGGTGACGGCGGTCCAGTGGGACGTGGTCGGCGGGGACGCCTTCGCGAAGGACGCGGACGCGGTCGCCGAGCAGGTGCTCGACGGCGTGAGGCCCGGTTCGCTGGTGGTCCTGCACTGCACGCGGAGCGCCGCGCCCGCCACCGAGCGGGCGATCCGCCGGATCGTCCCGGAGCTGCGGGCCCGCGGCTACCGCTTCGTGAAGGTCTCGGAGCTGATGAGGGGCTGAGGGATCTCAGCCGGAGCAGGCCGTGCGCTGGGCCTCCTGCCACTCGCACACCGGGCAGAGCGTGATGCCCTTGGCCGACTCCGGGTACTCGGTCGGCTCCTGGCACAGCACGCAGGCGGCGAAGGGACCCTCGGTGGCCGGCTCGGGCCTCGGGGCGGGCTCGGGGGCGCAGTACGACGCGGAGACGGGCGCGGACGCGTGCGCGGGCGTGGACTCGGTCATACGTCCGAGCCTACTCCCGGCGCGCTCACTCCAGGCGTGCCGTGGCGCGGCAGGCGAGGGTCGCCGCCGCTGCCGCGAGGAGCAGGGCGCCCGCGAAGGCGGGCCAGGGCGGGTCGGCGGTCGCCGTGCGGGCCCCGGCGGTCAGGGCCGTCATGGCGTGCTTCGCCGGGGAGCCGGTGACCACGAAGGCGAGGAGGGAGCCGAGGACCAGGGCCGAGAGGGACCAGCCGGAGGCCTTGAGGAAGGGCCGGGAGGCCAGCGCGCCCACGGCGGCGCCCGTGAGGGCGCAGGCCAGCGCCGCGAGGAGCCCGGTGACGGCCGCGGCGGGGACCGGGATCCCGCGCCGGTCGCTCACGAGCGTCACGAGGAGGACGGCGACCGTGCCGGGCAGCAGCGGCCAGGCGGTCCCGGCGAGGAACGCCGCGAGGTGGGCGCGGTTCCGGCCGGCGGCGGCCGCGACCACGTTCCGGGCGGCGGGCGGCTCCTGGGTGAGGCAGATCCGCACCGTCCAGGCCGTCACCGGGAGCAGGGCGGCGGCGGTGAACCCGAGCGCGTCGAGCACGGGTTCGGCCGCCTGGACGCCGACGCCGATGAAGACCGCGTACAGCAGGAGCGGCGCGAGCCACCGCTGCGAGCGGAAGAGGAGACCCGACTGGTAGCGCAGCAGCGCGGTCATGTCCGCACGTCTCCTTCGGGGACGTCGGGGATTTCGGGAACGTCGGCCTTCGCCGTACGGAGCTGGTGGACGTGCCAGGAGGCCGCGAGGAGCGCCCCGAGCAGGGCGTCGGAGCGGTCCGCGTCCACGGTGAGGACGGTGGTGCCGTCGGGGCCGGGCGCGACGGCCGGGTCCCCCGGCAGCCGGCCGGGGAGCGCGGACCCGCCGGAGACGGTGATCCGCACGGGGGCCTCCGGGGCCCGCGCCGCCGGTTCCCGCCCCGGCAGCACCCGGCCCGCCCCCACCTCGTACACCGCGCCCGTCTCGCCCCGCAGCCGGCGCGGGTCGTGGTCGACGAAGACGACCGTCGCGCCCGCCGCGACGCGTTCGCGGACGGCGACGTCGAGTGCGGCGCGGGCCCCGGCGTCGAGACCGGTCCAGGCCTCGTCGAGGACGAGGAGGGCCGGGTCGGCGAGGAGCGCCTGCGCGACGGCGACCTTCTGGCTCGTGCCCTTGGAGAGCTCCGCGAGCCCGGTACGGGCGTGCCCGCCGGCCCCGAAGCGCTCCAGCCACTCCCCCGCGCGGGCCCGGGCGGCCGTCCGGCCGAGGCCCTGGACGCGGCCGAGGTGGACCAGGTAGCCGAGGGCCGTGAACGGCAGCGCGGCGGGGAAGCGCTCGGGGACGTACGCGGTGCGGGCGGGCCGTCCGGTGACGCGTCCCTCGGTGGGCGCGTCGATGCCGGCGAGCAGCCGGAGCAGGGTGGACTTGCCGGTGCCGTTGGTGCCGGTGACCCGGACGAGGGCGGCGGCGGGCAGGTCGAGGTCGATCCCGCGCAGCACCCACGGCCCCCGCGGGCCGTGCCGGCGCCCGACCCCCTCCAGCCTCACCCGGCCGTCCCCGGGGGCGGGCCGTTCCCCGGCGGAAAGATCGCTCCTCATGGGGGCATCCTGGCGTGGAAGCGGCGATCCCCACAAAACCGCTCGTCACGGCGCCGGTGACGGTGCTCGTGACCGCGATGGCAGACTTGCCCGGTGAGCAGCGACGAGACCGATTCCCGCGACGAGAGGCCGCAGTTCGTCCTCCCCCTGGTGGTACGGATCGAGCGCGACGCGCCCCCGGCCCGCACCGACGCCCTGGAGACCGCGGCGCGGGCCGTCCTGGAGCTCCTGACCGACGGGCGTTCCACCGGCGAGGGCGAGTGGGCGCGGGCCGTGGCCGACTGGCAGGACGCCCGTATCCGCAAGGTGGTGCGCCGGGCGCGCGGCGCCGAGTGGCGGCGGGCGTGCGCGCTCCCCGGCATCACGGTCACCGGCACGGAGGCCGAGGTGCGGGTCTTCCCGCCGGTCCCGCTCGACGGCTGGCCCAAGGACCTGGCCCGCCTCCAGGTCTCGGGCACCGACCTCGACGACCCGGCCGCCCCCGGTCCCGCCCCGGAGGGCGCGGCGGTCCTCTGGTTCAACCCCGACCTGGACATGTCGGCCGGCAAGTCGATGGCCCAGGCGGGCCACGGCGCGCAGCTGCTCTGGTGGGCCATGCCGGACGCCGAGCGCACGGCCTGGCGCGAGGCGGGCTTCCCCCTCGCCGTCCGCACCGCCCCGGCCGCCGACTGGCCCGCCCTCACCACGAGCGGCCTCCCGGTCGTCCGCGACGCGGGCTTCACGGAGATCGCCCCGGGCTCGGCCACGGTCGTGTCGGCGTTCCCCCGCACCGGCTGAGACGGCGGCCGGGGGCCCCGGACCCTCCGAAACCTCAAATGAAGCTCTGAACGTCGGCGTTCCGGGGTTCGGGCGTCCCCGGACGGGCCATCACTGGGGAACTGAGGACCGAAGGAGGGGGACATGACGGAACTCGGCATCGGCATCGGCTGGCGTCCCGAGATCGCGGAGGCGGTGGAGGGGCTGTCCGGGCTCGACTGGGTGGAGGTCGTCGCGGAGAACATCTGCGCGGACCACCTGCCCGACTCCCTGACCCGGCTGCGGCGGCGCGGCGTCACGGTCGTGCCGCACGGGGTGTCGCTCGGGCTCGGCGGCGCGGACCGGCCGGACCCGGCGCGGCTCGCGGCGCTCGGCGAGAAGGCGGTGGCGCTGGGGGCGCCGCTGGTCACGGAGCACATCGCGTTCGTACGGGCCGGAGGGGCGCTCACCGCGTCCCCGGCGCTGGAGGCGGGCCACCTGCTGCCCGTGCCCCGCACCCGCGACGCCCTCGACGTGCTCTGCGAGAACGTGCGCATCGCGCAGGACGCGCTGCCCGTGCCGCTCGCCCTGGAGAACATCGCCGCCCTGATCTCCTGGCCGGGCGAGGAGATGACGGAGGGGCGGTTCCTCGCGGAGCTGGTGGAGCGCACCGGGGTGCGGCTCCTCATCGACGTCGCCAACCTGCACACCAACCACGTCAACCGCGGCGAGGACCCGGCCCGGGCCCTGTCCGAACTGCCCGTCGAGGCCATCGCGTACGTGCACGTGGCGGGCGGTGTCGAGCGGGACGGCGTCTGGCACGACACCCACGCCCACCCGGTGCCCCGCCCGGTCCTCGACGTCCTCGCCGACCTCGCGTCCCGGGTCTCGCCGCCCGGGGTGCTCCTGGAGCGGGACGACGACTTCCCCCCGGCGGAGGAGCTGGCGGAGGAACTGGCCGTGATCCGGGCGACGGTGGCGGGAGCGTCGGTGGCCGGGGCGTCCGTCGGCCGGAGCGCGGCGGCGGAGAAGTCCGCCGGTCGGCCGCTGCTCATCGGCGCCGGCGCCCGCGTCTCCGGCGGGCCGATGCCCGGCGCCGTCGCGGACGCTCCCCCGGCGGTACCGGAGGCCGTCGCACCCGTGCCCGTACGGGGCGGGGGCGCCCGGCAGCCGTCCGGAACCCCCTCCGTCGAAGGCGCGCGGCAGCGGCTCGGGCTCGCGCAGGCCTCGCTGCTCTCGGCCCTGGTGGCCGGGACGCCCGTGCCCGAGGGGTTCGACAGCCGGCGGATCGGGGTGCAGAGCCGGGCGCTCGCCGCCAAGCGGGCCGGGGTGGTCGCCAAGGTCGCGCCGGAGCTGCCCGGGATCCTGGGCCGGGAGTTCCGGCCCGCGTTCCTCGCGTACGCCCGGTCCCGTCCCATGAGCGGCGGCTACCGCCGGGACGCGCTCGACTTCGCCGAGCACCTGCTGCTCGCCGGGCGCCCGGAGGACCCGGCCGCGCACCGCCTGCTCACCCGGTGGTGGCAGGACCGTTCCGGCAGCCGCCCGCCGGGCCCCGCCACGCGGCTCCTCCGGGCCGCCCGCCACGCACTCGTACGGAGATGACCATGGGCCTCCTGCTCGCCCTCCTCTACCTCGCGGGCGCCGCCGCGATCGTCCTGCTGGTCACCCGGGTCGTCCGGTCACGGGGCGGCTCCGGCGGCCCGGTCCACGACCGGTACGAGGCCGCGTTCCTCAACGGCGGGCCCGCCCGGGTCGCCGACAGCGCCCTCGCCGCCCTCCAGGCGGACGGCCGGATCGCGGTCGGCGGGCCCGGCATCGTGGCCGTCGTCCGCCCCACCGCGCGCGACCTGGTGGAGCGCGCGGTGCTCCAGGAGCACGCCGCCGCCCCGCACGGGGCCCTGCACCACCTGCGGCTCGCCGTGATGCGGCACCCGGCGGTGCAGGAGATCGGCGACGGCCTCGCGGAGCGCGGGCTGCTCGTGGACCCGGCCGCGCGGCGCACGACGGTCTGGTGGTGCGCCGGGACCGGCATCGCGGCGTTCCTCCTGTTCCCGGTCTCGATCTTCCTCACGATCGTCGACTTCGCGACGAACGACGGGTTCTCGGTGCCGTTCGTCGTCAAGGTGCTGCCGCTGATGCTCGCCCTCGGGATCACGGCCGGCGTCTGCGGTTCGGTCTCCGCCGGGCGGATCACCCCGGCCGGGCGTGGCGCGCTCACCTCGTACGGGCGCGAGCGGGGGCACCTCGCGGACGCCGGCACCCTCGTGGCCCTGCACGGGCTGCGGGCGCTGCCCGACCCCGTACTCCGGGAGCAGCTCCTCGCGGCGGCCCGGGTCAACGGGCCGCGGGGGTCCCGGCGCGGCGGGCGTCCGGGGCCGTTCCCGCACCACCACTCCTCCTCGTCCTCCTCGGGGACGGACGGGTTCGGCGTGGTCGCCGTGTGGTGCGCGGACTCCGGCTCGTGCGGCGGAGGGGACGGGGGCGGCCGGGGCGCCTGCTCGTCGGGCTCGTGCTCCTCCGGTTCCTGCTCGGCAGGTGGCTCCGGTTGCGGCGGGGGCTCCGGCGGCGGTGCCGGCAGCTGTGGCGGGGGTTCCAGCTCGTGTTCGAGTTCGAGCTCCAGCTCGTGCTCAAGCTCCAGTTCGAGCTCGTGTTCCAGCTCCAGCAGCTGACCGCCCGTACGGACCGGTCCCGGTAAAGCCGTACGGACCGGTCCCGGGAAAAGGCCCCGGAAATGACGCCGGTGCGGCGCGCGTGACGCGCGCCGCACCAGGAGCCGGACCCGGTGTCGCTGGAGCGGCGGGCGGATGGGGTCCGCCGGCCGTCTGATCTTCCGGGTCGGGGGATGGCGCGCCCGGCCGGGAGCCGGGCCGCCACCAGGTTTTCGTACGGCCGTCAGGCCAGGCCCGCCACCAGGTCGGCGACGCTCTTGCGGCGGCCGGTGAAGAACGGGACCTCCTCGCGGACGTGCATCCGCGCCTCGGAGGCGCGCAGGTGGCGCATGAGGTCCACGATGCGGTGCAGCTCGTCGGCCTCGAAGGCGAGGATCCACTCGTAGTCGCCGAGCGAGAAGGAGGCGACCGTGTTGGCACGGACGTCCGGGTAGCCGCGGGCCATCTTGCCGTGGTCGGCGAGCATCCGGCGGCGGTCCTCGTCCGGCAGCAGGTACCAGTCGTACGAGCGGACGAAGGGGTAGACCGAGACGTAGTCGCGCGGGTTCTCGTCGGCCAGGAAGGCCGGGATGTGCGACTTGTTGAACTCGGCCGGGCGGTGCAGCGCCATGTTCGACCAGACCGGCTCCAGGGCGCGGCCCAGGCGGGTGCGGCGGAAGAGGCTGTACGCCTCCTGGAGCTCGTCGCTCGTCTCGGCGTGCCACCAGATCATGACGTCGGCGTCGGCGCGCAGACCGGAGAGGTCGTACGTGCCCCGGATCGTGATGTCCTTGGCCGCGAGCCGGTCGAACAGCTCCTGGACCTCGTCGGCGTAGCCGCTCCGGTCCTCGGGCAGGACGTCGCGCAGCTTGAAGACGGACCACAGGGTGTAGCGGATGACCTCGTTGAGGTCCTTCGCCTTCTTACCGGCGTTCGGGATCTTTTCGGGCGCACTCATACGCCTATTCTCGCCCTTCACGAGGAGTGCCCCGCACCGGGGGGCGCCGTTTCCGACGTGGCGATGATCTCGTCGGCGCGGCCGGGGGTCCCGCCGGTGAGCGCGCCCGCGATCTCGTCGGCCGCGCGGTGCGCCGAGGCGATGCAGGCGGGGATGCCGACGCCGTCGTACGCGGCGCCCGCGATCCGCAGTCCGGGCAGGGCGGCGACGGCCTCGCGGACGCGGGCGACGCGGGCGAGGTGGCCGACCGGGTACTGGGGCAGGCCGCCGGCCCAGCGGGTGACCACGGTGGCGACGGGCCGGGCGGCGAGGCCGACGGCGGCGGCGAGGTCCTCGAGGGAGGCGTCCACGAGGTCGGCGTCCTCGCGGCGCAGCTGCTCCTCCTCGCCGTGGCGGCCGACGGAGGTGCGCAGCACGAACAGGTCGGGGGCGGCGTCGGCGACCCACCGCCACTTCTGCGAGGAGAAGGTGGAGGCCTTGATCGTGCGGCCGTCGACGGGGGGCACGAGGAAGCCGGAGCCGGCCGGGAGGGACACGTCCGCGCGGCGGAACGCGAGGGTGACCAGGGCCATCGAGGCGTACTCGATCGCTCCGAGCCCGCTCGCGGCGGCGGGGGCGTGCTCCGCGAGGAGCGCGGCGGCGGGCCCGGCGGGGGTGGCCAGGAGGACGGCGTCGGCGGTGAGGACCCGGTCGCCGGCCACCACCTGCCAGCCGGTGGCCCCGGTGCGGCGCAGCGCCGTCACGGGGGTGTTCGGGACGATCTCGCCGCCGGCGGCGCGGACCGCGCCGGCGACCGCGCCGGGCAGGGTGCCGACGCCGCCCTCGACACCGGCGAAGACCGAGCCGCCGAGGCCGGTGGCGGCGCCCGCCGCGTCGGCCGGGACGGCGGCGCCGGCCCGCTGGACGGCGCGGACGGCGTCGGTGAGCGTGGGGTGCGCACGGGCGGCCTCGAAGAGGGCGGGAACGGCGGCCCGCATGGAGATGCGGTGGGCGTCCCCGGCGTACACCCCGCCGAGGAGGGGTTCCACGAGGCGGTCGACGACCTCGGGGCCCATCCGGGCGGCGACGTACGCGCCGATGGCGACGTCGTCCCCGATCACGGTGGGCGGCAGGTCGGGGTCGGCGGCGATCCGGCGCACGCCCTCCTCGGAGAGCAGGCCCTCGACCGCGCGGGCGTCGCCGGGGACGCCCATGACGTGCCCCTTCGGCATGGGGACGAGGTCGCCCCGGGACCAGACGGACGCGGTGGTGGTGGCGGGGGCCTGGAGCCGGTCGCCGAGGCCGACGGCGCGGGCGAGGGCGACCGCCTCGGGGCGGCGGGCGAGCAGCGACTCGGCGCCGAGGTCCACGGGGGCGCCCGCGACCTCCCCGGCGAGGAGCTTGCCGCCGAGCCGGCCGTCCGCTTCGAGGAGGGTCACCCGGTGGCCGGCGAGGGCCAGCCGGTGGGCGGCGGCGAGGCCGGTGATCCCGCCCCCGGCGACGACGACGTGGGGTGCCGTGGTGTCCGCGTTCATGGGGCCACTCTCTCAAACCGCCCGTCCGCTTCCGTTCCGAGGCCGGACCGTGACCGCATCGCTACCGCCGGACGGCAACCCGCGCCGCCGGGTCGTACGTCAAAGGGGCATCGATCGTCACCACCTTGGGGGGTTCCCGTGCGGAGAACGAGTACGACGGCCGCCGTCCTGCTGACGGCGTCGCTGGTCCTGACGGGCTGCGGCGCGGGCGGGTCGGACGTGGGCGACAGGGCGGCGGGGGCGCGGGCGGAGCGGCCCGCCGACCGGGCGCCGGGCGGGGGCGCGGCGGACGGCTCCTCGGGGGCCTCGTCCGGCTCGGGGCCCGGCTCCGGGTCGGACGCCGGTTCCGGTTCCGGCTCCGGTTCCGGGAAGGCCGCGGCGAAGGCGCCGGCCCAGCAGCACGTCATCCGTACCGCCTCGCTGTCCGTGGAGGTCGCGGACGCGGCGAAGGCCCTGGCCACGGCCCGTACGGTGGCGGTGGACGCGGGCGGACGGGTCGAGGACGAGTCGACGGAGCGGATGGACGACACGTCCCTCGCCTCGCGGATCGTGCTGCGGGTGCCGCAGGGGAAGTACGACTCCGTCCTCGCCGAACTGGCGGGCACCGGAAAGCTGTTGAACCGCAAGGCCGACGCCCAGGACGTCACCGACCAGGTGGTGGACGTGCAGAGCCGGATCGCCACCCAGCGGGCGAGCGTGGCGCGGGTGCGGGAGCTGATGGACCGGGCGGACAAGCTGTCCGACGTGGTGACCCTGGAGGCCGAGCTGAGCCGGCGTCAGGCCGACCTGGAGGCGCTGCTCGCGCAGCAGTCCTCGCTGAAGGACCGGACGTCGCTGGCGACGATCACCCTCCAGCTCACCGAGAAGCGGAAGGAGGAGCCGAAGGACGAGGAGCCGAAGGAGGAGGGCCGTCCCGGTTTCCTGGACGCCCTGAGCGGCGGCTGGAACGCCCTGGTCGGCGTGGCGGCCTGGGTCCTGGTCGTGCTCGCCGCCCTGGCCCCGTGGCTCGCGGTCGGTCTGGCCGCCTTCCTCCTCTGGAGCCGGCTGATCCGCCCCCGGCTCGCCGCCCGCCGCCCCGCGCCGGTGCCGGGACCGCGCCCCGGGGACGCCGGGGTCGAGCGGAACGCCGCCGGGGCGCCCGTGGCCCCGCAGGCCCCGGAGACCGGAGGGGCCCCGGAGAAGTAGCGTCGTCCCCATGAGCGAACGACTGGTGGTCATCGGTGGCGACGCGGCGGGCATGTCCGCCGCGTCGCAGGCGCGCAGGCTCAAGTCCCCCGGGGAGCTGGAGATCGTCGCCTTCGAACGCGGGCACTTCTCCTCGTACTCGGCCTGCGGCATCCCGTACTGGGTCGGCGGGGACGTCGGCTCGCGCGACGAACTGATCGCCCGCTCCCCCGAGGAGCACCGGGCCCGTGACATCGGCCTGCGGACGCGGACCGAGGTGACGGAGATCGACGTCGACCGGCAGCGGGTCCGCTCCCGGGACCTGGAGTCCGGTACGGAGGAGTGGACCGGCTTCGACAAGCTGGTGATCGCGACGGGGGCGCGGCCGCTGCGCCCGCCGGTGCCGGGGATCGACGCGCCCGGGGTGCACGGCGTGCAGAACCTGGACGACGGCCAGGCCCTGATCGACGCGCTGTCCCGCACGGAGGACTCCGGTGCCGGGGGCTCCGGTGCGGAGGGCCGGCGGGCGGTGGTGGTCGGCGCCGGGTACATCGGCGTGGAGATGGCCGAGGCGCTCCTCAACCGGGGGTACGAGGTGACCGTCCTCAACCGCAGCGAGCAGCCGATGGCGACCCTCGACCCGGACATGGGCCGGCTCGTGCACGCGGCGATGGACGGGCTCGGGATCAGGACGGTCAACTCGGCGGCGGTCACGAAGGTGCTCACCGGCCCCGACGGCCGGGTCCGGGCGGTGGCGACGGACGACGAGGAGTACCCGGCGGACGTGGTGGTCCTGGGCACGGGCGTGGAGCCGGAGACCACGCTCGCCGAGGAGGCGGGGCTGCCGCTCGGGGCGTACGGCGGGCTGCTCACCGACCTGGCGATGCGGGTGCGGGGGCACGGGAACGTCTGGGCGGGCGGCGACTGCGTCGAGGTCCTGGACCTGGTCTCGGGCCGGATGCGGCACGTGGCCCTCGGGACGCACGCGAACAAGCAGGGCCAGGTCATCGGGTCGAACGTCGGCGGCGACTACGCGACCTTCCCGGGCATGGTGGGCACGGCGGTGTCGAAGGTGTGCGACCTGGAGATCGCGCGGACCGGCCTGCGGGAGAAGGAGGCCCGGGAGGTGGGGCTGCGGTTCGTGACGGTGACGGTCGAGTCGACCAGCCGGGCGGGCTACTACCCGGGGGCCGCGCCGATGACGGTGAAGATGCTGGCCGAGCGGCGGACCGGGCGGCTGCTCGGGACGCAGATCGTGGGCCGGGAGGGCGCGGCGAAGCGGGTGGACGTGGCGGCGGTGGCGCTCACGGCGAAGATGACGGTGGAGCAGATGACGGCCCTGGACCTGGGGTACGCGCCGCCGTTCTCGCCGGTGTGGGACCCGGTGCTCGTCGCGGCCCGCAAGGCGACGGCGGCGGTCCGCGCGGCGGGCTGAGCGCGGAGACGGCGACGGCCGCCGGGGTGCCCCGGCGGCCGTCGCCGTCGCGTGAGTTGCTTCCCGGCGGTCGGCCGGTCGTGCGGACGTGCGCGTACTCGGCCGTGCTTCCCCGCGGTCGGGTCAGACGGCCGTGTGCGTGTGCACGTACTCGACGAGGCGGGTCAGCGCGTCCGGGTCGGTGGTGGGCAGGACGCCGTGGCCCAGGTTGAAGACGTGTCCCTCCAGGCCCTTCGCGGCGGCCAGGACCTCGTCCGTCTTGGCCTCGACGGCCTCGCGGGTGGAGAAGAGGACGGCGGGGTCGAGGTTGCCCTGGAGCGCCTTGCCGGGGCCGACGCGGCGGGCGGCCTCGTCCAGCGGGACGCGCCAGTCGACGCCGACGACGTCCGCGCCCGCCTCGCCCATGAGGCCGAGCAGCTCGCCCGTGCCGACGCCGAAGTGGATGCGCGGGACGCCGTACCCGGCGACCGCGTCGAACACCTTCACGGAGGCGGGCATCACGGAGCGGCGGTAGTCGGCCGGGGCGAGGGCGCCGACCCAGGAGTCGAAGAGCTGCACGGCGGAGGCGCCGGCCTCGATCTGGACCTTGAGGAAGGCCGAGGTGATGTCGGCGAGGCGGTCGAGGAGGTCGGCCCAGAGCTGCGGGTCGCCGTACATGAGCGCCTTGGTGTGCTCGTGGTTGCGCGACGGACCGCCCTCGACGAGGTAGCTCGCGAGGGTGAAAGGCGCGCCGGCGAAACCGATGAGCGGGGTGTCGCCCAGCTCGCCGGTGAGCATGCCGATGGCCTCGGTGACGTAGTGGACGTCCTCGGGGGTGAGGTCGCGCAGCCGGGCCAGGTCGGCGCGGGTGCGGATCGGGTCGGCGACGACCGGGCCGACGCCGGGCTTGATGTCGAGGTCGATGCCGATGGCCTTGAGGGGGACGACGATGTCGCTGAAGTAGATGGCGGCGTCGACCTTGTGGCGGCGCACCGGCTGGAGCGTGATCTCGGTGACCAGCTCGGGCCGCATGCACGACTCCAGCATGGGGATGCCCTCGCGGACCTTCAGGTACTCGGGGAGGGAGCGCCCGGCCTGCCGCATGAACCAGACGGGGGTGTGCGGCACCGGTTCGCGCCGGCACGCCTTGAGGAACGCGGAGTCGTGCGTCCGCGACTGCTGCTTCGTCTGCTGGCCCTGCGGGCTGTCGTTGGCACTCACGCCCAGAATCTTCGCATGTGGCGGGAAGCCGCTCGTCCGGGCAGGGTGTCCCTCCCTGCACGAAGGGCCCGTTCCGCCTACTCTTCCCGGCATGGCTGCGGCTCAGGGACACTTTTCCGATCATTCCGACGGCGATCGAGGGACGGACGAAACGGCGGGCAGTACGGAGACGAACCCGGTGCCACCGGCTTTCCGGCGGGCGGTGGAGGCCTTGCGCTCGGCGCGGCTGCGGTCCGAGATCGAGGTGGACCCGACCAGGCCGCCGCAGCGGCTGGCGCCGTACGCGTACGCGGTGGAGGCGGCCGTCGTCGACGGCGAGGAGGACCTGGCGGACGGGCGGCTGGTGCTGCTGCACGACCCGGACGGGCACGAGGCCTGGAAGGGAACGTTCCGCCTGGTGACGCTGGTGCGGGCGGAGCTGGAGCCGGAGATGGCGGCGGACCCGCTGCTGCCGGAGGTGTGCTGGTCCTGGCTGACCGGGGCCCTGGAGGCGCGGGGGCTCGCGTACGGGGAGGCGAGCGGGACCGTGACGATGGCGGGCTCGCACTACTTCGGGGGGCTCGCGGACCGGCGGCCGGCGACCCAGATCGAGATCCGGGCGTCGTGGACGCCGCGCGAGGGCCTGGGCGGGGTGCCGGACACGGGGGCGCACCTGGCGGCCTGGTGCGACCTGCTGTGCCAGATCGCGGGGCTGCCGCCCGCGCCGGCCGAGCCGGGGGCGGCGGGGACGACGGGGACGACCACGGGCGCGGGCGTCGTCTCGCTGCCGCAGCGGCGGGGGCCGCAGCAGGTCTGAGGGGGCCGGGGCGCTCCGGAACGCCACGCGGGACGTTCGCAAAGGCACTCCGGGGCTCCCCCGGGAGGGTGAAGGAGCGGGGCCCGCTCGTAGGATGATCGATCAAGCGTCCGAATTGCCCCAATTGTTACTCACCAAATCGTGATCTTTCCCTAAAGGCGGGCGGCCCTGCTGCCGAAGGAGTCAGTGACCCCTTCACAGCACGGGTTCGCCCCCCGGCTTCTTCCCCGAGCCGGCCCCGTCCCCCACCTTCCCCCCAGGAGGCCTGGTGTCCGTTCTCCTCGAGCAGCCCGCAAGCCTGGTCGCCTACCGCCCGAACAAGCCGACGGCCATGGTCGTCGTGGCCGACCCGCGCGTCCGTTCCACCGTGACCCGCCACCTGTGGGCCCTCGGAGTACGTGACGTGATCGAGGCGTCGTCCATCGCGGAGGCCCGTCCCCGCGTCGGCAACCCGCGCGACATCTGCGTTGCCGACGTCCACCTGCCCGACGGCAGCGGTCTGACCCTGCTGTCCGAGACCCGCGCCGCGGGCTGGCCCAACGGCCTCGCCCTCTCGGCCGCCGACGACATCGGCGCCGTGCGCAACGCCCTCGCGGGCGGCGTGAAGGGCTACGTCGTCACCGGCACCCGGACCAACATCGGTCACCCCACCCGCCCCGGCGCCGCCCCCATCGGCGCCGCGGCGGCCCGTCTGGGCCACCGCCGCCCCCCGGGTGCCCCGAGCCACCCGGGCGGCTACCGCGAGCTCTCCGGCCGTGAGGTCGAGGTGCTGCGGCTCGTCGCGGAGGGCCAGTCGAACAAGGCGATCGGCGTGTCCATGGGCCTGTCCGCCCTGACCGTGAAGAGCCACCTCGCCCGCATCGCCCGCAAGCTGGGCACCGGCGACCGCGCCGGAATGGTCGCGGTGGCCCTGCGGACGGGGATCATCCACTGACCCTCGGTGGACAACCGGCGGGCACCTGTCGACGGAACGTTCCGTCGACAGGTGCCCGCCGTTCACCGATACCCTTGACGGGTGACCGACGCCCAAGAGACCGCAGCAGACGCGGCACTGCGCACCACCGGGGGCGGCCCCCCGGACGACGACGTCCCTGCGAATGGGCTTCCGACCCCGTTGCTGGCGCCCCGCGAGGGGGTTCCCCCCGTCGTCGAGACCGCGGACACGCTCGCGGAGGTGATCGCCGCCTTCGCCGCCGGCACCGGCCCCGTGGCCGTGGACGCCGAGCGCGCCTCCGGCTACCGCTACGGCCAGCGCGCCTACCTCGTCCAGCTCCGCCGCGCGGGCGCGGGCACCGCCCTGATCGACCCCGTGGGCTGCCCCGACCTCTCGGGGCTCGGCGAGGCGCTGTCCGGCACCGAGTGGATCCTGCACGCCGCCACCCAGGACCTGCCCTGCCTGCGCGACATAGGCATGCGGCCGACCTCGCTCTTCGACACCGAGCTGGCCGGGCGGCTCGCGGGCTTCCCGCGCGTCGGCCTCGGCGCGATGGTCGAGTCCGTCCTCGGCTACGCCCTGGAGAAGGGCCACTCCGCCGTGGACTGGTCGACCCGGCCGCTCCCCGAGCCCTGGCTGCGGTACGCGGCGCTCGACGTGGAACTCCTCGTGGACCTGCGGGACGCCCTGGAGGAGGAGCTCGACCGGCAGGGGAAGCTGGGGTGGGCGCGCCAGGAGTTCGACGCGATCGCCGCCGCCCCGCCCGCCCCGCCGCGCAAGGACCCGTGGCGGCGCACCTCCGGCATGCACAAGGTGCGCCGGCGGCGCCAGATGGCGGTCGTACGGGAGCTGTGGACGGCCCGCGACCGGGTGGCCCAGCGGCGCGACGTCTCCCCCGGCAAGGTGCTGAGCGACGCGGCGATCGTGGAGGCGGCCCTCGCGGTGCCGGTGAACCTGGCCGCGCTGACCGCGCTGACGGGTTTCGGCCACCGGATGGGCCGGCGTCAGCTGGAGCAGTGGCAGGCGGCGGTGGACCGGGCCAGGGCGCTGCCGGAGAACGAGCTGCCCCAGCCGGGCCAGCAGCCGGCGGGGCCGCCCCCGCCGCGTGCCTGGGCCGACAAGGACCCGGTCGCGGCGGCCCGCCTGTCGGCGGCGCGCGCGGCGGTCTCGGCGCTCGCGGAGGAGCTGAACCTGCCGCAGGAGAACCTGATCACCCCGGACACCGTGCGCCGGGTCTGCTGGGAGCCCCCGTCCCCGGCCGACCCCGACCGCGTCGCCGCCGCCCTGACGGGCCACGGCGCGCGCCCCTGGCAGGTGGAGCTGGTGACCCCGCTCCTGGTGAAGGCGCTGGCGGCGACCGCGTAACCGCGCGAGGGGAACTCCCCCGCGGAGCCCCCGCACCCGGAAGGGTGACGGGGGCTCCGTCGTTTCCGGCCATCTGCGGCAGAGTTCCCGGTGTGACCTTCGCCGCTTGGCCCCCAGGGGGTGGGCAGCATGGTTACTCGTAAGTAGCATGGGGGGAGCAAGCGCGCGCTTAGGCGTGCGCCGCAGCAGGCCGTCCCGCACCCTGGAGGAGAGCCATCGTGCCTCGTAGCGTCAGGGACGTCGTCTTCGTCGACGGCGTCCGCACCCCGTTCGGCAAGGCGGGCCCGAAGGGCATCTACCACGAGACCCGCGCCGACGACCTCGTCGTCAAGGCCATCCGGGAGCTGCTGCGCCGCAACCCCGGCCTCGACCCCGCGAAGATCGACGAGGTCGCCATCGCCGCGACCACGCAGATCGGCGACCAGGGCCTGACCCTCGGCCGCACGGCGGGCATCCTCGCCGGGCTGCCGCAGTCGGTGCCGGGCTACTCCATCGACCGCATGTGCGCCGGCGCGCTGACCGCCGTCACCACGACCGCCGGTTCGATCGCCTTCGGCGCGTACGACGCCGTCATCGCCGGTGGCGTCGAGCACATGGGCCGCCACCCCATGGGCGAGGGCGTCGACCCGAACCCGCGCTTCGTGTCGGAGAAGCTCGTCGACGAGTCCGCCCTCTTCATGGGCATGACCGCCGAGAACCTGCACGACCGCTACCCGAGCATCACCAAGCGGCGCGCCGACGAGTACGCCGTGCGCTCGCAGGAGAAGGCCGCCAAGGCGTACGCCGACGGCAAGATCCAGCCGGACCTGGTGCCGATCTCGGTCCGCCGCACCAACGCCGAGGGCGGCGAGACGGGCTGGGGCCTGGTCACCGCCGACGAGCCGATGCGCCCGGGCACCACCCTGGAGTCGCTGGCCGGCCTGAAGACCCCGTTCCGCGTCCACGGCAACGTGACCGCGGGCAACGCGGCCGGCCTGAACGACGGCGCCACCGCCTCGATCATCGCCTCCGAGGACTTCGCCCGGGAGAACGGCCTCCCGGTCAAGATGCGCCTGGTCTCGTACTCCTTCGCCGGCGTCGAGCCCGAGGTCATGGGCTACGGCCCGATCCCCGCCACCGAGAAGGCCCTCGCGCAGGCCGGCCTGACCATCGAGGACATCGGCCTCTTCGAGATCAACGAGGCCTTCGCGGTCCAGGTCCTCGCCTTCCTGGAGCACTACGGCATCGCCGACGACGACGCCCGCGTGAACCAGTACGGCGGCGCCATCGCCTACGGCCACCCGCTGGCCTCCTCCGGCGTCCGCCTGATGACGCAGCTGGCCCGCCAGTTCGAGGAGAACCCGCAGGTCCGCTACGGCCTCAACACCATGTGCGTCGGCTTCGGCATGGGCGCGACGGTCATCTGGGAGAACCCCCACTGGGAGGGCAAGTGAGCACCACCGCCGAGCTTCTGAAGGGCGCCGCCGAGCTCTTCCCGGACGAGGTCGTCACCAGCGCCCACGTACGGCACTTCGAACTGCCCGCGGGTGCGGGCCGGTTCGCGCTGATCACGCTGGACAACGGCTTCGACCACACCAAGCCGACCACCTTCGGGCCGCAGTCCCTCGCCAACCTGAACACGGCGATCGACCAGGTCGAGGCCGAGGCCGCGAACGGCGAGATCGTCGGCGTCGGCCTCACCGGCAAGCCGTTCATCTTCGCCGTCGGCGCCGACCTCAAGGGCGTCGAGCTGCTGAAGAAGCACGAGGAGGCCCTCGCCATCGGCAAGGGCGGCCACGACGTCTTCAAGCGCCTGTCCTCCCTCGCCGTGCCGACCTTCGCGTACTACAACGGCGCGGCCATGGGCGGCGGCGTCGAGGTCGGTCTGCACTGCACCTACCGCACCGTGTCGAAGGCCCTGCCGGCCTTCTCGCTGCCCGAGGTCTTCCTCGGCCTGGTGCCCGGCTGGGGCGGCTGCGCCATCCTGCCGAACCTGATCGGCGCCGAGAAGGCCGTCTCGGTCATCATCGAGAACTCGCTGAACCAGAACCGTCAGCTCAAGGGCAAGCAGGTCTTCGAGCTCGGCATCGCCGACGCCCTGTTCGAGGGCGCGGACTTCCTGGAGCAGTCGCTGATCTGGACGGCCTCCGTCCTCAACGGCACCACCACCGTCGAGCGCCCCGAGGTCGACCGCGGCGAGGCCTGGGACCAGGCCGTCGCCAAGGGCCGCTTCGTCGCCGACTCCAAGGTGCACGGCGCCGCCCCGGCCGCCTACCGCGCCCTCGACATCATCGAGGCCGCCAAGGACGGGGACCTGCAGAAGGGCTTCGACGCCGAGGACCAGGCCCTCGCGGACCTGATCATGGGCGGCGAGCTGCGCTCCGGCATCTACGCCTTCAACCTGGTGCAGAAGCGCGGCAAGCGCCCCGCCGGCGCCCCGGACAAGTCGCTGGCCCGCCCGGTCACCAAGGTCGGCGTCGTCGGCGCCGGTCTGATGGCCTCCCAGCTGGCCCTGCTCTTCCTGCGCCGCCTGGAGGTGCCGGTCGTCCTGACCGACATCGACCAGGAGCGCGTCGACAAGGGCGTCGGCTACGTCCACGCCGAGATCGAGAAGCTGCTCGGCAAGGGCCGCATCAACCAGGACAAGGCCAACCGCCTCAAGGGCCTGGTCTCCGGCGTCCTGGACAAGGCCGAGGGCTTCGCGGACGCGGACTTCGTCATCGAGGCCGTGTTCGAGGAGATGTCCGTCAAGCAGAAGGTGTTCGCGGAGGTCGAGGCGGTCGCCCCGGCGCACGCGATCCTCGCCACCAACACCTCCTCGCTGTCCGTCTCGGAGATGGCCTCCAAGCTCAAGCACCCCGAGCGCGTGGTCGGCTTCCACTTCTTCAACCCGGTCGCGATCCTCCCGCTCCTGGAGATCGTGCGCGGCGAGCAGACGGACGACGCCTCCCTCGCCACCGCCTTCGGCGTGGCGAAGAAGCTGAAGAAGACCGCGGTCCTCACCAAGGACGCCCCGGCGTTCGTCGTGAACCGCATCCTGACCCGCTTCATGGGCGAGATCCAGAACGTCATCGACGAGGGCACCTCCGTCGAGACCGCGGAGAAGGCCATCGAGCCGCTCGGCCTGCCGATGTCGCCGCTGGTCCTCCTGGAGCTGGTCGGCCCGGCGATCGGTCTGCACGTCTCCGAGACCCTGAACCGCTCCTTCCCCGAGCGCTTCAAGGTCTCCCCCAACCTGAAGGCGGTCGTCGAGGCCGGCAAGCGCGGCTTCTACGTGTACGACTCCGGGAAGCCGGAGCTCGACCCCGAGGTCGCCGCCCTCCTCAAGCAGGGCGACACCGTCCTGACCGAGGAGCAGGTCCGCGACCGCGTCCTGGACGCGGTGGCGCAGGAGATCGGCCTGATGCTGGAGGAGGGTGTCGTCGCCGAGGCGCAGGACATCGACCTCTGCCTGATCACGGGCGCCGGCTGGCCCTTCCACCTGGGCGGCATCACGCCGTACCTGGACCGCGAGGGCGTCTCCGAGCGCGTCAACGGGAAGCGTTTCCTGGCGCAGGGCGTGGCGAGCGTCCCGGCGTAACGCCTGCGGGAGCCCATGAGGAGGGGCCGGTGGCACTGCCACCGGCCCCTTCTTCCGTTCCGACCCGCCCCTTGCGTTCGTCCCGCCCCGCGCCGCGTCAGCGGGGCAGGAGCGCCAGGACCGTGGCCACCTTCCGCTCCCCCACCGGGTCGCCCACGGCCTCCCGGGGGCGGTTGCGCAGCTCCCCGCCGACGACCATCGTCGTGGAGCCGCCGCCGTCGAGGTTGAGGCCGTCGACGGCGCCGAGGGAGGCGAGCAGCCCGGCGGACTCGGCGAGGGTGGCGCCCTCGCTCGCGCCCGGATCGCGCCCGTCGACGGTGACCAGCAGGACCGAGCCGTCGGCGGTGACCCCGGCCAGGGTCCGCGGCGGCCGGTCGGTCGCCGCGCGGTCCCGCTCGCTCAGCACGACGCGGCCCCCGGAGAGGAGCCGTCTGCCGCCGCCCACCGCGGTGTCGACGAGGTCGGTGAGGTCCTCGCCGGAGGAGTCGGTCAGCGGGATCGAGACGTCCGGCGCGGTGCCGGGCCGGGCGTGCTCCCGCAGCCAGTCGGCGCCCTCGCCGATCCCGTACAGGACCCGGCCGCCCTTCGGTACGGGGCCGCCGGCCGGGGAGCGCAGCCGGCTCACGGTGCCGTCGCCGTCCAGCACCGCCTCGACGCCGCCGCGGCCGCTCGGGGTCGCGACGCCCCAGTCGGGCGTGAACTCGACGATCTCGTCGGGGTCCTCGCACAGCCCGGTGTCCGGGTCCCGGCGCCAGACGCGGCCCTCGGCCGCGAGCCGGTCGTGGTCGGTGCCGCGGCAGGGGCGGAGCCGGCCCGCGACCCGGTCGACGCCGTCCAGCCGCCGGGTCTCCCCGTCGGCGGCGGTGATCAGGCCGGGCGTGGCGACCTCGGTGATCCGGGCCCACAGGCGTCCGTCGCGGTGGCCGAGGAGCAGGGCCGCGCCGTCGTCGCGGGCCTCGCTGAGGACCCGGCCGTTCTCGACGTACAGGCCGACGGGGTCTCCCGGGTAGCCGCTGTACGCCTTGCCGCCCTTGATGTCGAAGTACGAGCCGTTGACGGCGGCGAGCGCCCCGGCCCGGCGCGCCGCCTGGCGCACCGTCTGCGGCAGGGCCATGTTCGCGCCGTGCGCGCCGACGAGCCGGGCCTCGGCGTCCGGGGCGATCCGCAGGACGAAGACGCGCACCGGCCCGGCCGGGCCCCGGTGGACGGACTCCCGGTAGTCGACGCCGGCGGCGAGCGGCCGCTCGGCGACGGGCCCGGACGGCTTCGCGGAGATGCCGGGGTCCTTCTCCTCCGGCCGGGTGCACGCCCCGGTCACGGCGAGCAGGGCGAGGGCGAGCGCGGTGGCCCGGTGGCGGGCCGGGGGTCTAGGCATCCGCCGGCAGCGCGCCGGGAGAGTCTCCCAGGCCGCCGACGTGGACGGTGATCTCCTGCCGGACCCGGTGGCCCGAGTCGTCCTCGAACTCGACCGAGAAGGAGTCGTAGCCCAGGAAGTCGGGGGCGGCCTGGTAGGTGAGTCCCCCGCCGGGCTGGTGGAAGAGGGTGCCGCGGGCGGGGAACGAGCTGCCCGTGAACCGCAGGCCGTCGAGGGGGCTGTAGTCGGCGGGGACGGTGAACCCGCTGCCGGGTTCGAGCATCATCACGTGCCCGGCCAGCCAGCGTCGGCGGACGCGGAAGCCCAGGTGGGAGTTGGCCATCGAGGCGACCAGGCGCTCCTTCTCGGTGCGCTTGACGCCGACCACGATCCGGGGCAGGAAGTACGAGCCCTCGGGCGCGTCGTCCGCGACCCGGACCGTCATGGTGACGGTGCGCGGCTCGCTTCCGGAGGCGTAGGTGGCGTACCGGCCGCTCTCCATCTTGGCGAGGCCCTGGTGGCGGACGACGCCGAGGACCCCTTCGAAGAGGTCGGGCAGGAGGTAGCCGTACACGCGGAACGGCTCGTCCTGCGGCGTGATCGACAGCATCAGCCGGAAGCGCTGTCCGGGAGCCAGGGGCAGCGCCGGGTCGGCGTCGCTGTACAGCTCCAGGCGGCCGCCGTGGCGCGGGGTCTCCGGATGGAACACCGAGGCCCTCGTCAGCGGGTACCAGTTCTCGCTCACTGCGCCACCTCGCTCACGCGGGACTTGGTCAGGTGCTCGAAGACGTCGTCCGGGAGCCAGGTGACCTCGTGCTCCGGGACGAGCGCGTCCAGGTTCCGGAAGTACTCCGGCAGGAGCAGGCCCTGCGCGTACATCCCCCGGGCCACGAAGCGGGCGCACTCCAGGGCGCCGTGCGGCCGCAGGTGGCTGTTGTCCTCGACGCCCTCGGGGTAGTTGGGGTTCTCGCCGGGCCGCAGGTAGAGGAAGACCTTCTTGCTCTCCTCGGCGCCCAGCTGCTCCCACCAGGTGCTGGTGAAGTCGTGCAGGTCGATGAGGGGCACCGAGATGGTCCGGGAGAGTTCCCGGATGGACTGCGGGTAGACGCCGAGGCTGCGGCGCATGTTCTCGTGCGCGTCGAAGACCCTCCGCTCCACCCCCGGCACGAGCACGGGGTGCGCGCCCCGCGCCCGGGCGCCGTCGGTGTACTTGCGCATGTAGAACTGGAAGTCGGTGAAGGGGGCCGTGAACCGGCCGTCCTCGGCGCGCATGTCGTTGTGGCCGAAGGAGATCAGCAGCAGGTCGCCGGGCGCGATGTTCTCCAGGATCCAGGCCAGGCGGCCGCGCTCGTAGAAGCTGCGCGAACTGGCCCCCGCGCGGGCCGCGTTGACGACCTCGACGCCCTGGGTGAACAGGTGCAGCACCTGGCCCCAGCCGACCATCGGTGCCATGCTGGTCTGGCGCGTGCAGGCTCCCGAGCCGCCCGCGATGAATATTCTTCTCATCTGATCGTTCCTGAGTGACTGACCCGTCGGTTCATGGAATGCGCACCCCGCGATGGGCCTCGAAGTCGGGGTCGGCCACGACCGAGGCGTCCAGGGTCTCGATGACCCGGTACGCCCGCTCGCAGTTCGCCGTGTCGCGCAGCACGAAGAACTCGGCCGCGCGCCGCTGGTACTCGGGTTCGACCTGGAAGCCGCGCTCGATGGAGCCGATGATCTCGTCCACGGCGTGCTCGACCGTCGCGCACGCCGGGCCGAAGCCGTCCCGCGCCAGGTCGAAGTACCCGCGCTTGTAGTGCTTGCTGTAGAACTCCTCGTCGTCGAAGTTCGTGTGGACGATCGGCTTGCCCATGTAGGCGACGTCGAAGAAGACCGACGAGTAGTCGGTCACCAGCATCGAACACTCGCGCATCGCGAGCTGGACGTCCCGGCCGGTGGTGGACACCGTGACGGCCGGGTGGTCGATCGTGAAGTGCTTGAGGTACGGCCGGATCTCGTAGTGCGGCATGAACTCCAGCTCCACCCCGTACCGCTCCAGGGCCCCGAGCAGCCGCTCGTCGCGCAGCAGCGAGGAGAAGAAGCGGTAGTACTGGGAGGCCGCGAAGGGGATCTCGGGCTTCGCCGCCCTGTTGTACGAGGGGGCGACGATGTCGCGCCGCCAGGTCGGCATGACCAGGATCCGGCGCAGGCCCGGCACCGGGGCGAGCGCGTCGTAGCGCGGCAGCCCGGTGGCGGCGACGCGGTCGTAGCCGTAGCCGCAGTGCTCGGCGAAGTAGGCGCGCTCGCTGCGGCCGGTGGTGAGCACCATGTCGACGTTGGTGGCCTGGGCGTGGATGGAGGCCACCACGTCGTTGTAGACGACGCCGTGCTGGAGGAAGACCCGCTTGTAGCGCAGCAGGTCGCCGTAGCCGCGCAGGAAGGCGCGCTTGGGGAGCCCGGGGAAGCCGAGGTACGCCTCCAGGTCGTAGGCGTTGATCAGGCGCTCGGCGTGCAGCAGGTACGCGCGGTGCTTCCAGGAGAGGCGGTCGACGACCTGGCCGTGCGGGGCGAGCTTGGCCCAGTCGGCCGAGGTGCGGTTGATGGAGTAGTAGATCTTGCGGCGGGGGTGGTTCTCCCGGATCCACTTGAACAGGTGGTAGCTGTTGTCCTGGGCGGTGTCCTCGCGCTCGCCGATGATCCAGATGCCCTTGCGGTGCAGGAGCGGGTGGGTCAGCCAGTACATCAGGCGGGTGCGCCAGCCGGGGCGGCCGGGCAGCGAGGCGCGCAGCTCCCGGAAGAAGCGGCGGCGCTTGTCCTTGCGGCGGGCGCGGAAGCCCCGGACCCAGCGGACCCTGGGCGTCTCGTCCTCCTCGACGGAGAGCACGAGGCGCTCCTTGCCCCGGGTGTGCACGCCCTTGAAGCGGTGCAGCATCTGGCGGGCGGCCAGCGGGGTGTCGTGGTGCCGACCGCCGTCGTGGACGCGGATCGTGAGGGTGAGGTCGGCGTTGGCGACGGCCGTCGTCAGCCCGGTGGTGCGGACGCGGGCCCGCCATCCGGCGTACATGTCCCGGTCCTTGCGGGTGCGCCAGCGGTCGCGCCGGTAGACCTGCTCGACCGGGACGGCGTGCTCGCGCCGCCCGTCGGAGAGGACCAGTTCGATGCGGTTGGTGAAGGGCCGGTCGATGTCCGTGGCGGCGAGGACCAGCAGGCCCTGGAACTCGATCTCGCCGCCGGTCCAGTCGAAGGTCTCCAGGACGGCGCCGATCCGCGGGACGCGCAGCAGTCCGGTGTCGACCCGGTCGCCGGCGATCCTGCGGTAGACGCCCTCGTCGTCGAGGTGGAGGGACGGCAGGTAGTCCGGTGTGGTCCGCGGTTCGGCGAAGAGGTCCAGGTCGCCGGTGACGATCGCGTGGTGCTGGAGCCGGGCGAGGGGCTGGACGGTGTACTGGAGGACGAGGTCGGTGGGTATCCCCGCGTAGATCTCGTGCAGCCAGGGCAGGGCGGCGGCGATCTCCGGCTTGCTCATGACCCGGTGCATGTTCCGCACGTAGGGCTGGAGCGTGCGCACGACGAACCGCTGCGCGAGGCGCACCGTGCGCTCCGGCAGGTCCTGGACCGCCTTCAGCACGTGGGCGGCGAGCCGGACGAGTTCCTGGCTCTTCACCGGGTCGTTCCACGGCCGGTCGAAGAGGGAGCCCCGCAGTTCCTCGTCGCGCTCGTAGAAGCGGGCACCGCGGGCGATCGCGATGCGGCGGGAGCGGAGCAGCGCCGGGACGGTGAACCAGTCGTCCTCGAAGCCGGGGCCCGGGCCGCAGCGGAAGCGCTGGGCGCGCACGTAGGAGGTCTTGAACAGCTTCGCGCCGAGGGCGGTGGAGAAGACCAGGTACGGCGCGTCGTCGAGGCGGTCGACGGCGCCGGTCTCCTTGAAGTACCGCTGCCAGGGCTCTTCCGCGTTCCGCTCGGGGCCGGGGAAGTTGTCGGCGCGGCCGACGACGACGTCGACGCCGGTGTCGACGCGGCGGGCGGCGGACAGCAGCCGGGCGACCGCGGCCTCGCCGAGGATGTCGCGGGCCCGCGCGAACATGACGTAGGGGGCGGTGACGTACTGGAGCCCGTGGTCGAAGGAGGAGCGCAGGCCGAGGCTGTACTGCGTGATCACGCGGGCATGGGGGTGCCGTGCGGTGAACTCGGCGAGCAGGTACGGCGTCGCGTCGGTGGAGCCGTCGTCGACGAACACGACCTCGATGTCGGGGAAGTTCGCCTGGGCGGAGAGCGAGCCGAGGAAGTCGGGCAGGTCGTACTCGTCGTTGCGGCAGTGGACGACGACCGCCGCGGCATACCGGCCGCCGGGGGCGGCGGCCGGGTCCGGCGGCGGGGCGTCCCGCCACCAGAGCCACGGGGTGCCGCGCGGCTGGACCCTGGACCGGGTCTCGGTGGTCTGCGGGCGCAGGCCGAGGTTGCCGCTGACCGTCTCGTAGACCTCGTAGGTGGCCGCGTCGGTGGCGTACCGCAGGTCCTGGGTGTCGACGGTGCTGATGTTGAGCGCGGTCGAGGCGCGTTCCCCGCCGTACCGGAGCTGGACGAAGAAGTTCCAGTGGCCGCCCTGGGCGGCCTTGCCGAGGGTGGAGGCCAGGTCGATCGTGGCGTGGTAGCGGATCCAGTGCTCGTCGACCTCCACGCCCGTGGCGGGGAAGTGGTGGTCCGTCTTGGTGCTGCGGCGGCGCAGCACGGCCGTGAGCGAGGTCTTGCCCTCGGGGTCGATCCGGCCGAACTGGTTCCTGATGGCGCCGGCGATGTGCATCCGGTCGCCGACGATCTCGACCCGGGACGCCTCGTTGTAGAGCCGCGCGTCGGCGAGCTTGGTGCCGGTCAGTTCGAGGTCGGTGACGTCGAGGAAGCTCTCGGCGCCGTCGATGCCGAGCATCGAGCCCGACCAGTAGACGCGGCCGTCGCGCTCGACGACGTCGGAGCTGACGACGCTGCGACGGCGGGTGAAGTCGGCCGCCGACACGGCGATGTCGGTCCGCCCGTGCATGAGCCCGAAGGCGCGCACCCGCTCCATGGGCCCGCACAGGTCGTAGGTCTGCGGGTGCAGGCTCCGCAGGTACGGGGCGACGGCCCGCACGAAGCCGCGGCGGTAGGTCTCGTCGCCGGTGCGCAGCTCGGGGGTGTAGAGGCGCAGGTCGTGCGTGAGGAACTTGGCGCCCTTGTGGGCGAGCAGGTCCGGGCGGCCGACGTCGGCGAGGAAGCGGTCGGTGTACTGGTGGACGAGGACCCGGTCGCGGATGCTGCGGAGCTCGTGGCGGCGGTTGGTGATGGACGGCTGGTCGCCGTCGCGCTCCCACATCCACCGGTAGACGGGGGTGGCGAGGAGGGTGAGGGAACGGGTGTGGAAGTTCGCGACGGTCGAGAAGTAGGTGTCCTCGAAGAAGACGCCTTCGGGGAAGCGGATGCCGAAGTCGTCGAGGAAGTCGTGGCGGTAGAGCTTGCCGGCCGCGATGGGGTCGCCGAAGAGCTCGGGGAGGTCGCCGAGGCCCCCGACGGTCCGGTCCCCGGTGTAGAGCTGCGGCTGCCAGACGGTGACGTCGTCGGTGGCCAGGTTGACGCGCAGGGCGCGGCCGGCGGTGACGTCGGAGCCCGTGGTGAGGGCGGAGGAGAGCAGTTCCTCGACGGCCTTGAGGGGCAGTTCGTCGTCGGCGTCGAGGAACATCACGTACTCGCCGGTGGCGGCCTCGATGCCGTTGTTCCGGGGTGCGCCGCAGCCGCCGCTGTTCTCCGGCCGCTCGATGATCCGCACCCGGTCGTCCTGGGCGAACTGGCGGGCGGTGAGCAGCGTGCCGTCGGTGGAGTGGTCGTCGACGACCAGGACCTCGACGTTGCGGTGGGTCTGGGAGAGGGCCGACTGGAGGGCGCGGGAGAGCGTGGCGCTCGCGTTGTGGGCGGGCACGACGATGCTGACGCGGTAGTGCGTGATGTCCTGCGGAACGCTCATGACCAGCTCTGTCCCGAGTCCGCGTGGTGGTGGCCGGGGTGGGGCTGCGTGGGGACGCGCGGGAGCCACGCGGTGTCCTGTGCCTCGGGCTCGGCGGGGTAGGGGTGCGGGTACGGCTGGAAGCCGGGGTCGTCGTCGGGCTCGGGGGCGGGGAAGCGCTGGTCCATCCAGGTGACCTGCGCGTTCCAGCTGTCCGGCTCCGTCCGGGTCTCCTGGGAGTACTGGTGCTCCTGGAGGTACGGGGCGTCGTGGGAGTACGGGTCGTCCTGGCCCGTCCACGTGTCGGCGCCGGTGTCCGGGCGCCCCTGGTCGCCCTCGCGGCGGCGGTGCCGGCCGGCCTGGAGGTGGGGCGAGATGGAGCCCGCGCGGGTGGGGACGCTGTCGGGTGCGAGGCGTTCCATCGTGCGCGTGAAGTCGCGGGTGGAGAGCCAGAACTTGAACATGATCACGAGTTCGAAGGCGCCCAGGAGGATCGCGGAGACCGCGGTCGTCACCAGCACGTGGCCGATGAGGGGGCCGACGATGAAGATGAACATCTGGAACTCGATGCCGCTGATCAGGTGCGGCCGGATGCGGGTGCGCAGGAGGGCGTGGCGGAAGCGGGCGTACCAGGGGAAGCTCTCGCGGAACTGCCGGTGGAGGTCGATGACCTCGGGCTGGCCGGGCCGGGTGGCCGCGGCGGCCTTGAGGGTCTCGCCCTCCGCGAGCGGGTTCTCGCGCAGCAGGTCCTCCATGAAGACGACCTTCTGGTCCTCCTCCTTCACTCCGGCCTCGGCCTGCCGGGCGAGGGTGACGGCCTCGATCTTGGAGCGCATGGACATGCGCATCTTGTAGATCTGGAGCGCGTCGACGTAGCGGAGCATGTCGAGGAAGACGACGACGAGGGCGGCGAGCAGGAAGACCGGCTCGTCGGTGCGGAGGAACTGCCCGCCCATCAGCGCGAGGGCGCAGAACAGCACCCGGATGCGGTCGAAGACGTAGTCCAGCCAGCCGCCGAAGACGGAGCCGTTGCCCTTGAGCCGGGCGAGCTTGCCGTCGATGCAGTCGAGGATGAAGCTGATGTGGTACAGCCCGGCGCCGATGGCCAGGGACTCGTAGTCGCCCTTGAGGAAGAAGCCGGCCGAGCCGAGGCCGACGAAGAGGGCGGCCCAGGTGACGCGGTTCGGGGTGATCCAGTCGAACCGGGCGAAGAGGCAGACGAGCCGGGTGGCGACGGGGTCGACGAGGAGGACGGTCCACCAGGCGTCACGCTTCTTGCACGTGAGTTTCTGGACAGCCCGGAGTGACAGCTTCTGCATGAGCCCCTCAGTCGTCGGCGCACGGACATCTGGCGCGGCAGGGCACCATCGGCCTGCCGCCCGGAGCGCTCGGGCCGGGGGGCCGTCCACGCGATCCACACATGTGGTCCACTTGTGGTTCACATAAGGACTGCACGAGATTAGCAAATACCATCGACGTTCGAAACTTTGAACAGGTCGAATGTGGCGGGTCCCACCCGCGTCCGTGACGGGTCCCACCTGCGTCAAAGTGCCCGCCAGGGCTCGAAGTCCAGCCCCTCCGCCCCCTCGCGCTGACGCATGACCCGGGGTTTCCCGTCGGTGCCCAGCACGGCCGCCACCGCCCGTCCCCCGGCGTCCAGGGCCACCGCCGGCGCCACCAGGGACCGCTCGCCGCCGGGCGCCCACCAGGTGCCCGTGTCGGGACGGCCGTCGGCGTGCACCCCGATCGCGGTCGTCCCGTCGCCGCCCGGCCGGACCAGCACCGTGCAGGACCAGCCCTGGACCGCCGCGCCGGCCGCGCCGGTCGCGGCCCCGCCGCCGTCGGCGCCGCCCAGGGCCTCCGGCGCGGGCGCGCCCGGCCGCCAGAGGCAGAGCTCGTTGGTGTCGGCGTACCGGAAGCGGACGCCGCCGGCCTCGGGGGCGGCCGCGAGGCTGCCGGGGACCATCCGCACCGGGACCGTCCGGTCCTCCGCCCAGCCCCGGGACGCCGGGTCGTAGTGCCAGTGCACGGCCTCCGCGCGGTCGCGGCGCCGGGCCACGAGGTCGACGCCGCCGTCCGGGCCGGGAACGGCGGCCAGTTCGTCGGCGATCCGCCGGCCGCGCAGGTGCTCCCAGCCGGTCCAGCGCCCGGCCCGGTCCTGGCGCCGGGTGCTGATGCCGCGTCCGACGTTGCGCACGAAGACGTGCAGGGTGCCCTCGCCGTCGAGCGCGGCGACGGGGAAGCCGACCTGCCGGGCCCGCTCCCACTCGCGCGCGTTCGGGTTGCCGATCGACTGCCAGGGGGCGAGCGGCCGACCGCTCTGGTACTGGGCGGCGGTGACGACCTCCAGGGCCTGCGCCCCCTTGTCCGTCGCCCTGCGCAGGCCGAAGAGGCGGACGTACCCGTCGGAGCCCTGGAGCACGGTGAGGCCCGGCATCAGCTCCGGCGGCGTTTCGAGCAGTTCGGGGCCGCCCCAGTCCGGGCCCCCCGGCACGGTCTCCGTCCAGCACAGGACGCCGGCGGCGGACAACAGGTGGACGGAGAGCCGCCCGTCCGTGCCCCGGGTGAGCCAGCGGCTCTGCCGGGGGTACCGGGAGGCGGCCTCTCCGGAGGCGTACGGGTCGGCGCCGGCGCGCCGGCACTCCACGTACACCGGCCGGCCGGTGTGCTCCTGGTAGGCGCGCGCCGCGGCCAGGGCGGCCAGGGCGGCGGCCCCACGGGCGGGGGGTTCGACGACCGCGTACTTCCGCTCCCCGCCCTCGACGGCGACGCTCTCCGGGTCGGGGTCGAGCGTGCCGACCCGGGCCGGACCGAGGTCGAGGAAGAGGTCGAGCAGCCGCTCCTCGGCGTCGTCCCGGGGGTCCAGCACGTGCGGCTCGCCGGCGATCCGGTGCCCGCGTTCCCGCGCGGCGGCCAGGGCGGAGCCGAGCGCCTGCGCCTCGCCGGGCTCCCCCCGGCCGAGGCAGACCACGGCGACGGGCACGCCGGGCGGCTCCGCGCCGAGCGGCGCGATCGCCTCGGCGGGCGCGGCCACCACCAGGAGCAGCAGGCCCGGGGCGGGCCGGACGTCGCCCGCGAGGCGTCCGGACCGTGTTCTCCGGTCGGTTCCCCGCGCCATCTCCGCCCCCTGTCGTCGACTGCCGTTCTCCACTCCGTCGATCACCCTTTCGATCGACGCCTCCCCGGAACGATAGACGGCCGCGCGGAGACCGGAAAATCCGTACCCGTCGTACACATGTCCGACAGCGGCCTATACTGCACGGTCACAGGCGCCCGCGGCCCCTGTACGACCCGGGGGGAAACCGGATTCCCCGTCGCCCGACGCCGTCAGCAGATGCGAGGAATCACCGCACCATGAGCCAGGACACACCCACGCCCGACACCGGCGGCCGCCGTTCCGCCCGCGCCTCGCGGGCGCCCCGCAAGCGCCGCAGGACCGGCCGGATCGTCCTGCTGACGCTGCTCGTCCTGCTCCTGGCCGCGGGCGGCGGCGCGTACTGGATGTACAGCAGCATCGACGGCAACATCAAGGCCGTCGACATCGAGAAGGCGCTCGGCGACGACCGTCCGGAGAAGCTGCCCACCAGCGGCCAGAACCTGCTCGTCCTGGGCTCCGACTCGCGGGCGGGCGCCAACGGCGACCTGGCCGGCGGCAAGGTCGGCGGGGGCCGTTCGGACACCGCGCTCGTGGTGCACGTGCCCGAGGGGCGGACCGAGGCCGTCGCCGTGAGCATCCCGCGCGACACCCTGGTCACCCGGCCCGAGTGCGTCCGCGGCGACGGCTCGTCCGCGCCCTCCGCCCAGCGGGTCATGTTCAACTCCGTCTACGCCCAGTTCGGCCCGGCCTGCGTGGTCAAGACCGTGGAGTCGATGTCCGGGGTCCGGCTCGACCACTTCCTGGAGATCGACTTCGCCGGCTTCAAGGACCTGGTCGACACCATCGGCGGGGTCACGGTGGACGTGAAGGAGCCGATCGACGACAAGCAGAGCGGCCTCCACCTCGAAGCCGGCCCGCAGCGGCTCGACGGCACCCAGTCCCTCGCCTTCGTCCGCACCCGCCACGGCGTCGGCGACGGCAGCGACCTCGGCCGCATCAGCCTCCAGCAGCAGTTCCTGATCGCCCTCCTCTCCGAGATCAAGAAGCAGGACCTGCTCGGCAGCCCCGCCAAGAGCTACAAGATCGCCGACTCGGCGACCAAGGCGCTCACCACCGACTCCGCGCTGGCCTCCCTGACCGCGCTCAGCGAGTTCGGCCGCAGTCTGAACGGGGTCGACCCGCAGAACATGGAGACGATCATGCTGCCGGTCGCCTACGACAAGAAGGACCCGAACCGCGTCGTCCCCGCCGAGCCGAACGCCACCCAGCTGTGGAAGGCGATCCGCGAGGACGCCGAGATCCCCGCGTCCGCGAAGAAGTCCCCCGCCACGGGCGGCTGACCGCGCCCCGGCACAACGGTGCCCCGGGCCCTTCAAAAGGGCCCGGGGCACCGGCGCGTCCGGGGTCAGATCCGGTTCCACGCCCCCGGGAGGAGACCCGCCCCCTCCGCCCGGCCCGCCACTATCGGCTCGCCGCCCGGCGCGAGCGCCGCCGCGACGACGCCGCCGGAGGCGTCGACCGTCAGGACCGGGGGACCCTGGACGGCGGGGCCCGACGGGGCCCAGCGCAGCTCGGCCCCCTCCTCCCGCTCCGCCGGGTACGAGGCGAACTGCAGCCGCCCCGAGGAGTCGCGCTGGGCGAGCAGCGTGTGGTCGAGGCCGTCGGCGGAACAGCGGACGACGCTCAGCGGGCCCTCACCGACCGCCTCGCCGAGGGGCACGGGCGCCGACGCCCGCTCGGGCGACCAGGCGCACACCCGCCCCTCCTTGTCCAGGTAGAAGGCGGTGACGTGCCCGGAGGGACCCCGCACGGCCGCCATGGTCCCCATGGTGACCGGGGCCGGCAGCAGCTCCTCGCGGAGCGGCTTCGCCCCGGACTCGCGCTGCACGTAGCGGACGAGCCCCGCCGCGTGCGAGGAGTACAGCTCGACGAAGCCCGAGCCGTTGGTGACGGCCACCGGCAGGGGGTCGGTCTTGGAGCCGAGCAGGTCCCACCAGGGGTGCCAGCCGCCCGCGTCCTTCTGGGCCCGCACGCTGATGCCGCCGCCGCCGTTGCGGCAGAAGACGTACGCGCGCCCGATGCCGTCCACGGTCACGGAGGGGGTGCCGGTCCACTGGTGGGCGGCGCCGTTGGGGTGGGTGATCGAGCGCCACTCCAGGGCCGGGCGGCCCGTCTGGTACTGGGTGGTGTGCACCAGTTCGACGCGGTCCGGGTCGCCGCCCGCCACGGACCGGAGGGCGACGAGGTGGACGTATCCGTCGGCACCCTGGCCCGCCGAGAGGCCGGGCAGCAGCCCGCCGCTGCCGCCGCCGATCGGCACGGGCCCGCTCCAGCCCCCACCGGCGTTCTCCGTCCAGCGCACCACTCCGCCGTCCCGGGGCAGATAGAGGCTGAATCTGCCCTCCTTCCCGCGGGCCAGCCAGGAGCCCCGCAGGCGGGGGTCGGCGGAGGAGCCGTGGGGGTGGGCGGTGGGGGCCTCGGATCGATTCGCCATGAGGGGTGCAGCGCTCCGGTCATCGGGGTGCGGGTCGGATACGAGCCGACTGTAGCGGCCCCTTCGAACGCTTTTCCCCTCGCCCGCCGCCCCGCTTCCGGCGACCCCTCAGTACCGCGCTCCCTGCCCCTCCCGGCCCAACCGGCTGTGACTCCGCCCGTACAGGAAGTACACGACGATGCCGATCGCCATCCAGACCGCGAACCGGAACCAGGTCTCGCCCGGCAGGTTGAGCATCAGCCAGAACGAGGCCGCGATGGAGAGGATCGGCAGCACGGGCACCCAGGGGGTGCGGAAGGCGCGCGGCAGGTCGGGGCGGGTGCGGCGCAGGACCATGACGCCGATCGCGACGACCACGAAGGCGAAGAGGGTGCCGATGTTCACCAGGGTCGCCAGCTCGTTGATGCTGGTGAAACCGGCGACGATCGCGATGATCACGCCGAGCAGGATGGTCGGCCGGTACGGGGTCCGGAACCGGGGGTGGGTGACGGAGAAGAAGCGCGGCAGCAGGCCGTCGCGGCTCATCGCGAAGAAGACGCGGGTCTGGCCGAGGAGCAGGATCAGGCAGACGGTGGTGAGGCCGACGGCGGCGCCGAAGCTGATCACGCCCGCGTAGAAGGGATGGCCGGCGGCCTTGAAGGCGTCGGCGAGCGGGGCGCTCACGGACAGCTCCGTGTAGTGCTGCATGCCGGTGACGACGAGGGCCACGGCCACGTAGAGCACGGTGCAGATGAGGAGCGAGCCGAGGATGCCCCGGGGCATGTCCCGCTGCGGCAGCTTGGTCTCCTCGGCGGCGGTGGCCACCACGTCGAAGCCGATGAAGGCGAAGAAGACGACGGAGGCGGCGGTGAAGATGCCCATGACGCCGAAGTTCGTCGGCTCGTACCCGAAGAGGAGCTGGACCAGCGGGGAGTCCCAGTTGGAGCCGCCGCCCTCCGGGGTGACCGCCGGCGGGATGAAGGGCTTGTAGTTGTCGCCGACGATGAAGAAGAGGCCGGCGACGATCACGATCATCACCACGGTCACCTTGATCGCCACGACGAGCGCGGTGATCCGGGCGGAGAGCTTCATGCCCAGGACGAGGACGACGGTGAGGACCAGGACGAGGATGAACGCCAGGATGTCGAAGGTCCCGCCGGGTGCGTCCGGCCCCTCCAGGGCCGCGGGCAGGTGCCAGTCGGCGTTGTCCATGAGCGAGCGGACGTAGCCGGACCAGCCGACGGCCACCACCGCCGTCCCCAGGGCGAACTCCAGGACGAGGTCCCAGCCGATGATCCAGGCGGGCAGCTCGCCGATGGAGGCGTACGCGAAGGTGTACGCCGATCCCGCCACCGGCACCGTCGAGGCGAACTCGGCGTAGCAGAGGGCGGCGAGGGCGCAGACGATGCCGGCGGCGACGAAGGCGAGGGCCGTCGCCGGGCCCGCGTTCTCCTTGGCGACCTTGCCGGTGAGGACGAAGATGCCGGTGCCGATGATGACGCCGACGCCGAAGACCGTCAGGTCCCAGGCGGACAGGGACTTCTTGAGGGCGTGCTCCGGCTCCTCCGTGTCCCGGATCGACTGCTCGACCGTCTTGGTCCGGAACACACCGGAGTTCGCCCGTGGGTGTTGGTCCGTACTCACCGTGGTACCTCCGCGCTCCGCCCGACGTCGGTCTCGGTGCCTCCGCGGGTCGGAGGCTGTGATGACGTCTGCCCGGACAGAGCCAGAATGCACGCGAACGGGCCGGTCGGCACCCGGGAGGGTGAACCGACCGGCCCAATGGGTGGTGCGGGGGTGGTACGGAGGTGCCGCGGGGTCAGTCCCGGGCGGGCTCCGCGGTCTTGGCGCCGCTCTTCTCCGCACTGTCCTCGTACCGGCCGTCGAGGCGGGAGACGAGGCCGGTGACCTGTCGGGCGACGTCCGGGGCGGTCAGGCCGATCTCGGCGAGGACCTCGGCGCGGGAGGCGTGGTCGAGGAAGCGCGGCGGGATGCCGAAGTCGCGCAGCGGCACGTCCACGCCGGCGTCGCGGAGCGCCTGGGCGACGGCCGAGCCGACGCCGCCGACGCGGCTGTTGTCCTCGACGGTGACGACGACCCGGTGGTGCGCGGCGAGCGGGGCGAGGGCCTCGTCGACGGGCTTGACCCAGCGGGGGTCGACCACGGTGGTGGAGATGCCCTGCCGGTCGAGGAGGTCGGCGATCTCCAGGCACATCGGCGCCAGGGCCCCGACGGAGACCAGGAGGACGTCGGGCCGGTCCGTACCCGGCTCGCGGAGCACGTCCATGCCGCCGACGCGGCGCAGGGCGGGGACGGCGGGGCCGACCGCGCCCTTGGAGAAGCGGACCACGGTGGGGGCGTCGGTGACCTCGACGGCCTCGCGCAGCTGGGCGCGGACCTGGTCGGCGTCGCGCGGGGCGGCGAGCCGCAGGCCGGGCACGACCTGGAGGATCGACATGTCCCACATGCCGTTGTGGGAGGCGCCGTCGGTGCCGGTGACGCCGGCCCGGTCGAGGACGAAGGTGACGCCGCACTTGTGCAGGGCCACGTCCATCAGGACCTGGTCGAAGGCGCGGTTGAGGAAGGTGGCGTACACCGCGAAGACCGGGTGGAGGCCGCCGGTGGCCAGGCCGGCCGCGGAGACCGCGCCGTGCTGCTCGGCGATGCCGACGTCGAAGACGCGCTCGGGGAAGGCCTTGGCGAACTTGTCGAGGCCGACGGGCTGGAGCATGGCCGCGGTGATGGCGACGACGTCCGCGCGCTCCTTGCCGAGCGCGACCATCTCGTCGGCGAAGACGCCGGTCCAGTCGGCGCCGGAGGTGGCGATCGGCAGGCCGGTGTCGGGGTGGATCTTGCCGACGGCGTGGAAGCGGTCGGCCTCGTCCTGGAGGGCGGGCTGGTAGCCGCGGCCCTTCTCGGTGAGGCAGTGGACGATGACGGGGCCGCCGAAGCGCTTGGCGCGCGTCAGGGCGGACTCCAGGGCCTCGATGTCGTGGCCGTCGATGGGGCCGACGTACTTGAGGCCGAGGTCCTCGAACATGCCCTGGGGGGCGATGAAGTCCTTGAGGCCCTTCTTGGCGCCGTGCAGGGTCTCGTAGAGCGGCTTCCCGACGACCGGGGTGCGCTCCAGGATGTCCTTGCCGCGGGCGAGGAAGCGCTCGTAGCCGTCGGTGGTGCGCAGGGTGGCCAGGTGGTTGGCGAGGCCGCCGATGGTGGGCGCGTAGGAGCGCTCGTTGTCGTTGACGACGATGACGAGGGGGCGGTCCTTGGCGGCGGCGATGTTGTTCAGCGCCTCCCAGGCCATGCCGCCGGTGAGGGCGCCGTCGCCGATGACGGCCACGACGTGGTCGTCCTTCTTCAGGACCTCGTTGGCCTTGGCCAGGCCGTCGGCCCAGCCGAGGACCGTGGAGGCGTGCGAGTTCTCGATGACGTCGTGCTCGGACTCGGCCTGCGAGGGGTAGCCGGAGAGGCCGCCCTTCATCTTGAGCTTCGAGAAGTCCTGACGGCCGGTGAGCAGCTTGTGGACGTAGCTCTGGTGGCCGGTGTCCCAGAGGACCTTGTCCTTCGGGGAGTCGAAGACGCGGTGCAGGGCGATGGTCAGCTCGACCACGCCCAGGTTGGGTCCCAGGTGCCCGCCGGTCTTGGAGACGGCGTCCACGAGGAACGTCCGGATCTCGTCGGCCAGCTGGTCCAGCTGTTCCGGGGAGAGCCGGTCCAGGTCTCGCGGTCCCCTGATACGGGTCAGCAGAGCCACCCGTTCCTCCTTGCGTTTGAGCTGGTCGAGCTTGCCGATTTGTCGAGTCTAATGTTCCGTCCCGGATCGTGGGCAGCGGGCCGGGGGGTGAGGCGTCACCCCGACGGCTTACCGTCCGATGATCTGTACGGCCCCGTACGGCCGGAAGCGCTGCTCCGGACACGGGCGGGTGCACTGCTCCGGACGCACCGGTGCCCGGCGCCGGTTTCACGGCGCCGGGCAGGTGTGGCGAGCGTTACGCGTGCGCGTGGCGCGGCCTTCCGGGCGCCCCGCCGCTTTTCCGGTCTCTGGGCGCGTCCGGCCGCTTTCCGGAGCTAGGCGCGTCCGGCCGTCTTCTGGGTCTTGCGGGAGACGGAGTCGATGATCACGGCGATGAGCAGGACCGCTCCGGTGATCATGTACTGGATGGCGTTGGAGGACAGGTTCATCTGGTTGAGGCCCTGGACGATCGACTGGATGACCAGGATGCCCAGGAGCGCCGACCAGACCTTGCCGCGTCCGCCGAACAGGGACGTGCCGCCGATGACCGCCGCGGCGATGCACATCATCAGCTGGTTGCCGCCGCCGAGGGAGCGGTCGGCGCCGCCGGTCGCGGAGGCGAGGAACAGGCCGCCGATGGCGCCCATGGTGCCGGAGACCATGAAGACCGAGATCCGGATCCAGGAGACGTTGATGCCGGCGCGGCGGGCGGCCTCGATGCCGCCGCCGACCGCGAAGACCTGGCGGCCGTAGGTGGTGCGGCGCAGGACGAAGTCGGCGACGAGCAGGATCACCAGGAAGATCACCAGGGAGAGCGGCAGGCCCTGCTCCTGGTTGAAGCCGTACGCGGCGACGAGGACCAGGACCGCGAGGATCGCGGTGCGCAGGATGATCTCGCTCTGCGGGCGGTGCGGCAGGCCGGCGGCCTTGCGGCGGCGCGCGTCGCGGAACTGGGCCAGGTAGAAGGCGGCGATCACGACGGCGGCGAGGCCGTAGGCGGCGGCGACGTCGGAGAAGTAGTACTTCGTGAGGTCGTTGACGAAGCTGCCGATGGGGGTGGAGATGGTGGAGCGCTCGCCCATCACCCAGGTCTGCAGGCCGGCCCAGCCGAGGAAGCCGGCGAGGGTGACGACGAAGGCGGGCACGCCGATCTTGGCGAACACGATGCCGTGGAAGGCGCCGATCAGGGTGCCGGACAGGATGCCGAGGAGGATGGCGAGGCCGTCGGGCATGTCGGTGCCGAGGACGCCCCAGACGGAGCCGGCGAGACCGGCCACGGAGCCGACGGCGAGGTCGATCTCGCCGAGCAGCAGGACGAAGACGATGCCGACGGCCATGATGCCGGGGCCGACCGCGTACAGCGTGATCTGGTCGAGGTTGTACGAGGTGATGAAGTTGCCGGTGAGGGCCTGGAAGACGACGCCGATGACGATGAGGCCGACGACGACGGGCAGCGAGCCGATCTCGCCGGAGCGGATCTTGCGCTTGAACTCCTCGGCGTAGCCCTTGAAGCCCTGCTCGCGGACGAGGAGGCGGGGGTCGACGGCGGGGATCGCGGCGGCGGCCGGGGTCTCGGTGACCGGCGCGTCGGGGGTGCGGGGGTCGGGCACCGCGGCCGGGTCGTTCGCGGTGGGAGGGGTCGTGCTCACTTCGCTACCTCCGCGTTGCGGGCCTGGCGGCGGGTCACGGCGTTGTCCGTGGCACCGGTGATCGCGGCGATGATCTCTTCGTGCGTGGTGGTGGCGACCGGGAAGGTGCCGTTGTTGCGGCCCAGGCGGAGGACGGCCACGGTGTCCGCGACGGCCTTCACGTCGGCCATGTTGTGGCTGATGAGGATGACGCCGAGGCCCTGCTCGCGCAGCCGCTCGACCAGGTCGAGGACCTGGGCGGTCTGCTCGACGCCGAGGGCGGCGGTCGGCTCGTCGAGGATCACGATCTTCGGGTCGCCGACCAGGGCGCGGGCGATGGCCACGACCTGCCGCTGGCCGCCGGAGAGGGCGGCGACGGGGATGCGGACGCTGGGGATGCGGATGGAGAGGGTGGAGAGCAGGTCCTTCGCGCGCTTCTCCATGGCGACCTCGTCGAGGACGCCGCCCTTCTTGATCTCGCGGCCCAGGAACAGGTTGGCGACGACGTCGAGGTTGTCGCAGAGCGCGAGGTCCTGGTAGACGGTCGCGACGCCGAGGCTCTGGGAGTCCTGCGGGCGGGAGATCTCGACCCGCCTGCCCTCCCACTCGATGACGCCCTCGTCGATCGGGTGCACGCCGGCGATCGTCTTGACCAGCGTGGACTTTCCCGCTCCGTTGTCGCCGACGAGCGCGACGACCTCACCTGCGTGGACTTCGAGATCGACACCGGAGAGGACCTGGACCGCTCCGAATCGCTTGAAGATCCCGCGCAACGCCAGCACGGGCGTCTGGGACACGTGAACCAACTCCTTCGCCGCCCGCGGACGGCGGCACGTCGCGCCGCAGGTGCAGCGCCAGCAAAGTTCTGGGGGGTGGGCTTCGTCCGGTCCCCGGGCCGACAGCGGGGTCTGGGTCGGCCGGGGACCGGACGGGCTTGGGGGAACGGACCGGGCCCGTCGCCGGTCGCCGTACGGGGTGTTCACCCTCTGTACGCGGGCGGCCGCGCGTCCGGCGCCGTCTCGGTCGGGAGACGGCCGGGGGCCGGGCGCGGGCCGGGCCCTCGCGGGCCCGGCGGGGTCGAGCGGGGACTGTTACTTGATGCCCAGCTCGGTGCACTTGGCGGCGAGGTCCGCGGTGCAGAGGTCGGCGGCCTTGTAGATGCCGTCCTTGACGACCGTGTCCTGGATGTTCTTGCTGTCGACCACGACCGGCGGGAAGAGCGTGGACGGCACGCCGTCGGTCTCGCCCTCGGCGCCGATGGCCTTGCCCTGGAGCAGGTTCACGGCGAACTTGGCGGCCTCGGGGGCCAGCTGGAGCGGCGACTTGTAGATCGTGAAGGTCTGGGTGCCGGCGATGATGCGCTGGACGCCCGCGATCTCGGCGTCCTGGCCGCCGACCGGGATGCCCTTGATGCCGGCGTTCTCCAGGGAGGTGACGATGCCGCCCGCCATGCCGTCGTTGGCGGAGTAGACGGCGCCGATCTTGTCCTTGCCGACGGAGGAGATCGCGGCGGACATCTTCTCGCCGGCGATCTTCGGGTCCCACTCGCCGGAGGCCTCGTAGGCGATCTTGCCGACCTTGCCGTCGAGGGCGGTGTGGGCGCCCTTCTTGAACAGGGCGGCGTTCGGGTCCTTCTCGTCGCCGTTGATCATCACGACGTTGGCGGTGGCGGCCTTGTCGCCGAGCGCGGCGAGGAGGGCCTGGCCCTGGAGCTCGCCGACCTTGTTGTTGTCGTGGCTGACGTAGGCGTCGGCGCCCTTGACGGCGCGGTCGTACGCGACGACCTTGACGCCCTTGACCTTGGCGTCCTTGACCCAGCTCTCGGCCTTGGTGGCGTCGACCGGGTCGAGGGCGATGACCTTGATGCCGTCGGCGATGAACTGGTCGAACTGCTGCTTCTGCTTGACGACGTCGGAGACCGCGTTGTTGTACACGACCTCGCAGCCGCCGCAGGCGGCCTTGACGGCCTTCTCGAACTGGGGCTTGTCCAGGGCCTCGTAGCGCGAGGTCTTGTTCTCGGGAAGGAGCAGGCCGATCTTGGTCGAGCTGCCCGAGCCGGCGTTGTCGTCCTTCTTGTCGCCGCCGGCCTGGCCACAGGCGGCGAGCGAGAGGGCCATCGACACCGCGGCCGTGGCTATGGCGGCGCGACGCGTCACTGCGTTCATTTGGGGTTGCCTCCCTGACGAGGCCGCGACGTTGCGGCCGAGGTGGCACGAAGTCAACTCGGCCGCAACGTTGACGTCAAGAAGTAAATTCTTAACGAGATGACAACGGTGGTGTTCGTTATCTAAGTGAAGGCAAGCCGGGAGGCCGGGGCGGCGGTGGGCAACGCGCTCTCCAACAGGGTCGAATCACCCATTTCGCTCAGGACGAGGGCGAGCGCGCCCAGCACCTCGGCACGCCCGCCGAGGGCCCCCTGGGCCAGCGAGAGCTGCCGGGCGGCGCTGGGGATCGCGTACCGCGAGACGGAGTCCCTGATGGGCGCCAGGACCAGCTCCCCGGCCTCCGCGAGGTCGCCGCCGAGCACCACCCGGCTGGGGTTCAGGAGGTTGCAGAGGTTGGCGATGCCGCTGCCGATGTGCCGTCCGACGTCCGCGATCACCCGGCGGCAGCCGGGGTCGCCCTCCCGGGCCAGCTGGACGACCCGCTCCATGGTCAGGTCGGGCCCGTGGCTCGGCTGGAGCAGCGGCAGGACGTAGCGGGCGGCCGTGAAGGTCTCCAGGCAGCCCCGGTTGCCGCAGCGGCAGACCGGACCGGACTCGTCCAGGGTGATGTGCCCGATCTCCCCCGCGGTGCCGCCGGGGCCCCGGTAGACCCGTCCGTCTATGACCAGACCGGCGCCGACGCCGCTGGCCACCTTGATGTACGCCAGGTCCTTGACGCCCCGGCCTCCGCCCCAGACCAGCTCGCCGAGCGCGCCGAGGTTGGCGTCGTTGTCGACGTGCACGGGGACCCCGAGGCGGCCCGAGAGCTCCTCGGCGGGGTTGATGCCGCTCCACCCCGGCAGGATCGACGTCGAGCCGAGGGTGCCGGAGGAGACGTCGATCGGGCCCGGTACGCCGAGGCCGACCCCGATCACCTTGTCGGCGCCGATCCCGGTGGTCAGGATCAGCCGCTTGACCAGCTGTTCCGCCCGGTCGAAGCCCTCGGCGGCGGAGGCGTCGACGTCGAGCGGCTCGGCCTCCTCGGCGAGCACCTGGTGGGCGAGGTTGCCGACGGCGACCCGGAGGTGGGTGTGGCCGAAGTCGACCCCGATCACGATGCCGGCGTCCCCGGAGAGCGAGACGCTGCGGGCCCGGCGCCCCCCGGCGGAGGTGGGCGTGACCTCGACGGTGCCGCCGTCCTTCAGCTCCCGCACGATGTTGGAGACCGTGGCGGCGGAGAGGCCCGTCGCCCGGGCGATCTCCGCCTGGGTGAGCGAGCCGGCCATGCGCACCGCCCGGACGACCCGTTCGAGGTTGGCCCTGTGCAGAGAAGTCTGCGAACCCGGAGTCTCCATCGACTCACTCACTCCCACCGTTTTCTCCAACATGTGAACTCTAAGGGGACGCTTTCGGCTTGCTCCCCGTCAAGACCTTGAGTGTCCGAGGTGAGGGTCACACGGCGTTCGCACGGGGTTTCCCGGGCGTCTCCCCCGGCTCCGTACGACCGGGAGGGGCCCGGTCCGGCCCCGTACGACCGGAAGGGCCCCCGGTGCGCGGTGCGCCGGGGGCCCTTCCGGGAGCGGTGGCGGGGCCGGTGCGGCCCCGGGGGTCACTTCACGGCGCCGGCGGTCAGACCGGCCACCACCTGCCGCTGGAAGATGATGTACGCGGCGAGGACCGGGAGCATGGCCATGACCAGGCCGGCGAAGAGTCCGGACCAGTCGCCCTTGTAGCCCTGGCTCACCGCGAGCTGGACGAGGCCCTGCGAGAGCACCTTCCGCTCCGGCTCGGTGTTGAGCACGGTCGGCAGCAGGTACTGGTTCCACTGCCCGAGGAAGTTGAAGATGCCGACGCTGATGAGGCCCGGCTTGGCCATCGGCAGCATCACCTGGAAGAAGGTCCGGGTGTGCGAGGCGCCGTCCACGAAGGCCGCCTCCGCCACCGAGGTCGGCAGGGTGCGGAAGAAGGCCGTGAGGAAGAAGACCGTGAACGGCAGCGAGTACGCGATGTAGACGAGGATCAGGCCGTGCAGCGTGTTGAGCAGGGCCATGTTCTGCATCACGTAGAACAGCGGCACGAGCGCCAGGATGATCGGGAAGCTCATCCCTCCGATGAAGAGGAAGTAGATGAAGCGGTTGCCCGGGAAGTCGAAGCGGGCCAGGACGTAGGCCGCCATCGAGCCGAAGAGGAGCGTGCCGATCAGCGAGCCGCCGACCACCAGGAGGGTGTTCAGGAAGTAGTCGCTCATGTGCGCCTCGGTCCAGGCGCGCGACCAGTTCTCGAAGTGCAGCTTGTCGGGCAGCGACCACGGGGAGGTGAAGATCGCCCGGTCGGTCTTGAAGGAGGTCATGACCGCCCAGAGCAGCGGCATGACGACCATGATCGCCCAGAGGATCAGGATGCCGTGGGAGAAGACGTTGAGGGTGGCGCCCTCGCGCTTCGGCTCCTTGCGGGGCGCGGGGGCCTTCGCCTTGGTGATCGCGGGGCCGGGGCCGGCCGGGGAGCCGGGGTTCTCCACTCCGGTGGGGGTCGTGTCGGTCGTCTTCATCAGAACTCCAGCCGCTCGCGCCGGCCCAGCTTCATCACGACGGCCGCGAAGGCCAGCGTCACGAGGAGCAGGGCGACACCGATGGTTGTCGCGTAGGCGGCCTGACCGTCCCGGAACGCCTTCTGGTACACGTACAGCGGAAGGACGATGGTGGAGTAGTCGGGCCCGCCGCCGCTGGGACCGACGGTCATGATCTGGACGACGGCGAAGGACTCGGCCCCGAGGGCGAGGATGCCCATGTAGATCCATCCGGACTGCACGGTGTCCCAGAGCAGCGGCAGGGTGATCCGGAAGAAGGTGGTGAAGCGGTTCGCGCCGTCGAGCAGGGCCGCCTCGTAGAAGTCCCTCGGAATGGACGCCATGCCGGCCGAGAAGAGGACGACGAAGAATCCGACGGTGGACCAGACGAGGACGACCATCACGCAGATGAGGGCGAGGTCCGGGTCTCCGAGCCAGTCCGGCTGGACGCTGTCGAGTCCGACGCCCTTCAGTACGGAATTGATGGCTCCGCTGTTCGGGTTGTACGCGAACTGGAAGAGCAGCGCGACGATCGCGATCGACAGCACCTGCGGGAAGAAATACACGATCTTGTAGAAGGACGATCCGCGCACGCCCGCGATGGCCGCGCCCTTGCGGCGCCGACCGCCGACATTGAGCATGAAGGCGAAGAAGAGCGCGAGGCCGACGGTCACCAGCGGCAGCACCACCGCGAAGGTCAGGCTGTGCTGGAGCGATTTCCAGAAGATCTCGTCGTCCAGCATCCTGCTGTAGTTGCCGAATCCGATCATTCCGAATTCGGGGCTCAGTCCGGTCCAGTCCGTGAAGGAGTAGTAGATGGACTGGATGAACGGCCAGATGACGAAGAGCGCGTAGAGCGCGAGGGGGGCCGCCAGGAACCCCACGATGAAACGGTACTTGCCGTGTTGCATTTCCTACCGACCCCGATCTCTCCCGCGCCGGGCACGCCGCTCGTGCCGCGCGCCAAGGGGCCGGGGCCCGCTCCCGGTCGGCGGGAAGGGGCCCCGGCAAGGCTCACTGGTGCTTGTAGTGCTTGATCGAGGAGTCCTTGGCCGCCTCGTCGGCGAACTTCTGGATCTTCTTGATCGTCTCGGCCGGGGTGGCGCGGCCGGCCATCATCTCGCCGATGCCGGCGACGCCGATCTTCTCCTTCTGGAGGGCGACGTACCAGTCCTGGAGGCGCGGGTTGACGACGTTCTGGCCGGCCTTCTCCAGGGCGGCGACGCCGGACTTGAGGCCCGGGGAGAGCTCGATGCCGTCGGTGCCGCCGTTGAGGGCGGTCAGGGACTTCACGGACTGGGTGAAGTTCTTGGAGGAGGCCTCGCTGAGCATGATGCGCAGCTGCTCCATGCCGCCCTCGGCGTTCTTCGCCTTGGCCGGGACGATGAAGGGCTCTCCGCCGGCGGCCCAGATGGTGCCGAACGGCATCTTGTCGGAGGCGTCGAGGCCGGTCGGGCCGGAGACGGCCAGGCCGAAGTCGGCCGGCATGGTCTTCGCGGCCTCGTTCTCGACCCAGGAGCCGTTCGGGATGAACAGCGCCTTGCCCTCGGTCCAGGCGGTCTGCGACTGGATGTGGTCGAGGCCGGGGGTGCCCTTGAGGATGTAGCCCTTCTGGACCAGCTCGTAGTACGCCTCGAAACACGCCTTGACGGCGGGGTGCTCCCAGGCCTTGGGCTCCAGGTTGTCGATGGCGTCCAGGACCTCGCGGCCGCCGACCTTGCCGATCATCGGGTAGAGCGAGAAGGGGACGTAGTACGGGTGCTTGCCCGCGTACGTCCAGGCGGCGATGCCCTTCTTCTTGGCCTTCTCGCAGACGGCCAGCATCTCGTCCCAGGTCTCCGGGTACTTCGCGTCGAGCGAGTCGAGGAGCTTCTGCGAGTACCAGACGCCGTAGACGGTGTAGGCGTAGTTGAGGATCCAGCACTGCTCGCCGTCGAACTGGCCCATCTCGACGATGCCGGGCCGCAGGGTGTCGCGGACCTTCTTGCTCGGGTCGTCGATGGAGGGCGCGTCGAGGAGCGGGGTGAGGTCCGCGAGCTGCTTCTGACCGACCAGGACGCCCATGTCCATCTGCTCGGCGCCGGAGTTGTCGATGAGGTCCGGCGGGGTGCCGCCGTTGAAGCGCGGCTGGAGCGTGGTGGTGATCTTCTGGGTCGGGGTGAACTTGACGGTGGCCTTGGGGTAATTGGTCTCGTAGACCTTGATCGCGTCCTTGGCGTACTGCTGTCCGAATCCGCCGTCGAAGAGGACGAAGTCGAGCGGTGCCGACTCGTTCACGCCGAGCGGGTTCTTGTCGGACTTCGTCCCCTTCTCGACCTTTCCGTTGCCGCCGCTGTCACTGCTCGCACAGGCGGACAGGAACCCCATGGTCGGGACGGAGATCAGGCCGATAGCGGCGGAACGCTTGATCAGGTCGCGACGGCCAAGGCCCTCATTGGTCTGTGCGGAGGTGGATCCCATGCTCAAGTCCTCGCCTTCATTCAGGACTCAGGCGGTGTACCGGTCGCCCGTTCTCAACTCGCCACAGGCGAAGGGCCCCGCCACCGCGGTCATTTGCAGCCGGGTCGTGCACGCGTCGGGCCGTCGTCGATGGATACGACGGGCTGGACGCCGACAGGTATAGTCCACTTCCCTTCGCCTGAGCAAGATCGAAAGCAGTTTTCGACAGCCATCTTTCCCGAGTTGAGACCTGCGGGATGACCAGGCCGGATCTGCGGCGTTTCGTCCAACCATTCGTCGGCGGACACCCTTGACACCGTGCCGGTTCCGCCCGTACTGGAGGCCGTACGCGAAACCGGTGACGCCGAGTCGTGCCATGTCCGTACACATGGGGGCCGACCGCCCGGACGGCCGAGAGGACGAACGGGATATATGGCCGGGTTGGAAACAGCCGTGTCACAAACCCGTCGACAGGTGAAGATCTCGTGAGGAAGATAAGAGATCATAGGGGCCCCGCCCGCTGCTTCCTCATGACGGACGCGCGGCGGGGACCATCTTTTTTCCACTCGGATCTGGAGTACTACGTGGCCAACTCTTCTGGCCTGAACCGTACGGGCGCGCTGTCCCGCATCACGGTCGCGGCGATAACCGCCGCTCTCGTCGGCACCACCACGGCCGCGGTCGCGGCCGACGCGCCGCAGGCGTCCCTCCCGGCCAAGTCGGCGAAGCAGCTCGCCGCCGCCCCGGCCGCCTCCGCGGCGAACGCCGCCGCGACGTCCGCGGAGGCCGAACTCCGCGCGCTGCAGGCCGTCTCCGGCTCGTCCCTCTACTGGTACGAGCCCAACGGCTCCGGCGGCTACGAGGCCCGCGAGTACGGCAACAGCACCTGGGGCGCCGTCAAGGCCGCCCAGCAGGCCGACAACGACGGTGACGGCATCGCCGACGACGTCTGGGCCCTGGGCACCGACGGCACCCTCGCCTACGGCGCGGGCGAGTCGACCTCGAACGAGCTCGTCCGCATCGGCGGCGGCTGGAACATGTACAACAAGGTGATCTCGCCCGGCCAGATCGGTGGCGCCGCGGCCGCGGACATCCTCGCCCGCGACTCGTCCGGCACCATGTGGGCGTACCTCGGCTACGGCAACGGCAAGCTCGCCACCCGCTACAGCATCGGCGGCGGCTGGAACGCCTACAACCAGATCGCCGGCGTCGGCGACCTGAGCGGTGACGGCAGGACCGACATCCTCGGTGTCGACGGCCGCGGTGACCTGTGGCTGCACAAGGGCACGGGCGACTACCGGAAGCCGTTCAACGGCCGCACCAAGATCGGCAGCAGCTGGGGCGTCTACAACACCGTCCTGGGTGTGGGCGACCTCGACTGGGACGGCTACAACGACCTGGTCGCGCGGGACAAGGACGGCAAGCTCTACCGCTACTCCGGCACCGGCAACGCGACCGTGCCCTTCAAGACGCGTGTCCTGATCGGCAGCGGCGGCTGGAACACCTACCGCATCCTGTTCTGATCCTCCTGACCGTCCGCGGTCACGAGAAGGGCCCCGCTCCTCTTCCGAGGAGCGGGGCCCGCTTCGTGCTACCGGGTCCTACGGCGTCAGCCGCGGATCAGGTTGCGGAGCACGTACTGCATGATGCCGCCGTTGCGGTAGTAGTCGGCCTCGCCGGGGGTGTCGATGCGGACGACCGCGTCGAACTCGACGCCGGTGTCGGTGGTGACCTTCACCGTGCGCGGCGTGGTGCCGTTGTTGAGCTCCTCGATGCCGGTGAAGGAGAAGGTCTCCTCGCCGGTCAGGCCGAGGGACTCGGCCGACTGGCCCTCCGGGAACTGGAGCGGCAGGACGCCCATGCCGATGAGGTTCGAGCGGTGGATGCGCTCGTACGACTCGGTGATGACGACCTTGACGCCGAGGAGCGCGGTGCCCTTGGCGGCCCAGTCACGGGACGAGCCGGAGCCGTACTCCTTGCCGCCCAGGATGACGAGCGGGGTGCCCTGCTCGATGTAGTTGCGCGAGGCGTCGTAGATGAACGACACCGGACCGTCGGCCTGGGTGAAGTCGCGGGTGTAGCCGCCCTCGGTGCCCGGCGCGAGCTGGTTGCGCAGGCGGATGTTGGCGAAGGTGCCGCGGATCATGACCTCGTGGTTGCCACGGCGCGAGCCGTAGGAGTTGAAGTCGCGACGCTCCACACCGTGCTCGGTGAGGTACTGGCCGGCCGGGGTGTCGGCCTTGATGGCGCCGGCCGGGGAGATGTGGTCGGTGGTGACCGAGTCGCCCAGCTTGGCCAGGACGCGGGCGCCGGAGATGTCGGAGACCGGGGTGGTCTCCATCGTCATGCCCTCGAAGTACGGGGGCTTGCGCACGTAGGTGGACTCGGTGTCCCACTCGAAGGTGTTGCCGGTCGGGATCGGCAGCGCCTGCCACTGGGCGTCGCCCGCGAAGACGTCCTGGTAGGACTTGTTGAACATGTCCTCGCCGATGGCGTTGGCGACGACGTCGTTGACCTCGGCCTCGGTCGGCCAGATGTCGGCCAGGTGGACCGGCTTGCCGTCCTGGTCGGTGCCCAGGGCGTCCTTGGTGATGTCCACCTTCATGGAGCCCGCGATGGCGTACGCGACGACCAGCGGCGGGGAGGCCAGGTAGTTCATCTTGACGTCGGGGTTGATGCGGCCCTCGAAGTTGCGGTTGCCCGAGAGGACCGAGGTGACGGCCAGGTCGTGGTCGTTGACCGCCTTGGAGACCTCCTCCGGCAGCGGGCCGGAGTTGCCGATGCAGGTGGTGCAGCCGTAGCCGACGAGGTTGAAGCCGACCTTGTCGAGGTACGGGGTCAGGCCCGCCTTGTCGAAGTAGTCGGTGACGACCTTCGAGCCCGGGGCGAGGGTGGTCTTGACCCACGGCTTGCGGGTCAGGCCCTTCTCCACGGCCTTCTTCGCGACGAGCGCGGCGGCGACCATGACGTACGGGTTCGAGGTGTTGGTGCAGGAGGTGATCGCGGCGACGGTGACGGCGCCGTGGTCGAGCGTGTAGGTGGAGCCGTCGGGGGCGGTCACCTGGACCGGGTTCGACGGGGCCGAGCTCGCGATGGCCGGGGAGTCGGAGGCCGGGAAGGACTCCTGGCCCGCCTCGTCCACGCAGTCCACGTAGTTGCGGACGTCCTGCTTGAACTGCTCGGCGGCGTTCGCGAGGACGATGCGGTCCTGCGGGCGCTTCGGGCCGGCGATGGAGGGGACGACCGTGGAGAGGTCGAGCTCCAGCTTCTCGGAGAAGTCGGGCTCGGCGGCCGGGTCGAGCCAGAGGCCCTGCTCCTTGGCGTACGCCTCGACCAGCGCGACCTGCTGCTCGGAGCGGCCGGTGAGCTTGAGGTAGTTCAGGGTCTCGCCGTCGATCGGGAAGATCGCGGCGGTGGAGCCGAACTCCGGCGACATGTTGCCGATGGTGGCGCGGTTCGCCAGGGAGGTGGCGGCGACGCCCTCGCCGTAGAACTCGACGAACTTGCCGACGACGCCGTGCTTGCGCAGCATCTCGGTGATCGTGAGGACGAGGTCGGTGGCGGTGGTGCCGGCCGGCAGCTCGCCGGTCAGCTTGAAGCCGACGACGCGCGGGATGAGCATGGAGACCGGCTGGCCGAGCATCGCGGCCTCGGCCTCGATGCCGCCGACGCCCCAGCCGAGCACGCCGAGGCCGTTGACCATGGTGGTGTGCGAGTCGGTGCCGACGAGGGTGTCGGGGTACGCCTGGCCGTTACGGACCATGACGGTGCGGGCCAGGTGCTCGATGTTCACCTGGTGGACGATGCCGGTGCCGGGCGGGACGACCTTGAAGTCGTCGAAGGCGGTCTGGCCCCAGCGCAGGAACTGGTAGCGCTCCTTGTTGCGGCCGTACTCCAGCTCGACGTTCTGGCCGAAGGCCTCCTTCGTGCCGAACTTGTCGGCGATGACCGAGTGGTCGATGACCAGCTCGGCCGGGGAGAGCGGGTTGACCTTCGCCGGGTCGCCACCGAGCTCCTTGACGGCCTCGCGCATGGTGGCGAGGTCGACGACACAGGGCACACCGGTGAAGTCCTGCATGATCACGCGGGCCGGCGTGAACTGGATCTCCTGGCTCGGCTGAGCCTGCGAGTCCCAGTTGCCGAGGGCCCGGATGTGGTCGGCGGTGATGTTCGCGCCGTCCTCGGTGCGGAGCAGGTTCTCCAGGAGGACCTTCAGGCTGTAAGGGAGGCGCGCGGAGCCCTCGACCTTGTCCAGCTTGAAGATCTCGTACGACTCGTCGCCCACGCGCAGCGTGCTGCGGGCGTCGAAGCTGTTCGCCGACACGACAGTCTCCTTCATCAATGTGCGCGTACTACCGTCATGCTGCCGCCACGACCCCTCGCGGATCCGTTAAGGTAGGGCTAAGTTAGGTAACCCTTACCGGCCGGGCGGCCACGGTGCGCCGTAAGCAGTTATCTCGATGTCGAGATAACTCTAGTGCATCCCGGTCGTCCGGTCATGCCCGGGCGCCCGCGAAGTGCGGGATGTCGCGCCCCCGGGGCGTGCCGCCGTGCGCCCGTCGCGGTGCGGGAGCGCGAACACGAGCACGTCCCGGCGCTCGCCCCCGACCCGCAGCCACCCCTCCCGCACCCCTTCGCGCCGGAAACCCACGCGCTCGGCGACGCGCACGGCGGCGGTGTTCCACGACTCGATGTGCAGACCAGGCGGGGAAGGCCCAGCCCCCGCAGGGCCCGGTCGGCGACGGCGGCGAGACCGGTCGCGGCGGCGCCCCCGCCCCGGGCGGAGGCGACGACCCAGTACCCCAGGGCGACCCCCTCCGCGCCCGGCCAGAGGCCGACGGTGCCGACGGGCCGCCCGCCGGCGTCACGAGGACGAAGGGGCACCCGGCCCCGGTCGTCGCCCTCCCCCCACCGGCGCTCCACGAAGGCGCGGCCCCCGGCCTCGGAGTACGGGGAGGGCACGGTCGTGACGAGCGGGATGTACGGGTCCACCGAGGCCTCGCGGACGAGGGCGAGGTCGAGGCCGGACATGCGTCAGGGCCGGAGGACGAGACCGCCGGGGGCGACGAGGTCGGGCACGTGAAGGGATCGCTCCGTACGGGCATCCTGCCGCGCCCGGCACGAACGCGTCCCCCGTACGGACGCGGACGACTGGCCGCCCCGGTGCGGGGAGCCGAGGATCGGGGCATGTTCAGCGGCGTGCACGTGACCTTCTACAGCCGGGACGCGGAGGCCGACCGCGTCTTCCTCCAGGACGTCTTCGGCTTCGAGCACGTGGACGCCGGGGGCGGCTGGCTCGTCTTCAAGCTGCCGCCCGCCGAGATCGCGATGCACCCCACGGCGGACGGGCCGCGGCACGAGGTGTACCTCATGTGCGACGACCTCACCCGTACCCTGACGGCCCTGGAGGACCGGGGCGCGGAGATCTCACGGGCCATCAGCGACCGGGGCTGGGGTCTGCTCGCGGCCGTCCGGCTGCCGAGCGGCACCGAACTCCCCCTGTACGAACCGCGTCACCCGACCGCCCACGGCCTTTCACCCTGACGGCCCACCCCGGGTCCGATCTTCATCTCATATCTGAGATAACGTGACGCCATGGCAGACGACTACCTCGTACGCATCGGCAAGCTCATCCGTGACGCCCGGCAGCACCGCGGCTGGACCCAGACGCAGCTCGCCGAAGCGCTGGCCACGAGCCAGAGCGCCGTCAACCGGATCGAGCGCGGCAACCAGAACATCAGCCTTGAGATGATCGCCCGGATCGGCGAGGCCCTCGACAGCGAGATCGTGTCGCTGGGGTACGCGGGCCCCATGCACCTCCGGGTCGTCGGCCGCCGGCGGCTCTCCGGCGCCATCGACGTCAAGACCAGCAAGAACGCGTGTGTCGCGCTGCTGTGCGCCTCGCTCCTCAACAAGGGCCGCACGGTCCTGCGCCGGGTCGCCCGCATCGAGGAGGTCTTCCGGCTCCTGGAGGTCCTCAACTCCATCGGTGTCCGCACCCGTTGGATCAACGAGGGCGTGGACCTGGAGATCGTGCCGCCGGCCGAGCTGGACATGGAGTCCATCGACGCCGAGGCCGCGATCCGCACCCGTTCGATCATCATGTTCCTCGGCCCGCTGCTGCACCGCATGGACCGCTTCCGGCTGCCGTACGCCGGCGGCTGCGACCTCGGCACGCGCACGATCGAGCCGCACATGATCGCCCTGCGCCGCTTCGGCCTGGAGGTCACGGCCACCGAGGGCATCTACCACGCGCAGGTCGAGCGCTCGGTCTCCCCCGGCCGTCCGATCGTCCTGACCGAGCGCGGCGACACGGTCACCGAGAACGCGCTGCTGGCCGCCGCTCGGCACGACGGCACGACCGTCATCCGCAACGCCTCCTCCAACTACATGGTCCAGGACCTCTGCTTCTTCCTGGAGGCGCTGGGCGTACGGGTGGACGGCATCGGCACCACCACCCTGACCGTGCACGGCGTGCCGCAGATCGACGTGGACGTCGACTACTCCCCCTCCGAGGACCCGGTCGAGGCGATGAGCCTGGTGGCCGCCGCCGTCGTCACCGAGTCGGAGCTGACGATCCGCCGGGTGCCGATCGAGTTCATGGAGATCGAGCTCGCGGTCCTGGAGGAGATGGGCCTCGACCACGACCGCTCGCCCGAGTACAACGCCGACAACGGCCGCACCCGGCTGGTCGACCTGACGGTCCGCCCCTCCAAGCTGGAGGCGCCGATCGACAAGATCCACCCGATGCCGTTCCCGGGCCTGAACATCGACAACGTCCCCTTCTTCGCGGCCATCGCGGCCACGGCGCAGGGCAAGACCCTGATCCACGACTGGGTCTACGACAACCGGGCCATCTACCTCACGGACCTCAACCGCCTCGGCGGCCGCCTCCAGCTCCTCGACCCCCACCGCGTCCTCGTCGAGGGCCCGACCCGCTGGCGCGCGGCCGAGATGATGTGCCCGCCCGCCCTCCGCCCGGCCGTGGTCGTCCTCCTCGCGATGATGGCCGCCGAGGGCACGTCGGTCCTCCGCAACGTGTACGTCATCAACCGGGGGTACGAGGACCTGGCGGAGCGGCTGAACTCGATCGGGGCGCAGATCGAGATCTTCCGGGACATCTGACCGACCCGGGCACGCCGACGGCCCCCGCGATCCCGAGGATTCGCGGGGGCCGTCGCCACGTGCTCAGGCGTTCAGCCGCCCGCCCTTGACCGCCTTGACGAAGGAGGACCAGCCGCCCGCCGGGAACACGAGGGCCGGACCGTGCGGGGTCTTGCTGTCGCGTACGGGGACGACGAGGGGGGCGAAGTCGTCGGAGACCTCGACGCACGCGCCGCCGTCCTGGTTGCTGTGGCTGCTCCTGCGCCAGGTCGCAGTGCTCAGGTCGATGGGTCGCACGGCAGCTCCTCCAACATGCACAGGATGAATTTCCGCGACTCGGCCGGAGAAAGCGCCAGGTCACGCATCGCATCGTACGCACGTTGCATGCGCTCCACTGCCGCGCTGTCCTCGAAGAGCTCGCCCCCGTATCCGTGTTCCGTGTACGCCACGGTGCGTCCGCCCGGCAGCCGTAGGAACCACACGTCCGTACTCGACAACCCGTGCAACCCGGCGCTTTGAGGGAGCACTTGAATCGTCACGTTCGGCTGCTCGGCCATTTCGCACAAATACTCAAGCTGTTCCCGCCACGCCGTCGGGTCCCGCAGGGCGGTCCGGACGGCTGCTTCCGACAGGATCGTCCGGAACGGCTGCGCGTCCTCTCCCTCCAGCAGCGCCTTTCGGCTCATCCGGGCTTCGACCTGCTGGTCCAATTCCTTGCCCTTGTACCCACCCGAGGCCAGTAGCTCCCGCGCGTACCCCGCCGTCTGCAACAACCCCGGCAACACACTCACCGCGAAGTGCCACAGGCTCACCGCCTCGGCCTCCAGCGTCATGTACCGCCGGTACCGCTCCTTGAACTGCGACTTGTCCCCCGCCGCGAGTTCCCACAGCGCCAGCAACAACCCCGGCGTCCCGTAGAACGTGTCCAGGCCCTGGACGACGTCCGGGCTGCCCAGGGTCTCGCCCTTCTCCATCTTGCCGAACAGGGACCAGTCCCAGCCGACCCGTTCGCCGAGTTGCCGGAGGCTCAGCTTCCGGGCCGTCCGGAGCCTGTGCAGTTCCTCCGCGAACCGCTGACGCGGCTCCTGGCTCCGGCCGCTGACCACTCGTCGCTGCGGCATTGCGTCGCCCTCCGCGTCGCTCGTGCGGACCGACCGTGTGGAAGGTGTGGAACCGGCGCCGTACGCCGCGGAAGTACTCCCCCGTCCACACCCGGCCCACCCGCGTCCGGGCACATCCTCGTCACACCTGGACTACGCAGCGTAATCCAGCGCACGTCAACAGGTCCGTGAAACGGCGGAACCGACCCACGAGGAGTGAACCCATGGCACCCACCCCGCGCGAACCGAGCACCACGCCCAAGATCCAGGAGGCCCTGGACGCACGGGACGCCCTCGCCGCCGCGCTCTCACGGGCCGGCGTCCAGCTCCCCGCCATGGACATCCGCAGGCCGTGGCCGGACGAGCGCGAGGGCGAGGCCTCCTACGCCCTCGTCCACCTCGGCGTCTGCTCCGCGCCCGTCGCCCACGCGCTCGCCGAGGTGATCCTGAACGGGCTCACGCGGTGACCGGCGAGGACCACGGCCTCCCCCTCGTCGGCGCGGTCGTCCTCGACACCACCCGTAACCTCGTCGGCCGTGTCACGGAGGCGGGCGGCCCGTACCTCCGGCTCCGTCCGCTCGTCGGCGGCTTCCCGTGGGACGTCGCCCCGTCGGACCTCCATCCCCTCACCGGCGCGGAGTTGCTGAGCGCCCTCGTCGCCGAGGCCAACGCGCGCAGTCGGCGCGGTCGGGTCGGCCGCTGACCCGGGCGCGGGTCAGCGCGCCTTCGGCAGGCGCAGGTCGGTGCAGCCGTGGCGTTCGGCGGAGCGCTTGGCGAACTCGTGGAAGGCCGGGAGGCCGAAGGTCTCCTCGCCCTTCTCGCCGGGGAGCCAGACGGTGGCCGCCTTAGGCGGGATGTAGCCGGTGAACAGGGCGCGTTCGGTGTCGCCGGGGCAGCGGGCGGAGGCCCAGAGCGTGCCGCCCTTCGCGCCCGCCTCGGTGGTGCTGTGGTGGACGTGGCTCCCGCGTCGGGCGGCCAGGGCGTACGGGCCGAAGCGGGCGGTGAAGGTGTAGCGGTCGTCGAAGTAGTGCGCGGCCTCGACCTCGCAGATCTCGTACACGGCAGACCGGTCGACCGCGGTCTCCCATACGGTGTCGAGGCGCCGGTCGAGGGCGAAGGGCAGGCCCGCGCAGGTGCCGTCCGCGCGTTCGGCCTCCTCGTCACGCGTGACTTCGGGCAGGGACGTGAGGGGCTTCCCCGTCTCGGCCTCGCAGCCCCAGTGCCCGGCCGCCTTGACCGCCGTCGCGAGGGCGAACCGGGTTCCGGAGAGGTGGTCGGTCTCCTCCCACATCATCTCCGGCTCCGCGAACACCTTCTCCGCGTCCTCCTCGCGCAAGGGGGAGGTCATTTCGACCGTCACGGCGACGCGGTCCGCGCTCCCCCGGCAGTCGAGCAGGACCCGTGCCGAGGAGCCGTCGATCCAGCCCCGCCAGCCCCCGCCCAGCGGGAGCGGCAGCAGCACCTTGTCCCGGAGCGGCGGCAGGGTGTCCTTCAGCTCTCCGGGACCGGGATCTCCGCCGGGCAGGAGCGCCACCACGACCTCTCGCCTCGACCTGCCCAGCCGGCAGGTGTGGGCGTTCTTCCTCGGGCTGTAGTCGCTCCGCAGTTCGATCTCGTGGCCGAGGCCGTCGAACAACGGGCCCTTCTCGTAGGCCAGTACGCCCCCGCAGTAGGTCTTCATGGCGTCCTCGAAGCGCCAGCGGGCCGCCGTTTCGCTCTCCCGCCACCAGATCCATGTCGCCAGGAGCCCGAGGACCAGCACCCCCGCCACCCACGCCGTCCAGCGGAACACCGTCCTGCGTATCACTTCCCGGTCCTTTCCTGGGGGCCTCAGAGGATATCCGGGGTGCGTTTCCGCCGATCCGGGCATACCCCGGCGGCGGTCGTGGAGACGGGCCTACGATCCCGCCGTGGACCCCTACGCGCCCCCGCCCCCGCCCGCAAGCCCCGTCGTGCGTCCCTGGTGGCGGCGGCCGGGGTTCGTCGTCGTCGGTGTGCTGGTGGTGTTCGGGGGCGGGTTGTTGGTGTTCGGCGATCCGGGTGGGAGACCGGGAGTGGGTGTCGGGGATGCGAAGGAGGGGGGTCGGCCGGAGGTTTCCGTCTCTTCCTCCTCCGTGGAGCCCACGAGCACTCCCTCCGTGCCCGCCGGGCCTCCGCAGCTCGTCGGGAAGGTGCTCAGGGAGGCGCAGGGGGTCGCGGACGGGGCCGGGTACGACGTCGTGACGCACGACGCCTCCGACCGGGACGACGGGCAGTGGGACGCGGACGGGTGGAAGGTGTGCTTCCAGACGGCGGGCGGGCAGCGGGGCGGGGGCCGGCCCGTGCTCGACCTCGGGGTGGTGCGCGTCGACTCGCCCTGTCCCGCCGCGGACGGCGAGGCGGTCCCCTGGCCGGTGATGCCGGGCGTCGCCGGAGCGTCCCTCGTACGGGCCGGGGAGATGCTGGAGGCCGTCGGGGTCCGGAAGGTGCGGCCGGAGAGCGTCTACACCGACGTCGTGCTGCCCGCCGACCCGAGTACGTGGCGGGTCTGCTTCCAGGAGCCGGCGCCGGGCGAGGAGGTCGAGAACCCGCAGTACGCGACCGCCTACCTCAAGCTCGCCCCGCCGGACGCCGCCTGCCCCGAGGAGCCGTACGCCCGGTTGCGTCCCGAGCCGGCCTCCTAAGGGGTGTCCTCCGGGTCGTTCGGTCGCCGGTCGCCGGTCACCGCGGCCGGCCCCGCCCGGTGACGCCACAGGTGGTCCGGTCCGCCACCGGCCCGCCCGGCGGTGCGCGAAGTCCTCGTGCCCGGCGGCGCCGGGGTACCTCCGCGGAAATCGGTTCCGTTCCCCCTCGGAGCGTCCCGGGTGCCCGCACCCCGGGCCTTGCACACGTTCCCCCGTCGTGCGCAAGATCGGCTCATGCTCAGGGAATTGGTCAAGGGAGACAATGCCTTCGTCCCGACGGCGGCACTGCGCGTCGCCGTCCGGAACGGCGTCGACGTCGCGGCACTGCTCGTGACGGAACAGGGCAGGGTCCGGGGGGACGCCGACATCGTGTTCGACGGCGCTCCGGCGCACCCGTCGGGCGCGGTGAGGCTGTCCGCCGGCGAGGACGGCACGGCGTGGCTGGAGACGGCCCTCCCCTCGGTCGAGGAGGAGATCACCCGCGTCCTCGTCGTCGCGTGGACGGAGGAGGGCGCGTTGCGGGACGTGCGCGGGCTGTCCGTGGAGGTCTTCGGGCCGGACGGCGCGACGGTCGTGGGGTACGGGGTGACCGATGCGGGCGGCGAGACGGCGATGGTCCTCGCGGAGCTGTACCGCCGGTCCGGCGGCTGGAAGTTCCGCGCGGTCGGCCAGGGGTACGTGGACGGGCTGACGGGCCTCGCGGTGGACCACGGGGTGGACGTGGACGGGGGCCCGCAGGAGGTACCGGAACGGATCCCGACGCCCGTCCCGGCCGCTCTGCCCACCCCGGCCGCCCCGGCCGAGGCCGGGGCCGGGGCTCAGGGCCCGCGCCTCACCCGGGACCAGATCCTGGACATGACCCCGGAACAGATCCGGGCCCTGGCTCTGGCCCGGAGGCAGGCCGGGGCGGGGGCACCGGACCGGGCGCTCCCGGCGGCGTCCTCCCCGCCCGTGCCGAAGCCCGGCCCGTCGGACTGGACGTGCGGGCCCGTCTTCGAGCCGCGCACCGTCACCGGCCGGGACAACGACGTGATCACCGTGAAGGACCTCCCCCACGGCCCCGTCATGGTCGAACTGTCCCTGAAGGGCGACGTCTACACGGGTCTGTGGCCCCTCGACGAGTCCAACACCAAGGGGCGTCATCTCGTCAACAGCACGGCGAAGGACTTCTGGGGACGGGTGGTCACCTCCGTCCCCGAGCACGGCCGGCTGCGCCTGCGGCTGGAGGCGAACGGCTCCTGGCGGGTACGGGTCCTGCCGCTGGCGGAGGCCCGGCGCCTGTCGGAGGGCCGGCTGGAGGGCTGGGGCCCCGACGTCCTGCTGCACACCGGAGGTACGGCCGACGTCACCTTCCACTACAAGGGCGACACCAATTTCATCGGTCACCTCTACAGGCTGGCGGGGCACATGGACCCCACCACGCTTCCGAACCCGGGAAGGCCCGCCGTCAACGAGATCGGCGCGCGCAAGGAGACCCTGCCACTGCCCGAGGGTCCGCTCCTCGTCCGTCTGACCGCGGCGGACGGTCCCTGGAACGCGCGTCTGAAGGACGTGCGGCCCCACAGCGGCGGCCGGGACGCCGACGGCCCGGTGAAGCTGCCGCCCGAGCCCCGTGGGGCACTGGGCCGACTGCTCCGGGCGAGGCGCTGAGCGGCGCCGGGCGGACGGGCCCTGCGGAGGAGGCGGCGCCCGGACGCCGCCCTTTCCGTCCCCGCGCGGTTTCGGGCCGGAACGGCGGCCGTCCCCGTCGACCGCCCTCCGGACGGCCCGGAGGAAGCCGCTCGACGTACCGGCGGCAACGCTCCGTCAAAGGTCGTGCGCACCGCGGCCCGGCCGTGCACCACCGGCGCCACGACGCCCCTCTGCGATTGTCTTATCCTACGGAAGCACACCGGTGGATCCTCAGGCGGCGCAGAAGGACTCCGACAGCTCCCGCGGGGTACCGGACCCTTGGTGTCCGGTGCTCGACGGCTCTCGGGAGCGGCCTGCGGCAGGCGCTTCGCCCAAGGGCCGGAGCGAACGAAAGGATGGTCTGTGACGCGCTCGGAGGACGGCGGGCCCGCCACGCCGTCGACGGCTGTGACCGGGGTGTTCGGCGCCGACAAGGGGATCGGCGAGGACCTCGCCCGGGTGGACTGGTCGGCGACGCCGCTGGGGCCGCCGCAGGACTGGCCGCAGAGTCTGCGGACCGCCGTGAGCATCCTGCTGTCCTCGAAGTTCGCCATGTGGATGGCCTGGGGGCCGGAACTGACGTTCTTCTGCAACGACGCCTACCGGCGCGACACCCTGGGACAGAAGTACCCCTGGGCACTGGGCCGGCCGTCCAGCGAGGTGTGGTCCGAGATCTGGAGCGACATCGGTCCGCGCATCGACACCGTCCTGACCAGCGGCGAGGCGACCTGGGACGAGGCGCTGCTGCTGTTCCTCGAGCGCTCCGGCTACCCCGAGGAGAGCTACCACACCTTCTCCTACAGCCCGCTGCGCGACGACGACGGCGCCGTGGTGGGCATGCTCTGCGTGGTCAGCGAGGACACCGAGCGGGTCATCGGCGAGCGCCGCATGGCCACTCTGCGCGACCTCGGCTCCGACCCGAGCGTCATCCGCACCGAACCCCAGATGTTCGACTTCGTCGCGGGGCAGCTCGGCCGCAATCCGTACGACCTGCCCTTCACTCTGACCTACCTCTTCCAGGAAGACGGTTCCGCCCGCCTCTCCTCCCTCACCGGAGTACCGGACGGCCACCCGATGGCGCCGGAGACGCTCCCCGCGGACTCCACGTCCGTGTGGCCGACGGACGCCCCGACCCGCGGGGAGTCCCTGCTGGTACCGCTGGACGGCGAGCCGTTCCGGGACCTGCCCTCCGGAGGGTGGGAAGAGGTGCCCACCCAGGCGCTGGTCGTTCCCCTGCACCAACAGGGCGCGGCCCCCTACGGGTTCATGGTGGCCGGCCTGAACCGCTACCGCGCCCTGGACGAGGGCCACCGGGGCTTCCTGGAACTGGTCGCCGGACACGTGGCCACCGGGGTCTCCAGTGCCCGCAGCTACCAGGCGCAGCAGCGCCGGGCCGAGGAGCTCGCGGAACTCGACCGCGCCAAGACGACCTTCTTCTCCAACATCAGCCACGAGTTCCGCACCCCCCTGACCCTGATCATGGGGCCGCTCCAGGAGCTGCAGCAGCAGCTCGCCGACGCGGAGCCGCGCGTGCGGGAGGAACTGAGCGCCATTCACCGCAACGGGCTCCGGCTGGGCAAGCTGGTCAACACGCTCCTCGACTTCTCCCGCATCGAGGCGGGCCGGATGCGGGCGAGCTACGAGCCGGTCGACCTGGCCGCGATCACCGGCGAACTGGCCAGTGTGTTCCGCTCCGCCGTCGACAAGGCCGGCCTGGACTTCCAGGTCGACTGCGCGCCCCTCCCCGAGCCGGTGTACGTCGACCGCGGCATGTGGGAGAAGGTGGTCCTCAACCTGCTCAGCAACGCGCTGAAGTTCACCTTCGACGGCATGATCCGCGTGGGCGTGCGCGCGGAGGACGGCGAGGCCGTGGTGACGGTCGCGGACACCGGGATCGGCGTGGCCGCCGAGGAGATGCCCCGGTTGTTCGAACGGTTCCACCGCATCGAGAACGCCCGCTCCCGTTCCGGCGAGGGCAGCGGCATCGGCCTGGCCCTGGTGAAGGAGCTGGTCGGCCTGCACGGCGGCACCATCGCCGCCGTCTCCACCGAGGGGGAGGGCACCCGCTTCACCATCCGGCTGCCCTTCGGCTCCGCCCACCTGCCCGCCCACGCCGTCCGGCCGGAAATGGGCACCACCGCGCCCTCCGCCGCCGATCCCTTCGTCCAGGAAGCCCTGCGCTGGCTGCCGGGCGAACGGACCGAGGAGGCGACCGACGCGTTCGACGCCGCCCCGGACACCGGCGACGACGCGCGGCTCCCCCGTCCGGCGGCCCCGGCGCGGGTGCTGATCGCCGACGACAACGCCGACATGCGCGAGTACCTCACCCGGCTGCTGCGCGGCGCCGGCCACTCGGTCCACGCGGTCGAAGACGGCCGGCAGGCCCTCGACGCCGTCCGCGCGGAAGCCCCCGACGTCGTGGTCAGCGACGTGATGATGCCCCGGCTGAACGGCCTGGACCTGGTCCGGGCGCTGCGCGCCGACCCGCGCACCGCTTCGGTGCCGGTCCTGCTCCTGTCCGCCCGCGCCGGGCAGGAGGCCTCCATCGAGGGTCTGCGGGCGGGCGCTGACGACTACCTCGTCAAGCCGTTCGCGGCGGCCGAACTCCTCGCCCGGGTCGAGGCCAACGTGAAGCTGGCCCGGCTGCGCAACCATCACGCCCGGTGGCGCACCGCCCTCATCGACTCCCTCCAGGAGGCGTTCTTCGTCTGCGACGAGGACGGCGCGGTCATCGAGATCAACGCCTCCTTCACCACCATCCTCGGTTACGGTCCCGAGGGCCTGCCCTACCGGCCGGTCCACCCCTGGTGGCCGGACGCCGCCGTCCAGCCCGAGGCGCACCGTCAGGTCGCCGAGGCCTTCGCCACGCTGACCGGCCAGGAACGGGGCAGCTACACCATCCCCGTCACCCACCGCGACGGGCACCGCTTGTGGGTGACCGCCACCTTCAACCAGGTCCAGGACCCCGACACCGATCGCACCGTGATCGTCGGGACCTTCCGCGACGTGACCACCGAGCACTACGCCGTCCAGCGCGAGACCGCCCTGGCCGCCCTGGGCGCCCGCCTGTCCCAGGCCACCAGTCTGTCCGACGCCACGGCCGGCGCCCTGGAGGAGCTGAAGGAGGTGTGGCGCGCCCGGAACGTCGCGGCGGCGGTCTTCGGCCACGGCGACGAACCCGTCCTCACCTCCACCGACCCCTCCCTCACCTGGCGGGAACTGCCCGCCGAACACCGTGACGCGCTCGCCGGCCTGTGCCGGCAGCCGGAGCTCACCCCCGTCACCGACCCGGGCGGGGCGGCCGTCCTCCTGGAGCACCCCGACGGCCCGCTCGCCCTCCGGATCGACCTGGAAGAACAGCGCCCCTTCACCGGCGAGGACCAGCTCCTGCTGTCCCTCCTGGCCGGGCGCCTGGCCCAGGGCCTGGCCCGCGCGCACCAGATCGACCAGCAGCGCGAGACCGCCATCGCCCTGCAGCGCGCCATCCTCGGCCCGTCCCACCTGCCCGAAGGCTTCGCCGTCCGCTACGAGCCCGCCACCCGGCCCCTGGAGGTCGGCGGCGACTGGTACGACACCGTCACCCTGCCCGACGGCCGCATCGGCATCGTCGTCGGCGACTGCGTCGGCCGCGGCCTGGAGGCCGCCAGCGTCATGGGCCAGTTGCGCAGCGCCTGCCGCGCCCTGCTGCTGCAGGACGCCGGCCCGGCCCAGGCGCTCATGGCCCTGGACCGCTTCGCCGCCGGTGTCCCCGGTGCGATGTGCACCACCGTCTTCTGCGGGGTCCTCGACCCCGGGACCGGAGCACTCACCTATTCCAGCGCCGGACACCCCCCGGGCATCCTGGTCCTCGCCGACGGCACCACCCGGCTCCTCGAGGACGGGCGCTCCCTGCCCCTGGCCGTCCGTCCCGGTGCCCCGCGCCCCGAGGGCCGCTGCGCCATATCGGCCCGCTCCACCCTGCTGCTGTACACCGACGGCCTCGTCGAACGCCGCCGCCGCCCGCTCAGCGCGGGCATCGACCAGGCCGGCAAAGCGCTCCAGGACGGCCGGGACACCGCGATCGACGAGCTCGCCACCGACGTCATGTCCCGGCTGGCACCCGCCGACGGCTACGACGACGACGTCGCCCTGCTGCTCTACCGGCACCCGGCCCCGCTGGAGATGTCCTTCCCCGCGGAATCGGGCCAGCTCGCCCCCGTCCGCAAGGCTCTGCGCGGCTGGCTCGACCAGTGCGACCTGCCACCGGGCACCGTGCAGAACATCCTCGTGGCGGCGGGCGAGGCGTGTGCCAACGCCATCGAGCACGGACACCGCGACGCCCCCGGCGACACCGTCTACTTCCGTGCCGAGGCGTCCGTCGACAACCTGCACCTCACCGTCACGGACACCGGAAGGTGGAAGGTCCCCCAACCCGAGCGCAATGCCCACCGCGGCCGCGGCATGGCCTTGATGCGGGCCCTGATGCAGCAGGTCACCGTCACCCAGGGCCCCACCGGGACCACCGTCGCCATGCACACAAGGATCGCCTGATGACCACACTCCTGACCCTCACGCCCGGTCGACGTCCGGACGGCACGGCCGTGCTGACCGCGGTCGGCGAGATCGACATGAGCAACACGAGCAGCCTGGCCGACGCGCTCGACAGCACCCCGGGGCCCCTCGTCCTCGACCTGACCGCCGTCGATTACCTCGACAGCGCCGGCCTGAGCGTCCTCTTCTCCCACGCCGACCGACTCGAACTCGTCGCCGGTCCGCTCCTGGCCCCGGTCCTGACCATCTCCGGGCTGACCGGCCTGACCACACGCCACTGACGCGTGCGCCGAAGGGCCCGGTGTGGCGCGCCGACGAGGGGGCAGGAGTTCGGTCCGACCCCGGCGGTGGCGAGGCCGGGGAACAGGATTCCGGACACATCCGGATGAAAGTATCATTTTCCTGATCTTCACCACGGGTTCCCGCCGGGAACCGCATGCGGAGGGAACTGAGGGTGTTCGCGGTAGACGTCAGACGGGACACGCGGGGAGTGGTATTCGTGCTGCGCGGGGACCTCGACTTCCACAGCGCGGTGCAGTTGTACGAGGCCGGTGACAGGGAACTGGGTACGCGGGAGGACACGGGTGCGGTGGTGATCGACTGCTCCCACCTCACGTACTGCGACTCCACCGGCATCACCGCCCTGCTGAAGCTGTACAACCAGCTCTCCGGGCAGGGCCGGGTCCTGCGCCTGGCGGCGGTGCCCGCCTTCCTGGACCGCCTGTTCAACCTGACGGGACTCAACCAGATCTTCTCCCTGTACGCCGACGCCGACGAGGCCCTGGCCGCGCACGCGGCCGACCACGGCGCGCTCGCCGCGGGCACCGACGAACCGGTGCGGCCGAGCGGGGAAAACGTCGGATGACGGGGGTGTCAGGACGGCGGGCGCCCCGGTCCGCCCAGGTGCCGACGCCACGCGCCGTCGACAGCGGCACGGAGGACGACCTGCGGGCCCTGTTCGGACACTCGATGGCCGTGTTCGCCTCCCTGGCCGGGCCGGCGCACATGCTGGAGGCGGCCAATCCCGCCTTCTTCGCGGCGATCGGCGGACCCGAGCGCACCCGCACCGGGGTGCCGCTGGGGCGGCTCATGCCGGAACTGGTCGCCCAGGGGTTCATCGGTCTGCTCGACCGGGTCTACCGCACGGGCAAGGCCCACGTAGGGCGCAACGCCCGGGTGATCCTGGGGGAGGGGGAGAAGGCGCGCGAGGCGTTCTTCGACTTCACCTACGAGCCCCGCCTGGACGGCGGCGGCAACGTCATGGGCGTACGGGTGATCGGGGTGGAGACCACCCAGGTCCAGCACGCGCAGCGGTTGACGGCCGAACACCGGGCCCTGCTCGAGCAGATCGCCCGCCAGGCCCCCCTGCCCGAGGTCCTGGAGGGCATGGCCCGCGCCATCGAGGAGCTCGCTCCCGAAGAGGTGCTGGTGTCGGTCCTGCTCGCCGACGCCGACGGGGGCCACCTGCGCCACGGCGCGGCCCCCAGCCTGCCCGACTTCTACAACCGGGCCATCGACGGCATCGCCACGGGCGAGGGCGTGGGCTCCTGCGGCACCGCCGCGCACCGCCGCCGGCCGGTGATCGTCACCGACATCGCCACCGACCCCTTCTGGGACGACTTCCGCGACCTGGCCGGGAAGGCCGGCGTGGCCGCCTGCTGGTCCACCCCGATCCTGGCCCGCGACGGCTCGCTCCTGGGCACCTTCGCGATGTACCACCGCACCCCGCGGACCCCGCGGGAGGCCGACCTCGCGCTCGCCCGGGTCTTCGCCGACACCGCCGCCCTGGCCATCGAGCGCCACCGGGCCGAGCAGGCGCGCCGGGCGGCGGAGGCCCGCGAACAGGCCGCCCGCGACGACCTGGCCTTCCTCCTGAACGCGAGCACCGCGCTCTCCTCCGACCTGGACGCCCCCCAGACGCTGAACCGCCTGGCCACGGCCTGCGTGCCGCGACTGGCCCCGCTGGGCACGGTCGACGTGGTCGAGGGCGGCCGGGTGCGCCGCGTCGCCACCGCCGCCCCCACCCGGCACCAGCAGGACCTCCTCGCCTCGCACATCCCCGTCTACGACGCCGCCGACGACGCCGTCGCCCGCGTCCTGGCCTCCGGCGTGACCGAGGTGGCCCGCCGCACCCCCTCCGGGCCCGGTCCCTGGCACGAGCTGGGCGTCACCGGTTACGTGTGCCTCCCCCTCCTCGACCGGGGCACGGCGTTCGGCGCCGTGACCCTGCTGTCCACCGGCGAGCACGCCTTCGACGGACACACCGTCGCCCTGGCCGAGGAACTCACCCGGCGCGCCGCCCTGGCCGCGCGCAACGCCCGCCAGTACACCCACCGCGCCGCCCTCGCCCGCGACCTGCAGGCCGGACTCCTCCTGCCCGACCTGCCCCGGGTGCCCGGCGCCAAGGTGGCCACCTACTACCACCCCGCCGGTGAGGGACTCGACATCGGCGGCGACTTCTACGACGTCTTCCCCCTGGAGGGGGGCCGGTGGGCGTTCCTGCTCGGTGACGTCTGCGGGCGCGGCGCCATCGCCGCCACCACCACCGCCCTGGTCCGTCACACCGCCCGCGCCGTGGCTCCCCTCCTGTCCGGCCCCGAGGCCGTCGTCGCGGCGGTCAACCAGGCCCTGGTCAACCGGCCCGCCGGACACGGCACCGGCTTCGTCACCCTCGTCCACGGCCTCCTCACCCCCACCGCACACGGTCTGGACGTCGAACTCGTCCGCGCCGGCCACACCATGCCCCTCCACCTGGACGCCCGGGGAACCGTCCGCACCGTCGACGTACCCGGCGCCCTGCTGGGCATCGGGCCCGAGACCCACCTCACCGCACACCGCCTCCTCCTGCGGCCGGACGAGAGCCTGTTGCTCTACACCGACGGCATCACCGAGGCCCGCGACGCCGACGGCGAACAGTTCGGCGAGGAGCGCCTCGTCGCGGCCCTGGCGGACGCCCCGCCCCGGACCGCCGACCCCCACCACGTCATCGACGCCCTCACCCGGGCCGTACGGGCCTTCACCGGCGACCACGGCATCGACGACGACCAGGCCGTCCTCGTCCTGACGGCCACCCGCCCCGAGGAGTGACGCCGGCCCCGACCGCCTCGGTGGCCTGCCGGTGGTCACGCCGTCGGTCGGCGATCGGCGATCGAAGGAGACGGCCTAGCCGCCCGGCATCATGCCCCCGCCGCCCTTGAGGCGTTCGATGTCCGACGGGCGGACCTTGATGACGAAGAGGGCGATCAGGGCGCCCACCACGGCGAAGATCGCCGCAGTGACGAAGCCCGCCGAGACGCCGGAGGTCAGTACCTGGTCGCTCCAGGGCGGTGGCAGTTGGCCGGTCTGCGCGAAGCGGGCCTTCTCCAGGGGGCTCGCCTGGGAGCGGAAGGCGGCGGCCTGCTTGACCGCCTCGTTGCGGCTGGCCGTGCCGAAGACCGTGACCAGGATCGACAGGCCGAGCGAACCGCCGACCTGCTGCATGGCGTTGAGCAGGCCGGACGCGGCGCCCGAGTCGCGCGGTTCGACGTTGGAGAGGGCCATGATGGTCAGCGAGACGAAGATCAGGCCCATGCCCATGCCGAAGACCAGGATCGGGCCGAGGATGCTCCCCAGGTAGGTGGAGTGCACGTCCGTCAGGGTCAGCCAGGAGAGGCCCGCCGCGGCCAGGACCGAGCCCGTCACCATGAAGGGCTTCGGCCCGTACCGGGGCAGCAGGTTCGACGTGAGTCCGGCGCCGACCGCGATGATCGCGCTGACCGGCAGGAACGCGAGGCCCGCCCGCAACGGGCTGAAGCCGAGGACCTGCTGCACGAAGAGGGTGAGGAAGAAGAACATGCCGAAGATCGCCGCCGCCAGACAGAGCATCATGGCGTAGGTGCCCGAGCGGTTGCGGTCGGCGAACATGCGCAGCGGGGTGATCGGCTGCTGGGAACGGCGCTCGACCAGGATGAACGCGGCCAGGAAGACGACCGCCGCGACGAACGAGCCGATCGTGTACGGATCGCTCCAGCCCTTGTCCGCCGCGCGGATGAACCCGTACACCAGGGCCACCATGCCGATCGTCGAGGTGAGCGCGCCGGTGAGGTCGAAGTGGCCGGGGCGCGGCTCCGACTCCTTGACGTGGCGGGGCGTCAGGAAGGCGATCAGGAGGGCGATGGGCACGTTGACGAAGAAGATCCAGCGCCAGTCGAGCCACTGGACGAGCATCCCGCCCGCCACCAGGCCGATCGCGCTGCCGCCGGCCGAGACGGCGGCGAACACGCCGAAGGCGCGGTTGCGTTCGGGGCCCTCGTCGAAGGTCGTGGTGATGAGGGAGAGCGCGGTCGGTGAGGCGATGGCGCCGCCGACGCCCTGGAGGGCGCGGGCGGCGAGGAGTTGCCACTCGCTCTGGGCCAGCCCGCAGAGGAGCGAGGCCAGTCCGAAGAGGAGCACGCCGAACATGAAGACCCGGCGGCGGCCCAGGATGTCGCCGAAGCGCCCGCCGAGGAGCAGGAGGCCGCCGAAGGTGAGCGTGTAGGCGTTGACGACCCAGGCCAGGCTGGTGGTCGAGAAGTCGAGGGCGCTCTGGATGTGCGGGAGCGCGATGTTCACGATCGTGATGTCGAGGACGACCATCAGCTGGCAGGAGGCGATCACGAACAGGGCGATGCCCTTGCCGTCTCCGCCGCTCCGGCGGGGAGCCGTGGCCGCGGGAGTCGTGGACTTCGGGGAGCTAGGCATGGGTGTTCACGGCGCGTACGCCCTCACGGAGGGAGTCGTGGGCCGGTCGGCCCACCCTTTCGACACTAAGCCCGGCCCCGGAGGACGACCACTCGATCAACCGGTCGGTCAGGCGTGCGCGGGCTCGTCCAGGACGGCGAAGCCGTCCAGCTCCACCAGGGCCTGTTCGTCCCAGAGGCGTACGACTCCGATCACGGCCATCGCGGGGTAGTCACGGCCCGCCAGTCTCCGCCAGATGCCGCCCAGTTCGTGGGCGTGGGCGCGGTAGTCCTCGACGTCGGTGGCGTAGACCGTCACCCGGGCGAGGTCGGCGGGGGTGCCGCCGGCGTGGCGGAGGGCGGTGAGGAGGTTGGCGAGGGCGGTGGTGAACTGCTCGGTGAGGGTCTCCCCCACGACCGTGCCGTCGGAGTCGAGCGCGGTCTGCCCGGCGAGGAAGACGAAGCGGGTGCCGGTGGCGGTGACGGCGTGGCTGAAGCCGGTGGGCGGGGCGAGGTCGGCGGGGTTGTGGCGGTGCAGGCTCATGGGGCCGGCTCCTTCCGGGGGGAGGCGTGTCCCTGCTCCTCATGATGGCCGTCGTACGGGTGCTCCTCATGGTGGCGGGCGTACAGGTCCTTCGCGATGATCGTGCGCTGGACCTCGGTGGCCCCCTCGTAGATCCGGGGCGCGCGGACCTCCCGGTAGAGGTGTTCCAGGAGGTGGCCGCGCTGGAGGGCGGCGGCGCCGTGCAGCTGGACGGCGGAGTCGACGACGTACTGGGCGGTCTCGGTGGCGAGGAGCTTGGCCATCGCGGAGCGCCGGGGCACGTCCGGGTCGCCCCGGTCGTACGCGCTCGCCGCCGCGTGGACGAGGAGGCGGGCCGCCTCGGTACGGGTGGCCATCTCGGCGATCCGGTGGGAGACGGCCTGCAGGTCGGCGAGGACGCCACCGAAGGCGGGGCGGGCGGCGGTGTGGGCGAGGGCCGCGTCGAGGGCGGCCTGGGCCATGCCGACGGCGAAGGCGCCGACGCTGGGGCGGAAGAGGTTCAGGGTGTGCATGGCGACCCGGAAGCCCCGGTCCGGGGCACCGAGGAGGTCGTCGGGGCCGACGGGCACGCCGTCGAAGACGAGGGTGCCGAGGGCGTGCGGGGCGAGCATGTCGAGGGGTTCGCCGCCGAGGCCGGGGCGGTCGGCGGGGACGAGGAAGGCGGTGACGCCCCGGGCGCCGGCGCCGGGGGTGGTGCGGGCGAAGACGGTGGCGAAGTCGGCCTCGGGGGCGTTGGAGATCCAGCGCTTCTCGCCGTGCAGGTGCCAGCCGCCGCGTCCGTCGGGGACGGCGTCGAGGGCGAGCGCGGCGGCGTCGGAGCCGGCGTCCGGCTCGGAGAGCGCGAAGGCGGCGACGGCCCGTCCGGCGGCGGCCTCGGGGAGCCAGCGGGCGCGTTGGGCGGGGGTGCCGAAGGCGGCGACGGGGTGGGTGCCGAGGCCTTGGAGGGCGAGGGCGGTCTCGGCCTCGGTGCAGACCCGGGCGAGGGACTCGCGCAGGAGGCAGAGGTCGAGGGCGCCGGCCTCGAAGAGGCGGGAGAGGAGTCCGAGGTCGCCGAGGGCGGCGACGAGGGGGCGGTTGACCCGGCCGGGTTCGCCCCGCTCGGCGAGGGGCTTCAGGCGTTCGGCGGCGAGCGCGCGGAGCTCCGCACACCAGGTGGTCTGTTCCGGTTCGAGCGAGAATGCGGGCATGCGGGCCCTCTCCGGCGCCCTCGGGCGCCCTCGTCACAGCGCCGCCTTACGGCGCCTCCGTCGTGGCGCCGCCCTCCGGCGCCCTCGTACCGGCGCCTCCCGGCACCCTTGTCGCGAACCGTTGACTGTCGTCACCGTCACGATACGCTCGTGGAGCAGCGGGCGACCCCACCACGACAGGGGGACGGACTCATGGAGCTGACACCCTCGGCGCACCTGGACACCTTCGCCCGCGACCGGCTGCCGCCGCCGGAGCGATGGCCCCGGATCCTCCTCGACGGACTTCCCGAGCTCGCGTACCCCGACCGGCTCAACTGCGGGGCGGAACTCCTCGACCGCACGGTGGAGCGGTTCGGTCCCGACCGGCCCGCCTTCCACGACGGCGACGGCGCGGTCTGGAGCTACGGGGAGCTGCGGGACCGGGTCGACCGGATCGCCCGCGTCCTCACCGCCGACCTGGGGGTCGTGCCCGGCAACCGGGTCATGCTCCGCGGCCCGACCACCCCCTGGCTGGCCGCCTGCTGGCTCGCCGTGATGAAGGCCGGCGGGGTCGCCGTCACCGTTCTGGCCCAGCAGCGCGCCCCCGAGCTGGCCGTCATGGCGGACGCCGCCCGCTGCACCCACGCGCTGTGCGACGCCCGCTCCCTCGACGAACTCCTCGCGGCCCGGATCCCCGGCCTCCGGATCACCCCGTTCGGCGGAGACGGCCCGGACGACCTGTTCGCCCTCGCCGCCCACCGTCCCGGCCCGTACGAGGCCGTGCCGACCGCCGCCGACGACGTGGCCCTCGTCGCCTTCACCTCCGGCACCACCGGGCGCCCCAAGGGCTGCGTCCACTTCCACCGGGACGTCCTGGCCGTCGCCGACACCTTCTCCGCGCACGTCCTGCGCCCGCTGCCCGACGACGTCTTCGCCGGCTCGCCGCCGCTCGCCTTCACCTTCGGCCTCGGCGGGCTCCTCGTCTTCCCCCTGCGGGCCGGGGCGAGCGCGGTCCTCCTCGAACAGGCCGGCCCGAAGCAGCTCCTCGCCGCGATCGAGCGGCACCGGGTCTCGGTCCTCTTCACCGCCCCGACCGCCTACCGGGTCATGCTGGACGAGCTGGCCCAGGGCACCGCCCCGGACACCGGCTCGCTGCGCCGCTGCGTCTCCGCCGGGGAGAACCTCCCCGAGGCGACCTGGCGCTCCTGGTACGCCCGTACGGGCCTGCGCCTGATCAACGGCATCGGCGCGACCGAACTCCTCCACATCTTCCTGTCGGCCGCCGACGGCGACATCCGCCCCGGCACCACCGGCCGTCCCGTCCCCGGCTGGCGCGCCAGGGTGGTCGACCGGGAGGGCCGGGAGGTCCCGGACGGCCGGGAGGGGCTGCTGGCGGTGTGCGGCCCGGTCGGCTGCCGCTATCTGGACGACCCCCGCCAGGCGGAGTACGTACGGGACGGCTGGAACGTCACGGGCGACACGTACGTCCGCGAACCCGACGGCTGGTTCCGCTACGTCTCCCGGGCCGACGACATGATCATCTCCGCCGGGTACAACATCGCCGGGCCCCAGGTCGAGGAGGTCCTCCTCGACCACCCCGACGTGGTGGAGACGGCCGTGGTGGGCCGCCCGGACGAACTGCGCGGCCAGGTCGTCGTCGCGTACGCGGTGGTACGGGCCGGGGTGCCGCGCGACGCGAGCACCGCCGCCGCGCTGCGCGCCTTCGTGCGCGCCCGCCTCGCCCCGTACAAGTCGCCCCGCGAGATCGTCTTCCTGGACGCGCTGCCGCGCACGGCGACGGGCAAGCTCCAGCGCTTCCGGCTGCGGGAGGCGGTGTGAGCCGATGCCCGGCGGTGCCCGCGCCCGCCCCCGTACCCGCGCCTGCACCCGTACTCGTACCCGCTCCCGCGTCCGCGCCCCGCGTGACCCCGTCTGACGTGTGCACATCCCCCTCCCCCACCGCCTAAAGTGATCACGTGGCCGAGCAGCACACCCCCCGATCCCTGATCGTCTCCCTCTACGGCGCGTACGGGCGCACGTCCGACGGCTCGCCGATGCCGGTGGCCGCGCTCGTCCGGCTGCTCGCCGTCCTCGGCGTGGACGCGCCCTCGGTGCGCTCCTCGGTGTCGCGGCTCAAGCGGCGCGGTCTGCTGCTGCCGCGCCGGACGGCGGGCGGGGCCGCCGGGTACGCCCTCTCGGAGGACGCCCGCCGGCTCCTGGACGACGGCGACCGCCGGATCTACGCCCGGAGCGAGCCGAAGCTCTCCGAGGGCTGGGTCCTGGCCGTCTTCTCCGTGCCCGAGGCCGAGCGGCACAAGCGGCACCTGCTGCGCTCCCGGCTCGCCCGCCTCGGCTTCGGGACGGCGGCGCCGGGCGTCTGGATCGCGCCCGCGCGCCTGTACGAGGAGACCCGCAACACCCTGGAGCGCCTTGACCTCTCCCCGTACGTGGACCTCTTCCGGGGCGACCACCTGGGGTACGCGGCGACGGCGGAGGCGGCGGCCCGCTGGTGGGACCTGCCCGCCATCGCCGCCCTGCACGAGGAGTTCCTGACCGCCCACGAGCCGGTCCTGCGGGCGTGGCGGGAGAGGCCGGGCGACCCCGGGGACGCCTACCGGGACTATCTGCTCGCCCTCGACTCCTGGCGCCGCCTGCCGTACGCGGACCCCGTCCTCCCGGCGGAGCTCCTTCCCGGCGACTGGCCGGGCCGCCGCTCGGCGGAGGTCTTCGCCGCCCTGCACGAGCTGCTGCGGGACCGGGGGGCGGAGTTCGTACGGCCCTTCCTCGCCGAGCACGGGGAGTAGGGCGCCGGGCGCGTCACCCGAGGGCCGCCGCCAGCGGGTGGGACGCCACCATCAGGACGACGCCCAGTCGGTGCACGGCGAAGCCGGTGCGCCGGGCCCGCATGATGTCGCCGCTCCGGAAGCCGAGCAGGTACTGCCGGAGGCGCAGCAGCGAGGCCGGCAGCATCAGGAGGACGAACCACCAGGGGGCGATCCCCGTCGCGCTCGCGCCCGCGATCGTCAGGAACTCGGCCAGGGACAGCGCGCCGATGAACCGCGCGTTGCCCCGCTCCGAGACCAGGGCGGCGACGGTCGGACGGCCCACGGCCCGGTCGCCGTCGACGTCGTTGGTGTTGGAGTAGACGCCGAACATCAGCGGCCCGAAGCCGAAGAGGACGGCCTGCACCAGGAGGAGGCCGGTGGCCCGGCCGGTGACCATGCCGTACGGCAGGATGACGAGCGCGAAGCCCAGGGCGACCAGGTAGACCTCCTGGAAGCCGTGGTAGCTGAGCTTGACGCCGTAGGAGTACTGGAGGGTCACCACCCACAGGACGACGAGCCCGATCGGGGTCCAGGCCGGGCGGTGCGGCGCGAGGAGCGCGGTGACCGCGAACAGGGCGGCGGCGAGGGCGGCGCAGGTCCAGGCGAACCGCAGGGCCTCGGGGACGGTCAGCGTCCCGGCCACCAGCGGCTTGCGGCGCACGTTGCGCAGGGGGTGGTCGGGGCCGTAGTTGGTGATGTCGCTGCCGTCGCGGAAGCCCGTGACGTCGTCGAAGGCGGTCATCGCCATCAGGAGGAGGACCTGCCCGACGAGGAAGACGCCGAAGAGCGCGGCGGTGCGCCCGGTGAGCGCGCCGGCGAGCGGTACGACGGCGGACAGGGCGATGAAGGTGCCCAGGTAGTAGTCGTACACGTCGAGCTTGCCGAGCCGCGCGTAGGTCTTGAGCCTGCCCTCCGCTGGGGCGGGGGGCGCGGGCGGTCCGGCGGGCGCGGTGGTCGTCGTGAGCGTGGAGTCGGTCATGTCGCCTCGGGGCTGTCTGTGGTGCGGTGTGCTGGTGGGTGCTCCGGCCGGGCCGGACGGCGGCCTTGTACGGAGTAGAGGACGCCGGTCGCGGCGGCGAACCCCGGGCCGTGCATCAGGGCCTCCAGCCGGTCGAGTTCGGCGCGCGTGAAGCCGGTGTCGAGGAGCCGGGGCGCGAGCTGGGCGAGGTGGTGGAGCTGGAGGCCGAGGGCCGGGGTCCCGGGGGCGCGCAGCAGCACGTGGGGCCGGATCCGGAGGTCGGTCAGGCCCGCGTCGCGGAGCGCGGCCGCCGCCCGGCGGCCCCAGGTCGGATCGCCGCCCGAGGCGCGCATCAGGGCCGCCTTGGCGTCGGTGAAGCGGGCGTAGAGCCGGGCGTCGTCCTCGGAGGGCGCGAGCAGGCACGGCTCGTGTCCGGCGTCGAACTCGTCGACCTGGAGGAGGCCGCCGGGTGCGAGCGCGTCGGCGAGGCGCCGCAGGACCGCCTGCCGTTCGGGCAGGTGCTGGAGGACCAGGCGGGCCACGACGACGTCGTAACCGCTCCCGGGCAGCGGGTCGTCGACCACGTCGTGGGCGAGGACGGTCAGGCCGGGTTCCGGTGCGATCCGGCCCGGTTTGAGGTCGGTGGCGGTGACGGTGCCGCCGGGCGAGACGAACCGGAGCAGGGCGCGGGCGACGCTGCCCGCGCCGGCCCCGATCTCCAGGCAGCGCATGCCGGGGGACACGCCCGCGTCCCGGAGGTGACCGAGCGTCAGGGGGTCGAGCGCCGCTTCGAGACTGGCGTGGTGGCGGGCGCTGTGCGGGCTGTCGTTGTCGAAGACGTAGCCGCGGGGGGCGGGGGCGGGCGGAACCGGGTCCGCCGTCGGTTCCGGCGGGTCGGCGTCCACCGGGTCCACCGTCCCCGGCCTCACGTCCACCGGCCCGTCCCGCAGGTCTCCGTGCTGCCCGTCAGGCGTTCGAGGAGGGGCACGCGCCGCACCTTCCCGGTGCCGGTGCGCGGGACCTCGTCCCAGCCGAGCACGACGGGGTCGGCGAGCAGCGGCAGGCCCGCGACGGCCTCCTTCCAGCGGGCCGGTTCGAGGACGCCGTCCTCCGTGACGACGACGGGCAGCGGGGCCGCGTCGGGGCGGGCGAGGACGACGCACTCCAGGGCCTCGGGCAGCCGGTCCTCCAGGACGTCCTCGGTCCGCAGGCAGCTGAACCCGGGGAGGTGGTCGACCTCCCGGTCGAGCAGCCGGACGCTGCCGTCGCGGGCGATCGTCCCGACGTCCCCGGTGTTCCACCAGCCGTCGTGGACCTTGGCCTCCCAGCGCTCCCGCTCGCCCGGGTAGTCGGGGGCGAGGGCCCGGGTGCGGCACAGGATCAGGCCGGGGGTGCCCGGGGGCACCGGCCGGAAGGTGTCGGGGTCGACGGCCTTCAGGCGGGTCTTCAGGGGGACGGGCCGGCCGAGGTCGCGCACGGTGGTCGGGGCGCCGTCGGCGGCCCGCGCCACGGAGCGGCGGGTGTGGAAGGCGAAGGTCAGCGGGCCGGTCTCGCTCTGCCCCCAGCCCTGCATCCACACCGGCCCGCGCCGCGCGCTCGCCCCGAGGTAGGCCCGGACGACCGGTGGGTGCACGGCGTCGTAGGTGCTGATGTACGTCCGTACGTCCCGGAAGGGGTTGTCCAGGCGGCGGGTCAGCGGGCGAAGCCGTACGTAGCGGGCCGGGAGGGCTTCTACGACGGTGGGCGGATGGGCGCGCAGCAGCAGGTCGGCGGTCTCGGGGCGGCCGGTGGAGTCGAGGGTGATGTGGCGGGGCGCGCGGACGGGGGCGACGGCGGTCCAGCAGATGGTGCGGCCGTGGGCGTAGGAGCTGGCGTTGAAGAGGGTGTCGTCGCGGCGCAGTCCGATGCGCGGCACCGGCCGGGTCTCGAAGCGGGCGAGGTGGTGGACCAGGGTGCGGGTGGTGTGCGCGACCAGTTTGGGCACGCCGGTGGTGCCGCTGGTGTGGACGACGACCAGGGGCGCGTCGTCGTCGCGGGGGTGCGGGCCGGGGTCGGGGTGTCCGGCCAGGTCGTCGATGTGCACGGTGCCGGGCGGGAGTTCGCCGCCGGGGCCGAGGACGACGGTGGTACGGGCCGTACCGGCGAGGTCCGCCGACGGGTCGCGGCCGAGGACGTCGAGGTCGGTGACCAGGACGCGGGGCGCGCAGCGGTCCAGGAGGACGCGCAGGGCGGCCGGCGGGAGGTGGTCGGAGAGCTTGACGGGGACGGCGCCGGTGCGGATGGCGGCGCAGGCGATCAGGTCGTAGTCCCAGTGGTTCGCCTTGACGATCGCGACGCGGTCGCCGGGTCCGGCCCCGGCGGCGGCGAGGGCGCCCGCCGTCTCCCGTACGAGCAGGGCGAGTTCGGGGACGGTCCACTCGGTGGCGTCGGCCCCGGCCGGTCCCGGGGTGAGGTCGAAGGGGCGGTCGAGGTGGAAGCGGGTGGACGTGCCGGCGTCGGCGAGTTCGTCGAAGAGGACGCCCAGGTCGTGGGGGGTCATGCTGCGGTCTCCTGCCGGAGGGTGCGGCCCCGGCGAGGGGCGAGGTGGGCGAGGACGCGGGCGGCGGCGAGCGCGCCCGAGCGGGCGGCGCCCTCGCTGGAGGGGCGGGCGGCGACCCAGTCCCCGGCGTACTCGACGGCGCGGGCCGGGCGGCGCAGGAACGCGCCGCGCAGGGCGAGGGCCCGGGGGGTGAGTTCGGGCATGGCCTGCGGCCAGTGGTGGACGTGGGTGGCGGTGAGGGACGCGCCGAGGCCGGGTACGTAGCGTTCGGCGGCGGCGGTGAGCCGGCGGGCGGCCTCCTCCTCGCCCGCTTCGACCAGTTCGGGGATGCGGCGCGGGGAGGCGAGCAGGCTGATCAGGCCGCGTCCGGCGGGGGCGCGGTCGGGGCACTTGAGGTGGTCGGCGATGAGGCAGGACAGGACCGGCTCCTCGCACTCCGGGGTGAGCAGCGCGTAGGCGCCGCCGCGCGGGGCGAGCGGCCGGTCGAGGGCGCAGCTGACCTTGTACATGGGCCGGTACGTGGAGGCGGCCGGGTAGCCGGTGGCGTCCGGGTCGGCGCCGTCGGTGAGCCGCAGCGCGACGGGGGCGGGCACGGCGAGGACGACCGCGCGGGCGGTGAGGGCGGTGCCGTCGACGGTGAGCCGGGCGTGGTCGCCGTGGTCGGTGACCTCCTCGACGCGCCGGCCGTAGCGGGTGTCGAGGCCGGCGGCGAGGCGGGTGGCGAGCAGGTCCATGCCGCCGCGGTAGGTGCGCCAGGCCGAGACCGGTCCGACCGCGAGCAGCAGGCCGACCAGGGGCGCGGCGGCGCTGCGTTCGGCGTCCCAGCCGAAGAAGGCGCCGGAGAGCGGCTGGAGCAGGTGGTCGTGGAGGTCGGGGTGGTGGCGGCGCGCGAGGGCGGCGACGGTGTCGGCGCCGAGCGGGGTGTCCTCGGGGTGGTCGTGGTCGAGGGCGGCGCGGTGCCGGCCGCTCCAGGCGAGGAAACGGGCCAGGGAGGGGCGGGCGGCGGGGACGAGTCCGGCGCCGGTGAGGACGGCGCGGGGTTCGCCGACGCCGTTGTGCGGCCGTCCGCCGCGCCAGACGGCCATGGGGCGGCCGATGCGGGGCACGTCGTCGGGGGCGAGTCCGGCCCGGCGGATGAGCTGCCAGGTGGCGCGGTAGCCCCGGGCGGAGATCTGTTCGGCTCCGGTGTCCATCAGGTAGCCGTCGCGGCGGAGGCTGCGCATCCGGCCGCCGGGGGCGTCGGCGGCTTCGAGGACGCACACCTCGTGGCCGCTGCGGCGCAGTTCGTGGGCGGCGGCGAGACCGGCGAGTCCGGCACCGACGACGGCGACGTCGAGGTCAGGGGTCATGCGGGGGTACTCCGTGGGGGGTGGGGGCGGCGTGGTCACGCGCGGGTGCGCAGGGCGTGGGCGCGGACGGTGTCGGCGACGTGTTCGACCTGGGCGTCGGTGAGCCGGTGGTGGACGGGGAGCGAGAGCTGCCGGCGGGCGGCGTCGCGGGCGTGCGGCCAGTCGGGTCCGGCGGGGTCGGCTCCGGTCCGTACGGAGGAGGCGGCGGCGACGGGGGCGAAGGCGGCCTGGTCGGGCAGGGTCGCCGGGTAGTAGACGTGGGTGTCGACGCCCTCGGCGTCCAGGTGGTCGCGCAGCGCGTCCCGGTCGTCGGCGAGCAGGGTGTAGACGTAGTAACAGCGGCCGTCGGTGCCGGGCGGCGGGGTGGTGAGGCCGGGCAGGCCGGCGAGGCGTTCGGTGTAGTGGGCGGCGATCCGGGCCCGGCGCTCCAGGCGCGCGTCGAGGCCGGGCAGCCGGTGGAGCTGGAAGGCGGCCTGGATCTCGTCGAAGCGGCTGTTGACGCCGATCACGTGGTGCAGGCCGCGGTGGACGCCGTCCTGACCGTGGTTGCGGAGCATGCGGACGCGGCGGCCGGTCTCCTCGTCCCGGGTGACGACGGCGCCGCCCTCGCCGGGCATGCCGAACGACTTGACCTGGACGAAGGAGTAGAGCCCGGCGTCCCCCCACAGTCCGGCGGGCGTGCCGTCGAGGACGGCGCCCTGGGCGACGGCGGAGTCCTCGACCAGGCGCAGCCCCTCGGCGGCGGCCAGGGCGGCGAAGCGGGGCATGTCGGCCATGACGGAGAACATGTGGGCGGGCATCAGCGCCTTGGTGCGGGGGGTGATGCGGGCCCGCGCGTCCTCGGGGTCGAGGGTGAGGGTGCGGGGGTCGACGTCGCCGAAGACGGGGACGGCGCCGGTGTGCAGGACGGCGGCGGCGAGCGGGGCGCAGCCGAGGGCGGGGACCACGACCTCGTCGCCGGGGCCGATGCCGAGGGCGGTGAGGATCAGGTGGAGGGCGGAGGTGCCGCTGGAGCAGGCGACCACGTCGGCGGCGCCGAGCCGGTCGCGCAGGGCGTCCTCGAAGCGGCGGGTGCGGTCGCCCAGGATGAACTTCTGGTCCGCGCCGGTGCCGATCTCGTACAGGAGCCGCAGGAGGGCGTCGCGGTCCTCGTGGAAGAGGTCGGGCGGGAAGAAGGGGACGCGGCCGCCGGTCGCGGGGCCGTCCCCGACGGCCGGGTCCTCGTGGGTGCTGGTCGTGGTCATGCGGGGACCCTCCCGGTGTGGAAGGCGCGGACGGTCGCGCAGACGCGGTCGACCTCGGCCTCGGTGAGGTCGGCGTACAGCGGCAGGGCGAGGGCGCGGCCGGCGGCGGCCTCGGCGACGGGGAAGTCGCCGGGCCGGTGGCCGAGTCCGGTGAAGCAGGGGTGGAGGTGCAGCGGCCGGGGGTAGTACGTCTCGGTGCCGATGCCCCGCTCCTGGAGGTGGGCGGCGAGCGCGTCGCGCCGCTCGGTCTCGATCAGGTAGACGTAGAAGACCTCGTCGGGGGCGCCCGTGACGGCGGGCAGCCGGGTGATGCCGGGTGTCCCCCGCAGCCCCTCGTCGTAGCGGCGGGCCAGGGCCGCGCGGTGCCGGACGTCCTCGTCGAGGACGGTGAGCTTGGCGAGCAGGACGGCGGCCTGGAGGTCGTCCATCTTGCTGTTGTGGCCGACGTACCGGGTCTCGTTGGAGATGCCGGGGAAGTGGGCGAGGGTGCGGCCCGTCCGGCCGTGGTGCCGCAGCGCGGCCACGCGCTCGGCGAGGTCCGGGTCGTCGGTGAGGACGGCCCCGGCGTCGCCGAGCGCGCCCAGGGTCTTGCTGGGGAAGAAGGAGAGGACCCCGCCGCGTCCGTGCAGTCCGGCGTGGACGCCGTGCTGCCGCATGCCGATGCCCTCGGCGCTGTCCTCCACGAGCGTCAGGCCGCGGTCGGCGGCGAGGGCGGTGAGCGCCGCCATGTCGGCCATGCGGCAGAAGAGGTGGACCGGCATCACGAACCGGGCGCCGTCCGCCGCGTCCCCGATCCGGCCGGGGTCCATGGCGTACGTGTCGGGATCGATGTCGGCGAAGACGGGCTGCCCGCCGGCCAGGACGACGGAGGTGGCGGTGGCGACGAAGGAGTACGCGGGGACCAGGACCCGGTCCCCGGGGCGCAGCCCGCACGCCTTCAGGAGCAGCACCAGGGCGTCGGTGCCGCTGTTGACCCCGATCACGTGCCGGGCCCCGGTGTAGTCCGCCAGGGCCTCTTCGAGGCGGCCGACCTGCCGCGAATGCGAGAACTTGCCGTCGGCGAAAATCTCGTCCACCCCGGCCCGGAGGTCCGGCCAGATCTTTTCGAATGTCTTCGCCTGGGAGAAAAAGGGAATGCTGGATAACGTCACGCGGAAACAATTCTTCTCGGCCGACGGCGCGCCGGTTTCGGCTGAGGTCGGTGTCAACTGAGGTCAGGTCGGCGGCCCGCGAAAATATGACGGGCGGGCCCGACCCCGCCTGAGGAAAGTCTGCCCGGTGAATCTAACAGCCGGAAGAATGAAGTCTCAAAGCCTCAAAGGAACTTCATACTTTCCGGTGACAACACCTCCGATTTCCTTGACCGGTGTCGCTCGGCACGGCGAGATTCTTCGCCGCACCCGCCCGTACGCACGGGTTCCGAACCACTGGATGGAACAACCGCATGAAGCAGCCCCCGATCCGACAGCCCCTGATCGTCGGACTGGGCCGTTCCGGGGCCGGGCTGCACCTGCGGGCCCTGCGCACCGCCCTCGACCGCTCGCCGGACGCGTGGCGGGGGCCGGTGGTCGCCGTCGATCCCCGGCCCGGAGAGCGGGCCCCGGTGCCGGACGGGGTCACCGTCACCCCGTCCCTCGAAGAGGCCCGGGAGCTGCTGCCGCCCGACCGGGCCGTCGTCCACGTCTGCACCCCGCCCGCCGGCCGGTCCGCCGTCCTGGCCGAGCTGTGCGGGGCGGGCTACCGCGACCTGATCGTGGAGAAGCCGCTCGCCGCCGACGCCGGGGAGCTGACCGCCGTGACGGAGCTGCGCGCCCGCCACGCCCTCCGCCTCGCGGTGGTGGCCCACTGGCCCGCCTCGGCGCTGGCCGGGCGGCTCCGCGACCTGATCGAATCGGGCGGCCTGGGGCGGCTGCTGCGCGTCGACGTCACCCAGCACAAGCCGCGCTTCGCCCGCTCGCTGGGCGCCGACGACGGGCACCCCACGGCGTTCGACGTGGAGCTGCCGCACTCCCTCGGCCTGGTCCTCTCCCTGGCCGGTCCCGCCGAGCCGACCGGGGCCCGGCTGACCGACCTGCGGATCGGAGGGACGGTGCGCCCGGGGCTCGGCTCCGCGCTCCTGGAGCTGCGGCACGCGAGCGGGGTGCGCACCCGCCTCTTCTCCGACCTGACCTCGCCCGTACGGGAGCGCAGGGCCCTCCTCGCCTTCGAACGCGGCACCGCCGTCGCCCACTTCGCCGCGAGCGACGCCGACGACCACGTCCAGCTCGTCGTGGACGGGCGGCGCGAGGTGTTCCGCGACGACGCGCTGGCCGCGTTCCTGCTCGGGGCCTACACCCGGTTCGCCGGGGCCCCGGCCGACGACCCCTCCTGGGAGGAGGACTTCGCCCTGCACGCCGACGCGGTCCGGCTGCTCGACGCGGCCAAGCGGCGCTGCGCGGAGGAGACCGTCGAGGGCCGGTACGAGGAGGCTCCCCGTGTCGCGGTCCACTGAGTCCCCCGCGTACGCAGAGCACGCCTACTCCCCCGCGTACACCCGTCCCCTCGACCTGACCGGCCGGATCACCGGCATCGGCGACGAGGCCGCCCCCGGCCTGGCCGGGCAGATCGCCGTCGCCCGCGAACTGGGCTGGAATTCGCTGGAGTTGCGCTCCCTGGACGGCACGGCCCTCGCCGACCTGCCCGAGCCGGCCGTACGGGAGGCCGCCGGTCGGCTGCACGCGGCGGGCCTCGGCGTGGTCTGCCTCGACTCCCGGATCGGCAACTGGGCCCGCCCGGTCACCGGCCCCTTCTCCGCCGACCTGGAGGAGCTGGAACGGCTCGCCGCGTACGGCAGGATCCTCGGCTGCCGCAGCCTGCGCGTCATGTCGTGGACCGACGGCGGGCTCCCCGAGGAGGAGTGGGCGGCCGGGGCGATCGACCGGATGCGCCGGCTCGCCCGCCGGGCGGAATCCCTCGGCGTCGAGCTGCTGCACGAGAACTGCGCGGGCTGGGCGGGCTCCGACGCCGCCCGGACGCTCCGGCTCCTCGCCGAGGTGGACAGCCCGGCGCTGCGCGTCCTGTTCGACACCGGAAACGGCGTCCCGTACGGGTACGACGCCCACGCCCTCCTCGCAGAGCTGCTGCCGTACGTCGCCCACGTGCACGTCAAGGACGCGCTGCCCGGCGACCGGCCCGGCGAGGCCGTCTACACCCTGCCCGGCGAGGGCACCGCCCGGGTCGCCGACTGCGTACGCCTGCTGGAGGAGTACGGCTACCGGGGCGCGTACTCACTGGAACCGCACCTGGCGGTGGTCCCGCACGAGGGGGTGCGGGGCGAGGACGCGGCCGGTCCCTTCGTACGGGCGGCCCGCCGCCTGGCGGCCCTGCCGCTTCCCGCCCCGACCGCCGTCCCGGAGACCCCGGCGCGCCCCGCCGTCGACACGGGCCTGCTGCTGCATCTACTGCACACGCCCACCGCCGGGCCGCTGGAGACCGGCCCCGGCGCGCCTCGTCTGACGGCCGCCGCCCTGCGGTCGTACGCGACGGCGGCGCAGCGGCTCGGGTTCGGGGCCGTGCGCCTCGGCGCCCCGGACCCCTCGGCGGTCCTGCGCGAGGACACCCCGGCGCCCGTGCGGCGCGCGGTCGCCGCCGACCCGGCGTTCCTGGCGGACCAGCCGAGCCTGGTGCTGCGGCTGGGGCCCGAACTTCCCCGGGAGCGCACGGTGATGTTCAACGTGCACCTGGACACCGTCGCCGGCGGCGAGCCCCCCGCGTTCGACGGGACCCGGTTCACCGGCCGGGGCGCGGTGGACGCGAAGGGGCCCGCGGTGGCGCTGCTCGCCGGTGTCGCGGCCGCCGCCCGGGCCCGCCCGGACATCGGCCGGGACGTCGCGGTGCTCGTACAGGCGGTGGCGGGCGAGGAGGGCGGGGCGCTCGGCACCTTCGGCACCCGGCCGCTCGTGGAGGCGGGGTGGACGGGCCGGCTCAACGTGTTCTGCGAGCCGACCGGCCTGCGCCACCTGCCCCGCGCGACCGCCGCCGCCACCGCCCGGATCACGGTCGCCGGCGAGGACGCCGTGGACGACCGGCCGGAGGCCGGGCACAACGCCACCGTCCTGCTCGGCTTCCTCGCCCAGCACCTCGCGGCCGCCCTCGGCCGGGACGCGTCCGGCGCACCGCCGTTCACGGTCTGCGTGGCGGGGCTGCACACCGGCACCCTGCACAACAAGGTGCACGGCACCGGCAGCCTGCTGCTCAACCTGGCGTACGCGACCGCGGAGGCCGGGGCCGCCGCCGAGCGGGCGCTCGTCCGGGCCCTCGACGCGGGACTGCGGGAGTTCACCGCCCGGTTCTCCGGCACGCCGCCGTTCGCGCGGACCGCCGAAGACGCCGCCCGGATCACCCGCCTGGAGTGGGAGAAGCACGGCCTGCCCGCGCTCGGCCCCCAGCCGGAGTGGGGCGACAAGCTCTTCGCGGAGGCGGGCGTCGACCGGTGGCCGGACGACGAACCGGCCTTCACCTGCGACGCGATCTGGGCGGAGGGCCTGCCGGACTCCTTCACCACGGTGTTCGGACCGGGCTCCCTCGACGCCAACCGGGCCCACGCGGCGGGCGAGTTCGTCGACCTGGCCGACCTGGAGGCGTTCGCGGACCGCACCGCCGCGCTGCTCACCGCCTTCGCCGACGACGTACGGCGGCGGGACGAGGCCCGTCACCCCGTGCCCGCACCCACGCCCGTACCGACCGACCTCACCGAGAAAGCAGGAACCGCATGACGTCCACGCTGCCCGACGGCGCCGCACCCCGGAGCGACGTACGGAGGGAGGTGACGGTCCCGTACGAGACGCTGCTCGGCGAGACCGCCACCTGTTTCGTACGGCTCGGGGTCCCGGAGGCCCGGGCCCGGCTCGCCGCCGAAGCCCTCTGCTACGGCGACCTGACCGGCATGGACTCGCACGGCGTGTTCAACCTGGGCCGGCTCTACCGGCCGCTCCTGGAGTCCGGCGGCGCCGACCCGGCCGCCGAGCCGGAGGTCCTGCGCGACCTGGGGGCCTGCGTGCTCCTGGACCACCGGCGGGCGCTCGGCCTGTGGGCCGCGTCGGAGGCGATGGACCTCGCGGCGGAACGGGCGGCCCGCCACGGCATCGGCCTGGTGTCGGTGCGGGGCGCCACCCACTTCGGCTGCGCGGGCGTCCACGCGCGGCGGGCCGCCGACCGGGGCATGATCGGCGTGGTGGCCTCCAACTGCGGCGGCCAGCGCATCGCCCGTCCGCCGCTCGGCGCGGCGGCCCTGCTCGGGACCAATCCGCTGAGCGTGGCGGCCCCGGCGGCCGAGGGGCGCCCGTTCGTCCTCGACATGAGCACCACCGTCGTCCCCACCGGACGGGTCCGCACGGCCGCCCGGGACGGGCGCGAGGCCCCCGAGGGCTGGCTCACCGACGACGCCGGGCGCCCGGTGCGGGACGCGTCCGCGTACGACCGGGGCGAGGCCTGGCTCGGCTGGCTGGGCGGCACCCCGGCGACCGGCGCGTTCAAGGGGTTCGGCCTCGGGCTCGCCGTGGAACTCCTTGCCGCCCTGCTGCCCGGGGCGGCCACCGGGCCCGCCCCGGCAGCCCTGGAGGGGGACGGCAGGCCGGGCGGCAGCGACGACGACATCGGCTTCCTCGTCCTGGCGGTCGCCCCCGACGCGCTGCGCGACGGCTTCGCCGGGGACGCCCGGGAGATGTTCGGGACGGTACTGGACTGTCCTCCGCTCCCGGGCGGGGAGCCGGTCCGCTACCCGGGGCACCCGGAGGCCGAGCGCGCCGAGGAGCGGCGCGCCTCGGGCGTTCCGCTGCCCGCCCCGCTGCACGCCGAACTGACCGCTCTCGGCCTGCGCCTCCCGGCCGCCGCGACGGTCCCGGACCCACGGCTCCCGGTCACCGCGACCGCCCCGGCCACCGGGGAGGAGAGCCGATGACGCCGGCCGGCGGAGACGGCGGCGCGGCACCGCACACCGAGGACGGCCGGCCCCTGCGCCTGGGGATCGCCGGGCTCGGGGTGATCTCCCGCTTCTACCTGGCGGCGGCCGAGCGGCTGCCCGGGTGGGAGGTGGCCGCGGTCTGCGACCTGCGCGAGGAGGCCCTCGCCCCGCACCGCGGCCGGGTCGCCTGCCACACCGACCACCGGGTCCTGCTCGCCGCCGGGGGCCTGGACGCCCTGGTCGTGGCGGTGCCCAACCACGCGCACGCGGAGGTGTGCGCGGACGCGCTGCGGGCCGGCGTCCCGGTGTGCGTGGAGAAGCCGCTCGCCCTGGACCCGGCGGACGGGCGGCGGCTCGCCGCGCTGTCCCGGGAGCACGGCGTCCCCCTCTTCACGGCGTTCCACCGCCGCTACAACGACCGCGTCCTGGACCTCCTGGACCGGCTTCCCCCGCCGGGCGGCCAGGTGCGGGTGGAGTCCGTGCGGGTGCGGTACCTGGAGCGGATCGAGGAGCACATCGGCGCGGACACCTGGTACCTGGACCCGGCCCGCTGCGGCGGCGGCTGCGTCGCGGACAACGGGCCCAACGCCTTCGACCTGGTACGGCTGGTCCTTGGCGAGCGGCCTTCGGAGGTCGTCGCCGCCGAGGTGGTCCGGGACGCTTCCGGCACCGACCGGCAGGCCGTGGTCGAGCTGGCCGGTCCGGACGGGCGGGGACGGGGCCGGGTGGAGCTGGACTGGTCGTACCCCGGGGAGGTGAAGGACGTGCTCGTACGCCTCGACGACGGCACCGAGCTGTACGCGGACATGCTGGACGGCCGCCCCGGCTTCAAGGAGTCGCTGTGGCACGAGTACGAGGGCGTCCTGCGCGACCTCGCCCGGCTGCGCTCCCTGCCCGACCCCTCCCGGGCCGTCGAGGGCGGCCTCGCCGCGCTCGAACTGGTCGCCGCCGTGTACGCGGCGGAGGCGGCGGCGCCCGGCCCGCCCCGGCCCCGTACCCCTCACGAGCCGAACGAACCGCACAGGCCGCGTGAACCGCACGAGCCGCGCGCCGTCCGTCGATCGGAGTCCCGATGACCTCCTCCCCCGCGCTCCCCGCGGCCCCGCCCTCCCTCGACTCCGGGCTGCACGAGAACGGCGCCAAGCGGGCGGTGCGCGGAACCCTGGTGAAGGTGCTGCTGCACGAACGCACCGACCGGGGCATGGAGTTGGAGCCGTTCGCGGCCCGCTGTGTGCGCCGGGGCGAGGTGCACGAGCTGCTGACCACCGACCGGTGGACCGACGAGCCGGGCGCCCGGGTGGACCGGGTCGGCTTCCTCGGCTTCGTGGAGCTGGACCTCGGCGGGGTCGTGGACCGGGGGGACACGGTCCTGATCGGCGGGGAGCCGGTGGGGACCGTACTCGGTTTCGACGGCTGCCACCTGCCCAACCACTACAACATCGTGATCCACGCGCCCCGGCTGCTGACCGGCCGGTCCCTGGCGCTCGCGCCGGAGACCCCGGTGGTCTTCACGCCCGCCGACTGACGACGCGGCACACCACGACGGCCGGCCGGCGCCCCTGGAGGGGACGCCGGCCGGCCGCTGTCGGGTCAGGCGCCGGTCTCAGCCGAGCAGCTCGACGTCGAGCTCACCGAGGTGGAACTTGCGTACGGCGGCGAGCAGTTCCTGCTCGGACAGGGTGCCGTCGCCGTCGGCGTCGATCTGCTTGAAGGCCTCGCGGGCCTGCGCCTCGCCGAGGCCGAGGGCCTTGAGCCAGGTGGCGAACTCGGTGCCGTCGATGACGCCGTCGCCGTTGCGGTCGGCCAGGCCGACGATGCCCTTGGCGACCGGGGAGAACACCGGGTCGAAGGTGGCGGCGCCACCCTGGACGACCTCACCGGCGGCCTGGAGGAACTGCGCGCGGTCGATCGAGCCCTGCGGCGCGACGCCCGCCCGACGGGCCAGCTCCTCGAACATGGCGACGAAGCCGTCGCGCAGCGCGGTGGCCTTCGGCGACTCGGGGGACTCGCCGAACGCACGGGCGATGCCGGCGGCCTCGGCGGTGAAGTCCGAGGGCTCCAGCAGGCCGTTGCCGTCCGCGTCCCACTTGTCGAAACGCTTCGACAGGCGCTCCTGGGCGACGTTGTCGATGGCCATGGTCATGGGTCGTTCTCCTTGTTTCTTTCCTCGTGTGACGTCCGGACGGCGTCCGGACGCGCTTGTCCCGCGGCCGGGACGCGCGGGCGCGTCCCGGGCCGGGAGTCCGTGGGGGCGCGGTGCGGCGTCAGAGGCGCACCACGCGCCGGCCCTCCGCCGTTCCCCGGGTGTCGAGGACCGGGCAGGCGGCCCGGTCCCAGTCGACCTCCCGGTAGGCGGAGTGGTCCTGGAGCAGCACCACCAGGTCGCTGTCGGCGAGGGCCCGTTCCGGCGACGGCTGCCGGGGCACGGGGTCGCCGTCCACCTCGAACCGCTCGACGTGCGGGTCGTGGTGGGCGAGCCGGGCCCCGAGGGCGCGCAGGGCGCGGGCCACGGGGTAGGCGGGCGACTCCCTGGTGTCGGCGACGTCGGCCTTGTAGGCGACGCCGAGCAGCGTCACCCGGGCCCGCGCGGGGTCCTTGCCCGTGGCGGCGAGCAGGTCGCGGGCGCGCCCCGCGACGTGCTCCGGCATCGCGTCGAGCACGGCGCGGGCGGCGCCCAGGGTGTGGAAGGTGAAGCCCTGTTCGGCGGCGCGGGTCATCAGGTAGCGGGGGTCGACGGGGATGCAGTGGCCGCCGACGCCGGGGCCTGGGCGGAACGCGGAGAACCCGAAGGGCTTGGTGTCCGCGCAGCGCAGCACGTCCCAGATGTCGATGCCGACCCGGTCGCAGTAGACCGCGGCCTCGTTGACCAGGGCGATGTTCACGTACCGGTAGGCGTTCTCCAGGATCTTGGCCATCTCCGCCTCCCGGGTCCCGGCGGCGACGACGACCTCGTCCACGAGGCGTTCGTAGAAGGCGGCGGCGTGCTTGGCGCAGAGTTCGGTGGAGCCGCTGACGACCTTCGGCGTGGTGCGCAGGGTGTGGTGGCGGTTGCCGGGGTCGATGCGCTCGGGCGAGTACGCCAGGTGGAAGTCCTCGCCGGCGCGCAGCCCGCTCGCTTCGAGGAGGGGCCGGACGATCTCCTCCGTGGTCCCCGGGTGGCTGGTGGACTCGACGCAGACCAGCGTGCCCGGTTCGAGGTGGCGGGCGACGGTCCGGACGGCCGCGAGCAGCGGTTCCAGGTCCGGTTCGCCGGCCGGGGTGAGGCCGGTCGGCACGCAGACGACGACGGTGTGGGCGCCGGCGAGGACGCCGGGGTCGGTGCTCGCGCGGAAGCCCGCGGCCCGCATCGCCCCGACGTCCGCGTCGTGGACGTCCCCGATGTGGGAGCGGCCCCCCTCCAGGCCCGCGACGACGGCGGCGTCGATGTCGTGGCCGACGGTCGTCAGGCCCGCCTCGCAGGCCCGGCGGGCCAGCGGGAGACCGACGTAGCCGAGGCCGACCACGGCGAGTTCTGTGAACATGTTTCCCCCATGTGTCCGGTGTGGGTTCCCTCGTGATCCGGTCCGTCAGGTGCGGGAGCCGCTGCGGACGGGGGCGAGGACGACGAGGGAACGGCGCAAGAGAGTTCTCCGTGAACGGGGGCGGGCCCGTCGAAGGGCCTCTGCCGCAAAGGAAGTTGAATCAGGGATTCCGCTTGCTGGTGACAGGATTGCACGCGTTTCGACGCCTTGGCGCCATAGATGAACCATTTCGCCTGGACGAGTGAAATCATCTGCTTCGTTCGGCGAAAACCGTGGCACCCGGTGGCGTATCGACGCCAAGGGCGGCCGCCGCGCGGGCGGCGGCGGTGCGGCGGCAGACCTTGCCGGTGGGGCGCAGCGGCATCCGGTCGAGGACGAGCAGGTACTCGGGGAACTTCCGCCGCTCCAGGCCCCGGGCGGCGAGGTGCGCGGTCACGTCGCCCAGCGCGGGCGCGGGCGCCCCGGGCACCGGCCGTACGCAGGCGCACAGCCGCTCCCCGAACTCCTCGTCCGGCACCGGTACGCAGACCGCCTCCGCGATCCCCGGATGGGTGCCCAGCTCCTGTTCCACCTCGGCCGGGCTGATGGTGTGGCCGCCCCGGATCACCACGTTCCTGAGCCGTCCGAGGACCTGCAGCCGCCCCTTCCCGTCGAGCGCCCCCAGGTCGCCGGTGCGGACCCAGCCGTCGGCGGTGCGGTAGCGGGCGTCGAGGTCGGGGGCGGCCACGTAGCAGAGCGGGGTCATGGGGCCCTTGGCCTGGATCTCCCCGGGTTCCCCGGTGTCCGCCGGGGTGCCGTCGGGCCGGACGATCCGGAGGACGGCCACGGCGGGGTCGGGGGTGCCCGCCGTGTCCCCGGCGGGGGCGCCTGGGGCGGCGGTGTGGCAGTTGACGCCGTCCGACGAGCCGTACACGGTGACGACCGGTACGCCGAACCGCTCGAGGCAGGCGGCCGCGGTGGAGGCGGGGAGCGCGGCGCCGCTGGAGACCACGGCCCGCAGCGACGAGGTGTCCTCGCCCGGGAGGCGCGGCAGGTCCGCCATCCGCCGCAGCATGGTCGGCACCCCGAAGAGGTGCGTGGGCCGGTGCTCGACGGTCGCCCGGAGCGCGTCGGCGGCGTCGAACCGCCCGCGCACGATCAGGGTCCCCCCGAGCGCCGCGAGCCCGACCGGAACGCCCAGGGAGCCGTACGAGGAGGCGAGCGGGACGAGAACGAGGAGCCGGGGCGGCGCGACCGGGGGCTCGGGCTCCGCCGAAGGGCCGGGAACGACCGGGAATCCGGGCGGGGTCGCGGGGCCGGCCGGGGAGCCGGTGAAGGCCGGGGCGCCGGCACGGGCCGAAGAGTCGGCGGGGGTCCTGGGCCCAGTACGGGCCGGAGCGTCGGCGAGGGCTCGTACGTAGGCGGCTCGGCCGCCCGCCATGGCCTGGTGGCTGTAGGCGATCATCTTCGGTTCGGTCTCGGAGCCGGAGGAGACCAGGATGCGGGCCGGGGCGGTGGACTCGGCGGGCGGGCCGGACGGGCGGAACGGTCCGTCCTCCGGTGCGCGGTCCAGTCGCCGCACCCCGGGCGCGGCGTCCGGGCCGGTCGTGAACACCGCTCGTAACCAGGGGAGTTCAGCTGTCGCCGCGAGGTCCTCGGATTCGCTCAGTACGGCTCCGCCCGCCCGGGAGCGGGCGAGGAGCGAGAGGGTGTCCCGGACGCCGCCGCCGAGCGGGTACGGCAGGGCGACCGCGCCGAGGGCGTAGACGGCCAGTTCCGCCGCCGCCGCGAGGCGCCCGTTGGGGAGCCGGAGCGCGATCACGTCCCGGGGGCCGAGCCCCGCCTCCGCGAACAGGCCCGCGACGCGCAGCACTTCCGCGTACAGCTCGCCGTAGGAGAGGGCCCCCCGCTCGTCCACCACCGCGTCGCGGCCGGGGGCGGCGAGCGCGTGTTCCCGGAAGAGGGTGAAGAGGTCGGCGTCGGGACAGAGGCCCCGGGCCTCCCAGGCCGCGCGGTCGGCGCGGGGGACCCTGTCGGGTAACTCCAGGCCGTTGCGGGAGCGCCAGGGGGCCCGGTGGGTGGTGGGGGCCGTGGTCATCGGATCTCCTCCGTGAACTCCCAGGGCGCGGCGGGACGCGCGTACGGGAGGCGCTCGTCCGGCGGCAGGACGGCGCGGGCGAAGGCCGGGTCCGTCGCGAGGTCCGCCAGGTCGGTGCGGACGGCGACGGACGGCAGTCCGGCCGCCCGCAGCTCGGCCAGCCACGCGTCCGTCGTACGGGCCCGCAGCCGCTCCCCCGCCGTGGCGGGTCCGGTGGCACCGACGGTCCGGGCCACCTCCCGGGGCAGGGCCCGCGCCTCGGCCCCCAGGTACAGCAGTCCGTCGGCGGTGGGCAGCGGGCGGTCCAGCGGGGAGAGGGCCGTGCGCCGGCCGGGGCGCGGGACCAGGGCCGCCGCGGAGAGCAGCGACGACGCGGCCCGGCAGCCCCGGCCGGTCTCCTGGCGCGCGAGGAGGCCGGCGAGCACGGCCTGGGCGAGGACCAGGCCGCCGAGCACGTCGGTGACGGTCATCAGGGAGGGCGCGGGCGGCTCCCCGGCGGGGCGCAGCGCGGCGGCGAGGCCGCCGTGGACCTGGGCCAGGTAGTCGGTGCCGATCGGCGGGACGGGGCCGAGGGCGGTGCCGAAGCCGGAGGCGGAGGCGTACACCAGACGGGGGTTGACGGCGTGCAGCGCGTCGGCGTCGAGGCGGAGGGCCCCGGCCTTGCCGGGGGCCCAGTTGTGCAGGAAGACGTCGGCGCGGGAGACCAGTTCGCGTACGGTCTCCCGGCCCGGGCGGGTGGTGAGGTCGGCCTCGGTCACGGACTTGCCGTGGTTGAGCGCGGAGAAGCGGACCGAGCAGCCCCCGGCGACCGGGGGCAGGCCGCGCATGGGGTCGCCGCCGGGGGGTTCGACGCGGACGACCTCGGCGCCGAGCAGCCGCAGCACGTGCCCGGCCACGGGTCCCTGGACGCGGCGGGCGGACTCGACCACCCGCAGGCCGGCCAGCGGCAGGGCGCCCGGGTCGGCCGGGGCCGGGGGACGCGGAAACAGGGCGTACGGGTCGGCCGGGGCCGGGGAGTACGGAGGCCGACCGGCGGGAGGGGCCGGTGCGAGGGTCCAGGGGGCGAGGCCGGGCGGGGCCGTCGTCGCCTCCCCGATCGCGGCGACCGACACGCCGTGCTCGGCGCCCGCCCGCCGTACGGCCTCCAGGGGGTGGGCCCGTACGACGGCGCGGAGTTCCGGGGGCAGGGGGCAGACGGCCGTGCCGAAGCGGGTCTGGAAGGGCTGCCAGCCGCGTCCCGCCGTCCTGGGCGGCACGCCGAGCCGGTGCCAGAACCCGGCCCAGGCCTCGGGGTCGAGCGTCTCGATCTCGACGCGTACGGCGTCGGCGGTGGTGAGGGTGGCGAGCCCCGTCCCGTCGTCCGTGACCCGGGTCCCCGTGCCGTCGTCCGCGGTGGCGGCGGCGAGGTACTGGGTGACGGTGAGGAGCGCCCCCTGGGCGAGCGAGGTGCGGGTCCGCAGCGGCGGGCGGCCCCGGCGGCGGGCGAGGAGGGCCGCCGTGGCGCCCTGGGCGACGAGGACGCCGGTCACCGTGGAGACGTAGTCGGCGGCGAGCGGCGCGGGGGCGCCGGTGGCCCGGCCGTGCACGTGCATGACGCCGCAGGCGGCCTGCACCGCGCGCTCGTCGCCCGCGTCGACGCCGACCGGCCCTGCGCCGCCGACCTCCCAGACGGTGGGGACCCGGTCGGGCAGGCCGTCGAGCGTGCGGTCGAGCAGGTCCCCGGCCACCGCCCGGGCGGTGCGGGTGGCGGCGGGCGGCGTCCGGGGCCCGGCCTCCTGGTACGGGCTCATGTGCGCCGACCGCCTTCCCCGCCTCGCTGCATCGCGCCCTCTCCCGGCGTCGGAACGATCTTTCCGCCGGAAGAACAGCGGGAGGGCGACCGGGGGCACGGCGGCGACGGCGCTTCATCCCCACCGGGGAGGGTTCGCAGGGTTGTTCAACGGGACGGGCGGGTCCGGGCGTGTCCCGGGCGGACTCCCGCGCGTCGCGTCGCGTCCCCCGTCGTCCGGCGGCCGTACTGTCGGAACCCCGTCACCGAGGAGGCTTTCCGATGCGCAGAGTGACCTATTCCATGGGCGTCTCCCTGGACGGCTACATCGTCGGGCCGGACGGCGGCTTCGACTGGTCGGGGCCCGACGAGGAGGTCTTCCGCTTCTGGATCGAGGACATCCGGGGGGTCGGCGTCCATCTGATGGGGCGGCGGCTGTACGAGACGATGCTGTACTGGGAGACCGCCGACCAGGACCCGTCGCTCGACGCCCCGACGCGCGAGTGGATCTCGCTCTGGAATCCGCTCCCGAAGGTGGTGTTCTCCACCACCCTGACGGAGGTGCGGGGCAACGCCCGGCTGGCCTCCGGGAGCGTGGCGGAGGAGATCGAGCGGCTGCGGGCCGAGCCCGGGGAGGGCGAGATCGCGATCGGGGGCGCGACGCTGGCGGCCGAGGCGGCCTCGGCGGGGCTGATCGACGAGTACCGGGCCATGGTCCATCCGGTGCTGGTCGGCGGCGGCATCCCGTTCTTCCCCCGGGACGAACGGCGGGTGGACCTCGAACTCGTGGAGACCCGTACCTTCGGGGCGAAGGTCGTCTACCTCCGCCACCGCGTGGTGCGCTGAGGAGCCCCGTCCGCCGGACCGCGGCCGCGATGTCGGACCGTCGAAGTATTGTTCCCGCCATCGCCCACCGACCGTGAGGAACAAGAGCATTGTCCGGCCTGTCCGCTTTCCCGCTGCCCTTCCAGACCTCCCGCTCCATACCGTTCGCGACGCCCCGGACGCTGCGGGAACTCCAGATGATCGAGTGCAGCGCGCACATCCGGGAGAAGCCGGACTGGTTCGAGAAGATGAACGACCCCGAGATCGCCGCCCGGTGGTCGCGGGAGGCGGTCGCACAGGGGCTCACCGAGGCGCAGGTCCGCTATGTCCTCGCCGAGCTCGCGCACTACGCCGCGCTGCGGGACGGGCGGACCGGCGTCGAGGTGTCCGGCGTCGACGGCGTGTGGCAGTCGGACGCGCTGGTGGACGACGGGCTGCGGTCCCGGCTGCGCGAGGCGGTCCGGGTCCTGGAGGAGGTCCCGGAGGCGGAGAGGGACTGGCACCCCGGATCGGACGGCCAGGTCCTCGACCTGGTGCACCCTTCGCTGTTCTGCCTGGTGAGGGACGTGAGCGGGGGTCCGGAGGAGGCCTGGCGGAACCCGACGAACAGCTACTCGAAGCACGAGTTCTCGGAGCGGTTCCAGTGGCTTCCCACGGACGTCGAGGTCGATGAGGAAGGCGGCGCCGCCTTCCTCTCGTACGTCAACAACCTGCACCCCGAGGCCCATCGCGAGCTGGCCGCCGTGCTGCCGGAGCTGTTCGCGCGCTTCCGCCCGCTGTTCGAGAACGTGCTGACCGATCTGCGCCACCCCCGGCCCCCGCGGGTCGAGGCCGACCCCTACGGGTGGTACGGCTCGAAGCCGGAGTACCCGCGCAAGGACTCCTACGGTGACGCCGAGGCGCACCGCGAAGCCCTCAATGCGTGGGAGGAGGCCTACGAGGCCTGGTGGGAGAACCGCCGCCCGGTCGTCCCGGACGCCCCGGACTTCACCCCGCCCGCGCTGCCCGACGCGTCCGCCCGGGTCGACCTGCGGGGCCGACGCCTCCAGGTGATCGTCAAGCTCGCCACGATCCACCTGACGCCGGAGGAGCCCGAGTACGCCGGTGGTTCCTGGCACGTCGAGGGGATGCTGAACGAGCGGATCGTCTCGACCGGCCTCTTCTACTGGGACAGCGAGAACATCACCGAGAGCCGGCTGGGCTTCCGGACGGCGCTCGACGACCCGGACTACGAGCAGAACGACGACGACGGCCTGCGCGAGGTCTACGGCCTGGAGGACGAGGACGCGCTGAACCAGGTGCTGGGGTCGGTGGCGACCCCGGCGGGCCGCTGCCTGGCGTTTCCGAACGTCCTCCAGCACCGCGTCGCCCCGTTCCGCCTCGCGGACCCCGCCCGCCCGGGGCACCGCAAGATCCTCGCGTTCTTCCTGGTGGACCCGTCGGAGCGGATCGTCTCGACGTCCGACGTGCCGCCGCAGCAGCCGTGGTCCGACACCTCGACCATGACGCGCGCGCAGGCCGAGGGGTACCGCGAGGAGCTGATGAAGGAGCGCAAGTTCTTCGTGGACGAGCACAACGAGCAGCTGTACGAGCGCGAGTTCTCCCTCTGCGAGCACTGAGCGTCGCGGCGACCCCGGCTCAGGGGGCCTCCTGGTCGCGGCGGCCGGTGGGCGGCCGGCGGCTGCCCGCGCGGTACGGGTCGGGCCAGGGGGCCGCCGGGCCCTCGTAGCCCTGTTCGGCCGCCGCGTGGAGGGTCCAGTGGGGGTCGTAGAGGTGGGGGCGGGCGAGGGCGCAGAGGTCGGCGCGGCCCGCCAGGAGCAGGGAGTTGACGTCGTCCCAGGAGGAGATCGCGCCGACCGCGATCACGGGGACGCCGGTCTCGTTGCGGATGCGGTCGGCGTACGGGGTCTGGTAGGAGCGGCCGTACGCGGGGGTCTCGTGGGGGACGACCTGGCCGGTGGAGACGTCGATGGCGTCGGCGCCGTGCGCGGCGAGCGCGCGGGCGGTCGCGACGGCGTCCTCGGCGGTCGTGCCGCCCTCGGCCCAGTCGGTGGCCGAGATGCGGACGGTCAGGGGCCGGTCGTCGGGCCAGGCCTCCCGTACCGCGTCGAGGACTTCGAGGGGGAAGCGGAGGCGTCCTTCGAGGTCGCCGCCGTAGGCGTCGGTGCGGTGGTTGGTGAGCGGGGAGAGGAAGCCGGAGAGCAGGTAGCCGTGGGCGGCGTGGAGTTCGAGGAGGTCGAAGCCGCTGCGGGCGGCGCGCCGGGCGGCGACCGTGAACTCCTCGCGGACGGCGGCGAGTCCGGCGCGGTCGAGGGCGGCCGGGGTCTGGTTGACGCCGGGCCGGTACGGGAGGGGTGAGGCGGCGACGAGGGGCCAGTTGCCCTCGGGCAGCGGCCGGTCGATCCCCTCCCACATGCGCCGGGTGGAGCCCTTGCGGCCGGAGTGGCCGAGCTGGACTCCGATCGCGGTGCCGGGCGCGCTGGTGTGGACGAAGTCGGTGACGCGGCTCCAGGCGGCGGCCTGTTCGTCGGTCCAGAGGCCGGTGCAGCCGGGGGTGATGCGGCCGGTGGGGCTGACGCAGACCATCTCGGTCATGACGAGTCCGGCGCCGCCGAGGGCCCGGGAGCCCAGGTGGACGAGGTGGAAGTCGCCGGGGACGCCGTTCTCCGCGACGTACAGGTCCATGGGGGAGACCACGATCCGGTTGCGCAGGGTCAGGCCGCGCAGCCGGAAGGGGGTGAACATGGGCGGGGTGCCGGGCGGGCAGCCGAAGTCGTCCTCGACGGCGGCGGTGAGGGCCGGGTCGCGCAGGCGCAGGTTGGCGTGGGTGACGCGGCGGCTGCGGGTGAGGAGGTCGAAGGCGAAGCGGCGGGGCGGGCGGTCGGCGCGGCCCGCCAGCTCCTCGAACCAGTGCAGGCTGGCGGCGGCCGCGCGCTGGGTGGAGGCGACGGCGGGGCGGCGCCCGGCCTCGTAGGCGGCCAGGGCGTCGGCCGTGGTGCGGTGCGCGTCGAGGCCGTCGGCGAGGGCGAGGGCGTCCTCGACGGCCAGTTTGGTGCCGGAGCCGATGGAGAAGTGCGCGGTGTGGGCGGCGTCGCCGATGAGGACGGTGTTGCCGTACGACCAGTGCTCGTTGACGACCGTGCGGAAGGCGGTCCAGGCGGAGTTGTTGGCGCGCAGCTTCCGGCCGCCGAGCGCCCCGGCGAAGAGTTCGGCGCAGCGGGCGGTGGACGCGGCCTCGTCCAGGGTGTGGAGGCCGGCGGCGCGCCAGACCTCCTCGCGGGCCTCGACGATGACGGTGGAGGAGCCGGACGCGTAGGGGTAGGCGTGGAGTTGCAGCACGCCGTGCTCGGTCTCGGCGGTCTCGAAGCGGAAGGCGTCGAGGGCGAAGTCGGCGGCGAGCCAGATGTAGCGGCAGCGGTGGGTGGTGATCCGGGGGCGGAAGTGCGCGGCGTACGTCTCGCGGGTGCGGCTGTGGACGCCGTCGGCGGCGACGACCAGGTCGTGGGCGGCGGCGAGTGCGGCGGGGGGCGGGGCCTCGGCGCGGAAGCGGAGCCGTACGCCGAGGTCGGCGCAGCGGGCGTGCAGGAGCTCCAGGAGCCGGCGGCGGCCGAGGGCGGCGAAGGCGTGGCCGGTGGAGGTGGTGCGCCGGCCCCGGTGGACGATGTCGATGTCGTCCCAGCGGACGAGTTCGCGGTCGAGCGCCGCGTACGCGACGGGGTCGGCGTCCCGGATGCCGCCGAGGGTCTCGTCGGAGAGGACGACGCCGAAGCCGAAGGTGTCGGTGGGCGCGTTCCGCTCCCAGACGGTGACCTCGCGCCGGGGGTCGCGCCGTTTGAGCAGGGCGGCGGCGTAGAGCCCGCCGGGGCCGCCGCCGACGACGGCGATGCGGGAGGGGGACGGGGGGCGGGGTCTGCCCCGGGCCCCTCGCGCGGTTACCGGCCCCGCCATTTCGGGGGCCTCTTCTCGGTGAAGGCGGCGTGGAACTCGGCGTAGTCCTCGCCGTGCATCAGGAGGGCCTGGGTGGCCGCGTCCAGTTCGACCGAGGCGGCCAGGGGCATGTCGAGTTCGGCGGTGAGCAGGGCCTTGGTCTGGGCGAGGGCGAGGGCGGGGCCGTCCGCGAGGCGGCGGGCGAGGGCGGCGGCGCGGGCGTCGGCGGCTCCCTCCTCGGTGAGCTCGCTCAGGAGGCCGATGCGTTCGGCCTCGGCGGCGTGGACGTGCTCGCCGAGCATGAGGAGCCGGGTGGCGTGGCCGAGGCCGACGACCCGGGGCAGCAGGTAGGCCGCGCCCATGTCGCCGCCGGAGAGGCCGACCCGGGTGAAGAGGAAGGCGAAGCGGGTGGTGGGGTCGGCGATCCGGAAGTCGGCGGCGAGGGCCAGGACCGCCCCGGCGCCCGCGGCGACGCCGTGGAGGGCGGCGACGACGGGGAAGGGGCATTCGCGCAGGGCGCGGACGACCTGGCCGGTCATCCGGTTGAAGTCGAGGAGCCGGGCGGTGTCGAGGGCGAGGGTGGCGCCGATGATCTCGTCCACGTCGCCGCCGGAGCAGAAGCCGCGGCCCTCGCCGCCGAGGACGAGGGCGCGGACGGTCCGCTCGCGGGAGAGCTCGGCGAGGAGGTCGCGCAGGTCGGCGTAGGCGCCGAAGGTGAGGGCGTTGAGCTTCGCGGGCCGGGCGAGGGTGACGGTGGCGACGCCCTCGTCGATGTCCAGGCGCAGGTGGCGCCAGCGGGTGGTGCGGGGCGCGGAGCCGGTGAAGGGACTCATCCGGAACGGCCTCCTTCCTCCGCGTCGGAGCGTATCACCGTAATGTGACTGTCGTCACGAGTACGCGATAGGAGGTCGCCCGGTGGTGCCCCTACCGCGCGGCGAGCCGCGAGTTGCGGCGGCCGTAGACCGCGTACAGCAGTGCGCCCGCCACCAGGAAGACCGCGAACTGGAGCCAGGTCGTCCAGCCCGTGCCCCAGATCAGGTACAGGCAGAAGCCGATGCCGAGCACCGGGCTCAGCGGGAAGAGCGGCACCCGGAAGGAGCGCGGCAGCTCGGGGGCGCGGCGGCGCAGCACCATCACCGCGAGGTTGACGACCGCCATGACGGCCAGGGTGCCGATGGTGGTCAGGTCGACCACCACGTCGAGCGGGGCGAAGGCGGCCGGCACCGCGAAGACGGCGGCGACGATCCAGGTGTTGGCGACGGGGGTCGAGGTCTTCGGGGAGACCCGCTCGAAGACCCGGGGGACGAGCCCGTCGCGGGACATCGACATCAGGATGCGGGTCTGGCCGTACATCACCGCGAGGACGACGGAGGCGATGGCGACGACCGCGCCGAAGGCGACGATCCCGCCGCCGACCGACGAGCCGGTGACCTCGTCCACGACGACCGAGAGGGCGGCCGGGCTGTTCGCGACGGCGTCGGCGCCGATCGCCCCGATCGCGGAGAGGGCGACCGCGCAGTAGAGCAGGGTGACGATCCCGATGCAGACGAGGATGGCGATCGGGATGTTGCGGCGCGGGTTCTTCACCTCCTCGCCGGCCGTGGTGATCGCGTCGAAGCCGATGTACGAGAAGAAGGCCACGGAGGCGCCGGCGGTGATGCCGGCGGCGCCGCTGCCCGTGAACGGCGAGAGGTGCCCGTCCTGGAAGGCGGAGAAGCCGATGGCGCAGAAGACGACCAGGATGCCGATCTTGAGGACGGCCATGGCGGCGGTCGCCCGGGCGCTCTCGCGGACCCCGCGCACGAGCAGGGTGGCGGCGAGCAGGATCACGACCACGGCGGGCAGGTTGACCACGCCGCCCTCGCCGGGCCCGGCGGAGAGCGCGGCGGGCAGCTGCCAGCCGGTCAGGCTCTCCAGGAGCTCGTTGAGGTACTGGCTCCAGCCGACCGCGACGGCGGAGACGGACACGCCGTACTCCAGGAGCAGGCACCAGCCGACGAGGAAGGCGGCGCGCTCGCCGAGGCTCGCGTAGGCGAAGGAGTACGAGGAGCCGGAGACCGGGATCGCGCTGCCCAGCTCCGCGAAGGAGAAGGCGGTGAAGACGCAGGTGATCGCGGCGAGGACGAAGGAGACCACGACCGCGGGGCCGGCCTCGGCGACGCTGTCGGAGAGGCCGACGAAGATGCCGGTGCCCACGATCGCGCCGACGCCGAAGCAGATGAGCTGGAAGAGGCCCATGGTGCGCTTGAGGCCGTGGCCTTCGAGGTCGGCGCCGGACTCGGCGATGAGCTGCTGCGGCGTCTTGATCCGCGGGGCGGACGGGGGCATGCGGGGGTTCTCGTTTCTGGTGCGGACACACGTGAGGGGGGTCCGGGCTTACCCGCCCGGACCCCCCTGAACCGTGCGATCGTAAACCGCACCGTGCATATTCACCCAATCGGGCGCAATGCTATGACCCGGCCTCGACCCCGGTACCGACACCCGTTCCGGTCCCGGCGATCGTGGCGACCAGGACCGCCTTGATGGTGTGCATCCGGTTCTCGGCCTGGTCGAAGACGACCGAGTGCGCCGACTCGAAGACCTCGTCGGAGACCTCCAGCTCGGTCAGGCCGTGCCGGGCGTGGATGTCGCGGCCGACGGCGGTGCCCAGGTCGTGGAAGGCGGGCAGGCAGTGCAGGAACCGGACGTCCGGGTTCCCGGTGGCGCGCAGCACGTCCATGGTCACGGAGTACGGGGCGAGGGCGGCGATCCGCTCGTCCCAGACCTCCTTGGGCTCGCCCATGGAGACCCACACGTCGGTGGCCACGAAGTCGGCGCCCCGGACCCCCTCGGCCACGTCCTCGGTGAGGGTGACGACGGCGCCGCTCTTCTCGGCGAGCTCGCGGGCCCGCTCGACGACCTCCTCGGCCGGCCAGTACGTCTTCGGGGCGACGATCCGGACGTCCATGCCGAGCAGGGCGCCGGTGACCAGGTAGGAGTTGCCCATGTTGAAGCGGGCGTCGCCGAGATAGGCGAAGGAGACCGCGTCCAGCGGCTTGTCCGTGTGCTCGGTCACGGTGAGCACGTCGGCGAGCATCTGCGTGGGGTGCCAGTCGTCGGTGAGGCCGTTGAAGACGGGCACGCCCGCGAAGGCGGCCAGCTCCTCGACGGCGGCCTGGCTGTCCCCCCGGTACTCGATGCCGTCGAACATCCGGCCGAGGACGCGGGCCGTGTCCTTGACGGACTCCTTGTGGCCCATCTGGGAGCCCGAGGGGTCCAGGTAGGTCGTGGAGGCGCCCTGGTCCGCGGCGGCGACCTCGAAGGCGCAGCGGGTGCGGGTCGAGGTCTTCTCGAAGATCAGGGCGATGTTCCGGCCGCGCAGCCGCCGCACCTCCGCGCCCGCCTTCTTGGCGGCCTTGAGCTCGGCGGCGAGCGCGACCAGACCGCGGAACTCCTCGGCGGTGAAGTCCAGCTCCTTGAGGAAGTGGCGGCCGATGAGGTCTGTGGCCATGGGTCGCGCTCCTGTGGGTACGGTCGGGGACGGCGATCGGGGACGACGATCGGGGACCCTGGAAGTCTATACGCACTTCAACATTTATATACAGCCCCCTCCCGTACGGAGGCCGGGCCGCCCGGTGGTCCCCCGCGCCCCTCAGACGGCGTCCCGCTCCACCGGACAGCTCATGCAGCGCGGGCCGCCCCTCCCCCGGCCCAGCTCGCTGCCGGGGATCTCGATCACCTCGATGCCCTGCTTGCGCAGGTGCGTGTTGGTGGTGGCGTTCCGCTCGTACGCGACGACCACCCCCGGCTCCACGGCGAGCACGTTGCACCCGTCGTCCCACTGCTCGCGCTCGGCCGCGTGCACGTCCTGGGTGGCGGTGAGGACCCGGATCTCCGGCAGCCCCAGGGCCGACGCGATCGCGTCGTGCATCCGCTCCGGCGGGTGGTCGGTCACCCGCAGCGGCTGCCCCTCGTCCCCGGGCTCGATCGTGTACGAGCGGAGCATGCCGAGCCCCGCGTACTGGGTGAACGTGTCCTGGTCCACCATCGTCATCACCGTGTCCAGGTGCATGAACGCGCGCCGCTTCGGCATGTCGAGCGCGACGATCGTGCGCGCCGAACCGGCCGCGAACATGCCCCGGGCCAGCATCTCCACCGCCTGCGGGGTGGTGCGCTCGCTCATCCCGATGAGCACGGCGCCGTTGCCGATGACCAGGACGTCGCCGCCCTCGATCGTCGACGGGTAGTCCGCCTGCCCCTCCGACCAGTGGTGGAAGGGGCCCGCCTCGGGCCCGGTGAAGAGCGGGTGGTGCTTGTAGATCGCCTCGAAGTGGACCGTCTCGCGCTGCCGGGCCGGCCAGCGCATGGCGTTGATGGAGACGCCGTCGTAGATCCAGGCCGAGGTGTCCCGGGTGAAGAGGTGGTTGGGCAGCGGGCCGAGGAGGAAGTCGTCCAGGTCGAGGGCGTGGAAGCGGACCGAGGTCGGCTCCCGGTGCGCCGCCAGGAACTCCCGCTTCGTCATCCCGCCGACGAGCACCTCGCCGAGCGCGACGGCGTCGAGCGAGTCGAAGGCCGCCCGGAGGTGGTCGGCGGCGAGCGGACCGTACTCCTTCTCGTCGAAGACCCGGTCCAGGACGAGCGCGCGGGCGGCCGGCACCTTGAGCGACTCGCTCAGGAGGTCCGCGAAGAGGTGCACCTCCACCCCCCGGTCGCGCAGCACGTCGGCGAAGCCGTCGTGCTCCTGCCGGGCCCGCCGCACCCAGAGGACGTCGTCGAAGAGGAGGGCGTCCTTGTTGGTCGGGGTGAGCCGCTTCAGCTCCAGATCGGGGCGGTGGAGGATGACGCGGCGCAGCCGCCCGGTCTCGGAATCGACATGGAATCCCATGGGTCCATCCTGACGGAGGGGGACCCGCGCGGCCCGTGTTTCGGCACGGGAGGGGGCGCGGGTGCGGTCACGGTGGGCGCGGTGCGGCGGGTGCGGCCGTGGCCGACGCGTGCGGCGCGGTACGGCGACGGCGCGTGCGGCGGTACGGCTTCCTCCCCGGTCCGGGGCGTCGGGCCGTCCCCCCCGCGACGGCCCGACGCCGGTCCGTGGCCCCCGCCGTCAGCCCACCGGTCTGCCGTACGGCTCCGGCAGTGGCGGCGCGGTCCTGCGCGGCACGTGGAACCAGGCGGTCCCGTCGGTCCCGTCGGCCGCCCCGGACCGGACGCGGGCCGGCCGGTAGTGGGCCGGTTCCACGTACCGCCCGCCCTCGGCGACCACGTTCCCGTACAGCCAGTCGGAGACGACGACGAGGAGGTCGACGTCGGGCGCCTCCGCCATGATCCGCCGGGCCGGGGCGCTGTCGCAGAGCCGGGTGGCGCGGTCGACCGCGCGCCCGACGAGCCCGTGCCCCTCCCCCCGGCCGCCCCGGGCGACGGGCCCGGCGTCCATGCCGATCCGCAGCCGCAGCCGCCGGTCGCGGCCCGTGTTGTGGGCGCGCAGGCTCTCGTGGAGGGTGTCGATCCACCGTCCGACCATGAGGGACGGCGGCGTACCGGGGCGCAGCGCGGCGAGGACGCCGTCGCCCCGGTCCTCCTGGTGGTACGTGCCGGGTTCGACGCCGACGGAGCCGTACGCCTCGTCGAAGGCGGCGTACAGCGCCGCGCGGTGCGGTTCCCTCCCGGCCGCGTCCGGGCACCCGGAGCCGCAGACGCCGCCGAAGACGACGAACCGGTGGATCCCGCCCACGACTCCGTCCGCCGCCCCGTTCGCTCCCGCACTGCTCACTCGGACTCCCTCGCGATGCCCCGCCACCGGCCGGAGGGGCACGTCGTCCGCCTTTTCGAACAAGGGGATTGACGTTCCGTCACGTGACGGGGTGATGAACGCTAGGGGGTGCGGAAGAAACGCGTCAACGAGCACGGGGGGCGCAGGGGAGCGCCGTTTCCGGCACCCCTGCGCCCCTGTCGCGGGCCCGTGCGCCCCCTGTCCCGGAGGCTGTACGTCGCCGCCCCGGACCCCGTGCGTCGCCGGGCCCGCGAGGTCGGGGCCCGGGTCGGAGGCCCGGCCCGGAGCTTCGGGTCAGAGCCTCGGGTCCACCGGCTCCGATTCCAGGGCGAGGACCGCGAAGACGGCCTCGTGGACCCGCCAGAGCGGTTCGCCGTCCGCGAGCCGGTCGAGCGCCTCCAGGCCGAGCGCGTACTCGCGCAGGGCGAGGGACCGCTTGTGGCCGAGGAAGCGCTGCCGCAGCCGCTCCAGGTTCTCCGGGCGGGTGTACTCGGGGCCGTAGATGATCCGCAGGTACTCCCGGCCCCGGACCTTCACGCCCGGCTGGACGAGCCGGCCCTTGGCGTCGCGGACGAGCGCGGCGAGCGGCTTGACGACCATGCCCTCGCCGCCCGCGCCGGTCAGCTCCAGCCACCAGTCGGTGCCGGCGCGGACCGAGGCCTCGTCGCCCGTGTCCACGACGAGCCGGCGGGTGACCTGGAGCAGCCCGGTGGGGTCGTGCTCCACGAGCCGGTCGAGCCACGCGAGCTGTTCGTCGTGCGGCACGGCCGCGAGCGAGCGCCCGCGCGCCGCCAGGAGCTGGAAGGGCGCGAACCGCACCCCCTCCAGGCCCTCGGTCGGCCAGCAGTAACGACGGTAGGCGGCCGTGAAGGCCTCCGCGTCCGCCGTCCGCTCCCGCTGCCGGTCGAGCAGTCCGTCGAGCCCTTCGACCCCGCGCTCCACCGCCCGTCGCAGGGCGTCGACCGCGCCGGGCAGCACGGCGCCCGAGGCGGCGCCGACCGCCGCGTACTGGGCGCGGAGCAGACCGGCCGACTTGAGCGACCACGGCATCAGCTCGCCGTCGAGCAGCAGCCAGTCCGTGTCGAGTTCCTCCCAGAGCCCGGCGGCGCCGATCGCCGCCCGCAGCCGTGCGAGGACCTCCTCGGTGACGGCGGGGTCGTCGAAGAAGGGGCGTCCGGTACGGGTGTGCAGGGCGCCCGTCACCCCGTCGGCGCCGAAGCGCTCGCGGGCCGCGTCGGCGTCCCGGCAGACCAGGGCCACGGCCCGGGAGCCCATGTGCTTCTCCTCGCACACGACCCGTTCGACGCCGTCGGTCCGGTACTGGGCGAAGGCCTCGGCCGGGTGCTCCAGGTAGCCGTCCTCCTTGGAGGTGGCGGTCGGCGCCATCGTCGGCGGCAGGTGGGCGAGCAGGCGCGGATCGACCGCGAACCGGCTCATGACCTCCAGGGCCGCCGCCGCGTTCTCCTCGCGCACGGCGACGTTGCCGTGGTGCCGGGTCTCGACGGTCCGCCGCCCGTGCACGTCGGCCAGGTCCAGGGGGCGTCCCTGGTGCCCGCCGGGCGCGTCGGTCGCGAGCGGCCGGGCCGGCTCGTACCAGACCCGCTCGGCCGGCACGTCGACCAGTTCGCGCTCGGGCCAGCGCAGCGCGGTCATCCTCCCGCCGAAGACGGCTCCGGTGTCGAGGCAGAGGGTGTTGTTGATCCAGGAGGTGTTCGGCACGGGGGTGTGCCCGTAGACGACGGTGGCCCGGCCCCGGTACTCCTCCGCCCACGGGTAGCGCACGGGCAGCCCGAACTCGTCGGTCTCGCCGGTGGTGTCCCCGTACAGCGCGTGCGAGCGCACCCGGCCGGAGGTGCGGCCGTGGTACTTCTCCGGCAGTCCGGCGTGGCAGACGACGAGGTCGCCGCCGTCGAGGACGTAGTGGCTGACGAGCCCGTCGATGAACTTCTCCACCTCGGCCCGGAACTCCGCGCTCTCGCCCTCCAGCTGCTCGATGGTCTCGGCGAGTCCGTGGGTCCGCTGGACCTTGCGGCCCTTCAGCCAGCGGCCGAGCTTGTTCTCGTGGTTGCCGGGGACGCACAGGGCGTCGCCGGAGGCCACCATGGACATCACGCGGCGCAGGACGCCCGGGGAGTCGGGCCCCCGGTCGACCAGGTCGCCGACGAAGACGGCCGTGCGCCCCTCGGGGTGGCGGCCGTCGACGTAGCCGAGCCTGCCGAGCAGGGTCTCCAGCTCGGAGCTGCATCCGTGGACGTCGCCGACGATGTCGAAGGGGCCGGTGAGGTGGCGCAGGTCGTTGAAGCGGCGCTCCCGGACGACCTCGGCGGCCTCGACCTCCTCGACGGAGCGCAGCACGTGGACCTTGCGGAAGCCCTCGCGCTCCAGGCCGCGCAGGGAGCGCCGCAGCTCGCGGCGGTGGCGCTGGATGACGTGCGCGGGCATGTCGGCCCGGTCGGGGCGGGCCGCGTTGCGCTCGCGGCACACCTGCTCGGGCAGGTCGAGGACGATCGCGATCGGCAGCACGTCGTACGTCCTGGCCAGCTGCACGAGTTGGCGCCGGGCCTCCTGCTGCACGTTGGTGGCGTCGACCACGGTGAGCCGGCCGGCGGCCAGGCGCTTGCCGGCGATGTAGTGGAGGACGTCGAAGGCGTCCCGGCTGGCGGACTGGTCGTTCTCGTCGTCGGCGACGAGCCCCCGGCAGAAGTCGGAGGAGACGACCTCGGTCGGCTTGAAGTGGCGCCGGGCGAAGGTGGACTTGCCGGAGCCGGTGGCGCCGACGAGCACGACGAGGGAGAGGTCGGTGACGGGCAGGGTCCGGCGGCCGGTGGTGGTGTCGGTGGTGCCCTCGATGACGGTGGTCATGCCTGCCCCTCCTTCTCGTTCTTGTCGGTGTTCTCGTCGTTTCCGGTGGTGGTGCGGGTGAAGACGGCCATCTGGGTGGGCGGGCCGACCTCGGGGTCGTCGGGGCCGACGGGGACGAACCCGGTCTCGTACCCGTACTCCCCCGCCACCCGGGCCGCCCAGCTCCGGAACTCCTCGCGGGTCCACTCGAAGCGGTGGTCGCTGTGCCGGACGCGCCCGGCGGGCAGGGTCTCCCAGCGCACGTTGTACTCGACGTTCGGCGTGGTCACGAGGACCGTGCGGGGCCGGGCCGAGCCGAACACCGCGTACTCCAGGGCCGGCAGCCTCGGCAGGTCCAGGTGCTCGATCACCTCGCTGAGCACGGCCGCGTCGTAGCCGGACAGCCGCTTGTCGGTGTACGCGAGGGAGCCCTGGACCAGTTTCACGCGGGCGGCCTGCCGCTCCCCCATGCGGTCGAGCCGCAGCCGGCGCGCGGCGACGGTCAGGGCGCGGACGGACACGTCGACGCCGACGACCTCGGTGAAGCGCGGGTCCTTGAGCAGGGCCTGCACCAGCTGGCCCTGTCCGCAGCCCAGGTCGAGTACGCGCGCCGCCCCGGCCTCCGCCAGCGCGGACAGGATCGCGTCCCGCCGCTGCTGGGCGAGCGGCACCGGGCGTTCCTCGGTGTCGGTGGTCTCGTCCACGGCGTTGTCGACGTCCTCGACGTCCAGGCCCTCGGCCTCGGCGAGCCGGACCAGTTCGAGCCGTTCCGTCGCCTCCCGGGCCAGGCCCCGACGGCGGGAGAGGTAGCGCTCGGTGATCAGCTTCCGCTCGGGGTGTCCGGCGAGCCAGCCGTCACCGGCGCGCAGCAGCTTGTCGACCTCGTCGGGCGCGACCCAGTAGTGCTTGGCGTCGTCGAGGACGGGCAGCAGGACGTACAGGTGGTTGAGGGCGTCCGCGAGCCGCAGCTCGCCCTCCAGGACGAGCCGCACGTACCGCGAGTCGCCCCACTCGGGGAACTCGGCGTCCAGCGCGACCGGTTCGGCCGCCACCACGGACCAGCCCAGCGGGCCGAACAGCGCGCGCACCAGCGCGGCGCCGCCCCGGGCGGGGAGCGCGGGGACCTCGATCCGCAGCGGCAGCGGCGCGGCGGCCCGCTCGGGCATCGCCTTGCAGTCGCCGTGCAGCGCGGTCTTGAAGACCTTGGCGAGCGCGACGGCGAGCAGCGAGGACGCGGCGTAGGGCCGGTCGTTCACGTACTGCGCGAGCGCGGGGTCCGGGGCGCCGCCCCGGCCCTTGCCCTTGCCGCGGCGCACGAGCGCCACGGGGTCCACCTCCAGGAGGAGCGCCGCCGTGCACCGCTCGGCGCTCGCCTCGGGATAGAGGACGTGCGCGGTGCCGTGCGAGGTCGAGAACGACTGCGCCCGCTCGGGATGCTTGTGCAGCAGGAATCCGAGGTCGGTCGCGGGTCGCTCCGGGGTGCCGGTCGTACTGATCGTCAGGAACACGTCTTCGAGTATGGTGCCGCCCGCACCGGCCCCACCAGGCATTTTCCGCACGGCCCGGACGCGCGGGCCGGGCGTGCGGACCGGTCACGCAAGCCGGGCACACGGGCCGGGCGCGTGAACCGGACGCGCCGGAAGCCCCCGGCTCAGTCCCTGCCATCGGCGGCCAAGGTCTCGGCCAGGGCGGTGATCGCGTCCGGGCCGACCCGGCAGCAGCCGCCGACGAGCCGGGCGCCGGAGCGGACCCAGGCGGCGGCCCGCCCCGGGTCGAAGGCGGACCCGCCGCGCCAGTCCCGCGCCCGGGCGTCCCAGTGCTCCCCGCTGTTGGGGTAGACCACGGCCGGTTTCCCGGTCACGGCGACGGCCGTCTCCACGGCAGGTCCCGCGTCGGCGGGATCGCAGCAGTTGATCCCGACCGCCACCACCTGCTCGTTCCCGGCGGCGACCGCGAACGCCTCCGCCAGGTCCTGTCCGGCCCGGGTCCGCCCGCCCTCGACCGTGTACGACAGCCACACGGGCACCCCGCACCCCTCGGCCGCCCGCAGCAGCGCCTCCGCCTCCGCCGCGTCCGGCACCGTCTCCAGGGCCAGGACGTCGGGCCCGGCCGCCGCGAACACCTCGATCCTGGGCCGGTGGAACGCTTCGAGCTCCCGCACGGAGAGCCCGTACCGGCCCCGGTACTCGCTGCCGTCCGCCAGCATCGCGCCGTACGGCCCGACGGACGCGGCGACCCAGACCTCCTCCGCCGCGCCGTCCGCCGCCGACCGCGCGAGCTCCACGCTCCGGGCGAGCAGCCGCGCCGCCTCCTTCCGGTCCAGGCCCCGCCGGGCGAAGCCCTCGAAGGTGGCCTGGTACCCGGAGGTGATGAGGACCCGTGCCCCGGCCCGTACGTACGCCGTGTGCGCCTCCTCGATCCGCTCGGGTCCGTCGGCGAGGAGCCGGGCGGACCAGAGCGCGTCCGAGAGGTCGCAGCCCTGTGCCTCCAGCTGGTGGGAGAGCCCGCCGTCGAGGACGAGGACCTGCGCCCGGAGGGCGTCGGCGAGCGTGCGGGCCGGTCGCATCGGGTCGCACCTCCCGCTCAGTCCAGCTGGGACTGGACCTGGGCGGAGATCAGCTCCAGGTGGTCCAGGTCGTGCAGGTCCAGGACCTGGAGGTAGACCCGGGAGGAGCCGATGGCCGCGTACCGTCCGAGCTTGTCGACGACCTCGGCGGGCGAGCCGGCCAGGCCGTTGGCCTTGAGCTCGTCCACGTCCCGTCCGATGGCGGCGGCCCGGCGGGCCACCTCGGCGTCGTCCCGGCCGACGCAGACGACCAGCGCGTTGGAGTACACCAGGTCGTCGGCCGACCGGCCGATGGCCTCGGCGGCGGCCCGCACCCGGCCGAACTGCTTCTCGCTGTCCTCCAGGGAGGCGAACGGGATGTTGAACTCGTCCGCGTACCGCGCGGCGAGCCTCGGCGTGCGGGTCGCGCCGTGGCCGCCGATCAGGACCGGGATCTTGTCCTGGAGGGGCTTGGGCAGCGCCGGGGAGTCGGTGAGCCGGTAGAACTCCCCCTCGTGGGTGAACGTCTTGCCGACCTCGGTCTCCCACAGTCCGGTGACGATCGCCAGCTGCTCTTCGAGGCGGCCGAACTTCTCCTTCGGGAAGGGAATGCCGTAGGCCTTGTGCTCCTCCTCGAACCAGCCCGCGCCCAGGCCCAGTTCGACCCGGCCGCCGGACATCCGGTCCACCTGGGCGACCTGGATGGCGAGGACCCCGGGGAGCCGGAAGGTGCCGGCCGTCATCAGCGTGCCGAGACGGATCCTCTTCGTCTCCCGGGCCAGGCCGGCCAGGGTGATCCAGGCGTCCGTCGGGCCGGGCAGGCCGTCGGCGGACCCCATGCTGAGGTAGTGGTCGGAGCGGAAGAAGGCGTCGAATCCGAGCTCCTCGGTGGCACGGGCCACGATGAGGAGGGTGTCGTAGTCGGCCCCCTGCTGGGGCTCGGTGAAGATGCGAAGATCCATGCCTCCATCCTGCACCGTCGGGTGCGGGTCAACCTCCCGGCCGACACCCGGGCCGCCCGCCCCGGCCGCGTCCGCCGGACCCGCGCCCGGCGCTCCGGGAAGACCGGTCGGATCGGGGGCGTCAGCACGACGGCTCCCGTCGCGGGGTCGCGCGGTCCCGGGCGGGGTCGGGCGGGCGGGCCCGCTCGCCGTCGCGGACGGCGAGACGCCGTAACAGCCCGCGCACCCGGTCGCCCGACTCGTCGGTGGCGTCGATCGCCTCGATGCACTGCCAGTACAACCCCTCCTCGTCGGTGGCGCAGGCCACGCCCACCAGCGCGATCCCCACTTCGCCCAGCAGCTCCCCCAGCGCGGTCAGCGCCCGGTGGGGGTCCGCGACCTCGGTCAGCCGGGCCGCGCGCGGCCCTCCGGGGCCCCACACCGCCGGATACTCCCCGAGCTCGCTCAGTCCCCGCGCCTCGCCGCGCAGCTCCTGCGGCCCGCAGAGCGCGAGACGGCTCCCCACGGCCTGGGCGAGGGCCTGGGTCTGCCAGGCCTCCGCCACGACGTCCTGTGCCGTCCCGCTCTCCGCCAGCGCGTGCCGGCCGAGCGCGATCAGTCGCTCCGCTTCCATCAACACCGCCCCCGTTCCTACGACTTGCCGCCCACTCAGTCATTACCCAGAGTGAGGCGACCTGAGCCCAAACACCAGGGGAATTCGGAAATCTGTGGACAGGAGGCCTGATGGGGAAAAGTCGATCACTCCGAAGAGTGACGATCTTCGTTCGTGGGCCTTTTCTCGCCGCTTCTTCACCTCACTCCCCGCGCTTCCCTCCCCTCTCGTCCCCTCCGTCCCGCCGTGTGGCGGGGAACCGGAGCTCGTTGCGGTCGATCTTGGCCGCGAGCGCCGCCAGCGGATCGATCCCGAGCGCCTCGCAGAACTGGAGGAGGTAGGCGAACACGTCCGCCACCTCGTCGGCGACCCGGTGGGCCGACTCCGGGTCCTCCATCACGCGCTCGGCCTGCTCGGGGGTCAACCACTGGAAGATCTCCAGGAGTTCGGCCGCCTCCACGCTGAGGGCCGCCGCCAGGTTCTTGGGCGTGTGGTAGGGCTGCCAGTCACGGGCGGCCGCGAACGCGACCAGCCTGCGCCGGAGCCCCGCCACACCGTCGTCCGTCACACCGTCGTCCGTCGTCTCTTCGCGCGTCGTCTCTTCGTGCGTCACGCGCCCAGGTCTACCACCGTCACCCCGGGCGTCCGGCGCGCCTCCGCCGCCGTCCGGTCGCCCACCGAGCCCGCCACCCGGATGTGCCCGTCCCCGGCGATCTCCACGGCGAGCCGCAGCAGTTCGGCCGACTGGCGCCGGTCGAGGCCCCGGTCGAGGCCGTCGGCGAGCAGCGTCAGGCCCTGCATGGCGTCGGGCACCTCGGCGACGCGGTCCATCTCCAGGACCCCGGGGCCCGTGAGCAGGGTGAGCGCGAGCGCCAGGTAGCGCAGTTCGCCGTCGCCGAGGCGGCCGAGCGGGGTCGCCGTCCGGCCGGCCCGTTCGAGCACCGCCCGGACGGTGCCCTCGCGCAGCTCCCGCACCCCGAGGCCCGTGACGGTCCCCGCGCAGCCCGCTCCCGCCACGGCCGCCAGGCGGTGGTGGCGGCGCGGGCAGTCGTTGTGGGTGCGGTGCAGGACCTCGGCGAGGTTGGCGCAGTCGCGCCGCAGCCGCCCCTCGCCCGGCGGCACGGGGGCCCGCATCCGTTCGGGCCGGGGGTCGCAGGCGAAGGCGGACCGCAGCCCGACGACCACCTGCTCGGCGGCGGCCAGGACCTCCAGCTGCCCGGGGGTCCTGCCGGCGACCCGCAGCGGCAGCAGGGCCGTACCGAGCAGGTCGTCGGGGAGCGGGGCCCTGGTCACGGGGGTGGCGCCCGCCGTGTGCCACTCGGCCTGGACGGTGCTGCGCCCGGGGTCGCGGAGGGCGGTGGCGAGCAGGGTGCGGTCCCGGGCGGTGAGCCGTTCGCCGACGATGCGGAGCCGGGGTTCGGCCTGTACGGCGAGGTCGAGGCGGACGGGGCCGCACGGTCCGTCGACGGTGCAGCCGATGCGGAACCCGCGCCGGCCCTGCGCGTCGGGCCGGGCGCGCTCGGGGACGAGGTCGGCGGCGTCCGGGAACACCTCGTCGAGCGGATCGCCCGCGCCGAGCCGGGCCAGTGCCTCGTACGCCCGCAGGGTGGTGGTCTTGCCGCTGCCGCTGGGCCCGGTGAAGAGGGTCACGGGGCCGAGCGCGTGCGCGGCGGAGCGGTGTCCGGCGAACGCGGAGAGGCGCAGTTCGGTGACGGTGGGCCGGGCGTCGGGCCGCGCGTCCGGAGCCTCCGGCACGACCGGGCCCCGTGCCTCGGGGACGGAGGCACGGGACCGGGAGGTGCGCGGAAGGGAAGCGCCCGCCCCGGAACGGGAAGCGGCGGAGGTACGGGCCTCCGGGACGCGGGGCCCGGGAGAAGGCGCGGCGCTGGAGGGACCGGCGCCACCGGAAACGGGAAGGGAAGGGGAACCGGAACCGGAAGGGGTGACGGCGTCGGGATCGGGTACGAGGTCGGAGGGGCGGTTCTTCGACGTGCGGGCGGGCGCGGAGCCGCCGGTGAGGTCCATGCCCGGACCGTACGCAGCCCTTTCCCCGACGAACCGTTACGTCGGGCGGACCTTCCTACGATCGGGGGACGCCGGCGGTCCGGCCTCCCACGACCTCCTCCTCGTCCGCGCCCTCCGCGCCCTCGACCTCCGTGCCCGCCGGGGCGAGGAGGAAGACGTTCCGGTCGACGCGGTGCATCCCGCTGCCGAGCCCGAAGACGACGCCGCTGCTGAAGTCGAGGATCCGCTTGGCGACCTCGGTGTCGGCGCCGGTCAGATCGAGGAGCACCGGGATCTGGGCGATGAGGTACTCGGCGACCTCGCGGGCGTCGGCGAAGACCTGCACGCGGAGCACGACCATGCGGCGCTGCTCGGCGGACTCGTACTGCTCGGGGATCGTGCGGTGGTCGACCCTGGACGGCCATTCGTCACGGCCGCGCAGGGGCACGACCTGCGCGAGGCCCTCCCACTGCTCGTCGGTGACGTCGTACCTCTCGTACCTACTCATGGGTCCATCCTCCCGCTACTCACCCGTTCGGCCCAACAACGACACGGCGTGACGGCGGTGCGGCGGGCGGACGGTCCGGAAGCTCACCCGGTCGGCCCACTCTCTCCCCCGCCGGGCCCGTCCCCCGATCCCGTATCACCGGTTCGTGTCAGACGAAGCTCTTGGCGAGTCTGCGGAGGCCTTCCCCGATCTCGTCGGGCGAGTGCGTCGTGAACGACAACCGCATGGCGGCCGGGTCCGGTTCGCCGCAGAAGAACGGCGCTCCCGGCACGTACGCCACCTCGTGTCCGACGGCGGTCCTCAGGAGGGCCGTGGCGTCGTGCCCCTCGGGCAGGGTCGCCCAGACGAACATGCCGCCCTCCGGCCTGTTCCACCGGCTGCCCTCGGGCAGCACGGCCGGCAGGCCTTCGAGCAGGGCGTCCCTGCGCTCCCGGTAGGCGGCGCGGATCACCGCCACGTGCGCGTCGAGGTCGCTGTCGCGCAGGTACCGCGCGGCCGCCGCCTGGTCGATGGTCGAGGTGTGCAGGTCGGCGGCCTGCTTGGCGATGACGCAGGAGCGGCGGAGGCCGGCGGGGGCGCGCAGGTGTCCGAGCCGCAGGCCGGGGGCCATCACCTTGGAGAAGGAGCCGAGCAGGACGGTGCGGTCGGCCGCCGCGGGGGCGGCGGCTATCCAGGGAACGGGCTCGCCCTCGTAGCGCAGTTCGCCGTACGGGTCGTCCTCGACGATCCAGAAGCCGTGGCGGGCCGCGGCCTCGGCGACGGCGGTGCGGCGCTCGGCGGGGAGGGTGCGGCCCGTGGGGTTCTGGAAGGTGGGGACGACGTAGAGGAGGGTCGGGTTCTCGCGGGCCGCGATCTCCTCCAGGGCCTCCGGGACGAGGCCCTGGTCGTCGGTGGGCACGGGGACGACGCGGGCCCCGGCGAAGGCGAAGGTCTGGAGGGCGGCGAGGTAGCAGGGGTCCTCCACGAGGACCACGGCGCCCGGTTCGAGGAGGGCGGTGGCGAGGAGCGTGAGGGCCTGCTGCGAGCCGGTGGTGACGAGCAGGTCGTCGGCCCCCGTGGGCAGTCCGCGCGCGGTGAGCCGGTCGGCGACGGCGGCGCGCAGCTCCGGGTCGCCCTCGGTGGTCGAGTACTGGAGGGCCTGCCGGGGGTTCTCCGCGAGGACCCGGTCGTACGCGGTCCGCATCCCGGCGACGTCGAACAGCTCGGGGGCGGGCAGGCCGCCGGCGAAGGAGATCATCTCGGGCCGTGCCGTGAGCGCCAGGATGTCCCGTACCGGCGACGAGCCGACGTTCGCCAGGCGGGAGGCGACGGCCGGCACGGGCGCGGAGGGGGCGGGGGGACCGGCGTGCGCGGGTGTGGAGTCGGCGGGAAGCATGCTGTCAGCATAGAGACGTGCGGGGCGGTGTCCAGATCGTGGGATTCCCGCCGCGATCGGCCGAGTTGACGCGCTCCGGGGCGGTCCGGAAGCCGGTCCCGGGACCGGTTTCGAGACCGGTTTCGCGGGGTGGCTCCGTGGGGCTACCGGTGTCCCACCGGCTCGTCGCGGCCCTCGGCCCACAGGGAGCGGACGTGGCCGAGGTGGCGGCGCATGCAGGCCTCGGCGCCGCGCGCGTTCCCGGCGATCATGAGGTCGAGGAGTTCGACGTGCTCCTCGGCGGAGGAGACGAGCAGACCGGCCTCGTCCAGGCCCGTCAGACCGTAGAGGCGGGAGCGCTTGCGCAGGTCGCCGACGGTCTCCACGAGCCGCTCGTTGCCGGAGAGGCCGAGCAGGGCGAGGTGGAAGCGGCGGTCCGCCTCCAGGTAGCCGATGAGGTCGTGGGCTCGGGCGCGGGCGACGATCTCCTCGGCGACCGGCCGGAGTTCCTCCAGCTGCTCCCGCGAGGCCGTGCGCGTGACCCGGCCGACGGTGGGGACCTCGATGAGGGTGCGCAGTTCGGTGTACTGGTCGAGGTCGCGCTCGCTGACCTCGGTGATGCGGAAGCCCTTGTTGCGGACGGGCTCGACCAGGCCCTCCCGGGCCAGGTCGAGCATGGCCTCGCGGACCGGGGTCGCGGAGACGCCGAGGTCGGCCGCGAGGCCGGGGGCCGAGTAGACCTGGCCGGGGCGCAGTTCCCCGGCGATCAGGGCCGCGCGGAGGGCGTGCCCGACCTGGTCGCGGAGCCGTTCCTGCGCCCTGACGAGGCCGTACTGCTTCAGGTCACCCATCGTGCGTCCTCCGAGAAGTCACGGAGGGGCATCGTACAATGTCACGTTTCGCCGTCCGGTCCGACCGTCACCGAAGGATTTCAGAGCAGGAAGCCCGCGGGGAACGGGTCGTCGGGGTCGAGGAAGTACTGGGCCGTGCCGGTGATCCAGGCCCGGCCGGTGACGGTGGGGACGACGGCGGGCCGGCCGCCCACGGTGGTCTCTCCGACGATCCGGCCGGTGAACTCGGTTCCGATGAAGGACTCGTTGACGAAGTCGGCGCCCGGGGCGAGGAGTCCCCGGGCGTGCAGCTGGGCCATGCGGGCGCTGGTGCCGGTGCCGCACGGGGAGCGGTCGAACCAGCCGGGGTGGATGGCCATGGCGTGGCGCGAGCGGGTGGCGTCGGAGCCGGGCGCGGCCAGGTAGACGTGTTTGACCCCGGCGATGGCGGGGTTCTCCGGGTGGACGGGCCGGTCGGGCCCGGCGTCGATCGCGGCCATGACGGCGAGTCCGGCGGCGAGGAGGTCGTCCTTGCGGGCGCGGTCGAAGGGCAGCCCCAGGGCGTCGAGGTCCACGAAGGCGTAGAAGTTGCCACCGTAGGCGAGGTCGTAGGTGACGGTGCCGTACCCGGGCACGTCGGCCTTGAGGTCGAGGCCGACGCAGTAGGAGGGCACGTTGGTGAGGGTGACCGCCTTCGCGGCGCCGTCCTCGACCCGTACGTCGACGCTCACGAGCCCCGCCGGGGTGTCGAGGCGGACGGTGGTGACCGGTTCGACGACCGGCACCATGCCCGTCTCGACGAGGACCGTGGCGACCCCGATGGTGCCGTGGCCGCACATCGGGAGGAGTCCGGAGACCTCGATGTAGAGGACGCCGTAGTCGGCGTCGGGGCGGGTGGGCGGCTGGAGGACCGCGCCGCTCATCGCGGCGTGGCCGCGCGGCTCGTACATGAGGAGGGTGCGGACGTGGTCGAGGTGCTCGGCGAAGTGGAGCCGCCGCTCGGCCATCGTGGCGCCGGGGATCACCCCGAGGCCGCCGGTGATCACCCGGGTGGGCATGCCTTCGGTGTGGGAGTCCACCGCGTGGTAGACGTGGCGGGTGCGCATGGGTCCCCTTCTGTCGGTGCCTTGAGGGAGAGCAGGTGTACGGAGTTACGCGTGGCCCCCCGCGAGGGCCTTCTCCGTGGCGGCCCGCACGGCGGCCTCCTGCTCGGGCGCGAGCGGGAGCCGGGGCGGCCGGGTGATGCCGCCGTGGTGTCCGGCGAGGTCCATGGAGAGCTTGATCGCCTGGACGAACTCGGTCTTCGAGTCCCAGCGGAGGAGCGGGTGGAGGGACCGGTAGAGCGGAAGGGCGGTGTCGAGGTCGCCCGCGACGGCGGCCCGGTAGAGGGCGGCGCAGGTGCGCGGGAGGGCGTTGGGGTAGCCGGCGACCCAGCCGACCGCGCCGGCGAGGGCGAGTTCGAGGAGGACGTCGTCGGCGCCGACCAGCAGGTCGAGCCCGGGGGCGAGTTCGGCGATCTCGTAGGCGCGGCGGACGTCCCCGCTGAACTCCTTGACGGCGACGACGCTGCCGTCGGCGTGGAGCCGGGCGAGGAGGGCCGGGGTGAGGTCGACCTTGGTGTCGAGGGGGTTGTTGTAGGCGACGACGGGCAGGCCGACGGCGGCGACGGCGGCGAAGTGGTCGCGTACGGCCGCCTCGTCGGCCCGGTAGGCGTTGGGCGGCAGGAGCAGGACGGAGCCGGCGCCGGCCTCGGCGGCCTGCTCGGCCCAGCGGCGGGCCTCGGCGCCGCCGTACGCGGAGACGCCCGGCATGACGCGGGCGCCGTCCCCGGCGGCCTCGACGGCGGTCCGTACGACGCGGGCGCGTTCGGCGTCGGTGAGCGTCTGGTACTCGCCGAGGGAGCCGTTCGGGACGACTCCGTCGCAGCCCTCGGCGATCAGCCGGGCCACGTGGCGCGCGTAGGCGTCGTGGTCGACGGAGCCGTCGGCGCGGAAGGGGAGGGCGGTGGCGACCATGATTCCGCGCCAGGGGCGGTCGCGGTGCACGGGGGCTTGTTCGTGGGCCATGAAGGACTCCCTTGTGTGGTGTGTGACATTTTATTGATGGGCGCGCGGCCCACGAGAGGCCCGCGCCCGCCCGCTCCTGACGTTCAGTCGGCGGACGGTTCCGGAAGCTCCGCCAGGTGCCGGAGCGGTACGGGGCAGGAGAGCGGGCGCCGGTCCGGGACCGTCCCTTCCCCGGAGGCGTGCCCGGCGAGGGCGACCACGGCGGGGCCGCACATCCGGCCCTGGCACCAGCCCATGCCGGCGCGGGTGAGCAGCTTGACCGTACGGGCGTCCCGCGCGCCCAGGGCGTCGACGGCCTCCGTCACGCGGGCGACCGGCACCTCCTCGCAGCGGCAGACCTCGGTGTCCGGCCGCAGCCACCCGGTCCAGCCGGGTCCGGGCCGGTGCACGGCGCCCATCGCCTCCGCGAACGCGCGCAGCCGGTCGCGGCGGCGCCGGAGCGCGGCCTCGCGCGGCCCCGGAGCCCCGCCGCCGAGGAGGGCGCGGGCGACGGAGACGGCCGCCAGCGTCCCCTCCACGACCGCGAGTCGGGCGCCGCCGATGCCGCCCGTCTCCCCGGCGGCCCAGACGCCGGGGACCGAGGTCGCCTGCTCGGCGTCGAGGACGAGGGCGGCCGTCCCGTCGGCGGCCGTGCGGGTCGCGCAGCCGAGGGCCGTGGCGAGTTCCAGCTGCGGTACGAGGCCGTGGCCGACGGCCAGCGCGTCGCAGGGGATCCGGCGGCCGGTGCCCGGCAGGGGGCGCCAGTCGGGGCCGAGCCGCGACACGGTCACCGCCTCGACGCGCGCGGAGCCGTGGGCCGCGACGACCGCGTGCCGGGTGAGGAGCCTGGCGCCGTGCCGCAGCAACGCGCCTCCGTGGAGAGCGCCTTCGGCGAGCTTGGCGGGGTTGCGGAGGAGCGCCGGGGCGAAGCCGGAGTAGCCGAGGTACGTGCCGGCTTCGACCACGGCGGGGACGTGGGCGCCCGCCGCCGCGAGGGAGCCGGCGACGGCCAGGAGCAGGGGGCCGCTGCCGGCCACGACGACCCGGCGGCCGGGCAGGACGAGCCCGCCCTTGAGCATCGCCTGCGCTCCCCCGGCGCCCGCCACGCCCGGCAGCGTCCAGCCGGGGAAGGGGAGTTGGCGCTCGTGGGAGCCGGTGGCCAGGAGCACCGCGCGGGCCCGGACGGTCGCGGCGGCGTCGCCGTCGTCACCGGCCGCCACGGCGTGCAGCCGCCGGCCGGTGCCCTCGGGGACCATCGTCCAGACGTGGTGTCCGGGCAGGTGGACGACCCGGCCCGCCCGGACGAGGCCGTCCAGGGCGGCCGTACGGCGGGTGAACTCGCGCCAGTCGTGGTGGAGCGCCCCGGGCCGCCGGGCGCCGAGGCCGGGCGCGGGGTGCCGGTGGTACTGGCCGCCGGGCCGGTCACCGGCGTCGACCAGGACCACCCGGAGTCCGCGCCGGGCCGCCTCCACGGCGGCGGCGAGCCCGGCGGGCCCGGCACCGACGACGGCGAGGTCGGAGTCGTACGACCCCGGTCCTGCGGCCCTGACGGGCACGGGCGGCTCAGACGGCGAGGTCGGCACGGCCCGTTCCCTCCTGGGTCGTGACGGCGTCGCCGGGGCGGGCCGGGGTGAGGCAGGCGCGCCGGTTGGGGCGCCCGTTGACCGTGACGAGGCAGTCGAAGCAGCTGCCCATGCCGCAGAAGACCCCGCGCGGCGCCCCGGCGTTCCTGGTGGTGCGCCAGGTCAGGATGCCCGCGCTCCACAGGACGGCGGCGACGGACTGGCCGTCGAGCGCGGGGATCGGGCGTCCGTCGAACGTGACGGTGAAGGCGGCCTCGGCCCGGCCGCCGACCAGGGCGCGCGGGGTGCGGCGTCGTCTCATGGGGTGTTCTCCCGTCGTCCGGGGCCGGGTGTGTCGTCGAACCGTTCGGGCCGGAAGGGCGCCGGGTCCACGCCCTCCCCCGCGCCGCCGGTGAGCGCGGCGGCGATCAGGAGCCCCGTGGCCGGGGCGAGGCCGATGCCCGCGCCCTCGTGGCCGCAGGCGTGCAGCAGCCCGGGGACGCGCGGGTCGGGCCCGATCGCCGGCAGGTGGTCCGGCAGGTAGGGGCGGAAGCCGTGGTAGGCGCGCAGCACCCGCACGTCCGCGAGGACCGGGAAGAGCGCGGCGGCCTGGGCGGCGAGCCGGCGCAGGGCCTCGGTGGACAGGGAGCGGTCGAAGCCGACGCGCTCGCGGGTGGCGCCGATGAGCACGGGCCCGGCGGGGGTGCCCTCCACGACGGCCGAGGACTGGAGCGCGGCCGAGCCGCTGGCCACGTCCGCGATGTAGTCGGCGGCGTACACCTTGTGCCGTACGACCCTGGGGAGGGGTTCGGTCACGAGCACGAAGCCGCGCCGGGGCCGTACCGGAAGCTCCGTACCGGCGAGGGCGGCGACCGCGCCGCCCCAGGTCCCGGCCGCGTTGACGACGGCGGGGGCAGTGAGGTCGCGGCGGGCCGTGCGGACTCCGCGCACCGCGCCGGAGGGGGTGCGGAGGATGCCGGTGACCTCCTCGCCGAGGTGGACGGCGGCGCCGGAGGCGGCGAGGAGGCGGGCCGCCGCGCGGGCGGGCTGGACCTGGGAGTCCTGCGGGTAGTGGAAGCCGCCCGCGAGTCCGGCGGCGAGGTGCGGTTCGAGGGAACGCAGCCCGTCGCCGGGGACCTCGGCGGTCTCGACGCCGGCCGCCCGCTGTCCCTCCGCGAAGGCGCGCAGGGCCTTGAGGGAGGTCGGGTCGGACGCCACGACGAGGCCGCCCTTGGCCTCGTACTCGACGTCGGGCGGGAGGAGTACGGCGAGGTCGCGCCAGAGGCGTACGGAGAGCAGGGCGAGGTCGAGTTCGGGTCCGGGTTCCTTGTCGGAGACGAGGAGGTTGCCCTCGCCGGCGCCGGTGGTGCCGCCCGCGACGGGGCCCCGGTCGACGACGGCGACGGAGAGTCCCGCGCGGCCGGCGTAGTACGCGCAGGCGGCTCCGACGACGCCCGCGCCGATGATCACGGCGTCCGGGCTCTGGCTCTTGGACACGGAAGTAAGGTGCCACCTTCCCTTGAGGAGGAACAGGACCGGGGCCGGGCCCGGAGGGCGTCGGGGGTCGGGGTTCGCCCGACCGCGCGCCCTCCGGGCCCGGTGCGCGCGGCTCAGCCGCGCAGCGGTCCCTCGCAGCTGTAGCCGGAGGTTCCCGCGCGTCCGCCGGTCCAGATGTCGACGGGACCGAAGGAGCAGTTCATGTCGGCCAGGTTGTTCGAGGCCGCGCCCGCCCGGTCGAGGAGGAAGTAGTCGACGGTCTCGGACATGTCCTTGAAGACCTGGTCCGCGCTGGCCGCGTTCGCGAGGTTGGCCGTGATGCGGCCGGTGCAGGTGAAGCGGCGTCCGCCGGGCGCGCCGGTCTCCGCGCAGACGGGGGTGTTGGAGGTCGCGGCGGCGAAGGAGGCGGCGACGTCGGAGACCCGGGAGTCCCGCAGCCGGTCGTTGGGCGTGAACGTGGTGACCGGCACGTACAGGCGGTCCACCTCGGCGATCCGGGCGTCGAGGAAGGCGTCGTAGCCGCGCTGGAGCGCCGTGTCGGAGCCGAGCCGCGCGCGCCAGGCGTCGTACGCGGAGACGTTGTTGCCGCGCAGGTGTCCGTACATCTCGCGCAGCAGGGACGGCTTCTCGGTCCAGAGGTACTCGAAGAGGGTGCCGGCGTAGGAGTAGAAGCGGAATCCGTCGCCGTCGTACGTGGCGTTGAGGATCTGGCGCACCGTCATGCGCGGTCCGCCGCCGGCCGTGTCGGAGATGACGCTGCTGACGAGCGACTTGCGGACGGCGACGCCGTTGTCGCGGGTGGCGCCGGCGAAGAACTCGGCCGTTCCCTCGTCCATGGCGGTGGTGCGGTCGTTCTGGTACCAGGGGCCCTCGCCGAAGAAGCCGGGCACCGCGAACCGGCCGTTCAGGTAGTGCGTGTACTCGTGCCGGAAGAGCTCTTCGAGGGTGAGCGTGGAGTCCTGCGGGACGCGCCGCTCGTAGGTGTAGAAGGTGGCGCCGCGCTCGATGTAGATGCCGCCGTTGTTGGTGTCCATCCCGGTCAGGATGGGGTGGTACTGCTCGTAGTCGGCGCGCGAGGCGTACAGGACGATGTTCAGGGTGGTGTTGGGGTCGCCGGCCAGGGGCTCCTGGGTGCCGAGGACCCGGTGGAACTGCGCCTTGACCCGCTTGCTGGCGTAGTAGAGCGTGTCGACGGTCGTGCGCGGGAGGCCGGTGCGGACCTTGATGGCCCCGTTGTCGTACGTGTAGGTGTACGGGAAGATCCGGCGCTCGATGTCCTCCTTGCAGACCCCGTAGGGGGCGCAGGCGTCGTAGAAGTTGAGCCAGGAGGCGAGCGAGGCCCACTGCGCGCTCGCGGTGCCGAAGGTGGTCTCGACGGGGCCGAGCAGGGCGCCGAGGTCGGCGACGACGCCCGTGCGCAGGCCGTCGACCTGGCCGAAGCGGCCGTACTCGCTCAGCGCGTCGCGGGCGACCCAGGCGTTGGCGGTCCCCTTGAGGTGTCCGTGGCCGGAGAAGGCCTTGAAGGCGGCGCGGTACGCGGGGTCGGCGGCGACGGCCGCGTGGAAGGCGGCGTCCCGGTTGCCCGGGTAGACGCCGAGGTAGTTGACGGAGAGGGCGGCGAGCGCGGCGTTCGCCCAGGCCGGGTCGAGGCGGGTCGCGGTGCGGTCGGCGCCCATGGTCGCCAGGACCTTGGGTATCAGGGCGAGTTGGTGCTGGCGCAGGCCGGGCGCGCTGGCCGCGTAGAGGGCTTCGCGGAGGGTGGCGGCGTTGGCCGGGGTGGCGTCGAAGGTGCGGGCGGCCGTGCCGTAGTCGGCGACGGCGCGGCGCACGGCGTCGACGGTCGGGGCGTCGGTGGTGTCGATCTCGTCGCGCGAGAAGTCGTGGTAGGCCACCGCGTGGAGGTAGGTGAACATCTCCTCCAGGTGGGTGGAGTTGCGTCCGTCGTGGCTCGCGGCGAGCGAGGAGGCGCGCCGGGCGACGGCCTGGACGTGGGCGTCGGACATGACCGGGGCGAGCCGGGTGTCCCAGGTCCATATGAGGTCGCGCAGACAGTCCTCGGCGGTCACGGCGGGGTCGGCGAGGAAGTCGGCGAACCGCTCGGGGGCCAGGCCGGTGACCCCGTCGAGGGTGCAGGGCGCGGCGGCGGCCCGCCGTTCGGCCTTGCGCGGTACGGCGCCGGTCTCGGCGGGCCCGGGTGTCCGGCCGGCGGCTGCGCCACCGGGGGCGGGTGCGGGGGCGGCGGCGGCCGGGGGCGCGACGGCGAGGCGGTCGACCTCGTCGTACGGGTGGGGACGCGCCTCGGCGGCGGGCGGCGCGCTTCCCGCGGTCGCGGCCTGACTGACGGTCTGCCCGAGCGGTACGAGCAGGCCGGCCGCCAGTACGGCGGCGAGCAGGGTGGTGCGCACGGATCTGTGCTGGGACACCGGAACTCCTGTGTCGGGAGGGGGATGTGGGGGTGGTTCCCAGTCAACTCGCTTGCCTGATCGCTGAGTTGACGTCGAGGGTAACTGCGGTGCGAGCAGTACCATAGTAATGTGAAATTGCACTGACAAGAGGTGGGCGGAAACCGGGCGAGATTCCTCCCCCGCCGCAGGCCGGCGCGGGCGCCGAGGAGCCGGCCGGCGGGGCCGGACGGCCCCGGCGCCTCCCGCGACCCGGCGGGGCCCGTCGGACCCTCGCGCCGCCGCGCCCCCCGCCACCCCGGATGATCGGGCACATGCTCGTCTCGTTCGTGTCCGTGCTCGCCCTGGCCGTGGTGCTCTTCTGCGCCGTCGCCCGTCCCTTCCGCCTGCCCGAGGCGGTCTTCGCGCTGCCCGCCGCCGGTGCCGTCCTCGCGGTGGGGGCGGTCACGCCCGACGCCGTGCGCGAGGAGGCCGAGCGGCTCGGGCCGGTGATCGGCTTCCTCGCGGCCGTCCTCGTCCTCGCCAAACTCTGCGACGACGAAGGCCTCTTCCACGCCTGCGGCGCCTGGATGGCCCGCTGGTCCCGCCGCCGGCCCCAGCGGCTGCTCGGCGCCGTCTTCGGCCTCGCCTCGCTGATCACCGCCGTACTGAGCCTGGACGCGACGGTCGTCCTGCTGACCCCGGTGGTCTTCGCGACGGCCGCCCGGATGGGCGCCCGCCCCAAACCCCACGTCTACGCGAGCGCCCACCTGTCGAACACGGCCTCGCTGCTGCTGCCCGTCTCGAACCTGACCAACCTGCTCGCCTTCACCGCCACCGGCCTCGGCTTCACCCGGTTCGCGCTCCTGATGCTGCTCCCCTGGCTCACCGCCGTCGCGGTCGAGTACGCGGTCTTCCGCCGCTTCTTCGCCCGCGACCTCGCCACCCCCGCCGAGGCCGCCGAGCCGCCGGAGCCCGTCGAACTCCCGCTCTTCGCCCTGGCCACCGTGGCCGCGACCCTCGCCGGCTTCGCCGTCGCCTCGGCCACCGGCGCGGACCCGGCCTGGGCGGCCGCGGCGGGCGCCGCCGTCCTCGCCGTACGGGCCCTGGCGCGCCGTCACACCACCCCGCGCGCCCTCGTCCGCTCGGCCTCGCTGCCCTTCCTCGCGTTCGTCCTGGCCCTGGGCGTCGTCGTCCGCGCCGTCGTCGACAACGGCCTCGGCACCATCCTCGCCCACCTCCTGCCCGACGGCACCTCGCTACCGGCCCTGCTCGGCGCCGCCGCGCTCGCCGCCGTCCTCGCCAACCTCATCAACAACCTGCCCGCGACCCTGGCCCTGGTGCCGCTGGCGGCCGGGTCAGGGCCCGGCGCGGTGCTCGCCGTCCTGATCGGCGTGAACATCGGCCCCAACCTCACGTACGCGGGCTCCCTCGCCACCCTCCTCTGGCGCCGCATCGCCCACCACCACCGCCATCCCGTGGACCTCGGGGAGTTCACCCGCCTCGGCCTGCTCACCGTCCCCGCCGCCCTGGTCGCCTCGACGGCGGCCCTGTGGCTCTCGCTGCTGGTCCTGGGCCCGTGACCGGTTCCCCACGGGCCCGGGAACTTCCGGCGGCACTGCTAAGTTCTACACGTACGTAGAAGTACGCAATCGACGTCTGGAGTGCTCATGGCCCTGTGGGACCGCATCAAGGAATCCGCATCGACGATGCAGACCCAGCTGGTGGCGAAGAAGAACGACCTGAAGAGCGGCGCGTTCCGGGACGCGAGCATGGCCATGTGCGCCCTCGTCGCCGCCGCCGACGGCACGATCGACCCCGCCGAGCGGCGCCGGGTCGCCCAGCTCATCGCGACCAACGAGGTGCTGCAGAACTTCGACGCGCTCGACCTCCAGCGCCGCTTCGACGCCAACCTGGACAAGCTCACCGCCGACTTCGACTTCGGCAAGGTCGGCGTCCTCCAGGAGATCGCCAAGGCGAAGAAGAAGCCGGCCGAGGCCCGCGCCGTCGTCCAGATCGGCATCGTCATCGGCGGCGCCGACGGCGACTTCGACAAGACGGAGCAGGCCGTGGTGCGCGAGGCGTGCTTCACCCTCGACCTGCCGCCGCACGAGTTCGACCTCTAGGGCCTGTCCGGCGGATCAGGGTCGGACAGGCCGCGGCGTCTGGTGCGGTGCCTCGCAAGGTGCCGTGCCGGGCGTCGCGGCCCCGGCCATGATCCGCCGGACAGGCCCTGGCCCCGGTGGGCCGGGGCCCGGCTACACCGACGTCGTGGCCGCGTGCAGGACGAGGTACAGCGTGACCGCCGAGTTGGCCGAGGACAGCGCCGACACCGTCGTGCCGAAGGCGGCGCCCCAGGCGGCCAGGCCGGCGGCCGTGCACACCGGCGGCCAGGCACGGCCCATCGGGGCCGGGCGCATCAGGGCCGCGACCCGCCGGGGCACCGGCCCCACCGCCGCCAGGGCCGGGAGCGTGGCGGCGGGCGCGCGCGGGGCGAGCAGCGCGGCCTTGCCGATCGCCCGGGCCACGGTGCGGCGGCTGCCGACCTCGGCCGCCGCCTCCTCGTCGGCCCAGCGCTCGGCGGTGTACGCGACGGCGGTCCGCAGCGGGCGCAGGAACGGGTTGGCCCGGGCCGCCAGGTGGACCGTGAGCAGGTGCCGGTGGTGACGCCCGTCCAGATGGGCCCGCTCGTGGGCGAAGAGCGCCCGGCGCTCGGCGGACCCGAGCCCGGCGAGCATGCCGGTGCTGACCACGACCCGCCCGCGGCCGTGCGCAAGCCCGCTCCCGCGACCGCCGGGGAGCGCGTACGCGTACGGGGTGCGGTCCGGCAGCACCGCGACGGACGTCGGCGGCAGTCCGGCGAGCGCGCCCACCGCCCGGCGGCGCACCCGCGCCTGCCGCCACGCGGCGACGGCGCAGGAGACCAGGACGGCGAGGAGCGCGGGGATCGCCGCCCGGCCCGCGATCTCGTCGTACGGGACGGCCGCGCGCACGTCGGGGTCCGACCAGCTGTCGGGGAGCGGGTTGCCGGGGAGCTGCGCGGTGCCCACGATCACGAGCAGGCCGAGGCAGAGCGTGCTGCACACGGCGGAGACACCGGCGACGGCGGCGAGCAGCCGGGTCGCGGTGCGGGGATGGAGCCGCTGTTCGGCGAGGCGGGCGACCGGCCACGCGGTCAGCGGAAGGACCAGGGGAAGGAAGACGAAGACTCCCATGACGGTCAGCCTTCCTCCTCCCCGGCCTCCGGGGAGGGGAGTTCGGCCTCCGGGGAGAGGAGTTCACGAAGGAGTCGCTCGTCGTTCGGCGAGAGTGCGGTCACGAAGCTGGCCAGGACCGCCTGGCGGTCCGCCTCCGCGTCCAGGACCTTCCGCATCCGCAGCGCGGCGAGCCCCGCCTCGTCCGCGACCGCCGTCCACCGGAAGGACCGGCCGTCGCGCTCGCGTTCCACGGCGCCCTTCGCCCGCAGGCGGGTCAGGATGGTGATCACGGTGGTGTAGGCGAGGCCGCCGCCGAGGCGTTCGCGCACCCAGGCCACGGGCACCGGCTCGGAGGCCTCGCGCAGGACGGCGAGCACCTGGGCCTCCAGCTCGCCCTGCCCGCGCCTGCGGGCCGAGGGCTCCGCCCCGTCGCCGCTCCGGTCCACCATGCCGCCACCCTTCCGCCGCCGCGCCCGGCGGTCCCTTCCGCCGCCCGCCCGGCCGGCAGACCATCGTACTGAGGGGGCGGGGGAACCGTACGCGGGGAGCCGTGCGTCCCGTGTCGTACCGGGGCGTCCCGACTCTCCCCGGCGGAAAGGAATTCGGGTAGCCTCGCAGAGATCGGAGAATTCGCCACCGCAATACCGGCGGGGCGTCACGGGGGCGTCAATGGGTACCGACACCCATGTTCCACCGGTCCACGCCATGGGACAATGGGGTACTTTCCCGACGCGGGAACATGATTTCACGGCTCGGCGCGAGGACGCGCACGCGAGAAACCGCGGGCGCGGAGGCGCGAGCCGATCACGGGGGCCGAGGGGGCACAGCGACATGGTTTGGTTTCTCGGATTCGGAATCGCCGGACTGGTCGTCCTGGCCCTCTCCCTGGTTTTCGACGGCGTCCTGGAAAGCATCGGCATCGGGGTGGACGGATTCCTGTCCCTCCCGGTGATCGCCGGTTTCGTCTCGGCCCTCGGATTCACCGGGGCCATCGCCACCGGCGCCACCGGTGCGGGCGTCGTCACCGCGACCGTCGTCGGGGCCGTGGCGGGCGCCCTGGTCGGCTGGCTGACCTGGCGGTTCAGCCGGGCCCTGCTCCGGGACGACGCGCCCGCGCCCCGGGGCGAGGATCTGACCGGGACGTCGGGCACGGTCGTCACGGCGATTCCGGCCGTCGGCTACGGCGAGGTCCTGCTGTATCTGGGCGGGCAGCCGGTGAAGTACGCGGCGAAGGCCGCCGCGCCGGTGGCCCGGGGCGCCGAGGTGTGGGTCGAGTCCGTCCTCTCCTCGACGTCGGTCACCGTCCGCCCCGTCGAACGCTGACCCGGGCCGTCTCCCTTTTTCGTTCCGCTTCTTTTTCACCCACGTTCCACTCAAGGGGATTTCGCCATGAGTCCTGTACTGACAGCGGTCCTCGGGATCGTCGTCCTCGTCGTTCTGCTCGGTCTCGTCGTCGTCACGCGCTACAAGGTCGCGGGCCCCAGCGAGGCGTTCATCATCACCGGCCGGCGCGGCAAGAAGGCCACCGATCCCGCCACCGGGCGCGTCTTCACCGACAACAGCGGCCAGAAGGTCGTGGTCGGCGGCGGCGTGTTCGTCGTGCCGTTCGTGCAGCAGAAGTTCACCCTCGACCTCTCCAGCCGGCACATCCCGGTCGCGGTGCGCGGCGCGGTGACCCTGCGCGGCGTGAAGGCGAACCTGGAGGGCGTCGCGATCGTCAAGGTCGGCGGCACCGAGGACTCCATCCGGGCGGCCGCGCAGCGCTTCCTGATGCAGCAGAACGGCATCGTCGGCTTCACCCAGGAGGTGCTGTCCGGGGCGCTGCGCTCCATCGTGGGCCGCATGTCGGTGGAGGACATCATCCGCGACCGCGCCGCGTTCGCCGGGCAGGTAGCCGAAGAGGCCGAGGCCAGCCTGTCCGGCCAGGGCCTGGTCCTGGACGCCTTCCAGATCCAGGACATCACCACCGAGGGCTCCTACCTCGAAGACCTCGGACGCCCCGAAGCCGCCCGCGCCAAGCAGGAGGCCGACATCGCCGAGGCCGTCGCCCGCCGTGCCGCCGAGCAGGCCCGGCTGAAGGCGGAGGAGGAGATCGCCGTCGCGCAGCGGACCCTCTACCTGAAGCAGGCCGAGATCAAGGCGCAGACCGACGAGGCCGCCGCCCAGGCCAACGCCGCCGGTCCGCTCGCCGAGGCCGCCCGCCAGCAGGACATCCTCACCGAGCAGGAGAAGGTCGCCGAGCGGCAGGCCGCGCTGACCGACCGCCAGCTCGACACCGAGGTCCGCAAGCCCGCCGACGCCGCCCGCTACCAGGCCGAGCAGGAGGCCGAGGCCCGCCGCATCGCCCTGGTCAAGCAGGCCGAGGCCGACGCCCAGCGCTCCCGCCTGACCGGTGAGGGCGAGAAGGCGCACCGCGCGGCCCTCGCCGACGCCGTACGGATCGAGGGCGAGGCCGAGGCCGCCGCCATCGCCGCGCGGGGCGCCGCCGAGGCCGAGGCCATGCGCAAGAAGGCCGACGCCTTCGCCCAGTACGGGGACGCGGCCGTCCTCCAGATGCTCGTCGAGGTCCTGCCGCAGGTCGTCGCCAAGGCGTCCGAGCCGCTGTCGGCCGTCGACAAGATGACCGTCATCTCCACCGACGGCGCGAGCCAGCTGTCCCGTACGGTCGCGGACAACGTCGCCCAGGGCGTCGAACTGCTCTCCGCCACCACCGGCGTCGACCTGGCGCAGCTGCTCCAGGGCATCACCCAGAAGCAGAAGCCGAGCGAGACGGAGCCGCGGAAGCCCCAGGGGACCCAGGGCGAGGCCGTCGAGATCACCGGCTGAGGGTCGGGCACGAGAGGAACGGGCACGAAAAGGCCCGGGGGACGCGTCCCCCGGGCCTTTCCCGTACCCACGACGTGGTGTCAGACGCGGCCGGAGGCCCCGCTGCCCGCCTCCACGTCACCGCTGTCGGCCTTCGAGAGGTCCGGGGCGGACCCCGCGAGCACCGCCCCGTCTCCCGCGGCCGGAGTCGTCGGCGTGCTCCGGCGACGGGCGACGTAGGCGGCGATCGGCTCGGTGAAGCGGGCGGTGAGCGGCCCGATCACGACGAGGACCAGGACGTAGGCGGTGGCGAAGGGCCCCATCTGCGGCTGGACGCCGGCGCTGACGGCCAGTCCGGCGATGACGATGGAGAACTCGCCGCGCGCGACCAGCGTGCCGCCGGCCCGCCAGCGGCCCTTGACCCCGATCCCGGCCCGGCGCGCGGCCCAGTAGCCGGTGGCTATCTTGGTCAGCGCGGTGACGATCGCCAGGGCGAGCGCCGGCAGGATGACCGGCGGGATGCTGGCGGGGTCGGTGTGCAGGCCGAAGAAGACGAAGAACACCGCGGCGAACAGGTCGCGCAGCGGGCTCAGGAGGGTGTGGGCGCCCTCCGCGACCTCGCCGGAGAGGGCGATGCCGACGAGGAACGCGCCGACGGCGGCGGAGACCTGGAGCTGCTGGGCGACACCGGCGACGAGCAGGGTCAGTCCGAGGACCACCAGGAGCAGCTTCTCGGGGTCGTCGCTGGAGACGAACCGGGAGATCAGGCGCCCGTACCGGAGGGCGAGGAAGAGCACGAGCCCGGCCACGCCCAGGGCGATCGCGAGCGTCACGCTGCCGGCGGCGAGGCCGACGCCGGCGAGCAGGGCCGTGACGATGGGCAGGTAGACGGCCATCGCCAGGTCTTCGAGGACCAGGATGCTGAGGATCACCGGGGTCTCGCGGTTGCCCAGGCGTCCCAGGTCGCCGAGGACCTTGGCGATGACCCCGGACGAGGAGATCCAGGTGACGCCCGCCAGGACGACGGCGGCGACCGGCCCCCAGCCGAGCAGCAGGGCGGCGACGGCGCCCGGCAGGGCGTTGAGGGTGAAGTCGACCAGCCCGGCCGGGTACTGGGTCTTGAGGTTGGAGACGAGGTCGCTCGCCGTGTACTCCAGGCCGAGCATCAGGAGCAGGAGGATGACCCCGATCTCGGCGCCGATGGCGACGAACTCCTCGCTGGCGCCGAGCGGCAGCAGGCCGCCGTTGCCGAAGGCGAGGCCCGCGAGGAGGTAGAGCGGGATCGGGGAGAAGCTGAACCGGGCCGCGAAGCGGCCGAGCAGGCCCAGCCCGAGGATGATGGCGCCGAACTCGATCAGAAAGACAGCGGAATGCACCCTCGCCTCACTCCTGTCCGAGAATCGCGGCCGCGGCGTCGACGCCCTCGCGGGTGCCGATCACGATGAGGGTGTCGCCGCCCGCGAGCCGGAAGGCCGGCGTCGGGGACGGGATCGCTCCGGAGCGGCGCAGTACGGCGACGACGGAGGCACCCGCCTCGGTGCGCATCCGGGTGTCGCCGAGCACGCGCCCGTTCCAGTACGAGTGCGCGGACAGTTCGATCCGCTCGGCGACGAGTCCCAGGTCCGTGGTGTGCAGGACGTTGGGGCTGTGGTGCGCGGGCATCAGCGCGTCGATCAGGGAGGCCGTCTCCCCCTCGGTGAGGTGGAGGGACTGGGCGCAGGCGTCGGGGTCGTCGGCCCGGTAGACGTTCACCGTCCGCGTTCCGTCGCGGTGCGCGATCACCGAGAGGTGCTGGTGCTCGCGCGTCGTGAAGTCGTACTGGACTCCGATTCCGGGCAGGGGTGTCGTTCTGGTCCGCGGGGCAGGCACTGGCCCGTCGCCTCCTGTCGTCGTGACCGGCCGCAGTCGGCCGGGGCCGGTCGCCGGCCTTTCGTGGAAAGGGATGCGCCACGGGGGGAACGGCGCCGTCCCGCGCCCCGCGGCCCCGTTATGGTGCCATCCGCGCGGAGACGCGGAACATGGGTGTCAGCACGGATGGACAGAACACCGACAAACCGGTCAGGATGAGGCGGGGACACGGGTCCCGCCGCGGGCCGGAGGGCACGCGGTGCGCACGGGGTGCGTGGTGGACGCCGGGTGCGCGGTGGACGCCGGGTGCGCGGCGAGTACCGGACGCGTGGTGCGGACCGGACGCGTGGCGGGCATCGGACACGTGACGGGTATCGAGCGGCCGGGCGACAGCGTCGGGCCCGGGGAGAGGCGGGACGGTGTCGCTGTACTGGCGCCTCTTCCTGCTGAACGCCGCGATCCTGGTCGTCGCCGTGCTGCTGCTCTTCGGCCCCGTCACGGTCTCCACCCCGGTCCTCGTCGGCGAGGCGTTCGTCCTCGTGGCCGGCCTGGTGGCGATGCTCGTGGCCAACGCCTTCCTGCTGCGGGTGGGCCTCGCGCCGCTCCAGCGCCTCACCCGGGTGATGCGGACGGCGGACCTGCTGCGGCCCGGCCGGCGCGCGGAGGTGGCGGGGCGGGGCGAGATCGCGGACCTGACCCGTACGTTCAACACGATGCTCGACCGGCTGGAGGCCGAGCGGGCTGCGAGCAGCGCCCGGGTGCTGTCCGCCCAGGAGGCCGAGCGCCGGCGGATCGCGCAGGAGCTGCACGACGAGGTGGGGCAGACCCTCACCGCCGTACTGCTCCAGCTGAAGCACTCCGCCGACCACGCCCCCGTCGACCTGCGGGCCGAGCTTCTCCAGGCGCAGGAGACCACCCGGGGCAGCCTGGACGAGATCCGGCGGATAGCGCGCCGGCTACGGCCGGGCGTCCTGGAGGAGCTGGGCCTGCACAGCGCGCTCAGGTCGCTGGCGTCGGAGTTCTCCACGCGCGGTCTGACGGTGCGGCCGCACATCGAGGCCGGTCTGCCGAAGCTCGACCACGAGACGGAGCTCGTGCTCTACCGGGTGGCACAGGAGGGCCTGACCAACACCGCCCGCCACTCCGGCGCGAGCCACGTCGACCTGCGGCTGCGGCTCCTGCCCGGGGGCGGGGTGGGCCTGCTCGTACGGGACGACGGCCGGGGCATCGGGGACGCGCCCGAGGGCGCCGGGCTGCGGGGCATGCGCGAGCGGGCCCTGCTGATCGGCGCGGAGCTGACGGTGCGCGACGGCCGGGGCGGCGGGACGGAGGTCCGCCTCGACACGACGGCCGCCACGGGGGCCCGCACCGAGGCGGAGAACGACCGGGAGAGGGGGGCGCCGTGACAGAGGGCACCTGCGGAGGGGGACGCCGTGACCGGCGGCGCGGGGAAGAGGGCCCGCACGACCGGCGGCGCGGGGAAGAGGGCTCGCGCGACGGGCGGTACGGGGAAGAAGGCGTCATGACGGGCGGCGCGAAGGAGAGTGCCATGGCCGGCGGCGCGAGGAAGAGGGTGTCATGACGGGAGCACTCCCGACCCGCATCCTGCTCGCGGACGACCACGCCCTGGTGCGCAACGGGGTGCGGCTGATCCTCGACGCCGAGCCGGACCTCACGGTCGTCGCCGAGGCCGCGGACGGGGCGGAGGCCGTCGCCCTGGCCCGCTCCGAGCGGATCGACCTGGCCGTCCTCGACATCTCCATGCCCCGCCGGACGGGGCTCCAGGCGGCCCGTGAACTCAGCCGCCTCCAGCCGGAGCTGAGGATCCTGATCCTCACGATGTACGACAACGAGCAGTACTTCTTCGAGGCCCTCAAGGCCGGGGCGAGCGGTTACGTCCTGAAGTCCGTGGCCGACCGCGACCTGGTGGAGGCGTGCCGGGCGGCGGTGCGCGACGAGCCGTTCATCTACCCCGGCGCCGAGACCGCCCTGATCCGCACCTACCTGGACCGGGCGGAGCAGGGCAGGCCGCTGCCCGACAAGGCGGTCACCGAACGCGAGGAGGAGATCCTGAAGCTCGTCGCGGAGGGGCACAGCTCGAAGGAGATCGCGGACCTCCTCGTCATCAGCCCCAAGACGGTCGAACGCCACCGGGCCAACCTCCTCCAGAAGCTGGGCATGCGCGACCGCCTCGAACTCACGCGGTACGCGATCCGGGTGGGCCTGATCGAGCCGTAGGGCGAGGGGCCCGGTCGGGCCCGTCAGACGCTGACGTGCAGGACGCAGATGTCGTCGCGGCGGGCGACCGGGTCCACGAGGGCGCCCAGGATGCCGTCCAGGGGACGCGGGCCGTCGCCGAGCCCGGCCACCGTGCGGGCCAGGTGGTCGAGGCCGTCGTCGAGGAGGACGCCCGGGGCCTCGACCAGGCCGTCGGTGAAGAAGAGCAGGTGGTCGCCGGGCAGCAGGCGGATGGCGGAGGAGTCGTAGCGGGGTGCGGTCGTGGCGCCCAGGAGGACGCCGCGGGGCGACGACAGGTACCGGGCCTCGCCGTCGCGCAGGAGCAGGGGCGGCAGGTGGCCGGCCTGCACCCAGGTGAGGATGCCGGAGGAGGGCTCGTACCGGCCCATGATCATCGTGGCGGTGCTGTAGGCACGGTCGGCGCTGTGCCACAGGAGGGTGTTGAGCCGGGCGAGGATCGTGGCGAGCGGGGTGCCGGTGATGGCCATGCCCTTGGCGGTGAAGCGGAGCTGGGCCATCGTGGCCACGGCGTCGAGCCCGTGGCCGGCGACGTCGCCGACGACGAGCAGGGCGCTGCCGTCGGGCAGTTCGATCGCGCTGTACCAGTCGCCCCCGACGTTGAGTCCCTGCTGGAGGGGTCGGTAGGCGACGTCGACGGTGAGGCCGGCCAGGCGCAGCGACTGCTGGGGAAGGGGCAGCAGGGCGTGCTGGAGCCGGGCGGCGAGGACGCGCTCGGCCGTCAGCGTCTCCTGCTGCGCGAGGGCGGCCCGCTCGCGTTCGAGGAGCTGCTCCTTGGTCCGCTTCACTGTGGTGAGGTCCTGGAAGAAGCCGTGGACCTCGACCGGCGAGCCGTGGGCGTCCGCCTCGGCCTCCGCGACGATCCGGAGGTGCCGGACCTCGCCGCGGGGGGTGGTGATGCGGAAGGTGTGGTCGATGGACCGCCCGTCCCCGAGGAGGCGGCGCACCTCGTCGCCCAGGGCGGGCAGGTCGTCGGCCAGGACGTGCCCGGGCAGCTCCTCCAGGGTCATGGGGCCGAGGGAGGGGTCGCGGGCGAAGATGTCGTAGACCTGTTCCGACCAGGTGATGACGTTCCGGACGAGGTCCCAGTTGGCCCAGCCCATGTTGCCCAGGCGCTGCATCACCTCCAGTCGGCGCTGCTCGCGCTCCCCGCTGTCGAGGCGCACCCAGGAGACGATCAGGCCGCCCTGACAGGGCGCGGCGCGGACGGCGAACCGGGAGAGGCGGGGGATGCCGGCGAGCACTTCTTCGTACGCGAAGGGTTCGCCCTCGTAGCGGACGCCGTCCGTGAGCGCTTCGAGGTAGCCGCGCCACAGGTCCGTGCCGAGCACGCTCGGGTACGTCTCCAGGACGCTGAGTCCCACCAGTTCCTTGCCCCTGCGGCCCCCGATGTCCAGGGCGTCGGGCGAGGCCGCCGCGACCCGGAAGTCCTCGGCCTCGCCGTCCGCCCCGTACAGCGGCACGAGGAAGATCGCCGAGCCGGGCAGTCCGTCGAGCATCTCCTGGATGGCGGACTCCGCCAGGGCGGGCGCGGGCGTGCCCGGGGCCGTCCCCGTCGGCTGCCGGCGGGCCACGTAGCGGCTCGACGAGAAGACGGAGCCCTCACCGGCGGCGCGGGAGAGCGCGGTGGCTCCTCCGAAGCCGCTGGTTCCCGGCTCGGGGACGTCCGGCTCGTCGCGGCTACCCGTCATGGAACGAGCATGCCACGAATGGCCTTGGGCACTCCCGGACGTCCCTCGTTCCGTCGCCCGGTTTCGGGGCCGCCTTCCGGAAGCGCGCCGACCTGTCCGACGGAAACCGGCCGAAGTCCTGCCCGCCCCCGGTGCGCGCCGCTACACGGCGGGGCCGGCCGGGGTGACCCATTCGACGAGCTGGACGACGATGCCGTTCGGGTCCGTCATCTGGAACAGCCGCTCGCCCCAGGGCTCTTCGCGCAGCGGCATCGTGATCGGCGCGCCGGCGTCGCGCAGCCGGCGCTCCTCGGCGTCGAGGCCGCTGACGGTGAGCGCCAGGATCAGGCCACCGGCCTGCCGGTCCCGCTGCTCGGGCGGGAGGACCTCGGCTCCGGTGCGGAGCAGCACGATGTCGGCGGCGGCGTCGGCCTCGCCCCGGGTGAGGGAGGCGAAGCCGTCGGCGGCCATGGCGACCTCGTAACCGAGGTGGGTGCAGAAGAACTCACGCGAGGCGTCCACATCGGCGACGGTGAGGGAGAGGGTCGTGGTGGTGACCTTCACGGCGGCTCCTTGAGGGGTGCGGAGGGACGGGGTGGGGGTGCCACGGTCGGGCGCTCTGCGCATCCGACGGAGGTACGTCCGACAAGGCCGTGCCCAGGAGAAGACGGGCTCCGATTCGGCGGCGGTGCCGGGCATGACGGGCTGCCGTTCCTCGCCGACGAGGGTTCATCCCGGCAACCGAACAGCACGGTGCGTGCCGTTCGGTTGATCATCTTGCTTACGGAGTCACCCTATGTCAATGGCACGGTGCGTGCCGTTAGGATCGGGCCCATGCCGAACACACCCCCGTCCCCACGACGCCGGGGCACCGCACGCACCGACGCACTGCTCCAGGTGACGCTCGAACTGGCGGCCGAGGTCGGATACGCGGGCCTGAGCATCGAGGCCATCGCGCGCCGGGCCGAGGTCGGAAAGCACACGATCTACCGGCGCTGGCCCTCCAAGGCGGCGCTGCTGATGGACGCGCTCCACCGCGTCTGGACGACGGACCTGGACCACCGCGACACCGGCGACGTCCACCACGACCTGCGCGAACAGTTCGTCCGCTCCGCCGCGGCCCTGTCCGAACCCCCGATCGGACCGGTCTACCGCGCCGTCATCGCCGAGGCCCAGTCCGACCCCGCCCTCCGCGCCGCCCTGGACGAGCGCTTCCTGCACACCGTCGAACAACGCACCCTGGACCGCATCGCCCTCGGCCAGCGCACCGGCGAACTGCGCGCCGACATGGACCTGACCTTCGCCACCGAGATCCTGTGCGGAGGCCTCTACTACCGCCACCTGCTCACGACCAGACCGGTCGACGAGACCGCGATCGACAACCTGCTGGACATGTTCATGCGCGCCTACGCCACCGACCCGCCCCCACCGGACCGGGGCTGACCAGGTGGTTTATCCCGTGCTCCCGCTCTCTCCGTGCATAGCGTTCCCTCCGTCGCGAAACGGCAGCCGCCCCTGCGGCTTCCGCAGCAACAGAAGGGAACACAAGGTGGGCGAGAAACCGGCAACGGTACGGATCGCGCGTTGGAGCGCCACACATCCGTGGTCCGCCATCGGCCTGCGGGCGCTCTTCGTCGCCCTGTGCCTCTTCCGTCGCCGCCGCGCGGAGGGCGGCCGGGGAACTCGCCGTGAGGATGAAGGCCCCGCCCGAGGTGGAAAGCGTCGGTACCGTCGTCCCCTCCCCCGACGGCAAGGCCCTGCTGCTCCCCCGTGACCATGGGGGCGACACCGAGGACGCCGACACGCGGGTCCAGCCGCTGCTCGACGCGAGCGAGGCTACCGAGAAGGCCCACGAGGGCATCAGGATCGACCAGGTCGGCACCGGATCGACCGCCAAGGGGCCCGGCGAGACCCTGGGCGAGGACTTCGAGAGGGCCGAGCCGATCAGCCTTCCGCTGACCCTGCTGATCCTGCTCGTCGTCTTCGGCGCGGTCATCGCCGCCGGCGTGCCGGTCCTGCTCGCCATGTCCTGGGTCGGCGCCGCGATCGGCTCGTCCTCCCTGGCCTTGCACGGCCTGCCCTCGACATGGAGCTGAAGCAGCCCGGCTCCGACGACCTGTCGCACGACATCCCGGTCGTCCGGGCGATGGACCGGCTGACCTCCGCCTTCCCCAGCGAGGGGACCGTGCACCAGGTGGCCGTGCGGGCCCCTGCCGAGCGGGCCGGCGAGGTCCGGGCGGCCCTCGAAACCCTGCCGAGCCGCACCGAGGGGCAGGAGCTGTTCGCCCACGACCGGACGCCCGCGATCCGCGCGTCGGCCGACGGGAGTGTGCACACCGTCGCCGTCGGCACACCGCACTCGCCGAAGAGCGACGGGGCGCGGGAGTCCCTCGAACTGCTGCGGGCATGGGTGCCCGAGGCGATCGCGCCCGTCCGGGGCGCCGAAGGCGCGGTCGGCGGCAAGGTCGCCCAGGGGGTCGACTTCACCGGCCACTTGAAGGACCGGATGCCCTGGGCGGTCGGCTTCGTCCTGCTGCTGACCTTCGTCACCACGGGCGCCGTCTTCCGCTCCCTCGCCGTGGCGCTCTCCGCGATCCTCCTCAACCTGCCGTCGGCGGCCGCCTCCTTCGGCGTGCTGGTCGCGGTCTTCCAGAACACCTGGGCGGAGGACCTGCTCGACTTCCACAGCTCCGGAGCGGTCGTCGCCTGGCTCCCGCTCTTCCTCTTCGTGGTCCTGTTCGGCCTCTCCATGGACTACCACGTGTTCGTCGTGAGCCGGATCCGGGAGGCCGCCCCCGACGGGGCGAACGTCCGCGACGCCGTCCGGGACGGCATCACCCGCTCCGCCGGCGTCGTGACCAGCGCGGCGATCGTCATGGTGGCCGTGTTCGCGGTCTTCGGCACGCTCAGCACGGTGGAGTTCAAGCAGTTGGGCGTGGGCCTGGCGGCGGCGATCCTGCTGGACGCCGTGGTGATCCGCGTCTTCGTCCTGCCGGTCCTGATGACGGCCCTCGGCCGCTGGAACCGGTGGCCGGGAAACCTCACCCCCGCCCGCCGAAGCCGCAATCGGGGCTGGGCGGTCCGCCCGACGGCCACCGGCCGTCCATGACGCCCCTCGCGCGTGCCCGGAGAAACCGGGGGCCGGCTCCCCGGCTGAGCCCGGCGAGCTCTCGGACGACCGGCACGGACGACCGGCGCGGACGGGCACACGGCGGACGCCGATGCCGTGCGACCGGTGCCTTCCGCTCTTTGTACGATGCGGTCGCTCGACAGACGTCCCCAGGGACCTTGCGGGCCGTCATGCCCCAGCGCCAGAGAAGACACCGCCCATGCACCGCCCGTCCGCCCCTTCCTCTTCTTCCTCCCCGCCGCCGGTTCCGGCGGCTCCCCGCACCCGGTGGTGGCAGACCGTCCGCGCCCGCGTCGGATTCTTCCTCGCCGTCCCCGTGCTGGGGCTGATCAGCCCGTATCTGGGATTCGCGGTGATGGTCGTCGCCGTCTTCCTGGTCTGGAAGGACGGTTCCTGGAGCCGGGGCACGAAGGTGGCCGCCACGGTGGTGGCGTTCGCGCTGCTCGGCTCGGTCGCCCCGGATCGACCCGAGGACGGGACCCGGGACACCGAGGCGCGACCGGACGGGAAAGCCGCGGTGGGCGCGGGCACGGGGAACACGGGCATGGTGGGCATCCCGGCCCGGACGACTCCGTCTCCGCCGCCCTCGCCGTCACCGACCGCCAGACCCCGCCCCGCGGCGAAGGACTACCGGGGGATGTCCCTGGACGACGCGCGGAAGGCTGCGGAGGCCGCTGGTTTCGGCGTGGACGAGCACGACGCGTCGGACCAGGACAAGAGCATCTGGATGCGGCTCAACTGGACCGTCTGCTTCCAGCGCACCGGCTGGACCTCGTCCGGCACGAAGACGATCGACTTCGGAGCGGTGAAGAAGGGCGCCCCGTGTCCTCGGGAGGACGGGGGCGCGATCCCGTGGCCGACGATGCCGAACCTGGTCTGGAAGACGTGGAGGACGGCGCACAAGGAGGTCGCCGCCCTCGGGACCGTACCGGCCGACCGCGTCATGGCGTCCACGGCGTACGTCAATGACCAGCTCCCCGACGAGGGGGAGTACGACGACTGGCGGGTGTGCGTGACCGACCCGGCGAAGGGCGAAGACGTCACCGTCGACCTGTGGGTGACACTCGAACTGACCCACCCGGACAACGGCTGCCCCGCTCCCGACCGGGAGGACGGCGATCGGCCGAGCCTGCCGGACCGGGACGACGACGGCGACCCCGACTACCGCGATCCGTTCCCCGGTGACCGGCACCGCAACAGCACTTTCCCGAACGGACTGCCGGGCGGGTCGGGTGGCTCGTCGGACGGCAACGGCAGCGGCGGAGGGTGGAACTGCCCCCGTACGCGCTGGTGCTGACGCGCCGACGACCCGCCGGGTCCAGGAGCACCCGGCGCCTGAGCCCAACGCCTCCGTATCCGTATCCGTATCCGTAAGGGAACTTCGAACAACCGGACAGGCGTACTCGATGTGGGCCAGGCGCGCGATGCCGAACAGCAGGAACGCCGCGGGGGGCAGCAGCCACCCGCGGGCGAGGGTGCCGCGCCGCACGGGCACGTACGAGAGGAGGAGACCGAGCGCGCCGAGGACGCACAGGAACACGGCGGCCGCGGCGATCCCTTCGATCGCGGCCGCGTCCCAGTCGCCCCCGGGCCGGATGAACAGGGCGCCGTATGCCAAGTAGCAGCCGAGCAGATCCACGAGGGCGAGCACGACCGTCCACGATCCGCGCGCCGCACCGGACACACGTCCTGCCTCACTCACTTGACGGCACCTCTCGCATTCTTGATCACCGAGCGGGCCGGACCGCCCATACATCGCACCGGGAGATCATCGCCACCGCCGCACCACCAGCTCGCGGGTGGTGCGGCGAAGATCCGACTCTTGTCTTCCCAGGCCCGAAGCCCTGACAAAGGAGTTGGGCGAGCACACATGACACCCGTCACGCACACCCGATAAACGGCAGGTCAGCGACCCTTCTCAGCGGGCTCCAGGATCGCCACGCACTCCACGTGATGCGTCATAGGAAACAGATCGAACGCCCTCAGCGTCCGCACCCGGTAGCCCCGCTCCCCGAAGTAGGCCAGGTCTCGGGCCAGGGCCGCCGGGTCGCAGGCGACGTAGGCGATGCGGCGGGCGCCGAGGGTCGTCAGGTGGTGGACCGTCTGCTTGCCGGCGCCGGCGCGCGGGGGGTCGAGGACGATGAGGTCGACCTCGGTGATGCCGGTGCGCGGGAGGACCGATTCGACCTTGCCCTGTTCGATGCGGACCCGCTCGAAGTGCTGCAGGTTGTGGCGGGCGTCTTCCACCGCGCGCTTGCCGGACTCGATGCCGAGGACCGCGCCCCGGTCGCCGACGCGGTCCGCGAGGGCGCCCGCGAAGAGGCCGACGCCGCAGTAGAGGTCGAGGGCCGTGTCGCCCTTGCGCGGCAGGAGGCCCTGCATGACGGCCTTCATCAGGGTGTCGGCGGCCTTCGGGTGGATCTGCCAGAAGCCGCCGCTGCCCACCCGGTGGGTGCGCTCGTCGGCGCGCTCGCGGACGAAGGCGCGGCCGTGGACGCGGTGGACCCCGCCGTCCTTCTCGTCCACCCGCATGACCGAGACCGGCTTGTCGAGCTCGACCAGGGGCAGGCGGGCGCCCGGGCGGGGGGTCAGGATGACCTGGCGGTCGTTCGAGCCCGAGGCGGCGATCGCCTCGACCGAGGCCATGCCCTCCCAGGTGCGCTTCTCGACGCCCAGCTCCGAGACGCCCTCCGCCGCGATCATGCAGTGGTCGATGGCCTCGACGTCGTGGGAGCGGTGCTTGCGCAGGCCCGCGCGGCCCTCGGGGTCGATCGCGTACTGGACGCGGGTGCGCCACTGCGGGACCTCGCCCGCGGGCAGCTTGTCGCCCTCGGCCGGCATGACCGTGCCGTCCCAGCCGGCCTCCTCCGGGGTGAGCCCGGCCAGCCGCTGGAGCTGCTCCGCGATCACCTCGCCCTTGAGGCGGCGCTGGGCGCCGGGCTTGGCATGCTGCCAGTCGCAGCCGCCGCACTTGCCGGGGCCGGCGAAGGGGCAGGGGGCCTCGACCCGGTCCTTGGACGGGTCGAGGATCTCGACCGCGTCGGCGCGCAGGAAGCGGGAGGTCTCCTCGCCCTCGGTGACGCGGGCGACGACCCGCTCCCCCGGCAGGGCGTGGCGGACGAAGAGGACCCGGCCGGCCTCCGTACGGGCGATGCAGTGGCCTCCGTGGGCGACCGGGCCGACCTCGACCTCGTACTCCTCCCCGACCAGCGACGAGACAGGGGTGTTCTGCATGGCGGGGAGCTCCAAAGGAAAGAGAGGCGGGCTGCCGTTCGGACGGCAGCCCACCAGTCTAGTTGTTCTTTCCGGCCGGTTCCCGCTGGCCCTTCTCCACCGGGCCCCGGCGGACCGCGCCCGGCGCGTTCCAGTCCTGGCGCTTCCTGGCCCGCTTCCGCGCGGCCTCGGAGGACCGGAGCTGGTACGGGACCGAGGTCACCATCACGCCCGGGGTGAAGAGCAGCCGGCCCTTGAGGCGCAGGGCGCTCTGGTTGTGCAGCAGGTGCTCGTACCAGTGGCCGACGACGTACTCGGGGATGTAGACGGAGACGGCGTCGCGCGGGCTCTCGCGGCGCAGGCTCTTGACGTACTCGATCACCGGGCGGGTGACCTCGCGGTACGGCGAGTCGAGGATCTTGAGCGGGACGTTGATGCCGCGCCGCTCCCACTCCTCCTTGAGCGCCTTCGTCTCGGCCGGGTCGACGTTGACGGTCAGCGCCTCCAGCTCGTTCGCGTGCATGAGCTTGGCGTAGGCCAGGGCGCGGAGGGTGGGCTTGTGGAGCTTGGAGACGAGGACGATGGAGCGGACCCGGGAGGGGCGCACGTACTCGTCGGGCCGCTCCTCGGCGGCGGCGATCTCCGCGGACACCGAGTCGTAGTGCCTGCGGATCGCGGTCATCGTTCCGTAGAAGATCACCATGCCGAGCAGGGCGACCCAGGCGCCGTGGGTGAACTTGGTGGCGAGGACGACGACCAGGACGAGGCCGGTGAAGAAGGCGCCGAAGGCGTTGATCGCGCGGGAGCGGATCATGTGGCGGCGCTTGGCGGGGTCCCGCTCGGTCCTCAGGTGCCGGTTCCAGTGCCGGACCATGCCGGTCTGGCTGAGGGTGAAGGAGACGAAGACGCCGACGATGTACAGCTGGATCAGCCGGGTCGAGTCGGCCTCGTAGAGCCAGACGAGGAGGATGGCGGCGCCGGCGAGGAGCACGATGCCGTTGGAGAAGGCGAGGCGGTCGCCGCGGGTGTGCAGCTGGCGCGGCAGGTAGCGGTCCTGGGCGAGGATCGAGCCGAGGAGCGGGAAGCCGTTGTACGCGGTGTTCGCGGCCAGGAAGAGGACGAGCGCGGTGGCGGCGGCGAGGACGACGAAGAGGAACGTCCCGTCGCCGAAGACGGCGGCCGCGACCTGCGAGATGACCGGGTGCTGGACGTAGTCCGGGCCGACCGGGACCCCGTTGTGGATCAGGTCGCTGGCGGGCTTCTCGGCCATCCGCACGTCGGTGGCCATGGCCAGGAAGATGATGCCGCAGAACATGGTGACGGCCAGGCCGCCCATGAGGGCGAGCGTGGTGGCGGCGTTCTTCGACTTGGGCTTGCGGAAGGCGGGGACGCCGTTGGAGATGGCCTCGACGCCGGTGAGGGCGGCGCAGCCGGAGGAGAAGGCGCGCAGCAGCAGGAAGACGAGGGCGAAGCCGGCCAGTCCCTGGTGCTCGGGCTTGATCTCGAAGTCGGCGGTGGGGGCCTTCATCGTGTCGCCGAGGACGATGCCCCGGTATGCGCCCCAGGCGATCATCAGGAAGACGCCGGTGACGAAGACGTACGTCGGGATGGCGAAGAGGGTGCCGGACTCCTTCACCCCGCGCAGGTTCATCAGGGTGAGCAGCACGATGACGGCGACCGCGCAGGCGACCTTGTGCTCGACGACGAAGGGGATCGCCGAGCCGAGGTTCTCGATGCCCGAGGAGATGGAGACGGCGACGGTCAGGACGTAGTCGACGAGCAGGGCGCTCGCCACGGTGAGTCCGGCCTTCGGCCCGAGGTTGGTGTTGGCGACCTCGTAGTCGCCGCCGCCGCTCGGGTAGGCGTGCACGTTCTGCCGGTAGGAGGCGACGACCGTGAACATCAGGACGACGACCGCGAGCGCGATCCAGGGGCTGAAGTGGTAGGCCGACAGACCTGCTGCGGAGAGGACGAGGAGGACCTCGCCGGGTGCGTACGCCACCGAGGAGAGCGGATCGGAGGCGAAGACGGGGAGGGCGATCCGCTTCGGGAGGAGCGTTTCTCCGAGCTTGTCGCTGCGCAGGGCCCGCCCGATCAGGATCCGTTTGGGCACGTCGGTCAGTTTGGACACGGAGAGGATCGTAAGCGTTCGAAAAGAGCCGAGTTCACCGCGACCCCCTTGTCCTCACGGATCCATACGGAATCTTTCCGCCCACCACCTCGGATGCGGTCCCCGTCGGTGTTGCCGCTTAAGCTCGGAGCGGGCGACCCGGCAGGGCGTCGCCCGCCGCGGCCCGGGCGGATCGGGCGAGGAAAGTTGTGAGCAGGTTGTTTTCGCAGGTCAGCAAGGCGATCAGGAGTGCGGGGTAAGGGGACGTGCACATCGTCATCATGGGCTGCGGGCGAGTGGGAGCCGCTCTCGCGCAGACCCTCGAACAGCAGGGGCACACGGTCGCGGTCGTGGACCAGGACCCGACGGCCTTCCGTCGCCTGGGGTCGGGTTTCGGCGGTCGGCGCGTCACGGGCGTGGGGTTCGACCAGGACACGCTGCGCGAGGCCGGGATCGAGGACGCCGGGGCCTTCGCCGCGGTGAGCAGCGGTGACAACTCGAACATCATCGCGGCGCGGGTCGCGCGCGAGATGTTCGGCATCGAGAACGTGGCGGCGCGCATCTACGACCCGCGCCGCGCCGAGGTCTACCAGCGCCTGGGCATCCCGACGGTCGCGACGGTCCGCTGGACCGCCGACCAGATGCTGCGGCGGCTGCTGCCCTCGGGCGCGGAGCCGCTGTGGACGGACCCGAGCGGCGGCGTGCAGCTCGCCGAGGTGCACACCTCGCCGGCCTGGATCGGCCACAAGATCAGCCGGCTCCAGGACGAGACGGGGGTGCGCGTGGCGTTCCTGACCCGGCTCGGCGAGGCCGTCATCCCCTCCTCGCAGACGGTGCTCCAGGAGGGCGACCTGGTGCACGTGATGATGCGTACGGACGAGATCGCGAAGGTCGAGGAGGCCTTCGCCGAGGGTCCCGAGGAGGGTGGTCACTGATGCGTGTCGCCATTGCGGGCGCGGGTGCGGTGGGCCGTTCCATCGCGGGCGAGCTCCTGGAGAACGGGCACGAGGTGCTCCTCGTCGACAAGGCGCCGACCGCCATCTCGGTGGAGCGGGTGCCGCAGGCGGAGTGGCTGCTCGCCGACGCCTGCGAGATCACCTCTTTGGACGAGGCGGCGCTCCAGCGCTGCAACGTGGTGATCGCGGCGACCGGCGACGACAAGGTGAACCTGGTCGTCTCGCTGCTCGCCAAGACCGAGTACGGCGTGCCGCGGGTGGTCGCCCGGGTGAACAACCCGAAGAACGAGTGGCTGTTCAACGAGGCGTGGGGCGTGGACGTGGCCGTCTCGACGCCGCGTCTGATGTCGGCCCTGGTGGAGGAGGCGGTGAGCGTCGGCGACCTGGTCCGGCTGCTGCGCTTCAGCCACGGCGACGCGAACCTGGTCGAGCTGACGCTTCCGCCGGAGTCGGCCGTCGCCGGCACCTCGGTCGGGGACGTGGACTGGCCGCAGGACACCTCGCTCGTGACGATCATCCGCGGCTCGCGGGTGCTCACGCCGAGCCCCGAGGAGACCCTGGAGGCCGGTGACGAGCTGCTGTTCGTGGCCGCGCAGGCCCGTGAGGAGCAGTTGGAGGACCTGTTGCAGGTGCGTCGCGAGACGCCCTGACGGCGGGCTGTCGTACGGAAGGGGCCCGGACCTGTTCATCAGGTCCGGGCCCTTCTCCGTGCATGCGGTGTACGTCCCTGGGGCCGGGCGGCCCCGGGTCTCAGGCCCCGGGTCTCAGACCTCCGGCCGGCTCTCGGCCGCGGCCGCCTCCTTGCGGGCCTTCTCCGCGCGCTCCTCCGCCTCCATCTCGGCGAAGACGTCGATCGGCGGCGGGGCCTTCGCCAGGAACACCCAGGTCAGATAGACCGCGAGCAGGAACGGCGGGATCTTCAGTGCGACCGAGACCCAGCCGAACCGGGTCGGGTCGGCCCAGAAGTACAGCGGGAAGAGGATCGCGCACTTGCCGAGCAGGATCAGGCCCCAGGCCCAGCTGGCCTTGGTGTACGCCTTCTTGCGGCCCGGGTTGCGGGTGCGCCAGGAGAGGTTCTCCTTGAAGACCGGGCCGAGGATCAGGCCGATCAGGGGCACTCCGGCCATGGCCGTGACGATGTACGCGAGGGCGAGGCCCAGCGTGTACAGCATGCCCGGCAGGTAGAAGTCCTTGGCGTTGCCCGTCATCATCGCGAAGACCACGCCGAAGCCGACGCCGAAGACGCCGCTGAAGGCGTGCTTGACGGTGTCGCGGCGGATCAGCCGGACGACGACGAGGACGAGGGAGACCGCGACCGCGGCGATCGCCGAGGCGTACAGGTTCTTGTTGATCGTGAAGATCGTGACGAACAGCAGGCCCGGCACGACCGTCTCGACCATGCCCCGCAGACCGCCGAAGGCCTCGAACAGCGCGGCCTCGGTGGCCTCCTTCGAGGCGCGGGCGTCCTGGTCGCCCTGGTCCGTGCTGGTCGGCTTGTCGAGGGACGTCACCGGCTACTCCTGTCCGAGCGGTCGGAGCTCGTATTTGGGGTTGAAGAGGACCCGCCGTCCGTGGCTCATGGAGATCCGGCCGGAGGCGATCAGCCTGCGGCCGGGCTCGATTCCCACGATGGAGCGGCGGCCGAGCCAGACGACGTCGAGCGGCGCCGTGCCGTCGAAGAGCTCGGCCTCAAGAGCGGGCACGCCGGCCCGGGGGCGCAGCGTGACCGTGCGCAAGGTACCAGTCACCTTGACTATCTGGCGGTCGGAGCAGTCGGAGATACGCGTGCAGCCCGACGCCTCGGCGTCCTCCTGGAGTTCTTCGGACTCCAGGTCCTCGACGGAGGAGGAGAGCCGGTCGAGCATCCGGCGGAACCTTCCGGCCGGCTTCTCTGTACGCGGTGCAGCACTCATACAGAAAGCGTACCGGCCGCCGCCGTCACGGGACCGGGCCCGGGGCACCCCTCCGTACGGCACTCCGTTCAGCGTTCGAAGCGGTACCCCATGCCCGGTTCGGTGACGAAGTGGCGCGGGTGGGACGGGTCGCGCTCCAGCTTGCGGCGGAGCTGCGCCATGTACACCCGGAGGTAGTTGGTCTCCGTGCCGTACGAGGGTCCCCAGACCTCCTGGAGGAGCTGCTTCTGGCCGACCAGGCGGCCGCCGTTGCGGACGAGGACTTCGAGGAGGTGCCATTCGGTGGGGGTGAGCCGGACGTCCCGGCCGTCGCGGTGGACCTTCTTCGCCGCCAGGTCGACGGTGAAGTCCTCGGTCTCGACCAGGGCGATCCCGCCCTCGGGGACGCCGACCGGCTCGTTGCGGCGCACGGCGGCGCGCAGCCGGGCGAGCAGTTCGTCCATGCCGAACGGCTTGGTGACGTAGTCGTCGGCGCCCGCGTCGAGGGCCTCGACCTTCTCGTCGGAGGTCTGCCGGGCCGAGAGGACCAGGATCGGCACCCGCGTCCAGCCGCGCAGGCCCTTGATGACCTCGACGCCGTCCATGTCGGGCAGGCCGAGGTCGAGGACGACGACGTCGGGGTGCCGGTCGGCGGCGAGCCGGAGGGCGGTGGCGCCGTCGGGGGCGGAGTCGACCTCGTACTTCCGCGCCTTGAGGTTGATCACCAGGGCGCGGACGATCTGGGGCTCGTCGTCGACCACGAGGACCCGGGTCATGGGGGAACGCCTTCCTTTTCGGCCGCCGTACGGGCGGACGGGGCAGTGGTACGGGTACGGGGCGGGGGCGCGGTTCAGGTCACCGCGTGGGCCGGCAGGTCGGCGGCGTGGGCCGGGGGCCCGCCGCGCGCGGCCCGCAGGGTGAGCACCATGGTGAGGCCGCCGCCCGGGGTGTCCTCGGCGCCGAGGGTCCCGCCCATCGCCTCGGCGAAGCCGCGGGCCACCGCCAGGCCGAGGCCGACGCCGGAGCCGCGCGGGGCGTCGCCGAAGCGCTGGAAGGGCTCGAAGATGCCGTCCTTGGCCTCGTCGGGGACACCGGGGCCGCGGTCCACGACCCGCAGTTCGACCCGGTCGCCCAGGGCGCTGGCGGCGACGGTGACGGGCACGCCCCCGGGGCTGTACTTCACGGCGTTCTCCACGATGTTGGCGACGGCCCGCTCCAGGAGGCCCTTGTCGACCTCGACCATGGGCAGCGTCTCGGGGATGTCGAGCTCGGCGCTGCCGTCCGGCACTCCCCCGAGGGCCATGGGGACGACCTCGTCGAGGTCCACGACCCGCATGAGGGGGGCGACGGTGCCGGTGCGGAGCCGGGACATGTCGAGGAGGTTGCCGACGAGGTGGTCGAGGCGGTCGGCCCCGGCCTCGATGCCCTCCAGGAGCTCGGCCCGGTCCTGCTCGGACCACTCGACGTCGTCGGAGCGGAGGGAGGAGACGGAGGCCTTGATGCTCGCGAGCGGGGTCCGCAGGTCGTGGCTGACGGCGGCGAGCAGGGAGGTGCGGATCTTGTTGCCCTCGGCCAGCTTCCGGGCCTCCTCCGCCTCGCCGACGAGCCGCTGCCGGTCGAGGACGACGGCGGCCTGGGCGGCGAAGGCGCCGAGGACCCGCCGGTCCTCGGCGGGCAGCACCCGGCCGGAGAGGGCGAGCGCCAGGCGGTCCCCGACCGGCATGTCGGCGTCCGCCTCCTCCGGGCGGGCCGCCGGGTGGGGGCCGACGCTCGCGACGGGCGTCCACGGTTCGACCTCGTCCTCGCGCTCCAGGAGGGCGACCGACTCCATGGAGAAGGTCTCGCGGACCCGTTCGAGGAGCGCGTCGAGGCTGGTCTCGCCGCGCAGCACGCTGCCCGCGAGGTACGAGAGCACCTCGGACTCGGCGCGCAGCCGGGCGGCCTGGTGGGTGCGGCGGGCGGCCAGGTCGACCACCGAGGCGACCGACATGGCGACGCCGAGGAAGACGGCGAGGGCGACGATGTTCTTGGGGTCGGCGATGGTGAGCCGGTGGACGGGCGGGGTGAAGAACCAGTTGAGGAGGAGCGAGCCGGCGGCGGCCGAGGCGAGCGCCGGCAGGAACCCGCCGAGCAGCGCGGCGGCCACCGTCAGGGCGAGGAAGAGCAGCATGTCGTTGGCGAGCCCGAGGTCGGCGTCGACATGGGTGAGGAGCAGGGCGAGGCAGGCGGGTCCGGCGACGCCGATCGTCCAGGCGGCGAGGATCCGGGAGCGGCCGAGGCGGGCGCCGCGCGCCACCGGCAGGCCGCGGCCCTTGGCGACCTCGCCGTGGGTGACGATGTGGACGTCCAGGTCGGGCCCGGAGTCGCGGGCGACGGTCTGGCCGACGCCGGGGCCGAAGACGTACTGCCAGGACCGGCGGCGGCTGGAGCCGAGGACGATCTGGGTGGCGTTGACGCCGCGGGCGAACTCCAGGAGCGCGGTGGGGACGTCGTCGCCGATGACGTGGTGGAACGTCCCGCCGAGGTCCTCGACCAGGGTGCGCTGGACGGCCAGCTCCTTCGGGGAGGCCGCGGTGAGGCCGTCGCTGCGGGCGATGTAGACGGCGAGGACCTCGCCGCCGGCGCCCTTCTCGGCGAGCCGGGTGGCCCGGCGTATGAGGGTGCGGCCCTCGGGTCCGCCGGTCAGGCCGACGACGATGCGCTCCCGGGCCTGCCAGGTGGAGCGGATGTTGTGCTCGCCCCGGTACTTGCGGAGGTACTCGTCCACCCGGTCGGCGGTCCAGAGCAGCGCCAGCTCGCGCAGGGCGGTGAGGTTGCCGGGGCGGAAGTAGTTGGAGAGGGCCGCGTCGACCTTGTCGGAGGTGTAGACGTTGCCGTGGGCCATCCGGCGGCGCAGCGCCTCCGGGCTCATGTCGACCAGTTCGATCTGGTCCGCCCGGCGCACGACCTCGTCGGGGACGGTCTCCCGCTGGCGCACGCCCGTGATCGCCTCGACCACGTCGCCGAGCGACTCCAGGTGCTGGATGTTGACGGTGGAGACGACGTCGATGCCGGCCGCGAGCAGTTCGGCGACGTCCTGCCACCGCTTGGGGTTGCGGGAGCCGGGCGCGTTCGTGTGGGCGAGCTCGTCCACGAGGGCGACCGCGGGGCGGCGGGCCAGGACCGCGTCGACGTCCATCTCGGTGAGGGCGGCGCCCCGGTGCTCCAGGGTGCGGCGCGGCACCTGCTCCAGGCCGCGCAGCACGGTCTCCGTGCGCGGGCGTCCGTGGTGCTCCACGAACGCCACCACGCAGTCCGTGCCGCGCTCCACCCGGCGGTGGCCCTCGGAGAGCATCGCGTAGGTCTTGCCGACGCCCGGCGCAGCGCCGAGGTAGATGCGTAGCTTGCCGCGTCCCATGGACCGACCATACGTCCAGCCGATCGGACGCCCCGCACGCGGAGAACGGTCCGGGGCGGTATTGACGTGATCCTGATGCCGGACAGGCCCTAAGCCTCAGGTCTCCAGGATCTCGCCGTCGCGCAGCTCCAGGACCCGGTCCGCCAGGCCGAGGAGCTGGGGGTCGTGGGTGGCGACCAGGGCCGTGCAGCCCTCGCTGCGGACCACCGCGCGCAGCAGCTGCATGACGGCGAGGCCGGTCTCGGCGTCGAGCTGGCCGGTCGGCTCGTCGGCTATGAGCAGGGCCGGCCTGTTGGCGAGGGCGCGGGCGATGGCGACGCGCTGCTGCTGGCCGCCGGAGAGCTCGCCGGGCCGCTGGGCCGCGTGGTCGGCGAGGCCCACCAGTCCGAGCAGCAGGGCCACCCGCTCCTCGCGCTCCTTCGGGTCGGCCCTGCGCAGCCGCAGGGGGACGCCCACGTTCTCCGCGGCGGAGAGGATCGGGAGGAGACCGAAGGACTGGAAGATGAAGCCGATCCGGTCGCGGCGCAGCTCCAGGAGCCCGCTCTCGCCGAGCGTGGAGAGGTCGGTGCCGTCGATGACGATCCGGCCGCCGTCGGCGCTGTCGAGGCCGCCCACGAGGTTGAGCAGGGTCGTCTTGCCGGAGCCGGAGCGGCCCTTGAGCGCGACGAGCTCGCCGCGCGGGATGTCGAAGGAGACGCCGCGCAGGGCGTGGACCGCGGCCTCGCCCGTGCCGTACGAGCGGCGCAGGTCCTCGACGCGGACCATGGGCCGGTCCGCCGGGTCCTCGACGACGGCCGTCGCGGACCCCGTGCTGCTCTCGCTCACCGTGTGCTCCCCCTCTTCGAACGTGTGCGCTCGCCAGTATGGTCCGGCGCGGGGCCGGAGGGCCAGGGGCGGGGCTCCGGCCTGTGGACAACCGGGGGAGGGCGGAAAACGCCGGTGGGCCGTCCCCCGACCGCGCGGTCGGGGGACGGCCCACCGGCCTTGTCCATGGGCTTCCGCAGCCCGTCGTTCAGCGGATCTCGGAGATCTCCGGGCCGCGCTGGAGCTGGCCCATGCCGCCGGAGAAGCGGGAGTTCTCCTGCTCCTCCTGCTGCACGCCGTCCGGCACCATCTGCGCGTCGTTCGGCAGCTTGAGGACGATCGGGTCGCGCGGGGCCATCGGGCCGTCGCCGCGGACGACCACGGTGTCGCGGACGATCTGCTCCAGGAGGCCGGCCGCCTCGGGCTGGACCGCGCCCTGCCCGGAGATCACTCCGCGCAGGAACCAGCGGGGCCCGTCGACGCCCACGAAGCGCACGAGCTGCACGCCCCGGTTGCCGTCCGGCAGCTGCACGGGGACCTGCGCGCGCAGCTCCCAGCCCAGCGGTCCCTCGACCTCGTCGATGACACCGCCCTGCTCCACGATGCCCGTGGCGATCTCGTCACGGACCTCGCCCCAGATGCCCTCGTTCTTGGGGGCGGCGAAGGCCTGGAGCTGCACGGCGCTGTCGCGCAGCACGACGGTGGCCGCGACGATCGCGTCGCCCGCCACCTCGACCCGCAGCTCCATGCCCTCGACGCCGGGTACGAAGATCCCGCCGAGGTCCACGCGGCCCTCGTCGGGCTTGGTGACCTCGGAGATGTCCCAGGGCCCGTCGGGCCGGGGCGCGGGCGGAAGGTTCACCCGGCGCGGCGCGGCCGCGTCCTCGTCCTCCACCGCGTCGACGACCTGCTCGGCCTCGCCCGCCGCGTCCTCGGCGGCACCGCTCTTCTTGCGACGTCCGAACACGTCACTGTCCTTCCCGGTCGGATACGACCGAAGCGTATCGATTCCCACCCGTGGTGCCGTCCACGGCGGCGTGGCCGCCGGTGGACCCGAAGCCCCCCTCGGCCCGCGCCGAACCGGGAAGTTCCGCCACCTCGTGGAAGCGCACCTTCTCGACCTGCTGGACGACGAGTTGGGCAATCCGGTCGAATCGTTCGAACCGCACGCTCTCGCGCGGGTCGAGATTGACCACGATCACCTTGATCTCTCCACGGTACCCGGCATCCACCGTCCCCGGGGCATTCACGAGCGCCACTCCGCAGCGGGCCGCGAGGCCGGAGCGGGGATGCACGAAGGCGGCGTACCCGTCGGGGAGGGCCAGGGAGACGCCGGTGGGCAGGACGGCGCGCTCGCCGGGGGCCAGGACGGCGGCCTCCGTGGTCACGAGGTCGGCGCCGGCGTCGCCGGGGTGTCCGTAGGCCGGGATGGGGACCTCGGGGTCCACGCGCCGGATCAGTACGTCGACGGGGTTGCGCATCAGGGGTTCACCTCGAAGGCGCGGGCGCGCCTGACCTGGTCGGGGTCGGACATGGCCGCCCGGATCTCCTCCGGGCGCCCGTTGTCGATGAAGTGGTCGACCTTGACCTCGATGAAGAGGGCGTCGGCGCGGACGGCGACGGGGCCCTCGGGCCCGCCGATCCGGCCGACGGCGGTCGAGTAGAGCTTGCGGCCGTGCACGGCGGTGACGGCGGCCTCCAGGTGGAGCACGGTGCCGACCGGCACGGGCCGGAGGAAGTCGGTCTCCAGGCGTCCGGTCACGGCGATGACCCGCAGCAGCCAGTTGAGGGAGCCGAGGGTCTCGTCGAGCGCGGTGGCGAGGACGCCGCCGTGCGCGAGGCCGGGGGCGCCCTGGTGGTCGGCGGTGACCGTGAACTCGGCGGTGACGGTCACGCCCTCGCCCGCCCGCGCCTCCAGGTGGAGGCCGTGGGGCTGCCCGCCGCCGCATCCGAAACAGTGCCCGTAGTGCGAGCCGAGCAGCTCGCCGGGGGCCGGTGCGTCGGGGTGGCGTACCGGCGGTATGGCGTCGGCCGGCGGGGTGAGGGCGGCAGATGTTGCAGTCACAGGCGCAGACCTTACCCGCGCGGACGGACGCGGGTCGCGCCGTGCCAAGCTTGGACGCATGCAGCCTTCCGTACCGTCCCCGGCCCCCTCCCCCGAGTCCTCCGCCGCCCCGGCCGCGCCGCGCTTCGACGAGCGGCTGACGGCGCCCGGCTCCTGGTGGGCGATCGCGGGCCTGCTCGGCCTGTCGGGCGGTCTGATCATGTTCCCGTTCGGCACGGTCCCGATGCTGGGCGGTCTGATCGTGGCGGCGGTGCTCGCCGGTGCCGCGGTCTCCTCGTACGGCTCCGCCCGCGTCCGGGTGGTGGCCGGTTCGCTGGTGGCGGGGGACGCGCGGATCCCGGTCTCCGCCCTGGGGGCGGTCGAGGTCCTCGACGCGGAGGAGGCGCGCGCCTGGCGCACGCACAAGGCCGATCCGCGCGCCTTCATGCTGATGCGCAGCTACGTGCCGCGGGCGGTGCGGATCGAGGTGACGGACCCGGCGGACCCGACGCCGTACGTGTACCTGTCCACTCGCGAGCCGGAGGCCCTGGAGGCGGCCGTCGAGGCCGTACGGACCGGCACCGAGGGCTGAATGCCGAAGGTGCCGCCCACGCGGCGCAGGGGGCCTAGAAGCCCAGCTCCTCGGGGTTCTCGGGCTGCTCCAGCGGGGGCAGCTCCGGGAGGGCGTCCCAGGGGATCTGGCGCTCGCGCAGGTCCTTGCGGATGCGCGAGGCGAGCTTCTTGGTGTCGCGGCGGTTCATGACGGCGCCGACGGCGGCGCCCACCATGAACGGCATGAGGTTCGGCAGGTTGCGCACCATGCGCTTCATGATCTGCTGGCGCAGTTCGCGTTTGAGCTGTCCGCCGAGCGCCGCGTTGACGGTGGTGGGCTTGGTGGGGTCGATGCCCCGCTCCTCGGCCCAGGAGGTCAGATAGGCCGCCGAGCGCTGGGTGAGCCGGCCGGGGGGCCGCAGTCCGTACACCTCGTGCAGTTCGGCGATGAGTTTGAGTTCCACGGCGGCGACGCCGGTGATCTCGGCCGCCAGCTCGGCGGGCATGGCCGGGGGGACCGGGAGCATGGCGGCGGCGCCGATGCCGGCGCCCACGGTCGAGGAGGCGTTCGCCGCGCCGGTGACGAGCTTGTCGGCGATCTCCTCGGGGCCGAGCCCGGGGAACTGTTTGCGCAGGGTCGCCAGGTCGCGGACGGGGATCCGCGGGGCGAGGTCGATCAGCCGGTCGGCCAGATGACCGATGCCGGCCCTGGCGCTGTCTCCGCCGCGCTTCACGCCCTGCGCGACGCCGCGCCGGACGGCGTCGATCCGGTCGGGGTCGATCTTCAGTCTGTCGAGCCGGCCCCGTGCGGGGTCGGCGAGCCGTTTGACGGCGTCGAGGCGCCCGGCTCGTCGTGCTTCGACGGGCGACCCGTCGTCCTGCCCCGTGCCCCGCTCCGCGGGGAGGGGTGCCGCCTCCGGTGCGGTGACCGCTTCGAGCGAGGCCGGTAGGCCCCGCTCGTCGTCACGTGCGCCGAGGGAGGGCAGGGAGGCGGTGGGCTCGGCGTCGGGGGCCTCCTGGGCGCCCTCTGCCGGGCCTGGTCCGCCCTTGTCCGTCCGCGAGCTCCCGGGGAGCCGCAGACGCCGCTTCCGGGACGGTGTGTCGCCTGCCACGGCCGAGCGTTCTCAGTCGCAGTCGCGGCAGATGGGCTGACCGTTCTTCTCCCGGGCCAGCTGGCTCCGGTGGTGCACGAGGAAGCAGCTCATGCAGGTGAACTCGTCCGCCTGCTTGGGCAGGACCCGGACGGCCAGCTCCTCGTTCGAGAGGTCGGCGCCCGGAAGCTCCAGGCCTTCGGCGGCCTCGAACTCGTCGACGTCGACGGTCGAGGTCGACTTGTCGTTCCGGCGGGCCTTCAGTTCCTCAAGGCTGTCCGAGTCGACGTCGTCGTCGGTCTTGCGTGGGGTGTCGTAATCCGTTGCCATGTCGCTCTCCCCCTCTGGGTGGTTGCGGTGTCTCCAGCGCACGTAACGCGTGAGAGGTCGGACTTGTGCCCGACCTGAGGCGGAGATTTTGCCTCACATCAAGGTCTGTTACTCAATCGACACCCGTCGCGCCCTCTCACGAGTGATCGGCTTCGGGTGGCGAACCGGACCGTACACGGTCCCGCGGGCGTCCCTCGCGGGTGCCACCCCGTGTACTTCCCGTCATTCAGGGGCCCGGAAACCCGGACTTTTCCCGGTTTTCGGAGGGATTTACCCGTCACGGAGAGTGGGTGTCCGCACACCCCCTCCTGTGATCGATCACACATGAGCGTCTCAGGAGTGAGGTCACGGAATTCCGCGCAAAGCGAACGGAACCGGTCGGCACGTGCAGTGTGTCAGATCGGCAGAGTGACGCGCATCACGAGGCCGCCGCCCTCGCGGGGCTCCGCCATGATGCGGCCGCCGTGGGCGCGGGCCACGGACCGGGCGATCGACAGGCCGAGCCCGACCCCCTTGTCGCTGCCGGTCCGCTCCTGCCGGAGCCGCCGGAACGGCTCGAAGAGGTTGTCGATCTCGTACGCGGGGACCACGGGTCCCGTGTTCGAGACGAGCAGCACCGCCCGGCCGTGTTCGACCTCGGTGGCGACCTCCACCCAGCCGCCCTCCGGCACGTTGTACCGCACGGCGTTCTGGAGCAGGTTCAGGGCGATCCGTTCGAGCAGGACGCCGTTGCCCTGGACGACGGCGGGTGCCCGCTCGCCCCGGATCTCGACGCCCTTGGCCTCGGCCTCCGCGTGCACCTGGTCGATGCCCCGCTCGGCGACCTCGGCGAGGTCGACGGCCTTGCGCTCGATGATCTGGTTGTCGCTCCGGGCGAGCAGCAGCAGGCCCTCGACGAGCTGTTCGCTGCGCTCGTTGGTGGCGAGCAGGGTCTTGCCGAGCTGCTGGAGCTCCACGGGCGCCCCGGGGTCGGAGAGGTGCACCTCCAGGAGGGTGCGGTTGATCGCGAGCGGGGTCCGCAGCTCGTGCGAGGCGTTCGCGACGAACCGCTGCTGGGCGGTGAAGGCCCGCTCCAGGCGCTCCAGCATCTCGTCGAAGGTGTCGGCCAGCTCCTTGAGCTCGTCGTCCGGGCCGTCCAGCTCGATCCGCCGGGACAGGTCGGAGCCGGCCACCTGGCGGGCGGTGCGGGTGATCCGGCCGAGCGGGGAGAGCACCCGTCCCGCCATGGCGTAGCCGAAGGCGAAGGCGATGATGCTCAGGCCCAGCAGGGCGAAGAGCGAGCGGCGCAGGAGGTCTTCCAGGGCCCGGTCGCCCTGGTGCCGCAGACAGAGCGTGACGGCGTCGTTGAGCTGGTCGCCGGTGCTCTTCACGGGCAGCTCGCACCAGGAGGTGGTCGGCTGGACCGTGCCGTCGACCACCTTGAAGGGCAGCTGGGCCGCGCTGTCGCTGAGGGCCTGCGCGGTGAAGAGGTAGATGATCGAGAGCAGCAGGATGCCCGCGATCAGGAACATCCCGCCGTACAGCAGGGTGAGCCGTATCCGGATGGTCGGGCGCAGGAGCGGGCGGACCGGGTCCCTGGGGTCCCAGGTCGGCTTGGGAGGCGCCTGGGGGTGGGGCGCTGGGGTGGTGGCCATGGGCTCAGATCCGGTACCCGGAGCCGGGCACGGTGACGATGACGGGGGGCTCGCCGAGCTTGCGGCGCAGGGTCATGACGGTGACGCGGACCACGTTGGTGAACGGGTCGGTGTTCTCGTCCCAGGCCTTCTCCAGGAGCTGCTCGGCCGAGACGACGGCGCCCTCGCTGCGCATGAGGACCTCCAGGACGGCGAACTCCTTCGGCGCGAGCTGGACCTCGCGGCCGTCGCGGAAGACCTCGCGGCGGTTCGGGTCGAGCTTGATGCCGGCGCGCTCCAGGACGGGCGGGAGGGGGACGGTCGTACGCCGGCCGAGGGCCCGCACGCGCGCGGTGAGCTCGGTGAAGGCGAAGGGCTTGGGGAGGTAGTCGTCCGCGCCCAGCTCCAGGCCCTCCACGCGGTCGCTGACGTCGCCGGAGGCGGTGAGCATCAGGACGCGGGTGGGCATGCCCAGCTCGACGATCCGGCGGCAGACGTCGTCGCCGTGCACGAGGGGCAGGTCGCGGTCGAGGACGACGACGTCGTAGTCGTTGACCCCCACGCGCTCCAGGGCCGCCGCTCCGTCGTACACGACGTCGACGGCCATGGCCTCCCGGCGCAGTCCGGTGGCCACCGCATCGGCGAGCAGCTGCTCGTCCTCGACGACGAGTACGCGCACGTCGTACATCCTTCCGTTGAGCCGCGACCCGGGACGGGGACCGGCCGGTACCTGAGCTGACTGTGGGTGTCCATCCTGCCCCGTACGCGCGTAAACCGGCTGTAAGGCGGCGGTGCGGGCCCGGGGCGGGCGGGACCCCGCCGAGGGGCGCCGAGAATTCACCTGATTCGCGGGCCAGTTGAGGTTTCCCCGGGGAAAGGGCTGGGGAGGACGACTGCACACCCCGCGATCACGCCCTGTATGTGGCGTACCACCCGGCGCTCTCTGTCCCCCAGAGACCACGGTGCGTGATCCGACCCACCCTCGGCACACCCCCGTGCCACTCGACCCATGACGAGGGGGCGCACGATGGACGCTTTCACCGCCGGCCTGCTGCAGCGCATCAGGACCACGCAGACGGACCTCACGCGGGCGCGTGAGACGGGAGACGACTACCTGGTGGAGGTGGAGCAGGCGGAGCTGGAGGACCTGCACCGCCTGGCCGCCGAGCACGGTGTGGAGGTGGCCGCGCCGGGCGCCTGACCCCGCCCGCTCCCACCGGCGGAGCCGTACGCCCGCGCGAGGGCCCCGGTGCCACGGACGGCACCGGGGCCCTCGCCCGTACGGGATGTACGGGGCGTGCGGGACGGGGTCAGTCGTGCCAGGCCCCCAGCTCCTCCAGGAGCTCCTGGAGGGGTGCGAAGAGGCCCGGGGAGGCCGCCACCGTCAGGTCGCCGGACTCCGGCTCCCCCGGGCGGCCGCCGGTCAGGGCGCCCGCCTCGCGGGCGATCAGCGCGCCCGCCGCGAGGTCCCAGGGGTTGAGGCCGCGCTCGTAGTACGCGTCGAGGCGGCCCGCGGCGACGTCGCAGAGGTCGAGGGCGGCCGAGCCTCCGCGCCGGATGTCGCGGACGCGCGGGATCACCTGCCGGGCCACCTCGGCCTGGTGGGCGCGCCGGGTCTGCACGTAGGCGAAGCCGGTGCCGACCAGGGCCTGGTCGAACGCGGGCGAGGGGCGGACGGCGAGCCGCCGGTCCCCCGCGTACGCGCCGCGGCCGAGGACCGCGTGGTAGGTCTCGCCGCGCATCGGGGCCTCGACCACGCCGACGACGGTCTCGCCGTCCCGTTCGGCGGCGATCGAGACGCCCCAGGTGGGCAGGCCGTAGAGGTAGTTCACGGTGCCGTCGAGCGGGTCGATGACCCAGCGGACACCGCTGGTGCCGGGGGTGGCGGCGCCCTCCTCGCCGAGGAGGCCGTCCTGCGGGCGGTGCTCGGCGAGGAAGTCGGTGATCAGCTTCTCGGCGGCGATGTCCATCTCGGTGACCACGTCGATGGGGCTCGACTTGGTCCTCGCCACGGCCAGGTCGTCGGGCCGGCCGTCGCGCAGCAGCGCTCCGGCCCGCCGGGCGGCCTCCAGGGCGAGCTCGCGCAGTTCGGTGAGCAGGGGGTCGGGAACCTCGGTCATGGGATCTCCTTGCGCGTACGGCTTCACTTGGTCACCTGCTTCACCCGCACGGGCGGGGTTCCTATGCGTAGGGGCTGTCGGCGCCGGCCGCCGCGGGTCGTTCCGTCCTTGCCGGGCAGCAGCCGATGGGGCACAGGTCGTGGGAGGGTCCGAGGGCGCCCAGGGCGCACCGCTCCACCCTGGTCCCCCGCTCTGTCGCGGCCCGCTCCAGGACGAGGTCGCGGACGGCGGCGGCGAAGCGGGGGTCGGAGCCGACGGTGGCCGAGCGCCGGACGGGCAGGCCGAGTTCGGCCGCCTTGGCCGTGGCCTCGGTGTCGAGGTCGTACAGGACCTCCATGTGGTCGGAGACGAAGCCGATCGGGACCATGACGGCGGCGGGCGCCCCGGCGCCGTGCAGCTCCTCCAGGTGGTCGCAGATGTCGGGCTCCAGCCACGGGATGTGCGGGGCGCCGCTGCGGGACTGGTAGACGAGCTTCCAGGGGCGGTCGACGCCGGTCCGCTCGCGGACGGCGTCGGCGATCGTCCGTGCCACGTCGAGGTGCTGGCGCACGTAGGCCCCGCCGTCGCCGTGCCCGGTGGCCGGTCCCGAGGTGTCGGCGGCGGAGTCGGGGATGGAGTGCGTGGTGAAGGCCAGGTGGGCGCCGTCGCGCACGGCGGGGTCGAGGTCGGCGAGGGAGGCGAGGACGCCCTCGGTCATGGGCTCGACGAAGCCGGGGTGGTTGAAGTAGTGGCGGAGCTTGTCGACGCGGGGCAGCGGGAGCCCCTCGGCCTCCAGGGTCGCGAGCGCGTCGGCGAGGTTCTCGCGGTACTGGCGGCAGCCGGAGTACGAGGCGTACGCGCTGGTGGTGAGGACGGCGATGTGGCGCCGTCCGTCGGTGACCATCTCCCGGAGGGTGTCGGTGAGGTACGGCGCCCAGTTCCGGTTGCCCCAGTGGACCGGGAGGCCGAGTCCGGCCTGCGCGAAGTCCTTGCGCAGCGCGTCGAGGAGGGCGCGGTTCTGGTCGTTGATCGGGGAGACGCCGCCGAAGAGGAAGTAGTGCTGCCCCACCTCCTTGAGCCGTTCCTTCGGGATGCCGCGGCCGCGCGTCACGTTCTCCAGGAACGGGACCACGTCGTCCGGGCCCTCGGGACCGCCGAAGGAGAGCAGCAGCAGGGCGTCGTACGGGGCGGGATCGTGCTGATCGGACATGGCACCGATCCTCCCACCCGGGCCCGGGGGCGGGTGGCGCGGCCCGTCGGAAGGGGTGTCGGCGGGCGTCGGCGCGGGCCGTCCGAAAAGGGGGGTGACCCATTCAGTTCAAAGCCGTAGGCTTTAGCTGTTAACTACACGTGCCCGGCGGTCGCGCAGGGGCGCGTGACGAGTCGTCGCGCGGAGCCAGCTCCGAAGCACGGAGATTCCGGAGACCCTCTTGCCCAGTCCCTACCGCGCGATCTTCGCGGCGCCCGGAGCGGCGTCGTTCTCCGTCGCCGGGTTCTTCGGCCGGATGCCCCTGTCCATGATGGGCATCGGCATCGTCACCATGATCTCGCAGGTCACCGGCCGGTACGGGCTGGCCGGCGCGCTCTCGGCGACGCTCGCGGCGTCCGCCGCGTTCCTCGGCCCCCTGGTCTCGCGCCTGGTCGACCGGCACGGGCAGCGCCGGGTGCTCCGGCCGGTGACGCTGGTGTCGCTGGCCGCGGGCGCCGGGCTCCTCCTCTGCGTGCAGCGGGGGGCGCCGGACTGGACGTACTTCCTCTTCACCGCCGCGATCGGCTGCGTGCCGAGCGTCGGCGCGATGATCCGGGCCCGCTGGGCGGAGATCTACCGGGGCGAGGGGCGGAGCCTGCACACGGCGTACTCCTGGGAGTCGATCGTGGACGAGGTGTGCTTCATCTTCGGCCCGATCATCTCCATCGGCCTGTCCACGACCTGGTTCCCCGAGGCCGGTCCGCTGCTCGCCGGGGTGTTCCTCGCGATCGGCGTCTTCTGGCTGACCGCGCAGCGCGCCACGGAGCCCCGGCCGCACCCCCGGCGGGGCGGCGAGCGGGACGCCTCCCTGCTCCGCTCCCCCGGTCTGCGGGTCCTGGTCCTCGCCTTCGTCGCCACCGGCGCCGTCTTCGGCTCGGTGGACGTGGTGACCGTGGCCTTCGCCGAGGAGCAGGGGCACAAGGCCGCCGCCAGCCTCGTCCTGGCCGTCTACGCGCTGGGCTCCTGCCTGGCCGGGGCCGTCTTCGGGCTGCTCCACCTCAAGGGCGAGCCGTCCCGCAGGTGGCTGCTGGGCGTCTGCGCGATGGCCGTGAGTATGATCCCCCTCCTACTGGCCGGGAACCTGCCGTTGCTGGCCGTGGCGCTCTTCGTCGCGGGCCTCTCCATCGCACCTACGATGGTGACCACGATGGCCCTCGTCGAAGCGCACGTACCGCGCACCAAGCTGACCGAGGGCATGACCTGGACGGGTACGGGTCTCGCGATCGGCGTGGCGCTCGGCTCCTCGGCCGCCGGCTGGGTGGTCGACGCGTCGGGAGCGGAGGCGGGGTACGTGGTGCCCGTCGTCTCGGGCGCGGCCGCGGTCGTGGTGGGTCTCCTCGGACACCGCCGGCTGCGCACGCCGGCGCCGAAGCGGGAGGGGCAGCGTGAGCGGGACGACCACAGCGGGGTCGGGGAGCAGCAGGACGGCGAGCGGTCCGTGGCGTAACTGGGCGGGGAACGTCACCTCCCGGCCGGTCCGCGAGGTGAGCCCGGCCTCGGCCGAGGAGCTCGCCGAGGCGGTGCGCCGGGCCGCCGAGGACGGGCTGCGGGTGAAGACGGTCGGCACCGGCCACTCCTTCACCGCGATCGCGGCCACCGACGGCGTGCTGATCCGGCCGGGGCTGCTGACCGGGATCCGGCGGATCGACCGCGAGGCGATGACCGTGACGGTCGAGTCGGGCACCTCCCTGAAGCGGCTCAACGTGGCGCTGGCCCGGGAGGGCCTGTCGCTCACGAACATGGGCGACATCATGGAGCAGACCGTCGCCGGGGCCGTCTCCACCGGCACCCACGGCACGGGCCGCGACTCGGCGTCGATAGCGGCGCAGATCCGCGCCCTCGAACTGGTGACGGCCGACGGGCAGCTGCTGACCTGTTCGGAGAAGGAGAATCCCGAGGTCTTCGCGGCCGCCCGGATCGGGCTCGGCGCCCTCGGCGTGGTCACCGCGATCACCTTCGCGGTGGAGCCGGTCTTCCTGCTCACCGCGCGCGAGGAGCCGATGAGCTTCGACCGGGTCACCTCGGAGTTCGACGCGCTGCACGCGGAGAACGAGCACTTCGAGTTCTACTGGTTCCCCCACACGGACAACTGCAACACCAAGCGCAACAACCGCAGCGCGGGCCCCGCCGCCCCTCCCGGGCGGATCAGCGGCTGGGTGGAGGACGAACTCCTCTCGAACGGGGTCTTCCAGCTCGCCTGCTCGCTGGGCAGGGCGGTGCCGCCGGTCGTCCCCGCCCTCGCCAAGGTCTCCAGCCGGGCCCTGTCGGCCCGTACGTACACCGACATCCCGTACAAGGTCTTCACCTCCCCGCGCCGGGTGCGCTTCGTGGAGATGGAGTACGCGCTGCCGCGCGAGGCCGCGGTCGCCGCGCTGCGCGAGGTCAAGGCGATGGTCGAGCGGTCGCCGCTCAAGGTGAGCTTCCCCGTGGAGGTGCGCACGGCCCCGGCGGACGACATCGCGCTGTCCACGGCCGAGGGCCGGGAGACCGCCTACATCGCCGTCCACCTCTACAAGGGGACGCCCCACCGGGCGTACTTCACCGCGGTGGAGCGCATCATGACGGCGCACGGGGGCCGTCCCCACTGGGGCAAGCTGCACACCCGCGACGCCGCCTACTTCTCCGAGGTCTACCCGCGCTTCGCCGAGTTCACGGCGCTGCGCGACCGGCTCGACCCGGACCGGCTCTTCGCCAACGACCACCTGCGGCGGATCCTGGGCGACTGAGAGCGCCCCGCCGAGCGCGAAAACGGCCGCCACGCGGGTGCGTGGCGGCCGTTCCCGTCCGATGCGGCGTCATTCGGTTCCGGGCTCCGCGCCCGTTCCGGTGTCGGGTCCCTCCGGTGCCGGGGCCGACGGGGCGGTCGGGGCCCCGGTCGGTCCCGTGCCGGTGGACGGCTCCCCGGTCGGGGCGGTCGGTCCCGTGGTGGGGCCGGTCGGCACGGGCGCGGGCGTCGTCCCGCCGTCGGTGGGCGGGGACGGGGCCGGCTCGGCCGACGGGGTCCCGGTCCGTCCGGTGTCCGGCCGCCCGGAGCTCCGGCCGTCCCCGCTCGGGGTGGAGCCGGGGCCGGAGGGGGTGCCGTCCCCGGGCCGCCCGGTGCCGTCGGAGGAACCGGAGGGCGCGGGCGTGGTCTCCCCGCCCGGGTCCGGCGCGTCCCGTCCGTCGTGCCCGCCGCCCCGGACGGCCGAGCCGAAGGTGGTGGTCCCCTGCCGGCCGCCGAAGTCCTCCCCGGCGACCAGTTCGTAGGCGGTGATGCCGCCCATGGTGACGCCGAAGACCAGGGCGGCGGCGATCACCGGGCGCTTCCAGCCCCGGACCCGGGTGCCGTGGACGGTCGCCTCGCCGAACTCCTCCCGCTCGGGGAGGGGCGGCGGGACCGTGGCGAGCAGCAGGGTGGGGTCGTCCGTGCGGGGTACGGCGGCGGTCCGGGCCGCGAGCGGGAGCCGGCGGGGCCTCGGCCTGGCGGCGGCGGTCGCGCCGCGGACCTGCTCGCCGGTGCGCCGGAAGACGTACTGGAAGAACGGACCGCCGCAGGTGGCGATGACGCTGATCACACCGGCGCCGACGATCGTGCCGTACACCCCGAGGGTGGAAGCGAGCTTGGCGGCGATGACCGCGGCCAGGGCGCTGCCCGAGACCTGGGCCACGCTCAGGTCGACCCTTCTCCTGCCGGTCTCCTCGCCCTTCTCCCGCTCCTCCGCCTTCGCCTCCTTCGGCTCGTCCGTGTCGGTCTCCGACCTCTGGCGCATCTCCAACCCCTGCCGACTCATCCGGGTGCCTTGCACCCAGAAGGGACAAATGGGGGAAGTGAATAGTTCCGTTTCCGCTCTTTCTGTGAAGAGCGCCACGCGCGGGGGAAGGGCGCGGAGACTCAACTCCCGCACCGCCCGAGAAGTTGGGCGGCGCGCCGGTCCACCCAGGTGGCCCGAATGGAGTACATTGACGAAACCTGGGTCCGGGCGCCCTCACGGGTGCCCGGGATCGCGGGAAGGGAGCCGGAGACGGCACTCGAACCGGCGGCGCTCGGCATCGCACGGGAACCGGCTGCACAGAGTGACCGCCAGTCACTCCGTGTAGCAGATGGGTAACCGTGCCATAACGGCGTTCCAGGGTCCACGCCCGACACGCGGGCAACTCGGCAAGGTAGTGGCAGGCTGCACCCGGGCAGGCCACACTCGACTAGCGGAAGCAGCGACGCACGTGACGTCGGCAGGCACCACCCGGGAGGTCCCCATGCCCGAACTGCGTGTCGTGGCCGTCTCCAACGACGGCACACGACTGGTGCTGAAGGCTGCTGACAGCACGGAGTACACACTTCCGATCGACGAGCGGCTCCGCGCCGCCGTGCGCAACGACCGCGCGCGCCTCGGCCAGATCGAGATCGAGGTGGAGAGCCACCTCCGCCCCCGCGACATCCAGGCGCGGATACGAGCCGGTGCCTCCGCGGAGGAGGTCGCCCAGCTCGCCGGCATCCCCGTCGACCGCGTGCGCCGCTTCGAGGGCCCCGTGCTCGCGGAGCGCGCCTTCATGGCGGAGCGGGCCCGCAAGACCCCGGTCCGCAGGCCCGGGGAGAACAGCGGCCCCCAGCTCGGCGAGGCGGTGCAGGAGCGGCTGCTGCTGCGCGGCGCCGAGAAGGACACCGTGCAGTGGGACTCCTGGCGGCGGGACGACGGCACCTGGGAGGTGCTGCTCGTCTACCGCGTCGCGGGCGAGGTCCACACGGCCAGCTGGACGTACGACCCGCCCCGGCGGCTCGTCCAGGCCGTGGACGACGAGGCGCGGGCCCTGATCGGCGAGACGGACGACACGATCGCCGCCGCACCGGAGCCCAGCTTCCCGTTCGTGCCGCGCATCGCCCGGCTGCCCCGGGACCGGCCGCTCGACCGCGCCCTGGACCGCCAGCTGGAGCGGGCCCCCGCGCCGCCGCCCGAGGCGGAGGACGAGCGGGACTCCCTGACGAGCCTCCTGGAGGCCGTGCCGAGCTTCCGGGGCGACATGGTCGTGCCCGAGCAGCCGGACTCCTCCGAGCCCGTGGAGGAGCCCGAGGCGGAGGAGCCGCCGGCGCCGGCCGCCTCGGCGGGCGCGGGCGCCGCGTACGCCGACGTCCTCATGCCCCGCGCGGTCTCGGGCCACCGCGACCGCCTCACCGGCACCACGGACCGCCAGGCCGAGGCGGACGGCGTCCGCCCGGGGCGGCGCGCGGCGGTGCCCAGCTGGGACGAGATCGTCTTCGGCACCCGGAGGAAGAAGCAGGACTGACCTCCGTACGGAGGTGACGGAGGTGTACGACGGGGCCCGCGCCACGGTTACGGCGCGGGCCCCGTCGTGTCCGGCCCTACTGCGGGTCCGGGCCCGTGGCCACCGGGCGGGACGGGTCGGCGGACCACTCCGACCAGGAGCCGGCGTAGAGGGCGGCCGGGATGCCCGCGATCTCCAGGGCGAGCACCTCGTGGGCGCCGGAGACGCCGGAGCCGCAGTAGACCGCGACCGGGGTCCCCTCGGCCGCGCCCAGGGCCGTGAACCGGTCCCGCAGGGCGTCGGCGGCCAGGAAGAGGCCCCCGGCACCGACGTTCTCGGTCGTCGGGGCCGAGACCGCGCCCGGGATGTGCCCGCCGACGCGGTCGATCGGCTCCACGTCCCCGCGGTAGCGCTCGGCCGCCCGCGCGTCCAGGAGCAGCCCCGAGCGGGCGAACGCCGCCGCCCCGTCGGCGTCGAGGAGGCCGAGGGCGCCCGGCTCCGGCCGGAAGTCGCCCGGCTCGGGCGCGGGGACCTTCTCCGTGAGCTCGCCCGTCCAGGCCGCGAGGCCCCCGTCCAGGACCCGCACGTCCGGGTGGCCCGCCCAGCGGAGCAGCCACCAGGCGCGGGCGGCGCCCCAGCCGGAGCCGCCGTCGTAGACGACGACCGGCCGGTCCGCGGAGACACCCGCGCGGCGCATCGCGGCGCCGAAGACCTCCGGGTCGGGCAGCGGGTGGCGGCCGCCGCTCCCGGGCGGTCCCGCGAGTTCCGTGTCCAGGTCGACGTAGACCGCGCCGGGCAGGTGACCGGCCTCGTAGGCGGGCCGCCCGGGCGGGCCGCCGAGCGCCCAGCGGACGTCCAGGAGGACCGGCGGCCGGGCCCCGGCCGACTCGCTCAGCAGTTCGCTTGCGGAGATGATGGGCTTCATGGATGCCATACTCGCGCAGCCGCACGGCCGCGCGGGACGGACCCGGCGTCTTCCCCGCGGAAGCGCGCCACGACGTGGTGCGTCCGGGGCGCACCGCGCCACCACCGGTTTCACCGCCGGACGGGGGCACGGCCACGACGATGGTCCGAGGAGAGGGTGACGATGACCGAGGCGACTCGGCGCCCACCCGGCACACCCTGTTGGGTGAGCCTGATGGTGCACGGGCTTGACGCCACGCAGGAGTTCTACCGGGCGCTCTTCGGCTGGGAGTTCGTGCCCGGCCCCGAGCAGCTCGGCCCGTACGTCCGCGCCCTGCTCGGCGGCAAGGAGGTGGCGGGCATCGGCCGGCTGCCGGCCGACCGGCACCTGCGCATCGCCTGGACCCCCTACCTGGCCACCGAGGACGCCGACGAGACCGCCGAGGGCGTCCGGGGCTGCGGCGGCACCGTCGCGGTGGGCCCGCTGGACGCCGGCGAGGCGGGCCGCATGGCGATCTGCTCCGATCCGATGGGCGCGGTCTTCGGCATCTGGCAGGCCGAGGCGCACCACGGCACGGCGACGGCGGGACCGCCGGGGACCCCGGTGTGGAACGAGCTCCTCACGTACGAGACGTCGATCGGCAAGTTCTACCGGACGGTCTTCGGCTTCGAGCTGGAGCCGGCCGACCCGCCCGGGGACGACTACGCGACGCTCTTCGTGGAGGGAACCCCCGTGGCGTCCCTGCACGGCGTCGGCGACGCGCTGCCCCGGGACCGGGGGCCGCACTGGATGACGTACTTCGAGGTGGCGGACGTGGACGCGGCCGCCCGGCTCGTCGTGGAGCTCGGCGGCCGGGTCCTGTCCCCGCCGCGCGACGGCACGGCGGGGCGGCTCGCCCTGGTGGCGGACCCGGAGGGCGCGGTCTTCACCCTGGTCAGGTCGGTCGGGCGCTGACCTGGTCGGGCGCCGACCGGGGCGGCCCGCGTACTCGTGCGACCGCGGCCGGTCGGCCCCGGTCGCTCAGCCGCGGTCACTCAGCCCCGGTCGCTCAGCCGCGGCGGCTGCGCGCGAGGCTGCGGCGCAGCCGGGACGCGGCGCCCGGGGCCGGGGCCGCCGTTCCGCCCGGCAGGCCCAGCAGGGTCAGCCGTTCGGCGTCGAAGTGGTGGGCGGTGCCGGGGGCGTCGTGGTGGGCGGCCAGGAAGCGGGCGGCCTCCTCCCGGAGCCCCGGGTGGCTCCCGTGCCGCATGCAGTAGCCGACGGCCCGGACCAGGGGCGTGAGCGAGGCGGGGGCAGGCCCGGGGACGGCGGGCTCCTCGCCCCGCTCCAGGTCCGCGACGAGGTGGTCGACCACGGTGAGCGGGATGCGGTTGCTGTTCTCGAAGGGGGTGAGCCGTGCCAGGACCTCGGCCGTGCCCACGCGCGCGACGGGCACGCCGTAGTACACGGCGGCGGTGAGCATCGCCGTGGAGAAGCAACCGACGACGAGCCGGGGCCTGCACCGCTCGTAGAAGGTCTCGGCGAGCAGCGGCCCGTCGAGGACCGTCAGGCGCACGCCGGTCCGTTCCGCCTCCTCGTCGAGGGCCCGGGAGTAGCGGACGGGGGCGCTCGGGTGCGGCTTGAAGACGATCGAGCGGTGTCCGGCGGCGGCCGCCCCGCGCAGCATCCGCACGTGCAGCTCCTCTTCCTCCTCGGCGGTGAGGAGGCTCAGGGCGGCGAGGTACTGGCCGAGCAGGAGGGCCGTGGGCCCGGCGGCGGCCGCCCGCGCGAGCGCCGGGTCGTCGGCCGCCTCCTCGGCGATCTCGGCGAGGACGGCGCGGAAGGCGTCGTCGGGGACGAGTTCGGGCTCGACGCCGTACTCGCTCAGGAGCAGGGGCCGCAGGCCCGGCACCAGGTCGAGGTGGAGGACCCGGCGGACGCGGCAGGCGACCGACTGGGCGAGGTCGTTGCGGGTGGGGCCGTAGCTCATCAGGCCGTCGGCGTAGACGTGCAGGGAGCTCTCGGGGAAGGCGACGGCGAGCGCCTTCGCGGGGTTGACCTGGATGGACTCGACGGCCAGCTCCACCGGGGCGTCGCCCAGGTCCCAGGCGGTGCGCAGCACGCGCTGCCAGAGCGGGGCCTCCTCGGGACGGGGGGCCCAGGCGGCGGGGTGGTACGGGTGGATCGTCTCGTTCCAGTCGAGGACGCCGTCGAAGCGGGCGGCGATCCGGCCGTAGCCGGTCATGGCCTCCAGGCGCAGCGCGGTCTCCGGGATCTCGGCGTTGCGCGAAATGAGCAGGAGCCGGCGGGAGTCCCCGCGTGGCCCGAACCGCCCGGCGTCGAGGGCGGCGGCCAGGGTGGCGGCGCCGTAGAGGGTGGAGACCTGGAAGACCTGGACGGGGCGGGCGTCCGGGGCGGGGGCCGCGCCGGGAGTCGTGTCGGAGGCCATGGTTCAGGCGGTCCTTCCGGTCTCGCGCAGGCTCCGGAGGAGGGTGCCGCGGCGGGTGTCCATGGTGGCGAGGGTCTCGTCGAGGACCCGCTGCGGCATGCGGCGCAGCGCGTCGCCGACGTCGGCGCGCAGCCGTTCGGCGACGGCGGGGTCGTACTTCCCGACCTTGCCCATGTGGAAGGCGATCATCGCGCAGTACGTGCGGACCGCCTTCGGCAGGAACCGGTCCGCCTCGGCGTCCCGGGAGACGTCGTCGAGCAGGAGGTCGTACGAGGGGATGAAGTCCAGCTGCCGGTTGTCGGTGATCTGGGTGAGCGAGGTGGTGACGCCCCGCCGGTAGAAGACGCCGTGCAGGGAGAGCGCCGCGAAGGTGCGGGCCTTGAGGTGGAGCCGCCAGATCCAGAGGCGGTCCTCGGCGGTCCTCAGGGACGTTTCGAAACGGGATGCGCCGTTCTCGAAGAGGCGGCTGCTGTAAATGCCGAAGGGGACGAAGGGATAGTCCACCATCGTCACCATGCTGGCCGGCGCGATGCCGTCCCTGGGGTCCATCACGGTGTCGCGCCGCTTGGCGGGGGCGTAGCGGATCTGGCGCTTGCGGCCCTCCGACAGGACGTGGTCGGTGCGGGCGAAGTCGCAGTCCAGGCGGGAGATTCCGGCGACGGCGGCGCTCAGGTGGCCGGGGGCGTACCAGTCGTCCCCGTCGAGGAAGGTGAGGTAGTCGCCGCGCGCCGCGTCGATCCCGGTGTTGCGCGCCTGGGCGACACCCAGGTTCGTCTCGTGCCGGATGACGGTGGCGTTCGGCAGGCGGTCGCGCCAGCGGTCGAGGATCTCCGGGGTGTCGTCCGTCGAGCAGTCGTCGACCAGCAGGAACTCGAATGCGGGATCGGCGTTGTGGGCGAGACTGCGCAGGGTGTCGGGGGCGTAGGCCCCGACGTTGTGGAACGGTACGACGACGGACAGTTTCGGCACTCGGTTTCCCCATGCTGGATCGGACGATGGAACGCCGTTGACGGCGGGTACGGTAACGCTCCCCTTCTCCGGGCGAACGAGCCGTGCGTGCACGGCGGGTGAACGTTCGCCGTCCTCCCGGAAAAGCGGGGGAGGTCGGCGGAGGCCGTCACCCGCGGGACCGCCGGCGGTGCAGGACGCCCGTCGCGGCGAGCGCGAGGAGCGCGGCCGCGCCGACGGCGCCGCCCAGCCGGAGGCCCGGCGGCCGGAAGGAGCAGTGGACCGTGTCCGCCCGCCCGTCGAGGGGGACGGCGACGAGCCCCTCGTACGCGCGCGCGGGGCGGAGGTCCGCGTCCCCGGCGGCGCAGCTCCAGCCGGAGATCCGGGGCACGGCGAGGACGGCGACGCCCGTACTGCCCGGCGGGAGTGCGGCGGTGACGGTGTGTCCGGTGGTGCGGACCCGGGTGGCGCCGGTGGCGGTGAGCCGGTCCACGGCGGTGTCGAGCCGGGCGCGGACCAGGCAGCCGACCGGCTCCCGGGGCAGTCGCGCCCTGCCCTCGGGGTCGAGGGCGATCCGCACCTCGCCGGAGGCGGGCACGGTGCCGAGGGCGCCCATGGCCGCGCTGACGGCCGGCGGCTTGCCGTCGAACCTCACGGGCCGCTGCCCCGCGAGGGTGGCCGTGCCCCGGTACTCGGGCGCCCAGAACCAGACTTCGGAGCCGGCCGGGCAGTGGGCGGCGAGGGCGCGGCCGGTGCGGCGGGGGGCGGGCAGCTCGTACACGGAGGCGCCGAGCAGTCGTTCCTGCCGGGCGAAGGCGGAGTCCCCGGAGGGGCCCGCCGGTCGCGCCGAGGGGCGGACGGTGACCAGGGGCGGCACGGGGACGGTGGTGGCGGTGACCGTGGCGCGGGGCGGCGCGTCCTGCCGTACCGGCTCCGCGGGTTCCGAGCGCATCCGGGTGCCGACGGAGAACAGGGCGTCGGTGACGGGGTTGTCGAGGGTGACCGGGTGCCGGCCCTTGGCGTAGGCGCCGAAGCCGAGGGAGACGAGGGTGCGGGAGGTCGTCTCGGAGGTGAGGCTGCTGTAGTGGTCGGCGCCCTGTCCGCCGACGAGCAGGACGTCGTTGCCGCCGGGGACCTCCCCGGGGTCGGTGCGGTGGCGGGGCCAGGCGTCCGCGCGGGCCACCTCGCGCGCCGCGGCCTCGTGCCAGGGGCCGGTCCGGGGCGACCAGGCGACCTCGGCGCGCTGCTGCTCCTCGATCCGCTTCCCGGTGACGGCCGCCTCGCCCGCCTGGGCGGCGACGAGGAGGAGGACGGCGAGGACGGGCAGGAGGCGGGCGGGGCGGGCGGGTGCCTTGAGGGCGGTACGGGCGGAGTCCTGTCGGGCGGTGGCGGTGGAGTTCTCGCGGTTGTCGCCGGTGGGCGCTTCGGGGGCGGTACCGGTGGAGTCCCGGTGGTTGCCGCCGACGGCTCCCGAGGGTTCCCTGCGGGCGGCCGCCAGGGCGAGGAGCGCGGCGATCAGCGCCAGGAGCACGGCCGCGCCGGAGGCCGGGAAGGTCCACCGGTCGATGTCCACGCTCCCCCGGGCCGCCCACGCGAGGCCGCCGAGCAGGGCGCCGCCCGCGAGGAGCGCGGCCGGCCGGGGCACTCCCCCGGCGACCGAGAACCAGGCCGCGATCAGCAGCAGGCCGCACAGGACGAAGGCCTGGCGGTACGGGACGCCGTTGGGCGAGGCGCCCGCGTGCCAGAGCAGATGGGTGGGCTCCCACTGGAGGGAGAGCGTCACCAGGACGACGGCGGCCGTCAGGGCGGCCCGGACGCGCGGGGCGACGGCCCGGTTGAAGGGCAGGGTGAGGGCGAGGAGCAGAGCGGGCGTGCCGATGAAGAGGGCGGGGCTGGCCGTGCTCGCGGTGGCGGGCAGGAACCGGGCGAGGACGTCCGTCCAGGCCGCGGGCGCGAAGGTGACCTCCGGGGTGGGGTCGGCGGTCTTCGTGCCGAGGAAGACGACCGCGACGAGCGGTGCGGCGAGCCCGACGCCGACGAGGACGCTCCGGGCGGCCCGCAGCGCCCCGGCGAGGCGCCGCCGGACGGTGGCGGTCTCCTCGGCGGTGAGCAGCCGGACGGCGAGGACGACGGCCGCGCCGAGGGTCGCCATGTACGCGGTGTAGAAGTTGGCGATCCAGGCGAGGGCGACGACGAGCGGCCCGAGGACGGGGCGGCGGCCGGTGCGGGCCCACTCGCCGACCAGGCAGAGCAGCGGGAAGGCGGCGAGCCCGTCGAGCCACATCGGGACGGTGGAGCCGAAGTTGAAGGTCCAGCCCGAGAGGGCGTACGCGGTGCCGAGCGCGGCGGCGACCGGCCAGGGGCCGGGGCGCAGCCGCAGGAGCAGGGCCGCCATGGCGGCCCCGGCGGCGGTGATCTTGACGGCGGTGACGACGTACAGCGCGAGTTCGATCCGGTCCGCCGGGAAGAACACGACGAGCAGGTCGACGGGGCTGCTCAGGTACGTGCCGACGTCGCCGAGGAAGTTGGCGCCGAAGCCGGAGTTCCAGTTGAGGAAGGCGTCGCCGTGCGTCTCGCCGCGGAGGAAGGAGCGCCAGTAGGCGTGGTACGGCAGGTACTGCTGGCCCAGGTCGACGACGTTCCTGGTCACCGGGCCGAAGGGGTGGCTGCGGGAGAGCGCGGTCGCGAGGCAGAACAGCACGGCGGTGAGGAGGGCGGCGGCGCCCGCGGCCCGCGCCCCCCGCCGGGCCGGGGCGCCGGTCCGGGGCCCGGGTCCCGCGTCCTCGCCGCCCTCGGCCTCGACTTCGTCGAGCACGGTCTCGGCGACGGGGGGCACGCGTCCTCCAGGGGTCGTACGGCGCGGAACGCCCGGAGGTGGGGTCGTCACGCACGGGCCGGACGTCATTACCGCCGAGGCGGGCGACCTTCGAACGATCGACGGGGGATGTCCGGGTACACCCTGGGTGAACTCCCGGTGCGGACCGGCGCCGACCGGTACGGACCGGCGCCGCCTGGTGCCCGGCGCGTCAGGAGACCGGAGTCGGGGCCGGGGCGGGGTCCACTATGTCGTCGACCGTACGGACCACCGTCCCGAACAGGTCGGAGACCGTCGTCAGGCTCGCGGCCGCCAGCGCGTCGGCCGACAGGAGGGTGCCGTCCGGCGCCTCCAGGGGGCGGGTCGCGGTGGCCTCGGCGACGACGGTCGGACGGTGGCCGCGGTTGAAGGCGCCCTGGGCGGTGAACAGGACGCACATGTGGGTCATGAACCCGGCGAGGATCAGGTCGCCGCCGGCGCCGAGGTCCTTCAGGACCTCCTCCAGGTCCGTGGCGTGGAAGGCGTCGGGGAACCGCTTGACGACCACCTTCTCGCCCTCGACCGGGGCGACCTCGTCGCTGATGGCGCCGATCTCGGCCCGGATGTCGTACGGGGTGCCCTCGCCGCCGTCGTTGACGACGTGGACGACCGGCGCGCCGGCGGCGCGGGCGGCCGCGAGCAGCCGGGCGCCGGCGGCCACGGCCTCCTCGGCCCCGTCGAGCCGCATGACGCCGGCGCGGTAGGTGTTCTGGAAGTCGATCATGATCAGGGCCGACTCCCCCAGCCGCGGCGGCTCCTGGGGGAGGCCGATCACTTCGCGCAGGGTGGTGGACGCGGTCATGGCGGTTCCTTTCGGTCGGGCGGGACGGCTCCGGCGGGGCCGCCCGCGAACGTTTGCAACGCTAACACAGCTCGTAATCAATGATTACAAGAATGTGGTCACCGCTACGGCCCCGGAGCTCAGGGACGAGGATTCACCCAGGTCCGGCCTGTTAGCGCTGCTACCGTGGGAGCATGTCGACGGCCCGAGAGCGCATCCTGGAAGCGACCGAGGAACTGCTCGCCACCAAGGACGCGCTGGCGATCTCGACCCGGGCCATCTGCGACCGGGCGAAGGTCGGCATGCCCGAGATCTACCGGCAGTTCGGCGACAAGCAGGGGCTGCTCACGGCGGTGGCCGACATCGGCTTCGCGCGCTTCCTCGCCGAGAAGAGGCGGAACCCGCTCACCGACGACCCGGTGGCGGACCTGCGCACGGCCTGGGACAGCCACGTCACGTTCGCGCTGCGCAACCCGTACCTCTACCGCCTGATGTTCACGCCGACGGGCGACGCCAAGCCGCAGGCCATCAAGGAGGCCCAGGCGATCCTGCTGAAGGCCGTGGAGCGCTGCCGCGACGCCGGCCGCCTGCGCATGCCCCCCGAACGGGCCGGCCAGTCGATCCTCTCCGCCAACGTGGGCGTCTGCATGACGGCGCTCTCCTTCCCCGAACTCTTCGGCGAGCCCGACATCTCGCGGGCGGTACGGGACGCCGTGATCGACCGGGTCACCGGAGCCGAGGAGGAGGACACCCGCATCGGCACCGCGACCGTCCTGGCCCAGGCCCTGCTCGGGACGCTGACGGGGACGGCGCCCGTGAACGGCGCCGCACTCGACCGATTGACGGCGTTTCCGGCGGAATGAACCGTTTGCGGGCAGCGGGCCGTGCTCGTCGCCGTCCGGTTCACCCTGGTGCCCGGTCCGGAGTTCGCCGTCGAGGACGACGGTTCGCCACGAGGAGGTCCGCCCGGGCAGCACGAGAGCAGGCGGTAGAGCCGTGCGCCTCCGGCCCGAGGCCCTCGTACGCGGCGTCCGGCTCCGCGCTCGGCCGGGGGTGGTCCACGGTGTACCCGAGCAACCGTACGGCGTCCTCCACCGCCGGCGGCTCGACGGGCACCTCGACCCTCACCACGCCGTCGAGGTCGTGGAGCCGGCCCCGGCTGGTGACGACGACCAGCGGCCCGGCCGGTGTGCTCCTCGACGGCCCGGGTGATCCCGTCCTGTTCGGCCAGGCGGTTCTCGAAGTGCGCCACGGCGGGAGGGATCTGGAAGGGCACCGGAGGAGGAGCCACGCCGTGCAGATGCTGGTGCGGTTCCCCTGTCCGGCGGGCCTGGACGACCAGCGACCGCGGACTGGGACGCACCCGGAAAGCAGAACTTCCGCTCCCCTCCTGCCCCCGGCTCCCCGCCGAAGGCACCTGGCCTGATCGGGCGTTGTGCGGCCACCGTCCCGGATCCCAGACTGACGTGTGCGCACGGGAACACGGGAACGGAACGCTCGGTGAAACGGATCCACTTCACGGCCCAGGACCTCATGCGGACCCGGGTGGCCGCGTCGATCGGTACGGCGGCCGAGACGTTCGACAGCGTGAAGCTGCTGCGGGCCCCCGACGCCGGCCCCGCCTTCCGGCGCTGGCAGGTCGCGGTCCGGGGGCGCCTGGACGAACGGGCGCGGCCCCTCGTCGCGTTGCTGCCGCCCCTGGGCCCCGAGGTCGACGTGCGGAGCCTGGCGGGCGACTCGGCGTGCATCGAGGAGGCGTTGGACCGGCTGCTCGGCGCCCCTCCCGCCCTGCTGCGCGCCGAGTTCGAGAACATCCGCTTCCGTCCCGCGCACCGCACCTGGGCCCGCAACCTGGTGGACGGCGACCGCGAGACGTGGCTCCAGGTCGCCACGGCCCTCCGGGCCTGCCACAGCGTGACCGTCGCCCCGTACTGGGACGGGGTGCGCGCGCATCTGGCCGAGGTCCGCGCCGCGTACGTGAACGCGATGGCCGAGGGCGGGGTCGAGCACCTGCTGAAGAGCCTGTGCGGCCCGGTGCTGCGCTGGCGGCCGCCGGTCCTCGAACTGGAGCATCCGTACGAGGCGGACGTGCACCTGAACGGGCGCGGTCTCGTCATCGCCCCCACGGTGTTCTCCACGCGGCGGGCCGAACTGATGCATCCCGCACTGGATCCGGACGAGGCCCCCGTGCTCGCCGTCCCGACCGTCACCGACGCCGTGGCCTGCGGCACGCTGTGGGACGGCGGCGACGCGTCCACCGGTCAGGCCCTGGAGGAGCTGCTGGGGCGGACCCGCGCCGCCGTCCTGGAGGCGGCGGCGGACGGTCGCAGCACCACCGATCTGGCGCGCCGGCTCGGCATCTCGCCGGCGACCGCGAGCCACCACACCTCGGTGCTCCGCAAGGCCGGCCTGATCACCACCCGGCGCGAGGGCAAGGCGGTCCTCCACACCGTGACGTCGATGGGCATGGCCCTCCTGGAGCCGGGCTCGCGCCTCCTCTGACCGGCCACCGGCCGGGTACGGACCGGTGGTTTCGACGGGGCTCGAAAGCTTGGCCCCCTCACCGGTCCCGAACCTACGGTGGGCCCGCGCCGACCGGCCACGCCACGCATCGACCGGTGTGTCACCGGGTCCGGCCGGCGCGGAGTCGCCGGAGTCGCTCGCGGCGGCACGACGAGAGGAGAAGAGAGATGCGTTCGCATTCCTTCCGCACGGGGGCCCTCGCGCTTCTGGCCGCGGCCGGGTTCCTGGCCACCGGCACCACGGCGGTGGGGGCCCAGCCGGCCGCCCACGCCGGGGCGGGCACCGACGTCGGCGTCCTGCGCACGGCCGACGTGATCCAGACGTTCGCGAACATGGCCACCGGGTCCTGTCTCGACGACAGCCGCCAGTACGGCCTGCGCGGATACGGCTGCAACGGCGGCGTCCACCAGCAGTGGAACGTGCGCGCGTGGAACGACGGCACCCGTCAGCTCCGGAACATCGCGACCAACGAGTGCCTCTACGACAACGGCGTCACGCTCGACACCCGGACCTGCGACTCGTCGCGCGAGCAGAGCTGGTTCCCGCACAAGAGCGGCGACAAGGTGACCCTCCAGAGTCAGGCCACCGGCGAGTGCCTGGACGACAGCGAGTTCGGGCTGCGGACGATCCGGTGCAACGGCGGCCGCAACCAGACCTGGCGCTGAGCCGGGACCTGCTCGGCCGGGGAGGGGAGCCGTCGGACGGGGGTCGGCGGATCCCCTCCCCGGCCGGGCAGGTGCGTCAGGCGTGGTTGACGGGGAGGACGTCCGGGGAGAGGGCGCCCGCGCGGGCCGAGGTCGCGGTCATCCGCTTGCGGTGGTGGCGGCGGCAGAGGACCTCGTAACCGACCTCCTCCGCCGGGCGGTTCACGTCGCCGACCACGACCTGCTCGCCCTCGACCACCATCTCCCCGCCCACGGTACGGGCGTTGTGCGTGGCCCGGGCGCCGCACCAGCACAGGGCCTCGACCTGGAGCTGCTCTATGCGGTCCGCCAGCTCGATCAGCCGCTGCGAGCCGGGGAAGAGCTTCGTGCGGAAGTCGGTGGTGATGCCGAAGGCGAAGACGTCCAGTTCGAGGTCGTCCACGATGCGGGCGAGCTGGTCGATCTGCTCGGGGGCGAGGAACTGCGCCTCGTCCACGATCACGTAGTCGGCCTTGCCGCCCTGGGAGAGCTGGCCGACGAGGTACGCGTACAGGTCCATGCCCCGCGGCGCCTCGACCGCCTCCGTGACCAGGCCGAGCCGGGAGGACAGCTTGCCCGTGCCCGCCCGGTCGTCACGGGTGAAGATCACGCCCTGGAGGCCGCGCGCGTCGCGGTTGTGGGCGATCTGGAGCGCCAGGGTGCTCTTCCCGCAGTCCATGGTTCCGGAGAAGAAGACCAGCTCGGGCATGACGGGGCGGGGACCTTTCGGGGCGTGGAGAAGAGGGGAGGGCGGAGGGGGTCAGAAGCGCACTTCGAGCAGCGGGACGAGCTGCTCGGCGGGGGTCATGGACCCGTGCATGCCGGTCATCGCGGACTCGTGGGGCTCGTTGACGGAGGCCGTGATGGCCACGTCGTCGTGGGCCGCCGCGACGACGTCCCCGATCCGTCCGTACACGCGCTCGTCGATCTCGTCCCCGAACCAGCCGAGGGCGATCGCCTCGTCGCGGCTCGCGACCCAGAACTGCTCGCCGACGACCTCGCGCCAGCAGGTGAGGACGTCCGCCTCGGCGCCGGGCACGGCGTAGACGTGGCGGGCGCGCCCCTCGCCGCCGAGGAGGGCGACGCCGGCGCGCAGCTCCCAGTCCTCGTCGAAGTCGATGCGGTGCTGCTCGTCGAAGGGGATGTCGACCATGCCGTGGTCGGCCGTGACGTACAGGGCCGAGCGGGGCGGCAGTTGCTCGGCGAGCCGCTGCACGAGCCGGTCGACGAACATCAGCTGGCCGCGCCAGGCGTCGGAGTCGATGCCGAAGCGGTGTCCGGCGCCGTCGAGTTCGCTGTAGTACGTGTAGACCAGCGAGCGGTCGCCGGCGGCGAGCTGCTCGGCGGCGAAGTCCATGCGCTCCTCGCCGGAGAGCCGCCCGTGGAACGTTCCGCCGCTGAGCGCGACCTGGGTGAGCGGGGTCTGCTCGAAGATCGGGGAGGACACCTGGGCGGTGTGGACCCCGGCCTCGTGGGCGAGCCCGAAGACGGTGGGGTACGGCTGCCAGGCGCGCGGCGCGGTCCACGGCTTCCAGCGGAGCTGGTTCATCAGCTCGCCGGTGTCGGGGTTGCGCACGGTGTAGCCGGGCAGCCCGTGGGTGCCGGGGTAGCGGCCGGTGCCGACGGAGGCGAGCGAGGTCGCGGTGGTGGCGGGGAAGCCGGCGGTGACCGGGCGGCCCGTGCCGCCCCGCGAGGAGCCGAGGAGCGAGGTCAGGTAGGGCGCCTCGTCCGGGTGGTCCTTGATCTGCTCCCAGCCGAGCCCGTCGATCAGGAAGACGCAGTTCCGGTCGGCCGGGGCGAGTTCGGCGATCCGGGGGGTGAAGCCGGGCACCCCCTGGCCCGCGACGAGCGTCGGGAGGAGGTCGCCGAGGGAGCCGGTGGCGTACTCGGGCACCGGCGCGGTCTCCGGGGCGAGCGGGACCGGGTCGTCGGGCCAGCCCTGGGACACCGCGGTGGGCTGCGCCATCAGCGGGCGGGGGCGGCGGTGGCCGCGGTGGCTTCGGAGAGCGCCTGGGCGAAGGCGAGGGTCTGCCGGACGGTGTCCGGACCGTCCCCGGCCTCGCTCACCCGCAGGCTGAGGTCGTCGGCGGTGGAGTTGCCCGTGTAGCCGTGGTCGGCGTCGCAGTTGGCGTCGCCGCAGGCGGCGGGCTCCAGGTCGATGCGGGAGACGGCGCCCCAGCCGATGGTGAGGACCACCTCGCGGGGCAGGGTGCCCGGCGTGTACGACTCGGGGTTGGCGACCACGCGGCTGACGACGACCGACGAGATCCGGTCGAGCTTCACGGACTCGGTGGAGGTCGTGGCGTACGGGGTCGGGGAGCTGGTGTCGGCGGCCTGCTCGTCGGTGTGGCTGACGATGAAGCGGTTCGGCGTCAGGACGAGGACGGTGACGTGGCGGCGGACCTCGTTCGCGTCGAAGGTGGTCTCCTGGTGCACCACGTACGACGCGACGGCCTCGCCGCCGACGGCGGCCTCCACCGCCTCGGCCACGAGGGCCGGGTAGTAGCCGCTGCGCTCGATCGCCGCGCGCAGCCCCTGGGTCGTCGTACCGGTCTTCGCCATGGACTCCATCCTAAGCCCCGGGTAAGGACGGCTCGGCCGGTTGCGGGGACGGCGGGGTCGCGGGGGAGCGCGGGGGCTGTGACATAGGACTCCCCGCGTCAGTAGTTCGGCAGGCTGCGCGGGCCGAGGTCCGTGCGGGGCGGGGGCGGGGCCAGGCGGACGGTCGCGCCGAGGACGGAGAGGCCGCGGGGTGCGACGACCACCGGTTCCAGGGAGACGGCGACCACCTCGGGGTGGTCGTCGACGAGCCGGGAGACCCGGAGGAGGAGTTCCTCCAGGGCCGGGGTGTCGACGGGGGCGGAGCCGCGCCAGCCGAAGAGCAGCGGGGTGGTCCGGAGGGAGCGGACGAGTTCCGCCGCGTCCCGGTCGGTGGCCGGGACCAGCCGGTGGGCGGTGTCGCCGAGGAGTTCGGAGGCCGCGCCCGAGAGGCCGAAGGAGAGGACGGCGCCGACGGCCGGGTCGATGGCGGAGCGGACGACGGTGTCGACGCCCCGGGGCACCATCGCCTGGACGACCGGCTGGAGCTCCTCGGGCTTGCCGAGGACCTCGGTCAGCTCGGCGTAGGCCGTGCGGAGCTGTTCCTCGGTGGCCAGGTCGAGCCGGACCCCGCCGAGGTCGGGGCGGTGGCGCAGGTGCGGGGCGGTGGTCTTGAGGGCGACGGGGTAGCCGAGCCGGGCGGCGGCCGCGACGGCGGCGTCGGGCGTGGGAGCGGGCAGGGTCGGCAGGACGGTGATCCCGTACCGGGCGAGCAGCTCGCCGGCCTGGTCGGTGCCGAGGGTGGCGCCCCGCGCGTCCGCGCCGCCGAGCACCCGCCGGATCAGGGCGGCGGCCCCGGTCTCGTCTATGTCCTCGTACTCGGGCACCCGCCCGGGGTCGGCCGCCTGCCGCCGCCACTGCCCGTACCGCACGGCCTCGGCCAGCGCCCGCACGGCCCGCTCGGCGGCGGGATAGGCGGGAATGGTGACCGGCCCGGCCTCCCGGACCGGGCCGGGCGGCGCCGGTTCGGTGACGTGTCCGGGTACGGGTACGGAGGGCGCGGGTTCGGCGGCGGGCGGCGCGGTCGCCGGCACGGGGCCGGGTGCGGTGGGCGCGGACGTGGCGGATTCAGGTGCGACGGACCCGGACGTGGCGGATCCAGGTGCGGCAGGACCGGCGGAACGGTTCTCCCCCACGGAGGCGACCGCAACGGGCCCGACCCCCGTACCCGCGCCCCCGGCCGTACCCGTACCGCCCCCGGCCCCCCGCCCCGCCGCAGGCGGCCTCGTGCTCGTCGCCGCCGCCAGGGCCTCCGCGAGGCCGCCCATCTCGACGTGGACGACGACGACCGGCTTCGCCGGGGCGGGGGCGGAGGCGACGGCCTCGCGGAGGGCGGCCGCCAGGACCTCGCCGTCGCCGAACTCGGTGGCGCCGTCCTCGCCGACCCACGGGATCGCGGTCACGACGACCGCGTCGGAGGTCTCGTCCGCGAGGGCCGCCACCAGCGCGTCCCGGAAGTCCGCCGGCACCGCCGCGGTCGTCAGGTCGAGGGGCCGCAGCGGGCGCAGCCCCTCGGTGAGGCAGGCGTCGTACGTGAGGAGGCCGAGCGACTCCGAGTTGCCGAGGATCGCGACCCGGGGCCCGGCGGGGAGCGGCTGGGCGGCGAGGAGCAGCCCGGCGTCCACGAGCTCGGTGACGGTGTCGACGCGGATCACCCCGGCCTGCCGGAGCAGCGCGGAGACCGTGGCGTGCGGGACGCGGGTGACGGGCACCCGGTGGCCGGGCGGGGCGCTGCCGCTGTGCCGGGCGCCCTTGACGACGACGACCGGCTTGACGGCGGCGGTGCGGCGGGCGAGCCGGGTGAACTTCCGGGGGTTGCCGATCGACTCCAGGTAGAGGAGGACGACATCGGTGCCGGGGTCGTCGTACCAGTGCTGGAGGAAGTCGTTGCCGGAGACGTCGGCGCGGTTGCCGGCCGAGATGAAGGAGGAGAGCCCGGCGCCCCGCCGGTGCAGTCCGGCGAGGAGGGCGATCCCGATCGCGCCGGACTGGGTGAAGAGCCCGATCCGCCCGGCGGCCGGCATCTGCGGCGCGAGCGAGGCGTTGAGCCGCACGTCGTCGGCGGTGTTGATGATGCCGAAGGCGTTGGGGCCGATGATCCGCATGCCGTACGAGCGGGCCTGCTGGACGAGCCGGCGCTGCCGTTCGCGGCCCTCCGGCCCGCTCTCGGCGTATCCGGCGGAGAGCACGACGAGGCCCCGCACGCCGTGCTCGCCGCAGTCCGCGACGGCCTCCGGCACCCGTTCGGCGGGGACCGCGACGATCGCCAGGTCCACGGGTTCGCCGATGGCGCCGACGGAGCGGTACGCGGGGACCCCGTCGAGCTCGACCGGTCCGCCGCCGTCGCCACCGGTTGCGGGGAGCGCGGCGTTCACCGCGTACACGCGTCCGGTGAAGCCCGCTCCGAGGAGGTTGCGCAGGACGGTCCGGCCGACGCCGCCGGGTGCGCGGCCGGCGCCGACCACGGCGACGGAGGCGGGGGTGAGCAGCCGCTGTACGGAGCGGGCCTCGGCGCGCTGCTCGCGGGCGCGCTGGACGGCGAGGGACCGGTCGGTGGGTTCGAGGTCGAGGTGGAGCCGGACGGAGCCGTCCTCGAAGCTGCGCTTCTGGGTGTAGCCCGCGTCGGTGAAGACCTTGATCATCTTGGTGTTGGCGGGGAGCACCTCGGCGGCGAAGCGCCGGATGCCCCGCTCGCGGGCCACCGCCGCGATGTGTTCGAGCAGGGCGGAGGCGACGCCCCTCCCCTGGTGCGCGTCCTGGACGAGGAAGGCGACCTCGGCCTCGTCGGCCGGGGCGGAGGCGGGCAGTCCGCGGTCGTCGATGCGGTCGTAGCGGACGGTGGCGATGAACTCGCCGCCGACGGTCGCCGCGAGTCCGACCCGGTCCACGAAGTCGTGGTGGGTGAAGCGGTGCACGTCCTTGGCGGAGAGGCGCGGGTAGGGGGCGAAGAAGCGGTAGTACTTCGACTCGTCCGAGACCTGCTCGTAGAAGCTGACGAGCCGGTCGGCGTCGTCGGTGGTGATGGGTCTGATGCGCGCGGTGCCGCCGTCGCGGAGCACCACGTCCGCCTCCCAGTGGTCGGGGTAGGCGTGCTCCGGTGGCGCCGGCCGTGCCGGCTCCGCCTGCGGTTCCGTCGCTTCCGACTGCTCCGACGCGCTCTGCATGGGGTCAGCCTACGGCCGGGACGCGCCGGGAGCACCGGTCGCGCGGTGGGGGTGCGCGTTGCAAGGTGGGGGGAGCCGAGAGGCGGTCCGGTCCGGGCCGGAGGTCGGCGTGAGCACCTCGCATCCCGTGAGAGACTGGTCTAGACAACCCGCTTGAGACTTGAAGGGCAACACCATGGCTGAGCGCCGCGTCAACGTCGGCTGGGCCGAGGGCCTGCACGCCCGCCCCGCGTCCATCTTCGTCCGTGCCGCCACGGCTTCCGGCGTTCCGGTGACGATCGCCAAGTCCGACGGCACCCCGGTGAACGCCGCCTCCATGCTCGCGGTGCTCGGCCTGGGCGCGCAGGGCGGCGAGGAGATCGTGCTCGCGTCGGACGCCGAGGGCGCCGAGGCCGCGCTGGACCGCCTCGCGAAGCTGGTCGCCGAGGGCCTGGACGAGCTTCCCGAGACCGTCTGACCCCTTTACGCCTCCCGCACTCGAAAGGGTGTGGCCGTCGGAATTCCGACGGCCACATCCTTTCGCCTTTCCGTTCCCACGCCCCCCCGTTTTCGGGCAGCACGAAAAACCCCGCGCAATTCCTATTCTTTGTATACGGTGCGCGTGTTAATTCCGGGCGCTCGTCGTGTTGACGACGTGTTGCGAAACCCTCACACGCCCCCGCTCCGGCCTCTTGAGCCGGTGCAGCGACATCGAGCGCTCCGCGTGCAGCGCGGTGAGGGCCCTCGCCCGTTCGGCGTCGCCGCGCGCCACGGCGTCCACGATCGCGCCGTGCTCGGCCCAGGCCTCCACCGGCCGCTCGGGCTGCTCGACCGCGTACATCCAGGCGATCTTGTGCCGGAGCTGTGTGAGCAGCGCCGTCAGCGGCGGGCTGCCGGAGGCCTGCGCGAGCGTCTCGTGGAACCAGCCGCCGAGCGAGCGCAGGTCCTCGCCCTGACCGCGCCTGGCCCGCTCCTGCCCGAGCCTGACCAGGCCGCGCAGCACCTTGAGGTGGGCGTCGGTGCGCCGCTGCGCGGCCCGGGCGGCCCCCAGCGGTTCGAGCAGCGCCCGCATGTCGAGCAGGTCGGCCGCCTCCTGCTCGGTGGGCTCGGCGACGTGCGCGCCCGCGTGGCGCCGGGTGAGGACGAAGCCCTCGGACTCCAGGGTGCGCAGCGCCTCGCGGACCGGGACGCGGGAGACCCCGTACCGGCGGGCGAGCTGCTCCTCGGTCAGCCGGCTGCCCCGCTCGAAGACGCCGGAGACGATGTCGTCCCGGATCGCCGTGCATACCGAATGCGCGGGAATGCGCATGTCCGACCTCCGCCTTGGTCCGCGCGAGACAATTCGAGCGGCGCCTGTTCTGCGCCTGATCCGCGACTCTATTGCAGCCCGCCGGAATTTCCGATGCCCCCATGGAATCCATGACCGCGTTGTGGCCGACGAAAAGCCCCGGCTCAGTACGAGCCGGGGCTTTTGCGACGCGGAGGGCCCCCGGTGGTCAGGGGCGCGCGGGAGGCCGGGTCAGACGGCGACGCCGCGGGCGCGGAGGTAGGAGATCGGGTTGATGTCGGAGCCGTAGTCGGCGCCCGTGCGGGCCTCGAAGTGGAGGTGCGGCCCGGTCGAGTTGCCGGTCGAGCCCGAGATGCCGATCTGCTGGCCCGGCTCGACGGTCTGGCCGACGTACACCCCGATGGAGGAGAGGTGACCGTACTGGGTGTACGTGCCGTCGTGCATCCGGATGACGATGTTGTTGCCGTACGCGCCGCCCCAGCCGGCCTCGACGACGGTGCCGGAGCCGACGGAGACGACCCGGCTGCCGTAGGCGGCGTGGAAGTCGACGCCGGAGTGGCTGCCGGAGGACCAGAGCGAGCCGCCGGTCTGGTAGCCGGTGGAGACGTACGAGCCGGCGATGGGGAGCTGGAAGGAGTTCAGGCGGCGGCGCTCGGCCTCGCGGGCGGCGCGGGCCCGCTCCTCGCGGATCTCCTTGGCGCGGGCCTCGGCCTTGCGCTTCGCCTCGGCCAGGGCCTTCTGCTCGGCGGCGGCCTCGAAGGCCTCGCGGTCCTGGGCGTCGGCCTGGGCGTTGAGCCGGTCGACGAGGGAGTCCTCGGCGATCACCTTGGTGAGGCCGGTGTCCTCGGGGGAGCGGTTGTCCGTGTCGGCGGCGAGCGCCGGAGAGGCGAGGGTTCCGATGACGCCGGTGGTGGCGAGCGTCGCCGCGCCGGCGATGCCCGCGCTGCGGCGCCCCATCCGGCTCGAACCACGATGCTTCCCGGTGGCACGGGTGAACGCCATGAAGACGTTGTTCCTTTCCTTCCTTCTCGCCTACCGGGTTAGCTGACGGGTTCGGAGCAGGAAGGTCTCCTACGGGCCCCTCCGCACCGGGCGAAGGCGTCCGATTCACCCCAGGGACTGTGGGTCCCCGGCTCCCCAGGCTCGCGCCTGACGGGGACTCGGCGATGACTGTCCGGTGCCGCGGGCGCGGCGGGTGCAACTGGCGAACAGCCGCACCGACGCTATGCGGACCGCCAGTCGATCACCAACCGAACATGGTCTTTTGTAAGGCATGCCACAGGGCAGATGATCACGCTTGCCTCAAATCCGGACAATTCACCGGGGAGTTTCCGTGCGACCCCTGTACGGGACTCGCACGGACGGGCGGAGGGCCCTGACGTTCCGTCACGCCGGGGCCCTCCGTCCGCTCGCTGGTCCGCCCGTCCGGTCGGCAGCGGTGGGCCGCCGGCCGGACAGGGTCCGATCAGCCGGTGACGACGGTCACCTCACCGATGCCGAGCGCCCGCACCGGCTCCGCGATCTGTGCCGCGTCGCCCACCAGGACCGTGACGAGCCGGTCCACCGGGAAGGCGCTGACCACGGCCGCGGTCGCCTCGACGGTGCCGGTCTCGGCCAGGCGCGCGTACAACTGGGCCTGGAAGTCGTCCGGGAGGTGCTGCTCCACCTGGTCGGCGAGCGTCCCGGCGACGGAGGCGGCCGTCTCGTACTTGAGCGGGGCAACCCCCACCAGGTTCTGCACGGCGGTCTCCCGCTCGGCGTCCGTGAGCCCCTCGGCGGCCAGGGTGCGCAGCACCTTCCACAGGTCGTCCAGGGCCGGGCCCGTGTTGGGGGTGTCGACGGAGCCGCTGATGGCGAGCATCGCCGCGCCGTTCCCCTCGGCGTCCGAGCGGAGCACCTGCCCGAAGGCCCGCACGCCGTACGTGTAGCCCTTCTCCTCGCGCAGGACCCGGTCCAGACGCGAGGTCAGGGTGCCGCCGAGGCAGTACGTGCCGAGGACCTGGGCCGGCCAGACGCGGGCGTGCCGGTCGGGGCCGATCCGGCCAATGAGCAGCTGGGTCTGGACGGCGCCGGGACGGTCCACGATGACGACCCGGCCGGTGTCGTCGGCGGTGATCGGCGGCATCGGCAGCGGCTCGCCGGGCTCGCCGGTCCAGGCGCCCAGCGTCTCCGCGAGGACCTTCTCCAGGTCGACGCCGGTCAGGTCGCCGACGACCACGGCGGTGGCCGTGGCGGGCCGCACGTGCGCCTCGTAGAAGGCGCGGACCGCGGCGGCGTCGATCGCCTCGACGGTCTCCTCGGTGCCCTGGCGCGGCCGGGACATCCGGGAGGCGGCCGGGAACAGCTCCTTGGAGAGCTGCTTGGCGGCGCGCCGGGCCGGGCTGGCCGTCTCGTGCGGGATCTCGTCGAGGCGGTTGCGCACCAGGCGCTCGACCTCGGTGTCCAGGAACGCCGGGGCGATCAGGGCCTCGGAGAGCAGCCCGAGCGCCTTGGGCAGCCGGGAGACCGGGACCTCCAGGGAGACCCGTACGCCCGGGTGGTCGGCGTGCGCGTCGAGGGTGGCGCCGCAGCGCTCCAGCTCGGCCGCGAACTCCTCGGCGCTGTGCTTGTCGGTGCCCTCGGAGAGCGCGCGGGCCATGATGGTGGCCACGCCGTCGAGGCCGGCGGGCTCGGCGTCCAGCGGGGCCGGCAGGAAGAGCTCCACGGCGACGACCTGCTGGCCGGGGCGGTGGCTGGTGAGGACGGTCAGACCGTTCTCCAGGGTGCCGCGGTCCGGGGCCGGGAAGGCCCAGGGGCGGGCGGTGCCCGGCGTCGGCTGCGGGTGGAAGTCCATGCTCGTCAAAGACGCGGCAGCGTCGGTCACTGGTCCGCTCCCTCTTCCTCGTCGCTGTCGCTCTCGCTCTGTTCGGTGGCCACCGGCTCGTAGACCAGGACCGCGCGGTTGTCCGGGCGCAGCCGGGCCGCGGCGGCCTCCCGCACCTCCTCGGCCGTGATGTCGAGGACGCGGTCGACGGCGGTGAGGGCGAGCTGCGGGTCGCCGAACAGCACGGCGAACCGGCACAGTTCGTCGGCGCGGCCCGCGACGGTGCCGAGCCGGTCCAGCCACTCGCGCTCCAGCTGGGCCTGCGCGCGCTCCATCTCCTCCGGGGTGGGGCCCTCGGCGGCGAACCGGGCGAGCTCCTCGTCCACGGCGGCCTCGATCTCGGGGACCTCGACGCCGCCGGACGTCTTGACGTCCAGCCAGCCGAGCGAGGGCGCCCCGGCGAGCCGCAGCAGGCCGAAGCCGGCGGCGACGGCCGTGCGGTCCCGGCGGACCAGGCGGTTGTGCAGCCGGGAGGACTCCCCGCCGCCCAGGACCGTCAGGGCCAGGTCGGCGGCGTCGCACTCGCGCGTGCCGTCGTGCGGCAGCCGGTAGGCGGCCATCAGGGCGCGCGCAGGGACCTCCTCCTCGACGACCTCGCGCAGCTGCTCGCCGATGACGTCGGGCAGCGAGCCGTCGCGCGGGGCCGGCTTGCCGTCGTGGCCGGGGATGGAGCCGAAGTACTTCTCGATCCAGGCGAGGGTCTGCTCCGGGTCGATGTCGCCGACGACGGAGAGCACCGCGTTGTTCGGGGCGTAGTACGTGCGGAAGAACTCCCGCGCGTCCTCCAGGGTGGCCGCGTCCAGGTCGGCCATGGAGCCGATCGGCGTGTGGTGGTAGGGGTGCCCCTCCGGGTAGGCGAGGGCGGTCAGCTTCTCGAAGGCCGTGCCGTACGGCACGTTGTCGTAGCGCTGGCGGCGCTCGTTCTTGACGACGTCCCGCTGGTTCTCCATGGACTCGTCGTCCAGGGCGGCGAGCAGCGAGCCCATGCGGTCGGCCTCCAGCCAGAGCGCGAGCTCCAGCTGGTGCGTGGGCATGGTCTCGAAGTAGTTGGTGCGCTCGAAGCTCGTCGTGCCGTTGAGCGAGCCGCCCGCGCCCTGCACCAGCTCGAAGTGCCCGTTGCCGTGGACCTGCTTCGAGCCCTGGAACATCAGGTGCTCGAAGAGGTGGGCGAGCCCCGTGCGGCCCCGGACCTCGTGGCGCGAGCCGACGTCGTACCAGAGGCAGACCGCGGCGACCGGGGTCAGGTGGTCCTCCGAGAGCACCACGCGCAGGCCGTTCGCCAACCGGTGCTCGGTCGCTGTCAGGCCGCCGGAGCCGGCCTCGGCCGTGGCCGTGTGACCCATGGGCATGTACGTCCCTTCGATCGCGATGTGAAAAAGTCCTGCCACTGTATGCAAGCGCGCCGACACCTGGCGAAGTTCCCGTCCCCGCGAGATGTCCCTCTTCCGGGTCGCGGTCGGCGTTGTCGGTGGCACGGTCCACAATGGTCCGCGTCAGATCAACCTTGTTGGTGAAGGAGCCGCAGCCGCGATGGCCCGCCGCAGCACGAAGACACCGCCGCCGGACGACGCGTACGAGGAGAGGATCCTCGACATCGACGTCGTCGACGAGATGCAGGGCTCCTTCCTCGAGTACGCGTACTCGGTGATCTACTCGCGCGCGCTCCCGGACGCCCGCGACGGGATGAAGCCCGTCCAGCGCCGCATCGTCTACCAGATGAACGAGATGGGGCTGCGCCCCGACCGCGGCTTCGTGAAGTGCGCCCGGGTCGTCGGCGAGGTGATGGGCAAGCTGCACCCGCACGGCGACGCGTCGATCTACGACGCGATGGTCCGCATGGCGCAGCCCTTCTCCATGCGCCTCCCGCTCGTCGACGGCCACGGCAACTTCGGCTCCCTCGGCAACGACGACCCGCCGGCCGCCATGCGGTACACCGAGTCGCGGATGGCCCCGGCCGCGCTGCTCATGACCGAGTCCATCGAAGAGGACACGGTCGACTTCGCGCCGAACTACGACGGCCAGGAGCAGGAGCCGGCGGCGCTGCCCGCCGCCTACCCGAACCTGCTGGTCAACGGCGCGTCCGGCATCGCGGTCGGCATGGCGACCAACATGCCCCCGCACAACCTCGGCGAGGTCGTCGCGGCCGCCCGCCACCTGATCCGGCACCCGAACGCCGACCTCGAGACGCTGATGCGCTTCGTGCCGGGACCGGACCTGCCGACCGGCGGCCGGATCGTCGGCCTCTCCGGCATCAAGGACGCGTACGCGTCGGGGCGCGGCTCCTTCAAGATCCGCGCCACCACGACCGTGGAGACCGTCACGGCCCGCCGCAAGGGCATCGTCGTGACCGAGCTGCCGTTCACGGTCGGCCCGGAGAAGGTCATCTCCAAGATCAAGGACCTGGTCGGCTCCAAGAAGCTCCAGGGCATCGCGGACGTCAAGGACCTCACCGACCGCAGCCACGGCCTGCGCCTGGTCATCGAGATCAAGAACGGCTTCGTGCCCGAGGCGGTCCTGGAGCAGCTCTACAAGCTGACGCCGATGGAGGAGTCCTTCGGCATCAACAACGTGGCGCTCGTCGACGGGCAGCCGCTCACCCTCGGCCTCAAGGAGCTCCTGGAGGTCTACCTGGACCACCGCTTCGAGGTGGTCCGCCGCCGCTCCGAGTTCCGCCGCACCAAGAAGCGCGACCGGCTCCACCTGGTCGAGGGCCTGCTGGTGGCCCTGCTCGACATCGACGAGGTCATCCGCCTCATCCGGGAGAGCGAGAACTCGGCGCAGGCCAAGGAGCGCCTGATGGAGCGCTTCTCCCTGAGCGAGATCCAGACGCAGTACATCCTGGACACCCCGCTGCGCCGCCTCACCAAGTTCGACCGGATCGAGCTGGAGGGCGAGCGGGACCGCCTCAACGGCGAGATCGACGAGCTGACCGGGATCCTGGAGTCCGACGCGGAGCTGCGCAAGCTGGTCTCGGCGGAGCTGGCCGCGGTCGCCAAGAAGTTCGGCACCGACCGCCGGACCGTCCTGCTCGAATCGGCCGGCACGCCCGTCGCGGCCACGTCCCTCCAGGTCGCGGACGACCCGTGCCGGGTGCTGCTCTCCTCGACCGGCCTGCTGGCCCGTACGGCGACGGAGGAGCTGCCGCCCACCGACCCGGACGCGAAGCGGGTCAAGCACGACGTGATCGTGTCGGTGGTGGCCGCCACCCAGCGCGGTGACATCGGCGCGGTGACCTCGGCCGGCCGGCTGCTGCGGATCGCGGTGATCGACCTGCCGCAGCTGCCGGACACCGCGGCCGCCCCGAACCTGGCGGGTGGCGCGCCGCTGTCGGAGTTCGTCTCCCTGGAGGCGGACGAGACGGTGGTCTGCCTGACGACCCTCGAAGAGGCCTCGCAGGGGCTCGCCCTCGGCACGCTCCAGGGCGTGGTGAAGCGGGTCGTGCCGGACTACCCGGCGAACAAGGACGAGCTGGAGGTCATCACCCTCAAGGACGGTGACCGGATCGTCGGCGCGACCGAGCTGCGGACGGGCGAGGAGGACCTGGTCTTCATCACCTCCGACGCCCAGCTGCTGCGCTACCCGGCCTCCCAGGTGCGGCCCCAGGGCCGGCCCGCGGGCGGCATGGCGGGCGTCAAGCTGGCCGCGGGCGCCGAGGTCCTCTCGTTCACGGCGGTGGACCCGGCGTCGGACGCGGTGGTCTTCACGGTCGCGGGCTCCACGGGCGCCCTGGACTCCTCCGCCGGTACGTCGGCGAAGCTGACGCCCTTCGACCAGTACCCGCGCAAGGGACGTGCGACCGGCGGCGTCCGCTGCCAGCGCTTCCTGAAGGGCGAGGACGTCCTGATCCTGGCGTGGGCGGGCGCCGTCCCGGCCCGCGCCGCCCAGAAGAACGGCACTCCGGTCGAGCTCCCGGAGATCGACCCCCGCCGCGACGGCTCGGGCACGCCGCTGGCGAAGCCGGTGGAGGTGCTGGCGGGCCCGGCCAGCTAGAGCACCATCAGGAGGAGTCGGAAGAGGCCCTAGAACAGGGTCTCCTCCGGCTCCTCCTCCGTCTGCGGCACGTACCGCAGCAGGCCCCACATGCCGGACTCGTCGGGCACGTCCTGCGGGCCGCTCAGCTCGCAGGCGGCGAGCTCCTTGCGCAGGCCGGCCGCGTCGATGCCGGAGCCGATCAGGACGAGCTGGGTGAGGCGCTCCTCGCCGGCGGGCCAGGGCTCCGGGTAGAAGCGCAGGAAGCGCCCGACGGCGTGCACGGTGTAGCGGTTGGCCGGGTCGGCGGCGCCGAGGTCGATGAACCCCTTGATCCGGTAGAGCCCTTCGGGGCGGGAGTCGAGGAACGCCATCAGGCGGCGCGGGTGGAGCGGCGTCGAGGCCGTCAGCGAGACGGTCTCGTAGGACGCGTGCGCGTGTTCGGCGGCGTCGTCGGAGCCGTACAGGACGTCCTCGATGGACATCTGGCCCTCGATCTCGCCGTCCGGCACGACCCGGTCGAAGAGCAGTTCCGGGTCGACGCGGCCGTGGGAGGCCTCGATCACGGCGGCGCGCCCGGCGAGGCCCGCGACCGTCTCCCGTACGCTCCGCAGCTCGTCGGCGGAGACCCGGTCGGCCTTGTTGACGACCACGAGGTCGGCGACGGCCAGGTGCCGGTCGGTCCCGGGGTGCCGCTGCCGGGTGGCCCCGAACTCGGCCGCGTCGACGACCTCGACGAGCCCTCCGTACACGATCCGCTCGTTCTCGCTGGCGAGGACCATGCGGACCAGTTCCTGCGGCTCCGCGAGTCCGCTCGCCTCGATCACGATCACGTCGAGCCGGGACTCGGGCCGGGTCAGGACCTCCAGGTACTCGTCGAGCTCACTGGCGTCGACGGCGCAGCACAGGCAGCCGTTGCCGAGGGAGACGGTGGAGCCGACCTGGCCGGCGACGGTCATCGCGTCGATGCCGATGTCGCCGAAGTCGTTGACCATGACCCCGATGCGGGTGCCCCGGGCGCTGCGCAGCAGATGGTTGAGGAGCGTGGTCTTCCCGGCCCCGAGGAACCCGGCCAGGACGACGACGGGGATCTGCTGCGTGGTCAAGGGACGTGCCTCCGGTCGTGCTCGGTCGTGGTGCCCGCGCCGCGCCGCTCGGCCGTTCCGCGGGAAGGCCCAGGATAGGCGGGCCGCGAGCCGGCGACGGGCTCCCGGGGCGACGCGGGTGCGTGCGTACGGGGCGGGTGCCCCGGGACGGGTTCGGGTCCCGGGGGCGGACGCCCCAGGACGGGTTCGGGTTACATGGGCGGACGCCCCGGAACGGGTTTCGGTCCCTCGGGGCGGGTGCCCCGGGACGGACTGCGGTCTCTTGGGCCCTACCCCCGCTCCGGCACCGCACGCCTTCCCTCCCCCTCCCCCGCCCATTTCCGGTGCCGGGGCCTGTCCCCGTACCTTTTCGGACATGAACCCCGTACGGACCGGCCCCTCGCGCCCCCTCACGCGCCGTCGGCGGCTCGGGTGGCCCCGGCGGGTGTTCTCGCAGGTCCTGCTGATGCAGCTGGCCGTCGCGACGGGGGTGACCGTCCTCGCCACCGGCCTGTTCCTGGCCCCGCTGAGCGCCCAGCTCGACGACCAGGCCATGCGGCGGGCCCTGGCCATCGCCGGGACCACCGCGTCGCCCCGGCTCGCCGCCGACCTCACCGCCGGACCGCCGTCCGCGCGGGGCCCGGTACAGGCGGAGGCCGAACGGGTGCGGACCTCCACGGGCGCCGAGTACGTCGTCGTCATGGACGTGCGCGGGGTCCGCTGGTCACACCCCGACCCCGTGCAGATCGGCAGGCGCGTCTCCACCGATCCGAGCGAGGCCCTGGCCGGGCGGGAGGTCATGGAGATCGACAGCGGCACCCTCGGCCGGTCGGCGCGCGGCAAGGTGCCGCTGCGCGACGCGGACGGGCGGACCGTCGGCGCGGTCTCCGTCGGCATCGAGTACGACAGCGTCCGCGACCGGCTCCTCGGCGCGATCCCCGGTCTCCTCGCCTACGCGGGCGGCGCGCTCGCCGCCGGGGCCCTGGCCGCGTACCTGATCTCCCGACGGCTCCAGCGGCAGACCCACGACCTGGCATTCTCGGACATCTCCGCGCTCCTCGCCGAACGCGAGGCCATGCTGCACGGCATCCGGGAGGGCGTGGTGGCCCTGGACCGCAACGGCTCCGTACGGCTCATGAACGACGAGGCGCAGCGGCTCCTCGGCCTCGGCCCCGAGGCGGCGGGGCGGCCGCTCGACGAGGTCCTCGGCCGGGGCCGTACCGCCGACGTCCTGGCGGGCCGGGTCACCGGCGAGGACCTGGTCACGGTCCGGGGGCACCGGGTGCTGATCGCGAACCGGATGCCCACGGACGACGGCGGCGCGGTGGCGACCCTCCGTGACCGCACCGAGCTGGAGCACCTCGGCCGCGAGCTGGACGCCACGCGGGGTCTCATCGACGCCCTGCGCGCCCAGGACCACGAGCACGCCAACCGGATGCACACCCTCCTCGGCCTCCTGGAGCTGGAGATGCACGAGGAGGCGGTGGAGTTCGTCACCGAGGTGGTCGGGGTGCACCGGGCCACCGCCGAGCAGGTCACCGAGAAGGTCCACGATCCGCTCCTGGCCGCGCTGCTCGTCGGCAAGGCCACCGTCGCCGCCGAGCGCGGCGTCTCGTTGCGGATCGCGCCGGACTCGCTGCTTCCGGACCGGCTGGTCGACCCGCGCGAACTGGTCACCGTCGTCGGCAACCTGGTCGACAACGCCCTGGACGCGGCCGTCGGGACCCCGGACGCCCGGGTCGGCGTCTCCTTCCGCTGCGAGGACCGTACGGTCGTGCTGCGGGTCTCGGACAGCGGCCCGGGGGTGCCGGAGGAGCGGCGCGAGCTGATCTTCACCGAGGGCTGGACGACGAAGGCCCTCCCGTCCCACGGGAAGCGGGGGCTGGGCCTCGCCCTGGTGCGCCGGCTCGCCGAGCGCCGGGGCGGCGGCGCGACCGTGGCCGGAGGCCCCGGCGGCGGGGCCGAGTTCACCGTCGTCCTCCCGGACGCCCTGAGCGACGCCCCGGCCGACGCCCCGGTCGTCCCGGAGCCCGCCGGGGAGGCGCGATGACCGACGTGCCCATCGACGTGCTCGTGGTGGACGACGACGTGCGGGTGGCGCGGATCAACGCCGCCTACGTCGCCAAGGTGCCCGGCTTCCGGGTCGTCGCCACCGCCCACTCGACCGCCGGTGCGCTCGCCGTCCTGGACGAGCGGCCGGTGGACCTGATCCTCCTGGACCACTACCTGCCGGACGAGAACGGCCTCGCGGCGGTGCGGAAGCTCCGCGCGCGCGGCCACCAGTGCGACGTGATCATGGTGACGGCGGCCCGGGACGTGGCCACCGTGCAGGCGGCGATGCGGCACGGCGCCCTCCAGTACCTGGTGAAGCCGTTCAACTTCGCCGGCCTGCGCGGGAAGCTGGAGGCGTACGCGACGCTCCGCCGCGCCCTAGCGGGCGGGGGCGAGGCCGAGCAGGCGGAGGTGGACCGCATCTTCGGGGCCCTGGCGGCGGGCTCCGTCGCCCCCGACCTGCCGAAGGGGCACTCCCCCACCACGGCCGAGCTGGTCCGGCAGGTGCTGCTCGCCGCCGACGGGCCGCTGTCCGCGCAGGAGATCGCCGAGCGGTCCGGCGTGAGCCGCCAGACCGCGCAGCGCTACCTCAAGCTCCTGGAGCGGACCGGCCGGGTGCGCCTGTCGCTCCGGTACGGCGAGACGGGCCGCCCCGAGCACCGGTACGCCTGGGCGAGTTCACCGCCCGCCGTCTGACGCCCCTTCCCGGCCCCCGTGTCCGTGCCCCGTCAGACCGCTCCCGCGCCGGTCAGTGCGCGGACCTCGGTCTCCGCGTGCCGTGCCTCGTCGGGCGGCTCGGTCGAGGTGACCGTGCCGACCCATCCGGCGAGGAAGCCGAGCGGGATGGAGACCACGCCCGGGTTCTGCAGCGGGAAGAGGTGGAAGTCGACGCCGGGGAAGAGCGATTCCGGGCTGCCGGAGACGACCGGCGAGACCAGGACGAGCAGGACGGCCGGGATCAGCCCGCCGTACACGGCCCAGACCGCGCCCCTGGTCGTGAACTTGCGCCAGAACAGCGAGTAGAGCAGCACCGGCAGGTTGGCGGAAGCCGCCACGGCGAAGGCCAGACCGACGAGGAAGGCCACGTTGAGGTCGCTGGCGAGCAGCCCGAGGCCGATCGCGGCGGCGCCGATCACCACCGCGGCGACCCGGGCCACGGCCACCTCGCTGTACTGCTTGGCGTGCTTGCGGCGCAGCGAGGCGTACAGGTCGTGGGCGACGGAGGCCGAGGAGGCGAGGGTGATCCCGGCGACGACGGCGAGGATGGTCGCGAAGGCGACGGCGGCGACGATCGCGAAGAGCACCGTGCCCCCGGTGGAGCCCGCGCCGCCCCCGAGGTCGAGCGCGAGCAGCGGTACGGCGGTGTTCCCGGCCGCGTTGGACGCCCGGACCTCGTCGGGGCCGATCAGGGCGGCGGCGCCGAAGCCGAGCACGATCGTCATCAGGTAGAAGCTGCCGATGAGCCCGATGGACCAGACGACGGAGCGGCGGGCGGCCCGGGCGGTCGGCACGGTGTAGAAGCGCGACAGGATGTGCGGCAGGCCGGCGGTGCCCAGGACCAGGGCGAGGCCGAGGCTGATGAAGTCGAGACGGGCCGTCCAGTCCCCGCCGTAGCGGAGCCCGGGGGCGAGGAAGTCCGTTCCGTGGCCGCTGCGTTCGGCCGCGGTGGAGAGCAGGCTGTTCACGTCGCCGTGGAAGCGGAACAGGACGAGGACGGTGAGCGCGACCGTGCCCGCCATGAGCAGGACCGCCTTGACGATCTGGATCCAGGTGGTGGCCCGCATGCCGCCGAGCGACACGTAGATCACCATCAGCGCGCCCACTCCGATCACCGTCCAGGACCGGGCCGCCTCGCTGGTGCCGCCGAGGAGCAGGGCGACCAGGCTTCCGGCGCCGACCATCTGTGCCACCAGGTACAGCACGGAGACGGCCACCGAGGACGTTCCGGCGGCGATCCGCACGGGCCGCTCGGCCATCCGGGCGGCGACGACGTCGGCCAGGGTGAACCGTCCGCAGTTGCGGACCAGTTCGGCGACGAGGAGGAGGACGACGAGCCAGGCGACGAGGAAGCCGACGGAGTACAGCATGCCGTCGTAGCCGTAGAGCGCGATCAGGCCGGAGATGCCGAGGAAGGACGCCGCCGACATGTAGTCGCCGGCGATGGCGAAGCCGTTCTCCATGGGCGAGAAGAGACGCCCTCCGGCGTAGAACTCCTCCGCCGAACCGCGCCGGCTGCGGCTCACCCAGGTGGTGATGCCCAGGGTCACGGCGACGAAGACGCTGAACAGCACGAGCGCCAGGGTCTGGTGGTCTCCGGTCACCGCCGCACCGCCCCTCGGGTCATCTCCTGCGTGTCCCAGCGCAGTTCGAGGGCCGCCCGGTCCCTGCGCAGCCGCGCGTGGCGCGCGTACGCCCAGGTGAGCAGGAAGGTGGTGAGGAACTGGCCGAGGCCCGCGACCATCGCCACGTTCACCGCTCCGGCGACCGGCCGGGCCATGAGCTCCGGCGCGGCGGTCGCCGCCACGACGTAGGCGAGGTACCAGGCCAGGAAGGCGAAGGTGGCGGGGAAGACGAACCGGCGGTAGCGGCGGCGCACTTCCTGGAAGGCGGGGCTCCGCTGGACCTCCAGATAGATCTCCGCCGCGCTGGGGACCCGCTGGCGCGGCACCGCGCCCGGGTGACCGTCGCCGGTCGTCCCGCTCTCCACCCGCCCGTCCCGGCCGGGGGTCGGCGCGTTGTCCCAGGGGTCGTCGACCGGCACCGCCGAAGCGCCGCGCCCCTCCTGCTTGTCCACCTGCTCCACCGGTCCAACTCTCCTTGTCAGCGAACCGTTTCGGCCGCGTGCACAAGGATGGACAGAGCGGGAACTTCCCGGACTCTTCTCCTCCCTCACTTCACCTCATCAGGTGACTCTTTTCCCAGGTGGCCTGACAAAACCGTGCTGATATGCGTACCGCACGGCCCGTGGGCGGAGCGTTCGGCCCCGCCCACGGACGGGTTCCTCAGGCGTCGATGCGCGAGCGGTCGAGAGTGGCCGCGGAGCTGGTGATGAACTCCTTGCGGGGGGCGACGTCATTGCCCATGAGGAGGTCGAAGACCTGCTCCGAGGCCTCCAGATCGCCGATGTTGATCCGGCGCAGGGTGCGGTGGCGCGGGTCCATCGTGGTCTCCGCGAGCTGGTCGGCGTCCATCTCGCCCAGACCCTTGTAGCGCTGGATGGAGTCCTTGTAGCGGACCCCCTTGCGCTGGAACTCGAGAAGGGTCTGCCGCAGCTCGTTGTCCGAGTACGTGTAGACGTACTTGTCCTGGCCCCGCTTCGGCTGGACGAGCTCGATGCGGTGCAGCGGCGGAACGGCGGCGAAGACCCGCCCCGCCTCGACCATGGGCCGCATGTACCGCTGGAAGAGCGTGAGCAGCAGCGTGCGGATGTGGGACCCGTCGACGTCGGCGTCGGTCATCATGATGACCTTGCCGTAGCGGGCCGCGTCGATGTCGAAGGTGCGGCCCGAGCCCGCTCCTATGACCTGGATGATCGCGCCGCACTCGGCGTTCTTGAGCATGTCCGCGACGGACGACTTCTGGACGTTGAGGATCTTGCCGCGGATCGGCAGCAGGGCCTGGAACTCGCTGTTGCGGGCGAGCTTGGCCGTGCCGAGGGCCGAGTCGCCCTCGACGATGAAGAGCTCGCTGCGCTCCACGTCGTCGCTGCGGCAGTCGGCCAGCTTGGCCGGCAGGGAGGAGGACTCGAGCGCGGTCTTCCTGCGCTGCGCCTCCTTGTGCTGGCGGGCCGCGATCCGGGTGCGGGCCGCGGCGACGGCCTTCTCCAGGACGGCGCGGGCCTGCGCCTTGGCGTCCCGCTTGGTGGAGGTGAGGAAGGCCTTGAGCTCCTTGGCCACCACGTTCGCCACGATCCGGCGGGCGGCGGAGGTGCCCAGGACCTCCTTGGTCTGGCCTTCGAACTGCGGCTCCGCGAGGCGCACGGTCACGACGGCCGTGAGCCCCTCCAGGGCGTCGTCCTTGACGATGTCGTCCTCGGCGACGCGCAGCATCTTGGCCGAGCGCAGCACCTCGTTCACCGTCCTGGTGACGGCCTGCTCGAAGCCGGAGACGTGGGTGCCGCCCTTGGGGGTGGCGATGATGTTGACGAAGGACTTGATCGTGCTGTCGTAGCCGGTGCCCCAGCGCAGGGCGACGTCGACGGCGAGCTCGCGGGTGACCTCGGTCGGGGTCATGTGGCCGCGCTCGTCAAGGACCGGGACGGTCTCCTTGAAGGTGCCCTGTCCGGTGAGGCGCTGGATGTCGCAGACGGCCCTGTCCTGCGCGAGGTACTCGCAGAACTCGCTGATGCCCCCGTCGAAGCGGAAGGTCTCCTCGCTCTTGCCGACCCCGGCCAGGTCCCGCTCGTCGCGGACGACGATGGTGAGCCCGGGGACGAGGAAGGCGGTCTGCCGGGCGCGCTGGTGGAGCGTCTCCAGGGAGAGCTTGGCGTCCTTGAGGAAGATCTGGCGGTCCGCCCAGTAGCGGACGCGGGTGCCGGTGCGGGTCTTGGGGATCCGCTTGCCCTTGCGGAGGCCGTTGGCCGGGTCGAAGGGGCTGTCGGGGCCCTGCTCCGTGAAGACGCCGGGGACGCCGCGGCGGAAGCTGATCGAGTGGGTGGCGCTGTTCCGGTCGACCTCGACGTCGAGGCGGGCCGACAGGGCGTTGACCACGGAGGCGCCGACGCCGTGCAGACCGCCGGACGCCGCGTACGAGCCGCCGCCGAACTTTCCGCCGGCGTGCAGCTTGGTCATGACGACCTCGACGCCCGAGAGGCCGGTCTTCGGCTCGACGTCGACGGGGATGCCCCGGCCGTTGTCCCGGACCTCGACGGAGCCGTCCTCGTGGAGGACGACCTCGATGTGGTCGCAGTAACCGCCGAGGGCCTCGTCGACCGAGTTGTCGATGATCTCCCAGATGCAGTGCATCAGGCCGCGGCTGTCGGTGGACCCGATGTACATGCCGGGGCGCTTGCGAACCGCTTCGAGCCCTTCCAGTACGAGCAGGTGCCGCGCGGTGTAGTTGGAACCGTCACGGTCTGCGGTCAGCAGCGCACTGGACGGCACGGACGTCTCGGCGGTCACGCGGTTCGCTCCTCGCTGAATTTGAAATCTGGCCCGGTGGGTAAGGCCCGGCGTCGGTCACCGGCTTCAGAGGGTACCGATGCCTGGTAGAGCCGTTGTCACGCCACCCTCCCCGGTTCCTCATGCTAGTCCAGCTTCGCATGTACGTTCGATCCCTCGATCGGGTGACGTGAACATCACGTTCCCTTCCAGGCATGAACCATTTAGGCTCCGGGCACGTCCTCATGAACAACCGGCAACCACGCCGGGAGGGCCTGACCGAGACAAGCAACGCGAAATCCGTAGAGCGACGCAATACGGCTCATTCGCCGCCAACCGGCAGCAGACAGCCACCTTGGAAGAAGTTTCAAGGAAAAGGCACGAGCGGGAACGTTTTCGGCCTGGTTGGATGTTGACCCTGGTACGACAGCTCGTCGAGCTAGAGAAGAGGCGACGTGACTACTGTTCTGACCCCCGCGAGCCCCCTGACGGCCGCTGACCGCTGCGACCGCTGCGGCGCCCAGGCTTACCTGCGTGTCGTCCTGACCAGCGGAGGTGACTTGCTCTTCTGCGCCCACCACGGACGTAAGTTCGAGCCGGAACTCAAGAAGATCGCCGTTGAGATACAGGATGAGACGGACCGGCTCACGGACGTGCCGGCCCGCACGGTGGGCGACGAGCACTGACGCCCCGCATCCACGACGAGCCCAGGGCCGGTCGCTGACCGGACGGCGGGCGGTCGCCCCCGTACTGCGGGGAGTGACCGCCCGTTCTCGTTTCCGGAACCTTCCGGGAGAGGCCTCGGGGCCGGGCCGCAGGAGCTTTTACGGCCCGGCCCCGAGGCCCTTCCCGAACACGTCTCAGAAGCGCTCCGGCAGCACCGTCGAGACGCGCGTGTAGACGCCCGGGTTCTCGGCCTCCCCGCAGCCGCTGCCCCAGGACACCAGGCCGATGAGAAGCCCCCCGGCCACCAGCGGGCCTCCGCTGTCCCCCTGGCACGCGTCCTTGCCGCCCTGCGGGTCGCCCGCGCACACCATCGTGTCGCCCCGGTACCGGACGCCGGAACCGCCCGGATACGCCCGCTCGCACGCCGTGTCCGGCAGCACCTGGACGCGCGCCGTCCGCAGCGCCGAGGCGTAACTCCCCCTGCCGGTCGTGTCCCCCCAGCCGTAGACGTCCGCCGCCGTACCGGGCGCGTACGCGGCGTCCTCCGGGCGGGCGACGCCGATCACGTACGACTCGGGCAGCGGGCTCACCAGCGTCAGGACCGCCAGATCGCCCGAGTTGGTCGTCGGGTCGTAGTCGGGGTTGATCCACGTGTCGGAGACCCGCACCTCCTGGCCGCCCTGGCCGCGCAGCGAGGCACGGCCGGCGATGACCGCGAAGTCGCGCACCTCCCACGGCTCGCCGCCCAGCACCTCCCGGCCCAGACAGTGGGCCGCCGTGAGCACCTTGGTGGGTGCGACGACCACGCCTCCGCAGAACTGCCCCGCGCGCGTACCCCCGAACCGGTCACGGCTGGACAGCGCCACGACCCACGGCGCGTCCGCGATCCCGACCTGGCGGCCGCCCACCACGACGCTGTCGGCGACCACGGGGGCGGCGAGGGCGAGGTGTCCCGCCGCCGCGGTGATCAGTCCCAGAGCACCCGTCAATGCTCGGGTGAGGGAACCACGCATGGAGCCTCCTGACTCTCCGGTGATGTCGGTTCACCCAGCGTCCAGCACCCGGAGCCGCGCCGCACACCCGAAGGGCCCGGCTCCCCCTTTCGGGGAGCCGGGCCCTTCGCGTACCGCCGTGTGCCTCGTACGGATCTTCGGATCCGTACCGGGGCGGGTGTGCCGATCGCGTCAGTCGAGGTAGTCGCGGAGCACCTGCGAGCGCGACGGGTGACGGAGCTTCGACATCGTCTTCGACTCGATCTGGCGGATCCGCTCGCGCGTCACGCCGTAGACCTTGCCGATCTCGTCCAGCGTCTTCGGCTGGCCGTCGGTGAGGCCGAAGCGCATCGAGACGACGCCCGCCTCGCGCTCGGAGAGGGTGTCGAGGACGGAGTGCAGCTGCTCCTGGAGGAGCGTGAAGCTCACCGCGTCGGCCGGGACGACCGCCTCGGAGTCCTCGATGAGGTCGCCGAACTCGCTGTCGCCGTCCTCACCCAGCGGGGTGTGGAGGGAGATCGGCTCACGGCCGTACTTCTGGACCTCGATGACCTTCTCCGGGGTCATGTCGAGCTCCTTGGCCAGCTCCTCCGGGGTGGGCTCGCGGCCCAGGTCCTGGAGCATCTGGCGCTGCACGCGTGCGAGCTTGTTGATGACCTCGACCATGTGCACCGGGATACGGATGGTGCGGGCCTGGTCGGCCATGGCGCGGGTGATCGCCTGACGGATCCACCAGGTGGCGTACGTGGAGAACTTGTAGCCCTTGGTGTAGTCGAACTTCTCGACGGCACGGATCAGACCCAGGTTGCCCTCCTGGATCAGGTCCAGGAAGAGCATGCCGCGGCCGGTGTAGCGCTTGGCCAGGGAGACCACCAGACGGAGGTTGGCCTCCAGGAGGTGGTTCTTGGCCCGGCGGCCGTCCTCGGCGATGATCTCCAGCTCGCGCTTGAGCTTCGGCGCGAGCTTGTCCGAGTTGGCGAGCTTGTCCTCGGCGAACAGACCGGCCTCGATGCGCTTGGCGAGTTCGACCTCCTGCTCGGCGTTGAGCAGCGGGACCTTGCCGATCTGCTTGAGGTAGTCCTTGACCGGGTCGGCGGTGGCGCCGGCGACCGCGACCTGCTGCGCCGGAGCGTCGTCCTCGTCCTCGTCGGACAGCACGAAGCCCTTGGTCTCGCCCTCGGTCTCCTCGTCCTCGCCCTTGCCGGGAGCGACGTCCTCGAGGAGCTCCTCGCCCTCGATGAGCTCTTCGGCGTCCTTCTTGGACGTGGTCTTCTTGGCCGCCGTCTTCTTGGCGACGGTCTTCTTGGCCGCCGTCTTCTTGGTGGCGGTCTTCTTCGCGGCCGCCTTCTTGGCGGTCGAACCGGCCTCGTCGGCCGGGTCGGCGCCTTCGGCGGCGGGGGCCGCGGCCGGGACGGCGGACTTCGTCACGGTCGCCCTGGCGGTGACGGTCTTGGTGGCGGTGCGCTTGGCCGGGCTCTTCGCTGCGACGCTCTTGCGGGCGCGCTTCGGCGACTCCGCTGCACTGACCATCAGCGTCACACCCTCTTCCTCGAGGATCTGATTGAGGCTGCGCAGAACATTCTTCCACTGGGTTGGCGGAATCTGGTCAGCCTCGAAGGCCCGACGCACGTCATCGCCGGCGATCTGCCCATCAGCCTTTCCCCGCTCGATGAGCGCCATCACAGACTCGGACTCGGCGATCTCCGGCGGGAGCGTACGGGATGTGCTGGCCGACACGAACAACCTCTCGGAACGATGGAAACGGCTTCCGGCCCCGCCCTGGATCGGACTGGAGCCGACGACCGTCGACGGGGGATGTGCCGACGGCGCGGGCTGGACCGGGGAACTGCACAGCGCCTCCGTCGGCTGCTGTATTCCTTCCTCGGCTGTCACCTCTTAGGTCATCGCACGGCTCGGAGGAGTGTTACGCCCAATCTTCGTGGCCCGAGTCACACCTCATTTGCGACGAAACTTCCAGACAGGTCTATCTGCTCACTTTTGCGCCGTCGAAACCCGGGCGCCGTCTCGGGACGGCCCTGTCGGGCTCCCCGGACGGCGCCCGGATCCGGCGACACGCGGCGCGTGCGCCCCTTCGCTCCCGGCCACGGCCCGGCGGTCAGTGTTCGCGGGGAGCCGGGACGACACGCTCCACCTCGGGGTGGACCGTGAGGAGCTGCCGCATGGCCGCCTCGGCGCCCTGCGCGTCGCCGGTGGCGAGCGCGTCCACGATCCGTGCGTGGTGGGCGAGGCAGGCCTCGCTCGGCCGGTCGCAGCCGGTGGCCGGGCCGCCGGAGACCTGGAGTGCGGCGGCGACGATGCCGGAGAGGTGCTCCAGCATGCGGTTCCCGGCGAGCTGGATGAGGAGGGAGTGGAACTCGGTGTCGGCCCGGGAGAAGGTGACGGCGTCGCCCTGGGCGAACGCGTGCCCCATGATCTCGACCATGTCGGCGAGGCGCTGCTGCACGTCCTCGCGGCCGTGCCCGGCGGCGAGGCGGGCGGCCAGGGGCTCGATCGTCCAGCGCAGCTCGTTCAGCTCGCGGCGCTGGTCCTCCCGCTGCGGGCCGAAGGCACGCCACTCGATGATGTCGGGGTCGAGGAGGTTCCAGTCGCTGACGGGCCGGACCCGGGTGCCGACGTTGGGCCGGGCGCTGACGAGCCCCTTGGCCTCGAGGACGCGGAGCGACTCGCGCACGACGGTGCGCGAGACCTCGAACCGCTGGCCGATCTCCTCGGGGACGAGCGGACGGTCGGCGCCGAGGTCACCGGAGACGATCATCTGACCGAGCTGCTGGACGAGCTGCCCGTGCAGCCCGCGCCCCCGGTTGCCGGCGCTCCTGCGGCCGACGCGGCCCAGGTCGGTCTCCACCCCCTCCCAGGAGGAGGGGCCCGCGCGGCCGGCGGCGGGGGCCTCCGCGTAGGGGTAGCGGTCGAGATCGCCCGGGGTGCCGAGGCCGGAGTCGACGGAGCGGGCGGCGGTCATCATGGTGTGCGCAAGGGTACTCACGCATCCTTTGTCGGCGCTGCTTCCAGGGCCCTTGAGGTCTTTGGTGAAAAGCACACGAAAGGGTGATCGGCACCCCTTACACAATTGACGATTAATGGGACATAACGCGCATAATGCAGGGCAGTTGACGGCGGCCCGGAACCTTTCGGTCCGCACATGGTCACCAACGGGCCCTGCGGCGAAGGCCGGTGAACAGATAAGCGCAGAACAGTCCCGTCAACGTCAGGGAGAGCGCCACCCCCGCGGGCTGCCCGAGCACCCGCAGCCCCCCGGTCAGCCAGCGGTCCACGCCCGGGGGCCAGTGCGGGCCCGCGAACTCGCGCAGCCGCGCCGGGAGTCCGGCGGCCGACCGCATCGAAGGGCCCGTCAGCACCGTCTGCAGCAGCGGAACGAAGGCAACCGGCACGGCGAGGACGGCCGCCACCCCGGCCGCGGCGGCCCGGAACACACCGGCGCCGAGCACCCCGGCCCAGGCGCAGCCGACGACCAGGCCCAGCCAATTCGCGCAGAGAATCGGCCATTTCCCCGGTACGGGGATCAACTCGGCTCCGTAGAAGAGCCGCAGGGCTCCCAGGTCGACCGCCACGACGAGCGTGCCGAGCCCGAGGGCGACGACCGCCGCCACGGCGAGCTTCGCGAGCAGCAGGCCCGGTCTGCGGGGCACGGTTCCACGGCCCGTGGTGAGCGCGGGGTAGCGGTACTCCTCCGCGAAGGAGAAGGCGCCGAGCAGTCCGGCCCCCAGCGCGGCGGGCGGCAACGGGGAGATCGCGGGCCAGCCGGCGAGGACGGCGGGCAGTGCGGCACGGCCGCCCCGCCCGAGGAGCAGGGCGAGCGTCACGGAGACGAGGACGACGCCCGCCACGACGAGCGATGTGGAGGGCACGCCCAGGAGCCGGCGGACCTCGTAGCGGAGCGGGCGCAGGGGGGAGCGCATCGGCCGGCGGCGAGCGGTCGGCCGCTCCGCCGGTACGCCGTGGCGGGCGGGGGGCGAGGCGATTTCCCGCGAGGTGGACGCGGTTGCCCATGGCTCGGCGGCCGGCTCCCGGGAGGTGCCGCTTCCCTCGATCCCCTGCACGCTCCTCGCGGTGCCGGTGTCGCCCGTCTCTTCGGCGAGACGGTGGACCGGTACGCCGTGTCGGAAGGCCGTGTCGCCGACGGACGCGCAGTCGCTGCCGTAGACGGACAGCCGGTTGCCGTCCTCCGCGACCACCTCCACCGGCCGCCGGGCGGCCCTCGCCTCCTGGGTGACGGCCGCGGCCAGGCGCGCGGCGTGCGGGGTGCGGACGGTGACCCGGGGGCGCAGCCGGGTGCGGGCGAACTCGGCGGCCTCCTGGGCGGCGACGAGTCTGCCGCCGTCGAGGGTGACGACCCGATCGGCGTTGCGGGCCGCGTCCTTGGGGTCCGCCGTGGTGTAGAGCACGGTGCCGCCCTCGGCAGCGTGGGCGCGCAGGAACCCGTAAAGCCACGCACTCTCGGACGCGGAGAGACCGGCACCCGGCTCGTCGAGCAGCAGGGTGTGAGGAGAGCCCAACAGGGCGGAGGCGAGGCCGAGTCGGCGGTCCGCGCCGATCGGCAGGGTGCCGAGCGGCCGGCGTTCCAGGCCGACGAGGCCCACGCTCCGCAGCAGTTCCTCGGCCCGCGAGACCGGGACCCCCGTGGCGGCGCAGAGCATCCGGAGCTGGCCCCCGAGCGTGCGGGAGGGGTGGCCGGGAACGTCACCGAGGAGCACGCCGACCTCGCGGGGAGGGTGGGCGATGCGGTGCAGCGGCCGACCGCGGAAATAGGTGATCCCGCGCCCCGGCTCGAGTTCGAGCATGAGCCGGAGGGCGGTGGTCTTGCCGGAGCCCGAGGGGCCGAGGAGGGCGGTCACGGCGCCCGGCCGGGCCTCGAAGGTCAGATCGTCCACGGCGGGCGGGCGATCGCTGCGGGGAGTGCTGGTCAGTCCGATTGCCTGGAGCATCGCTTCTCTCGCGGTAGGTGGCACCGCTCCGCGGCAGGGCGGCGATACCGCAGCAAGATAACGCTACATTTCGGACTTTTCTCGCAGGGTTGACGCTCTGGGGTGCCGGAGGCTCCCTTCCTCAGACCTCGGGGCGCAGCATGGGCGGGTTGAGCAGGGTGGCCCCACCGGCCCTGAAGAGCTGGGCCGGGCGCCCGCCCTGACGGGTCGTGGTGCCACCGGCCGGGACCAGAAAACCGGGCGTGCCGGTCACCTTGCGGTGGAAGTTGCGCGGGTCCAGGGCCACGCCCCAGACGGCCTCGTAGACGCGCCGCAGCTCTCCGACCGTGAACTCCGGCGGGCAGAAGGCCGTGGCCAGGGAGGAGTACTCGATCTTGGAACGAGCGCGCTCCACTCCGTCGGCGAGGATCCGGGAGTGGTCGAAGGCGAGCGCCCCCGCTCCCCCGGCGCCGGCGGCCGCGTCCTCCCCGAGCAGTTCTTCGACGGGGGCCCAGCGGGCGCTGTTGGCGTCGCCGCCCGCCCTGGGCGCGGGCAGGTCCGGGGCGAGGGCCAGGTGCGCGACGCTCACCACGCGCATCCGGGGATCCCGGTCGGGCGCCCCGTACGTGGCCAGCTGTTCCAGGTGCGCACCGTTGCTCGGCACGGGGGCCGGGGCGGCCGGGTCGTAGGCGCGGAGGCCGGTCTCCTCGACCAGCTCGCGCGCCGCCGCGGCGCCGAGGTCCTCCTCCGCCCGTACGAAGCCGCCGGGCAGGGCCCAACGGTCCTGGAACGGCGCCTCTCCCCGCCGTACGACCAGGGTGCAGAGCGCGTGACGCCGCACGGTGAGCACGACCAGATCGACGGTGACGGCGAAGGGCGGAAAGGCCGACGGGTCGTAGGGAGGCATGCCGCGATCATAGTCGTCTTCCTGACGATAAACACGCCCCGCGGGATCTTCGGCGACGGCTTCTCCGCCATGTCCCCCGGTGCGCCGCGACGCATCCCTCGTGTCCGTACCCGTCATCCCGTCACACCCCCAGCTGAAGACCGTCCGCGGCCTCCTCGACCATACCGAGACCGAGCCCGCTCACCCGCACGGCGAACGGCTCGCCCGCGACCACGAGCCCCGACAGACGGATCGCCCCGAGGGGCACGGAGGGCAGCGGGTGCACCGAGACGGACCGGCCGGGCGCGTCGGGCCGGATCCCGGCGAGGGCGAGAAGGGCGTGGACCGCCCCGGCGGCAGCGACGGCCGCAGGCCGGCACGCGGCCGGGTGGGGCACCGGGCGCCCGCCCGTCGTCCGTTGCTCGCCCGCGTACATCTCGGGGAGCCGGTATCCGAAGGCCTCCGCCGCGTCGAGCAGTCCCCGCAATAGGGAGGCGGCTTCCTTCCCGTGTCCCGCGGCGGCGAGGCCGGCCACGGCTACCGCCGTGTCGTGCGTCCGCACCGCGCCCGTCCGGTGGCCGAAAGGGTTGTGGTCCGGTTCCTTGGCGCCCAGGCCGCGCAGTCCCCATCCGGAGTCGAGGGCCGGGGTGCCGAGCAGCCTGGCCACCCGCTCGGTCTCCGCCGCGTCCAGCAGGCCCTGCGCGTACCGTCCGCCGCCCAGCAGCCCGGTGTCGAGCAGATGCGCCGCCCAGCCGCCCGGCCGGTGCCGGGTCCCGCCGTCCGCCGTGCGGGCGAGGACGGGGCCGCCCGCCCGGTCGTCGGTCCAGAACGCGCGCCGGAACCGCTCGCGCAGTGTCCCCGCCGCGTCGCGCAGCGCGTCACCACCGGGTCTTCCGCAGGAGTCGAGGAGGTCCGCGCCGAGCAGCGCCGCCCGGTGCGCGTGCGCCTGCGTCTCGGCCCATCGGGGTCTGGTGGGTCCCGGGTCCGGCACGAGGCCGTCCGCGCCGACGACGCGGCGCAGCCATTCGAGGCAGCGCTCCGCGACGGGCAGCAGTTCCTCCAGGTCCGTCGACGCCACTCCCCAGCGGCGGGCCTCGGCGAGCACGGACGGGAAGGCGAGCGTGGCCTCGATACCCGTGCAGCGGGGTGGAAGGCGCGGGCCGGCGTCCCTGAGGAGCCCCGGGAAGCGGCCCGACTCTGTTCCGTCGCCGGCGAGTTGGGTGCGGCCGATGGCACGCAGCGTGGTGACGGCGAGCCGGGTGCCGAGGGGAAGGGCCATCCGGGCCGCCCAGAGCGCCTCGGCGGTGACCGGTCCGCAGCGCCAGGGAACGCCGGCGGCGAGGTACACGTCCGCGGAGTGCTCCGGGGTGCGCTGGAGCAGGGCCCGCAGGTCCTCGACGGATGTACGCAGCAGTTCTCCGGGACGTGGGTCGTCGGCCTCGGCCCGAACCTCGGCGAGGAGGTGACCGCCCGGTCGGCCGGGGCGCGCTCCCGAGGCGCCCGCTGGACGGGCCGCCGCCTCTCCTCGGATGCGAAGCCTGATCGTGAAAGCGGTTCCGGGAGCCAACTCGGCCTCCCAGCGCAGGACTCCCGCCGCCGCCAGGGAGTCCGTGGGCGCCGGGTCCGCGGTGACGGTGGCCGACCGGCCGTCGCTTCCGGTCCAGCGCAGTCCGGTTCCGTGGACGCTTGCCGCGAGCTCTGGTCCGGGCTTGCCGGTCGCCACCGCGCCCAGGTCCGCGAGATCCGTGCCCAGAGCGAGCTCCACCGGGAGCCGGAGGGGACGGCCGACGGTGCTCCGCAGGGTGACCCGCTCGGTGCCGTCGGCGCTCCGCGTGCGTTCGACGGTGAGACCGGGGTCGGGTCCGGCTTCTCCGGGGACGCGCAGAACGCCGAGGAAGACCGCCCGTTCGGCGGACACCATGCGGCCCTGGAGGGCGACGGGCTCACGGCCCGCCACCCGGAGGACACAGCGGGAGAGGAGTCGCCGTCCCGCCGCGTACACGCCTTCCGGTCCCTCTCCGGTGAGCTGTCCGTGCTCGGAGCAGACGGCGAGGGCGGGCAGGGCGACGCAGACGAGCGCGCCGTGCACCGGTGGGAGTTCCACCGGACGTGCCACGCGCGGAAGCGGGCTGCCGGGGACATGGCCGGTCGGGTGGCCGGCGGGGCGGCCGGGGGCCGGGACGGTGCTGGGGGCCATGGCGGGTGCGGGATGCTCTCTGTGCGGACCGGGCGGCCGGCGGAGTGTCGGCGGCACGGTGCGTGCGCCTCCGCCAGAGAGCTGAACGCGTTCGCGGACGGCCGGGTCACGGTCGTCACCGGCCGCTCCTGCTGCCGCGCTGTCCGCCGTGGCGCGGGGAGCCGTTTCCCGGCCGGTCGGCGGCGGGACCGCCGGGCCGGACTCCGGCCGCCGCGCGCCGGTCCCGCGTTCCGGTCTGCCGACCGGCCCTGCCGAGGGCGGAGCGGGTGCCCTGCCGGTGGGACGCGCGCATCCGGACCCTCCGGGAGGACGCCGGGGCGATCTGCTCCGAGGCGGTCCGGGAGTCCCGCTCGCTCCTCAGGCAGGAGCGGAGCGATTCGGGGTCGAGGCCCTCGTTGCACGCCTGGTGGAGCAGCTGGGCGAAGACGTATTCGGGATCGGCGCCGAGCGCGAGCCCGAGGGCGACCCGGGCCGTCGGCTCGTCGCCGGTGGACCAGGCCGTCCAGCCCACGAGGGTGAGGGGCGCGGCGGCGTGCTCCTGGTAGGGGGTGACACAGCGCCGGGCCAGTACGCGCCAGAGCCGCAGGGCGGCGGTGCCCTCCCAGCCTTCCATCCATTCGGCGGCACGGTCCCGGGTGACCCGGTCCTGGAGGCCGAGGATCAGCGCGGCGGCCTCTTCGGGCGTGATCAGGGCGTCGTCGGCCGCATCCCTCTCGCTCGTGTCGACGAGGTTCCTTCCGGGGATCGTCACGCCCGGCGGATTGGCCGTGTTCGCCGACGGCTTCGGAGCCTTCGAAGCCGTCCGGGTCTCCGGGGACATCGCGGTCTCCGGGAACTTCGCGGACTTCGGGGACTTCAGAGGCTTCGGATTGGCGAACCGGCGGAGGATCTCGCGGGCGAGGCGCAGGGTCTCCTCTCGCACGTTCACCCGTCCCTGCTCCTCGGAGCCTTCGAGGATCCGGGGGACGATCGAGGCGGCGGCCGCGTCGAGCGCGGCCCGCTGCTCTTCCTCCCCGGGTCCACCGGCCGGCTTCAGCCTGGCCTCCATGTCCCGCAGGGTGCCCCGCACCTGCATTCCGGCGTACGCGGCGGTCGCCGCCATCACCGTCGTGCCGCTGAGCGCGAGCGGGGTGCCGTCGGGCGGGCAGCAGCGTGCGTCGGGGCAGCAGTAGGAGAAGTAGAGGCCGTCGGAGATGCAGAGGACTTCGTAGACGGGGATGTCGAGGGCGCCGCAGGCGGTGCGCAGCCGCTGTGAGAAGGGGCGCAGTCGCTCCATGACGTGGCGGCCCGTCTCACCGGGGGCCGGGTCCTGGCAGAGGAAGACGACGACGCCGTCCGGGCGGGCGCCGGACCGGGCTCCTCCCTCGACGAGGCATTCGGCGAGGTGGTCGGCGGTGGACGCCCATTCGCGGGGCGAGCTCGGGATGCCGAGCCTGACCCGGCCGCCGAAACGGCCCCGTTCGCCGTGGAGGCCGACCAGGACGACGGAGTCGGTGGGGTGGAACCCCAGCATGAACGGCAGGGCGTCGGCCAGTTCGGCCGGGCCTCGCAGGGTGATCTGCTGGGTACGGGAGGGTCCGCTGTTTTCGTGGCGATTCGCGTTCATGGCGAGGACGTTCTCGCGTTCTCCCGAAATCCGAAACCCCTGTGGATAACTCATGGATCGCGGCATCCGCCGCTCTTCGGAGTTATCCACAGATTGGCTCTTCGGTGCCCACGATGTCCGAGGCGCCGGGTTGCATGGAGGTATGACTCACACGACTCTCTCGAAGATCCGATCGCGCTGCGAGGCGGTGCGGGCCGCGTTCGTCCGGTTCCGCCGGGGTGGCGGGAATGCGGCCCTTCCCCGGTGCGACGGACCCGTTTCGACCCCCTGTTCGGGCAGGATGGCAGGCGATCTGCGACCTACACCGAGGAGCGCCCATGCAGGTGACTCAGGATCAGGTACTCGCCTGGCGGCTGCAAAGGCAGAGCCTCGCGCCCCGGCGGACGGCTTCTGTCTCGGAGCTGGTGCGGGAGCTCGCGGGGGTGCAGGCGCAGGTGGCCTCGTCCGCGGAGCTCGCCCTCGCCACCCGGCAGCGGAGGCCGGAGGCCGGTGCCGTGCAGAAGGCCCTCGACGCCCGCGAGGTGGTCAAGACCTGGGTCATGCGGGGCACGCTCCACCTGGTGGCGGCCGAGCACATGGCGGCCTACCTGTCGCTGATGGCGGCGGCGCGGACCTGGGAGAAGCCCGCCTGGCAACGGGCGTTCGGGGTCACGCCGACGCAGATGACGGCTCTCGGCGAGGCCGTCGACGAGGTTCTCGCCGGCAGGACCCTCACCCGCCAGGAGCTCACCGAGGCCTTGGTGGCCCGCGAGGGTTTCGCCGCCCTGGAGGCGCAGTTGACGTCCGGCTGGGGAACGGTGCTCAAACCGTTGGCCTGGACGGGGAAGCTGTGCCACGGCCCGAACCAGGGCAACCGCGTCACCTTCGCCTCGCCGCGCGACCGGGTGCCCGGCTGGTCCGGGACGGTCGAGCCGGAGGAGGCGGTTCGGACCGTGATCCCCGCGTACCTCGGGGCGCACGGACCCGCGACCCCGGAGACCTTCGACGCCTGGCTGACGCGCAACGCGCACCGCAAGACGGCGGTGCGGGGCTGGTTCGCCTCGCTCGGCGAGGAGCTGGCAAAGGTGGAGGTGGACGGAACGGCGTGCTACCTGCGCGCCGAGGACGTGGACGCGCTGGCGGCGACCAGACCGTCGGAGGAGGTGCGGCTGCTGGCAGGGTTCGACCAGTACGTGCTGGGGCCCGGCACGTCCGACACGCGCATCCTGCGGGCGGAGCGCCGCAAGGCGGTGAGCCGTACGTCCGGGTGGATCACGCCCGTGGTGGTGTACCGGGGGCGGGTCGCCGGGGTATGGGAGATCACCGAGGAGACCGTGGACGTGCAGCTGTTCTCCGAGAGCCCCGAGGTGCCGAAGGAGGCGCTGGAGGCCGAGGTCGGGCACCTGGAGGTGTGCAACGGCCGGTCGTACGCGATGTCGGTGCGAACGATCTGAGGCCTCTTCGAGGCGAACGGCGGGTCGGTGCGCCGCACCGCGCCTCACGGGCATGGACGAGCAGGGTGTACCGACCGAGAGGGCTTTCCGCATGAGACTCGCCGACATCGCACGGGCGTCCCGGGACATCGGCGCCGCCTCGGCACGCACGGAGAAGGTCGCGCTGCTGGCCGAGCTGTTCCGGGCGGCCGATCCCGCCGACGCCCCCGTCGTGATCATGTATATGGCCGGGCGGCTGCCCCAGCGCAGGATCGGCGTCGGCTGGAGCTCGCTCAAGGAGCGAAGGGAACCGGCCGCCGAGCCGCGGCTCGGGGTACGGGAGGTCGACGCGCTCCTCACCCGGATCGCCGCCGTGTCCGGCAAGGGCGCGCAGGGCGAGCGGAAGAGGCTCCTCGACGAGCTGATGGGCGCGGCCACCGAGGAGGAGCAGCTGTTCCTCGTACGGCTGATCAGCGGCGAGTTGAGGCAGGGTGCCCTCGACGCCGTGGCCGTGGAGGGTCTCGCCTCCGCGGCCGGGGCACCGGTCGCCGACGTCCGGCAGGCGGTCATGCTGAGCGGTTCGCCGGCGGCCGTCGCCGAGGTCCTGCTCGCCGAAGGCCCTTCCGCCCTCGGCCGGTTCCGGCTCACGGTGGGGCGCCCGGTCCTGCCGATGCTGGCCCACACCGCCAAGAACGTCGGTGAAGCTCTCGCCAGGACGGGACCCTGCGCCCTGGAGGAGAAGCTCGACGGCATCCGCATCCAGGTGCACCGCGACGGGGACGACGTACGCGTCTTCACCCGTACGCTCGCCGACATCACCGACCGGACCCCCGAGGTGGTGTCGCTGGTCCGCACGCTGCCGGTACGCCAGGTGGTGCTGGACGGGGAGCTGCTGGCCTTCGACGAGCGGGGGCGGCCGCGACCGTTCCAGGAGACGTCCGGACGGACCGGATCCACCCTCGACGTGGTGGGTGCGCAGACGGCGGTGCCGCTCTCCCCGGTCTTCTTCGAGGTGCTGTACGTCGACGGCGAGGACCTGCTCGCCGTTCCGGCCTCCGAACGGCGCGCGCTCCTCGACCGGCTGGTGCCCGAGGCGCAGCGCGTGCGCCGCCTGGTGGTGGCGGACCCCACCGCCCCGGAGGAACGCGCGGCCGCGGAGGCTTTCGCGTCGGAGGCGCTCGAACGGGGCCAGGAGGGCGTGGTCGTGAAGTCCCTCGACGCGGCCTACAGCGCGGGGCGCCGGGGCACCTCCTGGCTGAAGGTGAAGCCGGTGCACACCCTGGACCTGGTGGTCCTCGGCGCCGAGTGGGGCCACGGCCGGCGCACCGGGACGCTCTCCAACCTGCATCTGGGTGCGCGGGCGGCCGACGGCTCCTTCGCCATGCTGGGCAAGACGTTCAAGGGCCTGACCGACGCCCTGCTCGCCTGGCAGACCGAGCGCCTGCGGAAGCTGGTGGTCACGGAGGAGCCCTGGGGCGTCACCGTACGGCCCGAACTCGTCGTCGAGATCGCCTTCGACGGGGTCCAGCGCTCCACCCGCTACCCCGCGGGTGTCACCCTCCGTTTCGCCCGCGTGGTCCGCTACCGCGACGACAAGCTTCCCGCGGACGCGGACACGGTGGAATCGGTGACGGCGCTCCTCCCCTGACCGGGAGCGCCCGACCGGTTCGGACTGCCTCTCTCCGCCTCTCCGCCTCTCCGGCCGGAGGCGCCCGCCGGAGCCGGAGAGGCGGAGAGAGGGTCAGCCGGGGCCGGAGAGGTCAGCCGGCCGCGGCGAGGACCAGGGGGAGCACCTGCTCGGCACCCGCCCGGCGGAGCAGCCGGGCGGCGACCGCGAGGGTCCAGCCGGAGTCGGTGAAGTCGTCCACGAGGAGGACGGGGCCGGGAGCGGCCGCCAGGGCGGCGGACAGTTCCTCGGAGACGGCGAAGGCCCCGGAGAGCGCCCTGAGGCGCTGTGCGGAGTTGCTGCGGCGCACCGCGTGCGCGCCGTCCGGCCCGGTGTAGGTCAGGGTCCCCAGGTAGGGGAGGCGGCCGATGTCCGCGATGCCCCGGGCGAGGGAGCCGACCAGGTGCGGGCGGGCCAGGGAGGGCACCGCGACGACTCCCACCGGCCGGGCGGAGGCGTCCGGGACGCCCGGCGCCCAGCCGCCCGGGGAACGGGCCCAGTCGGCGAGGACCGCCACCGCGGCCTTGAGGACGTCGTCCGGGACCGGCCCGTCGGGCGCGTTCTCGGCGAGGAGGGGGCGCAGGCGGTTGCCCCAGCCGATGTCCGAGAGCCGGCCCAGGGCCCTTCCGGTGGAGCACTGCTCGCCGGCGGGGATGCGGCCCTTGAGCTCGATCCCCAGGGCGGGCATGCCGGTCGGCCACATGCGGCGCGGCTCCACCTCCACGCCCGGGCGGTCCAGTTCCCTGGTCGCGCCCGTCAGCGTCTCCTGCGACACGGAGGCGTCTGCCCAGGCGCCCGCGCAGTTGTCGCAGCGGCCGCACGGGGCCGCGCCCTCGTCGTCCAGCTGCCGGCGCAGGAACTCCATCCGGCACCCGGTGGCGCTCACGTAGTCGCGCATGGCCTGCTGCTCGGCGGCCCGCTGCCGCGCCACCCACGCGTACCGCTCGGTGTCGTACGCCCAGGGCCGTCCGGTGCTCTCCCAGCCGCCCTTGACCCGTCGCACGGCGCCGTCCACGTCGAGGACCTTGAGCATCGTCTCCAGGCGGGTGCGCCGCAGGTCCACCGCCGCCTCCAGGGCCGGCACGGACAGCGGCCGTCCCGCGTCGGCGAGGGCGGCCAGGGTCTGGCGGACCTGTGCCTCGGGCGGGAAGGCGGTGTCGGCGAAGTAGCGCCAGATCGCCTCGTCCTCCTTGCCCGGCAGCATCAGCACCTCCGCGTGCTCCACACCGCGGCCGGCCCGGCCCACCTGCTGGTAGTAGGCGATCGGGGAGGACGGCGAGCCGAGGTGGATCACGAAGCCGAGGTCGGGCTTGTCGAAGCCCATGCCGAGGGCCGAGGTCGCCACGAGCGCCTTCACCCGGTTCTCCTGGAGGTCGGCCTCGGCCTGGAGCCGGTCGGCGTTCTCCGTACGGCCCGTGTACGAGGCGACGGGGAAGCCGCGCTGCCGCAGGAAGGCCGTGGTCTCCTCGGCGGCGGCGACCGTCAGCGTGTAGACGATCCCGGAGCCCGGCAGCTCGTCCAGGTGCTCGGCGAGCCAGGCAAGGCGGTGCGCGGCGTCGGGCAGCCGGACCACGCCGAGCCGCAGGCTCTCCCGCTCCAGGGAGCCGCGCAGCACCAGCGCCTCACCGGCCCCGGTGCCGAGCTGCTCGGCCACGTCGGCGGTCACCCGGGCGTTGGCGGTCGCGGTGGTGGCGAGGACCGGCACTCCGGGGGCGAGTTCGGTGAGCATGGTGCGCAGTCGGCGGTAGTCGGGGCGGAAGTCGTGGCCCCAGTCGGAGATGCAGTGCGCCTCGTCGACCACCAGGAGGCCCGTGGTGGCGGCCAGTTTGGGGAGCACCTGCTCGCGGAAGTCCACGGAGTTGAGGCGCTCGGGGCTCACGAGGAGGACGTCGGTCTCGCCGCGCTCGACCTCGTCGTAGATCGTCTCCCACTCCTCGGGGTTGGCCGAGTTGATGGTGCGCGCCCGGATGCCGGCCCGCTCCGCCGCCTCGACCTGGTTCCGCATGAGGGCGAGGAGCGGCGAGATGATCACGGTGGGTCCCGAACCGCGGCGGCGCAGCAGGGCGGTGGCGACGAAGTACACCGCCGACTTGCCCCAGCCGGTCCGCTGCACCACCAGGGCCCGCCGCCGCTCCTCCACCAGGGCGGCCACCGCCAGCCACTGGTCCTCCCGCAGCCGCGCCGTCCCCTCGGGGGCTCCGACCAGCTCGGCGAGAACGGCATCGGCTTCGGCGCGGAGCTCCAGGTTGTCCATGCCTCCATGCAACCCGATGCCACCGACAATCGGCGAACTCACCCAGCGTGACGACCCGTCCACGAGCGGAAGGGGTGTTTCCGCTGGTGCCTGCGGGGTGTCCGCCGCGTGGAGAGGAAACCGTCGGACGAACGGGGAGTGAACAATGGGCAACTGGGCAGGGATATGAGTGGCATACCAACTCATTCCCGTCAGCGGTCTCAATTGCTCATTGCCGCTCGCGCACGGGCCCGCAAGAATTGGACCACCGCCCCACAAGGCCCGTCAGCGGTCCGGAAGGACTGTGCCGTGGTGCGCCCTCACCCGACCTTGCCCGCCCAGCGGGCGCGTATCCGAAGGGAGGACCGTGACCCTCGGATTCGCTCCGCCCACAGCCGCCTCGCTCAGATCGTCGTCCGGGTCCGCCAGCCGCCTCGCCCGGATACTCGAACCCTCCGAGTGGGCCGAGGCGGGGATCCCCCTGCTGCGCAATCCGCGCGAGGTCGTCGGCGGCCTGCACTCCCGTCACGCGCCCACGCCCTCGACGGCGGTCCTCGCGGTCCTGGACCACGAGGAGCGGATCGCCGCCAGCGCTTCGTTCGTCCGCCGTTCCGTCCCGGCGGACGGCTGGGAGTTCCGCAACGCGCTCCTGGCGCACCTGCGGCGCGTCATCCCGCACGACCTGCGGAGGCGTGCGCCCGTGCGGACCGCGGTGCTGCTGTACTGCCGCGAGGGCGACGAGCGCTGGACGGAGGAGGACGGGGCCTGGATGTGGGGGCTCCGGGACGCCTGCACGCTGCACGGGCTGCGCTGCGGCGCGTACATCACGCTGACCCGAGGGGGCTGGCAGGTGCTCGGCGAGGGCCGCGGAGGCCGCCGGCCGAGCTCCGACTCGCTTCCCGTGCCGCTCGGTGAGGGACCGGCCGAGTTCGACCGGATCACGCCGAGGACGGCGAGCGGCGCGGCCGAACCACTGCGCCGGGCCGCCGCGCGCTGACCACACGGGCACCACCGACGTAGACGGCACCGCACTCCGCCGGGCCCTGTACGGCCCGGCGGAGGAGCGACCGGTCGGCCGAACCGGCCGGACGCCCAGTCACGCGGTCACCCGGCCACTGGTCACCCAGCCGCCGATCGGTCGGTCGGTCGCCCCGTCGCCGGTCAGACGCCGGCGCCCGCTCCGAGGAGCGCCGTGATGCGCTGCGGGTCGCCGCAGACGACGAGCAGCGCGCCCGCGCGGGCCATCGCCACGGGCAGGGCGCGGGCGGTCGCCTCGTCGTCCCCGCCGTTGACGGCGACGATCACCACGGGACGGGGGGCTGCCCGCTCCACGGCTGAGGCGTCGGCGAAGAACACGTCGTCGGCAGTGTCCTGCTGGGCCCAGTAGGCGGCTTCGCCGAAGGACAGCTCGTGCGCCGCCCACGGGTGCTGCTCGCCGGTGGTGAGGACCAGGACCTCGCCAGGGGTCCGGCCACTCTCCAGGAGCAGGTCCAATGCCTCCTCGGCGGCGTCGAGCGCGCCGTCGACAGGGGCCGGGATCAGCTGGAGCTGCGGGGCCGAACGCTGGTCGGAACGATTTTCCGTGCCGGCGGCCGGAGACTTCCCGGCCGCGGGGCGCGGCTTCGGCGGCGCGGGCCGGGCAGGGCCGGGAACGGGATGTCCGGGGCGCGGAGAGGCCGCGGAACGCGGACCGGGTACGGGACGGGGGGTCGACGCGGGGCGGCCGGCGGCCGCGGTGGCGCGGGGACCCTGGGCGCTCTCGTGAATCTGAGGCTCCTCGGGGATGAGAGGCATGGGTGGATGTCTATCAAACGCCGCTGCGCGGGGCATCGGCGGGTGGGCACAGAGGTGCACCCCGGGCGCGTGAGCAGCCCTTCGGCGGCCCCGTGACCGGAAGTTCAGAAGTCGAAGCCGAGTTGGCCCCCGCTTTCCAGCGCGGCCGCCTCGACGGAGAGACGGACCTTCTTGAGGTGACGCCACCGGGGCAGCGCGTCCAGGTAGGACCAGGAGAGCCGGTGGTACGGGGTGGGGCCCAGCTCTTCGAGGGCGGCCCGGTGGACCGGCGAGGGGTAGCCCGCGTTGGCCCCGAAGGCGTACGGCGCGTACTCCCCCGCTCCGGTCCCGACCTCCAGCTCCGCCATGAGGGTGTCCCGGCGGACCTTCGCGAGGACGGAGGCGGCGGCCACCGCGATGCAGGACTGGTCGCCCTTGATCACCGTACGGACCTGCCAGGGGCTGCCGAGGTAGTCGTGCTTGCCGTCGAGGATCACCGCGTCGGGCCGCACGGGAAGGCCTTCGAGGGCCCGGACCGCCGCGAGCCGCAGGGCCGCGGTCATTCCGAGGTCGTCGATCTCCTCCGGGGAGGCGTCGCCGAGCGCGTACGCCGTGACCCACTGCTCCAGTTCCACCGCGAGGGTGGCGCGGCGCCTGGGGGTGATCAGCTTGGAGTCGGTGAGCCCTTCGGGGGGCCGGCGCAGTCCGGTGACGGCCGCGCAGACCGTGACGGGACCGGCCCACGCCCCGCGCCCGACCTCATCGACTCCGGCGACGATTCTGGCGCCGGTGGTGGCGCGGAGCGATCGCTCGACGGTGTGGGTGGGGGGTTCGTACGGCATGGCGCCAGACAGGTTACGCCGCCCCGCACCGCCCGCGATACCCGGATTCCCGCCAAGCTTCCCGGGAAGTCCCACCGTCACCATTTCCCGACCGCTCCCGGATTCGCTTCCGCACATCGCGTACCGACGCGCCATCCCGAAAGGAACAGCCACGGAGATCGGGTCACCATCCGCTCCATTCCCCGCACGGAAACAGAAAATCACCTGCTCGGGCGCAGGTAGGCAAGGGAATCCGAGGAGACGAACCAAGGAACGGACCACCCCGGACCGGCCAATCGCGCCCCCGCCCCCACACGGAGAGGTCGCATCCGCGAAGCGGAAAGGAACGGCCGGACACGGCGGACGTCACGCCCGAACCCGGTCGGCGTCCCCCACCCGGCGGCGCCGGGTCACGGCCTCAAGAGGCCGTGGTGGGGACCCACTCCGGAAGTTCCTCGGTCTGTCCCAGCCACTCCGCAGGCGGCGCGCCGACCGCCGTGGCGGCCACCACGCCTCCCGCGATGGCGCAGGTCGTGTCGACGTCCCCGCCGACCTGCGCGGTCGTCCAGAACATCCGCTCGAAGTCGCCGAGCGCCCGCGCGGCCGACCAGAGGGCGAAGGGGACCGTGTCGTGCGCGCTCGTGCGCCGTCCGCTGCCGAGTACGGCGGCGACCGTGCCGGGGTCGCCGTAGTCGAGCATGTCGCGGGCCCTGCGCAGGCCCGCCCCGACCGCGCTGCGCGGCACCAGGGCGATCACCCCGTCGAGCAGCGCCTCGGGCGTGGGCGGCCCGGCGGGATCGGCGGCGAGGGCGGCCGCGGCGGCGACGGCCATGGCGCCCACCACGGCCTCGCGGTGCTGGTGGGTCGTGTACGCGGAGATCTCGGCCTGGTGGGTCGCCTGCTCCGGGTCGTCCGCGTACCAGGCCCCGAGCGGGGCGATCCGCATCGCGGCGCCGTTCCCCCAGGAGCCCTGCCCCTTGAAGAGCGCGGCGGCCAGCTCCCGCCAGTCGCCGCCCTCCCTGATGAGCCTGAGCATCCGGTTGACCGCCGGGCCGTAGCCCCGGTCGAAGTCGTGGTGGTGCGCGAAGGACAGGGCCAGGGCGTCCTGGTCGATCCGGTCGTGTCGCGCGAGGACGGCCAGGACGGAGCAGGCCATCTCGGTGTCGTCGGTCCACTGCCAGGGGCCGGGGGGCAGCTCGCGCCGCTTCAGCAGGGGGTAGTGGACGGGTACGAAGAACTGGGAGCCCAGGGCGTCTCCCACGGACAGCCCGCGCAGGCTGGCCAGGGCGCGGTCGAAGCGCCGGTCGGGTGAGGAGTCAGCGGTCATCGGTCTGCCACTCTATCCGGTGCTGCCGTACGGTTCGGGGGTACGCCAGCGTTCGAACGGCCTGTCCAGACGGTATCTCCCGTCCTCGTCGAGCAGGAGGACGCGCGTCTCGGCGTTGCCGGGGTTCGACAGCGACTCGAAGTCCGCGACCGTCCAGTGGAACCAGCGCATGCAGAAGAGGCGCATGGTCAGGCCGTGGGTGACGATGAGGACGTTGGGCGGGTGGTCGGGCGCCTCGAAGCTGCGGTACAGGCTCTCCAGGAAGGCCCCGACCCGGTCGTAGACGTCCGCGCCCGACTCCCCCTGGGCGAAGCGGTAGAAGAAGTGCCCGTACGCGTCGCGGTAGGCCTTCTGGAGGCGTACGTCCTCCCGGTCCTGCCAGTTGCCCCAGTCCTGTTCCCGCAGGCGCGGCTCCTCCCGGACCCGGACCTGCTCCGGGGGGAACCGGAAGGCGCGGAGGGTCTCGTGGGTGCGCCGGTACGGCGAGACGTAGACGCTGACCGCCTCCTCGCCGAAGAGTTCCCGCAGCCGCTCTCCCGTCGCCTCCGCCTGCCGCCACCCGGTCTCGGTGAGCCGCAGGGCGTGGTCGGGCTCCCGTTCGTACACCGTGTCATCGGCATTGCCCTCGGACTCTCCGTGTCGTACGAGGACGATGCGCCGCGGTCGTGCCATACCCCGACCCTAGATCGCCGTCCTCCGGAAGGCTCGGCCGAGGGGGTCACCAGCGGGGCGGGGGCCTCAGACCGTCCAGGACGGTTCGAGCCGCACCACGTCCCCGTTCAGGGCCGCCACGTCGGCCGCGGTCCGGGCCCGCAGCCCGAGCCGCTCCACCCGCTCCTCGCGGTACTTGCCGTGCTCGGCGGTGGACTGCCACATCGAGAGGACCAGGAACTCGCTGCCGGGCGCCTCGCCGAACATGCCTCGCAGCATGCCGGGGGATCCGGCCATCGCCGGGTTCCACACCTTCTCCTGCATGAGGGCGAAGTGCTCGGCGCGGTCCTCGTGGACACGGCAGTGCGCCACCCGTGCCACGTCGGCGTCGGCGAAGCGCGGCTCGAACCCCGTCTTCACGTCGAAGCGGTGGTCGAACAGCTTGACCTGGCCGTCCCGGAACGTGCCCACCTGCGACGCCGCGAGCCGGTCGTGCGACCGCGCCATGAACGAGTCGTAGAAGGCCCGGCTCTCCCAGAACGCGAAGACGTGGGCGACGTCCGGCCGACTCCGGCTCCACCCGCCGCCCTGCCCCCGGAAGCCCGGCTCACCGAGCAGCCCCGCCCATTTCCGCTGCCCCCGCTCGAACCCTCGACGGTCCACCACGGTGCAGCGAATCCACTTGACCAGCACCGCGCCATCGTACGGGGCCGGAGAGCACCCCGGCAGTCCCCGGCGGGCGCACGCGCTCCGGGCCCGCGCGCTCCCCCGCTCTCGAACAGAACGCCCGTACACGCACCCGGTGAAGGGCCGTCAGGGCCCGCTCACCACCGCGGTCTTCCCGGCCCGCCCACCGACCCGACCGATTCGAGCCAGGCCGACGTCGAGATCCGGCTCGTCACCGCTCCGCGCGCCCCTCTCCCCCTCGCGCACCGGCCCCTCTGTCACCGGCGCATGACACCATGAGTGATCGACCCGCGACCGAGGGATCGGCCGAGGGTCCTCCGAACGGGCCGGCGGTACGAGGCGAGGCGTGCGCGGGGGCGCGCGCGGAGAGGGGAAGCACCATGAGCGGACTCAACAAAGGGGTGGGGCGCGTCGAGGTGACGCTCAAGTGGGACCCCGCCCCGGCCGGTTCCCCGGCCCACGACCTGGACCTCGTCGCCGGCGTCTTCACCGCCGACGACCCGCACGGCGCGCCGGTCCAGCTGGTGCACTTCGGCAGCCGTTCCCCGGACGGCACGATCACGCTCCACCGCGACAGCCGTACGGGCCAGGGGTTCGGCTACGACGAGGCCATGACCGTGGAACTGGACCGGCTGGCGCCGAGGTACGCGCGCGTGGTGGTCGGCGTGGCCATACAGCAGAGCGGCGGGCGGCTGTCCTTCGGTGACATAGCGGGCACGGGCGTGCGGGTCCGCGAGGGCTACGCGGACCTCCTGACCCACGACTTCGCGGACGTCCCGGACGCCTTGGCGGCGACGGTCGTGGAATTCACCCGCACCGGGCCGGACAGCTGGTCGTACCGCCCGATCCCACGCGGCTTCGACGCCGATCCCCAGACCTTCGGCACCCTCCTGGGAGCCGAGGCTTCCTGACCCCTCCGGGCATGTGAAAGGGGCGCCGACCGGTCGGTCGGCGCCCCTTTCACGGACGGATCAGCTGCAGCCGCTGGTGGAGCCGCAGCCCTCGCAGATGTAGCAGGAGCCGGCCCGCTGCATCTTCGTGCCGCAGGAGAAGCAGAGCGGGGCGTCGGCGCTGATGCCGAGCTGCATCTCGACGAGCTCCGCCGAGGTGTGGGCCTGCTTCGGGGCCGGGACCTCGGCCTTCGGGGCCGGGGCGGTGGCGACGGCCTTCAGCTCCGGGGTGCGGGGGGCCGACTGGGCCAGGCCCTCGACGTCGACCTCCTCGTCCTCGGACTGCTCGTACGAGCCGGTGTCCAGGTGGCGCTGGCGCTCCTCGGCCGAGTGGATGCCGAGGGCGGACCGGGTCTCGAAGGGCAGGAAGTCGAGCGCCAGGCGGCGGAAGATGTAGTCGACGATCGACTGCGCCATCCGCACGTCCGGGTCGTCCGTCATGCCGGCCGGCTCGAAGCGCATGTTGGTGAACTTCGAGACGTACGTCTCCAGCGGGACGCCGTACTGGAGGCCGACGGAGACGGCGATGGAGAAGGCGTCCATCATGCCGGCGAGGGTCGAGCCCTGCTTCGACATCTTCAGGAAGACCTCGCCGAGACCGTCGTCCGGGTAGGAGTTGGCGGTCATGTAGCCCTCGGCGCCGCCGACGGTGAAGGAGGTGGTGATCCCCGGGCGGCCCTTGGGCAGGCGCTTGCGGACCGGGCGGTACTCGACGACCTTCTCGACGGCCTCGCGGATCGTCGCCTCGGACTTCGCGGTGACCTCGGCCTTCTCGTCCTCCTTCTTCTTGGCGGAGAGCGGCTGGCCGACCTTGCAGTTGTCGCGGTAGATCGCGAGCGCCTTGACGCCCATCTTCCAGGCCTCGAAGTAGACCTCCTCGACGTCCTCGACCGTGGCCGTCTCCGGCAGGTTCACGGTCTTGGAGAGGGCGCCCGAGATCCACGGCTGGATGGCGGCCATCATGCGGACGTGGCCCATCGCGGAGATGGAGCGCTCGCCCATGGCGCAGTCGAAGACCTCGTAGTGCTCGGTCTTGAGGCTCGGGGCGTCGATCACGTTGCCGTGCTCGGCGATGTGGGCGACGATCGCCTCGATCTGCTCCTCCTGGTAGCCCAGGCGGCGCAGGGCCTGCGGGACGGTGCCGTTGACGATCTGCATCGAGCCGCCGCCGACGAGCTTCTTGAACTTGACCAGGGCGAGGTCGGGCTCCAGGCCGGTGGTGTCGCAGGACATCGCGAGACCGATGGTGCCGGTGGGGGCGATGACCGAGGCCTGGGCGTTGCGGAAGCCGTTCTTGGCGCCGAGGCGGATCACGTCCTGCCAGGCCTCCGTGGCGGCGGCCCAGATCGGGGAGTCCAGGTCGTCCATGCGGACGGCGGCGGTGTTGGCGTCGGCGTGCTGCTTCATGACGCGCTGGTGCGGCTCGGCGTTGCGGGCGTAACCGTCGTACGGGCCGACGACCGCGGCGAGTTCGGCGGAGCGCTTGTACGAGGTGCCGGTCATCAGGGAGGTGATGGCGCCGGCGAGGGCGCGGCCGCCGTCGGAGTCGTACGCGTGGCCGGTCGCCATCAGGAGGGCGCCGAGGTTGGCGTAGCCGATGCCGAGCTGGCGGAAGGCTCGGGTGTTCTCGCCGATCTTCTGGGTGGGGAAGTCGGCGAAGCAGATGGAGATGTCCATCGCGGTGATGACGAGCTCGACGACCTTGGCGAAGCGCTCGACGTCGAAGGACTGGTTGCCCTTGCCGTCGTCCTTGAGGAACTTCATCAGGTTCAGCGAGGCGAGGTTGCAGGACGTGTTGTCCAGGTGCATGTACTCGCTGCACGGGTTCGAGCCGTTGATGCGGCCGGACTCGGGGCAGGTGTGCCAGCGGTTGATCGTGTCGTCGTACTGGATGCCCGGGTCGGCGCAGGCCCACGCGGCCTCGGCCATCTTGCGGAAGAGCGCCTTGGCGTCGACCTCCTCGATGACCTCGCCGGTCATGCGGGCGCGCAGGCCGAACTTGCCGCCGGTCTCGACGGCCTTCATGAACGCGTCGTTCACGCGGACGGAGTTGTTGGCGTTCTGGTACTGGACGGACGTGATGTCGTCGCCGCCCAGGTCCATGTCGAAGCCCGCGTCACGGAGGGCGCGGATCTTCTCCTCCTCCTTGACCTTGGTCTCGATGAAGTCCTCGATGTCGGGGTGGTCGACGTCGAGGATGACCATCTTGGCCGCACGGCGGGTGGCGCCGCCGGACTTGATCGTGCCGGCGGAGGCGTCGGCGCCGCGCATGAAGGAGACCGGGCCGGAGGCGTTGCCGCCGGAGGAGAGCAGCTCCTTGGAGGAGCGGATGCGGGAGAGGTTCAGGCCGGCGCCGGAGCCGCCCTTGAAGATCATGCCCTCTTCCTTGTACCAGTCGAGGATGGACTCCATGGAGTCGTCGACGGACAGGATGAAGCAGGCGGAGACCTGCTGGGGCTGCGGGGTGCCGACGTTGAACCAGACCGGCGAGTTGAAGCTGAAGATCTGGTGCAGGAGGGCGTAGGCCAGCTCGTGCTCGAAGATCTCGGCGTCGGCGGGCGAGGCGAAGTAGTCGTACTCCTCGCCGGCCTTCGTGTAGGTCTTCACGATCCGGTCGATGAGCTGCTTGAGACCGGTCTCGCGCTGCGGGGTGCCGACCGCGCCGCGGAAGTACTTGCTGGTGACGATGTTGACCGCGTTCACCGACCAGAAGTCGGGGAACTCGACGCCGCGCTGCTCGAAGTTGACCGAGCCGTCGCGCCAATTGGTCATGACGACGTCCCGGCGCTCCCACGTCACCTCGTCGTACGGATGCACGCCGGGGGTGGTGTGGATGCGCTCGATGCGCAGGCCCTTGCTCGCCGACTTGGCTCCCTTGGTGCGGGAACCACGTGCCGGGCCGCTCGCCGTCTCTGTCATGCCGCCTCCCATATACGGGCAAAACACACTTTGGCGCCCAGATAGTCCCAGGGCACCGTCTTCTGGTACGTCGTTCAGTACTGCTGCCACGAGGGCCGAGAGGCCGTTCGGGGCACGTCTGCCGGGCCGCGCGACGGCGGCCGGTCGCACCGGGCCGTACGACGGCCCGGACCGCCGGTCAGTCGGCGGCGGTGGCGGGAACGGGGACCCCTGGGGTCGCGCCGCTTCCGGGATTCTCGACGGGGGGCCGCACGCGGAGCTCCGCGATGGCGGCCTCGAAGTCCTCCAGGCTGTCGAAGGCCTTGTAGACGGACGCGAAGCGCAGGTACGCGACGAGGTCGAGTTCCCGCAGGGGGCCGAGGATCGCCAGGCCCACGTCGTGGGTGGTCAGCTCGGCGCTGCCGGTGGCGCGCACCGCCTCCTCGACCCGCTGGCCGAGCTTGGCGAGGGCGTCCTCGGTGACCGGCCGTCCCTGACACGCCTTGCGCACGCCGGAGATGACCTTGGTGCGGCTGAAGGGCTCGGTGACGCCGGAACGCTTCACCACCATGAGCGAGCAGGTCTCCGCCGTCGTGAAACGACGGGAGCAGTCGGGGCACTGGCGACGGCGTCGGATGGACGTCCCGTCGTCGGTGGTGCGACTGTCGACGACGCGGCTGTCGGGGTGCCTGCAGAAGGGGCAGTGCATTGGTTCCAAAGCCTCCCTCACGGCACGACTGACAGGCCCCGCGCGGCCCGTCGGGCCCTGCGGAGCGACCACCAGCATAGGCGATGCGAGCACCCCCGGCAGACCGGGACCACTACCCCTGGGTGGCCGATGACATCCAACCACTAGATCTTGGGTCGGGGGTGTTTCCGGGGCCTCCCGCGTGTCGCGGCGCGCCCGTTCCCGGGATTCCGCCCCGACGGGTGTGACACTGATCCGACGGGCGCGGCACCGAGGGAACCGGCGACCGGTCGCGGGCGATCGAGACCCAGCGGCGAAGGCTATCGGAAGGGCCGAGCCCGAGCGGCGGCGCGGTGGTCCCGGGACGGCGTCGCGGCAGCCGGAAGCGGCGACGCGCATACACCTCTCCCCAGGTAGACGCAGGGCAATCCGCGAATTTTCACTCGAACGTGTGTTTGGCGCAACCTTTCGAAAGCTACTACCGTTGTGCCAGCCAGGGAGACCATTCGAGAGGGGCCGACGACGTGACCACCACCGCAGACAGTGCCACCATCACCGCCCAGGACCGCTCCCTGGGCCGACTCGAGGCGGTGCACGCCATGAGCGACGTGAACGTGAACGGCGAGGAGCCCGGGCGTCCCGCCCGAGCCCTCCCCGGACGACCTCCCGGCATCCGGGCCGACAGCTCCGGCCTCACCGACCGGCAGCGCCGGGTCATCGAGGTCATCCGCGACTCGGTCCAGCGGCGCGGCTACCCGCCGTCGATGCGCGAGATCGGGCAGGCGGTGGGCCTCTCCAGCACCTCCTCGGTGGCGCACCAGCTCATGGCCCTGGAGCGCAAGGGCTTCCTCCGCCGCGACCCGCACCGCCCCCGGGCGTACGAGGTGCGCGGCTCCGACCAGCCGAGCACCCAGCCCACGGACACCACCGGCAAGCCCGCCGCGTCGTACGTCCCGCTGGTCGGCCGGATCGCCGCCGGCGGTCCGATCCTGGCCGAGGAGTCCGTCGAGGACGTCTTCCCCCTCCCCCGGCAGCTGGTCGGCGACGGCGAGCTGTTCGTTCTGAAGGTCGTCGGCGACTCGATGATCGAGGCCGCCATCTGCGACGGCGACTGGGTCACCGTCCGCCGCCAGCCCGTCGCGGAGAACGGCGACATCGTCGCCGCGATGCTGGACGGCGAGGCCACGGTCAAGCGCTTCAAGCGCGAGGACGGCCACGTCTGGCTGCTGCCGCACAATGCCGCGTACCAGCCCATCCCCGGCGACGAGGCCACCATCCTCGGCAAGGTCGTGGCGGTGCTGCGACGGGTGTGACCGCATCCCGTCGGCTCTGACCGGGCCCCGGAACCCCCTGCGCCGGTTCCGGGGCCCTGCCGTGTTCCGGGCCCGGTTTTCCGGGCCCGTTCTCAAACGCTCCCCGGGCCGGCTCTCAGGCGTTCGCCGCCTTCGAGGCGGCGTCGATGGCCGCGAGCGACTTCCGCACCTGGTTGCGGTCGGTGGTGTACCAGAAGTCGGGCAGCGAGGCCTTGAGATAGCTGCCGTAGCGGGCCGTGGCGAGGCGGGGGTCGAGGACCGCCACGACGCCCCGGTCGCCGGTGGCCCGCACGAGGCGGCCCGCTCCCTGGGCCATCAGCAGGGCCGCGTGGGTCGCCGCGACCGCCATGAAGCCGTTGCCCCCGGCCTCCTCGACGGCCTTCTGGCGGGCGCTCATCAGCGGGTCGTCCGGGCGCGGGAACGGGATCTTGTCCATGACGACCAGCTGGCAGCTGGGGCCCGGGACGTCCACGCCCTGCCAGAGCGACAGCGTGCCGAAGAGGCAGGTCTTCGGGTCGGCGGCGAAGTTCTTGATCAGCTCGCCCAGGATGTCCTCGCCCTGGAGCAGGATCGGCAGCTCCGGGACCCGGGTCCGCAGCTCCTCCGCCGCCTGCTGCGCCGCGCGCATGGAGGAGAAGAGGCCCAGGGTCCGCCCGCCGGCCGCCTGCATCAGCTCGGTGAGCTCGTCGAGCATGTCACCCCGGTCCCCGTCACGCGCGGGGCGGGAGAGGTGCTTGGCGACGTACAGGATGCCCTGCCGGGGATAGTCGAACGGCGAGCCGACGTCGATGCCCTTCCAGACCGGCAGGTCGTCGCCGGTGGTGCCCTCGGGGGCGAGGCCGAGCGAGGCCCCGACGCCGTTGAAGTCGCCGCCCAGCTTGAGCGTGGCCGAGGCGAGCACCACGGACCGCTCGGTGAACAGCTTCTCCCGGAGCAGGCCGGAGACGGTGAGCGGCGCGACCCTCAAGGAGGCGCCGAAGCGGTCGTGCCGCTCGTACCAGACGACGTCGTACTCGGAACCCTGCGTGATCCGCTCCGCGACGCCGTGGACGGTCTCCACCGAGGCCATGGCCTGCTTGCGCACGGCGTCCTCGTCCTGCACGGACCGGTCGCGGGTCGAGCCCAGGGCCGTGATCACGGCACGGGCCGCGTCCCGCAGCGCCATCAGGGCGTACGCGAGGTCCTCCGGGATCTCCTCCAGGCGGCCCGGCAGCGCCAGCTCCATGACCCGCTCGAAGCCCTCGGCGGCGGTCTGCAACTGGTCGGCGACCTTCTCGTCCACGAGCTTCGCGGACCGCCGCACCGCACGGTTGACCTGGCCGGGGGTGAGCTCCCCGGTGGCGACGCCGGTCACGCGGGAGACCAGCTCGTGGGCCTCGTCGACGATCAGCACCTCGTGCTCCGGGAGCACCGGGGCGCCCTCGATGGCGTCGATGGCGAGCAGCGCGTGGTTGGTGACGACGACGTCCGCGAGCTTGGCGCGCTCACGGGCCGCCTCGGCGAAGCACTCCGCCCCGTAGGCGCACTTGCTCGCGCCGAGGCACTCACGGGAGGAGACCGAGACCTGGGCCCAGGCCCGGTCGGAGACGCCCGGCGTCAGATCGTCCCGGTCTCCGGTCTCCGTCTCGTCCGACCAGTCGCGCAGGCGCATCAGGTCCTGGCCCAGCTTGCTGGTGGGCGCGGCCGCCTCGAAGGGGTCGAAGAGCCCCTCCTCCTCGTCCTGCGGCACCCCTTCGTGGAGCCGGTGCAGGCAGAGGTAGTTCGACCGGCCCTTGAGCATGGCGAACTGCGGGCGGCGGCGCAGCTGCGGATGCAGCGCGTCGACCGTCCGGGGAAGGTCGCGCTCGACGAGCTGGCGCTGCAGCGCCAGGGTGGCCGTGGCCACCACCACCCGCTCCCCCTGGGCCAGCGCCGGCACGAGGTAGCCGAGCGACTTGCCGGTGCCGGTGCCGGCCTGGACGAGGAGGTGGGAGTTGTCGTCGATGGCCTCGGCCACGGCCTCGGCCATGGCGACCTGGCCGGGCCGCTCCGTGCCGCCGACGGCGGAGACGGCGGCGTGGAGGAGGTCGGGGAGGGATGGCTTCGTCATAGCCCTCCCACCCTACGGGGCGGCACTGACAGCCCGGTCACGCGAGCGGGTTGGGGACGGTCCCGTGGACGGCCGCGTGGGGACGCTCGGACCGGTCCCGGTAGCCGTCCAGGTGCAGACGGTTGCGGTTGAGGCAGAGACGCTCGATGCGGGGGGTGAGCAGGTCGAAGAGTTCGAAGCGCTCCTTCAGGTCGGGGAAGCGCGCCTGGTGGCGCAGGATCTCGGCGCGGACGAGGGCCCAGAAGTCCCGCTCGGGCACTCCGAGTTGTTCTTCGCAGAGCGGCGCCAGGTAGCGGAAGACGCCGACGAAGAGCCCCGAGTGGATGAACTGCGTCAGGAAATCGGGCTCCTCCGTCAACAGGACGTCGCGGACATCATCCGGAAGGGTGGCGTGTTCGGGAAGCGGGTGGGCACTGATGTTCACATCGTCGACGAAGTCCTTGATCGCCAGACGCACGGGGACGTCGTCGGTGTCGTACACGACGATCGCGTTCTCACCGTGCGGCGAGAAGACCGTGCCGTAGCGGTAGAGGAAGTGCAGCAGCGGAGGGAGCAGAGCGGTGAAGAGGTGCTGGAGCCAGACGGCGGGGGCGAGTCCCGAGCGCTCGACGAGTTCGGCGACGAACGCCCGGCCGGCCGGGTCCGTGTGGAGGAGCGCGGCGAGGGTCCGGGCCCGCTCGCCCGGCGGCAGCCTCAGGGGCTCGCGCCAGATCGCGCCGAGCAGTTCCTTGTACTGGTAGGGGACTTCGGGGAGCCGGTCGTACAGCGGGTGCTCGACGGTGACGGAGGCGACCTCCCCGAGGAGGATCACCCGGCACTCGTCCCGCAGGAACGGGTCGGCGTCGCGCAGTCCGTGGACCCAGGCGGTCACGGCGGGGGCGGCGAGGGTGCGTTCGGTGGGCAGCCCGCGCCAGACGAGGGTGTTGAGCACGGAGAGGGGGAGCTTGACCGTGTGCCGGTCGGGGCGGCTGGTGTTGAGGAAGGTACGGACGGACTGCTGCGGCAGGCGCAGGTCGCCGTCGGCGGGGAGGGGGACGATGTCCCCGGCCGCGACGGCCGGGGCATAGAGCGGGAGCAGGACCTCGTCCCACTGCCAGGGGTGGACGGGAAGCAGGAGGTAGTCGTCGGGCGTGTGGCCGCGGGCCGTGAGGACGGCGCGGAAGGAGGCACGGACCTCGGGGTCGAGTTCCCCGCTGTAGAGACGGTCGGGGGTTTTGAGACTGGGGACCCCCCGGTAGGCGGCGAGGCGGTTGCTGACGGCGATCCACGGCAGCCGGGTGGGGCGGCGCGCCTCGGGGGCCCAGCGGGCGGTGTCGGAGGCGGAGAAGCCGATGCGGCCCTTGTTGAGGACGAGCCAGGGATGGCCGGTCTGGTGTCCTTCGAGTTCCGCGTAGGAGAGCTCGGCCAGCTCGTGCGCGGTGAGGGCCGTGTGGTCGAGGCGGGTGTCGGCGGCGAGGGTGGCGGAGAGTTCGCGGATGAGGTGGCCGAGGGTGGCGCCGTCGAGCCGGAGGAGGCCGCGGGCGCGGACCAGGAGGTCGAAGGGGTCGGTGAGGGGCCGGCCCTCGTGGGTGATCGAGTCGGCGGCGACGCGCCAGTTGCCGTAGGCGCCGCGGCGGGCACGGAAGGTGAGCGCGGTGCCGTCGTCCAGCCGCAGCGTGTAGCGGCCGGACTCGCCGTCCCGGGGTTCGGCCGGGAGGGCTTCAGCCGGGAGATGTTCGACCGGAAGGGGTTCGATGACCTCCTCGTACGCGAACTCGGCGAGGAGCTTGGCGAGGAGCCGGGAGGAGGCCCGGGTCCAGGCGGCGGCGTTCAGCTCGGGGGGTGAGAGCAGTTCGGGCCCGGGGGCGGGAGGGGTGGGCGCGGAGGTCAGGGCGTCGGGAGCGGGAGCGGGAGCCGGGACGGAGGGCGGGGCGGGAGGGGCGGGTTGTGCGGAGTCGTGGGGTGCAGGGAACGTCGACACGAGGACTCCTCGGGGTGGGAACCGCTGTGGGACGAGCGGTGGACTCAAGGAAGGGGGCGGGTTCAGAGGACGTGACGCAGGGTGCGGTCACGGATCATGAGGGCGGCCCTTTTGTCGGGGAGGTCGACTTCCGCCGCGTAGCGGAAGCCGCCGCCGAGGAAGGCCGAGACGGAAGGAGTGTTGCGGAGGTCGGGTTCGGCGAGGACGCGGGTGCACCGGGGACGGTGGTCGAGGACCAGGTCGGCGACGGCTCGCAGGAGCGTGGTGCCGACGCCCCGGCCCCGGTCGGCGGTGCCTCCGATCAGCAGGTGGAGGCCCGTGTCGTGGGGGCGCGCCGGATAGTGCCGGGCGAGCGGGTCGAGGTCGGCGCGGTAGATCTCGAAGTAGCTCATGGGTGTGCCGTCGAGCAGGCCGAGACAGGGGACGCTCCGGCCGTCGCCCTCCAGTTGGGCGCGGAGGTGATCGGCGGTCACGGTCTCGGGTCCGGCGAGCTCCCAGAAGGCGGCGACGGCGGGGTCGTTCATCCACCGGGTGAGGAGGGGGAGGTCCCGTTCCAGCCGGACGGGGACGAGCCGGAAGGAGCCGACGGGGGTGGCGGCGGGGCTCCAGGAGGCGACGGAGTCGAGCAGGTCGCCGTCGAGGAGTTCGCGGTGCGGGTGGCCGCCGCGGAAGAGAGCGCCGGTGGGGGTGCCGGGGACGGGGGCGGAGGTGTTGCCGGCGGCGGTTGCGGGGGTGCCGGGGAGGAAGGTACCGGTGGCGGGGCCGCCGGGGGTGGTCGCGGAGTTGGCGGGGGTGACCGCGAGGTTGTCGGGAGCGGGGGTGTCCGGGATCGGGGCGGGGGTGTCGGGGGCCGGGGGCTGTGGCGGGGCTCCCCGGGTGAGGAGGGCGACGAGGTCGTCGACCCTCAGGTCGAGGGTGTCGTCCCCCGGTGGGTCGGCCGGGGGGCGGGTGGGTGACACAGTGTCGCTCTCCTCTCGGTGGTGCGGTCGGAACGTGGGGCCGGGTGCGGGGGGGGGGGGACGGAGGGGTCAGGCGCGGAGGGGGTTGGTGACGGTGACGTAGACGGACTGGGTGTCGACCGGGCCGACGAGTTCGTCCAGGCCGTGCAGGCGGGTGAGGAGGTTGGCCTTGCTGCGCAGGGTCGCGGCCTCCAGGAGCCGGTGAGGGAGGGGCGAGCCCAGGCAGGTGGCGGAGGTGAGGAAGCTGCGGAGGGCGGCGAGCAGGACGCGTTCGTCGGCGAGGTGCTGGGAGCCGAAGGCGCCGATCAGGCCCAGGATGTTGTTGATCCCGAGGTAGTAGGCGAAGCGTTCGTCGGTGACCTGGTCCGAGACGAAGGTGTCGCTGTGGGCGCCGATGCCGGGGAGGCGGCTCTCCAGCTCGCTCCGGTGGGACTCGCGGAAGTAGTAGCCCTGGTTGTCGCGGTAGCGGCCGCCGACCGGCCAGCCGTCCGGGTCCAGGAGCACCAGGGTGTTCTGCTGGTGGGCCTCCAGGGCGACGCCGGCGTGTCCGTCGAGCCAGAGGACGGGGCGGACCACGTGGTCGAGGTAGCGGAGGAACCACTCGGCGGCCACGGCCGCGGTGGGGCGGCCGGTGCGGGCGGAGAGCCGGCCGATGACGTCGGCGAGCCGGGAGCGCATGGCGGTGGCTCCGGGCCAGGGGCGGGGGGCGGTGAGGGCGGCGATGCAGACGGCGTCGTCACCGGGGCCGAAGGGGTTGTGCCGGATCATGACGTCGAGACCGGGGACGGGGGTGCCGTCCGGGGCGTCGACGGCCAGCCAGGCGGGGTCCCGGACGATGTCGAAGCCCGGGTGGGCGGTCTGCCACTCGTCGACGAGGCCGGTCCGGAGCAGCCGGTGGACCTCGACGCCGCGGTGGAGCTCCTTGCGGAGGTTCTCGCGGCGGGAGTTGGTGATGCGCAGGCCGAGGGAGAGCTTGAGCATGGCCGGGGCGCCGGGGCGGTGCACGGTGCGGATGGAGGAGGTGGGGTGCCAGGGGGTGCCGTGGGCACCGAGGTCGTGGAGGAGGCCGTCGTCGAGGAGGGCGCGGACGTCGGGGCGGTGGCGGAGTTCGCGGGCCTGCCAGGGGTGGAGGGGCAGGGGCACGGTGCCGGCGGGAAGCGCGAGGCCTTCCGCGAGGCCGAGGGCGAGCTGCTCGGCGGTGACGGGCCGGCCCTGTTCGGTCCAGGCGGAGTCGGAGGCCAGGAGGGAGGCGTCGACGGCGAACCAGTGGAGGGGGAAGGCGCCGTGCAGTTCGGGTGAGTAGAGGCGGCCCTCGGCCTCGGTGAGGCCTTCGCGGCTCTTGGGGGTGGGGTGGAGCGGGTGGCCGAGCAGGAGGGACTGTTCGGCGGCGAGGAACAGGTCGGCGTCCGGGTGCGGCTGGGGCCGGTGGCGGCGCTCGGTGATGAAGTCGGCGGTGCGGCGGGCGGAGTCGGCGACCCGGCCGACGAGTTCGGTGCCCTCGGGGCGGCCGGTCTCCCGGCTGAGGAGTGCGGCGACGGTGACGGCGTCGACCGCCGGTGCCGAGGTGGGGAGCCCTTCGAGGACGGGGGCGCCGAAGCGGTGCCAGCCGGTGGGCGACCAGTAGTGGACGGGGACGAGGAGGGCGGTGCCGCTGGCGTCGAGGGGGACGCGCAGGGTGGGGGAGCCGGGGGCCGGGATGTTCTTCTCCCGGACCCAGCAGCGCAGGAGGTTCTCGACCGCGGCGGCGTCGGCGGCACGCGCCGGGTCGGGGTCGTCCAGGGGGTCCACGGCGGGCCGGAGGGCCCGGGGGGCGTACGGTCCGGCGTGCTGGCGCGGGACGGTGGGCTCACCGGAGCCGGTCCCGGCGGAACCGGCCCCCGCGGAACCGGCCCTGGCGAAGTCGGTCCCCGCAGAGCCAGTCCTGGCGAAATCGGTTCCCGCGAAGTCGGCCTCGACAGAGCCGGCCTCGGCGGAATCGGTCCCGGTGAAGCCGGCCTTGGCGGAAGCGGGCTCCTCGACGTCGGGATCCTCGGAGACGGACGCCTCGGAGACGAACCTCCTGCCGTCGGCCCTCTCGGAACCCAACCCCTCGACGTCGGGATCCTCGGAGCCGAGCTTCTCGGGGGCGAGCGTTCCGGAGCCGGAGCCAGAGCCAGAGGTTCCGGTGGCTCCGGTGGCTCCGGTGGCTCCGACGGTTCCGGAGGTGAAGGTCCCGGTCGTGAGGGGTTCGGGGGTGAGGAGGGGGGCGGTGGTGGGCGCCGGGGAGGTGGGCGTGGCGTTCACGGGCTTCCTTGGGGGTGGGGCCGGGGGCGGTCCGGGGTCAGTGGGACGGCCCGGGGGCGGGCACGGGGGCCGGGGCCCGACGGGAGGGCGACGGCCGGGGGACGCGGGCCCGTTCGGCGGCGGCGAGGGCGTCGGCGAAGCGGTCCAGTACGGCGGTGGCCTGCTCGTCGGTGAGGGTGAGCGGCGGAAGGAGCCGGACCACCGCGGAGTGGCGGCCGCCGAGTTCGACGATGAGTCCGCGGGCCAGACACTCCTGCTGGACGGCGAGGGCCAGGGCGGGGGCGGCGGGCGGGGCGGTGTCCTCGGGTCCGGCCGCGTCGGGGTCGACGAGCTCGATCCCGATCATCAGGCCCCGGCCTCGGACGTCGCCGACGCACGGGTGGGCGGCGGCGAGGCCCTGGAGCTGCCCGAGGATGCGGGCACCGAGGGTGCCGGCCCGTTCGGCCAGCCTGTTCTCGCGGACGTACGCGAGGGTGGCCGTGCCGGCGGCCATGGCGAGCTGGTTGCCGCGGAAGGTGCCGGCGTGGGCGCCGGGTTCCCAGGCGTCGAGCGAGGAGCGGTAGACGACGACGGCGAGCGGGAGGGAGCCGCCGATGGCCTTGGAGAGGACCATCACGTCGGGTACGACGCCGCTGTGCTCGACGGCCCAGAAGGCGCCGGTGCGGCCGACCCCGGTCTGGACCTCGTCCACGACGAGGGGGATGGCGCGGTCGGCGGTGATCCGGCGCATCCGGCGCATCCAGTCGTCGGGGGCGGGGATCACGCCGCCCTCGCCCTGGACCGCCTCGACGATCATTCCGGCGGGGGTGGTGACACCGCTCTTGGGGTCGTCCAGGAGGCTCTCGGTCCAGCGGGCGGAGAGTTCCGCACCGCGTTCGCCGCCGGTGCCGAAGGGGCAGCGGTACGCGTGCGGGTAGGGCAGCCGGGTCACGCGGACGTCAGGGGCCCCGCCGGAGGCGGCGAGGGCTCCGGCGGTCATGCCGTGGTAGGCGCCGGTGAAGGCGAGGAGGCCGTCGCGGCCGGTGGCGGTGCGGACGAGCTTGAGGGCGGCCTCGACGGCGTCGGTCCCGGCCGGTCCGCAGAACTGGACGCGGGCGTCGTCGGCGAGTTCGCCGGGGAGGGTGGCGAACAGCTCGGAGGTGAAGGCGTCCTTGACGGGGGTGGCGAGGTCGAGGACGTGGAGCGGGGCGCCCGAGTCGAGGACCTTCTTGATCGCTTCGAGGACCACGGGGTGGTTGTGGCCGAGCGCGAGCGTCCCGGCGCCGGAGAGACAGTCCAGATAGCGGCGCCCGTCGGCACCCTCGATGGTCAGCCCCCGGGCCCGCACGGGCACGATCGGCAGGGAGCGGGCGTAGGTGCGGGCGGCGGACTCGCGCAGGGACTGGCGGCGCAGGATGCTCTCGTACCCGGTCCCCCGCACCGTCCGCCCCGACGGGGCCGGCCGCGCCCCCGCGCCCCCTTCACTCCCCTCGCCTCCCCCACTCCCCTCGCCCCTTTCCTCCCGACGAGCACCCTCTTGAGGAATTCCAGGTGTCTCGCCCGCTTCGTTCGGCGCGGCCGTCGGGGTCGGCGGGGCGTGCGGCTCCGCCGGGACGGCCGGAGCTGGTTCGGTCACGGCCACGGCTCGGTGTCCTCCCGCTGTAACAGTTGCGTTGCACATCGGGGCGTCGTGGAACGGTCGCAAGGGGCGCCCCGGGCCCCTCCGCCGTGTCCCCCGTACGTACCAACGACGGGAACTCCCCGGGATCACGGGCCGGAGGCAAGATCTTGGCGTGTCCCGGATCACGGCACGGCAACGGCCGAACGGTGCCCGGAACCGCCGACGGGGCGCGTACCGTCCCCTCGGGCACCGGCATAGTGGGGGCCGTCGGCCGGAATCCGCCAGGGCCCGGCCGCTGTTCGCCCGCGAGCAAGCACCTGAACGAGCTGTACAAGTTGACGTAGTCCCAGGGGGATCACGAGATGCGATCGATTCGTCCGCTGCTGACGGCCGCTTCCGCCGTCGCGGCGCTGACGCTCACCGTTACGTCCTGCGGGCCGAGCGAGGAGAACGCGGGGGACAAGCCCAGTGCCCCCGCGAGCCTGGACCCGGCCGAGAAGCTCAAGATTCCGGAGGACCTGAAGGACCGCCTGAAGGAACACGGGATCGACCTCGACAAGTGGCGCAACGGCGAGTGGAAGAACTGGGACCGCGACAAGTGGCTGCGTGAGGCCAAGGACTTCGTCAACCCGATCATCGAGGGCCTCTGGGACCCGGACCGGATGCGGGAGGCCGAGCGCCCCGACGAGCCGGTCGAGGAGGAGGACATCTCGGGCGACAAGGGCGTCACCGACCCGACTCCGGACCCGGTGCGGGCGAAGGCCGTGGACGCGAAGTACCACGACAACGCCCCCGAGTCCGGGAAGGTCTTCTTCGACGGCCCCGAGGGCTCCATGGTCTGCTCGGCCACGGTCGTGAAGGACCCGGCGCACCCGGGCAAGTCCAACATGGTCTGGACGGCCGGGCACTGCGTACACAAGGGGAAGAAGGGCGGCTGGTACCGCAACATCGCCTTCGTGCCCTCGTACAACGACTCGGCGCTGGCGACCTCCGACCTGGAGAAGGCGGCGCGGGAGCAGATCGCCCCGTACGGCGTGTGGTGGGCGGAGTGGGTCAAGACCTCCGACCAGTGGATCGCCGAGGGCGCGAGCACGGGCGGCGCGGGTGCTCCCTACGACTTCGCGGTCATCAAGGTGACGCCGGAGAAGGGCTCCTCGGGCAAGTCCCTCGAGGAGACGGTCGGTTCGGCGCTTCCGGTGGAGTTCAACGCGCCCGCCGTGCCGAAGATCGCGAGTCTGACGGCGACCGGCTACCCGGCGGCGGCGCCGTACGACGGCCAGAAGATGTTCCAGTGCCAGGACAAGCCGGGCCGGCTGTCCCTGAAGGCGAACCAGCCGACGATGTACCGGATCGGCTGCACGATGACCGGCGGTTCGTCCGGCGGCGGCTGGGTGGGCAAGGGCAGCGACGGCAAGCCGGCGCTGGTTTCGAACACCTCGATCGGCCCGGCGTCGGCGGGCTGGCTCGCGGGTCCGCGCCTGGGCCCCGAGGCCAAGGGCATCTTCGACGAGGTCAGCAAGAAGTACGCCGGCCAGTAGGACCGGCGGCGGAGGCGGGGCCCCCGGGTCCCGCCTCCGCCCATGTCGCGCCCGTCTCGGCACAGGAACCCGTCTCGACACAGGGCCCCGTCCCGACCGGACATCTCAGCGGTAGACACCTCAGGGGGAAATCACCACATGCGCTCCGTACGACTCATACCAACCGCCCTCGGCCTGGCCACGGCGCTCGCGCTGACCGCCACGGCCTGCGGGCCCACCGAGACCCCGGCCGCCGACAAGCCGGCCGGCGGGGCGAGCAGCTCCGCGCCCGCGGCCGACGCCGGTGACGGCGGCGCCGACCTCACCAAGGACCTCGCCGACAAGCTGAAGAAGCGCGGCGTCGACCTGGAGGGGTGGAAGAACGGCGAGTGGAAGAACTGGGACCGGGAGACCTGGCTGCGTGAGGCCGAGGACTTCGTCAACCCGGTGATCGAGGGCCTCTGGGACCCGGCGCGCATGCAGTCCGCGAAGAGCCCGGAGCAGACGATCACCACCCAGGCCGGTGCCAGTGGCACCGACCCGGTGCCCCGGCCCGTGCAGGCGCAGCGCGAGAAGACGCCGTACCACCGCAACGCGGCCCCGGTCGGCAAGATCTTCTTCGACTCGCCGCAGGGCCACATGGTCTGCTCCGGCACCATCGTGAAGGACCCCCGCCGCCCCGGGAAGTCGAACCTGGTCTGGACGGCCGGGCACTGCGTCCACGCGGGCAAGAAGGGCGGCTGGTACCGCAACATCACCTTCGTGCCCTCGTACAACGACCTCGGCAAGTCCCCCGCCGCGCTGCGCAACGCGAAGCCGCACGAGGTGTACCCGTACGGCCAGTACTGGGCCGACTGGGCCGTGACCTCGGGCGAGTGGATCAAGTCCGGCGGCACCAACCAGGCCTGGCCGTACGACTACGCCGTGCTGCACGTGAAGCCGCAGCGGGGCACCAAGTCCCTGGAGGAGACCGTCGGTGCCGCCCTGCCGGTCGACTTCTCCGCCCCGGCGCCCGCACGGGCCGGGACGATCGGCGCCTGGGGGTACCCGCAGGCCGCTCCGTACAACGGTGTGATCATGCACAAGTGCCTGGACCGGGCGACGCGGTTCACCACGGCGCCCGCGACCCCGGTGATGTACCGGATCGGCTGCACGATGACGGCGGGCTCGTCCGGCGGCGGCTGGTTCCGGGTGCTGCCGAACGGGAAGACGGCGCTGGTCTCGAACACCTCGATCGGCCCGGCCGGCCGCAACGGCTGGCTCGCCGGACCGCAGCTGGGCAGCGGCGCCAAGGCGGCCCACGAGATGGTCAGCAAGAAGTTCGCCCGCTGACCCGCGGCGCGTAGAAACCGGAGAACAGCGAAGGCGCCGGTCCCCTCCCGGAAGGGAGGAGGCCGGCGCCTTCGGCGTAGGGGCTACGGGCCCGTCAGTGCGCGGCGGGCACGAACGGCGCCAGGAGCGCCGCCAGTTCCTCGTGCACCCTGGCCTTGAGCAGGGTGCCCTCGGGGGTGTGCTCCTCGGACTCCAGCTCGCCCTCGGCGTGCACCCGCGAGACGAGACCGCCCTGCGTGTACGGCACGAGGGCCTCGATCTCGACCTTCGGGCGCGGCAGTTCGGCGTCGATGAGCGCGAGGAGCTCCTCGATGCCCTGGCCCGAGCGGGCCGAGACCGCGATGGAGTGCTTCTCCATCCGCAGCAGGCGCTGGAGGACCAGGGGGTCCGCAGCGTCCGCCTTGTTGATGACGACGATCTCCGGCACGTTCACCGCGCCGACGTCCCGGAAGACCTCGCGCACGGCGGCCAGCTGCTCCTCCGGGGCGGGGTGCGAGCCGTCCACCACGTGCAGGATGAGGTCGGAGTCGCCGACCTCCTCCATGGTGGAGCGGAACGCCTCGACCAGGTGGTGCGGAAGGTGCCGGACGAAGCCGACCGTGTCGGCCAGGGTGTAGACCCGGCCGGTGGGCGTCTCGGCCCGGCGGACGGTCGGGTCGAGCGTGGCGAACAGCGCGTTCTCCACGAGGACGCCCGCGCCCGTGAGCCGGTTGAGCAGGGAGGACTTGCCGGCGTTGGTGTAGCCCGCGATGGCGACCGACGGCACGTTGTTCCTGCGCCGCTCCTGCCGCTTGATGTCGCGGCCGGTCTTCATCTCGGCGATCTCCCGGCGCATCTTCGCCATCTTCTCGCGGATGCGGCGCCGGTCGGTCTCGATCTTGGTCTCACCGGGACCGCGGGTGGCCATGCCGCCACCGCCGCCGCCACCCATCTGCCGGGAGAGCGACTGGCCCCAGCCGCGCAGCCGCGGCAGCATGTACTGCATCTGCGCGAGCGCGACCTGCGCCTTGCCCTCTCGGGACTTGGCGTGCTGGGCGAAGATGTCGAGGATGAGGGCGGTCCGGTCGACCACCTTCACCTTGACGACGTCTTCGAGGGCGATGAGCTGGCCGGGGCTGAGCTCGCCGTCGCAGACGACGGTGTCGGCTCCGGTCTCGACCACGATGTCCCGCAGCTCGCGCGCCTTGCCCGAGCCGATGAAGGTGGCCGGGTCCGGCTTGTCGCGGCGCTGGATCACGCCGTCGAGCACGAGGGCGCCCGCCGTCTCGGCGAGGGCCGCGAGCTCCGCGAGGGAGTTCTCGGCGTCCTGCACGGTCCCCGAGGTCCAGACGCCGACCAGCACGACGCGCTCCAGGCGCAGCTGGCGGTACTCGACCTCGGTGACGTCCTCGAGCTCGGTGGAGAGGCCGGCGACGCGGCGCAGGGCCGCGCGCTCGGAGCGGTCGAACTGGTCGCCGTCCCGCTCTCCGTCGATCTCGTGGCTCCAGGCGACGTCCTCTTCCATCAGGGCATCGGCCCGAAGGCTCTCGGTACGGCTCGTCTCCGCGAAGCTCTGGTTGTCCTGGGAAGGGGATGAAGAGGAGGTCATTGGATCCTTACGTCTGAGGAGAAACAGGTGTGTGACGGTGACAACGCGCGCGGGCGCCGGAAGATTCCCGGACCCCGGCCGCGTCGCCGACCGGACGATGGTGGCACGGTCCGCGGGGGCCCGTCACCCGGGTTTTCCGGCACCCGCCGGGCCCGTCACCCGCGTTCCGGGGCGCTCCCCGCGTCCCGGGGCGGGTTGCTGCGCCAGTCCGGGTGGCCGGGCATGGGCGGGGTCTTCTCGCCGTACAGCCAGCCCCGGAAGAAGCCGGTGAGGTCGCGTCCGGCGGTGCGGCCGGCCAGGGCGACGAAGTCGGCGGTGGCGGCGTTCCCGTTGCGGTACCGGGCGACCCAGGCGCGCTCCAGGCGCTGGAAGGCGTCGGCGCCGATCTCCTGGCGGAGCGCGTAGAGGACGAGGGAGCTGCCGTCGTAGACGACGGGCCGGAAGAGGCTGATCTTGTGGTCCGGCGAGGGGGGCTCGGGGGCGGCCGGGGGCCCGCCGGCCGCCCGCCACCCGTCGGAGGCGGCGTAGGCGGCCCTCATGCGCCGTTCCAGGGACCGGCCGGCGGTCTCGTCGGCGTACAGGGCCTCGTACCAGCTGGCGTGTCCCTCGTTGAGCCACAGGTCGGACCAGCTGCGGGGCGAGACGCTGTTGCCGAACCACTGGTGGGCCAGCTCGTGGACCATGATCGAGTCGACGTACCACTCGGGGAGGGCCCGGTCCGCGAAGAGGCGGCGCTCGAAGAGGGAGAGGGTCTGGGTCTCCAGCTCGAAGCCGGTGGTGGCGTCGGCGACGAGCACGCCGTACGTCTCGAAGGGGTACGGGCCGACCTGCCGCTCCATCCACTCCATGTGGGCCGGCGTCCTGCGGAGCCAGGGTTCCAGGAGCTCCCGGTCGGCGGTGGGCACCACGTCCCGCAGGGGCAGTCCGTGCGGTCCGGCGCGGTGGACGACGGTGGAGCGGCCGATGGAGATCTGGGCCAGCTCGGTGGCCATGGGGTGGCGGGTGCGGTAGGTCCAGGTGGTGGTGGAGCCGTGGCGGACGCGGCCGGCGGGCAGGCCGTTGGCGACGGCGGTGAGCCCGTCGGGGACGGTGATCCGGAAGGTGAAGTACGCCTTGTCCGCCGGGTGGTCGTTGGACGGGAAGACCCGGTGGGCGGCGTCGGCCTGGTTGGCCATGGCGAGGCCGTCGCCGGTGCGGACCCAGCCGCCGGTGTCGGCGGGGCCGGAGGGGTCGCTGGTGTGGGTGACGGTGATCCGGACCGGTTCGCCCGCCTCGACGGGCGCGGCGGGGGTGATCACCAGGTCCTCGCCGCTGCTCGCGTACGCGGCGGGGCGGCCGTCGACGGTGACGGCGGAGACCTCGCCGTGGGTGAAGTCGAGGTTGATCCGCTCCAGGTCGTCGGTGACGAGCGCGTCGATCCGGGTCACGGCGGAGAGCGGCTTCGTGTTCACGCCGGGGTAGGCGACGTCGAGGGTGTACGCGAGGACGTCGTAGCCCGGGTTGCCCAGGTGCGGGAAGAGGGGGTCGCCGATGCCGAGCGGCGCGGGGGCGGGCAGCGCGGCGGCGACGAGCCCGGCCGAGGAGGCGATCAGACCGGCGGAGCGGAGCCACCGGGCGCGGGGCGGCAGGGGGGCGTGGTCGAACGGCACGGGGGATCGGGCGAACGGCATGGGCCAGGGCCTTTCCGGAGGACTGGCCCTACGGCTACCAGGGCTTTCGCCGCGCGCGGGGGCGGCTCGCCCGCCCGCCACCCGAAGGGGGTCACGCCCCGGGGGCACCTGCCGGTCCCCGCCGGTCGCGTGTTCCTTCCGCCCGGTCACGGTGCCGTTCCCTCAGCTCCGGCGCGGGCGGGGGCGGGGTGACGCGCGGTGGCGGGCGCGGCTCACGTCGTACACCCCGGGCACGTCCCGCATGGCCCGCATGAGGGCGGGGAGCCCGGCCGCGTCGGGGAGGTGGAGGGTGTACGTGTGGCGGACCCGCTGCTCGCTGGGCGGCTCGACGGTCGCGGAGACGACCTCGGCCCCGGCGGTGGCGATGGCCTCGGTGAGGTCGGCGAGGAGTCCGGGCCGGCCGAAGGACTCGGCGACGAGGGTGACCCTGCCCTGGGCGGTGTCGCCCCAGCGGACGGCGACGGGCGCGCGCCCGATCCGGCGCATGGCGTCGGCGGAGGCGCAGCCGGAGCGGTGGACGGTGACCGATCCGCCGCGCACCCGGAAGCCGGTGATCTCGTCGGGGGGTACGGGGGTGCAGCACCCGGCGGGGCGGACGGCGGCGGGCTGCTCGCCGTCCAGGTCGGCGTGGAACTCGGCGTGGGGTCCGGCGCCGGGGCGACGGTCGGCGGCCGGGCGGGGTTCGGGCCGGGGCTCCGGACGGGAGCGGGGCCGGGCATCGGCTTGGGCGTCGGGCCGGGCGTCGGTGGCTCGTGCATCGGGCCGGAGGCCGTTGGAGCGGGAACCGGACCGGGGATCGGTGGCGCGGGGGCCGGTGGAGCGGGAGGCGGTGGGGCGGGGATCGGGCCCGGGGTCGGTGGGTTCGGCGTCCTCCGGGTGGTCCCGCAGCCAGCCCGTGATGGCGATCCGGGCGGCGGGGGTGCGGGCGTGGTCCAGCCACTCCGGGGACGGGCCGGACACGGGGTCCTGGGCGAGCAGCAGCTGCACGGTGTCGCCGTCGCCCAGGACGGTGCTCAGCGGGGCGAGGCGCCCGTTGACGCGGGCGCCGAGACAGGCGTGGGCGGCCTCGCCGTGCTGGGCGTAGGCGGCGTCGATGCAGCTGGCGCCGGCGGGCAGACTGATCGTGCCGGGCGCGCTGCCGTCGGCGCGGAAGACGGTGATCTCGTCGTCCTCGGCGAGGTCGGCGCGCAGCGAGGTCCAGAAGGTGTCCGGGTCGGGGGCGGACTGCTGCCAGTCGAGGAGGCGGGAGAGCCAGCCGGGGCGGGTGGGGTCGACGCGCTCGCCGTCCTCGGACACGAGGGACGCCGAGGACACGGGGGACGCCGCGGGCGCCGCGCCCTCGGGCTGCTCGGCCGGTTCCTGGCCCACGTGCGGGTTGCCGAGGGCGACGACCCCCGCCTCCGCGACCTTGTGCATCCGGTGGGTCCGGATGAGGACCTCGGCCACGGCCCCGTCGGGGGCGGCGACGGCGGTGTGCAGGGACTGGTACAGGTTGAACTTCGGCGCCGCGATGAAGTCCTTGAACTCGGAGATCACCGGGGTGAAGCAGGTGTGCAGCTCGCCGAGGACCCCGTAGCAGTCGGCGTCCTCGGCGACGAGCACGAGGAGCCGGCCGAAGTCGCAGCCGCGCAGCTCGCCGCGCTTGAGCCGGACGCGGTGGACGGAGACGAAGTGCCGGGGCCTGACGAGGACTTCGGCGCCGATGCCCGCCTCGCGCAGGACGGCCTCGACCTGTTCCGCGACGGCGCCGAGCGCGTCGGGGGCGTGCGGGTTGCCGGCGATGAGCGCGCGCGTGGTCTCGTACTCCTCGGGGTGGAGGATGGCGAAGACCAGGTCCTCCAGCTCGGTCTTGAGGGCCTGGACGCCGAGCCGTTCCGCGAGCGGGATGAGGACGTCCCGGGTGACCCGGGCGATCCGGGCCTGTTTCTCGGGGCGCATCACGCCGAGGGTGCGCATGTTGTGGAGGCGGTCGGCGAGTTTGATCGACATGACCCGGACGTCGTTGCCGGTGGCGACGAGCATCTTGCGGAAGGTCTCGGGTTCGGCGGCGGCGCCGTAGTCGATCTTCTCGACCTTGGTGACGCCGTCGACGAGGTAGGCGACCTCGGCGCCGAACTCCCGGCGCACCTGATCGAGCGTCACATCCGTGTCCTCGACGGTGTCGTGGAGGAGCGAGGCGGTCAGGGTGGTGGTCTCGGCGCCGAGTTCGGCCAGGATGAGGGTGACCGCGAGCGGGTGGGTGATGTACGGCTCGCCGCTCTTGCGGAACTGGCCGCGGTGCGAGGACTCGGCCAGGACGTACGCCCGGCGCAGCACCGTCAGGTCGGCCTCGGGGTGGTGGGCGCGGTGCGCCTCGGCGACGTGGCCGATGGCGTCGGGCAGCCGGTCGCGGGGGGCCGGTCCGGCGGTGGCGCCGAGCAGGGCGGCGCGGCCGAGCCGGCGCAGGTCGATGCGGGCGCGTCCGCGTCTGCGGACGGTCGTGTCGGCGGCGGCGTCCTCCGCCGCGCTCACAGGGTTGGCGGCCTCTGCGCTCATGGGGCACCTCCGGCGACAGACCGGCGGTGGGCGGGCCAGGCGTGCCCGGGGGCCGGTGCTTGATGCTACCGACCCCACCACGCGGCGCAGTCACGCTCTCGCTCAGCGTGAATCGGATCACCCATTCGAGCGATAATTCAGTCGTCGACCGTTTCGATTCCGGTGACCGCGGCGTTCCCGGGGCCCGCGGCCAGCCAGACGGGGTCGACGGTGCCCTCGGCGACGATGACGGCCGGGCCGGTCATGTCGATCCGCCCGTCGGGGTGCTCGGTGATGACCAGGGTCCCGCCGAGGACGTCGACGGTGTACGTGACGGGGGTGCCTCTCTCTGCGGGGTCGGCGCCGTCCCGGCGGGCGGTGGCGACCGCGACGGCGCACGCGCCCGTGCCGCAGGAGCGGGTCTCGGCGGCGCCGCGCTCGTGGACCCGCATGGCGACGTGGCGGGGGCCCCGGTCGACGACGAACTCGATGTTGACCCCGTCCGGGTAGACGGAGGCGGGCGCGTAGGCGGGCTCGGTGAGCAGGTTTCCGGCGTGGTCGAGGTCCTCGACGAAGGCGACCGCGTGCGGGTTGCCCATGTTGACGTTGCGGGCGGGCCAGCTGCGGCCGTCGACGGTGATCGTGGCGGCGGCCTCGGGGAGGACCGCGCGGCCCATGGCCACGGTGACGGTGCCGTCCTTGTCGAGGTGCACGTGCTTGACCCCGCCGCGGGTGGCGACGGCCACCTCGCCGGCGGTGACGTGCCCGGCGTGCTCCAGGTAGCGGGCGAAGACCCGGACCCCGTTGCCGCACATCTCGGCGACCGAGCCGTCGGCGTTGCGGTAGTCCATGAACCACTCGGCCTCGTCGGCCAGGTGCCGGGCCTCGGGGTGGGCGGCGCTGCGCACGACGTGCAGGAGCCCGTCGCCCCCGATGCCGGCCCGCCGGTCGCAGAGCCGGGCGACGACGGCGGGGGGCAGGTCGAGGGCGTTCTCCGCGTCGGGGACGATCACGAAGTCGTTCTCAGTGCCGTGGCCCTTGAGGAAACGGAGCGGGGAGGTCTGCGTGCTGGTCACGAGATCAACTGTACGGGGCGTGCACGCGGGTGCGTACGGGACCGGTGCCGTACCGGAGGATCGGCTCCCGGCCCCGGCAGCGGGGTCAGCGCAGGCGGGCCACGCGCCAGACCGCGAGGGCCACCAGGGCCCCGATGGTCGCCACGTACAGGGCGAGGACGCGCCAGTCGGGGCGCTCGCCGGAGCCGCGCGCCGGGAGTCCGGGCCAGGTGTGACCGACCTTGCGGGCGGCCATCACGCCCCAGCCCGCCGCGCAGGAGCTGATGAGCAGGCCGAGCATGGCGACGACGGCGCCGCCGTCCCCGGAGCCGAAGGCGAGCGGGAAGGCGAACATGAGCGAGCCGACGGCGGCGAGGCCCACGATCGGGGCCAGCTGCCAGATCCGCAGCCGCCGCTGGGGGCGCAGCTCGACCTCGACCTCGTCGGCGTCCACCACGACGGCGGTGCCGACCGCGTCGTCGGGGCCGTCCGGGGTCAGCCCCGGGGCCACGGCCGGGACGTCGTCCGCCGGACGGAGCGGGGGCTCGTCCGGCGGGTCGCCCGGCAGGTCACCCGAAGGGGCCGCCGTCGGGTCGCCGAGGACCGCTTCGTGCTGTTCTCTGTCGCGAGGGCCGGCCTCCATCGCCACGCGCCCTCCCCACTCGGACTCCACTTGGTCGATCGATGCTCGATGATGGCACGCTCCCGACCGCCGGGATGACGGGCAGGGCGTCCCGATGCCATCACGTGATCAGGCTGTAACCGCTCGTTCGACCAACGACAGCGCCTCTCGCGGGAGTTCCCTCCGGTGCTCGGCGGCTCCGCTGAGCCAGTGCACGCGCGGGTCGCGGCGGAACCAGGAGTCCTGGCGGCGGGCGAAGCGCTTGGTGGCCCGTACGGTCTCGGCGCGCGCCTCGTCCTCGGTGCACTCCCCCGCGAGCGCCGTGAGGACCTGCTGGTAGCCGAGGGCGCGGGCGGCGGTGCGGCCCTCGCGCAGCCCCCGCGCCTCCAGGGCGCGCACCTCGTCGACGAGGCCGGCCTCCCACATCCGGTCCACGCGCGTGGTGATGCGTTCGTCCAGTTCGGGGCGGGCCACGTCGACGCCGATCTGGACGGTGTCGTAGACGGAGTCGGGGCCGGGGAGGTTGGCGGTGAAGGGCTTGCCGGTGATCTCGATCACTTCGAGGGCCCGGACGATGCGGCGCCCGTTGCCGGGCAGGATCGCGCGGGCCGCCTCGGGGTCGGCCCCGGCAAGGCGGGCGTGCAGGACGCCGGGGCCGCGCTCTTCGAGCTCGGCCTCCAGACGGGCCCGGACGGCGGGGTCGGTGCCGGGGAACTCCAGGGCGTCGACGGCCCCCCGTACGTAGAGGCCGGAGCCGCCGACGAGGACCGGGGTGCGGCCGGCGGCGAGCAGCCGGTCGATCTCGGCGCGGGCGAGGCGCTGGTACTCGGCGACGCTGGCGGCCTCGGTGACGTCCCAGACGTCGAGGAGGTGGTGCGGGACGCCGCCGCGCTCCTCGGGCGTCAGTTTGGCGGTTCCGATGTCCATCCCGCGGTACAGCTGCATCGAGTCGGCGTTGACGACCTCGCCGCCGAGCTGCTGGGCCAGGAAGACACCCAGATCGGACTTTCCGGCCGCCGTGGGGCCGACGACGGCGATGACCCGCGGGGCGGGAGCTGCGCTTCTCACCGCCCCAGTCTCGCAAACCTCCGGACCCGTCCCCGAACGAGTCGCGTGACGGGTCCCCTCCGGCCTCGTTTCCTCGTACGCGGCACCCGGTCACCGGTCGTCGCGGGGGCCCTCCCCTCCGAGTACGCTGTGGAGTGGATATGGGCGTTTTGGCAAGTTTTTGCCATAGGTGCTCGCCCCGGGTGGCGCGAGAAGGCGGACGCGGTCGCGCGTTCTTCGGTGAAGAGCGGGCACGTGGTCCGTACGGAGGGCGCCGAGGCGGCCGAAGGCGCGTAGGCAGGCCCCCGGGCGCCGGGGACAGGACACGAGGACGGGCCCGCGAGGGTCCGCGGAGGGAAGGTGCCCCCATGGGTCTCATGGATTCGCTGAAGGCCAAGCTCGGCCCGGCCAAGGAGAAGGTCGCCGATCTGGCGCAGCAGCACGGGGAGAAGATCGACCAGGGCCTGGACAAGGCCGCGAGGGTGGTCGACGAGAAGACCAAGGGCAAGTACAGCGACAAGATCCATTCCGGTACGGACAAGGCGAAGGGGGCGATCGACCGGATGGGCCACAAGGACGGTGGCGCTCCGGGGGCCGATGGCACGCCCGGCGCCGGCGGAACGCCCGGGACCGGCGGAACGCCCGGGACCGGTGGCACTCCGGGGACCGGTACCGGGACCGGGGGTGGCGGTGTGACGCCGCCGCCGGCCGCCTGACGGTCGCCCGGCACGGCATGACGGCGGAGGGCCGCGGAGCGATGTGCTCCGCGGCCCTCCGCCGTGTCGTGTGTCGCGTGTCGTGCCGGGAATGCTCCCGGGACGGCTCGGGGTGGCTCAGGACCAGGCCGCGACGACGTACTCCACCCCGTAGGGGTCGTCCTCGTGGAGCAGTCGGCCGTCGAGCCCGGCGCCCTCGGCGGCGCCCGCGAGGACCTGCCAGGGGGCGCGGCCGGAGACCTTCAGTTCGCGCGCGAGCCCCGTGTCGAGGGCGAGCAGCGCGGGCGCGTCGGCCCCACCGAGCGCGCGGACGGCCTCCGCGTCGAACCCGGCGGCCCGCTCGTCGAGGTAGCCGGGGGCCTTGACCGTCCGGCAGGCGCTGCCGTCGCCCATCACGAGGAGGGCGACGCGTTCGGCGGAGGCGGCGAGCTCGCGGCCGGTGGCGGCGCAGGCCTCGGCCGGGGTCTCCTCCCCCACCCCCAGTCCCTCGACGGGCGCGCCGGACCAGCGGGCCCGGACCAGGAGCCAGGCCCCGACGGCGAGGGGGGCGGGGAGGGTGCGGTCGCCGGCCGGGCCGTCGCCGAGGCGTACGGAGAGGTCGACGCCGAATCCGGCGAAGGAGCCCGTGGTGCCGGCCGGGAAGACGCCGTCGGCGCCGCCGGTCGCGGGCCCGACGACGTACAGCCGGTCCGGGCGGGCGGCGGCGAGCAGTCCGACGGCGTCCGCGCAGGCGGTCCGGACGGCGTCCAGCTCGGTGGCGGCGCCGGTCGCGACCTCGGGCACGAGGAGCGGCGGACAGGGGCAGACGGCTGCGGCGACAAGCATGATCCGCACCTTACTGCGCCGGGACGGTGGGGGACGGGGACGGGGACCGGCCCTGGGGGCGCTTCCCGGCCGCCCGGGGCGAACCCCGGAGGCCGGGCTCAGTGGGCCCGGCCTCAGTAGGCCCTGCTCCAGCGGCTCCCGCCTCAGTGGGCCCCGCAAGCCGGGACGTCGGCCGTCGGGAGGGGGGCCGGGACGCCGATCTTGGGGAGGCCCAGGAGGACGCCCTTCGGCTTCTCGGCGGTGCGCTTCTCCCAGGCGTCGCCCGCGCGGGTGCGGCGCACCGACGCGACCGGGCCCTCGGCGAGGAGGTGGTGCGGGGCGGCGTAGGTGATCTCGACGGTCACGACGTCGCCGGGGCGCACCTCCTCGTCCGGCTTGGTGAAGTGGACGAGCCGGTTGTCGGGGGCGCGGCCCGAGAGGCGGTCGGTGGCGCCGTCCTTGCGGCCCTCGCCCTCGGCGACCATGACCTCCAGGGTGCGGCCGACCTGCTTCTTGTTCTCCTCCCAGGAGATCTCCTCCTGGAGCGCGACTAGCCGCATGTAGCGGTCCTGCACGACCTCCTTGGGGATCTGCCCCTCCATCTCGGCCGCCGGGGTCCCGGGGCGCTTGGAGTACTGGAAGGTGAAGGCGTTCGCGAAGCGGGCCTCGCGGACGGTGTGCATCGTCTGCTGGAAGTCCTCCTCGGTCTCGCCGGGGAAGCCCACGATGATGTCGGTGGAGATGGCCGCGTGCGGGATGGCCGCGCGGACCTTCTCGATGATGCCGAGGAAGCGCTCCTGGCGGTACGAGCGGCGCATCGCGCGGAGGATCGTGTCCGAGCCGGACTGGAGCGGCATGTGCAGCTGCGGCATGACGTTCGGGGTCTCGGCCATCGCCGCGATCACGTCGTCGGTGAAGTCGCGGGGGTGCGGGGAGGTGAAGCGGACCCGCTCCAGGCCCTCGATCTGTCCGCAGGCGCGCAGCAGCTTGGAGAACGCCTCGCGGTCGCCGAGGTCGGAGCCGTACGCGTTGACGTTCTGGCCGAGCAGGGTGATCTCGGAGACGCCCTCGGCGACCAGCGCCTCGATCTCGGCGAGGATGTCGCCGGGCCGGCGGTCCTCCTCCTTGCCGCGCAGGGCCGGGACGATGCAGAAGGTGCAGGTGTTGTTGCAGCCGACGGAGATCGAGACCCAGGCGGCGTAGGCGGACTCACGGCGGGTCGGCAGCGTGGAGGGGAAGGCCTCCAGGGACTCGGCGATCTCGATCTGCGCCTCCTCCTGGACGCGGGCGCGCTCCAGGAGGACCGGCAGCTTGCCGATGTTGTGCGTGCCGAAGACCACGTCGACCCAGGGGGCCTTCTTGACGATGGTGTCGCGGTCCTTCTGGGCGAGGCAGCCGCCGACGGCGATCTGCATGCCCGGGCGGGCGGTCTTCATCGGGGCGAGCCGGCCGAGGTTGCCGTACAGCTTGTTGTCGGCGTTCTCGCGGACCGCGCACGTGTTGAAGACGACGACGTCGGCGTCGCCGTCGGCTCCCTTGGGGGCCCGTACGTAACCCGCCTCCTCCAGCAGACCGGAGAGCCGCTCGGAGTCGTGGACGTTCATCTGGCACCCGTAGGTGCGGATCTCATAGGTCTTGGTGCCGTCAACGCTCACTGCGGTGCTCCGGTCGCTGCTGCTCGTCATGCGTCAAGGGTAGGCGGTCCGGGACGGCCCCCTTTCCGTCGGCTGACGGGCTACCGGACGCACGGGGACGGCCACGTCGTTGCCGTCGCCTGGGCTCGTTCGGGTCAGGGCGTGATCGTGGTCTCGGTCTCGTACGGTTCCTGCGGGAGGAGCGTGGGCGACCACGCCTCCTCGGTCGGGGCCGGGTACCACGTGGGCTCCGGCGTCGGGGCGAAGGGGCCTGCCCGGTTCTCCATGAGCAGCAGCATGCCGAGGCACAGGACGGTGCTGATGACGATGAGGGCGAGGCCGACGGGGTTGTTCGCGTTGTAGACGTACCGGTTCGTTCCCCAGCGGCTCTTCTTGAAGACGGGCTCGTCGCTGTTCACGCGGTCACCGCCCGGAGCGGGCCCGTGGCGGCGGAGGCGATGGCCGCGCCGTACTCGTTCCTCATGGGTTCCCCCTCGGTCGCGTTTCGTCGTCCTGTCGTTCCCCCGGCACCGTAAGGGGGCCGCGACCGGCCCCGACACGGGTGCGGCGCGCACCGAACGGCGCCCCGTCTTGCCGGGCCCCGGCAGTCTCCCCGCGCCCTGCGGTTTTCCGCGGGGTGGCCGGACGGGAAGCCCCGTACCGGCGCGGAGGCCGGATTCCTAGCGTGGAGGAGTACCGGGGCGAAGGTCCCCGGAGCCCCGACGCCTCGCCCTGGAGCCCCGCCATGCCGATCGCCTCCTTCGTCCACTCCACCCCCCTGGCACTGGCCGGAGAGCCCGCGGGCGGTGTCGCCGGCTGGGCCGCCGGGCTCGTCGACACGATGGGCGGCCCGGGAGCCGGGCTCGCCATCGCCCTGGAGAACCTCTTCCCTCCGCTGCCCAGCGAGGTCATCCTGCCCCTGACCGGTTTCGCCGCCGGTCAGGGCGTGCTGAGCCTGGCGTCGGCGCTGTTCTGGACGACGCTCGGCTCGGTGGCCGGGGCGGTGGCGCTCTACTGGATCGGGGCGCTCTTCGGCCGGGAGCGGATGCACGTGATCTGGGCGCGGCTGCCCCTGGTGAAGGCCTCGGACCTGGTCCGCACCGAGGAGTGGTTCGCCCGGCACGGCACCAAGGCCGTCCTGCTCGGCCGGATGGTGCCGATCTTCCGCAGCCTGATCTCGGTGCCCGCGGGCGTCGAGCGGATGCCGCTGCCGCTCTTCGTCGCGCTCACCACGCTCGGCAGCCTCGTCTGGAACGGGATCCTCGTGATGGCCGGTTACTGGCTGGGCGACCGGTGGGACCTCGTGGAGGGGTACGTCGGCGTCCTGTCCAAGGCCGTCCTGGTCCTCGTCCTGGTCGCCGTCGCGGCGTACGTGGCGGTCCGGCTGCGCGGACGCGGGGCCCGGCACCGGCGCGCCTCGTGAACCCGGCTCTCCGCCCGGCGGGTGCGGCCCCGCACTCCGCCCTCCGTCCGACCGGTACGGCCTCGTCCTCCGCCCTCCTCCCGACCGGTACGGCCCCGCTCCCCGCGCGGCCCCGGCGATCTTGTCCGGGCGGTACGGGTCCACTAGCCTCGGACCGCGCTCAAGGGGGTTCGGTGCGGGAGAGCTCGGCGGACGTCACGTCCGGGCGGTCGGTGGCGGACGCCGGTGGGGACGGGTCCACCGCCACCGCCCGTACGGCCTTCCCCTCCCGCGCCCTGGGCACCCTCCTCGGCTGCGCGACCGCCCTGGCCGGCGCCCTCCACTTCCTCGTCGCCGGTACGGTCCTCGGCCCGCTCCTGCTCCGGCCGCGCACCCGGCCCGGCACCCTGAGGGTCCTGGCGGCCGGCGCGCGGCGGCTGACCGCCCTGGAACGGGCCCGCCGCTCCGTCTTCTTCGGCGACCGCTTCCCGGAGCACTACGAGGCCTCCGACCGGAAGGTCCTGCGCCATCTGGCGGTCCGCGTCGGCACGGGGCTGCTCTGCGGCGTGGTCGTCGGTCTGCTCGGCTTCGGCGCGGTCCTGGCGGGGCTCCTGGCCGCCGGAGCGGTCCGGGGCACCCTGGGCTGGGACGAACTGCTCGTCCAGGTCCTGCTCGGCGGGGTGCTGCTCTTCCTCGACGTCCAGGGCCTGCACTCGCTGGCCGCGCTCGACGCCCGTACCGCCCGCGCTTTCTTCGGCCCCTCCGAGGGGGAACTGCTCCGGCGGCGGATCGACGAGCTCGCCGCCAGCCGGGCCGCCGTCGTCGAGGCCGTGGACGCCGAGCGGCGCCGCATCGAGCGCGACCTGCACGACGGGATCCAGCAGCGGCTGGTGGCGCTCGCCGTGCTGATCGGCCGGGCCCGCCGGGGCCGCGACCCCGAGCGGGCCGACGCGCTGCTGCTCCAGGCCCACGAGGAGTCCCGGGGCGTCCTGGCCGAACTGCGCGAGGTGGCCTGGCGGGTGTACCCGTCGGCACTGGACGGCCTCGGGCTCGAAGAGGCGCTCGGCGGGGTCGCCGAGCGGTGCCCCCTTCCGCTGCGGATCCGGTTCGAGGTCGGCGCCCCGCTGCCCCGGCCGGTGGAGACCGCCGCCTACTTCGTGGTGTCGGAGTGCGTGACGAACGCCGCCAAGCACTCCTCGGCGTCCGCGGTCTCGGTCGCGGTGGCCCTCGACGGGCCCCGGCTCACCGTCCGGATCGAGGACGACGGCACGGGTGGCGCGGACCCGACCGGCGGCGGGCTCACGGGGCTCCGCAGTCGGGTCGCCGCGCTCGACGGCGTCCTGCGCGTCCACAGCCCCCTCGGGGGACCGACCACCGTCACCGCGGAGCTGCCGTGCGCCTGATCCTGGCCGAGGACTCGACCCTGCTGCGCGAGGGCCTGGTCCGCCTGCTCGTCGAGGAGGGCCACGAGGTCCTGGCGGCGTTCGGGGACGCGTCGACGCTGGTCGGGGAGGTCGGGGAGCACCGGCCCGACATCGTCGTGGTGGACGTCCGGATGCCTCCGACGCACACCGACGAGGGGCTGCGGGCGGCCGTCGAGATCCGGGAGCGGTGGCCCGGGACCGGTGTGCTCGTCCTCTCGCAGTACGTCGAGCGCGCCTACACGGCCGAACTCCTCGCGACGGGCGCCGAGCGGGTCGGCTACCTCCTGAAGGACCGGGTGGCGCAGGTCGAGGAGTTCCTCGACGCGCTCGACCGGATCCACGCCGGCGGAGCGGCGATCGATCCGGAGGTCGTCCGGCGGCTGGTCGTACGGACCACGCGCGTCGATCCGCTGGCCCGGCTCACGCCCCGGGAGCGGGAGGTCCTGGAGGCACTGGCGCAGGGCCACACGAACACGGCCATCGGGACGAAGCTGCACCTCTCGCTGAGTTCGGTGGAGAAGCACCTCAACTCCGTCTTCGACAAGCTGGACCTCGACCGCGCGAACGACGGCTACAGCCGGCGGATCCTGGCGGTGCTCCGCTACCTGGAGTCGTAGCGCCCGGAGGACGCGGGGACGGGTACGACGGTGGCCCGGCCCTCCGGGCGCCCGGACGGGCGGGTGGGATCGCAGGGGCCCGGCCGCGACCGCGCGGAGGCCGCCGCGGCGGGACGGGGACGGACGGGAGCGGTGCGTTCGGAGGGGGACGCCAGGGGCGGACAGGGGACTGTCCTCAAGATCACCGAACGCCTTCCGACGCTAACCGCCGGGGCACCACCGCCCCGGCAGGACACACGGCGCGGTCCGCGCCGCCCGGGCCGCTCACCGCTTCGGCGGAGCGCACTCCGGGCCCGTACACCGCGAGCGGCGCGGCCGTCCCTGGCCAGGAGCCGAGGTGGGCTGGCAGGATCGGCCCATGTTCGCCTCCCTCTCCCGCGCCGCCCGCCGCCGTGCCCTGGCGGCCACGGCCGCGCTGCTCGCGCTGTGCGGGGTGCTGGTGTGGTGGCTGGCCCCCTTCGGCCCTCCCGCGTCCAGCGGCTCGATCACCTTCAGCACGGGCGTCCCGAGCGGCGTGTACCAGCAGTACGGGGACCTCCTCAAGCACGCCCTGGCCCAGGACCTGCCCGAGGTGTCGATACGGCTCACGGACAGCGAGGGTTCCCAGCAGAACCTGGCGCGGGTGGCGTCGGGCGAGGCGGACTTCACCATCGCCACGGCCGACGCCGTGGCCCAGTACCAGCGCGAGCGCCGGCCCGGTTTCGAGCGGCTGCGCGGCTGCGCCCGGTTGTACGACGACTACGTGCAGCTCGTGGTCCGCAAGGGGTCGTCGCTGCAGGAGGTGCAGGACCTGAAGGGTCTGCGGGTCGGCGTGGGCCAGGACGGGTCGGGCGTGCGGCTGATAGCGGACCGGGTCCTCGCGGCGGCCAGTCTGGCCCCCGTACGGGACGTGAAGGCGGTCCCGGCGGGCATCGACACCATGCCGGAGCTCCTGGAGCGCGGCGAGCTGGACGCCTTCTTCTGGTCGGGCGGGCTGCCCACCGGTGCGGTGCAGAAGCTGTCCGAGCGCACCCCGGTCCGGCTGATCCCGCTGGACGCGGAGCTGGTCGGGCAACTGCACGACGTCGGCGAGTCGACCCGCCACTACCGTTCGGCGGTGATCCCGGCCGACGCGTACGCGAAGGCGCAGGACGGGCAGCGGGTCGAGACGCTGGCCGTGGCGAACCTCCTGGTCACCACGGAGGAGGCCGACGCGGACCTGGTGGAGGGCTTCACCCGTACGGTGATCAGGAGCAGGGACGGGATCGGCCGCCAGGTCCACCCGGCCCAGCTGGTGGACCTGCGCACCGCCGTCTACACGGACCCCCTGGAGCTCCACGAGGGCGCCCGCCGCTACTACCGCTCGGTGAAGCCCTGACGGCACCGCTTCGGGCCACTGCCGCTACCGCTCGGTGAGGCCCTGGTCCCGCGCGTCCGCGGGCGCGTGCCGGGGGACGGTGACCGTCACCCGCAGGCCGTGCGGTGCGTTCGGCGCGAAGGCCACCCCGCCCCCGCCCGCCGTCAGCAGGACGCGCGCGATGGAGAGGCCGAGGCCCGAGCCCTTGACGTTCTGGTGCCGGCCCGAGCGCCAGAAGCGGTCGCCGACCCGGCCCAGCTCCTCCTCGGTGAGGCCGGGTCCGCGGTCGGCGACGACGACGGCGACGCTCGTCCGGTCCGGGACGACCGTGACCGTGACCTCCTCCCCGGCCGGGGTGAACTTCAGCGCGTTGTCGATCACCGCGTCGAGGGCGCTGGAGAGGGCCACCGGGTCCGCCCAGGCCGTGACCGCCCCGCACTTCCCCTCCAGGACGACCCCCTTGTCCTCGGCGACGGGCCGCCAGGACGCGACCCGCTCGGCGGTGAGCGCGCCGACGTCGGTGAGCCTGAGCTCGGCCGCCGCGTGCTCGGCGAGCGCCAGGTCGAGGAGGTCGTCGAGGACCTGGGCGAGCCGCTTGCCCTCGGTCCGTACGGAGGCGATCTCCTCGTTCCCCTCGGGCAGTTCCAGGGCGAGCAGCTCGATCCGCAGGAGCAGCGCGGCGAGCGGGTTGCGCAGCTGGTGGGAGGCGTCGGCGACGAAGGCCCGCTGCTGTTCGAGGGCCTCCTCGACGTGGTCGGCCATCTCGTTGAAGGAGTGCGCGAGGCGCCGCAGCTCGGGCGGGCCCCCGGCGGCGGCGACCCGGGAGTTCATCCGGCCGGTGGCGATGTCGTGGGTGACGGCGTCGAGGACGCGGACCGGCCGCAGCACCCAGCCGGTGAGCCGGAAGGCCGCGCCGACGGCGAGCAGCATCGCGGCGGCCTCGCCCGCGAAGATCAGCAGCCAGCCGCGCAGGATGCGGGAGCGGAGCTGGCCGGTGGGCGAGTCGGTGACGACGACGGCGACGACGTCGCCGTCCCGGACGACCGGGGAGGCGATGGCGAGCCGCGCGTGGGGCTGCCAGGGCCACACCTGGGGCGGGTCGTGGCTGCGGCGCCCGAGCAGCGCCTCGTTGAAGGCGCGCCTGGCCTCCCCGTCGTACGGGACGACCCACTCCTCGGGGGCGGCGGCCATGGACCGGTTGTCGCGGTAGAAGCTCCCGGCCCGGATGCCGTACACGTCGTGGTAGCTGGCGAGTTCGCCGCCGAGCGTGACGAGCCGCTCGTCGTTGCCGAAGCTGCGCTTGTCGACGTACTGGGCGAGGGCGGCGAAGCGCGCGGCGTCGTCGAGCCGGTCGACGATGACCCGCTGCTGTTCGGAGGCGGCGAGGCTGGCGGCGAGCGGGAAGCCCAGGGCGAGGAGCACGCCGGCCATGAGGACGATGAGCAGCGGGAGGAGTCGGGTGCGCACGGAGGGGCCGCCGGGCGGTTACGCGGCGGGGGCGACCAGGCGGTAGCCGACGCCCCGCACGGTCTCGATCAGGGCGGGCATCCGCAGCTTGGAGCGCAGGGAGGCGACGTGCACCTCCAGGGTGCGGCCGGTCCCCTCCCAACTGGTGTGCCAGACCTCGCTGATGATCTGCTCGCGGCGGAAGACGACGCCGGGCCGCTGGGCGAGGAGGGCGAGGAGGTCGAACTCCTTGCGGGTCAGCTGGACGCTCTCGCCCTCGACGCTGACCCGGCGGGTGGGCAGCTCGATGGTGACGGAGCCGAGGCGCAGCCGGGTCCCGTCGGTGGTCCCGGGGGTCCCGCCGGTCTCCTCGGGGCCGGTGCTGCGCCGGCTGACGGCGTGGATGCGGGCGAGGAGCTCGCCGGGGTCGTAGGGCTTGACGACGTAGTCGTCGGCGCCGAGGTTCAGGCCGTGGATCCGGGAGCGCACGTCCCCGCGCGCGGTCACCATGATCACCGGGGTGGTGGTGAGCTTCCGGATGCGGCCGCAGACCTGGTAGCCGTCCTGGTCGGGCAGGCCGAGGTCGAGCAGGATCACCCCGTACGAGGGGCGCTCGCCGTGCGCGGTGGGCAGGACGGCCTGGAGCGCCTCCTCGCCGTTGCGGGCGTGGGTGACGGCGAAGCCGTGCTTCGCGAGGATCGCGGAGAGGGCGGCGGCGACGTGGTCGTCGTCCTCCACGAGCAGCAGTCGCATGCGTACCTCCTCCGTGATCTTCCGTGTCGTTCGCGCCGTTCGCGCTTTCCGCGCCGTTCCGTGGCGCTCGCGCCGGGCGCCGGGCGCCCTTGCCGGGTCTCTGTGTACCAGGTGGTACCAGAGCATGAACACCGGACGTGGGCGTCACAGTCAAGTGTCCCCCCGTTACGCGGGCGTTTCCGTGATGCACCTGGTACGGGGGCCGGTGTCGCCTTCACGCGGTGTGTCCGGTTGCGGCCGGATCGTTATCCTCAATTTCCGCTCAGATGTGATGACGCTCGTCACATCCGGTCTCTAGTGTCCTCCCCAACCGAGGAGGACGGAGCAAGAGGCCGATGAGCGGAGAGTCAGTGTCGAAGGATCCGAAGGACGCCCTGTCCAAGGGTCCGCAGGACACCCCGCGCGCCGCGGACGACCTGGTCGTACTGTCCGACGTGAACAAGCACTTCGGCGCACTGCATGTCCTCCAGGACATCGATCTGACGATCACCCGCGGCGAGGTCGTGGTCGTCATCGGACCGTCGGGGTCCGGCAAGTCGACGCTGTGCCGCACGATCAACCGGCTGGAGAGCATCGACTCCGGCACCATCACCATCGACGGCAAGCCACTGCCGCAGGAGGGCAAGGAGCTCGCCCGGCTGCGGTCCGACGTCGGCATGGTGTTCCAGTCGTTCAACCTGTTCTCGCACAAGACGGTGCTCGAGAACGTGATGCTGGGGCAGATCAAGGTCCGGAAGACGGAGAAGAAGGCCGCCGAGGCGAAGGCGCGCGCACTGCTCGACCGGGTGGGCGTGGGCACGCAGGCGGACAAGTACCCGGCCCAGCTCTCCGGCGGTCAGCAGCAGCGCGTGGCGATCGCCCGCGCGCTCGCGATGGACCCGAAGGTCATGCTCTTCGACGAGCCGACCTCGGCCCTCGACCCCGAGATGATCAACGAGGTCCTGGAGGTCATGCAGCAGCTGGCCCGGGACGGCATGACGATGGTGGTCGTGACCCACGAGATGGGTTTCGCGCGCTCCGCCGCCAACCGGGTCGTCTTCATGGCGGACGGGAAGATCGTCGAACAGGCCTCTCCCGAGGAGTTCTTCAGCAACCCGCGCAGCGACCGCGCCAAGGACTTCCTCTCCAAGATCCTTCACCACTGAGCGAGTTCGGACCTATTCTTCCCAACTCACGCCTAGCCAAGGGACTTTCCTCGATGAAGCTTCGCAACACCCCCGCCGCCGTCGCGGCCGTCGCCCTGCTCGCGCTGACCGCGACGGCCTGTGGTGGCGGGTCCGACTCCGGGAGCAACGGCGACAAGATCACCGTCGGCATCAAGTTCGACCAGCCCGGCCTGGGCCTGAAGACCCCGGACGGCAAGTACGTCGGCTTCGACGTCGACGTCGCCCGTTACGTGGCCAAGGAGCTCGGCTACACCGAGGACAAGATCAACTTCAAGCAGGCGCCGAGCGCCGAGCGCGAGAACCTGATCAAGAACGGCGACGTGAAGTTCATCGTCGCCAGCTACTCGATCAACGACAAGCGCAAGAAGGAGGTCGACTTCGCCGGTCCGTACTTCCTGGCCCACCAGGACCTGCTCGTGCGCGCCGACGACACCTCGATCACCAAGGTCGAGGACCTCAACTCCAAGAAGCTCTGCTCGGTCACGGGCTCGACCTCCGCGCAGAACGTCCGCGACAAGCTCGCCCCCGATGCCGACCTCCAGCAGCTCGGCGGCTACTCCGAGTGCCTGACCGGCCTGCAGAACAAGCGCGTCGACGCCCTCACCACCGACGACTCCATCCTCGCGGGCTACGCCTCGCAGAAGGAGCACCAGGGCAAGTTCAAGCTCGCCGGCCTGCGCATGAGCGACGAGAACTACGGCATCGGCCTCAAGAAGGGCGACGACGAGCTGCGCGGCAAGATCAACAAGGCGCTGGAGAAGATGGTCTCCGACGGCACCTGGGAGAAGCTCGTCAAGGAGCACTTCGGTCCGTCCGGCTACAAGTACGAGCCCGCGCCGAAGGTCCAGGGCTGATCCACCCCGCCTCCACAGTGACGGCCGTCCCCGTGCGGGACGGCCGTCACTCCGGCACCGGCCGCCGCCACCCCGGCGGCCTCCACACCGACCGACCACCAGGGGAGAGCGCGGGGCATCGTGTTCGACTTTCTTGATTCCGGGCAGTACGACCTGCTCGGCGCCTTCTGGGTGACGGCGCAACTCGCCTTCTACTCGGCGATCGGCTCACTGATCTGGGGCACGGCTCTGGCCGCCATGCGGGTCAGCCCGGTCCCGCTCATGCGGTCCTTCGGCACCGCGTACGTCAACTTCGTCCGGAACACCCCGCTGACCGTGGTCATCGTGGCCTGTTCCCTGGTCCTCGACCAGACTCTCGGGGTCACACTCGGCGGCTCCGACTTCAAGGAGATCGGCTTCCGCCTCGCGATCCTCGGACTGGTCGCGTACACCGGCACGTTCGTCTGCGAGGCGCTGCGCTCCGGCATCAACACGGTGCCGCCGGGCCAGGCCGAGGCCGCCCGCGCGCTCGGCCTGAGCTTCTTCCAGGTCCTCACCCTGGTGGTGCTCCCGCAGGCCTTCCGCGCCGCGGTGACCCCGCTCGCCAACGTCCTCATCGCCCTCACCAAGAACACCACCGTGGCGGCGGCCATCAGCGCCGCCGAGGCGGCGTTCCTGATGAAGGAGATGATCGAGAACGAGGCCCAGGCGCTCTTCACGGTCTTCGCGATCTTCGCCTTTGGCTTCATCGTCCTCACCCTCCCCACCGGCCTCGTTCTGGGCTGGGCGGCCAAGCGACTGGCGGTGAAGCGATGAGCTCCGTCCTGTACGACAACCCCGGCCCGCGCGCCAAGCGGCGCAACGTCCTCTACACGGCCGGCTTCCTCGCGGTCCTCGCCGTGCTGGCCTGGTGGGTGCTCTCCGCGCTCGCCGACAAGGGCCAGCTGGACGCCGACAAGTGGAGCCCGTTCGTCACCGACGTCCGGGTCTGGACGACGTACCTGCTGCCGGGTCTGGTCGAGACCCTCAAGGCCGCCGCGCTCTCCATCCTGATCGCGCTGCCGCTCGGCGCCCTCCTCGGCATCGGCCGGCTCTCCGACCACCGCTGGGTGCGGGTGCCCGTCGGCACGGTCGTGGAGTTCTTCCGCGCCATCCCGGTCCTGCTCCTGATGATGTTCGCGAGCGCCGTGTACGCGCAGTTCACGCCCGTGAGCTCCGACTTCCGCCCGCTGTACGCGGTCGTCACCGGCCTGGTCCTCTACAACGCCTCGGTCATCGCCGAGGTCGTCCGGGCCGGCGTCCTCTCGCTGCCCCGGGGCCAGGGCGACGCGGCCGTCGCGCTCGGCATGCGCAAGGGCCAGACCATGCTGTACGTGCTGCTCCCGCAGGCCGTGACCGTCATGCTCCCGGCCCTGGTCAGCCAGCTCGTCGTGATCGTCAAGGACACCGCGCTCGGCGGCGCCCTGCTCGGCTTCCCCGAACTGCTCAGCCAGAACCGGCAGATCACGGCCAACTACGGCGCCAACACGATCGCCACCTTCACGGTCATCGCGCTGATCTTCATCGCCCTCAACTTCGCCCTGACCACCCTGGCCGGCCGGCTGGAGCGGCGGCTGCGGCAGGGCCGGAAGACGGCCGGCGTCACCGAGAGCGCGGTCACGAAGACCGGCAAGACCCCGGCGGAGGCCGTCAGCGAGGCGTGACCCTGCGGGGTCCCTCTGCACGACGGGTCACCCGCGAGGGTCCCGGAACCACGGGGGCGGGCGGGACGGCACCGACACGAGGTCGGCCGTCCGGCCCGCCCTTTCGCATGCGCCGCCGGGCCGGGCCAGGCTGGGTTGGATCAGGTTGGGCTGGGCTGGGCCGAATCGGATCGGTTCAGGCCGGGCCGGGCTCCGCATCGGTCCCGGTGAGTGAGTGCCACATCGGCCCCGGCAGGTGGGTGTCGTCCCACCGTCCACACGGCGCCGCACCGCCGTTCGCCGCACCCGTTCGAGGACGGCCGCACCGCGCCCACCCCGTCGCTTGACGCGGGCACCCCCAGTGGGTTGCATACGGTCTGTGATCAACCACCGGGCCCGTGCCACACTCGACCGTGCTGCCCTCATGACCGTCCGGCCTTCAGGAGCCGCGCCGTGGACCCGGTGATCATCGTGGGTGCGGGACCGGTCGGTCTCGCGCTCTCCCTCGCGCTCGCCGCGCAGGGCGTGCCCAGCGTCGTCCTCGACGAGGGCCCCGGCAAGGAGGAGCCCCGCCCGGCCCGGAGCGTCGTCCTGCGCGCCGACATGGCCGCGATGGTCGAACGCCTCGGCTGCACGACCCTCCGTGACGAGGGGGTCCGCTGGGTCGGCTGGCGCGGCATGCGCCGCCGCCAGGTGGTACGCCACCTGGAGCTGGACCTGGGCCTCGGCGGTACGGAGGAGTGGTCCGAGGACCCCGCCTCGCCCGCCGCCCCGGCCGCCCCGCTGCACATCCCCCAGCACGCCCTGGCCCGCGGCCTGCGCGACGCCATCGCCCGGCAGAAGCTGGTCGAACTCGTCCCCGAGGCCCGGCTCGACACCATCGAACAGGACCGGGACGGGGTCGTCGCCCACACCCGGGGCCCGGCGGGCACCTGGTGGCGCGGCAGCCACCTCGTGGGCTGCGACGGCGCCCGCTCGACGGTGCGCAAGCTGCTCGGCATCCGCTTCCCCGGCCGTACGGCGGTGGAACGGCACGCCGTCGCCGCGCTGCGCACCGAACTCCCATGGCCCGGCGAGGCCCTGCTGCACCGTCAGCCGCCGTGGCGCGGCGCCGCCGAGGAGATCGGCGCGCGCCCGCTGCCCGACGGCGTGTGGCGGATCGACTGGCTGCTGCCGCCGCGCGGCGACCTGGTCACCCCGGACGCGCTGATCGCCCGCATCCGCGAGACCCTGGCCGGCTGGTGCGACGGGGTGACGCCCCCGTACGAACTCATCGACACCGGGGTGCACACGCTGCACCACCGGCTGGCCCGGCGCTGGCGGGTCGACCGGGTCCTCCTCGCCGGGGACGCGGCGCACCTGCTCGGCGCGGTCGGCACCCAGGGGCTCGACGAGGGCCTGCGGGACGTGGACAACCTCGCCTGGAAGCTCGCCCTCACCTGGCACCACGGCGGTTCGGACCGGCTGCTCGACAGCTACCAGAGCGAGCGGCGGGCGGCCGTGGCCACCCGGCTGCGGGCGGCGGACCAGTCGCTGCCGGTGCTGCGCGGCGGCGGGGGCCTGCGGACGTACCTGCCCGGGGCCACGCGCGGCCACGACGCCCTGCTGACCGACGGGCACGTGGGGCGCGGCCCGCTGGGCGCGCCTCCCGCGTACCCGCACTCCCCCCTCGCACCTCCGTACGCCGACGGGCAGATCCCGGTCGGGACCCCGCCGGGCGCCCCCGTCGAGGACGTCCGCGTGACCGCCCCCGACGGCACGACCGTACGGCTCCGGGACCGGCTCGGCCGGGGCCGGCTCCTGGTCCTCCTGATCGCGCCCGGCACGGGGGTGTGGGACCGGCGCCACTGGCGGACCGCCGGGGTGATGCCCCGCCTGGAGGAGGCCGTGCGCGCCCTTCCGGTGCGGTCCGAGGTCCTGGTGTCGGAGGCCTACCCGGGGGCTCCGGCCCACGCCGTCCTCCTCGTACGGCCCGACGGGCACCTCGTGGCCGCGTTCTCCGGGGTGCGCCCCGAGGAGCTGTACGAGGCGGCGGACGCGGCCCGTGGCGGCCCCCTCACCGACCGGGAGCCCGCCGGGGTGTCCTCGGAGAGATCCTCCGGGACGGCTTCCGGGAAGTCCTCGGGGGCGCCCGTGGGGAGCGACCGCACGGCGGACATGCATTGATTCCGCCGGGGACGCGTGGTGTACTCCGGAACGTGACCGACACCGATGTGCGCCTGTGGCGGAGGGTCCACATGGACCTCCTCCGCTACGCGGGCTGCGTGTGTCGCCCGTCCCGCTGATCTCGCCCCTTCCCCGCGCGCCGCGCCGCACCCTCGCCGCACCCCTCCGCGTCGTCCGCCGACGCGGGTCCGTGCGTGCCGTGTGCCGTGTGCCGTCGCGCGCTCTTCGCGAACCCCAGGACGGTCACCCGTGTCCCAGCACGCCACTTCACTTCCACCCACCGCCCCCGCTCCCGCCTCCGCCCCGTCGGCTCCGGGCGCTCCGACGGCGGCCGAGCTGCTCGACTTCGTCCGGCGCACGGCCGCCGATCGGGAACTGATCGCCTCCCTGCCGCTCGACCCCGAGGGCCGTACCTGGGTACGGCTCGACGGCCCCGGCGGCAGCGAGGCCTGGCTCATCGGCTGGCCGCCCGGCACGGGCACCGGCTGGCACGACCACGCCGAGTCGCAGGGCGCCTTCGCGACCGCGCGCGGGACCCTGACCGAGAACGCGCTCGCGGTCCGGCTGCCGGCGAGCGGCTGGAAGACCCTGGAGCTGGCCGACGGGGTGGACCGCTCCCGCCGGCTGGGGGAGGGCGCGGGGCGGGCCTTCGGCCGCCACCACGTGCACGAGGTGCTCAACGAGTCCCCGGACACCCACGCCGTGTCGGTACACGCCTACCATCCGCCGCTCCCGCTGATCCGGCGCTTCAGCCGGACGGGCCCGGTGCTCCGCCTGGAACAGGTCGAGCGCCCGGAGGACTGGCAGTGAGCGGGGAGTGGAGAGAGCGGGAGGAGCCGGTGGACCGGGAAGAGCTGGTGGAACAGAGGGAGCGGAGGGAACGGGTGGCGGAGCGGATGGGCATCGACGCGCTTCTGGAGCAGGTCAGAGCGGGCCTCGACCGGATCGATCCCCGGGCCGCCCACGAGGCGTACGAGGCGGGTGACGCGCTCCTGGTGGACACGCGCTACGCGGCCCTGCGGGAGCGGGACGGGCTGATCCCGGGCGCGCTGATCGTGGAGCGCAACGAGCTGGAGTGGCGGCTCGACCCGCTGGGCAGCCACCGCGCGGCGGAGGCCGACAGCCACGACCTGCGGGTGGTGGTCCTCTGCGACGAGGGTTACGCCTCCTCCCTCGCGGCCGAGTCCCTGCGCCGCCTGGGCCTGCACCGGGCGACGGACCTCATCGGCGGCTTCCAGGCCTGGAAGGCCGCCGGCCTCCCGGTCCTCCTCCCGGCGGCCCGGGGCTGACACGACCGGCGGGCCCTCTCCCTACCGAGCCGACCGGGTCCTCACCGTCTGCCGAACCGGCCGGGTCCTCACCGGCCATCGGGCCGGCCGGATCCTCACCGCCCGCCGGACCGGACAGACAGTCACCACCCACCGAACCGGCTGGAACCCCGCCGTCCGCCGAGCCCACCGGGTCTTCACCACCCGCCGGACCGACCAGGCATTCGGTGCCCACCGGGCCGGGCAGCCCTCACCGCCCGCCGGACCGGACAAGTGGCGAGTCCTTCTGCCCCCGTGTCAGAAGGACTCGTCCAGCCCGTCCGTGTCCTCGCCCTCCGCCTCCAGCGCCTGCCGGACGACGCGGAGGGCCATGCCCTCGGGATACCCCTTGCGGGCCAGCATGCCGGCGAGCCGCCGCAGTCGCCGGTCGCGGTCCAGGCCGCGGGTGGCGCGCAGCTTGCGGGCCACGAGCTCGCGGGCCGTGGCCTCCTCCCGCTCGGAGTCGAGCTGGTCCACCGCCTCCTGGATGAGGGTGGGCTCGACGCCCTTGGTGCGCAGCTCCCGGGCGAGGGCGCGACGGGCGAGGCCCCGGCCGTGGTGGCGGGACTCCACCCAGGCCCCCGCGAAGGCGGCGTCGTCGATGAGCCCGACGTCCTCGAAGCGGGAGAGGACCTCTTCCGCGACCTCGTCGGGGATCTCCCGCTTGCGCAGCGCGTCGGCCAGCTGCTTGCGCGTGCGGGGGGTCCCGGTGAGCAGGCGCAGGCAGATCGCGCGCGCCCGCTCGGCCGGATCCTGGGGTGACGGCTCCTTCTCGGCCCTCGACGAGTCGGGGCCGTCACCCGGCCATTCGGTACGACCGGTCACCGGTTCAGCTCTTGACCGCGGTGGCCTTGGTCGCCTTCGCGGTCTTGGCCGCGGGTGCCGGGACGCTCTTGGCGGCGTCGTCCGCGCCGGTCGCGTCCGTGGCCGCCGCGTCCGCGCCCGGCTCGGCCGACAGGGCCTCGGGACGGACGCCGACGCCCAGCTTCTCCTTGATCTTCTTCTCGATCTCGTTGGCGAGGTCGGGGTTGTCCTTCAGGAAGTTGCGGGCGTTCTCCTTGCCCTGGCCGAGCTGGTCGCCCTCGTAGGTGTACCAGGCGCCGGCCTTGCGGACGAAGCCGTGCTCGACGCCCATGTCGATCAGGCCGCCCTCGCGGCTGATGCCCTGGCCGTAGAGGATGTCGAACTCGGCCTGCTTGAAGGGGGGCGCGACCTTGTTCTTGACGACCTTGACGCGGGTGCGGTTGCCGACCGCGTCCGTGCCGTCCTTGAGGGTCTCGATGCGGCGGATGTCGAGGCGCACCGAGGCGTAGAACTTGAGGGCGCGGCCACCGGTCGTGGTCTCCGGCGAGCCGAACATCACGCCGATCTTCTCGCGGAGCTGGTTGATGAAGATCGCGGTGGTCTTGGACTGGTTGAGCGCGCTGGTGATCTTCCGGAGGGCCTGGCTCATCAGGCGGGCCTGGAGGCCCACGTGCGAGTCGCCCATCTCGCCCTCGATCTCCGCGCGCGGGACGAGCGCGGCGACGGAGTCGATGACGATCAGGTCGAGGGCGCCGGAGCGGACCAGCATGTCGACGATCTCGAGGGCCTGCTCGCCGTTGTCCGGCTGGGACAGGATGAGGTTGTCGATGTCGACGCCGAGCTTCTTGGCGTACTCGGGGTCGAGGGCGTGCTCGGCGTCGACGAAGGCGACCTGGCCGCCGGCCTTCTGCGCGTTGGCGACGGCGTGCAGGGTCAGGGTCGTCTTGCCGGAGGACTCCGGTCCGTAGATCTCCACGACACGGCCGCGCGGCAGTCCACCGACGCCGAGGGCGACGTCCAGGGCGGTCGAGCCGGTGGAGATCACCTCGATCGGCTCCTGGGTGCGGTCGCCCATGCGCATCACGGCGCCCTTGCCGAATTGGCGTTCAATCTGTGCGAGTGCGGCGTCGAGCGCCTTCTCGCGGTCGGTTCCTGCCATGGGTTCCACCCGGTTTGCTTGAGTCGATCGCTTCATGTGAAAGACGCTAACCCCTGCCACTGACAATGGGCCCCGGCGTCCCGCCCGCCCTGTGGAAAACCCCGCGACAACCCCGCGATTCCAAGGGCCGGACCTCCATGAGAATGGATGTTCGATTTTAGTGTCAAGCGCGCCACGCGGGCCCGGACCACCGCGTCGAGGGGTCCCCGCGATGGTCGCACCGAGCCCTCCGGGGACATCTGGACCCCGCTTCCCCGCCATCGCCGCCCTGCGCCGGAATCTCCGCCGCCCGGACCGACGCGGCCCACGAGCGCGGCGACGCCTCGCGCCCGCCGGACCGCCCCGGGGGCGGACGAGGACGACGCCGGGAGCCGCGTCAGCTCCGTACCACCGGCAGCAGCTCCGGCCGCTTGGCCCCGCGGCCGTCGCCGGACGAGCGGCCGCGCAGCCGCCGGCCCAGCCAGGGCCCCAGGAAGGACCCGGCCCAGCGCAGTTCGGCGCGGAGGCCCGCGGGGAGGGGGACGTCCGGCGGCGGCAGCGGGCGGGTCCAGGCGTCGTCGGCGCCGGGCAGGCCGAGGGCCTCGGCGACGGCGGCGGCGATGCGCGCGTGTCCCAGCGGTCCGGCGTGCAGCCGGTCGGGGCTCCACAGCCGGGGGTCGGTGACGACCGGATGGTGACCGGTCTCCACGACGACGACGCCGTACCGGCCCGAGACCTCCCGGACGCGCGCGTTGAGAGCCTGGACGCGGGGGACGAGCGGCCGGGCCAGCGGGGTGATGCGGCCGACGTCGGGGAAGGTCAGGGTCGCCACGCGCGCGCCCTGCCCGGTCAGCGCGGCGAACATCTCCTCCAGGTGCCCGGCCGTCGCGTCCGCGTCGAACCCGGGCCGCAGCAGGTCGTTGAACCCGGCGACGACCGTGGCCAGGTCCGGCCGGAGCGCGAGGGCGGGGGCGAGCTGATCGGCGCGCACCTGCCCGGCGAGGCGGCCCCGTACGGCCAGGTTGGCGTAGAGCGTGCCCGGCCGGTCCCTGGCGAGCAGTTCGGCGAGCCGGTCCGCCCAGCCGCGCAGGCCACCGGCGTCGTCGCCGTCGCCGACGCCCTCCGTCTGGCTGTCCCCCAGCGCGACGTACCGCAGAAACGCGCCGTCCGTCATCGGACCCCCGCTCTCTCCCAGCAACCGACCCGGCGGGCGGGCAGACCCGCGAGCCGTGCCGCACCCGCCCCCACCATACTCACTTTATTGACTACCCAACTGCGCGAATACTCCCGGGTCCCGCCCTCCGCCCTATCCTTCGACGCATGCCCCTCCCCCTCCGCCCCTCCGGCGGCGGCCGCCCGTCACCGCGCGCCGCCGACGCCCTCGTGGCCGGCGCCGTCCTGCTCGTGGTGGCGGTCTGGACGCTCGTCGCGGGGCTCCGCGCGAGCGAGCCCCCGCTCCGCGCGGCGCTCGGCTGGGCGCTCGTCCTGGCCGGCTGCGGGGCCCTGTACTTCCGGCGGCGGCGGCCGGTCGCCACCGCCGTCGTCACGCTGCTCGCCTGCGCCGTCTACTACCCGCTGTCCGCCCAGGACGGCCCACTCATGATCGCCTTCGCGCTCGCCCTCTACACGACCGCCGCCGAAGGGCGCTTCGCCGCCGCCGTCGCCCTCGGCGCCGTCACCCTGCTCGCGGTCGGCGCCGGCGAGATCCGGCAGCAGCCGGGACACCGGCAGATCGACGACACCTCGCTCGCCATGCTGGCCGGCTGGCTGATCAGCCTGGTCGCCGTGGGCCGGGCCCAGCGCACCCGGGCCGCCTACCTCCACGAGGTGGAGCAGCGGGCGCTGGCCGCCGAGCGGGAGCAGGAGGCGCGGGCCCGGCAGAGCGCCGCCGAGGAGCGGCTGCGGATCGCCCGCGAGGTCCACGACGTCCTCGGCCACAGCATCTCGCTGATCAACGTGCAGTCCGGGGCCGCGCTGCACCGGCTCGGCAAGAAGCCGGCCCCCGAGGCCGGACTCGCCGCCGCGACCGAGGCCCTGGAGGCGGTGAGGGCCACCAGCAAGGACGCGCTGCGCGAGCTGCGGGCGACCCTGGGGGTGCTGCGCCGGGCCGACGAGCCCACCCCGACGACCCCCGCCTCCTCCGGCCTCGCGCTCCTCGGCGACCTCGCCGAACGGGCCCGGAGCGCCGGCCTCGACGTCCGTACGGGCGTCACGGGCGCCCCCGCGCCGCTGCCGCCGCCCGTCGACCTCGCCGCGTACCGGATCGTGCAGGAGTCCCTGACGAACATCGCCCGGCACGCGCGCGCGAGGACCGTGGACATCGGCCTCGACTGGGGCCCGGACGCGGTGCGGCTGCGGATCGCGGACGACGGCGAGGGCGCCCCGGAGGACCGCCCGCTGGGCAGCGGCATCCGGGGCATGGCCGAGCGGGCCCGCGCGCTCGGCGGCGAACTGACCGCGGGGAACGGGAGGGACGGCGGCTTCCTGGTGGACGCCCGACTGCCGTACGCCGTGCCTTCCGCCCCCGGGGAAGGCCCCCGGGAGAACACCCGATGACCCGTTCCGTACCCGAGAAGAGCCCCCGGGAGGGCGCCCCGATGATCCGTGTCGTGCTGGCCGACGACCAGACCCTGGTCCGGGCCGGTTTCCGGTCGATCCTCTCCGACGAGGAGGACATCGAGGTCGTCGGGGAGGCCGGCGACGGGGAGCGGGCGATCGGCCTCGCCCGCGAACTGCGCCCGGACGTGGTCCTGATGGACATCCGGATGCCGGTGCTCGACGGGCTCGAAGCCACCCGCCGCATCACCGCCGACGAACGGCTCGAAGGGGTCCGGGTGGTCATCCTGACCACCTTCGACGCGGACGACCACGTGTACGGGGCGCTGCGCGCCGGCGCCTCGGGCTTCCTCGTCAAGGACACCGAGCCGATGGAACTGCTGCACGCGGTACGGGTCGTGGCGCGCGGCGACGCCCTGATCTCCCCGGCCGTGACCCGCCGCCTGATCGCCGAGTTCGCCGGGCGCGCCGAGCGGCAGCCGGACCCGAGCCCCCGCCTGAACGCCCTCACCGAGCGGGAGCGCGAGGTCCTCGGCCTGGTGGGCGCGGGGCTCTCCAACGACGAGATCGCCGGCCGTCTGGTCCTCTCCCCCGCCACCGCCAAGACCCACGTCAGCCGGATCATGACCAAGCTGGCCGTGCGGGACCGGGCGCAGCTGGTGATCCTGGCGTACGAGTCCGGGATGATCACGCCGGGCTGGCTGGCCTGACCCCTCCCCCTAGGGGGAAGGAGCCCGGGGGAACAACCCACGGAGTACGCGCGCGTGGACCGGCGCAACCACCGGGGTACGGCCGGTGTCCACCCCGGGCCGACGCCGGGCCCCGAGCCCTACGCCGACGCTGGACGGGTGAACCAGGACGTACTCGATCTCGCGCGGCTGCAGTTCGCCCTCACCGCCGGCGGCCACTTCCTCTTCGTCGCCCTCACCCTCGGCCTCGCGACGGTCGTGGCGGTGCTCCAGACATGGGCGACGCTCGGCCGAAACCCGCTCCACGCGCGCATGGTGCGCTTCTGGGGCCAGCTGTACGTGATCAACTACGCGGTCGGGATCGTCACCGGCCTCGTGATGGAGTTCCAGTTCGGCATGGCCTGGAGCGGGCTCACGCACGAGGCGGGCAACGTCCTGGGCGCCTCCCTCGCCGTCGAGACGGTCGTGGCGTTCTTCGTCGAGTCGACCTTCCTCGGCCTGTGGATCTTCGGCTGGCACCGGCTCAACCGCTGGGCCCATCTGGCCGCGATCTGGATCGTCGTCCTGACCGCCTACCTGTCGGCGTACTGGATCCTCGTCTCCAACGGCTTCCTCAACCGCCCCGTGGGGTACCGCTCCGAGGACGGCGGGCTCGTGCTCGACGACCCGGTCGCCGTCCTCACCAACCCCTCCGCCCTCCTCGCCTTCGGCCACGTCCTGGCGGGGGCACTGCTCACCGCCGGTTTCTTCATGGCCGGGGTGAGCGCGTACCACCTCTTCCGCCGCAGCCCCGAGTGGGAGTTCTTCGGCCGCAGCCTGCGCATCGGGGTGTTCCTGTCGGCGCCCGCGCTGATGGCGGCGGCCGTCTTCGGCGGGCTCCAGCTCGGGTCCCTCACCACGTTCCAGCCGATGAAGTCGGCCGTCTTCAGCGGGAAGGCGGCCGAGGTCGCGCGCCTCCAGGCGGAGATGACGGAACGTTTCGGGCCGGGCGACTACGTGCCCTCGGAGGCGTGGACCCGAGGCGGCGGCCTGGTGATGCTCCTCTGCTTCGCCCTGATGATGTACCTGTGCTTCGCCGGGGTGATCCTGGCCTGCTTCAAGAAGGCCGTCTTCCGGTTCCGGCTCTGGCACGTCGTCCTGATGGCGGCCGTGCCGCTGCCGTACCTCGCGATGATCAGCGGCTGGGTGTTCCGGGAGGCGGGCCGGCAGCCCTGGGTGGTGTACGGGCTCCTCAAGACGGAGGACGCGGTCTCGGACCTCTCCCCCGGCGCCATGCGCCTCTCCCTCACCGTCTTCACCACCCTCTTCGTGCTGCTCGCCGTCCTCGACGCCCGGCTCCTGGTCCGGCACGCCCGCCGCGGTCCCGTCGACTCCGGTCTAGGCCACGACGAGCGCCCGGCCCCCGGCGACGGGCCGGACGGGACACCCGACCCGGCCGACGCGCTGCCGGCCCCGCGCTACTGACCCCCCGTCCCGATCCCAAGAAGCCTCCAAGAAGTCCCCCCAGAAACCTCCGAGAAGAGGAGCCCCCGTGGAGACCCTGGCCATCGCCCTGCTCGCCTTCTTCACCGCGGGCTGGTTCGTCCTCGCCGGGGCGGACGTCGGCACCGGCATGCTCGCCCCCTGGCTCGGCCGGAACGACCGCGAGCGGCGGCTCGTCCTCGCCTCCTTCGCCCCCTTCTTCCTGGGCAACGAGGTCTGGCTGGTCGCCGCCGCAGGGATCCTCGTCGGCTGCTTCCCCGCCCTCGAAGGGGATCTCCTGAGCGGTCAGTTCCCGGTCGTCGTGGCCCTGCTCGCCGGCTGGATCGTGCGCGACACGGGCCTCTGGTCGCGCGGCCGGGGCGCCGGACCCCGCTGGCGGGCCGGCTGCGACGCCGCCGTGGCCTGCGGGAGCTGGACCGTCGCGCTCTCCTGGGGGTGGCTGCTCGCCGCCCTGCTCACCGGGCGTCCGTACACCCCGGCGACCGGCCCCACGGCGGTCCTCACCTCCCTCGCCGTGGCCGCGCTGTTCGCCGCGCACGGCCTCGGCTTCGCCGTGCTGCGGCTCACGGGAACGCCGTACGAGCGGGCCCGCCGGCTCGTCGGGCGGACCGGACACCCGTGGCAGTCCTTCGCGCTCACCGGCGTCCTGCTCGCCGGGCTGCCGCTCTGGGCGGGGGCCGCGCTGCCGCTGGCCGAACGGGCGGCGGACCCCGCCACGCTCGCCCTGCTCGTGCCCGCCCTCCTCGTCGTCACCCCCCTGCTCGTGGCCGTCCAGGCCTGGACCTGGTACGCCTTCCGGCACCGGGTGACCCGCCCCTCGTACCTCTGAGGCCCGCGTTCCCGGGGGGCGGACCGGAACGCCTCACTCCTCCGACGCGGACTCCTTCTTGTGGTGCAGGGCCTTCTGCAGCCGGGCGACCACCGCCTCGCCGTACCTGCGGTGGCCGTGGACGCGCGGGTCGTCCGTCACGTCGTACCGCTTCACGTACGCGCCGAGGAAGGCCTGCAGGGTGGCGACGGCCGGGATCGCGATCAGCGCGCCGACGGCCCCGAGCAGCGCCGTGCCCGCGATGACCGAACCGAAGGCCACCGCCGGGTGGATGTCCACGGTCTTCGAGGTGAGCTTGGGCTGGAGGACGTAGTTCTCGAACTGCTGGTAGACCACGACGAAGCCGAGCACCCACACCGCGTACCAGGGGTTGACGGTGAAGGCGATCAGCATCGGCAGGGCGCCGGCCAGATAGGTGCCGATGGTCGGGATGAACTGCGAGACCAGACCGACCCACACGGCGAGCGCCGGGGCGTACGGCACGTCCAGGATCTCGAAGAGCACGAAGTGCGCGGCGCCCGAGATGAGGGCCATCAGGCCGCGCGAATACAGATAGCCGCCGGTCTTGTCGACCGCGATCTCCCACGCCCGCAGCACCTCGGCCTGCCGGGCGGGCGGCAGGACGGAGCAGAGCGCGCGCCGCAGCCGGGGCCCGTCGGCCGCGAAGTAGAACGAGAACAGGAAGATCGTGAGGAGCCGGAACAGGCCGCCGAGGACGGTGGTGGAGACGTCGAGGACGCCGGACGCGCTGTTCTGCACGTACCTCTGCAGCCAGTCGGACTTGAGCAGGCTGTCCTGGACCTCGACCCTCGACAGGTCCGTGTGGAAGCTGTCGTTGATCCATTTGATCAGCGAGTCGAGGTACTGGGGGAAGTTCTCGACCATGTCGACGATCTGTCCGGCGAGCATCGATCCCAGGAGGACGACGAAGCCGACGCCGAAGACGAGGACGGCGAGGAAGACGAGGAAGGTGGCGAGGCCCCGGCGCATCCCGCGCGCCGCCATGCGCCCGACCGCCGGTTCGATGGCGAGGGCGAGGAAGAAGGCCAGGAGGATGTTGACGAGGAGGCCGACGAGCTGGTGGAAGGCCCAGTTGCCCAGCAGGAAGCAGGCGTAGAGCGCGAAGGCCAGGACGAACGCGCGGGGCAGCCAGCGCGGCATCCGCGCGGTGGGATCCGGGGGCACGGCCCCGGGAGCGCTCGCTTCGGGCCCGGCAGCCGGGGCCGGGGAAGCGGAAACCGTCACGTCGGTCGACCCGGTCCTGCCGGTGCCGCCGGGCGCGCCGGTGATCGCGTCGGAGCCGTGGGGCTTTCCGGCACCACGGGCCTCGTCGGTCTTGTCGGTCTTGTCGGTCTTGTCGTCGCTGTCGTCAGTCGGGGCCACCCCGCCAGTCTCGCGCACCGCGCGGACATTCCTCCCCGGCGGTCCGTTCCCCAGTGGTCCGCTCCCGGGCGGACCGGCGACGGGTCAGCGCTTGTCGGCGGGCACGTCCACCGCGGCGCAGACGGCGCGCCACACGTCCTTGGCCTCCCAGCCGGCGTCCAGCGCCTCCCGCACGGTCCGGCCCCCGAGTTCCGCCATCACATGGTCGCTCGCGAAGGACTCGGCGTACGACGCACCGAAGTGGTCGGCCATCCGTTCCCAGAAAATCGTCAACCGCATGCCCCCAGTATCCCGCTCCCAAGAGTGCAGCCCGCTCCGCGGCCCTTGTCAGCGCGACTTTCCGCCCTACGGTCGGAGCATGGCCGAAAAACCCCTCCCCTCTGCGTCCCCGACCCCCTTGGCCCGCGCCGAGCGTTTCGTCTGGCTCACGGCCCGCGTCCTCGAACAGCGCCGGTTCGCCTACCACTTCCAACGCGGTGGCGCGGATCAGGTCGAGACGGCGCTCACGGCGTACCTGAACGAGGACGGCGGGTACGGTCACGCGCTCGAACCGGATCTGCGCGGGCCCGTCAGCCAACCGCTGCACACCGCGCACGCGCTGCGGGTCCTGGACTCCATCGGCCGCTGCGGCGGGCCGCGGGTCGAGCGGATCTGCCGGTACCTCACGGCCGTGTCCACGCACGACGGCGCCCTCCCGGCGATCCACCCCTCCCAGCGGCCCTATCCCTCGGCCCCCTTCGTGCCGGTCGTCGACCAGCCGCCGAGCGCGCTGCTCTCGACCGGCCCGGTGGTCGGGCTCCTCCACCGCAACCAGGTGTGGCACGCGTGGCTGTTCCGGGCCACCGAGTTCTGCTGGTCGGTCGTGGAGTCCCTGGAGAAGTCCCACCCGTACGAGGTCCAGGCCGCCGTCGCCTTCCTCGACGGGGCCCCGGACCGCCCGCGCGCGGAGGCGGCCGCCGACCGCCTCGGCCGGCTCGTCCGGGAGCAGGGGCTCGCCGTGCTCGACCCGGACCGTCTGGAGGACTGGCCGGTGGCGGACGGGTACGCGCCCGGGGAGCACCACTTTCCGCACGACTACGCGCGCGTGCCGGACTCGCTGGCCGCGCGCTGGTTCACGGAGGAGGAGATGGCCCGCTCGCTCGACCGGCTCGCGGCCGACCAGGAGGAGGACGGCGGCTGGCCGATCCGCTGGCCCGCCTGGGCTCCCGGCACGGCCCTGGAATGGCGCCCGATCGTCACCGTCGAGGCCCTGCGCACCCTCCGCGCGCACGGGCGTTCCGTCGGCTGACGGGGCGGATGCCGGGTGTTACGGGCCGGGTTCCGGGTGTACGGGAGCAGAGCCGGGTGTACGGGCCGGAGCCGGGCCGTCCCGATCCCGTGGGTACGGCCTCCGGGCCGGGTCTCACCAGCCCAGGGCCCGTACCCCCGCCGTGACGGCGACGGCGGCGCCCACGACGACCAGGAACGGCGCCCTCAGGACGAGCGCGACGGCGGCCGCGGCGAGTCCGGCGGCCCGGGCGTCCAGGACGAGGTCGCCGCCCGTGCTGAACGTCTGCTGCGCGGTGAGCGCCGCGAGCAGGGCGACGGGGAGCAGCGCCGCGAGCCGTTGGACGAGCGGGCGTTCCAGCGCTCCGGCGGGGACGAGCAGCCCGGCGAGCTTGACCAGGTAGCACCCGGCGACGGTGAGGGCGATCGCGATCCAGACGTTCATCGGGAGTCCTTTTCTCGTCGGGCCGTGGGGCCGGTCTCGGATCCGGCCGCGGTGGTGCCAATCGTGGATCCGGTCGCGGTGGTGCCGGTCGTGGACGCGGCGCGCCGGCCGCGTGCCCAGAGCACCGCGGGCGCGGCGAGGGCGGCCGCGAGGACCGGCACCCCGGCGGGGAGCACGGGAAGCAGGCCGAGGCCGAGCAGGACGGCGAGGCCGGCGGTGGCCCGCTCGGTCGCGGACGTGAGCATGGGGGCGAGCAGGGCCAGGAAGACGGCGGGTCCGGCCGCGTCGAGCCCCCAGGCGGCGGTGTCCCCGATCGCCTCGGCGCCGAGCGCCCCGAGGAGCGTGGTGACGTTCCAGAGGACGTACAGCGTGAGCCCGGTGACGGTGAAGCCGACGCGGGCGGCCCGGCGGGACGGCTGGGCGAGCGCGACCGCCGTGGTCTCGTCGATCACCCAGTGCGCGGCGAGGGGCCTGACGGCCTTCGGCAGGGCGAGGAGCTGGGAGAGCCGCAGCCCGTAGAAGGCGTTGCGGGTGCCCAGGAAGAACGCCCCGGCGGCGGCCGTGAAGGGGTTGCCGCCCGCGGCGAGCGCGCCGACGAGGGCGAACTGCGAGGCGCCGGTGAAGACGAGCAGGCTGAGGACGCAGGTCTGGAGGAGGCCGAGCCCGGAGCCCGCCGAGGTCACGCCGAAGGCGAAGCCGGAGAGCCCGACGGCGACGCCGACGCCGAGGGCGTCGCGGACGACGGCGGCGTCGGGCTTGGCCGGGGCGTCGTCGCGTATCACGGGGGATGCTGTCTGTTCTGCCACGCCAGGGACGCTACGGCTGCCGGGCCGCTCGGGTCTTGTACGTTCTTGCGCCGGGTCGGACGGGCCGGCGGGGCCCGGCGGACAGGCGTCCGGCCCGGTCGGGTCCGGTGGGCAACCGGGTCAGCCGGACCCGCGAGACCTGCCGGGCCCGCCCGGTCCCGCGGGTTTTCCTCCGCCACGCGCGCGCTGGTAGGCGCCCGGCGGTACCCCGACGCTGCGGGTGAAGTGCCGGTTGAGGTGAGACTGGTCGGTGAAGCCGACGGCGGCGGCCGCCTCCGCCGGGCGGACGCCGGCGTCGAGCAGCCTCCGTGCCCGGCGCACGCGCGCGTCGGTGAGCCAGGTGTGCGGCGGCATCCCGTACGTGTCGCGGAAGGCCCGGAGGAGGGCGAAGGGGCTGGTGTCCAGCTCGGCGGCGAGGCGCTCCAGGGTCGGCGGCCCGGCCATCCGGCCCTCCAGGACCTCACGCGCGCGTGCCGCGTTCCGGGCGCCCGCCGAGCGGGGCGGGAGCGGGGTGATCAGGCCGCCGTGACTGCGCAGCATCCGGGCGGTGACGAGCCGGAGCAGGCTGTCGGCGGCGAGCGCGTTGCCCTCCTCGGCGGCCCGGTGGACGCCGACGACGAGCCGTGCGGCGTACGGGTCGTCGATGACGGGCGAGGTGAAGCCGGCCGAGCCGCGCAGGGCGAGGGTGTCGGCGGCGATCGACCGGACGATCTCCGCGTCGGGGTAGATCGTGCGGTAGGTCCAGCCCTCGGGGACGCCCGCGTGGCCGGTGTGCGGGGTGTCGGGGTTGACCAGGGCGATCTGGCCGGGCCCGGCGTGGACCAGTTCGTCGTGGTGGTGGAAGGCCTCGACGCCCTCGGTGATCGCGGCGAAGACGAAGGTCTCGTGGGTGTGGCGGGCGAAGGCCTTGCGGACGTAGTGGGCGTGCAGCAGGTCGACCCCGGGCAGCTCGGGGTACTGCCAGTACCGTGCCCGTTCCCCGCTCGCCATGCCTCCCATTCTGCGCCAGGGGCGCGCGGGCCCGCCGCTTTGGTCCTTTCACACCGGAGGGTGACGGCCGCAGCGCCGTCCGGACGGTTTTCCACAGGTCCCGGCGGTTGTCAGTGTCGGGGTGCACGATGGGGGCATGGTCAGGTCCGCGCTCGACTCGTTCTCCCCCGCGACCCGTGGTTGGTTCACCGGGGCCTTCACCGCGCCCACGGCGGCGCAGGAGGGCGCCTGGACCGCCATCGGGGCGGGCTCCGACGTGCTGGTCGTCGCCCCGACCGGCTCGGGCAAGACGCTGGCGGCCTTCCTCGCCTCCCTGGACCGGCTGGCGTCCGCGCCCCCGCCCGCCGAGGCCAGGAAGCGCTGCCGCGTGCTGTACGTGTCCCCGCTGAAGGCCCTGGCGGTGGACGTCGAGCGGAACCTGCGCTCCCCGCTGACCGGCATCCGCCAGGAGTCGGTGCGGCTCGGGCTGCCCGAGCCGGACATCCGGGTCGGGATCCGCTCCGGCGACACCCCGGCCGCCGAGCGCCGGACGCTCGCGACCAAGCCGCCGGACATCCTGATCACCACCCCCGAGTCGCTGTTCCTGATGCTGACCTCCGCCGCCCGCGACGCCCTCGCGGGCGTGGAGACGGTCATCCTGGACGAGGTCCACGCGGTCGCGGGCACGAAGCGGGGCGCGCACCTGGCGCTCTCCCTGGAGCGGCTCGACGGGCTGCTGCCGCGGCCCGCGCGCCGGATCGGCCTGTCCGCCACGGTCCGGCCGGTCGACGAGGTGGCCCGCTACCTGTCGCCGGGGCGCGCCGTGGAGATCGTGCAGCCGCCGTCGGGCAAGGAGTTCGACCTCTCCGTCGTCGTCCCCGTCGAGGACATGGGCGAGCTGGGCGGCTCCCCGGCCTCCGAGGGCAAGGAGGGCGGCGACAAGCCGTCGATCTGGCCGCACGTCGAGGAGCGGATCGCCGACCTGGTGCAGGCACACCGCTCCACGATCGTCTTCGCCAACTCCCGGCGTCTGGCCGAGCGCCTGTGCAACCGGCTCAACGAGATCGCGTACGAGCGGGCGACCGGCGAGCCCGTGCCCGAGGGGGCTCCCCCGGCCGAGATCATGGCCCAGTCGGGGGCGGCGCACGGCGCCCCGTCGCTGCTCGCCCGGGCCCACCACGGCTCGGTGTCCAAAGAACAGCGCGCCCAGGTCGAGGAGGACCTGAAGGCGGGCCGGCTGCCCGCCGTGGTGGCCACCTCCAGCCTGGAGCTGGGCATCGACATGGGCGCGGTGGACCTGGTCGTGCAGGTCGAGTCGCCGCCCTCGGTGGCCTCCGGGCTCCAGCGGGTGGGCCGCGCCGGCCACCAGGTCGGCGCGGTCTCCACGGGCGTGGTCTTCCCCAAGTACCGGGGCGACCTGGTGCAGGCGGCCGTGGTCACCGAGCGGATGCGGTCGGGGGCCATCGAATCCCTGCGGATCCCCGCCAATCCGCTGGACGTGCTCGCGCAGCAGCTGGTCGCGATGGTCGCGCTCGACACCTGGCAGGTGGACGACCTGCTCGCGGTGGTGCGCCGGGCGGCGCCGTTCGCCTCACTGCCCGAGTCGGCGTTCACGGGCGTCCTCGACATGCTGGCGGGGCGGTACCCCTCGGACGCCTTCGCCGAACTGCGCCCGCGCGTGGTCTGGGACCGGGTCGCCGGGACGGTCACGGGCCGGCCGGGCGCGCAGCGGCTCGCCGTCACCTCGGGCGGCACGATCCCCGACCGGGGCCTGTTCGGAGTCTTCCTGGCGGGCTCCGACCCCAAGAAGGGCGGGGGCCGGGTCGGGGAGCTCGACGAGGAGATGGTGTACGAGTCGCGGGTGGGCGACGTGTTCACGCTCGGCACCACCTCGTGGCGGATCGAGGACATCACCCGGGACCGGGTCCTCGTCACCCCCGCACCCGGTGCGCCGGGACGGCTGCCGTTCTGGAAGGGCGACCAGCTGGGCCGCCCGCTCGAACTGGGCCGGGCGGTGGGCGCGTTCCTCCGCGAGGTCGGCGCCCTCGGGGACGAGGACGCCCGGCTGCGGCTCCTCGCCGCCGGGCTCGACGCGTGGGCCGCCGAGAACGTCCTGGCGTACCTCAAGGAGCAGCGCGAGGCCTGCGGCCACGTGCCGGACGACCGCACGATCCTGGTCGAGCGCTTCCGGGACGAGCTCGGGGACTGGCGGGTCGTCATCCACTCCCCGTTCGGGGCTCAGGTGCACGCCCCGTGGGCGCTGGCGCTCGGCGCCCGGCTCGCCGAGCGGTACGGCATGGACGCGCAGGTGATGCACGCGGACGACGGCATCGTGCTGCGCCTTCCGGACGCCGACCTGATGGGCCTGGACATGGGCCTGGACCTCCTCGACCACGAGCCGGTCGACCCGAGCCGGCACGCGGACACCGCGTACGACCCGGACAAGGCGCCCGTCGGCGCGGCCGACGCCCTGTTCGACAAGGGCGAGATCGGGCAGGTCGTCACCGACCAGGTGGGCGGCTCCGCACTGTTCGCCTCCCGCTTCCGCGAGTGCGCCGCCCGCGCCCTGCTGCTGCCGAAGCGGAACCCGGGCAAACGCACCCCGCTGTGGCAGCAGCGGCAGCGCGCGGCCCAGCTCCTCCAGGTGGCGAGCGAGTTCGGCTCGTTCCCGATCGTCCTGGAGGCCGTCCGCGAGTGCCTCCAGGACGTCTTCGACCTGCCGGGCCTGACGGAGCTGATGGGCGACATCGAGGCCCGCCGGGTCCGCCTCGTCGAGGTCACCACCCCCGAGCCGTCCCCCTTCGCCCGCTCGCTGCTCTTCGGATACGTGGCGCAGTTCCTGTACGAGGGCGACTCGCCGCTCGCGGAGCGACGGGCCGCCGCGCTCTCCCTGGACTCCCGGCTGCTCGCGGAGCTGCTCGGCCAGGCGGAGCTGCGCGAGCTGCTCGACGCGGACGTCCTGACGGAGCTGGAGCGGGAGCTCCAGTGGCTGACGGAGGACCGGCGGATCAAGGACGTGGAGGGCGTCGCCGATCTCCTGCGGGTCCTGGGGCCCCTCACCGGCGCCGAGCTGGCCGAGCGCGGCGCCGAGCCGGACTGGGCGGACGAGCTGGAAACGGCACGGCGTGCCATCCGGGTGCGGATCGGGGGCCGGGAGCACTGGGCGGCGATCGAGGACGCGGGCCGGCTCAGGGACGCCCTGGGCACGGCCCTGCCGGTCGGCGTCCCCGAGGCCTTCACCGAGCCGGTCAAGGACCCGTTGGGCGACCTCCTCGCCCGGTACGCGCGCACGCACGGCCCGTTCACCTCCTCCCTGGCCGGTGAGCGCTTCGGCCTGGGCACGGCCGTCACCGACGGCGCCCTCCAGCGGCTCGCCGCGTCCGGCCGGGTCGTCCAGGGCGAGTTCCACCCCTCCGGCATCGGCCAGGAGTGGTGCGACGCCACCGTCCTGCGCCGACTGCGCCGGCGCTCCCTCGCGGCCCTGCGCCACGAACTGGAGCCGGTGCCCCCGGCGGCCCTCGCCTCCTTCCTGCCGCAGTGGCAGCACCTGGGGAGCAACAGCCTGCGCGGCATCGACGGCCTGGCCCGGGCGGTCGAGCAGCTCCAGGGCGCGCCCGTCCCGGCCTCCGCCCTGGAGAAGCTGGTCCTGCCGTCCCGGGTCCGGGACTACTCCCCGGCGATGCTGGACGAGCTGACGACCACCGGCGAGGTGGTGTGGGCGGGCGCGGGCTCGCTGCCCGGCAAGGACGGCTGGGTCTCGCTGTACCTCGCGGACGCGGCCCCCCTGCTCCTGCCCCCGCCGCACCCGCTGGAGCTGTCCGCGCTGCACGAGTCGGTGCTCACCGCCCTCTCCGGCGGGTACGGCCTGTTCTTCCGTCAGATCGCCGACCAGGTCCGGGCCACCACCCACCCGGACGCCACCGACCCCCAGCTCGCCGACGCGCTCTGGGACCTGGCCTGGTCGGGCCGGCTCACCAACGACACCCTCGCCCCGCTGCGCGCGCTGCTCGGCTCGGGCCGCACGGCCGGCTCCACCGCACACCGCGCGCGCCGCACGGTCCCCCGCGGCCGGTACGGCACCCTGACCGCGTCCGCCCGGCCGGTGTCCCGCACGGGCCCGCCCACGGTCTCCGGCCGCTGGTCGCTGCTGCCGCCGCGCGAACCGGAGCCGACCCAGCGGGCGCACGCCCTGGCCCGCACCCTCCTGGACCGGCACGGCGTGGTCACCCGGGGCGCGGTGGCCGCCGAGGGCGTGGAGGGCGGTTTCTCCGCCGTGTACCGGATCCTGGCCGCCTTCGAGGACAGCGGCCAGGCCCGCCGGGGCTACGTCGTGGAAGGTCTCGGCGCGGCCCAGTTCGCGATGGACGGCGCGGTGGACCGGCTGCGGGCCGCGGCGACCGCCCGTGACCGGGGCGTCGAGGCGGCGGCCGGTCCGCGCGCCCTCGTCCTCGCGGCGGCCGACCCGGCGAACGCGTACGGGGCCGCCCTGTCCTGGCCCGAGCCGCCGACCGGCGCCGGGCACAAACCGGGCCGCAAGGCGGGCGCGCTGGTGGTCCTGGTCGACGGCGAGCTGACGCTCTACATGGAGCGCGGCGGCAAGACGCTCCTGTCCTGGCCGACCGATCCGGACGACCCGGCCCTGACGGCGGCGGCCGAGGCCCTGGCCGCGTCCGCCCGCGCGGGCTCCCTGGGCACGGTCACGGTGGAGCGGCTCAACGGCGCCGCGGCCCTGACCTCCCCGCTGGCCCGCCCCCTGGAGGCGGCGGGCTTCCTGGCCACCCCGAGAGGCCTGCGCCTGCGCGCCTGACGCCTGCCCGGCGGATCACGGTCGGAGGCCGCGCGCCGTGCCCCTCGATCCGCCGGACGGGCCCCGCCCACCACCCACAGCCCACCGCCCCAAGATCCCGGAACCGTCCCCGAAGGAGGGCCGTGCCCGAAGGAGACACCGTCTGGCAGGTCGCCCGCCGTCTGCACGCCGCACTCGCCGGGCGGGTGCTCACCCGCTCGGACCTGCGGGTGCCCCGGTTCGCCACGGCCGACCTCACCGGCCGCACGCTCCTCGACGTCACCCCGCGCGGCAAGCACCTGCTCGCCCGGATCGAGGGCGGCCTCACCCTCCACACCCACCTGCGGATGGACGGCGCCTGGCGGGTGTACGCCACCGGGGAGCGCCCCCGCGGCGGCCCCGAGCACCAGATCCGGGCCGTCCTCGGGAACGCGGAGTCCACCGCGTACGGCTACCGGCTCCCGATCGTGGAGCTCCTGCGCACCGATGAGGAGTCCCGCGTCGTGGGCCATCTCGGCCCGGACCTGCTCGGCCCCGACTGGGATCCGGAGGAGGCCGTGCGCAGACTGACGGCCGATCCGGCGAGGACGCTCGGGGAGGCCCTCCTCGACCAGCGCAACCTGGCCGGCATCGGCAACATCTACAAGTCGGAGCTGGCGTTCCTCGCCTCCGTCACCCCCTGGCTCCCCGTGGGCGAGCTGGAGCCCGACGTCCCCGCCCGCCTGGTGGCGACCGCCCACCGTCTGCTCGACCTCAACAAGGACCACCCGGATCAACGGGTCACCACCGTGCGCCGCCCCGGCACCCCGCTCCACGTCTACGGCCGCGCGGGCCGCCCCTGCCTGCGCTGCGGCGCCCGGATCCGCAAGGCGGAACTCGGGGACCGGGTCACGTACTGGTGCCCGGAATGCCAGAAGGGCCCGCACCGGCAGGACGCCGGCACGAGCCCGTCAGTCTGATCGTCCGGTCATGGGTCCGCCACAACCCCACAACCGCGGCAACACCTCACCCGTCCGCCACAGCCCCACAACCGCGGCAGCGGGTCCTGCCCCACTCCGCTCACGCCGACCCGGATCCCGCTCCCCGCCACCGGCGCCACGGCGCCCTGCCGAGGCGCCGGACGAGCGCGCCCGGCGGCCCCGAGGAGGCGGCCACGTGCACGGGCAGCAGGCTCAGACCCCAACCACTCGCGGCCATCACGCCCTCGACCGGCCCGGTCTCGCCCGGGACGAGCAGCAGGCGCAGGACCGCCCACCACCAGAGCCCCCCGGCCGCCAGCCCGACCGCGACCAGCGCGAGCGTTGCCGACGGGAACCGTCGCCGTACCATGGCCGCCTCCCGCGGTCGACGCTAGACCGGCAGGATCACCCTGCGGGAGGGCGCACCGGGGCCCGCCCCGGCGCGCACCGCACGTATCAGCACGCCCCGGCCCGCCTCAGACGCTCTCCGCCTGGAACATCCACGCGTGCTTCTCGAGCTCGCCCGTGAGGGCGATCAGGATGTCCTGGGTGACCGGGTCGGGGTCGCCGGTCGCGTCGATCCGCTCCCGCATCCGGGTGGTGACGGCCCCGAGGGCATCGACGAGGATCTGCACCGCCTCCACATCCTTGATCCAGCCCTCCGGCACCGTTCCGATCGCGCTCGACGACGCCACGGTCGCGGCTCGTCCGTCCGGGTTGACGCCCAGGGCGGAGGCACGTTCGGCCACGGTGTCGGAGTGCGTGCGGGCCGTGGTGACCACCTCGTCCAGCTGGAGGTGGACGGAGCGGAAGCGCGGTCCGACGACGTTCCAGTGCACCTGCTTGGCCACCAGGGAGAGGTCGACAAGGTCGACAAGGGCTCCCTGGAGGGCGTCGCCGACCGTCTTGAGGTCGGCCTCGGACAGCGTGCTCTTCACGACAGACATGTGGAATCTCCAACCAGTCGAACGTTTCCCCACCATGGCACGGCTCACCAGAACCCGGCATCTCAAACAAACCTGCCCAAACAAATCCGGAAAAGGATGAAGCCCCGGTCGGCGTCCCTGTGGGGACACGACCGGGGCTGCACTCCCGTTTCGGGTCAGGCGGCGACGACGTCGACCGCTTCCGCGGGCGCCTTGATGGTCACCCGCTCGGTGGGCACACCCGCCACCGACGTCACCGACACCGAATTGAGCATCGGACGAACCGGTGCCGGCACCTGTTCGCTCGCTGCTGCCGACTCGGCCAGTTCGGCCAGCGACAGCTCGTCGCTCACTTCGCGCATGAGCTCGGACATCCGTACGTCCAACGCGTCGCAGATCGCGGAGAGCAGTTCGGAGGAAGCCTCCTTCTGCCCCCGCTCCACCTCGGAGAGATAGCCGAGCGAGACTCGGGCGGAGGAGGAGACTTCGCGCAGAGTACGGCCCTGGCGCTGGCGCTGCCGACGCAGCACGTCACCCAGCAGGCGACGGAGCAGAATCATCGGTGGCTCCCTCCTCGGACCGCGTAGCCGCATCCTTCACGCCCCACCGTACCGCCTCGCGCCGCGGCCGTGCGGGGAGCGATGTCGTGTTCACTCAGGGCTGCAAACATCAATTCCCCCCGTTCTGTTCCGTATCCTGTGCCCGCACATTTCCCGAGAGTTCCTCGCGAAGCAGTTCGAGCACGATCCGTACGCTCTCCCTACGGATTTCCCCGCGGTCGCCGTTCAACCTCAACGGGACCACTTTCCCGGTCGGAGACCCCACCGGGATCCCCTCCGGGGACCCTGCCGGAGACCCCGCACGGGACACGCCCCCGGCCGGGCCCGCGACCGCCACGTAGACGGTTCCGACGGGCTGCCCGTCCTGCGGGTCCGGGCCCGCGACCCCGGTCGTCGCGAGGCCCCAGTCGGCGCCGAGCCGGGCCCGTACACCGGCCGCCATCTGCGACGCGACCTCGGGATCGACCGCTCCGCGCTCCGCGAGCAGGGCCGCGTCGACGCCGAGGAGTTCGTGCTTGAGGGCGGTGGCGTAGGCGGTGACCGACCCGCGGAAGGACGCCGAGGCGCCGGGGACTCCGGTGAGCTCGGCGGCCACCAGGCCGCCCGTGAGCGACTCCGCGACGGCCAGCGTCTGGCCGCGTTCGGCGAGCAGCGCGAGCACCCGGGCCGCCTCCGTCATCGTGCCGCCGCCTCCGACCGCTCGGCGGCGGCCCGCTCGGCGGCGAGGCCCCGGCGCCGCAGCACGACGGCCTGGCGCACGTAGTCGAGGCCGGTGAGGACCGTCAGCACGACGGCCACCGTCATCACCCAGAAGCGGAGGGTGGCGAGCGGCCCGGTGAGCATCAGCACGTACATGCCGACGGCCGTGCCCTGGGCCAGGGTCTTCATCTTGCCGCCGCGGCTGGCGGGGATGACCCCGTGCCGGATGACCCAGAACCGCATCAGGGTGATCCCCAGCTCCCGGGCCAGGATCACCGCGGTCACCCACCAGGGGAGATCCCCGAGCGCGGACAGGGAGATCAGACCGGCCGCCATGATCGCCTTGTCCGCGATCGGGTCGGCGATCTTCCCGAAGTCGGTGACCAGGTTGTACGTACGGGCGAGGTGCCCGTCGAAGACGTCCGTGATCATGGCCACCGCGAACGCCGCCCAGGCCCAGGCCCGCCACGCGGGGTCGTGCCCGCCGTCCTGGAGCAGCAGCACCACGAAGGCCGGCACGAGCACCAGCCGGATCATGGTGAGGATGTTCGCGATGTTCCACAGGCTGGCCTGGTCGACGGCCGCCGCGCCCAGCTTGCCGCGGGGCGTCGGCCTACCGGTCCCGCCCGTCGCGGACGCCGGGACTCCGGTCATCTGCCCGCCTCCTCGAAAAGACACTCGGCCACCAGGTCGACGCCCTCCGTCCCGACGACCTTCGCCCTGACCATACGGCCCGGGGCCAGGTCGGGGTCCGTGCCGTCGGCGGTGACGAGGACCACCTGCCCGTCGGTCTCGGGGGCCTGGTGGGCGGCGCGGCCGATCCAGCCGTCCTCCTCGTCCAGGGACTCGACCAGTACCTCCAGGGTCTCTCCGATCCGCTCCTCCGCGCGCTGGGCGGTGAGCTCCTCGGCGAGCCGGGAGAGGTGGGCGAGCCGCTTGTCGACCACTTCCTGGTCGAGCTTGTGCTCGTACGTGGCGGCCTCGGTGCCGTCCTCGTCGGAGTAGCCGAAAACGCCGATGGCGTCGAGGCGCGCGTGGGTGATGAAGCGTTCCAGCTCGGCGAAGTCCGCCTCGGTCTCGCCGGGGAAGCCGACGATGAAGTTGGAGCGGGCGCCGGCCGTGGGGGCCTTGGAGCGGATGGTCTCCAGGAGCTCCAGGAAGCGGTCGGTGTCGCCGAAGCGGCGCATGGCCCGCAGCACGTCGGGGGCGCTGTGCTGGAAGGAGAGGTCGAAGTACGGGACGACCTTCTCGGTGGAGGTGAGGACGTCGATCAGGCCGGGGCGCATCTCGGCGGGCTGGAGGTAGCTGACGCGGACGCGCTCGATGCCGTCCACGGCCGCCAGCTCGGGCAGCAGGCCCTCCAGGAGGCGGATGTCGCCGAGGTCCTTGCCGTAGGAGGTGTTGTTCTCGGAGACCAGCATGATCTCCTTCACGCCCTGCTCGGCGAGCCAGCGCGTCTCGTTCAGCACGTCCGAGGGGCGGCGCGAGACGAAGGAGCCGCGGAAGGAGGGGATGGCGCAGAAGGTGCAGCGGCGGTCGCAGCCGGAGGCCAGCTTCACGGAGGCGACGGGGCTGGCGTCCAGGCGCCGGCGGAGCGGCGCGCGCGGGCCGGAGGCGGGCGCGAGGCCCTCGGGCAGGTCGGCCGGGGCGTCGGTGGGCGCCTCGGCGCCGTCGCCGTGCCCCGGCAGGGCCACGGCGGCCGCGGCCTCCTGGCGCTCCACGGGCGAGAGCGGCAGCAGCTTGCGCCGGTCGCGGGGGGTGTGGGCCTCGACGCTGCCGCCGCTGAGGATGGTCTGGAGGCGGTTGGAGATGTCGGCGTAGTCGTCGAAGCCGAGGACGCCGTCGGCCTCCGGGAGGGCTTCGGCGAGCTCCTTGCCGTACCGCTCGGCCATGCAGCCGACGGCGACGACGGCCTGGGTCCGGCCGTGGTCCTTCAGATCGTTGGCTTCGAGCAGGGCGTCGACGGAGTCCTTCTTGGCGGCCTCGACGAATCCGCAGGTGTTGACGACGGCGACATCGGCTTGCTCGGCGTTCTCGACGAGCTCCCAGCCGTCCGCTGCCAAGCGGCCTGCGAGCTCCTCCGAGTCCACCTCGTTACGGGCGCAGCCAAGAGTGACAAGGGCGACGGTACGGCGTTCGGGCATGGGCTCAAGACTACTTCGTCCCGGCCGTTCCCCCGTCGCGCAGGGTTCACCCGCGCGACGGAGGTCACATCACGGCGGCGCCGGACCGGCTCAGCCGGCCTGGGGGTCGCCCTTGGTGTAGGTGAGCCGCTCGACCTGGCCGGATTCGAACGTGTCGGCGACCTTCTTGCCGTTGACGTAGAGCTCGATGGCGCCGGCGTTGCCGAGGACCAGGTCGACGCGCTCGTCGTCCTGGAAGGTCTTGGACTCGCCCTCCATGAGGAGCCCGTCGAAGAGGATCTTGCCGTCGTGGGCCTTGGCCGAGATCCAGCTCTTGCCGTCGGTGGCGGAGAGCTTGACCGTGACCTTGTCCTGCGGGACCGCGGCGATCGCGCTCTCGGTGGGCTTGGGCGCGACGGGCTTGACCGGTTTCGGCTTGGCGGCGGAGGTCGCCTGCTCGGGGGCGGGCGCCGGGCCGCCGTCGGCCGCGGTGGTCCCCTTCGGGGCGTCGTTCTCGTCGAACATCGTGAAGCCGACGAATCCGACGACGGCGACGATGGCCGCGACCATCGCGGCGGTCCAGTTGGGCCGGCGCGGCTCGGGGCGGATGCGTTCCGCCTCGAACAGCGGGGCGGCGGGGGTGGGTGCGGGACGGCCGCCGTGCTCGGCGTCGAACTGCTCGATCAGCGGAGCCGGGTCGAGGCCGACGGCGCGCGCGAGGGTACGGATGTGGCCGCGGGCGTAGACATCGCCGCCACAGCGCGAGTAGTCGTCCTCCTCGATCGCGTGCACGATCGGGATCCGGACACGGGTGGAGGCACTGACCTCTTCGACGGTGAGACCGGCGGCGATACGGGCCTGCTGGAGGGCACGACCGATCGCTTCCCGGTCGTCTGCCGGGAAGGTCCGGTCGTCTTCGGGGGAGTTGCCGATGGACACGAGAGCGCCTTTCGAGCGTGTAGCCACCTGCTGGACGTTCAGTCTATGGGTGGTACGAAAGGGTGGGGCAACCGGGCGGGTGCTGTTTGTACGCCATGAGGCTGGGACATCCTTCTGTCCCTCCGTCCAACTTGACGTACGGCCAGGGGAAACGGTTGCTCACCCGTTTCTTACGAGTGAGTCTCGGCCGGGTCTCGAACGGGTACCCCGCCTTCCGGCACCCATACCCGGCTCCGTACCGAAGCCCGCCCCGCCCCCCGCGCCGAAGCCCGCCCCGCCCTTGCACCGGACCCCGCCTACTCCCCCGACTCGCCGCGGATCACGGCGAGGACCCCGTCCAGCTCGTCGGGCTTGACGAGCACGTCGCGCGCCTTGGAGCCCTCGCTGGGACCGACGATGTTCCGCGACTCCATGAGGTCCATCAGCCGGCCGGCCTTGGCGAAGCCCACGCGCAGCTTGCGCTGGAGCATGGAGGTGGAGCCGAACTGGGTGGAGACGACCAGCTCGGCGGCCTGGCACAGCAGGTCGAGGTCGTCGCCGATCTCCTCGTCGATCTCCTTCTTCTGCTTGGTGCCCACGGTGACGTCGTCCCGGAAGACCGGCGTCATCTGGTCCTTGCAGTGCTGCACGACGGCGGCGACCTCGTGCTCGGTGACGAAGGCGCCCTGCATGCGGACGGGCTTGTTGGCCCCCATCGGCAGGAACAGCCCGTCGCCCTTGCCGATCAGCTTCTCGGCGCCGGGCTGGTCGAGGATGACCCGGCTGTCGGCGAGCGAGGAGGTCGCGAAGGCGAGCCGGGAGGGCACGTTCGCCTTGATCAGACCGGTGACCACGTCCACGGACGGCCGCTGCGTGGCCAGGACCAGATGGATGCCGGCGGCGCGGGCCAACTGGGTGATGCGCACGATCGCGTCCTCAACGTCCCGGGGCGCGACCATCATCAGGTCGGCCAGCTCGTCGACGATCACCAGGAGGTACGGGTAGGGGCTCAGCTCGCGCTCGCTGCCCGGCGGGAGCTGGACCTTGCCGGCCCGGATGGCCTCGTTGAAGTCGTCGATGTGCCGGAAGCCGAAGGCCGCCAGGTCGTCGTAGCGCAGGTCCATCTCGCGCACCACCCACTGCAGGGCCTCGGCGGCCTTCTTGGGGTTGGTGATGATCGGGGTGATCAGGTGCGGGATGCCCTCGTACGCGGTCAGCTCGACCCGCTTGGGGTCCACGAGCACCATCCGGACGTCCTCGGGGGTCGCCCTTATCATCACCGAGGTGATCAGGCAGTTGATGCACGAGGACTTGCCGGAGCCGGTGGCGCCGGCGACCAGGATGTGCGGCATCTTCGCCAGGTTGGCCATCACGTAGCCGCCCTCGACGTCCTTGCCGAGCGCCACCAGCATCGGATGGTCGTCGCCGGCCGCGTCCGCGAGCCGCAGCACGTCCCCGAGGTTGACCATCTCCCGGTCGCTGTTGGGGATCTCGATGCCGACCGCGGACTTGCCGGGGATCGGCGAGATGATCCGCACGTCCGGGGACGCGACCGCGTAGGCGATGTTCTTGGCCAGGGCCGTGATCTTCTCGACCTTCACCGCCGGCCCGAGCTCCACCTCGTACCGCGTGACCGTCGGCCCCCGCGTGAAGCCGGTGACCGCCGCGTCCACCTTGAACTCGGCGAACACGTTCGACAGCGACGCCACCACCGCGTCGTTCGCCGCACTGCGCGTCTTGCCCGGCCCGCCGCGCTCCAGGAGCTCCATCGACGGCAGCGCGTACGTGATGTCGCCGGAGAGCTGGAGCTGCTCGGCCCGCGCGGGCAGGTCGGTCGGCTCGGGCGCGGGCTTGGTCAGATCGGGTACGCCCCCGCCGCGCGAGTCCTCGCCCCGGGCGGGCGGCACGGGCGCGGTCGCCTTCTCCGCGACCTCCCCGGCCACGGCGGCGTTCCGCTCGGCGGTGACGTCCTTGGTCAGGTCGGCGACGACCGGGGACGGGGGCATGCCGTTCAGGACCGCGCCGTCCAGCGCCGCAGCCGCCGCGGCGGCGACGTCCACCGGGTCGAGACCGGCCTCGGAGCCGGCGCGCCGGGAGGGGCGGCGCGCCGAGCGGCCGCGCCGCTCAAGGACCTCCGCCTCGGCCCGGTCCACGTCGTACGGCTCCGCAGGGCCGGGAGCACGGCGGCGGGCGGGCCGTACGGGGCCCGGCTCCGCGTCCCGCCAGTCCTCGTCGTACTCCTCGACCTCCGCCGGCTCGTACGGCGCCTCCACGATCCCGAGCCTGACGCCGAGGGCACGGAGCCGCTGCGGGATCGCGTTGACCGGGGTGGCGGTGACGACGAGCAGGCCGAAGACGGTGAGCAGCACCAGCAGCGGTACGGCGAGGACCTCGCCCATCATGAAGACGAGGGGCTGGGACGCGGCCCAGCCGATCAGGCCGCCCGCGTCCTGCACGGCGTCGGCGCCGTCGCCGCGGCCGGGCGAGCCGCACGCGATGTGCACCTGGCCCAGGACGCCGAGGGCGAGGGCGGAGAGGCCGATGACGATCCGGCCGTTGGCCTCGGGCCGCTCCGGATAGAGGATCAGGCGCACGCCGATCCCGCCGACCAGCAGCGGCACCAGCAGGTCGAGCCGGCCGAAGGCCCCGGTGACGAGGAGTTCGACGAGGTCGCCGACCGGGCCGCGCAGATTGGACCAGGTGCCCACGGCGACGATCAGCGCGATGCCGAGGAGGAGCAATGCGAGACCGTCCTTGCGGTGGACCGGGTCGAGTCCCTTGGCGCCGCGTCCTATGCCCCGGAAGACCGCGCCCACCGCGTGGGCGAGTCCGAGCCAGGCGCCGCGCACGAGCCGGTAGACGCCCCCGGTCGGGGACGGCGCGGGACGGGGCGGGACCTTCTTCGCCGCGGTCTTCCGCGCGGGCGCGCGCTTGCCGGGCGCGGCCTTTCTGGCCGGCGCCTTCTTCGCCGAAGGGTTCTTCGCGGGCGGTTTGGCGGGGGACTTCGCGGGGGCCGCCTTCTTCGCGGCGCCCGTCGTACGGCCGGCGCGCGGCTTTGCGGCGCCCGCCGTGCCCTGGGCCTTGCCGGACGTACGTGAAGCCATGATGCCGAGGTTACCCGTGTGGGAACCGGCTGTCCGCCTCACCCGTTCGTGTCGTCCGCACGGAGGCGCGATGCTGACGCCGCATCATGACGAAGCGCCCCGGACCGTGACGGACCGGGGCGCTTCGTGACGAGTCGTCAGCTCTGGCTGGGCAGGGTCGGCGCGGCGCCGGCGCCCGGCTCCAGGGCGTCCAGGGCCCGCCGGAGACCGGTCAGCTTGCGCTCCAGGTGCGCGGCGGTGGCGACGGCGGCCGCGTCGGCCGAGTCGTCGTCGAGCTGCTTCGACAGCGCCTCCGCCTGCTCCTCGACGGCCGCGAGCCGGGCGGAGAGCTCGGCGAGCAGACCGGCGGACTCCTTGCCGTGGCCGCTCTCGCCGCCGCCCTCCAACTGGAGCCGGAGCAGGGCGGCCTGCTCGCGCAGCTTGCAGTTCTTCATGTAGAGCTCGACGAAGACGGAGACCTTCGCGCGCAGCACCCACGGGTCGAAGGGCTTCGAGATGTAGTCGACCGCGCCCGCCGCGTACCCCCGGAAGGTGTGGTGGGGGCCGTGGTTGATGGCGGTGAGGAAGATGATCGGGATGTCCCTGGTCCGCTCGCGCCGCTTGATGTGGGCGGCGGTCTCGAAACCGTCCATTCCCGGCATCTGGACGTCGAGCAGGATGACCGCGAAGTCGTCCGTCAACAGCGCCTTGAGCGCTTCCTCCCCGGACGATGCCCGCACCAGCGTCTGATCGAGCGCGGAGAGAATGGCCTCCAGCGCCAGCAGATTCTCCGGCCGGTCATCGACCAGGAGGATCTTGGCCTTCTGCACCATGCCCCGTCCTCCTCGTCCCGGCAACGGCTCCGCCCGGTCCCCCGAACCGGGGGAGGCACCGGGCGCCGCCCCAGAAGACGACTCCCTAGCGCCGTCCGTCCTTGTGCCGGTCATCGTAGCCGCACCCCGCCCGTCGCCACACCCTGTCACCGCGATGTCACTGTGCACAGAGGAAAAACGCGGCAGGAGACCAGAAGGTTCCCCGTATCCCGGCACCTCACACGCCCGTGGCGACGGCACGCCGGAGATCTTTCCGGAGCGCGCCGGCGAAGACCCCGGGACGCGTCCGCGGAAGCCGGGGCCGCGCGGCCCCGGCCCGGGTCACTTCCGCCGCATCCACTGCTCCATGACGGACAGCAGGTGGTCGGGGTCGACCGGCTTGGTCACGTAGTCCGAGGCCCCCGACTCGATCGCCTTCTCCCGGTCGCCCTTCATCGCCTTCGCCGTCAGGGCGATGATCGGAAGACCGGCGAACTGCGGCATCCGCCGGATCGCGGTCGTCGTCGCGTACCCGTCCATCTCCGGCATCATGATGTCCATCAGGACGACCGCCGCGTCGTCGTGCTGCTCCAGGACCTCGATGCCCTCCCGCCCGTTCTCCGCGTACAGCACCGCGAGCCCGTGCTGCTCCAGGACGCTGGTGAGCGCGAAGACGTTGCGGATGTCGTCGTCCACGATGAGCACCTTCTCGCCGGAGAAGTCGAAGGTGCGCCGCGGCGCGGCCTCCTCCGGTCCCTCCCGCTCCGGTACGGGCTGCTGCCCGGACTGCCCCGGCACCGCGCCCCGCGCCCCGGACGCCTCCGCGGCCGCCTTCCGGCGGTGCCGGAACAGCGCCCCGGCCCCGGAGCGCGCCTCCGTCCGCACGGGCGCCGACGGGAAGTGCGGGAACGGCTGGACGGCCCCGACCGTCCCCTCCTCGGCGCCCTGCTGCGGGTCCTCGCCGTCCTGCGCCCCCTGGCCGTGGCCCGGCGCGGGCAGTTCGGTCGGGTTCAGCGGCAGGTACAGGGTGAACGTCGAGCCGCGGCCCGGCTCGCTCGCGGCGAAGATCTCGCCGCCGAGCAGCCGCGCGATCTCCCGGCTGATCGACAGGCCCAGGCCCGTACCGCCGTACTTCCGGCTGGTCGTGCCGTCGGCCTGCTTGAAGGCCTCGAAGATGACCCGCATCTTGCCGGCCGCGATCCCGATCCCGGTGTCGGTGACCGAGAACGCGATCAGGTCGGCCTCCGGGTCGCGCAGCGAACCGGCCTCCAGGAGCTGTTCGCGGATCGACTGCGGCACGTCCGCGCCGGCCGGCCGGATCACCAGCTCCACCGCGCCCGTGTCGGTGAACTTCACCGCGTTGGACAGGAGGTTGCGCAGCACCTGGAGGAGCCGCTGCTCGTCGGTGTGGAGCGTGGCCGGCAGCTCCGGCGAGACCCGCACCGAGAAGTCGAGCCCCTTCTCCGCCGTCAGCGGCCGGAAGGTCGCCTCCACGTAGTCGACGAGCTGCACGAGCGCGATCCGGGTCGGCGAGACGTCCATCTTGCCCGCCTCGACCTTGGACAGGTCGAGGATGTCGTTGATCAGCTGGAGCAGGTCCGAACCGGCCCCGTGGATGGTCTCCGCGAACTCGACCTGCTTGGGCGTCAGGTTCGTCTCGGCGTTGTCCGCGAGCAGCTTGGCCAGGATGAGCAGCGAGTTGAGCGGGGTGCGCAGCTCGTGCGACATGTTCGCCAGGAACTCGGACTTGTACCGCATGGAGACGGCGAGCTGTTCGGCCCGCTCCTCCAGGACCTGCCGGGCCTCCTCAATCTCGGTGTTCTTCACCTCGATGTCGCGGTTCTGCCGGGCGAGCAGCTCGGCCTTCTCCTCCAGCTCCAGGTTGGAGCCCTGGAGCTCCTTCTGCCGGTGCTCCAGCTCGGCCGAGCGCTCCTTGAGCTGCTCGGTGAGCTCCTGGGACTGCTTGAGCAGCACCTCCGTCTTGGTGTTGACGCTGATGGTGTTGACGGTGGTGGCGATCAGCTCGGCGATCTGGTTGAGGAAGTCCCGCTGGATCTGGGTGAACGGCTGGAAGGAGGCCAGCTCGATGACGCCGAGGACCTTCCCCTCGAAGAGGACCGGGAGGACGATCACGTGCGCGGGCGAGGCCTCGCCGAGCCCGGAGGAGATCTTCAGGTAGCCGGGGGGCGCGTTGAGCTGGATGGTCCGCTTCTCCTCGGCGGCCGTCCCGATGAGGGTCTCGCCGGGCCGGAACGAGGTCGGCATGGAGCCGGGCGAGTACCCGTAACTCCCGCGCATCCGCAGCTCGTACGAGCCGTCGCCCTCGCCGACCAGTTCGGCGTCGCCGTGGGCGGAGCCGGTCGGCATCGCCACGAAGAAGGCGCCGTGCTGGGCCGAGACGACCGGGGTCAGCTCGCTCATGATGAGCGAGGCGACGTCGTCGAGGTCCCGACGGCCCTGCATGAGGCCGGAGATGCGGGCCAGGTTGCTCTTGAGCCAGTCCTGCTCGTCGTTGGCGAGGGTGGTGTCCCGCAGGTTGGCGATCATCGTGTTGATGTTGTCCTGGAGTGCCTGGATCTCGCCGGCCGCGTCCACGCCGTCGATCTTGACGTTCAGGTCGCCGCGGGTCACCGCGGTGGCGACGGCGGCGATCGCCCGCACCTGCCGGGTGAGGTTCCCGGCCATCTCGTTCACGGACTCGGTGAGGTCGCTCCAGGTGCCCTCGACGTCCCGGACCCGGGCCTGGCCGCCGAGCTGCCCGTCGGTGCCCACCTCGCGGGCCACCCGGGTGACCTCCTCGGCGAAGTTCGACAGCTGGTCGACCATCGTGTTGATGGTGTTCTTCAGCTCCTGGATCTCGCCGCGGGCGTCGATGTCGATCTTCTTGGTGAGGTCGCCCTTGGCGATGGCGGTGGTGACGGCGGCGATCTGCCGCACCTGGCCGGTGAGGTTGTCGGCCATCGAGTTCACCGACTCGGTCAGGTCCTTCCAGGTGCCGGAGACACCCGGCACCCGGGCCTGACCGCCCAGCTCGCCCTCCGTGCCCACCTCGCGGGCCACGCGGGTGACCTCGTCCGCGAAGGACGACAGGGTCGTCACCATCGTGTTGACGGTCTCGGCGAGTTCGGCGACCTCGCCGCGCGCCTCGACGGTCACCTTCTTGGTCAGGTCGCCGTTGGCGACGGCCGCCGAGACCCGGGAGATGTTCCGCACCTGGCTGGTCAGGTTGTTGGCCATCAGGTTGACGTTGTCGCTGAGGTCCTTCCAGGTGCCCGTGACCCCGCGCACGCGTGCCTGGCCGCCGAGGATGCCCTCCGTACCCACTTCGCGGGCCACGCGCGTGACCTCGTCCGCGAAGTTCGACAGCTGGTCGACCATCGTGTTGACGGTGGTCACCAGCTCCAGGATCTCGCCCCGGGCGTCGACCGTGATCTTCTTCGACAGGTCGCCCATGGCGACCGCGGTCGTGACCTCGGCGATGTTCCGCACCTGGATGGTGAGGTTGTTCGCCATGCCGTTCACCGACTGGGTGAGGTCCTTCCAGGTGCCCGAGACGCCCTGCACCTCGGCCTGGCCGCCGAGGATGCCCTCGGTGCCCACCTCGCGGGCCACCCGGGTCACCTGCTCGGCGAAGTTCGACAGCTGGTCCACCATCGTGTTGAGGGTGTTCTTCAGCTCCAGGATCTCGCCGCGCGCGTCCACGTCGATCTTCTGCGACAGGTCGCCGCGCGCGACCGCCGTGGCGACCTGGGCGATGTTGCGGACCTGGGTGGTGAGGTTGCCGGCCATGCCGTTCACCGAGTCGGTCAGGTCGCGCCACACACCGGCCACGCCGGGCACCTGCGCCTGACCGCCGAGCCGCCCGTCGGTGCCCACCTCTCGGGCCACCCGCGTCACCTGGTCCGCGAACGCGGAGAGCTGGTCGACCATCGTGTTGATGGTGTTCTTCAGCTCCAGGATCTCGCCGCGCGCGTCCACGTCGATCTTCTGCGACAGGTCGCCGCGCGCCACGGCCGTCGTCACCTGCGCGATCTGCCGCACCTGCGAGGTCAGGTTCCCGGCCATGAAGTTCACCGAGTCGGTGAGCTCCCGCCAGCGCCCGGAGACGCCGTCCACGCGCGCCTGGCCGCCGAGCCGGCCCTCGGTGCCCACGTCCCGGGCCATCCGGGTCACCTGGTCCGCGAAGGACGACAGCTGCGACACCATCGTGTTGACGGTGTTCTTCAGCTCCAGCATCTCCCCGGCCACGTCGACCGTGACCTTCTGCGACAGGTCACCGTTGGCCACCGCCGTCGTCACCTGCGCGATGTCGCGCACCTGACCGGTCAGGTTGCGGAAGGCCGTGTTCACCGAGTCGGTGAGGTCCTTCCAGGTGCCCGCCGCGCCCGGCACCTCGGCCTGGCCGCCGAGCAGACCCTCGACGCCGACCTCCCGGGCCACCCGGGTCACCTCGGAACCGAAGGCGGAGAGCTGGTCCACCATCGTGTTGACGGTGTTCTTCAGCTCCAGCATCTCCCCGGCCACGTCGACCGTGACCTTCTGCGACAGGTCACCGTTGGCCACCGCCGTCGTCACCTGCGCGATGTCACGCACCTGCGTGGTGATGTTCCGGAAGACCGTGTTGACGGAGTCGGTGAGGTCCTTCCAGGTGCCCGCCGCGCCCGGCACCTGCGCCTGCCCGCCGAGCAGGCCCTGCGCGCCGACCTCGCCCGAGACGCGGGTCACCTCGTCGGCGAACGTCCGCAGCGTCTCGGTCATCTGGTTGATCGTGTCCGCGAGCTGCGCGATCTCGCCGCGCGCCGAGACCCGCACCTTCTGCGACAGGTCGCCGTTGGCGACCGCCGTCGTCACCTCGGCGATCCCCCTCACCTGATTGGTGAGGTTCCCCGCCATCGTGTTGACGGAGTCGGTGAGGTCCTTCCACACGCCGGCGACCCCGGCCACCTCGGCCTGACCGCCCAGCTCGCCCTCGGTGCCCACCTCGCGCGCGACCCGGGTCACCTCGGAGGAGAACGACGACAGCTGGTCCACCATCCGGTTGACGGTGTTCTTCAGCTCCAGCATCTCGCCGGCCACGTTCGCCGTGACCTTCTGCGACAGATCGCCGTTGGCGACCGCCGTCGTCACCAGGGCGATGTCCCGCACCTGGGCCGTCAGCTGGTTCGCCATGGTGTTGACCGAGTCCGTGAGGTCCTTCCACGAACCGGACACCCCGCGCACCTGCGCCTGACCGCCCAGCTTCCCCTCGGTCCCCACCTCGACGGCGACCCTGGTCACCTCGGAGGCGAACACCGACAGCTGGTCGACGAGGTTGTTGACGGTACGCGCGACCTTCAGGAACTCGCCCCGCAGCGGCCGGACCGTCCCGTCGGAACCCTCCGACCGCAGGTCCATCCGCTGCTCCAGGTCGCCCTCGGCCACCGCCGAGAGCACCCGTCCCACCTCGGACACCGGCCGGGCCAGGTCGTCCACGAGCGCGTTCGCGGCCTCGATCGCCGCCGCCCACGCCCCCTCGCTGGCCCCGGCCTCCAGGCGCTCGGACAGCTTGCCCTCGCGCCCGACCACCCGCCGTACCCGCGACAGCTCCCCCGTCACGTGCATCTGCCGGTCCGCGACCTCGTTGAACACGGCGGAGATCTCCGCCATGACCCCGTCGCCGGACACCGTGAGCCGCCTGCGGAAGTTCCCGTCCCGCATCGACACCAGCGCGGAGAGCAACCGCTCCAGCGCCGCGGCGTCCACCTGGACCGTCCCCCCACGGGAACGCCCGCCCCTCGCGCGCGTACCGCTGCCTCCGCCGCGTCGCGCCGCCGTGCCAGACTCCACCGTGTCCCTCCCGAAAGGGGTCGACCGTACCGCTCCGGCTCTGCCGGTAGCCTGCCCAGTGTTTCACCGTGTCCGAACCAGGCGATAACAGTTCGGCAGCTTCGACGGCGTCCCTACCCCCGAGGGACGGAATCAGCGGTGACCGGCATCCGCTCGGACAGCGAAGGTAAGTAACCTGGCATCCGGCTGTCCAGCCGCCCCGGTCCGCCCGGCGGGGACGGTGTGGTGCGCGCACGACCACCGGGCAGCGGGAAGGACAGACCGAGCATGGCAGAGCCGGGCGTCGAGACGCGTACGAGGAGTGCTGTGATCACCGCGCGGGCGACTGCCAGCTTCGAGCCCGTCGGGCGGTCCGTCGCGGCCGCACGGGCCTTCGTCCGGGACACCCTCCAGGGCTGGGGACACCCCGAACTGGTGGACGACGCCGTCGTCCTCACCAGCGAGCTCGTCACGAACGCCGTCGTCCACGCCGGCACCGCCGCCGACGTGCTCTGCCTGCGTTCCGACGACAGCGTCCGCGTCGAGGTCTCCGACCGCTACCCCGAGCGCGAGATCCCGGTCCAGAGCGGCCGCACCCTCGCGTCCCCGGACCGCGAGAACGGCCGCGGCCTGCTGCTCTGCGCCGCCCTCGCCCACCGCTGGGGCGTCGACTACTCCCCCACCCGCAAGCACGTCTGGTTCCACCTCGACCTCCCGCAGCGTCCCGTCGGCACCCGCTCCGCGGGCCCGGTCCTCCCCGACGCCCTCCTCCCGGTCGCCGACAGCCGCGTCCGCGTCGCCGTCGTCCAGATCGACCGTGGCGGCACGATCACCGCCTGGAACGAGGATGCCGGGGAGCTCTTCGGGTACGCCTCCGAGCAGGTCACCGGCAAGCCCCTGGGCGACCTCGCCGCCTGGCCCCACACCCCCGGCATCGGCACCGGCCTCGCCGAGGCCCTGCGCCTCTCCCGCTGGGAGGGCAGCTACGGCATCCGCTGCGCCGACGGCCGGATCGTCCCCGTCTACGCCTCGCACCTGCGGGTCCGCGACTCCCAGGGCGAGCCCTCCACGGTCTGCCTCCTGGTCCGCGAGCACGAGCGGGCGGTCCTGCAGACCCCGCAGCGCCCCGCGGCCGATCACGGCGCCGAGAACCGCTCCGCCGACCCGTTCGAGGTCTTCATCGGTTCTCCGGCCCCCGACGACCTCGACGGCCTGCTCCAGCGCACGGTCGAGCGCGCCCGCGACATGCTCGACGGCGACGCCGCCTTCCTCCTCCTCGCCACGGACGACGAGACGGAGCTGGAGGTGCGGGCCACCACCGGCCTCCCGGCCGCCCGCCAGCGCTTCGCGCGCGTGCCCGTGGAAACCGGCGCCAGCCGGTACGGCTCCGCCCGGATGCCCGCCGTCCACGAGGACCTGGCCGCCGTCCCGGGAGCCGTCCCGCTCCTGGAAGACACCGGCATGCGCTCGGTGGTCACCGTCCCCCTCAAGGTCGAGGGCCGCCTCACCGGCTCCCTGGGCGTGGCCGCCGAGGCCGCGAACCGCTATTCGAACGAGGAGGCCCTCCGCCTCCAGTTCGCCGCCGACCGCATCGCCCTGGCCGTGGAGTCCGCCCGCCTCGGTGAGCTGGAGCGGCTGCGCCGCGGCTCCCTCAGCTTCCTCGTCGAGGCCTCCGACCTCCTGGCCGGCACCCTCGACCGCGACCAGACCCTGGCCCTGATGGCCCAGATGACGGTCCCCACCCTCGCGACCTGGTGCGCGGTCTACACGATCGCCGACCAGTCCTCCGACCCGTACCTCTCGTACGTGCTCCACGAGGACGAGGACCGCATCGACGGCCTCAAGGAGCTGCTCTCCTCGATCGCGCCGCCCGACCCGGTGCCGACGCCCGGCGCCCGGGTCTGGACCGCGCCGGGCGACGCCGCCCACCGGGCCGCGCTCACCGCCTCGGTCCACGCTCTCGACCACCCGTCGAGCCCGCACGCGCCGGGCATCGACGCCACGCTGGCCACGGCGAGCACGGTCGCCGGCGAGACGGTCGTCCTGCCCCTGGTGGCCCGGAACAGGGTCATCGGCATGCTGACGCTCGGCAGGCCCTCCGAGGACCACTTCCGCCAGGAGATCCTGGAGCTCGCCGAGGACCTGTCCCGCCGGGCCGCCCTGGCCCTGGACAACGCCCGCCTCTACTCGGAGCGCGTGGCCATCAGCCAGTCCCTCCAGCGCAGCCTCCTGCCGCCCGGCCTCCCCGAGATCCCGGGCGTCGAGGTGGACGTCATCTACCGCGCGGCCGGCGAGGGCAACGAGGTCGGCGGCGACTTCTACGACCTCTTCCCGATCAGCGACGGCGCGTACGGGTTCGCCATCGGCGACGTCTGCGGTACGGGTCCGGAGGCGGCCGCCGTCACCGGCCTGGCCCGCCACGCCCTGCGCCTCCTGGCCCGCGAGGGCCTGGGCGGCCCGGCGGTCCTGGAGCGCCTGAACGCGGCGATCCTCGACGAGGGAGCCCGCAGCCGCTTCCTCACCCTCCTGTACGGCGAGATGCGCCCGCAGGAGGACGGCTCCGCGATCCTCAAGGTCGTCTGCGCCGGCCACCCGCTGCCCCTGCGCCTCAGCCCGGACGGCACGGTCCGCCCCGCGGCCGAACCGCAGCCGCTCCTGGGCGTCATGGACGACCTGGAGCTGTACGAGGAGACGGTCACGCTCGACCCGGGCGACGTCCTCCTGTGCGTCACGGACGGCGTCACGGAGCGCCGCGAGGGCTCCCGCATGCTGGGCGACGACGGCCTCGCCGACGTCCTCAAGACCTGTACGGGCCTGACGGCCGGCGCGGTCGCGGCCCGCGTCCTGCGCGCGGTCGAACGCTTCGCCCAGGCCCCCGCCTCGGACGACATGGCCATCCTCGCGATGCGCCTCCGCGAACCGGACGACCGCTGACGGCACGGCGCCTTCCCTGTGGGGAAGGCGCCTTTTACTCGTTCCTCTTCCGGGAAACGCAAAAAGGCCCCCGCCACAAGGCGGGAGCCTTTTCTCTAGAGCCCTTTAACGGAATCGAACCGTTGACCTTCTCCTTACCATGGAGACGCTCTACCGACTGAGCTAAAAGGGCAGGTGTTCGGCGGTGTCCTACTCTCCCACAGGGTCCCCCCTGCAGTACCATCGGCGCTGAAAGGCTTAGCTTCCGGGTTCGGAATGTAACCGGGCGTTTCCCTAACGCTATGACCACCGAAACTCTATGAAACTGTCGAACTCAACCGGCAAAGGGAGTTCGTTGCTTCAGAACTAACACAGTGGACGCGAGCAACTGAGGACAAGCCCTCGGCCTATTAGTACCGGTCAGCTCCACCCCTTACAGGGCTTCCACATCCGGCCTATCAACCCAGTCGTCTACTGGGAGCCTTACCCTCTCAAGGAGGTGGGAATACTCATCTCGAAGCAGGCTTCCCGCTTAGATGCTTTCAGCGGTTATCCCTCCCGAACGTAGCCAACCAGCCATGCCCTTGGCAGGACAACTGGCACACCAGAGGTTCGTCCGTCCCGGTCCTCTCGTACTAGGGACAGCCCTTCTCAATATTCCTACGCGCACAGCGGATAGGGACCGAACTGTCTCACGACGTTCTAAACCCAGCTCGCGTACCGCTTTAATGGGCGAACAGCCCAACCCTTGGGACCGACTCCAGCCCCAGGATGCGACGAGCCGACATCGAGGTGCCAAACCATCCCGTCGATATGGACTCTTGGGGAAGATCAGCCTGTTATCCCCGGGGTACCTTTTATCCGTTGAGCGACGGCGCTTCCACAAGCCACCGCCGGATCACTAGTCCCGACTTTCGTCCCTGCTCGACCCGTCGGTCTCACAGTCAAGCTCCCTTGTGCACTTACACTCAACACCTGATTGCCAACCAGGCTGAGGGAACCTTTGGGCGCCTCCGTTACCCTTTGGGAGGCAACCGCCCCAGTTAAACTACCCATCAGACACTGTCCCTGATCCGGATCACGGACCGAGGTTAGACATCCAGCACGACCAGAGTGGTATTTCAACGACGACTCCACCATGACTGGCGTCACGGTTTCACAGTCTCCCACCTATCCTACACAAGCCGAACCGAACACCAATATCAAACTGTAGTAAAGGTCCCGGGGTCTTTCCGTCCTGCTGCGCGAAACGAGCATCTTTACTCGTAGTGCAATTTCACCGGGCCTATGGTTGAGACAGTCGAGAAGTCGTTACGCCATTCGTGCAGGTCGGAACTTACCCGACAAGGAATTTCGCTACCTTAGGATGGTTATAGTTACCACCGCCGTTTACTGGCGCTTAAGTTCTCAGCTTCGCAACCCCGAAAGGTCACTAACCGGTCCCCTTAACGTTCCAGCACCGGGCAGGCGTCAGTCCGTATACATCGCCTTACGGCTTCGCACGGACCTGTGTTTTTAGTAAACAGTCGCTTCTCGCTGGTCTCTGCGGCCACCCCCAGCTCACGGAGCAAGTCCGATCACCGGTGATGGCCCCCCTTCTCCCGAAGTTACGGGGGCATTTTGCCGAGTTCCTTAACCATAGTTCACCCGAACGCCTCGGTATTCTCTACCTGACCACCTGAGTCGGTTTAGGGTACGGGCCGCCATGAAACTCGCTAGAGGCTTTTCTCGACAGCATAGGATCATCCACTTCACCACAATCGGCTCGGCATCAGGTCTCAGACTATGTGTCACGCGGATTTGCCTACGTGACGTCCTACACCCTTACCCCGGGACAACCACCGCCCGGGCTGGACTACCTTCCTGCGTCACCCCATCGCTTACCTACTACCACCTTGGGCCGGCGGCTCCACCACTCCCCTTTGCCCGAAGGCTCCGGGGCGGCTTCACGGCCTTAGCATTAATGGGCTCGATATTGGGCGTTTCAAAGCGGGTACCGGAATATCAACCGGTTGTCCATCGACTACGCCTGTCGGCCTCGCCTTAGGTCCCGACTTACCCTGGGCAGATCAGCTTGACCCAGGAACCCTTAGTCAATCGGCGCACACGTTTCTCACGTGTGTATCGCTACTCATGCCTGCATTCTCACTCGTGAACCGTCCACAACTCGCTTCCGCGGCTGCTTCACCCGGCACACGACGCTCCCCTACCCATCACAGCCTCCGTTGGGAGTACATGCTGCAATGACACGACTTCGGCGGTACGCTTGAGCCCCGCTACATTGTCGGCGCGGAATCACTTGACCAGTGAGCTATTACGCACTCTTTCAAGGGTGGCTGCTTCTAAGCCAACCTCCTGGTTGTCTCTGCGACTCCACATCCTTTCCCACTTAGCGTACGCTTAGGGGCCTTAGTCGATGCTCTGGGCTGTTTCCCTCTCGACCATGGAGCTTATCCCCCACAGTCTCACTGCCGTGCTCTCACTTACCGGCATTCGGAGTTTGGCTAAGGTCAGTAACCCGGTAGGGCCCATCGCCTATCCAGTGCTCTACCTCCGGCAAGAAACACACGACGCTGCACCTAAATGCATTTCGGGGAGAACCAGCTATCACGGAGTTTGATTGGCCTTTCACCCCTAACCACAGGTCATCCCCCAGGTTTTCAACCCTGGTGGGTTCGGTCCTCCACGAAGTCTTACCTCCGCTTCAACCTGCCCATGGCTAGATCACTCCGCTTCGGGTCTTGAGCGTGCTACTAAAATCGCCCTGTTCGGACTCGCTTTCGCTACGGCTTCCCCACACGGGTTAACCTCGCAACACACCGCAAACTCGCAGGCTCATTCTTCAAAAGGCACGCAGTCACGAGACGCACCCGAAGGCACGTCCGACGCTCCCACGGCTTGTAGGCACACGGTTTCAGGTACTATTTCACTCCGCTCCCGCGGTACTTTTCACCATTCCCTCACGGTACTATCCGCTATCGGTCACCAGGGAATATTTAGGCTTAGCGGGTGGTCCCGCCAGATTCACACGGGATTTCTCGGGCCCCGTGCTACTTGGGTGTCTCTCAAACGAGCCGCATGAATTTCAGCTACGGGGGTCTTACCCTCTACGCCGGACCTTTCGCATGTCCTTCGCCTATCCATACGGTTTCTGACTCGCCTCACAGCCGGCAGACTGTGAAAGAGAGATCCCACAACCCCGCATGCGCAACCCCTGCCGGGTCTCACACGCATACGGTTTGGCCTCATCCGGTTTCGCTCGCCACTACTCCCGGAATCACGGTTGTTTTCTCTTCCTGAGGGTACTGAGATGTTTCACTTCCCCTCGTTCCCTCCACATGCCCTATGTGTTCAGGCATGGGTGACAGCCCATGACGACTGCCGGGTTTCCCCATTCGGAAACCCCCGGATCAAAGCCTGGTTGACGGCTCCCCGGGGACTATCGTGGCCTCCCACGTCCTTCATCGGTTCCTGGTGCCAAGGCATCCACCGTGCGCCCTTAAAAACTTGGCCACAGATGCTCGCGTCCACTGTGTAGTTCTCAAACAACGACCAGCCACCCACCACACGACACTGCTGTGTCGCTTTACTGGGGCCGGCATCCACGAAGGCAGACCATGACGGCCGTACCCTCAGACACCCAACAACGTGCCAAGCGTGAGCCGCCGTCGGTGACTTCTTTCCACGCCGAAGCAGTACTCGAAGACCCTCAGGTCACACTCACGCCAACTAATCAACGTTCCACCCATGAGCTGACCGTGCAGAACGTTCGTCTGCATCCGGTGCTGTGCTCCTTAGAAAGGAGGTGATCCAGCCGCACCTTCCGGTACGGCTACCTTGTTACGACTTCGTCCCAATCGCCAGTCCCACCTTCGACAGCTCCCTCCCACAAGGGGTTGGGCCACCGGCTTCGGGTGTTACCGACTTTCGTGACGTGACGGGCGGTGTGTACAAGGCCCGGGAACGTATTCACCGCAGCAATGCTGATCTGCGATTACTAGCAACTCCGACTTCATGGGGTCGAGTTGCAGACCCCAATCCGAACTGAGACCGGCTTTTTGAGATTCGCTCCGCCTCGCGGCATCGCAGCTCTTTGTACCGGCCATTGTAGCACGTGTGCAGCCCAAGACATAAGGGGCATGATGACTTGACGTCGTCCCCACCTTCCTCCGAGTTGACCCCGGCGGTCTCCTGTGAGTCCCCATCACCCCGAAGGGCATGCTGGCAACACAGGACAAGGGTTGCGCTCGTTGCGGGACTTAACCCAACATCTCACGACACGAGCTGACGACAGCCATGCACCACCTGTATACCGACCACAAGGGGGGCACCATCTCTGATGCTTTCCGGTATATGTCAAGCCTTGGTAAGGTTCTTCGCGTTGCGTCGAATTAAGCCACATGCTCCGCTGCTTGTGCGGGCCCCCGTCAATTCCTTTGAGTTTTAGCCTTGCGGCCGTACTCCCCAGGCGGGGAACTTAATGCGTTAGCTGCGGCACCGACGACGTGGAATGTCGCCAACACCTAGTTCCCAACGTTTACGGCGTGGACTACCAGGGTATCTAATCCTGTTCGCTCCCCACGCTTTCGCTCCTCAGCGTCAGTAATGGCCCAGAGATCCGCCTTCGCCACCGGTGTTCCTCCTGATATCTGCGCATTTCACCGCTACACCAGGAATTCCGATCTCCCCTACCACACTCTAGCCTGCCCGTATCGGATGCAGACCCGGGGTTAAGCCCCGGGCTTTCACACCCGACGTGACAAGCCGCCTACGAGCTCTTTACGCCCAATAATTCCGGACAACGCTTGCGCCCTACGTATTACCGCGGCTGCTGGCACGTAGTTAGCCGGCGCTTCTTCTGCAGGTACCGTCACTTGCGCTTCTTCCCTGCTGAAAGAGGTTTACAACCCGAAGGCCGTCATCCCTCACGCGGCGTCGCTGCATCAGGCTTGCGCCCATTGTGCAATATTCCCCACTGCTGCCTCCCGTAGGAGTCTGGGCCGTGTCTCAGTCCCAGTGTGGCCGGTCGCCCTCTCAGGCCGGCTACCCGTCGTCGCCTTGGTAGGCCATTACCCCACCAACAAGCTGATAGGCCGCGGGCTCATCCTTCACCGCCGGAGCTTTCCACCCGCCGAGATGCCTCGGCAGGTCGTATCCGGTATTAGACCCCGTTTCCAGGGCTTGTCCCAGAGTGAAGGGCAGATTGCCCACGTGTTACTCACCCGTTCGCCACTAATCCACCCCGAAGGGCTTCATCGTTCGACTTGCATGTGTTAAGCACGCCGCCAGCGTTCGTCCTGAGCCAGGATCAAACTCTCCGTGAATGTTTACCCGTAATCGGGTCAGACACTCGCGTTGAGCGGGACAGCCAGACCGGAATAAGGCCGGCTGTCCACAGCGTCCTCGCTGTGTGTGCCACCCCGAAGGGGTGGACTTTTTCAAAGGAACCTCGACCAACCGGAACCGGCTGGACGGGGTATCAACTAATCTGGCGTTGATTTTTGGCACGCTGTTGAGTTCTCAAGGAACGGACGCTTCCTTCGTACTCACCCTCTCGGGCTTTCCTCCGGGCTTTTCCCTTCGGTCTTGCATTTCCGACTCTATCAGATCTTTCCGACCCGATTTCCTCGGTGCTTTCCGGTCCCTTTCGCTTTCGCTCCGGGGGCCTTTCGGCGGTTCCGACTTTATCAGAAGTTCTGAGTCGGATTTCCCGCCTCCCGTTCGGCCTTCCGGGCGCACGTCGGCGCCGGGGCTTCCCGTTCTGGCGGAGCCGTAAACGTACTGGAGCGGGGCGCCCCGATGCAAATCGAGGGGCCCCGCTCCGGTAACGCGCTGGTCAGGCCTGTCAGACCTCCACGACGACCGGGAGGATCATCGGGCGCCGGCGGTAGGTGTCGGAGACCCACTTGCCGACGGTGCGGCGGATCAGCTGCTGGAGCTGGTGGGCGTCGACGACGCCGTCCTGGAAGGACTTGTTGAGCGCCTGGTCGATCTTCGGGAGCACCGCGTCGAAGGCGGAGTCCTCGATGCCGGAGCCGCGGGCGTGGACGTTCGGTCCGCCGACGATCTTGCCGGTGGAGGAGTCGACCACGACGAAGACCGAGATGATGCCCTCCTCGCCGAGGATCCGGCGGTCCTTGAGGGAGGTCTCGGTGACGTCGCCGACCGAGAGGCCGTCGACGTACACGTAACCCGCCTGGACCTTGCCGGTGATCCGGGCGCGGCCGTCGACCAGGTCGACGACGACGCCGTCCTCGGCGATGACGATGTGGTCCTTGGGGATGCCCGTCATCGCGCCGAGCTCGGCGTTGGCGCGCAGGTGGCGCCATTCGCCGTGGACCGGCATGAGGTTCTTCGGTCGGCAGATGTTGTAGAAGTACAGCAGCTCGCCGGCCGAGGCGTGGCCCGAGACGTGGACCTTGGCGTTGCCCTTGTGGACGACGTTCGCGCCCCAGCGGGTCAGGCCGTTGATCACGCGGTAGACCGCGTTCTCGTTGCCCGGGATCAGGGAGGACGCGAGGATCACGGTGTCGCCGGGGACGATCCGGATCTGGTGGTCGCGGTTGGCCATGCGGGACAGGGCCGCCATCGGCTCGCCCTGGGAGCCCGTGCAGACGAGCACGACCTCGTCGTCCGGCAGGTCGTCGAGCGTCTTCACGTCCACGACGAGGCCGGCCGGGACCCGGAGGTAGCCCAGGTCGCGGGCGATGCCCATGTTGCGGACCATCGAGCGGCCGACGAAGGCGACCCGGCGCCCGTACTCGTGGGCGGCGTCGAGGATCTGCTGGATGCGGTGCACGTGGCTGGCGAAGCTGGCCACGATGATGCGCTTCGGGGCGTTCGCGAAGACGGTCCGCAGGACGTTGGAGATGTCCCGCTCCGGCGGGACGAAGCCCGGGACCTCGGCGTTCGTCGAGTCGGAGAGCAGGAGGTCGATGCCCTCCTCGCTGAGCCGCGCGAACGCGTGCAGGTCGGTGAGGCGCCCGTCCAGCGGCAGCTGGTCCATCTTGAAGTCGCCGGTGGCGACGACCATGCCCGCGGGGGTGCGGACCGCGACCGCGAGCGCGTCCGGGATGGAGTGGTTGACCGCGATGAATTCGCAGTCGAACGCGCCCAGGACCTCCCGGTCGCCCTCCTTCACCTCGAGGGTGTAGGGGCGGATGCGGTGCTCCTGGAGCTTGGCCTCGATCAGGGCGAGGGTCAGCTTGGAGCCGATCAGCGGGATGTCCGGCTTGAGCCGGAGCAGGTAGGGGACGGCACCGATGTGGTCCTCGTGGCCGTGCGTGAGCACGATGCCCTCGATGTCGTCGAGGCGGTCCCGGATGATGGTGAAGTCCGGGAGGATCAGGTCGATGCCGGGCTGCTCCTCCTCGGGGAAGAGGACGCCGCAGTCGACGATGAGCAGGCGGCCGCCGAATTCGAAGACCGTCATGTTGCGGCCGATCTCGCCGAGGCCGCCGAGCGGGATGACGCGCAGGGCGCCCTTGGGCAGCTTCGGCGGGGCGCCGAGTTCGGGATGCGGATGACTCAAAAGACTCTCCTCACCACGCGCGCCACGTACCCCCTGGCACGTGGCGCGCATGACAATCGTGCACTTGCTGTTGTGGGTGTTCAGTTGTCGAACGTCTTCAGTTGTCGAGACTTTGTTCAGTTGTGAAGTCCGTTGTCAGAGTTCTACCCCGCCGGCGGCCAGATCGACCTTGAGCTGCTCCGTTTCCTGGGGGGAGAGTTCCACGAGCGGCAGTCGGAGCGGGCCGGCCGGGAGGCCCTGGAGGGCGAGGGCGGCCTTGGTGGTCATGACGCCCTGGGTGCGGAACATGCCGGTGTAGACCGGGAGCAGCTTCTGGTGGATCTCGGTGGCCTTCTGGACCTCGCCGCCCAGGTGGGCGTCGAGGAGGGCGCGGAGGTCCGGGGTGACGACGTGGCCCACGACGGAGACGAAGCCGCAGGCGCCCACGGAGAGCAGCGGCAGGTTGAGCATGTCGTCGCCGGAGTACCAGGCGAGGCCGGAGCGGGCGATGGCCCAGCTGGCGCGGCCGAGGTCGCCCTTGGCGTCCTTGTTGGCGACGATGCGCGGGTGCTCGGCGAGGCGGACGATCGTCTCGGTGTCGATCGGGACGCCGCTGCGGCCGGGGATGTCGTAGAGCATGACCGGGAGGCCGGTGGCGTCGGCGATGGCCGAGAAGTGCCGGTACAGGCCCTCCTGCGGGGGCTTGTTGTAGTACGGCGTGACGGCGAGGAGGCCGTGGGCGCCGTCGCGCTCGGCCGTGCGGGCGAGCGCGATGGAGTGGTGGGTGTCGTTGGTGCCGATGCCGGCGACGACGTGGGCGCGGTCGCCGACGGCCTCCAGGACCGCTCGTACCAGCTCCGATTTCTCCGCGTCGCTGGTGGTGGGGGACTCGCCGGTGGTCCCGTTGATGACGAGACCGTCGTTGCCCGCGTCCACCAGGTGGGTGGCGAGCCGCTGGGCGCCGTCGAGGTCGAGTGCGCCGTCCGCCGTGAAGGGCGTGACCATGGCGGTGAGGACCCGCCCGAAGGGGGTCTGCGGAGTGGAGATCGGAGCCATGGGTAACACGCTACTCGCTGCTCAGCGCCGGGTGTCCCCCTGGGGGACGGGAGAAAGGGAGCCCGGCGCTGCCTGCTCGGGGGTTCAGACAGCGCCGGGTCCGTTTGATCAGCCTAGATGAACTTCGTGAAACGTCGCAATACGGACACTTCGCGTCACGGGTCGGACATGTGTGCCCTACGGGGCCACACGCCCGTTCTTGTTGAAGGCGGCATGGGTCAGCGGCATCAGCCGGGCCCAGTGCTCCTCCATCTTCTCCCCGACCATCTCGATCTCCCGCTGCGGGAAGGACGGGACGGTGGCCAGTTCGTGCTGGGTGCGCAGGCCCAGGAAGTGCATGAGCGAGCGCGCGTTGCAGGTGGCGTACATCGAGGAGAAGAGGCCGACCGGGAGGACCGAACGGGCGACCTCGCGGGCGACGCCGGCGGCCAGCATCTCCTGGTACGTCTCGTACGCCTGGCGGTACGAGTCCTCCATCGTGCGGGTGACCAGGTCGTGCTGCTCCCGGGTCCCCTCGACGAAGACGTACTTGCCGGGGCGGCCCTCCTGGACGAGCTTGCGGGAGGCGTCGGGGACGTAGAAGACCGGCTGGAGCTCCCTGTAGCGGCCCGACTCCTCGTTGTACGACCAGCCCACGCGGTGCCGCATGAACTCGCGGAACACGAAGATGGGGGCGCTGATGAAGAAGGTCATCGAGTTGTGCTCGAACGGGCTGCCGTGGCGGTCGCGCATCAAGAAGTTGATGAGGCCCTTCGAGCGCTCCGGGTCCTTCTGGAGCTCTTCGAGGGACTGCTCGCCCGCCGTGGAGACCCGGGCGGCCCACAGGACGTCGGAGTCGGCCGCCGCGCTCTTGACCAGGTCGACGGTGACGTCGCTCCGGAAGTCGATCTTCACGTTCTCGGTGGGGCTGTCGCTCACCAGCGGTCCTTCCAGTCGGGGTGCAGCCGCCCACTTTAACGAGGGGCCGAGGGAGGATCCTCCGTAGGGCGGACCCCCTCCTACCGGAGGACTGCATTCGGCCGGTTTGGTGAAATCCTTGGCGAAAACGGGCACCGAAAGACCGGTTCTGTCGTCTGTACCTGTGAAGCACGACGACACCTGAGGAGAGTGGACCTGATGCTGCGCCGGCGAGAGCCCGTACCGTTCGCGTTCGTCGCGGAGGCCGACAACTTTCGCAGTAACGTCACTCCACCGCCCCGGGAGCGCCTCAGCGCCTCGCAGCTCGTGGGCCGCACCCTGCTCGGGCTGACCGTCGTGGCCGGCCTCGTCGGGTCGCTGGTCCTCGGGATGCCCTCGCTCCAGTCGGGTGACTCGGCCACTCGTCAGCAGCAGTCCGAGGCCTCCGACAACCGCTGAGGTAGCCTCACCGGGCATCGCCCCTTCGAGCGTGCTTGTGAGTGAGGATCTGTCGTGCCCCTGCCCTTTCTGACGGCCGACCGTGCTTTTGACGCGAACGACCAGGTCGCCCTGCCGTTCGACGACCACGACCAGTGGCGTCGTCCGTACCGGCCGGGGTCCTGGCGGGTCGGGGCGGCGGCGCTCTCGCTGCTGCTCGCCTCCTTCGTCCTCCTCGCCGCGGTGATCATCGCCGCGGCGGGTTCCGTCGGCGGCGCGTCCGCCACCTTCGGCATCGCGGGGGTCGTCATCGCGGCCACCCTGCGGGCGCTGCGGATGGGCACCTGGGTGAGCCGGGCCGGCGTGCGGCGCGTGGGCTTCCTGTCGACCGTCACCGTGCCGTGGGCCAAGGTGACGTCCGTACGGACCGTCCAGCAGCCGGTGCGCTGGCTGGGGCTCCCCCGCACCGTCCAGGGACAGGCCCTGGTGCTCGGCCGGCAGGGCGGTGAGCAGCTGGTGCTGCTCACCGACCACAGCGCCGACTTCCTCTCCCGGGTCGAGGCCTTCGACCGGGCGGCCGACACGGTCGAGGCCTGGAACGCCGAGTACGGCACGGCCCCGGTCGCCGCTACGCGCTGACCGGGCGCCCCTCGTGGAGCGCGATGGCCCGCTGCATCGCCTTGCGGGCCCTGGGGGTGTCGCGGGCGTCGTGATAGGCGACCGCGAGCCGGAACCAGCAGCGCCAGTCCTCGGGCGAGTCCTCCGTCTCGGCCTTGCGCCGGGCGAAGACCTCGTCGGCCGAGTCCCGGTCGATCCGGCCGCCCGCCGTGCGCTTCAGCTCGTCGACGGGCAGGCCGCCCTCCGCCTCCAGCTCGGCGGCGAGGCGGTTCGCCCGGCGCGCGAAGCGGGTGTTCTTCCAGAGGAACCAGCCGCCGACCAGCGGCAGCAGGAACGCCACCGCGCCCATGCCCATGGCGGCCGGTTCGCCCGTGAGGAGCAGCAGGACGCCCTCCATCGCCACCACGCCGAAGACGAGCACGAGCACGGTGGAGAGGAAGACGTACGTGATCTTTCCGCCCATGGCCGTCAGCCCAGGTCCAGGAAGTGCTCCAGGCCGAAGGTGAGGCCGGGGGCGGCGGTCACGCGACGGGCGCCGAGCAGGATGCCCGGCATGAAGCTGGAGTGGTGCAGGGAGTCGTGCCGGACGGTGAGGGTCTCGCCCTCGCCGCCGAGCAGCACCTCCTGGTGGGCGAGGAGGCCGCGCAGGCGCACGGCGTGCACCGGGACGCCGTCGACGTCGGCGCCGCGCGCGCCGTCCAGGGCCGTGGCCGTGGCGTCGGGCTGCGGGGCGCAGCCCGCCTTCGACCGGGCCTCGGCGATCAGCTGGGCGGTGCGGGTGGCGGTGCCCGAGGGGGCGTCCACCTTGTTGGGGTGGTGCAGCTCGACGACCTCGACCGACTCGAAGTACGGGGCCGCGATCTGGGCGAACTTCATGGTGAGGACCGCGCCGATGGAGAAGTTCGGGGCGATGAGGACGCCGGTCTCCGGCGAGGCGTCGAGCCAGGTCCGCAGCCGCGCGAGGCGTTCCTCGGTCCAGCCGGTGGTGCCGACGACCGCGTGGACGCCGTGGCTCAGGCAGAACTCGAGGTTCTCCATCACCGAGTCGGGCGTGGTCAGTTCGACCACGACCTGGGCGTCCGCCTCGACGAGCTTCGACAGCTCGTCGCCGCGGCCGAGGGCCGCGACCAGTTCCATGTCCTCGGCGGCCTCGACGGCCCGGACCGCTTCGGAGCCGATGCGGCCCCGTGCTCCGAGGACCGCCACGCGCAGCTTGCTCATTGCTCTTCCTTAAGGGGGACTCGTGGGTCAGGAGACCGCTCGCCGGAGGCGGTCGGCCTGCTTGTCCTTCAGCGGGCCGATCACCGCGAGCGAGGGCCGCTGCTCCAGTACATCGCGGGCGACCTCCCGGACCTCGTCCGGGGTGACGGCGGCTATCCGGGCCAGCATGTCGTCGACCGACATCTGGCTGCCCCAGCACAGCTCGCTCTTGCCGATGCGGTTCATCAGCGCGCCGGTGTCCTCCAGGCCGAGCACGGTCGATCCGGAGAGCTGGCCGACGGCGCGGCGGATCTCCTCGTCCGTGAGGCCGTCGGAGGCGACCTTGGCGAGCTCGTCCCGGCAGATCTTCAGGACGTCGTGGACCTGGCCGGGCCGACAGCCCGCGTACACCCCGAAGAGGCCGCAGTCGGCGAAGCCCGAGGTGTACGAGTACACGCTGTAGGCCAGGCCGCGCTTCTCGCGGACCTCCTGGAAGAGGCGGGAGGACATGCCGCCGCCGAGGGCGGTGTTCAGCACGCCGAGGGCCCAGCGGCGTTCGTCGGTGCGGGCCAGGCCCGGCATGCCGAGGACCACGTGGGCCTGCTCGGTCTTGCGGTTCAGGAGCTCGACGCGGCCCGCGGCGCGCAGGGCGCGGCGGCCGTCGCGGGGGGCGACGGGGACGGCGTCGGTGTGCCCGAGGGCGCCGGCCTTCTCGAAGGCGCGGCGGACCTGGCGCACCACCGTGGCGTGGTCGACGTTGCCGGCGGCGGCGACGACCAGGTGGGTGGGGTCGTAGTGCTTCTTGTAGAAGCGGGCGATCTGGCTCCGGGTGAGCGCCTCGACGGTGTCGACGGTGCCGAGGACCGGGCGGCCCAGGGGGGTGTCGCCGAACATCGTCTGCGCGAACAGCTCGTGCACGACGTCGCCGGGGTCGTCCTCGGTCATCGCGATCTCCTCGAGGATGACGCCGCGTTCGGCGTCCACGTCCTCGTCGAGGATGAGCGAGCCGGTGAGCATGTCGCAGACGACGTCGATCGCGAGCGGCAGGTCGGTGTCGAGGACCCGGGCGTAGTAGCAGGTGTACTCCTTCGCCGTGAAGGCGTTCATCTCGCCGCCGACCGCGTCGATCGCGGCGGAGATGTCGAGGGCGGACCGCTTGCGGGTGCCCTTGAAGAGGAGGTGCTCCAGGTAGTGCGTGGCGCCGTTGAGCGCCGGGGTCTCGTCGCGGGAGCCGACGTGCGCCCAGATGCCGAAGGTGGCGGAGCGCACGGAGGGAAGGGTCTCGGTGACGATGCGGAGGCCGCCGGGGAGGGTCGTGCGGCGGACCGTGCCGATGCCGTCCTTGCCCGGGAGAAGCGTTTGGGTACGGGCGACGGCCCGCCCCTCCGAAGAGGGGCGGGCCGTCGCGCGGGGACTACGGGACGTCACTTGGCGGCGTCGTCCTTCTCGCCCTCGGCGTCCTCGTCCGCGATCACGGGGATCAGGGAGAGCTTGCCGCGCTGGTCGATCTCGGCGATCTCGACCTGGACCTTGGAGCCGATCGCGAGCACGTCCTCGACGTTCTCCACGCGCTTGCCGCCGGCGAGCTTGCGGATCTGCGAGATGTGCAGCAGGCCGTCCTTGCCCGGGAGCAGGGAGACGAAGGCGCCGAAGGTGGTGGTCTTGACGACCGTGCCCAGGTAGCGCTCGCCGACCTCCGGCATGGTCGGGTTGGCGATGCCGTTGATCGTGGCGCGGGCGGCCTCGGCGGCCGGGCCGTCGGCGGCACCGATGTAGATGGTGCCGTCGTCCTCGATCGTGATCTCGGCGCCGGTGTCCTCCTGGATCTGGTTGATCATCTTGCCCTTGGGGCCGATGACCTCGCCGATCTTGTCCACGGGGATCTTGACGGTGATGATCCGCGGGGCGTTGGGGGACATCTCGTCCGGGGTGTCGATCGCTTCCATCATCACGTCGAGGATGTGGAGGCGGGCGTCGCGGGCCTGCTTGAGGGCCGCGGCCAGGACGGAGGCCGGGATGCCGTCCAGCTTGGTGTCGAGCTGGAGGGCGGTGACGAAGTCCTTCGTACCGGCGACCTTGAAGTCCATGTCGCCGAAGGCGTCCTCCGCACCGAGGATGTCGGTGAGGGCGACGTAGTGCGTCTGGCCGTCGATCTCCTCGGAGATCAGGCCCATGGCGATGCCGGCGACGGGGGCCTTGAGGGGCACACCGGCGTTCAGCAGCGACATGGTGGAGGCGCAGACCGAGCCCATGGACGTCGAACCGTTGGAGCCGAGGGCCTCGGACACCTGGCGGATCGCGTAGGGGAACTCCTCGCGGGTCGGGAGGACCGGCACGAGGGCGCGCTCGGCGAGGGCGCCGTGGCCGATCTCGCGGCGCTTGGGCGAGCCCACGCGGCCGGTCTCGCCGACGGAGTACGGCGGGAAGTTGTAGTTGTGCATGTAGCGCTTGCGGGTCACCGGGGAGAGGGTGTCCAGCTGCTGCTCCATGCGGAGCATGTTGAGGGTGGTGACGCCCAGGATCTGGGTCTCGCCGCGCTCGAACAGGGCGGAGCCGTGCACGCGCGGGATGGCCTCGACCTCGGCGGCGAGCGTACGGATGTCCGTGATGCCGCGGCCGTCGATGCGGACCTTGTCCTTGATGATGCGCTCGCGGACCAGCTTCTTGGTCAGCGCGCGGTAGGCGCCCGAGATCTCCTTCTCGCGGCCCTCGAAGGCCGGGAGGAGCTTCTCGGCGGCGAGCTCCTTGATGCGGTCGAGCTCGGCCTCGCGCTCCTGCTTGCCGGCGATGGTGAGCGCCTGGGCGAGCTCGCCCTTGACGGCGGCGGAGAGCGCCTCCAGGACGTCGTCCTGGTAGTCGAGGAAGACCGGGAACTCGCCGGTGGGCTTGGCGGCCTTGGCGGCGAGGTCCGACTGGGCCTTGCAGAGGACCTTGATGAAGGGCTTCGCGGCCTCGAGACCGGCGGCGACGACCTCCTCGGTCGGCGCCTCGGCGCCGCCCTTGACCAGCTGGATGGTCTTCTCGGTGGCCTCGGCCTCGACCATCATGATCGCGACGTCGCCGTCCTCCAGGACGCGGCCGGCGACGACCATGTCGAAGACGGCGTCCTCGAGCTCGGTGTGCGTCGGGAACGCGACCCACTGGCCCTTGATCAGGGCGACGCGGGTGCCGCCGATCGGGCCGGAGAAGGGCAGGCCGGCCAGCTGCGTGGAGCAGGAGGCGGCGTTGATGGCGACCACGTCGTACAGGTGGTCGGGGTTGAGCGCCATGATCGTCTCGACGATCTGGATCTCGTTGCGCAGGCCCTTCTTGAAGGAGGGGCGCAGCGGGCGGTCGATCAGGCGACAGGTGAGGACGGCGTCCTCGGAGGGGCGGCCCTCCCGGCGGAAGAAGGAGCCGGGGATCTTGCCGGCCGCGTACATCCGCTCCTCGACGTCCACCGTCAGGGGGAAGAAGTCGAGCTGGTCCTTGGGGCGCTTCGAGGCGGTGGTCGCCGAGAGGACCATCGTGTCGTCGTCCAGGTAGGCGACGGCGGAGCCGGCGGCCTGCTTGGCGAGGCGGCCGGTCTCGAAGCGGATGGTGCGGGTGCCGAAGGCTCCGTTGTCGATGACGGCCTCGGCGTAGTGGGTCTCGTTCTCCACTATGGGGTTCTCCTACGTGTTCGTCTTTGCGTCCGGGGCCCGTGTGGCCGGGGACGGTGTGCGACGGCGGCGGAGAAGCTCGCACTCGGAGGGCGGGCCGGTCTTCGATCGAAGCACCCGGGGATTCGGTTCCGGGGGCCACTACCGAGGACCGGCGGCTGGCCGGCGGCTTCTCGCTCGTCGTTGTTATGGGGTTGTAGCTACCAGACTAAATGTCCGGGTGCACTTCGCGCACGTACGGCAGCGCGTGCGACGGCCCGTGCGGCCGTGTGTGCGACGCGTACGGGCGCGTGTACGGCAACGCGTGTACGGCAAAGGGAGCGGCCCCCTGAACGTGGGAACCGCTCCCTTCACGGCGTCTTACTTGGCGCCGCCGGCCGCACCGCGGCGGATGCCGAGGCGGTCGACCAGCGTACGGAAGCGCTGGATGTCCTTCTTGGCCAGGTACTGCAGCAGGCGGCGGCGCTGGCCGACCAGGATCAGCAGACCACGACGGGAGTGGTGGTCGTGCTTGTGCTGCTTGAGGTGCTCGGTCAGGTCCGAGATGCGACGGGACAGCATCGCGACCTGGACCTCGGGGGAGCCGGTGTCGCCCTCCTTGGTGCCGAACTCGGCCATGATCTGCTTCTTGACGGCGGCGTCGAGAGCCACGCGGATCTCCTCTTGGTTCACGCGCCCGCGAGTGCCCCTGGTCTTGGTCTCAGGGGAAGCTTCCGTGACTCGGCGGGCGAAGGTCCGATGGGCGCAGCTTCCAGAGGCTTCGGGGGCTTCCGGGAGCGCGTACACAAACGGCCGTCACACAGCGTACCAGGGCTCGGGACGTCGCCGTCCGGCGGCCGGGCTCGGGAGGTCCCGTACGCCCGGGCCGGGGCGCCGTCGACCGGTTCCGGGCGTCAGGACGTCATCGCCCGGACGGAATGGTAGACGTCGAAGACCGCCAGGCAGAGCGGCAGCAGGGTGAGCAGGACGAAGGTCTCGGCGATCTCCAGGAAGCGGCCCCAGAAGGGGGTGACGCCCTTGCGCGGGACGATCAGGCCGATGGCGGTGATCAGCGCGGCGACGCCCGCGACGGCGGCGGAGAGCCAGATCGTACGGATGTCCAGACCCGTGCCGTCGCCCTTGAGGGCCTCCTGGATCAGCTCCAGGGGCGGGTTGAGGCAGAGGCCGAGGCCGAGGAGCACCAGGGCGCCGAGGCCGGCACCGAGGGCGCAGCCGACCTGCGCGGTGTAGCGGAAGAGGTGGGCGCGCATCAGCATGGCGACGCCGGTGGCGAGCGCCAGGAGCTGGCCCCAGACGTTCTCGGAGAAGCCGAGGACGGCCGCGGAGGCGACGGCGACGAGGGCGCAGCCGCCGACGAGGCCGACCAGGAGCTCGTGGCCGCGGCGGGCCTGCGCGGCGATGCGGGCGGCGTCCACCGGGCCCTGGGGCTCGGCCTCGGTGCCGTAGCCGCCGACGGCGGTCCTGGGTGGGTCGAAGCCGATGGGGAGCCGGGCGAAGCGGGTGGAGAGTCCGGGCAGGAAGGCGAGGGCGCCGACGGCGAGGGGTGCGCAGACGGCGGCGGTCTCGGACGGCGTCAGGCCGGTCAGGATGGCCGTGAAGACGACGAGGAGGCCGATGGCCGAGGCGAGGACGAACGCGACGAACGGGCCGTCGCCGCTCGGGGAGACGATCGTCAGGATCACGGCGAAGACGAGGACGGCCGCACAGGCGAGGAGGAACTGGAGCCTGCCTATGCCCTGGCCCGCCGCCAGGGGCAGCAGTCCGGAGCCGGCGACGGCGGCGTTCGCCAGGGCGCCGACGCCGAGGGCGACGGCGGAGCCGCGGTCGTCGTAGACCCGGGAGCGGACGGCGGCGAGCGCGAGGAGCAGTACGCCGGTGACGGCGGCGAGGATGCCCGGCAGGCCGTGCATGTCGTGCCGGGGGTCGGCCGTCCACAGGACGAAGGCGAGCAGGACGAGGAGGACCGAGCCCCCGAAGAGTCCGGCGCCGCGCATCAGCGCGTCGGACCAGAGCGCGCGGTCGCGCGCCACGGCGGAGGCCACGGCGTCCGAGACGTCGTCGAAGACGGCGGGCGGCAGGGACTCGGCGAAGGGGCGCAGCGAGAGCAGTTCGCCGTCGAGGATGCGCTGGGCGGCGAGCGAGCGGCCGCCGTCGAGGACGGTGCCGTCGCGGCGCACCAGGTGGTAGCCGACCGGGGCGCCCGGTGCCGGGGTCTGGCCGGACAGGCGCAGGACCTCCGGGTAGAGGTCCGCGACCGCGACGTCCTCGGGCAGGGCGACGTCGACGCGGCCGTCGGGCGCGACGACGGTGACCCGGCAGAAGCCGGTGCCGCCGTGGAACACGGCGGCGGGGGCCGACTGGCCCGGTCCGCTGGCCATGGCTGGGGCCGTCATACTCACCTGCTGCTTCCCCTCGTGGTGATACTGGCCGGCAGGCCTGACGCCGTGCTCCGGGCGTCGTGGAGGCCCGGTGCGGTGCGCTCTGGACGATGCGCTCCGTATGACCCTTTTTTGCGATAGCTCATGGGAGCGCAAAGATTTCGGGCCACCCTACCGCCCGCCCGCGACTCCGCACCAAAGTAAGATCCGTCCCCGCGGATGGATCTCGTCGCCACGGGGGCGCCCAGAGGAACTTTCCGTCCGGCAACGGAAATTGGTGAGCTGTGAGTCAGATCGTCGTCAAGCGCCCACCACGGGCCCTGCCGTCCGAAGTGCCGAGTGAGCAGGTGCAGTTGCAATCACCTCCGGAGCTGCCCAGGGGGCAGCAGGAGGGCGCCCTGATGCAGCTCCTGCCGATGCTCGGCATGGGCGGTTCGGTGGTCTTCTTCTTCATGACTCCGAATCCGATCATGCGGATCATGGGCATGATCATGATCGCGTCGACGGTCGCCATGGCGATCGCGATGCTGGTCCGCTACCGGCGCGGGACGCAGGGTCAGCTCGCCGACCTGAGGCGCGACTACCTGAAGTACCTGACGCAGACGCGGCGGGCGGTCCTGAGGACCGCCCGCCTCCAGCGTGACGCGCAGTTCTACCTGCATCCGTCGCCCGAGCAGCTGTGGGCGCTGGTCGCCGAGGGCAGCCGGGTCTGGGAGCGGCGCATCGGCGACGACGACTTCGCGCAGGTCCGCGTCGGGCTCGGCAGCCAGCAGCTCGCGACTCCGCTCATCGCCCCCGAGACCGCCCCCGTGGACGAGCTGGAGCCGCTGACCGCCGGTGCGATGCGGCAGTTCCTCACCGCGCACGGCACCCTGGACGGCCTGCCCATGGCGGTGTCGCTCCGCGCCTTCTACCACCTCACCGTGAGCGGGGACGGCGAGTCCGCGCGCTCCACCGCGCGCGCCATGGTCGGTTCGCTCGCGGCGCTGCACTCCCCCGAGGACCTGGTCGTCGCGGTCGCCGCCGACGCCGGGGCGGCGCCCTCATGGGAGTGGGCGAAGTGGCTGCCGCACGTGCAGGCCTCGGGTCCCGGGGACGGCGCGGGCAGCCGGCGCCTGATCACCACGGACGCGCGCGAACTGGAGGACATGCTCGGCGCCCGGCTCGAAGGGCGCCCCCGCTTCCAGGGCGCGGCCCACCCCCTGCTCGACCACCCGCACCTCGTCGTCGTCCTCGACGGGCAGTCGGTGCCGCAGGCCTCGGCGCTCGCGTCCCCCGAGGGCATCCAGGGCGTGACGATCATCGAGGTCGTCCAGGGCCGGAACCACGGGCCCCGCGGCGACCTGTCCGTGATCGTGGAGGGCGACTCGCTGCGCCTGGAGTCCGGCCACGGGCACGTGTACGACGGGACGCCCGACCGGCTGGGCCCGGACGCCGCCGAGGCGCTGGCCCGCCAGCTCGCCCCGCTGCGGGTCGCGTCCGGTGCGGACGACGACGAACCGCTGCTCGCCAACCTGGACTTCACCGATCTGCTGAACCTCGGCGACGCGGCGTCGGTCGACGTCGCCCGCACCTGGCGCCCGCGGTCCCGCTCGGAGCGGCTGCGGGTGCCGATCGGCGTCGGCGAGGACGGCGTCCCGGTGATGCTCGACCTGAAGGAGGCGGCCCAGGAGGGCATGGGCCCGCACGGCCTGTGCGTGGGCGCGACCGGTTCCGGCAAGTCGGAGCTGCTGCGCACGCTCGTCCTCGGTCTGGCGGTGACGCACTCCTCGGAGACGCTGAACTTCGTCCTCGCGGACTTCAAGGGCGGCGCCACCTTCGCCGGCATGTCGCAGATGCCGCACGTCGCCGCCGTGATCACCAACCTGGCGGACGACCTCACGCTGGTGGACCGCATGGGCGACTCCATCCGGGGCGAGCTGAACCGGCGCCAGGAGATGCTGCGCGACGCGGGCAACTACGCCAACATCCACGACTACGAGAAGGCCCGAGCGGCGGGCGCGCCGCTCCAGCCGATCCCGTCGCTCGTCCTCGTCATCGACGAGTTCAGCGAGCTGCTCACGGCCATGCCGGACTTCATCGAGATGTTCGTGCAGATCGGCCGCATCGGGCGTTCGCTCGGCGTGCACCTGCTGCTGGCCTCGCAGCGCCTGGAAGAGGGCCGGCTGCGCGGATTGGAGACGTACCTCTCGTACCGGATCGGTCTGCGGACCTTCTCGGCGGCCGAGTCCCGCGCGGCCATCGGCGTGCCCGACGCCTACACGCTGCCGAACGTGCCCGGTTCCGGGTACCTCAAGTACGGCACCGACGAGATGGTCCGCTTCAAGGCGGCGTACGTCTCCGGGGTGTACCGCACGAACCAGCACGCCGCCGTGCCGGGCGGGCCGCTGCCGGTGGACCGCCGGCCGGCCCTGTTCACCGCGGCGCACGTCCCGGTCCACCACGTCGAGCCGGCCGCCCGGGAGCGGGTCCCGGAGGCCCGGAGGCCGGAGGACGACGCCCTGGCCGACTCGGTGCTCGACGTGATCGTGCGCCGGCTCGAAGGGCGCGGCGTCGAGGCGCACCAGGTGTGGCTGCCGCCGCTCGACAACCCGCCGCCGCTCGACGCGGTCCTGCCCGGTCTCGCGGGCGTGGAGGGCCGGGGCCTGACGCAGCCGGGGTACGAGGGGGCCGGCCGGCTCGTCGTACCCCTGGGCGTCGTGGACAAGCCGTACGAGCAGCGTCGCGACACGCTCTACCGGGACTTCTCCGGGGCCGCGGGCCACATGCAGATCATCGGCGGTCCGCAGTCCGGCAAGTCGACGCTGCTGCGGACGATCGTCTCCGCCTTCGCGCTGACCCACACCCCGCACGAAGTGCAGTTCTACGGACTGGACTTCGGCGGCGGCGGTCTGTCGTCGGTGGCGGGTCTGCCGCACGTCGGCGGGGTGGCGTCCCGGCTCGACCCCGAGCGGGTGCGCCGTACGGTGGCCGAGGTCTACGGGGTCATGTCCCGGCGCGAGGAGTACTTCCGCAGCGCGGGGATCGACTCCATCTCGACGTACCGCAGGCTCCGGGCCCGCGGCGACATCTCGGTGAAGGACCAGCCGTGGGGCGACGTCTTCCTCGTGATCGACGGCTGGGGCAACTTCCGCACCGAGTACGAGGGTCTGGAGGCCGCCGTCGTCGACGTCGCCGCGCGCGGGCTCGGTTACGGCATCCACGTGATCCTGACGGCCTCGCGCTCCATGGAGGTCCGCGCCAACCTCAAGGACCACCTGATGAACAGGCTGGAACTGCGGCTCGGCGACACGATGGACTCCGAGCTGGACCGCAAGATCGCCGCCAACGTGCCGACGGGGGTGCCCGGCCGGGGTCTCACGCCGGAGAAGCTGCACTTCATGGCGGCCGTGCCGCGCATCGACGGCATCAACTCCGACAGCGACCTGTCCGAGGCGACGGCCGCGATGACGCAGGAGGTCACGCGCCACTGGACGGCGCCCGGCGCGCCGGAGGTGCGGCTGCTGCCGCGCGAGCTGGACGTGCGCGAACTGCCCGCCGGAGACGCGGAGCCGGGGCGCGGCGTGGCGTTCGCCATCGACGAGAACGGCCTGGAGCCGGTCTTCGTGGACTTCGACCGCGATCCGTTCTTCCTGGTCTTCGGCGAGAGCGAGTCGGGCAAGTCGAACCTGCTGCGGCTGCTCATCAAGCAGATCTCGGAGCGGTACGACGGGAGCGCGGCGAAGTTCTTCGTGATCGACAACCGGCGGGCGCTGCTCGACGTCGCCCCGGCGAGCCATCTCGCGGAGTACGTGCCCATGTCGAACAACATGGAGCACCACGTGGACGCGCTCGCCGACCTGATGCGGCGGCGGTCGCCGTCGGCGGACGTCACGGCGCAGCAGCTGCGGGAGCGCAGCTGGTGGCAGGGGCCGTCCCTCTTCGTGGTCGTGGACGACTACGACCTGGTGTCCACGTCCAGCGGCAACCCGCTGTCGAAGCTGACGGAGCTGCTGCCGTTCGCGCGGGACGTGGGCGTCCGCTTCATCATCGCGCGCAGCGCGGCCGGTGCGAGCCGGGCGGCGTACGAGTCCTTCATGCAGCGGATGATGGAGCTCGGCGCCCAGGGCGTCCTGCTCTCCGGCGACCCGCAGGAGGGCGACGTGCTCGGCGGCGTCCGCATGCGTCCGATGCCGGCGGGCCGTGGCGTCTACGTGTCGCGGCAGCGGGGGAACCCACTGGTGCAGACCGGACGCGTGCCGGAGGTGTGACGGTGCGGACACCCGCGTTCGCCCCTGGAGGCCCGGCCCCGCTGCTCGCACGGGTGCGCCCGGGGAGGCCCGACGCGCGTCTGCGGCGCGCCGCCGGGCCGGTGCCGGGACTGCTCGACGAATCCCCTCGTACGGAAGGCGGGGAAGGGGGGTGCGGACCGTGACCGGGAAGCGGACTGCGGTGGCGGGAACGGCCCGTGCCGTCATGGCCGGGGCGGTCTTCGGGTACGTGGAGGTCTTCACCAAGGGGATCGACCGGCTTCCCGAGAAGCCGTGCGGGGGTGCCGTGGACCGGGGGTTGGCGGCCGACGCGCTGCCTTCGGCGCGGAAGGCGGAGGAGCGCGGGAAGCTCACATCGCCGGACGACCTCTTCTTCTCCTGTTACGTGCGCACCGACGACTCGATCGTTTCCGGCGAGGTCCAGGCGGGGCGGGCCACGGAGGCCACGTGGCAGGAGGCTCACCGGTCCGACCGGGAGGACGGCGCCGTCCCGGTGTCGGCGGGTGAGGTGAAGGCCCTGGCGCTGCCCACCCGCGCCCGGGTGTACGTACCCTGCGCTCCCCGCCGGACGGAGGCGGGCGCGAAAGAAAGACGGTGCCTGACCGTCAGGGCCAGGACCATCGGCGAGACCCGGCTGCACGGTACCGCCCTGCGCCAGGTGGTGGCCGGCTTCGCCTGTCAGATGGCCCGGCACGCGTACGAGGCCGGGGAGTGCGGGGAGACGATCGCCTTCCCTGGAGAACTCCCCCGGTTAGGTTCGAACTAGCCCGAAACCACGAGGAGATGTGACATCCATGGCTTGGGACGAGTGGGAACAGCTGAAGGCCTCGGCGGCCGACAAGGACGCGGCACGGATGCAGCTGAACGGGCTGCCGCCCGAGGACAGGCCCAACGCGGGCAGTCCGTCCGGTGGGTTCCTGGCAACCGACCAGCAGGACCTCGCCGCGATCGGCAACGAGGCGTTCAAGCTGTACAACCGGCTGTGGAAGGAGGCGCGGGTCACCTCCACGGACTCGACCGCGTCCGACCTCTCCGTCCAGGGCTTCGCCCTCGGCGGCGCCCTCCAGCACGTGTCGATGCGCTGGGAGAAGCAGCTCGGTTCGGTGATGGACGCCTGCGCGCTCATCTCGAACCACATGGACTTCACGAACAACGCGCACGCGGGCGACGAGATCTTCATCGAGCGGCGCGTCTCCAGCATCCAGACGCTGGAAGCGGGCTTCGACGACGACTGGGAGGGGCGTGGTAAGCCCAATCCGGTCTACGCCGAGAAGAACGAGAAGACCGAGAAGGACTAGAGGAGACCCCGATGGATTTCGAAGCCCTTCACTCGGCGAACTTCAAACTGCTCGACGACACGGTCGCGGACTGGACGAGCATGCTCGGCAGGCTCCAGGCCCTGAAGCAGGACGCCCGCGACGGCCTCCAGGGAAAGGCGCGGAAGGCCAACTGGGCGGGTGACAACGCGGTGATCGGCCGCGAGTTCGTGGGCAAGACCGCCGGCGAGTTCGGTGACGCCCTCACCCAGGCGACGTCGATCCGCAACATCATGCGCGACACCCGGGACGAGCTGAAGACGCAGCAGCGTCTCCTGAAGGAGGCCGTCGAGCGCGGCCGGGGGAAGAACCTGACCGTCACCGCGAACGGCGGTGGGTTCATCGTCCGGGAGAACCCGGACAAGAAGGCCCCCGGCGGGCAGAGCGACGTGAACGGCCTCCGGGACGAACTCCAGGGGATCCTGAACAGGGCGACGGAGATCGACACCTCCGCCTCCACGTCCCTGAAGGCGCTGGTCGACCTCGCCGACCACGGTTTCTCCGACGCGGTGTACAAGGACCGCGACTCGGCGGCGAACGCCGTCAAGGAGGCCGAGAAGCTGGCGGCGCTCGCGAAGAAGAAGCCGGAGGACCTCACGCCGGCGGACTTCGACGCGCTCAACGCCGGGCTCGGGAAGTACTCGGGGGACCCGATCTTCGCCGAGCACTTCGCGAGCACCCTCGGCCCGAAGGGAACGCTCGAGTTCTGGACCGGGCTGAACGACCCCCGTCTCGCCTACAAGGTGGCCAGCGAGAGGTTCCAGCAGTACGACGACCTCCAGAAGAACCTGAGCCTCACGCTCGCCGCGGCGACCCAGGCGGACACCCCAGAGATGACGCGCTGGAAGCACGACATGGTCAACATGGCGGACCAGCCCCTTTCCAAGAGCGGCACCATGTTCGGGGCGCAGGTCATGAGCAACCTGATGCGCTGGGGAAACTTCGACGACCAGTTCCTGAAGGACTACGGGACGAAACTGATCGAAACCGAGAAGAAACTCTCCGAGAACGGCCGTCACGTCCCGCTGGCCTGGCAGCACATGGTCACCGACCCGCTCCTCAACCGGACCGGCACCGATTCCGGCTCGGACCCGATGACGGGTTTCCTCAGGGCACTTTCGAACAGCCCGGACGCCGCCACGGACTTCTTCAAGTCGGACTTCGTGACCAAGGACGAGGACCACGAGTTCAAGAAGAAGGTCAACGGCAAGGAGGAGAAGATCGGGCTGAGTAACTTCGATTACTTCTTCGAGGAGCGGGACTGGCCCAAGGACCAGGACGACAAGGGCAAGGAGAGCACCGAGGGCCGCAACAGCCTCGCGATGGCCTTGGAGGCGGCGACGACGGGGCATCCGGCGGGGGAGATGCGCACCGAGGACACTCTGCCGCACAACAAGGATCAGGCGGATCTCATGCAGAAGGTCGTCTCCTCGATCGGCAGTGATCCCGAGCGGCTGACCAAGCACATCCACATGGCGGACAGCATCGGCCAGATGACGTCCGAGTACCTGCCGGACATCAACCGGGCCATCTCCGACGACAAGGGCGGCAACAGCCACAAGCTCTTCCCCATCGTCGGCACGCCCGCGGAGTTTGAGCACGCGGATGTCACGCGTTTGCTGTTCAGCGTGGGCCAGGATCCCAAAGGCAACGCAGCCGTCGAAGTCGGTCAGGCCGCGTATCTGGGGAATCTCATGGATCACCACCTCAACCCGAACATCCCGCAAGACATGCGCTATCCGCAATCGCCGCAGGACACTGCTGAGATGATCTCACGGCGTTCTGCCGAGATCGGCGGAACGTTGGCGCTAGGCCGTCAGGAAGCGATTGTCGGCCCGGCGGCCAAGGAAGCCAAGGACTTCGCGGACTCGATCGCTCAGCAGAAGAACGCCTGGTCCGGGGCAGTCAGCACAGGTATCGGCGTAGGTGTCAGCTTCATTGCCACTCCTGTTGGTGGAGCGGTCGCCAGCGGTGTCGCCAGCACGGTCAGTTCCGTGGTGCTAGAACACATCTTCCAGCAGTCTGAAACAGATGTTTTGAAGGAAGCGGGTAAGGAATCATCAAGAGTCTGGGAACAAGCCAGGCAGGACAACATCGCAATGAGCCGCATCGCGGCTGAAGAAGCGGCAAAGTCCCATAACCTTCCCTATACGGATCAGGTAGCAACACGGACCCTTAAGGGAACTGACGACGGACTCTCCGACGCTTCGGACAACACAAGCCGCATGGCTGACGACCTCAATACCGAGATCCAGCCCGAATAATCCGCCACATCATTAACGCGGCAAATCAGTTTTCACCCATACACACTACTTCCCAGGAACCGAGACCAGAAGGCTAAGGAATGAAGCGCCCAAGAGCCCTGACAATCCTCGCGCTCATGATCACAGTCTCCGGATGCTCACAATCGGAAGAGCCGGAGCGAGCCTTCAAGGTGCCGGACTCCCTGTGCGGAACACCTGTCCCTCCTGATCTATTGTCCCCTCTCCTCCCGGCCGGAGGCGAGAAGCTCGAAATGAAGGCCGCACCCCGCGCTGCCGCCAGCGCTTCGAGCTGCCACCTCACGGTGGACGGCTCCGCCGTCCTGTCGTCCTTCTGGGAGTGGAGGATCGAAACAGACCTGGCCAAAGTGGCACGAAGCAACCCGTACGTGAACCTCGGTACCCATAAGGGCAAGGACGGCACATACGTTTACGCCGACAAAGGGGGCGTCAGTCACGTCACCTGCGAGCCGGTACAAGTCAGCTTGAAAGAAGGAGGGAAAATGTACGCCCGAATCATTGTTTCAGACAAAGGAAGACCAGACGCAGCAGCTTCAGAAAATCTGATCAGGAGCTATGCGAAGGCTCTGGAAAAACTGCCCGAGTGCGTTCAGAAGTGAGCATTTCCCACTTCTGTTTTCATTCGAAAAACGGAAACTGAGCGACCCGCTTCGACACACAGTGCCGCGAGCAGGCCGGGCGACCTGAATCAGACCAAAAGGGCTTCCATGGGCATTAAGCACAGAGGGTCCATCCTTTCGCTTTCGACCGCGGTTGTCGTCGCCGGTCTGGCCGTCGGCGCGGCATACGTGCTGGAGGTCCCTCCGTTCGCCGGGCGCGGAGTGATCGACTGCGAGAACGTCTGCGCCTCGGCCGGGGACCCCGGAAGGCGGCTCCAGCTACAACGCCTACTGCTTCGTGCGGGGCGACGGCGATCTGCTTCTCAGCACCCGGAGCCGGATGGTGCTCGCCGCCCCTTCGAAGGAATGGGTGACGGAAGCCCTGGGGGAAGAACGGACCGAGAGGTCCGAGGAGTTCGAGGCGGGCGCGTTGGGCGTCGTCGACCTCCCGGGCCTGAAGGCTGCCGTACTCACGCCCTGTTCGGCTCCGGGCACCGTGGTGGGCGGTAGCTACAGCATCAGCATCGTGGTGCACCTGCGGTCCCACGACGGAGCGAACGACGCGAAGGTGAAGCAGCGGTTGGTGGACCTGGTCGTGGAGGCGGCTCGATTCGCCCACCGGAACGCCAAATGCGATCTGCCGTCGGGCTTCCCGTCGAAAGCCCCCGGGTCGGTGCGGATTCGGGCTGACCGCCAGGTCACCACGGAACGCCCACCGCTCGACCCACCACTCGTGCCGCCGACCTCCGGGCGGCCCGACGATCGACCGGATCAGGAAGAACCCATGAAGTCGATGCGCACAGTTCCACGTCATCCGGCGCGTCTGTGGGGAGCTGCTGCCGGCGCCGTGCTCGCGCTGACGGTCTCGTGCTCGTCACCCGCGCGTGAGTACGCGGTGCCCACCGACCTCTGCGGCATCGAGGTCCCGGCCTCGGCGCTGGAGCCGGTCCTGCCGCCCGGCAAGGAGATCAGCGCCCACCCCACGGACCCGAAGGGCACGGGAATCGCGCGCTGCCGACTGCACGTCGACGGCGAGTCCGTGTTCTCGGCGAGCATCGAGCGGTGGGAGGAGGGCGCGTCCGCTCGGGACGTGGCCGGCCCGGCGCAGTCGGTCGGTCCCGGCGACGCGCAGAGTGAGGACGCCCGGTTCGTCTACTCGGCCACGGGCGCGGTCGGGAGGGTGGACTGCCGGGCCGCGGACGACGCGGGCGGGTCCGTGTGGGCGACGGTTCGCACGACGCGCGACGGGACGACCGCGGAGCAGATGAAGGACCTCATCACGGCGTACGCCGACTCCGCCGCCACATCGGGCGAGTGCAGCAAGGTTCTGACATAGGGCGGGCCACCGCGCCCCTTGCGAGGGCGCCAACCAGAAGGCGGAGCAGGAAGTACGCGAAAACCCTGGCCCTCCTCGTCGCCGGTATGGCGCTCTCGGCCTGCTCACAGCCTCACGAGGAGCAGCGGAAGTACGCCCTTCCCGACTCCCTGTGCGGGGTGGAGGTGGCACCCGATCTGCTGTCGCCGTTCCTGCCGCCCGGGGAGGAGCTCTCGGTGAAGGAAGACGTTCCCGACGGGGGAACCGAGACGTGTGAGCTTTTCATCGACGGGAAACCTGGCCTCTTCGTCAAGCCGATCTGGTGGAGGGAGGAGGACAGCATCGCCGAAGTAGCTTCCGTGCAGGCGATGGTGGGAACCGGATAGGTGAGCAGCGACCAGAAGTACCTTCACTCGGGAACCGGAGCCGTCGGCAGGCCTGCGGGATGCGTCGACTCCGACCACCCGCAGCAGAAGCTGTACACCGTCATCCAGGTGTTCGCCGTCGGCCGGGACGACAAGTCCACCATGAAGCAACTGATCACGGGCTACACCACGACGGTCGAGAAGTCGGCCGCCTGCCCCCATGACGTCGTCTCGTCCTCGCGGTGACGGGGCGGGCAGCAGAACGGGGTGGACGCCTCCCGCGCGCGTCCACCCCGTGTGCTGTTCGGTCGTGGCTTAGAAGAAGCCCGCGGCCCGCTTGTCGCCCGCCTGGTAGGCCGGGGAGGCCTGGCGGACCGCCTTGGCGATGCCCTGCAGGGCGGTGTGGATGGCGCGGGTCTCCTTGTCCCACTTGGCGTGCGCGCCGTCCGCGGCGGTCTTCGCCTCACCTTCCCAGGTGTTGGAGACCGAGCGGATCCTCGTCTGGATGTCCTCCAGCGCCTGGTCCAGTCGCTTCGCCTGCGCCTCGATGGTGTTCGCCGCGTCATCGAGTGAGGAGTACGTGACGAGCATGACGCCGTCGTTCTTGGACGACATGGTTCCTCCGGGTGTCGGTGGTGTGTACGGGGTGGCTGGTGCCGTGTCCGGCGCTCGGGTCAGAGACCGGCGATGTTCGACCTGGCCGCGCGCTCGGCCCCGGCGTCACCGGAGAAGCCCGCGGTCACGTCGACGCCGCGCAGGGCCGCCTCGACCTCGTCGTCGGTGTTGCTGGAGGTCGTCCGGGTGACCTGGATGGCCTCCTGGAAGTTGAGCATCAGCTTGGCGATGCGCACCATGCCCTGGTTGATCTCGTTCTGCTTGACGTCGAAGGCGCCGGCGCCGATGCCCTTCCAGCGGCCCTCGAGGCTGTCGATGACGCCCTGGAGGGACTGCAGCTGCCCCTTGACGTCCTCGAACTTGCGGGTGAGTTCGTCCTGGAAATCCTTGAGACTCTGATCGCCAACCTTCAGGACTGACATGTGTCCCTCTCCCTCTCTGGGTTTCTCGTTGAGGCCGCGTCCGCCCGGTTCACGCGCACGCGGTTCGGTCTGTTCGGTCTGCCCGGCCCGTACCGCCGGCCACGGGCACGGTCAGGTGGTGCGCCGTCGGCGCACGATCAGGAAGCCCGCTCCGGCGACCACGGCCACGGCCGCGACGGCGCCGATGACGAGCCCCGTGCCCCCGCCGCTCTCCGCGCTCCCGCCGGAGCCTGCCACAACGGTGCCGGAAGTCGCCTTGCCGTCGGGAGCTTGTGTCACATCTGATGCAGACGGAGCCGGGGAGCCGGTCGAGGACGGCGCGTTCGAAGGCGCCGACGCGCCCGCCGACGGGGTCGCCCCGGGCGCGCCGATGGTCTTCGTTCCGGTCAGGGGGTTGACGTTCGGGTCGCCCGGCTTGCCGAGGCCGCGGTTGATGTGGGCGTTGGGCCGCACGATCCCGTGGCCGAGGTAGGTGCTGACCGTGCCCGGCTCCCATTCCTCGCTGCGCGACGCGGACTCCATCATGACCCGGAGGACCTGGTTGGCGGTCCAGTCGGGGTGCACCGACCAGATGAGGGCGGCGGTGGCGGAGGCGATGGCGGTGGCGATACTGGTGCCCTTGCCCGTGCAGTAACTCTTGAATTCCTTGTCGCACCAGCCGGGGATGTCGCTGCCCGGTGCGGCGATGTCGATGTGGTCGCCGTGCTGCGAGTAGTCGGCCACGACGCCCTTCCGGTCGGTCGCCGCGACGGCGACCGCTTCGGGGTAGGCCGCCGGATACTGCGGCTTGTTGCCCTCCTTGGCGCTGTTTCCGGCTCCCGCGAAGACCAGCTTCCCCTTCTCATTCGCAAGTCGGAGAGCTTCCTGGGTGTAGATGTCGGAGTAGTCGCTGCCCCAGGAAATGTTGATGATCTGCGCGTCGCTGTTGACCGCGGCCTTGATCGACTGCTCCATGTCGAAGGCGTTGATGCCGCGTTCGTGCTGCCGCTCGGTGTCGCTCACCCGATAGGGGATCACCTTGGCATCCGGTGCCAGTCCCCTGATGCCGCCGTTCGCCCCGGACCCGACGATCAACTCGGCCATGGTCGTTCCGTGGCCCGTGTAATCGTCGGTCTCGTCGCCCTTCGTCCCGGTGGCGTCCCAGCCCTTGAGCACCTTTCCTTTGAGCGAGGGGGTGTTCGGGTTGACTCCGCTGTCGATGACGGCGACCTTGATGCCTTTGCCGGTCGCCTTCTTCCAGATGTCCTCGGCGCCCATGGCGTCCAGGTACCACTGCTGCGAACGCACGTCGGCGGCGGCTGCCGTCGGAGCGACCCCGACGAGAGCCGCCGTCAGCGCCGTTGCCGCCGTGGCGCCGAGCAGCGCTCGCCGAAGCCTGCCGCTCCCGATCATTCCTGCCGTCATCCTGACTTCCGAGCCTTCCGGGGTTAGCCGATCACCGGCGGTACGGTGCCGTGCCGCCGGTTCATCCAGGTCTCCTCGTCCTCCGTGAGGTAGTCGGGGCGCGAGGAGCCGTCGCGGTCCTGTTCGTCACGGTCCGGACGCCGGTCACCGCGCCCACCGCCGACGGGCGTGCCGGCGCCGCGGGGGCTTCCGACGACGCCATTGGTGCTGGGGGTGCCGCGGCCGGTGGGGCGTGCCGCTCCCTGGCCGGTGTTGGCACCCACCACTCCGGCCTGGCTGGGCCGTGCCGCGGCCGTACGGCCCGCTGCCGGGGCGTCGCCGCCGACGACGGTTCCCCTGGGGATCCGCGATCCGGCGCCCCCGGCGGAAGTCCGCTGCGGAGTACCGCCGACGATGGGGGTGGACCGCCCAGCGCCCGCGCCACGACCGGTGGCGGACTGTCCCGGGCCGCCGGCACGCCCGGTCTGGGACGACTGGCCGAAGGGCTGCGGGCCGGCCGCCCGTCCGACGGGGCCGCCGGAGCGTCCCGCCGCCGGAGAGCCGGTCGGACCGCTCGGCCGTCCCATGACGGAAGAGTTCGTCGGGCCACCGGAGCGCCCCACGGCCTGCGAGCCGCCCATCGGGCCGGCCGAACGGCCCACGGCCGGAGAACTGCCGGTCGGGCCGCCCGAACGGCCCACGGCGGGGGAGGCTCCCGGGCCGCCGGAGCGTCCCACGGCCTGCGAGCCGCCCGTCGGGCCGCTCGCACGCCCCACGGCGGGGGAAGTTCCCGGTCCGCCCGAACGACCCACGGCAGTACGGCCAGTGGTGGGCGGTACGCCGGGCATTCCGGTGGTCCGGGGTCCTGTCGTACGCGGCGAGGTGCCGAGCGCGATCGGCGGAGCCATCGTGGGGCCGGTCGGGTTCGGGGTGTTCGTGGGTGCGGTCGGCGTGGGCGCGGTGGTCGTGATCGTGGGCGCCGGAGGCGTGGCGACCGAGTCGATCCGGACCTTCGTGCCCGGCTGCTCCTCCCTGATCGGCTCGGAACCGTCGAGCATGTGTCCGGTACGGGGCGCCGTCTGGGTGGTGCGGTCCTCGCCGGCGCTGATGTGTCCGGGTGCTTCCCGGGACAGGCCGCCCTCGCGCGCCAGACCGCCGTCACGTGAGGCGCCAGGATCGTCGAAGCTCCCGATCCCGCCGGACGGCGGCGGGACCGCCGCCCTGTACGACTTCGGCGGCTTGGGCAGCTCCTGGGAACTCAGGATGTTCTTGGAGACCGCGTAGAACGAGGCCAGGCGGTGCATCTGGTTGATGGCCTCCTGGCGGTCCTTCTCGACCTGGAGGGCCTTCTGGTAGTCCTTGTTGTCCTGGGTGCGCTCCGGAAGCGTGAAGTCCTCGGGCTTCTTCTGGACCAGGCGGTTGTCGCGGGGCGGCCTGGCGTTGCGCACCGAGGCGAGGCCGGTGCTGGCCACCTTCATCTGGGCGCCGACCGCGTTGGCGACCTTGCCGATGCCCCAGGCGTAGGACACGACCTCGGAGCCGTAGCGCTGGAACTCGGTGGCGGCGGCGCCCTTCCAGTCGACGCTGTGGACGAAGACGTTCAGGTCCTTCGCGGCCTCGTTGAGGGCGGTCGTCGCCTTCTCCAGGGCCTCGCCGGCCTGTTCCAGGTCCGACGGGGTCGCGCTGTCGAGCAAGTCGAGCATCGCGTTGAGCCGCTGGCCCTCGAACGACGACTTGCCGAAGACGCTTCGATCCTGCGCCCCGGACGGGAAGACGTCGTTCACGAACTCCGCGAAGTTCGTGAACGCGTACACCCCGTGGATGTACAGCTCGTCATCGGCCTGCTGCTTTTCCTGAGGTGTCAGGCTCGGCTGCTTCTCTTCACTCATCGTTCGTCACCTCAGGTTCTCCTCGCCGCCCTTGACATCCTGCTGGGGCGGGGGCGGCTGGGCGGGCACACCGGCCGCCTTCTGCTGCTTCTCCTGCTCCTGCTCGATCGCGTCCCTGCGCTCGGTCTCCAGGTTCGTCCGGATCTCGTAGAAACGCCTGCGCTGGTCGTCCTCCACGTTGTTGTAGCCGACGTCGGCCGCGTGGACCCCGATCTGCAGCAGTTCGATCTGGCCGCCGAGGGACTTCGAGAGCGCCACGAGCGCCTTCTGCACCCGGTCGTACTCGTTGAAGAACTCGTCGGCCTCCGCGAAGGGGATCCCGACGCCGAGGGATTCGCGCGTCACCTGCCGCGCGCTCAGCCGGGCGGCGCCGCCGGGGCCGCTCGCCAGGTCCGTGATGATTCCGTCGACCCGGTCGCGGAACTTCTTCAGCGCGCCGACACCGCGCTCGAGGTCACTCGTCACCGTCGCCCCCGTCGTCCGTCGCCTCGTACACGACATTCCTCCCCGTTTACGCCTACTGCCCCATTGCGATCGTGACGGCTCGGCATTCATCGATCGCACGCATACCACTGTAATGACTGGGGCCGACACTCCCAAGTGACTTGCATCGCAGGAGACTTCCGCCCGTCGACGCTATCAGCCGTGTGCGGCTGCAACCGTCACGGGGCGGGCCTTCGCGCGGTTCCGCGCCGGTGGTCCCGCAGTGCCACCGCCGTGCCGACGATCGCCGCCACCAGGACGCCCCCGCCGACCACCACGTAGGTCGCCAGGCGGGCCGCACGCTGCTCCGGGGTCTCCCCCAGGGGGAGGGCCGCCGGGGTCGGGGCCTCGGCACGGGTCACCCCCTCGTGGGCGACGGGCTTCTCGATGGGCTTGTCGTCCTCGGTCAGGGCCCTGACCGGGTCGACCACGCCCCAGCCGACCAGGCGGTCGTGGCCCGCGACCGAGCGTTCGGCGGTCTGCTGGATCTGGGCGACGATCTGCTCCTGCGTCCAGTCGCGGTGCTCGGCCTTGACGAGGGCAGCCAGACCGGCGACGTACGGGGCGGAGAAGCTGGTGCCGTTGTCGGCGCAGTGGCCGCCGCCCGGCACCGTGGAGACCATGTCGACGCCGGGCGCGGCCACGCCGACGAAGTCGCCGGACTGGGAGAACTGCGCGCGTTCGTTGTTGCGGTCCGACGCGGCGACGGCGAGGACGCCCTCGTACGAGGCGGGGTACGTGCTCTTGACGTTGCCGCCCAGGCCGTCGTTGCCCGCCGACGCGACGACCACGATCTCCCGCTTCAGGGCCTCGTTCACGGCGTCTTCGAGGAGCTTGGTGGGCCGCACCGCGTCGGCCGTGTCCTGCGAGATGTTGATCACGTCGGCCTTCTTGGCGATGGCGTGCCGGATCGCCGTCGCCAGCGTCTCCGCGGTGCCGTTGCCCTCGGCGTCGTTCTGCTGGATGGGGATGATCACGGCGTCCGGTGCGAGGCCGACGAACCCGGTGCCCTTGGCGGGGCGGGCGGCGATGATGCCGGCGACCTTGGTGCCGTGGCCCACGGTGTCCGTGGTGCCCTGCTCGTTGCCGCGCTTCAGCTTGTACCCGTTGGCGTCCTTGGCGTCCTTGGGGATGAGGTTGATTCCGCTCTTGACGTCCACGGCCTTGGCCAGCTGCGGGTTCTTCACGTCGACGCCCGTGTCGATGACCGCGACCCGGACGCCCTTGCCGGTGGACTGCGACCACAGTTCGTCCAGCAGGACGCGCTGGAGCGCCCAGGGGCGGCCCTCGTACATCTTGCCCGGGTACGTGCACTGGGAGCCGTCGTCCGCGACCGCCGGCGCGGAGAACGGCAGGCCGAGGGCGCAGAGCGCCGTCGTGGCCGCGACGGCGAGCGCGCGCCGGGAGGGGGCGGAGAGCCGGTGGGCCGGCGTCCGGGTCCTCATGAGCCCTGCGGCTGACGCGCGCCGCCCGTGGAGAGGCGGGGGCCGGTGGGCAGGAAGGTGGACCACTCGGCGGGGATGGGCAGCGGCTCGACGTTCTTGTAGCCGAGGCGGTTCTGGGCCTGCTGCGCCTCCGCCTGTCGGGCCTGCTTCTCCTCCGCGGAGCCGGACGAGCCGATCCCGGCGTCGTCGGCGGCGCTGTCGCCGTTGGACTGCATCGCGTAGCGCAGGCCGGTGTCGGTGACGAGGAACAGGAAGCCGCTGGCCGTCGTGGAGCCCTTGAACTGCCGGAACAGCTGGCCCGAGCCGGGGGTGACGTACGCGCTGCTGGAGCCGGTCGGCAGGGCGGCGGGGAAGTCCTTGCCCGCCCAGGTGCTCAGCTTGGTCGCCCCGTTGCCCGCGTCGACCTCGCGCAGCACGTTGCACACGGTGTTCCGGCTGCCTTCGGCGGTGCTCGCCTCGTTGACGGGCACCGGGACGGCCCGGGGCCACTTCTTGTCCTGGGCGAAGGCGCGGCCGGGCTGGAAGGCGCCGCCGCTGACCGAGGTCGCCTGGCCCGCCTGGCCGAGGTCGACGAGCTGACGGCTGTTGAGCAGCAGCTTGGCCGTGAAGTCCGTGACGGGGGCGACCGTCCCCCGGAGCACGACGTACATCTGCTTCCGGGTGCCGTCCGTCGCGGACAGCACCATTCCGATCCGGTCGGCCCCGGACGGGAGGTCACCGATCCCGGCGGGGTCGCCCACCCGGCCCGGGACGCTCGGGAAGGAGATGGCGTCGCCCTTGTGGAGGGTGTTCAGCCACGCGTCGGAGACCCGCTGGGCGGCGCGGCCCTGGCCGACGAGCTGGCGCAGGAGCAGTTCGTCCTTCTCCACGGGGTACGCGGTCCCCTTGGCGTCGACCACGTAGCGCGTGCGGTCGGGGCCCTCGACGTAGAGGAGCTGGCCGCCGGTGAGCCGCTCGGCGCCGTCGGTCTTCGCCTCCTCGCGGGCGGCGAGGACGAACGCCGCCTTCTGGATGGCCCGGCCGCCCTCGCCCGGCCGTTCGCAGACGGCCCAGCGCTTGGCGGCGCCGGCCTCCTTGTCGCCGGGGAGGCGGTCGGGGGCGTAGGGGATGCCGAGCGTGGCGCCGTGCGGGATCTTGCCGCTGTCGAGGACGGACTCGTCGACGTTGATGACCTTGCCCTTGTCGGGGTCGAGGAGCAGCTTGGCCGACGACATGTTGAGCACCGGGTGGAGCTGGGTCTTGTCGCCGGTCTTGAGGACGACGTAACGGGTGGTCGACTTGCTGGCGATGATGACGTTCTCGCCGGGCTTGTCCCAGTTCTTGGGGGCGACGGGCTTGAACATGCCCCAGGCCCCGAAGACCGCGAGGACCACCGCGCCGACGATGGCTCCCGGCACCACCGCGCGCAGGGGGCGCGGTGCGCCTTCCTCCGAGCCCGTCGCGTTCGGTTGCACGAACTGTGCGATCAGCCTCCGCTTCGCGAAGGTGTAGGCGTTCAGTTCATCCCGACGTGATGCCATCTGTTCGCTTGTCCCTCTCCCCGATGGGCGACCAGGGTCCCACACCCGCGGACCCGGCCTGCCGTTCAGCCGCCCCCTACTATGCCTGTCGGCGCTTGCGTCCCACTGCTCAGGTAGGGTGATCGCCCAGTCAACGCCCATGGGAATTCGGCTATTACGGACACGAGGGGGCAACGTGGCGACGGGTACGGCGACGCGTGCACGGCGCGGGCGGGCCACCGACCCGGCGCCCGGAACTTCCCGACGGCAACGCAGCAATGACCGCGTCGGCGTTCGAACGCCGGGCGCTTCGCGGGAGGTCCCCGCGACCACGGTCCTGCGCCCCCTGTCCCGGGCCGGCCGGGTGGGCCCGTTCCAGCTGCGGCAGCTCGTCCTCGTGGAGGCGGCGCTGGCCCTCGTCGCGGTCGGTCTGGTGGCGGGCGGCCTCTGGCTCGTGCCCGCCTGCGTCGTCGCCGGCGTCCTGGTCCTGCTGGCCGTGATCCGGCGCCGCGGACAGGCCGTGCAGGACTGGCTGGGGACCGTGCTCGCGCTCCGTGCGCGCCGGAGCGCCGCCGCTCCCGCCGCGGCCGACACGGACCCCTCCCTCGCCCCGGTGGGCGAGAACGTGCCGGGCTTCCGCGCCTCGCCGTACGTCGACCGCAACCACCGCACCGTCGGCATGCTGGGCGACGGCACCTTCCTGACCGCCGTGCTGCGCGTCGAGGCGAGCGGCTCGGCGCTGCGTCCGGTCTTCGGCGCGCGCGCCTTCCCGCTCTCCGTCCTGGGCGGCGCCCTGGAGGTCGACGGCATCACGGTGGAGTCGGTGCAGCTGGTGCAGCAGGTGCGCCCGGCCCCGGCGCTGCACCTCCCCCAGCAGGCCGTGGCCCGGCTCTCGTACGCCCCGCTCCAGGAACGGACCGGCGCCCCCGCGCTGCGGCTGACCTGGGTGGCCGTGAAGCTGGACCCCGAACTCTGCCGGGAGGCCGTGGAGGCCCGCGGCGGCGGCCTGGAAGGCGCGCAGCGCTGCCTGGTGCGGATCGCCGACCACCTGGCCAGCCGCATCACGGGGGCGGGCTTCCAGGCCACCGTGATGGACCAGGAGGAGCTCAACTCCACCGTCGCCACGGCGATCTGCACCAACCCGCGGGCCGTCGCCCGCGCGGGCCTGCCCGACAGCGCGCCGCAGCGGCGGACCGCCGAGACCTCCCGGGTCTGGCGGTGCGACGACCGCTGGCACACCACGTACGCGATCGGCCGCTGGCCCGAGCTCGGGCGGGGGGCGACGCCGCTGCCCCGGCTGGTCTCGCTGCTCACCTCCGTACCGGCGTACGCCACGACGTTCAGCCTGACCGTCCGGCGCGGCACGCGCCAGGGGGCCATGGACCTCGACGGCCACGTGCGGGTCACCGGCGGCTCCGACAACGAACTGGTCCGGGTGCGCCGGGCCCTGGAAGAGGCGGCGCGCGCCGCGAAGGTCGGCCTGCTGCGCCTGGACCGCGAGCAGCTGCCGGGCGTGCTGGCGACGATGCCCCTGGGAGGCGCCCGATGATCGGACGTGGCCGGAAGCCGGCCGGGCCGCGCGGTCTGACCGGGCCGCGGCACGCGGGGCACACCATGCCCGCGGACCACCTCTCCGCCCTGTCGCTGCCCGTGGGCGACGACGGCGTGGTCGTCGGCGAGGACGCCGAGGGGCGGTCGCAGCTGGTCGGGTTCCACCGCTCGACGCCGTACGACGTGCTTCTCGTCGGCGGCCTGTGGACGGCGCAGGTGCTGGCGCTGCGCGCGGCCGGCACCGGGGCGCGCGTGGTGGTGGAGACCGGGCGCCCCCACGAGTGGGTCGCCCTGGCGCAGGCGGCGGGGGCGGGCCTGGAGTGCATCACGCTCCACGACGTGGGGCGGGTGCCCCCGCTGGGCGCGACCGTCGGCAGCCCGGCGGTGGTCGTGCGCGACTGCGGCATGCGCCCGCCGCGCGGACGCGTCGTCTCCGCCCCCTGGCAGTCGGTCCTGACCCTCCTTCCGTACCTCAGTCCGGTGGCGCCGCGGCTCATGCGGTCCGCGACGCTCGTGGGCGTCCAGCGGCTCTCCCCGCAGGAGGCGCAGCAGACCGGCCGCATCCTGGGCCTGTCGCGGGGCGAGGTCGAGGCACTGCCGACGCTGGCGGACGGGGTCACGCTCTGGTGCTCCGGCGGGGAGCGGCAGTGGGTCATGACGAGCCCCACGGACGTGGAGGCGGGACTGCTCGGCACGGCCCGCCGGATGGACCGATCCGCCGCCGGGTGAGCGGGGCGCCGAACCGCGCCCGCCGGAGCGCCGGGCTCCCTACTATGACCCCGACGGGCCGTCGCCCCGGAGTCCGCCGGGCTCCGGCGAACGGCTCGGCACCGTGCGAGACTTGGGCCGGTTCGACCGGCCGTGAGCGAAAGGAACCCCATGGGGAGCGCGCAGGAAAAGGACGAGCTGTACGCCCTCGACATCTCCGACGTCGAATGGCAGGGTGCCCCCGGCACGAGCCCGGACGAGGAGCGCGTCGAGATCGCTCACCTGCCGGGCGGGGGCGTGGCCATGCGCTCCTCGCTGGACCACGACACCGTGCTGCGCTACACCGAGGCCGAGTGGCGGGCGTTCGTGCTCGGCGCCCGGGACGGGGAGTTCGACCTCCGCTGAGGCGTCGGGGCCGCCCGGGAATCCCGGAGCTCCACGGACCGGCGGTCGTGTGCCCGGAGACGGGCCCGCGACCGCCGGTCCGGCGTTCCGGGCCCGAAATCGTGCGCGGTCATACCGTTTCGCCCGCCTTCTCCCTCACGCTGCGCCGCACCGGCGTCACTTCGGGGCACCGCGCGACGGAAGGGACGGGTGCGGGGCGGGCGCGGGACGGACGGGCCTGCCGCGGCGGTGGCGGGGACGATTAGGCTGGACCGGGGCACGGCAGGAGAACCCTCGGACCCGTCCGCCGTGCTCCAGGGGGAGAGCCGGGCCCATCGGAAGTGAACGGTGGCCCCCACCCACGACGGCACGAGGGTGCTCGACCACACCAGGAGGCAGAGTGAACGGCGATCGGGACGACATCCACGGGGGCTGGGACCCCTCTGCCGACGATTCCGACGTGGACGCCGCGGAGCTGACGGGCGAGTTCACCATCGACTACACGCCGCCCGCCTGGTACGCGCAGAGCACGTCGGGCGAAGCCTCCGGCGCGGTCACCGGGCAGCAGTACCCGCCTCCGCCGACGGGGGCGCCGGTCGGCGTGCCCGGCCCGCCCGCCGGAAACGGCTTCCCCGCGAACCCGGCGCACCCGCCGGCGGCTCCCGTGCCGCCCGCCCCCGCCGCGCCCCTGTCGCCCGAGGCGTCCTCGGGGCCCTTCGGCAACGGTGATCTGGAGAGCGGCGCGACGATGCGGTTCTCCCCCGTGGCGATGCGGCGGGAGATGGAGGAGATCGCGGAGCGCGCCGCGGCGGCGCGGTCCGCCTCGGCGGGCGGCGAGGACGGGGGCGCGGCGGCTTCTCCGGGTGCGACCCCTGTTCCTTCGGAAGTGCCCTCCGTGCCGTTGGAGGCCGTCCCCGCGTCGCCCGAGGTGCCCTCCGTACCGTCCGAGGCCGTCTCCGCATCGCCCGAGGCGTCCTCCGTGCCGTCGTCCGACGGCGACGCGTCTTCCGCCGCGGTGCGGGAGGAGTCGGCCGACGACGCCGGCACCGCGTCCGGGCGGGCCTCCGAGGACGACGTCACGCGGGCCCCGGCGGACCGGGACGGCGAGGACGCGGCGAAGTCCGTCGCGGACGAGGCCCGCCCGGACGGGGCCGACGCGACGGCCGGCACCACTGACGGCGGCACCGCTGAGGGCGCCACCACTGACGGCGCCTCCTTCGACAGCGCCTCCCCCGAGGGCTTCCGCTCCGAGGACGCTCCGGCCGAGGAGGCCCGGGCCGAGGACGCTCCCGTCGGAGAGGCCCCGGCCCCCGAGCGGCCCGCCGGGCCCCAGGTCGCCTCCCCGGCGCCCGAGGCTCCTCCGGCACCCGCCGCCCCCGCCCCCGGTTCCTTCCCGCCCCCCGGGCCGCAGGCCGGGGCCGCGCCCGGACTGCCGCCGCTGCCGCCGTCGTTCCAGCCGGCCGCCCCCGCCGCCGCCCAGCAGTGGCCCGCGCAGCCGGTGCCGGGCGCCCAGCCGGTGCCCCCGGCCGCGCCGCTGCCGCCCGCCGCCGCCTGGCCGGCGCCCGCGTCCGCGCCCGGCGCGCCCGCCCCTGTACCCCCGCAGGCCCAGGAGCCCGGCGGCTACGGCTACCCGCAGGCCCCGCAGCCTCCTCAGGCCCCCCAGGCGCCCCAGCACCAGCAGCCCCCTGCCCCGGCTCCGGCCCCTCAGGGCGGTTACGGCTTCCCCCACCCCGGTACGCCTCCGCAGCAGGCCGGTTACGGCTACCCGCAGCAGCCGCCCGGCGGTGTGCCGCCGCAGGCCCAGGGCCCGGGCGGGTACGGATTCCCGCACCCCGGCGCCGTACCCCCGCAGGCTCCCCAGGCACCGGCACAGCCGCAGGCCCCTCAGCAGTCCCAGCCGCAGGCGGCGCACGACGCGCAGCCGCCCGTCGATCCCCGCACCGGGGCCGCCTGGCCCTCGCCCGTGACGCACGACCAGCGGGAGCGGTCCGTGCCGGGCGCCCCGCTCGGGTACAACGCGGCCGTCGAGCTCTCCTCCGACCGGCTGCTGCGGAACAACAAGCAGAAGCCCAAGTCCAGCCGCACCCCCGGCGCCGCCTCCCGCTTCAAGCTCGGCGGCAAGAAGGAGGAGGCGGAGCGGCAGCGGAAGCTGGACCTGATCCGGACGCCGGTCCTCTCCTGCTACCGGATCGCGGTCATCTCGCTCAAGGGCGGCGTCGGCAAGACCACGACGACCACCGCGCTCGGCGCGACCCTGGCGACCGAGCGGCAGGACAAGATCCTGGCGATCGACGCCAACCCGGACGCCGGCACCCTGGGCCGCCGGGTGCGGCGCGAGACCGGGGCGACCATCCGCGACCTGGTGCAGGCGATCCCGTACCTCAACTCGTACATGGACATCCGCCGGTTCACCTCGCAGGCGCCCTCGGGTCTGGAGATCCTCGCCAACGACGTGGACCCGGCCGTCTCCACGACCTTCAACGACGAGGACTACCGGCGGGCGATCGACGTCCTGGGCAAGCAGTACCCGATCATCCTCACCGACTCGGGCACCGGCCTGCTCTACAGCGCCATGCGCGGGGTGCTCGACCTCGCCGACCAGCTCATCATCATCTCGACGCCCTCCGTGGACGGCGCCTCCAGCGCGTCGACCACCCTGGACTGGCTCTCCGCGCACGGTTACGCGGACCTGGTGCAGCGCTCCATCACCGTCATCTCCGGGGTCCGCGAGACCGGCAAGATGATCAAGGTCGAGGACATCGTGCAGCACTTCCAGACCCGTTGCCGCGGGGTCGTGGTCGTGCCCTTCGACGAGCACCTGGCGGCCGGTGCCGAGGTCGACCTCGACATGATGCGGCCGAAGACCCGCGAGGCGTACTTCCACCTGTCGGCGATGGTGGCCGAGGACTTCGCGCGGGCGCAGCAGGCGCAGGGCCTGTGGACCGGCGACGGCCCGGGCGCGGTGCCCCCGCACATGGCCCCGCCGATGCCGGGACAGCCGTATCCGGGCCAGCACGATCAGCCCGGGCAGTACGGCCAGCCCGGGCAGTACGGTCAGCCCGGGCAGTACGGCCAGCCCGGGCAGTTCCCGCCCGCCCAGCCGGGTCAGCCCGGCCAGCCCGGACAGCCGCTGCCGGGGCAGTACGCGCCCGGTCAGCCCTCCCCCGGTCAGCCGTACGCGCCCCAGGCCCCCCAGCCCGGGCAGCCCTACCCGCCGCAGGCGTACCCGGCCCCCGGCCAGGCCGTACCGGGGCAGCCCGGACAGCCGGGGCAGGCCCCCGGCCCGATGCCCGGTCAGTTCGCCCCGGCCCAGCCCCGGCCCGCGCAGCCGCTGCCCGGCCAGGCGGCGGCGCCCGGACAGCCGTACGCCCCCCAGGCGCCGTATCCCGGTCAGCCCTACCCGGCGCATTCCGGACAGCCCGGCGTCCCCGGCGTCCCCCCGGCCTGGCAGCAGCAGCCGGCTCCGCCGCAGGAGCTTCCCGAGCAGCACGCCGGACAGCCGCTGCCCCCGCAGGCCGGCCCGCCGGCCCCTCCGCAGGCGCCGCCAGCCCCTCAGCAGTAGGGCGTCACAGGAGTAGACCAATGAGGCCCCGTATCGGTCGTCCGATACGGGGCCTCTTGGCATTCCCGCAGCCCACAAGGGGTTTGAGCCATCGTTGACGACGGCAGACCACCGCTGATACACCTTCGCTTCACTCACCGTCAGCCCAAGATCCACGACAGAAACTCCGACGCGAGGTCACGTCCCATGGTCATGGTCACGAAGGTCCCACCCCGCCCCGCCCGCAGACCCCACAGAGCCCACGGAGCCCTCCGTGTCCTGCTCGCCTCCGGCGTCGCCGCCACCTCGCTCGCCGTCGCCCCCGGCGCCGCGCGGGCGGAGGACGACAAGGCCGGCGGCACCACGCTCACGGTGGCGGTCTCGCAGAGCATCGACTCGCTGAGCCCGTTCCTCGCCCAGAAGCTCACCTCGACCAGCATCCACCGCCTGGCCTACGAGTACCTGACGAACTACGACCCGAAGGACGCCCGTACGGTCCCGGGCCTGGCGACCGAGTGGAAGCCCTCGCCCGACAAGCTGACGTGGACGTACACGATCCGCGGGGACTCGTACTGGTCGGACGGGACGCAGGCGACCGCCGAGGACGCGGCCTGGACCTTCAACAAGATGATGACCGACCCGAACGCCGCCACCGCCAACGGCAGTTTCACCGCGAACTTCGAGAAGGTCACCGCGCCCGACCCGCAGACCCTCGTCGTCAAGCTGAAGAAGCCGCAGGCGACGATGACCGCGCTCGACGTGCCGATCGTGCCCAAGCACGTCTGGGAGAAGGTCGGCGACTTCTCGAAGTTCAACAACGACCAGCAGTTCCCCATCGTGGGCAACGGGCCCTTCGTCATCACCGACTACAAGGTCGACCAGTACATCAAGCTCAAGCCGAACAGGAAGTTCTGGCGGGGCGCCCCCAAGTTCGACGAGCTGGTCTTCAAGTACTACAAGGACGGGGACGCCGCCGTCGCCGCCCTCCAGAAGGGCGAGGTGTCCTTCGTACCGAACCTGACGCCGGCCCAGGCCGACGCGCTGAAGACCCAGAAGAACATCAAGGTCAACGACGCGCCCGGCCGCCGCTTCTTCGCCCTCGCCACCAACCCGGGCGCCCGGTCGCAGGACGGCAAGACCTTCGGCAACGGGCACAAGGCGCTGCTCGACCCGGCCGTGCGCAAGGCGCTCTTCCTCGCGGTCGACCGCACCACCCTCGTCGACAAGGTCTTCCAGGGCCACGCCGTCGAGGGCGAGGGCTACATCCCGCCCCGTTTCGGCTCGTACTTCTGGAAGCCCGACGGGGACCAGAAGCGGAGGTACGACCCGGAGGAGGCCGAGAAGGTCCTCGACGCCGCCGGGTACCGGAAGAACGCCGAGGGCAAGCGGGTCGGCAAGGACGGGAGGCCGCTGGACTTCCGGATCCTCTGCCACGCCACCGACCCGAACGACAAGGCGGTCGGCAAGTACCTCCAGGAGTGGTGGGGGAAGCTCGGCATCGGCCTGAAGGTCGAGTGCCTGGACAGCGTCTCGGACCCGTGGACGAAGGGCGACTACGACCTCGCGTTCGACGGCTGGTCGGTCAACCCGGACCCGGACTACGTCCTCTCCATCCACACCTGCGGCGCCCTCCCGGCCACCCCGAAGGACAGCGGGGCCACCGACAACTTCATCTGCGACGAGGAGTTCGACGGGCTCTACGCGCAGCAGGCGGTGGAGTACGACACCGCCAAGCGGGCGGATCTGGTGAAGCGGATGCAGTCCCGCCTGTACGACACGGGGTACATGAACGTCATGGCCTATCCGAACGCCCTGGAGGCGTACCGCACGGACCAGATCGCGTCCATCACCACCATGCCCGAGGCGGCCGGGAACCTGTGGGGGCAGGACGGCTACTGGAGCTGGTGGTCGGCCGTGCCCGCGGCCTCGGCCCCGGGGGCCGCGAAGGACTCCGCGTCGGCCGGGATCTGGCTGGTCGTCGGCCCCGCCGCGGTCGTCCTCCTCGGCGCGGGCGTCTGGGCCGCCCGTCGCCGCCGCTCCACCGCCGACGACCGCGAGTAGTCCGTGGCGACGACCAGCACCCCCGCCGACGCGGTGCGGGCCGACCAGGCCCGCGCCGCGGACGGCGCGCCCCGCACCGGCGCCTCCTCCGGCTACCTCCGCCACGCGGCGGGGAAGCTGGGCGGCGCGCTCGTCTCGCTCTTCGCCGTGCTCGTCACCAGCTTCTTCCTGTTCCGGATCATCCCCGGCGACCCGGTGAAGGCGATGACCCACGGCGTGCCCACCTCGGCCGAGCAACTGGCCACGCTGCGGCGCCAGTTCGGGCTCGACCTGCCGCTCTGGCAGCAGTTCACCGACTACTGCGCGAAGGCCCTGACGGGCGACCTCGGCACCTCGTTCCAGTTCCGCGCCCCCGTCGGGGAGCTGATCTGGGAGAAGTTGCCGGCGACGCTGCTGCTCACCGGGGTCGCGGTGGTGATCTACTCGGCGCTCGGGCTGTGGCTCGGGACCCGCTCGGCCTGGCGCCACGGCGGCCTCGGGGACAAGCTGAACACCGGGATCGCGCTGACCCTGTGGTCGGTGCCGTCCTTCTGGCTCGGTCTGCTCCTCATCATCGTCTTCTCCGTCGGCATGGGGCCGGTCCCCGGGCTCTTCCCGACCGGCGGCATGGAGTCGGGCACGGGCGAGACCGGTCTCGCGTACGTCCTGGACGTCGCCCACCACCTGGTCCTGCCGGTGGTGACGCTGGTGGCGGTCGGCTACGCGCAGACGCTGCTCGTGATGCGCTCCTCACTCTTGGACGAGATGGGCGGCGACTACCTGACGACGGCGCGGGCGAAGGGGCTGCGCGACGACGTCGTGCGCCGCAGGCACGCCGTGCCGAACGCGCTGCTCCCGACCGTGACCATGATCTTCATCAATCTGGGCCACGTGGCGGCCGGTTCGATCCTGGTGGAGACGGTGTTCTCCTGGCCGGGGCTCGGCGGGCTCTTCTACCAGGCGCTGAGCGTGCCCGACCTGCCGCTGGTGCAGGGCCTGTTCGTGGTCTTCGCCGGAGCGATGATCCTGATGAACCTGCTCGCCGACCTGCTCTATCCGCTGCTCGACCCCCGGGTGGGCCGATGACCTCCTCCACGACCTCCGCGACGCCCGCGCCGGAACCCACACCGGAATCCGTCCCGGAGCCCCTTGCGGAATCCGCGCCGGAACCCCTGGAGCCGGCCCCCGAACGACCGGAGCCCGCGCGGAAGCCGCCCTCCGCGGCCTCCCTCGCCCGGCAGCGCCGCAAGGCCTCGGCGGTCCGCTTCTGGAAGCAGTACCGCACCCACCGCGCCGGGCTCCACGGCCTCGCCGGACTCGTCCTGATCGCCCTGCTCGCGCTCGCCGCCCCGCTGCTCGTCGGCGCCGACGTGCAGTCGGTGACGAAGGCGCCGGGCACGGCCCTGGAGTCCCCGAGCGCCGCGTTCCCGCTCGGTACCGACCAGTTCGGGCGCTCGCTGCTCGGGCTGCTGATCTGGGGCGCGCGGATCTCGCTGCTCGTCGGTCTGCTCGCGGCGGCCCTCTCGGTCGCCATCGGCACCCTGGTGGGGATCGTCGCCGGGCACTACGGCGGCTGGTTCTCGACCGTCGTCATGCGGATCACCGACTGGTTCCTGGTGATGCCGGCGCTCGTCCTGGCGATCGTGCTCGCCACCGTGATGTCCCGGTCGATGTGGACGGTGGTCCTGGCGATCGGGGTGACCTCGTGGCCGACCACCGCCCGTCTGGTGCGGGCGCAGACCATCGCGGTGGAGTCCCGCCCGTACATCGAGCGGGCGACCGCGCTCGGCGGCGGCCACCGGCACGTCATGACCCGGCACGTGCTGCCGAACGTGATGCCGCTGGTCCTCGCGCAGACCACGCTCGGCATCTCGACCGCCATCCTCACCGAGGCCACCCTCGCCTTCCTGGGCCTGGGCGACCCGACGGTGGTCTCCTGGGGCGGGATGCTCCAGGACGCCCGCGAGGCCGGCGCGGTCTCGTCCGGGCACTGGTGGTACCTGGCCCCGCCCGGCATCGCGATCGCACTCGTCGCGCTCGCGTTCACGCTGTGCGGCCGGGCCGTCGAGTCCGTGCTCAACCCGAAGCTGGGGGTGGGGCGATGAGCCTGCTGGAGGTACGGGACCTCAGGGTGACGTACGGGTCGGGCGCGACGGCCGTGCCCGCCGTGCGCGGGGTGGACCTGACCCTGGAGGCGGGCACCAAGCTGGGCGTGGCCGGGGAGTCCGGCTGCGGCAAGTCCACGCTCGCGCTCGCGCTGCTCCGGCTGCTCCCGGCGTCGGCGCGCCTGGAGGGCGAGATCCTGCTCGACGGCGAGGACGTCCTCGCGATGTCCTGGGGGCGGCTGCGGGCCGTGCGCTGGGCGGGCGCGTCGATCGTCTTCCAGGGCGCGATGCACTCGCTGAACGCCGTGCACCGGATCGGGGACCAGATCGCGGAGCCGCTGCTCGTGCACGGCCGGGCGACCCCGGCGGCGGCCCGCAAGCGGGTCGGGGAACTCCTCGAACACGTCGGCCTGCCCGCCGCCCGCGCCGCCGCGTATCCGCACGAGCTGTCCGGCGGGCAGCGGCAGCGCGTGATGATCGCGATGGCGCTCGCCTGCGACCCCCGGCTGATCGTCGCGGACGAGCCGACGACCGCGCTCGACGTGATGATCCAGGCGCAGATCCTGCGCCTGATCGAGGGCCTGGTCGCCGAGCAGTCGATCAGCCTCCTGATGATCAGCCACGACCTGGCGGTCCTGGCCGACACCTGCGACCGGCTCGCCGTGATGTACGCGGGCCGGGTCGTCGAGGAGGGCCCGGCCCGGGAGGTGTACGAGGCGGCCGCGCACCCCTACGGGCGGGCGCTGTCCTCGGCGTTCCCGCGCATCGGGGACCTCGCCTCCCGGCGGGCGCCGCGCGGTCTGCCGGGCGATCCGCCGGACCCGGCCGCCCTGCCCGGCGGCTGCACCTTCCACCCGCGCTGCCCGGTGGCGCTCGACGCCTGCGGGGAGCTCGACCAGGAACTGCGGGAGGCGGGCGCGGGACGCCGGGCCGCCTGCGTGCACGTGGGGAGCGCTTCATGAGTACGGACACCACCGCGCGCCCGGAGCCGGGGACGGCGACCGGGGCGCTGCTCTCGGCGCGGGACCTGCGCGTGGTCTTCCCCGGGCGCCGGGGCGCGCCGCCCGCCCGGGCGGTGGACGGGGTGGACCTGGACATCGGCGCGGGCGAGATCGTGGCCCTCGTCGGGGAGTCGGGCTGCGGCAAGACGACCCTGGCCCGCTCGCTGCTCGGCCTGGTCCGGCCCACCTCGGGCACGGTCGCCTTCGACGGGAGGCCGCTCGCGTACTCCTCCGGAGCCCTCAAGTCGTACCGGAAGCGGGCGCAGCTGGTCCTCCAGGACCCGAGCGGTTCGCTGAACCCCCGGCACACCGTGTACGACGCGGTGGCGGAGGGGCTGCGGATCCACGGGTACGCGGGGGACGAGCGGGCCGCCGTCGCCGAGGCCCTGGCGCGGGCCGGACTGCGCCCGCCGGAGCGCTTCTTCCTGCGCTACCCGCACGAGCTGTCCGGCGGGCAGCGTCAGCGGGTGGTCATCGCGGGCGCGCTGGTCCTGGAGCCCGAACTGATCGTCGCGGACGAGCCGGTGGCCTCCCTGGACGCGTCCGTACGGGGCGAGATCCTGGCGCTGCTGCTGCGGCTGCGCGACGAACTGGGCCTGTCGGCCCTGGTGGTGACGCACGATCTGGGCCTCGCGTGGAACATCGCGGACCGGGTGGCGGTGATGTACCTGGGCCGGGTCGTGGAGACGGGCCCGGTGGAGTCCGTCCTGACGAACCCCCGGCACCCGTACACGCGGGCGCTGCTCTCGGTGCTCCCCGAGTCCGAGGGGACGCCGGTGGTGCTGACGGGCGAGCCCCCGGACCCGTCCCGGATCCCCTCCGGCTGCCGCTTCCACGCCCGCTGCCAGGTCCTCGCCTCGGGCGCGGCGGAGGCGGTCGCGGACCGGTGCCGGGGCGAGGACCTGCCGGTCCTGCCCGGCGGCGGGGCGGGCGCGGTGGCCTGCCACTGGGTGGGGAGGGAGAAGGCTGACTGAGCGGGCCGGGAGGGAGCCCCGGACCCGGCGGGCCGGGCCCGCTCCGGGTGCTTCGGCCCCGACGGATCAGACCTGCTCCGGGTGCTCCCGGTCGTACTCCCCCGTCAGCTCGCGGCAGCGCTTCACGTCGTCGGCCATCGCCAGGAGCAGGTCGTCCAGGGTGTCGAAGCGCAGCATCCCGCGCACGTACGCCAGGAAGTCGACGGCCACGTGCAGCCCGTACAGGTCGAGGCCCTCGCGGTCGATCGCGTACGCCTCGACGGTCCGTTCGGTGCCGTCGAACTGCGGGTTCGTGCCGACCGAGATGGCCGCCGGCATCCGCTCCCCGGCGGCCGTCAGCCAGCCCGCGTAGACGCCGTCGGCCGGGACCGCGGTGTGCGGCAGGGTCTCGACGTTGGCGGTCGGGAAGCCGAGCTCGCGGCCGCGCTGGGCGCCGCGGACCACGACGCCCTCGACGCGGTGCGGGCGGCCGAGGATCTCGGCGGCCCCGGCCATGTCGCCCTCGGCGACCAGGCGGCGGGTGAGGGTGGAGGAGAAGGGCTCGCCGCCGCCCGCGCTGCCGCTGACGTACAGGTCGACCACCTCGACCTCGTAGTCGTAGGTGGCGCCGAGCTCGGCGAGGAAGGCGACGTCGCCGGCGGCCCGGTGGCCGAAGCGGAAGTTGGGGCCCTCGATGACGGTCCTGGCGTGCAGCTTGTCGACGAGGACCTTGACGATGAAGTCGGCCGGGGAGAGCTGGGAGAACTCGGCGGTGAACGGCAGCACGAGCACCGCGTCCACGCCGAGCCCGGCCATCAGCTCGGCGCGCCGGTGGTGCGGGGCGAGCAGCGGCGGGTGGCTGCCGGGGCGTACGACCTCGGAGGGGTGCGGGTCGAAGGTGACCACGACGGAGGGGACGCCGAGCTCGCGGGCGCGCTCGACGGCCCGCCCGACGATCAGCTGGTGCCCGCGGTGCACGCCGTCGTAGGAGCCGATGGTGACGACGCTGCGCCCCCAGTCCTGGGGGATGTCCTCCAAGCCACGCCAGCGCTGCACTGTGACCGCTCCTCGTCCGCCTGTTCGCCGATTACGCAGGTCTAAGACTGCCATGCCCACGCCCGTCGGCACGCATCGGCATGGGGGTGCCGGGGAAGCGCAGCGCGTCGAGGGTCTCGATGCCGAGGAGCGGCGCCCAGTCGCCGGGGTCGGCGACGATCCAGCCGCCGAGGAGTTCGGTGAAGACGGGCCACTCGCGGACGAGGGCGGCGAGGAGCCGGTCGAGCCGCGCGGCGCCCTCGGCGGTGCGGACGCACAGCAGGCCGGCCCGGTGGGTGAGCCGCCGGGTGCGGGGCTCGCTGCGCCGCTCCGCGTCCTCGGCGGCGGCGGTCAGAAGGGCCTCCAGGACGGAGGTCTCCCCGGCCTCGGCCTCGTACCGCTCGTGCTCCAGGAGTACGTCGAGCAGCTCGGCCCGCAGGTGGCGGGAGGCGCCGGTGCCGGGGGCGGCGAGCACGGGGGCGAGGGCGCGGCGGAGGGGGACGGACCGGCTCCGGATCAGATCGCCGACCAGCGGGAGCAGTACGGTCCCGGCCTCGGGACCGGCTTCGAGGCGCTGGTCCACGAAGGCGGCCACGTGCGGGGCGTCCCCGGGGCGCAGGAGGGCGTGGTCGCGGACGAGGGCGGCGACGCGGCGGGCGGGGGCGGGCGCGTCGATCCCGGCGAGGGCCCCCAGGACGGCGGCCGGGTCCCCTCCGGGGGCGTCGAGCCGGCTCCAGAGGGCGTCGAGGACTTCGTCGGGGTGGGTGGCGAGGGCTTCGACGAGGGCGTCCACGGGGACGCCGGGGTCGATCGCGGCGCGGGGCAGGTGGCGGTCGCGGGACTCGGGGTCGCGGATCAGGAGGCCGAGGGCGGCGCCGTGCAGGTCCCGGTCGGCGGGGCGGGCGAGGAGGGCGAGGGCGGCGTAGCGCAGGAGCTCGCGGTCGGCGGGGGCGGTGGCGCGGCCGGCGGCCAGGTGCCCGTACGCGGCGGCCGCGGCGCGCCGCTCCGGGCGCCCGTCGTCGTGGGCCCAGCGGTCGACGGCCCGGCAGAGGGCGGAGGTATCGTCCCGGGCGAGCGCGGTGAGGAGGCCTTCGGCGAGGGGGTGGGCGGTGGCGACCAGCGCCTCGCACAGGTCGTCCACGGCGAGGTGCCGGTGGGCGTGCAGGAGGGCCTGGGCGCCGGTGGCGACGGTGGCGTGCGGGGCGGCGGGCAGCGGACGGGCGTCGCCGAACCAGCGGCACAGGAGCGGCTGGACGCCCCGGGGGTCGGCGGCGAGCAGCCCGGCGACCGCGGCGAACCAGCGGTCCTCGCCCGGCGGGTCGGCGGTGACGAGCCGGCGCAGCAGGTCGATCCGCTCGTCCTCGCCGACCGCGAGGCCCCGCCAGAACTCGGGCCCGAAGGCGGCGAAGGCGGGGCGGCGCCCCGGGCGGGCGCCGATCCGGTCGGCGAGCAGCCGCAGGACGGGCAGGCAGGGCCGGGGGTCCGGCACGCGCCGCAGGCTCTCCCCGAGCAGCCGCGCGGCCCACCAGGCCCCGTCCCCGCCCCCGTCCTCGCCGGCGTCCGCGAACCGCGCGAGCGCCTCGACGAGCCCGGCGAGCCGCGGCACGGACCCGCCGGCCCCCCGCTCCCGGTGTTCGAGCAGCAGCGCCTGAAGCACGGGCCCGATCCGGTGCCGGGGGACGGGGGGCGCCTGCGGACGCGCGGCGCCCGCCCCTGGGAGGGGCGCCGGGCCTGCGGCGGCCCCGGGGGCGCCGGACCCCGGGGGCGACCCGGAGACGTCCGGGGCCGTACGGGGCCCGGACACGCCCGGGCCCGCCGGGGAGCCGGGAGCTTCGGAACCCGTGACGGCTCCGGGGCCGGCGGGGAAGTCCGGGGAGCCGGGGGCACCCGGGCTCGCGGGGAAGTCGGAGGCGACCGCCCCGTCGAGGAGCCGGGGGCCTGCTTCCGTACCGCCGGGGCCGTCCGGAGGCGCGAAGGGCCCGGCAGCGGCCGTACTGCCGGGGCTCTGGGCACGCACGGCCCCTGGACCGGGAACTCCCGGGGATGCGAAGGGGCCGACAGCGGCCGTACCGCCCGGGCCCTGGAGGCTGGTGCTGCCCGGCGCGTCCGGTGTCCGGTTCTCGTGGTGGGTGTGGACCAGGGCGTGGAGGGCCGTGTCCAGGTCCAGGTGGGCGGCCTGGAGCCAGTCGGCGAGCTCCTCGTGGGCGAAGCGGTAGCCGGAGCCGGCCGGGACGAGGAGGCCCTCGGTGAGGACGGCCGGGGCCCAGCCCTCCCGCCAGGGGAACAGCTCCTCGAAGGAGGCGCGGTCGAGGACGCCGTGGCCGGGGCCGAGGCAGCGGCGGGCCGCCTCGTGGACCCGGCCGGTCACGCGCGCGGCGAGCCGGCGGACGGCGGTCCCCCGGATCAGGGGCCGGGTCCCGGCGGCGATGCGGACGGCGGTCCGCAGGCACATCAGGTCGAGGTGGGCGGTGAAGACCTCCTCGCGGCAGGGCCGCCCCGGCACCTCGCCGGGCAGCGCGGCCCGGACCTCGGCGAGCAGCCGCAGCGCGAGCGGGTGCCGGGCGTCCGCCTCGGCGAGGTCCGTCTCGCGGAGCCCGTACCCCTCGCGTACGGCCCGGGCCTCCGCCTCGGTGTACGGGCCGAGGACGACGGCCGGCGGGAGCCCGTCCCCGTTCTCCCCGGGCGCGGGGCGGTGCAGGGCCCCGGAGCCGTAGAGCGCGCCCGCCCGCTCCCAGTGCTCGGGGCGGCAGGCGGTGGCCAGCCGGACCCCGTGGGCGCGGAGCCACCGTTCGGTGGCCCCGGTCCAGGCGGGGAGCCGGTGGGCGAGGAGCGGGGGCATCTCCTCGGGGCCGTCGAGGACGACGAGGAGCGGCCGGCCGGCCTCCCGGGCGAGGGCGGCGGCCCGCTCGGGGGTGGCGGTGGTGGTGTCGCCGAGGGCCCCGGAGGCGGCGACGATCCGCCCGGCCCGCTCCAGGGCGCGGCCGACGGCGTCGGCGAGGGAGTGGTCCTCGGAGCGCAGGTCGGCGCCGCGCAGCCGGATCGTGGGGGCCGGGGCCTCGCCCCGGGCGCGGCGGGCGCAGAGCGCGGCGAGGGCGGTGGTGCGGCCGGTGCCGGGGGCGCCGACCAGGGCGAGGACGGGGGCGTCCCCGGTGGTGAAGCGGTCGAGTTCGCGGGCGCACGCGGCGCGCTCGACGGGTTCGGGCCAGGGGCCGGGGTCGCCCACGGGGCCGGTGGAGGTGGCGGTGAGCTCCAGGATCCCGGCGAGGTTGAGGTCGGGGCCGTAGGCGGGGACGGTGGCGGCGTTGCGCCGCAGCAGGTCGGTGAGCGGGCCGTCGGGCCGGAGCGGGACCGCGTACCCGGCGGCTCTGCGGCCGCCGTGGAGGGCGGTGCCGAGGACGGCGAGGACGGTGCCGGTGGCGGTGTCGAGGACGGGGCTGCCGGCGGCCCGGCCGCCGCGCCGGAGCGCCTCGGCGCCCTCGGTGCCGATGGCGAGTTCGAGGGCCTGGTCGAGGTCGTGGAAGCGGTCGGCGGCGGTGTACGTGACGGCGGCGGGGCCGAGGACGCGGGCCTCGCGCCAGCCGTGGGCCTCGATCCGGACGTACGTGCCGGGCTCGATCTCGGGGCGGGTGGCGAGCGGCAGGGGGCGGACGCCGAGCCCTTCGCTGCGGACGAGGGCGAGTCCGCTCTCGGGCAGGGGGGTGACGGCCCCGGCCTCGGCGAGCCAGCTGCGGTCGTCGGGCGCGCGCAGCAGCACGCGGCTGAGTCCGTCGACGGCCTCATGGCTGGTGACGACCGTTCCGTGGTGGTCGGCGAGGAAACCGGTGCCGCGCGTCCGCCCCGCCGGATCGCAGATCCGCACCAGCGTCGCCAGGTCCCCGCGTCCCATGGTGACGACGGTAGGCGGCCCGTGATCGCACGGCGGCGCGCGAGGGCGAACGCGCCCCCTCGCACTCCCCTTTTCGCCCCGAGCGCCTCCCCGGTGGAGTGAATTCCCGTGACTTTCGCGGACAGGGCCCTCCTGGGGGGACGAGAGTGGGGCGGGTACGCGCGCGCGTACCCGCCCCACTCATGGGCCCGGGGCCCGTCGGCTCGTCAGCCGAAGACCGCGAGGCTCTTCGCCTTGCCCCGCTGGTCCTCGACCAGGGCGAGCAGCTTCCCCTCCGGCCCGAAGACCGCGACGGGGCCCTTCGGGTACTCCGGCATCTCCAGGCGCACGCCGTTGAGCAGCAGCCTGGCCCGCTTCTCGTCCACGTCCCAGCGCGGGAACGCCGCCGCGGCCGCGTCCGCGACCGGCATGACCGTCAGCTCCTCCTGGAGCCGGTCCAGGGTCCTGGCCGAGTCCAGCTTGTACGGGCCGACCCGGGTGCGGCGCAGCGCGGTCAGGTGGCCGCCGACGCCGAGACCGGCGCCGAGGTCCCGGGCGAGCGCCCGGATGTACGTACCGGAGGAGCAGACCACCGAGACGACCAGGTCGACCACGGGGGTGCCGTCCTCGGCGACGGCCTCGCGGACGTCGTACACCCGGAAGGAGGAGACGGTGACCGGGCGGGCCGGGATCTCGAACTCCTCGCCACCGCGCACGCGCGCGTACGACCGCTTGCCGTCGATCTTGATCGCGGAGACCTTCGACGGCACCTGCATGATGGCGCCGGTCAGCTCCGCCACACCGGCGTCGATCCGCTCGCGGGTGACCTTCGACGCGTCGACCGACGCCGTGATCTCGCCCTCGGCGTCGTCGGTGATCGTGGTCTGGCCCAGGCGGATGGTGCCCAGGTACTCCTTCTCGGTCAGCGCGAGGTGACCGAGGAGCTTGGTCGCCCGCTCCACGCCGAGGACGAGGACGCCCGTGGCCATGGGGTCGAGCGTTCCGGCGTGGCCGACGCGGCGGGTCTTCGCGATCCCGCGCATCTTGGCCACGACGTCGTGCGAAGTGAAGCCCGACGGCTTGTCGACGATGACGAGGCCGTCGGGCGTGGGGGTCCTGTCGCTCATTCGGCGGTGTCGTCCTCGCCCGGCTTCTTGTACGGGTCGGCTTCACCCGCGAAGGAGGCGCCCGAGGACGCCTCCCGCACCTGGGCGTCGGAGGCGCGCGCCTTGTCGAGGAGGTCCTCGATGGTGCGGGCGTTCTCCGGGAGGGCGTCGGCCACGAAGGTCAGCGTCGGGGTGAACTTGGTCCCCGCCGCCCGGCCCACGGCCGAGCGGAGGATGCCCTTGGCGCTCTCCAGGCCGGCCGCGGCGCTCGCGCGCTCCTCGTCGTCGCCGTAGACCGTGTAGAAGACCGTGGCCTCCCGCAGGTCACCGGTGACGCGGGTGTCCGTGATGGTCACGTGCGTACCCAGGCGGGGGTCCTTGATGCCGCGCTGCAGCTTCTCGGCGACCACCTCCCGGATGAGGTCCGCCAGCTTCTTCGCCCGCGCGTTGTCGGCCACTGGTCCTTCTCCTTCTCGCCTTGCTCAAAATCAGTCTTCATCAGTGTGGAGCCTGCGGCGCACCGACAGCAGCTCCACCTCCGGCCGGGCGGCGACGAGCCGCTCGCACCGGTCCAGCACGTCGCTGAGGTGTCCCGGGTCCCCCGTCACCATCGCGACGCCGATCTCGGCCCGCCGGTGGAGGTCCTGGCCGCCGACCTCCGCCGCGCTCACCGCGAACTTGCGCTGGAGCTCGGCGACGATCGGCCTGACGACGGAACGCTTCTCCTTCAGCGACCGTACGTCGCCGAGGAGCAGATCGAAGGACAGTGTCCCCACGTACATGTGTGTCCGGATGTCCCGCCGGTTCGGGGTCAGTGGCCCCGCCCACCAGAGGGCGGGTACACCGGGAACCGTACACGCAACGGCCGGGGCCGATCGACGGAATAAGTTCCGCCGACCGGCCCCTGCTCACTGCTGCGATCGGACGCGATCAGGCGCGCGGCTTCTCGCGCATCTCGTACGTCGCGATGACGTCGTCGATCTTGATGTCGTTGAAGTTTCCGAGGTTGATACCACCCTCGAAGCCCTCGCGGATCTCGGTGACGTCGTCCTTGAAGCGGCGCAGACCCTCGATGTTGAGGTTCTCCGCGATGACCTTGCCGTCGCGGATGAGGCGCGCCTTGGTGTTGCGCTTGACCTCGCCCGAACGGATGAGGACACCGGCGATGTTGCCCAGCTTGGACGAGCGGAAGACCTCGCGGATCTCCGCCGTGCCGAGCTCGACCTCTTCGTACTCCGGCTTGAGGAGGCCCTTGAGCGCCGCCTCGATCTCCTCGATCGCCTGGTAGATGACCGAGTAGTACCGGACGTCGACGCCCTCGCGCTCCGCCATCTGCGCGGCACGGCCGGCCGCGCGGACGTTGTAGCCGATGACGATGGCGTCGGAGCCCATGGCCAGGTCGATGTCCGACTCGGTGACCGCACCCACGCCGCGGTGCAGGACGCGGATGTCGACCTCCTCGCCGACGTCGAGCTGGAGCAGGGAGGACTCCAGGGCCTCGACCGCACCGGACGCGTCGCCCTTGATGATGAGGTTGAGTTCCTGGACGAGACCGGCCTTGAGCACCTTGTCGAGGTCCTCCAGGGACACCCGGCGGACGCGCTTGGCGAAGGCGGCGTTGCGCTCCCGCGCGGCGCGCTTCTCGGCGATCTGGCGGGCCGTGCGGTCCTCGTCGACGACCAGGAAGTTGTCGCCGGCACCCGGGACGTTGGTGAGACCCAGGACGAGGACGGGAGTCGACGGGGTCGCCTCCTCGACGTTGTTGCCCTTGTCGTCGAGCATCGCCCGGACGCGGCCGTACGCGTCGCCGACCACCATCGTGTCGCCGATGCGCAGCGTTCCGCGCTGGACCAGGACGGTCGAGACCGCACCGCGGCCGCGGTCGAGGTGGGACTCGATCGCGATGCCCTGCGCGTCCTGGTTCGGGTTGGCCCGCAGGTCGAGCGAGGCGTCGGCGGTGAGGACGACGGCCTCGAGCAGGGAGTCGATGTGCAGACCCTGCTTGGCGGAGATGTCGACGAACATGGTGTCGCCGCCGTACTCCTCGGCCACCAGACCGAACTCGGTCAGCTGGCCGCGGACCTTGGTCGGGTCGGCACCCTCGACGTCGATCTTGTTGACCGCGACGACGATCGGGACGCCGGCGGCCTTGGCGTGGTTGAGCGCCTCGATCGTCTGCGGCATGACGCCGTCGTTGGCCGCGACCACGAGGATCGCGATGTCGGTCGACTTCGCACCACGGGCACGCATGGCGGTGAACGCCTCGTGACCCGGGGTGTCGATGAAGGTGATGCGACGCTCTTCGCCGTTGACCTCGGTGCCCACCTGGTAGGCGCCGATGTGCTGGGTGATGCCGCCGGCCTCGCCCGCGACCACGTTGGTCTTGCGGATCGCGTCGAGGAGGCGGGTCTTTCCGTGGTCGACGTGGCCCATGACGGTCACGACCGGCGGACGGGAGACCAGGGCCTCTTCGCCGCCCTCGTCCTCGCCGAACTCGATGTCGAAGGACTCGAGCAGCTCGCGGTCCTCCTCCTCGGGGCTGACGATCTGAACCTGGTAGTTCATCTCGTCGCCGAGGAGCTGCAGCGTCTCGTCGGAGACGGACTGCGTGGCCGTGACCATCTCGCCGAGGTTCATCATGACCGCGACGAGCGACGCCGGGTTGGCGCCGATCTTCTCCGCGAAGTCGGTGAGGGACGCACCGCGCGACAGGCGAATGGCTTCGCCGTTGCCGCGGGGCAGCATCACGCCGCCCACGGACGGGGCCTGCATGGCCTCGTACTCCTGGCGCCTCTGACGCTTCGACTTGCGACCGCGACGCGCGGGACCGCCGGGGCGGCCGAAGGCGCCCTGCGTGCCACCACGGCCACCCGGACCACCGGGACGACCGCCGAAGCCGCCGGGACGACCGCCGAAGCCGCCGCCACCGCCGGGACCACCCGGACGACCGCCGCCGCCACCGGGACCACCGGGACGGCCGGCGAAGCCGCCGCCGCCACCGCCGGGACCGGCCGGACGACCGGCGAAGCCGGGACGACCGCCGCCGCCGCCACCGGGACCGCCCGGACGACCGCCGGGGCCACCGGGGCCACGGCCGCCGGGGCCGGGACGCGGGCCGGCAGCGGGACGCTGCGGCATCATGCCCGGGTTCGGACGGTTGCCGCCGGGCGCGCCGCCCGGACGGGGAGCCTGCGGACGGGGCATGCCGCCCGGAGTGGGACGGGCACCGCCCTGACCCTGCGGGCGCGGAGCGCCGCCGGGGCCGCCCTGCGGACGCGGGGCGCCCGGAACGGCACCGGGGCCGCCGGGACGCGGGGCACCGCCACCGGGACGGGGCGACTGCGGCCGCGCCATGCCGGTGGAGCCGCCCGAGGTGAACGGGTTGTTGCCCGGACGGGGACCGGCCGGACGGGCACCGCCCGGACGGGGGGCCTGCTGGCCGCCGGGGCGCGGCGCGCCCTGGCCCTGCGGGCGGGGCGCCTGCTGGCCCGGACGGGCGGCCGGGCGGGGGCCCGGGGTCGCGCCGGCGGGACGCTGCTGGCCGGCGGCGGGGGCCGCCGGAGGCGCGGTGAACTCCGGGGTGGTCGGAGCCGGGGAGGCCGGCGCCGGCTTCGGCGCGGCCGGGGGCTTCGGACCCGGGGTGGGACGCGGGCCGGGGGCCGGCGTCGAGGGCTTCTCCGCTGCCGCGGGCTTGGGCGCCGGGGTGGGCGCGCCAGGCTTCGGGGCAGCCGGACGGGAGGCCTGCGCCGGGGACGGCGCGGGGGATGCCTGCGCCGGCTTCGGCGCGGCGGGGGTGGGCGTCGCCTTGCGGGGCGCGCCGGGCTTGGCAGCGGTCTTGCCGGCGTTGCCACCGGGACCCTGCAAAGCGTCAGTCAACTTGCGCACGACCGGCGCCTCGATCGTCGAGGACGCCGAACGGACGAATTCACCGAGTTCTTGGAGCTTGGCCATGACGACCTTGCTCTCCACGCCGAACTCCTTGGCGAGTTCGTATACCCGGACCTTAGCCACTTCGCTCCTTTGAGGTCCGGTTACCGCCGGACCGTCGCTACTTCATGGGCGTACTCATCGCGTACTCATCGAGTGCTCATCGCAATCTCGACCTACTTCCAACTCGCGAGGTACCTGACCGCACGGTGTTCCGTGCCGTACTTCTTCACTGCTGTGCCGATCGCTCGACGTGGTGGCGGAGTGCCGCGGTGTCGAGCGGGCCCTGGACCCTGAAGGCCCTCGGGAACGCTCGGCGGCGGACCGCCAGATCGAGGCAGACCACGGCGGGGTGCAGGTACGCACCCCGGCCGGGCAGCGTACCGCGATGATCCGGAACGCACTCGTCCTTGTTCACCACGATCCGCAGCAGATCGCTCTTGGCCGCTCGCTCCCGGCATCCCACGCAGGTTCGCTCAGGGCACACGCGGGCGTGCGTCCGGCCAGACACGATTAAGTCTACCTCCCCGTACCGACCTCGCCCGTTTGGGGCAAGAATCGAACACTTGTTGGCCAAAAACTGTCTCAGGCCTGCTCGGACTGCTCCGTGTCCGGGCGGATGTCGATCCGCCAGCCGGTGAGGCGGGCGGCCAGGCGGGCGTTCTGGCCCTCCTTGCCGATCGCCAGGGAGAGCTGGTAGTCCGGCACCGTCACCCGGGCCGAACGGGCGGCCAGGTCGACGATCTCGACCTTGGAGACCCGGGCCGGGGAGAGCGCGTTCGCCACCATCTCGGCCGGGTCGTCCGACCAGTCGACGATGTCGATCTTCTCGCCGAGCAGCTCCGCCATCACGTTGCGGACGCGGCTGCCCATCGGGCCGATGCAGGCGCCCTTGGGGTTCAGGCCCGAACGGGTGGCGCGGACGGCGATCTTGGTGCGGTGGCCGGCCTCGCGGGCGATGGCCGCGATCTCGACCGAGCCGTCCGCGATCTCCGGCACCTCCAGGGCGAAGAGCTTCTTCACCAGGTTGGGGTGGGTGCGCGAGAGGGTGACGGAGGGGCCGCGGACGCCCTTGGCGACCCGGACGACGTACGTCCGCAGGCGCAGGCCGTGGCTGTACTCCTCGCCCGGCACCTGCTCCTGGACCGGGAGGATGGCCTCCAGCTTGTCGTCCAGCTTGACCAGGACGTTCTTCGGGTCCTTGCCCTGCTGCACGACACCGGCGACGACGTCGCCCTCGCGGCGCGCGTACTCGCCGAAGGTCACGTCGTTCTCGGCGTCCCGCAGCCGCTGCTGGATGACCTGGCGGGCGGTGCTCGCCGCGATCCGGCCGAAGTCCGAGGGGGTGTCGTCGAAGTCCTTGGGCTCCTGGCCCTCCTCCAGGTCGGAGGGGTCCTCCTTGGCCCACACGGTGACGTGGCCGGTGTGCCGGTCCAGCTCCACGCGCGCGTGGCGGCGGGCGTCGGGGGTGCGGTGGTACGCGATGAGGAGGGCCGACTCGATCGCCTCGACCAGCAGGTCGAAGGAGATCTCCTTCTCATGCGCCAAGCCCTTGAGAAGCTTCACGTCGATGTCCACGGCTACGCCTCCTCTTCCTTCTTGTCCTTGCGGTTGAACTCGATCTCGACACGCGCCTTGGAGATGTCGGCGAACCCGATCCTGCGGGCGGTGGGCCTGCGCCCCTTCACGCCCGGGACTTCGAGGTCGAGGCCGTCCTCGTCCACGGCGAGGATCCGGGCGACCAGCTCCCCCTCGTCGGCGAGCTGGAGGCGCACGAGGCGGCCGGTGGCGCGCACGTAGTGGCGGTGCTCGGTGAGGGGGCGGTCGGCGCCGGGGGAGCTGACTTCGAGGACGTACTCGCCCTCGCCCATCGCGTCGGTCTCGTCCAGCTTCTCGGAGATCGCGCGGCTCAGCTCGGCGCAGGCGTCCAGCTCCACGCCCTCGTCGGAGTCGACGACGATCCGCAGCAGTCCGCGGCGGCCCGCCCGGGACACCTCGATCTCTTCCAGATCCAGGTCCTTCGCGCGGACGAGCGGCTCGACGAGTCCGCGCAGCCTGTCGCTCTGGGTGGTGCTCATCCGGGTGACTCCTCGGCCGCGTGTGCTGTTGTGTGTCGTCGCGTGTCAGACCAAAGGGTATCCGGTCCGGGAGGGTGTTGCCGTCCACCGCCCCGGGGCCCGCGGGTACGCTCGCCTGCGGTGATCCGAACGATCTTCCGGTACGGACGGATCCCCGTGCGGACGGATCTTCGAACAGTGGACGGCGGCCGAGGGAGAAGGCGTGACGACGACGGGCAGACGCGCGCTCCTCGCGGCGGGGGCGGCCGCGGGGGCCACGGCCCTGGTGGGCTGCACCTCCTCCGGCGGGGAGGGGCCCCGGCGGCCGGGCGCCGCCGAGCGGGAGGCCGAACGGGTGGCGCGCGCCGAGGCGGCGCTGCGGGCCCGCTCGGTGGCGGTCGCGCGCGGACTGCTCGAACGGTACGACGCGGTGCTCGCCGCGCACCCGGCCCTGGCGCCCCGGCTGACCCCGCTGCGCCGCTCGGTGGCGGCCCACGTGGGGGCGCTCGGCGAGGGCGGTACGGGTGGGGAGGGCGTGGGTGAGGGAGTCACGGGCGCGTTGAAGCCCGCCGCGGCCTCCGCCTCCGCTTCGGCCCGCCCCACGACGGCGCCCTCCCCCGCGCCCGTGCCGGTGGCCGCCGATCCCGGGACGGCCCTCAGGGAGCTGGCGGCGGCCGAGCGGGCCGCCTCCGACGGGCACACGGACGCGCTGCTCGCCGCCCCGCCCGAGTACGCCCGGCTGCTCGCCTCGGTGGCGGCCTCGGGCGCCGTCCACGTCCATCTGCTGACCGAAGGAGCCCGGGCATGAGCGCCCTCGACGCCACCCAGGCGGCCCTGGCCGCCGAGCACGCGGCGGTGTACGGGTACGGGGTCGTCGGCGGCCGGATCGGTACGGAGCGCCGGGCGGAGGCCACGGCCGCGTACGAGGCCCACCGGGCCCGCCGGGAGGTGCTGCGCCGGGCGGTGCGGGACCTCGGCGGCGCGCCGGCGGCGGCCGCGGCCGCGTACGCGCTGCCGTTCCGGGTGACCGACCCGGCGGGCGCGGTGCGGCTGGCCGCCGTCCTGGAGGACCGGGTCGCGGGCGTCTACTCCGACCTGGTCCGGGCCACCGAGGGCCCGGCCCGGCGCGAGGCGGCCGCCGCGCTCAAGGAGGCCGCGGTGCGCGCCGTGCGGTGGCGCGGCGGCGACGTAACCTTTCCTGGGCTCGCCGAGCGGGCCTGAGCCCCGCCCCGACAGCCCTCCCCCGACAGCCCCGTCCCGACCGAAGGAACAACGCACGCATGGCTTTCGAACCGCCGCAGCGACTCGTCCGGGCGCTCGGCGAGACGTACGGGGAGACCGTCGCGGCCGAGTGGCTGGGGCGGCTGCCGGAGCACGCGCGGGCCGCGCTCGACCGGGGCTCCCTGGACGCCGAGCGGGTGACGGCCCCCGGCGGGCGGAGCAGCCTGGTGGTGCTGGTCCGGCGGTCCGACGGCTCCCCCGCCGCGCTCAAGGTGGCGCCGCCGTTCGCCCGGCCGGACCGGGAGCGGGAGGCGCTGGCCCACTGGAACGGCTGGGGCGCGGTGCGGCTGATCGAGGGCGTCGGGGAGGAGGGGCTGCTCCTGGAGCGGCTCCAGCCCGAGGTGTCCCTGCGCTCCCTGCCGGAGGCGAAGGCGCTCCTGGAGGCGGCCGGGACCGTGCGGAAGCTGTGGGTCGAGCCCCCGGCGGACCACGGCTTCGAGTCGGTGGCCGAGCGGACGGCCCGGCAGGCGGAGCCGATGGACCACTACCGCGCGGACGCGGCCGCGGGCGGGCTGACCGCCGCGGCGCTCGCGGCGCGCGAGGAGCTGGTGGCCGGGGAGGCCGAGACGGTGCTCCTGCACGGCAACTTCCGGCAGGGCAAGGTCCTGGCCGGTGACCGGGCGCCCTGGCTGGCCGTGGGGCCGGAGCCGCTGGTCGGCGAGCGGGCCTACGACCTGGCCCGACTGGTGCGGGACCGGGTGGAGGACCTGGTGGCGGCCTCGGCGGGCGCCTCGGCGGCCCGGCGGCGGATGAACAAGCTGGCGGACTCGCTCGACGTGGACCGGGAGCGGCTGCGGGGCTGGACCCTGTTCCGCGCGGTGGAGTCGGGGACCCGGGCGCTGACGGCGGGACGGCGGCAGGACGCGGAGCTGCTCCTGGAGTTCGCGGGCTGGCTGTAGGGCCCGGACCGGTCGTACGTTCGCGGGCGGGCTGGAGGGGAATACCCCTTTTGTACCGTTCGCCGGGCGGCCGGACCGCGACGTCCGGCCCGACTCCAGGGGGCCGTGATGATCGAAGAGCTGCTGATGGCGGTGGCCGGCGCGGGCGCCGCGGCGGCGGTGTACGCGGGCGCGGCGGCGCGGGTGGTCAAGCAGTACGAACGCGGGGTCGTCTTCCGCTTCGGCCGGCTGCGCGGCCGGGTGCGCTCCCCCGGCTTCACGATGATCGTCCCGGTGGTGGACCGGCTGCACAAGGTGAACATGCAGATCGTCACGATGCCGGTGCCCGCGCAGGAGGGCATCACGCGGGACAACGTGACGGTCCGGGTGGACGCGGTCGTGTACTTCAAGGTGGTCGACCCGGCGGACGCGCTCGTACGGGTGGAGGACTACCGGTTCGCGGTCTCGCAGATGGCGCAGACCTCGCTGCGGTCGATCATCGGCAAGAGCGACCTCGACGACCTGCTGTCCAACCGGGAGAAGCTGAACCAGGGTCTTGAGCTGATGCTCGACAGTCCGGCGATGGGGTGGGGCGTCGCCATCGACCGGGTCGAGATCAAGGACGTGTCGCTGCCGGAGACCATGAAGCGGTCGATGGCCCGGCAGGCGGAGGCGGACCGGGAGCGGCGGGCGCGGGTGATCAACGCGGACGCGGAGCTCCAGGCGTCGAAGAAGCTGTCCGAGGCGGCGTCGGTGATGTCCGACCAGCCGGCGGCGCTCCAGCTGCGGCTGCTCCAGACGGTGGTGGCGGTGGCCGCCGAGAAGAACTCCACGCTGGTGCTGCCGTTCCCGGTGGAGTTGCTCCGCTTCCTGGAGCGCGCGACCCCGGAGGCCAAGCCGGACGCGGCGTCGCACACGCCGCACCGGGCCCCGGAGAGGGAGATACCGTCCCTGCTCGACGACGCCGACGCGTACCCGAGGAGCCGGACGGCGGCGGCGGAGGACGCCATCGAGGACCTGACGGGCACGTCGGTGGAGCCCGCGCCCGCGCCGCCCCGGGAGGACTGACACGGCGACGGCCCCGCACCCCTCCGGAGGGGTGCGGGGCCGTCGTACAGCAAGGATCAGGCGGTCAGGCGGGCGATCGCCTCGTCCACCGTCAGCTCCTCGCGCTCGCCCGTGCGGCGGTCCTTCAGCTCCACGACGCCCTCGCCGGAGCGGCGGCCCGCGACGAGGATCTTCGGGACGCCGATCAGCTCCGCGTCGGTGAACTTGACGCCCGGGGAGACGCCCGCGCGGTCGTCGACCAGGACGCGCAGACCGGCGGCGGACAGCTTGTCGGAGACCTCCAGGGCCAGCTCGATCTGGAGGGCCTTGCCGGCGGCGACCACGTGGACGTCGGCCGGGGCGACCTCGGCGGGCCAGCACAGGCCCTTCTCGTCGGCGGTCTGCTCGGCGAGCGCGGCCACGGCGCGCGAGACGCCGATGCCGTACGAGCCCATGGTCACGCGGACCGGCTTGCCGTTCTGGCCGAGGACGTCGAGCTTGAGGGCGTCGGCGTACTTGCGGCCGAGCTGGAAGATGTGGCCGATCTCGATGGCGCGGTCCAGCTTGAGGCCGGTGCCGCACTTCGGGCAGGGGTCGCCCTCCTCGACGACGACCACGTCGACGTACTCGGTGACCTCGAAGTCGCGCCCGGCGACCACGTTCTTCGCGTGGGTGTGCTCCTTGTTGGCGCCCGTGATCCAGGCCGTGCCCGGGGCCACCCGGGGGTCCGCGATGTACGTGACCTTGTCGAGGCCCTGCGGGCCGACGTAGCCGCGCACCAGGTCGGAGCGGGCGGCGAAGTCGGTCTCGGTGACCATCTCGACGGCGGCCGGCGCGAAGTGCGCCTCGACCTTGCCGAGGTCCACCTCGCGGTCGCCGGGGACGCCCACGGCGACGATCTCGCCGTCCACCTTCACCAGGAGGTTCTTGAGGGTGGCGGAGGCCGGGACGCCGAGGGAGGCCGCGAGGGTCTCGATGGTCGGGGTGTCCGGGGTGGGGATCTCCTCGGCGGCGGGCACGGCGGAGCCGTCCACGGCCGTCAGGGCGAAGGAGACCGCCTCGGTGTTGGCGGCGAAGTCGCAGTTCGGGCAGTCGGCGAAGGTGTCCTCGCCGGCCTCGGCCGGGGCGAGGAACTCCTCGGACTTCGAGCCGCCCATCGCGCCCGCCGTGGCGGCGCAGATGCGGTAGTCGAGGCCGAGGCGCTCGAAGACCCGCTGGTAGGCCTGGCGGTGCAGGGCGTAGGACTCGGCGAGGCCCTCGTCCTCGGTGTCGAAGGAGTACGAGTCCTTCATGAGGAACTCGCGGCCGCGCAGGATGCCGGCACGGGGGCGGGCCTCGTCGCGGAACTTGTTCTGGATCTGGTAGAGGATGACCGGCAGGTCCTTGTAGGAGGACGCCTGGTCCTTCACCAGGAGGGTGAAGATCTCCTCGTGGGTCGGGCCGAGGAGGTAGTCGCCGCCCTTGCGGTCCTGGAGGCGGAACAGCTCGGCGCCGTACTCGTCCCAGCGGCCGGTCGCGTCGTACGGCTCGCGGGGCAGCAGGGCCGGCAGGGAGACCTCCTGGGCGCCGATGGCGTCCATCTCCTCGCGGACGATCCGCTCGACGTTGGAGAGGACCTTCTTGCCGAGGGGCAGCCAGCTCCAGATGCCGGCGGCGGTGCGGCGCACGTACCCCGCGCGGACGAGGAGCTTGTGGCTGAGGACCTCGGCGTCCGCCGGGTCGTCGCGCAGCGTCTTCGCCATCAACTTCGACATGCGCTGGACCGGTGCGTTGGCCATGGTTCTCGTACTCCTGCCGGGACTGTTGGTGATGGCCCGAGGTTAGCCGGGCGGCCCCGGGGACGAGAAATCAGTTACCCCGCGGCAGCGGCAACGGGGCGCCCATCACGGCGTACGGGCGGGGGGCGCTCGGGAAGTGCACCCGGCGGGCCAGGTCCCGGTAGCCGAGGGACCGGTAGAGGCGGCGGGCGGGGCTCTCGGTGTCGATCGCGGAGAGGATCGAACGCGGCTCGTCGGCCGTGTCGGTGATGGTGGTGAGCAGGGTGCGGCCCGCGCCCCGGCCCTGGAAGTCGGGGTGGACGTGGAGTTCGGTGATGGTGAAGGAGTCGTCGAGCCAGTCGGCGGTGCCGGTGGCGCGCAGGTACGTCTCGACGACGGTGGACCACCAGTGGCCGCGGTCGTTGGGCATCCCGTACACGAAGCCGACGAGCCGTCCGCCGGGGGTGGTGGCGCCGTAGGCGCGGGCGCCGGGGCTCAGCAGGTGGCGCAGCACGATGTGGCGGCGGACGGCGACCTCTTCGGCGTCCAGGCCGAAGGCGACCGCCTGCACGGCGAGGGCCTCGTCCACCCGGGCCGCGAGGTCGACCGGTCCGATCACGATCTCCGCGTCATCCATGCGGCGCACCCTACAAGCGGCCCGCCCCTCAGAACAGCACGCTCATGAAGGCCCCGGTCTCCCGGAAGCCGACGCGGCGGTACGCGGCCCTGGCGGGGGTGTTGTAGTCGTTGACGTACAGGCTGACCACGGGGGCGACGTCGGCCAGGGCGTACCGCAGGACGGCCGCCATGCCGGTCTCGGAGAGGCCCTTGCCGCGGTGCTCGGGGGCGACCCAGACGCCCTGGATCTGGCAGGCCTGGCGGGTGGCGGCACCGATCTCGGCCTTGAAGACGACCCTGCCGTCCTCGATGCGGGCGAAGGAGCGGCCCGAGCCGACCAGTTCGGCGACCCGGGCCTGGTAGAGCAGGCCGCCGTCGTTGGCGAGCGGGGAGACGCCGACCTCCTCGGTGAACATGGCCACGCAGGCGGGCATGATCGTCTCCATCTCGTCCTTGCGGACGCGGCGCACCAGCGGGTCGGGCTCGACGGTGGCGGAGGGCTCCTCGGCGACCATCAGGGGCTGGTTGGCCCGGACGTCCCTGGCGGGGCCCCAGCTGGGCTCCAGGAGCCGCCACAGTTCGGTGGTGGCCTCGGCGGGGCCGACGATGGAGGAGCAGCGGCGGCCGGTCCTGCGGGCCCGGTCGGCGAAGGCGCGGACGGCCTGGGGGGTGGCGCAGATCGGGACCAGGTTGGCGCCGGAGTAGCAGAGCGAGCGCAGCCGTCCCTCGGTGTACCAGCCCCACATCTCGCCGCCGAGGCGCCAGGGGTCGAGGCCGGCGAGCTGGACGCGGGCGGTCACGAACGCGTTCTCGACGGGGGCGCTCTCCAGGACGGCGAGGGCGGCGCCGAGGTCGGCGGGTTCGAGGACCCGAGTGGTGGTCTCTGTCAACACGAGGGGGCCTCACCGTGCGGTTCCGCTGATTCCACGCACTTTACCCGGAGGGCCCCGGGGCACGCCTCCGGCAGCGGAAGGCCCCGCCTCCCGGAGCGGGCGGCGGGGCTTCGCACAGGAGTCGCGCGCGTCAGCCGGCGACGGCGACCGACGGCTCGCCGCTGGCGACGCCGTCCTTCTCCATCTGCTCGGCGATCTTCAGCGCCTCCTCGATGAGGGTCTCGACGATCTTCGACTCGGGCACGGTCTTGATGACCTCGCCCTTGACGAAGATCTGGCCCTTGCCGTTGCCGGAGGCGACGCCGAGGTCGGCCTCGCGGGCCTCGCCGGGGCCGTTGACGACACAGCCCATGACGGCGACGCGCAGCGGGACGGTCATGCCGTCGAGGCCGGCGGTGACCTCCTCGGCGAGCTTGTAGACGTCGACCTGGGCGCGGCCGCAGGACGGGCAGGAGACGATCTCCAGGCGCCGCTGGCGCAGGTTCAGCGACTCCAGGATCTGGATGCCGACCTTGATCTCCTCGGCCGGGGGCGCGGAGAGCGAGACGCGGATGGTGTCGCCGATGCCCTGGGAGAGCAGCGCGCCGAAGGCGACGGCGGACTTGATGGTGCCCTGGAAGGCGGGGCCCGCCTCGGTGACGCCGAGGTGCAGCGGGTAGTCGCACTGGGCGGCGAGCTGGCGGTAGGCCTCGACCATGACGACCGGGTCGTTGTGCTTGACCGAGATCTTGATGTCGCGGAAGTCGTGCTCCTCGAAGAGGGACGCCTCCCAGAGGGCGGACTCGACGAGCGCCTCGGGGGTGGCCTTGCCGTACTTCTTGAGGAGCCGCGCGTCGAGGGAGCCGGCGTTGACGCCGATCCGGATCGGGGTGCCCGCGTCGTTGGCGGCCCGGGCGATCTCCTTGACCTTGTCGTCGAACTGCTTGATGTTGCCCGGGTTGACGCGGACGGCCGCGCAGCCCGCGTCGATCGCGGCGAAGACGTACTTGGGCTGGAAGTGGATGTCGGCGATGACCGGGATCTGGGACTTCCGGGCGATCGTCGCGAGGGCGTCGGCGTCGTCCTGGGTCGGGCAGGCCACGCGCACGATCTGGCAGCCGGAGGCCGTCAGCTCGGCGATCTGCTGGAGCGTGGCGCCGATGTCGGACGTACGCGTGGTGGTCATCGACTGCACCGAGACGGGTGCGTCACCGCCGACGGCCACGGTGCCGACCTGGATCTGACGGCTCTTGCGCCGCTCGGCGAGCCGGGTCGGGACGGTAGGGATACCGAGAGAAATCGCGGTCATCTGTTGTGCAACCTCAAGGTTGTGCGTCGGCGGGCTCAGGTCTCCGAGGTTACCGCCCCGGCGGCGGGGGGCCGGACACCACCGGGTCCGGCCCCCCTGGGGTTCACGTCAGCTTCACCGGGTTGACGATGTCGGCGGCGAGGACGAGCAGGGTGAAGCAGACGAAGACGCCGGCCACCACGTACGCGGCGGGCATCAGCCTGGCCACGTCGAACGGGCCGGGGTCGGGGCGCTTGAAGATCCGGGCCGTGTGGCGGCGCACGGACTCCCACAGGGCGCCCGCGATGTGGCCGCCGTCGAGCGGCAGCAGCGGGAGCATGTTGAACAGGAACAGCGAGACGTTGAACATGACCAGCAGGTTCATGAACATCACGAGGATGCGCTCCGGCGGCGCGTCCACGGTCATCAGCTCGCCGGTGAGGCGGGCGGCGCCGACGACGCCGACGGGCGAGTCGTCCGCCCGCTCGCCGTCGCCGAAGGTGGCGTCCCACAGGCCGGGGATCTTGCCCGGGAGGGCGATGACCGAGTGGACGCCGTTCTCCAGGAGGTCGGTCATCCGGTCGGTGGTCTCGCCGAAGGTGAGGGGCGCGACCTCGGTCTTGGAGGCGAAGCCGAGGTAGCCGGCGTCGATGTAGGCCAGCGGCTGGACGACCCGGCCGTCCTCGTCCTTCTTCGGGACCTTGTTGGTGACGAGGGTGGGGTGCAGGTCGATCCGCTGTCCGGCCCGCTCGACGGTGACCGTCGCGGGGCCGATGGTGTCGCGGATGCGGTCGGAGAGGACGTCCCAGTCGCTCACCGGGGTGCCGTTGAAGGCGACGATCTTGTCGCCCTCCTTGAGACCGGCCTTGAACGCCGGGGAGACGGGGTCCCCCGGCGCGCACGTCTCGCGCTTCTCGCTCTGCTCGATGACGCACTTCTGGACGCCGGCGACCCCGGTCGTCTGGCCCTCGATGCCCAGCGTCATCATCGAGCCGAAGAACAGCGCCGCCGCCAGGACCAGGTTCATGAACGGCCCGGCGAACATCACGATGACGCGCTTCCACGGCCTGCGCGTGTAGAAGAGCCGGGTCTCGTCGCCGGGCTTGAGCTCCTCGTACGAGGCCTCGCGGGCGTCCTCGATCATGGAGCGCCACGGGGAGGTGGAGCGGGCCTCGATCCGTCCGTCGTCGCCGGGCGGGAACATGCCGATCATGCGGATGTAGCCGCCGGCCGGGATGGCCTTGATGCCGTACTCGGTCTCGCCGCGCTTCTTCGACCAGATCGTGGGGCCGAAGCCGACCATGTACTGCGGGACGCGGATGCCGAAGAGCTTGGCCGTGGAGAGGTGGCCGAGCTCGTGCCAGGCGATGGAGACGAGCAGTCCGAACGCGAACAGCACGATGCCCAGGGTGTACAGGAGCACTTCGGTCATGCGCGGGCCTCCGCTGTTGCCTTCGCTGCGAGCTCTCGGGCCCGGGCCCGTGCCCAGGTCTCCGCTTCGAGGACGTCCGGCACGGTGAGGGAGGTTCCCGCGGCGGGGACGCCGTGTTCCGCCACGACCGCCGTGACCGTGTCCATGATGCCGTTGAACGGCAGCCGGCCGGCCAGGAACGCCTCGACGCACTCCTCGTTGGCGGCGTTGAAGACGGCGGGGGCGGTGCCGCCCAGCTCGCCGACGTGCCGGGCCAGGCCGACGGACGGGAAGGCCTCGGTGTCGAGCGGGAAGAACTCCCAGGTGGAGGCCTTGCTCCAGTCGAAGGCGGGGGCCGCGTCCGGGACCCGCTCGGGCCAGCCGAGGCCGATGGCGATCGGGCCGCCCATGTCGGGCGGGGTGGCCTGGGCGAGCGTGGAGCCGTCGGTGAACTCCACCATCGAGTGGACGTACGACTGCGGGTGGACGACGACCTCGATGCGGTCGAAGGGGACGTCGTAGAGCAGGTGGGCCTCGATGACCTCCAGGCCCTTGTTGACCAGGGTCGCGCTGTTCACCGTGATCACCGGGCCCATGGCCCAGGTGGGGTGGGCGAGCGCGTCCTCGCGGGTGACGTGGGCCAGCTGCTCCCTCGTACGGCCGCGGAAGGGGCCGCCGGAGGCGGTGACGACCAGTTTGCGCACGTCGGCGCGGGTGCCGGCGGCGAGCGCCTGGAAGAGGGCCGCGTGCTCGGAGTCGACCGGGATGATCTGACCCGGCTTGGCGAGCGCCTTCACCAGGGGGCCGCCGACGATCAGCGACTCCTTGTTGGCGAGGGCGAGGGTGCGGCCCGCTTCGAGGGCGGCGAGGGTGGGCGCGAGGCCGATGGAGCCGGTGATGCCGTTGAGGACGGTGTGGCACGGGGAGGCGGCCAGCCGCGTGGCGGCGTCCGGCCCCGCCAGGAGTTCCGGCAGGGGCTCGGAGCCGTACAGCGCCTTCAGGGCCTCGCGCAGCTCGGGCAGCGCCTCCTCGCGGGCGACCGCGACCGCGGCGACCCCCAGCTTGTGCGCCTGCTCGGCGAGCAGTCCGATCCGGCCGCCGGAGGCGGCCAGGGCGGTGACCCGGAAGCGGTCGGGGTTGCGCAGCACCAGATCGATGGCCTGGGTGCCGATGGACCCGGTCGAGCCGAGGACGACGATGTCCCGGCGTCCTTCGGAGACGTCGAAGGCGACGTGCGGGTCGGCGAGGGGTGAGGGGCGGTCCGTCATGCCCCCATTCTTGCCGCAAACCCGCCGCGGTCTTCACGGGGTGCGGACGAACGTGTCGAAGACCCGGTGGAAGTCGGGGAACGTCTTCTTCACGCAGCCGGGGTCGTCGAAGGTGACGCCGGGGGTGCGCAGGGCCGTGACCGCGAAGGACATGACGATCCGGTGGTCGCCGTGGGTGGCGATCTCGACGGGTCCGGCGGGCGTGCCGGGGTGGATCTCGATCCAGTCGGGGCCGGTGCGGACGGTGATCCCGAGGCGGCGCAGGTTCTCGGCGCAGGCGTCGAGCCGGTCGCACTCCTTGACCCGGGTGTTGGCGACGTCCTCGATGCGGACCAGTCCTTCGGCGAACGGCGCGATCGCGGCGAGCGTCGGCATGGTGTCGGAGATGTCCCGCATGGTGACGGTGAGTCCGCGCAGGGTGCCGGTGGAGCGGACGGTGGTGGCGTCCGCGCCGATCTCGACGTCGGCGCCCATCCGGCGCAGGACGTCGACGAAGGCGAGGTCGCCCTGGAGGGCGCCGGTGCCGAGGCCGGGGACGGTGACGGAACGGCCGGGCTGGAGGGCGGCCGCGGCGAAGAAGTAACTGGCGGTGGAGGCGTCGGGCTCGATGCCGTACGTCCGCGCCCGGTAGCCGGTGGGGGCGACCCGGTAGGTGCGCCCCTCCCGCCGCACCTCGGCGCCGAAGCTCCGCATCATGGCGAGGGTGATCTCGACGTACGGCTCCGAGACCAGGTCGGTGACGGTGATGTCGAGGCCCTCGGCGGTGAGCGGGCCGAGCATGAGCAGGGCGGTGAGGTACTGGGAGGACTGCCCGGCGTCCAGGGTGAGCGCGCCGCCCTTGACGCCGTGGGCGTGCACGTCGAGCGGGTGGTGGCCCTCCTCGCCGCCGTGCCGGAGGTCGACGCCGAGGCCGCGCAGGGCGGTGGTCAGCGGGCCGAGGGGGCGCCGCCGCATCTGCTCGGAGGCGTCGAAGCGGTACGTGCCGTGGCCGGCGGCGGCGAGGGTGGGCAGGAAGCGGGCGGTGGTGGCGCCGTCGCGGCAGTAGACGTCGGCGGTCTCCGCGCCGGGTCCGGCGGGGCGGCCCTCGATGTGCCAGGCGCCGGGCTCGCGGCGGACGGCGTAGCCGAGGGCGGCGAGGCCTTCGGCGAAGCCCTCGGTGTCGTCGGAGACGAGGGGCCGCAGGAGGGTGGTGGTGCCCTCGGCGGCCGCGGCGAGGAAGAGCGCGCGGGCGGTGACGGACTTGGAGCCGGGGATGTCGATGACGGTCACGGACGCCATCCTGCCGCCTCGCCCGGCGGGACGGACCGGCGTTCCGCATGGCGGAACGGGCCGCGCACGCACGGGAAGGCGGCGTCCGCGCCCGGCTCGACCAGGGCCTGCGTCGAACGGGCCGCACGCGCGGAAAGGCGGTCCGGCTCCCCGCACAGTGGAGCCGGACCGCCTGGTCCGGGTGGGGCGCGCGGCCCGGAGGACGTACGGCTCCGGAGGTCGTACGGCTCGGGGCGCGCGGCCCGGAGGACGTACGGCCCCGGAGGTCGTACGTCCTCGGGTCCCGCGGGTCCTACAGGGCGAGGCCCGTCAGGACGAGGACGCGCTCGTAGGTGTAGTCGTCCATCGCGTACTTGACGCCCTCGCGGCCGACGCCGGAGCGCTTGGCGCCGCCGTACGGCATCTGGTCGGCGCGGTACGAGGGGACGTCGCCGATGATCACGCCGCCGACCTCCAGGGCGCGGTGGGCGCGGAAGGCGGCCTGCAGGTCGTGGGTGAAGACGCCGGCCTGGAGGCCGAAGTCGGAGTCGTTGACCGCGGCGAACGCCTCGGCCTCGCCGTCGACCTTCGCGATCGTCAGGACCGGGCCGAAGACCTCGGCGCGGGCCAGGGTGACGCCGGCCGGGAGGTCGGTGAGGACGGTGGGGGCGTAGGTGGCGCCCTCGCGCTTGCCGCCGGCCAGGAGCGTGGCGCCGGCCGCGACGGCCTCGTCCACCCAGGACTCGACGCGCTTGGCGGCGGCCTCGTCGACGAGCGGGCCGACGTCGGTGGCGTCGTCCGCCGGGTCACCGGTGACCTGGGCCTCGACGGCGGCGACGATCTTCGGCAGCAGGCGGTCGTGGACGGAGGAGTCGACGATCACGCGCTGGACGGAGATGCAGGACTGGCCGCCCTGGTAGTTGGAGAAGGTGGCGATGCGGGTCGCGGCCCAGTCCAGGTCGGCCTCGGAGGACCAGTCGGGCAGGACGACGGCCGCGGCGTTGCCGCCGAGCTCCAGGGTGCAGTGCTTGTGCGGCACGGACTCCTGGATGGCGTAGCCGACCGTGTCGGAGCCGGTGAAGGAGATGACCGGGAGGCGCTCGTCCTGGACGAGGGCGGGCATCCGGTCGTTCGGCACGGTGAGGATCGACCAGGAGCCGGCCGGCAGGTCGGTCTCGGCCAGGATCTCGCCCAGGACCAGGGAGGAGATCGGGGTCGACGGGGCCGGCTTGAGGATGATCGGGGCGCCGACGGCGATGGCCGGGGCGACCTTGTGGGCGCTGAGGTTCAGCGGGAAGTTGAACGGCGCGATGCCGAGGACGACGCCCTTGGGGATGCGGCGGGTCAGCGCGAGCCGGCCCACGCCGCCGGCCTCGGTGTCGAGGCGCTGGGCCTCGCCGCCGTTGAAGCGGCGGGCCTCCTCGGCGGCGAAACGGAAGACGGAGACGGCGCGGCCGACCTCGCCGCGGGCCCACTTGATCGGCTTGCCGTTCTCGGCGGAGATCAGCTGGGCGATCTCCTCGGTGCGCTCGGCGAGCCGCTTCGACACGTGGTCGAGGGCGGCGGCGCGGACGTGCGCCGGGGTGGCGGCGAACTCGTCGACGACGGCGTGCGCGGCGGCGACGGCCTCCTCGACCTGGGCCTCGGTGGGCACGCTGACCTTGCCGACCAGACGTCCGTCGTACGAGTTCGTGACGTCGAAGGCGGCCTCGCCGGTGGCCTCGCGGCCGGCGAGCCAGAAGGCGTGGGTGGTCGTCATTGCGTCCCGGCCCTTTCCGTATCGGGGGGTGCGAGCGATTGCTCTCGTGACACGTTAGGGCCGGGGCGGCGGGTGTGGGTTTGTCCGGTGTGGAGTGGTGGGGCCGGGGCCCTGTCCGAATTGGCCGAAGGGGAGGCGCGGCGGTCGTCCGCGGTGGCCGTCCGGGGTGTCGGCTCATCGCCTCCGCTCGGTCGACACGATCAGACAGACGCCGGCCACGACGATCGCGCCGCCGAGGACGACGGGCCAGGTCAGGGCCTCGTTCAGGATGAGGGCGCCGAGGGCGACGGCGACGACGGGGTTGACGTACGCGTAGGTCGCGACGAGGGAGAGCGGGGCGGCCTGGAGGAGCCAGGCGTACGCGGTGAAGGCGATGAGCGAGCCGAAGACGACCAGGTAGGCGAGGGCCGTCCAGGAGCGGGTGGAGACCTCGGCGAGGTCGAGGCCGTGGTGCTCGCCGCGGAGCAGGCCCACGGCGACTCCGGCGAGACCGCCCGCGACCATCTCGTACGCGCTGGCGGCGAAGGGGTTGGCGGGCATCGGGAGGCGTGAGGAGGTGAAGGAGCCCACGGACCAGCTGAGGGCGGCGACGACCACGAGGAGGACGCCGCCGATGCGCACCTCGCCGGTCAGGCCCGGCAGGGTGAGGACGCCGAGCCCGGCGAGGCCGAGCAGGACGCCGCCGAACGCGCCGGGGCCGGGGCGCTCGCCGGCGACGGCGCGCAGGACGACGACCCAGGCGGGGACGACGGCGACGAGGAGCGCGGCGAGGCCGGAGGGGACGGAGGTCTCGGCGAGGACGACGAGGCCGTTGCCGCCGAGGATGAGGAGCAGGCCGACGAGGAGGGCCGAACCGAGCTGCCGGCGGGTGACCTTGAGGGCGGCGGGGCCCTGGCGCCAGGCGACGATCCCGGCGAGCAGCAGTCCGGCGGTGACGAAGCGGGCGCCGCCGGAGAGGAACGGCGGCAGGGTCTCGACGACGACCCGGATGCCGAGGTAGGTGGACCCCCACACGACGTACACGATGCCGAGGGCGGCCCAGACGGCGCCGGTGATCCGGCGGGCGGGGGCCGGGGGTGCGGCGGGGAGGGCGGCACGGGTGCCGGGGGCCGGGTCGGCGGCGGGTTTTGTCATGAGCAGGAGATTAGGGACCGAGGGGCGGTTCGGCCAGAAATTTGCCCGAGTCCGGGCAGGCATCCCGGAATTCGGACGGCCGGGGCGGGCCGTGACGGGAATGGAAGGATGAGGAAGACCGCGGAACCGCAAGGGGGAACGATGATCCTGTTCGTACTGACCGCCGTCCTGGTCCTCGTCGTGGGCGGCTGCGTCTGTGTGGTGTGGGCGGCGAGGGGCGGCCCGCGCTGGACCCGCGGGGTGGCCGCGGTGGTGCTGCTCGGCGGGGAACTGGTGCGCGCCGGGGGCAGGCGGGGCGGCGGGAAGCGGGGGTCGGGGGGCGAGGGCCCGGGGGACGGGGGCGGCGGCTCGGACGGCTGAGGACGAGGCCCTGGGGCCGAGGCCCCTCTGATGTCGGGGGTGCTTACTCGCCCCCCTCCCCCGTGGCCTTCAGGGCGAGCCACAGCTCCATCCGTACGTCCGGGTCGTCCAGGGAGCGCCCCAGGATCTCCTCCACGCGGCGCATCCGGTAGCGCAGGGTGTGCCGGTGGACGCCCAGGTCGGTCGCCGCCGCGTCCCACTGGCCGTGCCGGGAGAGCCAGGCGCGCAGGGAGACCACGAGGTCGCCGCGGCCGGTGGCGTCGTGGTCGCGCAGGGCGCGGAGCATCCCGTCGGCGAAGGCGCGGACGGCGTCGTCGGCGAGGAGCGGCAGGACCGAGCCCGCCGCCAGGTCCTCGTGCTCGACGAGGGCCCTGCCGCGGCGGCGGGCCACCGAGAGCGCCTGCTCGGCCTGCTTGTACGCGGCGGCGGCCGCGATCGGGCCCGCCGGGGCGGAGAGGCCGACGACGACGCCGGCCTCCTCGGCCTCGCGTTCCGCGTACCCCTCGCAGGCGGTGACGACCGCGCCGCCGTCGCGGGCGAGGACGACGAGCCGCTGTTCGCCCTCGGGGACGGCGAGGACCGCCTCGCCCGCGCGGGCGGCTGCGGCCTCCAGGGCCTCGGCGAGGACGGGGAGGGGCGGTTCGGCGGCCGGTTCGCCGCCGGCGGGTTCGGCGACGAGGAGCCGGAAGGGTGCGTCGAGGAGCCCGCCGTACACGTCGCCGGCCACCGCGCGCGCGTGGTCCGGCTGCCCGGCGAGCAGCATGCGCAGGACGGCGGCGCCGAGGCGCTGTTCGGCGGCCTGGAGGGAACGGGAGCGTTCCGTGGTGAGGGTGAGCAGGGCGATGGCCGAGTGGACGGCGTACCGCTCGGCGGTGCCGAGGGGGGCGGCGGTGCCGACGGCGAGGGCGCCCCGGACGCGGCGGCCGGTGCCGAGGGACTGGAGCTCGACGCGGTCGTCCGTGCCGCCGACGACGGCGCTGGCGGGGGCGGGGCGTCCGCGCAGCCGCTCGACGTCGGGGGTGAGGCGGGCGGCCCGGCGGGCGGCCCACTCGGGCGAGACGGCGACGGGCTTGCCGGAGGTGTCGTAGAGGGCGGCCCAGCCGTCGACGTGGGCGGCGAGCCGGGCGACGACGGCGTCGGGGCCCTCGGCGAGCGCGGCGCGGGTCAGCTCGCGCTGGACCTCGAAGCCGGCGGTGACGGCGCGGTACTGGTCGGCGGAGATGGCGGCGGAGACGGCCTTGCTGATGGCGAGGAAGGGGGTGCGGCGCGGCACTTCGAGCAGCGGCAGGTGCTCCTCGCGGGCCGCTTCGAGCAGCGCCGCCGGGATCTCGTCGTAGTTCACCCCCACGGCGAACCCGAGCCCGACGACCCCGGCCCCGAGCAGCCGCCGCACGTAGCGGCGCATCGCATCCAGGTCCTCGGCGTCGAGGGTGAGCGCGGTGGTGAGCAGCAGCTCGCCGCCCTCCATGTACGGCACGGGATCGGCGAGCTCACTGACGTGCGCCCAGCGGACGGGGGTGTCGAGCCGGTCCTCCCCGGCACGGACGACGAGCTTGAGGGCGGAGTGCTGCGCGAGGGAGGAGAGGGTGGGCGGCATTGGGGACCGTCGGACCTTTGGGGGGAGGGTGGCGCACCGTCCGTCGGACGGTGCGCTCCTGATTGTGCCAGTCCGCGCGAAGGGTCGCGCTCGGCTTCCTCAGCTTCTGAGGTCGACGAGGAGCGGGGGGACGTGCTCGCCCCTCACATGGGTGAGGGAGAGGACGGCGTGGCCGGGGGGGACGGCGTGGGCGAGGTCGGAGGCGGACCAGCGCTGCCGCTCCACTTCCCGTACGGTGACGGCCTCCGCGGTGGCCGCCCGGCCGGTGACCAGGCGCCGCATGAAGTGCAGGGCCTTGGTCAGCGGCTCGTCCGCGATGATCTGCCGGTTGGTGACGTCCCGGGTCTGCACCCACTCGGTGCCCCATGCCTCTGCGAACCGTCCGCCGTCCCAGGGCGCGATCCCCGCGAACGCCATCCGGCACCCGACCGAACCGAGCAGCGGCTCGCGCAGCGCCTCGGGCACGTCTTCCAGGCTGCGGAGCGCGAGGAGGACGCCCGCGTTGGCGGAGCGCAGCCGCTGCAGGGCTCGTACGGAGTCGCCGGTGACGGTGTGGGTGGCGTCGTCGAGGACCAGGCAGGCGAAGAGGGAGCGGTCGCGGCGGGCGAGGGCGGCCTCCGTGAACTGGGCGAGCAGCAGCCGGGAGACGATCCGGGAGGCCTCGGCGTGGCCGCGTTCGGGCAGGTCGACGCGGACCCGGAGCGGATGCTCGATCGCGCGGAGCGAGAACTTCGGCCGGTCTCCGCCTTCACCGTGGCGGGATTCGCTCTCCGTGCGGAAGAAGCCGGCGAAGGCGGGTCGGTCGAGGAAGGTGATGCGCTCGGCGAGCAGGGTGCCGACGTCGTCGCCGCGGTCGGCCTGCCGCTGCCGTGCGTCGAGCTCGCGCAGCTGGGCGGAGTCCCCCGCGACGGCGGCCCGGAGCGCGGCGAGCGCATCGGGTGCCCCGCCGAGCAGCTCGCGCAGCTCGGGCACGCCGGGGAAGCGGCCGTACGCGGCCAGGAAGGGCCCGATCAGCTGGGCGAGCGCGGTGGCGGCCCGGCGGCTGTCGACGACCAGATCCCCCACGAGGGCGTCGGCGAGCATGCGGGCGGCCTCGTCGGGGTCGTCGGCACCGCCGTAGAGGTCGAGGTCGTGGGTGGACTCGCGCCGCCCGACGGAGACGACGACGTCGAAGGCCCCGTCCGGGCCCAGGGCGGCGCTCTGGGCGGTGACGGCGACGACGGCGGCGCGGTTGGCGAGCGACTGGAGGCAGAGCGCCTCGACGACGGGCCGCACCAGCCGCACGGTCTTCCCCGATCCGGCGGGACCGACGGCGAGCAGCGAGGTCCCGAGCACGCCCGGCTCCAGAGCGACACCGGTGGTGCGCCGGGCATAGGGGTTGCGCGGGTGGTCGGCGGTGGTGCCGATGAGGACCTGGCCGGTGACGAGGTCGTGGGTGGCGGTGCGGACGGGCAGGTCGCGCAGCCCGGAGGGGTGGCCGCAGGCGGCGGCGCCACGGGTGCGCACGGTGTCCGTGAAGGCGGCGAGACGGTCGGGCCGGGCCCGTACGCCCTGCCAGGCGCGTTGGATCCGGGCGTAGTCGACGTCGCCGAGCGCGCCCTGGCGGGTGGCCTCGGCGAGCCGGGCCGCGGCTTCGGCCAGTCCGGCGTCGCGCAGTTCGGGCCACTCCGCGGGGTCGGCGCCCGGCGGTACCGGCGGGGGCGGGGCGGGGGCCTGGGCGCCCCCGGTCCCGAAGCGCCGCCGTACGGGGGGCCAGGTGCCGGCCCGGCCGAGGGCCGCGACGAGGGCGGCGGCCAGGAGCACGTAGTAGAGGTTGGAGACCCAGGTGAGCCAGGTGAGCGTGCGGGGCATCTCGCGCCAGACGCCCGGCAGGAGCACGAAGAGGGGCCACACGGGGACGCCGTAGCGCTGCCAGACCTCCCGCCAGTTGCCGACGCGGCCGAAGCCGACGGCGAACAGGGCGAGGACGACGGCGTACCAGAGGTAGAGCGCGCCGATGTACGCCTCGAAGTCGGGGCTGTCGGGGTTCCGCCAGTCGGAGGGCACGAGCCACAGCATCGGCAGCAGCCACCACTCGTCGACGAAGATCCACCCTCCCTCCAGGTAGCCGTTCCACAGCAGCGACCAGAGGAGCCAGCCGGAGAGGTACGCGACGAACGCGCCGGTGACCAGCTGGCGGCCGGGCACGAGCTCCGGTTCCCGGTCGGGCCGCTCGCGGTGCCCGAGACGCCAGATGCCGGGGGCGGCCGCGGGACGGGGGATGCGGAGCCACTCGGCGACTCCGAGCCGGGCGGGCGCGTGAGCGGGGGGCGGCGGCACGGAGGGCGGGGCGGCCGGACGCGGGCCCGTTCCGGTCTGCGGCGCGGGCGCGGTCTGTCCGGCGTACGGCACGGGGGGCGGCCCCTGGGGCGGGGGGAAGGACGGCGGTGGTCCCCCAGGCCGTGGCACCGCTCCCCCCCTCGTGTCGCGTGACTCGTACGTGCCGTCGGTCTCCATGAACCCCTGCCCCCTGACCAGCCAGGTCGCCGCGTCTGTGCCACCGTCAATCTAGTGGGCCCGCGGCGCGCCGGAGGGATTTCGACCACCCGTGCGGCCGATCCCCGCCGTCGCGGCCCGGCCGCCTCCCGCAGGGCCCGCCACGCGGCGTGGGCCGGCCCCTGTCATGCGGCGCCGGCGCCCTCCCACCGAGCTTCATGTCCATCCCGGACAACGACACACCCCCCACCACTCCCGATCGGCGCATGCCTCCGCCCTTCCCCCGCGCCTAGCCTGCGGAGGAAACCCACAAGTGCGTCCAGAACACCCCCAGGAGCCCCGCATGAACGCTGTCCCGCAGGAGCGGCGCGTCGTCACCGCCATCCCCGGTCCGAAGTCGCAGGAGCTTCAGGCCCGACGCCTCGACGCGGTCGCCGGTGGCGTGGGCTCCACGCTGCCGGTCTTCACCCAGCGGGCCGGCGGCGGCATCATCGAGGACGTCGACGGGAACCGCCTGATCGACTTCGGCTCCGGCATCGCCGTGACCTCGGTCGGCGCCTCCGCCGAGGCCGTCGTGCGCCGCGCCTCCGCGCAGCTCCAGGACTTCACCCACACCTGTTTCATGGTGACCCCGTACGAGGGCTACGTGGAGGTCTGCGAGGCGCTCGCCGAGCTGACCCCGGGCGACCACGCCAAGAAGTCGGCGCTGTTCAACTCGGGCGCCGAGGCCGTCGAGAACGCGGTCAAGATCGCCCGTTCCTACACCAAGCGCCAGGCCGTCGTCGTCTTCGACCACGGCTACCACGGGCGTACGAACCTGACGATGGCGCTCACCTCGAAGAACATGCCGTACAAGCAGGGCTTCGGGCCGTTCGCGCCCGAGGTGTACCGCGTGCCGGTGGCCTACGGCTACCGCTGGCCCACCGGTGCCGAGAACTGCGGCCCCGAGGCCGCCGCCCAGGCGATCGACCAGATCAGCAAGCAGATCGGCGCCGACAACGTCGCCGCGATCATCATCGAGCCGGTCCTCGGCGAGGGCGGCTTCATCGAGCCGGCCAAGGGCTTCCTGCCGGCGATCGTGAAGTTCGCCAACGACAACGGCATCGTCTTCGTCGCGGACGAGATCCAGTCCGGCTTCTGCCGCACCGGCCAGTGGTTCGCCTGCGAGGACGAGGGCATCGTCCCGGACCTCATCACCACCGCCAAGGGCATCGCGGGCGGCCTGCCGCTCGCCGCCGTCACCGGCCGCGCCGAGATCATGGACTCCGTCCACGGCGGCGGCCTCGGCGGCACCTACGGCGGCAACCCGGTGGCCTGCGCCGGTGCGCTCGGCGCCATCGAGACGATGAAGGAGCTCGACCTCAACGGGAAGGCCAAGCGCATCGAGGAGGTCATGAAGGCCCGCCTCACCGCCATGCAGGAGAAGTTCCCGGTCATCGGCGACATCCGAGGCCGCGGCGCCATGGTCGCCATCGAGCTGGTGAAGGACCCGGCCACCAAGGAGCCGTACGCGGAGGCCGCCGGCGCCCTGGCGAAGGCCTGCCACGCGGAGGGCCTCCTGGTCCTGACCTGCGGCACCTACGGCAACGTGCTCCGCTTCCTGCCGCCGCTGGTCATCGGCGAGGACCTGCTGAACGAGGGCCTCGACATCATCGAGAACGCGTTCGCCCGGATCTGACGCGCGGGCCCGTGAGGGCCACGGTGTGAAGACTCTGTGGGGGGCCGATGGCGGGACGCGTTTCCCGCTGTCGGCCCCCCGTTCTCTGGCGTACGGTTTCCACGGATGAGAGAAACACCCCGGGCGGAGCCTCCCCAGCACCGCCCGCACCGTGCCTCCGCGCACGCCGCCGGCGCCTCGTGCCCCGGCACTCCTCACCGATCGGACGGCCGCACGCCCCATACCCCCCGGGGCGCGCGGCGGACCGGTCCTCCCGGCCGTCCTGGAACCACCCCCCCTGTTCCAGGGCGGCCGGCTCTCCTCTCGGCGCTCGTCGCCCTCGCCGTCGTGACCTGGCAGGTGCTCGTCCACGGCCCTCTGGCCAGGCTCGACGAGCGGGTGTCCCGGGCCCTGGTGGACACGGTCCCCCGGCCCCTGAGCGAACTCGCCTCCGACCTCGGGAACATGCCCGTCGCCCTGCCCGTGCTCGGCTGCGCCATGGCGTACGCGGTGTGGCGCGGGCGGTGGCGGGCCGCCCTGTACGCGGGCCTCGCCATGGCCGCCGTACCGCTCCTCGTGGTTCCGATGAAGCTGTGGACCGCGCGGCCCGGGCCCCTGGAGCCGTGGGCGCACGGCTACTACCCGTCGGGCCACACGGCCACCGCGATGGTGGCCTACTTCGGCGCGGCCTTCCTCGTCTCGAACCGGCTGGTCCCCGTCGCCGCCGTGCTGACGGCGGTGACGGGGACCGGGCTGGTGCTGCGGGGCTACCACTGGCCGCTGGACGTGGTGGCCAGTCTCTGTCTGGGGCTGTGGGTGCTGGCCGTCAGCTCCAGTCGTATGCGTCGAAGTTCTTCGAGAACTCCCACTGGTTGAAGCGGTCCCAGTTGATCGACCAGGTCATCAGGCCGCGCAGGGCGGGCCAGGTGCCGTGGGTCTGGTACGAGCCGCAGTTGACCTTCTTGGTGAGGCAGTCCAGGGCCTTGTCGACCTCGGCCGGGCTGGTGTGGCCGTTGCCCGCCTGGGTGGAGGCCGGGAGACCGATGGCGACCTGGTCGGCGCGGAGGCCCGGGAAGAAGCGGTCCGCGTTGCCCGCGACCGGGAAGCCGGCGAGGAGCATGTCGGTCATGGCGATGTGGAAGTCCGCGCCGCCCATCGAGTGGTACTGGTTGTCCAGGCCCATGATCGGGCCCGAGTTGTAGTCCTGGACGTGCAGCAGGGTGAGGTCGTCGCGCAGGGCGTGGATGACCGGCAGGTAGGCGCCGGCGCGCGGGTCCTGGCCGCCCCAGGGGCCGGAGCCGTAGAACTGGTAGCCGAGCTGGACGAAGAAGGTCTCCGGGGCCATGGTCAGGACGAACTTCGCGCCGTACTTGGCCTTGAGGGTCTTGACCGCCTGGATCAGGTTGACGACGACCGGGCTGGTCGGGTTCCGGAAGTCGGTGTCGCCGTTCTGGAGCGAGAGGGAGTGGCCCTCGAAGTCGATGTCCAGGCCGTCGAGCCCGTACTCGTCGATGATCTTCGAGACGGAGGTGACGAAGGCGTCGCGGGCGGCCGTGCTGGAGAGCTGGACCTGCCCGTTCTGGCCGCCGATGGAGATGAGGACCTTCTTGCCGGCGGCCTGCTTGGCCTTGATCGCCGCCTTGAACTCCGCCTCCGACTCGACGTTGGGGCACTCGGCGACCGGGCAGAGCTTGAAGCGGATGTCGCCCGAGGTCACCGAGGTCGGCTCGCCGAAGGCCAGGTTGATGACGTCCCAGGAGTCGGGGACGTCGGCCATGCGGGTGTAGCCGGAGCCGTTGGCGAAGCTGGCGTGGAGGTAGCCGACGAGGGCGTGCGCGGGCAGGCCCTGATCACCGCCGTCCCCACCGCCGCCGCTGGTGGTGGTCGCGGTGACGGCGGCGGACTTCGGGGACTCACCCGCCGCGTTCACGGCGCTGACCTGGAAGGTGTACGCGGTGGAGGCCGTGAGGCCCGTCGCGGTGGCCGAGGTGCCGGTGACCGTCTGGATCCTCGTGGTGCCCCGGTAGACGTGGTACGAGGTGGCGCCGGAGACCGCGCTCCAGGTCAGCGGCACGGTGGTGGAGGTCGGGGAGCCGGCCGCGAGCCCGGTGGGGGCGGTGGGGAGCTGGACCGGGTCGCCGCCGGGGCCGTACAGGGAGAGGTCGTCGGCCTGGTAGGCGGGGGTGCCGTACCAGCCGTGGGTGTAGATCGTGACCGAGGTGGTGGAGGGGCCCGTGGTGAAGCTCGTGCCGAGCTTCTGCCAGTCGGGGGCCGAGCCCGTCCAGGTGGAGACGTCGGTGGTGCCGGTGCCGGTGGCGCCCAGGTAGACGTAGCTGCCGCGCACCCAGCCGCTGAGCGCGTACGTGGAGTTGGGCTTCACGGTGACGGTCTGGGAGCAGCGGGCGTTGTCGCTGCCGGCCGGGGTGGCCTGGAGCGCCTTCGTCCCGCCGTGCACGGGCGAGGAGACGGCGGCGCCGCTGCCCGCCGTACAGGTCCAGCCGTCCAGGCCGGCCTCGAAGCCGCCGTTGCGGGCGAGTTCGGCGTCGGTGGCCTGGGCGCCGGGGGTGAGCGCGAGGAGTCCACCGGCGGCGAGGGCGCCCGCCAGTATCAGGGTGAGGGGTCTGGAGCGGGCCACGACTGCCTCCGGGAGGGGGAGAGGGGAGGTGGGGGAATCGAAGGGAGCGCGCCACAGCATGGTCCAGACCAATCGAGTGGTCAAGACCTCTGCACGGACGGCGTCTTCGCTCAGCCCCCGTCCACCGCCCCCTCCCCCCGGGCCAGTTGACCCGCCGCCTCGTGCATCGCCAGCTCCAGGAGCGGGGCGTCGGTGAGGGTTCCCGAGCCGTCCGGGACCACCAGCCAGCGCACCGCGCCGGTCGCCCGGCCCGGGTACGGAACGACGATCCAGGTCCCGGCGCCCGCGCTGCGGATCCCGGTGCCGAGCCAGCGGGTGGCCGTGCCCGGCGGGACGAAGAAGCCCATGCGGGCGTCGCCGAAGTCGGCCAGGACCGGGCCGGGACGGCCCACCAGGCGGGTCAGCACGTCGAGCGTGGGATAGCCGAGCTCGGCCGGCAGGATCAGCACGTCCCACCGCACGCCGGCGGGAAGGAGCGCGACCCCGTGCGGGCTGCGCTCCCACTCCCACCGGCAGGCGTCGGGATCGGGCGCGGCCGAGAGCAGCCACTCCACCGCACTCCTGGCGCCCGTGGCCCCCGTACCAGTCATCGCGACGTTCTCCTTCCGTGTGGACACGGTGTCCACACGGAGAGAGCGGGGAGGGCGGCCGCTCTTACGCGGCTTCACCTACTTGTCGGTTGTGACGTACGTCACCCAGCCGTACGTCACTCGGGCGTACGTCGCCGTCCTCGGGTCAGCTGTCGAAGCCCAGGCCCAGGCGGTCCATCGCCTTCAGCCACAGGTTCCGCCGGCCGCCGTTCTCGTCGGCGCGGGCCAGGGACCACTTGGTGAGGCCGATGCCGGCCCAGGCGACCGGCTCGGGCGGGAACGGCAGCGGCTTGGAGCGGACCATCTCCAGCTCGGTGCGCTCGGTGCGCTCCCCCGCGAGCAGGTCGAGCATCACGTCGGCGCCGAAGCGGGTGGCGCCGACGCCGAGGCCGGTGAACCCGGCCGCGTACGCCACCTTCCCCTTGTGGGCCGTGCCGAAGAAGGCCGAGAAGCGGGAGCAGGTGTCGATCGCGCCGCCCCAGGCGTGGCTGAAGCGGAGCCCTTCGAGCTGCGGGAAGCAGTGGAAGAAGTGCTCGGCCAGCTTGAGGTACGTCTCGGGGCGGTGGTCCCTCTCGGCGCTGACCTTGCCGCCGAAGGGGTAGATCGCGTCGTATCCGCCCCACAGGATCCGGTTGTCGGCGGTGATCCGGAAGTAGTGGAACTGGTTGGCGGAGTCGCCGAGCCCCTGCCGGTTCCGCCAGCCGATCGAGGCGAGCTGTTCGGCGCTGAGCGGTTCGGTGGTCAGGGCGTAGTCGTAGACCGGGACCGTGTAGGCCCTCACGCGCTTCACCAGGGACGGGAAGACGTTGGTGCCGAGCGCGACCCGGCGGGCGAGGACCTTGCCGTACGGGGTGCGCACGCCCGTGCCGGCGCCGACGGAGACCAGGTCGAGGCCGGGGGTGTTCTCGTAGATCCGGACGCCCAGGCCCAGGCAGGCCCGCTTGAGGCCCCAGGCCAGCTTGGCGGGGTTCAGCATGGCGACGCCGCGGCGGTCCCACAGGCCGCCGAGGAAGGTCGGCGAGTCGACCTCGGCGCGCACCGCGTCCCGGTCGAGGACGTCGACGCCGTCGGCGAGGCCGAGCCGGTCGAGCTCCCCGTACACCTCGTGCAGCTCCTCGACCTGGTACGGCTCGGTGGCCACGTCGATCTCGCCGGTGCGCTCGAAGTCGCAGTCCAGGGAGTAGCGGGCGACGGCCTCCTCGATGGCGTCGAGGTTCCGCTCGCCCAGCTCCTCCAGCTTCGGCAGCTCGCCCGGCCAGCGGGCGAGCCCGTTGCCGAAGCCGTGGGTGAGGGAGGCGGCGCAGAAGCCGCCGTTGCGGCCCGAGGCGGCCCAGCCCACCTCGCGCCCCTCGATCAGGACGACGTCCCGGGAGGGGTCGCGCTCCTTGGCGAGGAGCGCGGTCCACAGTCCGCTGTAGCCGCCGCCGACCACGAGGAGGTCGCACGTCTCGGTGCCGGTGAGGGCGGGCAGGGCGCCGGGCTTGCCGGGGTCTTCCAGCCAGAAGGGGACGGGCTGGGCGTCGGAGAGAGATTGGGCGGCGAGACGCATGGCGACTGGGGCCATGGTTTCCAACTCCTTCGGTGCCTGGGCGGCCTTCGCTCAGGCTGTTGCTGTTTTCTTGCGCCGGTTCGTGATGATCTGTCCGGCCACCACCACCAGTACCGCGAGGACGAACATCGCGGTGCCGATGACGTTGATCTGAACGGGTGTTCCGCGCTGCGCCGAGCCCCAGACGAACATGGGGAAGGTCACCGTGGAGGGTCCCGCGTTGAAGTTGGTGATGATGAAGTCGTCGAACGAGAGCGCGAAGGCGAGCAGTCCGCCGGCGGCGATGCCGGGGGCGGCGATCGGCAGGGTGACGCGCAGGAAGGTCTGCGCGGGCCCCGCGTAGAGGTCGCGCGCGGCCTCCTCGAGACGCGGGTCCATGGACATGACCCGGGCCTTGACCGCCGTCACGACGAACGACAGGCAGAAGGTGATGTGGGCGATCAGGACCGTCCAGAAGCCCAGCTCGATCCCCATGTTGAGGAAGAGGGTGAGCAGCGAGGCGGCCATGACGACCTCGGGCATCGCCATCGGCAGGAAGATCAGCGAGTTGATCGCGCCGCGCGCCCGGAAGCGGTAGCGGACGAGCGCGAAGGCGATCGCCGTGCCGAGGGCGACGGCGCCGAGGGTGGCCCAGGCGGCGAGCTGGAGCGAGAGCGACAGCGACTGGCACATGTCGGCGACGCCGCAGGGGTCCTTCCAGGCGTCCAGGGAGAACTTCTGCCAGGAGTAGTTGAAGCGCCCGTTCGGCTTGTTGAACGAGAACGCCATCACGACGAGGTTCGGCAGGATCATGTACGCGAGCGTCAGCAGGCCCGCGACGACGACGAGGTTCTTACGGATCCAGCGCATCAGACGAGGTCCTCCGTTCCGGCGCGGCGGATGTAGACGGTGACCATGACCAGGACGATCGCCATGAGGATGAAGGAGAGCGCGGCGGCCGTCGGGTAGTCGAGGACCCGCAGGAACTGCGACTGGATGACGTTGCCGACCATCTTGGTGTCGGTCGAGCCGAGCAGTTCGGAGTTGACGTAGTCGCCGCTCGCCGGGATGAAGGTGAGCAGGGTCCCGGAGACGACGCCGGGCATCGACAGCGGGAAGGTCACCTTGCGGAAGGTGGTCGCCGGGGAGGCGTACAGGTCCTGCGCGGCCTCGTGGAGGCGCCCGTCGATCCGCTCCAGGGAGGTGTAGAGGGGCAGGATCATGAAGGGCAGGAAGTTGTACGTGAGGCCGCAGACGACCGCCATCGGGGTGGCGAGCACGCGGTCGCCCTCGGTCCAGCCGAGCCAGCTGGTCACGTCGAGGACGTGCAGCGCGTTCAGCGCGTCGACCACGAGGCTGTCGTCCGCCAGGATCGTCTTCCACGCCAGGGTCCGGATGAGGAAGCTGGTGAAGAAGGGGGCGATGACCAGGACGAGGAGCAGGTTGCGCCAGCGGCCGGCCCGGAAGGCGATCAGGTACGCGAGCGGGTAGCCGAGCAGCAGGCAGAGGACGGTCGCGGTCCCGGCGTAGAGCAGGGAGCGGACGAACTGGGGCCAGTACTCCTGGAGGGCCTCCCAGTAGGTCGGGAAGTGCCAGGTGACCTTGAAGCCGGCTTCGAGGGAGCCGGTCTGGACCGAGGTGGAGGCCTGGTAGACCAGCGGCAGCGCGAAGAAGACGAGCAGCCAGACGATGCCGGGGAGCAGCAGCCAGTAGGGGACGAGCCGCTTGCGGGTGGCGGGCTTGCGCAGAACCGGTTCCTCCACCGATTCCGGCGTCTCTTTCGTCAGGGTCGAAGCGCTCATCCGGCGTCCTCCACCGTCTCCACGCCCGCGTCGCCCACTGTCCCCGCAAGCAGGGACTGGTCCGCGTCGAGTCCGAAGGTGTGCGCCGGGTTCCAGTGCAGGACCACCTCGGCGCCCGGGACGAGCCGGGTGTCGCGCTCGACGTTCTGCTCGTACACCTGGAGTTCGGCCCCGGCGGGCGAGTTCACCACGTACTGGGTGGAGACCCCGATGAAGGAGGAGTCGGCGATCCGGCCGGTGACGCGGTTGCGGCCGTCGGCTATCGCGCCGGCGTCGTCCGCGTGCGCGAGGGAGATCTTCTCGGGGCGGACGCCCACGAGCAGTCGGCCGCCCGCGCGGACGGCGGAGGTACAGCGGTCGCCGGGGACCCGGAGCTTGCCGCCGCCCACCGTGACGAGCACGTCGGAGCCGGTCTCCAGGACCTCGGCCTCGATCAGGTTGGAGGTGCCGAGGAAGTTGGCGACGAAGGTGGTCCGCGGGTTCTCGTACAGGTCGGCGGGGGCGCCGAGCTGCTCGACCCGGCCGCCGTTCATCACCGCGACCTGGTCGGCCATGGTCATGGCCTCCTCCTGGTCGTGGGTGACGTGCACGAAGGTGATGCCGACCTCGGTCTGGATCCGCTTGAGCTCCAGCTGCATCTGGCGGCGCAGCTTGAGGTCGAGGGCGCCGAGCGGCTCGTCGAGGAGGAGGACCTGCGGGTGGTTGATGAGGGCGCGGGCCACGGCGACGCGCTGCTGCTGGCCGCCGGAGAGCTGGTGCGGCTTGTGCCGGGCCTTGTCGCCGAGCTGGACCAGCTCCAGCATCTCGTCGACCTGCTTCTTGACCGACTTGATGCCGCGGCGGCGCAGGCCGAAGGCGATGTTCTCGGTGATGTCCATGTGCGGGAAGAGCGCGTAGGACTGGAAGACGGTGTTGACCGGCCGCTTGTAGGGCGGGAGGTCGGTGACGTCGGTGTCGCCGAGGAAGACGGTGCCGGTGCTGGGGTCCTCCAGGCCGGCGATCATGCGCAGGGTGGTGGTCTTGCCGCAGCCGGAGGCGCCGAGGAGGGCGAAGAAGGAGCCCTGCGGGACGGTCAGGTCGAGCGGGTGGACGGCGGTGAAGGAGCCGTACGTCTTGCTGATCCCGGTGAGGCGGACGTCGCCGCCGCCGGTGTTCTTTCCGGTGTGAGCAGTCTTGTCAGTCATGGGTCGTGGTCCCGGGGAGTGAGAGGGGTGGACGAGGCCGGACTCAGGCGCCGATGAGCTTGGCGAACTTCTCCTCGTACGCCGTCTCCTCCGCGCCGGTGAGCGAGCGGAAGGCGCGCGACTTCTTCGCCATGGCCTTGTCGGGGAGGATCAGCGTGTTGTCCGCGAGCTCGGGGTCGATCTTGGTGAGCTCGTCCTTCACCCCGTCGACGGGGCAGACGTAGTTGATGTACGCGGCGAGCTGGGCGGCGACGGGGAGCTCGTAGTAGTGGTCGATGAGCTTCTCGGCGTTGGTCTTGTGCCGGGACTGCGCGGGGACCAGCAGGTTGTCGGTGGAGGTGATGTAGCCGGCCGCCGGTATGGAGTAGCGGATGTCGGGGTTGTCCGCCTGGAGCTGGATGATGTCGCCGGCCCAGGCGAGGCAGGCGGCGATGTCGCCCTTGTCGAGGTCGGACGTGTAGTCGTTGCCGGTGAAGCGGCGTATCTGCTTCTTGTCGACGCCCTTCTGGAGGCGTCCTATCGCCGCGTCGTAGTCGGCGTCCGTGAAGCTGCCGGGGTCCTTGCCGAGGTCGAGCAGGGTCATGCCGACGGTGTCGCGCATCTCGGTGAGGAAGCCGACCCGGCCCTTGAGCGAGGGGTCGTCCAGGAGCTGGGTGACCGAGTCGACCTTCTTCCCGCCGGTCGCCTTGACGTTGTACGCGATGACGGTGGAGATGCCGGTCCAGGGGTACGAGTGGGCGCGGCCCGGGTCCCAGTCGGGGTTGCGGAACTGGGCGGAGAGGTTGGTGTAGGCGTGGGGGAGGTTCGAGGGGTCGAGCTTCTGCACCCAGCCGAGGCGGATCATCCGGGCGGCGAGCCAGTCGGTGACGCATATGAGGTCGCGGCCGGTGTCCTGGCCGGCGGCGAGCTGCGGTTTGATCTTGCCGAAGAACTCGACGTTGTCGTTGATGTCCTCGGTGTACTTGACCTTGATCCCGGTGCGCTTCTCGAACGCCTCCAGGGTGGGGCGGGACTTCTCGTCCTCGCTGACGTCCATGTACTCGGTCCAGTTGGAGAAGGCGACCGTCTTCTCCTTGGCCGAGTCGTCCGCGGAGGCGGCGCCCGGGCCCTCCCGCTTGGCGGGCGGGATGCCGCAGGCGCTCAGGGACGCGAGGCCGCCGACGGTGAGCGCTCCGACGCCGCCCGCGCGCAGCATCGAACGGCGGCTGAGGGCGCCCCGGCCGCTCGTCAGGCTGCGCCGTATCGCCGCGAGCTGGGCGGCGGAGAGGCTGTCGGGCTCGTACTGCTCCATGCGCTGTGCCCTTTCGGGAGGGTTGCGTCGCCGGTCGGGCGACGGTCGGCTATCGGTCCCCGAAGATCGTGCGGTGCCAGTCCTTCGCGGCGACCGCGGTGTTGTCGTACATCACGTGCTTGACCTGCGTGTACTCCTCGAAGGAGTACACCGACATGTCCTTTCCGTAGCCCGAGGCCCGGGTTCCCCCGTGGGGCATCTCGCTGATGATCGGGATGTGGTCGTTGACCCAGACGCAGCCGGCCTTGATCTCCCGGGTGGCCCGTCCCGTCCGGTAGACGTCGCGGCTCCAGGCGGAGGCGGCGAGGCCGTAGGGGGTGTCGTTGGCGAGCTCGATGCCCTCGTCGTCGGTGTCGAAGGGCAGGGCCACCAGGACCGGGCCGAAGATCTCCGACTGCACGACCTCGCTGTCCTGCGCGGCGCCGGTGATCAGGGTCGGTCGATAGTACGCACCGTCCTTGAGGTCCCCGCCGGGGGCTTCGCCGCCGGTGACGACGGTGGCGTAGCCGCGGGCGCGGTCGACGAAGCCGGCGACCCGGTCGCGCTGGGCGTGGCTGATCAGCGGGCCGAGGTCGGTGTCCGGGGCGAAGGGGTCGCCGAGCCGTACGGACTCCATGAGTTCGGCGACGCGGGCGGTGAAGGCGTCGAAGAGGGGGCGCTGGACGTACGCGCGCGTGGCGGCGGTGCAGTCCTGGCCGCTGTTGATGAGGGAGGCGGCGACGGCGCCGTGGGCGGCGGCCTCCAGGTCGGCGTCGTCGAAGACGACGAAGGGGGCCTTGCCGCCGAGTTCGAGGTGGAGGCGCTTGACGGTGGCGGTGGCGATCTCGGCGACCCGCTTGCCGACGGGGGTGGAGCCGGTGAAGGAGGTCATGACGACGTCGGGGTGGCCGACGAGGTGTTCGCCGACGGTCCGGCCGGCGCCGTTGACGATGTTGATCACGCCGTCGGGGATGCCGGCGTCGGTCGCGGCCTGCGCGAACATCAGGGAGGTGAGCGGGGTGAGCTCGGCGGGCTTCAGGACGATCGTGTTGCCGGCGGCGACCGCCGGGAGGATCTTCCAGGCGGCCATCTGGAGGGGGTAGTTCCAGGGGGCGATGGAGCCGACGACGCCGAGGGGCTCGCGCCGCACGTAGGAGGTGTGGTCGCCGGAGTACTCGGCGGCGGCCTGGCCCTGGAGGTGGCGGGCGGCCCCGGCGAAGAAGGCGGTGTTGTCGACCGTGCCGGGCACGTCGAACTCGGTGGTGAGCTTCAGCGGCTTGCCGCACTGGAGGGATTCGACGCGGGCGAAGTCCTCGGCCCGCTCGGCGAGGACGCCCGCGAAGCGGTGCAGGGCGTCGGAGCGCTCGCCGGGGGTGGCGCCCGCCCAGCCCGGGAAGGCGGCCTTGGCGGCGGCCACGGCCGCGTCCACGTCGGCGGTGGAGGCGAGTGCGTACGTGTACACGGTCTCGCCGGTCGCCGGGTCGATCACGTGGTGGTCCCGGCCGGACGTTCCGGGGCGGAGCCTTCCGCCGATGTACTGTGCGCCGTCCGCGAAGCGGTCCGTCACCTGGAAGCGGTTGCCCATGACGCTCTCCGTTGTCCCAGCTCGAATTGAGTGCCGATCCTGACAGAGGGACGACCACCCAACAAGTGATTCCGTTGTTGCCTTTTGGTTACGCGACGGATTCGGTCGACCATGTGTCGAGGTCGCCGGAAAATCTCCGTACGGAGTGTCCGTGGCGGATGCCAGACTCGCATGCATGAGCGCGATCGAGCAGCTGACACAGCAGGTCAGCAGGGGTGACGGGGTGAAGTGGCTGCACTTCTGGGGTCACCGTCCGCATCCGGACGGACACCTCTCGGCGAGCTGTCTGAGCCAGTGGTGGCCGTCCCCCTTCACGGTCGGGGGGACGTCCTACGCGACCGCCGAGCACTGGATGATGGCCGCCAAGGCGCGGCTCTTCGGGGACGCGGACGCCGAGCGGGCCGCGCTGACCGCCCCCACCCCCGCCGAGGCCAAGAAGGCGGGCCGTCTCGTGCGCGGCTTCGACGACGCGGTGTGGGAGCGGGAGCGGTTCGGGATCGTGGTGGAGGGCAGCGTCCACAAGTTCTCCTCGAACGGGGCCCTGCGCGCGTACCTGCTCGGCACCGGCGACCGGGTCCTGGTGGAGGCCAGTCCGGTGGACCGGATCTGGGGCATCGGGCTCGCCGCGACCGACCCCGGCGCCCACGACCCGGCGCGCTGGCGCGGCCTCAACCTGCTGGGCTTCGCGCTCATGGAGGCGCGGGAGCGGCTGCGGGGCGTGTGAAGCCGTGCGTCGTGCCTCATGCGGAAGGGCCCCGCACCGGATGTCCGGTGCGGGGCCCTTTCGTGTGCGTACGGCGCCTCAGCGGGTGGTCTCCAGGACCAGGGAGGAGGCGAACGGGTCGTCCTCGTAGCCGCCGGAGTCCTCGAAGGACGAGGGGTCCTGGGCGATCGCCCAGATGACGAAGCCGAGGAAGACCGCGCTGACCACGGTGCCGATGGCACCGAGGACGATGCCGGCGACCGCCATCCCCCGGTTCGTCGCCTCGCCCCGGCCCGCCTTCTTCACCCCGATGATGCCGAAGATCAGGGCCAGGACGCCGAGGATCACCCCCAGGCCGTACAGGCAGAAGCCCGCGACCGCGACGATGCCGAGCACCAGCGCGGCCGTGCCCATGCCGTTGGAGGGGGACTGCTGCCAGCCGGGCTGGCCGCCGTACCCCGACCCCGGATAGCCGGGGTAGCCGTACCCGGAGGTCGTCAGGGGCGCCGAGGCGGCCGGGGACGGGTAGCCGTAGCTCCCGACGGTGTCGGCCGGATAGCCGTACGCGCCGGGCGCCGCCGCCGGGCCGCCGGGCGCGACCGGGGGCGGCGGGACGTCGCCGGGGCCGGGCCCGATCGGCATGGACGTGACGGTCTGCTGGTCGTGCACCGGCGGGGGCGACGGGGCCGCCGGCTTGCTCAGTTCCACCCCGTCGCGGTTCGGCGGAGCCCACGGGTCCGCCGGGTCGTAGCCGCCCGGCTGCTGGTCTCGGTTGTCAGACATGGGCCTCCCCCATCGTGGTCACGTCATGCTACGGCCTCACCCCTGCGGGGGAACCGTCCGGCCTACGATGACCCGATGACCGATCTGCACCCCTTCATCGCGGGCCTCCCCAAGGCCGAGCTGCACGTCCACCACGTGGGCTCCGCCTCGCCCCGGATCGTCGCCGAGCTCGCGGCCCGCCACCCGGACTCCAAGGTCCCCACGGACCCGGAGGCCCTGGCCGACTACTTCACGTTCACCGACTTCGCGCACTTCATCGACGTCTACCTGTCGGTGGTCGACCTGGTCCGCACCCCCGAGGACGTCCGGCTGCTGACCTTCGAGGTCGCCCGGGACATGGCCCGGCAGAACATCCGCTACGCCGAGCTGACCATCACCCCCTACTCCTCCACCCGCCGCGGCATCGACGAGAACGCCTTCATGGAGGCGATCGAGGACGCCCGCAAGGCGGCAGAGGCCGAGTTCGGCACGGTCCTGCGCTGGTGCTTCGACATCCCCGGCGAGGCCGGGCTCGAATCCGCCGAGGAGACCGCGCGGCTCGCCACCACCGAGGGGCTGCGCCCGGAGGGCCTGGTCTCCTTCGGCCTCGGCGGCCCGGAGATCGGGGTGCCGCGCCCCCAGTTCAAGCCGTACTTCGACCGGGCCCGGGCGGCCGGCCTGCGCTCCGTCCCGCACGCGGGCGAGACGACCGGCCCGGAGACCGTCTGGGACGCGATCCGCGACCTGGGCGCCGAGCGCATCGGGCACGGCACCAGCTCGGTGCGGGACCCGGAGCTCCTGGCGTACCTGGCCGAGCACCGGATCGCCCTGGAGGTCTGCCCGACCTCCAACATCGCCACCCGGGCCGTCGCCACCCTGGACGAGCACCCGATCCGGAAGATGGTGGACGCGGGGGTCCTGGTCACCGTCAACAGCGACGACCCGCCGATGTTCGGCACCGACCTGAACAACGAGTACGCGGTCGCCGCCCGGCTCCTCGACCTGGACGAGCGCGGCCTCGCCGCCCTCGCGAAGAACGCGGTGGAGGCCTCCTTCCTGGACGAGGCCGGCAAGGCCCGGATCGCCGCCGAGATCGACGCGTACACCGACGCCTGGCCGGCCCGCTGACGACACGGGCGGTCGTCCGCGTCGGCGCGTGACCGGCGCACCGGCGACACGGAAGGCCATCGGGGCCGGCGCACCGGCGACACCGGCGGTCGTCCCCCGCCACAATGGCCCCATGCGATCCGTCACTGTCGTAGGGCACCGCGGCGACCCGTACCGCTTCCGCGAGAACACGCTCCGTTCGATCTCCTCGGCGATCGAACGGGGCGCGGACGCGGTCGAGGTGGACGTCCGGCTGACGAAGGACGGGGTGCCGGTCCTCCTCCACGACGACACCCTCAAGCGCCTCTGGGGCCCGGACCGGGCGCTCTCCGCGCTCACGCACGCGCAGGTGGAGGAGGTGACGGCGGGCGGGGTGCCGACCCTGCGGGAGGCGCTGCTCGCCGCCGGGGACCACCGGCTGATGCTGGACCTGCCGGGCGGGAACGAGCACTCGGTCCGGAAGATCGTCGGCACGGTCCGCGAGTGCGGGGCCGGGGAGCGGGTCCACTACTGCGCCGGAACCGTCGCCATGCTCCAGGTGCGGGCCGCCGACCCGGCCGCCGAGATCGCCCTGACCTGGAACTCGCTCGCCCCGCCCCGGCCGGTGCTCCTCGACGCCGTGCGCCCGCGCTGGCTCAACTACCGCTTCGGCCTGGTGAGTCGGGAGCTGGCCGAGCGGGTGCACCGGGACGGGCTGCTCCTGTCGGCCTGGACGGCGGACACGAAGCGCACGATGCGTAAGCTGATCATGAACGGGGCGGACGCGATCACCACGAACCGCGTCGACGCCCTCGCCGCCGTCCTGCGAGAGGACTCCTGAGGTGAACGACAGCGTGAACGACCGCGTGAACGACCGCATCCGCACCGACATCGCCCACAACGCCCGCGTGTGGAACTACTGGCTGGGCGGCAAGGACAACTACCCGGTGGACCGCGCGGTCGGCGCGCAGGTCACCGGCTTCTACCCGAGCATCGGCGAAGTGGCGCGCGCGGACCGGGCGTTCCTCGGCCGGGCGGTGACCCATCTGGCCGCCGAGGAGGGCGTCCGGCAGTTCCTGGACATCGGCACCGGCCTGCCGACCGCCGACAACACCCACGAGGTGGCGCAGCGGGTCGCCCCCGAGACCCGGGTCGTCTACGTCGACAACGACCCGATCGTCCTCACCCACGCCCGCGCGCTCCTGACGAGCGCCCCGGAGGGCGTCACCGAGTACGTCGACGCCGACGCGCACGGCCCCGAGCGCATCCTGACGGCGGCCTCGGCCACCCTGGACCTGTCCCGCCCGGTCGCGGTGATGATGCTCGGCATCCTCAACTTCGTGATGGACACCGACGAGGCCCGCTCGATCGTGCGGACCCTGATGGACACCGTCCCCTCCGGCAGCTTCCTCGTCCTCACCCACCCCACCCTGGATCCGGAGCTCGGCGGCGAGGGCAACAAGGCCGCGATGGCGTTCTGGAACGAGAACGCGACCCCGCCGATCACCGCCCGCACCCGCGCCGAGTTCACCTCCTTCCTGGACGGCCTCGACCTCCTCGCCCCCGGCATCGTCTCCTGCTCCCGCTGGCGCTCCGAGGAGGGCGACGTGGTGGCGCAGTTCGGCGCGGTGGGCCGCAAGCCGTAATGGGCGTACGGGGGGACGTGCGCGACGGCCGGGAGCGGGCGCGGGCCTGGGCCGCGGACCACCCGCGGGCGGTGGACGCCGGGATCGCGCTCCTGGTCCAGGCGGCGGTGACGATGCCGTTCGTGGTGCCGCGCCCGCCCGGGTCCGAACCGGCGACCTGGCCGGCGTACGGGCTGATGACGCTCACCGTGCTGCCGCTGGTCTGGCGCAGGCGCGCGCCGCTGGGCGTGCTGCTCGCGATCCTGGCGACGAGCGTCCTCTACCGGGTCGCGGTGGAGGGGCCGGGGCAGCCTCTGCCGTACACCGGGCTCGTCGCCGTCTACACGATCGCCGCGCTCTCGCCCGCGGGGAAGCGGCTCTTCACGGCGGGGCTGCTGGTGGTCGCGGTGCCGGTGTCGGTGTGGCTCAACACCCGGTCGGCGCGCGAACTGACCTTCTCGCTCTTCGTGTTCGCCGCCGCCTACGTCTTCGGACGGCTCACGGACGCCCGGCAGCGCGCGCAGCGGGTCGAGGCCGAGCGGGCCGCGGCGCGCGAACGGGCCAGGATCGCCCGGGAGATGCACGACGTCCTGTCGCACGCGGTGAGCCTGATGGTCGTGCAGGCGGAGGCCGGCCCGGTGGCGGTGCGCACGGCGCCGGAGCGGGCCGAGGCCGCCTTCGAGGCGATCTCGGCGACCGGCCGCGACGCGATGGACCAGCTGCGGCGGATGCTGGGGGTGCTGCGCGAGGGCGACGGGACGGCGGCCCCGCGCGGGCCCCAGCCGGACATCGCCGCGATCCCGGCACTCGTGGAGCGGGTGCGGGCGGGCGGCCTGGACGTGGACTACACGACGGAGGGCGGGGTACGGGCGCTGCCCGCGGCGACCGGCGCGAGCGTCTACCGGATCGTGCAGGAGGCGCTGACGAACGTGGTCCGGCACGCGGGCGCCCGCACCGCCGGCGTACGGCTCGCCCACGCGGACGGCGTCCTGCGGGTCACGGTCACCGACGACGGGCGCGGCGCGCGGCCGGGCTCCGGCGGGCACGGCCTGGTGGGAATCCGGGAGCGGGCCGCCGCGCACGGCGGGACGGCGGAGACGGGCCCCGGCCCGGACGGCAGGGGTTTCGAGGTGCGGGTCCTGCTGCCCGTGCCGGCGGCGGAGGCGGGGACGTGACGGTCCGGGTGGTGGTCGCGGACGACCAGGAGCTGGTCCGCAGCGGTTTCGCGATGATCCTGGACGCGCAGCCGGACATCGAGGTGGTGGCGGAGGCCGGGGACGGGGCGGAGGCCGTCGAGGCGGTCCGCCGGCTCTCCCCCGACGTGGCGCTGCTCGACATCCGGATGCCCCGGACGGACGGCATCGAGGCCTGCCGGACGATCTGCGCGGAGTCCGGCTGCCGGACGGTGATGCTGACGACCTTCGACACCGACGCGTACGTGTACGAGGCGCTGCACGCGGGCGCGAGCGGCTTCCTGCTCAAGGACGTGCGGCGGGACGACCTGGTGCACGCGGTCCGGGTGGTGGCTGCGGGCGACTCGCTGCTCGCGCCGTCGGTGGCCCGGCGCCTGGTGGAGCAGTACACGGCGGGCGGCCCGCGCCGGGCGGCCCCCGATCCGCGCCTGGACGTCCTCACGGCCCGGGAGCGCGAGACGCTGCTGCTGCTCGCGCGGGGCCTGTCCAACGCGGAGATCGCGGCGGAGCTGGTCGTCAGCGACCACACGGTGAAGACCCACGTGGGCAACGTCCTCGCGAAGCTGGGCCTGCGGGACCGGATCCAGGCGGTGATCTGCGCGTACGAGACGGGTCTGGTCACGGCGGGGCCGCCCCGCCTTTGAGGGCCCCGGGCCCCGGGCGGCCCGGCTCCGAGCGGCCCCGGCCTCTCCCCCGCGTGGGGGAGACGGAGGGACGGCCCTCCCCCGTGTCGGCGAGAGGGGCGCTCTCGGAGGACCGCCCGTGCGGGCGATCCCCGGAGCGGCCCCGGTCCGCAGGATGGAGGTGTCGAGAACGACGGCCCCCGTCCACGGAGTTGACCATCATGCGCACATCCACCCGCACCCTGCTCGCCGCCGCCCTGGTCCTGGGCGTCGCCGTCGGTCCGGTCCTCGGCCCGGCCGTGGCGGCGCAGCCGGCCGCGACCGCCCGCCCCGCGCGGGAGGCCGACCTCGCGAAGACGATGGCGGCGGCGATCGCGGGCCTCCCCCGCGCCGACGCGACGGCCGCGCTCGTCCGGGTCGGCGGCACCGCCGGCACCTGGCGGGGGAGTTCGGGCGTCCGCGATCTGGAGTCGGGCGCTCCGGCGGACCCGGCCGCCCGCTTCCGGGCCGGGTCGGTGACGAAGGTGTTCACGGCGGCGACCGTCCTCCGGCTCGTCGCCGAGCGCCGGATCGACCTGGACCGTCCGGCCCGCGCGTACCTGCCGGACCTGATCCCCGCCCGCTACGCAGGGGTGACGGTCCGGCAGCTCCTGAACCACACCCACGGCATCCCGGCCCCCGACCTCCCGGGCGAGACGGTGGAGGAGTGGTACGAGCACCGCTTCGACGTACACACCCCCGAGGAGCTGGTCCGCTCGGCGACGGCGAAGCCGCGCGAGTTCCGGCCGGGGACCCGGCAGCACTACCTGAACATCGGCTACACGATCGCCGGGCTGATCGTGGAGCGGGTCACGGGCGACTCGTACGAGCGCCAGGTGGAACGTCGGATCCTGCGCCCGCTCGGTCTGGAGGACACGTACCTGCCGGGCGGGGCGGCCGGGATCACCGGCCCGTACAACCACGGCTACCAGACGATGCGGCTCGGCGACGGCACCACCGGCCTCCGGGACGTCTCGGTGTGGGGGACGTCGGACGCCTGGGCGGCCGGGGACCTCGTCTCGACCACGGCGGACCTGGAGCGGTTCACCCGGGCGCTGTTCGCGGGCCGGGTGGTGCGCGGGCCGCTCCTGGAGGAGATGTTCACGCTGCCGGAGGTGACGGACCTGGAGACCGGCGCCCCGGCCGCGTACTCCGTCGGCCTGTCGATGAAGCGGCTGGGCGGGCGCGAGGTGTGGGGGAAGACCGGGGGCCGCTGGGGGTACAACGCGGCGATCGGCTCGACCCGGGACGGCTCCCGGACCCTCGTCTACAGCGTCAACTCCACCGACGCCAAGGGCCAGGACACGAACCCGACGGCGCTGAGGGTGATGGTGGCGGCGTACGGCCTGCCGGACTGACCGCCGGGGCGCGCGGCCGGCGGCCGTCAGGCGGCGGGTACGGCCTCCGGGGCCGCCGCCGCAGTCGTGGCGGCCTCCAGGCGCTTGATCAGCCGGCGCACGAGGAGCAGCGGCAGGATGCCGAAGACGCCGAAGGACATGTCGACGACCGACCACCAGAAGGGGATGTCGCGGATCGGGCCGCAGATCAGGGCGAGCGGGATGATGCCGACGCAGGCGATCATGCCGAACTCGACGACCCAGACGTTGCGGACGGGGTCGCGCCAGACGCCGTAGAAGGCGACGGCGATGACGAGGTGGGCGAAGGCCAGCCAGTCGTTGCCGTAGAGGAGGTAGGGGGCGTCCCGGTCGGCGTCCTCCAGGCCTCCCCGGACCCGGTGGATCCATTCGGCGAGGCCGGGGAGGGCGTCGGCGACGGGGGCGGCCCAGCTGGTCAGCGCGGAGTCCAGGAGGCGGAGTTCGGTGACGAGCGGGAAGGCGGTGAGTCCGCTCAGGACCAGACAGACGACGAAGAGGGCCAGCCAGATGCGGATGCGCTTGAGAAGGGCTCTCGGCCCGTTCGTGTCGCTCATGGGGTCAGCGTACGCCCGCCCTGAACGCGTTCAAAAGCCGGGGTGCCGTTTTTTGGAACGCGTTCAAAACGCGCGGGCCAGCCGCCTTCCCACCCCGTGCGCGACCACGGTCGCCCCCGCCGCGAGCGCGAGCCCCGCCACCGCGTCCCGGGCCCTGGCCGGCCGCAGCACCCCGGCGCGGCGCAGCCGGCCGCGCGCCCACAGGGAGAAGGGGATCACCACGAGCGGCGAGGTGACCGAGCCGGGCGTCCGGCCGCGCACGGCCGCCGCCTGCGCGAGGTGGACGAGGCCGTGCAGCCCGAAGCCGTCGACCGCGCCCTGGTAGAAGGCGGACCGCCCGCCGGAGCGCGCCCCGGCCACGGCGGCTGCGCCGACGATCACGCCCATCACCCCCACGGCCGCGGCGAATTCGCGCTCGTCGACCTTCTCCGCCGCCCGCCACACCCCCTCCGGCACCCCGGGGAAGCGCTCGCGCAGGGCGGGCAGGTTCTCCCGGAGCCAGCGCGGCCCGTACGCGAGCTCCTCGGCGTCGTGCACGGCCCAGGCGAGGAACAGGCCGTACGTGGCAAGGGAGTTGAGGCGTGAGTCCGTCATACCGGGACCAACTCACAGGCCCACGATCGAGTTCCACTTCTTGGCGAAGGTCAGTCGCTCCTCGGCGGTGACGTCCCGGGCGATGGCGAGCCGGCTCCGCATGGCGGAGTCGGGGAAGATCAGCGGGTCCTCGGCGAGGGCGGCCAGCTCCTCGTCGCCGGAGTCCGCGAGGACCTGCTGCGCGGCCGGTACGGGGCAGACATAGTTGACCCAGGCGGCGAGTTCGGCGGCGACCTCGGGGTCGTAGTAGTGGTCGACCAGCTTCTCGGCGTTGGCCTTGTGCCGGGCGAGGTTGGGGACCATGAGGGACTCGGCCCAGAGTTCGGCGCCCTCCTCGGGGACGACGAACTCGATGTCGGGGTTGTCGGCCCGGAGCTGGATGACGTCCCCGGAGTACGCCTGGCAGGCCAGGACGTCGCCGGAGGAGAGGTCCTTGATGTAGTCGTTGCCGGTGAAGCGGCGGATGTGCTCGGCGCGGACGAGCCGCTCGGTCTGCTCGCACACGGTGTGGAAGTCGTCGGCGGTCCAGCGGGTGACGTCGACGCCGTTGCCCAGCATCAGCAGGGCGAAGGACTCGTCGAGCCCGGACAGCAGGGTGACCTTCCCGCGCAGGTCGTCGGCCCACAGCTCCTTCACGGAGCGCAGCTCCCGGCCCAGCTTCCGGCGGTTGTACGCGATGCCGGTGATGCCGGACTGCCAGGGCACGGTGTGCAGCCGGCCGGGGTCGAAGGCGGGCGAGCGCAGCTGCGGGTCGAGGTGCGCGGCGACGTTCGGCTGGGCGGCGCGGTCCATCTCCTGGACCCAGCCGAGGCGGACGAAGCGGGCGGCCATCCAGTCGCTGAGGACGATCAGGTCCCGGCCGGTCTCCTGGTGGTTCATCAGGGAGGGGCTGATCTTGCCGAAGAACTCGTCGTTGTCGTTGATCTCCTCGGTGTAGCGGACGGATATCCCGGTCCGCTTCCGGAAGGCGTCCAGGGTGGGGCGCTTCGACTCGTCGTCCTCGTCGGTGTCGATGTAGAGCGGCCAGTTGGCGAAGTCGAGGATCCGGTCGCGGACCGAGAGGTCCCGGGCGGCGGCCCGGTCGCCCTCCTCCACGAAGGCGGCGGGCACCCCGCACCCGGCGAGCAGGGCGGCGGCCCCGGCACCGCCCATGCCGCGCAGCAGGGACCGGCGGGACATGTTCTTCCTGGCTGTCGCTCTCATCCGGGCAGCATCCCGGCCGGCCGCCGCCCGCGGCAATGGACGGTCCGTGCGGGCGGTACGCCGCGGCCCCGACACCCTGTCGAGCGGGATGCCGGGGCCGTGTGACGCGAGGGGGGATCAGCCGAGCGAGGTCATGACGTGCTTGATCCGGGTGTAGTCCTCGAAGCCGTAGCCCGAGAGGTCCTTGCCGTAGCCGGACTTCTTGAAGCCGCCGTGGGGCATCTCGGCGACCAGCGGGATGTGGGTGTTGATCCACACGCAGCCGAAGTCGAGCGCCTTGGACATGCGCATCGCGCGCGCGTGGTCCTTGGTCCAGACGGAGGAGGCGAGGGCGTACTCGACGCCGTTGGCGTACTCCAGGGCCTGGGCCTCGTCCGCGAAGGACTGGACGGTGATGACCGGGCCGAAGACCTCGTTCTGGATGATCTCGTCGTCCTGCTTGAGGCCGGAGACGACGGTCGGGGCGTAGAAGTAGCCCTTGTCGCCGACGCGCTGACCGCCGGCCTCGACCTTGGCGTGGGCCGGGAGGCGGTCGATGAAGCCGGAGACCTGCTTCAGCTGGTTGGCGTTGTTGAGCGGGCCGTACAGCACGTCCTCGTCGTCCGGCTGCCCGGTCTTGGTCGCGGCGGCGGCCTTGGCGAGCGCGGAGACGAACTCGTCGTGGATGGACTCGTGGACGAGGACGCGGGTGGCGGCCGTGCAGTCCTGGCCGGCGTTGAAGAAGCCGGCCATGGAGATGTCCTCGACGGCCTTGTCGATGTCGGTGTCCTCGAAGACCACGACGGGGGCCTTGCCGCCCAGCTCCAGGTGGACGCGCTTGACGTCCTTGGCGGCCGACTCGGCGACCTGCATGCCGGCGCGGACGGAGCCGGTGATGGAGGCCATGGCGGGGGTCGGGTGCTCGACCATCGCGCGGCCGGTGTCGCGGTCGCCGCAGACGACGTTGAAGACGCCCTTGGGGACGATCTGCCCGATGATCTCGGCCATCAGGACGGTCGACGCGGGGGTCGTGTCCGAGGGCTTGAGGACGACGGTGTTGCCCGCGGCGAGGGCCGGGGCGAACTTCCAGACGGCCATCATCATCGGGTAGTTCCACGGCGCGACCTGGGCGCAGACGCCGACGGGCTCGCGGCGGACGATGGAGGTCAGGCCCTCCATGTACTCGCCGGCCGAGCGGCCTTCGAGGAGCCGGGCGGCACCCGCGAAGAAGCGGATCTGGTCCACCATCGGCGGGATCTCCTCGCTCGCGGTGAGGGCGACCGGCTTGCCGGTGTTCTCGACCTCGGCGGCGATCAGGTCCTCGGCGCGCTCCTCGAAGGCGTCCGCGATCTTGAGAAGTACCTTCTGGCGCTCGGCCGGGGTGCTGTCGCGCCAGGCGGGGAAGGCGGCCGCGGCGGCCTCCATGGCGGCGTCGACGTCGGCCTGGCCGGAGAGCGGGGAGGTGGCGTACACCTCGCCGGTGGCCGGGTTGATCACGTCGATCGTGCGGCCGTCGGCCGCGTCGCGGAACTCCCCGTTGATGTAGTTACGCAGCCGGCGCAGCTCGGTGGTCACTTGCCACCCCTCCTGTCACGTTCTGACTTCGCACGTCCTCGTGCGCTGTCCCGATGGGTGAGACACCCCAGCCTAATCGTTCGGCTGACGCTTTCAACAGGCCCGACCCTCCACAACTTCGGATTCAGTGAGATCGGGAGCCCGACACAACGAATTACATCGCTCCGGGGTTGCAAGACCGACGAGTCTCGGTGCACAGTGAGGTGTGGCCAGTCGAAGCGCAGACTCCAGAACCGGAACCGGTTCGTCCCCGACGATCGACGCCGTCTCCCTGGCGATCATCGAACAGCTCCAGGAGGACGGTCGCCGTCCCTACGCGGCGATCGGCAAGGCCGTCGGCCTCTCCGAAGCCGCCGTGCGGCAGCGCGTCCAGAAGCTGCTTGACCAGGGCGTCATGCAGATCGTCGCCGTCACCGACCCGCTCACCGTGGGTTTCCGGCGGCAGGCGATGGTCGGCATCAACGTCGAGGGTGACCTTGATCCGGTTGCGGAAGCGCTGACGGGCATGGCCGAATGCGAGTACGTGGTGATGACCGCGGGCTCCTTCGACCTCATGGTGGAGATCGTCTGCGAGGACGACGACCACCTGCTGGATGTGATCAACAAGCGCATCCGCACCCTCCCCGGCGTGCGCTCCACCGAGAGCTTCGTCTACCTCAAGCTCAAGAAGCAGACCTATATGTGGGGAACCCGATAGCCGTGAGCAAGGACCTCTCCAAGACCGCCTACGACCACCTGTGGATGCACTTCACCCGCATGTCGTCGTACGAGAACTCGCCCGTCCCCACCATCGTGCGGGGCGAGGGCACCTACATCTTCGACGACAAGGGCAAGCGCTACCTCGACGGTCTCGCGGGCCTCTTCGTGGTCAACGCCGGACACGGCCGCCAGGAGCTGGCCGAGGTCGCGTATAAGCAGGCCCAGGAGCTCGCGTTCTTCCCCGTGTGGTCGTACGCGCACCCCAAGGCCGTCGAGCTGGCCGAGCGCCTCGCGGACTACGCCCCGGGCGACCTGAACAAGGTCTTCTTCACCACCGGTGGCGGAGAGGCCGTCGAGACCGCCTGGAAGCTCGCCAAGCAGTACTTCAAGCTGCAGGGCAAGCACACCAAGTACAAGGTCATCTCGCGCGCGGTCGCCTACCACGGCACCCCGCAGGGCGCCCTGTCCATCACCGGTCTGCCGGCCCTCAAGGCCCCCTTCGAGCCGCTGGTCCCCGGCGCGCACAAGGTGCCGAACACCAACATCTACCGCGCCCCGATCCACGGCGACGACCCCGAGGCCTTCGGCCGCTGGGCCGCCGACCAGATCGAGCAGCAGATCCTCTTCGAGGGCCCCGAGACCGTCGCCGCCGTCTTCCTGGAGCCGGTGCAGAACGCCGGCGGCTGCTTCCCGCCGCCGCCCGGGTACTTCCAGCGGGTCCGCGAGATCTGCGACCAGTACGACGTGCTCCTCGTCTCCGACGAGACGATCTGCGCCTTCGGCCGCCTCGGCACGATGTTCGCCTGTGACAAGTTCGGCTACGTCCCGGACATGATCACCTGCGCCAAGGGCATGACCTCGGGCTACTCCCCGATCGGCGCCTGCATCGTCTCGGACCGCATCGCGGAGCCGTTCTACAAGGGCGACAACACCTTCCTGCACGGCTACACCTTCGGCGGCCACCCGGTGTCGTCGGCGGTCGCCATCGCCAACCTCGACATCTTCGACAAGGAGGGCCTCAACCAGCACGTCCTGGACAACGAGGACGCCTTCTTCTCGACGCTGAAGAAGCTGCACGACCTGCCGATCGTCGGCGACGTCCGCGGCAACGGCTACTTCTACGGCATCGAGCTCGTCAAGGACAAGGTCACCAAGGAGTCCTTCACGGACGAGGAGACCGAGCGCGTCCTGTACGGCTTCCTCTCCAAGGCCCTCTTCGACAACGGCCTGTACTGCCGTGCCGACGACCGCGGCGACCCGGTCATCCAGCTGGCCCCGCCGCTGATCGCCGACCAGGGCACCTTCGACGAGATCGAGGGAATCCTGCGCTCGGTGCTCACCGAGGCGTGGACCAAGCTCTAGCGGGACCTCACGCCGCCCTCACGGCGTGACGCCACGGCCCGGGCCTGCCCGCCATCCGAGTGGATGGCGGCGGCCCGGGCCGTGTGCTGTCCCTACGAACCGATCCGAATACTTACGGTGCCGAGTGACCGACAGGCCCGTCCTTCGTTCACCCGTACGGGGGAAACCCCCCGCCGTACGGGGGACACAGATCGGATCGACAGAGGTGTACGCGATGGCCCCACCGGACAACGACGTGCTCTGGGCGCGTTCCCTGCACTGCTCCCTGGGCGGCTCGGAGGCCCTCAGCGGCGTCTCCCTCGGCGTCCGCGAGGGCGAGATCCTCGCCGTGACCGGCCCGCGGGGCAGCGGCAAGACCACCCTGCTGCGCTGCCTCTCCGGCCGGCTCGTCCCCCAGGAGGGCGAGGTCTGGTTCAACAGCGGCCCCGTGCACACCCTGAGCCCCGCCCAGCGCGAACGGCTCCGCCGCGAGCGCTTCGGCTGGATCGGCCCCGAACCCGGGCTCGTCCCCGAACTCACCGGCTGGGAGAACACCGCCCTGCCCCTGCTGCTGCGCGGGGCCCCCCGCCGCGCCGCGAAGACCACCGCCCTGGAGTGGCTGGACCGGCTCGACGCCGGGGCCTGCGCCCGCAAGCGCCCCCGCGCCCTCACCCAGTCGCAGCGCCAGCGGATCTCGATCGCCCGCGCCCTCGTCACCACTCCCCCGGTGCTCTTCGCCGACGAACCCACCGCCACCCTGCACCGCGCCGACGGCGCCCAGGTGCTGCGCACCCTGACGGCCGCCGCCCGCTCGCACGGCATCACCATGGTCCTCGCCACCCACGACGCCGAGGTCGCGGCGCTCGCCGACCGCGCGGTCGCGCTCCTCGACGGGCGCCGGGCCGGCGCCGTGTCCCCGGCGACCGGGGCGGAGGGCGTCGCCGCGTGCTCGCTCTCCGTCTGACCCGGGGCACCCACCCCCTCGTCCTGGCGCGCCGGCTGCTCGTCGCCGCCGCGTCCGCCGGGGTGGGCTTCCTCCTGCTCTGCACCCTCGGCCACGCCCTCGGACACCCGGAACAGGCCCCGGCCTCGACGCTCCGGCTCCTCTGGTGCGTCCTGCCGCTCGCCGCCACCGTCCAGTTCGCCGTCGCCGTGGCCCGGACCGACCCCAGCACCCGGCCGCGCCCCGGGCTCTCCGCGATCGGCCTCGGCCCGGCCCGGCTCGCCCTGCTCGCCGCCGCCTCGACGGCCGTCACCTGCGCGCTCGGCTCGGCGGTCGCGCTCCTGCTCTACCTGCACCTGCGCGGCGACCTCACCGGCCTGCCCTTCGACGGGGCGGCCGCCGGGCTGCTCGCCGGCGACCAGCCGGTGCCGCTCGCCGCCGTCCTCACCCTGCTCGCCGTCGTCCCCGTGACCGCCGCCGCGGCCGCGGCCCTGGCCCTGCGCCCGCGCCCCGCGCCACCCGTGTCCTCCGAGGCCTCCGAGGCCTCCGGTGAGGACGAGACCATGCCGTCCGGCCTCCCGTGGGGCGTCGCCCTGATCGCGGTCGGCCTCGCCGTCGAGACGTACGCGGGCCGGGGCGGCGGCGGGGACGGCCTCCCGCTGCCGGGCCGCTTCGACGGCAGCCCGGCGGCCGTCCTGGCCGGCTGGGTCCTCACCGCGATCGGCCTCGCGACGGCGGGCCCCGCCCTCGTCCACGGCTGCGGCCGCCTCCTCCAGACGGCCCGCCCCGGCGCCGTCCGGCTGCTCGCGGGCCGCGTCCTGATGACCGAGTCCCGCCGCGTCGGCCGACCGCTCGGCGTGGTCTGCGCGGTGCTCTCCGGCCTGCTCGCGGCGGCCTCCCTGTACGGGTCGGACACCGGCTCCGACGCCTTCGGACCGCTCACCGGCCTGGGCGCCACCCTGATCCTGGCCTGCACCTGCGCCACGCTCCTGACCGCGGCCCTGGAGTCCCGGCAGGGCCGCGCCGCCGTCACCGAGGCCCTCCTCGACGCCGGCGCCCCGCCCACGGCCCTGCGCACGGCGGCCCTCCTGCGCGCCGGGGTCCTGCTCGCCGTCTTCCTGCCGCTGACGTGGGCGGTGGGGGAACTGGCGGCGCTGCCCCTCAAGGGCTGACGGAGGAGCGGTCCGGCTCCGCCGCGCGACGGAGCCGGACCCGCCCACGGGCCGACGCCACCGGGCCGGGCCACCGCGAGGCTCGGGACATGACACCGAAGAAGCTCATGGCCGCGTGGCCGTCCTGGGCCGACCGCGCCGCCCTCGTCTGGTCCCTGCTGTACGCGGCGGGCGCGGCCCTCGCCGCCCTCACCGGTCCCGCGTTCGGCTACGCGCTCCTCGGGAAGGCGACCGGCACCGCCCCCGAGGCGACCGCGGCCGTCCTGTACGGAGCCGCCGCCGCCCTCGCGTACGCGCTGCTCCGCCGCCCGGCCGCACGGCGGCTGTCGGCGGCGGCGTGGCCGGTCGTCGCGCTCTGTCTGACCTCGGGCTTCCCCGCCCTCCTGAGCCCGCTCCACCTGCTGTCCTTCCTCTCCCGGAACCAGCCGCCGGTCGACCCGGCGGCCCTGGCCAACCAGGCGTTCGCCGTCCTCGGCGCGGTGCTGTGGGGGTGCGCGGCCCTCGCCCGCCGCCGCCGGGTCCTCGGCCTCTGCCCGCACTGCGGCGGGCGCTCCACCGCCCCGCCCGGACCCGTCCGCACCCGCGCCGGGCTGGTCGCGGTCACCGCCTTCGTCCCGTACACCGTCCTGAAGACGGCCTGGGCGCTGGGCCTCACCGTCGGGTACACCGGCACCGGCCGCCCGGGCGCCGACCCCGCATACACCAGCGACTTCGGCCTGTGGCTGTACGACCACGGGGTCGACGTCACGGCGGTCCTCGCCGTCCTCGGGATGCTCCTCGCGCTCGCGCTGACCCGCCCCTGGGGCCGGCGGCTGCCCCGGCTGCCGCTGCTCGCCCTCGGTTGGGCCGGGGCGGGCGCGCTCGCCCCGTTCGGCGCGTTCCTGGCCGCGCTCGGCGTCCTGTCCTGGACGGGGGCGATCGGCACCGGGCCCGCCGACCACGCCCCCTGGGTGCCCGTCGTCGCCTACGGCGGCTTCTCCTGCTACGGCCTGGCCCTGGGCCGGGCGACCCTCGTCCGGCAGCGGTCGGGACGGGCGGCGTGCGGGCGGTGCCGGACCGGGGTCCCCCCGCTCACTTCCGCCAGAACAGGTGGTGCGTGACCGTGCCTCCCGGGCTGGGCACGACGTCGCGGTGGTAGCGGTCGAGGAGTTCGTCGGGCGACTCCCAGAGCCGCGAGCCGCCGCCGAGCGCCACCGGCGAGACCGCGACGTGCAGGGTGTCGACCAGGCCTGCGTCGAGGAACGCGCGGATGGTGGCGGCCCCGCCGCCGAGCCGCACGTCCTTGCCGTCCGCCGCCTCCCGCGCCGTCGCGAGGGCGGTGGCCGGGTCGGCGTCGAGGAAGTGGAACGTGGTGTCGCCGAGCGCGAACGAGGGGCGCGGGTGGTGGGTCAGGACGAACACCGGGGTGTGGAACGGCGGCTCGTCGCCCCACCAGCCGCGCCACTCGTGGTCCCGCCAGGGCCCGCGCTGGGGCCCGAACTTGTTGCGGCCCATGATCTCGGCGCCGATGTTCCGCCCGTAGTCCCGCGTCAGGTAGTCGTCGAGGCCCCGGCTGCCGCCGGGGTCGGTGCGCCGGGGCCAGCTCGCCGTGGCACCGGCCCAGGCGAACATCGCCTCCGGGTCCGCGTGCCCGAAGGGCCGTTCGAGGGTCTGGCCCTCCCCGGCACCGTACCCGTCGGACGAGACGTTGAAGTTCTGGACTCTGAGCAGCTGCTGGGCCATGGGTTCCTCCGGTGCGGGACCTGCGGGACGTACGGGCGGCGAAGGCACCGTACGTACGGAGGACTCCCCCGGCGGGCGGAACTCATCGGTCCGGCCCGCGCCCTACGGCGTGTCGTCGCCGAGCACCACCACGTCCTCCGGCCGGAAGGCGAGCCCCGTCTCCGTGCCCTCCCCGGGCGCGTCCCGCAGCGGGAGTTCGGCCTCCAGGGGCGGGCCGTCGGCCGGCCGGAGCCGTACGACGACGTGGCTGCCCCGGAAGGTCCGCGACTCCACCGTCCAGGCGGGCGCGCCCCCGGCCGCCGGGACCGGCCGCACCCCGCCGGGGCGGACCAGGAGCCGCCGCTCGCCCTGCGGGGAGCCGTCCGGCACCGGGACCTTCCCCCAGGCGGTCTCCGCGACCGTCCCGGTGACCCGGGCGGGCACCACGTTGTCGAAGCCGAGGAAGCGGGCGACGAACTCGGAGGCCGGGCGGCGCCACACCTCGACGGGCGTCCCCGACTGGGCGATCCGCCCGTCCCGCATGACCACGACCCGGTCGGCGAGCGCGAAGGCCTCGCCCTGGTCGTGGGTGACGGCGAGGACCGTCGTCCCGAGCCGCCCGAAGAGTTCCCGCAGCTCCACGACGAGCCGTTCCCGCAGGCCCCGGTCGAGCTGGCCGAGCGGTTCGTCCAGCATGAGGAGCCGGGGTCGGGGCGCGAGCGCCCGGGCGAGCGCGACCCGCTGCTGCTCGCCGCCGGAGAGCGCGGCGACGGACCGCCGCTCGGCGCCCGGCAGGCCGACGAGGTCGAGCAGCTCCCGCACCCGCTCCGCCCGCTCGGCCTTGCCGTCGCCCCGCATCCGCAGGCCGAAGGCGACGTTGCCGCCGACGTCCCGCTGCGGGAAGAGCTGGTGGTCCTGGAACATCAGGCCGACGCCCCGCCGGTGCGTCGGCACCCCGGCCTGGTCGGCGCCGTCGAGGAGCACCCGGCCGCCGTCGAGCACCTGGAGGCCCGCGACGGCCCGCAGCAGCGTGGACTTGCCGCTGCCGCTGGGCCCGAGCACGCACACGGTCTCGTGGTCGGCGACCTCCAGGTCCACGGCGTCGAGCACGGCCCGCGCCCCGAACCGTACGGTCGCCCCGTCGAGTCTCAGCATCAGAACTCCCCGGAGGTCCGGTCGGTGCGGAGCCGTTCGAGCAGCAGCAGGGACACCGCGCACACCACCATCAGAATCGTCGAGAGGGCCATCGCCTGGCCGTAGTTGAGCTCGCCGGGCCGGCCGAGCAGCCGGGCGACCGCGACCGGCAGCGTCGGGCTGTCGGGCCGGGCGATGAAGACGGTCGCGCCGAACTCGCCGAGCGAGACGGCGAACGCGAACCCGGCCGCGATGAGCAGCGCCCGCCGCACCAGCGGCAGGTCCACCTCCCGCCAGGCCCGCCACGGCGAGGCGCCGAGCACGGCCGCCGCCTCCCGCAGCCGCTCGTCCACCGCGCGCAGGACCGGCAGCATCGTCCGGACGACGAAGGGGACGCCGACGAGGGCCTGCGCGAGGGGCACGAGGATCCAGCTCGCCCGCAGGTCGAGCGGCGGTTCGTCCAGCGTGATGAGGAAGCCGAAGCCGACGGTGACGGCGGAGACCCCCAGCGGCAGCATGAGGAGCGCGTCGAAGCCGCGGACGAGCCGCCCGGCCCGCCGGGTGAGGGCGGCCGCCGCGAGGCCGCCGATCACGACGGCGATGGCGGTGGCGGCCAGCGCGTACCGCAGCGAGTTCCCGATCGCCTCCAGGGGCGGCACCAGGAAGGTCCCGCTCTCGTCCAGCGAGCCGAGCGCCCGGTAGTAGCCGAGCCCGTACCCCCCGGGGCCGGCGAACGACCGCTCCACGAGCACCCCGAGCGGCAGCAGGATCAGCAGGGCCACCGAGAGGAGGACGCCGCCGAGCAGCGCCCACTGCCCGGCGCCGCGCGGCCGGCGCGCGGTCCGCTCCGGCGGTACGAGCCGCAGCGCGGTCTCCCGCCGCCGTACCGTCCACGCGTGCAGGGCGAGGATCGCGCCGACCGCGGCGAACTGCACGAGGGTGAGGACGGCCGCCGTCGGCAGGTCGAGCAGCCGGGCGGTCTGCCGGTAGATCTCCGCCTCCAGGGTCGTGTACGCGTCCCCGCCGAGGATCTGCACGACGCCGAAGGAGGTGAAGGTGAAGAGGAAGACCATCAGGGCCGCCGCCGACACGGCCGGGACGAGCGCGGGCAGCGTCACCGTCCGCCAGGCCGTGAGGCGCGAGGCGCCGAGGACCCGGGCGGCCTCCTCCTGGCGCGGGTCGAGTTGCGACCAGAGGCCGCCGACGGTCCGGACGACGACCGCGTAGTTGAAGAAGACGTGGGCGAGCAGGATCGCCCACACGCCGGTGTCGAGCCGCAGCCCCCACAGCTCGTCGGTGAGCCCGTTGCGTCCGACGAGGGCCAGGAACGCCGTGCCGACCAGTACGGTGGGCAGCACGAACGGCACCGTGACCACGGCCCGCAGGACGCCCTTGCCGGGGAAGTCGAAGCGGGCGAAGACGTACGCGCCGGGCAGCGCGACGAGCAGGGTGAGGCCGGTGGAGGCGAGCGCCTGCCAGGCGGTGAAGCCGAGCACGTCGAGGATGTCCGGCCGGCTCAGCGTCTCGCCGATCCGGCCGAACCGCCAGCTGCCGTCGGGCCGCAGCCCGCGGTCCACGATGGACACGACGGGCCACGCGAAGAACACCGCGAAGAACGCGACGGGCAGGGCCATGAGCCCGAGCCGCGCCGCGCTCCCGCGCGCGTCCCTCCTCCTCACCGGGCGGCCGGTCGCCGGGCGCCCGCCTGCCGGACGCTTGTCTACCGGGCGATCGAGGACCACTGCTGGATCCACGCGTCGCGCTTCTCGGCGATCTTCCCGGGCTCCATCGTCTCCGGCTTCTCCACGACCACGCCGTGCTTCGTGAACAGCTCCGGCAGCACCGCGTCCTTTGCCACCGGGTTGACGAACATCTGGAGCGGCATGTCCTCCTGGAACTTCTTCGAGATCAGGAAGTCGATCAGCGCCTTGCCGCCCTCGGGGTTCTTCGCGCCGTTCAGCAGGCCCGCGAACTCGGTCTGCCGGAAGCAGGTGCCGGTGGAGACGCCGGTGGGCGCCTCCTTCGGCTGCGGCTCGGCGTACAGCACCTCGACCGGCGGGCTGGAGGCGTACGACACGACGAGCGGACGGTCGCCCTTGGCCTGCTTGCCGCCGGCCGAGCCGGAGAACTCCTGGTTGTAGGCGAGCTCCCAGCTGTCGACGGTCTTCACGCCGTTGGCCTTGAGCTTCTTCCAGTAGTCCTGCCAGCCGTCGTCGCCGTACTTCGCGGCCGTGCCGAGGAGGAAGCCGAGGCCCGGGGAGGACCGCTCCGGGTTCTCGACCACGAGCAGGTCCTTGTACTCCGGCTTCGCCAGGTCGTCGAAGGTCACCGGCGGCGCCAGCTTCTTGTCGGCGAAGTACTTCTTGTCGTAGTTGACGCAGATGTCGCCGGAGTCGACCGGAGTGACCCGGTGCTCCTCGTCCAGGTGGTACTCCGCCGGAATCCGGTCGAGCCCCTTCGCCTGGTATCCGACGAAGATCCCGTTGTCGAGGGCGCGGGAGAGCAGGGTGTTGTCGACGCCGAAGAAGACGTCGCCCTGCGGGGATCCCTTGGTCAGGATCTCCTTGTTGACGGCCTCGCCCGCGTCGCCGGCCTTGAGGACCTTGACGGTGAAGCCGGTCTGCTTCGTGAACTCGGCCAGGACCTCCTTGGAGGCGTTGAACGAGTCGTGGCTCACGAGGGTCACGGTCTTCGGCGCGGGCGCGCCGGACTTGCCGGCGGCCTCGCCGCCGTCGTCGGTGCCGCAGGCGGCGAGGGCGGTGACGCCGAGCGCCGCGAGGACCGCGACGGCGGCCTGCCTCTTGATGCTCGCCGGGTTTTTGGTGCTCACTGAGTTTTCCTCCTGGGTGGGACCAGGAAGAGACGCGGCCCTGCCCGTGTCCGGCGGACCGGACGCGGGCAGGGCGCAACAGCTCGAGTTACGACCGAACTCCCTACCCAGAATGACCTGGGCGAGGTTCAGAGGGTCTGCGGTCTGACGGACACCGCACTCTCAGCGCTGTGGCGCTCCCCTGTCGGAATGACTATGAAGATGTGTTCGAGCTCAGAGTACAAGGTCAGCGTTCGGCGGCCGCGAGCTGTCCACAGGCACCGTCGATCTCCTGTCCCCGGGTGTCGCGCACGGTCACCGGCACGCCGTGGCGGGCGATGGCCTCCACGAACGCCTTCTCGTCCTCGGGACGGGAGGCGGTCCACTTCGAGCCCGGCGTCGGGTTCAGCGGGATCAGGTTGACGTGGACCCGCTTGCCCTTGAGCAGCCGGCCGAGCAGGTCGCCGCGCCAGGCCTGGTCGTTGATGTCCCGGATGAGGGCGTACTCGATGGAGATCCGGCGTCCGGACTTCTCCGCGTACTCCCAGGCCGCGTCGAGGACCTCCCGCACCTTCCAGCGCGTGTTGACGGGCACGAGGGTGTCGCGCAGCTCGTCGTCCGGGGCGTGCAGGGAGACCGCGAGGCGGCACTTGAAGCCCTCGTCGGCGAAGCGGAGCATCGCGGGCACGAGCCCGACGGTGGAGACGGTGATGCCGCGCTGGGACAGGCCCAGGCCGTCCGGCTCGGGGTCGGTGAGGCGGCGGATGGCGCCGACGACCCGCTTGTAGTTGGCGAGCGGCTCGCCCATGCCCATGAACACGATGTTCGACAGGCGGGCCGGGCCGCCGGGCACCTCGCCGTCGCGCAGGGCCCGCATGCCGTCCACGATCTGGTGCACGATCTCGGCGGTCGACAGGTTCCGGTCGAGGCCGGCCTGCCCGGTCGCGCAGAACGGGCAGTTCATCCCGCAGCCGGCCTGCGAGGAGATGCACATGGTGACCCGGTCCGGGTAGCGCATGAGCACCGACTCGACGAGCGTGCCGTCGTGCAGCCGCCACAGGGTCTTGCGGGTGGTGTCGTCGTCGCACGAGATGTGCCGCACCACGGACATCAGGTCGGGCAGCAGCTCCCCGGCCAGCTTCTCCCGCGCGGAGGCCGGGATGTCGGTCCACTCGGCGGGGTCGTGCGCGTACCGCGCGAAGTAGTGGGTGGACAGCTGCTTGGCGCGGAAGGGCTTCTCGCCGATCGCGGCGACGGCCTCCTTCCGCTCGGCGGGCGTGAGGTCGGCCAGGTGCCGCGGCGGCTTCTTGGCTCCGCGGGGGGCGACGAAAGTGAGTTCTCCGGGCTTGGGCATGGTGCTACCAGTGTCGCAGAGATACAAAGAGGGGCCCGCCGCCCTTGTGGACAGCGGGCCCCTCCCGGAAGAACACCCTGTGGACAACGGGCCCCTCGCCCGAAGAACCGCAGGTCAGCCGGTACCGACGAACAGCGCGAGCAGCAACCACACCACCGGCGCCGTCGGCAGCAGCGAGTCCAGCCGGTCCATGATGCCGCCGTGGCCGGGCAGCAGCGTGCCCATGTCCTTGATGCCCAGGTCCCGCTTGATCATCGACTCGCCGAGGTCACCGAGCGTCGCGCTCGCCGCCACCGCGAGGCCGAGGACCAGGCCCTGCCACCAGGCCCCGTCGTCGATCATGAACTGCATGCACAGCGCGCCCGCCGCCATCGCGAACGTCACCGCGCCGACCAGGCCCTCGCGGGTCTTGCCGGGGCTGATCCTCGGCGCCAGCTTGTGCTTGCCGAAGCGCCAGCCGACCGCGTACGCCCCGGTGTCGCTGACCACCGTCAGGATCAGGAAGGTGAGGACCCGCTCCGGGCCGTCGTCCGCAGTCAGCATCAGCGCCACGAACGTCGCCAGGAACGGCACGTAGAACGCGGCGAACACGCCCGCCGTGACGTCCTTCAGATACCCCTCGGGCGGCTCCGTCATCCGCCAGACCAGGACCGCGAGCGCCGTCAGGGCCATCGCGACCCAGGCGCCCTCGGCCCCGCGCACGTACCCGGCGACGACCATCGCCGCGCCGCCGATCGCGAGCGGCACCAGGGGCGCCTTGATCTGCTTGCGCTCCTGGAGCCGGGAGGTCAGCTCCCACAGCCCGACCACCACGGCGACCGCGATCACTCCGACGAACGCCGGCGCCCAGATGTACAGCGAGGCGATGATGACGGCGCCGAGGCCGACCCCGACCCCTATGGCCGCGCCCAGGTTCCGCCCCGCGCTCTTCTTCTGCCGTGGCGCCGGCGGCGCGGGCGGCGGAGGCGGGGTGCGGCTGGTCATGGGCTCCTGCGGGTGCTCGTGCGGGGTCTCGTCGCGGAACAGGGGGCCGCTCGGGTGAGCGGCCCCCCGGCCGTGACCGTCCTGGAATCCGCCGGCGGGAACGTCGGGCACGATGGGCATGGGGCGAGTCTGCGCCGCCGGGCGCCCCTCGTGGGCGGGACCCGCCGGGGCGGGCCCCTGGTGGGGTCCCCCGCGGCCGTGACCGGCCGGGGCGTCCCAGGAAGAGTCGTTCATCAGACCTCGAGCAGCTCGGCTTCCTTGTGCTTGAGCAGCTCGTCCACCTGCGTGACGTACTTCGCGGTGGTGTCGTCGAGCTCCTTCTCCGCGCGGCGGCCCTCGTCCTCGCCGACCTCGCCGTCCTTGACGAGCTTGTCGATGGACTCCTTGGCCTTGCGGCGCACCGAGCGGATCGAGATCTTCGAGTCCTCGGCCTTGCCCTTGGCGACCTTGATGTACTCGCGGCGGCGCTCCTCGGTCAGCTCGGGGAACACCACCCGGATGATGTTGCCGTCGTTGCTCGGGTTGACGCCGAGGTCGGAGTCGCGGATCGCCTGCTCGATGTTGCGCAGCGCGCTCTTGTCGAACGGGGTCACCACGGCCATCCGCGGCTCGGGCACCGAGAAGGACGCGAGCTGGTTGATGGGGGTGAGGGCGCCGTAGTAGTCCGCCACGATCTTGTTGAACATCGCCGGGTGCGCACGGCCGGTGCGGATCGCGGCGAAGTCCTCCTTGGCGACCACGACGGCCTTCTCCATCTTCTCCTCGGCCTCGAGGAGGGTCTCTTCGATCACCACATGCTCCTGCGTGTCGTCGCGTTGTGTCCTGCACGGTGTACGACCGGCAGGGCTGTCGTCCAGCCCCGTGCGGGGCGGTTCCCGGTTCGGGTCAGGCCCGGGTGCCCTGGTCGCTCACGAGCGTGCCGATCTTCTCACCCTTCACCGCGCGCGCGATATTGCCCTCGGCGAGCAGTTCGAAGACGAGGATCGGGAGGTTGTTGTCCCGGCACAGGGTGACGGCGGTGGCGTCGGCGACCTTGAGGTCGCGGGCGATCACCTCGCCGTACTCGAGCGCGTCGAACTTGACCGCGTCGGGGTTCCGCTTCGGGTCGGAGTCGTACACGCCGTCGACGCCGTTCTTGCCCATGAGCAGGGCCTCGGCGTCGATCTCCAGGGCGCGCTGGGCGGCGGTGGTGTCCGTGGAGAAGTACGGCATGCCCATGCCCGCGCCGAAGATGACCACGCGGCCCTTCTCCAGGTGGCGCACGGCGCGCAGCGGGATGTACGGCTCGGCGACCTGGCCCATGGTGATGGCGGTCTGGACGCGGGAGTCGATGCCCTCCTTCTCCAGGAAGTCCTGGAGGGCGAGGCAGTTCATCACGGTGCCGAGCATGCCCATGTAGTCGGAGCGGGCCCGGTCCATGCCGCGCTGCTGGAGTTCGGCGCCACGGAAGAAGTTGCCCCCGCCGATCACGATCGCGATCTCCGCGCCGTCGCGGACGACGGCCGCGATCTCCCGCGCGATGGCGTGCACGACATCGGGGTCGACGCCCAGGCCGGTACCGCCGGAGAACGCTTCTCCGGACAGCTTCAGCATGTAGCGGCCGGCCTTTTTGCCGTTGTTGTCGTCGCCCTGTACGGCGCCCTGATTCATGGAGCTCTCCTCGTGCACATACGAAGGAGGCCATTGCCCTGGGTCCTCGCGGTATCCCGTGCGGCAATGGCCTCCTCGTCAGATCTGCGGTCGTCCTGCGCGGGCGCGGACGACTGCTTCAGACCCTACCGGGGTCCGGTGTCCGTCGCGTTCGCGACCGGACTCAGATGCCGACCTTGATGCGGGTGAAGCGCTTCAGGGTGACACCGGCCTCGTCCAGGATCTGCTGGACGGACTTCTTGTTGTCCAGGGCGTACGGCTGGCCGAGCAGCGTGGCGTCCTTGAAGAAGCCGTTGACGCGACCCTCGACGATCTTGGCGATCGCGGCCTCGGGCTTGCCCTCGGCGCGGGTGGTCTCCTCGGCGATGCGGCGCTCGGACTCGACGACCTCGGCCGGGACGTCCTCACGGGTGAGGTACTTCGGCGCGAAGGCGGCGATGTGCTGGGCGACGCCCTTGGCGACCTCGGCGTTCTCCTTGTCGAACTCGACGAGGACACCGATCTGCGGCGGGAGGTCCGGCATGGTGCGGTGCATGTACGCGGAGACGTAGCCGTCGGCGTACTGCGCGAAGCGGTCGAGGACGATCTTCTCGCCGAGGTTGGCGTTGGCCTCGTCCACGAAGGCCTGCACGGTCTTGCCGGGCTCGATCTCGGAGGCGAGCAGGGCCTCCAGGTCGGCCGGGGCGGTGGCGGCGACGTGCGCGGCCAGCTGGGCGGCGACGGCCTGGAACTTGTCGCCCTTGGCGACGAAGTCCGTCTCGCACTTCAGCTCGACGAGGACGCCGGAGGTGTTGTCGTCGGCGATGAGGGAGACCACGGCGCCGTTCTCGGCGGAGCGGCCCTCACGCTTGGCGACGCCCTTCTGGCCCTTGATGCGCAGGGCCTCGACGGCCTTGTCGACGTCGCCGTCGGCCTCGTCCAGGGCCTTCTTGCAGTCCATCATGCCGGCGCCGGTGAGCTCGCGGAGCTTCTTGACGTCAGCGGCGGTGTAGTTCGCCATGAGTCTGTTTCTCTCTCGAAGTCTGAAAGATCGGGCGGGTCCACGGGGGGACGGCGGGGGCTTCGTGGGCCCCCGCCGTCGTCACCGAAGGACCTGGGTCCTGAAGGGTCAGGCCTGCTCGGCGGCCTCGGCCGGAGCGTCGGCGGCCTCGGCGTCCGCGACCTTCTCGGTCTCGGCGGAGGTCTGGACCTCGGCGGCCTCGGCGGCGGCCGGAGCCGGAGCCTCGGTCTCGTCGGCCTTCTTCTCACCCTCGAGCAGGTCGCGCTCCCACTCGGCGAGCGGCTCGCCCTGGGCCTTCTCGCCCGGCTTCGAGTCGCCGGTCGCGGCGCCGGAGCGGGCGATGAGGCCCTCGGCGACGGCGTCGGCGATCACGCGGGTGAGCAGGGTGACGGAGCGGATCGCGTCGTCGTTGCCCGGGATCTTGTAGTCGACCTCGTCGGGGTCGCAGTTGGTGTCGAGGATCGCGACGACCGGGATGTGGAGCTTGCGCGCCTCACCGACGGCGATGTGCTCCTTCTTGGTGTCGACGATCCAGACGGCGCTCGGCACCTTCTGCATCTCGCGGATGCCACCGAGGGTCTTCTCCAGCTTGGCCTTCTCGCGGGAGAGGACCAGGAGCTCCTTCTTGGTGAGACCCGAGGCGGCGACGTCCTCGAAGTCGATCTGCTCGAGCTCCTTGAGGCGCTGCAGACGCTTGTAGACGGTGGAGAAGTTGGTGAGCATGCCACCGAGCCAACGCTGGTTGACGTACGGCATGCCGACACGCGTCGCCTGCTCGGCGATGGCCTCCTGGGCCTGCTTCTTCGTACCGACGAACATGATGGAGCCGCCGTGCGCGACGGTCTCCTTGACGAACTCGTAGGCGCGGTCGATGTACGACAGCGACTGGAGCAGGTCGATGATGTAGATGCCGTTGCGCTCGGTGAAGATGAAGCGCTTCATCTTCGGGTTCCAGCGACGGGTCTGGTGACCGAAGTGGACGCCGCTCTCCAGCAGCTCCCGCATCGTGACGACGGCCATGGCCGTATCTCCTTGGGTTTCTCGGTTGTGTTCCTGACGCCCCGGCGCGCCATGCCCACGAGGGACCGAAAGGCGCTGCCACCGTCTGAGGACCGTGGCGGGGCGTGCGAAGTCGACCCGGTGACCCGAGTCGCCATAGGAAGTGTACGGGACCCCGGGGGCGGCGGGTGACGGCGCTGTCCACAACCGGTGAGTACTCCACAGAAACCGCCCGCGCCCCCTGCGGACCGGACGACGGGGAGAACCTTCCCCCATGCACTTCACGACCTACGTCACGACCTGCGTCACGACCCTGTTCCTGGCCCTCGGCGCCCTCTGGCCGGTGGGCGGCCCGCCCCCGCCCGAGATCGTCCGCGGCTGGCAGCCGCCACCGGGCCCGTACGCGGCGGGCCACCGCGGCGTCGACCTCGCCGCCCCGCCGGACGTCCCGGTCCTGGCCCCGGTGGCGGGCACGGTGACCTTCGCGGGCCCGGTCGGCGGCCGGGGCGTCCTCACCCTGACCCTGCCGGGCACGGGCACTCCCCCGCTGCGCACGACCTTCTCCCCGGTGACCCCCCTGGTCCCGGCCGGCGCACCCGTCGCCGCGGGCACCCCGATCGCCCGGGTCACCCCGAGCACCCACTGCCCGGAGACCTGCCTCCACTGGGGCCTCCTCAGAGGAGACCGCTATCTGAATCCTCTACTCCTCACGAAACGGGGGCCGTCGCGGCTGTTGCCGCTCGGAGGCTAGGGGTCGGGGGTGACGGCCCCGTCCCTGAACGTCTGGAAGGCGTGCCACCCGGCCGGGGCCCCGTCCGCGAGCAGGTCTCCGGTGGAGCAGTCGAAGGGGCGGCAGCCGAGGGCGCGGGCGATGCGGAAGATCACCGGCAGTACGTCGTCCGTCCCGCCCCGGACGTGGAGCATGACCGACTCGACGGGGTCGTCCTCGCCGATGCCCAGCTCGATGCCCCAGGCCGGTCCGAGCAGCACGCCCCACGCGGGGTCGGTGAGGTCGATGCCGGGCACCGCCGCTCTCAGGGCGTCGTGGACGTCGGCCCGGCTCCCGACGGGAGGCGGCTCGTGGTCGGCGGGCAGGTCGTCGATCGAGACGAGACCGGCCGGCAGCGGCAGCAGGAGGACGTTCCAGCTCAAGGGAGGTCCGGACGGCGGGATCGAGCGGTCAGGCCGGGGAGCCGTTGACGCCGTGGAGGGCCATCGTGACCGCCGCTTCGGTGATGTCCGCGGGGTCCTCGGCGGCGCCGAGTTCGAGGCGGCGGACGGCGGCGTCGACGACGCCCTGGAGGAGCATGGCGGCCAGGCGGGGGCGGGGCTGGCCCAGGGCGGCGAGGGCTTCGACGACCATGGTGACGAGGCCGCCGTGGGCGGCGCGGATCTTCTCGCGGGCGCCGTCGTCCAGCTCGCCGGCGGAGATGGCGACGACCGCGCGGTGGCGCCGGTCCCCGACCAGTTCCAGCTGCTTGCGGACGTACGCCTCGACCTTGCCCTGGGGCGTCTCCGCGTCGGCCATGGCCAGCTCGACCTCGGCGGCCCAGACCGGGAAGTCGACGGCGCACAGCTCCTCGACGACGGCGGCGCGCGATCGGAAGTACTCGTAGACCGACGAGCGGGCCAGGCCCGTGCGCTCGGCGAGTGCGGGGAAGGTCAGCGCCTCCGTCCCGCCCTCGGACAGCAGGGAACGCGCGGCGTCCAGCAGGGCGCCGCGCTGCATCGTCCGGTGCTCGGCCACGGAGGCCGCTCGAATCCTGGGCACGGCTCCACTGTACGACCGGAGCGCCGCGCTCAGCGTCCGACGTCGGCCAGCTTGGCCCGGAGCTGGAGGACGGATTTGGTGTGGATCTGGCTGACGCGGCTCTCGGTGACGCCGAGGACGTGGCCGATCTCGGCGAGCGTGAGGCCCTCGTAGTAGTAGAGGGTGACGACCGTCTTCTCGCGTTCGGGGAGGGTGTTGATGGCGCGGGCGAGCAGTCGGCGCAGCTCGCGGTCCTCGGCGATCTCGACGGGGTTGTCGGCGGCCGTGTCCTCCAGCGTGTCCATCAGGGAGAGCCGGTCGCCGCCCTCGCCGCCGACGTGCAGCAGCTCTTCCAGGGCGACCACGTTGGCCAGGGACAACTGGCTGAATACCGCGTGCAGTTCCTCCAGTGTGATGTCCATCTCCGCGGCGACCTCGCTCTCGGAGGGGGTGCGGCGGAGCTGGGCCTCCAGGGTGGCGTAGGCGCGTTCGACGTTGCGCGCCTTCTGGCGGACGGAGCGCGGGATCCAGTCGAGGGCGCGGAGTTCGTCGATCATGGCGCCGCGGATGCGGGTGATGGCGTACGTCTCGAACTTGATGGCGCGCTCGACGTCGAACTTCTCGATGGCGTCGATGAGGCCGAAGACGCCGGAGGAGACGAAGTCGGCCTGTTCCACGTTGGAGGGCAGCCCGACGCTGACCCGTCCCGCGACGTACTTGACGAGGGGCGAGTAGTGCAGGATCAGCTGCTCCCGCAGCCGCTCGTCGCCCGTGTCCTTGTACGAACGCCACAGTTCGTCGAGGGAGGTCGGTGCGGGCGGTCGCACGGTGCCCCGGGCTGCTGGGGGCACCGCAGCGCGGTCAGACCCGGAGGTGTGCTGGGGCATGCGTTGCCTTGAGCCGTTCTGCTGTGGGGTGTGTCGGGGTGGGTGAGGGTGTCGTGGAGGGAATCCCGGTGAGCGTAGCGTGAGTGTGCCGTCGCGGTGAGCGAACATCGGTGGATCGCGCCGCTCCGGGTGGACGCCGTCGGCCACATCTTCGAACCGGGGCCGTGACGCGGGTCGGCCCCTCGGATGCGGCCGAGAGAACTCGATTGTTCATCGCCTTCACCTTTTCACCCGAATGCTCCGGGTCAAGTACCGCCTCGCCGCGCGTTCGACGCCTGTGTGGCGGTGTTCGTCAACTGCCAGCCCTCTCCGTACCGTTCGACGAAGCCGAGGGAGTGGAGTTCGTACAGCTTGGCGAGGGTCTCGTCGGGGTGGGTGCCGGCGCGGCGGGCGATGGCGGTGGTGGGGGTGGGGCCGCGGGCGGGGACGGCCTCCAGGACGTGTGCCGTGGCGGGGGCGAGGAGGTCGCGGGGCAGGACGGGGCCGCGGCGTGCCGGGGCGAGCTGGCCCATGTCCCCGACGAGTTCGACGATCTCCTCGGCGTCGGTGACGAGAGTGGCGTCGCCGCGCAGGAGTTCGTGGACGCCCGCGGAGAGGGCGCTGGTGACCGGTCCGGGCACGCCCATGGTGTGGCGGCCGAGCCGGGCGGCGGCGCGGACGGTGGCGAGGGAGCCGCTGCGGTGCTGCGCCTCGACCACGACGGTTCCGCGGGTGAGGGCGGCGATGACGCGGTTGCGGAGGATGAAGCGGCTGGGGGCGGGATGGCTTCCGGGCGGCAGTTCTCCGGCGACGAGGCCCTGTTCGGCGACGCGGCGGATGAGCCGGTCGTGGCCGCGGGGGTAGGGGACGTCGATGCCGCAGGCGAGGACGGCGACGGTGGCGCCGTCGGCGGCGAGGGCTCCCCGGTGGGCGGCGGCGTCGATGCCGTAGGCGGCTCCGGAGACGACGACCCAGCCCTTTTTCGCGAGGCCGGTGGCGAGGTCGGTGGCGACGTGGGCGCCGTAGGGGGTGCAGGCGCGGGCGCCGACGAGGGCGACGGAGCGCAGGGCCCAGGTGCGCAGGTCGGCGGGGCCCCGGAGCCAGAGGCCGACGGGGCGGGCGTCTCCGAGGTCGTCGAGCTGCCGGGGCCATTCGGTGTCGCCGGGGACGAGGAAGCGGCCGCCGAGGGCGTGGACGGTGTCGAGGTCGCGGGCGGGTTCGGCGGCGGTGGCGCGCAGGCGCCAGGAGGCGACGCGTTTGCGACCGGTGCCGGGGAAGGCCCCCTCGTCGGAGTGGGCGCCGCCGTCCGGCCGGAGGAGCCGTTCGAGGAAGCCGGTGGCTCCGTACCGGCGGATCCAGCGGCCGGCGTGCTCGTCGCCGGGTTCGACGGTGCGGGTGAGGGCGGCGCGGGCGAGCCGTTCGTCCGCGGGTGCGGCGGGGCCGCCAGGCGTGACGGGGATGTCAGGCGCGGCGGGGACGTCCGGAGTGGCAGAGGTGTCAGGAGTGTCAGGCGCGGCGGGGTTCATGCGCGAGCCCCCGTTCCGACGGGTACGCCGCGGGCGACGCCGGTGCGCATCTCCAGGGCGAGGGCGACGTCCTGGTGGTCCGGCCGGTCGTGGCCGGCCAGGTCGGCGACGGTCCAGGCGACGCGCAGGACGCGGTCGAGGCCGCGGGCGGTGAGGAGGCCGCGCTCGATGTCGCGTTCGGCTGCGGCGAGGGCTCCGGGCGCGGCGTGGTAGCGGGTGCGGAGCTCGTGGCCGGGGATCTCGCTGTTGACCCTCCAGGGGGTGTCGGCGAGCCGGTCGGCGGCCCGGGCGCGGGCCTCGCGGACGCGCTCGGCGACGACCTCGGTGCTCTCTCCCCTGCCGCCCTGGCCGAGGAGGTCGGCGCGGGTGACGGGCTCGGCCTCGACACGCAGGTCGACCCGGTCGAGCAGGGGTCCGGAGAGGCGCGCCTGGTAGCGGCGGACGAGCGAGGGCGGGCATTCGCAGCCGGCGCCGTGCAGGGTGTGCCGTCCGCAGGGGCAGGGGTTGGCTGCGAGGGCGAGGAGGAAGCGGGCGGGGAGGCGGACGACGCCGGCGGCGCGGGCGATGACGACGTGCCCGGATTCGAGGGGCTGGCGGAGCGCGTCGAGTGCCTTGCCCGAGAATTCCGGGGCTTCGTCCAGAAAGAGGATGCCTCGGTGGGCGAGGGAGACGGCGCCGGGCCTGGGGAGCCCGTTCCCGCCGCCGACGAGGGACTGCATGGTGGCGGAGTGGTGGGGCGCGCAGTAGGGGGCGCGGCGGACGAGGGGTTCGCCGGGCGGGAGGATGCCGGCGACTGAGTGGACGGCGGTGACCTCCAGGGACTCCTGCCGGGTGAGGGGCGGGAGGATGCCGGGGAGGCGTTCGGCCAGCATGGTCTTCCCCGCGCCGGGCGGTCCCGAGAGCAGCAGGTGGTGACTGCCGGCTGCGGCGATCTCCAGGGCGCGGCGGGCGTGGTGCTGGCCCGCGACGTCGGCGAGGTCGGGCCCCTCGGCGGGGTCGGCGGCGAGGCCGGTGCCGATGCCGGCGCCGGGGACGAAGAGTCCGGCGAGCATGGCGTCGGGCCGTCCTTCCTCGGCGGGTTCCTCGTCGGGGACGGGTTCGTCGGTGAGGACGGCGATCAGCTGGCGGAGGCTGCGAACGCCGAGGACGGAGACGCCGGGGACGAGGGAGGCCTCGCCGGCGGTCTGCTCGGGGACGACGACCTGCCGGTATCCGGCGTCGGCGGCGGCGAGGACGGCGGGCAGGATGCCGCGGACGGGGCGGACGCGCCCGTCGAGTCCGAGTTCGCCGACGAGGACGAGGTCGGCGATGGTGCGCGGGTCGATCCGCTCGGCGGCGCCGAGGACGGCGGCGGCGACAGCGAGGTCGAAACCGCTGCCGCCCTTGGGGACGGATGCCGGGCTGAGGCCGACGGTGAGCTTCTTCTGGGGCCATTCGGCGCCGGAGTTGACGACGGCGGCGCGGACGCGGTCGCGGCTCTCGGTGAGGCTCTTGTCGGGGAGGCCGACGAGGGTGAAGGCGGCGACGCCGGGTTCGAGGTCGGCCTGTACTTCGACGACGACGCCCTCGACGCCGACGAGTGCTACGGAGCAGGTGCGGGCGAATCCCATCTCAGGCCACCCCACGGGCGTGGGTGAGGACGGGGGCGCCGCGGCGGGGCAGGACGATGCCGACGAGGTCGATGCGCACGCCGCCGGCGGGGGCCGGGGTGCCGCTGCGGTCGAGCCAGCAGTCGGCGAGGCGGCGGAGCCGTTCGGCCTTGCGGGGCGTGACGGCGGCCATCGGGTGCTCGTAGGAGCCGTGGCGCCGGGTCTTGACCTCGCAGATGACGAGGGTGTCGCCGTCGCGGGCGACGATGTCGATCTCGCCGGCCCGGCCGCAGCGCCAGTTGCGGGCGAGGACGTGCATGCCGGTCGCGGTGAGCCGGCGGGTCGCCAGCTCCTCCCCGTACCGCCCGAGCGCGCGGGTGGCGCCGGTCTTGCCGGACGAGTCGGTCGCCTCGACCGCGTCGGTCGCCTCGGCCGCGCCGATCAGGCTGGCTGTCCCGGTCGCGGCAGTCGTCTCCGTCGCGCCGGTCAGGCTGGTCGTCTCGGTCGTGCTGGTCTTGTCGGTCGTGTTCATACGGACCACCTCCGTCACCGACTGTGACGGCCCGGGGCGTTCCGTGTGCGGCGCTGTGGATGACCGGGGGGTTGTGGAAAACCCCCTCACCCGTGGGGGTGCGTTTCCTGCGGCACCCCCGCCGCCGTGCTCAGCTGCCGGGGAGTTCGAGGTCGCTCTTGTTGAGCTCCTCGATGTTCACGTCCTTGAACGTGAGGACGCGGACCTGCTTGACGAACCTGGCCGGCCTGTACATGTCCCAGACCCAGGCGTCGGCCATGCTGACCTCGAAGAAGACCTCGCCCTGCACCGAGTGCACCTGCATCTCGTAGTCGTTGGTCAGGTAGAAGCGTCGCTCGGTCTCGATCACGTATTTGAACAGGCCGACGACGTCGCGGTACTCCCGGTAGAGCTTCAGCTCCATCTCGGTCTCGTACTTCTCGAGGTCCTCGGCGCTCATGGCATGTTCCCCTTCAGCCGTGCGTCCCCCCATTGTGCGCCAGTCGTACGCGCCCCTAGACGATTTCCGGGGCGAGGGCGACCGGCGCGGGGGGAGGTCCCTCGTCGAGCAGCGTGCGCAGCAACTCGGCGAGTCTGGTCGGGTACACCGTCTCACGGGCGGCCGACAGTTCGGCGGAGGTCCACCATCTCAGGCCCGAGAGACTGCGGGTCTCCAGCTCCGTGAGGGCCTGCGGCCCGGGCGCGGCATCGGCCCGGCGGGTGCGGGCGAGGTAGTACCACTCGTCCTGGTCCCAGCGGCGTCCGTCGAAGGGGAAGGAGCAGTGCCGGGTCCAGAGCACGGGTCCGAGGTCGACGTCGGTGATGCCGGTCTCCTCCGCGAGCTCGCGGAGCGCCGCTTTCTCCCGGGTCTCGTCGCCCTCCAGGCCCCCGCCGGGGGTGAACCACCAGGTGAGACCGGGGTCGTCGGGCTCGTGGCCGTGCAGCAGCAGGACGCGGTCGTCGGGGTCGAGCAGGACGACCCGCGCGACCTTCCGGACCACGGGCCCCGCGCCCGTACCTCGTACCCGCTCCGTCATGTCCCCGTCCCCGTGCCCGTACCCGTCCTCTTCACAGCCCCGGACCCGGCTCCGGCCCCGGCTCCGGTCCCGGCCGCCCCGGCCCGCCCGCCGTCCGACCGGCGCCCCAGGAGCCGTGCCACCGGCCCGTACGCGGCCCCCGCGAAGACCAGTATGCCGCCGGCCGTGATCATCGTGAGGAGGGTCGTGAACGGCCCCGGCTCCGAGAGGCCCCCCGGAAGGCCGGCGAAGCTTGCCGGGCGGTCCAGGAGGCCCTTGGCGGGCCAGACGACGGCGTCGACCCTGGCGACGACCGCGGAGCGGGGCACCGAGCCCTGGCCCGCCTCTTCGAGGTGGGTGCGGGAGTCGAGGGAGGTGTGCCGGTCGTCTCCGAGGAGGAAGAGGCTGCCCTCGGGGACGGTCGCCGAGAACTCCTCGCCGGAAGCGGTCTTCCGGCCGTCGATGCCCGGTCCGAGGTACGGCTCGTCGACGGCCCTGCCGTTGACGGTGAGCCGCCCGTCCCCGTCGCAGCAGGCGACGGTGTCGCCGCCGACGGCCACGACCCGCTTGACCATGGGCGAGGAGGCCCACAGGGGGTCCTCGAAGACGACGACGTCGCCGCGCTTCACCTCGGCCCCGTCGATCCGCTCGGCGAGCACGCGGGAGTTGACGTCGAGGGTGGGGGTCATGGAGTCGGTGGGAACCGTGTACGGCCGGTAGACCAGGACTCCCCAGACGAACCCGCCGAGGAAGAGCGCACAGCCGACGGCCACGGCCAGCCCCGACAGCACGCTGCCGAGGCGGCCGTGGCCGTCCTTGGTCCGTATGGTTCCGCTCATGTGCACCCCAGAGGTCGGTCGACGGTCCGGGACGGCACACTACCCGCGGGTCATTACCCGGCGGTATGCCCCGCGAGCTGCTTCTTCCGGCGCCACAGCACTAGCGGGAGCGCTCCGGCGAGGCTCGCCGCGCCGAGCGGGGCGGCGGCCACCGCCTTGTTCAGGGCGGGGTTGTCGAAGATGCCGGGCACCGGGAGCGTGGCCCAGCGGGTGACGGGCCAGGCGACGACGACGGCGCGGCCCACGACCAGGTCGTTGGCGACGGTGCCGCCGCCGGGGAGCTCCTGGTGGAAGCGGGAGTCCAGGGAGTTCTGGCGGTTGTCGCCCATGACCCAGATGCGGCCCTCGGGGACCTTGACCGGGCCGAAGGAGTCCTGGCAGGGCACGGAGCCGGGGTAGAGGTACGAGGTCTCGTCGAGCGGCACCCCGTTGAGGACGACCTTGCCGCCCTCCTTGCAGGAGACGGTGTCGCCGCCGACCGCGATGACGCGCTTGATGAGGTCCTTCTCCTCGGCGGACGGCATGAGGCCGATGAAGCTGAGGAACTTCTGCACCACGTTCGGCTTGGGCGTCACGGCGGTTTCCAGCCAGCCGCCCGGGTCGTGGAAGACGACGACCTCGCCGCGCTCGGGTTCGGAGCCGAACCACGGGGTCAGCTTGTCGACGAGGACCCGGTCGCCCTTCTTGAGGGCGTTCATCATCGATTCCGAGGGGATCGAGAACGCCTGCACCAGGAAGGTCTTGATCAGCAGGGCGAGCACCAGCGCGATGCCGACGAGGAGGGGCAGCTCCTTCCAGAAGGAGCGCTGCTTCTTGGGGGCCCGACCGGACCCGCCCGTCCCGTCGTCGTGCGGCGCCCCGCCGCCGTGCGACACCTCGTCATCCGTCACGTTGCCACCCGCCACGTCGTCAGCCCTGGCCTCGTCGGCCCTCTTCTCGGGCCCATCGTGTCCGGATCGTGCGCCGACGGCCAAATCCCCCACATCCACTCCTCAGTCCGTGCGAACGCCTGCCCCGGATCAGGGACAGGCCCACCACTCCCATAACGAGCAGAAGTTCCGCAGGGGTCGGGAGTCCGGGCAATCCGTTCAGATTCCGCTGGGACACACTATGCGAAGGGCCGAGCGCGTCGCCGGAGCCCGTACGGGCGTCCGGTACCCCGGCGAAGGTGTCCCGCTCCTCCAGGCTCCGCCAGTGGCCGACGGGCCAGGCGATCACCACGGCACGCCCCACGACCTGCTCCTCCGCGACGGTGCCGCGGTCCTTCTCGTCGAGGTGGAAGCGGGAGTCGGCCGAGTCGGAACGGTGGTCGCCGAGGACGAAGATCCGGCCCTCGGGGACCTTCACCTCGAAGGGGATGGTGGACGGCGCGTTCCCCGGGTGCAGGTACGGCTCGTCCAGCGGTACGCCGTTGACGGTGAGCCGCCCGTCCTCCCCGCAGCAGCGGACGGTGTCGCCGCCGACGGCCACGACCCGCTTGATGAGGTCCCGTTCGTCGGCCGAGGGCAGCAGCCCGATGAAGGTCAGGGCCTGCTTGGCCTGCTTGACGCCGACGGGGTCGTCGGAGGGCGGAACGGGGTCCTGGTGGAGCCAGTTGCCGGGGTCCTTGAAGACGACGACGTCGCCGCGCTGCGGGCGGGAGCCGAACCAGGGGGTGAGCTTGTCGACGAGGACCCGGTCCTGGATCCGGATCGTCTGCTCCATGGAGCCGGAGGGGATGACGAACGCCTGGACGAGGAAGGTCTTGAGGACGAGGGCGATGAGCACGGCGACCACGGCCAGGATCGGGATCTCCCGGAGCGCGGAGCGCTGTCGGCGCCGTTTGACCTTGCGGGCGAGTTTGCGCCGCTCGGCCCGGCCGGGCAGTGCGGGGCCCTGCTCGGGGACGGGGCCGGCCCCGCGGGCGGGCCGGCCCCGGCTACCCACGGCTCCCCGTTCCCGGGACCGCCGGCCCCGTCGGGTGCCCACCGGTCGGTGGTGCCGGTACGGCGTCGAAGGCATCCGTGCCCGCCACTCCGCTCCAGCGGCCGAAGGGCCAGGCGATCCAGTCGGCGCGTCCGACGACCTTGTCGACGGGGACCATGCCGCCGCCGGGGCTGCCCAGGTGGTCCCGGGAGTCGCTGGACTGGCTGCGGTGGTCGCCCATGACCCAGAGCCGGTCCGGGGGGACGACGATGTCGAAGGGCACGGCGGAGGGCTGGTCGCCGGGCACCAGGTACCGCTCCACGACGACGGTGCCGTTGACGGTGAGACGGCCGTCCTCGTCGCAGCAGACGACCCGGTCGCCGCCGGTGCCGACGACCCGCTTCACGAAGTCGGTCTCGGCGGGCTCCGCGAGTCCGAGGGCCGCGGCCCCGTCGCGCAGCAGGCCGCCGACGGGGTCGTCCTCGGGCTCCTCCCGTACGAAGGAGCCGGTGCCGTCGAAGACGACGACGTCGCCGCGGCGCGGCTCGTCCCCGAAGCGGTACGCCAGTTTGTTCACCAGGATCCGGTCGCCGACCTGGAGCGTCGGCTCCATGGAGCGGCTGGGGATCAGGAACGGCTGTGCCACGAAGTGGCTCATGAGCAGCAGGAAGGCCACGCAGGCGGCGCCCACGAGGAGCGTGCGCCGCCAGGAGGGCGCGCCGTCGGGCTCGTCGGAAGCGGCGGAGTCCTCGGAAACGCGCGCGGAGCGCGGCCCCTCCCCCGTATCGGATTCCCTGTCGGGGTCCGTGTCGGAAGAGGGGCCGCGCTCCGTGTGCTGTGCTTCGGTGTCCATCGCCGGACAAGCCTATCCGGCCTGTCTGTGAGGGGAACCGGAAGCGCGGCGCGTGCCGGGAGCCGGGGCTCAGCGGTCGCGCTTCTCCTTGATCTTGGCGGCCTTGCCGCGCAGCTCGCGGAGGTAGTAGAGCTTGGCACGGCGCACGTCACCGCGGGTCACGAGCTCGATCTTCTCGAAGATCGGGCTGTTGACCGGGAAGGTGCGCTCGACGCCGACGGAGAACGAGACCTTGCGGACCGTGAAGGTCTCGCTGACGCCCGAGCCCTGGCGGCGGATGACGACGCCCTTGAACTGCTGGATGCGGGAGCGGTTGCCCTCGATGACGCGGACGTGCACGTTGACGGTGTCGCCCGGGCGGAAGGCGGGGAGGTCGGAGCGGAGCGAAGCCGCGTTGACCTGGTCGAGCAGGGAGGCCATGGAGGTCTCTTTCCTCGCTGATGCCACAGGTCATCAGCGGTACGTTCGAAAGGGTTTCGGAGACCGTCCGCTCCTGGCGGCGTCGTTCCCCCTGTGGCAGGGGCGCGCGCCGGACGGACGGCAGCGGCCTATTCTTCCACGCCCTCGACCCTGCGCCAAAATCGGCCGCCGGGCTCGGGGGCCCACCCCATCATGGAGAGGACCTCCCGGTCCTTCTTGTCGAAGGCGGCCGGGTCGCAGCGCTCGATGAGGTCGGGCCGGTGCGCGGCGGTGCGGCGGAAGGCCTCGTCGCGCCGCCAGCGGGCGATCTTCCCGTGGTGGCCGCTGAGGAGGACGTCGGGGATGCCCCGGCCGCGCCACTCGGGGGGCTTGGTGTAGACGGGGCCCTCCAGGAGGTTGGCCATGGCCCCGGGGGCGAAGGAGTCGTCCCGGTGGGACTCGGCGTTGCCGAGGACGCCGGGCAGGAGGCGGGCGACGGCCTCGGTGACGACGAGGACGGCGGCCTCCCCGCCGGCCAGGACGTAGTCGCCGATGGAGACCTCGTAGACGGGCATCCGGGTCGCGTACTCGTCCATGACCCGGCGGTCGATGCCCTCGTAGCGGGCCGGGGTGAAGATCAGCCAGGGCCGCTCGGAGAGTTCGACGGCCAGCTCCTGGGTGAAGGGGCGGCCGCTGGGGGTGGGGACGACGAGGACGGGGCCGTGGGCGCCGCCCTCGTACCCGTCGGCGAGGGTCTGGTCGAGCGCGTCGCCCCAGGGGCCGGTCTTCATGACCATGCCGGGGCCGCCGCCGTACGGGGTGTCGTCGACCGTGTTGTGCCGGTCGTAGGTCCACGCGCGCAGGTCGTGGACGTGGACGTCGAGCTGTCCGCGCGCGCGTGCCTTGCCGACGAGGGAGACGTTCAGCGGTTCGAGGTACTCGGGGAAGATCGTGACGACGTCGAGCCTCATGCCCGCTCCTCGCCGGAACCGGAACCGGCCTCGTCCTCGCGGGAGGAGGCGATCTCGGCGCGGTCGTCGATCAGGCCGGGCGGCGGGTCGATCACGGCCCGCTGCTCCTCCAGGTCGATCTCGGTGACGATCTCCCCGACGAAGGGGATCATCAACTCGGTGCCGTCGGGGCGTTCGACGATGAAGAGGTCCTGGGACGGCAGGTGGGAGATCTCGGTGATGCGCCCGATCTCGGTGCCGTCGGCGAGGACGACGTCGAGGTCGATCAGCTGGTGGTCGTAGTACTCGTCCTCCTCCTCGGGCATCTCCGTGGGGTCGACCTCGGCGATGAGGAGGGTGTTGCGCAGGGCCTCGGCGGCGGTGCGGTCGCGGACGCCCTCGAAGCGCAGCAACAGGCGGCCGCTGTGGACGCGGCCGGCCTCGATGGTCAGCGGCCCGGTGGAGGCCGGGTCGGTGAGCAGGACGGCGCCGGGGCCGAGCCTGAGCTCGGGCTCGTCCGTGCGCACCTCGACGGTGACCTCGCCCTTGATGCCGTGGGCGCGCCCGATCCGCGCGACTACCAACTGCACTGCTTCACTCTCTCCTGTCACACAGCTCGTACGACAACGGGCCGGGGCGGGCTCGTAAGCCCTCCCCGGCCCGTGCCGGCACAACTCAAGGTGATGCTGCCGACCTTCTCAGCGGACCTGGTCCACGTCGACGAGGTCGACCCGGATCCCACGGCCGCCGATGGCCCCCACGACGGTGCGCAGCGCACGCGCGGTGCGGCCGTTGCGGCCGATCACCTTCCCGAGGTCGTCGGGGTGGACCCGGACCTCCAGGACGCGGCCACGGCGCAGGTTGCGCGAGGCGACCTGCACCTCGTCGGGGTTGTCGACGATGCCCTTCACGAGGTGCTCGAGAGCCTCCTCGAGCATGATCAGGCCTCGGTCGACTCGGTGGACGCGGCCTCGGCCTCGTCCGCCTTCTTGTCGGCCTTCTTGGCCTTCGGGGTGATGGCCTCACCCTTGTCGTCGCCGCCCTCGAGGGTCTTCGCGAACTCGTCGAACGAGGCGCGCTTCGCCTCCTTGGTGGCGGGGACGAGCAGCGCCTTCTCGGGGGCCGGGAGGCCCTTGTGCTTCTGCCAGTCGCCGGTGAGCTTCAGGATGGCGAGGACCGGCTCGGTCGGCTGGGCGCCGACGGACAGCCAGTACTGCGCGCGCTCGGAGTCGACCTCGATACGCGACGGGTTGTACGTCGGGTGGTAGAGGCCGATCTCCTCGATCGCGCGACCGTCGCGGCGGGTGCGCGAGTCGGCGACGACGATGCGGTAGTGCGGCTGGCGGATCTTACCGAGGCGCTTGAGCTTGATCTTGACTGCCACTGGAGTGGTGTCTCCTGGTCTATGACGTGGTTGGGCACTTGAGATGCCACGTGGGGTTGCGGTACTCGGATGCCCGATGGACGCGTCAGCCGGAGGAGAGAGGGGTCCTGTGCGACTGTCGAGTACAGCTAGCCATTGTGCCACACGCCGCGGGGTCAGTTGGCGGCGCCCACCGTCTCCGGGATGCGGAAGGGCTTGCCGCAGCCGCCGCAGACGATCGGGGCCTGGGCGAGCACCGACGGGACCACGCGCACGTTGCGCCCGCAGTCGCAGACGGCCTTGACGCGCACGCCGCCGCCCGAGGAGCCGTGCCGGGCGGCCGGTCCGCGGAAGGAGCGCTTGGTGTCGGCGGCGGTGGCGACCGTGTGGGCCTTGAGGGCGCGCTGGAGCCGTTCGATGGTGGGCCGGTAGCGCCGTCTGGCCTCGGCGTTGAGCGTGACCAGGGAGAAGCCGCTGCTGGCGTGCGGCTCCTCGGGGTGGTCGAGGCCCATCTCCTCGGCGATCGCGAGGAAGCGGCGGTTGTGGTAGCGGCCGGCGCGGGAGGTGTCGCGGACACCTCTGGCGGCGGCGATGCCGTGGACTGCCTCGTGGAGGAGTCGTTCGAAGGAGAGCTCGGCGCCGCAGGCGGACGAGGACTCTCCGATGAGGGATTCGGGCGCGGCAAGGTCGGGCAGCTCGGGGTGGTGCCGCTGAATGTCGGCCCACGCCTGTGCCAGCTCTGCGGCGAGAACAGGTGGTGTCGTGCTCACGTCGGGTACAACGAGCCGGAACGCTCCCGGGTTCCATTCCGGGGCATCCCAAATATTTTGCACTTACCAGTCAGTTGCCGTTGATGCGTCCCGACGAGGGCCAGTGCGCCGATCTGCGGAGAAGCCGCGCGGGAAGGTCCAAGCCCGTACGTAGCGGCGCATACGCCCCGGCACGTAGCCCGGCTGCGTACGCCCCCCGTGATCCGGAGGACCCGGGCACGTGCGCCGCCTCCACCAGGGGCCTGGAGCGGGCACGAAGTGTTGCGGGGACATTACCGGGTCCCCGCGCGCGGGCGCACACCGCCCCTCCCCCGGACGAATCGGTCCGCCCCGACCACTGGACGCGGCCCCCGATGCGCAGTTCCCTGACTACGGGGGGCTGTCGTCCGAGCACTGATTGGGGCGCTTATCCATGACACCTACGCTCGTCCCGCACCACCCCGCGCGCGACTGGGCCGAGATCCAGGAACGGATGCTCGTCCCCCTCTACGAGGCGGTGTACGACCGCCTCGGCGTGGGCGGGGACTCCCGGGTCCTCGGCCTGGGCTGCGGCTCGGGCCTGGCCCTCCTCATGGCGGCCGCACGGGGCGCCCGGGTGGCCGGCGCGGACCGGGACCACGCGCGCGTGGAGCTGGCCAGGGAGCGGCTCCCGGAGTGCGTCGCCGTCACCGAGGAGGCGCCGGAGTGCGCCCCGTACGACGTGGTCACCGCCTTCCACGCGACGGACGCCCTGCTCCCGGAGCTCGCGGCCGTCACCCGTACGGCCCAACCGGGCACGACCGTCGTCCTCGCCGGCTGGGGACCCCCGGAGCGGTGCGCCACGGAACCGGTCCTCCGGGTCGCGGCCCGGCTCGCCGACCGCCGCCCGGCGGCGGGGCTCGGCCCCGACCTGGAGGCGCTCGCGGCCGCGGCGGGACTGCGGCCGGCCGGCTCGGGCCGGGTGGCCTGCCCCTTCGGGTACGCCGACGAGGCCAGCGCGGTGCGGGGGCTGCTCTCGACGGGCGCCTTCGAGGAGGCGGTCCGCGCGACCGACCCCTCCCAGGTGGAGAAGGAGATCGAGGAGGCGCTCGCCCCGTACGTCCGCCCGGACGGGACGGTGTGGATGCCGAACGTCTTCCGGTACGTGATCGCCCGCACGCCCTGAGGCCCGTACGCGCCCTCGGGAAAGCCGCCCCGTCACTCCCCCGGCCGCTCCGGGTTCGGGCCCACGCCCGGCTCGGGGCCCGGGGCCGGGCGGACGATGCCCGCCGCCCGGTAGGCCGCGTCCTCCTCCAGGGTCTCGTTCGCCAGGAGGGCCTCGGCCAGGGCGTCCAGCTTGTCCCGGTGGTCGTCCAGCTGCCGCAGGGCGACCTCGTAGCACTCGTCGACGATCCGCCGCATCTCCCGGTCCACGGTGTCCAGGGTCGCGGGGGCCGCCGACAGGCCGTACGCCTGCTGGGCGTCGCTCGGGATGGCGGTGAGGCGGCCGACGCTCTCGCTCATCCCCCACCGCCCCGCCATGCCCCGGGCGATGGTGGTGACCTGCTCCAGGTCGCTCTCGGCGCCGGTGGTGATCACCCCGAACACCACCTGTTCGGCCGCCATCCCGCCGAGGGCGCCGATGATCCGGCCGCGCAGGTACTCCTCGGTGTAGGCGTACTTGTCGGCGTCCGGGGTGGACAGGGTGACGCCCAGGGCCCGGCCGCGCGGCACGATGGTGATCTTCCGGACCGGGTCGGCGCCCGGCTGGAGCATGCCGAGCAGGGCGTGGCCGCTCTCGTGGTACGCGGTCCGCCGCCGCTCCTCCTCCGGCATCACCAGGGGCCGTTCCGCCCCCAGCTGCACCTTCTCCAGGGCGTCGGACAGATCGGACTGGGTGACGGCCCTCTGCTCGCGCTTGACCGCGAGCAGCGCGGCCTCGTTGGCGAGGTTGGCCAGCTCGGCGCCGGTCATGCCGGGGGTCGTCCGGGCCACCTGCTCCAGGTCGACGTCCTTGGCGAGCGGGATCTCCCGGGTGTGGATGCGCAGGATGGCCTCGCGGCCGCCCCGGTCCGGCGGGTTGACGTGCACGATCCGGTCGAAGCGGCCGGGCCGGGTGAGGGCGGGGTCGAGGACGTCGGCGCGGTTGGTGGCGGCCAGGACGATGACCCCCTCGGAGCCGGTGAAGCCGTCCATCTCCGTGAGGATCTGGTTGAGGGTCTGCTCGCGCTCGTCGTGGCCGCCCATCCCGGAGCCGCCGCCCCGGGCCCGCCCGATGGTGTCGATCTCGTCGATGAAGATGATCGCCGGGGCGACCTTGCGGGCCTCGGCGAACAGCTCCCGCACCCGGGAGGCGCCCACGCCCACGATCATCTCGATGAACCCGGAGGCGGAGGCCGAGAAGAACGGCACCCCGGCCTCGCCCGCGACGGCCCGCGCGAGGAGCGTCTTGCCGGTGCCGGGAGGGCCGGCGAGGAGCACGCCGCGGGGCATCTTGGCGCCCATGGCCCGGTAGGCGTCCGGGTTCTTGAGGAAGTCGACCACGTCGTTCAGCTCGCCCTCGACCTCGTCGATGCCGGCGACGTCCGCGAAGGTGGTCCGCTTCCCTGTCTCCAGCTCCACCGGCTTGGGCGGCTGCTTGCGGCCCAGCATGCCGCCGGCCCCGCCCATGCCCGCGCTCATCCGGCGGGCGATGAACACCCACAGCAGGACGAGCAGCAGCATCGGGGCGAGCGAGAGGAGGAGATTGGCCAGGAAGCTGCGCTCCTGGACGACCGGCTCGGCGGTGACGACGACGTTCCGTTTCGTCAGCTGCGCCCACAGGTCGTCGTCGGCGAAGGCGGGCCGCTGGGTGGTGAACTTGGTGTAGTCGCCCTCGCCGTCGGGGACGGGCTGCTTGTTCTTCAGCTGCCCCTGGATCGCGTCGCCCTTGGAGTAGATCTTGGTGACGTTCCCGGCGGCGACCTGCTTGTCGAACTCAGTGTACGAGATCGTCGGGCCGTCGCCGTCGTTGAAGAACGACAGGACGATGTTGGTCAGCAGGTACACGACCAGCGCGGTGAGGATCAGTCCGCCCCAGCCGCCCGGCATCCGCTTCTTCGGCGACGGGGGCGGCGGGGCCCCTTCCGAGCGCCAGGGCTGGTCGGTCCGGTCGCGCGGGGGTGCGGGGTCGGCCACGTGACTCTCCTCGGGGCGGCAGTGGCCCCAGTATCGAAGAGCGGGAGGAACCGGGCATCGCGGGCGGTCCGGAGGGATGAAGAGGGGCCCGGGGCGGTTTCGCGCCGCCCCGGGCCCCTTCTCGTACGGGCCGTCAGCCCATGAACTTCTTGAACTCGTCCGGCAGCTCGAAGTCCTTCGGGCTCTGGCCCGCCCCGGGCAGACCGAAGGCGCCGCCCTGCTGGGCCTGCTCGCGGCGCTCGGCGGCGGCCTGCTCCTCGGCCTTCCGCTTCATCGGGTTGCCGCTCTTGCGCTTGCCCTTGGCCTGCTTGACCTGCTTCTTCTGCCGGCCGGGGCCACCGCCCATGCCCGGGATGCCGGGCATACCGGGCATGCCGCCGCCCTGGGCCATGCGGGACATCATCTTGCGGGCCTCGAAGAACCGCTCGACCAGGCCCTTGACCGCGCTGACCTCGACGCCGGAGCCCTTGGCGATACGGGCGCGGCGGGAGCCGTTGATGATGGTCGGGTCCTGGCGCTCGGCCGGGGTCATCGACTTGATGATGGCGGCCGTGCGGTCGACGTCCTTCTCGTCGATGTTGTTGATCTGCTCCTTCATCTGGGCCATGCCCGGGAGCATGCCGAGCAGCTTCGAGATGGAGCCCATCTTGCGGACCTGCTCCATCTGGGCCAGGAAGTCGTCGAGCGTGAACTCCTGGCCCTTCTTCGACGCGAGCTTCGAGGCCATCTTGGCGGCCTCTTCCTCGTCGAAGGTCTGCTGGGCCTTCTCGATGAGGGAGAGCATGTCGCCCATGCCGAGGATGCGGGACGCCATGCGGTCCGGGTGGAACGCGTCGAAGTCGTCCAGCTTCTCGCCGTTGGAGGCGAACATGATCTGCTTGCCGGTGACGTGCGCGATGGAGAGCGCGGCACCACCGCGGGCGTCGCCGTCGAGCTTGGAGAGCACGACGCCGTCGAAGCCGACGCCGTCGCGGAAGGCCTCGGCGGTGTTGACCGCGTCCTGACCGATCATGGCGTCGACGACGAAGAGGATCTCGTCGGGCGAGACCGCGTCGCGGATGTCCGCGGCCTGCTGCATCAGCTCCTGGTCGATGCCGAGGCGGCCGGCGGTGTCGACGATGACGACGTCGTAGAGCTTGGTGCGCGCGTACTCGATCGAGTCCTTGGCGACCTGGACCGGGTCGCCGACGCCGTTCCCCGGCTGGGGGCCGTAGAAGGCCACGCCCGCGCGGTCGGCGACGACCGAGAGCTGGTTGACGGCGTTGGGGCGCTGGAGGTCGCAGGCGACGACCAGCGGGGAGTGGCCCTGGCCCTTGAGCCAGAGGCCGAGCTTTCCGGCGAGGGTGGTCTTACCGGCACCCTGGAGACCGGCGAGCATGATCACGGTCGGCGCGGTCTTGGCGAACCGGAGGCGGCGGGTCTCGCCGCCGAGGATGGCGACCAGCTCATCGTTGACGATCTTGATGACCTGCTGGGCCGGGTTCAGGGCCTGGGAGACCTCGGAGCCGGTGGCGCGCTCCTTGACCTGCTTGATGAAGGACCGGACGACCGGCAGGGCGACGTCCGCCTCGAGCAGGGCGATGCGGATCTCACGGGCGGTGGCGTCGATGTCCGCCTCGGACAGACGGCCCTTGCCACGGAGGTTCTTGAAGGTCGCTGCAAGGCGGTCGGAGAGGGTATCGAACACGGCGGTCGCGGGTCCTCGGGTGTCGGGGGCGTTCGGATTGCCCTCCAGAGTATCGGGCTGGTCGAAGTGTGCGCCCCCGCCCGCCGATATACGGCGGGCGGGTCACGTACGGGCCCGGGGCGTCACCCCAGCGCCGCCTCCAGCGTCCGCGCCAGGTCCACCGCCTCCTCCGGGGGCAGCAGGGAGCCGTCCGGGCGGGTCACGTAGAGGGTGTCGACGGCGTTGGCGCCCAGGGTGGAGACGTGGGCGCTCCTGACCCGTACCGCCGCTCCCTCCAGGGCGCGGCCGATGCGGTGGAGGAGGCCGGGGGCGTCCTGGGCGCGGACCTCGATGACGGTGGCGAGGCGGGAGTCGGCGGCGGCGACGGTGACGCGGGGCGGCGGGGCGGTGAGGCCCCGGCGCCGGGGGTAGGCGGCCTCGCGTTCGGCGAGGCGGGCGGGGATGTCGAGGGAGCCGTCGAGGGCGCGGACGAGGTCGGCGCGGAGCCGGGCGGCCTCGGGCAGGGAGCCGTACTCGGCGGCGACGCGCCAGTCGAGGACGAGGACGGAGCCGGAGCCGAGTCCGGTGGGGAGGTCCACGGCCCGCAGGTCGGCGGCGCGGACGGTGAGGCGGTGCAGGGCGAGGACGCCGGCGACGGCGGGCAGGACGCCGGGCTGGTCGGGCAGGGCGATGACGAGTTCGACGCCGACGGGCTCGGGGGCGACTTCGTCGGAAGCGGAGTCGTCGGGGTCGGAGTCGTCGGGGTCGGCCGCGTGCTCGTCCCGGGTGTGGAGGGCGAGGACGGGTTCGCCGGTGCGCAGGGCCTCGATGGCCAGGCGTTCCTGTTCGGCGCTGGGGGCGGCGGCCTCGGGGTCGGGCAGGGGTTCGCCCGCGAGGACGCCCGCGACCCGTTTGACCAGGTCGGCGACCAACGAGGCGCGCCAGGAGGACCAGGCGGCGGGCCCGGTGGCGAGGGCGTCGGCCTCGGTGAGGGCGTGCAGGAGCTCCAGGGTGCCGAGGGTGCCGACGGCGGCGGCGACGGACTCGACGGTGGCGGGGTCGTCGAGGTCGCGCCGGGTGGCGGTCTCCACGAGGAGGAGGTGGTGGCGGACGGCGGTGGCGACGGTGGCGGTGTCGGTGCGGTCGAAGCCGACGCGGGCGGCGAGGTCGCGGGCGATGGTCTCGCCGGCGACGGAGTGGTCGCCGGGCCAGCCCTTGCCGATGTCGTGGAGGAGGGCGGCGACGAGGAGGAGGTCGGGGCGGCCGACGCGGCGGGTGAGGGAGGCGGCGCGGACGGCGGTCTCGACCAGGTGGCGGTCGACGGTCCAGGTGTGGACGGGGTTGCGCTGGGGGCGGCAGCGGACGCGTTCCCAGTCGGGGAGCAGCCGGGTGACGATCCCCTCGGCCTCCAGGGCCTCCCAGACGGGGACGGTGGCCTCGCCGGCGCCGAGGAGGGTGACGAGTTCCTCGCGCGCCTCGGCGGGCCAGGGCGCGGGGAGGGGCGGGGCGGTGGCGGCGAGCCGGCGTACGGCGTGCGGGGAGAGCGGCAGGCCGGACTGGGCGGCCGCGGCGGCGGCCCGCAGGGGCAGGACGGGGTCGCGCTCGGGTCGGGCGGTGCGGGCGAGGACGACCTCGCCGTCCATCTCGACCACGCCCTCGGCGAGCGGGGTGCGCTCGACCGGGGGTTTGCCGCCGGTCCGGCCGGCTCCGGTCCGGCCGAGGAGGGAGCGGAGCCGGGGGCGGGCCGAGCGGGCCTTGAGGACGCGGTTGACCTCGCGCCAGGTGACGTCGGTGGCGTACGAGATGGTCCGGGCGGCCTCGTACACCTCGCGGAGCAGGGTGTCGGCGTCGAGGAGGCCGAGTTCGGCGGCGACGGCGTCCTGTTCCTGGAGGGCGAGCCGGTCGGTGGCGCGGCCGGTGGTCAGGTGGAGGGCGTCGCGGGTGTCGAGGAGGCGGCGGCGGGCGCGGTCGAGGCCTTCGCGGGGGGCGTCGGCGAGCCAGGAGGCGGCGACGGCGCGGAGGGCCTGGGCGTCGCGCAGTCCGCCGCGGGCCTCCTTGAGGTCGGGTTCGAGCAGGAACTGGAGCTCGCCCATGCGTTCGGCGCGTTCGCGGCAGAGCGCGTCGAGTTCGGGGAGGCGCCTGGGGGCCTGGTTGCGCCAGTCGGCGAGGACGGTGGTGCGCAGGGCGGCGACGAGTCCGGCGTCTCCGGCGAGGGGCCGGGCGTCGAGGAGGCCGAGGTGGACCTTGAGGTCGTCGGCGGCGGTGGCGCGGGCCTCGGCGGGGGTGCGGACGGAGTGGTCGAGGGCGAGGCCGAGGTCCCAGACGGGGTACCAGATGCGGTCGGCGAGGGCGGCGATCGCGGCCTTGTCGGCGGTGCCGTCGTGGAGCAGGAGGAGGTCGAGGTCGCTGCGGGGGGAGAGTTCGGAGCGGCCGTAGCCGCCGACGGCGACGAGGGCGGTGCCGCGGGGCGGTGCGGCGGCGGCGAAGAGGCCGGCCAGCCAGTCGTCGGTGAGGCGGGCGAGGGCGGTACGGCGCGGCGGCCCGGACCGCTCCTTCTCGTGGAGGAGGAGCAGCCGGTCCGCCGCGTAACCGCCGGGTCCCGAATCTTCGTTCTGTGCGTTGACTTCGAGGCTCGTCACCCGGCGGCTCCTCACGTGTTCCTACAGTGCGTCCGGACCGCGCTCGCCGGTGCGGACCCGTACGGCGGTCTCGACCGGCACGCTCCACACCTTGCCGTCTCCGATCTTGCCGGTCCGGGCGGCCTTGACGACGACGTCGATGAGCTGTTCGGCGTCCTCGTCCTCGACCAGGACCTCGATGCGGATCTTGGGGACCAGGTCGACGGTGTACTCGGCGCCCCGGTAGACCTCGGTGTGGCCGCGCTGGCGGCCGTAGCCGCTGGCTTCGGTGACGGTGAGGCCGTGGACGCCGAACGCCTGGAGGGCCTCCTTGATCTCGTCGAGCCGGTGCGGCTTCACGACCGCGGTGATGAGCTTCATGCGTCCACCTTCTTGTTCTCCGTGACGGCCGGGGCGGGGGCGGCGGCGGTGGTGCGGGAGGAGGTGCCGCCGCCGGCGCCGCTGAAGTCGTACGCGGTCTCGGCGTGCTCGACCTGGTCGATGCCGGAGACCTCGTCGTCCTCGCTGACCCGCATCCCGATGGTCTTGTCGACGATCAGGGCGAGGATCGCGGAGGCGATCAGAGAGTAGGCGAGGACCGCGAAGACGCCGATCGCCTGCTTGCCGAGCTGTTCGAGGCCGCCGCCGTAGAAGAGGCCCTTGGCGTCGGACTGGACGCCGCCGGTGGCGAAGAAGCCGACGAGGAGGGAGCCGACGATGCCGCCGACGAGGTGGACGCCGACGACGTCGAGGGAGTCGTCGTAGCCGAACTTGTACTTGAGGCCGACGGCCATGGCGCAGAGGAGGCCGGCGACGGCGCCGACGGCGATCGCGCCGAGGGGGCTGACGGAGCCGCCGGCGGGGGTGATGGCGACGAGGCCGGCGACCGCGCCGGAGGCGGCGCCGAGGGTGGTGAAGGAGCCGTGGCGGATCTTCTCGTAGGCGAGCCAGGCGAGCATGGCGGCGGCGGTGGCGACCTGGGTGTTGACGAACATCACGGCGCCGACGCCGTCGTCGTTGCCGAGCCAGGAGCCGGCGTTGAAGCCGAACCAGCCGAACCACAGGAGGGCGGCGCCGAGCATCACCAGCGGGAGGCTGTGCGGGCGCATCGGATCCTTCTTGAAGCCGACGCGCTTGCCGATGACGAGGATGACGCCGAGGGCGGCGGCGCCGGCGTTGATGTGGACGGCCGTGCCGCCGGCGAAGTCGATGACGCCCATCTCGAAGAGCCAGCCGCCGGAGCCCCAGACCCAGTGGGCGACGGGGAAGTACACGATCGTGGCCCAGAGGGTGATGAAGAGGGCCCAGGCGGTGAACTTGACGCGGTCGGCGAGGGCGCCGCTGATGAGGGCGGGGGTGATGACGGCGAACATCAGCTGGAAGACGGCGAAGACGTAGACGGGGATGGTGTAGCCGTCCCACAGTTCGGTGATGCCGATGCCGCTGAGGCCGACGTAGTCGGAGGACCAGCCGACGATCGAGCCGACGTCGGTGCCGAAGGCGATGCTGAAGCCGTAGAGCACCCACAGGATCGTGACGATCCCGAGGCTGACGAAGCTCATCATCAGCATGTTGAGGGTCGACTTGACGCGGACCATGCCTCCGTAGAAGAAGGCGAGTCCCGGGGTCATCAGCATGACCAGGGCGGAGCAGATGAGCATGAACCCGGTGTTGGCGGCGGACAGCGCGGGGGCGTCTGCGGCCAGGGTCGTGATGGCTGGTGCCATCGGCGTCTCCTCGTCGTCGGTACGGCCTGTGCGGGGCGGGGCCGGAGAGCGGCCGGCCGTGAGGGGTGGCCGGTTATGGCCCAGAGATTCGCGCAGCGCGGTTTCCGGCGGTGCCGCTCGATGTTTCGGAGCCGTGACGAAGGGGTGGGGCGTGTTACGTGACGGTGAACACGCGGGTCACGGGCAGGTAACGGCGTACTCTCCGCGCGTACGGCGCCGGACGGGGGTCCGGTACGGGCCGGGGGACGCGAACCGGCCGCGCCGGCGTCCGTGTGTCCTTGCGGCGGGGGAGCCGAGTCGGGCAGTACGGGACGTCCGGCGCGGCCGGGGTCCGGGCGGGCCCTGCGGGGCCCGGGCGGGAGGGGTCAGACGGCTTCGGCGGCCTCGGGGAGGAGCTGGGCGAGCCGGTCGGTGAGCTGGACGACCTCGGCGACGTCGCCGAAGCCGCGGGCGGCGTGGTCGACGGTCTTGCGGAGCCGGGTGTTGACCCGCTCGGAGCGGATGCTGCGGGCGACGCCGAGGGCCTTCTCGGCGAGGACGACGGACTGCTCGGGCTCGCGCTTGAGGAGGTGGACGGTGGCGAGGCCGATCAGGTTGAGGGCGTAGGACCGCTGGTGGTCGGCGTCCTTCTCGAAGAGCTCGACGGCCCGCTCCATGAGGGGTTCGGCGAGGGAGGCGTACGTCGGGGAGCGTCCGGCGACGTAGGCGAGGTCGCGGTAGGAGTGGGAGTTCTCGCCGTTGAGCTCGGCCTCGGAGAAGAACCGGATCCAGTCGGGCTCGGGCTCGGCCTCCAGGCCGACGTCGGCGAAGGTGTCCTCGGCCATCCGGACGGCCCGCTTGCACTTGGAGGGCTGGCCCATGTTGGCGTAGGCGCGGGCCTCCATCGCATACAGCATGGCCTGGGTGCGGGCGGTGGCGCAGTCCCGGCTGCCGTACTGGGCGAGGTGGATGAGTTCGAGGGCGTCGTCGGGCCGGCCGAGGTGGATCATCTGGCGGCTCATGGACGACAGGATGTACGAGCCGAGGGGCTTGTCGCCGGCCTCCTTGGCGGCGTGCAGGGCGAGCACGAAGTACTTCTGGGCGGTGGGCTGGAGGCCGACGTCGTAGCTCATCCAGCCGGCGAGTTCGGCGAGTTCGGCGGCGCAGGTGAAGAGGCGCTTGGAGACGTCGGCGGGGTGGGGTTCCTGGAGGAGGTCGGTGACCTCGTGGAGCTGTCCGACGACGGCCTTGCGGCGCAGTCCGCCGCCGCACTGGGCGTCCCACTTGCGGAACATGGCGGTGGTGGACTCCAGGAGGGTGAGCTCGACCTCGGAGAGCCGCTGGGGGCGACGGGCGTCGCCGGTGGGGGCGGGGGGCACGGCCTCGCCGGCCGGGGTGGGGACGAGCCAGCGCTGCATCGGTTCGATGAGGGCGGGGCCCGCGGCGAGGGAGAGGGAGGAGCCGAGGAAGCCCCGGCGGGCGAGCATGAGGTCGCTGCGGGAGAACTCGCTGAGCAGGGCGACGGTCTGGGGACCGGCCCAGGGGAGGTCCACTCCGGAGACGGAGGGCGACTGGTGGGCGGCGCGCAGGCCGAGGTCCTCGACGGCGACGACGGATCCGAAGCGCTCGGAGAAGAGCTCGGAGAGGATCCGCGGGATGGGCTCGCGGGGCTGTTCGCCGTCGAGCCAGCGGCGCACGCGCGAGGTGTCGGTGGAGATGTGGTGCGCGCCCATCTGGCGCGCCCTGCGGTTGACCTGGCGCGCCAGTTCGCCCTTGGACCAGCCGCTGCGCACGAACCACGAGCCCAGCTGCTCGTTCGGGCGCTTGCCGGCAGTCGTACCGTCTGCGCCGTTGCCGCCCACTGGAACGCCCCCATCCACCTGATTGCCTGTCGTGCGAACCCTTATCAGAATGCCGTGTCTCGCGGCATCCGTCCGGCGTTCGCACTCCTTCGAACTGGAAACCGGGTTGCCACCGGCATACCCACGCGTGCAGTGCGCCCCGTGGTTCGAGTACCGAAAGTAATCCTACGATCACCCCTCTACGAGGGGGATTCAAGAAACGCCACCATTCGCCACCCCTTCGAATGAACCCCCCACCCGTGGAACGCGCTTCACTTGACATGCGACGAACCGGAGTCGGCGGACGGATGCGCGGAGAGGCGCGTGTCGCGGCCCGCACCACCCCTCGCACGACCGTGCGCCACCCTCGGCGACAGAGCGTGACGGGGAGTGACGGCGGTGCTCCTGGTCGTAACCACCGGCGCGCTCGACCCGTTGGAGGGGACATGGGTTTCACGATCGGCGGCATTCGTGAGATGCGGTCCGGCGCACGCCGCCGCGTACGCGCCACGGAGTGCACAGCGGTGGCGGAGTACACGGGGCTGTGGGGCTGGGACGTGGTCCCCGGCGCGCGGGCCGTCTCCGGTCAGTGCTCCTGCGGCGATCCGGTGTGCGCGGCCCCCGGGGCGCACCCGCTCTCCTTCGCGGAGCCGGTCCCGGCGGGCGCCGGCCTTGACGACGCGACCAAGGCGTGGTCGGAGTACCCGGGCGCGGCGCTGCTGCTCCCGGTGGGACGGGCCTTCGACGTGATCGAGGTGGCGGAGGCGGCGGGCCGGCGGGCGCTGGTCCGCCTGGAGCGCATGGGCCTTCCGCTCGGCCCGGTGTGCGCGACCCCGACCGGCCGGGCGCGGTTCTTCGTGGCGCCGGGGGCCGCGACCGAACTGCCGCAGCTCCTTTACCGGATGGGCTGGGACGACGCCGATCTGGACCTGCACTGCCTGGGCCCCGGCTCGTACGTGACCGCTCCCCCGTCGGACCTGGGCGGCCTCGGTCCGGTGCGGTGGCTGCGGCCCCCGACCCTGGACACGGCGGGCGCGCCGCCGCAGGCGCGGCTGCTGCTGGGCACCCTGGCGTACATCTGCCACCGCACGCACTTCTGAGCGCGTGCCCCTGCGTGTGCTTCCGCGCGTACCTCTGAGCGCGTACTTCTGAGCACGTGCTTCCGACGCCCCCATGCGTGAAGGGCCCCCGCCGGTTCTCCCGGTGGGGGCCCTTCACGCGTGCGCGGGGAGCGCGGTCAGTCGCCGATCAGGGCGTCGACGAAGGCTCCCGGCTCGAAGGGGGCCAGGTCGTCCGGGCCCTCGCCCAGGCCGATCAGCTTGACCGGGACGCCCAGCTCGCGCTGGACGGCGATGACGATGCCGCCCTTGGCGGTGCCGTCGAGCTTGGTCAGGACGATGCCGGTGATGTCGACGACCTCGGCGAAGACGCGGGCCTGGATCAGGCCGTTCTGGCCGGTGGTGGCGTCGAGGACGAGGAGGATCTCGTCGAGCGGGCCGTGCTTCTCCACGACGCGCTTGACCTTGCCGAGCTCGTCCATGAGGCCGGTCTTGGTGTGGAGGCGGCCGGCGGTGTCGATGAGGACGACGTCGGCGTTCTCCGCGATGCCCTCCTTGACCGCGTCGAAGGCGATCGACGCCGGGTCGCCGCCCTCCGGGCCGCGGATGGTGCGGGCGCCGACGCGCTCGCCCCAGGTCTGGAGCTGGTCGGCGGCGGCGGCGCGGAAGGTGTCGGCGGCGCCGAGGACGACGGACTTGCCGTCGGCGACGAGGACGCGGGCCAGCTTGCCGGTGGTGGTGGTCTTGCCGGTGCCGTTGACGCCGACGACCATGACGACGCCGGGGACGTCCGCGGGGCTCTCGGTGTTCACCGTGCGGTCGAGGTCGGGGCCGAGGAGGGTGATCAGCTCCTCGCGGAGCAGGCCGCGCAGCTCCTCGGGGGTGCGGGTGCCGAGCACCCGCACGCGCTCGCGCAGCCGCTCGACGAGCTCCTGGGTGGGGGCGACGCCGACGTCGGCGGTGAGGAGGGTCTCCTCGATCTCCTCCCAGGTGTCCTCGTCGAGGTGTTCGCGGGACAGGAGGGTGAGCAGCCCCTTGCCGAGCGAGTTCTGGGAGCGGGCGAGGCGGGCCCGGAGCCGTACGAGACGGCCTGCGGTGGGCTCGGGGACCTCGATCACGGGGGCCGGGGGCTCGGCGACGACCGGGTCCTCGACGGCGGTCGGGGTGCCGGTGGCCTCCTCGGCCGTGGGGAGCTGGACCTCCTCGACCGTGCGGCGTGGTTCTTCCCGCGGTGTCTCCGCCTCCTCGCCGACGTGCGGTTCGGCGGGCGGAGCGGTGATGGTCGGCGGGGTGGACGGCGGCTCGGCGGGCGGCAGCTGCTTCTTCTTGCGGCCGCTGATCACGAGCCCGCTCGTCACGGCGACCGCGACGACCAGAGCGATGACTACAGCAAGGATGAGTTCCATAACGGGTCCAGTATGGCGTCACCCCGCCCGCGGCCCCCGTACTCCCCGTGGGGCACGCCCCCGCGTACCGGGGCGGTCCGCCGTTCGGCGGTGCCGGACGCGAAGACCGCCCCGGTACGGGCGCGGGGCCTCGGACCGGGGCGGTCTCGGTGAGCGAGGAGAGGGGCAGCGGGGATCAGCCCATCTCCTCCAGCGCCTTGCCCTTGGTCTCCTTGACGTACCGGAGCACGAAGGGGATCGAGAGCACGGCGAAGACCGTGTAGATGACGTAGGTGCCGGAGAGGTTCCAGTCCGCCAGGGACGGGAAGCTGGCGGTGATGGCCCAGTTGGCGATCCACTGCGCGGAGGCGGCGACGCCGAGGGCGGCGGCGCGGATCTTGTTGGGGAACATCTCGCCGAGGAAGACCCAGACCACCACGCCCCACGAGAGGGCGAAGAAGAGCACGAAGACGTGGGCGGCGACGAGGGCCACGACGCCCTGGGTCTCGGGCAGCTTGCCGTCGACGAGGTCGGCGGAGAAGGCCCAGGCCTCGAAGGCGAGGGCGACCGCCATGCCGGCGGAGCCGACGAGGGCGAGCGGCCTGCGGCCGACCCGGTCGACCAGGACCATCGCGATCACGGTGCCGACGATGTTGATGATCGACGTGGTGAACGAGTAGAAGAACGAGCTGGACGGGTCGATGCCGACGGACTGCCAGAGGGTCGCGGAGTAGTAGAACGCGACGTTGATGCCGACGAGCTGCTGGAAGACCGAGAGTCCGATGCCGACCCAGACGATGGGCAGCAGCTTGAAGCGGCTGCCGGTGACGAACAGGTCCCAGAAGGTGGACTTGTGCTCGCGGCGCATGGCCTGCTTGATCTCCTCCACCCGGTGGTCCAGGTTCACGCCCTTGCCCTCGACCTCGGCGAGGACCTCCTTGGCCTTGTCGGTCTTGCCGACGGAGATCAGGAAGCGGGGGGACTCGGGGATCGCGAAGGAGAGCAGGCCGTAGAGGAGGGCGGGGACGACCATCACGCCGAGCATCCACTGCCAGGCCTCCAGGCCGCCGATCTTGCCGCGCTGGTCGCCGTCGGCGAGCTGGAGGATGCCGTAGTTGACCAGCTGGGAGATGGCGATGCCGATGACGATGGCGGCCTGCTGGAAGGAGCCGAGCCGGCCGCGGTAGGCGGCGGGGGCGACCTCGGCGATGTAGGCGGGGCCGATGACGGAGGCCATGCCGATGGCGAAGCCGCCGACGATCCGCCAGAAGGCGAGGTCCCAGAGGGCGAAGGGCAGGGCCGAGCCGACGGCGCTGACGGTGAAGAGGACGGCGGCGATCTGCATGCAGCGGATGCGGCCGATGCGGTCGGCGATCCGGCCGGCGGTGGCGGCGCCGATGGCACAGCCGATCAGGGCGATGGCGATGACCTGGGCGAGGGTGCCGGAGCCGATGTCGTACCGGTGGCGGATCGCCTCGACGGCGCCGTTGATGACGGAGCTGTCGTAGCCGAAGAGGAAACCGCCCATCGCGGCGGAGGCCGTGATGAAGATGACGTGACCGAGGTGGTCCGGGTGGGCGGCGCGGCCTTCGGAGGGGGGCGGCGGGGGCGCCGACTCAGTGCTGGTCACATGGACTCCTGGATGCTCCGGCAGCGTTGTCGGGGCGTGGGGGGCGAGCCCTTCAAGTGGCGCACAACTTCACGCCGCCCACCACTTGAAGGTAAAAGCAACGTTGCAGAGACTATGCGTTCAAGTTTCGAAGTCAAGAGTTCCCCTCCTGCGAATTTGAGGGCAGGGCGATACCACTTAGATTCAAGTCTTGAAGGCAGCCTGAAGGCGGCCCGGAGCGGAGCCGCTACCGCAGCCTCTGGCTGATGACCTTGGATACCCCGTCGCCCTGCATGGAAACGCCGTACAGCGCGTCCGCGACCTCCATCGTCCGCTTCTGGTGCGTGATCACGATGAGCTGGGAGGACTCCTGGAGCTCCTGCATGATCCGGATCAGCCGCTGGAGGTTGGTGTCGTCGAGGGCCGCCTCGACCTCGTCCATCACGTAGAACGGGCTGGGCCTGGCCTTGAAGATGGAGACGAGCAGCGCCACGGCCGTCAGCGAGCGCTCGCCGCCGGAGAGCAGCGAGAGCCGCTTGACCTTCTTGCCCGGCGGGCGGGCCTCCACCTCGACGCCGGTGGTGAGCATGTCGTCCGGGTCGGTGAGGACGAGACGGCCCTCGCCGCCCGGGAAGAGGCGTGAGAAGACCCCCTCGAACTCGCGGGCCGTGTCCCGGTACGCCTCGGTGAAGACCTGCTCGACGCGCAGGTCGACCTCCTTCACGACCTGAAGCAGGTCGGCCCGGGTCTTCCTCAGGTCCTCCAGCTGCTCCGAGAGGAACTTGTGGCGCTCCTCCAGGGCGGCGAACTCCTCCAGGGCCAGCGGATTCACCTTGCCGAGCTGGTGGTGGGCCCGCTCGGCGGCCTTCAGGCGCTTCTCCTGCTCCGAACGGACGAACGGCCGGGGCGCGGCGGGCTCCCCGTCCTCCTCCCCCTCGGCCGCCGGGGGCGGGGGGACGGGCTGGTCGGGGCCGTACTCGGCGACCAGGGCGGCCGGCCCGACGCCGAACTCCTCCAGGGCCTTGGCCTCCAACTGCTCGATCCGCAGCCGCTTCTCGGCGCCGAGGACCTCGCCCCGGTGGACGGAGTCGGTCAGCTTGTCGAGCTCGGCCTTGAGGTCCCGGCCCCGGGCGCGGGCCGCCGTGAGCCCCCGCTCCCGGTCGGCCCTGGCCGCCTCGGCGACCGCCCGCTCGCGCTCGGCGCGGGACAGCGAGACCTCGACGTGGGCCAGGAGCGTCCGGGCCCCGGCCGCGACCGCTCCGGCGACCTCCGCCTCGTGGCGGAGCCGGGCCCGCCGCCGCTCGGCACGCGCGCGTGCCTCCCGTTCGGCGCGGGCGGCCCGGTCGAGGGAGTCGGCGCGCCCGGCGAGCCCCCTGACCCGCTCCTCGTGGGTACGGACCTGGAGCCGGGCCTCCATCTCGGTCTGGCGCGCCCGGGAGCCGTCGGCCGCGAGCCGGTCGCGCGCGGAGGTGTCGGGCTCCTCGTCGCCGCCCTCCCCGGCGGCGGCCTCCTCTGCCACCAGGAGCCGTTCGGCCAGTTCCTCGGCGTCGGCGGTGGCCTTCTCCAGGGCCTCCTGGGCGCGGGCGGCGGCCGCGGCGGCGCGCTCGGCCTCCCCCGCCGCTCCCCTGGCCTGTCCGGCGAGCCGGCCGAGTCGCTGGGCGACGGCGGACTTCTCGCGCTCGGCGGTACGGCGCCGGGCGTCGAGTTCCTCGGCGAGCGCGGCGGCGGTGCGGCGCCGCTCGCCGGCCTCCTCCCGGGCGGCCGCCAGTTCCTCGCACCGCGCGCCCAGGGCGTCGAGTTCGGCGGCGGCCTCGGCCACGGAGGCCTGGACTTCGAGGAGGCTGGGGGCGCCGGCGGAGCCGCCGTGCGCGACGTGCGCGCCGAGCAGGTCCCCCTCGACGGTGACGGCGGTCAGCGCGGGCCGGGTCCTGACCAGCTCCGCGGCCTCGTCCAGGTCGTCCACGACGACGACGCCGTCGAGCAGGCGGCGGACGGCGCCCATGAGTTCGGCGGGGCCCCGGACGAGGTCGGCGGCGTACGGATGCCCGCCGGGCGCGGGGCCCACCGGTCCGGGCCCCCGGCCCGGGTGCCCGTCCGGGTCGTGGTCCGGCTCCTGGGCTCCGGTGAGGAGCAGGGAGGCGCGGCCCGCGTCCTGCTTGCGCAGCAGGCGGAGGGCTTCGACGGCGGCGGAGGGTCCGGCGGCGACCGCGTCGGCGGCGGTGCCGAGGGCGGCGGCGACGGGGACCTCGTAGCCGGGGGTGACGGTGAGGAGGTCGGCGGCCGGGCCGAGGAGGCCGGTGAGTCCGGCGGCGAGCAGGGCGCCCGTGCCGTCCTTGCGGCGCAGCCCGAGGGCGAGGGTGTCGTGGCGGGCCCGGGTGGCGGCGCGGCGGCGTTCGGCGGTGTCGAGGGCTTCGCGGGCGGCGTTCAGGGCGGCCTCGGCCTCGGCGAGCCCGTGGCGGGCGGCCTCGTGCCGTTCGGCGAGTTCGGTGTCCTCCGCGTCGAGGCCGTCGACCTCGTCCTTGAGCCGCTCGTACTCCTCCTGGGCGGCGGCGGCCCGTTCGGCGGCCTCGTCCCGGGCGGCGGCGAGCCGGTCGATCTCGGCCCGGGCGGTGGCGGCGCGCGAGCGGGCCGCGTCGACCTGGCCGTGGAGGCGGGCGAGGCCCTCGCGCCGGTCGGCGAGGACGCGGGCGGCGTCCTTGAGGCGCCGCTCCTCGTCGGTCAGGGCCCGCTCCAGGTCGGAGCGGTGGGCGACGGCGTCCTCCAGGGCGCGTTCGGCCGCCTCCAGGGCCGCTTCGAGCTCGGCCTCCTGTTCGCGGACGCGGGCCGCTTCGCGCTCCAGGTCCTCGGGGTCGCGGCCGCGCCGCTCCTCGGGGGGCGCGGTGGTGGCGCTCTTCACGCGCGCGTCGGCCAGCGAGATCGTGCCGCGGACCCGTTCGGCGAGCTGGGAGAGGTCGTACCAGGTCTGCTGGGCGCGCTCCAGGCGGGGCACGAGCGCGCGTGCCTCCGCCTCCAGGGCGGCTTCCCGGTCGAGGGCGGCGCGCAGGTCGGTCTCGGTGGCCTCCTTGCGCGCGAGGAGGGCGGCTTCGTCGGCGACCTCGGCGGTGAGCGCCGCCCTGAGGTGGACGAGGTCGTCGGCGAGGAGGCGCAGGCGCGCGTCGCGCAGGTCGGCCTGGATGACGACGGCCCGGCGGGCGACGGCGGCCTGCCGGCCGAGCGGCTTGAGCTGTCGGCGCAGTTCGTCGGTGAGGTCCTGCACGCGCGCGAGGTTGGCCTGCATCGCGTCGAGCTTCCGCAGCGCCTTCTCTTTCCGCTTGCGGTGCTTGAGGACGCCGGCGGCCTCCTCGATGAAGGCGCGGCGGCCCATCGGGTCGGCGTGCAGCACGGAGTCGAGCTGCCCCTGGCCGACGATGACGTGCATCTCGCGTCCGATGCCGGAGTCGGAGAGCAGGTCCTGGAAGTCGAGCAGGCGGCAGGTGTCGCCGTTGATCTGGTACTCGCTGCTGCCGCCGCGGAACATGATCCGGGTGAGGGTGACCTCGGCGTAGTCGATGGGCAGGGCGCCGTCGGAGTTGTCGATGGTCAGCGAGACCTCGGCGCGGCCGAGCGGGGGGCGCCCGGTCGTGCCGGCGAAGATGACGTCCTCCATCTTGCCGCCGCGCAGCGACTTGGCGCCCTGCTCGCCCATGACCCAGGAGAGGGCGTCCACGACATTGGACTTGCCCGATCCGTTGGGGCCCACGACGCAGGTGATTCCCGGTTCGAACCTCAGCGTGGTGGCCGAGGCGAACGACTTGAATCCGCGGAGCGTCAGGGCCTTGAGGTGCACGTCGGGGACTCTACCGGGGCCCGCGCGTTTCACCCGCGAACGTGCAGGGCAGATCCTCGTGTGAGGAAGGGGGAGACGTGGGGGACTCCGGGGAAACAGCGGGTGAAAGCAAGAAGGGACGCCGAAGCGCCCCTTGCGTGTTCAGCCGGCATGTGTCGAGCTCCATATGCGGCTGTACGGCGGCCGGCCACGCCGACCTGTGTGTTTCCCACCTGGCCCCTCGGGGCTGGGTTGTCAGGTGAGCGCAGGCTCCGCCTGGGGTACGTCGAGATCGATGCTGTCCAGCAGCGACTCTCCCTGGTGCTGAGCGGCGGCAGCGGCGAGCGCGTCGTTCTCGGACTGGATCCGTACCAGCTCGGATTCGAGGTCCTGGACGCGCTGCTGGAGCCGTCGCATCTCGGCGAGGAGTCGCGGGTCGGAGCCGCCGACGTAACCGAGAAGCGCCTTTGCCATGATGGATGGTCCTCCACAATGAGTGACCGACCGAAGCGGTGTGGGTCGTGAGGGATTCGCACCCGCGGTGTTCGGCAGTGACGCGTTGTGCCGGTTCCACTGCCCAACAACTAAGGTGCGCGGGGCTTCCAGAGTCTCACCAAAAAGTTTGACGGTCAACACGATCACGCCCCGTTCCAAGGGACGACCGGGGAGTCCGCGGCCGCTCAGGGGGCGTCCGCACCTCTCGACCCGGCGCCGTCGGGGCGTCGCGATCCATCTGCACGGCAGCCTTCCACGACGGGCGCTCCTTGGCAACCACCAGGGGCTTTCCCCTTCACACGCCCGTTACGGCGCGTTCGCACGAGGCCCCTCCGGGTCACCGGAAGGGGTCTCGGAGAGTGATCGTCAGCGGATGGCGAATCCGTCGTAGCCGCCGCGCGGGGTGTCCCAGATCTCAGTGACTCCGTCCACGCGTCCGGGTGTGTCGTCGGAGCGGAGCCAGTCGAGCAGACGGTGGCAATTCTCACGCGCCCCTTCGGCCACGACCTGTACCCGACCGTCGTCGAGGTTGAGCGCGAAGCCCGTCAGGCCGCCGATCTCCAGGGCGTTTGCCCTGGTGAACCAGCGGAAGCCCACTCCCTGTACCCGGCCGCGTACCCAGGCGGTCATCCGTACGTCGTCACTCATGGCTGCACGCTAGCGGGCACCCCGCCCGAAGAGCACATCGCCCCCCGCTTCCCACTCGCGTACAGTCCCGACGAACGCGTCTCACCCGTTCGGGCGCGCGCCGTTCGACTGTCGGACCGCAACGGTACCGACCGCAAAGATCAGCAAAGATCAGCAGGAAGACCCGCGGAAGACCAGCAGGAAGGCAGAGCCATGGGACGCCACCGTCGCTCCGGCGCCGCACCCGCCGCAGAAGACTACGCGGCCGGTACGGGCCGCCGGCACCGGGGTGACCGCCGCAGGCGGTCCGTGCGCACCGGCCTGCTCGGCGCCTCCGCGGCCGTCGCGGTCGGCGCCGCCCTGGTCGCCTCGGGCCTCCTGCCCGGCGGGGACACGCTCACGGTCGGCGGCACCGACACGGCCGGCCACCAGGCGCAGTCCCGGCAGGCCCCGGAGCTGACGACGCAGGGCGGGGCGACGGACACCCCGACGACCGCGCGCACGGGGACGAGCAGCGGGAAGCCGTCCTCCCCGTCGGCGAAGCCGAACGCGAAGCCCGGCGCGGAGCCGGGTGCGAAGCCGAGCCCGAAGCCCGCGAAGACCACGGCGTCCCCGAGCGCGAAGCCGAAGGCGAGCGCCACCCCGTCTCCCACGTCTCCCGCGCCGAAGCCGAAGGCCACGAAGCCGGCGGCCCCCGAGGCCACCGGGCCCGCGAAGACGGCGAGCGCGAAGCCCGCCGCCCCGAAGCCGGTCGCCCCGAAGGCCGCGCCCACCACCGAGGCGCCCGCGCCGAGGACGAAGCCGAAGCCGACCGCCCAGGCCCCGACCCGGAAGTCCGCGGCCGCCTCCACCGCGAGCCGGGGCAGCGCCGCCGAGGCGGAGGTCCTGCGCCTGGTCAACGCCGAGCGCGCCACGGTGGGCTGCACCCCGGTGACCGCCGACGCGCGGCTCGCATCGCTGGCGGGCGCGTTCAGCGCGGACATGGCCGCCCGCGGCTTCTTCGACCACACGGACCCCGACGGGGACACCCCGTGGGCGCGCGCCCAGCAGGCGGGCGTCTCGACCCTGGCCGGCGAGAACATCGCCCGCGGCCAGGCGGACGCGGCGGCCGTGATGAAGTCCTGGATGACCAGCGACGGCCACCGCGCCAACATCCTGAACTGCGACTTCAAGACGATGGGCGTCGGCGTCCACTTCGGCGACGGCGGCCCGTGGTGGACCCAGGACTTCGGCTACTGAGATTCCCGCAGGTCAGAGCCCTACCCTTCTGTGTGGGCCGTCCCGGGGCCGTGATCGGCATCCGGGGCGGCCCACACTGCGTCCACGGCGGCCCGCGTGCGCGTCTGACTCGACGGCATGAGGTGGGTGTAGGTCCGCAACGTGAATCCGGGGTCGTGATGCCCCAGGTACTCGCTCAGTGCCTTGATGCTCTCCCCGGCGTCCAGGAGTACGGACGCGTAGAAGTGACGCAGCGCGTGCATTCCGTTGTCCCGGCCGCCCACGATGCCGGCGGCACGTAGGGCCGGGCGCCACTGCCGGTCGTTGAAGCGGTTCCGGTTCAGCGAGAACCCCTCTGGACTCCGGAAGATCAGCGTCGCCGTGACCGGAGGACCGTCGAGCGTCTTCCAGGGCAACGTCACCTCGGCGGCCGGGAACTGGTGAAGATGATCCGTGAGCGCGAGGGCGATGGACTCGGGCAGGGGCACGTCACGCTCCTTGCCGCCCTTGGGCGGGGCGAAGACCGGACGGTTGCGGAGTAGTTTCACCTGCCGAACGACGTGGACGACACCGCCCTTGAGGTCCAGGTCCTCGACGGCGAGGCCGAACACCTCCCCTTGGCGCAGACCGCACCCGGCAGCGGGATCGACAAGCGCCTGGTACCGCTCGGGCAGCTCGGCCCGGACCGCCATGACGCGGGCAGCCGACCACGGCTTGACCTTGCGAGGGTCGAGCCGGGGCGCCTTTACGGACCGGGCGCTACAAGGGTTGACCCTGATGACCCGGTCCTCCACTGCGGCCGTGAAGACCGTGGAGACGTGCGCGAAGATTCCACGCCGATAGGAAGCGGAGAGGCCCGCGTCTTCCAGCGTCCGCATCCACAGTCGAAGGTGCGTCGGGTTGAAGGAGCTCATGGGGCGCGTCCCTATGTGCGGAAGCGCGTGGAGCCGGAGCCGCATCTCGACGGATTCTCTCGTGGAGGGGTCGGTTCCCTGAGTCTTGATCCACTGGTTCGCGTACTGCTCGAACGTGACCTTGCCTGCCTCAGGAGCGATGTAGTCGCCCCGGGACATGTCCGCTTCGATGTTGGACAGCCAGACCTCAGCCTTGCGCTTCTGCTTGTCGGGGAAGCTCTTCGACTTCTCTGTCCCGTCCGGGCCGATGTAGCGGGCGCGGTATCGCAGGCCGGTCCCGTGACGCTCCGTCTTGATTCGCTGAGGCTTGCCGTCCGGGCCGTTCTCTACCTTGAACCAGCGGTCCTGGATGTGTCCGGCCATCAGGCAGCTTCCTTATACATAAGGGAGGCCACCCAGACACGAACGTCCTCGGGGTCGAAGCGGAGATGCCGGCCGACTCGAAAGCCCCTGGGACCGGTGTCCTTCCGGCGCCACTGGTAGATGGTCTCCAGTGGAACGCCCAGGAGGTCAGCAAGGTCGGTCGGCGTGAGATATCGATCGGGCAGAGCACGGGCCATGGTCACCACTCCCCCATGTCGGTGGCTTCAAGTTCGGTACGGATCTCGCGGGCGTGTTGGCGGTTGTGCTGGATGTCGCGGTGGATGTTGGCAGCGAGCCAGGATTCGCCGGCGGTGTGGCCGTGTCCGGCGTAGGTCCAGTGGGCGACGGTGAGGACGGTGGCTTCGGGGTGTTCATCGGGGTGGGGGAGGCCGAGGGCGGTGCGTTGCTGGTGGGCGCGGTAGTCGGCGCGGACCTGGCGGAGGGCGCCGAGGGTGGTGGAGTAGCTGCGGGATTTGGTGGAGAAGTGGCCGCGGAAGCCGAGCATGTGGGCCCAGTCGCGTAAGCGGCGGTCGGGGTAGGCGGCGTGGAGGTCGAGGCAGGCCTCCATCAGCCGCCGGGGGTGGTCGGGGACGTCGAGGAGGATCAGGGCTTCTTTGTTGCCGACGGGGTGGTCGGTGGTGCCGGTGGTCTCGGCGGCTTTGGTGGCGTACTTGGCGACGTAGGAGGCGACGGCCTGTTCGGTGAGGTCTTCGCCCTGGCCGAAGGCGTTGATGGGCTGGATGTCGAGCTGGGTGCCCCAGGTGAGGGCGAGGTCCTGGCCGACACCATGGGCGGGGGCGGCGGGGACGACGACGCGGACGCGGGTGGCGGCGGCGCGGATGGCGTCGGTGAGCAGGTCGAGGGTGGCCCAGGCCGGGGGCGGAGTGTGCGGTCCGTCGGGGCCGTCGAAGCGGATGACGGCGTGGAAGTGCACGGCGCCGCGTTTCTGGTACTCGGCGACCTTGCCGAAGGAGACGCGGGACTGTTCGCGGGCGGCTTTCTGGGTGAGGCCGGCGCGGGCGGCGATCTCCCGGCGCAGGTAGATCGTGAAGTAGCGCCACAGGTCGGAGGCGTGGTTGTTCCACAGCACCGCCCCTGCGTAGTCGTACGTGGACGGGTCGAGCGGGGTGCCCAGCTCGGGGGCGTCCTCGGGGTGGCGGGTGCCGCAGCGGCAGGGCCGGGTACCAGGCCGGTTGTGCACCGGGCCGAAGGACGGCGCGGTCAGCGTGGCGAAGACCCGGGGGTGGTCGCGGATCGTTTCCGGGGTGCCCTTGTCGGGGGCGCCGGTGAGTCCGGCGCGGATGAGGTGGTAGGTGTCGCCCGCGTAGGTCCAGGCGCAGGCCGGGCAGCGGGAGGCCCGCCGGTTGCCGCACGCCACCCGCAGCACCCCACCGGGTTCGGCGTCGGTGGTGTAGGCGTGCAGGACGGTCTTGGTTGCGGGGTCGAGGAGCTTGGTGCCGCCGGTCAGGCGGATGGGGTTGGTGCAGCCGCCGGTGCGTCGGAGTTGTTCGGTGAGGCGGTCGAAGCCGGGAGACCCGGCCACCTTGAGCAGGTCGCTCAGGGTGGCCGGGTCCAGGCCCGCCGCGAGGGCGGAGTCGGTCACGCGGGAACCTCCGTTGCTTCGGCGGTGAGGGCGTCGAGGACGGTGGCGGCTTCGGTCGCGGCGGTGGCGAGGGCGCGCAGGGCGTCGGCCGAGCCGGAGGAGACCAGGAGCGCGATATCGATGGCGTCGCCCTCGATACGCAGGCTCACGAACGGGCGAAGACGGTCGGGGAAGGGGGTGACGCGGATGCGGGTGTCCACCTGGAGGTGGCCGTTGACCGAGAGACCGTTCACGGCAGTCACTTCCCGGCGTGGGTGAGGGCGGCGGCCGTGGCGCGGGTGCCGGTGCCCTTGCAGGCCGGGCAGGTGGCGGCCAGGGTGCGGCGCTGTCCGTCGGGGGTACGGGTGCCGGTGGTGATGTGGACGACGGGGAAGCCGTCGCAGTGATGGCAGACGCGCGGGGGCAGGCTGGTCTGGGACATGATGGGTTTTCCCTTTCGGGTCCGGTGGATCTGGAGGGGGTTGAAGGCGCCCGGGGCGGCGGTTCTTTGGCGAGAGAGCCGTCCCGGGGGCCGCTCAGTGTGTGTTGCGCCTGCCGTGGCCCTTGGCCGCGTACATCGCCTTGTCGGCGGCGGACAGGGCGTCGGTGAGGGTGGGGACCGGCAGGTGGGCGGGGTAGGCGCAGCCGACCGACGCGGAGACCGGCAGGACGTGCCCGTGGTGGGTGACCGGGCTGTCCAGCGCGGACCAGAGCGGGAGAAGGCCGGCGGTGCGGTCGGGGTGGGCGACGATGGCGGCGAACTCGTCGCCACCGAGCCGGGCCGCGACCCCGAATCGCCCACACCAGTCGTCCAGCCGCTGGGCCGTGGCGGTGAGGACGGCGTCTCCGGCGGCGTGGCCGTGGGTGTCGTTGACGGCCTTGAAGTCGTCCAGGTCGACCAGGAGCACCAGGGCGCCGGGGTGTTTGGCGATGAGGCGTTCGGCGCGGGCGGTCCATCCGGCCCGGGTGTGCAAGCCGGTCAGCGGGTCGCGGCGGGCGGTGGCCAGACGACGCGCAAGCAGCCCACCGTGCAGAGCCCAGCCCAGGGCCGGTAAGCCCGCGGCTGCCATGGTGTAGGTGTCCATGGGGGTCACCGGCCCTTCTGCATGTCGCGGACCAGGAGCCGCAGCACCACGGCGATAACCGCGACGGAGACGCCGGTGATGGCGACCGCGAGGAGCATGGAGACCAGGACCGTGCCGACGACCAGGACGACCGCGCCGCCGCCGGCCGCGAGGGCGAGCGCGCTGCCGGGGGTGAGCTGCACCGTCGTACGAGCCGGAACAACCGGGGCCGGGGCCGAGGCGGTCGGTTCGACGTCGACGGGCGGGGCGGGTGCCGGGTGGTTGAGGGGGTTGGGGGCGCCGGTCGGGAGCGGGTTGACCGGGATGCGGGGCTGGAGCATGAGGCGGGTCTCCCTACTTGATGGTGGTGTCGATGACGGGGGCGAGGAGGCTGTCGGCCAGGAGGTAGCCGCCGAGGAGGAGGACGGCGACGAGCCACCAGGGCGGGCGGATGAGCTTGATGCCGAGTCCGCCGACGACGAGCAGGGCGAGCCAGAGCGGGACGTTCATGGCGCGGGTCTCCTTGTCAGCGGGGCTGGCAGCGGTGGGTGCGGGCGGCGAGTTCGGCGGCGGCGCGGGTGTTGTAGTCGGCGGAGAAGTCGCAGCGCGGGGCGGTGCACACGGCCGTGTGCTTGGTGCGGCCCCGGCCGTCGTGGTGGGTGCCGACCTGGACCGGGCCGATGCGGGTGACGTCGTAGAAGCGGTTCGGACGCACGGGTGCTGTCTCCTTTCTGGTCAGGCGAGTTGGAGGGCGATGGAGTCCGCGAGGGCGGGCGGGAGGCCGTGGCGGGTGCGGAGGGTTTCCGCGTCGATCGGCTCACCGGTCTGGGCCCGGTGGGCGTCCGCGATCTTCTGCGCATGCGCGAGGAGCGCGGGCGGCACCGGGACGACGGGTGCCGAGGGGACAGGCTCCGGCGGGACTTCCACGGCGGCGGGTTCGGCCGGCGGGAGCTCCGGTGCCGGTTGCGGAGCAGGTTCCGGAGCGCGTTCTACGACCAGCTCGGTCATGGGTTCTTCCGCCGCGGCGGGTTCGGGCTCCGGGGCGGGTTCGGGTTCTGGTTCGGGGTGGGGTGCGTGGGCGAGGAGGGTGCCGCCGAGGAAGGCCAGGGCGGGCCATCCGGCGACGAGGATGCGCAGCCAGGCTGGGACGTCGTTCATGTCGAGGAGTCCGGCAGTGGCGACGTTGGCTCCGAGCGAGGCGGTCAGGGCGATGGCGAACCACAGCCAGGCGTCGCGGTTGCCGCCGTCCTTACGCATCCGGCGCCACGCGGCGACCAGGAGCAGGTCGACGGAGACGGGGTAGGCCCAGGCCTTCCAGCCGTCCTGACCGGCAGCGGCCGCCAGGTCGTGCAGGTGGGCGAAGGACAGGGCCCCGGCGATGACGGCCTGGATCAGCACGGCGTCGAAGCGGAGGGTGCGGAACATGAGGGGTTCACCTCCTTTCAGGCATGGGTCGGGTAGGGACCTGGCGTGAGACGGTCACGCCACCGAGGTGGGGAGGGGAGTCGCTACGGGGTCACCGGGGACGGCTTGACCAGCGGGGCGAAAGCCGGAACGCCGACGTGGACCGGGGCGGCCGGGCGGTAAGGGGTGAGGGCGGGCAGGTCCGGGGTGAGGTGGGCGTGTGCGGCGCAGATGGCGGCGGCTTCGGCGGCGGTGAGCTGGGGAGTGCGGATGCGGGACCAGCCGCCGGAGGTATCCCCGGCCACCGCGATGCCAGGCCTGTCCGGGGGAATGGTCAGTACGGTTACGACGGCGTCGGGGGCGATGTCGCCGACGCCCATTTCGGCGGTCTGCTTGTCGTTGACCCGGTGCACTACCCGGCCGGTGAGCTGGGCCCGCAGGGCGGTGGCGCCGCGGCCGAGGTCGGAGCCGAAGCGCTGCCCGCACACCTCCAGGAAGATGCCGGCCGCACGCGCCATCTGCCCCAGGCGGATGAGCTGAGTGACCATGCGGTCCCGGCGTTCCTCGTCCTTCTTCGTGGCGACGAGGAACAGCTCCGCGACCTCGTCCACCAGGACCACGACCGGGGCGGGGCGGACGTCGTCAGGCAGGGCCCAGATGTCACCGGCCCCGTAGGCACTGAGGAGGTCGAAGCGCTCTTCCATCTCCCCCACCAGCACATCCAGCAGGTCATCGGCCTCTTCGGGGGTAGTGGCCAGGGCGGAGAGCCGGGGCGCGTAGCCGCGCTGTTCGACACCGCGCTTGCAGTCGATGCCGACCAGGGCGACGGGCAGGCAGGCGAGTCCGGCGATGAGGTTGCGCTGATACATCGACTTGCCCGACTGATTCGCCCCCAGGGTCAGCGCGTGGGGGACCTTGAGGTAGTCGCGGACGAAGGCGGTGCCGTCCTCCCGCAGCGCGACCGGAACCGACATCGGCCCCGACACGATCCGGCGCGGCATCCGCACCCGGCGAAGCACGTCGTAGCCAGTCATCCGCAGCTCCACGAACCCCGGCTTCACCGTCACCACGTTGACCGAGTGGACGCCCCAGGCGTGCCGCAACCGCTCGGAGGCCGCCATCACATCAGCGGGCTCCAGACCGGCCGGAAGCCGCAGGGTGATGCGCAGGCCGGTCATGCTGGCCCGGATCCGGCGGACCTTCGGCGGGACCGGCTGGACGTCGGCGCGGCGGGCGACGTTGCGGACCAGGAAGGCGCGGAAGCGGGAGGGCTGGACCGTCAGCCCGCACACGTCCATCGTGGACCGGTAGGTCACCGCGAACCGCGTCGTTGCCACCGGCAGGCCCACCAGCGACCAGAACACGCGAGGCGCGCGAACCTTGGCGTAGCCGAGACCGCCGGCAGTTCCGGCGAGCGGGAGACCGACCTCCCATAACATCGACAGGTCCGTCACGGTCAGGCCCCGGCCGTGAGGGCGACGGCGCGGAACGAGATGCCGTGACGGGTCTGGCCGTTGAACGTGTTCTCCCAGTCCCGGGCCTTGAGCCCGATCACCGACACCGGCATACCCGGCGCCAGATTCTCCGGGAGACCGGTCTCCGGAACGGTCACCTGGTAGAGGTTGCCCTCCCCCTCGTCCGAGATCAGCAGGCCGACCGTGGAGAGGTTGGCGCCGGTCTCCCGGTCCACCGCGCGCTCACCGGTCTGCTTGCTCACGAGCTTCGGTACGGGGGCCGTGGCGACGAACACCATGGCGGTCGACGTGTCCACCTTGAACGACGGCATGGTCTCTCCTTCAGAGAAGACAGCAGGAAGCTGGATGACCAACTTGGCTAACCCGGTTGGTCACATCTTGAAGGTACGAGAGATGGCTAGCCATGTCAATGACATGACTGCCATGACTGTCCTGACCTAGGCCACTCGCCTACCATCGGCTCATGACCTTTGTCCCCGAGCCCCTCGACCCAGACGACGACCGAGCGCCCTACGAGCAGGTGGCCAGCAGCCTGGGAGCCGCCATCCGTACACGCCGACTGGGCCCCGGCGAAAAGCTTCCGTCCCACAAGGAACTGACGGAGCTGTACGGGTTCGCGCGGGCGACGATCCAGCGTGCGTTGCGTGACCTCGAAGACGAAGGGCTCGTCGTCTCCCGCAAGGGCAGTGGCGTCTACGTGCGCAATCGAACGGAAAGGCCGGCGGGGCTACGGCCGTACGTTGAGCAGGCGTTCGCCAAGGACCACGTCACCATCGACTTCGCGGGATTCTCCAGCGAGACCCTGCACGGTGCCCTTCAAGAGCCGCTCGACAAGATCCGGATCGGCAGGCTCACGCCGTCGAGCATCACCATGCGGATACTCGTCCCGGACATGTCCGTGCCGCAGGCCGCACCCGTACGCATGGAAGACGGAGCCGACGACAAGCGGCTCCGCGACCGTATGCACGACATCATGGTCGGCTACACCCGCAGCATCCGGGACGCCATCACCGAGCTCGGGCACCTCGGCCTGGTCGCTGAAACCAGGATCAGCGTCCGCGTCCACAGCGGCACGCAGTTCTTCAAGCTCTACGTGATCAACAATGAAGACGCCTTCTTCGGGTACTACCCGATCCGCCCGAATAAGGTCGTCGCCCAGGGCGAGACGATCGAGATCTACGACCTCGTGGGCAAGGACACCGTCCTCTTCCACCACTCGATCAACGACGGCGAGACGTCCGGCGGAGCCCAGCAGGTCCAGCAAGCCCAGATGTGGTTCGACAGCGTCTGGGAGACCATCGGAAGGGACTTTGACCTTGACGCACGCTGACCCGCTCATCGAAACCCTGGCGAACGCCCGCGTCGTCCTCTTCGACTTCGACGGACCCGTGTGCGACGTGTTCGCGGGACTGCCGGCACCCGAGGTCGCAGGAGAACTGACCGCGCTCCTCTCCGCCCAGGACGAAGCCGCGGGCGCGAAGGCTGCCCAGACGAACGATCCGATCGAGGTCCTCCGCATCGCGCACGAAGCCGACACCGAACTAGGTCAGCGGATCGAGCAGGCTCTGACGGCCGCCGAGGTGCGAGCCGTCGCGGTGGCCGGACAGCCGATTCCGGGAGCGACGGAAGCCCTCCAGGCGGCACGCGCGGCCGGTCGAGGAGTCGCGGTGGTGAGCAACAACTCCGCCGAGTGCGTACGGGCCTTCCTGGAGCTCCACAGTCTGGAGGAGTACGTCACGGAGATCGTGGGCCGCCCCTCCGAACAGCCCCACCTCATGAAGCCGAACCCGTTCCCGCTCATCACGGCGGCCGAGCGGATGCACATCGACGTCACGAGCTGCACCCTGATCGGCGACTCCCTCACCGACATTCAGGCGGCCCATGCGGCTGGCGCAACGGTCATCGGCTACGCCAACAAGCCCCACAAGGCGGATCTGTTCAGCGAGGCGCAAGCCGATGTCGTTACCGAGCACATGCAGGACATCGCCGACGCACTGGCGGCGGAGTAGCCAAGGAATGGCAGGGAGCTGTTACAAGTTTCTCTACCTCATCAAGGCACCCGCCGCGCACAGCGCGGCGCGCGCGGCCCGTCGCCCGGGCCTGCGCTCCTGTCTCCGCCCCGCTCCAGCCCGACCGCCGGCCGCACGCCTGACAGCTCGGGTTGATGGGTGGAGAACCCCTCTGTGGCTGGGGCGGTCGGCTCCACGGCTTTAGGCAGCCACTTTGGGGCGAGCCTCTAAGATCATGGCCCCAACGTCGTGCTTTACCGGGCAGGTCCACAGACTGCCCGACGCGCCGGAAGCTTACGGGGCCATGATCACTCGCCCCAAAGCAGCTCCAGCCCAAAGCCGCTCCACCGACCGCGTGGTTAGGTGCCCCACTGTGGGGAGAATAGGAACTTAGGCAAGATCAGCCACTCGATTCAAGGTAAAGGTCGGAGCAGTTCGCAGAATTGCGATAGCACGGAGCGGAGTGTCTCCAACCTTTGGCTTGGATTCACTTTTCCCTCTATATGAACCCCGAGTCTTCCTTGAAATGATATTTCCTGCCTGAAAGTCCAGCACTTCAATACCCTGCTTCAACCGCGAACCAGAGAACTGACTCAGGTCTAGCATGTACGCCTCTGATCGATGACCAGCAGAATGCGGGTCGGAAACCCCATCATCCACTAGATGGATCAGCCGGAGATCAAGAAGATCGGTGAGCACGTTGTAGCAATTTGGGGCGTTTTCCTTATCCCGATACCCAATAAGGAAATACGTATGGCTTGTCTCTTCCAGGCAGAATGCTCGGACCCGCTTCAGGGCTTCCAATGTCCTCGTGGCTGACTGAATATCCGAAGCCATGTCCTCTTCGAGCTCCTGGACCTTGGCTTGCGCTGCGTCGCCAGCGGCCTGGTTGACGTCTTGCACACCAACAAGCTTTGACTTTTGCCGCCTCTGAGCCTTGAGAATTGAACTTTGCGCGAGAATCAAATAATCGCGCGGGACCCCTCCCGACGCCAGCACAAGGCGGTCAAGGGCTGGGGAACTGAAGATGCGACCAAGGGAAGGAATTCCGACATGGCGGGCATACTCCGTAAGAATACTCTCCAAGAAACGCTTTGCCCTTCCTGGATCCTGCAAAGTGACATCGAGGTCCAGCAAATCAGCGTCGTGCATAGTTTGCAGACCAAGCGGGGGCGAGGACTGCCACCACTTAGTGAGGTGACGAATGGATGCGATCTTCAGCCATGCGTCACAGTCTCGAACGCACCCATGGAGCATGTCCAGGAGCATTGGCTGATCCCCGCGAGGGATGTAATAGAAGTCATCTACAAAGATGTAAAGGCGCAGGCCGTTCGAGTCCAGGAATCGCTTCAATGTGCGCTGCACTTTGGGGATTAGCCGCGTTGGCCAATCAGGCTCAGGCGACTCAACCGAGAGAAGGGAACGCACCTCTTCATATACGTCGACTGCTTGCACAGAGAGCGGTGACTGCGACCTAATCCTCTGCTGCCGCGTCACAACTGCTTGGAGAAGGTCCTCAACTACGTGCAGGAACACCCTGCCGGCAGACTCATTGCGAAGCGTCTGCATATTCGTCCAGCTTGAGATGTTGGAATCGCCATCCAGGCTGCGCTTAGCTTCAACCAGCAATGCACTCTTACCTGCACCTCGCCTACCAAAGATCAAATGGTGACGCGGGGTTGTAACTGCAAAAAGGTTTCGATCAGCATCCTTCACATAGGACAGACTCGGCTGCGCCTCGGAAACCCTGGATCGGGCACTAATCAAATTACCCAAGTCTGTCGAGCGGGTATCTTGCACACCACTCGCCAGCGGGCTCATCTCCTTTTCTAGAAGCTCATCAGGGGCCTTCCGGACAATTACGAACGCCCTATTACCTGGAGAAGAGATTTCTTCATCGAGCTCGTTTCCGATGACCGCCGCATCCGGCACATCATTTTCTCGAACATATACGATGTAATTAGTCTCATCCGGGTACTCGCGGATGGCGATATCTGCAACCCAGATTCCGCCACGCCCCTCAAAAGCGCTCTTAATGTGCGCGGTCCAGTCACCTGAAGCGGGCGTACTCATACGTGCGCGCATCCTTTCTGCTTCAAATACTGCGTGGCAAGTTGCAGGAAGTTCGGCGCTGTCGCACTTAGGCCTTTAGCCAGAGCCTGCCAGTGCCTCCAAGACGACGGATACGGGTCATAATCGGCACTGTTTCGATTTAGACGGGCATCCTTCAGCTCGTTCTGCCAGAAACTACTATTGGGGAAATCTCCTGGCAACTTCGTTGGAAGCACTGAATGCTTTTCGTGGTCGTCGCCACCGTGAGCAAAGTAGACCACAGCGCGCGCCGAATGATACATCGAATAGTAGTAACGACTAATGGCACTCCGGTATTGACCTGGCCTAGTGCGGAGTAGCTTGTCAGCCGAAACAAGAAACGAGTTAGAAAGGTCTATTCGGTCGGCACAAACCTGGTGCTGCAAATCCGATATGACTCGTGAGGTTCGAGCCTCTAGAGAAACGCCCTCAACAAACAATGACAGAGTCTTTTTGTCTGCCTGTGTAATCCGGGCAAGCACTGTTTCGAGGGAGGTGTTGACTCTGATGGGCCCAGCCCCGCCGCCTGACGTCACGACCCGAGTCTATCGTTCGGCTCCTACAGCAGGTGTCTACTCCTTCTTGCCCGATCCGGCTCAGGTTGTGCGCACTCCAAGAGCGCCCTCCCGGGCCGTCGTGGGGCCGTAGAAGGGCGCTCAACGATGACCAACGCTGACAACCATCGGCAGCTAAGTCCCAGGTCACCGCCTTGATCGATTACACAGCCGCAGGTCAGAGACCCCGCCCCTCACTTCTTCGGCTACTGAGCTGCCGCCAGGGCCCGGCTCACACCGTGACCACGCGCGGCGGGCGCTGGCAGCGGGGGCAGAAGTAGCTGGAGCGGTTCATCCAGGCGCGGCGGCGCATCGGGGTGCCGCAGCGGCGGCAGGGCTCGTCCTCGCGGCCGTAGGCGTCGAGGGAGCGGTCGAAGTAGCCGGATTCGCCGTTGACGTTCACGTACAGGCTGTCGAAGCTGGTGCCGCCGACGGCGAGCGCCGCGTTCATCACGTCCCGGACGTGCCCGAGGAGTTCGGCCGAGCGGGGCCGGGTCAGGGTGGCGGTCGGCCGGTCGTAGTGCAGCCGCGAGCGCCAGAGCGCCTCGTCCGCGTAGATGTTGCCGACGCCGCTGATCAGCGACTGGTCCAGGAGCGCCCGCTTGATCGTCGTACGGCGCAGGCGCAGCGCGCTCTGGAAGGCGGCGTCGTCGAACTCCGGGTCCAGCGGGTCGCGGGCGATGTGCGCGATGACGTCAGGGAGGCCGTCGGGGCTCTGGTCGTGGAGCGAGAGCCCGCCGAAGGTGCGCTGGTCGACGAAGCGGAGCTCGCTGCCGGCCTCGTCGTCGAAGCGGACGCGGATCCGCAGGTGCTTCTCGTCGGGGGCGTCGTGCGGCTGGACGAGCAGCTGGCCGCTCATGCCGAGGTGCCCGAGGACGGCCGTCCCGGTGTCGGCCAGCGGCAGCCAGAGGTACTTGCCGCGCCGCCGCGCGCCCTCGAACCGCTGCCCCTTCAGCCGGGCCGCGAAGTCCTCGCCGCCCGCCGGGTGCCGTCGTACGGCCCTGGGGTGCAGGACCTCGACCCCGGCCACGGTCCGTCCGGCGGTCCAGCGCTCCAGACCGCGCCGTACGACCTCGACCTCGGGCAGCTCGGGCACGGTGTTCCTCCGGACTCGTTCATCACTTCTTCGACGGCCGGAACCACCCTACTGCCGCCCCGACGGCGTGCGGAAAGACGGGAACCCCGCCCTGGGGCGGGGTTCCCGGAAAGCTCCGAAAGCGGGCAGGACGTGAGGTCAGGCCGAGGCCCGGTCCTTGGCAGGAGAGGGGTCGGCGACCGCTCCCGCCTCGGCCGCGGCCTTCGCCGCCGCCACGCGCTCGTCCGCGGCCGCGCGGATCGCGCGCCACGCGGACTCCGCCGCCTGCTGTTCCGCTTCCTTCTTGCTGCGGCCGGTGCCGGTGCCGTACGAGACACCACCGACGCGGGCGGCAGCGGTGAAGGTCTTCTCGTGGTCCGGGCCCTCCTCGGAGACGAGGTACTCCGGGACGCCCAGGCCCTCGGCCGCGGTGAGCTCCTGGAGGCTGGTCTTCCAGTCCAGGCCGGCACCGAGGTTCGAGGACTTCTCGATCAGCGGGTCGAAGAGCCGGTGCACCAGCTCGGACGCCGCTTCGAGGCCCTGGTCGAGATAGACCGCGCCGATCACCGCTTCGAGGGTGTCGGCGAGGATGGACGCCTTGTCCCGGCCGCCCGTGCCCTCTTCGCCCCGGCCGAGCCGGATGAAGGAGCCGAGTTCGAGTCCGCGACCCACGTCCGCCAGCGCACGCGAGTTGACCACCGCGGCCCGCAGCTTGGCCAGCTGGCCCTCGGGCAGGTCGGGGTGGGTGCGGTACAGCGTGTCGGTGACCACCAGGCCGAGCACGGAGTCCCCGAGGAACTCCAGGCGCTCGTTGGTGGGCAGACCGCCGTTCTCGTACGCGTACGAACGGTGGGTCAGCGCACGCACCAGAAGGGCGGACTCGAGCCGGTAGCCGAGCCGCCCTTCCAGAAGCGTGTGGGACGAGGCATGGTCCGTCTTGTCGTCCGTCTTGCGGGACTCAGACATTGCGCCTCTCACCAGCCCAATCAGACCGAGAGGACCTGGCGCTTGTTGTAGGTGCCGCAGCTCGGGCACGCGATGTGCTGCAGCTTCGGCTCCTGGCAACGCTCACACGAAACCAGGGTGGGGACCGCAGCCTTCCACTGCGACCGGCGGTGGCGCGTGTTGCTGCGCGACATCTTCCGCTTCGGAACAGCCACGGCTACTTCTCCTGCTTCTCGGCGGCGCTTCGGACGTCCCCGTCAGAGGCTTTGCCGCTCATGTTGTCCTTCTCATCGGTTCCCAGCGAACCGGCGAGTCCCTGCAGTGCCGCCCAACGGATGTCGACGGCGTCGTGGTGGTGGTCCGGGTTCTCGTTGAGGTTCGCTCCGCACTCGGAGCACAGACCCTCGCAGTCCTCCCGGCACACCGGCTGCATCGGCAGTGCGAGCACCACCGCATCACGCAGCACGGGTTCGAGGTCGAACATGCCGTCCTCGAGGGGGATCATGTCCTCTTCGCCCTCGGCCTCGTCGTCCGCGGCCGCCTTGGAGCGGCCCCGGTCGTCGGACTCGGGGTACGAGAACATCTCCTGGAAGTCCACGTCGAGCTCCAGCTCGACGGGCTCCAGACACCTTACGCACTCCCCCTCGGCCGACGCACGGGCGGTGCCTGTGACAAGCACCCCTTCCATGACCGACTCAAGACGGAGATCGATGTCGATCGGGGCGCCCTCGGGCACTCCGATCACTCCTTCGACGCCCATGGCCGCGGGGGCCTCGACCGATCGCGAGAGCCGCTGCAGGGCACCAGGACGCCGCCCCAGCTCGTGCGTGTCGAACACGAGGGGGTTGCGGTGGTCGAGGCGCGTGCTCAGGGCTCTTCCTGCTTTCGGATCGTTCTGCGTCGGGGAAGGTTCGTGGGCTGCCGACCGTGGGCAGCACGGGTCACGGGCATACGCGCGACCGAAGAGCCAGGATACTGGACGCTTCGCCCAGGGCCCAATCCGGGCCCTTCGCCCGTTCCCCTACTGCTGCCCGCCCTGGTCGTACTGCTGCTCGTAGCGGCGCAGCTGGTCCAGGTCGATCATGCTCGTGTCGAAGAAGCTGGTCTCGTCGAGCGCGGCGGCCTGCTGGGGCTGGTGGGCCGGCGGGGCCGGCTGCTGGTACGCGTAGGGGTCGTGCTGCTGGTAGCCGTACGGGTCGGGCTGCTGCGGCTGCTGGTAGGCGTAGGGGTCCGGCTGCGGGACCTGCTGGTAGGCCGCGTACGGGTCCTGCTGCGGGTACCCGTACGGGTCGGGCTGCTGCTGCGGCGGGGCCGGGACCTGCGCCGGGACCGGGGCGGGCGCCTGCGCCGGACTCTGCGCCGGCTCGGGGTCGGAGAGCTCCGCGAGGCCCGCCAGGTAGTCGGCGTCGCTGGTGTGGACCGTGCCGCCGAGGCCGTCCTGGGCGGCCATGTGCTCGCCGAGGGCGTCGGAGGCGATCCGGCCGTGCAGCTTCTGCCGGCCCCGCCCGACGGCCTCCAGGGTCTTGCTGAGGACGGCCTCGAAGGCGCCCAGCTTCGCGTCCACGTACTCGTCGGCCCGCTGGATCAGGGTCTGCGGATCGGCGCTGTACTCGGGGGCGTCCTCGTCGGCGTAGCCGTCCGGGCCGATCCCCGGGCCGCGGCCGAGGAGCTTCTCGCGGCCCCGGTCGACGGAGCCGATGGTCTTGTTGAGGACGACCTCGAAGTTGGCGAGCTTGGAGTCGACGTAGTCGTCGGCCTCGGCGCGGATCTCCTCGGCCTCGCGGCGGGCCTCGGAGAGGATCCGGTCGGCCTCCTCCTGCGACTCCCGGGCGACCTGGGTGTCGGAGACGATCGAGCCGCGCTCGGCGTGGGCGGCCTCGATGATCCGCTCGGCCTCCCGGCGGGCCTGCTCGACCATCTGCTCGCGGTCGCCGATCAGCTCCCGGGCCTGGGCGAGGGAGCCGGGCAGGGCCTGGCGCACCTCTTCGAGCAGGGCGAGCAGCTCGGCGCGGTTGACCACGCAGGATGCCGACATGGGCATGGAGCGGGCGCCCTGCACGGTCGCCGTGATCTCGTCGAGCTTCTTCTGCACGTCCACCTGGTGCTCGCCACTCTCTACAGCCGGTTGGAGAAGGACGGGACGACTGTAAGGGCAGTCGGCGCCCGTCCGACACCAGGTGACGGAGCGTCAGCGGCGGTGGCCGCGCGTCACTTCTGCGCGAGCCGCTCGGTCAGGCGTCCGAGGACCAGCGGCGGGACCAGGTGGGAGACGTCGCCGCCCCAGGCCGCGACCTCCTTGACCAGGGAGGAGGAGAGGAAGCTGTACGTCGGGTTGGTGGGGACGAAGAGGGTCTCCACGCCCGAGAGGCCGTTGTTCATCTGGGCCATCTGCAGCTCGTAGTCGAAGTCGCTGACCGCGCGCAGGCCCTTGACGATGGCCGGGATGTCGCGCTGCTTGCAGAAGTCGACCAGCAGGCCGTGGAAGGACTCCACCTGGACGTTGCCGAAGTCGGCGGTGACCTCGCGGATCAGTTCGATCCGCTCGTCGACCGTGAAGAGACCTTTCTTCGACTGGTTGATCATCACGGCCACGTGTACGACGTCGTACAGCTTGGAGGCGCGGGCGATGATGTCGAGGTGTCCGTTGGTGATGGGGTCGAATGACCCCGGACAGACGGCGCGGCGCAACTTGGGTCCCTCGCTCTCCGGTCCGGTCATCGTGCGTCTTCGCACGTAGAGGCGGCGCGACCGTACCAAAACGTTCCCTCGCCGTAACGACGGGCCCGCAGTGGCTCGAAACCGGCCGGCCAGCCGAATTCTCCGCCTCGGGTGCTGCGCTCCACGGTGACGAGGGCATCCTCGCTCAACCAGCCCCCCGAGCGCAGTGTGAGGAGAATCTCGCGGAGATCGGCGTCCCCGACGGCGTACGGCGGGTCGAGGAAGACCAGGTCGTACGGGTCGGCGGGGGCCGGTCCGGTCACGATCTGCTCGGCCTTGCCGGTACGGAGCTCCGCGCCCGGCAGGCCGATCGCGCGGACGTTGTCCCGGATCGTCTTCGCGGCGCGGGGGTCGGCCTCGACGAGGAGGGCGTGGGCGGCGCCCCGGGAGAGGGCTTCCAGGCCGACGGCGCCGGAGCCCGCGTACAGGTCGGCGACCCTGGTCCCGTCGAGGGTGCCGTGGAGCGCCTCCCAGGTGGAGAAGAGGCCCTCGCGCGCCCGGTCGGAGGTGGGGCGGGTGCCGTTGCCGGGCGGCACGGCCAGGCGCCGGCCGCCGGCCGTACCGGCGATCACGCGGGTCATCGGTGTCCTCGTCCTGCGTCGTCCAGTGCGTACGTCTCAGGATATGGCCGCAGGGGGGCCGGTGGGTGGTCAGCCCTTCTCCAGGTACTCCTCCCGGTCCTTGTCGAGGAGGGCGTCGAGGGCGGTGCGCAGGCCCGGGTTCGCGGTGAGGTCCGGGTCGGCGAGGACGAGGGCGGTGGCTTCCTCGCGGGCGGCGGCGATGACCTCCTCGTCGTCGATGACGGTGAGGACCCGCAGGGAGGAGCGGACGCCGGACTGGGCCTGGCCGAGGACGTCGCCCTCGCGCCGCTGTTCGAGGTCGATGCGGGAGAGCTCGAAGCCGTCGAGGGTGGAGGCGACGGCGCCGAGGCGCTGCCGGGCGGGACTCGCCTCGGGCATCTCGGTGACGAGGAGGCAGAGGCCGGGGGCGGAGCCGCGGCCGACGCGGCCGCGGAGCTGGTGGAGCTGGGAGACGCCGAAGCGGTCGGCGTCCGTGATGACCATGGCGGTGGCGTTGGGGACGTTGACGCCGACCTCGATGACGGTGGTGGCGACGAGGACGTCGAGGTCGCCGGCGGCGAAGCGGCGCATGACGTCGTCCTTGTCGTCGGGGTGCATGCGGCCGTGCAGGACCGCAATCCGCAGGCCGGCGAGGGGACCGGTGCGGAGCTTCTCGGCGACGTCGAGGACGGCGAGCGGGGGCCGCTTCTCGGCCTCGTCCTCCGCGGACTTCGCCTTGGAGCCGGCCTTCTTCTGGTCCTCCTCGTCCCCGATCCGGGGGCAGACCACGTACGCCTGGTGCCCGTTCTCCACCTCCTCGCGGACCCGTTCCCACGCGCGCGCGAGGAAGTGCGGCTTGTCGGCGGCCGGGACGACGTGGCTGGCGATCGGGGAGCGGCCGGCGGGCAGCTGGTCGAGGACGGAGGTCTCCAGGTCTCCGAAGACGGTCATGGCGACCGTGCGCGGGATGGGCGTCGCGGTCATGACGAGGAGGTGCGGGGGCTGCTTGCCCCTGCCGCGCAGGGCGTCGCGCTGCTCGACGCCGAAGCGGTGCTGCTCGTCGACGACGACCAGGCCCAGGTCGTGGAACTTGACCTTGTCCTCGATCAGCGCGTGCGTGCCGATGACGATCCCGGCCTCGCCGGTGACCAGGTCGAGGAGGGCCTGCCGACGGGCGGCGGCGCCCATCGAACCGGTCAGCAGGACGACCTTGGTGGCCCGGTCCGCGCCGCCGAGCATCCCTCCCTCGGCCAGCTCGCCCATCATCTCGGTGACGGAGCGGTGGTGCTGCTGGGCGAGGACCTCGGTGGGCGCGAGCATCGCGGCCTGCCCCCCGGAGTCGACCACGGCGAGCATGGCGCGCAGGGCCACCATGGTCTTGCCCGACCCGACCTCCCCCTGGAGGAGACGATGCATCGGGTGGTCGGTGGCGAGGTCGTCGAAGATCTCCTTCGAGACCTTCTGCTGGCCGTCGGTGAGGGTGAAGGGGAGCTTGGCGTCGAAGGCGTCGAGGATGCCGCCGGGGGCGGGCTTGCGGGGGACGGCGGGCAGTTGGGTGTCGGCGTGCCGGCGGCGGGCCAGGGCGACCTGGAGGACGAAGGCCTCGTCCCACTTGAGCCGGTCCCGGGCGGCGGCGATGTCGGCCTTGGTGCGGGGCCGGTGGATCATCCGCAGGGCGTCGGGCAGTTCGGCGAGGCCGCGGCCCTCGCGCAGGGCGTCCGGGAGCGGGTCGACGGCGTCGGTGACGCTCGGCAGGACCGCGTCGACGGCCTTGGCGATCTTCCAGGACTCCAGCTTGGTGGTGGCCGGGTAGATCGGGATGAGGGCCCCGGCCCAGACGTCCACGGCCTCCTCGCGGTCGCCGCGCAGGAGTTCGTACGACGGGTGGGCGAGCTGGAGGCGCCGGTTGAAGAGCGAGACCTTGCCGGCGAACATCGCGCGGGTGCCGGGCAGCAGGTCCTTGTGCGGCTTGTGCACGCCCTTGCCGAAGAAGACCAGCTGGAGGCGGCCGCTGCCGTCGGTGATGGTCACTTCGAGGCGCTGGCCGCGCCCCTTGGAGCCGTTGAAGGTCAGCACGCGGGCGTCGGCGACCTGCGCGACCACCGTGACGTGCTCGTCCAGCGGCAGGTCCGAGAGGGTGGTCAGCTCCCCGCGCTCGGCGTACCGGCGGGGGTAGTGGTGGAGCAGGTCCCCGACCGTGTGCAGGTCGAGCGCCTCGGCCATGACCTTGGCGGTGGCGGGGCCGAGGGACTTCTTGAGTGGTTCGTCGAGCGCGGGCACGCGTTCCATTGCACACCACGGGACCGACAGTCGGGGCGAGGCCTGTGGACAACCCCCGGAACCGGGCCCTATTCCACCCCGATGAGCAGCGGCGGGGCCTCCGCGCCCGCGTGGTACGTGGTGGTGTCGACGGCCAGGTAGCCGCGCCGTACGTGCTGTTCGAGGTCGGCGGCGAGGCCGGGCGGGGTGTCGTCGGCGACGACGAGGGTGACGAGTTCGCCGCCCGCCGAGAGCATCCGGTCCAGGACGGTGCGGGCGGTCTCGGTGAGGTCCTTGCCGATGACGGCGACGTCGCCCTCGATGAGGCCGAGGACGTCGCCGGCCTGGCAGACGCCGGCCGAGGTGAAGGACCGGTGCTCGGCGACCGCGAGTTCGGCGTAGCGGGTGGCGCCGGCGGCGGCCGTCATGGCGACGACGTCCTCGTCGAAGCGCCGGTCCGGTTCGTGGACGGCGAGGGCGGCGATGCCCTGGACGGCGGCCCGGGTGGGGATGAGGGCGACGCGGACGCCCTCGGCCCTGACGCGTTCGGCGGCCGCCGCGGCGGTCTCGCGCAGGTCGGTGTCGTTGGGCAGGAGGACGACCTCGCGTGCGTGCGCCCGGCGGACGGCCTCGACCAGCTCGTCCTCGGCGGGGGGTTCGCCGGGGCGGGTGCGTACGGTGGTGGCGCCGGCCTCGGCGCAGAGCCCGGCGAGGCCCTCGCCGGGGACGACGGCGACGACCGCGCGCGGGACCCGTTCCCCGCGTGCGGCGCGTGCGGCGTCGTCTCCGGTGCCGCACGCGTGCACGTACCCGTCGTTCTCGGGGCCGCACGCGTGCGCGTACCCGTCGTCGGTCCCGTACCGGTGCGTGTGAGTGCCGTCGGTCCCGCTCCCGGCCCCCCGTGCGGTGCCGCGTCCCGGCGCGGGCGTCGCGTCGGAGGCGAAGTGGGTGATCCGGATGCGGTGGGGGCGGCCGGCCTCGACGCCGGCCTCGACGGCGGCGCCCGCGTCGTCCACGTGCACGTGGACGTTCCAGAGCCCGTCGCCGCCGACGACGACCAGGGACTCCCCCAGGGCGTCGAGGCGGGAGCGCAGCAGGTCGACGGCCGCGTCGTCGGCCTCCAGGAGGTAGATCACCTCGTAGGCGGGGCCGTCCTCGCCCGCGCACTTCTCGCGGGGGGCGGCCGGCGGGAGCGGGGCGGGCGCGGCGCGGTCCGGGGCCCGTCCGGTGACGGTCTCCAGGAGGGCTCCGAGGACGGCCACCAGGCCCCGGCCGCCCGCGTCCACGACCCCGGCGCGTTCGAGGACGTCCAGCTGGCCGGAGGTGGCCGTCAGGGCGGTCGCGGCGCCCTCGTAGGCGTCGCGGGCCACCCGTACGAGCGGGCCGCCCGCCGCGCACGCCCCGGCGGCGGCGCTCGCCACGGTGAGGATGGTGCCCTCCACGGGGTGGGCGACGGCCTGCCGGGCCGCGCGCGCGGCCTCGGCGAGGGCGCGGGCGAGATGATCCCCGTCACATCCGTCGGCGAGGACGGTCGCCATGCCGCGCAGGAGCTGGGAGAGGATGGTCCCGGAGTTGCCGCGGGCGCCGAGGAGGGCGCCGTGGGCCATGGCCCGTACGGTCTCGGCGGTGTCCGGGCCGGAGGCGGCGAAGACCGCCTCGACGGCCCGGTGGGCGGCTTCCGCCGTCAGGTAGAGGTTGGTGCCGGTGTCCCCGTCCGCGACCGGGTAGACGTTGATCGCGTCGATCTCCTCGCGCTCCCGTCCGAGGGCGTCGAAGGCCCTCGCGCACCAGGTCCGGACCGCTTCGGCGTCGAGCTCGACGAGCTCCTCGTCAGGCTGAAGGGCTCGCGACAACGGGGGGTCCTCCTTCGGCGGTGAGCTCACCGCAGGGTAGACCGGAGGTGTCCCGGGCGTGACCGGGGCCCGGGGCGGGGCCGGCGGGGAACATGGTAGTTTCGTTCCACGGAAGCAGGCGTTGTATGCTGCTTCGGTTGCCCGGTTCAGTCCGGGCCGTTCCCCGGCAAGCCACTTCAGACTCCTGATTCCGGTGCGCCGGATTTCACTGTAATTCTGAAGTCTTTGGAGTGACCCGTGGCTGCCAACTGCGACGTCTGCGGCAAGGGGCCGGGCTTCGGCAACAACATTTCGCACTCGCACCGCCGTACGTCCCGTCGCTGGAACCCGAACATCCAGCGCGTGCGTGCCGTGGTCGGTCGGACGCCGAAGCGGCTCAACGTCTGCACCTCGTGCATCAAGGCCGGCAAGGTCTCGCGCTAACCGCGACGTTCTGTCGTAGCGCAGCCCCTGCGGTTGCCTTGAGAGGCCGGTTCACCTCGGTGAACCGGCCTTTTGCCATGCCCGGAAACGGGATCGGGTCCGGAGGCGCGTGACGCCCCCGGGCCCCTTCAGCCCCTGAACCGCCAGCCGTGGTCGACCGGGCCTATGCCCCCGCCCAGGGCGAATCCGGCGCCGATGGCCCCGGTCACGTACTCCTTGGCCTCCCGCACCGCCTCCGGCACCGTGCGCCCCTTGGCGAGCCCGGAGGCGACCGCCGAGGCGAGCGTGCAGCCCGTCCCGTGGGTGTGCCGGTTGTCGAGGCGCGGGGCGCGGAACCAGTGCTCCTCCTCGCCGTCCGTGAGCAGGTCCACGGCCTCCCCGCCCGTGGACAGGTGCCCGCCCTTGATCAGGGCCCAGGCCGGCCCGTACGCCAGGACGGCCTCGGCGGCGGCCCTCATGTCGTCCTCGCGCGCGACGCGCACGCCCGTGAGCTGTGTCACCTCGTCCAGGTTGGGCGTGGCGACGGTGGCGCGGGGCAGCAGTTCCGTGCGGACGGCGTCGAGCGCGGAGGCGGCGAGGAGCGGGTCGCCGTGCTTGGAGACGCCGACCGGGTCCACGACGACGGGCGCGCCGGTGTCCGCGAGGAGCTGCGCGACGGTCTCCACGAGCGGGGCGGTGGCCAGCATGCCGGTCTTCACGGCCTGGACGCCGATGTCGTCCACGACGGACCGGTACTGGGCGCGGACGGCCTCCACGGGCAGTTCCCAGACGCCCTGGACGCCCCGGGAGTTCTGCGCGGTGACGGCGGTGAGGACGCTCATGCCGTGGACGCCGAGCGCCAGCATCGTCTTGAGGTCGGCCTGGATCCCCGCGCCGCCGCCGGAGTCGGACCCGGCGACGGTGAGGACCAGCGGCGGCCGCCCCGAATCTCCCGCGCTCACTCCGTCTCCCCGAAGTGGTCCCAGCCGCCGGCCGCGTGCCAGGGCGCGCCGTCCACGGTGACCTGGGGCAGCGCCGAGGGGTTGAGGACCTCGCCGATGACCTTCCAGCGGGCGGGGAGCTTCACGTCCGGCGGGAAGGTGGCGACGATGGCGTGGTCCTCTCCCCCGGTGAGCACCCACTGCATGGGGTCGACGCCGACGGCCTGGCCGATGTCGTGCATCTGGGTGGGGATGTCGATGAGTCCGGAGCGCAGGTCGATGCGGACCTTGCTGGCCTCCGCGATGTGGCCGAGGTCGGCGATGAGGCCGTCGCTGACGTCGCACATGGCGGTGGCGCCGAGTCCGGCGGCGGCCGGGCCCGCGTGGTACGGCGGTTCGGGCCTGCGGTGGGCCTCGACGAAGGCGCGCGGGGAGCGGAAGCCGCGCGAGAGGACCGCGTATCCGGCGGCGGACCAGCCGAGCCAGCCGGTGTAGGCGACGACGTCGCCGGGCTGGGCTCCGCCCCGGGTGACCGGGTCGTGGTTGCGCAGGTCGCCCAGGGCGGTGATGGAGACCATGATCGTGTCGCCGCGCACGACGTCGCCGCCGACCACGGCCGCGCCCGCGACCTGACATTCGTCGCGCAGGCCGTCCATGAGTTCGGTGGGCCAGGTGACGGGGAGTTCGGCGGGGACGACGAGGCCGAGGAGGAGGGCGGTGGGGACCGCGCCCATGGCGGCGATGTCGGCGAGGTTCTGCGCGGCGGCCTTGCGGCCGACGTCGTACGCCGTCGACCAGTCGCGGCGGAAGTGACGTCCTTCGAGGAGGATGTCCGTGCTGGCCACCACGCGCCGGTCGGGGGCGGAGACGACCGCGGCGTCGTCGCCGGGCCCGATCCGTACCGCCGGGGTGGAGGTGAGCCGGGACGTGAGCTCTCTGATGAGCCCGAACTCGCCCAGCTCTCCGACTGTGCCCTTCACCGCGTCTCACCTCGTGTCTTCGTGCCGGCCGGCGGGCGGGGGCGCGCCTGGGCGCGCCGCGGGTCGCGGGCCGTCACCGTGCTGGGTACCGTCAAGTAGACCGTCAACTTCTGTCCTGCGTACGCCACGCCCCGGGTGCCCCCGGACGCGCGGGTCTCCCCGCGGCCCGCGGCGACGCGGTACCGTGGCGTCCCTTTCTCCCACAAGATCCTCGTGGTCGCCCTGGAGGCTCCGTGGTACAGGCGTACATCCTCATTCAGACCGAGGTGGGCAAGGCGTCGACCGTCGCCGACACCATCTCCAAGATCCCGGGGGTGATCCAGGCGGAGGACGTGACCGGTCCGTACGACGTGATCGTGCGCGCGCAGGCGGACACGGTCGACGAGCTGGGCCGCATGGTGGTCGCCAAGGTCCAGCAAGTGGACGGCATCACGCGCACCCTCACCTGCCCGGTCGTTCATCTGTAGCCCCCGTCTACGCTTGGCCGGTGACCTCTTCCCACCGGCCCTTCGGCCTGCCCGCCGCCGTCGCGGCCGCCGTGCTGCTGCTGGCGTCCGCCGGCTGTTCCGCGTCCGGCGCCCCGGCGTCCGTCGCGGTTCCCGGCCCTCCCGCGGAGGAGGCCGCTCTCTGCCAGGCGCTGGCTAAGGAGCTGCCCGGCACCGTGGCGGGGCTGGAGCGGAGTGACCCGGAGCCCGGCTCCGAGTTGACCGCCGGGTGGGGTGACGGTGCGATCGTACTGCGCTGCGGGGTCCCCCGACCCGAAAAGATGAGCGACGCGAAGGCGCAGGGCGTCTCCGCGAACGGCGTGCGCTGGCTGCTGGAGCGGCCGGAGGGCTCCGGCCCCCGGTTCACCTCGGTGTACCGGGAGACGTACGTCGAGGTGAGCCTCGACGCGCGGTTCGAGCACGACGCGGGACCGCTCGCCGATCTCGCCGCCCCCGTGGCGGAGACGGTCCCGTGCGCGCTCGAACCGGAGTGCTCCTGACGCCGCCCGGACGTGCCCGGGGGGCGACCGGTCGGCGTTCCGCTAGCGCAGGCCCGTGGAGCGGGTCAGCGCGGCCTGGAGGAGCCGGTCGACCAGCTCGGGGTAGCTCACGCCGCTCTCCTGCCACATGCGCGGGTACATGGAGATGGGCGTGAAGCCCGGCATGGTGTTGATCTCGTTGATGACGAACTCGCCGTCCTCGGTGAGGAAGAAGTCCGCGCGGACCAGGCCCTCGCAGGAGACGGACTCGTAGGCGGCGACGGCCAGGCGCTGGATCTCGGCGGTGGCCTCGTCCCCGATGGGGGCGGGCACGATGCCGGAGGCCGAGTCGATGTACTTCGCCTCGAAGTCGTAGAAGTCGTGGTCGGTGACGGGCGGGATCTCGGCGGGCACGCTGGCGCGCGGGCCGTCCTCGAACTCCAGGACGCCGCACTCGATCTCGCGGCCGCGGACCAGCGCCTCCACGATGACCTTGGGGTCGTGGCGGCGGGCCTCCTCGATCGCCTCGTCGAGGCCGGAGAGGTCGTCCACCTTGGTGATGCCGACGGACGAGCCGCCGCGGGCGGGCTTCACGAAGAGCGGCCAGCCGTGGTCGGCGGCGAACTCCACGATCTTCTTGCGGGCGGCGGCCGGGTTCTGCTCCCACTCGCGCGGCCGGACGACCTCGTACGGGCCGACGGGGAGGCCGAAGGAGACGAAGACCCGCTTCATGTACTCCTTGTCCTGGCCGACGGCGGAGGCGAGGACGCCCGCGCCGACGTACGGGACGCCGGAGAGCTCCAGGAGGCCCTGGAGGGTGCCGTCCTCGCCGTACGGGCCGTGGAGCACGGGGAAGACCACGTCGACCTCGCCGAGGGCGCGCGGCACGGCGCCGGGCTCGGCGAGGACGACCTCGCGGTTGGCGGGGTCGACGGAGAGGACGACGCCGCCCCGCTCGGACTCGGCGAGGTCGGCGACGTTCGGCAGGACGCGGTCGGCGATGCCCATCCGCTCCGGGGCGTCGGCGGTGAGCGCCCAGCGCCCGTCCGTCGTGATGCCGATGGGCAGCACGTCGTACTTGTCCCGGTCGATGGCGCTCAGGACGGCGCCGGCCGTGACGACGGAGATGGCGTGCTCGGAGCTGCGTCCGCCGAAGACGACGGCCACGCGCGGCTTGCGGGGGCTCTGGGTGTTCTCGCTCATATCGCGATGAGGGTACCTTGCGGTTCCCGAACTCCTGAGCGCCCCGCCGCGCGCGCGTCCGAGTCGCCCGGGCTCAGCGGCGTTCGGGCTTCGCCGAGCGCGACATGAGCTCCTTGAGGGCGACGATCGGCGGCTTGCCCTCGTGGACGATGGAGACGACGGTCTCGGTGATGGGCATGTCGACGCCGTGGCGGCGGCCCAGATCGAGCACGGACTCGCAGGACTTGACGCCCTCGGCGGTCTGCTTGGTGGCCGCGATGGTCTCCTGGAGGGTCATCCCGCGGCCGAGGTTGGTGCCGAAGGTGTGGTTCCTGGAGAGCGGCGAGGAGCAGGTGGCGACGAGGTCGCCGAGGCCCGCGAGGCCGGAGAAGGTGAGCGGGTCGGCGCCCATGGCGAGGCCGAGGCGGGTGGTCTCGGCGAGGCCGCGGGTGATGAGCGTGGCCTTGGAGTTGTCGCCGAGGCCCATGCCGTCCGTGATGCCGACGGCGAGGCCGATGACGTTCTTGACGGCGCCGCCGAGCTCGCAGCCCACCACGTCGGTGTTGGTGTACGGGCGGAAGTACGGGGTCAGGCAGGCGGTCTGGAGCCGCTGGGCGACCGTCTCGTCGACGCAGGCGGCGACGGCGGCGGCGGGCTGCCGGGCGGCGATCTCCTTGGCCAGGTTGGGGCCGGTGAGGACGGCGACGCGCTCGGCGGGGACGTCCGCGACCTCGGTGATGACCTCGCTCATCCGCTTGGCGGTGCCGAGTTCGACGCCCTTCATGAGGGAGACGAGGACGGTGTCGGGGGCGAGGAGCGGCGTCCAGGCGGCGAGGTTGCCGCGGAGGGTCTGGGAGGGGACGACGAGGACGGTGAAGTCGGCGTCCGCGGCGGCCTCGGCCGGGTCGGCGGTGGCCGTGACCGCTGCGGGGAGTTCGACCCCCGGCAGGTAGTCCGGGTTGACGCGGGTGGCGTTGATCTCCTTCGCGAGCTCCGCGCGGCGGCCCCAGAGGCTCACCTCGCAGCCCGCGTCGGCGAGCACCATGGCGAAGGCGGTGCCCCAGGATCCGTTGCCGAAGACGGCTGCCTTGGTCACTTGGTGCCCCCTTCGGCGGCCTTGCGCCGCTGTTCCAGGCGGGCCCTGCGGTGGTCGTACGGTTCGGCGGGCGCCTTCTCGCCGCGGACCTCCTCCAGGAGGGCGGTGATGGCGGCCATGATGGTCTCGGTGGCCTCGCGCAGGACCTCGGGCGTGGGCTCCAGGCCGTGGAAGCGGGAGAGGTCGACCGGCGGTCCGGCCTGCACGATCAGCGTCTTCCGGGGGAACAGCCGGAACTTGTTCTCCTTGGCGTACGGCGGCATCGCCAGGTTCGCGCCCCACTGGGCCACCGGGATGACGGGGGCCTCGGTGAGCAGCGCGACGCGGGCGGCGCCGGTCTTGCCGGCCATCGGCCACATGTCGGGGTCGCGGGTCAGGGTGCCCTCGGGGTAGAAGGCGACGCACTCTCCGCGCTCGATGGCGTCGACGGCGGCGCGGAAGGCGTCGAGCGCGTCGGTCGTCTCGCGGTAGACGGGGATCTGTCCGGTGCCGCGCAGCATCGTGCCGACGAAGGAGCCCTTGAAGAGGGCGGCCTTGGCGAGGAAGCGCGGGACGCGGCCGGTGTTGTACTGGTAATGCGCGTAGGAGAGCGGGTCCAGGTAGGAGTTGTGGTTCACGGCGGTGATGAATCCGCCGTCGGCCGGAATGTGCTCCATGCCGCGCCAGTCCCGCTTGAACAGAACCACCAGGGGGGGTTTGGCGATGACCGCCGCGAGGCGGTACCAGAAGCCGATTCTGCGGCGGGGCACGCGGACACCTTTCTCCGGGACGGGCTGGCAGGGGGTCAGTGTCGCCCCATGCTCCTGCTCTGTCGAGTGACACCGTACGCCCCGGCCCCTCCGGCGGACCGCACGGGCGGGACAGAATGGTCCGCGATGAACACCGATGCGGACGGCGGCTGGTCCCTCGTCGTACCCCTGAAGCCCCTGGCCGTGGCGAAGAGCCGGCTGGCCGCGGCGGCGGGCGCGCGGCTGCGCCCCCGGCTCGCGCTCGCGTTCGCCGAGGACACCGTGGGGGCGGCGCTGGAGTGCGTACGGGTACGGGAGGCGGTGGTCGTCACCGACGACCCGGCGGCCCGCGAGGTCCTCGCGGCGCTGGGCGCGCGGGTCGTGCCGGACGCGCCGGCGGCGGGGCTCAACGCGGCGCTCGCGCACGGGGCGCGGGCCGTGCGGGCCCGGCGCCCGCACGCGCGCGTGGCGGCGCTCAACGCGGACCTGCCCGCGCTGCGCCCGGCGGAGCTGGCCCGGGTCCTGGACGCGGCCCTGGCATTTCCGAGGGCATTTCTCGCGGACGCCGCCGAAATCGGTACGACATTCCTCTCGGCCGCTCCGGGGGTGGAATTGGCACCGGCATTCGGGGGCGCGTCGAGGCGGCGGCATTTGTCGTCGGGCGCGGTGGAAATCCGGCTCGCGGGGGTGGATTCCGTGCGCCGGGACGTGGACACCGGGGAGGACCTGGCGGCGGCCCGGGAGCTGGGGCTCGGCCCGCGGACGGCCGCCCGGTGGCTGCCGGCGGCCGGATAGGCTGCGGTCCATGCAGGCGACCGCGTACACGTACGACCCCGAGACCCGCAGCGGCAGCGTGCTGCTCGACGACGGCACCCCGGTGGAGTTCGGGGCGGAGGCCTTCGAGGCGGGCGGGCTCCTCCTGCTGCGGCCGGGCCAGCGCGTACGGATCGAGACGGAGCCGGGCGGCCCGGGGGGCGGCCCGCGGATCACGCTGGTGACGCTGCAGACGTTCTAGAGCCCTTCCAGGCTTTCCGGGGCTGTTCGACGCGCCGCGGGCCGGGCTCCCCGAGGGGAGCCCGGCCCGGCGGATCGTTCCCGCACGTCCTACTTCTTGGCGGCGGTCTTCTTGGCGGTGGTCTTGCGCGCCGTGGTCTTCTTGGCGGGCGCCTTCGTCGCCGTGGCCTTCTTCGCGGCCGGCGCGGTCTTCTTGGCCGCGGAGGTCTTCTTCGCGGCGGCGGCCGTGGTGGTCTTCTTCGCGGCGGCGGAGGTCTTCTTGGCCGCGGCGGTGGTCGCGGTCTTCTTCGCGGGGGTCGCCTTCTTGGCGGCGGCCGTGGTGGTCTTCTTGGCGGGCGTCGTCTTCTTGGCGGCGGCCGCGGTGGTCTTCTTCGCCGGGGTCGCCTTCTTCGCGGCGGCCTTCTTGGCGGTGGTGGCCTTCTTGGCGGCGGCCTTCTTGACCGTCGCGGAGGCACCGCCGGTGAGGCTGCCCTTGGGGGCCTTCTTGACGGAGACCTCGCCGCCCTTGGGGAGCTTCTTCGAACCGCTGACCAGGTCCTTGAAGCCCTGACCGGCGCGGAAGCGGGGAACGGAGGTCTTCTTCACGCGGACCCGCTCACCCGTCTGCGGGTTGCGGGCGTAGCGGGCCGGCCGGTCGACCTTCTCGAACGAGCCGAAACCCGTGACGGAGACCCGGTCGCCGGCGACCACGGCACGCACGATGGCGTCGAGCACGTGGTCGACGGCTTCGGCGGCCTGCTGGCGACCGCCCATCTTGTCGGCAATCGCTTCTACGAGCTGCGCCTTGTTCACGTCTTCCCCTTCGGAGACATTGCCAGAACGAAAGTGTTCAAGCTTTTTCGCACGTTAGGCATGTATATACCGCAAATCAAACACGAAACGGTCTAATCACCCTAGTGCCGCAACGCGGAAGAGCCGTTGCGGAGTTCCTGGTGTCAGTCGTCCTCTGGGAATCGGCCCTCGTCGAGGTCCTTCATCAACCGGTCCAGACGCGCTGCCGCGTCCTTGAGATCGTGCTTCGCCGCGGCCGTCACGACCAGCAGCTTCCGGGACAGCGCCATCCTTACGCCCTCCGGGACTTGCAGTGAGCGCACCCTTGTGTGCGCTTCTTTCAATCGGGCGGCGACTGCCTCGTAGAGCTCGAGTTGGCTGTCGCGTTCCATGCACCGATTGTGCCATCTAGGGCGAGTTGTCGCCCGACAGGGGCTCAACAAGCGACTGCGCCCCCCACCGGAAGGTGGGGGGCGCAGTCGTGGAAAAGCGCTGCTCAGACCGTAATTGTACGGGGTTTGAAGGAGGGCCTGGCCGCCTCGTAGGCCGCGATGTCGGCTTCGTTCTGAAGGGTGAGGCTGATGTCGTCGAGTCCGTTCAGGAGGCGCCAGCGGGCGTTCTCGTCGAGCTCGAAGTCGGCGTCGATCCCGGCGGCCAGGACCTTGCGGCGCTCCAGGTCGACGGTGATCTCGGCGGTCGGGTCGGCCTCGGTCAGCTCCCAGAGCGCGTCCACCGTCTCCTGCGGCAGGACGACGGTCAGCAGGCCGTTCTTCAGCGAGTTGCCGCGGAAGATGTCGGCGAAGCGGGCGGAGATCACGGTCTGGAAGCCGTAGTTCTGGAGCGCCCAGACGGCGTGCTCGCGGGAGGAGCCGGTGCCGAAGTCGGGGCCGGCGACCAGGACCGTGGCGCCCTGCCGCTCGGGGCGGTTGAGGACGAACTCGGAGTCCTTGCGCCAGGCCTCGAAGAGGCCGTCCTCGAAGCCGTCGCGGGTGACCTTCTTCAGCCAGTGCGCGGGGATGATCTGGTCGGTGTCGACGTTGCTGCGGCGCAGCGGGACGGCCCGGCCGGTGTGCGTGGTGAAAGCTTCCATGATTCCTCAGACTCCCGCGGGCGTGGCGGCGTCGGACAGGTCGGCCGGGGAGGCCAGATGGCCCAGTACGGCGGTGGCGGCGGCGACCTGGGGCGAGACCAGGTGGGTGCGGCCGCCCTTGCCCTGCCGGCCCTCGAAGTTGCGGTTGGAGGTGGACGCGGAGCGCTCGCCGGGGGCCAGTTGGTCGGGGTTCATGCCCAGGCACATCGAGCAGCCCGCGTGCCGCCATTCGGCGCCGGCCTCCTTGAAGACCTTGTCCAGGCCCTCCTCGACGGCCTGGAGGGCGACCCGGACGGAGCCGGGGACGACCAGCATCCGGACGCCGTCGGCGACCTTGCGGCCCTGGAGCAGGCCGGCGGCGTTGCGCAGGTCCTCGATGCGGCCGTTGGTGCAGGAGCCTACGAAGACGGTGTCGACCTTGATGTCGCGCAGCGGCTGCCCGGCGGTCAACCCCATGTACTCCAGGGCCTTTTCGGCGGCGAGGCGCTCCGAAGCGTCTTCGTACGAAGCCGGGTCGGGGACGTTCGCCGAAAGCGGGGCGCCCTGGCCGGGGTTGGTGCCCCAGGTGACGAACGGCGCCAGGGAGGCGGCGTCGATGACGACCTCGGCGTCGAAGACCGCGTCCTCGTCGGACTTCAGGGTCTTCCAGTACGCGACGGCGGCGTCCCAGTCCTCGCCCTCGGGGGCGTGGGCGCGGCCCTTCAGATAGGCGAAGGTGGTCTCGTCGGGGGCGATCATGCCCGCGCGGGCGCCGGCCTCGATCGACATGTTGCAGATGGTCATCCGGGCCTCCATCGAGAGCTTCTCGACGGCGGAGCCGCGGTACTCCAGGACGTAGCCCTGGCCGCCGCCGGTGCCGATCTTCGCGATGATCGCCAGGATCAGGTCCTTGGCGGTGACGTCCTCGGGCAGCTCGCCGTCGACCGTGATGGCCATGGTCTTCGGACGGGCCATGGGCAGGGTCTGGGTGGCGAGGACGTGCTCGACCTGGCTGGTGCCGATGCCGAACGCCAGCGCGCCGAACGCGCCGTGCGTGGAGGTGTGGGAGTCGCCGCAGACGACCGTGGTGCCGGGCTGGGTCAGGCCCAGCTGGGGGCCCACGACGTGGACGACGCCCTGCTCGACGTCACCCAGCGGGTGCAGCCGGACGCCGAACTCGGCACAGTTCTTGCGGAGGGTCTCCAGCTGGGCGCGGGAGACCGGGTCGGCGATCGGCTTGTCGATGTCGAGGGTCGGGGTGTTGTGGTCCTCGGTGGCGATGGTGAGGTCGAGGCGCCGCACCTGCCGGCCGTTCTGACGGAGGCCGTCGAAGGCCTGCGGGCTGGTCACCTCGTGCAGCAGGTGCAGATCGATGAAGAGAAGGTCGGGCTCGCCCTCGGCGCGCCGGACGACGTGGTCGTCCCAGACCTTCTCCGCGAGTGTCCTACCCATCGCTTTCCCTCCGGCCGACGTCTACGCCGGCACAACTAGAGACCCGTTTCGCGGGCCGTTGTGCGGCCGCCCCACCAGAGTGACAAGTTCCTCGGGAAATTGAACTTGCGTTTCACAGAGTGAGACGCGAATATCGTTGCATGGACAACTCTAGCGGCGTAGGCGTTCTCGACAAGGCAGCCCTTGTCCTGAGCGCCCTGGAGTCCGGTCCGGCCACCCTCGCAGGACTGGTCGCGGCGACGGGACTCGCACGACCCACGGCACATCGTCTCGCCGTGGCACTGGAACACCACCGGATGGTGGCGCGCGACATGCAGGGCCGGTTCATCCTCGGACCGCGCCTCGCGGAGCTCGCCGCCGCGGCCGGCGAGGACCGCCTCCTCGCGACCGCGGGCCCGGTGCTCACGCATCTGCGCGACGTCACCGGCGAGAGCGCCCAGCTCTACCGGCGCCAGGGCGACATGCGCATCTGCGTGGCGGCGGCCGAGCGGCTCTCGGGCCTCCGGGACACGGTCCCGGTCGGCTCGACGCTGACCATGAAGGCCGGCTCGTCGGCGCAGATCCTGATGGCCTGGGAGGAGCCCGAGCGACTGCACCGCGGCCTCCAGGGCGCCCGCTTCACGGCGACGGCCCTGTCGGGCGTACGGCGCCGCGGCTGGGCCCAGTCGATCGGCGAGCGGGAGCCGGGCGTGGCGTCCGTCTCCGCGCCGGTGCGCGGCCCCTCGAACCGGGTGGTGGCCGCCGTGTCGGTCTCGGGCCCCATCGAGCGCCTGACGCGCCACCCGGGCCGCATGCACGCCCAGGCGGTCATCGACGCCGCCGCCCGCCTCTCCGAGGCGCTCCGCCGCAACGGCTGACGCCTCCGCCCCTCCCCCGTTCGTCCCGGCCCACCGCTCCAACGCCGCAGCGGTGGGCCGGAGTTGTGTCCAGCACACGGCCGGGGACAGCGAAGAAGCCCTCCCCCGAAGGGAAGGGCTTCTCCTGTGCGTACCCCCGACCGGATTCGAACCGGCGCTACCGCCTTGAGAGGGCGGCGTGCTAGGCCGCTACACAACGGGGGCAAGATCTGGGATGATCCGCTGGCCTACCTGGACTCGAACCAAGACTAACTGAACCAGAATCAGTCGTGCTGCCAATTACACCATAGGCCACTGGTGGTTTAGACCAGTTGGTACCCCCGACCGGATTCGAACCGGCGCTACCGCCTTGAGAGGGCGGCGTGCTAGGCCGCTACACAACGGGGGCCCTAGCGATCCCACCCGGCCGGAGCCGGGTGATGTCACCGTAGATGCACCGGGAGCTACCCAAGTGACCTACAGGATGGATCTGTACCCCCGACCGGATTCGAACCGGCGCTACCGCCTTGAGAGGGCGGCGTGCTAGGCCGCTACACAACGGGGGCCTTGCGGATCAAGATCCGCGGATTGCAGATGAAGCTCTGCGAGCTGGCCTACCTGGACTCGAACCAAGACTAACTGAACCAGAATCAGTCGTGCTGCCAATTACACCATAGGCCACCGGGGCAACGTCCCCACCAGGGAGGATCTTGCTCGGCTTGCGCTTTCCGGGTTCTTGCCTTTCGGCTTGCTCCCCTCGGCGCAGGAAGAACATTACCCGAAGGTGGACCGCGCTCCAAAACGGGTATCCCCGCGCAGCAGGCCGGGGAGCTGGCCCAGCTCCGTGATCCGCTCAAGCTCGGGCCGGCCGCCGGCGTCCGCGCGGTCCAGCCAGACGCCCATGAGCCCCGCCTCGACCGCGCCCCGAGCGTCGATGTCCGGCTGGTCCCCGACGTACGCCACTTGGTGCGGGGGCAGGCCGAGGGCGGTGCAGGCGGCGTGGAAGGCCTCCGGGGCGGGCTTGGCCACGCCGAGCTCGGCGGCGCACAGGACGGCCTCGAAGCGGTCCCGGACGCCCAGGACGCGGAGCTTGCGCTCCTGGTTGCGGATGCTGGAGTTCGACAGGACCGCGTGACGGTAGTCACGGGCCAGGAGGTCGAGCACGGGGACAGTGTCGGGGAAGAGCGCCCAGGCCGCCTCGTAGTGGACGACGTACCGGTCGAACCAGGCGTCGGCCTCGTCCGGGGTGAGCTCCGGCCGGCCGAGGAAGTCGCGGACCCGGTCGCGCCGCTGATCCAGGAAGTCGCCGCCCTCCCGCTCGAAGCGGCGCCAGTGGAGGACGGTGAGCTCCCGCCACCGGTCGAGGGCCGCCTCCACGGTGCCGAACCCCTCCAGGAGCCCCTCGGCCGCGAGGTGGCCGCGCATCCCGGCCGTGTCGGCGGTGGCGTAGTCGAAGATCGTGTCGTCGATGTCCCAGAGGACCGCCCGGATAACCATGGCATTCACCGTACCCGAACGGCGTGGAAGACGACCAAACATTCCATTGCACCCGGAATTAAAAATTCCGCATCTTGTGGCGGGGATCGACCTTGACGCTGGCCGGAACGGCCCGGATAGGATCCTTCAGCCCTGCCCGCAACCCATTTCTTCAAGGGGAGAAAAAGATGAGCCTGCTGCGCCGCTCCGCCTCCATAGCGATCCCCGCCGTACTCGCCGTCGGTTTCGGCGTCACGCCCGCCCAGGCCGAGGCGGGCATTTCCTGCAACAACTACTACGACAATTGCGGCGCCTTCTACTTCAACAGCAACCTCAGCGGCTCCTACACCATCTTCACCGGCCTGAAGGGCCAGCAGGGCAGCGTTCCCGACCTCGCCGCGTACAAGTTCCTGGGCAATGGAAACGGCAAGGGCCAGCCGGTGAAGAACAACGCCGCCTCGTTCTACAACGGCAGCTTCCAGATCACCACGGTCTTCTTCAACAGCAACTACGGCGGTCCGTGCGACACCTTCGAGCCGCACAGCACGGCCAAGCAGCTCCGGAACACGTACAACGACAACGCCTCGCTCGGTTTCGGCCGGTCCGGAGTCAACTGCTACAAGTTCAGCTGACGGGGATGAGACGTCCGGCACCGGCCGCGCTCGTCCTCCTCTGCGCCGTCCTGGCCGGGTGCTCCGCGCCCGAGCGGTCCGGACAATCCGCGCGGCCCGCTCCGACGGCGAGCGCCCCCGCCGCCTCCACCGCGACCCCCGCCGCCGAGAGCGCGTACACCTTCCGGCTGCCGATGGCCCGTTACAGCTACACCGAGGCCGAATACGCCCTTGTCCAATCCGCCGAGCACGTGCTGGCGAGACGGTGCATGGCGCGCTATTCGCTCTCCTACCGGCCGCCGGCGCCCGCTCCCCCGCCTCCGCCCGTGGACCGGCGTTACGGTCTGGCGGAGAAAGGCAACGCCGACCGGTTCGGATATCGCCTGCCGCCGGCCCCGACGCCCTCCCCTGCTCCGGCCGACGAGCGGCCCGGCGCGGCGGAGATTCTCGTCCTTTACGGACGGCAGGGCGCCGGGGGCCGGGCCGGAAAGCTCGAACACCACGGGAAGGCCATTCCGGAGAAGGGCTGCCTCGGTCAGGCCATGGAGGATTTCCGCAAGGGGTACGAACATCCCGAGGGAACCGACGCGGCGAGCCGGATAGCGACGCGGAGCCATCAGGAATCCCTGACCGATCCGAAGGTGCGGGCCGCGCTCGGAAAATGGTCCGCCTGCATGGCGGAGTCCGGATATTCCTACGCGTCCCCGATGGAACCGCTGGGGAAATACCTCGAAGGGCCCGTCACGGCCGAGGAACGGGCGACCGCCGGAACGGATGTCGCCTGCAAGCGGAGCACCGGTCTCCTGGAGACCTGGTTCGGCGTGGAGTCGGGGATCCAGCGGCGGATGATCGGCCCGGAGGCGGCGGTCCTGGAGGAGCTGCGCGACCGGCACGTCCGGAAGGTGGCGGCGGCCCGGAGGATCATCGCCGAGGGCTGAGCCCGGGTGCCGGGTGAGCCCCGGTGTCCGGACGCGCCGGAGGGGTACGGCCCGTGACCGTACCCCTCCGGCGTCGTACGAGCGGTCCCTACGCGGCGAGCTTCGCCAGGGCCGCGTCGATGCGGGCCAGGGTCTTCTCCTTGCCCAGGATCTCCAGGGACTCGAAGAGCGGCAGGCCGACCGTGCGGCCGGTGACCGCGACGCGGACCGGGGCCTGGGCCTTGCCGAGCTTGAGGCCGTGGGCCTCGCCGGCGGCCAGGACGGCGTTCTTGAGGGACTCGGGGTCGCTCCAGTCGGCGGCGTCCAGCTTCTCGCGGACGGTGGTGAGCAGGGCCGCGGGCTCGCCCTTCATCGCCTTGTCCCAGGAGGCCTGGTCGAAGACCGGCTCGGGCAGGAAGAGGAAGTCGACGTTGGCCGTGATGTCCGAGAGGACGGTCAGGCGGGTCTGGGCGTGCGGCGCGATGGCCTCCCAGGCGGCCCGGTCGAAGTCCTCGGGCGCCCAGGGGGCGTGCGGGGCGCGCAGCCAGGGCTCGCAGGCCTCGGCGAACGCCTTCACGTCCAGCCTGCGGATGTGGTCGGCGTTGATCGACTCGGCCTTCTTGAGGTCGAAGCGGGCCGGGTTGGCGTTGACGTCGGCGATGTCGAACTTCTCGACCATCTCGGGGACGGTGAAGAGGTCCTGGTCGGCGGAGAAGGACCAGCCGAGCAGGGAGAGGTAGTTCAGCAGGCCCTCGGGGAGGAAGCCGCGCTCCCGGTAGAGGTTGAGGGAGGCCTGCGGGTCGCGCTTGGAGAGCTTCTTGTTGCCCTCGCCCATCACGTACGGCAGGTGGCCGAAGGCGGGGATCTCCTTGGCGACGCCCAGCTCGATCAGCGCCTTGTAGAGCGCGATCTGGCGCGGGGTGGAGGAGAGCAGGTCCTCGCCGCGCAGGACGTGGGTGATCTCCATCAGGGCGTCGTCGACCGGGTTGACCAGGGTGTAGAGCGGGGCGCCGTTGGCCCGGAGGATGCCGTAGTCCGGCACGTTCTCCGGGGTGAAGGTGAGCTCGCCGCGGACCAGGTCGGTGAAGGTGATCGGCTCGTCGGGCATCCGGAAGCGGACGATCGGCGTGCGGCCCTCGGCCTCGTACGCCGCCTTCTGCTCGTCGGTGAGGTCGCGGCAGTGGCCGTCGTAGCCGGAGGGGCGGCCGGCGGCGCGGGCGGCCTCGCGGCGCTCGTCGAGCTCCTCGGTGGTGCAGTAGCAGGGGTACGCGTGGCCGCCGGCGAGCAGCTTGTCGGCGACGTCCTTGTAGATGTCCATCCGCTGCGACTGGCGGTACGGCGCGTGCGGGCCGCCGATCTCCGGGCCCTCGTCCCAGTCGAGGCCGAGCCAGCGCAGCGAGTCGAGCAGCTGCTGGTACGACTCCTCGGAGTCGCGCGCCGCGTCGGTGTCCTCGATGCGGAAGACCATGGTGCCCTGGTTGTGCCGGGCGAAGGCCCAGTTGAAGAGGGCGGTGCGGACCAGGCCCACGTGGGGGTTGCCGGTCGGCGAGGGACAGAAACGGACGCGGATATTCGCGTTAGCCACGCTTGATCACCTTATTGGTGAGAGTGCCGATGCCTTCGATGGTGACGGCGACCTCGTCGCCGACGTTGAGGGGGCCGACCCCGGCCGGGGTGCCGGTGAGGATGACGTCGCCGGGGAGCAGGGTCATGGCCTCGGTGATGTGGACGACCAGGTCCTCGATGGAGCGGACCATGTCGCTCGTGCGCCCGAGCTGGCGCTGCTCGCCGTTGACCGTGGCCTGGACGGTCAGGTCGCCGGCCTGCGCGAGGCTCAGGCCGGTCTCGACCCAGGGGCCCAGCGGGCAGGAGGTGTCGAAGCCCTTGGCGCGGGCCCACTGGTTCTCGCGCCGCTGGACGTCGCGGGCGGTGACGTCGTTGGCGCAGGTGTAGCCGAAGATCACGTCCTGGACGCGCTCGCGGGGCACCTCGCGGCACATGCGGCCGATCACCACGGCCAGTTCGGCCTCGTGGTGCAGCTCGTCGGAGAAGGAGGGGTGCTCGATGGCGTCGCCGGGGCCGATCACCGAGGTGGTGGGCTTGAAGAAGGCGACGGGGACGTCGGGGACCTCGTGGCCGAGTTCGGCGGCGTGCTCGGCGTAGTTGCGGCCGATGGCCACGACCTTGTTGGGGAGCACGGGGGGCAGGAGCCGCACCTTGCTCAGCGGGACCTTGGTGCCGCTGAGTTCGAAGTCGGTGTACGGGATGCCCTTGATGATGTCGAGGACGAGGCCGCCGGACGCGGCGGACTCGGCAGGTCCCTCGCCCTCGACCGCGCCGAAGGCCACGTTGCCGTCGATGGAGAATCTGGCGATGCGCACGCGTGCTGTCGCCCCTCACTTGGTACTGGCTGGAGTCTGACGCTCCAGGCTAACGCGGCGAGGGGCCGCCGAACGGCGATGTCCGGGCGCACGGGCCGGTGGGGGCGGGGCCGGGGCGCGGGGCGTCCGTCAGCGGGCGACCGTGGCGTACGGGGCGGGCTCGTACGGGGCCGGGGGCTGCATGAGGACGGTGCGGCGCGGGTTGGCCGTCCGGCCGGGCAGCTCGGCCGCGTACTCCGGCTGGGCGCCCCGGCCGAGCTGCGCGGCGTCCGCGAGGTGGACGAGGGTGGAGCGGCGGGGGTTGGCCGTGGTGCGGAGCGTCGTCTTCTTCATCGCGGTGATCAGACCTTGTTCCGGGACGGGCGCCCGTGCGGGCGCGTATGGGGCGTAAAGCGTCAGGCTAAACGCGGGATTCCCTTCGAATGCATGGCTGAGACATCGATCAGCGTGTGAGTTTGCTCACCAACGACGGTAGATTACCGGCATTACGGACAGTCGTCGGGTGCCACGGAAAGGGACATTCCGCCACTGAATGTTCTATTCCGCTCCCGATCATGCCGACTGGGACACACGGGGATGCCGTGCCATTGGCACGGAAAAGTCCGAATCCTCCGTGATCATCTTCTACATGGGGTGACACGATGTGCACGCGTTGTCATAGCCTACCCGGCGCGACACGCGGCCCTTGTTGGAGATCCGGCACTGTGCTGGAATTCCCGCACCGCCGCGGGTTTCAAGCCGGCGCGCAGGAGGCGCAACGCAGCGCCGGCCGAGTGGCGGGACGAAGGGGGAACTGCGCCGGTCACCGACGACCACCTGGGGTGCTCCACGCACCCCGATCGACACCGACACCGTCCTCTCCGTTCACCCGGAAGGACGCCTGGTCCAGAGGTTGCGACGCTAGTGCAGGGACGTTTCAAGAGGGATGGCTCGGGGTCTCCCCAGGCCCGCCAGGGCCGAGCGGATGCTCCGGCGGAGCAGGAACCGCGTGCCGGGACCGACCGCGGTCCCTCGGCCCCGCGCACCCCGAACCAGGGTCAGGGACCGTCCGGCGAGGGCGGTGACGGCGGCCGTCGCGCGGGCGCCGGGGCCTCCCCGTCCGAGCCTTCCGCCGCCCCCGCCCCCAAGGCCAAGGCCGAGAACGAGGTCGGCCCCCGAATAGCTCTTCGCAACTGGCGCATCTCCACGCGCCTGGTCGCGCTCCTCACCCTGCCCGTGGTCGCGGCGACCGCCCTGGGCGGCGTCCGCATCAACGAGTCGCTCCAGGACATGGAGCAGCTCGACCACATGCAGCTGCTCACCAAGCTGACCCGTGAGGCGACGGACCTCGCCAAGGCCCTCCAGGCCGAGCGCGGCCACTCCGCCGGCCCGCTGGCCAACGGCCGCCCGGTCAGCGACTACCAGGTCGCCAACCCGCGCCGGAAGACGGACCTGGACCTCAAGGCCTTCCTCGCCGCCACCGAGGAGATCTCCTCGGTCGAGGGCGACGAGGCGCTGCGCAGCATCCGCCAGAACGTCAGCCAGATCGCCTCGCAGGTCACCGAGCTCCACTCGATCCGGGGCAGCGCGTACAAGAAGGACGTCTCCAACTCGGTGACGGTCGAGGCGTACAGCCGTCTCATCCGCTCGCTCCTGAGCCTGTCCCAGGACATGGCGCAGGCGACCAGCAACCCCGAGATGATCAAGCGGACGCGCGCGCTCGCCGCGTTCTCGTCCGCCAAGGAGTACGCCTCCATCCAGCAGGCGATCATCGCGGCGGCGCTGCCCCCGAGCGACCGGGCCCGCGGCACGATCGCCCAGGGCGACCGGCTGTACGGCGAGGCCGCGCTCAACAGTGAGGACGACGAGCTCAAGTCCTTCCAGGCGATCTACAAGTCGTCCGGCGGCGACGCCGACGACCTGACCTCGGCCCTGAACCGGGGCAACCCGTCGATCACCACCGCCGACAAGTACGCCGAGCGCGTGCTGACGACGGAGAACGCGATGCAGACCATCGGGCGTGGTCACCTCAACTTCACCGACGAGTACGACACCAAGATCAACGCCATGGACCGCATCGAGAGCATCCTGCTCGGCGACATGGAGTCCATGGCCCGCGAGCTGCGCCAGGAGGCTCAGCGCGACGCCATCATCAACGGTGCGCTGATCCTGCTCGTCCTCGGCGTCTCGCTCGTCGGCGCCTTCGTCGTGGCGCGGTCCATGATCCGCTCGCTGCGCCGCCTCCAGGACACCGCGACCAAGGTCGCCCAGGAGCGCCTGCCCGAGCTGGTCAAGCAGCTCTCCGAGTCCGACCCGCAGGACGTCGACACCTCCGTCGAGTCCGTCGGCGTGCACTCCCGGGACGAGATCGGCCAGGTGGCCGCGGCCTTCGACGACGTGCACCGCGAGGCCGTCCGCCTCGCCGCCGAGCAGGCCCTCCTCCGGGGCAACGTCAACGCGATGTTCACCAACCTCTCGCGCCGTTCCCAGGGCCTCATCCAGCGCCAGCTCTCGCTCATCTCCGAGCTGGAGTCCCGCGAGGCCGACCCGGACCAGCTCTCCTCGCTCTTCAAGCTCGACCACCTCGCGACCCGTATGCGCCGGAACGGCGAGAACCTCCTCGTCCTCGCCGGCGAGGAGCCGGGCCGCCGCTGGACCCGCCCGGTCCCGCTGGTCGACGTGCTCCGCGCCGCCGCCTCCGAGGTGGAGCAGTACGAGCGGATCGAACTGGCCGCGGTCCCGGCGACCGAGGTCGCCGGCCGGGTCGTCAACGACCTCGTGCACCTCCTCGCCGAGCTGCTGGAGAACGCCACCTCGTTCTCCTCCCCGCAGACCAAGGTCCGGGTCACCGGTCACGCGCTGCCCGACGGCCGGGTCCTGGTCGAGATCCACGACACCGGCATCGGCCTCTCCCCCGAGGACCTCGCGGCGATCAACGAGCGGCTCGCCTCGCCGCCCACCGTGGACGTCTCGGTCTCCCGCCGCATGGGTCTGTTCGTGGTCGGCCGCCTGTCCCTGCGACACGGCATCCGCATCCAGCTGCGCCCCTCCGACTCGGGCGGCACCACCGCGCTCGTCATGCTCCCGGTCGACGTCGCCCAGGGCGGCAAGAAGCCCATGCCCAAGCCGGGCGCGGGCGGCCAGGGCGCGATGCCTCCGGGCGCCTCCGCCCCCGGCGGCCGGCTCCCCGCCGGTCCCGGCGCGGCCGGCGGCCCCGGCGGACGTCCGGGCCAGGGCGGCGCGCCGTCCTCGGCGGCCGGGCGCCTCGGCGCCGGTGCCGGTGCCGCGCGCGGCCAGGTCGGCGCGGGAAGCGGCCCCCGGGCCGCGCTGCCCGCCCGTGACGGTGCCCCGCTCGCCGGCGGCCCGCAGGGCGCGCCGCAGTCCCGCACCCCGCAGCCGCAGAACGCCCAGCCGGCGCAGACCGGCCAGGCTCCGCAGATCCCGCAGGCGCCCCAGGCCCCCGAGGCCCCGCGCCCGGGCGGTGGCGGTCTCATCGGCGGCGCCGCGAGCGCCATCCCCTCCCGTACGGACGTGTGGGGCAACCAGGGCGGCCCGCAGGCCGGTCCCGGTGCGCAGCAGCAGGCGCCGCAGGGCGGCGGGTACGACTTCCCGCGCCCCGAACTGCCCGGCGGTCCGCAGCAGTCGCAGCAGCAGCGTCCGCAGGCCGCGAGCTGGGGCAACGAGCAGGCGCAGCAGCAGCCGGTGCGGCGTCCCCAGCAGGAGATGTCCCCGCTGGACGCCCCGCGCGGCCACGAGGACCCGGAGACGACGGGCCGGTTCGCGGCCCCGCAGGGTCCCGGCTCCACGGGCCAGTTCCCGCGCCCCGACTTCGGCGCCCCGCAGCAGCCCCAGGCGCCCCAGCAGCCGCAGGCCCCGCAGGGGTACCAGGGCGGTGCGCAGGACCCGGCGTCCACGGCGCAGTTCCCGCGCCCGGACTTCGGCGCCCCGCAGGGTCCCGGCTCCACCGGTCAGTTCCCGCGCCCCGACTTCGGCGCCCCGCAGGCCCCGCAGCAGCCCCAGGCCCCGCAGGGCTACCAGGGCGGCCAGCAGCAGCAGTTCGGCCGGCAGCCCTTCGCACCGCAGCCGCAGTCCCAGGTCCCGCAGCCCCCGGCCCCGCGCCGGCCGGTCGACGGGAACGACTTCGGCGCCCCGCGTCCGGCCGAGCCGGGCCGTCAGCAGCAGCCGCAGCAGCCCCAGCTCCAGCAGCCGCGCCGTCCGGAGGCGCTGCCGCCGGCGAGCGGCGCGGGCGACGGCCGCACGCCGCTGTACGACAACCTGGAGACCAACTGGTTCCACCAGGACCAGGGCCAGGCCCAGCAGGCCCAGGCCCAGGACCCGGCGCAGACGGCGCAGACCCCGGTCGTACCGCGCTCGGCCGCCCCGGCCCCCCGCCAGGGCGACCAGAACGGCGGGGCCGCCTGGCGGACCTCGCCCAACGACGAGCTGGTGCGCCAGGCCGAGCGGGTGCGCAAGCCCGCGGCCGGCGGCGTCACCACCTCCGGCCTCCCCCGGCGCGTGCCGAAGGCCAACCTCGTACCCGGGACCGCCCAGGAGCAGGCCCACACGGCCGGCCCCCAGGTCTCGCGTGCACCCGACGACGTCCGCGGCCGGCTCACCAACCTGCGCCGCGGCATTCAGCAGGGCCGTCAGGCCGGTAACTCGACCACGGGTAATCACCACCTCGGTCCGAACCATCAGCAGGAGCGTTAGTTGAACGCGATGAGCCAGGCGGCGCAGAATCTGAACTGGTTGATCACCAACTTCGTGGACAACACCCCCGGGGTGTCCCACACGGTGGTGGTCTCCGCCGACGGACTCCTGCTGGCGATGTCCGAAGGATTCCCCCGCGACCGTGCCGACCAGCTGGCGGCGGTCGCGTCCGGACTGACCTCGCTGACCGCGGGCGCGTCCCGGATCTTCGAGGGGGGCCCGGTCGCGCAGACCGTCGTGGAGATGGAGCGCGGCTTCCTCTTCCTCATGCAGGTCTCGGACGGCTCCTCGCTGGCCGTGCTCGCCCACCCCGAGTGCGACATCGGCCTCGTGGGCTACGAGATGACGCTGCTGGTCGACCGGGCCGGCAGCGTGCTCACCCCGGACCTCCGCGCGGAGCTCCAGGGCAGCCTGCTCCACTAGTGACGGGATCCGCACCCGGACCCCCCGATCCCCGCACCGAATGACCGACAGGGCGGTACGCCCCTCCGTACCGCCCTGGAAACCGTTCACCGTCCGGCCGCCCCACCCGGCCCCCCACCGGCCCCATCAGACGGCAGAAGTCTTGCTGTCACGCCCGGAGGATTCATGACCCCGCCCCCCGCCTCTCACGATCCGTACGGCGCCTCAGTCGACGAGTACGGGCACGAGGGCGACCAGCCGCTGGTGCGTCCGTACGCGATGACCGGCGGCCGGACCCGGCCGCGCTACCAGCTCGCCATCGAGGCGCTGGTCAGCACCACGGCCGACCCGGCGCACCTCGCCACGCTGCTCCCCGAGCACCAGCGGATCTGCCACCTGTGCCGTGAGGTCAAGTCGGTGGCCGAGGTGTCGGCCCTCCTGTCGATGCCGCTCGGCGTCGCCCGGATCCTCGTCGCCGACCTGGCGGAGGCCGGCATGGTGGCGATCCACCAGCCGGGCAACGGAGAGACCGGCGGCACGCCGGACGTGACTCTGCTCGAAAGGGTGCTCAGTGGACTTCGCAAGCTCTAACGGCGGCGCGGCCCGTTCGACCACCAGCGCGAAGATCGTGGTGGCGGGCGGCTTCGGCGTGGGCAAGACCACGTTCGTCGGCGCGGTCTCGGAGATCAACCCGCTGCGTACCGAGGCCGTGATGACGTCCGCCTCGGCGGGCATCGACGACCTCACGCACACGGGTGGCAAGACGACGACGACCGTGGCCATGGACTTCGGCCGCATCACCCTGGACCAGGACCTGATCCTGTACCTCTTCGGTACGCCGGGCCAGGACCGCTTCTGGTTCATGTGGGACGACCTCGTCCGCGGCGCCATCGGCGCCGTCGTCCTCGTGGACACCCGCCGGCTCGCCGACTGCTTCCCCGCCGTCGACTACTTCGAGAACTCGGGCCTGCCGTTCGTCATCGCCCTCAACGGCTTCGACGGCAACCAGCCCTACCAGCCGGAGGAGGTGCGCGAGGCCCTGCAGATCGGTCCCGACACCCCCATCATCACCACCGACGCCCGCCACCGCGCCGACGCCAAGAGCGCGCTCATCACCCTCGTCGAGCACGCCCTCATGGCCCGGCTCAAGTAGGGGGACGGGACGGGCGGTTGCCCCGTGCCGCCGCCGGGGGTGGTCTGTGTCGTTCGACACGGCCGCCCCCGTGTTCATAACGTTTCGACAGAGAATTGGGGCGCCCCGGACACCCGACGCATCCGGCCGGTACCACTGCGCTCACATGAGCCCCGCTTTTTGGCGGGGCTCGCTCTTTATGCCCGATTTATTCGCGGCCCGGACCACGGAAAGTAGCCGTGTCCCACTGTTTGGAACGGACCCCCTTCACGTGCTGCAATTCATGAACTCCCGAGTAGTACGGCCCTGAACGAAACACCGGCACAACGTAGGTGCCGACGCCGAGAGGTTGTTGGTCGAGTGAGGCGAAGCAAGGAAAGCTCCGCGGAGCAGGAGACGCGGGGCAACTTCACGCCGCCGTCGCGCACGGCGGTGTCGCCCGCGGACGTGCCCGTCACGCCGCCGCCGCCCGCCGAGACGGCCGGGGGAAGCTCCAGCAAGCTGTCGCCCCGCAACTGGCGGGTGCCCACCCGTCTGAACGCGATCCTCCTCATACCCGTGCTCGTCGGCCTCGTCATGGGCGGCTTCCAGGTCAAGGGGTCGATCGACACCTGGCAGGAGGCCCAGGACGCCGAGAAGACGGCGCTCATCGTGCGCGCCGCCTCGGAGTACAGCACCGCGCTGCTCAACGAGCGGGACCTCACCGCCGCCCCGCTCCTCGTCGCCAAGACCCCCGAGGACCGCAAGGCCGACGAGATCACCCGGGTGTACGCCGCGACCGACGCCGCCCGGCTCAAGTTCGACGAGGCCACCAAGAACCTGCCCTCGGGCCAGGGCCTGGAGCGCCGGCTGCGCCTGTTCAAGGACGAGGAGCCGAAGCTCGAAGCGCTCCGCAAGGACGCCTACGCCCGCTCCTACGACCCGGTGAACACCCAGCTCGCGTACACGGGCGTCCAGCACTACCTGAGCGAGTTCTCCAACGAGCTCGGCCTGGGCACCGGCAACGTCACCGCGTACGGCCGCAGCGTCTACGCGGTCCAGCTCGCCAAGGGCGCCGCGTCCCTCCAGCGCTCCATCGGCACCCAGCTGCTCGTCCGGCCCAGCACCACCGAGGCCGTCTTCGCCCAGCAGTCCGTGGCGTTCAACTCGTACAACTACCTGGAGCAGATCGCCCTCGGCGAGTTCAGCTCCGGCGGCATGCCCGAGGACGTCGAGCTCCTCAAGAAGGTCATGGCCTCCAAGGCCGCCGAGGGCGCCAAGCAGATGCAGGCCGCCGACGTCGAGCCGCCCAAGGGCAAGGACGGCTCCGTCTACTCCGGCGCGGCCGCCGCGATCGGTACGGCCAAGAGCCCCGAGGGCATCAAGGCCCTGAAGGCCAAGGGCATCACCTCCGACACCTGGATGGCGATCGCCACCGCCAAGATCGAGGGCTACAGCGAGGTCGAGAAGGCCCTCGTCGACAAGGCCGTGAACGAGGCCGTCAAGATCTCCGACGACGCCAAGTCGGACGCCTGGCTGAACGGCGCCATCGTCGTGATCGCCCTGCTCGCCGCGTTCATCCTGGCCGGGATGATGGCCCGCCAGATGAGCCGTTCGATGCGCACCCTGCGGACCGCCGCCTTCGGCATCGCCGAGCAGCGCCTGCCGATGCTGGTCGACCAGCTCTCCCGCACCGAGCCGGGCCGGGTCGACACCCGCGTCCAGCCGATCCCGATCGACTCCCGTGACGAGATCGGCGAGGTCGCCCGCGCGTTCGACCAGGTCCACCGCGAGGCCGTCCGGCTCGCCGCCGAGCAGGCCATGCTCCGGGGCAACGTCAACGCGATCTTCACCAACCTCTCGCGCCGCAACCAGTCGCTGATCGAGGGCCAGCTGACCCTCATCACCGACCTGGAGAACAACGAGGCCGACCCGGACCAGCTGGAGAACCTCTTCAAGCTGGACCACCTGGCGACCCGCATGCGCCGCAACGGCGAGAACCTCCTCGTCCTCGCCGGCGAGGAGCCGGGCCGCCGCTGGGACCAGCCGGTCCCGCTGGTCGACGTCATGCGCGCCGCCTCCTCCGAGGTGGAGCAGTACGAGCGCATCGAGCTGGCGGGCGTCCCGGAGGCCGAGATCCACGGCCAGGCCGTGACCGACCTCGTGCACCTGCTCGCCGAGCTCCTGGAGAACGCCACCACGTTCTCCTCCCCGCAGACCAAGGTCCGCGTCACCGCGACCCGTCTCCCCGACGGCCGCGTGATGGTCGAGATCCACGACAAGGGCATCGGCCTCACCGCCGAGGACTTCGCGGACATCAACCACAAGCTGGCCAACCCGCCGACCGTGGACGCCGCCGTCTCGCAGCGCATGGGCCTCTTCGTGGTCGGCCGGCTCGCCGACCGGCACGGCATCCGGGTCCAGCTCCGCCCCTCGGGCGAGCAGGCCGGGACGACCTCGCTCGTCATGCTGCCGGACGCGATCACGCACGGCGGTGGCGGCGAACAGCCGATCCAGGACGACTTCACCGTCTCCCAGATCATCCCGGAACAGCAGCAGCAGAACGCCTTCGAGGCCGCTCCCGCGCAGCCGATGCTGACCGCGGCCGACCTCGGCTTCGACGACTCGCGCTACGAGCAGCAGCCGGACGGGGAGCAGCAGAGCCTCGACCCGGTGAACCGCTCGCTGCGGCGCGAGGGGCGGCGGGCCGCCCTGGGCGACCGCGCGCAGAACGGCGACCGCCCGCTCTTCCGCGACGAGGCGGAGCAGCGGCAGGACGAGTACGCCCAGGAGCAGGAGTACGGCCAGGGACAGCCGCAGGGCCAGGAGTACGGGCAGCAGCAGGAGTACGCCCCCGCGCAGGAGTACGGGCAGCAGCCGCAGCAGGAGTACGGCCAGGAGTACGCGGCCGGCTACCCGCAGCAGGACGGCTACGCGTACGGGCAGCAGGGTTACGAGGCCTACCCGCAGCAGGGCTATGCGGAAGCCTCGTACGAGACTCCGGAAACCGAACACCAGCAGTACGACAATGCGTTCGACCCCCAGCCCCACCAGGCACAGTGGCCGGATCAGAACGCTTACCAGGGCGGTTACGGGCAGGAGTACCGCGCGGAACCGGAATCTGCTCCGGGCGCTCCCGAACAGGCCGCCGACCGCGTAGGCTTCGACCGTCCGGGTCCGACTCCCAGTCCCGCCCCGGACGCCGGCCACGCGATGACCGACGCCGGACTGCCGCGCCGCGGCAGCGTCGCCCCGCCGACGCAGCGGACGCCGCAGCCGGCCGGGCCCGCGCAGCCGGAACAGCAGCAGAGCGAAGCCGACGGTTCCGACGCATGGCGCTCGACCAACGACGAGCGCTGGCAGCGGGCCGGGAAGCTCAAGGACCCGAAGGCGGGCGGGGTCACCTCGTCCGGTCTCCCCCGACGCGTCCCGAAGGCCAACCTGGTCGAGGGCACGGCTGAGCAGACCCCGCAGGGCGGCCCCCAGGTCTCCCGCGCACCCGAGGACGTACGGGGCAGGTTGAGCAACCTGCGCCGGGGCGTTCAGCAGGGACGCAACGCGGGAACGGACACGAACGGATCGGGCCTCGGCCCGGGCAGTACCTACAACCAGGAGCGTTAGTGTGAGCATGAGCCAGGCGGCGCAGAATCTGAACTGGTTGATCACCAACTTCGTGGACAACACCCCCGGGGTGTCCCACACGGTGGTGGTCTCCGCCGACGGACTCCTGCTGGCGATGTCCGAGGGCTTCCCCCGGGACCGCGCCGACCAGCTGGCGGCCGTCGCCTCCGGACTGACCTCGCTGACCGCGGGCGCGTCCCGGATCTTCGAGGGCGGTGCGGTCAACCAGACCGTGGTGGAGATGGAGCGCGGCTTCCTCTTCATCATGTCGATCTCGGACGGCTCCTCGCTGGCCGTGCTCGCCCACCCCGAGGCGGACATCGGCCTCGTGGGCTACGAGATGGCCCTGCTCGTGGACCGCGCGGGCACCGTCCTGACCCCCGACCTCCGGGCGGAACTCCAGGGCAGTCTTCTCAACTAACAGTTCTCAACCAACAGACACACCGTGCGTTTCGCGCCACCGCCCCGTAAGGTGCGGTGGCGCGGCTCCAAGGGACATGGACCGCGAGGCAGTCGGAGGAGGAAACGTGGGAACACCCCCGGGCGCGAGCCCCTACAACGGTTATGACGCGCACCAGGCGCCGCTGGGCGACGCCGCGCAGAACCGGTTCAACTTTCCCTCCGCGCCGAGCGGACAGGGCGTGTCGCAGCCCTACCGGCAGCCGCACGTCCCGTCGGCACCCGCAGCCCCGTCCGCTTCGCGCGGCCCGTCCGCCCAGGGCGGTTCGGGCGGGCACAACCCGCTGGTGCGTCCGTACGCGATGACCGGCGGCCGGACCCGGCCGCGTTACCAGCTCGCCATCGAGGCGTTGGTCAGTACGACGGCCGATCCGTCCCGGCTGCAGGGGCAGTTGCCCGAGCACCAGCGGATCTGCCGGCTCTGCTTCGAGATCAAGTCGGTCGCCGAGATCTCGGCTCTTCTCTCCATCCCCCTCGGCGTCGCCCGAATCCTCGTCGCCGACCTGGCCGAGGCCGGACTCGTCGCCATCCACCAGCCCGGCGGCGACGAGGCCGCCGGCGGTCAGCCAGACGTGACACTGCTCGAAAGGGTGCTCAGTGGACTTCGCAAGCTCTAACGGCGGCGCGGCCCGTTCAACCACCAGCGCGAAGATCGTGGTGGCGGGCGGCTTCGGCGTGGGCAAGACCACGTTCGTCGGCGCGGTCTCGGAGATCAACCCGCTGCGTACCGAAGCCGTCATGACGTCCGCCTCCGCGGGCATCGACGACCTCACCCACACCGGCGACAAGACGACGACGACCGTCGCCATGGACTTCGGCCGCATCACCCTGGACCAGGACCTGATCCTGTACCTCTTCGGTACGCCGGGCCAGGACCGCTTCTGGTTCATGTGGGACGACCTCGTCCGCGGCGCCATCGGCGCCGTCGTCCTCGTGGACACCCGCCGGCTCGCCGACTGCTTCCCCGCCGTCGACTACTTCGAGAACTCGGGCCTGCCGTTCGTCATCGCCCTCAACGGCTTCGACGGCAACCAGCCCTACCAGCCGGAGGAGGTGCGCGAGGCCCTGCAGATCGGTCCCGACACCCCCATCATCACCACCGACGCCCGCCACCGCGCCGACGCCAAGAGCGCGCTCATCACCCTCGTCGAGCACGCCCTCATGGCCCGGCTGCGGTAGCTGTCCCCCGGCGTTCCGTCCGTACCCGCTCGTCCCGAAGGCCGCGGCTCCCCGCAAGGGGGGCGCGGCCTTCGGCGTGCGTACGGGCAGCGCGAAGGGCCGGAACCCGGTCTCCACCGGGTTCCGGCCCTTCGCCGTGCTCTGTGCGTCGTGCTCTGTGCTCCGTGCCGGCTAGCGCCAGCTGTGCGGGGCGCGGAAGCCGTGCTCGCGCTCCAGGCGGCGCCAGCCGGCCGCGGTGCGGCCGCGGTGCGCGGGGGCGGTGTCGGCGGACGGCTGGGCGGCGGCGCGGGCGAGGAGGACCGCGGTGATGGCGGCGAGCTCCTCGGGGTCGGCGTGACCCTTCTCGACGCGCAGGAGATTGGCGGGAGTGCTCATGGAAGGGGGCTCCTCTTACTGCGGCGGGTTGCCGTGCTTGCGGGAGGGCAGGTCGGCGTGCTTGGTGCGGAGCATGGCCAGGGAGCGGATGAGGACCTGGCGGGTGTCGGCGGGGTCGATGACGTCGTCGACCAGACCGCGCTCCGCGGCGTAGTACGGGTGCATCAGCTCGGCCTTGTACTCCTTGACCATGCGGGTGCGCATGGCCTCGGGGTCCTCGGCCTCCGCGATCTGCTTGCGGAAGATCACGTTGGCGGCGCCCTCGGCGCCCATGACCGCGATCTCGTTGGTGGGCCAGGCGTACGTCAGGTCGGCGCCGATGGACTGGGAGTCCATCACGATGTAGGCGCCGCCGTACGCCTTGCGCAGGATCAGGCTGATCCGGGGCACGGTCGCGTTGCAGTAGGCGTAGAGGAGCTTGGCGCCGTGCCGGATGATCCCACCGTGCTCCTGGTCCACCCCGGGAAGGAAGCCGGGGACGTCCAGAAGGGTGATGATCGGGATGTTGAAGGCGTCGCACATCTGCACGAACCGGGCGGCCTTCTCGGAGGCCTCGATGTCCAGGACGCCGGCGAGGGTCTGCGGCTGGTTGGCGACGATGCCGACGACCTGGCCGTCCAGGCGGGCCAGGGCGCAGATGATGTTGCGGGCCCAGCGCTCGTGGACCTCCAGGTAGTCGCCGTCGTCGACGAGCTCCTCGATGACCTTGTGCATGTCGTACGGGCGGTTGCCGTCGGCGGGGACCAGGTCGAGCAGGACGTCGGAGCGGCGGTCGGCCGGGTCCTCGGAGGGGACGGCCGGGGGGTTCTCGCGGTTGTTCTGCGGGAGCATCGACAGGAGGTAGCGGACCTCCGCGATGCAGGTCTCCTCGTCGTCGTACGCGAAGTGCGCCACGCCGCTGGTGCCGGCGTGGACGTCGGCGCCGCCGAGGCCGTTCTGGGTGATCTCCTCGCCGGTGACCGCCTTGACGACGTCCGGGCCTGTGATGAACATCTGCGAGGTCTCGCGGACCATGAAGACGAAGTCGGTCAGGGCGGGGCTGTAGGCCGCGCCGCCCGCGCAGGGGCCGAGCATCACGGAGATCTGCGGGATGACGCCGCTCGCGCGGGTGTTGCGCTGGAAGATGCCGCCGTAGCCGGCGAGGGCGGAGACGCCCTCCTGGATGCGGGCTCCGGCGCCGTCGTTCAGGGAGACCAGCGGGGCACCGGCCGCGATGGCCATGTCCATGATCTTGTGGATCTTGGTGGCGTGGGCCTCGCCGAGGGCGCCGCCGAAGATCCGGAAGTCGTGCGCGTAGACGAAGACCGTGCGGCCGTCGACCGTGCCCCAGCCGGTGATGACGCCGTCGGTGTACGGCTTCCTGGCCTCCAGGCCGAAGCCCTGCGCGCGGTGCCGGCGCAGCTGCTCGACCTCGTTGAAGGAACCAGGGTCGAGCAGGAGCTCGATGCGCTCGCGCGCCGTCAGCTTGCCCTTGGCGTGCTGGGCCTCGGTCGCCCTCTCGCTCGGGCCCGCCAGGGCCTGCTCGCGCAGGACGTGCAGCTCGGCCACGCGGCCGCGGGCGTCGACGGGCTCGCTCGGGATCTGGTCCACAACGGTCATGTACCGACCCTACGAAGTCGAACAAGAAAACCTTGCCGTCCACTCCGTACAGTCTCGCGTGTCGATTCCTGGCGGGGCCGAACAGAACCGTGTCCCGTACGTCCCGAGTCAACAGCCGGACACCCCCTGTGTTTGTAGGGGTTCGACATAGACCTCGGCCGGGGCCGCGCGTCCGCGGGCGGCACCCCACCGTACCGGGGTGCCGCCCGCGTTCTTCACTTCCCTACAAGTCCCCCCGGCGTCGAGGGGCCGTACGGGTCAGCCGCCGCAGTGGAAGCGGGCGCTCCCCCAGTCCGCGTGGTCGTTGCCGTTGCCGTCGCCGCCGTCGTCCACCACCAGGTCCACGTAGGCCGCGCCGGTGACGTCGGCGGTGAGGGGCCAAGCGGGGTCCGCGGCCTTGAGGACCGGGGACTTCGCCTTCTCCGTACCGTCGGCGAGGACGGTGAACCGGACGCTGCCCCGGCCGACCTGGGTGTCGTCCACGCCGACCTCGGCGGTGAAGGAGGCGCACCGGCCGCCGAGGTAGTAGCGGACGGTGGCGGGGGCGTGGGTGCCCAGGCCCTTGGCGTGCGCCACTCCCCCGATCGTCAGCGGGGAGCCGTCCCCGGCGGCGGTCCCGCCGTTGGAGAGGTCGCGCTCGACGGGTCCCCAGCCGCTGGTCGCCGAGGTCCAGTCGTGGTCGCTCGCCCAGGTGTCGGCGGTGGGCGGCGGGGGCAGGGTGCGGACGGTGGCGGCGGCGGTCAGCCTCCGCCCGTCCCCGCCGACGGTGTACGTGAGGGTGGCGTTCAGCGGGTACGAGCGGTAGGCGGCGTCCACCGGCGGGGTCACCTGCCAGGTGGCGGTGGCCTTTCCGCCCGCCGCGACCGTGCCGAGGTCGACGGGCGCGGCCGGTTCGGCGGTCCAGCCGTCCGGCAGGTCGAGGACGGCCCGCGCGCCGGTGGCCCCGGTGGTCTCGTCGTTGCCGAAGGTGACGGTGACCCGGTTCGGACGGCCGGGCTCCAGGGTCTCGGGCGCGGCGACGGCGAGGGTGCCGCAGGCGGCGCGCTCGGGGGCCGGGCCGAGGTCGGTCACGGTGAAGCCGTCGAGGACGAAGTCGGCGCCGTCGGGGGCGTCGGTGCGCTTGCGCAGACCGGTCCAGGTGTCGCCGCAGCCCGCCGTGACGGTCTCGGTGAAGTGCCCGGTCGTCCGCTGCTCTCCGATCGGGGTGCGCCGGGTCTCGACGGCCGCTCCGGTGCCGCTCGTGCGGTCGTAGCCGGTGACCCACTCGTACGCGCCCGCGTGGCTGGACTGGTAGGCGTATTCGACGCGGTACCGGTGTCCGTCCTTCATGGGGACGGTCCAGGGCGCGGTCCGGTAGACGAGGCCGCTGTTCTCGTCGTGCGACTTGAGGGACTCGGCGCCGCCGATGACGTCGTCCACGAGCTTTCCGTTCCAGCCGGCCTGGGTGTAGGGGGCATGGAGCTGGGCGATGTGGGTGCGCGGGTCGTTCGTGCCGCCGGCGTCGCCCTTGAGGAAGGGGCCCCAGCCCTGGTCGACGGCCTCGAAGTCCTCGTACACCGTGGTCCCGGCCCTGGTGGCGGGGTCGTTGGCGACGATCCGGACGTCGTCGGCCCGGACGGCGGCGGCGCTTCCGGCCGCGGCCTCGATCCTCAGGGTGGTGGCGCCGCGCGGTGCGGTGAAGGTGACCTTGGCGCGCTGGAGGCGGGTGTCGTTCCAGTCGGAGGCGGCGATCCGGTTCTGGAGCGGGGAGCGCTCGACGGTGACGGACGCGCCGCCGACGGAGAGGGTGGTGGGGCGGGTCCTGCCGGGCTCGACCTCGATGAGGGCGGAGGCGGTGTACCGCTTGCCGGGGGTGAGGCCGGTGATCCGCTGTCCGACCGAGGCGGCGGCGGTGCCGGTGAGCTTCGCGCTGGTGCGGCCCTGCTCGTCGGTGTCGCGGGCGACGGTGCCGGTCTTCGTCCAGGCGGTGAGCTTCGCGTCGTTGAAGCCGGGGTCCTTCACCGGGGTGCCCCGGCCCCACTGCGGGTCGGCCTGGGCGGGGGCCTTGCCGGGGTAAAGGACGTAGGCCTGTCCGGCGGCGGCCTCCAGGGTGACCTTCCCGCCGACCGGCCGCACGGTGGCGGTCTTCACGCGCCCGTTGTCGGTGAGCCGGTACACGGTGTACGAGCGGGTGCCGGCCGGGACCTGCCAACTGCTGGTGCCGCCGGACTCGTTGTAGTGGTAGAGCTTCTTGCCGCCGTCCCAGGGGAGCAGGTACTTCTCGCCGTCGAGGACCTTGCGGCCGTTCTCGTAGAAGGTGCGTCGGCCGTCCTCGACGGTGCCGCGGACGCCGCCGGTGAAGGTGATGTCGTCGCCGTTCCAGCGGGTGATCCTCTGCTGCTGGAGGTACTTGGCGGGGAGGTTGCGCTGCCAGACGTTGGCGGTGAAGGCGTTCCAGTCGGTCTCGCCGGTCCAGCCCTCGAAGTCGACCAGGGCGGTCTGGCCGAGGACCGGGTGGTCGTTCCAGACGTCCTTCTCGCCGTTGCGGATGAAGCGGATGATCTGCGAGTTGAGGCCCTTGTTGGTGGCGCCGCCGTAGTCGAGGTCGTTGGCCCAGTGGGACCAGAGGGAGGAGCGCTCGAACTTGTCGGCCCACTCGGTGGCGACGTTCCAGCCCTGCGCCCGCACCGCCTGCATCGTCTTGTCGGCGATCCAGCCGTGCGTGTAGTAGACGTCGATGTAGAGCGTGGAGAGGTTGGGGTCGGTCTCGTCGCGGAGCTGCTGGAAGCGGCGGGCGAGGTCGCCGCTGTTGATGTCCCGGCGCTGGTCGATGTAGTAGCTCTGGTTGAGCCAGTTCCAGCCGGGCTTGGTCCTGTCGACCAGGGTCTCGCTGAAGTTCTCGGCCTCGGGGTACGACTCGGTGGCGTTCACGTGGACGCCGAAGCCGGCGTTCCACTTCCGGCCCTCCTTGAGGAGGGTGTTGAGGTCGGCGAGGCCGCCGGCGCGCTCGTTGTAGTTGCCGCCGTAGTCGGGGTGGGCGGAGTCGTGGCCCTCGGAGCCGTACCCCTTGAGCAGGGCGAACTGGCCGAGTCCGTCGGTGGCGAGCGAGATCCGCTTGACGTCGTCCAGGGTGCGCAGGAAGGGGTGGGTGGCCTGGGAGGCGAAGTTGAACGGGATGTGGGCGACGACCCGGCCGGGGGTCCGCTCGCTGCCGGGGGCCCTGGTCCCGATCGTGCGGAAGGCGATGGCGCCGTCCTGCCAGTCGACGGTGCCGTCGGCGTTGGCGTCGGGGGTGACGACGACCTTGGCCCAGGGCAGGTCGTCGCCGCTCTCGGGCTTCGGGGCGCCCTCGCCGCGGTGGGTCCACTGGCCGGACCAGACGCCGACGCGGGTCTCGGTGCCGTTCTTGCGGGCCTGGTGCCAGAAGCGGGCGCCGTCGCGGGCGGAGGCGCCGGAGGGCTTGTCGTAGCTGGAGTTGGACTCGACGGCGGCGGCGAGGCGGCCGGTGCCGACGATCGCGTAGGTCGCGCCGACGGGGCTCGCCTCGGCCGGGGTGGCGTCGGTGACCCGCGCGAAGACGTCGGCGGTACGGGTGGAGTCCGGGTCGAGGCGGGTGAAGGCGGTCGTGGCGCCGCCGGTGTCCGAGGAGCCGACGGAGACCAGGTCGTGGCCGGGTATGTCGATGGTCCCGACCCGGAAGGCCTCGGTGTCGCGGACGGCGGTGATCCGGAAGGTGGTGGTCCGGCCCTCGACGCTCAGCCGCGCGTCGATCTCGACGCCGGGCAGGTCGGGGAGGACGAGGGTGTACGCGGCGGAGGACGGCGTCAGGACGGGGTCGGCCTTGGCCCGGACGGCGCGGGCGGTGCCGTTGAGGACGACCTGGGTGACCGGGGCCGTACTGCCGAGGAGGCGGGCTCCGCTCGCGCGGTCGGTGTACGAGAGGACGCGGGGGAAGTCCCGGGCGACGGCGACGGAGAGCTGCCGGGAGGAGAGGACGGCGTCCGCGGTGGCGCCCGTGGCGGCGTCCGCCGCGGTCCCGGCGAGCGGGCTCCGGGCGTCGGCGGGTCCTGCCAGGGCGAACACGGCGGAGGAGGCGACGGCGAGCGCGCAGGCCGCACGGATCCTGCGGCCTCGCGGCGAGTGAGGGAGGGGCATGCGCACTAGTTGGCCCCGGCCCGGCGGCACCGTCAACGAGATCGCGCCGCACGGGCCCCTCCAGTCCAAGAACCCCCTTCGGTTAGTCCAAGTGGGCTCCGAAGGGGGTTCGTCGGTCGTTCCCGGCCGGGTCGCTTCGGCCGTTCTCGTACGGGGTCAGCAGCCGCCGCAGTTGTAGAAGGTCACGTCCCAGTGGTTGCCCTCGTCGGCGTAGACGTTGCCCGCGCCGGACCTCCACTGCGGGGCTCCGTCGCCGCGCACGCCGATGTAGGTGAAGGTGTTCTTGATGTAGTTCCCGAGGCAGGTGTACTTGCTGAAGTCCAGCTTGTAGCCGTTCCAGTGGGAGTACGTGCCGCTCGCGTGCCCGGTCTCGGTGCCGCCGGTGATGTTGAGGGCGCAGCCGCTGGCGCTCCTGAGGGTCTGGGCGCCCTGGGCGGTGGCGAGGTTGAGCTGGTCGAAGGACGTGCAGGTCGGGACGTTGCGGTTGGAGCAGCCGCCGGACGAGGACCAGGTGATCCCGGAGGACCGGAACATCGAAGTCGCGGTGGCGTGGCTGATCTTGGTGACCGCGTGGGCCTCGCCGGCGGAGGCGAGGACGCCGACGCCGGGCGCGAAGAGCGCGCCGAGGACGAGGGCGAGGGCGGTCAGGACGGAGCGGAGCTTCATCGGGGGTTCCTCCTGCTGGTGACCGTGAGGGGGTGGGACGGCGGTGCAGGTGGTGCGGAGGGCGCGCACGGCACTCGTGGCGCCGGTGTGCCGTACGGCGCAGGGAGATGGTGCCGCAGTTCTACGCGCGTCCGGAAGAGGGCCTCGGCGCTTTCCCGGGGGCTTCCGGGTGAACATCTTCCGAAGATGTTGAATGTTGAACGGAATGGGGTTACAGTCGTTCTCGTTGAAGGTTCAACCAATTCGGGGCGTCCAGCCCGCCCCCGAGCAAGGAGCAGTCATGGGTCTCTTCGGCCGCAAGAACACCGAGTCCGCCACCGCCGTCGCCACCCTCCCGGTGGACCCGGCCCTGGCCGCCCTGACCGGCGAGTACACCATCGACCCCGCCCACAGCAGCATCGGCTTCACCGTCCGCCACGCCATGGTCACCAACGTCCGCGGCACCTTCGCCGAGCACGAGGGCACGCTGAAGCTGGACGGGACGGACCCGGGCGCCTCCACCGCCTCGATCGACGTGAGGATCGCCTCCGTCGACACCGGCATCGCCGACCGCGACAACCACCTGCGCAGCAGCGACTTCTTCGACGCCGAGCGGTTCCCGCTGATGTCCTTCCGCTCCACCCGGGCCGAGCAGCTGGGCGGCGACACGTACCGGATCACCGGCGACCTGACCATCAAGGACGTCACCCGGCCGCTCTCCATCGACCTGGAGCTCAACGGCAGCGCGACGGACGTCTACGGAAACGAGCGCGTCGGCTTCGAGGGCTCCGCCGAGATCCTGCGCTCCGACTGGGGCCTGACCTGGAACGCGGCCCTGGAGGCCGGCGGCGTCATGGTCAGCGACAAGGTCAAGCTGACCTTCGACATCTCCGCGATCAAGAACGCCGCCTGATCCCCTCCCCCGGCCGCGAGGCCGCACGAGCGCGCCCGCCCGTCCGCCGGAACACGGTGGACGGCGGGCGCTCGGCGTTTCCGGGGCGGGCCCGGCGGGTGTCAGGCCGCCTTGGCCGCCGCCTCCACCACCGCCGGGACCAGCCGGTCGTTCTCCGGGGCGCCCGGGCCTCCCATGAGGGCGAAGCGGCGGCGGGCATAGCTGTAGGCGAGGCCGGCGGCCGGGTCGGCGAAGGCCTGGGAGCCGGGGGCGCCGCTGTGGCCGACGGCACCGGGGCCCAGCGACGGGTAGCGGGTGGCGAGCGGGACGAAGCCGAGCCCGAAGGCGTTCCGCGAGCCCGTGACGAGGTCGGTGCCCTCGGAGTGGACCCGGGCGAACTCGGCGAGGGTGCCGGGGGCGAGGAGCGGGGGCCGCCCGTCCAGCTCGCCCGCGATCGCCGCGTACATCCGGGACAGGCCCCGGGCGGAGCCGACGCCGCCGCCGGAGAGCGGCGCCCGGGCCCGCACGGCGCGGGAGTTGCCGTAGTCGACCATGTCCACCGGAGGGTCGGCGCGGAGGTTGAAGGCGACGGCCGCCAAACTGTCGGGCGCGATCGGGTTCGCGTCGAGGAACGCCCGCTCCTCGGGGGTGGGGACCAGCGGCAGGGCCGTGCGGAAGCGGGGTTCCAGCTCCTCGGGCAGGCCCAGGTAGTAGTCCAGGGCGTACGGGGCGCGGACCCGCTCCTCGAACAGCTCCCGGACCGTCCGGCCGGTGGCCCGCAGGACCACCTCGCCGACCAGGGCGCCGATGACGAGGGCGTGGTAGCCGTGTGCGGTGCCCGGCTCCCAGAAGGGGCGCCGGCCCGCGAGGCGGGCGGCGGTCCTGCGGTCGTCGGCCAGCTCCTCCAGGGAGAGGCCGTCGTCCGCGCCGATCACCCCGGCGCGGTGGGCGAGCAGCTGCCGCAGGGTGGTCTCCCCCTTGCCCTCGGCGGCGAACTCGGGCCACCAGGAGGCGACCGTGCGGTCGAGGTCGAGGACGCCGTCCTGGACGAGGAGGGCGACGACCAGGGCCATGGCGCCCTTGGAGGAGGAGTAGAGGGCGAGCAGGGAGTCCCCGTCGACGCCGTCACCGCCCCAGAGGTCGACGACGAGGCGGCCGCGGTGGTGGACGGCGAGCTGCGCGCCGCCGTCCCGCGCCTCGTCCGCGGCGATCCCGGCGAACACCTCCCGTACGGACTCGAAGCCGGGCTCCACCGTGCCGTGGACGTGGACGTGGACGTCGTTCATCGCGCCTCTTCCCCTGCGTGCCGTCGCCGCGGCCGTGGCCCCGGCTGTGTCAATCGTGTCAGTCGTACCGGTCGTCTCCGTCGACGGTAACGACCGCCACTGACAACGGAGTCGGCGGCGGGGCGGCCGAGGGCGGACCCGCAGGTCGGAGCCGTTGTCAGTGCGGGTCGCTACCGTCGGCGGCATGGAATTCCGTATCGACAGCGCCGTGTTGACCGATGCCGTGGCCTGGGCCGCGCGCGTCCTGCCGGCCCGCTCCCCGATGCCCGTCCTCGGGGGCCTGCTCCTGGAGGCGGCGGAGGACGGGCTGAGCGTCTCGGGGCTCGACCACGAGGCCTCGGCGCGGATCGAGGTCGAGGCCGAGACGCTCGCCGGGGGCCGGGCGCTGGTCCTGGGCCGGCGGCTGCTCGACATCTGCAAGGTGCTCCCCCGGGGCCGCGCCGAGCTGGCCGTGGAGGGCGCCCGCCTCTCGGTGTCCTCGGGCGACGCCCGGTTCGGCCTCTCGCTGCTGCCGCTCGACGACCGTCCGGCCCCGCCGCCGCTGCCCGAGGTGCTCGGCCTGGTCGACGGGGACGCCTTCGCGGCGGCGGTCGGCCAGGTGGCGGTGGCGGCGGGCCGGGACGACTCGCTGCCCGTCCTCACCGGGGTGCGACTCTCCCTGGACGGGCCGGTCATGACCCTCGCCGCCACCGACCGCTACCGCTACGCCGTCCGCACCCTGGAGTGGAAGCCCGGAGCCGGGGCGGAGGCGGCGGACGCAGACGTGGTCGTCCCGGCCCGGCGCCTGACCGAGATCGCCCGCTCCCTCGCCGGCGCGGGTCCGGCCCGGATCGCGCTCGACTCCGGCTCCCTGGGCTTCGAGAGCGGCGGCATGCGGACCACCACCCGGCTGCTCGACGGCCGGCTCCCCCGCCACGACAAGCTCTTCGCCCTCGGCGAGCACGCCCTCGCGGTCACCGAGCGGGCCCCGCTGGCCGAGGCCGTGAAGCGGGTCGCGGTCGTCGCGGAGGGCGACAGCCCGGTCCAGCTGGCCTTCTCCTCCGAGGGGCTGCACCTGCGGGCGGGGTACGAGGACGACGTGGCGTCCCAGCGGCTGCCGGCCTCCCTCACCGGGGCGGACTCCCTGACGGTCGCCTTCAACCCCGGCTACCTCCTGGACGCCCTGACCGCCCTGGACAGCCCGGAGGTCCGCTTCCACCTCCTGGGCCCCGGCCAGCGGGCCCTGCTCACCGGCGGCCCGGACTCGGTCCACCGCCATCTGCTGATGTCGGTGAAGCCGCTGGTCTGAGCCCTGGTCTAGAAGCCGCCGCCCCCGCCGTCGAAGCCGCCGCCCCCGCCGAAGTCCCCGCCGCCCCCGAAGCCGCCTCCGTCGAAGCCGCCGAAGTCTCCGGATCCGAAGTCGCCGGAGGAGAAGTCGCCGCCCTGGAAGTCGCCGCCGCCGTACTCGGAGGCGTAGGCCGGGGTGGAGAGCATGGAGCCGAGGACGGTGCCCATGAGGAGGCCGGGGAGCAGGCCGCCGCCGAAGTAACCGCCGGCCCAGGGGCCGTACGCGGGCCCCGCCTCCCAGTAGGGGCGGCGGCCGGAGTCGGTGTCGACCGTGCGGGCGAGCGGGTCGCGGCCGTCGTCCAGACGGGCCGCGTCGGCGGCGCAGACCGGGACCTCGCGGGCGGTTCCGCCGGCCGGGGTCCAGAGCCGGTCCTCGGTGGAGGGGCCGTGGCGCGGGTCGAAGAAGCAGGGGGCGCGCCGTTCGGGCGGCGGGCGGTGCTCGCGGCGGGCGGCCAGGACGGCGAGGGAGAAGCGGCCGTCCTCCAGGGCCTCGGTCACCCCGCGCACGTCGTGCGGGCGGGTGGCGGAGCCCATGAGGGACTTGGCGCTGTCGTACGCGTCGAGGGCGCGTTCGTAGTCGCCGCGCATGGCGTCGTCGGCGCCGGGCTCGGCGGGGTGGAAGTCGAGGCGGTCGAGTTCCTCGCCGAAGGCGGTGATGTCCTCGTCGACGACGACCCGGAGCTTCTCCAGGGCGGCCCGCTCCTCGGCCTCCTTGCGGAGCCGGTTGCGGCGGACGACGGCGTAGCCGCCCGCGCCGGCCGCGAGGACGACGCCGCCGAGGACGGCGAGTCCGGCGACCGGGACTCCGGAGTCGGAGCCGGCGGAGCCCCAGGAGGAGGGGGCGGAGCCGCGCATGGCGGGCAGGGCCTGGTCCACGAAGGCGTTCAGCTCGGTGGCGGCGTCCGCGTCCGGCGCCCGGACGGAGGCGGCGAGGTTCCGGACGGCGGCCGGGGACATCACGGAGGGGTCCACCCCGGCGTCGAACCGGTCGCCGAGCCGTACGGCGTACAGGCCGGTGGCGCCGGTCTGGGCCCGCAGGTTGTCGATGAGCCCCTGCGGCGGGAACTGCGCGTTCGCGGGCAGCACGGCCACGAAGAGCGGCTTGTCCGCGTCCTCGATCTTCCGCGCGAGGGCGTCCGCGTCGGCCTTCGAGAGCTGGTCGGCGGCGCCGGGGTCGACGTAGACCGGGCCCCGTCGCAGGGCGGCGGCCGCGTCGGACACGCCCGTGGCCCCGGCACCCGCAGCGGGCACCAGGACCAGGAGCAGCAGCAGTATCAACCCGCCGAGAACCGCGGGGCGGGCGAGCGGCCTGGTCCTCATACAACGACGCTACCCGAACGGTGCCGAACAGAACATGGAGGACCAAAGAGACCAACAGGACACAGAGGGCCGAAGGCGACTACTCGGCGGGGTCGACCCCCGCCCTCAGCAGGCCGTAGGTGAAGGCGTCCTCCAGGGCCTGCCAGGAGGCGGCGATGACGTTCTCGCCGACGCCGACCGTGGACCACTCGGCGTTGCCGTCGGTGGTGGTGACCAGGACCCGGGTGGTGGACTCGGTGCCGTGGCGGCCCTCCAGGATGCGGACCTTGTAGTCGGTCAGCTCGAACTTGGCGAGCTGCGGGTAGATCCGCTCCAGGCCGACCCGGATCGCCCGGTCGAGGGCGTTGACCGGGCCGTTGCCCTCGGCGGTGGCGACGATCCGCTCGCCCTTGGCCCAGAGCTTCACGGTGGCCTCGTTGGCGTGGGTGCCGTCGGGGCGGTCCTCGACGATCGCCCGCCAGGACTCCGTACGGAAGTAGCGGCGGGCCCGGCCCTCGGCCTCCTCGCGGAGCAGCAGCTCGAAGGAGGCGTCGGCGGCCTCGTACGTGTAGCCCTGGAGTTCGCGCTCCTTGACCCGCTCCACGACCCGGGAGACGAGTTCCCGGTCGCCGCCCAGGTCGACGCCCAGCTCCTTGCCCTTGAGCTCGATGGAGGCGCGGCCGGCCATGTCGGAGACCAGCATCCGCATGGTGTTGCCGACCAGCTCGGGGTCGATGTGCTGGTAGAGGTCGGGGTCGACCTTGATCGCGGAGGCGTGCAGTCCGGCCTTGTGGGCGAAGGCGGAGACGCCCACGTACGGCTGGTGGGTGGAGGGGGTGAGGTTGACGACCTCGGCGATGGCGTGCGAGATCCGGGTCGTCTCGGCGAGGGCGCCGGGGGGCAGCACCCGCTTGTCGTACTTGAGCTCCAGGGCCGCGACGACGGGGAAGAGGTTGGCGTTGCCGACCCGCTCGCCGTAGCCGTTGGCGGTGCACTGGACGTGGGTGGCGCCCGCGTCGACGGCGGCGAGGGTGTTGGCGACGGCGCAGCCGGTGTCGTCCTGGGCGTGGATGCCGAGGCGGGCGCCGGTGTCGGCGAGGACGGTGGTGACGACGGCCTGGATCTGGGCGGGGAGCATGCCGCCGTTGGTGTCGCAGAGGACGACGACGTCGGCGCCGGCCTCGTGGGCGGCGCGGACGACGGCCTTGGCGTAGTCCGGGTTCGCCTTGTAGCCGTCGAAGAAGTGCTCGCAGTCGACGAAGACGCGGCGGCCCTGCTCGCGCAGGTGGGAGACGGTGTCGCGGACCATCTCCAGGTTCTCTTCGAGGGTGGTGCGCAGGGCCAGCTCGACGTGCCGGTCGTGCGACTTGGCGACCAGGGTGACGACCGGGGCGCCGGAGTCGAGGAGGGCCTTGACCTGCGGGTCCTCGGCGGCGGTGCCGCCGGCCCTGCGGGTGGCGCCGAAGGCGACGAGCTGCGCGTTCCTGAACGCGATCTCCTGGCGGGCGCGGGCGAAGAACTCCGTGTCGCGCGGGTTGGCGCCGGGCCAGCCGCCCTCGATGAAGCCGACGCCGAAGTCGTCGAGGTGCCGGGCGATGGTCAGCTTGTCCGCGACGGTGAGGTTGATGCCCTCGCGCTGCGCCCCGTCGCGCAGCGTCGTGTCGAAGACGTGGAAACTGTCGTCGAGGGGTGAGGCCTCGGCGTTCTCCGTGGTCATGGCTGTCATGGCTCCTGTCGGATGTGGCTCCGGAATGTCTGGCTCCACTTGCCCCCATTCTCGCGCCGCGTCCGTCTCCGGCGTGGGTGGGGCCGGAAAACGAAAAAACCCCTCGCGGGTGCGAGAGGTCTGCGCGCGGGTCTGGGGCACGGTGTCCGCCTGCGTGGGGGTCGTTCCACGCGTCAGCGGTCACTGCGGACCGGCGCGCCGCTGCCGATAATCATCGTGGTAGCAGGCACGCCGGAAGTCTGGCACAGGTGACCGCCCCGTGGGGCGGGGGTCTCACGATACGGGCAGGCTGTCCGGTTTCCGTCCGGCTTCGGCCGACGCGCCGCCGTTCCTGCCGACCCGGCCGAGGTCGATGTCGCGGGTCTCGCGCATCGTGAGGTAGACGACCAGGGAGACGGCCGCGCAGCCGGCCACGTACCAGGAGAAGCCCGACTCGATGCCCGCGTCCTTGAACCAGAGGGCCACGTACTCGGCGGTGCCGCCGAAGAGCGCGTTGGCGATCGCGTACGGCAGGGCGACGCCGAGGGCGCGGACGCCGGTCGGGAACAGTTCGGCCTTCACGCAGGCGTTGATGGAGGTGTAGCCGGTGACGACGAGGAGCGCGAGGAGGGAGAGGCCGAGGGCCGGCCAGAAGGAGCCCGCGTGCTTGAGCATCGCCATGATCGGCACGGTGAGGAGGGTGGAGCCGACCGCGAAGGTGATGAGGAGGGGGCGGCGCCCGATCCGGTCGGAGAGCCGGCCGGCGAGCGGCTGGAGGCAGGCGAAGACGATCAGGGCGCAGAAGGAGACCAGGGTGGCGGTCTGCTTGGGGAGCCCGGCGGAGTTGGAGAGGTACTTGGTGAGGTAGGTGGTGTACGTGTAGTACGCCACGGTGCCGCCCATGGTGAGCGCGACGACGAGGAAGGCCTCGCGGCGGTGCGCCCACAGGGCCTTGAGGGTGCCCTGCCGGCCCTGCTCGACGCCGTCGCCCGCGGACTCCTCGTACACCTCGGTCTCCAGCATGGTGCGGCGCAGGTAGAAGACGACGGCCGCGCCGAGGGCGCCGACGACGAAGGGGATGCGCCAGCCCCAGGAGTGCAGGGCCGCGTCGGAGAGGGTCTGCTGGAGGACCAGGAGCAGGCCGAGGCCGAGGACCTGGCCCGCGGTCATCGACACGTACTGGAAGCTGGAGGCGAAGCCGCGGTGCTCGGGGGCGGAGGCCTCGGTGAGGTAGGTGGCGCTGGCCGCGTACTCGCCGCCGACGGAGAGGCCCTGGAGGAGGCGGGCGACCAGGAGGACGGCGGCGCCGCCGTACCCGGCGACCGCGTAGGTGGGGGCGACCGCGATCAGGACGGCGGAGGCGGACATCAGGGTGACGGTGAGGGTGAGGGCCGCCTTGCGGCCCTTGCGGTCGCCGACGCGGCCGAGGAGCCAGCCGCCGACCGGGCGCATGAAGAAGCCGACGGCGAAGATGCCGGCGGTGTTCATGAGTTTGGCGGTGTCGTTGCCCTCGGGGAAGAACGCCCCCGCGAAGTAGGTGGCGAAGCTCGCGTACACGAACCAGTCGAACCACTCGACCATGTTGCCGGCGGAGCCGACCCAGATCTTCTTCCACTGCTCTCGTCCCATGGGCAGGAACCGTGCCGGAGCGGCGGCCCGGCCAACAAGGGTGCGAGGGGCAACGATCCTGTGTACTTGCGTGCATTACGGTCGCGCGAGCAACTCCTGCTCGACGAACTCCCTTACGTGCTCCAGCACTTGGCCCCTCCCCGTGCCCGGGAGACCGACGGCGACGTGCACGCTGAAGCCGTCGAGCAGGGCGCGCATCCGGGTGGCGAACCGGTCCGGGTCGACCGGCCGGAACTCGCCGCGCGAGACGCCCTCGGCCAGGATCGCGACCAGGTCCCGGTGCCAGGCCCCCTCGATGGCGGCCTGGCGGGCGCGGGCGTCGCCGTCGGCGTACTGCGAGCGGTTCCAGACCTCCAGCCAGAGCGTCCAGTGCGGGTCGCGCGGCCCCTCGGGCACGTACACGTCCACGTACCCGTCGAGCCGCTCGCGGGCGGTCCCGGGCCGGGAGAGCAGGGCGCCGCGCCGGGCCCCGAGCCGCCCCTCGCTCCACTCCAGGGTCTGGAGCAGCAGCTCGTCCTTGGTGCGGAAGTAGTACAGCAGGTGCCCGCTGCTCATCCCGACCTGCCGCCCGAGCCCGGCCATGGTGAGCCCGTCGAGCCCGCGCTCGGCGATGGTCCCCATGGCGGCGGCGAGCACCTCCTCACGGGGAGGCGCGGCCTGGTTGCGGCGGCGGGGGTGGGGCGGGGGGCTGCTGCTCTGACTCACTCGTACGTTCTACAGGATGGTGGTTCCGTCGGGCCGCCGCCCGAAGGCGGCCTCCAGGACGGCGGGCAGGTCCCCCTCGGGGACCTCGGCGCGCACCTCGGCCAGGACGAGGGGGAAGTCGTCGTCGCCGACGACGCCGAGGTACTCCTGCCGGAGCCGGTGGATCACGGCGACGAGGGCGGGACGCAGCTCCATCCAGGCCCGGGAGGAGCGGACCTCCTCGTCCACCCGGTCCATGAACCAGCGCATGACCGCGTACGGGACGTCCTGGTGCCCGCCGTTCGGATCGAAGCAGACGGTGGGCTCCCGCGCGGGATCTTCGTCGGGCACGATCGCCGTGACCGCCGTCCGGCCGCGAGCCACCTCGTCCAGCTCCAGGTACCAGGCGTCGTCGGGCACGGAGTACATCGTGGTGAGGGCGTAGCGGCCGTCGGGGTGCGGAATCGGCATGCCCGCACGCTCCCACGGGGCGTGCGGGCGCCACCAGCGGGTTTCAGACCTTCGGCTGCTGCTGGGTGATGCAGTGGATGCCGCCGCCGGCCGCGAAGATCGTGCGGGCGTCGGTCGGGACGACCTCGCGGTCCGGGAAGAGGCGGCGGAAGATCTCGGCGGCGAGTTCGTCGTGGGGGTCGTCGAAGGCGCAGAGGATCACGGCGCCGTTGCACAGGTAGTGGTTGATGTAGGAGTAGTCGACCCAGTCGCCCTCCTCGTCCTTGAGGACGGTGGGGGCCGGGATCTCGATGACCTCCAGGGGACGGCCCCGGGCGTCGGTGGCGGCGCGCAGGATGCTCGCGTGCATGCGGGAGCGCTCGTAGTCGGGGTGGGCGGGGTCCCGCTGGCTGTGGACGAGGACCGTGCCGGGGCGGGCGAAGGCGGCGACGATGTCCACGTGGCCCTGGGTGCCGTACATGCCGTAGTCGGCGGTGAGGCCGTGCGGGAGCCAGATCGCCTTCGTGGTGCCCAGCTTGGCGTGGATCTCGGCCTCGACCTGCTCGCGGGTCCACTCGGGGTTGCGGCCGGGGCCGAGCTGGACGGTGTCGGTGAGGAGGACCGTGCCCTCGCCGTCGACGTGGATGGCGCCGCCCTCGTTGACGAGGGGGGAGGAGAGCACGGGGACGTCCGCGACGTCCGCGACGTGGCGGGCGATCTTGGAGTCGTGCTCCCAGCGGGCCCAGTCCTGGGCGCCCCAGCCGTTGAACACCCAGTCCACGGCGGCCAGTGCGGTGCCGTCCGTGACGAAGGTCGGGCCGATGTCCCGCATCCAGGCGTCGTCGAGGTCGCGCTCGACCAGCTCTACGTCCTCGCCGAGGAGCGCGCGGGCGCCCTCCGCGTCGCCGGGGGCGACGACCATCGTGACCGGCTCGAAGCGGCGGACGGCGCGGGCCACCGAGGCCCAGGCGGCGCGGGCGGCGGCCAGTTCCTCGGCGTCGGTGAAGGTGGGGTTGGGACTGGGCCAGGCCATCCAGGTGCGCTCGTGGGGCGTCCACTCGGCGGGCATGCGGTACGTCATGGTCAGCGGGTCCTAGAGGAAGTAGAGGCGGTTGAGGGAGACGGACTCGACCGCCTCGGAGCGGATCGGGGAGCCGTCGAGCGAGACGAGGCCGGTCCGGTCGTCGACCTGGACGTCGCCGACGCGGGAGTTGAGCCGCAGGTCGGCCGGGCCGATGCCGCGCGTGCCGCGCACGGCGACGCGCCGGCGGCGGGTCGGCATCCGGTCGGCGCCGAGGTCGACGGCGGCCTGGGCGACGAACGCCACGGAGATGTCGGCGGCGGTGGCGCCGTGGGCGCCGAACTGCGGGCCGAGGACGAGCGGTTCGCAGGTGTCGGTGGCGGCGTTCGGATCGCCCACGACCCCGTACGCGGGGAAGCCCGCCTTGAGGACGAGCTGCGGCTTGGCGCCGAAGAACTCGGGCCGCCACAGCACGATGTCCGCGAGCTTGCCGGCCTCGATCGAGCCGATCTCGTGCGCGAGGCCGTGGGCGATCGCCGGGTTGATGGTGAGTTTGGCCATGTAGCGCAGGACGCGCGCGTTGTCGTCGTGCGCGCCGTCGCCCTCCAGGGGGCCCAGCTCGGCCTTCATCTTCCCGGCCATGGCGAAGGTCCGGCGTACGGTCTCGCCGGCCCTTCCCATCCCCTGCGCGTCGGAGGAGGTGATCCCGATCGCGCCGAGGTCGTGCAGGACGTCCTCCGCGCCCATGGTCCCGGCCCGGATCCGGTCGCGCGCCATGGCGGCGTCGCCGGGCAGGTCGGTCTTCAGGTCGTGGACGGAGACGATCATCCCGTAGTGCTCGGCGACCGCGTCGCGGCCGAACGGGAGGGTGGGGTTGGTGGAGGAGCCGATGACGTTCGGCACGCCCGCCATCTTGAGGACGTTGGGGACGTGCCCGCCGCCGCAGCCCTCGATGTGGAAGGCGTGGATCGTGCGCCCCTCCAGGACGCGCAGGGTGTCCTCGACCGACAGGCACTCGTTGAGGCCGTCGCTGTGCAGGGCGACCTGCACGTCGTGCTCCTCGGCGACCCGCAGGGCGGTGTCGAGGGCGCGGGTGTGGGCGCCCATGTCCTCGTGGACCTTGAAGCCGGACGCGCCGCCCTCGGCCAGGGCCTCGACCAGGGGCGCGCCGTCGGAGGACGAGCCGCGGGCGAGGAAGCCGATGTTGACGGGCCAGGCGTCGAAGGCGTTGAAGGCGTGCTTGAGGGCCCAGGGCGAGTTGACGCCGACGCCCCAGACGGGGCCGAACTCCTGGCCGATGACGGTGGTGACGCCGGAGGCCAGGGAGGCCTCCATGATCCGGGGCGAGAGGAGGTGGACGTGGGTGTCGACGGCTCCGGCGGTGGCGATCAGGCCCTCGCCGGAGACGATCGAGGTGCCGGTGCCGACGACGACGTCGACGCCGTCGAGGGTGTCGGGGTTGCCGGCCCGGCCGATCGCGTGGATCCGGCCCTCGCGGATGCCGATGGAGACCTTGCGGATGCCCTGGACGGCGTCGATGACCAGGACGTTGCTGATGACGACGTCGCAGGTCTCGCGGACGGCGGCGGCCTTGAGGTGGAGTCCGTCGCGGGCGGTCTTGCCGAAGCCGGCGAGGAACTCGTCGCCCGGCCTCTGGGAGTCGGACTCGACCCGGACGACGAGGCCGGAGTCGCCGAGGACGACGCGGTCGCCGGCGCGGGGGCCGTGCACGGAGGCGTACTCGTACGGGTCCATCAGCTCTCTCCGTCCTTCGCGTGGTCCCCGGTCCCCAGGTAGCCGCAGGCCGCCGCACGGCGCAGGGCCTCCTCCTTGGCGCCGGGGGCGTCCAGCGGGCCGTCGACCAGGCCCGCGAAGCCGATGGCGACGCGGGCGCCGCCGATGGGCACGAGTCCGACCTCGGCCTCGCCGCCCGGGTCGAAGCGGAAGGAGGCGCCGGCGGGGATGGCGAGCCGCATGCCGTAGGCGGCGGCCCGGTCGAAGTCCAGGCGCGGGTTGACCTCGAAGAAGTGGAAGTGGGAGGTGACGCTGACGGGGACGGTCGCGGTGTTCCGTACGCGGAGGGTGAGCGCGGGCTCGGTCTCCGGGTGGCCGGGACCGGGGCGCAGCGCGCCGGGCGCGTCCGGGCCGAGACCTCCTCCGCCGATCGGGTCGGAGACGACCGCGAGGCGGGAGCCGTCGTCGAAGACGGCCTCGACGTGCACCTCGGTGACGACGTCGGCGACGCCGGGCAGGACGTCGTCGGGGCCGAGGACGGAGCGGGCGGCCTCGATCGCCTCGGCGAGTCGCTTGCCGTCGCGGGCGGCCTCGCAGACCGTGTCCGCGACGAGCGCGGTCGCCTCGGGCACGTTGAGCCGCAGTCCGCGGGCCCGGCGGGCCCGGGCGAGCTCGGCGGCGCCGAAGAGCAGCAGCCGGTCGCGTTCCGTGGGAGTCAGTCGCACGTCCCAAACACCTCCTGTTTGAGCATCACTCTAAATGTTGAGACGCTCGGTTCCAAGCATTGACGCGGAGTGCAGGCACGGTTCACATTGAGCGCCACTCCAAAAGCAGTCCACTCAGCCCCCTCTCCCAGCTCCCCAGGAGGCGCCATGCCGATAGAACAGCGCGGAGTCGACACCGTCCCCGAGGCCGAACGCACCAGCGGCCCCCGCGACCTCGTCTCGATCCTGCTCGGCTCCAACCTCTGCCTGGGGGTGATCGTCTTCGGCTGGCTCCCCGTCTCCTTCGGCCTGGGCCTGTGGGCCTCGGTGACCTCCGTCGTCACCGGCACCCTCGTCGGCGTCGCGGTCACCGCCCCGCTCGCGCTGATCTCCCTGCGTACCGCGACCAACCTCTCCACCTCCTCCGGCGCCTTCTTCGGCGTCCGCGGCCGGCTCGTCGGCTCGGTGGTGGGGCTGCTGCTCTCGCTCGGCTACACCGCCCTGGCCCTCTGGATCGGCGGCGACGTCGTGGTGGGGACCCTCTCCCGGCTGACCGGCCTGCCCACGGGCGGCGCCGCCCACGCCGTCGTCTACGCGCTGCTCGCCGCCTGCACCGTGGTCGGTGCGGTGTACGGCTACCGGCTGCTGCTGCGGCTGAGCAAGGCGCTCGCGGTCGGCATGACCGCGCTCCTGGCCGTCGGCCTGGTCGCGTACGCCGGGGACTTCACGACGGCGGCGGTGCCGGACACCCCGTACCTCCTGGGCTCCTTCTGGCCGACCTGGCTGCTCTCTGCGGTGGCGGCGGGGCTCAGCGGGCCGGTCGCCTTCATCACCCTGCTCGGCGACTACACGCGGTACGTCTCCCCCGAGCGGCACAGCGCCCGGACCGTGTGGCGGGCGACCTGTCTGGGCCTGCTCGTGGGCCTGCTCGTCCCGCAGCTCTTCGGCACGTACACGGCGCTCGCGGCCCACGGGGCGCTCGACTACGCCGGTCCGCTCGTCGCCGCCTCGCCCGGCTGGTACCTGGTGCCGCTGCTCGTCGCGGCCACGGCCGGCACCGTCGGCAACGCCGGTCTGATGCTGTACTCCATGGGGCTCGACCTGGACGCGATCCTGCCCCGGGCCACCCGGGCGCGCGCCACCCTCGTGGTCGCGGCGGTGGCCACGGCCTTCGTCTTCCTCGGCCACTTCGCCTCGGACGCGCAGACGGCGATGACCTCGTTCGTGCTGCTGCTCACCGCGATCGGCACCCCGTGGGCGGTGATCGCCCTGATCGGGCACGCGCGCTGCGGGGGCGTCTACGACCCCGAGGCGCTCCAGGTCTACAACCGCCGCTCGCGCGGCGGGGTCTACTGGTTCTCGGCGGGCTGGCACCCGCGCGCCACCGCCTCCTGGGCGATCGGCGCGGCGGTCGGCCTGGCCGCGGTGTCGACGCCGCTCTACGAGGGGCCGCTGCTCGCCCTGACGGGCGGGATCGACTGCAGCTTCGTGCTCTCGGGGATCGTGGGCGGCGCGCTGTACGCCGTACTGACGCCGAACGGGGCCCCCGGGACCGTGACGGCCTCGGAGACCCCGCTGCGGGTGGAGCCGTAAGGGCTATCCCAGCTCGTGCATCCAGCCGTGGGTGTCCTCGGCCTTGCCGGTCTGGAGGGCGAGGAGCGCGTCGCGCAGCTTCATCGTGACCTCGCCGGGCTCGCCGCCCGACTGCCGCCACTCGCCGCGCGCGGACTTGACGGTGCCGACCGGGGTGATGACGGCGGCGGTGCCGCAGGCGAAGACCTCGGTCAGGGTGCCGTTCTCGCTGTCGGCCTGCCACTGGTCGATGGAGACGCGGCCCTCCTCGGCCTCCAGGCCCAGGTCCGCGGCGAGCTTGAGCAGCGAGTCGCGGGTGATGCCGGCGAGCAGCGAGCCGGTGAGGGTGGGGGTGATCAGCTTGGGCTTTTCATTGGACTCGGCCCCGTACACGAAGTACAGGTTCATGCCGCCCAGCTCCTCGACCCACTTGTGCTCGACGGCGTCGAGGTAGGCGACCTGGTCGCAGCCCTTGGCCGCCGCCTCGGCCTGCGCGAGCAGGGAGGCCGCGTAGTTGCCGCCGGTCTTGGCGTCGCCGACGCCGCCGGGGACGGCGCGGACGCGGTCCTCGGAGAGCCAGATGGAGACGGGCTTCACGCCGCCGGGGAAGTACGGGCCGGCCGGGGAGGCGATGACGACGAAGAGGTACTCGTTCGCCGGGCGGACGCCCAGGCCGACCTCGGTCGCGATCATGAACGGGCGCAGGTAGAGCGAGGCCTCGCCGCCGTGCTCCGGGACCCACGCCTTGTCGTGCCGGACGAGGACGTCGCAGGCCTCGACGAAGGTCTCGACGGGCAGCTCGGGCATGGCCAGGCGGCGGGCGGAGGCCTGGAAGCGGCGGGCGTTGGCGTCGGGGCGGAAGCTGGCGACCGAGCCGTCGGGGCGGCGGTAGGCCTTCAGGCCCTCGAAGATCTCCTGCGCGTAGTGCAGGACGTTGGTGGCCGGGTCGAGCGCGAGCGGTCCGTACGGGACGAGCTGGGCGTCGTGCCACCCGCGACCCTCGGTCCACCGGATGGTGACCATGTGGTCGGTGAAGTGGCGGCCGAATCCCGGGTTGGCCAGGATCGCCTCGCGCTCCGCGTCGGACAGCGGGCTGGAGGAGGGCTTGAGCTCGATCGTGGGCGTCGTCATGAGTGCGTGTCCTTCACCGGTCGTGGGGAGAGGACCGCGCGCGTACGCCACTGTCGGAGACGGCTCGTCCCTGACGGAGTGGACGTCCGACGATGCCCGCATACGGCGGCCCCGCGTTCGATTATCGCGCGCGGGGACCGGTGCGTGAAACAGGCGGGCGCGGTCCGGGGTTCTTTCGGGTGCGCACCCCGCGGCCGCGCATGGGACAGCCGCCGGGCGCAGTGCGACCCGGCGGCTGATGTCGTGTGTCAGTCGGCGCGGGTCAGCTCGCTACTCGCGCGGCGAGCGCGTCGCCGATCTCGTCCGTGGTGCGGACGCTGTCGCCCCGCTCGGTGAGGTCGGCCGCGACGGCCTCCTCGACCCGGACGGCCTCGGCCTCGTAGCCGAGGTGGCGCAGCAGGAGGGCGACGGAGAGGACGGTGGCCGTGGGGTCGGCCTTGCCCTGGCCCGCGATGTCCGGCGCGGAGCCGTGGACCGGCTCGAACATGGACGGGAACTCGCCGCTCGGGTTGATGTTGCCCGAGGCGGCGACGCCGATGCCGCCGGAGACGGCCGCGGCGAGGTCGGTGATGATGTCGCCGAAGAGGTTGTCGGTGACGATCACGTCGAAGCGGGCCGGGTCGGTGACGAGGAAGATCGTCGCGGCGTCGACGTGCAGGTAGTCGGTGGTGACCTCGGGGAACTCGGCGGCCACACGGGTGAAGGTGTCCGTCCAGAGGTGGCCGGCGAAGGTCAGCACGTTGTTCTTGTGGACCAGCGTGAGCTTCTTGCGCGGGCGGGCCTGGGCGCGGGCGAAGGCGTCCCGGACCACGCGCTCGACGCCGAAGGCGGTGTTGACCGAGACCTCGGTGGCGACCTCGTGCGGGGTGCCCTTGCGGATGGTGCCGCCGTTGCCCGTGTACGGGCCCTCGGTGCCCTCGCGGACCACGACGAAGTCGATCTCGGGCTGCCCGGCGAGCGGGGTCGCGACGCCGGGGAGCAGCTTCGAGGGGCGCAGGTTCACGTGGTGGTCGAAGGCGAAGCGGAGCTTCAGGAGGAAGCCGCGCTCCAGGACGCCGGAGGGCACCGACGGGTCGCCGATGGCGCCCAGCAGGATGGCGTCGTGCTTCTTGAGGGAGTCCAGGTCGGCGTCGGTGAGGGTCTCACCGGTGGCGTGGTAGCGCTTGGCGCCGAAGTCGTACTCCTCGGTCTCCAGCTTCACGTCCTGGGGAAGGACGGCCGAGAGGACCTTGAGGCCCTGGGCCACGACCTCCTGGCCGATGCCGTCGCCGGGGATGACTGCGAGATCGATGCTGTGAGACATGTCGGCACCCTACTGGTCGTCCCATCGTCTGACACGTTACGTCCACCATGTGGACGAACGTCCGAGGGGGGAACGGCGTGGATCAGTGGCCGGTGGAGCCGCCGTTGTCGCGGCGGTCGAGGGCGCGCTGGAGGGCGGCGGCGGCGTTCTGGCGGGCCTCGTCGGCGGGACGGGCGGCGGAGTGGCGGACGCGGCGGGCGGCCTGGGTGGCGGTGGGGGCCATGGGGATCGACTCCTAGAGATCAGTGGTGATCCGACGTGCGGGGGCCGGCGACGCACGCGGACCGGTGACGGTCGGCGGCGCGCGGGGACCAGTGGTGATCGAAGGTGCCGGAAGGGGCGGGGAGCGCCGCCGCAGGGGTTGCCTGCACGGGGCGTCGCACTCACGACCGCCATTCGCCGATGGGGCGAGACGTTCGGCTCCTACAAAGCTAGGGCAGGGTGCCGCATCTGTCTCCACAATTACTCGGACTTCCTACTATCTGAGACGGCGGGGCACCGAGGGTCACCCGACGACGGCCCGCGGCTCCCGGGAAAGACGCTCGCCACCACCCGACTCGGCACACCCACCTAGATTGCTTTCCTACTTAGGTAGTGATGGAATGCGTTCATGGCCGCAGACCGCAGATCCAGCTGGCTCAAGGGAGTCCTCGACCTGCTCGTCCTCTCCTGCCTGACCGACGGCGAGAGCTACGGGTACGAGATCGCGAAGGCGCTCGCCGGGGCGGGCCTGGGCGAGATCAAGGGCGGGACGCTCTATCCCGTACTGAACCGCCTGGAGGAGGCCGGTCTGGTGGAGGCCGAGTTCCGCGCCGCCGAGCGCGGGCCGGGCCGCCGCTACTACCGGCTCACCGGGCCGGGCCGGGAGCACCTGGCGGCCGAGGGCGCGGCCTGGGAGGAGTTCCACCGGGCCGTACGGACGCAACTGCGCACAGGGGGGACGGCACCATGACGACCGACGCCTACTTCGAGGAACTGGCGGGCGCACTGCGCGCGGCGGACGTGCCCGAGGAGCAGATCGGGCGGACCGTCGCCGAACTGCGCGGGCACCTCGCGGAGACGGGAACCGCGCCGGAGGAGGAGTTCGGGCCCGCCGCCCGGTTCGCGGCCCGGCTCGGCGGACTCGCCCCGGCCCCCGGGGAGCCGGACGGGTCGGCGGAGCACTGGACGTGGACCGCCGACCTCTTCAACGACCGCCAAATGCTGGCCGTCCACGGGGACCAGGGGTGGGAGGTCGAGTCCCTGGACGCGATCGGCCGCTTCGTCTGCCGCCGGGTGCCGGGGGCCGAGCTCGCCTGGGAGTACCGGCGCGAGGTGATCACGGACCGCCGTCGCGCGCAGGTCCTGGACGAGCTGGAGCCGGAGGGCTGGGAGCCGTGCGGCGAGTGGCTGACGTACGGCTACTTCAAGCGCCCGAAGGCGGCGACCGCGGGCCCTGCGGGGACCCCGGCCTCCGTGCCGCCGCCGCCCGCGCAGTGGCTGTTCCTGAGCCGGCGCGGGAAGGCGGCGCTCGCCGTCTGGACGGTACTGGCGGCGACCGCCTTCGTCGCCCTCGGCCCGCCGGGATACGCGATGGTGCTCATGGGGGTCGGCTGGGCCGTCACGACGGCGGTCATGGCGAGGCGGGAGGCGGTGCCGGGGGGCGCGGGGACGACCGGGAAGAGCTGAACGCCCGCACGCACCGAGCGGGCAGCGCACACCGCGCACCCCGCATCCCGCATCCCGCACGCACCGGGCGGCCCCCTCCCCCCTCACGTCACATCGCCGTCCCGCCAGTCGAAGACCAGCGGGGCGGCGGGGCCCGGCAGGACGCGTCCGCCCGCCGGGCGCAGGAAGACGCCCCCCTCCTCCTCCGGGAGGCGCACGATCCCGGCGGGCGAGAGCGCCTCGACGCGCCCCTCCCAGACGCGCCAGCCGCGCGCCCGGTAGAGCGCGGCCCCCTCGTCCGAGGCGGAGAGCGCCCCGAAGGCGTACGCCCCGTCGATCACCCGCTCCAGTTCGGCCATGACCGCCCCGCCGAGCCCCCGGCGGCGCAGGCCGGCCCGGACGGCGACCCCCTCCACGTACCCGACGCGGTGCGAGCGGCCCGCGTGGAGCAGCCGGCGCATGACGACGGCGCCGTGGGCGGCGATGCCCACCTCGTCCTCGATCCAGGCGTGGACGCCGCCGAGGGTGTGGTCCCAGTCCTCGTCGTCGAAGCCGCCCTCGAAGGCGGTGTCGAGCATCTCGCGTACGGAGCGGAGCCGGGCGGCTCCGAGTTCATGGGTGGGCGCGGTCCTCACGGTCATGCGCCTCACCCTCCCACATCGAACTAACCGTTGAAAGTAAATTGACAGGTTACTCCCGGCCTGCTGGGATCACCCCGCCGAGGCCTAACCGTTCATTGTCGACCAAGGGGTTAGAAGATGTCCGTACTGCCGACCCGCCACCGCACCGCCACCGTCCGCGGGCACGAGATCGCCTACCGGGAGGCCGGCCCGGCCGACGCGCCCGCCCTGCTCCTGCTGCACGGCTTCCCCACCAGCTCGCACATGTTCCGCGACCTGATCCCGCTCCTGGCCGACCGCTACCACCTGATCGCCCCCGACCACCTCGGCTTCGGCCGCAGCTCCGCGCCCTCCGCCGACGACTTCCCCTACTCCTTCGCCGAACTGGCCTCCCTCACCGCAGAGTTCACCGAGGCCGTCGGCCTGGACCGGTTCGCGCTCTACGTCCAGGACTACGGCGCCCCCATCGGCCTCCGCCTCGCCCTCGCCCACCCCGAGCGGATCACCGCGATCGTCACCCAGAACGGCAACGCGTACGAGGAGGGGCTCGGCGCCGAGGCCTGGGCCCCGGTCCTCGCCCTGATCGAGGAGCGCACCCCGGAGACCGAGGCCCCGGTCCGCGCCATCCGCTCCGTCGACGGCATCCGGTGGCAGTACGAGACGGGCGTCCCCGCCGAACACCGCGACCTCCTCAGCCCCGACGCCTGGCACCACGACGCCGCTCTGATGGCCCGCGAGGGCCAGGACGGCATCCAACTGGCCCTGATCACCGACTACGGCTCCAACTTCGCCCTGTACCCGGCCTTCCAGGAGTACTTCCGCACCTCCCGGGTCCCCCTCCTCGCCGTCTGGGGCGAGGGCGACGAGGTCTTCGTCCCGGCGGGCGCCGAGGCCTTCCGCCGCGACCTCCCGGACGCCGAGGTCCACCTCCTGCCCACCGGCCACTTCGCCCTGGAGACCCACGCGCCGCGGATCGCGGAGCTGATGGACGACTTCCTGACCCGGCGGGTGCGCTGACCCCACCCATGGGAACCGCCCCCGACCTCGGTTGGGGGACCGAGGAAGGGGGCGGTGTCAGGGGCCTGCCCGCGAGGGGCAGGTGGCTGCCCGGCAGGGGCAGGGGCCGCTCGCGCGGCGGGCGGGCGTCAGCCCATGTGCGGGTAGCCGTACTCGGTCGGCGGGACCAGGGTCTCCTTGATGGCGCGGGTCAGCGTCCAGCGCATCAGGTTCTGCGGGGCGCCGGCCTTGTCGTCGGTGCCGGAGGCGCGGCCGCCGCCGAAGGGCTGCTGGCCGACGACGGCGCCGGTCGACTTGTCGTTGATGTAGAAGTTGCCCGCGGCGTAGCGGAGCTTCTCCATCGTGTACGCGGCGGCCGCGCGGTCGTTGGCGATGACCGAGCCGGTGAGCGCGTAGTCCGAGACCGACTCCATCTGGGTCAGCATCTCGTCGTACTTGTCGTCCTCGTAGACGTGCACGGCGAGGATCGGGCCGAAGTACTCGGTCGTGAAGACCTCGTTCTCCGGGTCGGTGCACTCGATGACGGTCGGGCGGACGAACCAGCCCACCGAGTCGTCGTAGGTGCCGCCGGCGACGATCGTGCAGCTCGGGTCGGACTTGGCACGGTCGATCGCCGCCTTGTTCTTGGCGAACGAGCGGTCGTCGATGACGGCGCCGATGAAGTTCGACAGGTCGGTGACGTCACCCATGGTGATGCCGTCGACCTCGGCCGCGAACTCCTCCTTGAAGCCGTCGTTCCAGATCGAGGCCGGGACGTACGCGCGCGAGGACGCCGAACACTTCTGGCCCTGGTACTCGAAGGAGCCGCGGGTCAGCGCGGTCTTCAGGACGGCGCGGTCGGCGCTGGGGTGGGCGACGACGAAGTCCTTGCCGCCGGTCTCGCCGACGATCCGCGGGTACGAGCGGTAGTTCTCGATGTTGTTGCCGACCGTCTTCCACAGGTGCTGGAAGGTCTTGGTCGAGCCGGTGAAGTGGATGCCGGCCAGGTCGCGGTGGTTCAGGGCCACCTCGGAGACGGCGATGCCGTCGCCGGTCACCAGGTTGATGACGCCCTTGGGCAGGCCGGCCTCCTCCAGGAGCTCCATGAGGAGCACGGCGGCGTGGGTCTGCGTCGGGGACGGCTTCCAGACCACCACGTTGCCCATGAGGGCGGGGGCGGTGGGCAGGTTGCCCGCGATGGCCGTGAAGTTGAACGGCGTGATCGCGTAGACGAAGCCTTCGAGCGGGCGGTGGTCCAGGCGGTTCCAGACGCCCGGCGAGTTGGCCGGGGGCTGCTCGGCCAGGATCTGGCGGGCGTACGCCACGTTGAAGCGCCAGAAGTCGACGAGCTCGCACGGGGTGTCGATCTCGGCCTGCTGGGCGGTCTTGGACTGGCCGAGCATGGTGGACGCGGCCAGCGTCTCGCGCCACGGACCGGCGAGCAGCTCGGCGGCGCGCAGGATGATCGCGGCGCGGTCGTCGAAGGACATCGCGCGCCAGGCGGGGGCGGCGGCCAGGGCGGCGTCGATCGCGTCCTGGGCGTCCTGCGTGGTGGCGCCGCGGAAGGTGCCGATGACGGCCCGGTGGTTGTGCGGCTGGACGACCTCGAACTCCTCGCCGCCGCCCAGGCGCTTCACGCCGCCGATGGTCATCGGCAGCTCGCGCGGGTTCTCGGCCAGCTCCTTGAGCTTGAGCTCCAGACGGGCGCGCTCGGGGGAGCCGGGGGCGTAGCCGTGCACCGGCTCGTTGACGGGAGTGGGGACCTGGGTCACAGCGTCCATGAGTCTCTGTACTCCTTCGGAGGGGTGGTGGGGCTCAGCCCTTGGTGAGGATGGAGCGGACGAAGAAGAGGAGGTTGGCCGGCTTCTCCGCCAGGCGGCGCATGAAGTAGCCGTACCAGTCGGTGCCGTACGCGGTGTAGACGCGCATGCGGTGGCCCTCGGCGGCGAGGCGGTTCTGCTCCTCGCTCCGGATGCCGTACAGCATCTGGAACTCGTACTCGTCCGGCTTGCGCCCGGCGCGGCGGGCCAGCTCCTGGCCGACGGAGATCAGGCGCGGGTCGTGGGACCCGATCATCGGGTAGCCGGAGCCCTCCATCAGGATCTTCGTGATCCGGACGTACGCCTTGTCGATCTCGGGCTTGTCCTGGATGGCGACGGAGGCGGGCTCCTTGTAGGCGCCCTTCACGATCCGGACGCGGGAGCCGTTCGCGGCGAGGCGGCGGGCGTCGTCCTCGGTGCGGAAGAGGTACGCCTGGATGACGCAGCCGGTCTGCGGGAAGTCCTTCCGCAGCTCCTCGTGGATGGCGAACATCGAGTCGAGGGTGGTGTGGTCCTCGGCGTCCAGGGTGACGGTGGTGCCGATCCCGGCGGCGGCCTCGACGACCGGCCGGACGTTGGCGAGGGCCAGCTCGTGGCCGTCGTCGAGCGACTGGCCGAACATGGAGAGCTTCACGGACATCTCGGCGCGCTCGCCGAGGCCCAGCTCCTCGAGGCGGCCGATCAGCTCCAGGTAGGCGTCCCGGGCGGCGTGCGACTGCTCGACGGTGGTGATGTCCTCGCCGACGACGTCGAGGGTGACCTCCAGGCCGCGCTCGCTCAGCTCCCGCACGATCGGGACGACGTCGTCCACGGTCTCGCCGGCGATGAAGCGTGCCACGACCTGCTTGGTCCCGGGCGCGGCCGACACGAAACGGCGCATCTTGTCGCTGCGCGACGCGGCGAGGATCACGGGACCCAGCACGGGGCACCTCCAGAGGGCAAGGGTAGAACGGGGCCGTACCCGGATGAAGAGAACGAACCGGGAACAGCACGGATAACCACCGTGAAACCTATGGATCGGTCCGATCGTCCGCCATCTACAGCTGTCACGCATCCGTGGCCCGTCTCTCATACATCTGTCTGAGAGGGTGCGAGAATGGCGCGGTGAAGGGCGATTACCAAGACCTGGTGGACGAGATCTCCGCACTCCTCGGGGCCCCGGCGACGCTGGAGAACCGCGACTTCGGGCTGATCGCCTTCGGCGCCCACGACAGCGACGACGACACGGCGATGGACCCGGTCCGGACGCGGTCGATCCTGACCCGGCGGTCCACCCCGGCGGTCCGCGCCTGGTTCGAGGGCTTCGGCATCACCCGGGCGGAGGGCCCGGTCCGCATCCCCGCCTCCCCGGACGCGGGCGTCTTCCGGGACCGGATCTGCCTCCCCGTACGCCACCGGGGGGTCGTCCTCGGGTACGTGTGGCTGCTCGACGCCGAGCCGGGGCCCACGCCCGAGCGGCTGGCGGCCGCCATGGAGGTGGCCGCCCGGATCGGCGGGCTCCTCGCCGACGAGGAGCGGGCGGGCGCGGACCTCTCGCGCGAGTTCGCCGCGGCCCTGACCGCCGGGCGCGGCTGGCAGAGCGACATGGCCGTCGCGGCGCTGCGGGCGGCCCTGGGGCCCGGCGCGGACGGACTGCACACCGTCGTCTGCGTGACCCCGTGGCAGGGGGACGCCCCCTCGGTACGGGCCGTCCCCGGCGCGGCGGCGGTCGCCGCGCTCCCGGACGCCGCCTCCCTCGCCCTCCTCGTACGGCTGCGCACGGCCGAGGACCCCTCCCCCGCCCGCTCGGCCGCCGAGCGGCTGCGCGGGGAGGCCCCGGCCGGGATCGCGACCCCGCGCCGGGGCCTCGCGGAGCTTCCGGCGGCCTGGCGGGAGGCGAGCACGGCGGCCCGCGCCGCGACGGCGCAGCCGAGGCTGGGGCCGGTCGCGGAGTGGGCGGGGATCGGCCCGTACCGGCTCCTGGCGGCGCTCTACCACCCCGAGGTCGATCCGGTCGTCGCGCCGCTGCTCGCCCCCGCCCACGCGGAACTGGCCCGCACGGCCGAGGCGTACCTCGACCACGCGGGCCAGGCGGGGCGCACGGCGGCGGCCCTGGGCATCCACCGGCAGACCCTCTACTACCGGCTGTCCCGGGTGGAGCAGCTCACCGGGCTCGACCTGGACGACGGCGAGGACCGGCTGCTGCTCCACATGTCCCTCAAGTCGGCCCGGCTCTGAGCCTTCTTCGAAGGATCAGGGCCGGGGGCGGCGGCGCAGTTCCGCGTCGGCGAGGGCCGGCGGCACGTAGCCGGCGTCCCGGGCGGACAGGTTCGTGCCCGGCGGCACGATCTTGTCGATCCGGTCGAGGACGTCCCGGCTCAGCCGGATCCGGTCCGCGCCGAGCTGGGCCTCCAGCTGCTCGAAGGTCCGGGGCCCGATGATCGCCGAGGTGACGGCGGGGTGCTCCAGGACGAAGGCGAGGGCGAGCTGGACGAGGGTGAGCCCGGCCTCCCCGGCGAGCTGGGCCAGCGCCTCGGCGGCGTCGAGCTTGGCCGCGTTCTCGGGCGATCCGATGTCGAAGCGGCCGGCCTGGCGGTCGCTCCGGCTGGACCGCGGCTGCTCCGCGCCCCTGCGGTAGCGGCCCGACAGCCAGCCGCCGGCCAGCGGGCTCCAGGTGAGGACCCCGAGCCCGTACCGCTGGGCGACGGGCAGCACCTCGCGCTCGATCCCCCGGGCGAGCAGGGAGTACGGCGGCTGTTCGGCGACGACCCGCTCGCGGCCCCGGCGCTCGGCGGTCCACTGGCCCTCCACGATCGCGGAGGGCTCGAAGGTGGAGGTGCCGATGTAGCGGATCTTGCCCTGGCGCACGAGGTCGGTCAGGGCGCCGAGGGTCTCGTCGAAGTCGGTCTCCGGCTCGGGCCGGTGCACCTGGTAGAGGTCGATCCACTCGGTGCCGAGGCGGCGCAGGCTGTTCTCGACCTCGCGGACGATCCAGCGGCGGCTGTTGCCGCGCTCGTTGGGGTCGTCGCCGAGGCTGCCGTGGAACTTGGTGGCCAGGACGACGTTCTCCCGGCGGCCCCCGGCGAGCGCCTTGCCGACGATCGTCTCCGACTCCCCGGCCGAGTAGACGTCGGCGGTGTCCACGAAGTTGATGCCGGAGTCCAGGGCCCTGTGGATGATCCGGACGCCGTCGGCGTGGTCGGTGTTGCCGCGGGCGCCGAACATCATGGTGCCCAGGCACAGCGGGCTCACCCGGACGCCGGTGCGGCCCAGCAGGCGGTGTTCGGTGGTCATCGCGCACTCCCTTGAACGAGTCGGTCGTGGTGCTCCGCCGCCGGAGGGGCGGACGGGGTGGTACGGGTCGTGGTCGTGGTGCCGCCCTGCCGGTAGGCGTCCCAGAGGCGCCGGTACGGCCCCTGCGCGCCGAGCAGCTGGGCGTGGGTACCGCTCTCGACGACGGTGCCCGCCTCCAGGACGACCACCCGGTCCGCGCGGGCGGCGGTGGTGAGCCGGTGCGCGACGACGAGGGTCGTACGGCGGCGGCTGAGGGCGTCCACGGCGGCGGCCACGCGCCGCTCGGTGGCGAGGTCGAGCGAGGCGGTCGCCTCGTCCAGGAGCAGCACGTCCGGGTCGATCAGCTCGGCGCGGGCGAGGGCGAGGAGCTGGCGCTGCCCGGCCGACAGGCCGTGCCCCCGCTCCCCCACCGGGGTCAGGTAGCCGGCGGGCAGGGCGGCCACCGCGTCGTGGGCGCCGACCGCGCGGGCGGCGGCCTCCACCTCGGCGTCGGTGGCGTCCGGGCGCCCGTAGGCGATGGCGTCGCGGACGGTGGTGCCGAACAGGTGCGGCTCCTGCGGGACGATCCCGAGCCTGCGCCGGTAGCCGGTCGGGTCCAGGTCGCGCAGGTCGTGCCCGTCGACCCGTACCGTCCCGGCCACCGGGTCGTAGAAGCGGGCCAGGAGCTTGACGATCGTGGACTTGCCCGCGCCGGTGGTGCCGACGAGCGCGACCGTCTCGCCGGGGGCGACGCGCAGCCGGACGCCGTGGAGGACGTCCCGCTCCCGGCCGCCCGCGTAGTGGAACGACACGTCGTCGAACTCGACCTCGCCGCGCAGCGAGGTCACCGGGCGGGGCTCCGCCGCCCGGGGCGTGGCGACGGGCGTGCGCATCAGGGACCGCAGCCTGCTCATCCCGACGACCGCCTGCTGGTAGCCGTCGAAGACCTGGGAGAGCTGCTGGATCGGCGAGAAGAACAGCTCGACGTAGAGCAGGAAGGCGATCAGGGTCCCGGCGGTCAGCTCCCCGGAGCGCACCTGCCCGACGCCGACGGCCAGGACGGCGGCGGTGGAGAGCGTGCCGAGGAACTCCACGAACGGGAAGAAGGTGCCCATGTAGCGCTGGGCGCGCAGCCGCGAGTCGCGGAAGGACCAGGCGAGCGCGGCGAAGTGGGCGGCGTTGTGCCGCTCGCGCCGGAACGCCTGGGTGACGCGCAGCATCCCGACGTTCTCCTGGAGGCAGGCGTTGACCGTACTGATCCGCTCCCGGGCCTCCAGGTAGGCGGGCACCGAGTAGTGGCGGAAGACGGCGGTCGCGGCGATCAGCAGCGGCAGCGCGGCCAGCAGGACCAGGGCGAGGCCGGCGTCGATCACCAGGAGGGCGGCCAGGACGCCGAGGACGGTGAGGAGGCTGACGACGGCGGTGATGAGCCCGGTCTGGAGGAAGTTCGACAGGGCGTCCACGTCGGTGGTCATCCGGGTCATGATCCGGCCGCCGAGCTCCCCCTCGTAGTAGTCGAGGCCGAGCCGCTGCAACTGGGCGTAGGTCTTGATCCGCAGGGTGTAGAGGAGCCGTTCGCCGGTGCGCCCGGTGGTGCGGACCTGGGCGACGCCGACGAGCCAGTTCAGGGCGACGACCACGGCGGCGGCCAGGGACGCGGCGAGGAGGACGCCCCGGGCCTGGTGCGCGACGCCGCCGTCCACGCCGTGGCGTACGAGGACGGGGACGGCGATCTGTGCGAGGGCGTCCGCGGCGACCAGGAGCAGACCGGCGAGCAGCGGGAGCCGGAAGGGCCGCAGAAGGGTGCCGAGGTGGAACGAGGGGTCGGCCGAGACCGCCTGGTCCAGGGGGACCTTCGGGTCGTCGGCGGGCAGCGGGAGCCGTTCCAGGGCGGCGAGGAGTTCGGGGGCGGGCGGGGCGGAGCCGAGGACCCCGCCGCCGGGTCCGCCGCGGCCGGGTCCGGAGGTGGCGGCGGCCTCGGCGAGCGCGTTGGCGGCCCGTACGGCCGTGTTCTCGTCGTGGGCGGGGGCGGCACCGTCCGCCGGGCGGCGCCACAGCTCCTCGGTGACGCCGGCGACCGGGGCCTCCGGTGCCTCCGCCCGGTCCTCGGTGTCGTCGTCGGCGGCCAGGAGCGAGCGGAAGAGCGCCGAGCGGGAGCGCAGTTCCTCCAGGGTGCCGGTGTCCACGATCCGGCCGCCGTCCATGACCGCGATCCGGTCCGCCAGCTCCAGGGTGGATTCCCGGTGGGCGACGAGGACGGTGGTGGAGCGGCGCCCGGCCCCGGTCAGGGAGGCGTGGATCTCGGCCTCGGTGCGGGCGTCGATCGCGGAGGTGGCGTCGTCCAGGACCAGGACCTCGGGGTCGGTGAGCAGGGCGCGGGCGAGCGCGATCCGCTGGCGCTGGCCGCCGGAGAGCGTCAGGCCCTGCTCGCCGACGACGGTGTCGTACCCCTCGGGGAGCCGGTCGACGAACGCGTCGGCGCGGGCGAGGCGGGCGGCGGCCCGGATCTCCTCGTCGGTGGCGTCCGGACGTCCGTACGCGATGTTGGCCCGCACGGTGTCGGAGAGCAGCAGGCTCTCCTCGAAGACGAAGCCGATGCGGGAGCGCAGGGCGGACAGCGGAAGGTCGCGGACGTCGCGGCCGCCGATCCGGACCGCGCCCGCCGCCGTGTCGTAGAAGCGGGGCAGGAGTGCGACGGCGGTGGACTTGCCGCAGCCCGCCGGGCCGATGAGCGCGAGCGTCTCGCCCGGGCGCACGTCCAGGCTGAAGCCTTCGAGGAGGGGTTCGCCGTTCCCGTGGGCGAAGGTCACGCCGTCCCAGACGAGGGTCGGGGGGCCGGGGGGCGGTGCGGTGGTGCCGGAAGGAACGGTGTCCGGCGGGTCCGTGATCCCCGGCTTCTCGTCGATCACCTCGAAGACCCGCTCCGCGCCCGCCCTGGCCTGCTGCCAGACGGTGAGCAGGGTCGCCACCTGGCGGACCGGGGTGACGAAGGAGCCGAGGTAGGCGGTGAAGGCGAGGAAGGTGCCGAGCGAGACCCGGCCGTCGAGCGCCAGCCAGCCGCCGAGCGCGAGGACCGCGACCTGGCCGAGGGCGGGGACGGCCTGGAGGGCCGGGTTGTAACGGCTGGTGAAGGCGACGACCCGCAGCCGGGACGCGAACAGGCCGCGTACGCGCCGCTCCAGGCCCTTCAGTTCGCGTTCCTCCTGGCCGAAGCCCTTGACGATCCGTACCCCGGTGACCGTGGCCTCGACGGCGGAGGCGACCTCGGCCGCCTCCTGCTGGGCGTGCCAGTTCGCGGGGAAGAGGGTGCGCCGGCCGCGCAGGGCGATCAGCCACAGGAGCGGGCCGACGACCAGGGCGACGACGGTGAGCAGCGGCGAGAGCCACGCCATGAAGACCAGCGAGACGCAGAACATCAGGGCGTTTCCGGTCATGTTGGGCAGGAACTGCAGCAGCGTCTGGATGAGGGTGATGTCGGAGATGGACCGGCTCACCACCTGGCCGGTGCGCAGGTCGTCCTGCTGGGCGCCGTCCAGGCGCAGCAGGGCCGCGAAGGCGTCGTTGCGCAGGTCGTACTGGACGCCGAGGGAGAGCCGCCCGGAGCAGTAGCGGCGGACGAAGCTCCCGGCGAAGCGGACGGCGCCGATGCCGGTGAGCAGCAGGATCCAGGGGGTGAGGGAGGCGGTCGCGGAGCCGGTGACGCCGTCCACGACGTGCCGGAGGAGGAGCGGCAGCGTGGCGGTGGCGACGGCGGCCACGGCGGCGGAGCCGAAGGCGAGCAGGAGGTCGGTGCGGCGGCGGAGCGCGTACCCGCCGAGGCGGCGGGCCCAGCCGGGCCGCGCCGCCTCGACGTCCTCGCGGGTGGGACAGTCGCTCACCGGGCCTCGACCAGCCCGGCGGCCTCGTGCCCGGCAGCGCCCTGCCCGGCGGTGTCCTGTCCGGCGGTGTCCTGTCCGGCGGTGTCGAACAGGCGGTTGGCGGGCCGGGGCAGGCCGTAGTGCTCGCGCAGGGTGGTGCCGGTGTACTCGGTGCGGAACAGGCCGCGCTCCTGGAGGATCGGCACCACCCGGTCCACGAAGGCCTCCAGGCCCGACGGCAGGACGGCCGGCATGATGTTGAAGCCGTCGGCCGCGCCGCTGACGTACCAGTGCTCGATGGTGTCGGCGATCTGCTCGGCGGTGCCCGCGAACGTACGGTGGCCCCGGCCGCCGCCCAGGCGCCCGATGAGCTGCCGTACGGTCAGCCGCTCGCGCCGGGCCAGCTCCACGATCAGCGTGTAGCGGCTCTTGGCGCCCTCGATCTCGTCCTCGGTCGGGATGTCCTCGGGCAGCTCGGCGTCCAGGTCGAGGTCGTCGGGCGCGATCCGCAGCCGCTGGGCGAGCTGGCGCTTGGCGTACTCGGGCACGATGAGGCGGTCGAGCTCGGCGTCCAGCTCGCGGGCCTCCGCCTCGGTGTCGCCGATGACGGGGACGATGCCGGGGAGGATCTTGATGCCGTCGGGATCCCGGCCGAAGGCGAGCGCCCGCCGCTTGACGTCCTTGTAGAAGGCGGTGCCCTCCTCCAGGGTCTGCTGGGCGGTGAAGACGGCCTCGGCGTAGCGGGCGGCGAAGTCCTTGCCGTCCTCGCTCGACCCGGCCTGGACGAGGAGGGGGTAGCCCTGCGGGGAGCGCTCGACGTTCAGCGGGCCGTCCACGCGGAAGAACTCGCCCCGGTGCCCGATGGGCCGGACCCGGTCGGCGCGGGCGTGGACCCCGGCCTCCTTGTCGGCCACCACCGCGTCGTCGGCCCAGCTGTCCCAGAGCTTGGTGGCCACGTCGACGAACTCGGCGGCGCGCCGGTAGCGCTCGCGGTGCAGCGGGGTGTCGTCGAGGCCGAAGTTGCGGGCGGCGTCGGCCCCGGCGGTGGTGACGATGTTCCAGCCGGCCCGCCCGTTCGACACGTGGTCCAGGGAGTTGAAGCGGCGGGCCAGGTTGAAGGGCTCGTTGTAGCTGGTGGAGGCGGTGGCGATGAGCCCGATGTGCGAGGTGACGGCGGCCAGGGCGGTGAGGAGGACGGTCGGCTCCAGCTTGCTGACGGGCCGGCGCCCGGGGTCCCCGTGCTGGACCGGGCTGTCCGCGAGGAAGACCGAGTCGAGCTTGCCGCGTTCGGCGATGCGGGCGAGGTTCTGGTAGTGCGCGGTGCCGGTGCCGGTGGTGGCGGGGCTCTCGGGGAGCCGCCAGGCGGCCTCGTGGTGGCCGACCGACATCAGGAAGGCGTTGAGGTGGAGCGGCTTGCGGGCGGGGCGGTCAGGCGTGGGAGACATGGGGGCGGTCCTCCTGGCGGGGGGCGGGCTGGGGCGGGACGGAAGCGTGCGGGTCGGAGTGCACGCCGAGCGCGGCGAGCAGGGCGTCGCGGTGCTCCTGGAAGCGCGGGTCGCGCCGGTCGCGCGGGGTGGGGAGGTCGATGGCGAGGTCGACCGAGATGGCCCCCTCGTCCAGGACCAGGACGCGGTCCGCGAGCTCGACGGCCTCGTCCACGTCGTGGGTGACGAGCAGGACGGCCGGCCGGTGGCGCTCGTACAGCTCGCGGAGCAGGTCGTGCATCTTGATCCGGGTCAGCGCGTCGAGCGCGCCGAACGGCTCGTCGGCCAGCAGCAGTTCGGGGTCGCGTACGAGCGCGCGGGCGAGCGCGGCCCGCTGCTGCTCGCCGCCGGACAGCTCGTGCGGCCAGGACCGTTCGCGGCCGGCGAGGCCGACCTCGGCGAGCGCGGTCAGGCCCCGGTCGCGGGCGCCGGGCCCGCGCAGTCCGAGGGTCACGTTGTCCAGGACCCGCAGCCAGGGCAGCAGCCGGGAGTCCTGGAAGGAGAGCGAGACCCGCTCGGGGACCAGCAGCTCCCCCGAGCCCTCGACGTCGTGGTCGAGGCCGGCGACGGCCCGCAGCAGGGTGGACTTGCCGGAGCCGCTGCGGCCGAGGAGGGCGGTGAACTCCCCGGCGCCCAGGGCGAGGTCGATCTCCTTGAGGACGGTCCGGTCGCCGAAGCGGCGGACCAGGCGCCCGGCCCGTACGGCGGGGGCGGCCGTTCCCGGGGCGGCGGGGCGGGGGTCGCGCGTCCCCGGGACGGCGGGGCGCGGGTCCTTCGTCAGCCCGCCAGCGTGCGTCGCCATGACAGGGCCCTCCTCTCGACGGCGCGGACGAGGGCGTCGGAGGCGAAGCCGAAGGTTCCGTAGGCCACCAGGCCGACGATGATCACGTCGGACTGGGCGTACTGCTGGGCCTGGAACATCATGTATCCGATGCCGCTGGTGGCGTTGACCTGCTCGACGACGATCAGGCCCAGCCAGGACGAGGTGACGCCGAGCCGCAGCCCCACGAAGAAGCCGGGCAGCGAGCCGGGCAGGACGACCTTGCGCAGGAACGTCCAGCGGCTCAGCTCCAGGACCTCCGCGAGCTCCACGTGACGGCTGTCGATGCCGGTCAGCGAGGCGTAGGTGTTGATGTAGACGATCACGGCGACGCCGAGGGCGATGACGGTGACCTTCATCTGCTCGCCGATGCCGAGCCAGAGGATGAGCAGCGGCAGCATCGCGAGGGACGGGATGGCGCGCTTGATCTGGAGCGGGCCGTCGACCAGGTACTCGCCGGTGCGGCTGAGTCCGGCGGTCACGGCGAGCAGCACGCCCGCGCCGACGCCGAGGAGCAGTCCGGAGCCGGCCCGCCGGAGCGAGACGAGCACGTTGCCCTGGAGGCGTCCGTCGGAGATCAGCTCGACGGCCGTGGAGACGACCGCCCCGGGACCGGAGAGGATGCGGGGGTCGAGGTAACCGGCCGCGGAGGCGGCCCACCAGACGGCGACGAGGAGCACGGGTCCGAGGAGCCGGCCGAAGGGGACGCCCTTGCCGGGGCCGAGGCGCCGCCGCCGGCGGGCGCCGGAGCGGGGCGGGGCGGCGGGACCCGGGACGGGGACCTTCCGGGCGGCGGGGGCCTTCTCCTCCGGCGGGGCCAGGGTCCCCGTCGCCGCGGGGGTACGGACGTCGGTCAGCGCGTCGGTCATGATCCCTCCCGGTACTGGGCGGCCACGGCGCCGGACGCGAGGCCCTCGAAGCGCCGGTCGAACAGCGAGGCGGCGTCCACCTTCGGCACGAACCCGCCCTCGGCGAGCAGGTCGGCGGTCTCCTGCTCCCAGGCGATGGCCTTGTCCCAGGAGACGGGGAACCGCGGCTTGGCGAGGGAGGCGACGATCCGGCGCCCGTCGGCCTCCTTCACGCCCTGGTCCTTGACGTAGTAGGCGTCGATCCAGCGGTCGGTGTTCTCCCACGCCCACACCAGACCCTGCGCCCACAGGGGGACGAAGCTGCGGACGGCCGCGGCCTTCGCCGGGTCGTTCAGGACCTCGACGGGGGCCCAGAGGACGGTCAGCAGGTCCACGACGTCGGTGGGCACCCGGCGGGCGCCGTCCCCGGCGTACCGGGAGAGGTACTTGGTGAGGGTCGGCTCGCCGAGCGGCGCGACGTCGACCTGCCTGGACTGGAGCGCGGTGAGGAACTGGGTGCTCGGCAGCTCGACCAGGTCCACGTCGCCGTTGCCCATTCCGGCCTGCTTCAGGGCCCGCAGGACGACCACGCCCTGCGCCTGCCCCTGGGAGAAGGCGATCTTCTTGCCCCGGAAGTCCGCGACGCCCCGGATCGCGGAGCCGGGTGCGGTGGCGAACACGTACGAAGGCTGCCTGCGGACCTGTACGGCGACGATCCGGGACTCCACGCCGATGGCCTCGGCCTGGATCGGCGGAATTCCGGCGTTGCTCGCCAGGTCGATGGAGCGCGCCCGGAATCCCTGGATGATGTCGGGTCCGGCGCTCAGATTGGGCCACTCGGAGACGGTGAAGGGGAGTTTCTCTCCGATGCCGGATTCGGCGAATTGAATGCGCGAACTGCGGACGGCGACGGTCAGCGAGGTTCCGGCGGGCGGCGGCCCGGTGGGCAGCTCCTTCAGCGGTGTGGAATGGGCGGCGTTGCTGGTCGGGGGCGCGCATCCGGCGGCGGCGAGGACGGCGCCGGACGCGAGGGCGAGGAATCCTCTGCGGGCGAGGGCCGGGGGCGGCGGGGGCGGGTGCGGGAAGGAGGGCATGAGGGAGTCCTGTCGGGGTGTGCGGGGCTCGGGGCGGAGGCGGGGGCTCGCGAGGAGCGCGGGGCTCGGGGCGGTACGGGAGGCCGTGGGCGGGAGCGCGGGGCCCGTGAGGGGCTCGGGGCTCAGAGCGAGTGGTACGCGCCGTCGTGGAAGAGCAGCGGGCGCCGGTCCTCGTCCTGCCAGGCGTCCACGACGCGGCCGATGACGATCCGGTGGTCGCCGGCGGGGACCAGCTGCTCGATCTCGACGCGCAGCCAGCCGGTGACGCCGTCGAGGACCGGGTCGCCCTGGGCGAGGCGCCGCCAGCCGGTGGGGCGGGCGAACCTGTCGATGCCGCTGGTGGCGAAGCGCCTGGCCAGGTCCTCCTGTTCGGCGCCGAGGAAGTTGACGACCGCCGAGGTGGCGCGCCGCAGGTGCGGCCAGGAGGAGGAGCGGGTGGCGATGCCGAAGGAGAGGAGCGGCGGTTCGAGGGAGAGGGAGGTGAGCGAGGTGGCGGTGAAGCCGACGGGGCCGGCGCCGGCGTCCGCGGTGACGACCACGACACCGGCCGGGTAGGCGCGGAACGCCCGCTTGAACAGGCCGGGTTCGAGGCCGGCGGCGGGCTGCGAGGACAAGGAGACGGTCATGTTTCCCCCGGGCGACGAGAGGGGCGGGCAGGGCGGATCACGGCATGCCGGAGCCGGGCGGGGCGGTGCGGTGCGGGGGCACGGCGGCGGAACGGCCGGAACGTCACGCGCGGAAAATCACACGGAAAGGCGCGCGGGAAGAGAGGAAATGACGGGAACGGGATCCGGGAAAGGCGCTCGGATCAACAGCCCCGGCAGGGACGACAGGAACGCCGGGTGCGCGCCGAATGCGGCACGTGGCGTCGGGTCCTCTGCGGGCTGCTCATGAATCCATCTTCCCGGCCCCGCGCGGAGCCGGTCAACAATGCAACTCCCTGAATTAAGTCGGCATTCGCCGGGCGTACCCCCGAGTCACCGCCGAGGCGGGCGCACGCCCGCGTCATCGCCGCGCCGGGCGTGCGCCCGCGCGTCCGTCAGGACACGGCGGGCAGCGCGGGCCAGGGGGCGAGCGGGTCGTCGTGCAGGGCGCCGAGGGCCACGGCCGGCCCGGCGGTGGCCAGGACCCGGCCGGTGAAGCTGCTCGGCACGACGGCCCGCTCGGGGTCGTCGCAGACCAGGGACCGCTCGGCCGCGGCGGCCCGCAGCTCGGCCAGGCAGGGGTCGAGGCGGCCGGAGCCGGGTTCGACGACGACCAGGACCTCCGGGTCGAACATGTCGAGGAGGACGGCGGCCGCCCTGCCGACGATCCTGGCCCGCCGGCGGAACACCGAGACCGCGGTCGGCTCCCCGTCCACCGCCCGCTCCAGCAGCTCGGGGAAGGTGTCGACGCGCAGGCCCCGCCGGGCGGCCCGGAGCAGCGTCGCGGACTCCGACACCTCGGACTGGAGGCAGCCGGGGACGCCGCAGACGCACGTCGTGCCGTCGCCGCCCGTGCCCACCGGCAGGTGGGCGACGTTGCCCGCGCCGAACCGTGGCCCCTGGTGGACCGAGCCCGAGGAGACGAAGGCCGCGTCCACGACGTTGCCGACGAAGAGCACCACGGCGCTGGTCCGGGTCGACGCGACGCCGATGAGCTGCTCGGCGCGGGCGAGGGCGCGGGCGTGGCTGTCCACGTGGACGGGCAGCCCGGTGGCCCCGGCCAGTACCTCCCGCACGGGGACGTCCCGCCAGCCGAGCTGCGGGTGGTGGACCACGACCCCGGCGGCCGGGTCGACCCAGTGCCCGGTGGCGAAGCCGAGGGCGAGCGCGGTCCGGCCCCCGCCGTGGGCGGCGAGCATCCGGGGCAGCTCCTCGGCCACCCGGCCCAGGACCTCGGCGGGCTCGGTGCTCGTGTGCGGGAGGCGTTCCTCGGCGACCGGGCGGCCCCGCAGGTCCATGAGGGCGAGCGTGGTGTGGGTGACGGCGACGTGCGCGCCGGCGAGGAGGTAGCGCGCGGTGTCGATCTCGACGGGGATGTGGGGGCGGCCGAGTCCGCGCGGCCCGGCGGTCTCCGGGCCCTCCCTGACGAGTCCCCTGCCGATCAGGACGCCGCAGTGGCCGGTGACCGAGGCGGGCGAGAGGCCGGTGAGCCGGGCGATGGTGCTGCGGGCGACCGGGCCGTGGTCGAGGATCGCCCCCAGGACGGCGCCGGTGCTGGAGGTGCGCCGCGGCGGGACGGCCGCGGACGGTATGTCCGAGCGGCGCAGGGGGGCGGTGCGGGAGGGGGACATGCGCGTTCTGTGCACGGGGGCCTTCTTCGGGTCCGTTGCGGTGGTACGCGTACCGCCGTCGCGTCCTCCCCGTCCCGGCCGTGCGGGTGCGGCGGAGGGGAACGGCGCACCGGAGGGCCGGGGGTGGGGGCCGGTTCCGGAGGCGGGCGTACGCTCGGAGCTCCCGGAGGGGAGTGCTGCTCTCGGCCGAGCGCCGGCGTGGCGCGGTCCCGCCGCTCCCGGTCGTCCCCGGGCGCGATCCGGTCTCCGCGCGGCCTCCGCCGGGCGCTCAGGGGCCTACCGACACGCGGCGGAGCACACGCGCTTCAGGTCCACGTGACCTCGTGTCGTCAGGAGCGCGGAACGGTGCATGGCGCGCAACATAGCCGGGGTGCCGCGAGACGGTCAATCGACGGCCCGCATCCTGGGACACGGCGGACCACATGCCGGAATCTGCTGACGACCCATCAGTAATGCTCTCCCGTCGGCGCCTTGGGCCCTGCCCCCACGGGGTGGCCCGAAAAGCGCGGCGCCCGGCCGCCGGGCGCTCGTGCGGAACGAGCGGCCGACGACCGGGCGCGGGGCACCGGGTCGTGCGTCAGATCAGGTTGACCGAGCGGGCCGAGGTGGCGCCGATCTCCGCCGAGATCTCCGAGAGCACCGCCGGCGGGACGGTGTCGTCCACGGTGAGCACGACGAGCGCCTCGCCGCCCTCCTCCGCTCGGGAGACCTGCATGCCGGCGATGTTCAGACCGGCCTCGCCGAGGATCCGGCCGACCGTGCCGACGACACCGGGACGGTCCTCGTAGCGCAGGACGACCATGTGGTCGGCGAGCGCCAGGTCCACGTCGTACTCGCCGACGGCGACGATCTTCTGGAGGTGCTTGGGGCCGGCCAGGGTGCCGGAGACCGCGACCTCCTCGCCGCTGCCGAGGGTGCCGCGCACGGTGACCACGTTGCGGTGGTCGGGCGACTCGGAGCTGGTGGTCAGGCGCACCTCGACGCCGCGCTCCTGCGCGAACAGCGGGGCGTTGACGTACGACACGGTCTCGTCGACCACGTCCTCGAACACGCCCTTGAGCGCGGAGAGTTCGAGCACCTTCACGTCGTGCTGGGTGATCTCGCCGTAGACCTCGACGTCGAGGCGGGCCGCGACCTCGCCCGCGAGGGCGGTGAAGATCCGGCCGAGCTTCTCGGCGAGCGGCAGACCGGGCTTGACGTCCTCGGCGATGACGCCGCCCTGGACGTTGACCGCGTCCGGGACCAGCTCGCCGGCGAGCGCCAGGCGCACCGAGCGGGCGACGGCGATGCCGGCCTTCTCCTGGGCCTCGTCCGTGGAGGCGCCGAGGTGCGGGGTGCAGACGACCTGGTCGAGCTCGAAGAGCGGGGAGTCCGTGCAGGGCTCCTTGGCGTACACGTCGAGGCCGGCGCCGGCGACCCGGCCCTCCTTGAGCGCCGAGTACAGCGCCTCCTCGTCCACGATCCCGCCGCGCGCGGCGTTGACGATGCGGACGGAGGGCTTGACCTTGTGCAGCGCCTCGTCGCCGATGAGACCGAGGGTCTCGGGGGTCTTCGGCAGGTGGACGGTGATGAAGTCCGCGACCTCCAGGAGCTCGTCCAGGGTCAGCAGCTTCACCCCCATCTGGGCGGCGCGGGCCGGCTGCACGTAGGGGTCGTACGCGACGATCTTCATGCCGAAGGCGGACATGCGCTGGGCGACCAGGACGCCGATGCGGCCGAGGCCGACGACGCCGAGGGTCTTCTCGCTCAGCTCGACGCCGGTGTACTTGGAGCGCTTCCACTCGCCGTTCTTCAGCGCCGTGTTGGCCTGCGGGATGTTGCGGGCGGTGGCGACGAGCAGGCCGCAGGCGAGCTCGGCGGCGGTGACGATGTTGGACGTCGGGGCGTTGACGACCATCACGCCGGCCTTGGTGGCGGCGGAGACGTCGACGTTGTCCAGGCCGACGCCGGCGCGGGCGACCACACGGAGCTTCTGGGCGGCGGCGATGGCCTCGGCGTCGACCTTGGTGGCGGAGCGGACCAGGATCGCGTCCACGTCCGCGATGGCGGGGATCAGCTCGGCGCGGTCGGCGCCGTTGCAGTGCCGGATCTCGAAGTCCGGGCCCAGCGCGTCGACGGTGGCGGGCGACAGCTCTTCAGCGATGAGTACGACAGGTTTCGAGCTCACGTGAGTCCTCACAGGTCCAGTGCGGACGGCCGTCCCGACGGCCGCAGGCGGTGGAGGGGGCTTGCCGCGTGAAAGCGCACGACGCTGTGGGCCTGACGCGTATGTTGTTGAGCAGTGTAGTGGTGCGCGGGCACGGTTCATGCGCCTCGTTGGAAGGATCACCCTTCCGTGGTTGGACGGCGTGTCCAACGGTGTGGAACGGGGCCGGACAGCGTGTCCGGCCCCGCCCCGGAGGGCTTACGCCTCCTCGTCGTTCACCCAGCTCATGAGCTTGCGCAGCTCCTTGCCGGTGGTCTCCAGGAGGTGCTGCTCGTCCTGGGTCTTGTACTCGTTGTACTTCTTCAGGCCGCCGTGGTACTCGTCCATCCAGTTCTTGGCGAAGGTGCCGTCCTGGATGTCGGTGAGGACCTTCTTCATCTCGGCCTTGGTGGCGTCGGTGATGATGCGGGGGCCGGTGACGTAGTCGCCCCACTCGGCGGTCTCGGAGACCGACCAGCGCATCTTCTCCAGGCCGCCCTCGTACATGAGGTCGACGATGAGCTTCAGCTCGTGCAGGCACTCGAAGTAGGCGATCTCCGGCTGGTAGCCGGCCTCGACCAGGGTCTCGAAACCGGCCTTGACCAGCGCCGAGGCACCGCCGCAGAGGACGGCCTGCTCGCCGAAGAGGTCGGTCTCGGTCTCCTCGGTGAAGGTGGTCTTGATGACCCCGGCGCGGGTGCCGCCGATGGCCTTGGCGTACGAGAGCGCCAGGGCGAAGGCGTTGCCGGTCGCGTCCTGCTCGACGGCGGCGATCGCGGGGACGCCGCGGCCCTCCTCGTACTGGCGGCGGACCAGGTGGCCCGGGCCCTTCGGGGCGACCAGGGCGACGTCGACGCCGGCCGGGGGCTTGATGAAGCCGAAGCGGACGTTGAAGCCGTGCGCGAAGAAGAGGGCGTCGCCGTCGTTCAGGTTCGGGGCGATGGACTCCTCGTAGACCTGGGCCTGGATCGGGTCCGGGATGAGGATCATGATGACGTCGGCCTCGGCGGCGGCCTCGGCGGGCGTGACCACGCGCAGGCCCTGCTCCTCGGCCTTGGCCTTGGACTTGGAGCCCTCGTGCAGACCGACGCGGACGTCGACACCCGAGTCACGGAGCGACAGCGCGTGGGCGTGCCCCTGGCTGCCGTAACCGATCACCGCGACCTTGCGGCCCTGGATGATGGACAGGTCGGCGTCGGCGTCGTAGAACAGCTCGGCCACTGGGATTCTCCTTGGTGTGCTGGTGTTGCGTCCCACCGTACGGCGGGCGGGGGAAGGAAGGTCGTGCGGTCTCGTCAGACGGACCGGGCGGGGGTCGGGCGGAACGGTCGGTGCTCAGGCGGAGCGGTCGAGGGACCGCAGGGACCGGTCCGTGATGGACCGGGAGCCACGCCCTATGGCGATCGTGCCGGACTGGACGAGCTCCTTGACGCCGAACTGCTCCAGCATCTTGAGCATGGCGTCCAGCTTGTCACTCGAACCGGTGGCCTCGATGGTGACGGCCTCGGGCGAGACGTCCACGGTCTTGGCGCGGAACAGCTGGACGATCTCGACGATCTGGGAGCGGGTCTCGTTGTCGGCGCGGACCTTCACCAGGACGAGCTCGCGCTGGATCGCGGCGCTGGGCTCGAGCTCGACGATCTTCAGGACGTTGACCAGCTTGTTGAGCTGCTTGGTCACCTGCTCCAGGGGGAGGCCCTCGACGTTGACCACGATGGTGATGCGGGAGATGTCGGGGTGCTCGGTGACGCCGACGGCGAGCGAGTCGATGTTGAAGCCGCGCCGGGAGAACAGGGCGGCGATCCGGGCGAGGATGCCGGGCGTGTTCTCGACCAGGACGGAGAGCGTGTGCTTGGTGGACATGTCGGGGTCTCTTCCTTTTCGCTGTCGCTCTTCGTGCTTCAGTCGTCTTCGCCGTCGCCGAAGTCGGGGCGGACGCCCCGGGCGGCCATGACCTCGTCGTTGGAGGTGCCGGCGGCGACCATCGGCCAGACCTGGGCGTCCTCGTGGACGATGAAGTCGACGACGACCGGGCGGTCGTTGATGGCGTTGGCCTCGGCGATGACCTTGTCCAGGTCGGCCGGGTCCTCGCAGCGCAGGGCGACGCAGCCCATGGCCTCGGAGAGCTTGACGAAGTCGGGGACGCGGGTGCCCTTGTTCGCCTGGACGTCGTCCGGGCCGGAGTGCAGGACGGTGTTGGAGTAGCGCTGGTTGTAGAAGAGGGTCTGCCACTGGCGGACCATCCCGAGGGCGCCGTTGTTGATGATGGCGACCTTGATCGGGATGTTGTTCAGGGCGCAGGTGGTGAGTTCCTGGTTGGTCATCTGGAAGCAGCCGTCGCCGTCGATCGCCCAGACGGGGCGGTCGGGCAGGCCGGCCTTGGCACCCATCGCGGCGGGGACCGCGTAGCCCATGGTCCCGGCGCCGCCGGAGTTCAGCCAGGTGGCCGGCTGCTCGTAGTCGATGAAGTGGGCGGCCCACATCTGGTGCTGGCCGACGCCCGCGGTGAAGATCGTGCCCTCGGGGGCGAGCCGGCCGATGCGCTGGATGACCTGCTGCGGCGAGAGGCTGCCGTCCTCCGGCAGGTCGTAGCCGAGCGGGTAGGTCTCGCGCCAGCGGTTCAGGTCGCTCCACCAGGCGGTGTAGTCGCCCTTGTTCCCCTCGCTGTGCTCGGCCTGGACGGCCTGGACCAGGTCGGCGATGACCTCGCGGGCGTCACCGACGATCGGGACGTCGGCGGCGCGGTTCTTGCCGATCTCGGCCGGGTCGATGTCCGCGTGGACGACCTTGGCGTACGGGGCGAAGCTGTCGAGCTTGCCGGTGACGCGGTCGTCGAAGCGGGCGCCGAGGGCGACGATCAGGTCGGCCTTCTGCAGCGCGGTGACGGCGGTGACCGCACCGTGCATGCCCGGCATTCCCACGTGCAGCGGGTGGCTGTCGGGGAAGGCGCCCAGGGCCATCAGGGTGGTGGTGACCGGGGCGCCGGTGAGCTCGGCGAGGATCTTCAGCTCGGCGGTGGCGCCGGACTTGATGACGCCGCCGCCGACGTACAGGACGGGCCGCTTGGCGGCGCTGATCAGCTTGGCGGCCTCGCGGATCTGCTTGGCGTGCGGCTTGGTGACCGGGCGGTAGCCGGGCAGGTCGGTCTGCGGCGGCCAGCTGAAGGTGGTCTTGGCCTGGAGGGCGTCCTTGGCGATGTCGACCAGGACCGGGCCGGGGCGGCCGGTGGAGGCGATGTGGAAGGCCTCGGCGATCGTCCGCGGGATGTCCTCGGCCTTGGTGACCAGGAAGTTGTGCTTGGTGATCGGCATCGTGATGCCGCAGATGTCCGCCTCCTGGAAGGCGTCCGTGCCGATGGCCTTGGAGGAGACCTGGCCGGTGATCGCGACGAGCGGGACGGAGTCCATGTGCGCGTCGGCGATGGGGGTGACCAGGTTGGTCGCGCCGGGGCCGCTGGTGACCATGCAGACGCCGACCTTGCCGGTCGCCTGGGCGTAGCCGGTGGCGGCGTGGCCCGCGCCCTGCTCGTGACGGACCAGGATGTGGCGCACCTTCTGCGAGTCCATCAGCGGGTCGTAGGCCGGGAGGATGCAGCCGCCGGGGAGACCGAAGATGGTGTCCGCGCCCACCTCTTCGAGAGAACGGATGAGGGACTGCGCGCCCGTGACGTGCTCGACGGGGGAGGTCGTCGCGCCGTTACGGGGCCGCGGCTGCGGATGGTGCCCGGTGGCCTGCTCGGTCATCAGCATCTCTTCTCGAAGCAGAGGGTCTTTGCGAGGGTTTTTGCGAGGTGTCTTACGGGGGTTTGCGGCGATTTCAAGGAGATCCGGTGCAACAAAAAACCCCTCGTGCCGTGAGGCAAGCGAGGGGAGCGCGTCGGGTGCGTTCTAAGCCGGGCCTACGGTGGCCCTGCTTCAGCCGACGCGCTGTCCAAGTACGAGAATTCGGGTGCGCATGGCACTGACCCTCCCCCTCAGCCCGCTCCACTGTCAAGTGGGTGGGACGGGCGTCTCACTATTCGAGCGGATCGGGGTCCGGTTTCCGACAGGCACGGGGACCGCTCCGGGCAGCGGGTACTCGTCCCTGACCAGGGCCCTGCGCAGCCGGTACTCGTCCAGCGGGCCCGAGAAGGCCATGCCCTGGGCGTGGGTGCAGCCCATGGCGCGCAGGGCGACGACCTGCTCCGGCACGTCCACGCCGTCGGCGACCGTCCGCATGCCGAGCTCTCCGGCGATGTGGAGCACGCCCCGGGTGATCTTCCGGAGCCGGGGGGACTCGACCACGCCCTCGACCAGGCCCCGGTCCAGCTTCAGTACGTCCACGGGGAGCCGCCGCAGGGCGTCGACCGCCACGTGCCCGCCGCCGAAGCCGTCGAGCGCGATCCGCACCCCGAGCCTGCGCAGGACGGCCAGGCGCTGCTCCAGCTCGTCCAGCGGGATGCGGGGGTCGCTGTCGGCCAGCTCCACGATCAGCGACCCGGACGGCAGGCCGTGCCGGGTGAGCAGGGACTCGACGGAGCCGAGCGGCAGCGAGCGGTCCAGGAGGCGCCGGGCGGAGACGCGGATGGAGACGGGGGTGCGATGGCCGATTCCCGCCCGTTCGGCGGCCTGCTCCACGGCCTCCTCCAGGAGCCAGCGGCCGAGCTCGGCGGTGCGCTCGCCGTCGTCGGTGACGCGGAGGTACTCGGCGGGGGTGAAGAGGATGCCCTGGGTGGAGCGCCAGCGGGCCTGGGCGCTGACGGCGGCGATCCGGCCGGTGGCGAGGTCCACGACCGGCTGGTGGAGCAGGGCGAACTCGCCGTCGTGGAGGGCGGTGCGCAGCCGGGCGGCCAGCTCCGTGCGCCGGACGACCTCGGCCTGCATCTGGGGGGCGTAGAGCTCGACGCGGTCCTTGCCGGCGGCCTTGGCGCGGTACATGGCCAGGTCGGCGTTGCGCAGCAGGTCCCCGGCGTCGACGCCGGGCTCGGCGAAGGCGACGCCGATGGAGGCGGCGACCCGCACCTCCTGGCCGCCGTCCAGGCGGTAGGGCCGGGAGAGCGTGAGCCGGAGCCGGTCGGCGATCTCCTGGACCTGGTCGCGGCGGGCCGCGCGGTCGCGGCCGCCGTCGCCGAGGATGAGGGCGGCGAACTCGTCGCCGCCGAGCCGGGCGGCCGTGTCCCCGGCCCGTACGGAGTCGTGGAGGCGGCGGGCGGCCTGGACGAGGAGGTCGTCGCCGGCCTGGTGGCCGAGGCGGTCGTTGACCCCCTTGAAGCCGTCGAGGTCGATGAAGAGCACGGCGGTGCCGGAGTCGGAGGCGCGGCGGCCGCCGAGGGCCTGCCGGACCCGCCGGGTGAAGAGCGCGCGGTTGGGCAGGTCGGTGAGCGGGTCGTGCTCGGCGTTGTGCTGGAGCTGGGCCTGGAGGCGGACCCGTTCGGTGACGTCCCGGCTGTTGAAGATCAGGCCGCCCTGGTGCCGGTTGACGGTCGACTCGACGTTGAGCCAGTTGCCGCGGCCCGAGCGGAAGCGGCACTCGATCCGGGTGGTGGGCTCCTCGGCGGGCGAGGCGGCCAGGAACCGCCGCACCTCGTGGACGACGGCGCCGAGGTCCTCGGGGTGGATGAGGGCGGCGAGTTCGGTGCCGATGAGCTCGTCGGCGTCCCGCCCGTACACCCCGGAGGCGGCCGGGCTGACGTAGTGCAGCCTGCCGTTGGGCGCGGCGATCATGATGACGTCGCTGGAACCCTGCACGAGCGACCGGAAGTGGTTCTCCTTGTGGGCCAGTTCGTGGGTGAGGGCGATGTTGTCGAGGAGCATGATGCCCTGCCGTACGACGAGGGCGAGGACCACCGCGCAACCGGTGAGGACGACGACGCGGTCCACCCGGCGCCCCTCGACCACGTTGTACAGGATGCCGAGGGTGCAGACGGCGGCGGCGAGGTACGGGGTGAGGGCGGCCAGCGAGCCGGCGACCGGGCGGCTGTCGAGCCCGGGGTCGCGCGCGGCGGCCGCGGCGGCCGGGAGTCGGCGCACCCCCCAGGGCGCGTAGGCGAGCAGCAGGGAGCCGGCGAACCAGCCGGCGTCGAGGAGCTGCCCGGAGGCGTAGTTCTCGCGGAGCAGTGGCGAGGTGAACAGGGCGTCGCACAGGACGGTGAGGGCGAGGGCGGCGATCGCGGTGTTGGTCGCGGAGCGGTTGGCGTGCGAGCGCCGGAAGTGCAGGACGAGCACCATGCTGACGAGGACGATGTCGAGCAGGGGGTACGCGAGGGAGAGCGCGGCGCGGGCGACGGACTCGCCCTCGACGTGGGCGGTGCGGGCGAGCGCCAGGCTCCAGGAGAGGGTGAGCAGGGAGCCGCCGATGAGCCAGGTGTCGAGCGCCAGGCAGACCCAGCCGGCCCGGTTGGCGGGTCTCTTGGCCAGGACGAGGAGGCCGACGATGGCGGGCGGCGCGAAGAGCAGGAAGAAGAGGTTGGCGACGGAGAAGTCCGGCACCTCGGTGCGCAGGACGACCTCGTACCAGCCCCACACGGCGTTCCCGGCGGCGGCCATGAACGAGGAGAAGGCGAAGAGCAGCCAGGCGGGGCGGGCGCTGTCGCGGTGGCGCCGGGCGTAGAGGTAGCAGGAGACGGCGGCGGTGAGGGCGGCGGCGCTCAGTCCGAAGTCGCCCATGAAGAGCGCCGCTTCCGGCGAGCCCCAGCCGAGGGAGGCGCCGGTCGTGTAGCCCGCGCAGAGGAGCGCCAGGCCGATCTGGGCGAGGATCGCCCCGGCGCCGGGGCGTCCGGGGGCCGGGGGCCCGGGGTCCCCCTCGCCGGCGGGGCGGCGCGCGAGGACGGTGCCGGGCGCGCTCACCGGGCCCTCCGGCGCCGGGCTCCCGCACGCGGCCGCGTCGTGCGGCCGGGCGGGCGGCTCGTCGGCACCCCCGGGGGCGTGCCCGCCGCAGTCGTGGGGGCCGGGGGCGGTGCCGCGGCCCGGGGGCGCGACGCCCCCGGTCGCCGTGCGCCGGCCGGTGTCCGGCGGCCCCGCGGGGCCGGGCGACCGGTGCGGCGCGGCCTGGTCCGGCACCGAGCACACGAGGCCGGCGGCGAGGCGCGGAAGGCCGGCGGACGGTGGTGCCGTCGCGTCGGATCGTCGGTCCTCAGGCCGTGCTCCACCCGTCGCCCCCCTCGGAATCTGATGTCCCGTCACTTCGCTCCCCGGCGTCAGCCCGTACTCGACGCAGTCCCCCGCTCCGGGACGATACACCAGGTTGGTCACTCAGGGACAGGGTTGCAGTACTCTCCGTGACCGGCGGGGAGTTCGGGTCCGGTGTGCGCCGGGCGCGCGCCGCCGGAGGGCGTCCGGCGGAGCCGCCCGGCGGCTTCCGGTCGCGGCTCAGTCGGTGGTGAGGAGGATGTTGACCAGGTCCTCGCCCGCCGCGAACCGCCGCACCTGTGCCGCGATCAGCCGCTTCGCCCTCGGCATGAAGGCGGAGGTGGAGCCGCCCACGTGGGGGCTGATCAGGACACCGGGAGCGTGCCACAAAGGGTGCCCGGCCGGCAGCGGTTCCGGGTCCGTGACGTCGAGCGCCGCCGTGATCCTGCCGCTCTCGACCTCCTTGAGCAGCGCGTTCGTGTCCACGACGGGGCCCCGGGCGACGTTCACCAGGAGCGCCCCGTCCTTCATCCGCGCGAGGAACCCGGCGTCGGCGAGATGCCTGGTCGCGGGCGTGAGCGGGGTGGAGAGGACGACGACGTCCGCCTCCGGCAGGAGGGCCGGCAGGTCGGACAGGGCGTGGACCGGACCGCGCCCTGTGGTGCGCGCGGAGCGTGCGACGCGCGCCACCCGCGCGCACTCGAAGGGCGCGAGCCGGTCCTCGATGGCGGCGCCGATCGAGCCGTACCCGACGATCAGGACGGACTTGTCGGCGAGCGCCGGGTAGAAGCCGGCCCGCCACTCCTCGGCGTCCTGGCCGCGCACGAAGCCGGGGATGCCGCGCAGCGAGGCCAGGATCAGGGCGAGCGTGAGCTCGGCGGTGCTGGCCTCGTGCACGCCCTTGGCGTTGCACAGGGCGACGCCCGGCGGCAGCGAGCCGATGCCGGGGGTGACGTGGTCGATGCCCGCGGAGAGGGTCTGCACGACCCGTACCGAGGTCATCCCGGCGAGCGGCCGGACGGCGATCTCCGAGCCCTTCATGTACGGGACGACGTAGAAGGCGCAGCGCGCGGGGTCGGCCGGGAACTCCGGTCCGCCGTCCCAGAAACGGTAGTTCAGGCCCGACCCGCCCGGCTCGGGAAGATCTTCGATCTCGTCCGCCGGAATCGGAAGCCACACGTCAGCGGTCGTGTCTTCGCATCTCATGTCCGGGAGGCTATGCGAAGAATCCCGTGCCCCATTGGTTACTTTGGGGGGCGGCACAGGGAGGGGTACCGGCAGGTGGAGCGCAGGACTATCGGGGCGACGGCGCTCGACGTGGGTGCGATCGGCCTGGGGTGCATGCCGATGAGCTGGGCGTACAGCCGTTCGCAACAGCGCGGGGACCGCTCGCTGCGGGCCGTGCACGCGGCCCTCGACGCCGGGGTGAGCCTGCTCGACACCGCCGACATGTACGGCCCGTTCACCAACGAGCTGCTGGTGGGGCGGGTGTTGAAGGAGCGTCGGGCCGAGGCGTTCGTCTCGACGAAGTGCGGGCTGCTCGTCGGCGACCAGCACGTGGTCGCCAACGGACGCCCGGGGTACGTGCGTCGGGCCTGCGACGCCTCGCTGCGGCGGCTCCAGACCGACGTCATCGACCTGTACCAGCTGCACCGGGCCGATCCCGAGGTGCCGGTGGAGGAGACCTGGGGCGCGATGGCCGAGCTGGTGTCGGCGGGCAAGGTGCGGGCGCTCGGGCTCTGCGCCGTCGGCGCCCGGTCGGGGCGGCGGAGCGCGGGCCGCGACGGCTACGAGGGAACGATCCGGCAGCTGGAGCGGATCCAGCAGGTGTTCCCGGTGGCGGCGGTGGAGGCCGAACTGTCGGTGTGGTCGCAGGAGGCGCTGGCGCGGCTGCTGCCCTGGTGCACGGCCCGGGGCGTGGGCTTCCTGGCGGCGATGCCGCTGGGCAGCGGCTTCCTGACCGGGACGCTGACGCCGGGCGGCGGTTTCGAGCCGGACGACCCGCGGGCGCGGCACCCCCGGTTCACGGCGGAGATGATGGCCGCGAACCAGCCGCTCGTGGCGGGCCTGCGACGGGTGGCCGCGCGGCACGGGGCGGACGTCACCCCGGCGCAGGTGGCCCTGGCGTGGGTGCTCGGCCGGGGGCGGCACGTGGTGCCGGTGCCGGGGACGAAGCGGGAGCAGTGGGCGGTGGAGAACGCGGCGGCGGCCTCGCTGCGGCTGACCCCGGAGGACCTGACGGAGATCGCGACGCTCCCGGCGCCCCGGGAGTCCTGGGACTGAGCCGGGCCTCTCGGCGCGCCCGCCGGGAACCCCTCCGGGCCGGGAGGTGTTCTCAGGGGTAGGAACGCCGTTCGACCCGTCGAGCCCGCCGGATCCTCCGAAGGGGAGCGCGCCATGAAACGTCCTGTCGTCGTGAAGGCCCTGGGGGGCGCCGTCGCGCTGGTCCTGGCGGCCGGCTGCTCCTCGGGGTCGGGGGACGCCTCCTCGGGGAGCACGGAGGAGCGCTCCCGTACGCCCCCGTCGGCGTCGGCCTCCGGGACCGCCGCTCCTCCGGCCGCCACCGGGGTGGCGGTGGCGGGGACGCTGACCGAGGGCCTGGCGTCGCCCTGGGGGCTCGCGGAGCTGCCCGGCGGCGACCTGCTCGTCTCCTCGCGGGACGAGCGGACGGTCACCCGGGTCGACGGGCGGACCGGGGCGAAGACGCCGCTCGGCGAGGTGCCGGGGGTCGTGCCGGCCGGCGAGGGCGGACTGCTCGGCCTCGCGGTCCGGGACGGCTGGGTGTACGCGTACCTGACGGCCTCCTCGGACAACCGGATCGTGCGCATGCGGTACGGGGGCGGGGCCGGCGACCGGCTCGGCCCGCCGGAGCCGGTCCTGACCGGCATCCCCAAGGGGTTCACGCACAACGGCGGCCGGATCGCGTTCGGTCCCGACGGCATGCTGTACGCGGGCACGGGCGAGACCGGCGAGACCGGTCTGGCGCAGGACCGGGAGTCGCTGGGCGGGAAGGTCCTGCGCATGACCCCGGAGGGCCGTCCGGCGCCGGGCAACCCCTTCCCGGACTCGGTGGTGTACTCGTACGGCCACCGGAACGTGCAGGGGCTCGCCTGGGACGCGGACGGGCGCCTGTGGGCGGCCGAGTTCGGGCAGAACACCTGGGACGAGCTGAACCTGGTCGAGGCCGGGCGGAACTACGGCTGGCCGGAGGCCGAGGGGCGGGCGGGGAAGAAGGGCTTCGTGGACCCGGTGGCCCAGTGGCCGACCTCCGAGGCCTCCCCCAGCGGCATCGCGTACGCGCGGGGCGCGATCTGGATGGCCGGGCTCCGGGGCGAGCGGTTGTGGCGGGTCCCGCTCTCCGGCGCGGAACGTTCCGGGGAGCCCGAGGCGTTCCTCGAGGGCGACCACGGGCGGCTGCGGACCGTGCTCGCGACGGGCGGCGACCGGCTCTGGCTGGTGACCAGCGAGACCGACACCCGGGGGACGCCCGGGCCCGGCGACGACAGGATCCTCCGCCTCCGGGTGGAGTGAGGAGGCGGGACCGTGTTCGATCCGATGGCGGAGCTCTTCGCGCCGGGGCGCAGGCACACCGAGGAGGAGCGGCAGAGGCTCGCCCTGACCCGGGAGGACCAGGGGGACGCGGACCCTGGGCGCGGGCCGATAGACCTGCGGTCGGGGCGGGTGACGATACGGGTCCCCCGGGCGGAGGGAACCGGCGACAGGGCTGATGGGTCGGACGGGTCGGACAGGTCGCCCGGGTCAGGCGGGTTGTCCGGGGCGGACGGGCAGCCCGGGGCAGGCCGGTCGGACGGGCAGCCCGGGGCGGGCGGGCCGGACGGGTCAGGCAGGGCCGGTGGGGCTGGTGGGGCCGGTGGGTCCAACGAGGCCGGTGGGACCAGAGGGTCCGGAGGATCAGCGGGGCGCGTCGACGAGGCGCAGGCGGTGGGCGAGGGCGGCGGCCTCGCCGCGGCCGGCGACTCCGAGCTTGGCGAGGATGTGGGAGACGTGGACGCTGGCCGTCTTGGGTGAGATGAACAGCTCCTCGGCGATCCGCCGGTTGGTGTGGCCGGCCGCGACCAGGCGGAGCACGTCCTGCTCGCGCGGGGTCAGGCCGAAGGCGTCGTCCCCGGGCCCGGCCGGTGCCGGGTGCGTCTCCTCGGGGGCGAGGGAGAGCCGGGCGCGGGCGGCGAGCAGGTCCACGTCCTCGCGGAGCGGGCGGGCGCCGAGCAGGTCGGCGGTGGCGCGGGCCTCGCGCAGCAGGGCCGCGGCCTCCTCGCGCCGGCCGCCCTCGGTGAGCAGGGCGTCGGCGAGGCGATGGCGGGCGCGGGCCAACTGTGCCGGGCGGTCCAGCGGCTCGTGGGCGGCGACGACCTCGGCCCAGCGGTCGGTGCTCTCGCGGCCCTCGGCGCGGGCCAGCTCCCCGGAGACGTACAGGGAATGCGCGGCCCAGACGGGGACCGGGGCGGCCAGGGAGCGCAGGCAGCGGCGGACCAGGGCGAGGGCCTCGGCGCGCCCCTCGTCGGCGGCGGGCAGCCCCCGGCTGTCGGCCTCGGCGGTGACGGCGGTGAGGACGAGCGGCCAGCCGTAGCGGTGGGTGCCGGGCGGGAAGCCGCCCCGTTCGGCGGCGGCGAGTTCGGTCCGTACGTCGCCGATGCGGCCCTCGGCGGCGGCCACGGCGACCGCGACCTGGGCCATGGGCAGGGTGTACTGCGGGATCGGGTCGCGGGTGCCGTAGACGGCGCGGGCGTCGGCGAGGTGGCGGGCGGCGGCCTCCGGTTCGCCCCGGGCGGCGGCGAGCTGGGCGAGGCGGAGGGAGGCGGAGCCCCGGGGCTTGGTGCTGGTCGCCGAGCGCAGCAGCCGTTCGGCGGCCTCCCGCACCTCGTCCCAGCGGCCCAGGGAGAAGAGGGACTCGGCGCGGTTGGCCTCGGCCCAGCCGACGCTGTCGACCAGTCCGTACCTGCGGGCGAGGCGGATGCCGGCCTCGGCGACCTCGACGGCCTCGGTGGAGCGGCCGAGGAACTCCAGGGCGGAGGAGATGTTGATGTGGGCGCGCGCCGTCTCGGTGAACTGGCCGAGCGCGCGGGTCCGTTCGCGTACCGCGTGCATCTCGGCGAGGCCGGCGTCCACGTCGCCGGCCGCGACCATGATGGTGCCGAGGGTGAGGCGGGCGTTGAGCTCGATCGACTCGGCCTTGACGAGGCGGGCGTACTCGACGGCGCGTTCGGCGGCGGTGAGGGCGTCGGGGCCGGGGTCGCGGAGCATGCCCCAGCCGGCGGCGCCGACGAGGACGACGGCGTGCACGGCGGAGGGCGGCAGGCCCTTGACGAGCTCCTGGGCGCGGGCGATCTCCTCGCGTCCGTCGCCCCGGCCGAGGTTGGACTGGAGGCGGGCCTTCTCGGTCCAGAACCAGGCGGCGCGCAGGGGGTCGTGCTCCTCCTCGGCGGCGAGGATCCGCAGCGCCCTCTTGCCGATCTTGAGGGCGCGTTCGCGCGCGCCGCTGAGCCGGGCGGCGACGGCGGCCTCGGCGAGCAGGTCGAGGTGGCGCAGGGGGGTGTCGGGGTCGCAGCCGCAGGGCGGATAGGACTCGGCGTAGTCGATGGGCCGCAGCGAGACCCTGACCTCGGCGGGGGCCTCGTCCCAGAGTTCCATGGCCCGTTCGAGGAGCCGGAGCTGTTCGGCGTAGGCGTGGCGCTCGCGGGTGGCGACGGAGGCGCGCAGGACGGCGGGCAGGGCCTTGGCCGGGTCGTGGGCGTGGTACCAGTACGTGGCGAGCCGGGTGGCGCGCTCGTCGGCCCGTACGAGGGTCGGGTCGGCCTCCAGGGCCTCGGCGTAGCGGCGGTTGAGGCGGGAGCGCTCGCCGGGCAGCAGGTCGTCGCTGACGGCCTCGCGGACCAGGGAGTGCCGGAAGCGGTAGCCGTCGTCGTCGGGGGCGGCGAGCAGGATGTTGGCGCCGACGGCGGCCCGCAGCGCCTCGATGAGGTCGTCCTCGGCGAGCCGGGCGACGGCGGCGAGGAGTCCGTACTCGACGGTGGAGCCGCCCTCGGCGACGATCCCGACGACTCGTTGGGCGTTCTCGGGAAGGGCCTCGACCCGGACGAGGAGGAGGTCGCGCAGGGAGTCGCCGAGCCGCCCGGGGGCGCAGCCGGACTCGTGGCAGACGACCAGCTCCTCGACGAAGAAGGCGTTGCCGTCGGAGCGTTCGAAGACCTCCGCGACGAGGCCGGGGTCGGGTTCGGCGGCGAGGATGCCGGTGAGCTGGCGGTGCACCTCGGTGCGGGTGAAGCGGGGCAGTTCGATGCGGCGGAGGGTGCGGAGCCGGTCGAGTTCGGCGAGGAGGGGGCGCAGCGGGTGGCGGCGGTGGATGTCGTCGGCGCGGTAGCTGGCGACGACCACGAGCCGGCCGCGCCGGAGGGTGCGCAGCAGGTAGGTGAGCAGGTGGCGGGTGGAGGTGTCGGCCCAGTGCAGGTCCTCCAGGACGAGCACGACCGTGCGGTCGGCGGCCAGCCGCTCCAGGAGCCGTACGGTCAGCTCGAAGAGGCGGGCGGTGGAGTCCTCGTCGGCCGGGTCGTGGCCGCCGGGGGCGCCCAGTTCGGGCAGCAGCCGGGCGAGTTCGCCGTGGTGGCCGTCGGCGGCGGCGGTCAGCTCGTCGGGGAGCAGGCGGCGGAGCGTGCGCAGCGCGGCGGAGAAGGGGGCGAAGGGCAGTCCGTCGGCGCCGAGTTCGACGCAGCCGCCGACGGCGACGACGGCGCCCCGGTCGCGGGCCGTGCCGGTGAACTCCTCGATGAGCCGGGTCTTCCCGACGCCCGCCTCACCGCCGATGAGCAGGGCCTGGGGCTCTCCCGCGGCCGCGCGGGAGAGCGCCTCGGTGAGGGCGGCGAGCTCACCGGCCCGACCGACGAAGACGGGGCTGACGGACCTGTTCTCCACGGGGCCGAGCATCGCACAGGCGTCCGCGGTACGGGGGACGGGCATCGGACGGGGTCACGCGGCCCGGGCGAAGCGGCCCGGACCGCCGTCGTCCACCGGCCCCTCCGCGTCCCGGAGGCCGTCCCGGCGGCCGGAGCGGCGCGCCTCCCGGTCGGCGGACGCGGCGGCCTCGCGGGACAGGCGCCGGGCGGCGGCCTCGCGGACGAGCTGGGCGTGGTTCATGCGGTCGATCTCGTACTCGAACATCGCGTACTCCCTGGGTGATCCGGTGTCGGCGTCGCTTCTCGCGACGCCTCCACGGTCGTCTCCCAGGGGGTGCGGCCACATCGGGCGAGTGCCGCATGTTCGGGGCGCGGGGGTCCTTAGGCGCTCCTCGGGAGGCCTTAGGCCGGCCCGGGGCCCTTGGACGGGCCCGGAGGGAACTCAGGCGGGCTCGACTTCCTCGGGCGGGGTCAGGAACCGGCGGTCGGGAGGGACAGGAACAGGTCGAAGTAGGTGCCGATCGACAGGAGCAGGCCGAGGCCGGCCAGGACGGCGCCGGCGGTGGCGACCGCGCGGACCCAGGAGGGGTGCCGGGGGAGGACGAGCACGGCGACGGCGACGATCAGGGCGACCAGGGCGAAGGCGCCGTTCACCAGGGCGGTGCTGTGCCAGGCGTCGCCGTAGATCTCGCTGATCTGCTGGGCGGGGGTGCCGGAGCCGGAGGTCTTGATCTGCCCGACGAGCGTCTCGCGCTCGGAGACGACCTTGCCGGTCCAGGTGCCGGTGAGCGCGACGGCGGCGAGGGCGGCGGAGACGACGGCGGCGGCACCGGCGCCGACGCCGGTCTCCTTGCCGGCGGGGGCCGCCGCCTCGTCTTCGAGATCGTCTTCGGGGTCGTCGGCGGGATCCGTGTCGGGGTCGTCGGCGAGGTCCCCGTCAGGAGCCCCGTCGAGGTCCCCGGTGGTCGCGGTCCCCGCCGCCCCGCCGTCCTTCTCGTCCCGCTCGGCGGGCCCGGTCTTCCCGGTCGTCTTGATGTCCATGCCGCGCACGCTAGGGGGCCCGTATGAGAGCGGCCTTAACGCGCCCGGCCCCGGGCTACTCCCCCGTCCGCTCCTTCTTCGCCGCGCGCCACTCCGGGGCCAGGACCGACCAGAGTTCCGTGTCCGTGCGCACGCCCCGGTGGGGGTAGTTCTCGCGCAGGACGCCCTCCCTCGTCATCCCGAGGCGGCGGGCGACGGCGACGCTGGCCCCGTTCTTCGTGGAGGCGTACCACTCGACGCGGTGGATGCCGCGCTCCTCGACCGCCCAGTCGATGATGACCCGGCAGGCCCGGGTGACCAGGCCCTTCCCCGCGGCGGACGGCTCCAGCCAGCAGCCCGCCTCGGCGGTGCCGTGGTCCACGTCCATGGTCCGGAACATGACGCCGCCGACGAGGGTGCCCCCGGTCCAGATGCCGAAGATCCGGCCCGTGTCGTGCGCGGCCTTCTCCGCGTACGCGCGGAGGAAGGAGCGGGCGGAGTCCAGGTCCTCGACGACGTCCGGGAGGCCGATGTGCCGTCCGACGTACTCCCGCCCCCGGTCCATGTGGGCCAGGAACTCCTCGGCCCGCCAGGGCTCCAGGGGTCGCAGCTCGGCGCCGTCGTCACCCAGCGATATCGCGAACATCCTCGTTCTCCTCCGTGGTCGGGACCGTCACGCGCTGTGCGGGGATCTTCGCACGCGCGTCGGCGGTGGCCCGGCACTCCGGGGGTTCGATGCTGATGCGGGGCAGCAGGCGGTCGAGCCGCTTCGGCAGCCACCAGTTCGCGCCGCCGAGCAGGTGCATGAGCGCGGGGACCAGGAGGGTGCGCAGGACGAAGGCGTCGAGGGCGACGGCGGCCGCGAGCGCGATGCCGAACATCGCGACGACCCGGTCGCCGGAGAGCACGAACGCCAGGAAGACGGAGATCATGATGACGGCGGCCGAGTTGATCACGCGGCTGGTCTCGGCGAGGCCGACCCGGACCGCCCGCCGGTTGTCGCCGGTCTCCAGCCACTCCTCGTACATCCGGCTGACCAGGAAGACCTGGTAGTCCATGGAGAGTCCGAAGAGGACGGAGACCATGATCACGGGGAGGAAGGGTTCGATCGGCCCGGCGCTGCCGAGGCCGAGGAGTTCGCTGCCCCAGCCCCACTGGAAGACCGCCACGACGACGCCGAAGGCGCCGGCGACGGCCATGACGTTCATGGCGGCGGCCTTGAGCGGGATGCCGATCGAGCGGAAGGCGACCAGGAGCAGCAGGCAGCCGAGGGCGATGACGACGCCGACGAAGAGCGGCAGCTTGCCGACGATGATCTCGGCGAAGTCGTCGTACGAGGCGGTGACGCCGCCCACGTTCACGTCGAGGGAGGTGCCCGCCTCGGCCCTCGGCAGCACGTCCTGGCGCAGGCGGTCGACCAGTTCGCTGGTGGCCTTCGACTGCGGCGAGGAGTCGGGGACGACGGTGAGGACGGCGGTGTCGCCGGAGCCGTTGTACGTGACCGGGGAGACGGCGGCGACGCCCTTGGTCGCGGAGAGCGCGGCCGGGAGCTGGTCGAGGGCGACCCGGTCGTCGGCGCCGTCGAGTCCGGCGACGAGGGTGAGGGGGCCGTTGACGCCGGGCCCGAAGCCGTCGGCGAGCAGGTCGTAGGCCTTGCGCGTGGTCGCGGCGGCCGGGCCGTTGCCCTGGTCGGAGGTGCCGAGGTGGAGCGAGAGGGTGGGCAGCGCGAGGACCGTCATGACGACGGCGGCGACGGCCCCGAGGAGCTTGGGGTGGCGCTCGACGAAGGCGGACCAGCGGGCGGCGAAGCCGGTGGGCAGCTCGGGCTGCGGCCCGTGCTCGGCGAGGGTGCGGCGCTCGCGCCGGGACAGGGCGCGCATGCCGATCAGGGAGAGCAGCGCGGGCAGGAGGGTGACGGAGGCGGCGACCGTGAGGACGACGGTGAGGGAGGCGGCGACGGCGACGCCGTTGAGGAAGCTCAGCCGCAGGATCAGCATGCCGAGCAGGGCGATGCAGACGGTGGCCCCGGCGAAGACGACGGCGCGGCCGGTGGTGGCGACGGCCGTCTCGGCGGCCTCGGCGACGGACAGGCCGCGTTTGAGGCCCCTGCGGTGCCGGGTCACGATGAAGAGCGCGTAGTCGATGCCGACGCCGAGGCCCACGAGCATGCCGAGCATGGGGGCGAAGTCCGCGACCGTCATCACGTGCCCGAGGAGCACGATCCCGGAGTAGGCGATGCCGACGCTGACGAGGGCGGTGGCGATGGGGAGCGCGGAGGCGGCGAGGGAGCCGAAGGCGAGGAAGAGGACGACGGCGGCGACGGCCACGCCGACGGCCTCGGCGACGTGCCCGCCGGGGGCCTCGGTGAGGGCGACGACGGTGCCGCCCAGCTCGACCCGGAGGTCGTCGGTCGCGGCGGCCCTGGCGGTGTCGACGACGGCCTTCGCCTGCCCCTCGGGGACGTCGTCGGCCTGTTCGGCGAAGGTGACGGTGGCGTAGGCGGTGCGTCCGTCCTCGCTGATCCGGCCCGCCGTGTCCCCGTAGGGGGAGGTCACGGCGGCGACGCCGGGCAGTTCGGCGACCTCGCGGAGGACGCCGCTCATGCGCTCCTGGACGGCGTCGGCGCGGACGCTGCCCCGCTCGGTGTGCCAGACGATGGTGTCGCCGTCGCCGCCGAGGCCGTGGAAGCCCCGTTCGAGGAGGGCGGTGGCGCGGCCGGACTCGGTGCCGGGGACCTCGTAGTCGTTGGAGTACGCGTTCCCCGCGAGGACCGCCCCGGTGCCGACCCCGCCGAGGGCGAGGAGCCAGAGGAGGACGGCGACGAGGCGGTGCCTGATGCACCACCGGGCGATGGCTGCCAAAGGACGTGCTCCCTGGGTGGTTCGTGGATCTTTCCCGGGAACGGCCCGATAAAGAACGCATGACCTACGTGCGCCCACTCTCGCAGCCAAACGTGATCGTTTGCCCGTTTCGTGTCGATGGTCACATGGGTGTGGTTCGCCGGGGCGCGAGGGGGTCGGCCCCCGCGCCCCGGCTCACCCTCCGCGCTCAGCCGGAGACGCTGGCGCGCCCGTTCTCGATGTGTCCCATGAGCCGGCGGCGGAAGCCTCCGGGGGCGGTCACCTCGACGTCGTACCAGCCGTGCGCGTCGGCGGCGGAGTGGACGACGGTACGGGTCCTCCCCGGCTTCACGGTGACGGTGCGGGTCCAGTCCCCGAGGTCGTCCTCGTCCACGTAGCCCAGCGGCCGGACGGTGAAGGAGACGGGGGCGCGGCCGGTGTTCCGTACGGTGAGGTGCAGGTCGCGGTCGTGGTGGTCGATCCGGGTGGCCAGCTCGGCGCCGCCCGTCGCGGGGCCCTCGAACTCGCGCCGGAAGCCGTTGGGGCCGGTGATCGTGAAGCGGTAGCGGTCGCCCGGGACGGGGACGGTCCACTCCCCCGTACCCCTGACGTCCCGGTGCTGCGGGACGTCGAACTCGCCCGCGTACGGGTAGAGGGCGAAGTGCGCGCTCGCCTTCCCCCGGTTGCTCAGCGCGACCGTGACGGCACCGGCGCGGACGGTGGCGGCGGCGTCCGGCTGGTACGGCAGGGGGCGGGCGGGGCGGACGCCGGGCTCCTGGACGGGCATCCGCTGCACGGCCGGGGGCTGGGGGCGCCAGCGGCCGGTGAACGGCGGGACCGGCCCCGGCCGCTCGACCTCGGGCTGCCGGCGGCCCCGGTGGAAGTCGAAGGCGGAGGTGAGGTCGCCGGTGACGGTGCGGCGCCAGGGGGTGATGTTGGGCTCGCGGACGCCGGTGAGCTTCTCCAGGAAGCGGATCACGGAGGTGTGGTCGAAGGTCTCGGAGCAGACGTAGCCGCCGACCGACCAGGGGGAGACGACGAGCAGCGGGACGCGGATGCCGAGGCCGGTGGGCTGCCCCTGCCAGCGCTCGTCCGTGTTCCCGGCGGGCGGGACGGGCGGCGGGACGTGGTCGAAGAAGCCGTCGTTCTCGTCGTAGTTGATCAGGACGACGGTGTGGCGCCAGACGTCCGGGTGGGAGCCGAGGGCGTCGAGCACCTTGTAGACGAGGGTGGCGGAGGCGATCGGGGAGGAGGAGCCGGGGTGCTCGGAGTCGATCGCGGAGGGCACGAGGTACGAGACCTCGGGGAGGGTCCCGGCGGCGACGTCGGCGCGGAAGGCGTCGGCGAGGGTGCCGCTCTCGACGCGGCGCAGCCCGCGCTCGAAGAGGGAGCGCTCGGCCGTCGTGAGGTCCGCGACGCCCTCTTCGAGGAGGCCGAGGAGCCGGGTCCGCTCGGCGGGGTCCTTCGTGCCGCGCACGGCGGCGTAGAAGGACTCCATGAAGGTGTGGCCGCCGGTGCGGGCGAGCGCCTTGCGGGCGATCTTCTTGAAGGTGGTGAAGAACTCGATGTTGTTGTCGGTGAAGTTCTCCCACTCGGTGTACGTCTTCCAGCTCCGCCCGGCGGCTTCGAGCCGCTCGGCGTAGGTGGACCAGCCGTAGCCGGGGTGGGTGGCCTCGGCGTACGCGGCGTTGGTGACGGCCCGGCCGCCGTCGGCCTCGTGGCCGGTCCAGCCGGACCAGAGGTGGTTGCGGTTGGGGCTCGTCGAGGTGTGGATCGACGAGTGGTAGGCGTCGCAGACGGTGAAGGTGTCGGCCAGCTCGTAGTGCAGGGGGATGTCGCGCCGGTCGTAGTACGCCATGGTGGCGGCGGTCTTCGCGGAGACCCAGCCGTCCATCCAGCCGCCGCGCCAGGCCTTGGCGCCGCCGCCCCAGGAGTGGTCGAGGTCGCCGATGTACTGGAGGTCCTTCCGCTGCGCCTCGGCGGCGTCCCGGATCGGGAAGGGGAGGACGGTCCGGTCGGCGCCGGCGGGCTGTTCGAAGACGGGGCGGCCGGAGGGCAGCTCGACGGCATTGCGGTCGCCGAATCCGCGGACGCCGCGGAGGGTGCCGAAGTAGTGGTCGAAGGAACGGTTCTCCTGCATCAGGATCACCACGTGCCGGACCGCCGAAAGACCTCCGGAATGGGGCTCCGCGGCCATCGCGGCCTGCAGCGACGGCGGCAGCAGCGATCCGGCCGCGGCGGCGCCGAGGGCGCCTCCGCCCAGGGCGAGGAGCCTTCTGCGGGACATCTCGGACGACAAGACCGACCTCCAGTCGACGGCCAATGGTTCTCCTTCGAGCCATTGGATGGTTCGTCGGGGACGGTAGTGAGACGGGGTGACGGGCGGAAGTCCCGGGGCGGACCGGGTGGTGAACGTCCAACACCCGGCCACGGGAGTCCAAGTCGGGGGCGGTCCTGCGGCGCGTTGGTTGGTGGGCGTGTGGGCCGGGGGTACGGGGGCGCCCTGGGTACCGGGACGCTCACGGGCCGGTCCCGTACGGGCCCTGGTGAAAGGCGGTCGGTCCCGGGGAGAGGCGGCCGACCACCACGACCGGCAGTCACCGGTGACCACGGGCTGCGGCACCGCACCGTCGACCGCGACCGCGGATCCTGCCGGCCGTCCATGGGCTTTGTAACCGCTCACGGGCCCCGCCGGCCGAGCACGAAGGGCCCCCTCAGCCGACCGCGTGGTGCAGGGACATACGCCGGGGCACTGCAGGAGTCCGCCCGCTGTTCTTGGAGAGACCTCCGTCCCGCATCGCCAGCCACGCGTACTCGTTGACGAGTACCGGCGCGATGCCGGGTTCGACCTAGACGTCCTCACCGGTGCGGGCGTCCAGGACCACCGACCCCTCCGGCATGCGCCCGTAGACGCGACCGTGCCACGCCGTCGTCACCTCCGGCCGGATCCGGCACCGCCCTCCCGGGGCGCGCATACCACGGTCGCCTTCCTGCCGTCGTGGCAGGTCACGGTCGCCGAGTTCGCGAGCAGCGGCGTGAACGCCCCGGTCGCGGGGTCGACCAGGAGCAGTTCCTCGTCCAGCCCCGCCCTCCTGCTCACCACCGCCCGGTCCGGCCCGGCGGCCGCCTCGCTCCTAGTACAGGACACGCGCGTCACCCTTCGGGGCACTTCAGCTCGCGCTGGGCATAGGCCATGAACTTCTTCAGGAGCCCCGGCACCGCGTTCTTCGTCTCCTCCGAGTCGACCTTCCCCAGGGCTGCGATGTACAGGGTTATGTACTTCCCCGGGTCGGACGGGGACTTGGACGGCTCGCAGGCGAAGTACGTGGCGGCGCCGACATCCCAGATGATGCCCTTCTTGCCCACATCGAGAGGGCGGGGATCAAGCTGGTCCCAGGAGGACCACTCGATCGAGCGCTCGAATTCCCGGAACCTGGCGTTCACCATGAACCGGGTGACCCCGTCAACATCGACGCTGCAGGTCTCCGAGTCCATGCCTTCATTCAGCTCGAAATCCCCGTCACTGACGGTAACCTTTTCCCCGGCAGGCAGAAAGGGAGCCACCTCACTGCCGGAGAAGGCACCCCAGCAGACGCGTGCGGGCAGTTCCGGAACCGCCTTCGGTTCGCCCTCCGCACAACCTGCCAGAAGTACCGGCGCCACCGCACCGAGCACCGCGGCCCGGGCCGCATTCCTGAGTCGAAGCGCGCGCATCGCCCTCACCCCTTCGTACTGGAAATCAGGTCACGCCCGACGGAATGAGCCGTCCCGGCACTGACCGACGCAACACCCTGGTATTCCTCGATCTGCTCGGGCGTGAGGCTGGTTCCCCGTGCGGCCGCCTTGACTGCGGAAATGGCCGAGTTCTTCGCCGCCTCCTCGGAGAACGTGTAGTCCCGAGCCGTCTCATGGCGCGCCTCTTCGGACTTGTCCTGCTTGGCGCTTTCCACCGCGGATTCGGTGACGTCCTCCTTGATCCAGTTGAAGATGTCACCTCCCACGGGAACCATATCGATGTATTTACCGCCGACCATGTCGATGATGCGGTTGGTCCATTTCGCGTTCTCTTCCGTGCTCTTGTTGTATTCCTCCGCCTCGTGGGCCTTGGCCTCGTGGACGGCCTGGGCCCTCGCCTCCGTCATGATGCCCGCGATCTCGCCTCCGGGATGGACGGCGTTCTCCAGTGCGTCACTGGGGTCGCCGTGCCTCTCGGGATGCTGGAAGACATCGGCCACCAGCATGGTCGTGTACGCCTGCTGGGCGTTGGTGATCGCACCGTAGGCGTCGGGGTCCTGGCCGACCGCACCCAGGAAGAAAGCCATGTCGTTCTTCTTGAAGTTCGCCATCTCACCGAAGGGCATGGCCTGGTCCGCGCCGTTCTCCGCGGCGGCCTGGAGATCGGGCATGTACTCCGCCGCCATGTTGCCGAGGTTCGGAGCGAGGCCGACGAGTGGGCCGTCGTCGACGGCGAGCCCCGGTGACGTGCCGATCTTCTCGACCACCTTCTCCATGACGCTCGCCATGGCCTTGGTGTGCTCCACGGGCTTCGCGTCGTCGCCGCCCGGGACGCGGCCGGTGACCGCCGCCTCCAGGGCGTTGCCCATGGCCGACTGACCGGGGGTTGGCTCGCCGCCGACGACCGTGTCGTAGTAGTCGTCCGTGGGCTTCTTGTCGAGCACGTGGTCGACGACGCTCTTCGCGTCCTTGCCCGTGAGCTCCTCGTCGGCGAGGGTGACGATGCCGTCCTTGTTCGTGTCCGAGCGGAGGTTCTCGTCGAAGAAGGCCGTCGAGGCCGCCGGGTTGTTGGCCATCGCCTCCATGAGACCGGTGAGGGGGTTGAAGCCCTTGCCGCCGGTCTCGTCGAGGTTGATGCGCTGGTCCATGTTCATGGGCAGGGCGTGGGACCAGCGGCCCGGGTCCTCCCGGTCCATGGCGACCATGTCCCGGCCGACGGAGACCAGGAAGTCCTTGTCGTACGCGCCCTCCCGGAGGAGGCCGCTCAGGGCCTGGTAGCCGTAGATCTCCGAGAAGCCGACGCCCTGGACGTCGAGCGGCTTGCGGCCGGCCCTCAGGAGCCCGTCGGTCCACACGGCGTCGAGGTGGTTCGGGGTCGACCGCTGGGTGGCGAGGCCGAGCATGGCGCCCATGTCGGACTGGATGTTGCGGACCATGTCGACGCGGTCCTGGCCGGCCGGGCCGAGGGACGTGGAGTTCAGCGACATCTCCGCGAAGGCGTCGAGCGTGGCCGCGGGGCCCACCCAGCGGTAGAAGCCGGTCGCGAACTCGGGATCGTTCCTGTTGTCGTCCAGGAGTTCTTCGAGCTCCTTCAGCTCGGCGACGTTCCGCGCCGTGCCGCCTTCGCCGGTGACCTTCTTCAGCAGCTCCGCGGCCCGGGCGACCTGCTCCTCGTCGAGGCTCTTGTAGGTGGGCGCGGTGAAGTCGTGGGCGTCCTTCACGTTCGCCGCGAGCGCGCGCCTCAGCGAGTCGTCGGCGTCGGCGCAGTCCTCGACGATCCGGTCGATCCTCGCCTGCCAGGAGGCCACGGCCTCCTGCTGCTTCCGCACGTCGGCGGCGTAGTCCGGGTAGTCCGGGTCGCGGCGCGCCGCCACGTCCTTCGTCAGGTCGTGCTTGGGCCTGACCCTGCCGTTCGCGTCGACGTGCACGCCGGCCGCCGGGCCCTCCTCGTCCCTGATCCTGACGAGCGAGTCCCGGGCCGCCGTGAACGAGGTGTGCGCGTCGGCGAGCAGCAGGTGGATGCCCTTCGCCTGTGCCTCGGCGTCCTCGAACTCCTTGGCCGTCTTGGCGATGAAGGGCCGGGTGACGTCGGAGTTGACGCCCTGCCACTGTGCCTTGTCGGTCTTGGCCTTCATGCCGTCGCGGGCTTCGGTGGCGAGCTTCTTCAGCTTCGCGGCCATCTCCGACCAGTCGTCCGCGGCCTGCTTCAGCTTGACGACGGGCGCGTTGACGACGTCCTCGAATGTCAGCACGGTGCTTCTTTCCCCCCGGATCCTCTACTTGAAGTACTCGTCGATCTTGGACGTGGAGAGCAGCCGGCCCTCGATGTCCGCGTCGTCCTTGGCGTGGGTGGACTTGCTGTAGTCGAGGTGGTTGGAGATCCGGGCGCAGGCGTTCAGGAGCGTCCGCAGCTGGCTGTTCCAGCGGTCGTGCACCTTCAGCAGCTCCGACCCGCTGGTGAAGTTGCCGTTCGTGAGGGCGAGCGACGCGTCGAAGGTCGACGGCCGGGCGTGGTCGCCGTCCCGGGAGAGCCGGCTGTACAGGAGGTACGCCTCGTGGCCGATCGCGCCGAGGTCGTCCCGGTTCACGACGAGGTCGCCGGAACCCGTGCCCGTGCCGCCGTTTCCGTCAAGTCCGTTCAGCCGCATCTGCGACGAGTGCCGCTCCACGGCGTCGCTCTTGAGCTTTTCCCATTCGCCCCAGGACATGGCTCCCCCTCTTTCGGCCGGGTCGACATCCTATTCGGCGCACGTCGGGCGGTTTACAGAAGCGACGGCCAACCCCCTGCCGCCCACCGCCCGGTTTCGGCCACGACCGCATCGCTCGCACCCCTTCCAGGCGGGCCCCGTGCCCGTCCTGCCGGGCGGCCGGGACAGTCCGGGAAGCGTTTCGGCCACGCATCTGCGAACAGTCGGGGGCGTCATCGCGGGCGCGGTTTTCACCCCTCTCGGGCAGGGCTTCTCCGGTTGACCACGGGGCCGCCGGAGCGGCAAGCTGAGCGCCTGCCAATCACTGTGCCCTGGGGGAAACTTGAGCAAGACGGCACACCACATCGGCCCCGACTCCGCACCCGACCGGTACCGGCTCCTCCGGTCCATCGGGCGGGGCGGCGAGGCCGTGCTCTACCTCGCCGAGATCGAGCTGGCGGGAGGCGTGGAGCCGGTCGTCGTCAAGGTCCTCGACTCGAAGACGACGATCACGCCCGAGATCTTCGAGCGGATCAGCCAGAAGTGGAACGAGCAGGCCGAACTGCTCCGCTTCGTGCACCGTCCCGGCGTCGTCGGCGTGCGGGAGCACTTCCAGGGGCCGCCGATCCACCGGCCCGGCGAGTCCGGGACCATCACCGGCCGTGCCCTGGTGCTCGTCATGAACCACGTCGACGGCCTCGACCTGCGCGACTGGCGGGCCGAGCGCACCCTCACGTCCCCCGCCGAGCGGCGCGAGGTGATGCGGACCCTGGAACAGCTCGCGGACGTCCTCGACTGGCTGCACTCCGGAAAGGCCACCCCGTCCGGGCGCACGGTCGTCCACGGCGACCTCTCGCCCGGCAACGTGATGGTGGACGAGTACGGGCAGGCGACCCTCGTCGACTTCGGCCTCAGCAAGCTGACCGCCGACCACCAGACCGCCGAGGTGTGGTTCACCCCCGGCTACGCGGCCCCCGAGGTCTTCGAGGGCAAGCGCACCCCGGCCACCGACCGGTACGCCTTCGGCGCCATCGCGTACTTCCTGCTCAGCGGGCAGTCCCCGCCGACCGCGCCCGAGCAGCTGGTCTCCGCGTTCCGCGAGCTGCCGCAGATCGCCGGACTGCCGGAGGAGCAGCGCGACCGGGTCCTGAGCATCGCCTCGGCCGACGCCGGGCGGCGCCCGATCTCCCTGTCGTCCTGGGTGAAGGACGTACGGCACGGGGTGGTGTCCACCACGACGACCTCGCGCCCGGCGACGGTCGCGGACGCGGTCCCGCCGGCCCCCGCCGCCCCGCCGGTCCCGACCGTCCTGCCCACCGCCGCGCCGCCGCGGCCCGCGTCCCCGCCACCGGCCGACACCGCGGCCGGCGCGGCCGTGCCGGAGGACCGGCCGCCCACGGCACCCCCGGGTCCCGTCGTGTCGCCGCCCCCGGTCGTCGCTCCGTCCCCCTTCGCCGGCCCCTCGCCCGTCGCCGGTCCGCAGCACGCCGCGCACCAGCCGTCCGCCGAGCCGCCCACCGTCGCCACGCCCGGCGCCGAAAGGCCCGGATTCGGGGCCCCGGGCTTCGGGGCACCCGGCTTCGGTCCGCCGACACCCTTCCCGGCACCGGGCCCGGCCACCGCGCCCACCCCGGCCCCCGCACCGCGCCGCCGTCGCAAGGGCCCGCTGATCGGCGCCGTCGCCGGTGTCGTCCTGGTGGCCGTCCTCGCGGTGGCCGGGATCCAGCTCCTCGGCGACAAGAAGGACGACGGCGGGAACGACAAGGCCGGTCCGGCCCCGGTGACCACCACGACCCCGGCTCCGGAGACGACCGAGCCCACCCCCGACGTCACGTCCGAGGAGCCCACGGCGGAGCCCGCGTCGGCGGATCCGACCGACACGGCCTCCGCCGATCCGGCCCCGTCGGGGAGCCCGACGAACGGCGACCCGGGCGCCGTGGACGGCAGCGACGAGGTGGACCTGACCGGCTTCTCCCCCATCGACGGCCTCGACAGGTTCACCGTGGAGTCCGCGACGCTCAACGCCCGGGACTACGGCTCGGCCTTCGTGACCGGCTGCTCGTCCGAGTCGACCATCGAGTTCAACCTGAGCCGGAAGTGGGAGACCCTGCAGTTCACCGCCGGCATCGCCGACGACTCCCCGACCGAGCAGGCCCGCATCAGCATCTCCGTGGACGACCAGCCCGCCCTCTTCTCCGAAGCCGTGAAGCTCGGCAAGCCCGTCGCGGCGAGCCTCTCGGTCAAGGGCGCGCTGCGGCTGCGGATCCGGGTGGAGGACACCTGCACCTTCTCGCAGAAGGCGCACGTGGTCATCGCCGCCCCGCTCCTCAAGCGGTGACGGAACCACACGGAAGCGGCCCCGCACCGGAGTTCCGGTGCGGGGCCGCTCGCTTTCCCGTACGGATACGCGTACGAGGCGGGGATCAGCCCTCGGAGACGCCCAGCCGCTCCAGGATCAGGTCCTTGACCTTCGCCGCGTCCGCCTGGCCGCGGGTGGCCTTCATGACCGCGCCGACCAGGGCGCCGACCGCCGCGACCTTGCCGCCGCGGATCTTGTCCGCGATCGCCGCGTTGCCCGCGATGGCCTCGTCGACCGCCGCGCCGAGCGCGCCGTCGTCGGAGACGACCTTCAGGCCGCGCTTCTCGACCACCTCGTCCGGGGTGCCCTCGCCGGCGAGGACGCCCTCGATGACCTGGCGGGCCAGCTTGTCGTTGAGGTCGCCGGAGGCGACCAGGGCCGAGACCCGGGCCACGTCCGCCGGGGTGATCGGCAGCTCCTCCAGGGAGACGCCCTGCTCGTTGGCGTTGCGGGCGAGCTCGCCCAGCCACCACTTGCGGGCCGAGGCCGCGTCCGCGCCCGCCTCGATCGTGGCGACGATCGGGTCGACCGCGCCCGCGTTGAGGATGGACTGCATGTCCAGCTCGGACACGCCCCACTCCTCGCGCAGCCGGTTGCGGCGCACGCGCGGCAGCTCGGGCAGGCCCTTCCGCAGCTCCTCGACCCACTCGCGGGAGGGGGCCACCGGCACCAGGTCCGGCTCGGGGAAGTAGCGGTAGTCCTCGGCGTTGTCCTTGATGCGGCCGGAGGTGGTGGTGCCGTCGTCCTCGTGGAAGTGACGGGTCTCCTGCACGATCGTCCCGCCGGAGGACAGGACGGCCGCGTGCCGCTGGATCTCGAAGCGCGCCGCGCGCTCCACCGAACGGAGCGAGTTGACGTTCTTCGTCTCCGAGCGGGTGCCGAAGGTCTCGGTGCCGTGCGGGCGCAGCGACAGGTTCACGTCGCAGCGCATCTGGCCCTTGTCCATGCGCGCCTCGGAGACGCCCAGGGCGCGGATCAGCTCGCGCAGCTCGGCGACGTACGCCTTGGCGACCTCGGGGGCCCGGTCGCCCGCGCCCTCGATCGGCTTGGTGACGATCTCGATGAGCGGGATGCCGGCCCGGTTGTAGTCGAGCAGCGAGTGCGAGGCGCCGTGGATGCGGCCGGTCGCGCCGCCGATGTGGGTGGACTTGCCGGTGTCCTCCTCCATGTGGGCGCGCTCGATCTCCACGCGGAAGACCTCGCCGTCCTCCAGCTGGACGTCCAGGTAGCCGTCGAAGGCGATCGGCTCGTCGTACTGGGAGGTCTGGAAGTTCTTCGGCATGTCCGGATAGAAGTAGTTCTTCCGGGCGAAGCGGCACCACTCGGCGATCTCGCAGTTCAGCGCGAGGCCGATCTTGATGGCGGACTCGACGCCGATCGCGTTGACGACCGGGAGCGAGCCGGGCAGGCCGAGGCAGGTCGGACAGGTCTGCGAGTTGGCGTCCGCGCCCAGCTCGGTGGAGCAGCCGCAGAACATCTTGGTCCGGGTGCCGAGCTCGACATGGACCTCCAGGCCCATGACGGGGTCGTACTCGGCGAGCGCCGCTTCGTACGACAGCAGTTCAGTGACAGTCACGGTGAGACTTTCCCTCTCAGCCCAGCAGGACGTCGTCGTCGCCCAGGCGCTTCAGCTCCCGGTAGAGGATCGCCAGGCCGGTCGCGATCGCGGCGGCGGACACCGCGGCGTCGATCAGCCGCAGGACGTCGTTGTCGTTGCGGGCCAGCTTCGCCTGCTTGGCGACGCTGACCGCGCCGAAGGCGGTGGTGGCCAGCGAGACGTACAGACCGGTCTTCGACTTCTTGAAGTTCTTGGCCTTCTTTGCCATGGCACTCACAGCGACGGAGCCTCCTCGAGCAGCGGGTGTCCCCACTTTTCCACGAAGGCGGCCTCGACGGCGGCTCCGACCCTGTAGAGCCGGTCGTCCTTCAGGGCGGGGGCGATGATCTGCAGACCGACCGGCAGGCCGTCCTCGGGCGCGAGGCCGCAGGGCAGCGACATGGCGGCGTTGCCGGCCAGGTTGGTCGGGATGGTGCACAGGTCCGCGAGGTACATGGCCATCGGGTCGTCGGCGCGCTCGCCGATCGGGAAGGCGGTGGTGGGGGTCGTCGGGGAGACGATCACGTCCACCTCCTCGAAGGCCTTCTCGAACTCGCGGGTGATGAGGGTGCGGACCTTCTGGGCCGAGCCGTAGTACGCGTCGTAGTAGCCGGAGCTGAGCGCGTACGTGCCGAGGATGATGCGGCGCTTGACCTCGTCGCCGAAGCCGGCCTCGCGGGTGAGGGCGGTGACGTCCTCGGCGGAGCGGGTGCCGTCGTCGCCGACGCGCAGGCCGTAGCGCATGGCGTCGAAGCGGGCCAGGTTCGAGGAGCACTCGGACGGCGCGATCAGGTAGTACGCCGAGAGGGCCAGGTCGAAGCTGGGGCAGTCCAGTTCCACGATCTCGGCGCCCAGCGACTTCAGCAGCTCGACGGACTCGTCGAAGCGCTGCACGACGCCGGCCTGGTAGCCCTCGCCGCGGAACTGCTTGACGACGCCGACGCGCATGCCGGCGACGGAGCCGTTGCGGGCGGCCTCGACGACCGGCGGGACCGGGGCGTCGATGGAGGTGGAGTCGAGCGGGTCGTGCCCGGCGATCGCCTCGTGCAGCAGGGCCGCGTCCAGGACCGTGCGGGCGCAGGGGCCGCCCTGGTCGAGGGAGGAGGAGAAGGCCACCATGCCGTAGCGGGAGACCGCGCCGTAGGTCGGCTTGACGCCGACGGTGCCGGTGACGGCGGCGGGCTGGCGGATGGAGCCGCCGGTGTCCGTGCCGATGGCGAGGGGGGCCTCGTACGCGGCGAGGGCGGCCGACGAGCCGCCGCCGGAGCCGCCGGGGATCCGGGTGAGGTCCCAGGGGTTGCCGGTCGGGCCGTAGGCGCTGTTCTCGGTGGAGGAGCCCATCGCGAACTCGTCCATGTTGGTCTTGCCGAGGATGACGACGTCGGCGGCCTTCAGGTTCTTGACCAGGGTCGCGTCGTACGGCGGGATCCAGCCCTCCAGCATCTTCGAGCCCACGGTCGTCGGGATGCCGACGGTGGTGAAGATGTCCTTGAGGGCGAGCGGCACACCGGCGAGCGGGCCGAGCTTCTCGCCCCGGGCGCGCTTCTCGTCCACGGCGCGGGCCTGGGCGAGGGCGCCGTCGCGGTCGACGTGCAGGAAGGCGTGGACCTTCTCGTCGACGGCCTCGATGCGGGCGAGGTGGGCCTCGGTGACCTCGACGGCGGTCAGCTCGCCGGCGGCGATCTTCCCGGCGATCTCGGCCGCGGTGAGCTTGATGATGTTGTCCGTCATGACTTCTTAGTCCTCCCCCAGGATCTGCGGCACCTTGAAACGCTGCTGCTCCTGGGCCGGGGCGCCGGAGAGCGCCTGCTCGGGGGTGAGCGACGGACGGACCTCGTCCGCGCGCATGACATTGGTCAGCGGCAGCGGGTGGGAGGTCGGGGGTACGTCTTGGTCGGCGACCTCGGAGACGCGGGCGACCGCGCCGATGATGTCGTCGAGCTGGCCGGCGAAGTGATCGAGTTCTTCGCCCTTCAGCTCCAGACGCGCCAGCCGGGCGAGGTGGGCGACCTCCTCGCGCGTGATGCCAGGCATGCGGTTCCTCACGGGGTGAGCTTGATGGTGTGGGTCCATCCTATGGGGCCCGCACCGCTGCCCGTGCAGTAACCTCCCGCCGCCCGGGCCGGGTCACCCCCGGGGGACGACCTGCCCCGACGGGTGGTCCAGGTCGGTCGGGGGTGCGAGGTCGGCGGGGCGGCGCCAGCCGTGCTCGCCGCGGGCCAGGAGCCAGGCGGTCGCCTCGTCGGGCGGCATGGCGGCGGCGACCAGCCAGCCCTGGACGGCGTCGCAGCCCAGGTCGCGCAGCCGCTCCCAGGTCTCGTCGTCCTCGACGCCCTCGGCGACGACGAGGAGGCCGAGGGAGTGGGCGAGGTCGACGGTGCAGCGGACGATCTCGGCGTCCTCGGTGTCGACGGCGAGCCGGGCGACGAAGGAGCGGTCGATCTTCAGTTCGCTGACCGGGAGCCGGCGCAGGTGGACGAGGGAGGAGTAGCCGGTGCCGAAGTCGTCGAGGGACATCTTGACGCCGTGGCCGGTGAGCCCGTTGAGCGTGTCGGCGGCCCGCTGGGGGTCCTCCAGGAGCACGTGTTCCGTTATCTCCAGCTGGAGGGAGCCGGCCGGGACGCCGTGGCGGGCGAGCCGGGCGGCGACGGCGCCCGCGAAGCCGGGGGTGTGGACGTCGCGCGGGGAGACGTTGACGGCGACCGGGACGTCGAGGCCCTGGGCGCGCCAGTGGGCGACCTGGGCGAGGGCGGTCTCCAGGACGTACTCGGTGAGGTGGGGCATCAGGCCGGAGGACTCGGCGATGGCGATGAACTCGTCCGGTGGAACCTTTCCGCGCTCGGGGTGGACCCAGCGGACGAGGGCCTCCAGGCCGGCGACCTGGCCGTCGAAGCGGACCTTGGGCTGGTAGTGGAGTTCGACCTCGTGGGCGTCGAGGGCGCGGCGCAGGTCACCGAGGAGGCCGAGCCGGTCGGGGGTGTTGGAGTCGCGCTTGGACTCGTAGACCTCGACGCCGGTGCGGTCGCGCTTGGCCTGGTACATGGCGACGTCGGCGCGGCGCAGCAGGCCCTCGGCGTCGAGGGCGTGGTCGGGGAAGACGGCGACGCCGGCGCTGGCCTCCAGGACGAGGGTGAGGCCGTCGAGGTCGAGCGGGGAGGACAGCTCGGCGACGAGGTGGCGGGCGACGCGCTGGGCGCTGGTGGTGGAGTCGGCGGTGGGCAGCAGGACGGCGAACTCGTCGCCGCCGAGCCGGGCGGCCTCGGCGCCGCGGGGCAGGGCGAGGCGGAGCCGGTCGGCGATCTGGAGGAGGAGCCGGTCGCCGGCGAGGTGCCCGAGGGTGTCGTTGACCGAACGGAAGCGGTCGAGGTCGATGAGGACGAGGGCGGCGCGGGCCCCCTGGCCCTCGGCGTCCTCCAGGGCGGTCCAGGCCCGTTCCAGGAGCCACTGGCGGTTGGGGAGGCCGGTGAGCGGGTCGCGGAGCTGCTCCTCGGCGCGGGCGCGGGCGATCCAGAGGGTGGAGTCGAGGGCGATGAGGGGGACGGCGAAGAGCGGCAGGAGGACCGGGCGGCTGACGGCGACGGCGCAGATGAGGGGGGCGATGCCGAGGAGGGCGACGGCGACGAGTCCCTGCCGGAGGAGGGCGGTACGGGCGACGGTGGGCAGTCCGCGGCCCTGGGGGGCGAGCGTGTACCACAGGAGGAGCCGGGTCACCACGAGGTAGGTGGTCGCGGCGAGCGCGATTTCCGGGAGGTCCCCGATCGTCCAGTCGAGGGGCTGCCAGGGCTGCTCGACGGTCGGGACGTCGCCGAAGAGGGCGAGGACGAGGGCGGCGGCGCCGACGCCGAGGACGTCGGCGGCGCCGTGCAGCAGGCCCTGTCGCCAGCGGTGGTGGCGGGCGGCGCCGACGAGGGTGACGACGGTCAGGGAGACGAGTCCGGCGGGCACCCAGCCGTACAGCAGGAGGACGGCGAGGGTGAGGGCGGCGCCGGAGCCGGTGCCGCCCCACCAGCGGTCGCGGCCGAGGGCGACCAGGTGGCCGACGATGAGGCCGGTGAGGAGGGCCAGGGACCAGCCGGTGACTCCGCCGGGGAAGAGTCCGTGCCCGGTGGTCAGGGCTTGCTGGAGCCCGGTGGCGAGCACGACGGCGGCGATGCCCACCACGGCTGCGGGCAGCCGGGAGGGGGTGCTCCCGGGGACCGCGCGGCCGTGCGGCCGGGGGACCGGGGCGGCGCTCTCGGTCGGTTCCATTTCCGTCCCTCTCACAGGCGGCGGTGCCGTCGGTGTGCGATGGGCCGCGGGCAGGCGGCCGTCCGTCGTCCGGCCGCCGCCGTCCGGTGCGGGGCCCGTCGGCGGGCGGCCGCTCCTCGTGCACGGGGCCGTTGTCCTGACGCCACGACCGGCAGAGCCCTCGCGCGGCCGTGCAGGACGAGACGCACGGTCACCACACTAGGCCGCCGAGGGCTCCGACGGGCAGCGCTCTCCGTGTCTTGCCCGAATGAGACCCGCCCATCCCTCACCGTCTGGTATGCACCGAACGGGTGACGCCTCCCGGGACGGAAAGGGACTACTCGGCACTCTCGGGGATGGGCACCGCGGCCTCCCGGGCGGCGTCGGGCCCCTGTTCGAGCAGGATCGAAAAGCCCTGCTCGTCCAGAACCGGAACCTTCAGCTGCATCGCCTTGTCGTACTTCGAACCAGGGTTTTCCCCCACCACGACGAAGGAGGTCTTCTTCGAAACGGAACCGGTCACCTTGGCTCCGAGCCCCTGGAGCGACTCTTTTGCGCCATCCCTGGTGAACTTCTCCAGGGTGCCGGTCACCACGACCGTGAGCCCCTCCAGGGGGCGCGGCCCCTCGTCCTCGCCGGCGCCCTCGTCCTCCAGGGCGACCCCGGCGGCCCGCCACTTGCGCACGATCTCGCGGTGCCACTCCTCGGCGAACCACTGCTTCACCGCCGCCGCGATGATTCCGCCGACCCCGTCGACGGCCGCCAGCTCCTCCTCGGTGGCCTGCTCGATCCGCTCCAGGGAGCGGAACTCGCGGGCGAGGGCCGCGGCCGCGACCGGGCCCACGTGCCGGATCGAGAGTCCGTTGATGAAGCGGGCCAGCGGGCGCGTCTTCGCCGCCGCGATGTGCTCCAGCATGGCGAGGGCGTTCTTCTTCGGCTCGCCCTTCTGGTTGGCGAAGACGGTGGCGATCTTCTCCTCGCCGGTCTTCGGGTCCCGCTTGGGCAGTCCGCTGTCCGGGTCGAGGACGTACGCCCGGATCGGCAGGAGCTGCTCGATGGTGAGGTCGAAGAGGTCGCCCTCGTCCCGGAGCGGCGGCTCGGCGGGCTCCAGGGGCTGGGTGAGGGCGGCGGCGGCCACGGCGCCGAACTTCTCGATGTCCAGGCACTCGCGGCCGGCGAGGAACTCGACGCGCTCGCGCAGCTGGGCCGGGCAGGTCCGGGCGTTCGGGCAGCGGAGGTCGATGTCGCCCTCCTTCATCGGCTTCAGCGGCGTCCCGCACTCGGGGCACTCGGCCGGCATCACGAACTCCCGCTCGCTGCCGTCCCGCAGGTCCGCGACCGGCCCGAGGATCTCCGGAATGACGTCGCCGGCCTTGCGCAGCACGACGGTGTCGCCGATCAGGACGCCCTTGGCCTTGACCACCTCCTGGTTGTGGAGGGTGGCGAACTCGACCTCGGAGCCGGCCACGGTCACCGGCTCCACCTGCGCGTACGGGGTGACGCGTCCGGTGCGGCCGACGCCGACCTTGATGTCGACCAGCTTGGTGTTGACCTCCTCCGGCGCGTACTTCCAGGCGATGGCCCAGCGCGGGGCGCGGGCCGTGGAGCCCAGCCGGCCCTGGAGGGGGATCTCGTCCAGCTTGACGACGACGCCGTCGATCTCGTGCTCGACGGAGTGCCGGTTCTCCCCGAAGTACGCGATGAACTCCCGCACCTCGTCGAGGGTGTCCACCACCTTGTTGTGCCGGGCGGTGGGCAGGCCCCACTCGTGGAGCAGCTCGTACGCCTCCGAGAGGCGGGCGGTGTCGAAGCCCTCGCGGGCGCCGATGCCGTGCACCACCAGGTGGAGCGGGCGGGTGGCGGTGACCTTCGGGTCCTTCTGGCGGAGCGAACCGGCGGCGGCGTTCCTCGGGTTGGCGAAGGGCTTCTCGCCGGCCTCGACCAGGCGGGCGTTGAGCCCGAGGAAGGCCTCCATCGGGAAGTAGACCTCGCCGCGGACCTCCACGAGGTCCGGGATCCGGTCGCCGCTCAGCCGCTCGGGGACGTCGGCGATCGTGCGCACGTTGGGCGTGATGTCCTCGCCGGTGCGCCCGTCGCCGCGGGTCGCGGCCCGGGTGAGGCGTCCGTGCTCGTACGTCAGGTTCACGGCCAGGCCGTCGACCTTCAGCTCGCACAGGAAGTGGTGGTCGGGCGTGCCGACGTCCCGGGCGACCCGCTCGGCCCAGGCGGCCAGTTCCTCGTCGTCGAAGGCGTTGTCGAGGGAGAGCATGCGCTCGCGGTGCTCGACGGCCGTGAAGTCGGTCTCGTACTGCCCGGCGACCTTCTGGGTGGGCGAGTCGGGGGTCCGCAGCTCCGGGTACTCCTCCTCCAGCGCCTCCAGGGAGCGCAGGAGCCTGTCGAACTCGCCGTCGCTGATGACCGGCTGGTCCTTCACGTAGTACCGGAAGCGGTGCTCCTCGATCCGCTCGGCCAGATCGGCGTGCTTCTCCCGTGCCTCGGCGGGCAGGGCCCCCTCGTCGACTGCCACCTTCGTCGGTCCTCCCGTACCTCGGTCCCCGGTCACTCCGGGTTGTCCGCGAGCGACTTCGCAGCCCGGACGCAGTGGGCGAGGGCCGCGCGGGCGTGGGCGGGCGACGCGCCCGCGAGCCCGCACGTGGGGGTGATCACCACGGACTCCGCGAGGGTCCCCGGATTCAGCCCCAGCCTGCGCCACAGCGTCCTGACACCCATGACGCTACCGCCCGGGTCCGACAACGGGCCGTCGGTGGACGGCACCACACCGGCGAAGAGCTTCGTGCCGCCCTCCACGGCCTCCCCGATCGCCTCCTCGTCACGCTCGGTGAGCAGCCCGAAGTCGAAGGAGATCCCGGCGACTCCGGCCCGCCGCAGCAGCGCGAAGGGGACGTCGGGGGCGCAGGAGTGGACGACCACCGGCCCGTCGTGGGCCGCGGCCACGTCCCGCAGGGCGCTCTCCACGACCTGCCGGTCCACGGCCCGGTGGGTGCGGTAGCCGCTGGCGGTGCGGATCTGCCCGCGCAGTACGGCGGTGAGCGAGGGCTCGTCGAGCTGGAGGACCACCCGGGCGCCGGGCACGCGCCTGCGTACCTCTGCCAGGTGCTGGTGGAGTCCTTCGGCGAGCGACCCGGCCAGGTCCCGGCAGGCGCCCGCGTCGCCGAGGGCGGCCTCGCCGCCGCGCAGCTCCAGGGCGGCGGCGAGCGTCCAGGGGCCCACCGCCTGCACCTTGAGCGCGCCCTCGTACCCCTGGGTGAACTCCTCCAGGGCGTCGAGGTCCTCGCCGAGCCAGGAGCGGGCCCGCCGGGTGTCGCGGCCGGGCCGGTCGCTGATCCGCCAGCCGCTCGGCTCCACGTGCGCGTACAGGTCGACGAGCATCCCGATCGTCCGGCCGATCATGTCGGCGCCGGGCCCGCGGGCGGGCAGCTCCGCGAGGAACGGGAAGTCCTCGAAGGAGCCGGTGACGGTCTTGGCGGCCTCGCGGGCGTCGCCGCCGGGCAGGGACCCGACGCCGGTCGCGGGGCCCCGGGGGAAGTCGTTCTTCTCGGTCGTGTCGCTCACCCGGGAAGCGTACGCGGCGGGACCGCGCCGAGCGCCGGGCGGCGCCGGTGACCGTGTCCCGGGCCGCCCCGGCCCTCTCCGTCAGCGTCCCGGGCGGACGGTGAGGTCGTTGATCTCGGCGTCGCGCGGCAGGTCGAGCGCGGTGAGGACCGCCGTCGCGACCGACTCGGGGTCGATCCACCTCGACGGGTCGTACTCCTTGCCCTCCTGCTGGTGCACCTTCGCCTGCATGGGGCTGGCGGTGCGGCCCGGGTAGACCGAGGTGACCCGGACGCCGTTGCCGTGCTCCTCGTGGCGCAGGGAGTCCGCGAGGGCCTTCAGGCCGTGCTTGGAGGCGGCGTACGCGCCCCACTCGGCGTGCGCGTTGAGCCCGGCGCCGGAGTTCACGAAGACGACGTGGCCCTGCGAGACGCGCAGTTGGGGCAGGAAGTGCCGGGTGAGCTCGGCGGGGGCGACCAGGTTGACGTTCAGCTGGTGGTGCCAGGTCTTGGGGGTCAGCTCGCCGACCGGCCCGAGGTCCACGACGCCCGCGACGTGCAGCAGGCCGTCGACCCGCTCGGGCAGGCTCTGGTGCGAGAACGCCCAGGAGAGCCGGTCCGGGTCGGCGAGGTCCCCGACGAGGGTCCGGGCGCCGGGGAACTCGGCGGCGAGTTCCTTGGCCCGCCCCGCGTCGCGCGCGTGGAGCACGAGCTCGTCCCCGCGCGCGTGGAGGCGGCGCGCGACGGCCGCGCCGATGCCGGAGCCGGCTCCGGTGATCACATGAGTAGCCATGGCTCCCATGCTCGCATCAGCGGGGGGCCGAGGAGGCGGCGATCTCCGCCTCCAGGTGCGCGAGGGCCGCCGCCCCGTCGTCCGCGAAGAAGACGAGGTCGGGGAGGGGAACCGGGAGGAAACCTTCCTCCTCCATGCGCCGGAACTGGTCCTTCAGGCCGTCGTAGAAGCCCGCCGTGTTGAGGAGGACGACCGGCTTGCGGTGCTTGCCGTGCTTCTTCAGTTCCAGGATCTCGGTGGCCTCGTCGAGGGTGCCGGTGCCGCCGACCATGACGACGATCGCGTCGGACTTGGCGAGGAGCAGGGCCTTGCGCTGCGCGAGGTCCTCGGCGACGACCATCTCGTCGGCGTCCGGGCGGGCCTTGTGGGCGAGGAAGTCGACGGAGACGCCGACGAGCCGGCCGCCCGCCTCCTGCACGCCGTCCGCGACGACCTTCATCAGGCCGGTGTCGGAGCCGCCCCAGACGAGGGTGTGCCCCGCCTTGCCGAGCAGGGTCGCGAACTCGCGGGCCGGGGTCGTGTACCGCTCGTCCAGCCGGGCGGCGGAGAGGAAGACGCAGATGTTCATGGACCCCACCGTAGGCGGTCGTGGAAGAAGTCCGGCGGGCGGCGATGAGTTCCGGGGGCGGCCCCGGTCTGCCCTGCCATGAACGAGCTGAGCGGGTTCGGCGGGCGCGTCACGTCGCGGGACGGGACGACGGTCGCGTACGAGCGGGACGGGGACGGGGACGGGCCGCCGCTCGTCCTGGTGGGCGGGGCCCCGGGGACGGCGGACGGGCGGGCCCTGGCCGGGCTGCTCGCCCGGCGCTTCCCGGTCGTGGCGTACGGCCGCCGGGCGCACGGGGGCGCCGAGCGGGAGGTCGAGGACCTGGCGGCCGTCCTGGCGGCGGCGGGTCCGGGGGCGGCCGTGCACGGCACGGGGACGGGCGGCGCCCTCGCGCTCGCCGCGGCGGCGGCCGGGCTGCCGGTGGGCCCGGTGTCGGTGTACGAGCCGCCGCGCACCGACGCGCCCCTGGACCGGGTCTCCGCGCGCGTGCTCGTGGTCGACGGGGGCTTCAGCCCGGCGGAGACCCGGCGCGCGGCCCGCGAACTGGCGGCGGCCCTCCCCCGCGCCCGGCACCGCACCCTGACGGGCCAGACCCACGAGGTCGCCCCGCACGTGCTGGCGCCGGTCCTGGCGGAGTTCCTGGCGGAGGAGTTACGGGAGGACCGGGCGGCCGGGACCGGGTGGTCCTAGGGGCCGTCCGGTCCCGATCCGGCGGACGCCCCTAGGCGTCGGCCGGCTCCGTGGTCCGGCGTGCCGTCGTCGCGATCGTCGCCGAGCCCACCACGCGCGTGCCGTCGTACAGGACGATCGCCTGGCCGGGGGCGACGCCCCGGACCGGCTCGTCGAAGGCGACCCGCAGCTCGCCGTCCTCCAGCACCGCGCTCACCGGCGTCTCGCCGCCGTGGGCGCGGAGCTGGGCGGTGTAGCGGCCGGGGCCCTCGGGGGCGGTGCCGCACCAGCGGGGCTTGATCGCGGTGAGGGCGGTGACGTCCAGGGCCTCGACGGGGCCGACCGTGACGGTGTTGTTCACGGGCGAGATGTCGAGGACGTAGCGGGGCTTGCCGTCCGGGGCCGGGTGGCCGATCCGCAGGCCCTTGCGCTGGCCGATGGTGAAGCCGTACGCGCCCTCGTGGGTGCCGACCTTCGTGCCCGCCTCGTCCACGATGTCGCCCTCCGCCTTGCCGAGGCGGGTGGCGAGGAAGCCCTGGGTGTCGCCGTCGGCGATGAAGCAGATGTCGTGGCTGTCGGGCTTCTTCGCGACCGCGAGCCCGCGCCGCTCGGCCTCCGCCCGGATCTCGTCCTTGGTGGTGAGGGTGTCGCCCAGCGGGAACATCGCGTGCGCGAGCTGCTTCTCGTCGAGCACGCCGAGGACGTACGACTGGTCCTTGGCCGTGTCGGAGGCGCGGTGCAGCTCGCGGGTGCCGTCCTCGCCCAGCACGACGGTGGCGTAGTGGCCGGTGCAGACCGCGTCGAAGCCGAGGGCGAGCGCCTTGTCGAGGAGCGCCGCGAACTTGATCTTCTCGTTGCAGCGCAGGCAGGGGTTGGGGGTGCGGCCGGCCTCGTACTCCGCGACGAAGTCGTCCACGACGTCCTCGCGGAACCGCTCGGCCAGGTCCCACACGTAGAAGGGGATGCCGATGACGTCGGCGGCCCGGCGCGCGTCGCGGGAGTCCTCGATCGTGCAGCAGCCACGCGCTCCGGTGCGGAACGACTGCGGGTTCGCGGAGAGGGCGAGGTGGACGCCGGTGACGTCGTGGCCCGCCTCGGCGGCACGGGCGGCGGCGACGGCGGAGTCCACTCCGCCCGACATGGCGGCGAGGACCCGGAGGGGACGGGCGTGGGGGCGCTGGGGCGGGGTCTGAGTCATAGCCCCACCAGGGTACGGGGCGCCGGGAACCACCGTCGTGGTGGTGAGCGTTCTCGATGGCATGGGGAGCAAGGGGAAGAAGGCGGTGGGGCGGCGTGCCGTCCTGCTCGGCGGCGGTGCCGCGGTGGTGGGCACGGCCGTGCTCGCCCGGGAGGAGCTGGCGCGCGCCTGGTGGCGGCTGCCGGGGACGCGGAGGAAGCGGGTGGAGGGGGAGCTGGACCACGCGGGCGCCGAGTGGACGTCGGCGTCGCGGGCGAACTGGCGGCGGGCGGACCGGCCGGACGACTACACGATCGACCGGATCGTGATCCACGTCGTGCAGGGCAGCTACGCGACCGCCCTGCGGGTCTTCAAGAACCCGGGACACGGGGCCGCCGCGCACTACGTGGTCCGCAAGGACGGGCACGTGGCGCAGATGATCCGGGAGCTCGACGTGGGCTTCCACGCCGGGAACCGGGACATGAACGAGCGGAGCATCGGCATCGAGCACGAGGGCTTCGTGGACCGGCCGAAGGACTTCACGGCGGCGATGTACGAGGGGTCGGCGCGGCTCGCGGCCGGCATCTGCGCCCGGTACGGGATACCCGTGGACCGGGAGCACATCATCGGGCACGTCGAGGTGGAGGGCACCGACCACACCGATCCCGGTCCGCACTGGGACTGGGACCGGTATCTGCGGCTGGTGCGGGAGGCTTCGAAGAAGCCGGCGTAGGCGGGATGCCGGGCCTCAGGTGAGGCCGGCCGTGCGGGCGCGCTCCACGGCCGGGCCGATCGCCTCGGCGACCGCCGTCACGTCCTCCTTGGTGGAGGTGTGGCCGAGGGAGAAGCGCAGGGTGCCCCGGGCGAGGTCGGGGTCGGTGCCGGTGGCGAGCAGGACGTGGCTGGGCTGGGCGATGCCGGCGGTGCAGGCGGAGCCGGTGGAGCAGGCGATGCCGGCCGCGTCGAGCAGCAGGAGCAGCGAGTCGCCCTCGCAGCCGGGGAAGGTGAAGTGGGCGTTGGCGGGGAGCCGGTCGACCGGGTCGCCGCCGAGGATCGCGTCGGGGACGGCCTGCCGGACGGCGGTGACGAGTTCGTCGCGCAGGGCGCCGACCTCGCGGGCGAACTCCTCGCGCCGTTCGGCGGCGAGCCGGGCGGCGACGGCGAAGGCGGCGACGGCGGGGACGTCGAGGGTGCCGGAGCGGACGTGCCGCTCCTGGCCGCCGCCGTGCAGGACGGGGACGGGGGTGTGCTCGCGGCCCAGGAGCAGGGCGCCGATGCCGTAGGGACCGCCGATCTTGTGGCCGGAGACGGTCATGGCGGCGAGGCCGGAGGCGGCGAAGTCGACCGGAACCTGACCCACGGCCTGGACGGCGTCGGCGTGCAGGGGGACGCCGTACTCGGCGGCGACGTCGGCGAGTTCGCGGACCGGCATGAGGGTGCCGATCTCGTTGTTGGCCCACATGACGGTGGCCAGGGCGACGGTCCCGGGGTCGCGGGCGATGGCCTCGCGCAGGGCCTCGGGGTGCACGCGGCCGTGGCGGTCGACGGGCAGGTACTCGACCCGCGCGCCCTCGTGGACGGCGAGCCAGTCGACGGCGTCGAGGACGGCGTGGTGCTCGACCGGGCTGGCCAGGACGCGGACGCGGCGCGGGTCGGCGTCGCGGCGGGACCAGTAGAGGCCCTTGACGGCGAGGTTGTCGGCCTCGGTGCCGCCGGAGGTGAGGACGACCTCGCTCGGCCGGGCGCCGAGGGCGGCGGCGAGGGTCTCGCGGCCCTCCTCGACGGTCCGCCGGGCCCGCCGTCCGGCGGCGTGGAGGGAGGAGGCGTTGCCCGTGACGGCGAGGTGGGCGGTCATCGCCTCGATCGCCTCGGGCAGCATGGGCGTGGTCGCGGCGTGGTCGAGGTAAGCCATGGTGGGTCGATTCTACGAGCCCGCCGTCGCACTCCCGGCGCCTGGCCTGTTTGCGCCGCCGAGGTCGGGGGTGCCGTGGTCCCGGGTGCGCCTGCCGGGCCGGGGCGCGCCCGTCGTACCCGGGTGTGCCGTAGGTCCCGGGCGTGCCCGTCGTGCCCGGATGTGCCGCCGCCCCGCCCCTGTGCGGCAAGGGCGGGGCGGCGGTGGTCCGGGCGTACGAGCGTGCGTACGGTCGTACGGGCTCAGCCGCGCGGGGCGCGGGCCAGCTGGCGGGACTGGGCGACCAGGCGGTCGGCGCTGTCCCAGACCTCGGCGTCCTCCTCAAGGAAGCCGCCGGCCAGGTTGCGGGTGGTGATGGAGACCCGCAGCGGGCCGGGGGCCGGGCGGCAGCGGACGTGGGTGGTGAGCTCGACGGTCGGGGTCCAGCCCTTCAGGCCCAGCTCGAAGGAGGTCGGCGGCAGGGCGTCGACGGTGAGCAGCAGGGAGAGGGCGTCGGGCTCGCGCCCGTCGGCGAGGCCGAACCAGGCGCGCATCTCGCCCTTGCCCGAGGGGGCGCCGATCGCCCAGCCGACGCAGGCCGGGTCGAGGCGGATGTCGAGGCGCTCGGTGATGGCGGAGGAGCCGGGGATCTGCGGGGTCGGGCCGTCGGAGGCGCCGAAGCAGTTCTCGATCGGGGCCATCGCCGGGGGCGTCGCGCTGGTGCGGACGTCGTCGGGGAGGGCGTCGAGGTCGCCGTACGAGGCGAGGACGCGGATGCGCTCGACCTCGGTGCCGTCCTCGGCGTACTGGAAGAGCGAGGCCTGGCCGGTGGAGAGGGTCCGGCCGGTGCGGACGGTCTCGGTCCGGATCACCGCGGGGCCGGGCACGGACGGCGTGAGGTAGTGCGCCGAGATCGTGAACGGGTCGGGGTGCGGGAGGTGGTGGCCGAGGGCGCGGCCGAGCAGAGCGAGGAGGTAGCCGCCGTTGACGGCGTGGATGATCGTCCAGCCGGCGGAGAGGTCCGCGTCGTAGACGCCGGGCTCCCGGAGGGTGACGGCGGTGTCGCGGTCGAACTCGTTCGTGACGACGGCGTGCGTCTCGGTGCTCGTCTCGGTGCTCGTGCTCATGGATCCGACGGTACCGCAGGTTACTACTGAGCGGTAGCTTTCTCCGGCTCCTCGCTGGTGGAGGAGCGGCGGTTCCAGGCGCGGGGCGCGCGCCAGTGGTAGCGCATCGCGAGGAGGCGGAGCACGAAGGCGGTGAGGACGGCTGCGCCGCTGGTGAAGGCGTTGAGGGTGTCGAAGCGGATGCAGAGCACGACCATCGTCGCGCCCACGATCGCCGGGACGGCGTACAGGTCCCGGTCCCAGCGCAGCAGCGAGGGCACCTCGTTGGCGAGCACGTCGCGCAGGACGCCGCCGCCGACGGCGGTGGCGAGCCCGAGGGCGGCGGAGGCGGTGAGGCCGAGCCCGTAGTCGTACGCCTTCGTCGTCCCCGTCACGCAGAAGAGGCCGAGCCCGGCGGCGTCGAACACGTTGACGGCGGCCTGCGTGCGCTCCACGTGGGGGTGCAGGAAGAAGACGAGGACCGTCGCGACCAGGGGCATGAGGAAGTAGCCGAGGTCGGTGAAGGCGGCGGGGGGTACGGCGCCGATGATCAGGTCGCGGAAGAGACCGCCGCCGAGGGCGGTGACCTCGGCGAGGACGGCGATGCCGAAGACGTCGAAGTTCTTCCGGACGGCGAGGAGGGCGCCGGAGATGGCGAACACGAAGATGCCGACGAGGTCGAGGGCGTGTTGGACGGAGGGGGTGAACAGGTCGTGGAGCACCGCCCCATTGTCCTGGTCCGGGACCCGTGCCCGTCCCCTCCGGGAGGGCCAGGAGAGCGGGGGGCCGGGGAAGCCGGAAGGCCGGAGCGCCCGTGATGCGGCGGCTCCGGCCCTCCCGGTCGGTGCGTGCTACTTGCCGGGCGCCTCGGACTCGTCCGACGCCTCGGGCTTCTCCGACGCCTCGGCCTCACCCGGCGCCGGCTTCACGGGCTCGTCCCGCACCTCGGCCTCGGCCGACACCTCGGACTCGGCCTTCACCGGCTCGTCCTGCACGACGGCCTCGGCCTTCGCGGTCTCGGCCTTCGCGGTCTCGGCCGACGCCTCCGGCGACGTCCGGGCCGCCGGGACCGTGTCGGTCTTCCCGGCCGGTACGATCGCGGCCGCCCCCGTCCGCTTCACCGTCCCGGCCTCGATCCCGGCCGCGAAGTGGCAGGCCACCTTGTGCCCGTCGCCCAGGTCCACCAGCTCCGGGCGCTCCGTCGCGCAGCGGGTCTCCTGCTTCCACGGGCAGCGCGTGTGGAAGCGGCACCCCGTCGGCGGGTTGGCCGGCGACGGCAGGTCGCCGCGGAGCAGGATGCGCTCGCGGCGGTCCTCGACCTCCGGGTCCGGCACCGGCACCGCCGACATGAGCGCCTTGGTGTACGGGTGCTTCGGCGCCGCGTACAGGGCGTCGCTCGGGGCCTCCTCGACCAGCGAGCCCAGGTACATGACCCCGATGACGTCCGAGATGTGCCGGACGACGGCGAGGTCGTGGGCGATGACCAGGTAGGTCAGGCCGAGCTGCTCCTGGAGCTCCTCCAGGAGGTTGATCACCTGTGCCTGGATCGACACGTCGAGCGCCGAGACCGGCTCGTCGCAGATGATCACGTCGGGTTCGAGGACGAGGGCGCGCGCGATGCCGATGCGCTGGCGCTGTCCGCCGGAGAACTCGTGCGGGTAGCGCGAGAGGGCGTTGGCCGGGAGGCCGACCCGGGTGAGGATCTCCTTGATCCGCTCCCGGCGTTCCTCCTGGTTCGCGCCGATGCCGTGCGCGGCCATGCCCTCGCTGAGGATCGACTCGATGTTCTGGCGCGGGTTGAGGCTGCCCAGCGGGTCCTGGAAGACCATCTGGAGGCGGCGACGGAACCGGCGCATCTCCTCGTCGGGCAGCTTGGCCAGGTCGGTGCCGTCGAGGACGATCTCGCCGTCGGTGACGTCGACCAGGCGCAGCACGGCCCGGCCGAGCGTCGTCTTGCCGCAGCCGGACTCGCCCACGAGACCGTACGTCTGACCGGCCTCGACGTTGAGCGAGATGCCGTCGACGGCGTAGACGTGGCCGACCGTACGGTTGAAGAGGACGCCCTTCCTGACCGGGAAGTGGACCTTCACATCGTTGAGTTCGAGCAGGCTCATGCCGGCACCTCCGACTCGGCCTGGGCGGGGAGGACGGGGTTCACGCAGCGGACCCGGTGGCCCGTCGTGCGCGGTTCCGTCAGTTCGGGCGTGCCGGTCAGGCACTCCATCGTGTAGGAGTCGCAGCGGGGCGCGAAGGCGCAGCCGTCGGCCCAGGCGATCTTGTCGTTGATGGATCCCCGGATGGGGGTGAGCGGTTCGCCGCGCGGGGCGTCCAGGCGCGGGATGGAGCCGAGCAGTCCGTGCGCGTACGGGTGGGTGGGGTGCGCGAACAGCTCGCGGCGGGCCGCGGACTCCACCGCCCGGCCCGCGTACAGCACGTTGACCTGGTCGCAGAGGCCGGCGACGACGCCCAGGTCGTGGGTGATCATCAGCAGGGCGGTGCCCTCCTGGTCGACGAGCTCCTTGAGCAGTTCCAGGATCTGGGCCTGGATGGTCACGTCGAGCGCGGTGGTCGGCTCGTCGGCGATGAGCAGCCGGGGCGCGCACGCCACGGCCATCGCGATGAGCGCGCGCTGGCGCATGCCGCCCGAGAGCTGGTGCGGGTACTCCTTCAGGCGCCGCGTCGGGTCGGGGATGCCGACCCGGTCGAGCAGATGGGCGGCCTCCTTGCGGGCGGCCTCGCCCTTCATGCCCCGGTGGCGCCGGAGGATCTCGGTGACCTGGACGCCGATGGGGACGACCGGGTTCAGCGAGGAGAGCGGGTCCTGGAAGATCATCGCGAGCCGGCTGCCGCGCAGGTCGCGGATCTGCTTCTCGCTCAGGCCCAGCAGGTCGGTGCCGTCGAAGACGGCGCGTCCGCCCACGGTGACGCCCTTGCGGGGCAGCAGGCCCATCAGGGCCAGGGAGGTCACCGACTTGCCGCAGCCGGACTCGCCGACCAGGCCCACGACCTGTCCCTGGTCGACGTCGAAGGAGACCCCGTCCACCGCGGTGGACGGTGTGCGGCCCCGGCCGCCGAAGGTGACGGTGAGTTCTTCAACCGAAAGAAGTGGCATGGGACTTCAGCCTCGCAGCTTCGGGTCGAGGGCTTCGCGCATGGCCTCGCCGAGGAGGGTGAAGCCGAGGGCGGTGATGATGATCCCGACCGCCGGGTAGACGGCCATCATCGGCTCGTTGTCGAAGAACCGCTGCGCCTGGGAGAGCATGACGCCCCACTCCGGGACGGCCGGGTCGGGGTTGCCGAGGCCCAGGTAGGAGAGGGCCGCGGCCTCGATGATGGCGGTGGCGAGGCTGAGCGTCGCCTGCACGATGACGGGGCTGAGCGAGTTCGGCAGGATCTGCGTGACGACGATCCGCTTCCTCCGCACGCCGAGGGCCTTCGCGGCGAGCACGTAGTCCGCGCCGCCCTGGGCGAGCATCGAACCGCGCAGCAGGCGGGCGAAGATCGGGATCTGGACGACACCGACGGCGATCATCACCGTGGTCAGGGACTGGCCCATGACCGCGGCGATCGAGACCGCGAGGAGCAGCGACGGCAGGGACAGCATGATGTCGATGAAGCGCATGACGACGGTGTCGATCCGCTGGCCCGGCTTGCCGCCGAGGGTCGCGGCGGCGCCGGAGAGCATGCCGATCAGCGCGCCGACGACGAGGCCGATGAGCATGGAGACCACGCCGACGAGGAGGGTCTGCCGGGCGCCGACGAGCATCCGGGAGAACAGGTCGCGGCCCAGGTGGTCGAGGCCGAACCAGTTCTCGCCCCGCATGCCGACGAACTTGCCCTGGTTGGAGAGGACTTCGCCGCGCCAGGTCTGGGCGGTCGGCGAGTAGGGCGCGAACCAGGGGCCGACGATGGCGATCAGGGCGAACAGGGCGATGACGACGGCGCCGATGACGGCCATCTTGTTCGTCCGCAGGCGCCGGAAGGCCTCGCGCCACAGGCTGGCGCCGACGGTGGCCTCGTTCCGCTGGGTGAGCGCCGCGAGGCGGTCGATCTTCTCTGTCTTGGTGCTCACGGTCAGTGCACCCGCACTCTCGGGTCAATGAGGCTGTACGCCAGGTCGACCAGCAGGTTGATGAGGACGTACACCATCGCGATGAACATGATGAAGCCGACGAGCACCGGGTAGTCGCGGGCGTCGATGGAGGTGCGGATGAAGGAGCCGATGCCGCCGAAGGAGAAGACGGACTCGGTGAGGACCGCTCCGGAGAGGAGGCTGCCGGTGAGCAGGCCGATCGCGGTGACCACCGGGAGGAGCGCGTTGCGCAGCACGTGGCGGACGCGGACGACGTTCTTCCCCAGGCCCTTGGACTCGGCGGTGCGGATGTAGTCCTCGCCGAGCACTTCGAGCACGCTGGCGCGGGTCATCCGGACGATGACGGCGAGCGGGATGGAGGCGAGGGTGACGGCCGGCAGGACCAGGTGCATGATCGCGTCCCAGGACGCGTCGAACTCTCCGGTGAGGAGGCCGTCGAGGACGGCGAACCCGGTGACGCTGGTCGCGTCGATTCCGGTGGAGAGCCGTCCGTAGCTCGGGAAGATGCCGAGTTCGACGGCGAGGAGGCCCCGGAGGATCATGGCGAGGAAGAACACCGGGATGCAGATGCCGACGAGCGAGCCGGAGACCGAGGCGACGTCGAGCCAGCCGCCGCGGCGCTTGGCGGCGAGGTAGCCGAGCGGGATGCCGACGACGACGGCGATCAGGATGGCGGCGACGCCGAGTTCCACGGTGGCCGGGAAGCGCAGCGCGAACTCGTCCCACACCGGCTGTCCGGTCTGGGTGGAGGTGCCGAGGTCCAGGTCGAGGATCCGCTTGAGGAAGCGGCCGTACTGCACCCAGATGGGCTGGTCGAGCCCGAGCGCCCGGTTGATGCGCGCCACTTCGGCTTCGGTCGCCCGCTCGCCCAGGATCGCTGAGGCGGGTCCGCCGGGCAGTCGGTTCAGCCAGAGGAAGAGGAGAACCGACAGGCCGAGCAGGGTGGGTATGAGCTGTAGCAGTCTTCGTACGACGAGTCGCAGCACCCCGCGTGCCCCTTTCTTGCGTGTGCGTGAGAAGCGGGTTCGCCCGGCCACGTCCGACGTGGCCGGGCGAATCCCGCTCGTGTGTCGATTACTTGAAGGAGACCTCGGCGAAGTTCTCCTGCGTCAGCGGGGAGACCTTCGGCGGGTTGACGTTCTTGCCGAACGCGATGGCCGGGGGCGAGGAGGAGATCGGGAGGCCCGGCAGGTACTCCATGATCGCCTCGTTGGCCGCCTTGTAGGCCTCGACGCGCTTGACCGGGTCGGCGATCTTGGAGGCGCCGTTCACGGCGTCGAAGACCTTCGGCTCCTTGAAGCCCCACTGCTTGTCGTACCCGGCGAACCAGGTGCCGATGAAGTTGAAGCCGTCGTTGAAGTCACCGGTCCAGCCCAGCATGTGCAGGTCGCAGGAGCCGGCCTCGGTGGCGTCCAGGTAGTCCGGGGCCCACTTCATCGGCTTCGGGGTGACGGTGACGCCGGCCTTCTCCAGGTCGGCCTTCATCAGCTCGAACATGTCCTGCGGGGCGGGCATGTACGGGCGGGTGACCTCGGTCGGGTAGCAGAACTCGACCTTGAGGGCGGACTCGCCGGCGCCCTTCAGGAGCTCCTTGGACTTGTTGGTGTCGAACGCGTACGTCTTCACCTTGTCCGAGTAGCCCGCGATCGTGTCGGGCATGAACTGCGTGGCCACCTTGCCGCCCTCGGGCAGCTGGGTCTTCACGAGGTTCTCGCGGTCGATGGCGTGGGCGATGGCCTGGCGGACCGCGGGCTTCTTCAGCGCCGCGTTCTTCTCCTGGCTCATGCCGACGTAGAAGAGGTTGAAGACGTCACGCGTCGGGACGTTGTACCCCTCCTTCTCCAGGGTCTTCACGTCCGCGGGCGACACCAGGTCGTAGCCGTCGATGTCACCGGCCTGGAGCGCCTGGCGGCGGCCCTCCTCGGTGTCGATCGTGCGGAAGACCAGGTTCTTCACCTTGGCCTTCTCGCCCCAGTAGTCGTCGAAGCGCTCGAGGGTGACTTCCTTGTTGCCCTTGTTCCACTTCGTGATCTTGTACGGGCCGGTGCCGGCGACCGTGCCGGCCTCCTGGCTGTACTTGGGGTACGTGATGGCGTCGCCCTTGGCGGACGCGTCCTGCTTCTCGTACTCCTTGATCGCCTTCGGCGAGTGGATCGCGAGGGCCTGGAGGGAGAAGCCGCCGGGGAGCTGCGCGGAGGGCTCGTTGACCTCGATGACCGCGGTGTTCTCGTCCTTGGCCGTGCAGGACTTGTAGTTGGGCTTCGGCGCCTCGGCGTCCTCGTTCTTCGCGAAGCCGCCCATGATGGACTGCCAGTAGTACGAGACCGAGCTGGACTGGTAGGTGCCCTTCCAGTTGAACCAGTGGTCGTAGTTCGCGCAGACGGCGGCGGCGTTGAACGCCTCGCCGTCGTGGAACTTCACGCCCTTGCGCAGGTTGAACGTCCACACCTTGCCGGCGGGGTCGGCGGACCACGTCTCGGCGAGGCCGCCGACGAGCTTGCTGCCTCCCGACTCGTGCTCCAGGAGTGCTTCGAAGGCCTGCCGGGTCACCCGGAAGGTCTCGCCGTCGCTCGCGAGGGCGGGGTCCAGGGAACCGGGGTCGCCGGCGCCGGCGAACACGAAGGTGTCCTTCGCACCGCCCTTCGCGCCGTCCTTTCCGCGCTCACTGGAGCAGCCCGTCGCGACGAGCGCGGCGGCAGCCACCACCGTGATCGCCCGAACGGTACGGGAATTGAATATTCGCATGGGGCCACCCCAGGATCAGCCGTGTGGAGAGGTCTTGACCGGCCGAACACTACCGACGGGCAACCAGCTGGAGAACAGTCCGGATAACGGTGATACCTAGTCGAGACCCGGACACTCGCCAAACCGGGCACTTCCGGGACAAGTGCGTGGCCTGGGCGAACACCCTTGACGCGCGGGTGAGTTAACGAGAGGTGTCACGACCGGACAGACCGCCCATCCGGGACTTCCGGTCAACCTCGGGGCGGATAGCCGTATCCCGGGGCAGGCGGGGCGGCGTGCGCCTCGCGGTCGTAGAAGGGCCGGGCGTTCGCCTTCAGCCAGAGCGCCACCGGGTCGTACGCGTCGGAGAGGGCGACCGTCGAGACGGGCAGCCCGTCGGGGACGGAGCCGATGGACTGGCGCATCATCGCCCGGACCGCGTCGACGGCGGCCGGGGAGGTGTCGTACAGGTCGAGCCCGATGACCAGGTATGGGGAGCCGAGCGCGGGCTGCACCCAGCCGCGGCGCAGCGCCCGGACGGCCGGGGTGCGGTGCGCGTTCTGGGTGATCAGGGCGTAGAACTGCGGGAGCTCCAGGGCGGGCTCGGTGACGCGCAGCGGGCCCGCGGGCATCCGGTCGAGTCCGGTGGCGATCCGGCGCAGGTCGGCCCAGGGGATGCCGACGCCGCCGCCCGGGGCGTGCGGATTCAGCCAGACGCCCCAGCGGTCGGGGTAGAGGGCGCGGGCGATCTCGCGGCCGGTGACGCGCTCGTGGGCGCGGTTCCAGCCGGAGGCGGCGAGCTCCTGGTCGGAGGTGACGCAGGGCGCGTAGCCGAAGCCCTCGACCTCCATGTTCCCGTACTGGGCGTCGGGGGAGCCGGGCGTGCCCTGCCAGAGCAGCATCCGGAGCTCGCCGTCGGCGAGGGCGTGCAGCAGCCGCTCGTACGCGTCGTAGCGTCCGGGTGCCACCTGGCGCAGCATGTGCTCGACGTGTCCAGCCGCAGCGGTGCCTGACGCGCTCACCCTGGGTCCCGCCCCTCTTCCGTCCACCACGTCCGCGCGGCCGCCGGGTCAGGGGCGGCCGTCGCATCGGTTCCGTCGAATCAGTTCAGCTTAGGGCCTGACCCGCCCGGCAAGCCCTGAACAGGGTGCCGCTCACACGGCGGCGCGCTGGTAGAAGGGGCGGACCCGCTCCAGCATCCAGTCGCCCACCGGGTCCTGCGCCATGTCGAGCAGGATGAGGTTGACCGGCCAGGCGACCTCGACGCGGCCGAGGGCCCGGCCGAGGGCGTCCAGGGGGGCGGTGCGGTCGGCGCCCTCCCAGTGGGAGAGCTGGACGCCGATGAAGAGGGCCGGTTCGGTGCCCTCGACGCTGGCGAGGGCACGGCGGGCGCTGGCGACGACGCCGGTGGCCTCGAACTCGGCGGAGGCGGCGGCGAGGAAGTCGACGGGGTCGTCCTGCCAGTCGGGCTCGAAGAGCCGGACGCGGCCGCCGGACGCGGGGCCGTCGAGCGGGGTCCGGCCGACGCGGCAGAGTTCGGCGACGGCGGGCGGGGGCAGCGGGACGCCGACGGTCCCGCCGGGGTTCACGGCGATGCCGAGCTGCGGGGGCAGGCCGCGGGCGAAGTCGCGGGCGGGGGCGACGGCGAAGGACATGTGGTCGCCGGCGCAGGCGCGGAACTGCTGCTCGGAGCTGAAGACGGGGACGTAGGCCGCGCCGTCGATCTCCATGGTGGCGAGGTCCAGGTCGGTGCTGTCGGGACCGCCGCCGTTGGGCAGGGGGATCCAGACCGGGCTGCGGCCCAGTACCTCGACGAGGCGGCCGCCCGCCTCGGGGTTGCCGAGCGAGGCGGCGAGCACCTCTTCCAACTCGTTGCCCGGCCACGTCACGTCCACGGTCCCGTTCCCCTTCTCGCACGGCCTGCCGTACCCGGCCGCCCGGCAGCACCCTAACGCCGCCCCGGCACCGCCGTGACCGGAAGGGGGGCGTACGGGCGCCCCGGAGGGGCCGCACAGGGGTGCTCGCGTCAGACCGCCTCCCCGAAGGTGATCGTCCGGAGGGTGTCGGCGGCGTCCCGGTCGAGCAGGGTCGCCGAGGCGCAGCCGTGCGGCAGCCGGCCGGTCTCGGCGGCCCGCAGCAGCCGGCCGACCGCGCGCCGGTGCCGGGCGAAGGCGTACGCCGAGACGCCCCGGCCGCGGGAGTGCTGCCCGGCCCTGGCGGTGTCCGGGGTCACGTCGAGGAGGAGCAGGTGCAGCTCGCGCCCCCGGCGGCGGGCCTCGCGGGCGAGCCAGCCGCGCACCCAGGACTGGGTGCCGCAGTCGTGCACGATCACGCTCGCGCCGGAGCGCAGGGCGCGGCGCAGCCCGGCGTAGTGCGCGATCCGGACCAGGGGGCGGTAGACCGCGTACGGCAGGAGGCGGGGCATCCGGGCCTCCCAGCGCTCCCGGGCGTCCTGGGAGTCGACGCCCCGGCTCCCGGCGGTCCGCTTCATCAGGGTGGACTTGCCGCTGCCGGGCAGCCCGGAGACGACCACGAGGTCTCCGGGCGCGAAGGCGAGGGCGCGGGGGCCCCGCCCTCCGCGCTCGCGCAGGTCCCGCAGGATCCGGCCCCGTCCCCGGGTCCGGGCGCGGGCCCGTGGGGACGGTATGCCGGGACTCGCCGCGTACGCGCCGGTGTGCTGGATCGTCATGACCTTCTCCCCCTGACGGGCCTCGGGAGACCCTTCCCAAGAAGTGTAAAGAAACGGTAATGGGGCACAAGCGATTTGCCGCGCCGACACCGCGTGCAATGATGTGCGCGCCAGGCGCCCACGGTCGCCTGTACAACCGCATACCGGCCGTTCGAATCCGCGCGGGAGAGTTCCGGACCACGGAGTGGGTGACCACCCGGTGCGTCCGGGCGCCGAAGGAGCAAGACCCTCCCTTGAATCTCTCAGGCCCCGTACCGCGTGGATGAGGCAGATCTGAAAAGCGGGACACCCCGGTGTCCCCACCCAAGGTGCAAGCCGGGCTCTCGGTGACGAGATGCCCCCGGTGAACCTCTCAGGTTCCATGACAGATGGGGAGGACGTCCTCGCCCGTCATGTCTTCGTCACCGAACGCCCTTGGGACCCGGGAGCCACCCCATGACCACTGCCCCCCGCCTCACCGCCCTCGATGCGCTGCATCGCTCCCTGGGCGCGACCATGACCGACTTCGCGGGCTGGGACATGCCGCTGCGGTACGGCAGCGAGCGCGACGAGCACAACGCCGTCCGCACCCGGGCCGGCCTCTTCGACCTCTCCCACATGGGCGAGATCACCGTCACCGGCCCGCAGGCCGTAGAGCTCCTCGACTTCGCCCTGGTCGGCAACATCTCCACGGTGGGCACCGGCCGCGCCCGGTACACGATGATCTGCCGCGAGGACGGCGGCATCCTGGACGACCTGATCGTCTACCGCCTGGGCGAGACGGAGTACATGGTCGTCGCCAACGCCTCCAACGCGCAGGTCGTCCTGGACGCCCTCACCGAGCGCGCCGCCGGCTTCGACGCCGAGGTCCGCGACGACCGCGACGCGTACGCCCTGATCGCGGTCCAGGGCCCGGAGTCCCCCGGCATCCTGAAGTCGGTCACCGACGCCGACCTGGACGGCCTGAAGTACTACGCCGGCCTGCCGGGCACGGTCGCGGGCGTGCCCGCCCTGATCGCCCGCACCGGCTACACCGGTGAGGACGGCTTCGAGCTCTTCCTGAAGCCGGAGCACGCCGAGGGCGTGTGGAAGGCGCTGACCGAGGCCGGCGAGGGCGTCGGCCTGATCCCCTGCGGCCTGTCCTGCCGCGACACGCTCCGCCTGGAGGCGGGCATGCCGCTGTACGGCCACGAGCTGACCACCTCCCTCACCCCCTTCGACGCCGGTCTCGGCCGGGTCGTGAAGTTCGAGAAGACGACCAACGAGGGCCGCTTCGTCGGCCGCGAGGCCCTGGAGAAGGCCGCCGAGCGCGCCGAGACCGCCCCGCCGCGCAGGCTGGTCGGCCTGGTCGCCGAGGGCCGCCGGGTCCCGCGCGCCGGGTTCTCCGTCGTCAAGGACGGCGAGGTCGTCGGCGAGGTCACCTCCGGGGCCCCGTCCCCGACCCTCGGAAAGCCGATCGCGATGGCGTACGTGGACGCGGCGCACGCGGAGCCCGGCACCCGGGGTGTAGGTGTGGACATCCGGGGCACCCACGAGCCGTACGAGGTCGTGGCGCTGCCGTTCTACAAGCGCCAGAAGTGACGAAGTCGTCCCACCGCGCGTCTCACCCCGCAAGACCGACGTTCATCAGCACTCCCCCGATCCAGGAGAATCAGGTCATGAGCAACCCCCAGCAGCTGCGGTACACCAAGGAGCACGAGTGGCTGTCGGACGCCGAGGACGGCGTCGCGACCGTCGGCATCACGGAGTTCGCGGCCAACGCGCTCGGTGACGTCGTCTACGCCCAGCTCCCCGAGGTCGGCGACACCGTCACCGCGGGCGAGACCTGTGGCGAGCTGGAGTCGACGAAGTCCGTGAGCGACCTGTACTCCCCCGTGTCGGGCGAGGTCGTCGCCGCCAACCAGGACGTGGTGGACGACCCGTCCCTGGTGAACACGGCTCCGTTCGAGGGTGGCTGGCTGTTCAAGGTGCGCGTCGCGGGTGAGCCGGACGACCTGCTCACCGCCGACGAGTACGCCGCGTTCTCCGCCGGGAACTGAGACCGGGCCCGAGACCCCTTAGGGATCGATTCATGTCGCTTCTGAACACTCCCCTCCACGAGCTGGACCCCGACGTCGCCGCCGCCGTCGACGCCGAGCTCCGCCGTCAGCAGTCCACCCTCGAGATGATCGCCTCGGAGAACTTCGCTCCGGTCGCCGTCATGGAGGCGCAGGGCTCCGTCCTCACCAACAAGTACGCCGAGGGCTACCCGGGCCGCCGCTACTACGGCGGCTGCGAGCACGTCGACGTGGCCGAGCAGATCGCCATCGACCGGATCAAGGACCTGTTCGGCGCCGAGTACGCCAACGTCCAGCCGCACTCCGGCGCCTCCGCGAACCAGGCCGCCCTCTTCGCGATCGCCCAGCCGGGCGACACGATCCTGGGCCTGGACCTGGCGCACGGCGGCCACCTCACCCACGGCATGCGCCTGAACTTCTCCGGCAAGCAGTTCAACGTGGTCGCGTACCACGTGGACGGGGCCGGTCTGGTCGACATGGCCGAGGTCGAGAGCCTCGCCAAGGAGCACCGCCCCAAGGTGATCATCGCGGGCTGGTCGGCGTACCCGCGCCAGCTGGACTTCGCGGAGTTCCGCCGGATCGCCGACGAGGTCGGCGCCTACCTGTGGGTCGACATGGCCCACTTCGCGGGCCTGGTCGCCGCCGGCCTGCACCCGAACCCGGTCGAGCACGCGGACGTGGTGACCTCCACCACGCACAAGACGCTCGGCGGTCCGCGCGGCGGCATCATCCTGGCGAAGAAGGAGTTCGCGAAGAAGCTGAACTCCTCCGTCTTCCCGGGCTTCCAGGGCGGCCCCCTGGAGCACGTGATCGCGGCCAAGGCCGTCTCCTTCAAGGTCGCGGCCTCGGAGGAGTTCAAGGAGCGCCAGGAGCGCACCCTGGAGGGCGCCCGGATCATCGCCGAGCGCCTGGTCCGGGACGACGTGAAGGCCCACGGCGTCTCGGTCCTGTCCGGCGGCACGGACGTGCACCTGCTCCTGGTCGACCTGCGCGACTCGGAGCTGGACGGCCAGCAGGCCGAGGACCGCCTCCACGAGGTCGGCATCACGGTCAACCGGAACGCGGTCCCGAACGACCCGCGTCCCCCGATGGTCACCTCGGGCCTGCGCATCGGCACGCCGGCGCTCGCGACCCGCGGCTTCGGGGCCGAGGACTTCCGCGAGGTCGCGGACGTCATCGCCGAGACCCTGAAGCCGGGCTTCGACGCCGATAAGGCCGAGGCCCTCAAGGCCCGGGTGACCGCCCTCGCGGACAAGCACCCGCTGTACCCCGGCCTGAAGTGACACCGCAGTAGTAGTGACACCGTAGTAATTTCGTACGCTTTTGTTCGTACGGACATCCGGGGCACCGCGCACACTGGAACAACGGGCGCGGTGCCCCGACCCATGTCCCCCGCCCCACGCGCTCTCTGCACCACCCCGGCAGACAACGACGTCCAGCCCCCACAAGGAGTCCTCCCGTGGCCATCTCGGTCTTCGACCTGTTCTCGATCGGCATCGGTCCGTCGAGCTCCCACACGGTGGGCCCGATGCGCGCGGCCCGGATGTTCGCCCGCCGCCTGAAGAACGAGGGCCTGCTGGCCCACACGGCGAAGGTGCGGGCGGAGCTGTACGGCTCCCTCGGCGCCACCGGCCACGGGCACGGCACCCCCAAGGCCGTCCTGCTCGGCCTGGAGGGGAACTCGCCCCGCACGGTCGACGTGGAGCACGCGGACGAGGAGTTCGAGCGGATCAAGGCGAGCGGCCGGATCAACCTGCTCGGCGCCCACGAGATCCCCTTCGACTTCGACGCCGACCTGATCCTGCACCGGCGCAAGGCGCTCCCGTACCACGCCAACGGCATGACGGTCTTCGCGTACGACGCGGAGGGCGGGCTCGTCCTGGAGAAGACGTACTACTCGGTCGGCGGCGGCTTCGTCGTCGACGAGGACGCAGTGGCCGGCGAGAACCCGATCGTCCCGGACGACACCGTCCTGAAGTACCCCTTCCGCACCGGCGACGAGCTGCTCCGCCTCGCGAAGGAGACCGGCCTGTCGATCTCCGCGATGATGCTGGAGAACGAGAAGGCCTGGCGCACCGAGGACGAGATCCGCGCGGGCCTCCTGGAGATCTGGCGGGTCATGCAGTCCTGCGTCTCGCGCGGCATGTCCCGCGAGGGCATCCTGCCCGGCGGCCTGAAGGTGCGCCGCCGCGCCGCGAACTCCGCCCGCAAGCTGCGCTCCGAGGGGAACCCGGAGGCGCACGCCATGGAGTGGATCACCCTGTACGCGATGGCGGTGAACGAGGAGAACGCGGCCGGCGGCCGGGTGGTCACCGCCCCGACGAACGGCGCGGCCGGCATCATCCCCGCCGTCCTGCACTACTACATGAACTTCGTGCCCGGCGCGGACGAGGACGGCGTGGTCCGCTTCCTCCTCGCGGCCGGCGCGGTCGGCATGCTCTTCAAGGAGAACGCCTCGATCTCCGGCGCCGAGGTCGGCTGCCAGGGCGAGGTCGGCTCGGCCTGCTCGATGGCGGCCGGCGCCCTCGCCGAGGTCCTGGGCGGCTCCCCCGAGCAGGTGGAGAACGCCGCCGAGATCGGCATGGAGCACAACCTGGGCCTGACCTGCGACCCGGTCGGCGGCCTGGTCCAGATCCCCTGCATCGAGCGCAACGGCATGGCGGCGGTCAAGGCCGTCACGGCCGCGAAGATGTCGATGCGCGGCGACGGCAGCCACCTGGTCTCCCTCGACAAGGTCATCAAGACCATGAAGGAGACGGGCGCCGACATGAGCGTCAAGTACAAGGAGACGGCGCGGGGCGGGCTCGCGGTGAACATCATCGAGTGCTGAGCCCGCGGGCCCCGGCCGGCGCGTTCCCTTCCGTGTGCCCCCGGCACCTTCCGGGAAAAGGGGAGCAACGTCCCGTGTTTCTTTCTTGCCGCCCCTCGTCATACGCCGGAGGAATTGCGGGAGAACAGAGGAAAAGGCCCCTCCCTTCCATGCGTCGCCTTTTCCGTGGAACTCGGGCCGCGGCCTGCCACGGCGCCGTCCGGTCGGATTGCCCGAGAATAGACAACCCGGTCGGATCATCGCTGTAGCATCCGCGCCATGACTACGGAGTCCACCGACGCCGATTGCCTGGCGCTCACGCGCAATCTGCGCCGTCGCGGCGCGATCGTCCTCGCCGTCTTCGCCCTCGTGTGGGCCTTCGCGGGCGGTTCGGGGATAGTGGCCGTACCCGTGTCCGTGGCGGTCGGCGTCGTCGCGGCCGCCGTGACGGCCGGTGCGGTGGTGCTGGCCTTCCGGGGCACCGCGGGTCCCGTGACCCGCCTGGTGCGGCTGCCGGAGAAGTGGAACCGGAGGTCGGCCTGGTCAACGCGGCCGAGCTGGTGGCGATCTTCGCGGTGATCGCCGCGTCGAACGCCTCGGGACACCCGGAGTTCATCCCCGTCGGGATCTGCCTGGTCGTGGGGCTGCACTTCTTCCCGCTCGCCCGCCTCTTCGACCAGGGCCAGTACACGTGGACCGCGGTCTTCCTGACGGCGGTCGCGCTGGTGGGGCTCGCCGTGCTCGCGGCCGGCACCACGGCGGAGACGATCCGTACGGTGGTGGGCCTGGGCGCGGCGGTCGTGCTGTGGGCCTCGTCCTTCCACGTCGCCCTGCGCGGCTGACCCGCGCCCCCGGTTCGGGCCGGGCGGTCGCACCCTTCGGGCGTTCCGCCTCCGCCACCCGGTCAGCAGGCCGAGCAGGTGGAGGACGACGAGGTGCCGATCGAGTCGCTGGAGGCACCCCTCTCCGGGAGGGCCACGCCCTGGGCGACCTCGGGGGTCTCCGGCTCGTCGACGCCGAAGTCCTCAAAGGCCTCATTCGCGTCGCCGTTCTCGACGCCGTCGACGCTCGTGCGCTTTTCTTTCCGAATTCTTCGCGGCAACCGTTCGGCCGCATCACCGACAACGCCGATCCGCTGTCGGCCGCACCGGCCTTTCCGGACGACGCCCGACGTTTGTCAACTCCGGAACGACGGGCGATCGTCGCCGGGCCCCGGGCGGGCGGCAACGCGGTGTTGCGCGGCCCGCCCGGGTGGGCGCGGGTCAGGCCTTGTCGAGGTGCGACCAGAACTCGTCCCACGACAGCCGGCCGTCGCCGTTGGCGTCGCGCTGCTTGATGAGCGCCTCGGCGACCGTCTCGGTGACGTTGAAGTCGCCCAGCTGCGCCATCACGCTCTTGTACTCCGCGGCGGTGATGAAGCCGTCCCCGTCCACGTCGTACCGGTTGAATGCCGTGCGTGCCGACTCGATGTCCGCCACTGTTTCCGCCCCTTCGTGGTGCTTCTCTGACGGGGGTCAGATTAGCCGCCCCGGCTCCGCCGCAGTCGGCGAGGAGGGTCTCCCCGGGGACGACGGCCGTGACCGTCGGCGGCGATTGCCCCGATACGGGACGTTCGACGGACTCCACCGGGCGTCCAGCATGCGGACGGGCCCGGGAAACAATCGATGAACCGCATAGCCATTCACTGTTTACAAGGTGAGTGCCACATGTCACCAACGATTCACAGGTAAAGTGTCAGCTTTTGCCCGATTTTGCCCCGCTAGGGACTTTTGGTGATGGGCCACTTGTCTGACATAGTCGATGACACGACCCCCATTGACCCGGGCCAGGTCGACACAGCGGCCGTGGATACACCCCCCCGTCCACGGCGCATCACACGGAAGCCCCCAGACGCCCCACCCCGGCGCACGGGGGCTTCCGTGCGTGCGGGGCCGGGCGGTCGCGGAAGGCTCAGGGGCGGTCCGCGACCCGCATCTCGAACCAGGTCGTCTTGCCGCGCGGCGCCAGGTCCACGCCCCACCGGTCCGCCAGCTTGTCGACCAGGAAGATCCCCCGGCCGCTCGTGTCCAGCTCGTGCACCGGCATCAGGCAGGGCAGTCCGCGCGAGGGGTCGCGCACCTCGACCCGGATCCAGCCCCGGCGCCGCTGCAACCGCAGCGCGAAGGACCGGGCGCCGGTGTGCCGGACCGCGTTCCCCACCAGCTCCGAGACCAGCAGGACCGCGTGCTCGGCGAGCTGCGGCCCCAGCGCCCACTGGCGCATCACGACGTGCTGCGTGAGCCTGCGGGCCACCCACGCGGACTCGGGACGGGACGGCAGCCGGACGTCACCCTCCGCCGGATTCCCGTACAACTCCACTGCTTCGGCGGCCTGTTCGTCGTCCGCGGCCAGTGACCACCGCGCTGCGGCGGCGCTCGCGCGCTGCCGTGGTTGTTCCCTACCCTCCAGGCCCGCCATGCCCCCCATCATGGCCGCACGGAGCGGCCCGCGGGGGCCGTTCCGCGGGAAACGGCCCCCTACGGGCCCGGGGAAGGCCCCTTACGGGTCCGGCGCAGGCGCCTTACGGACACCTGGCCGACACCCGACGGTTTCCTTTCGGTCAGCTCAGCCGAATTTCGCCTTCCCCGGGCCCTCCTCGACGAAGCTGCGCATCCCGCGCTCGCGGTCCTCGGTGGCGAACAGGCCGGCGAACCAGGTGCGCTCGATGGCCAGACCGGTGTCGATGTCGGTCTCCAGGCCCTGGTCGATCGCCTCCTTCGCGGCCCGCAGCGCGACGGCCGGCCCCTGCGCCAGCTTCGCGGCCCACGCGTGCGCCTGCTCGTACACCTCGGCGGCCGGGACGACCCGGTCGACCAGGCCGAGGGAGAGGGCCTCGTCCGCCTTCACCATCCGGCCGGTGAAGATGAGATCCTTGGCCCTGGAGGGGCCGACGAGGCGGGAGAGGCGCTGGGTGCCGCCCGCGCCCGGGATCAGGCCGAGCAGGATCTCGGGCTGGCCGAGCTTGGCGTTGTCGGCGGCGATCCGGTAGTCGGCGCAGAGCGCCAGCTCGCAGCCGCCGCCGAGCGCGTAGCCGGTGATCGCGGCGACGACCGGCTTGGGGACGCGGGCGACGGCGGTGAAGGCGTCCTGAAGGGCGCGCGAGCGCTTGACCATGGCCACGTGGTCCATGACCTGCATCTCCTTGATGTCCGCGCCGGCCGCGAACACCTTCTCGCCGCCGTACAGGACCACGGCCCGCACGTCGTCGCGGTCGGTCACCTCCTGGGCCAGCTCGCGCAGCCGGTCCTGGGTGGCGACGTCCAGGGCGTTCATCGGGGGGCGGTCGAGGCGGATCGTGCCGACGCCTTCGGCGACTTCGAGGTTCACAGTCATGGGAGAAGGTTAGAGGTCGTTAACGCGGTGGGACCCGGTGCTGTTGCTCACAGCACCGGGTCCCACCGAAAAGCGTCGGAGCGCCTAGGCGATCCACTCCGACCACGGCATGTTCCAGCCGTTGAGGCCGTTCTCCGGCTTGATCTGCTTGTCCTTGGAGTTCTTCACGACGACCACGTCACCGATGATCGAGCTGTCGTAGAACCAGGCGGCCGGGGTCGAGCTGTCCCCCGCGCCCCGGGTGTCCGCGAGGCCGACGCAGCCGTGGCTGACGTTCTGCGAGCCGAAGGTGCTCTTGGGGGCCCAGTAGTTGCCGTGCACGAAGGTCCCCGAGGTGGACAGGCGCATCGCGTGCGGCACGTCCTTGATGTCGTACTCGCCGCCGAAGCCGACGGTGGCGCCGTTCATCCGGGTCACCTTGTACTTCTCGCTGATGACCATCTGACCGTTGTACGTGGTCGTGGACGGCGCGCCGGCGGTGATCGGCAGCGTCTTGACGATCTTCCCGTCGCGCTCGACCTTCATGGTCTTGGCGCCGGCGTCGACCGTGGAGACCTGGCGGCGCCCGATGGTGAAGGTGACGGTCTTCTTCTGCTTGCCGTAGACGCCGGGGCGGCCCTCGACGCCGTCCAGGTTCAGGTGCACCGTCACCTTGGTGCCGGCGGCCCAGTACTGCTCGGGGCGGAAGTCGAGGCGGTCGTTGCCGAACCAGTGGCCCTCGATCGGGACGGACGGCACGGCCGTCACCTTGATGGCCTTCTCGACGGCCTCGGGGTCGGTGATGCCCCGGGTGAAGTTGATGGAGACCGGCATGCCGACGCCGACGGTCGAGCCGTCCTCCGGCGTGTAGTGGCCGATGAAGGTGTTCTTCGGGACCAGGGTCGTGAAGGTGGTGTCCTTCGCCGACTCGCGCCCCTCGGCGTCCTTCGCGACGGCGTGCACCTTGTACTGGGTGCCCGCGGACAGGTGGGCGGTCGGCTGCCAGCTGGTGCCGTCCGCCGCGATCTTCCCCTCGACCTCGGTGCCCTTGGAGTCGGCGACCGTGACCGTGGTCAGCTTGCCCTGCTGGGCGGTCACCTTGAGGGCGCCGCTGGTGGCGACCGAGTCGGCGCCGTCCTTCGGAAGGATCGTCACGACGGCCTGGGAGGCCGCGTTCTCCTGCTTGCCCGCGCCCTGGGCCTGCGGGCCCTTCGCGCCGTCGGCGGAGCCCCCGCCGCCCCCGCCGCAGGCGGTGAGCACCAAGAGCAGTGCCCCCGTCGCCAGGGCCTGGAACCGGACGCCCCCGCGTCGCCGGCCCCTCCCCGTGGTCCCCGTCGGTGCCCCCGGTATCAGCTGCCCGTTCACTGTGGTCGTCTCCCCTCGCACGGCCCGGCAACGCCACGGCCCCACCCCCGTGCGCATCCGCTCGCGCACACGGCGCTAGATAATCACACCGCAGGACACGAAAGATCCTCGCGCATGTCACCGTTCCGTCCCGATCGACGTGCTGGTGACGCATCGGACGACACGCTCCCCGTCCGTCACCGCCCACGGCCGCGACCAGGGGCGTCACGGCCCCGCCGGAGGGCGCGTCACTCCGTCGGCGTGCCGATCCGCAGCCGGTTGCCGTCGGGGTCGCGCAGCTCGACCTCGCGCGCCCACGGGGCGTCCTCGACCCGTACGCCGAACTCGGAGGCGACGGGGTCGACGTCCCGGACGCGGAGGTGGACCAGCGTGCCGGGGCGGGCGTCGCCGGTGTGCTCGGACAGGAACAGCCGCACCCCGCCCCGGGCGACCTCGACGAACGCCGGGAAGCCCGGCTCGAAGCGGTGCTCCCACTGCCGGACGAAGCCCAGCCGCCCGTACCAGGCGACCACCGCCGCGGCGTCCTCGACGCGCAGCACGGGAACGGCCTCCTCTGCCGTGAACTCGGCGGGGCCCGTGGGTGCCGTGGGTTCCGTGGATTCCATGGCGGTCATCGTCGCAGACCGCTCAGGGCGGCGGAGCGGCTCAGCGGAGGGCCGACCCCGCCTTCCAGCTCTTCCAGTCCGTGTTCCAGCCGCCGAGCCCGTTGTCGGGAGCGACCTTCCGGTCGCGGGAGTTGACCACCTCCACCACGTCCCCGATCAGGGTCCGGTCGAAGAACCAGCCCGCAGGCGACCGCTCGCTGCCGCCCTTCTCGTCCCGGAGCCCCACGCAGCCGTGGCTGACGTTGGTGGTGCCGAAGGTCTCGGGCGGGGCCCAGTAGTTGCCGTGCAGGAAGGTCCCGGACTCGGTGAGCCGCATCGCGTGCGGCACGTCCTTGATGTCGTACTCGCCGCCGAAGCCGACCGTGGCCCCGTTCATCCGGGTCACGTCGTACAGCTCGGTGACGACCATCTTCCCGTTGTACGTGGTGGTCTTCGGCGCCCCGGCGGTGATCGGCAGGGTGGCCAGGACCTCGCCGTCCCTGCGCACCTCCATGGTGTGCGCGGCGGCGTCCACGAGGGAGACCTGGGAGCGGCCGACGGTGAAGCCGACCTTCTTGCGCTGGATGCCGTACACGCCGGGCGCCCCCTCGACGTCCCGCAGGTCGAGGTCGACGGTGACCCGGGTGCCGGGGGCCCAGTACCGCTCCGGGCGGAAGTCGAGCCGCTCCTTGCCGAACCAGTGCCCGGCGACCTCGACCGGCGGGTCGGAGGTGATCCGGACGGCCCGCTCGACCGCGGCCCGGTTCTCGACGGGCCGGCTGAAGGTGAAGGAGACGATCATGCCGGTGCCGACCGTGGAGCGGTTCTCCGGCTTGAAGTAGCCGATGAAGCGGGACTCGGGCACCACGGTGGTGAAGGTGGTGTGGCGGGCCGAGCGGCGCCCGTGCGCGTCGAGGGCGACGGCGTCCACGCTGTACTTGGCGGCCAGGGCGAGCCGGTCACGGTCCGACGGCCGCCAGCGCAGCCCGTCGGCGGAGATCTCCCCGGCGACCTCGGTCCGCAGGCCGTCCTCCACCCGGGCGACGGTCACCCGTTCGAGTCGTCCGCTGTCCACCCTCACCTCGACCGGCCCGTCGGCCGGGACCGCGCGGCTGCCGTCCTCCGGGACGACCCGGATGACGTCGCCGGGGGCCCGCCCCTTGCCCGGCAGGGAGAGGCCGAGGCCCCCGCCGCCGTCCGTTCCGGTGCAGCCCGCGAGGCCCGCCAGCAGTCCCGCCACCGCGAGGGCGCGCCCCGCCCGCTTCCATACAGATGTCACGCCGGGACCAACGACGGCCACCCTCCAGGGGAAACGTGCGCGCGGGCCATGTTGGGAGCACGGCCGTGCGGGCAGAACAGGAGGAGAACCTCGCGCGGGGAGCGGTGGCCGGGACGCCGCCGCTCCCCGCGCGCGGGCCCGACGGAGCCGCGGGAGGCCGGACGGTGGCGAGCGCAGCCGAGCAGGAGGCGGTACAGCAGCGTGCCCTGGAGCGGGCGGGGCCGCCCGTGTGGCCGGGGGCCCCGACGCCCCTGGGCGCCCGCTGCCGGGTCGGACCCGGCGGGGTCGCGGGCACCAACTTCGCCCTGTGGGCGGGCGGCGCGGAGGCCGTCGAGCTGTGCCTGTTCGACGGGGACGGGACGGAGACGCGGCTGCCGCTGACCGAGCTGACCCACGAGATCTGGCACGGCTTCGTGCCCGGGATCGGCCCGGGGCAGCGGTACGGCTACCGGGTGCACGGCCGCTGGGACCCGTGGACGGGCGCCCGGTGGAACCCGGCGAAGCTGCTCCTCGACCCGTACGCGCGGGCCGTCGACGGCGAGTTCTCCCTGCCGCCCGAGGTGTACGGGCACGTGCGGGACTGGCCGCAGCAGCACGTGGCCGACACCGTCCGCGACGAGCGGGACTCCGCCCCGCACGTCCCGAAGGGGGTCGTCGTCCAGGACGACGACGACTGGTCCGACGACCGCAGGCCCAAGACGCCCTGGCAGGACTCGGTCATCTACGAGGTGCACGTCAAGGGCTTCACCCAGCTGCACCCGGGCATCCCCGAGCACCTGCGCGGCACGTACGCGGGCCTCGCGCACCCGGCCGCGATCGACCACCTCGTACGGCTCGGGGTGACGGCGGTGGAGCTGCTGCCGGTGCACCAGTTCGCGCACGAGGACCACCTGCTGCGGCGGGGCCTGCGCAACTACTGGGGGTACAACTCCGTCGGCTACTTCGCGCCGCACGCCGGCTACTCCTCCTCGGGGACGGCCGGGCAGCAGGTCGGCGAGTTCAAGAAGATGGTGCGGGCGCTGCACGCGGCCGGGATCGAGGTCATCCTCGACGTGGTCTACAACCACACGGCGGAGGCGGGCGAGCTGGGCCCGACCCTCTCCCTGAAGGGCATCGACAACCGGGGCTACTACCGGCTCCAGTCCGACGCCCGCCGGTACGCCGACTACACGGGCTGCGGCAACACCCTGCACGTGGTGCAGCCGCAGGTGCTGCGGCTGATCACCGACAGCCTGCGCTACTGGGTGACGGAGATGGGGGTGGACGGCTTCCGCTTCGACCTGGCGGCGGCCCTCGCCCGCTCCTTCCACGACGTGGACATGCTCTCCCCCTTCCTGGCGGTCATCGCCCAGGACCCGGTCCTGCGCCGGGTGAAGCTGATCGCGGAGCCCTGGGACGTGGGCAACGGCGGCTACCAGGTCGGGGCGTTCCCGCCGCTGTGGACCGAGTGGAACGACCGCTACCGGGACGCGGTGCGGGACTTCTGGCGGGGGGCGCTGCCGGACGTGCGGGACCTCGGCTACCGGCTCTCCGGCTCCAGCGACCTGTACGCCTGGGGCGGGCGCCGGCCGTACGCCTCGGTCAACTTCGTCACCGCCCACGACGGCTTCACGCTGCGGGACCTCGTCACGTACGAGCGGAAGCACAACGAGGCCAACGGCGAGGGGAACCGGGACGGCACCCACGACAACCGGTCCTGGAACTGCGGCGCGGAGGGCGAGACCGACGACCCGGAGATCCGGGCGCTGCGGCTGCGCCAGCAGCGGAACCTGCTCACCACCCTGCTCCTGTCGACCGGGGTGCCGATGCTGGTCTCCGGCGACGAGATGGGCCGCACCCAGGGCGGCAACAACAACGCGTACTGCCAGGACAACGAGATCGGCTGGCTCGACTGGTCGCTGCCGGAGGACCCCGGCCGGGCCCAGCTCCTCGCCCTGTCCCGGCGGCTCCTCGCGCTGCGCCACCGGCATCCGGTGCTGCGGCGCCGGGCCTTCTTCTCCGGCCGGCCGCAGCGGGCGGACGGGCTGCGGGACCTGGCCTGGTTCACGGCCGAGGGCACGGAGATGACGGAGGGCGACTGGTACGCGCGGGCGGGGACGCTCGGCCTCTACCTGTCGGGCCGGGACATCCCGGGCCGGGACGCGCGGGGCGAGCGGATCACCGACGACAGCTTCCTCGCCGTCCTGCACTCCGACCACCGGCCGCTGGACTTCCGGCTGCCGGGGCCGCCGTGGGCGGAGACGTACGAACTGGTCGTGGACACCGCCCGCGAGGACCAGTCCGAGCCGCCGGGCACGGTCCACCGGGGCGGGGAGGCGCTGGCGGTGGGGGCCCGGTCGGTGGTGCTGCTGCGGGTGTCGAGATAGGGGTCCGGGGGGTCCCGCCGCTTCAGGAGCGGCCCAGGATCCCCCGGTCGTACCCGGCGGCGACGGCGGCCGCCCGGTCCTTCACGCCCAGCTTGCCGTAGATGTGGGTGAGGTGGGTCTTGACGGTGGCCTCGCTGATGAACAGCTCGGCGGCGATGGCCCGGTTGGCGGTGCCCCGGGCGACGAGGGCGAGGATCTCGGCCTCGCGCGCGGAGAGGGTGGTGTCGGCGGGCGGGGCGGCGGGGGCGCGGACGGCGGTGACGAGCCGGGAGGCGACGGCCGGGGAGAGGACGGTACGGCCCTCGGCGGCGGCCCGCACGGCCGCGAACAGCTCCTCGCGCGGGGCGTCCTTGAGGAGGTAGCCGGTGGCGCCGGCCTCGATCGCCGGGAGGGTGTCGGTGTCCGTGTCGTACGTGGTGAGGACGAGGACCCGGGAGCGGGCGCCGTGCCGGGCGAGCGCGGCGATGGCGTCGACACCGCCGCCGCCCGGCATCCGCAGGTCCATGAGGACCACGTCGGGGTCGAGTTCCAGGGCGAGTTCGACGCCCCGGACGCCGTCGGGGGCCTCGCCGAGGACGCGGAAGCCGGAGCCCTCGGCGGCGAACATGCCGCGCAGGCCGTCCCGTACGACGGGGTGGTCGTCGACGATCAGCAGGGTGATGTCGGTCATGGTGTGGCCAACGGTACGCGGGCGGAGACCGCCGTGCCCTCGCCGGGGGCGGTCTCGACGGTGACGGTGCCGGTGAGGCGCTCGGCGCGGGCCCGCATGCCGTCGAGCCCGAACCCGCCGCCGTCGCCGTCCCGTTCGGGCCGGGCGAGCGGGTCGAAGCCGCGTCCGTCGTCCCGTACGTCCAGGGTGATCTCGTCGCCCATGTAGGAGAGGGTGACGCCGGCCCGGGCGGCCCCGGAGTGGCGGGCGGTGTTGGACAGGGCCTCCTGGGCGATCCGCAGCAGGGTGGCGGCGACCTCGTCGTGCAGCGGGGCCTCGGTGCCGGTGACGGTGAACCGGGTGTCGACGCCGGTGCGTTCGGCCCACTCCTCGACGGTCTTGCGCAGGGCGTCGGGGAGGGCGTCGTGCTCCAGGGCGACGGGGCTCAGGTTCCGCACGGAGCGGCGGGCCTCGCCGAGGCTGTGCCGGGCGAGGTCGGCGGCGCGCCGCAGATGGGGCTCGGCGCGGTCCCGGTCGGGGGCGGCGGAGGCGGCCTGGAGCTGGGTGACGACCCCGGTGAGGCCCTGGGCGATGGTGTCGTGGATCTCGGCGGCGAGCCGCCGCCGCTCGTCGGCGACCCCGGCCTCCCGGGCCTGGAGGAGGAGTTGGGCCTGGAGGGCGGCGTTCTCGGCGAGGGCCTGTTCGAGGCGCCGGTTGGCGCGGCCGAGCTCCGCGATGGTGGCGGCCCGCTCGGTGGCCTTCTCGGCGTCCTTGACGGCGAGGTGGGAGAAGCCGACGACGAGGCAGGCGTTCAGGGCGAACAGCCCGCCGAAGACGAGCCACTGCACCGGGGAGGCGGGCGGCAGTCCGCCGGACTGGGAACCGGCCATGGTGACGGCGACGACGAGGAGTCCGGGGTGGGAGAGCCGGCGGGGCAGCAGGTGGACGGCGTCGAAGTAGCCGACGCAGGCGTAGACCGCGAAGAAGGGGTTGAGCCAGGTCAGGGCGAAGGCGAGGGCGGTACGGAGGACGAAGTGCGCGGTGGAGGCGGGCCCGGGCGCCCCGGGCACGAGCACGGGCGGGGGCTCCTCCGGCACGGAACGGCCCCCGGACGCTCCCCGTAGGGCCCCCGGCTCATCCCGTAGGAGCTCCATCTCGTCCCGTACGGGTGCGGGCTCATCCCGTACGGGCGCGAACTCACCCCGTACGGGCTCCGCCCCTTCCCGTACGGGTGCGGTCCCTCCCCGTACGGGCGCGGCCCCGGCGCCGGGCGGTCCGGTCGTCCACCCGTGGGCCGCGACGAACCGGGCGCAGCGGCGGTCCCACAGCACGTGGAGGAGGAGGGCCGCGACCACCAGGACACCGGCGACCAGCGCCTCCGCGCGGTCCATCAGCGTCCCCACCGACGCCCCGGCGATCGCGGTGGCGATGCCGAGCAGCGCGTACGGCCCCCAGCGGAAGAACTGGCGCCAGCGTTCCTCGACGGTGGTCGGCACCACCCCCACCCCCTCGCTCACTCGCTCACTGCCAACGGAACCAGCGCACCGACGCGCCGGTCAGGGCGACCGCCCACAGGGCCATGACCCCGAGCGCGGCCCAGCCGGGCCAGCCGCCCGACGCTGCCGTGTCGAGGGCCTCGGAGGCGGCGCCGAAGGGGGTGAGCCCGACGATCCGCTGCAGGGTATCGGGCATGGCCTGGACCGGTACCCAGACTCCGGCGGTGAACATGGTGGGGAAGAAGACGGCCGAGCCGACGGCGGTGGCGATCTTCTGCGTGCGGGAGACGGCGCACACGGTCGCGCCGAGCGCGAGCCCGCAGGCGACGGCGAGCAGCAGGGCGAGCAGGTACCCGGCGGGGTTCCCCGGCAGGGCGACGCCGAAGGCGAGGCGGCCGACCGCGATCACGAGCAGCGCGGAGACGAGCGCGGCGGCGGCGTGCAGCGCGAGCTGGGCGGTGAGCAGGGCCCCGGGCCGTACGGGGGTGGTGGACATCCGGCGCAGGATGCCGCGCTCGCGGTAGCCGGAGAGGACCGGGGGCATGGCCTGGAGCCCGGACATGATGAGGGCGAAGAGGACGGAGACGGGGACGTACAGGTCGATGACCCGGCGTCCGCCGAGGTCCTCGGAGGCCTCCCGGAAGGAGGGGATCAGGCCGAGGATCACGAGCAGCAGAGTCGGCGAGAGCATGACCCAGAACAGGCTGCCGGGCTCGCGGCCGAAGAGCCGCGCCTCGGTCTTCAGGACGGTCGCGGTGGGAGTGCTCATCGGTGGTCGTTTCCCGTCAGGTCGAGGTAGGCGTCGTCGAGGGTGGCGTCGGTGACCCGGAGCTGGTGGGCGGTGACGCCTTGGCGGGCGAGGAGGGAGACGAAGGCGGTGACGGTCTCGTCGGTGCCGCCGACGACCGTGCGCCCGTCGGCGGTGGTGACGGAGACGGCCCCGGGGAGCGCCCGCAGTTCGGCCGGGTCGACGGGGGTGCCGGCGGCGAAGGAGATCTCCTTGGCGCTGCCGGAGCGTCCGATCAGGCCGTCGGGGGTGTCGAGGGCGGCGACCCGGCCGCGGTCGAGGACGGCGATCCGGTCGCAGAGGCGCTGGGCCTCCTCCATGAAGTGGGTGACGAGCAGGACGGTCACCCCGCTGTCCCGGACGGCCTCGACCAGCGACCAGACCTCGCGGCGGGCGCGCGGGTCGAGGCCGGTGGTCAGTTCGTCGAGGACGACGACCCGGGGGTCCCCGATCAGGGCGAGGGCGATGAACAGGCGCTGCTTCTGGCCACCGGACAGCTTCGCGAACCGCACCTTCAGATGGGGCAGGAGCCCGAGCCGTTCGGCGAGCGCGTGCGGGTCGGCGGGCCGCTCGTGGAAGGAGGCGTACAGGTCGAGGGCCTCGCGGACGGTCAGTTTGGGCTGGAGCTCGCTCTCCTGGAGCTGGACGCCGAGGACCCGGGTCACCTCGGCGCGCCGCACGGCGGGGTCGTACCCGCAGACGCGGACCAGGCCCTCGTCGGGGGTGCGCAGCCCCTCGACGCACTCCACGGTGGTGGTCTTGCCGGCGCCGTTGGGCCCGAGGATCCCGAAGACCTCCCCCTCGCCGACCTCGAAGGAGACCCCGTCGACGACCTTCCGGCCGTCGTAGGACTTGTGCAGTCCCCGCACTTCGATCGCTGCTGTCGTCATGCCCCGAGCCTCCCGTCCGGGGCGGCCCGCCGGTATCGGCCGATCCGCTCGGACCGGCCATCAGCCGATCGGTTGACGGCCGGTACGACCCCCGGGGCGCCGGGGCCGGAAAACCGGATGAGCGGTGTCAGTGGCGAACCGTAAGGTCGGACCTGATGCCCGAGAACCCCTTCCCCCCGCCAAGCACCCCCGACCGGTCGGCGGTGCGCGTCCTGCTCCGCCTGTGGCCGTACGTACGACCCGTGCGGGGGCGGCTGTTCACGGCCGCCTTCGTCGCGATCGTCGCCTCCTGTCTGTCGCTGGTCATCCCCCTCGTCCTGAAGTGGCTGGTGGACGGGCCGGTGGCGGACCGGGACCCGGGGGGCGTGTGGCTCGGCGCGCTGTACCTGCTGCTGCTCGGGATCGCGGAGGCGGTGCTGTTCGGCTTCCGGCGCTGGCTGGTGGCTCGGCCGCTCGCCGGGGTGGAGGCGCGGATGCGGGCCGACCTGTACGGCAGGCTCCAGCGACTGCCGATCGCCTTCCACGACCGGTGGGCGTCGGGCCAGCTCCTCTCCCGGGGGACGACGGACCTGATGCTGGTCCGCATGTTCCTCGCCTTCCCGCTGACCTTCCTCCTGGTCAACGGCGTGACGATCCTCGCCGGGTACGTGCTGCTGCTCTCCCAGGACTGGTCCCTCGGCCTGGTGCTGCTGACCCCGGTGCTGCCGCTGGTGGTGGTCTGCTCGCTCTTCGAGGGCCGGTACGGCCGGGTGGCGCGCCGGGCCCAGGACCAGGTGGGCGATCTGACGACGGTCGTGGAGGAGAGCGTCCTCGGCGTCCGGATCGTCAAGGGCTTCGGCCGGCACCGCAGCCAGGCCCGGGCCTTCCGCGACCTCTCCGAACGCCTGCGGGGCACGGAGCTGGTCAAGGCCCGGCTGCTCGCCATGATCTGGGCGGTCATCACGGTCGTACCGGAACTGGCCATCGGCGCGGCGCTCGTCCTCGGCACGGTGCAGGTCGCGGACGGCGACCTGTCGGCGGGCACGCTCGTGGCGTTCCTGTCGACGGCGCTCGCACTGCGCTGGCCGGTGGAGTCGATCGGCTTCCTCCTGGCGATGAGCCAGGAGGCGGCGACGGCGACGGAGCGGTACTTCGAGGTGATGGACGCCGAGGAGGAACCGGACACGGCCGCCCCGGGGTCCTCGCGGACCACCGGCCCGGACGGGGTCCGCTTCGAGAACGTCACCTTCCGCTACCCGGACGCCCCGCAGGACGCCCCGCCGGTCCTGGACGGCGTCGACCTGCACATCCGACCCGGCGAAACACTCGCCCTGGTCGGCGGCACGGGCTCCGGAAAAACAACGCTCACCGCCCTCGTACCGCGCCTGCACGAGACGACGAGCGGCCGGATCCTCCTCGACGGCGAGGACATCGCGCTCATGGAGCGGAGCCGCCTCCGCTCCCTGGTGTCGATGGCCTTCGAGGAACCCACCCTGTTCTCCGCGTCCGTCGGCGAGAACGTCCTGATGGGGGCCGGCGGCACGGCCGGCGAACCGGAACTGCGGCGCGCCCTCGCCGTGGCCCAGGCGGACGGCTTCGTGGACCGGCTGCCCGAGGGCGCGGCGACCCAGGTCGGCGAGCAGGGCCTGAGCCTGTCGGGCGGCCAGCGGCAGCGGCTCGCCCTGGCCCGCGCGGTGGTCGGCCGCCCCCGCTTCCTGGTCCTGGACGACCCCCTCTCCGCCCTCGACGTGCACACGGAGGCCCGGGTGGAGGCGGCCCTGCGGGAGGTGCTGCGGGAGACGACGGCCCTGGTGGTGGCGCACCGCCCGTCGACGGTGATGCTGGCCGACCGGGTCGCGCTGCTGTCCGGGGGCCGGATCGCGGCCGTGGGCACCCACCAGGAACTGCTGCGGAGCAGCGAGGAGTACGCCTGGCTGATGTCGGGCGAGAAGGAACGGCGATGACGGACACCACGCTCACGAAGCCGCCCACCACCGCGCCGGACGAGCCGGACCCCTTCGACCGCGACGACCTGCCCGCGCCCCCGGGGGCGACGGGCGCCCTGCTCCGCTCCCTCCTGTCCGCGCACCGCGCGCGGGTCGCGGTCGCCGCGCTGGTCCTCCTGGTCAAGGAGGCGGCGGTCCAGGCGGGCCCGCTGCTGGTCGCGTACGCCATCGACCGCGGCGTCCCGGCCTTCCGCGCGGGCGACCACGGCCCTGTGGTCGCGGTGGCCCTCGGCTACCTCCTCTGCGCGGCCCTCTCGGGCCTCCTCCAGTACGCCTTCGTCCGGGGAGCGGCCCGCGTCAACCAGGACGTCCTCCTGGACCTGCGCGGCCGGATCTTCCGCCACGCGCAGCTGCTCAGCGTCGACTTCCACGAGCGCTACACCTCGGGCCGCCTGATCTCCCGCTCGACCACGGACGTGGAGTCGCTGCGCGAACTCCTCTCGGAGGGCCTCCAGGAACTGATCGGCGTGGTCCTCTCCTTCCTCTCGATCACCCTCGTCCTCCTCTGGCTGGACCTGGGCATCGGCGCGGTGGCGACGGCGTCCTTCGTCCCCCTCTACCTCCTGGTGCAGCTCTACCGCCGCCGCGCGGGCCGGGTGTACGGGGAGCGTTCCACCGCGATCGCGGGCGTGATCGTGAAGTTCGCGGAGACGATGAACGGCATCCGCCCGGTCCGCGCGTTCCGCCGCGAGAAGACCAACGACACGGAATTCTCGGCGCTCAACCACCGGCACGAACGAAGCAACGGCGACGCGCTCCTCGAAATGGCCCGCTACGTCGTCGGTTCGCGCCTCGTGGCGAACACGGCAGTGGCCGGAATGTGCCTCTGGGGCGCGTACCGGGTGGCGGAGGGCTCCCTGGAGCTGGGCGTCCTGGCGGCGGCCGTCCTGTACATGCGGCGCCTGTACGACCCGATCGACCGCCTGGGCATGTTCCTCAACTCGTACGAGTCGGCGGCGGCGTCCCTCGCCAAGATCGCGGGCCTCCTGGCCCAGGAACCGGGCGTCCCGGAGACGACGGCGCCCCACGAACTCCCCCACCGCACCGGCGCCCCGGGCCGGGAGGTGGTCTTCGACAACGTGAGGTTCGCGTACCGCACGGGAGGCGAGGTCCTCCCCACCTTCGACCTGAAGATCCCGGCCGGCCAGACGGTGGCCGTAGTAGGAGCGACGGGCGCAGGAAAATCAACCCTGGCCAAACTCCTGGCCCGCTTCTACGACCCGACGGAAGGCCGAGTCCTCCTCGACGGCACCGACCTCCGCGACCTCACCACCCCCGACCTCCGCCGGGGAATCGTCATGGTCACCCAGGAGGCCTTCCTCTTCTCGGGCACGGTGGCGGAGAACATCGCGATCGGCCGCCCGGACGCGACCCGCGCAGAAATCGAGGAAGCGGCAAAAGCCATCGGAGCCCACGACTTCATCAAGGATCTCCCCGACGGCTACGACACGGACGTACGCAAGCGAGGCGGCCGCATCTCGGCGGGCCAGCGCCAACTGGTGGCTTTCGCCCGCGCGCTCCTGGCGAATCCAGCAGTCCTGATCCTGGACGAGGCGACGAGCTCCCTCGACGTACCGGGTGAAAGGGCGGTCCAACAGGCGATGGACACGGTCCTGAAGGGCCGTACGGCGGTGGTCATCGCCCACCGCCTGTCGACGGTCGAGGTGGCGGACCGGGTCCTGGTGATGGAGTCGGGCCGCATCGTCGAGGACGGCCCGCCGTCGACCCTGGTGACGGGAGACGGCCACTACGCGGGCCTGCACCGGGCGTGGCGGGACAGCCTGGTGGGCTGAGGAGGAGGCACGCGAGTGGGGGGCGTGGAGGAGGAGGACGCACGCGAGTGGGGGCCGTGGAGGGGGCCGCGTTCGGGACGTAAAGCGTGATGTGTGGCGCACGGGAACCGGTCACTCCACCAGGCCCCGCACGCGCCGTAAATCATGCAGTCCCGAACGCGGCCCCCTCCGCGGCCCCCACGCCCCCGGGGGCACCGGCGCACGCCCCACCCCCATCGACCGCGGGCAAAAGGACACCTCCACCCGAACAGAAAGCAACACCACCCCCACCCCCCACGAAACGTCCGCTTAACGAACGCGCCCGCACCGACAGCGGACGATTTCTGGCCAACTTCCAGCCGCACTCCTGACAGGTCCCCGTCATCCCTGCCACTCTCTCCCCTGCCCCGAACGAAAGTTCCCGGCGCCACCCGAACGTGCTCAACCGCTCTCCTTGCTCTGCCCGACGGCCTCACCCAGGCCCGCCGGTACCCCCCTCGCAAAAGGAGTCCGCGTGAGATCCACGCCCAGCCGTCGCGCCACCGCGACCGGCGCCCTGATAGCCGCCGCAGCCATGATCGCCGTGAGCGTCCAGACGGGCGCCGCCACCGCGGCGGACACCCCGTTCGGCGTCGCGCCCAAGGCCCAGCAGGGCACCTCGGCGAACCCCGGCAAGCTCCCGGCCGACCTCACCCCCGCCGAGCGCACCGCGCTCATCAAGGCGGCCGACGCCGACAAGGACGCCACGGCCAAGTCCCTCGGCCTCACCGCCCAGGAGAAGCTGGTCGTCCGCGACGTCGTCCAGGACCGCGACGGCACGACCCACACCCGCTACGAGCGGACCTACGCGGGCCTCCCCGTCCTCGGCGGCGACCTGATCGTCGAGGAGACGAAGGCCGGCGCCCGGCAGAGCGTCACCAAGGCGGTCCGCGCGGAGCTGAAGAACGTCGACACGACCGCCAAGGTCGCCCCGGCGGTCGCCGAGAAGCAGGCCGTCGGCCTCGCCCAGGCGGACGGCTCCGAGAAGACCGCCGCCAGCCGCGCCCCGCGCAAGGTGGTCTGGCTCGCCGAGGGCACCCCGGTCCTCGCGTACGAGACCGTCGTCGGCGGCCTCCAGCACGACGGCACCCCGAACGAGCTGCACGTCGTCACGGACGCCAAGACGGGCGCGAAGCTCTACGAGTGGCAGGCCGTCGAGACGGGCACCGGCAACACGCAGTACAGCGGCCAGGTGACGCTCGGCACCGCGCCCTCGTACACGCTGACGGACACGGGCCGCGGCAACCACAAGACGTACAACCTCAACGGCGGCAGCTCCGGCACGGGAACGCTGTTCACCAACTCCACCGACGTGTGGGGCAACGGCAGCCCGTCGAACAAGGAGACCGCCGGCGCCGACGCGCACTACGGCGCCGCGCTCACCTGGGACTACTACAAGAACGTGCACGGCCGCACCGGCATCCGCGGCGACGGCGTCGGCGCGTACTCCCGGGTCCACTACGGCAACGCGTACGTCAACGCCTTCTGGCAGGACTCCTGCTTCTGCATGACGTACGGCGACGGCGCGGGCAACGCCAAGCCGCTGACCTCGATCGACGTGGCCGCGCACGAGATGACGCACGGCCTCACCTCGGTCACCGCCAAGCTGGTCTACAGCGGCGAGTCCGGCGGCCTCAACGAGGCCACCTCGGACATCTTCGCGGCGGCGGTCGAGTTCTACGCCAACAACCCGCAGGACCAGGGCGACTACCTGGTCGGCGAGAAGATCGACATCCGCGGCAACGGCACCCCGCTGCGCTACATGGACAAGCCGAGCAAGGACGGCTCGTCCAAGGACGCCTGGTACTCGGGCATCGGCTCGATCGACGTCCACTACTCCTCGGGCCCGGCGAACCACTGGTTCTACCTGCTCTCCGAGGGCAGCGGCGCGAAGACGATCAACGGCGTGAACTACGACTCGCCGACCTCGGACGGCCTGCCCGTCACGGGCATCGGCCGGGACAAGGCCGCGCTGATCTGGTTCAAGGCGCTCACCACCAAGTTCGGTTCGAACACCAACTACGCCGCGGCCCGCACGGGCACGGTCGACGTGGCGAAGGCGCTCTACGGCGCCACCAGCCCCGAGGTGACGGCCGTCGAGAACGCCTGGGCCGCCATCAACGTCGGCGCCCGCCCCGGCGGCGGCAACCCCGGTGGCAAGGTCTTCGAGAACACCGCCGACGTCTCGATCCCGGACAACGGCGCCGCGGTCACCTCGACGGTCAACGTCACCGGCGTCACCGGCAACGCCCCCAGCAACCTCTCGGTCGGCGTGGACATCGTCCACACCTACAAGGGCGACCTGGTCGTGGACCTCATCGCCCCCGACGGCTCGGTCTACAACCTGCACAACCGCGCGGGCGGCAGCGCCGACAACATCGTGCAGACCTTCACCGTGAACGCCTCCTCGGAGGTCGCCAACGGCGCCTGGAAGCTCCGCGTCCAGGACAGGGCCTCGTACGACACCGGCTACATCAACGGCTTCAAGCTGACCTTCCCGTAACCGTCACGGAAAGGCCGGAACGAAGCGACGGACGCCCCGGGAGCAACGCTCCCGGGGCGTCCGCGCGTCCTCCGTAGGGTGGAACGCATGATCAGGGTGCTGCTGGCCGACGACGAGACGATGATCAGGGCCGGGGTGCGGGCCATCCTCGCCACCGACCCCGGGATCGAGGTGGTGGCGGAGGCCGGCGACGGGCGCGAGGCGGTCGAGCTGGCCCGCGAGCACCGGCCGGACGTCGTCCTGCTCGATGTCCGGATGCCCCGGCTCGACGGGCTGGCCGCCGCCGAGGAGCTGCGCGGGGCCGTGCCGGGCGCGGCCGTCGTCGTGCTCACGACCTTCTCGGAGGACGCCTACATCGCGCGGGCGCTCGGCTCGGGCGTCGGCGGCTTCCTGTTGAAGTCGGGGGATCCGCGCGAACTCGTCGCCGGGGTGAAGGCGGTGGCGGCCGGCGGCGCCGCGCTCTCCCCCTCGGTAGCCCGCCGGGTCATCGACACCCTGGGCGGCGAGCGGTTCACCCGCGCCGCCGAGGCGCGGACCCGCCTGGAGCCGCTGACGGGCCGGGAGCGGGAGGTCGTGGCCCTCCTGGGCGCGGGTCTCTCGAACCAGGAGATCGCGGACCGGATGCACATCGCCGAGGGCACGGTGAAGGCACACGTGAGCGCGGTTCTGAGCCGTCTGGACCTGCGCAACCGGGTCCAACTGGCGGTCCTGGCGCACGAGGCGGGCCTGGTCGCGCATGACTGAACGCCCCCGCCGTCCCTGGCCCGGAAAGAGCAAGCGCCCCCACGGCCCCTGGCCCCACACGCGCGAACACCTCCGCCGCACCACCCGCGAACACGCCGCCGACACGGCCCTCTGGCTCCTCCTCTCCCTCCCGGTCCTCCTCCGCTCGGACCCGAACGACGGTGGCTCCTGGCCGCTGGTCGCCCTGGGGGTGACGGTCCTCGGCGGCTGTGTCGCGGTGAGCAGGCGGTGGCCGCTGGTGCCGCTCGCGATCACGGTCGCGGCGAGCCTGACCCTCACCCTGGAGCTGTTCACCCCCTCGTACAGCCTGGCCCTGGTGGCCTTCGGCTACCTCGCGGGGCGACGGCAGGAGCGGACGCGCGGGGCGCTGTGGCTGTTCGCCGCGATCGCGGCGACGGGACTGCTCCTGACCGCGGTCACGCACACGCCCCCGGCCCAGTGGTTCACCCTCCTCCTGGCACTGGCCCTGGCGGTCGTGGCGCCGTGGCTGATCGGCCGTTACGTGCGCCAGTACGACCGGCTGGTGCGCAGCGGCTGGGAGCTGGCGGACCGGATGGAACGGGAGCAGGCGGCCGTCGCGGACCGGGAGCGGCTGCGGGAGCGGTCCAGGATCGCGGGCGACATGCACGACTCCCTGGGCCACGACCTGGCCCTGATCGCGGTCCGGGCGGGCGCCCTGGAGCTGGACCCGGGCCTCGGCCCGGACCAGCGGCGGGCGGCGGGCGAACTGCGGCGCGCGGCGGCGGACGCGACGGCCCGGCTGCGGGACGTCATCGGCGTACTGCGGGAGGACGGCACGGCGGCGCCGACGACCCCACCCGGCGAAACGGTGGAGGAACTGGTGACCCGCGCCCAAGCGTCGGGCCTGCCCGTCACGTTCGTGACGTCACCGATGCCACCCCTCCCGGGAATGACGGGTCCCGCCCTGTACCGAGTGGTCCAGGAGGGCCTGACGAACGCGACCAAGCACGCCCCGGGCGCGCCGATCTCGCTCACGATCGCCCCGGAGCCGACCGAGGAGGCCGTACGGGTCCGCGTCCTCAACGCCCCGGCTTCCACGGCGACCACCCCCCTCCCCTCCCCCGGCACGGGCCTCGTCGCCCTGGACGAACGGGTCCGCCTCGCGGGCGGCACCCTGACGCACGGGCCGACGGCGGACGGCGGCTTCGCCCTGGAGGCCGTCCTGCCCCGCAACCCCCCACCGCCCCCACCCACGGCCCCCACCTCCGCACGCGAACTGGACCGGGCCCGCCGCGAGGTGCGCCGGGGCCTCACGCAGGCGATCTGGATCCCCCTGGCCCTCCTCACGGCCCTCGGCCTTCTGATGACCGGGGTCGCCCTGTGGACCCAGCACCGATCGCACCTGGACCCGGCCGAGTACGCCCGCCTGCGCATCGGCCAGCCGTACGCACAGGTCACCGAGCACCTGCCCGCCCGCTCCCTGGACGGCCCGCCCCACGGCGCCCCCGCCGAACCGCCGGGCGCGGACGAGTGCCGCTACTACCGGACGACCCTCCTCGCCACGATCCCGGTCTACCGCCTGTGCTTCACGGCCGGGCACCTCACCGACAAGACCGAGGTGCCCTGAACGGTCACGAAGGGAAACGACCCCTCGCGCCCCCGCGGGAAACCCGCCGTCCGGTCAGCTCCGCCAGGCGGGCACGTCGGGGAGCGGGCCGGGCGGGTCGAGGGTGAGGCCGTGTCCGTCCGCGCGGCCGGTCAGCCAGCCCAGGAGGGCCGTCGCCGGCCCCGACACCCGTGGTCCGCGCCCGCCGCCGACCGGACGCAGCACCCGGTCCTCGTCGGCGATCAGCACCATGCCGGGCGCGTCGTCGCGTTCCCGCAGCCCGGCCGCCGTGGTCGCGAGTTCGCGGGCGATGAAGAACGGGGGCCAGTCCGCGGGCCGGTGGCCGCGCCCCAGGTCGGTGTGGTGCACCTCCACCTCGCGCAGCATGCTGCCGACGGCGCCCCGCACGGGGCGCATCCCGCCGCCCAGCCGGCGCACCGGCACCTCCCACTCCGTGTCCGGGTGCTCGGCGGCGGTCGTCAGGAAGCCGCCCAGCGCACCGCGCAGGTCCGCCGCCAGCTCGGCGGCCGGCCGCCCGGCGCCCTCCTCGATCTCCCGCTCCCGCTGCGCCTCGTCGTCGTACTGCGCGAGGTCCGCGCCCGTGCGGGCTGCGGTCAGCAGCCGGGTGCGCGAGTCGGCACTGCGGGCGATGTGGGTGAGCACGTGCGCCCGGGTCCACCCGGGCAGCAGCGAGGGGGCCCCTACGTCGTCGTCCGTCAGGGCCGCCGCCGAGGCGTGCAACCGCTCCACGGACGTGCGCAGCAGGGGCAGCAGGGCGGCGGGCGCCACGCTTCCGTCGTACGTCATGGCCTGGCTCCGTTCGGTGTCCGCGCGTCCCCGCACCGGTTCCCCGGAAACCGGCCCGCACCCCACCGGGCGACGTGCGACCGGCCCGGAGGCGGGTCCTGAGGGCCGTGGTGCCTCGGGGCGAGGCACCACGGTTCAGGGGATCCGGACGACCCCTACCGCAACAACACCCCCGCCCCCGCCCCCGTCGTCTCCTCCGGGAGGGTCGCCAGGCCCAGTTCGGTGGGGTGGGCGAGGAGGGGGTGGGTGGGGAGGACGCGGACGGTGCAGCCGAAGGAGCCGGTGCGGTCGAGTTCCAGGGTGCCCGCGTACGGGAGGCGGCCCTCCAGGTCCGGGCCGCCCGCCGGCTTGAGGGTGACGGTGCGGGGGGACGTGAGGGTGTCGTCGGCGTCGACCCGGCCGGTGACGGCCTGGACCTCGACGTCGTCGGGGGCGAGCGTGCCGAGGGCGACCCGGACGCGGACGACCGGGGTGGCGCCCAGCTCCGCGTCGGCCACGTCGTCCGCGAGGCCGTCGCCGACCTCGACGTGCTCGACGGCCACCTTGGGCCAGGCCTCCCGGACCCGGGCCTTCCAGGCGGCGAGTTCGCGGGCCCGGCCCGGGGTGAGCGCCCGGCGGGCGGAGGCGGCGGGGGCGTAGAGCCGCTCGACGTACTCGCGGACCATGCGGTCGGCGAGGACCTTGGGCCCGAGGTCGGCGAGGGTGCGGCGGACCATCGCCGTCCAGCCGGACGGCACCCCGTCGGGGCCCCGGTCGTAGAAGCGGGGGGCGACCCGGCGCTCGATCAGCTCGTAGAGGGCGGCGGCCTCCAGGTCGTCGCGGCGCTCCTCGTCGGCGGCGGCCGCGCCGTCGGCGGTGGGGATGGCCCAGCCGAAGTCGGGCTCGAACCACTCGTCCCACCAGCCGTCGAGGACGGAGAGGTTGAGGCAGCCGTTGAGGGCGGCCTTCATGCCGCTGGTGCCGCAGGCCTCCAGGGGGCGCAGGGGGTTGTTGAGCCAGACGTCGCAGCCGGGGTAGAGACCGCGGGCCATCTCCATGCCGTAGTCGGGCAGGAAGACGATCCGGTGCCGGACCCGGGGGTCGTCGGCGAACCGGACGAGTTCCTGCACGAGCCGCTTGCCGCCGTCGTCGGCGGGGTGGGCCTTGCCGGCGACGACGAGCTGCACGGGCCGCTCGGGGTGGAGCAGCAGCGACCGCAGCCGGTCCTTGTCGCGCAGCATCAGGGTGAGCCGCTTGTACGAGGGGACGCGGCGGGCGAAGCCGATGGTGAGGACGTCGGGGTCGAGGACGGAGTCGGTCCAGCCGAGTTCGGCGGCGGCCGCGCCGCGCTGCCGCCAGGAGGCCCGCAGCCGGTCCCGTACGTCGGCGACGAGCCGTTCCCGCAGGGTGCGGCGCAGGTCCCACAGCTCCCGGTCGCTCGCGTCGGGGCCGAGGGGGCCGACCTCGGGGGCGACCCAGGTGGGGGCGTGGACACCGTTGGTGATGGAGGTGATCGGCACCTCGTCGGCGTCGAATCCCGGCCAGAGTCCGGCGAACATGGCGCGGCTGACGGCGCCGTGGAGGGTGGAGACGCCGTTGGCGCGCTGGGCGAGCCGCAGGCCCATGGCGGCCATGTTGAAGACGCCGGGTTCGCCGCCGAGGGGGAGTTCGTCGCCGAGGGCGAGGACGCGGCCGGTGTCGACGCCGGGCAGGGCGCCGTCCTCGCCGAGGTGGCGGGCGACCAGGGCGCGGTCGAAGCGGTCGATGCCGGCCGGGACGGGGGTGTGGGTGGTGAAGACGGTCCCGGCCCGGACGGTCTCCAGGGCGCTGTCGAAGTCGAGCCCGTCGCCCTGGAGCTCCCGGATGCGTTCGAGGCCGAGGAAGCCGGCGTGGCCCTCGTTGGTGTGGAAGACCTCGGGGACGGGGTGGCCGGTGAGCCGGGTGTACGTGCGGACGGCGCGGACGCCGCCGATGCCGAGCAGCATCTCCTGGAGGAGCCGGTGCTCGCTGCCGCCGCCGTAGAGGCGGTCGGTGACGCCGCGTTCGCCGGGGGCGTTCTCCTCGACGTCGGAGTCGAGCATGAGCAGCGGGACGCGGCCGACCTGGGCGGTCCACAGGTGGGCGTGCAGGCTGCGGCCGCCGGGCAGGGCGAGGGTGACGCGGGCGGGGGTGCCGTCGGGCTCGCGGAGCAGGGTGACGGGCAGCTCGCCGGGGTCGAGGACGGGGTACTGCTCCTGCTGCCAGCCGTCCCTGCCGAGGGACTGGCGGAAGTAGCCGTGCCGGTAGAGCAGGCCGACGCCGATCAGGGGGACGCCGAGGTCGCTGGCGGCCTTGAGGTGGTCGCCGGCGAGGATCCCGAGGCCGCCGGAGTACTGGGGCAGGGCAGCGGCCACGCCGAACTCGGGCGAGAAGTAGGCGACGGCGGCCGGGAGGTCGCCGGACTGCTCCTGGTACCAGCGGGGGGCGTGCAGATAGGCGTCGAGGTCCTCGGCGGCGGCGCGGAGCCGGGCCAGGAAGTCCTGGTCGGCGGCGAGCGCGGCGAGCCGGGGGGCTTCGAGGGAGCCGAGGATCCGGACGGGGTCGGTGCCGGGCGGGGCACCGGGACCGGAGGTGGCGAGGGACTCGAAGAGGGCCCGGGTGGGCTCGTGCCAGGACCAGCGCAGGTTGCGCGCCAGGTCGGCGAGGGGTCGAAGGGTGTCGGGGAGGACGGGACGCACGGTGAATCGACGGATTGCCTTCACGTGTTCCACCTTCGCAGGCGAGTACGGAGCGGAGCGGGCGCACCACGCTGTGTGCCCGGCGTGCCGTTCCGATGGTAGCCCCGACCGGATCGGAGCAACGGGAACCGACGGGCGGGGAAACCCCTGTGACGGGCCGTGCGGGAGCAACCTCCCGATGCCACGGGGACGGTGACGACTTCGTGTCCGACTTCCGCCCTTGCCCGTTTTGCTACGACCCGGTAGTTAACAAAGCGCCGGATTGCCCGGGGGTGCACCATGGGAAGGCTCCTCCGGTAACGCCCGGCACGCGCCCGTTCCCGACCCCCTTTCGCCCCCTCGGTTCGGCCTTCCGGGTGAACGCGGGCGGGAGAGGGCACGCCCCCGACCCGCCGGCCGTCGGCGGAGCTAGAAAGAGCGCACCACCACCCGCACCCCCGTAACCCGTCAGGTGATGCTGTGAATCCGCTCATGGGACGCATTCCCGTACTGGACGTCCGCCCACTGGTCGACTGCGGCCGGCGCCCCGCGAAGGCGGTGGCCGGAGAGACCTTCGAGGTGACGGCGACCGTCTTCCGCGAGGGTCACGACGCGGTCGCCGCCAATGTCGTGCTGCGCGGCCCGTCGGGCCGTCCCGGCCCCTGGATCCCGATGCGCGAACTGGCCCCGGGCACCGACCGGTGGGGTGCCGAGGTCACCCCGGACGCCGAGGGCTCGTGGACGTACGCCGTCGAGGCCTGGAGCGACCCGATCGCCACCTGGCGGCACACGGCGAAGATCAAGATCCCGGCCGGGATCGACTCCGAGCTGGTCCTCGCCGAGGGGGCCGAGCTGCACGAGCGGGCGGCGAAGGGCGTCCCGAAGAAGGGCGGCGGCCGGGAGGCCGTGCTGGCGGTGGCGGACACGCTGCGCGACCCGTCCCGCCCCGCCGCCGTGCGGCTCGCGGCGGCGCTCGCCCCCCGGGTGGTGGAGGTCCTGGAACGCCATCCGCTGCGCGAACTGGTCACCTCCTCGCCGAAGTTCCCCCTCCAGGTGGAGCGGGAGCGGGCCCTGTACGGCTCGTGGTACGAGTTCTTCCCGCGTTCGGAGGGCGCGCGGACGGTCGACGGGCGCACGGTCCCGGGGAACTTCCGGACGGCCGCCGAGCGGCTGCCGGCGGTGGCGGCGATGGGCTTCGACGTGGTGTACCTGCCGCCGGTGCACCCGATCGGCGAGACGCACCGCAAGGGACCGAACAACTCCCTGTCGGCGTCGCCGGGCGACGTGGGCGTGCCGTGGGCGATCGGTTCGCCGGAGGGCGGGCACGACGCGCTCCACCCGGACCTGGGCACCTTCGAGGACTTCGACGCCTTCGTGGCGCGGGCCAGGGAGCTGCGTCTGGAGATCGCGCTCGACTTCGCGCTCCAGTGCTCGCCGGACCACCCGTGGGTGGAGAAGCACCCGGACTGGTTCCACCAGCGGCCGGACGGCTCGATCGCGTACGCGGAGAACCCGCCGAAGAAGTACCAGGACATCTACCCGATCGCGTTCGACAAGGACATGGACGGGATCGTCGAGGAGACCGTGCGGGTGCTGCGGCACTGGATGGACCACGGGATCCGGATCTTCCGCGTCGACAACCCGCACACCAAGCCGGTGGTGTTCTGGGAGCGGGTGATCCGTGAGGTCAACGGGGCCGATCCGGACGTGGTCTTCCTGGCGGAGGCGTTCACCCGGCCCGCGATGATGCGGACCCTGGGCGCGATCGGCTTCCAGCAGTCGTACACGTACTTCACCTGGCGCAACACCAAGGAGGAGCTGACGGAGTACCTGACGGAGCTGTCCCGGGAGACGGCCGCGCAGATGCGGCCGAACTTCTGGGTGAACACCCCGGACATCCTGCCCGGCTACCTCCAGGAGGGCGGTCGGCCCGCGTTCGAGGTGCGGGCGGTGCTCGCGGCGACGCTCTCGCCGTCCTGGGGCATGTACGCCGGGTACGAGCTGTGCGAGAACACCCCGCTGCGGGAGGGCGGCGAGGAGTACCTGGACTCGGAGAAGTACGAACTGCGGCCCCGTGACTGGGAGTCGGCGGAGCGCGCGGGGCGCACGATCACCCCGCTGATCACGAACCTGAACCGGATCAGGCGCCGCCACCCGGCCCTGCGCCGGCTGCGGAACCTGACCTTCCACGAGGCGGACAACCCGCAGGTGATCGCGTACAGCAAGCGCTCCGGTTCGAACACCGTTCTGGTGGTCGTCAACCTCGACCCGCACCACACCCAGGAGGCGACGGTCTCGTTGAACATGCCGGAACTCGGCCTCGACTGGCACGAGACCGCGCCGGTGCGCGACGAGCTCACCGGCGAGACCTATCACTGGGGCAGGTCCAACTACGTGCGCCTGGAACCGGGCGTCACGCCCGCGCACGTGCTGGCCCTGCGACCGTCCCCGCAGACCGGAGGGTCACCCACCTCATGACTGTCAACGAGCCCGTCCCCGACAAGTTCGAGGACACCCCCGCCAAGGACCGTGACCCCGACTGGTTCAAGCGGGCCGTCTTCTACGAGGTCCTCGTCCGCTCCTTCCAGGACAGCAACGGCGACGGCGTCGGCGACCTGAAGGGCATCACGTCCAAGCTGGACTACCTCCAGTGGCTGGGCGTGGACTGCCTCTGGCTGCCGCCGTTCTTCAAGTCCCCGCTGCGGGACGGCGGCTACGACGTGGCCGACTACACCTCGGTGCTCCCGGAGTTCGGCGACCTGGCCGACTTCGTGGAGTTCGTGGACGCGGCCCACCAGCGCGGCATGCGCGTGATCATCGACTTCGTCATGAACCACACCAGCGACCAGCACATGTGGTTCCAGGAGTCGCGGCGCGATCCGGACGGGCCGTACGGCGACTACTACGTCTGGGCCGACGACGACAAGCAGTACCCGGACGCCCGGATCATCTTCGTCGACACGGAGACCTCCAACTGGACCTTCGACCCGGTGCGCAAGCAGTACTACTGGCACCGGTTCTTCTCGCACCAGCCGGACCTCAACTACGAGAACCCGGCGGTGCAGAAGGAGATCCTGTCCGCGCTGAAGTTCTGGCTGGACCTGGGGATCGACGGCTTCCGGCTGGACGCGGTGCCGTACCTGTACCAGGAGGAGGGCACCAACTGCGAGAACCTCCCGGCCACCCACGCCTTCCTGAAGCGGGTCCGCAAGGAGATCGACGAGCACTACCCGGACACGGTGCTGCTCGCCGAGGCGAACCAGTGGCCGGAGGACGTCGTCGACTACTTCGGCGACTTCCGGTCGGGCGGCGACGAGTGCCACATGGCGTTCCACTTCCCGGTCATGCCGCGGATCTTCATGGCGGTGCGGCGCGAGTCCCGCTACCCGGTCTCCGAGATCCTGGCGAAGACCCCGGAGATCCCGTCCGGCTGCCAGTGGGGCATCTTCCTGCGCAACCACGACGAGCTGACGCTCGAGATGGTCACGGACGAAGAGCGCGACTACATGTACTCCGAGTACGCCAAGGACCCGCGGATGCGGGCCAACATCGGCATCCGGCGCCGGCTCGCCCCGCTCCTGGACAACGACCGCAACCAGATGGAGCTGTTCACCGCGCTGCTCTTCTCGCTGCCCGGTTCGCCGGTGCTGTACTACGGCGACGAGATCGGCATGGGCGACAACATCTGGCTGGGCGACCGGGACGGGGTGCGGACCCCGATGCAGTGGACGCCCGACCGGAACGCCGGGTTCTCCTCCTGCGACCCGGGCCGGCTGTACCTTCCGGCCATCATGGACCCGGTCCACGGCTACCAGGTGACCAACGTCGAGGCGGGCATGGCCTCGCCGTCGTCGCTGCTGCACTGGACGAAGCGGATGATCGAGATCCGCAAGCAGAACCGGGCCTTCGGGACGGGGACGTACACGGAGCTCCCGGCGTCGAATCCGGCCGTGCTCGCGTTCCTGCGCGAGGACGGCGACGACCTGGTGCTGTGCGTGAACAACTTCTCGCGGTTCGCGCAGCCGACCGAGCTGGACCTGCGCCGCTTCGCCGGCCTGCACCCGACGGAGCTGATCGGCGGCGTGAAGTTCCCGGCCATCGGTCAACTCCCGTACCTGCTGACCCTCGCGGGACACGGGTTCTACTGGTTCCGCCTCAAGAAGGCCTGACCGCGAGCCGGTTCGGCCACGTCCGCGGTGGGGCGGTTTCACCCGCCCCACCCTGGGCACTGTGACCCACACACGATTCAGGTCCATACGGGCCTTCTTCCCGGGCCCGTACGGATCTTCCCTTTCCGACACGTCCCGCACATCCGGACAGTCCAAGCCGCCATCCGGGACACTCTGCGCATTTGAACGTATACGAAAGCCAACTGCGCGCCCCGGGGAAAGGACGCGATGCCATGCCGGAGACCGCATCCACCACCCGGGCCCCGGACGCCCTCCTTCCGTCCCTCGCCCCCCTGCTCCACGAATGGCTGCCACGGCAGCGCTGGTTCGCGGGCAAGGGCCGCCGGGTCACCGGATTCACCCTGGACGCGGCCACCGAGCTGCTGCCGCTGGACGGCCCGGGGCCCGGCCTCCTCCATCTGCTCGTACGGGTCGAACAGCCGGGCCGCCCGGCCGGTTCGCCCTCCGACTGCTACCAACTGCTCCTGGGCGTACGGACCCAGCTCCCGCCCCGCCTCGCCCCCGCCCTGATCGGGCGGATCCGGCAGGGGCCGCTCGCCGGACGGGCCGTCTACGAAGGGCTGCGGGACCCGCGGCTCGCGGGGCTCCTCTACGAGCGGCTGCGCACCCCGGGCCGGACCGGCCCGCTGCGCTTCCACGCCACCGCCGCCCTGCCGGCCGCGCTCGCGCCCCGCGTGCTCGACGCCGAGCAGTCCAACTCCTCGCTCGTCTACGGCGACGCGTACATCCTGAAGATCTTCCGGCGGGTCAGCCCCGGCGCCAACCCCGACCTGGAGCTGCCGCTCGCGCTCAGCCGGGCCGGCTGCGCCCGGGTGCCCGCGCCGGTCGCCTGGTTCGAGTCGGGGGCCGCGACCCTCGGCGTCCTCCAGCCCTATCTGCGGGACTCCCGGGACGGCTGGCGGCTCGCGCTCGACGCGCTGGCCGACGGGCGGGAGTTCACCACCGAGGCGCGGGCGCTCGGCCGCGCCACGGCCGAGGTGCACCTGGCGCTCGCCGGGGCGCTGCCGACGCGGCGGCTCGGGAAGGCCGAGGCCGAGCTGCTCGCCGACGCGATGGACCGGCGGCTGCACGCGGCGGCGCAGGCCGTGCCCGCGCTGCTGCCGCACGTGCCGGGGCTCCGGGCCGTCTTCGCGGCGGCGGGCGGGGCGGCCGAGGCGGGGGCGCTCCAGCGCATCCACGGCGACCTGCACCTCGGGCAGACCCTGCGGGGCTCCGACGGGGCGTGGGCGGTCATCGACTTCGAGGGCGAGCCCGCGAAGCCGCTGGACGAGCGGCGCAGCCCGCAGCCCACGGTCCGGGACGTCGCGGGGATGCTCCGCTCCTTCGACTACGCGGCCCGCACCCACCGCCCGTGGAACGCCGACTGGGCGGCCCGCTGCCGCGACGCCTTCTGCGGCGGCTACGCGGAGGCGGCGGGCGCCGACCCGCGCTCGGACCCGGCGCTCCTGCGTGCCTACGAGACCGACAAGGCGGTGTACGAGGTCGTGTACGAGGCCCGTCACCGGCCGGACTGGCTGCCGGTCCCGATGGCGGCGATCGAACGCCTGGCGGCGGTCGGGTGATGCCCTCGCCCACGACCGCCTCCGCCCGTACGAGTACGCCCGTGCCCGCGGGCACCCCTTCCCGTACGGGAACGTCCCCGATCACGGGCGCTGTCTCCCGTACGGGCGCGTCCCCGTTCGGAGCAGTGTCCCGCTCCCCCGTGCCCGCCCCCGCCCGCGGTGATCGCCACGCGCCCCGTTCGGCGGAGTTTCCCGGGCGGGCGGCGGGCCGTTCATCCTCCGTATCCCCTTCTTCCGCCCTCCAGGAGGCCGCCCCGTGACCGCCCGATCCGCAGGCAAGACGTCCCCTGCCAAGAAGACGCCCGCGCCGGACCGGACCGCCGTACGGAAGGCGCCACCGCTCGACCCGGGCGACCGGGCCCGGCTGCTCGCCGGGGAGCACCACGACCCGCACGGGGTGCTCGGCGCGCACCCGGTGCGCGGCGGGGTGGTGGTGCGGGTGCTGCGCCCGTTCGCCCGCGAGGTCGCCGTCCTCACCAAGGGCCGCCGGATCGTGCTCCACGACGACGGGGACGGGCTCTTCTCCGGGCTGCTGCCGCTGCTGCGGAAGGTGCCGGCGTACGAGCTGCGGGTGCGGTACGACGAAGGGCCCGAGCTGGAGCTCCAGGACCCGTACCGCTTCCTGCCCTCGCTCGGCGAGCTGGACCTGCACCTGATCGGGGAGGGCCGGCACGAGGAGCTGTGGACGGCGCTCGGCTCCCGGATCATGACGCACGAGGGCGTGACCGGCACCCGGTTCGCGGTCTGGGCGCCGAACGCGCGCGGGGTGCGGCTGACCGGCGAGTTCACGTGCTGGGGCGCGGGCCTGCCGATGCGCTCGCTCGGTTCGACGGGCGTGTGGGAGCTGTTCGTGCCCGGCCTCGGCGAGGGCACGGTCTACAAGTACGACATCACCCGGCCCGACGGCTCGCACACGCTGCGGGCGGACCCGATGGCCCGGCGGACCGAGTGCCCGCCGAACACGGCGTCGATCGTCACCGAGTCGCACCACGTGTGGAACGACGCGGAGTGGATGGAGCGGCGGGGCGCGCGCCCGGCGCACGAGGCGCCGCTGTCGGTGTACGAGGTGCACCTGGCGTCCTGGCGGCCGGGGCTGACCTATCGCGAGCTGGCCGAGCAGCTGCCCGCGTACGTGCGCGACCTCGGGTTCACGCACGTGGAGTTCATGCCGGTCGCCGAGCACCCCTTCGGCGGCTCGTGGGGCTACCAGGTGACCGGGTTCTACGCGCCGACGGCCCGGATGGGCACCCCGGACGACTTCAAGTACCTGGTGGACGCGCTGCACCGGGCGGGGATCGGGGTCCTGATGGACTGGGTCCCGGCGCACTTCCCGAAGGACGACTGGGCGCTCGCGGAGTTCGACGGGCGGCCGCTGTACGAGCACGAGGACCCGCGCCGGTCGCACCACCCGGACTGGGGGACCCTGGAGTTCGACTACGGGCGCAAGGAGGTGCGGAACTTCCTGGTGGCGAACGCCGTGTACTGGTGCCAGGAGTTCCACATCGACGGCCTGCGGGTGGACGCGGTCGCCTCGATGCTCTACCTGGACTACTCGCGCGAGCACGGCGAGTGGGTGCCGAACGAGTTCGGCGGCCGGGAGAACCCGGACGCGGTGGCGTTCCTCCAGGAGATGAACGCGACCGTGTACCGGCGCTGCCCGGGGATCGTGACCTTCGCGGAGGAGTCCACGGCCTGGGACGGGGTGACGCGGGCGACGGACCAGGTGGGTCCGGGCGGCTTCGGCGGGCTCGGCTTCGGCATGAAGTGGAACATGGGCTGGATGCACGACTCCCTGGAGTACGTGCAGAAGGAGCCGGTGCACCGGAAGTACCACCACAACGAGATGACGTTCTCGATGGTGTACGCGTACAGCGAGAACTACATCCTGCCGATCTCGCACGACGAGGTGGTGCACGGCAAGCGGTCGCTGGTGTCGAAGATGCCGGGCGACTGGTGGCAGCAGCGGGCCGACCACCGCGCGTACCTGGGCTTCATGTGGGCCCATCCGGGCAAGCAACTCCTCTACATGGGGCAGGAGTTCGCACAGGGCGGGGAGTGGTCGGCGGACCACGGGCCGGACTGGTGGCTGCTCGACCCGGAGTACGGGGCGGAGGCCGACCACCGGGGCGTCCAGGACCTGGTGCGCGACCTGAACACGGTCTACACGGCGACGCCGTCGCTGTGGGAGCGGGACACCTCGCCGGAGGGGTTCGAGTGGGTGGTCGGGGACGCGGCCGACGACAACGTCTTCGCGTTCCTGCGCTTCGACGGCTTCGGCTCGCCGCTGCTCGCCGTGTCGAACTTCTCGCCGGTGGTGCGGCACGACTACCGGCTCGGGGTACCGGACACCTTCGCGGCCTGGACGGAGGTGCTGAACACGGACGCGGCCCGGTACGGGGGCTCGGACGTGGTCGGCACCGACCCGGTGAAGACCGAGTCGGTGCCGTGGCACGGGCGGGAGTCGAGCGTGCGGATGACGCTGCCGCCGCTGGCGACGGTGTGGCTCAGGCCGGCTTGAAGGTCACGAGGCCGCTGAGGACCCGGCCGGCCTGATCACGCCGAGGCGCTGGGTGGCCCGGGTCAGCGCCACGTACAGGTCGTTCACGCCGTGCGGGGCGCCGGCCCGGATGCCGTCCGGGTCCACGACGAGGACCGTGTCGAACTCCAGGCCCTTGGCCTGCCGGGGGTCGAGGAGGACCACCGGCCGGGTGAGGTCGGGGGCCGGGCCGTGGTCGGCGTCCGGGAGGGCGGCGACCAGGGCCGGGTGCAGCTCCGGCGGGGCGATCACGGCGAGCCGCCCGTCGGGGCGCCGCTCGGCGGCGACCGCGTCGGCGGCCTCCTTCACCGGGTCCTCGGCCGTGCGGTCCCAGGGCTCGACCCCGGTGGAGCGGACCGAGCCGGGCGGTTCGAAGCCGGGGTCGGTCTCGCGCCGCACGTCGGCGGCGACGGCCATGATCTCGGCGGGGGTGCGGTAGTTGACGCCGAGCCGGACGAGGTCCCAGCGGTCCTCCACGTACGGGCCGAGGATGTCCCGCCAGGCGCCGACGCCGGCCGGGTCGCCGGTCTGGGCGGGGTCCCCGACCAGGGTCATGGAGCGGGTGGGGCTGCGGCGCATGAGGAGCCGCCAGGCCATCGCGGAGAGTTCCTGGGCCTCGTCCACGATGATGTGCCCGAAGGCCCAGGTGCGGTCGGCGGCGGCCCGTTCGGCGGCGGTGCGGTGGTCGGCCTCCTCGTGGCGCTCCGCGAACCGCTCGGCGTCGATGATGTCGTGGGCGGAGAGGACCTCGGAGGCGTCCTTGTCCTGCTCCTCCTTGTCCTCGAACTCGTAGGTGCGGGAGGCGTAGGAGACGTCGAGGACCCCTTGCGCGTACTGGATGCGCTTCTGCCGCTCGGCCTCCTCGGCGGCGAGGGCGGCCGAGTCGTCCTGGCCGAGCAGTTCGGCGGCCTCGTCGAGGAGGGGCACGTCGGCGGGGGTCCACGCGCCGCCCTCGCGGCGGATCGCGGCGGCGTCGGCGTCGGGCAGGTGGGTGGGCTCGGTGAGGTAGTCCGCGAGGAAGTCCTGCGGGGTGAGGGCGGGCCAGAGGGTGTCGAGGGCCGCGTACACCTCGGGGTTGGCGGCGATGCCCTTGGCGAGCAGGGCGATGTCGTCGGGGCCGAGGAAGTTCGGGCCGCCGTAGGGGTCGGCGCCGATGCGGTCGGCGAGCTGTTCGGCGAGGGCGTCGAGGACGCGGAAGACGAAGTAGGGGCGGGCGAGGTTGTGCGGGAGGGCGGTCTCGCGGGCCTTGTGGCGGGCCTCCAGGGCCATGTCCCAGTCGATGACCAGGTCGCCGTCGTCGTGCGGGACGACGAGGGGTTCGCCGCGCTCGGGGACCCGCTGGCGGTCGCGTACGGCGGCGGCGAGGGCGTCGGCCATGGCGGCGGAGCCCTTGACGGCGGCGGCGCGCGGGGTGTCGGTGCCGGTGGCGCGGACGCCGGGGAAGAGTTCGGCGGGGGTGGCGAGGAGGACGCCGGTCTCGCCGAGGGAGGGCAGCACGTTGCCGATGTAGCCGAGGAAGGCGGGGTTGGGGCCGACGATGAGGACGGCCCGGCGGGCGAGCTGCTCGCGGTGGGCGTAGAGGAGGTACGCGGCGCGGTGCAGGGCGACGGCGGTCTTGCCGGTGCCGGGGCCGCCCTCCACGACGAGGACGCCGCGGTGCGGGGAGCGGATGATGGCGTCCTGCTCGGCCTGGATGGTCTGCACGATGTCGTGCATGCGGCCGGTGCGGGCGGCGTCGAGCGAGGCGAGCAGCACCTCGTCGGCGTCCCGGCTCTCGTGGCCGGTGCGGGTGGCGTCGGCGAGGTCCAGGACCTCGTCGTGGAGGGCGGTGACCGTGCGGCCGGTGGTGCTGATGTGGCGGCGGCGGGAGAGGCCCATCGGCTCGTACCCGGTGGCGAGGTAGAAGGGGCGGGCGACCTCGGCGCGCCAGTCGACGACGAGGGGGGTGCGGTTCGGGTCGTCCTCGCGGATGCCGAGCCGGCCGATGTGGTGGTCGCGGCCGTCGCGGAAGACGAGCCGGCCGAAGCAGAGGCCGCTCTCCCCCGCGTTGAGCGCGGCGAGCAGCCCGGACTGCTCGGCGACCAGCACGTCCCGTTCGAGCCGGCCCTGGTTGCTGCCGGTGCCGGGGGTGCGCAGGGCGCGGTCGACGGCGGCCTCGGCCTGGTCCCTCAGGTCGTCGAGTCGGGTGTAGAGATCGGTGATGAATTGTTGTTCATTCCGAAATTCCTCGGTTGACAATTCGACTCCCGGCGCGATACAGTACGTTTATTGAGCTTCTCCGTGACTTGCAGGCGCACTTAGGTGCGCCTTTTTGTTGCGCAGACACGGAATCCACCAATATACGCTCCGCGACACCCCCGCCGTCAATTCCGGTGGGGGTTTTCCCGCTCTTCCCCCGCCGGGTTCCCGGTCAGGCTCTTGTGGAAGTGGACGTCCTCGGCGCCACCCGGGATGCCGAGGGTGCGGCCGGTCTCCACGTAGCCGTGCCGGCGGTAGAAGTCCGGGGCCTGGAAGGTGAAGGAGGAGACCGTGGCCCGGTCGCAGCCGCGGCGGCGGGCCTCCTCCTCGGCGGCGCGCAGGAGCCTGCCGCCCCAGCCGTCGCGACGGTGCTCCTCGTGGACCCAGAGCATGTCGATGCCGAGCAGTCCGGCCCAGGTCCAGGCGGTGATCCCGCCGACGACCTCGCCGGTCGCCGGATCGACGGCCTTCACCGAGAACTCGCTCTGGTCCTTGAGGCTGGTCCCGGTGGCCGCGAAGTTGTACGCGTCGAGCCCCTGGTCCAGGAGCCTCGCCAGCTCGGGGTCGCGGTCGCCGACGGTCAGGCCGGTCAGGTCTGTCGGACCGGCCATGTCGTGATCATGGTTCATGCGGCCCGAGTGTGGCACAGACCGCCGGAGGCCCCCGGCGGCTCAGGGACCGAGCACGTCCTCCAGCTCCTCCCGGAGGCGGCGCTTCGGGCGGGCGCCGACCAGGGACTTCACGGGTTCGCCGTCCCGGAAGACCATGAGGGTCGGGGTGGCGAGGACCCCGTACCGCACCGTGGTCCCCGGGTTGCGGTCCACGTCGATCTCCACGATCCGGAGGCGCCCGGCCTCCTCCTCGGCGAGCGCGCCGAGCACCGGCTTGAGCTGCCGGCACGGCCCGCACCACTCGGCGGTGAACTTCACCAGGACCGGCGGTCCGGAACCCAGTACCTCCGTGGCGAAGTCCGCGTCCGTCACCTCGGTCACGCCCGGCGTGTTCGTCGTCATGTCCGTCACTCCTCCGTCTCCGCTGCCAGTTCGCACCGGGGCTCCGGGCCGTGCGGCAGTTCCGCCTCGGCCCGGAGGAGCTGGGCGCCCACCTGGGCGCGTACCGTCCGGAGCTCTTCGATCAGCCCGTCCAGCTCGGCGAGCTTGCGCCGGTAGACGGCGATCGACGCGGGGCACGCGTCCCCCGCCGGGTGCCCCGCGCGCAGGCACTCCAGGAACGGCCGCGTCTCCTCCAGCTCGAACCCGAAGTCCTGAAGGGTCCTGATCTGCCCAAGGAGCCGCAGGTCGTCCTCGTCGTACGTGCGGTGCCCCCGGTCCGTGCGCCGGGCGGTCAGGAGACCGCGCGACTCGTAGTACCGCAGGGTCCGCGTGGTGGTCCCGGCCCGCTCGGCCAGCTCTCCGATGCGCATGCCCCCGACGGTAGGCCTTGACGTCGGCGTCAGGGCAAGGGCCGGCGTCAGGGGCGCTTCCGGTCCGGTGGCAGCAGGGGTTTTCCCTCGACCGGGGTCGAGAGGACGATCGAGGTCGTCGTGCGGCCGAGGGCCGAGGTCTGTTCCAGGATCTCTTCGAGGTGGACGGTGTCGGTGACGGCGACCTTGAGGATCCAGCAGTCCTGGCCCACCACGTGGTGGACCTCCAGGACCTCGGGGCGGGCGGTCAGTTCGAGGGTGCGGGGGTGCTTGAGGGTGTGGCCGCCGTGCGGGTTCACGCGGATGAAGGCCTGGAGGCCGTAGCCGAGGCGGGCCGGGGAGACCCTGGCCCCGTAGCCGGTGACCGCGCCGCTCTCCTCCAGGCGGCGGACCCGTTCGGTGACGGCCGCCGGGCTGAGCCGGACGCGGCGGCCGAGCTCGCTGAGCTTGATCCGGCCGTCGGTCTGGAGGAGGTCCAGGATCTGCCGGTCGATCGGATCGAAAGCCGCATAAGGGGCCGCCGAGGTTTCGTCGGCGGCGGGGCGCGAACGCCGTGGTTCCTTCGGCGCGATGACCGAGACGCCCATGTTTCCCCCTTCAGACGGCGAGCGCTCAACGTAACACTTGTCCCCGAAGGAAAGGGAGTTGGCATTCATGGACGTTCTGGTCATCGGCGGGAGCCGCTATTTCGGCAAGCGGGTCATCGCCCTTCTGCGGGAATCCGGGCATCGGATCACGGTGCTCAACCGGGGCACCTCCCCCGTGCCCGACGCCGGGATCGAGCACCTCGTGGCCGACCGCGACGACGAGGCCGCCCTCGAATCCGTGCTCGCGGGCCGCTCCTTCGACGTCGTCCTCGACCAGGTCTGCTACACCCCGCGCCAGGCGGAGACCGCCCGGCGGGTCTTCGCGGGGCGCGCCCGGCGCTACGTGATGACCTCGACGGTGGAGGTGTACGAGCACGAGGACTCGCCCGTACCGCTCCCGGAGACCGCCCTCGACCTGGCGTCGGTCGCCGTCGACACGGGCGCGCCCTGGGACGACCCGGCGTTCCGGGACGCCCACTACGGGGAGGGCAAGCGGCAGGCCGAGGCGGTCTTCGCGGCCGGGTCGCCGTTCGCGTGGGCCTCCGTGCGGGTGGCGCACGTCCTCGGCGGCGACGACGACTTCACCGGCCGGCTCGACCACTACGTGCGGCGCGTCCGGGCCGGCGAGCCGATCGCGGTGCCGGCGGTGAACCGGCCGGCGACCTACGTGTACGTGGAGGAGATCGCCGCGTTCCTCGCCTGGGCTGTGGAGGCGGACTTCACCGGCCCCGTGAACGCGCACTCCCACGGCCCCCTCCGCACCGCCGACCTCTGCGCGGAGATCGAGCGGCAGGTGGGTGGCCGGACGGTGTTCCAGGAGGTGGGGGTCGGGGAGAGCGAGGTCGGGGAGGTCTCGCCGTTCTCCTTCGTCCGTTCGTACGGGATGGACAACTCCCGCGCCACGGAGCTCGGTTACTCCTTCACGCATTCCTCGGAGTGGCTCGCTCGGGCCGTCTCCGAGGCGGTCGGAGCGGCGCGGTGACGGCGTTCCGGATGCTGGGGGACGTACGGGTCGGGGCCGTCGGCCTCGGCACGATGCCGCTCTCCATCGAGGGGCGGCCCGACGGGGCGCGGGCCGTCGCCACCGTCCACGCGGCCCTGGACGCGGGCGTGACCCTGCTCGACACCGCCGACTCGTACCACCCGCCGGGCGGCGAGCCCGGCGAGGGCGAACGGCTCGTGGCCCGGGCCCTGGCCTCGTACGGGGGCCGTACGGACGGGGTGCTCGTGGCGACGAAGGGCGGGCGGGGGCGGACGGCCGACGGCGGCTGGACCGTGGACGGCCGGCCCGCGCACCTGCGGCGGGCGGCGGAGGCCTCGGCCCGGCGGCTCGGGGGCGGCGCGATCGGCCTGTACCAGCTGCACAAGCCGGACCCGGACGTCCCGTACGCCGAATCGCTCGGCGCGGTGCGGGAGTTGCTGGACGCGGGCACGGTCCGGCTCGCCGGGGTCTCGAACGTGGACGCCGGGCAGATCCTGCTGGCCCGGGAGGTCCTGGGCGACCGCCTCGTCTCCGTACAGAACCGGTACTCGCCCGCCGTCCGGGGCAGTGGGGCCGAGCTGCGGCTCTGCGCGGACCTCGGCCTCGCCTTCCTGCCGTGGAGTCCGCTGGGCGGGATCTCCCGCAGCTCCCTGGACGGGGCGTCCGCCCTGGAGGAGGACCCGGAGTTCGGGGCGTTCCACCGGGTGGCCCGGGCGCGCGGGACCAGCCCGCAGCGGGTGGCGCTCGCCTGGCTGCTCTCGCTCTCGGAGACCGTCCTGCCGATCCCGGGGGCGAGCCGCCCGGAGACGGCCCGGGACTCGGCGGCCGCGGCCGGGCTCGTCCTGACGGAGGAGGAGCTGGAGGAGCTGGAGGAGTCGGCGGGGGCGGGAGCACGGGGGTGAACGGGGCTACGGGAGTACGGGGATGAACGGGAGGTCCCCGGCCGCGCGTGGCGACCGGGGACCTCCCGTACCCGGGGCCCGGATCCGGCTCAAGGCCCGGGACCCGGAGGTCCTTCGCGAGGGGGCCGGAGCCCGTCAGACCTTCGCGGGGGTCTTCTCGCCCTCCTCGTCCGCCCGCTGGTCCGGGACCGGGGTCGTCGGTGCGTGGTCGTCGACCAGGGTCTTCTCGTCGAAGGGGATGCGGCCGGCGAGGACCTCGATCACCCGCGCCTTGTCGATCTCCTTGGTCCAGGTGCCGACGAGGACGGTGGCGACGGCGTTGCCCGCGAAGTTGGTGAGGGCGCGCGCCTCGCTCATGAAGCGGTCGATGCCGACGATCAGGCCCACCCCGTCGACCAGTTCGGGTCGGTGCGACTGGAGGCCGCCCGCCAGGGTGGCGAGGCCCGCGCCGGTGACGCCCGCCGCGCCCTTCGATGCGATGATCATGAAGACGAGGAGGGAGACCTGCTCGCCGACCGACAGCGGGTCGCCCATCGCCTCGGCGACGAAGAGCGAGGCCATCGTGAGGTAGATCGCGGTGCCGTCGAGGTTGAAGGAGTAGCCGGTCGGCACGGTGATGCCGACGACCGGCTTGGAGACGCCCAGGTGCTCCATCTTCGCGATCAGGCGCGGCAGCGCCGACTCGGAGGAGGACGTGGACAGGATCAGCAGGAACTCGCGGCCCAGGTACTTCAGGAGGGTCCAGATGTTGATCCCGGCGACCAGGCGCAGGAGCGCGCCGAGCACGACGAAGACGAAGAGTCCGCAGGTCAGGTAGAAGCCGATCATGATGACGGCGAGGGACTTCAGGGCGTCCACGCCGGTCGCCCCGACGACGGCCGCGATGGCGCCGAACGCGCCGACGGGGGCCACCCACATGATCATGGCGAGGATGCGGAAGACCAGCCGCTGGATGTGCCCGATGCCGCGCAGGACCGGCTCCCCGGCCGCGCCCATCGCCTGGAGCGCGAAGCCCGCGAGGAGGGCGACCAGGAGGGTCTGGAGGACCTCGCCCTCGGTGAAGGCGGAGACGAGGGTGGTGGGGATGATCCCGAGGAGGAAGTCCGGCGTGGACTCGCTCGCGCCCTCCGCCTGCTTGGCGCCGGCCTCGGCCAGCTCCTTGGTGAGGTGGAGGCCGGAGCCGGGCTCCAGGAGGTTGCCGACGAGCAGGCCGATCGCGAGCGCCACCGTCGACATGAGCAGGAAGTAGCCGAGGGCGAGGCCGCCGACGGCGCCGACCTTCGCGGCCTTCCGGACCGAGCCGACGCCGAGCACGATCGTGCAGAAGATGATCGGGGAGATCATCATCTTGATCAGGTTGACGAAGCCGGTGCCGAGCGGCTTGAGCTCGACGGCGAAGCCCGGCGCCAGGAAGCCCACCGCGATGCCGAGCAGTACGGCGCCGATGACGGCCAGATACAGATAGTGGGTACGGTCCCGGCGTGCGGCCACGGGGGTCCTCCTCGTGCTGAATGGGTGCCCCCGGGCGTCCGCGTCCCGGTGGGCGGTTGTCCCCCGGGCGTCCGCGTCCCGGTGGGCCTCCGCGACTATCCACCAGCCTGTGACCCGGGTCACGGTTGCGTACGTTTCGTTCACGGCCGAAACGACGGGGGGCGGGCCGGGACGCCGCCGCGCGGCCCCGGGCGTGCACACTTACCCGCATGCGCTTCCGCCTCCCCCGCCCCCGCAGCCTGGCCAGCCAGCTCTTCGCGATGCAGGTCGTGCTCGTGGCCGTCGTCGTGGCGGGGTGCGCGGTCTTCGCGTACCTCACGGACCGGGCGCAGGCCGAGGAGACCGCGCGGCGCCAGTCCACGGCCACCGCCGCGGCCGTCGCCGACTCGCCGTCCGTGGCCGCCGCCGCGCGCTCGGCCGACCCGTCGGCGGCGCTCCAGCCGTACGCGGAGGCGCTGCGCCGCCACGCGGACGTCGCCTTCGTGGTGATCATGGCCCCGGACGGCACCCGCTGGACGCACCCGGAGCCGGACCAGATCGGGCGCACGTACCTCGGCCACATCGAGCAGGCCCGGCGGGGGCAGGTCCACTCCGAGACGCACCTGGGGGTCCTCGGCCCCTCCGTGCGGACGATCGCGCCCGTCCTCGACGCCGACGGGCGGGTCGTCGCGCTGGTCAGCGCGGGCATCACGATCGAGCGGATCAGCGCGCAGGTACGGGAGCAGGTGACCGCCCTGCTCGGCATGGCGGGCGCGGCGCTCGCGCTCGGCGGGGCGGGGACGTACGTCGTGAACGCGCGGCTGCGCCGCCACACCCACGGCATGAACGCGACCGAGCTGAGCCGGATGCACGACTACCACGAGGCCGCGCTGCACGCCGTGCGGGAGGGGCTCGTGATGCTCGACGGGCGGCGGCGGATCGCCCTGATCAACGACGGGGCGCGGGAGCTGCTCGGCCTGGACGAGGGGGTCGTGGGGCGTCCGGCGGCGGACCTCGGCCTGCCCGCGCCGCTGACGGGCGCGCTGCTCTCCTCGGAGCCGCGCGTGGACGAGACGCACCTGACGGACGACCGGGTCCTCGTCGTGAACACCCGCCCGGTGGTGGGCGGGGAGCGGCGCGGGACGGTCGTCACGCTGCGGGACCGCACGGAGCTCCAGGCGCTGTCGGGCGAGCTGGACTCCGAGCGGGGCTTCACGGAGGCGCTGCGCTCGCAGGCGCACGAGGCGGCGAACCGGCTGCACACGGTCGTCTCGCTGATCGAGCTGGGCCGGGTGGCGGAGGCGGTGGAGTTCGCGACGGCGGAACTGGAGCTGGCGCAGGCGCTCACCGACCGGGTCGTGGACGCGGTCGGCGAGCCCGTCCTCGCCGCGCTGCTGCTCGGCAAGGCGGCGCAGGCCAACGAGCGGGGCGTGGAACTGGTCCTCACCGAGGACAGCCGCATCGACGACGGGCGGGTGCCGGCGACGCTGTCCGCCCGGGACCTGGTGACGATCCTCGGCAACCTGATCGACAACGCGGTGGAGGCGGCGGGCGGGACCCCGCACGCGCGCGTGACGGTCACGGTCGCGGCCCGCGCGGGCGACGGCGAGCTGCTGCTCCGGGTCTCGGACAACGGCCCCGGCGTCCGCCCGGCCGACCGGGACGCGGTCCTCGGCCGCGGCTGGTCCACCCGCGGCCCGGGCCGCGGCCTGGGCCTGGCCCTGGTCCGCCAGACGGTCTCCCGCGCCACGGGCACGCTGACCCTGACGGACGGGGAGGAGGGCGGGGCGGAGTTCACGGTGCGGCTGCCGTTGCGGAGGGAATCGGGGGCGGGTACGGGGGCCGGGGCGGGCGCGCGCACGGATGCGGTACGGGGAGCGGTGCCCGCGCCACGGGAGGGGAGCGCTTCGGGCGCGGGCGGTACTTCGGGGGCGGGCGGCGCTCCGGTCCCGGAGGGGACTCCGGGCGCGGGCGGGTCTTCCCGTACGGGCGGAGCCATCGGCGCGGGCCGCGTTCCCGGACCGGACGGCGCCCCGCGTACGGGTGGCACTCCCGGCCCGGACGACTCCCCCGGGCCGGGTGGCTCCCCCGGCCCGGGCGGGCTCCCGCGTGCGGGCGAGGCCGACCGCGTCGCCGGCGCCCCCGGGGCGGAGGCGGGGTCATGAGCGGCGTCCCCCTCCGGGTGCTCGTCGTCGAGGACGACCCCGTGGCCGCCGACGCGCACGCGCTCTACGCCGGGCGGGTCGAGGGGTTCGCCGTCGTCGGGGTCGCGCACTCGCGGGCCGCCGCCGTGCGGGTGCTCGACCGGACGCCGGTCGACCTGATCCTGCTGGACCTGTACCTGCCCGACGGCCACGGCCTCCAGCTGCTGCGCGCGCTGCGCGCCGCCGGGCACACCGCCGACGTCATCGCGGTGACCTCCGCCCGGGACCTGGCGGTCGTGCGCGAGGGCGTCTCCCTCGGGGTCGTCCAGTACGTGCTCAAGCCCTTCGCCTTCGCGACCCTCAGGGACCGGCTCGTCCGGTACGCCGAGTTCCGGGCGGCCGCCGGGGAGGCCTCCGGGCAGGACGAGGTGGACCGGGCGCTCGCCGTCCTTCGGGCCCCGCACCCCGCCGCGCTCCCCAAGGGGCTGAGCGCCCCCACCCTGGAGGCGGTCACCCGTGCCCTCCGGGCCGCCCCGGAGGGGCTCACCGCCGCCGAGGCGGGGACGGAGGTCGGGATCTCCCGGATCACCGCGCGCCGCTACCTGGAGCACCTCGTCACCGAGGGCCGGGCCGTGCGGGCGCCGCAGTACGGGCAGATCGGACGACCCGAGCTCCAGTACCGCTGGCTGGGCGGGCCCGCGCGCGCTCGCTGAGCAGGGACGACGCTGTTACCGACTGGTTCCCACGTTCCTACGAACCTCTGGCCTTGGGGGAACGCACCGTATCCATCCGTAACCCTCCGCACCTACGGTGGCCGCGTGCACAGACCCACCCCACCGTTCGACGCCCAGGCCGCGCGCCGCCTGCGCGAAGGCCTCGGCATGACCCACGGCCACGTCGCGTACGGCCTGCGGGCGCAGTACGGCGTCTTCGCCACGCCCGAGACCGTCCTCGCCTGGGAGCGCGGCGGGGCGGTCCCCACCGAACAGGAGCTCACCGCCCTCGCGGGCGTCCTGTGGTGCTCCCCGGCCGAGCTGATCTCCGCCGCCTCCACCCTGCGCGAGCACCGGGTGGCGCGCGGGATCGCCCCCGAGGAGCTGGCGCGGCGGGTGGGGCTCTCGGCCTCCGCGTACCGGCGGATGGAGGACGAGGGGCGCTGGCGCGGCACCGAGCGCCAGACGGCCGCCCTCGCGGAGGTCCTCGGCCTCGGCCCGCGCGCCCTGCTCACCGCGACCGGCGGCGACGAGAGCCTCGCCGAGCTGCTGCGCGACGCGGTCACCACCCGCTGGCAGGCGTACGTGAAGCCGGTGGCGCGGACGGTGCCGCTGCCCCGGCGGACCGTGGAGTCCGCGCTCCAGCGGCTCCATACGGAGTACCACGCCCGGATGGCGGCGGTCAGCAGCTGGGGCGCCTCGGGAACCACGGGCGAGGAGGGGCGCGCGTACCTGGACGGGATCGTCGGCCACTTCTGGGCGTACGCCGGCGCATGATCCCCCGGCGTCCGACGCCGTAGGTTGGCGCCGTGAGACGACACATACCCTTCGAGCGACTCCACAACTTCCGTGATCTGGGCGGCTGTCGGACCGCCGGCGGCGGAACCGTGCGGTGGGAGACCCTCTACCGCTCCGACTCCCTCGGCAAGCTCGCGGACGCCGGTCCCGCAGACCTGGAACGCTTCCGGGAGCTGGGCGTGACCACGGTGATCGACCTGCGCTACCCGTGGGAGATCGCGGCCAAGGGCCGCCTGCCGGAGACCGACGGCGTCGCCTGGCACAACCTCTCCGTCGAGCACCGCCCCTACGACCAGGCGGAGATCGACCCCGGCCTCGACCCGTGGCGGTACCTCGCCGACCGGTTCGCCGAGGTCGCCGAGGACGGGGCCGTGGAACTCCGTACGGCCCTGGAGGTCATCGCCGCCGCCGACGGGCCGCTCGTCTTCCACTGCGCCTCGGGGAAGGACCGTACGGGTCTGCTCGCGGCGGTCCTCCTCGCGCTCCTGGAGGTCCCCGACGAGGAGATCCTCGCGGACTTCGCCCTCACCGAGCTGGCCACGGAACGCCTGGTCGCCGACTGGCGCGCGTCCCACCCGGGCCGCGAACTCCGCTGGCCGGGCTACGGCCGCGCGCCCGCCGAGATCATCCGCCTGTTCCTCGCGGACCTGCGGGCGCGGTACGGATCGGTGTACGCGTACGCCACCGGCCACGTCGGCCTGGACCCGGCGGTGGTGACGGCCCTGAGGACCCGTCTGGTGGAGGCGCCGGACAGGCCCTAGTCCCGGCGGTCGAAGTCGAAGAGCTGGCCCGCGGCGTCCGGTGCGCAGGGGGCCTGGGCGAGGCGGGACCAGGCGGCGGCGCGGTCGCCGACGACGGTGACGCAGCCGCCGGGGGGCGCGGAGCCGGCCGGGACGATCCGGTAACCCCGTACGGGGGTGCCGTGGGGCTCCAGGGAGAACTCCTCGATCCGGGTGGGGTCGCCGCACTCGGAGTCCTCGTACGGGGCGCCGGGCACGCGCCCGCCGGAGGGGAGGCCGGAGCAGCCGGCGCCGTAGTCGGGGTGGTCGGAGGCGATCCGCCACCGGCCGTCGCCCGCCTCCGCGAGCGCGTACAGCGGGACGCCCGCGGCGGCGCACGGCACCTGGTACACCTGGCCGCTGCGGGTGCCGCGCCGCTCGCCGAGGCAGAAGTCGGTGCCGACGACCCGGATGCGGACGTCGCCGGCGGCGGGCGCGGTGGGGGTACGGGGCGGGTGGCCGGTGTGGCCGTCCCGCAGGAAGGCGACGACGCTGACCCCGGCGAACACGAGGGCGGCGACCGCGACCGCCGGGACGAGCAGACGACGTATTCGGAACCGGGCCCCGGGGCCGGGATTCCGGGGCTCGTCGGCGGGGGCGCCGGGCCAGACGGGCGGCTCCCCGGAGGCGGGAAGCTGCTCGGAGGCGGGCGGCTCCTCGGGGGCGGGCGGCTCCTCGGGGGCGGGCGGCTGCTCGGAGGCGGGAAGCTCCCCCGAGGCGGGCGGCTCCTCGGGGGCGGGAAGCTGCTCGTGCGCCGGGCCGAGCCCCTCCGGGTCCGGGTGCCTTTCCTCCGGGACCGGGTGCGGGTCCGGGTCCGGGGCCTCCGGGACCGCCTCCCCCGGGTCCGAAGCGTCTCCGTACCCCCTCCGCCCCTCCAGTTCCCTCCGTACCGTCCGCCACTCCTCCAGCGCGGCCGGGCCGGTTCCGCACGCGCGGACGAAGGCGGTCAGGAGTTCTTCGCGGGGCAGGGTGGCGCGGGACAGCATGTTCGCCACCGTCGAGCGGGGCAGGACGTCCCCGCGCGCCTCCGCCCGCGCCGAGAGCTCGCGGTACGTCAGGCCCGACCAGTCCTTGAGCGCCTGGAGGCGCGCGAGGAACTCGGCGGGGCTCCGTGCGCCCCGCGGGTCAGGGGCGTGCTCCCCCGGCGTCATCCTCGCCTCCCCCTCCTCCCGGACGGGCGGACAGCGTTGGGACATGTCCGGGACAGGCCCCAAGCCTTGTTGATCCCGTGCCCCGGCTCAAGAGTGGAATCCGGCATTTCCGGGGCGATGCCGGACGCGGAAGCGGCCCCGACCGTCCACGGGGGTACGGTCAGGGCCGCTTCCGGCGTACGAGGTCCGGGGCGGGGACCAGAAGGCCGGAGGGAGGGGCTAGAAGACCGACTCCGCCTCGCGCATGCGGTCCGCCGGAACCCTCTTGAGCTGGGTCACGGCCTCCGCGAGCGGCACCATCTCGATGTGCGTGCCGCGCAGCGCCGTCATCCGGCCGAAGTCGCCGCGGTGCGCCGCCTCCACCGCGTGCCAGCCGAAGCGGGTCGCGAGGACGCGGTCGTACGCGGTCGGGGTGCCGCCGCGCTGGACGTGGCCGAGGATGACCGGGCGGGCCTCCTTGCCGAGCCGCCGCTCCAGCTCCACGGCGAGCTGGGTGCCGATGCCCTGGAAGCGCTCGTGGCCGAACTGGTCGATCTCGCCCTTCGCGTACTCCATCGAGCCCTCGGCCGGGTGCGCGCCCTCGGCGACGCAGATGACCGCGAACTTCTTGCCGCGCGCGAAGCGCTCCTCGACCATCTTGACGAGGTCGTCCACCTCGAAGGGGCGCTCGGGGAGGCAGATGCCGTGCGCGCCGCCGGCCATGCCGGACTCCAGGGCGATCCAGCCGGCGTGGCGGCCCATCACCTCCACGACCATCACGCGCTGGTGGGACTCGGCGGTGGTCTTGAGGCGGTCCATGGCCTCGGTGGCGACGCCGACGGCGGTGTCGAAGCCGAAGGTGCGGTCCGTGGAGGAGATGTCGTTGTCGATGGTCTTCGGGACGCCGACGACGGGCATGCCGGCGTCGGAGAGCATCCGGGCGGCGGTCAGGGTGCCCTCGCCGCCGATCGGGATGAGGACGTCGATGCCGTACTGGCGGGCCAGCTCGGAGGCGGACTCGGCGGCCTCGCGCAGCCGGTTCCGCTCCAGGCGGGCGGAGCCGAGGATGGTGCCGCCGCGGGCCAGGATACCGCTGACGGCGTTGAGGTCGAGGGGCCGGAAGTGCCCGTCGAGGAGGCCCTTGAAGCCGTCCTCGAAGCCGATGACCTCGTCTCCGTGGCCGGTCATCGCCCGGTGCACGACCGACCGGATCACTGCGTTCAGGCCGGGGCAGTCGCCGCCTGCGGTGAGAACTCCGATGCGCATCGTGCTGTGTCTCCTGCTCGGTCGCGGTCCGTGTGAGCCAGGGCAATTCTCACACGCCGGGCCTGAGGGGCGCGCTCGCCGCCGTTCCGCGCGTCCCGCCGGGCGGATCGCGAGCGGCTTCCCGGAGGGCGTCCGTGAGGCCTCCGGGGGGGCCTTCGGGCACCCTTTCCGGCGGTCTTCCGGAGGGTTTCCGGGGGCTCTCCTCCGGGACCTTCCGGAGGCTGCCCCCCGGGGCCTTCCGGCGACTCCCCCGGGCCCTCCGGCCCTCACCTCCAGGCCCTTCGTCCGGCGGGCGACCTAACCACCGCCGGGGGTATTGTCAAGGGGGTAATGCCGCTCTATCGGGGCTTTCCGAGCCCTTTCGGTTGACGCACGTGACCGAACGCACGGGTGAGGAACATACGGGCCGGGAAGGCGGAGCTGGGGCGCCGCCCGGGGCCCTTCCGCAGGACTGGACAGGAGACCACGGCGTGACGCGCAGCGTGTACGTGACCGGGATCGACCGCGGTGACGGCCGCCAGGTCGTCGAGCTGGGAGTCATGGAGCTCCTCACCCGCCAGGTGGACCGGGTGGGGGTCTTCCGGCCGCTGGTGCACGACGGGCCCGACCGGCTCTTCGACCTGCTGCGCGCCCGCTACCGCCTCTCGCAGGACGCCTCGACGGTCTACGGCATGGACTACCGGGAGGCCTCCGCCCTCCAGGCCGAGCGGGGCACCGACGAGCTGGTCTCCCGTCTGGTCGACCGCTTCCACGCCGTCGCCCGCGACTACGAGGTCGTCCTCGTCCTCGGTACCGACTTCGCCGCCACCCAGCTCCCCGACGAGCTGGCCGTCAACGCCCGGCTCGCCAACGAGTTCGGCGCCTCCGTCATCCCGGTGGTCGGCGGCAAGGGCCAGTCGGCGGAGTCCGTGCGGGCCGAGGCGCGCAACGCCTTCCGGGCGTACGACGGGCTCGGCTGCGACGTGCTCGCGATGGTGGTCAACCGGGTGGCGGCCGAGGACCGGGAGGCCATCGCGGAGCGGCTGGCGGCCCGGCTGCCCGTGCCCTGCTACGTCCTGCCGGACGAGCCGGCCCTGTCGGCGCCGACCGTCGCCCAGATCACCCACGCGCTCGGCGGCACCGTCGTCCTCGGGGACGACGCCGGGCTCGCCCGGGACGCCCTGGACTTCGTCTTCGGCGGCGCGATGCTGCCGAACTTCCTGCACGCCCTGACGCCCGGCTGCCTGGTCGTCACCCCCGGGGACCGGGCCGACCTGGTCGTCGGCGCGCTCGCCGCGCACTCGGCCGGCACCCCGCCGATCGCCGGGGTGCTGCTCACCCTGGACGAGCGGCCCGGCGAGGAGGTCCTGACCCTGGCGGCCCGGCTCGCGCCCGGCACCCCGGTGGTCTCCGTCGCCGGGAACAGCTTCCCGACGGCCGCCGAACTCTTCGCCCTGGAGGGCAAGCTGAACGCGGCCACGCCGCGCAAGGCGGAGACCGCGCTCGGCCTGTTCGAACGGCACGTGGACACCGCCGACCTGCTCAAGCGGATCTCGGTGGCCCGCAGCGGCCGGGTCACCCCGATGATGTTCGAGCACGAGCTGCTCGAACAGGCGCGGGCCGACCGGCGCCGGGTGGTGCTCCCGGAGGGCACGGAGGAGCGGGTCCTGCGCGCCGCCGACGTCCTGCTGCGCCGGGACGTGTGCGACCTGACGCTGCTCGGGGACGTGGAGACCATCCGCAAGAAGGCCGCCGACCTGAGCGTGGACCTGCGGGACACGCAGCTGATCGACCCGCACACCTCGGAGCTGCGGGACGCGTTCGCGGAGCAGTACGCGGCGCTGCGCGCCCACAAGGGCGTCACCGTGGAGCTGGCGTACGACGTGGTGTCGGACGTGAACTACTTCGGCACCCTGATGGTCCAGGAGGGCCTGGCCGACGGGATGGTGTCGGGCTCGGTGCACTCCACGGCGGCGACGATCCGCCCGGCCTTCGAGATCATCAAGACGAAGCCGGACGCCTCGATCGTCTCGTCGGTCTTCTTCATGTGCCTGGCGGACAAGGTGCTCGTGTACGGCGACTGCGCGGTCAACCCGGACCCGGACGCCGAGCAGCTCGCGGACATCGCCGTCCAGTCGGCGGCCACCGCGGCCCGGTTCGGGGTGGAGCCGCGGATCGCGATGCTCTCGTACTCCACGGGCACCTCGGGCTCCGGCGCCGACGTCGACAAGGTGCGGGAGGCGACCAAGCTCGTCCGGGAGGCGCACCCGGAGCTGCGGATCGAGGGGCCCATCCAGTACGACGCGGCCGTGGAGCCCTCGGTGGCGGCGACGAAGCTGCCGGACTCGGAGGTGGCGGGGCAGGCGTCGGTGCTGATCTTCCCCGACCTGAACACCGGCAACAACACGTACAAGGCCGTGCAGCGTTCGGCCGGCGCCGTGGCCGTCGGCCCGGTGCTCCAGGGCCTGCGCAAGCCCGTGAACGACCTCTCGCGCGGCGCGCTCGTCAGCGACATCGTCAACACCGTCGCCATCACGGCGATCCAGTCCCAGGGTCAGGAGCTCCCCGCATGACCGCGCCCACGTCCGCTCCCACGCGCGTCCTCGTCCTCAACTCCGGCTCCTCGTCGCTGAAGTACCAGCTGCTCGACATGCGCGACGGCGGCCGGCTGGCGCAGGGGATCGTGGAGCGGATCGGCGAGGAGACCTCGCGGCTCGCGCACACCCCGCTCCGGGAGGGGGACGGGCGGAAGCGCGAGAGGAACGGGCCGATCTCCGACCACTCGGCCGCCCTGAAGGCGGTCGCCGAGGAGCTGGCGGCGGACGGCCTGGGCCTGGACTCCCCCGAACTGGCGGCGATCGGGCACCGGGTGGTGCACGGCGGGCTGCGGTTCACCGAGCCGACGGTCATCGACGGGGAGGTGCTGGCGGAGATCGAACGGCTCGTGCCGGTGGCGCCGCTGCACAACCCGGCGAACCTGATCGGCATCCGTACGGCGATGGCGCTGCGGCCCGACCTGCCGCAGGTGGCGGTCTTCGACACCGCCTTCCACACGACGATGCCGGAGTCGGCGGCGCGGTACGCGATCGACGTGGAGACCGCCGACGCGCACCGGATCCGGCGGTACGGCTTCCACGGCACCTCGCACGCGTACGTCTCGCGGGAGACGGCGCGGCTGCTCGGCAAGGCGCCGGAGGAGGTGAACGTGATCGTGCTGCACCTGGGGAACGGGGCGTCCGCCTCGGCGGTGCGGGGCGGCCGGTGCGTGGACACCTCGATGGGCCTGACGCCGCTTGAGGGCCTGGTCATGGGGACCCGGTCGGGCGACATCGACCCGGCGGTCACCTTCCACCTGCGGCGGGTGGCGGGGATGTCGGCGGACGAGATCGACGTCCTGCTGAACAAGCGGTCCGGTCTGGTGGGGCTCTGCGGCGACAACGACATGCGGGAGATCCGCCGCCGGATCGACGAGGGCGACGAGCGGGCGGCGCTCGCCTTCGACATCTACGTCCACCGCCTGAAGAAGTACATCGGGGCGTACTACGCGGTGCTCGGCCGGGTGGACGCGGTGGCGTTCACGGCGGGCGTCGGCGAGAACGCGGCGCCGGTGCGGCAGGCGGCGATCGCGGGCCTGGAGGAGCTGGGGCTCGCGGTGGACGCGGAGCTGAACGCCGTACGGTCGGACGAGGCGCGGATCATCTCGCCGGAGTACGCGCGGGTGGCGGTCGCCGTGGTGCCGACGGACGAGGAGCTGGAGATCGCGCGCCAGAGCTACGCGCTCGTACGGGGCGCGTCCGGGGAGGGAAGGGCCGGGGAGGACCCGCTCGTACGGGACACGGAGGGCTCGAACGAGTGATCGCCTGAGCGGCCGCCCGCCCATTTGTACTTTCCGCCAGTCGGAATATTCCGCAGCGAAACAAACCGATAGGATCCGCCTCATGCGCCGTTCCAAAATCGTCTGCACGCTGGGCCCCGCCGTCGACTCGTATGAGCAGCTGAAGGCTCTCATCGAGGCCGGCATGAACGTGGCCCGATTCAACTTCAGCCACGGCTCCCAGGCAGAACACCAGGAGCGGTACGACCGCGTCCGGCAGGTCGCCGCGGACACCGGGCGGGCCGTCGGCGTCCTCGCCGACCTCCAGGGCCCGAAGATCCGCCTGGAGACCTTCGCCGAGGGACCGGTCGAGCTGGTGCGCGGTGACGAGTTCACCATCACCACCGAGGACGTCCCGGGCGACAAGTCGATCTGCGGCACCACCTACAAGGGGCTGCCCGGCGACGTCTCCAAGGGCGACCAGGTCCTCATCAACGACGGCAACGTCGAGCTGCGGGTGGTCGAGGTCGAGGGCCCCCGGGTCAGGACCATCGTCATCGAGGGCGGTGTCGTCTCGGACCACAAGGGCATCAACCTGCCCGGCGCGGCCGTCAACGTCCCGGCCCTGTCCGAGAAGGACGTCGACGACCTGCGCTTCGCCCTGCGGATGGGCTGCGACATGGTCGCCCTGTCGTTCGTGCGGGACGCCGACGACGTCAAGGACGTCCACAAGGTGATGGACGAGGAGGGCCGCCGGGTCCCCGTCATCGCCAAGGTGGAGAAGCCGCAGGCAGTCGAGAACATGGCCGACGTCGTCGCCGCGTTCGACGCGGTCATGGTGGCCCGCGGCGACCTCGCCGTGGAGTACCCGCTGGAGAAGGTCCCGATGGTGCAGAAGCGCCTGGTGGAGCTCTGCCGCCGGAACGCCAAGCCGGTCATCGTCGCCACCCAGATGATGGAGTCGATGATCACCAACTCGCGTCCGACCCGCGCCGAGGCGAGCGACGTCGCCAACGCGATCCTGGACGGCGCGGACGCGGTCATGCTGTCGGCCGAGTCCTCGGTCGGCGCGTACCCGATCGAGACCGTCAAGACGATGTCGAAGATCGTCACGGCGGCCGAGGAGGAGCTGCTCTCCAAGGGCCTCCAGCCCTTGGTCCAGGGCAAGAAGCCGCGCACCCAGGGCGGTTCGGTCGCCCGCGCGGCCTGCGAGATCGCGGACTTCCTGGGCGGCAAGGCGCTGGTCGCCTTCACCCAGTCCGGCGACACGGCCCGCCGCCTCTCGCGCTACCGCGTCCAGCAGCCGATCCTCGCCTTCACCACGGACGAGAACACCCGCAACCAGCTCACCCTGAGCTGGGGCGTCGAGTCCTTCGTCGTCCCGCACGTGGACAACACCGACGCGATGGTCGACCTCGTGGACGCCGAGCTCCTCAAGCTCCAGCGCTACAACGAGGGCGACACCATGGTCATCACGGCCGGCTCGCCCCCCGGCGTCCCCGGCACCACGAACATGGTCCGCGTCCACCACCTGGGCGGCGGCGAGCGCGCCTGACGCGCCCGATCCACGACGAAGCCCCCGTCCGGTGCGGACGGGGGCTTCGCCTTGTGCGGCTCCCGGAGTAGTACGGGCGTCAGCTCGGTTCGATCGTGTTGCGGAGTTCCGCGACCTTGAGGGTGCCGCCGAACTGGCCGGCCTGCTTGAGCTTGACGTTGGTGAAGAAGACGAACGGGAGGTCCAGCGGCGGCGGGGACTCCGGGCCGAAGGTGATCGGGATGATGCCGAGGAGGTTGCCCTTCAGCTCCTCCGTGTACATCGTCACCGTGCCGCCGGTGATCGTCGACGTCGAACCCTTCTTGGAGCGGACGTGGGCCGTCCGTCCCGGGCTGTGGTCCGCCATCTGGTGCAGGTCCTTGATGTCCACCCCGCTCGCGGTGAACTTCAGCACCTTCTTGACCTTGCCGCCGTAGGTCTTCACCTCGACGATGCCGTGGTACTTGAGGCCCTTGAGGGTGAGCAGCGAGCTCTCCAGGCGCCATGGCTCGTCCGGGAGCAGCGGGATGCCGGGCTCCACCTCGGCCGCCGCGAGCGCCGCGTCGTCGCGCTCGGGGCACGGGAAGCGGGGCTTGGCGCCCTCGGGTATGTCCTCGTCCTTCTTGGCGTCGAGGCCCTGCGCGCTCTCGGGCAGCTCCTCGACCTCGACGCCGGCCTTCGCGGCGGCCTCGCGGATCGCGGCCTTCTTCTTCTCCGCGTCCGGGTCGACGGCCGGCTTCGGGGCCGTGGTGGCCTTCGGGTCGGCGGTGGGCTTCGGCGCGGCGGTCGTGGCGCTCGGGACCGGGGTCGTCGGCACCGCCGTCGTGGGCGTGGCCGTCGCGGTGGGCGTGGGCGTCGGCTTCGGGTCCGGACCGTCGAAGAGGTCCTTCAGCGCGTCGCCCAGGCCCAGCGGGTCCAGCGGGTTCTTCGACTTCGTCGGCGTGGGTGTGGCCGTCGGGGTCGGGGTGGCGGCGGGCTTCGGGGCCGTGGTGGCGGTCGGCTTCCGCTGCGTGGTCGCCTCTCCGGTCGTCGTCGCGGTCGGCGTCGGCGTCGCGGTGGCGGAAGGGGTTCCGGAGGGAGTCGCCGTGGGGGAGGCGGTCGCGGTCGCCGAGGGGGTGGCCGTCGGCTTCGCCGTCTCCTTCTCCGTCTCCGTGGCCTCCGGCGTCGGCTCGTCCGAGCGCGTCACGCAGGGGCCGGGGGCGAAGGGGATGTCCTTGTCGTCGGCGAGGGCGATCTTGGGCGTGAGGCCCATGCCCACGAACACCGCGGTCGGCATGGCGGCCAGCGCCATCGCCTTGCCCGCGGGGCCCTGGATCCTGTTCAGCAGCGACTTGCGTGGGGCCGCGTGCCGCGGTCCGCCCCTCGCGAGCGCCGGCTGGGTCTCGTCACCCCGCACTGTTCCTCCCGCCGTTGGCGTCGATCGTCTTGTCGGTCGCGTGGTGCTCCGGTCCGCGCTGCTCCGGCAGGCCGGCCGTCAGTACGGCTCCGGCCTCCGCCGAGGCCTCCGGTTCGCCGTCTTCCTCCGCGTCCACGGCCTCCTCGACCGGCGGCGCGGGCGCCCAGGCGATGGACATGCCGCCCCCGACGAGGGCGAACAGGAACCCGATGACGAAACCGCCGAAGTTCGACACGGGGATGGAGACGAGTCCCAGGACGATCGCCGCGACACCCGCGAAGATCCGCACGATGGGCTGGAACCACATCGTCAGTCCGAGCGTGACGAGCAGGACGCCGATGATCAGCGCGGTGGACCCCGCGGTCGTCTTCATGGCGAAAATGATGTTGCCGAGTCGCAGGTCCCCGTACGGGAGGTAGGCGATCGGTATACCGCCGATGATGGTGAACAGTCCCGCCCAGAAGGGCCGGGTCTGCCGCCAGACCTTGAATCGGTTGTCCTGGGGGACTTCGCGGGAAGCGGGGTTCTCGGCGCTCATGGAAACAGCTCCCTGGAAGCGGTGTTGCTGAAGAAGGTGCGAAGAAGCGGGGCCGCGCCCCGGAGACGGTGCGGGCCGCCGGAGCGGCCCGCACCCTCAGGACCGGATCAGCCCTTGTAGCACTCGGCGTCGGTGCCGCGGTGCAGGGACAGCTTCAGGTCGGGAAGCTTGAACGTGGCGGCCGTGGTCGCCCACGCCTTCTGCTCGACGTTGCTCAGCTTCGCGGTCTCGGCGCGCTGGGAGAACCCGTTCTGGTACACCCGGTCCGCGGGGGTACCGGGCTGGATGCCCGGCTTGTTCTTGTTCCCGCCGTTGAGCTGACCGGCGGCCACACCGATGTCGATGTTCCCGAACTCGGCGTCGGCCTTCAGGTCGGAGACATCCAGGTAGATGTCCTTGGCGTAGACGCGCTGGTCCGGGTCCTTCGCCCCTTCCCCGCCGGCCTCCAGGCGGAGGGTGATGTCACCGAGGAACGGCACCTTCGGCGTCACGACCGACTGGCACATGTTGGTGATGTAGGCCGTGGAGAAACCGGAGACCGCGACGGGGGCGGCGAACGCCTTGTCGTCGAGGGTCTTGCCGGCGTCCACGCTGCCGTACTGGACGAAGTTGGTGCCCTCAAGGGTCTGCGCCTTGACCTTGAACTCCTGGCCGGAGATCGAGAACGACGCGGCGAGCGCGCCCTGCGCCAGGCCGACGCCGATCGCTGCCGTCGCGGCCACGCTGGGCACCATGACGACGGCGAAACGCTTCCATCTGGTCCCGCCACGAACCTGGGACTTCATGAGAATCCTCCTTCTCGGACGTACATCTCCAGAAGGGGCGTGGGCCCGTTCTGCGATGGGAGAAGAGCTACGTCCTCGGGAAGGAGAGCGCCGGGGCGGCGAACGGCGCAGTACGCCTCCGCATCACCGGCGATCACCCCCGAGCGACAACCATGGGCCACGCGGTGCGCGTGACCTGAGTCGGACAGGCCCCGTTCGGTACGAGCGGGAACCCCCCTGTCCGCGACCGGTGCCGGGGCACCGGTCCGCCCGGTGGGGACCCTCCCCGCGGTCCCGGTTGGTTGCCGGGGTGTGCGGTTCGGACCGAGCGTGGCCGATCGTGGTCCATTCCGGGCGCCCGCACAAGAGGGTTCGTTACTGGCTAGTAACGGGTGGATAACCGCGGCATGGCGGGGCGGGACCGAACGGGTACACAGGGTGCGTTCGAAGGGAGGGGAATGTCGGGAGATCGCCGGATGAATCCGGGCAGAACGCCGGGTTCGATTTACTGCAAGTAACAGCGGCCGCGATTACCAAGTTTTGGTAAAGCGCGGCCGCCGTTTGTCACCCCGCTGCCAAATCGACGGGCGATTCGGCGCGGGGAACAGGGGTCCGGAAGGTTCAGAACAACACGCGCGCGAGGGCCTGCCGGGCCGCCGTCACCCGCGGGTCGTCGGCGCCGATCACCTCGAACAGCTCCAGGAGCCGCAGCCGCGCCGCGTCCCGGTCCTCGCCGGCCGTGCGGCGCACGGTCTCCACCAGGCGCCCAAAGGCGTCCTGCACGTGGCCGCCCGCCAGATCGAGGTCGGCGGCGGCGAGCTGCGCGGTGACGTCGGCCGGGTCGTCGGCGGCGTTCCTGCGCACCGCGCCCGGGTCCAGGTCCTGCACGCGGGCGAGGAGTTCGGCCTGCGCGAGGCCCAGCTTGGCCTCCGGGTGGGCCGGGTCGTCGGCCAGCACGTTCTTGTACGCCTGGACGGCGCCCGCCAGGTCGCCCGCGTCGAGCGCGGTCATCGCCGCTTCGAGGAGGGAGTCGTACGGGCCGGCCGGGCGCGCGGCGGGGGCCGACGGGTCGGCGTCCGCGTCCACGGTGATCCCGGTGAGGCCGAAGCGCTCCTCGCCGACCGCGATCAGCTGGTCGAGGGTCTCGCGGATCTGGGCCTCGGGCACCGCGCCCTGGAAGAGCGGCAGCGCCTGGCCGGCGACCACCGCGAAAACGGCCGGAATTCCCTGGATGCCGAACTGCTGCATCAGCATCTGGTTGGCGTCGACGTCGATCTTCGCGAGCAGGAAGCGGCCGTTGTACTCGACGGCGAGCCGCTCCAGGAGGGGGCCGAGCTGCTTGCAGGGCTCGCACCACTCGGCCCAGAAGTCGAGGACGACCGGGACCTCGGCGGACCGCTGGAGCACATCGCGCTCGAAGCCCGCCTCGTCGACGTCGATCACCAGGGCGGACGGGGGCACGGCGGCGGATCCGCCCTGCCGGGCGGCTTCGGCGCGCGCCTGCTCCGCCTTCGTCTTGGCCTCTCCGGCCGCCTTCACCGCGGCGAGGTCGACGACGCCGCTCATGGACATGTTTCGGGGCTGCATGGCTACATCCTCCCCCTTCCGCGCGCGTAACCGTTAAGCCGTGGCCGAACCGCGCCGTCCACCCGCCTCCCGCCGGTGTGCGAGACGCGTGGACGACACGGTTGCCCGTCTTCTGTCGTCTGCTGGTTCGCGCCGGGTCCCCACCCGACACCATGGTTGTCGCTCGGGCCGCTCAAAGCCTTTCGCTACGAGTCGTAGCGTAACTGCCGGGGCGGAGGCGACGGGAGGCCGCACGGGCGTTCCGCGCGGTGAACTGCCTCACATCGCGGCCCTCTGGCGCCGTACCTACCGGCGGGTATGGTCGTCGTCCATGTCGTCGATGTGCAGCCGCACCAACCCCCGCAGCAGCCGTACCGGGCGCCCCCGCTCCACCGAGGCCGACGCGGCCATCCTGGAGGCGACCCGCGAGGCCCTGGTCGAGCTGGGCTGGTCCAAGCTCACGATGGGGGACGTCGCCGGCCGCGCCGGGGTCGCGAAGACGACCCTGTACCGCCGCTGGGCCAACAAGAGCGAGCTGGTGGTGGACGCGGTCGCCGTCCTCTTCGACGAGCTCGAACTCCCCGACCTGGGCTCGCTCCGGGCCGACGTCGAGCACGTGGTGCTCCAGTTCGCGGCGCTCCTCGAACGCCCCGAGACCAAGACGGCCCTGATGGCGGTGGTCGCCGAGTCGACCCGGGACGAGCCGCTGCGCCGGCGCATCCGCGCCTCCATCGTCGACCGCCAGAAGCGGCTCGTCCTGGAGGGCCGGATGCGGGCGCAACGGCGCGGCGAACTCCCGGCCGACCGCGACCTGCCGGCCGTCGGCGCCACCGACGACCTGATCTTCGACGTGATCGCGGGCGCGGTCGTGCACCGCGCCCTGGTCAGCGCCGAGCCGGTGGACGGGCCGTGGGTGGCGCGCCTGTCGGCCCTCCTGGTGGGGGGCCTGGGCGCGGCGGCGACGGCCGGGACCCCGAACGCGTGAGGGGCGGTACGGGAAGTCCCGTACCGCCCCTGCCGACGCGCCAGGCGCGTCAGAAGCCCGGGGGCTCCGTGTAGACGCCCCACTCGTCGCGCAGGGCGTCGCAGATCTCGCCGAGGGTGGCCTCGGCGCGGACGGCCTCCAGCATCGGCGCGATCATGTTCGAGCCGTCGCGGGCGGCGGCCAGCATCGCGTCGAGCGAGGCGCGGACCTTGGCGTCGTCCCGGCGCGCCTTGCGCTCGCCGAGGATGCGGACCTGCTCGCGCTCGACCTCGTGGCTGACCCGCAGGATCTCCAGGTCGCCGGTGACCGAGCCGTGGTGCACGTTGACGCCGACGACCCGCTTGTCGCCCTTCTCCAGGGCGCGCTGGTACTGGAAGGCGGACTCGGCGATCTCGCCGGTGAACCAGCCGTCCTCGATGCCGCGCAGGATGCCGGAGGTGATCGGACCGATCGGGTGCTGCCCGTCCGGGTGGGCGCGGCGCCCGCGCTCCTTGATCTGGTCGAAGATGCGCTCGGCGTCGGCCTCGATGCGGTCGGTGAGCTGCTCGACGTACCAGGAACCGCCCAGCGGGTCCGCGACGTTGGCGACGCCGGTCTCCTCCATGAGGACCTGCTGGGTGCGCAGGGCGATCTCGGCGGCCTGCTCGCTGGGGAGCGCCAGGGTCTCGTCGAGGGCGTTGGTGTGCAGGGAGTTGGTGCCGCCGAGGACGGCGGAGAGTGCCTCGACCGCGGTGCGCACGACGTTGTTGTACGGCTGCTGGGCGGTGAGGGAGACGCCGGCGGTCTGGGTGTGGAAGCGGAGCCACTGCGCCTTGTCGGTCTTCGCGCCGTACACCTCCTTCATCCAGCGGGCCCAGATCCGGCGGGCCGCGCGGAACTTGGCGATCTCCTCGAAGAAGTCGAGGTGCGCGTCGAAGAAGAAGGAGAGGCCGGGGGCGAAGACGTCGACGTCCAGGCCCCGGGAGAGGCCCAGCTCCACGTAGCCGAAGCCGTCGGCGAGGGTGTACGCGAGCTCCTGCGCGGCCGTCGCCCCGGCCTCGCGGATGTGGTAGCCGGAGACGGAGAGCGGCTTGTACGCGGGGATCTTCGCCGCGCAGTGCTCCATCAGGTCGCCGATGAGGCGCAGGTGGGGCTCGGGCTCGAAGAGCCACTCCTTCTGCGCGATGTACTCCTTGAAGATGTCGGTCTGGAGCGTGCCGTTGAGCACGGCCGGGTCGACGCCCTGGCGCTCGGCGGCGACGAGGTACATGCAGAAGGCCGGGACGGCGGGCCCGGAGATCGTCATGGACGTCGTGACGTCGCCGAGCGGGATGTCCTTGAAGAGGACCTCCATGTCGGCGGCGGAGTCGATGGCGACGCCGCAGTGGCCGACCTCGCCGAGGGAGCGGGGGTCGTCGGAGTCGCGGCCCATGAGGGTGGGCATGTCGAAGGCGACGGAGAGGCCGCCGCCGCCGGCGGCCAGGATCATCTTGTACCGCTCGTTGGTCTGCTCGGCGTTGCCGAAGCCGGCGAACTGGCGGATGGTCCAGGTCCGGCCGCGGTAGCCGGTCGGGTGGAGTCCCCGGGTGAAGGGGTACTCGCCCGGCCAGCCGATGCGCTCGAACCCCTCGTAGCTGTCCCCGGGCCGGGGCCCGTAGACGGGCTCGACGGCGTCGCCGGAGAGCGTGGTGAAGTCGGCGTCCCGCTTGCGGGCCTTGTCGTAACGGGCCTGCCAGCGACGGCGGCCTTCCTCGATGGCGTCAGCGTCCATGCTCCGAATTTACTAGGACGTCCTAGTAAATGTCGATGGCAGACCCCGCGCCGGTGTGGCGCGGGGTGGGGGTTACGCCTTGGCGGGAACCGGCTGCGCGCCGCTGACCAGCGGAAGCGTCTCGCGGTAGATCTTGCGCTCGACGAAGAAGGCGGCGAACGGGATGGTCCCGGAGACCAGCACCCACAGGAGCTTGCCGAAGGGCCAGCGCGCCTTGGAGCCCAGGTCGAAGGCGAAGACCAAGTAAAGGATGTAGAGGACGCCGTGGGTCTGGGAGACCGCGAAGGTGAGGTCCTCGCCCGTGTCGAAGCCGTACTTGGCGACCATGCACGCGCACAGGATGAGGAGCATGACCGCGGTCACGTACGCCATGACGCGGTAGCGGGTCAGCACGCTGGATTTCATGGCGTCGAGCGTAACCGTACGTTCCGGGCGATCTTCGCGCGGGTCAGACCTCGTCGAAGTCGTTCGCCGCCACCCGGAGCGGGCGGAGCATCGCGAAGATCTCGGCGCACTCCTCGGCGTCGTACGCGCCGAGGCCGAAGTCCATCTCCATCAGGTCGCGGGTCGCCGCCTCGACCACCTCGCGCCCCTTGTCGGTGATGGTGGCGAGGGTGCCGCGGCCGTCGTTGGGGTTGGGGCGCTTGGCGACGAGGCCGGACCTCACCAGCCGGTCGACCGTGTTCGTCACCGAGGTGGGGTGCACCATCAGCCGCTCGCCGATCTTGGACATCGGCAGCTCGCCCGCCTTGGAGAAGGTCAGCAGGACCAGGGCCTCGTACCGCGCGAAGGTCAGGCCGTACGGCTTGACGACCGCGTCGACCTCCGCGAGGAGGATCTGGTGGGCGCGCATGATCGAGGTGATCGCGGCCATCGAGGGGACCGGGCCCCAGCGCTTCTGCCAGAGTTCGTCGGCGCGGGCGATGGGGTCGAAGGGGAGACTGAGCGGCTTCGGCACGCGTCGACCTTACCCATGGGGAACATGGCGGTCAGCCCCGTCTCGTCCTTCGGTCGCCCGCAGTTCCGCGGCGGCGGCGAGGAGGCAGAGGGTCCCGACGACACCGGTGCCCGCGACGACCGCGTGCACGGGGACGAACTCTGCCGCGAGCCCGGCGCCCGCCATGCCGACGCCCTGGACGGTCATCATGCCCGCCGTCATCAGGGTCATGGCCCTCCCCCGCCGCTCCTCGGGCACGGCGGCGACGAACCGGGCGTCGAGGCCGAGGGTGTACGCGCCGGTGGCGCCGGCCAGGAAGAGCGCGGCGGCCGCGAGGGCGACGCCGGGCCGGACGGCGTACAGCAGGTAGGGCAGCACGCCGGTGACGGCGAGCGGCAGCACGAGCCGGGAGCGGGCGGCGGCGGAGAGGAACGAGCCGGCGAGCAGCTCGCCCGTGATGGTGCCGACGGGCAGCGCGCACATGAGGAGGCCGAGGGCGGCGGTGGAGACGCCGATCTCGTCGGCGTAGGGGGCGGCCAGCGCCTCCGGTACGACGGCGAAGAACGGCGGCACCCAGAACATCACCATCAGGGCGCGCACGCGCCGGTCGCGGAGGAGCGCCCAGGTGCCGGCGAGGCCGCCCTCCCCGTCCCCGCCGCCCCGGGCGGGGCGCCGGACGGTGCCGAGGCGGAGCAGCAGCGCCGAGACGAGGAAGGTGGCGGCGGTGACGACGAGGGCGCCGCGCGGCGGGACGACGGTGAGGAGGACGCCGCCGGCGGCGAACCCGGCGAGCAGGGCGCTCTGGGAGACGATCCGCAGGAGGGAGCGGCCGAGGACGAAGAGGTCGCCCTCGCCGAGGACGTCGGCGAGGGTCGCCATGCGGGTGCCGTTGAAGACGGGCGAGACGACGGCGATGGCGCAGCGCAGCGCGAGCAGGGCGGCGACGGGGGTGGCGGGGACGGTCATCAGGACGACGCAGGCGGCACAGACGAGGTCGCAGACGACGAGGATCCGGCGGGGCGGGAAGCGATCGGTGAGACCGGCGAGGAGGGTGCCGCCGACGAGGTAGGGGAGGAAGCCGAGGGCGAAGGTGAGGGAGGAGAGGAGCGGGGAGCGGGTGAGGTCGTAGACGAGCACGGTGAGCGCGAGCTCGCTGACGACGACCCCGAGGAGGGAGAACAGGTGCGCCGTGAACACGAACCGGAACTCCCGGACGCGGAAGACGGCCCGGTAGCCGGGGCTGGGCGGAACCGGCCCCTGCCCCGGGCCCGCGACGGGGGTCGGGCTGCCGGGGGCGGACGCGCCCTCGGTCCGGTCGGCGGGCGCGGGCTCGGCCTTCGGGCCGCCGGCGGGCACGGACGCGGGCGCCCCGGCCGGTAGGGGGACGGCCTCCCCGACCGGTACGGAGACGGGCGTGCCCGCCGGTACGGATGCGGTCTCCCCCGCCCGCGCGAGGGCGGGCGCGGGTGCGGGCTCCCCCGGCGGCGCGGAGGGGGTCGGGGTGTCGGGCTTCGGCATGGGCGCAGACTGCCGTCGCGGGGGCGGGGGACCTAGACTTTCGGGTCCAGGCGAATCTTCCGGAGGGGCCGTGCCGTATCACCTGCGTTTCGGGGAGGCCGACCCGCTGCGCATCCGGTTCGCCGTCTCGCCGCTGTGGGAGGCGCACTCCGCCGTGCGGGTCCTCGCGCGGCCCCGGCAGCAGGGGTACCACCTGCCCTGGATGCGCCGGATCGCGGACGCCGCGCGGGGGCTGGACCTGGCGCCGCTGCACCTGCTGATGCCGGCGCGCGGGCACAGCCCGGACTTCCTGTACCCGCCGCCGCTGGGGCCCGCCGCCTCCTTCGAGGAGGAGATCGAGGCCGTACGGAGGACCGATCCGGCGCTCGCCCTGCTCGACTTCGAGCGGGCGCTCGCCGCGACCCCGGGGGCGGCGGAGACCGAGGAGGGGCGGCGGATGCTCGCGGACCCCGCCGGCGCGGTGGGGCGGCTCACCGAGCTGCTGCGGGCCGCCTGGGAGGCGCTGGTGGCGCCCGACTGGCCCCGGCTGCGGGCGCTCCTGGAGGCGGACGTGGCGTACCACTCGCGGCGGCTCGCGGAGGGCGGCCTCGAACGGCTCCTGGGCGAGCTGCACCCGTCCTTCGACTGGGCGGCGGAGACGGCCACGCTCCGGGTGGACTACCACGGCGAGCACGTGCGGCCGCTGGACGGCCAGGGCCTCGTCCTGATGCCGTCCGTGTTCACCTGGCCCAACGTGGTGAGCGGGTTCGACCCGCCGTGGCAGCCGACGGTGGTGTACCCGGCGCGCGGGATCGGCGGGCTGTGGACGGACGCCCGGGACCGCACTCCGGAGGCCCTGGGGCGGCTCCTCGGCCCGGTGCGGGCGGACGTGCTGTGCGCCCTGACGGAGCCGATGGGGACCACGGCCCTCGCCCATCTGCTGGGCCGGGCGCCCTCGACGGTCTCGGCGCACCTGACGGTGCTGCGGGACGCGGGACTCCTCGCCTCCCGGCGCTACGGCCACCAGGTGCTGTACGAGCGGACCCCGCTGGGCCTCGCGGTGTCGCAGCCCGGAGCGGAATGACCGGCCCCCGGCCCGGAGGATCCGGGACGGGGGTCGGGGGCAGGGGGGCGCTCGGCCCTCCGGGTGTCAGCTCTCCAGGTGCCGTTCGACGGTGGCGACCTTGCTGTGCAGGCCGTCCGTCACGCCGGGGCGGATGTCGGCCTTGAGGACGACGGAGACGCGGGGCGCGCGGGCCTCGACGGCGGCGACGGCGCGCTTGACGACGTCCATGACCTCGTCCCACTCGCCCTCGATCGAGGTGAACATCGCGTCGGTGCGGTTCGGCAGGCCCGACTCCCGGACGACGCGGACGGCGTCGGCGACGTACTCGCCGACCTCCTCGCCCACGCCGAGCGGGGTCACCGAGAAGGCGACGATCACGCGTTCACCGTGCCCTCGCGGCGGGCGCGGGAGGCGATGACCGCGTCCTCGGCCTCGCGCTTCAGCTTCCGCTCGGCGTAGAAGCCGCCCAGGGGCAGGACCGAGAGGGCGAAGTAGAGGGCGGCGGTGCCGAAGCTCCACTTGGTGCGGTTCCAGGCGTCCAGCCAGAAGAGCACGTACACGACGAAGAGGATGCCGTGGATCGCTCCCATGACCGGCACCGCGTTGAACTCCGTCGTCCGCTTGAGCACCGAGCAGACGAGGAGGAGCAGGAACGAGACGGCCTCCGGCGCGGAGACGAGCCGGAGCCGGTGGAGGGAGGAGGCGGTCTTGATGTCCACGGAGGGGGTCACCTTCGTTCGGTCTCGTGACGCGATCTTGTGAACGGATGCACAAGGGCGCGTCCATTGTGCACGGCGACTTTGCTGTCCCTTTAGGTGGGTCCCCAGTACCTTCGGGCCGTGGCAACGTTCCGACTCCAAGGCAGCAAGGTGCTCGCCGTCTCCCTGACCGGCGACGCCGTGAAGGCGAAGAACGGCTCGATGGTCGCCTACGACGGCCAGATGGCGTTCAAGAAGATGAGCGGCGGCGGTGAGGGCCTGCGCGGCATGGTGACCCGCCGGCTCACGGGTGAGCAGATGGAGGTGATGGAGGTGCGCGGGCAGGGGACCTGCTGGTTCGCCGACCGGGCGTCCGAGATCAACCTCGTCTCCCTGCACGGCGACAAGCTGTGGGTGGAGGCGAGCAATCTGCTCTGCACCGACGCGGGGCTGCGCACCGGCACCACCTTCACGGGGCTGCGCGGCGGGGCCACCGGCAACGGCCTCTTCACCACGACGGTGGAGGGGACGGGCCAGGCGGCGCTCCTGTCGGACGGCCCGGCGGTGGTGCTGCGGGTGACCCCGCAGTACCCGCTCCAGGTGGACCCCGGCGCGTACATAGCCCACCAGGGCAACCTCCAGCAGCACTTCCAGTCGGGCGTGACCTTCCGCACCTTCATGGGCGAGGGCGGCGGCGAGGCCTTCCAGATCCGCTTCGAAGGGGACGGCCTGGTGTACGTCCAGCCGAGCGAGCGGAACACGATCGGGGGTGACGTCTGATGCCGTTCCGGGAGATCAACTCGAAGATGGTCGAGGCGACCGTCGTGCCGGGGCAGCGGTTGTTCAGCCAGCGCGGCGCGATGCTGGCGTACCGCGGGGACGTCACTTTCACGCCGAACACGGCGGGCGGTCAGGGCGGCCTGATGTCGATGATCGGCCGCCGGGTGGCCGGCGAGGCGACGCCGCTGATGACGGTGGAGGGCAGCGGCACGGTGATGTTCGGGCACGGCGGCCACCACATCCAGGTGATCGCGCTGACCGGCGACACCCTGTACGTGGAGGCCGACCGGCTGCTCGCCTTCGACGGGACCCTGGAGCAGGGCACGATGTTCATGGGCTCGCAGGGCGGGGTGATGGGCATGGTCCGGGGCCAGGTGACCGGCCAGGGCCTCTTCACCACCACCCTGAAGGGCCACGGGTCGGTGGCCGTGATGGCGCACGGCGGGGTGATCGAGCTGCCGATCGTCCCGGGCCGCCCGGTGCACGTGGACCCGCAGGCGTACGTGGCCCACCACGGCGACGTGCGCAACAAGCTCTCCACCGCGCTCGGCTGGCGCGACATGGTGGGGCGCGGCTCGGGCGAGGCGTTCCAGCTGGAGCTGAGCGGCAGCGGCGCGGTGTACGTCCAGGCCTCGGAGGAGAAGCTGTGAGCACCCCTGTCATCCACGATCCGCACACCCTGCCGTCGGACGACAACGTCAATCCGTACACCTTCTGCGTGGAGCTGAAGGGCTCCCAGTGGTTCCTGCAGAAGGGCAAGATGATCGCCTACTACGGGCGGATCGAGTTCAACGGCATCGGGCACGGGCGGCTCGACCGGCTGGTGCGGACGTCCTTCCACTCGCCGCTGCACGCGAGCGACTGGGTGGTGGCCGAGGGCAGCGGGAAGATGCTGCTCGCGGACCGGGCCTTCGACGTGAACTCCTTCGACCTGGACGAGGGCAACCTGACGATCCGGTCCGGGAACCTGCTGGCCTACCAGCCGACCCTGGCGCTGAAGCAGTCGATCGTGCCGGGGTTCGTGACGCTGATCGGGACGGGCAAGTTCGTGGCCGCGTCGAACGGTCCGGTGGTCTTCATGGAGCCGCCGATGCGGGTGGACCCGCAGGCGCTCGTGGGCTGGGCGGACTGCCCCTCGCCCTGCCACCACTACGACCACGGCTACCTGACGGGCGTGATGGGCGGCCTGCGGTCCCTGACGGGGCTGGGCGGCACCTCGGGTGAGGAGCACCAGTTCGAGTTCGTGGGGGCGGGCACGGTGCTGCTCCAGTCGACGGAGCTGCTGATGGCGGAGCAGGACATCGGCGCTCCCCCGGCCCAGGCGGGCGTTCCCGGCGGCCACGGTGCGCACGGTTCGGGCCACGGACAGCAGGGTTCGACACCGCGTCTTCCCGGCCAGCTGGGGGACCTCCAGCGCCGCTTCGGGCTGTGAGCGGTAGTCTGCGGACCGTGACGTACTCGAACGTCTGCGCCGACGGCGGGGGCGGGGGCCGTCTCCGGGTGGGGCCCCGGGTGCCCTGCGTCACGCTCCCAGATTTCGTCAAGAATTCAACTTCTTAGGTAGAATCCACATATGGAGACCGATACGGCCACCCCGTGGCTCACCGACGGCGAGCAGTGTGCCTGGCGCACCTTCCTGGACGTCCAGAGGATGCTGACGCACCAGTTGGAGAAGGACCTCCAGCCCTTCGGCCTGACGATGAACGACTACGAGATCCTGGTGAACCTCTCGGAGTCGGCCGAGCGCCGGCTGCGCATGAGCGACCTCGCCGCGGCCACCCTCCAGTCGAAGAGCCGCCTCTCCCACCAGATCACCCGGATGGAGAACGCGGGCCTGGTCCGGCGCGAGAACTGCGAGTCGGACCGGCGCGGCCTGTACGCCGTCCTCACCGACCAGGGCATGGAGACCATGCGCAAGGTCGCCCCGCACCACGTCGAGTCGGTGCGCCGGCACTTCATCGACCAGCTCACCCCCGAGGCGCTCGGCGACCTCCACGAGTCCCTGAAGCCGGTCGCGGAGCAGCTGCGCGGACGGCGCGGCAAGCCGTAGCCCCCGTACGGGAAAGGGCCTCCCCGGCGCCCCGGGGAGGCCCTTCCTCGTGCGTGCCGCTCAGTTGCCCGTCAGCTCCGCCACCAGCTCGTCGGCGGCCGCGTACGGGTCGAGGTCGCCGGCCGTGATCCGCTCCGCGAGGGCGTCGAGCCGCCGGTCGCCGCGCAGGTCCCCGATCCGCTCGCGCAGGGCCGTGACCGCGATGGTCTCGACCTCGCGCGACGCGCGGGCCCGGCGGCGCTCCGCCAGGACCCCGTGCTCCTCCATCCAGGCGCGGTGCTTCTCCAGGGCCTCCACGACCTCGTCGACGCCCTCGCCGCGGGCCGCGACCGTCTTGACGATCGGCGGCCGCCAGTCGCCCGGCGCGCGCGCCTCGCCGAGGCCCAGCATGTGGTTGAGCTCGCGGGCGGTGGCGTCCGCGCCGTCCCGGTCGGCCTTGTTCACCACGTACACGTCGCCGATCTCCAGGATGCCCGCCTTCGCGGCCTGGATGCCGTCGCCCATGCCCGGCGCGAGCAGGACCACGGAGGTGTCGGCCTGGGAGGCGATCTCGACCTCCGACTGCCCGACGCCGACGGTCTCCACGAGGATCACCTCGCAGCCGGCCGCGTCCAGGACGCGGATGGCCTGCGGGGCGGACCAGGCGAGGCCGCCCAGGTGGCCGCGGGTCGCCATGGAGCGGATGTAGACGCCCGGGTCGGAGGCGTGGTCCGACATCCGGACCCGGTCGCCGAGCAGCGCGCCCCCGCTGAACGGGGAGGACGGGTCGACGGCCAGGACGCCGACCCGCTTGCCCGCCCGGCGGTAGGCGGTGACGAGCGCGGACGTCGAGGTGGACTTGCCGACGCCGGGAGAGCCCGTGAGGCCCACCACGTACGCGCCGCCGGTGAGCGGCGCGAGCGCCGCCATCACCTCGCGCAGCTGCGGGGACGCCCCCTCCACCAGCGAGATGAGCCGGGCCACGGCCCGGGGCCTGCCCTCGCGCGCCTGGGCGACGAGTGCGGGGACGTCCACCATGTGCAGAGCTCCTTGCCTGACCTTGCCTGGGTGACTTACTTGCCGGCCACGCGGACGATCAGGGCGTCGCCCTGGCCGCCGCCGCCGCACAGGGCCGCCACGCCGACGCCGCCGCCGCGCCGCTTGAGCTCCAGGGCGAGGTGGAGCACGAGCCGGGCGCCGGACATGCCGATCGGGTGGCCGAGGGCGATGGCGCCGCCGTTGACGTTCACCTTGTCGGAGGTGATGCCGAGGTCCTTCATCGACTGGACGGCGACCGCGGCGAAGGCCTCGTTGATCTCGATCAGGTCGAGGTCGTCGACGGTCAGGCCCTCCTTCTTCAGGGCGTGCAGGATCGCGTTGGACGGCTGCGACTGGAGGGAGTTGTCCGGGCCGGCCACGTTGCCGTGGGCGCCGATCTCGGCGATCCACTCCAGGCCCAGCTCCTCGGCCTTGGCCTTGCTCATCACGACGACGGCGGCGGCGCCGTCGGAGATCTGCGAGGAGGTGCCGGCGGTGATGGTGCCGTCCTTGGCGAAGGCGGGGCGGAGCTTGCCGAGGGACTCGGCGGTGGTCTCGGCGCGGATGCCCTCGTCCTGGGAGAAGATCACCGGGTCGCCCTTGCGCTGCGGGATCTCGACCGGGGTGATCTCGGCCTCGAAGATGCCGTTCTTCTGGGCGGCGGCGGCGCGCTGGTGCGAGAGGGCGCCGATCTCGTCCTGCTCGGGGCGCGCGATGCCCAGGCGGGTGTTGTGCTTCTCGGTGGACTCGCCCATGGCGATGCCCTCGAGGGAGTCGGTGAGGCCGTCGTACGCCATGGAGTCGAGCAGCTCGATCGCGCCGTACTTGTAGCCCTCGCGGGACTTCGGGAGCAGGTGCGGGGCGTTGGTCATCGACTCCTGGCCGCCGGCGACGACGACGTCGAACTCGCCGGCGCGGATCAGCTGGTCGGCGAGGGCGATGGCGTCGAGCCCGGAGAGGCACACCTTGTTGACGGTGAGGGCCGGGACGTTCATCGGGATGCCGGCCTTGACGGCGGCCTGGCGGGCGGGGATCTGCCCGGCGCCCGCCTGGAGCACCTGGCCCATGATCACGTACTGCACCTGGTCGCCGCCGATGCCGGCCCGGTCGAGGGCGGCCTTGATGGCGAAGCCGCCGAGGTCGGCGCCGGAGAAGGACTTGAGCGAACCGAGCAGGCGACCCATGGGCGTACGGGCGCCCGCGACGATCACTGAGGTGGTACCGGTCGTTCCAGACATGAGGCACGGCCCCTAGGGATGAGAAGTGAACGAGGGTTTACCGCCAATGTACTGAGGGGCCCGGCGCCCGGTCATCGGCGCGGCGGTGTGACGGCGCGCACGTTGCGTAACCACCCCTCCGGGGTTGCACTGGAGCCATGCTGACGCGAATCGACCACATCGGGATCGCCTGTTTCAACCTCGACGCGACCGTCGAGTTCTACCGCGCGACCTACGGCTTCGAGGTCTTCCACACCGAGGTCAACGAGGAGCAGGGCGTCCGCGAGGCCATGCTCAAGATCAACGAGACCTCGGACGGCGGGGCCTCCTACCTCCAGCTCCTGGAGCCGACCCGGGAGGACTCGGCGGTGGGCAAGTGGCTCGCCAAGAACGGCGAGGGCGTGCACCACATCGCCTTCGGCACCGCCGACGTCGACGGGGACGCCGAGGCCATCCGCGGCAAGGGCGTCCGGGTCCTCTACGACGAGCCGCGGATCGGCTCCATGGGCTCCCGGATCACCTTCCTGCACCCCAAGGACTGCCACGGCGTCCTCACGGAACTGGTCACTTCGGCGGAGCCGTCGGCTGACCACTCCTCAGCGGAGCACTGACCTCCGGATTCCCGGCCCGGTAGAGTGGGCGGCTCCGGGCCGGGGCCGGTCGGGGCCGCTCCGCGTGGCACCCAAGTCGGGATGTCGGGGTCGTCCGATCTGCCACGATTCCCGGGGGCCCGTCCCCGGCCGAGGGGGCGGCGCTCGTTGGGTGTTGCGACCAGGGTTGGGGTCTCCCCCGCTCGAACGCGTTGAGAGCTCGGGGAAGGATGGGACCGCGCAGTGCGGGGCTACGAACGCCAGGAGAGCCACCGAGCTGAGGACGACCATCTCGCTCGGTTCGAAGCCGAGATGGACCGGCTGAAGACCGAGCGGGAGAAGGCCGTCCAGCACGCCGAGGACCTCGGTTACCAGGTCGAGGTCTTGCGTGCCAAGCTCCACGAGGCGCGCCGCACCATCGCGTCCCGGCCCGCGTACGACAGCGCCGACATCGGCTACCAGGCCGAGCAGATGCTGCGCAACGCCCAGGCGCAGGCCGAGCAGCTCCGCCAGGACGCCGAGCGGGAGCTGCGCGAGGCCCGGGCCCAGACCCAGCGCATCCTCCAGGAGCACGCCGAGCACCAGGCCCGGCTCCAGGCCGAGCTGCACAACGAGGCCGTCCAGCGGCGCCAGCAGCTCGACCAGGAGCTGAACGAGCGCCGCCAGACCGTCGAGGCGCACGTCAACGAGAACGTCGCCTGGGCCGAGCAGCTGCGCGCCCGTACGGAGTCCCAGGCCCGCCGGCTGATGGAGGAGTCCCGCGCGGAGGCCGAGCAGGCGCTCGCCACCGCCCGCGCCGAGGCCACCCGGCTCGCCGAGGAGACCAGCCGCCGCGTCGGTGCCGAGGCGGAGGCCGCCCGCACCGAGGCCGAAGCGATTCTGCTGCGCGCCCGCAAGGACGCCGAACGGCTCCTCGCCAACGCCGCGGGGCAGGCGCAGGAGGCCACCAGCCACGCCGAGCAGCTGCGCTCCTCCACCGCGGCCGAGACCGACCAGGCCCGCCGCCAGGCCACCGAGCTGTCCCGCGCCGCCGAGCAGCGGATGCAGGAGGCCGAGGAGAGGCTGCGGACCGCCCGCGCCGAGGCCGAGAAGGCACTCACCGAGGCCAAGGAGGCCGCCGCCCGGCAGCTCTCCTCCGCCGAGTCGGTCAACGAGCAGCGCACCCGTACGGCCAAGGCGGAGATCGCCCGGCTCGTCGGCGAGGCCACCAAGGAGGCCGAGACCCTCAAGGCCGAGGCCGAGGAGAAGCTGCGCGAGGCGACCGCCGAGGCGGAGAAGCTGGTCGCGGAGGCCTCCGACAAGGCCCGTACGGCCGCCGCCGAGGACTCCGCCGCCGCGCTCGCCAAGGCCGCCCGCAGCGCCGAGGAGATCCTCACCAAGGCGTCCGAGGACGCCCGGGAGACCACCCGCAAGGCCGCCGAGGAGGCCGAGCGGGTCCGCCGCGAGGCCGAGACCGAGGCCGACCGGCTGCGCGCCCAGGCCGAGGAGCAGGCGGACGAACTGCTCGGCTCGGCGAAGGACGACACCAAGGAGTACCGCGCCAAGACCGTCGAGCTCCAGGAGGAGGCGCGGCGGCTGCGCGGCGAGGCCGAGCAGCTGCGCGGCGAGGCCATCGACGAGGGCGAGCGGATCCGCGGCGAGGCGCGCCGCGAGGCCCTCCAGCAGATCGAGGAGGCGGCCAAGACCGCCGAGGAGCTGCTCTCCAAGGCCCGTACGGACGCCGAGGAGCTGCGGACGAAGGCCGGCGCGGAGAGCGAGAAGGTCAAGTCCGAGGCGATGGAGCGCGCCCAGACGCTCCGGGCCCAGGCCGAGGAGACCCTGGAGCGCACCCGCGCCGAGGCCGAGCGGCTGCGGACCGAGGCCGAGGAGCAGGCCGAGTCGGTGCGGACCGCGGCCGAGGCGGCGGCGACGGCGCTGCGCGCGGACGCCGAGCGGGCCGCCGAGGCCCGGCGCGCGGAGGCCGCCGAGGAGCTGGCCCGGCTGCACGCCGAGGCCGGGGCGAAGGTGGCGGCCGCCGGGGAGGAGCTGACCGACGCGCGCGCCGAGGGCGAGCGGATCCGGCGCGAGGCCGCCGAGGAGACGGAGCGGCTGCGGACCGAGGCCGCCGAGCGCATCCGCGTCCTGCGGGAGCAGGCCGAGCAGGAGGCCGAGCGGCTGCGCGTCGAGGCGGCGGCCGACGCGGGCGCCGCGCGCGCCGAGGCCGAGACCGCGGCCGTACGGCTGCGCACGGAGGCGTCCGAGGAGGCCGAGCGGCTGCGGTCGGAGGCCCAGGAGACCGCCGACCGGGTGCGGGCGGAGGCCGCGGCCGCCGCCGAGCGGGTGGCCGCCGAGGCCGCCGAGGCGCTGGCCGCCGCGCAGGAGGAGGCCGTACGGCGCCGCCGGGAGGCCGAGGAGACGCTGGAGTCGGCGCGTTCCGAGGCCGGCCGGGAGCGCGAGCTGGCCCGGGAGCAGTCCGAGGAGCTGCTCGCCGCCGCCCGCAAGCGGGTCGAGGACGCCCAGGTCGAGGCGCAGCGGCTGGTCGAGGAGGCGGACGCGCGGGCGACCGAGATGGTCGCGGCGGCCGAGCGGACCGCCCAGGAGGTGCGGGACTCGGTGGCCGGTCTGCGCGAGCAGGCCGAGGAGGAGATCGCCGGGCTGCGGTCGGCGGCCGAGCACGCCGCCGAGCGGACGCGTTCCGAGGCGCAGGAGGAGGCGGACCGGGTCCGCTCCGACGCGTACGAGGAGCGGGAGCGGGCGGCCGAGGACGCGGCCAGCGTCCGGGCGCGCGCCCAGGAGGAGGCCGAGGCCGCGAAGGCGCTGGCCGAGCGGACGGTCACGGACGCGCTCGCGGAGTCGGAGAAGCTGCGGGCGGACACCGCCGAGTACGCACAGCGGGTGCGGACCGAGGTGACGGACTCGCTCGCCGCGGCCGAGCAGGACGCGGCCCGTACGCGGGCGGACGCCCGGGACGACGCGAACCGGATCCGTTCGGAGGCCGCGGAGCGGGCCGAGACGGTGGTCGGCGAGGCGCGGGCCGAGGCGGACCGGCTCACCGCCGAGGCGGTCGAGCTCATGGAGACCACCGAGCAGGACGCCCTGCGCATCCGTACCGAGGCCGAGCGGGTCAAGGCGGACGGCGAGGCGCACGCGGAGGCGCTGCGGGCGGCCGCGCTCGCGGACGGCGAGCAGGTCCTCGACGAGGCCCGCAAGGCCGCCGACAAGCGGCGCGCCGACGCCGCCGAGCAGGCCGACGCGTTGATCGCCGAGGCGACGAGCGAGGCCGAGCGCCTGACCCGCGAGGCGGCCGAGCTGGCCGAGCGGGTCACCACGGAGGCGACGGCCGAGGCCGAGCGGCTCACCGCCGAGGCGGTCGAGCTCATGGAGACCACCGAGCAGGACGCCCTGCGCATCCGCGCCGAGGCCGAGCAGGTCAGGATCGACGGCGAGGCGCACGCCCAGGCGCTGCGGGCCGCGGCCCTCGCGGACGGCGAGCAGGTCCTCGACGAGGCCCGCAAGGCCGCCGACAAGCGGCGCAGCGACGCCGCCGAGCAGGCCGACGCCCTGATCGCGGAGGCCACGAGCGAGGCCGAGCGGCTGACCCGCGAGGCCGGCGAGCTGGCCGAGTCGGTCGTGGCGGAGGCGCGCGCCGAGGCGGAGGCGACGGTCGGTTCCGCGCGGCGGGACGCCGAGGAGGTCCGCGCCGGTTCGGAGCGGCTGAAGGCGGACGCCGAGGCGGCGGCCGAGCGGATGCGCGCGGAGGCCCGCGCGGAGGCGGACCGGGTCCTGGACGAGGCGCGGGAGGCCGGGGCCAAGAAGCGTTCGGACGCGGCCGAGCAGGCGGACCAGCTCATCAACAAGGCCCGGGAGGAGGCGCTGCGCGCCACCACGGAGGCCGAGGCGCAGGCGGACCTGATGGTCGGCGCGGCCCGCAAGGAGGCCGAGCGGATCGTCGCCGAGGCGACCGTCGAGGGCAATTCCCTGGTGGAGAAGTCCCGTACGGACGCGGACGAGCTCCTGGTCGGGGCGCGCAGCGACGCGACGGCCATAAGGGAGCGGGCCGAGGAGCTGCGGGGCCGGATCGAGGGCGAGATCGAGGAGCTGCACGACCGGGCGCGGCGCGAGACGGCCGAGCAGATGAAGACGGCCGGCGAGCGGGTCGACAAGCTGGTGAAGGCGGCGACGGAGCAGCGCGCCGAGGCCGAGGAGAAGGCGAAGGAGCTGGTCTCCGAGGCGAGTTCGGAGGCGAGCAAGGTCCGGATCGCGGCCGTGCGGAAGGCCGACGCGCTCCTCAAGGAGGCCGAGCAGAAGAAGGCGTCGCTGGTCGCGGAGGCCGAGGGCATCAAGGCGGAGGCCCAGCGGATCAGGGCCGAGGCGGAGGCCGAGGCGGCGGAGACGATCGCGGAGGGCAAGCGCGAGCTGGAGGTGCTGGTGCGCCGGCGCAAGGACATCAACGCCGAGATCTCCCGTGTCCAGGACGTGCTGGAGGCGTTGGAGTCCTTCGAGGCGCCGGGCGGCGCGAAGTCCCCCGGGGGCGCGGGCGCCAGGGCGGGGGCCTCGGCCGGTTCCACTCGTACGGGTGGCAAGTCCCAGGACGGCTAGCCACTCAAAAGGCTGGACATTCTCCAGACCAAACAGGCATACGCTCGATGACACGCCGCTTCGGCCCCTAGGATTCCCTCTAACACCTCACCGGTCTCATTCGACAGGAACCCCATGAGCGACACTTCCTCCCCCTTCGGCTTCGAGCTCGTGCGGCGCGGTTACGACCGCGGTCAGGTGGACGACCGCATTACCAAGCTCGTGGCCGACCGCGACAGTGCTCTTTCGCGCATCACCTCTCTGGAGAAGCGCATCGAGGAGCTCCACCTCGAGACGCAGAACGCCCAGGCACAGGTCACCGACGCCGAGCCGTCGTACGCGGGGCTCGGCGCCCGGGTCGAGAAGATCCTCCGGCTCGCCGAGGAGGAGGCGAAGGACCTGCGCGAGGAGGCCCGTCGCGCCGCCGAGCAGCACCGCGAGCTGGCCGAGTCGGCGGCCCAGCAGGTGCGCAACGACGCGGAGACGTTCGCGGCGGACCGCAAGGCCAAGGCCGAGGACGAGGGCGTCCGGATCGTCGAGAAGGCGCAGGGCGAGGCGAACTCGCTGCGCGCCGAGGCGCAGAAGGACGCGCAGTCGAAGCGCGAGGAGGCGGACGCCCTCTTCGAGGAGACCCGCGCCAAGGCCGCCCAGGCCGCCGCGGACTTCGAGACCAACCTGGCGAAGCGCCGCGAGCAGTCGGAGCGGGACCTGGCCTCGCGCCAGGCGAAGGCCGAGAAGCGCCTGGCGGAGATCGAGCACCGGGCCGAGCAGCTGCGCCTGGAGGCCGAGAAGCTGCGTACGGACGCGGAGCGCCGGGCCCGCCAGACGGTGGAGACCGCGCAGCGCCAGGCCGAGGACATCGTGGCCGACGCGAACGCCAAGGCCGACCGCATCCGCAGCGAATCGGAGCGCGAGCTGGCGGCCCTGACGAACCGCCGGGACTCCATCAACGCGCAGCTGACCAACGTCCGCGAGATGCTGGCGACGCTGACCGGTGCCGCGGTGGCGGCGGCCGGCTCCCCGATCGACGACGAGCGGCAGACCGGCGTCCCGGCCCAGCAGACCCGGTAACGGCCCGTCGGACAACGACTCGGCAACGGCTCGCGAACCCTCCGTCATTCCGGTGGCGGAGGGTTTTGCGCGCCCGTAGGTTGTACGCATGATCGAGCTTGAGGGCCTGACCAAGCGTTACGGGACGAAGACCGCGGTCGACCACCTCTCCTTCCAGGTGCGACCCGGTGTGGTGACCGGCTTCCTCGGGCCGAACGGGGCGGGCAAGTCGACCACGATGCGGATGATGCTGGACCTGGACAACCCGACGAGCGGGACGGTCCGGATCGACGGCAAGCACTACCGGGAGCTGCACGAGCCCCTGAAGCACATCGGGGCACTGCTCGACGCCAAGGCGATGCACGGCGGCCGTTCGGCGTACAACAACCTGCTGTGCCTGGCGCAGTCGAACCGCATCCCGCGGAGCCGGGTGGACGAGGTCCTCGGTCTGGTGGGTCTGACGGCGGTCGCGGGGAAGAAGTCGAAGGGTTTCTCCCTCGGGATGGGGCAGCGGCTCGGCATCGCCTCGGCGCTCCTCGGTGATCCCGAGATCCTGATGTTCGACGAACCCGTCAATGGTCTGGACCCCGAGGGAATTCACTGGATCCGCAATCTGATGAAGGCGTTGGCGTCCGAAGGGCGGACGATCTTCGTTTCCAGCCATCTGATGAGTGAAATGGCGCTGACGGCCGATCATCTGATCGTGATCGGGCAGGGAAAGCTGCTGGCCGACACGTCGATGGCGGATTTCATCCAGCAGAATTCCCGGAGTTATGTGCGGCTGCGTTCGCCGCAGCAGGAGCGGCTGCGGGACGTGCTGCACGCCAACGGTTTCACGGTGGTCGAGGCGGGCGGCGGCGTCCTGGAGATCGACGGGGCGACGACCGAGAAGCTCGGCGAGCTGGCGGCCGAGAACGGGCTCGTGCTGCACGAGCTGAGCGCCCAGCGCGCCTCCCTCGAAGAGGCGTTCATGCAGATGACGGCGGGCGCGGTGGAGTACCACGCGCACGGCACCGACGTACACGGCGGCGCGGCGGCGCCCGGCCCCCAGTGGGGCACGACCACCGGCACGACCACCAAGGGAGCCTGAACGATGGCAGCGGCATCCGCGGTCCTCCAGTCCGAGTGGACCAAGATCCGGACGGTGTCCTCGACCGTCTGGACCCTGGCGAGCGCCCTCCTCGTCACGGTGGCGATGGGTGCGGGCCTGTCCGCGCTGATGGCGGCGACCTTCGACGACCTGCCCGAGGCCCAGCGGCTCACCTTCGACCCGACCCTGGTCAGCTTCTCCGGGACCGTCCTCGGCCAGCTGGCGATGGTGGTCTTCGGCGTCCTGGTGGTGGGGACGGAGTACTCCTCCGGCATGATCCGCACCTCGCTGGCGGCCGTGCCGCAGCGGGCCGCCTTCCTCTTCTCGAAGATCGCGGTGGCGGGCGGGCTCGCGCTCCTGGTGGGTCTGGCGACCAGCTTCCTCTCCTTCTTCCTGGGACAGGCGCTGCTCGGCGACCACGGGACCACGATCGGTGCGGAGAACGTGCTGCGGGCGGTGGTCGGCGGCGGGCTCTACATGGGCCTGATCGCGATCTTCTCCATGGGCGTGACGGCGATGCTGCGCTCCTCGATGCTCTCGCTCGGCATCCTGGTGCCGTTCTTCTTCCTGGTCTCGCAGATCCTGGCGGCGGTGCCGAAGGCCAAGGAGGTCGCCCGGTACTTCCCGGACCAGGCCGGGTCGAAGATCATGCAGGTCGTGCCGGGCGCCCTGGACTCGGAGGAGGCCCCGTACGGGCCGTGGGGCGGGCTCGGGATCATGCTGCTGTGGGTGGCGGCGTCGCTGCTCGGCGGCTACCTGGTGCTGAAGAAGCGGGACGCCTGATCCCCGGAAGCGGGACGCCCGGCCCTTTCTGTTTGGCCGGAACCGTCAACCCCTGGATAAGCTCCTAGCTCATACGGGGGGCTCCGGCCGACTGACGCCGCGCCCCGGCACGGATGCGACCGACCTGTCGATGGGGCTGCAGAATGATCGAGGCAGTCGGCCTGACGAAGCGCTACGGCGCCAAGACGGCCGTGTACGACCTTTCCTTCCGGGTGAGGCCCGGTGTCGTCACCGGCTTCCTGGGGCCCAACGGCTCCGGCAAGTCCACGACGATGCGGATGATCCTCGGACTCGACCAGCCCTCCGCGGGCCACGTGACGATCGGCGGCCACCCGTTCCGGCAGCTGCCGAACGCGCCGCGGCAGGTGGGCGCGCTCCTCGACGCCAAGGCCGTGCACGGCGGCCGGAGCGCGCGCAGCCACCTGCTCTCGCTCGCCCAGCTCGCCGGCATCCCGGCGCAGCGGGTGGACGAGGTCCTGGGCGTGGTCGGCCTCCAGGACGTGGCCAAGCGGCGCTCGAAGGGCTTCTCGCTCGGCATGGGCCAGCGGCTCGGCATCGCGGCGGCGCTCCTCGGCGACCCGCAGGTGCTGCTCTTCGACGAGCCCGTCAACGGCCTGGACCCCGAGGGCATCCTCTGGGTGCGGAACCTGATGAAGAAGCTGGCCTCGGAGGGCCGGACGGTCTTCGTCTCCAGCCACCTCATGAGCGAGATGGCGCTGACGGCGGACCACCTGATCGTGATCGGCCGGGGGCAGCTGCTCGCGGACATGAGCGTCACGGACTTCATCTCGGCGAACTCCGCCGACTTCGCCCGGGTGCGGACGCCGGGGACCGAGCCGGCGCAGCGGGAGAAGCTGACGGCGGTCCTGACGGAGGCCGGCGGCCAGGTCCTCTCCGAGCCGGACGGGGCGCTGCGGGTGACCGGCCTGCCGCTGCCGAGGATCAGCGACCTGGCGCACGGCGCGGACGTACGGCTCTGGGAGCTGTCCCCGCACCAGGCGTCCCTGGAGGAGGCGTACATGCGCCTGACGCAGGGCGCCGTGGACTACCGCTCCACCGACGACAAGCTCGCCCACCTCCAGCCGCCGCTCCAGCCCGGGCAGCCGGGGTACGGGGTGCCGCCGCAGCCGGTGGCCCAGGACGTGCCGCAGCAGGGCTGGTACGCCCCGCCGCCGCCCGGGCAGAACCCGTACGCCGCGCCGGCGCCCGCGCCGGGTCCGTACGCCCCTCAGGCCGCCCCCCAGCCGAGCGACACTCCCAAGGACGCCCGATGACCGCCCCCGCCCACCCGCAGCACGCCCCGGCGCCGCACGCCTACGTCTCCCCCATCCCGGTCCGCAGGGCGCACCTCGGGGACGCCCTCGCCTCCGAGTGGACGAAGATCCGCTCGGTGCGTTCGACCATGTGGACGCTCGGCGTCATGATCCTGCTGATGGTGGTCATCGGCCTGGGCGTGGCGGCCATCGCCTCGTCCGCGGAGGCTCCGATGGGCGAGGAGACGGCGCTCGCCTTCGGTTTCTTCGGGATGCTGCCGGCTTCGATCTGCGTGATCACGCTCGGGGTGCTGACGATCGCCTCGGAGTACGGCACGGGCATGATCCGCACGACGCTGACGGCGTGCCCGAGCCGGGCCCGGGTGCTCACGGCGAAGGCGATCGTCTTCTTCCTGCTGGTCTTCACGGTCACCACGGTGGTCGCGACGCTGGTCGCCCTCGCGCAGGTCGCCCTGGTGGACGCGGCGGAGCCGTCGGCGGACGAGTGGCTGCGCGCGACGGTCGGCGCGGGCGCCTACCTGGCCGCGCTCGGGCTGCTGTCGCTGGCGATCGGCACGCTCATCCGGCACTCGGCGGGCGCGATCACGGTGATGATCGGTCTGCTGCTGCTGCCGCTGGTGGCGGCCCTGTTCATGTTCTCCGCGGCGCTGAAGTCGGTGCAGGAGTGGCTGTTCACGTACGCCATCCCCTCGCAGATGATCGCGCTGTACAGCTCGCAGCCGCCGTTCGGCGAGGACGGCCCGGCGGGCTGGGAGCCGCTGCTGATCATGGGGGGCACGGCGGCGGTGGTGCTCGCCGGCGCCTACGCCCTGCTGAACAGCCGGGACGTGTAGTCGGGCGCCCCCTCAGTACCTCGGCGCGTTGCGGGACCGCTGCACCCGGCTGGTGCGGCGGTCCTTCGCGTTCCAGCAGGCCTTGTGCCAGTGGCGCCGGTCGTCCACTCCCCCGTACTCCGGCCAGGCGACCACGTGCGGGGCGCCGGGCGGGATCTCCTGGTCGCAGCCGGGGCAGCGGTAGCGCTTGCCGGGCGAGCTGGACCCGGCGACGAGGCGCACGTACCACTCCTCGCCCTGCCAGCTCTCGGTGCGCTGCGCCCCGCCGTACCGGTCGCCGTGGTCGTCCTGCGGCGCGGACTTCTCGCGGCCTCGGGCGCGGTTGTGACGCGGGGACACGGGCACACCTCACGGGATCGGGGAACACGGACGGTTCCCTCCAGCCTACGGGCCGCCACGCGGTGCCCCGGGCCCGGTGGGCGGGGGCCCTGCCGAAAATCGCAAGAACTTCATGAACGGCCGTTGCCTTTGGCACGTGTCAGGCGTTGTTGCCAGTGCGAGGGGGAAATACGCGTCGGCCGCAAGGAGGCACAAGGCGATGCGCGTGGGTACGTTCGTTCTGGCCGCCCAGTTCCCGGGCCAGGGACAGGGAGAGGCGCTGCACCGTGCGGTGCGGACCGCCGAGGTCGCCGAGGAGGCGGGGCTCGACTCCGTATGGCTGGCCGAGCACCACTTCGTGCCGTACGGGGTCTGCCCGTCGGCCGTCACGCTGGCGGCGCTGCTCCTCGGCCGCACCCGGCGACTGCGGGTCGGCACGGCGGTGAGCGTGCTGCCGACCGTCCACCCGGTGGCCCTGGGCGAGCAGGCGGCCCTGCTGCACCTCACCTCGGGCGGCAGGTTCACCCTCGGAGTGGGCCGGGGTGGGCCGTGGGTCGATCTGGAGGTGTTCGGTGCGGGCCTGGAGGCGTACGAGAAGGGGTTCCCCGAATCGCTCGACCTGCTGCTTCGCTGGCTGACCGAGGCGCGCGTCGGCGCCGAGGGGGAACGGTTCTCCTTCCGGGAGGTGCCGGTGGTGCCCCGGCCGGACGAGCTGATCGGCGGGGAGGCGGGCCCGGAGGTGGTGGTGGCGTGCACCTCGCCGAAGAGCGTGCGGCTTGCCGCCGAGCGCGGGCTTCCGATGCTGCTCGGGATGCACTGCGGCAACGAGGACAAGGCCGAGATGGTCGCGGCCTGGACCCGCTGGTCCCGGGAGTCCGGGCGGGACCCGGAGGAGACCGCGCGGATCGGCTCCCACCACGTGTCGGCGGGCGTGGCCCAGCTGGCGGACCGGGACGAGGACGCGGCCGAGGCGCTGGTGAAGGCGATGCCCGGCTGGCTGCGGCAGGGGCTCGACGCGCATGTGACGGTGGACGGCCGGCACCGGTCGATGCGGGACCCCGTGGCGTACACGGAGCTGCTGTGCGGGCTGCACCCGGTGGGCACGCCCCGGCTCGCGGCGGACCGGCTGGCGGCGACGGCGGAGCGCACGGGCATCACGCGCTTCGCCCTGCTCGCGGAGGGCTCGGGCGATCTCGCGGCGACCGAGGAGAACGTCCGGCGCCTCGGCGCGGAGGTCCTGCCGCTCCTGGTGTGAGGCGGCGGGCGCCCGGGGCGGGGCGGCGCGGTGCCGTTCGTCCGGTGACCGTGCTGCCGCTCCGGCATCCCTTCGCGCCGGTGCGCGTCGACGCGCACCGGCCCCCTTCTCCCGCGACGGGGAGCGGCAGCACCATGTCTCAGCAGTCGCGCAGTTCCGGGGACTGGTTCAGAAGCTGCCCCCTTATGGAGGTGAAGCGGGCGAGCCGGTCGTCCACCGCCGGGTCCAGCGGGAAGACCGCCACCCGGTGGCAGTTCTGGAAGGCGAGACGCACCCCGAAGTGCCGCTGCAGGGCACCACGGATGGCGTCGCTCGCGAGTGCGCGCAGCAGCTGGCCACGTGCCTGCTCATTCGGCGGCGGCGTCTGGTTGTCGGCGAACTCTCCGCCGTCGACCTTCAGCTGGGCCACCAGAGAGCTGATCATCTCCCATGCGTAGGGCAGGGAGGTCCGGACGCAGTCGACGAAGTCGGCTTCGTCGACCTCGCCTCGCTCGGCCTGTTCCAACAGGGCCGGTGAGACGTCGAGCGACATGGGTTCTCCTCTCGCGACCCCGCGGACGGGGTCTTGCGGGCAGGGCGAAGGCCGGGCCGTCCGCCACGCAGCGTGCCCGGACGACGACCTCCAGCTTCCACGGTAAGCGCGCAGTCCTGGCCGCACCAGAAGATGGAGCACACAACCGGCCGATAACCGACGGGTGTTCGGCTCATGAAGATCCCCTCCGGGTTCCGGGCGATGCCCGAATCGCGCGGAAGAGCGCCCGTCTTGTAGCGTTGCCGACCATGCGTCTCGTCATTGCCCGCTGTTCCGTCGACTACGCGGGCCGGCTCACCGCCCACCTGCCCTCCGCGCCCCGTCTGATCCTGGTCAAGGCAGACGGCAGCGTCTCCGTCCACGCGGACGACCGGGCGTACAAACCGCTCAACTGGATGTCCCCGCCCTGCACGCTGAAGGAGGGCACCGGCGACGACGCGGGCGTCTGGACCGTGATCAACAAAGCGGGCGAGAAACTGATCATCACGATGGAGGAGATCCTCCACGACTCCTCGCACGAGCTGGGCGTGGACCCCGGTCTCATCAAGGACGGCGTGGAGGCGCACCTCCAGGAGCTGCTCGCCGACCGCATCGAGACCCTCGGCACGGGCTACTCCCTGATCCGCCGGGAGTACCCGACGGCAATCGGCCCCGTGGACATCCTGTGCCGGGACTCGGACGGCGCGACGGTCGCGGTGGAGATCAAGCGGCGCGGCGAGATCGACGGCGTCGAGCAGCTGACCCGCTACCTGGAACTGCTCAACCGCGATCCGCACCTGGCGCCGGTGAGGGGCGTCTTCGCGGCCCAGGAGATCAAGCCGCAGGCGCGGGTCCTCGCGACGGACCGCGGCATCGGCTGCGTGGTCCTCGACTACGACGCCCTGCGCGGCATCGAGGACGACAAGCTGCGGCTGTTCTAGGAGCGGTACGGGGGTACGGGGCGGCCCCGGGTGCGTGGACACGCATCCCGGGGCCGTTCCCGTTCTTCCGTACGGCGTACGGGTCAGGCGGGGGTCTCCGTGGCGGTGGAGCCGGTGGGGGCGCTGCCGAGAGGGGCGGAGGCGGAGTTGCTGGGGTCGTTTTCCCCGTCCGCCGGAGAGCTGGTCGTACTGGAGGGGCTGGGGGTCTCGGACGGGGTACCGCTCGACGACTCCGACGGGGTCTCGGTCGGCGTCGTCGGCGTCGAGGAGCTCGGTTTCGGGGACGTCGGCGGACGCGTCGTGGTCGGCCTCGACGTCGGGGACGTGGGCAGCGTCGTCTCCGACGGGGACGTCGTCGCCGACGGGTCGTCCGAAGGCGAGGAGGACGGCGAGCCGTCGGTGGCGCCCGGGCTCGTGGAGGAGGACGGCGAGGCGCTGCCGGAGCCGGAGGGGCTCGGGGTGACGGAGCCGGTGGGGGTGTTCGTCTCCCCCGGTTCGGCGTCCTCGGGCGTCTCCTCGGTGTCGGTCCCGTCGTCGGGGGCGCCCTGGGTCGCGGTGCTGTCGGAGGTGACGCGCTGCGGGGTCGGGTCCTCGCCGTTGCCGGAGGTGGCGCCGAGGGTCACGACGGTGCCGAGGACGGCGACGAGGAGCGCGCCCGCGCCGACGGCGACGAGGTTGCGGCGGGCGCCGGCGAGGATGCCGCCGGCGAGGCCGGAGCGGCCGTCCTTCGCCGGCTCGGGGGGCGCGGCGGGCGCAGGGGTCCTGTCGGCGAAGCCGGAGAAGGTGTCGGCGAAGCCGGGGAAGGCGGGGGCCGGGGTCCGCGCGGATCCGCCGGGCAGCGGGGCCGTGACCGGCTCCGGGCCGGGGAGGGCCGGGCGGGCGGCCGGGGTGCCGCGCGGCGGGGAGACGGGCTCCTCGGCGCGGAGGGCGGCCGGAGTGGCGTGCTCCCCGGAGAGGTCGGCGACGAGGGCGAGCGCCCGGCGGCCGGCGACGGTGCCGCGCTTGTCGGCGAGGACGCCGCGCATGCCGATGGAGGCCTCCAGCTCGGCGCGGGCCCGCTCCAGGTTGCCCGAGCAGATCGCGAGGACGCCGAGCTCGTGGTGGAAGTAGGCCTCCTCCGCGACGTCCCCGGTCAGCCGGGCGGCCTCCTGGCCGGCGCGCAGGGCCCGCTCCCAGGCGCCCCAGTGCAGTCCGGCGGCGAAGGCGGGGGCGGCGGCGCGGGCGAGGAGGACGGCGGTGGCCCGGTGCTCGGCGGCGGCCTCGGCGGCGGTGGCGCTGCCGGGGAGGAGGGCGGTGAGGGCGGCGAGCAGGGCGTCGGCCTCGGCGGCGGCCCGTTCGGGGGTGACGGAGGGGTGGGCGGCCCACCAGGCGTAGTGCTGGGCGGCGGTGTGGGCGCGGTCGGCGGCTCCGGGCTCGTACCCCTGGGCGAGGAGCTGGGTGAGGACCCCGGCGGCGAGCCGGTAGCGGGGGCCGGCCGGGGAGAGCAGGCCGCAGGCCACGAGTTCGCCGAGGGCGGCGTCGGCGTGGGTGTCGCCGACCAGGGCCGGCAGGTGGGCCTGGTGCGGGACCTCGCCGCCGAGGGCGACGGCGAAGCGCAGGGCGGTCTGGGCGGAGCGGCTGAGCCGGGAGGCGAGGAGGGCGGCGGGGGCGGCGCCCTCGCCGAGGCTGGGCAGGGGTATCTCGCGCAGCTCGACGTCGGGGTCGGCGACGCCGTCGAAGGAGGCGGCCGCGGCCTTCGCCGCCGCTTCGGGGTCGGTGGGTCCGAAGGCCTCTTCGAGGGCGCCGAAGGCGTCGAACTCGGCGGGGGTGACGCGCAGTCGGTCGCGCTGGCGGAGCAGGGCGCCGGCCTGGACGAAGCGGAGGGGCAGGCCCTCGGACTCGAACCACAGGTCGCCGGCCCAGTTGGCCTCCTCGTCGGTGAGGGTGCGGCCGACGGCGCTCTCCAGGAGCTTGAGGGCGGCGCCGCGGCCGAGGCCGGCGAGGAGGACCTCCTCCAGGTGGGCGCCGGCCGAGGGGACGGGGGTGTCGGGGGTCGCGGCGAGGAGGAAGGCGCACTCGGGGGCGGCGGCGAGGAGTTCGTCGAGGGCGGCGCCGCCGAACTCCAGGTCGTCGACGACGACCACGGCGCCGACGTCGCGGAGCCGGTCGAGGAGGGCGGTCCGGTCGGGGCGCTGCCCGGGGGCGTGCCGGACGGCGGCGAAGAGCTCGTGGAGGAGTTCGCCGGCGGTGCGGTGGTGGCCGGAGAGGCGGACGACGCCGTCGGGGGCGAGGTCGGCGCAGTCGGCGGCGACCGCGTCGAGGAGGGTGGTGCGGCCGGAGCCGGGGACGCCGAGGAGCCGGGCGGAGCGGCCGCGGCCGAGGATCGCGGTGAGGCGTTCGCGCTCCTCCTGGCGTTCGAGGAGGGGCAGGGCGGGGGCCACCGGGCCGGGCGGTACGGGCGGGGCGGCGGCGCGGGCGGCCTCGGCGCGCTCCTCGGGGGTGCGGGGGCGGGGGGTTTCCGGCTCCTGTCCGGGCGGGCAGGGCTCGATCTCGCTGCCGTCGACGGGGTTGACGGTGAGGAGGAGCTCGCCGGAGACGAGCCGGACGACGCGGGCGCGCGCGGGCGTGGCCGCGGGTGCGGGCACGCCGCGGCCCTGGCGGGCCTCCTCGCCCTCGGTGTCGTGACCGTATTCCTCCGACCCCGGGTTGATCGGGTCCATGGTCCTAGCCCCCAAGAAGCGGTGTGCGGGCCCGCGGGGTGGGTCGCGTCCTCGTGCGGACGGCCGAATGTGCGGACGGCCGAAACCCTAGACCGTGGCCGGACCTCCGGGAACAGTCGGGGTGCTCCCGAGACCAAGACGTCACGGTCTTGTGAGGATTGAGCGTGACGCCTGGTTCGCACCGGACGCCCCCCCCCCGGGGGGAACAGGGTTCAGACCCGGGGCAGCGATTCCAGGGCGAGGCCGCCCTCGATGGCGAGGATGCGGTGCAGCCGGGTGGCGACGAGGAGGCGCTGCATCTGGGGCGGCACCCCGCGCAGGACCAGGCGTCGGCCGCAGCGGCCAGCCCGCCGGTGGGCGCCCATGATGACGCCGAGACCGGTGGCGTCCCAGGAGTCGAGCCCTGTCAGGTCGAGCACCAGGTCGCCGACTCCGTCGTCGACGGCCGAGTGCAGGACCGTACGGGCGTCCGCCGCGCTGCGGACGTCGAGGCGGCCCCCGACGACCAGCTCGACGTGGTCGCCCCTGATGTGCATATGCGCTCCCCGAGAGTGCTCCGTCTTGCAACAACTGACTGCCGCACCGGCAGAAGTGTTGCGCCTTGTCAGCGATCCAGTACCGAAATTCACCCCGTGGAGTGAGGGCGGGGTGGGCGGGCCGGGGCCGGTACTCGTTCCGTGGGCCCGTGTGTCCGTACGGGCGGGGCCCCGACAGCCCCGGTCCGCTCAGTACGTGTAGTAGCCCTGCCCGCTCTTGCGCCCGATGTCACCCGCGTCCACCATCCGGCGCATCACCTCCGGCGGGGCGAACTTCTCGTCCTGGGACTCGGTGTAGATGTTGTTGGCCGCGTTCACCAGGATGTCGATGCCGGTGAGGTCGGCGGTGGCGAGCGGGCCCATGGCGTGGCCGAAGCCGAGCTTGCAGGCGATGTCGATGTCCTCGGCGGTGGCGACGCCCGACTCCTGGAGCTTGGCGGCCTCGACGACGAGGGCGGCGATCAGCCGGGTGGTGACGAAACCGGCGACGTCGCGGTTGACGACGATGCAGGTCTTGCCGACGGACTCGGCGAACTCGCGGGCGGCGGCGAGGGTGGCGTCGCTGGTCTTGTAGCCGCGGACGAGCTCGCAGAGCTGCATCATCGGGACCGGGGAGAAGAAGTGGGTGCCGACGACGGCCTCGGGGCGCGCGGTCACCGCGGCGATCTTGGTGATCGGGATCGCGGAGGTGTTGGAGGCGAGGACGGCGCCGTCCTTGGCGACCTTGTCGAGCGAGCGGAAGATCTCGTGCTTGACGTCGAGGTTCTCGAAGACGGCCTCGACGATGACGTCGGCGTCCGCGACGGCTTCGAGGTCGGTGGTGGCGGTGATCCGGCCGAGGGCGGCGTCCGCGTCGGCGGCGTCGAGCTTCCCCTTGGCGACGAAGCGGTCGTACGACGCCTTGATGCCGTCGGTGCCGCGGGTCAGGGCGGCGTCGGTGACGTCACGCAGGACGACGTCCCAGCCCGCCTGTGCCGAGACCTGTGCGATGCCGGATCCCATGAGTCCGGCCCCGATGACGGCGAGCTTCCTGGCCACGATGTTCCACCCCTCCACGCCTGTTCACTTCTGGCTCTCCGGCGGAGATTAGCGGTCCGGGGCCGCCATGTGACCGCTAAGTAATGCGCGTCACGCCCTCTTTGACGGACGTCACACTCGCGACAGGCGGCACGGGAGGGAGCGGGGGCGGCGCGCGCGTGACGGTCGGCACACGCCCGTTCCGGAGCGGGGGCGGCTGGCTACGCTGGCGCCATGGTCAATCTGACGCGCATCTACACCCGTACCGGCGACAAGGGCACCACGGCGCTCGGCGACATGAGCCGCACCGCCAAGACGGATCTGAGGATCTCGGCCTACGCCGACGCCAACGAGGCGAACGCCGTGATCGGTACGGCGATCGCCCTCGGGAAGCTCGACGAGGAGGTCGTGAAGGTCCTCGTCCGCGTCCAGAACGACCTCTTCGACGTCGGCGCGGACCTCTCCACCCCCGTCGTGGAGAACCCGCAGTACCCGCCGCTGCGGGTGGAGCAGTCCTACGTGGACAAGCTGGAGGCCGACTGCGACCGCTTCCTGGAGGAGCTGGAGAAGCTGCGCTCCTTCATCCTGCCGGGCGGCACGCCCGGGGCGGCGCTGCTGCACCAGGCGTGCACGGTGGTCCGGCGGGCGGAGCGCTCCACCTGGGCGGCCCTGGAGGTGCACGGCGAGACGATGAACCCGCTGACCGCCACGTACCTCAACCGCCTATCGGACCTGCTCTTCATCCTCGCGCGGACGGCCAACAAGGAGGTCGGGGACGTCCTCTGGGTCCCGGGCGGGGACCGCTGAGGCCTTCCCGGGCGCCTTCTCCCGGGTCTTCCCGGGGTCGTGCTCCGGGGCCTCCTTCGGCGCTTTCTTCGGCCAGATCGCGTAGCTGAGCGCGATCAGGCCGTGGATGCCGGCCGCCCGCCAGGCGACGAAGATCCAGCTGCGCAGGCTCTCGGTGTTCCCGTCGTCGCCGACGTACCAGGCCGCCAGGAGCAGCAGGCCCGAGGCGACGGCGGCGGCGGTCACCGAGCCGAGCCAGACCGTGCCCTCGTGGCGGGCGCGGGCCATGCCGTACCGCGGGGGCTTGACCGGCGGCGGGGCGCCGCCGAAGCGGTGGGCGGCGTGGCCGTCGAGCCACTTCACGGTGCGGTGGCCGTGGCCGACGGTGTAGCCGATGTAGAGCGCGGCGAGGCCGTGCCGCCAGCTGGGGTCGGCGCCGTTCTTGAGGTCGATCGCGGTGACGACGAGGAGCAGGACCTCCAGGAGCGGTTCGCACAGCAGCAGGGCCAGGCCCGTCCGGGGCATCTTCAGCAGGTAGCGGGTGGCGAGGCCGGCGGCCAGCAGGACCCAGAAGCCGACCTCGCAGACGACGATCAGCGTGACGATCACGAGGGTTCCCCTTTCGGTTCCCCCTCAGCGTCCCGTGGGGCCGGGCGCGGTTCGTCGTCGCCGATGACGAATCCCGTCTACATCGTTCGACGGAGGGACGGATCGGCCCGGACGAGGAGGTCGGGGCGGGGACGGGCGTGTTGGATGAGTACGTGACGCTCCCCCGCCCGGTGACGCTCCCCCGCCCGCACCGCACCGACCTGCTCATCGCCCTCGCCGGGCTCGCGGGTGGTCTGGTCCTCTGGTCGTTCGGCCTGTACCTGACGCGCGACCACGTCTTCGGGCAGCGGTGGGCGACGCTGGTCCCGCTGTTCGTACTGGCGGGGGCGGAGGCCCTGCGCCGCACGGCCCCGCGGACCGCGCTGGTCGCCGCCGCCCTGGCGATCGCCGGGGACCAGCTCACCAGCGGCAACCTCGCCACCCTGCTGATGTTCACGGACGTCGTCTACGCGTCGGTGGTGTACGGCACTCCTGCCTCGGCCCGCCGCATCCCGTACACCACCGCCCTGGTCACCGTGGCGCTCACGGTGGTGCTGCTCGTCTGGTGGGAGAACGCGGCCGCGCTCGTGATCGGCGCGCTCGTCGGCACGATCTCCTTCCTGCCGGCGGTCACGGGCTCGATCGTGCGCAACCACCGGGAGGCGGCGGAGGCGGCCCGGCTGCGGGCGGAGCAGACGGCGCTGCTCGCCGAGATGGACCGGACGCAGGCGGTGGTGGCGGAGCGGGCCCGGATGGCACGGGAGCTGCACGACATGGTCGCCAACCACCTGTCCGCGATCGCGATCCACTCCACGGCCGCGCTCTCGCTCGACGACCCGGGCACGACCCGGCAGGCGCTGACGGTCATCCGGGAGAACAGCGTGGCGGGGCTCGCCGAGATGCGCCGGCTCATCGGGCTGCTGCGGGAGAGCGGCGCGGACGCGGAGCCGGCGGCCGCACCGACGCTCGCCGGCCTGGACGCCCTGGTCGACCAGGCGCGGACGAACGCCCGGCCGAGCGGTCTCGTCCTCGTCCTGGAGGACAACCGGGAGAGTGCGGCGGGGCTGCCCGCGCCGGTGGAGCTGGCCGCGTACCGGATCGTGCAGGAGTCGCTGACCAACGCGCTCAAGCACGCGGCGCCCGGCGAGGTCCGGGTGGTCCTCGCCCGGGAGCCGGACGCCCTCGCGGTCGAGGTGACCAGTCCGTACGGGGAGCGCCCGGGGCCGACCGCGCCCGGCTCGGGGGCGGGGCTGGTGGGGATGCGGGAGCGGACGGCCCTGCTCGGCGGGGCCTTCGAGGCGGGTGCGGTGACGGACGGCGGGGGACGGAGACTGTGGCGGGTGCGGGCGGAGCTGCCCGTGGACGCGAGCGACGAGGAGCGGACATGACGGTGCGGGTGGCGGTCGCCGGGGAGCGGGCATGACGGTGCGGGTGGTGGTCGCCGAGGACCAGAGCGCGGTACGGGCGGGCCTGGTCCTGATCCTGGGCAGCGCGCCGGACATCGAGGTGGTCGGGGAGGCGGCCGACGGGGAGCGGGCGGTGGAGCTGGCCCGCGAGCTGCGGCCGGACCTGGTCCTGATGGACGTGCAGATGCCCCGGATGGACGGGGTGACGGCGACCGGGATCGTGGTCGCGGAGGGCCTCGCGGACGTGCTCGTCCTGACCACCTTCGACCTGGACGCGTACGTCTTCGGGGCGCTGCGGGCGGGCGCCGCGGGCTTCCTCCTGAAGAACGCGGACGCCCGGGAGCTGATCGAGGCGGTGCGGACGGTGGCGCGCGGCGAAGGGCTGATCGCCCCGGCGGTGACGCGGCGGCTCATCGCGGAGTTCGCCGCGTCCGGCCGGCCGTCGGCGGCGGAGCGGGGGACGGACCCCGCCGTCCTGGACGCGCTGACGCCCCGGGAGCGGCAGGTCCTCTCGGCGCTCGGCCGGGGCCTGTCGAACGCGGAGATCGCGGTACGGCTCGACATGGCGGAGGCGACGGTGAAGACGCACGTCAGCAAGGTGCTGGGGAAGCTCGGCCTGCGGAGCCGGGTCCAAGCGGCTGTGCTGGCCCAGGAGTTGGGGGCGTAGGAGGGCACGCTTGCGTTGGTCTGGACCTCTTGACGATTGGTCCAGACCTTCCTACGCTCGCGGGGCGCGCGCATCTCCACGGACCACCCCCACCCCGTCCGCAACTTGAGGAGCACCGTTGAGCACTCAAGCACCGCGCAGAGCAGGGTTCAGACACCGGGCCGCTGCCGGTCTGACCGCCCTCGTCCTGCCGCTGGCCGCCATGGTCGGCCTCGCCACCCCCGCCGAAGCGGCCACCTCGGCCACGGCCACCTACACCAAGACCCAGGACTGGGGCTCCGGCTTCGGAGCCAACTGGACCATCAAGAACACCGGCACCACCACCCTGACCTCCTGGACCGTCGAGTGGGACTACCCCGCCGGCACCTCGGTCACCTCCGCGTGGGACGCCACCGTCACCAACTCCGCGAACCACTGGACCGCCAAGAACGTCGGCTGGAACGGCACCCTCGCCCCCGGCGCGTCCATCTCCTTCGGGTTCAACGGCAGCGGCAGCGGCGCGCCCACCGGCTGCAAGATCAACGGCGCTCCGTGCGACGGCTCCACCGTGCCCGGCGACAACCCGCCCTCCGCCCCCGGCACCCCGGTCGCCTCGAACGTCACCGACACCTCGGTGAAGCTCACCTGGACCGCGGCCACCGACGACAAGGGCGTCAAGAACTACGACGTGCTGCGCGACGGCACGAAGGTCACCACGACCACGGGCCTCACCTACACCGACACGGGCCTGACCGCCGGCACCGACTACAGCTACACCGTGGTCGCCCGCGACACCATCGACCAGACCGGCCCCACCGCCGGCCCGGTCCCGGTCCGCACCACCGGCGGCCCGGACATCCCGCCGCCGCCGAACGCGGTCAAGCTGGGCTACTTCACCAACTGGGGCGTCTACGGGCGCAACTACCACGTGAAGAACATCGTGACCTCGGGCTCCGCGTCCAAGATCACCCACATCAACTACGCCTTCGGCAACGTCCAGGGCGGCAAGTGCACCATCGGCGACTCCTACGCCGACTACGACAAGGCCTACACCGCCGACCAGTCGGTCGACGGCGTCGCCGACACCTGGGACCAGCCGCTGCGCGGCAACTTCAACCAGCTGCGCAAGCTGAAGAAGGCGTACCCGCACATCAAGGTCCTCTGGTCCTTCGGCGGCTGGACCTGGTCCGGCGGCTTCGGCCAGGCCGTGCAGAACCCGACCGCCTTCGCCCAGTCCTGCTACGACCTGGTCGAGGACCCGCGCTGGGCCGACGTCTTCGACGGCATCGACCTGGACTGGGAGTACCCCAACGCCTGCGGTCTGACCTGCGACACCAGCGGTCCGGCCTCCTTCAAGAACATGATGCAGGCCATGCGCGCCAAGTTCGGCGCCAACAACCTGGTGACCGCGGCCGTCACGGCCGACGCCTCCGCCGGCGGCAAGATCGACGCCGCCGACTACGCCGGTGCCGCGCCGTACTACGACTGGCTCAACGTCATGACGTACGACTTCTTCGGCGCCTGGGCGGCCAAGGGCCCGACGGCCCCGCACTCCCCGCTCACCTCGTACGCCGGCATCCCGCAGGCGGGCTTCAACTCCGCCGAGGCGATCGCCAAGTTCAAGGCGAAGGGCGTCCCCGCCAACAAGCTGCTGCTCGGCATCGGCTTCTACGGACGCGGCTGGACCGGCGTCACCCAGTCCGCCCCCGGCGGCACGGCGACGGGCGCGGCGCCCGGCACGTACGAGGCGGGCATCGAGGACTACAAGGTCCTCAAGAACACCTGCCCCGCCACCGGCACCATCGCCGGCACGGCCTACGCCCACTGCGGCACCAACTGGTGGAGCTACGACACCCCGGCCACGGTCACGTCCAAGATGGGCTGGGCCAAGTCCCAGGGCCTGGGCGGTGCCTTCTTCTGGGAGTTCAGCGGTGACACCACCAACGGCGAGCTGGTCGGCGCGATCAACAGCGGCCTGAGCTAGCCCGTACGGGAGCGAGAACGAAGAAGCGGGGGACGGCGCAGCACGCCGTCCCCCGCTTCCGTCGTCTTCCGTCGTCGTGCAGAACTACGCGACGTTGACCCTCTGCCCCGGAGGCGCCGCCTCCAGCCAGGCCATGAAACCCGTCCGGGCGTCCTCGCTCATCGCGAGCTCCAGGCGGACGCCCTCGTACATACAGGGCTGGATCACCGCGTCCGAGAGCAGCGCGAGCTCCTCCTCGCCCTCCGGCATCCGGCGCTCCAGGGCCACGATGGAGGAGCGCTCCAGGACCCGGCGCGGGCGGGGCGCGTACGAGAAGACGCGGAACCAGGCGATCTCGTCACCGCTGTAGCGGGCGACGCCGTACACCCAGCCCTTGCCGGCCGGGTCCGGCTCGTCGGGGACGTTCCAGCGCAGCGAGCAGTCGAACGTCCCGCCGGCCTTCTGGATCAGTCTCCGGCGCAAACCGAAGACGAAGAGCCCGATCACCACCAGTGCGACGACCAGGCCGCACACGAGCAGAGCGAGGAACATCTTCACCGACCTCCTCGCTGCGTCCCGTGACCGGACCAGCCGGCCGAACCGAATACAACCTGCACCTGCATCGCCTCAGCCGCGGCACGGTCTGGAAAATTCCAGCCGTGCCGCGGCTGAGGGCACTACTCTGCGCGGACCGTCAGCGGACCGCTACCGCGCGCAGCCGGACCTCGGCGCGCCGCTCGGCGGCGGCGTCGGAGTCCGTCTTGGCGCGCTCCAGCGCGCGCTCGGCGCGCTGGGCGTCGATCTCGTCCGCCAGCTCGCAGACCTCCGCGAGCAGGGACAGCTTGTCGTCCGCGAACGAGATGAATCCGCCGTGGACGGCGGCGACGACGGTCCCGCCCTCGCTCGTACGGATGGTCACCGGGCCCGACTCCAGCACACCGAGCAGCGGCTGGTGGCCGGGCATGACGCCGATGTCGCCGGAGGTGGTACGCGCGATGACCAGGGTGGCCTCGCCGGACCAGACACTCCGGTCCGCGGCGACCAGCTCGACGTGCAGCTCAGCGGCCAAGGGTGGCTCCTCGGGTCACCACCCGGCGGTCGTGCCGGGTGTTGGGGTCAATTCTAGGGGGCGTGGAGAGGGGGGCGGGACGAGTCCCGCCCCCCTCAAGGCGAGCACGGGGCTCAGGAGACGCCGAGCTCCTTGGCGTTCTTCTTGAGGTCCTCGAGACCACCACACATGAAGAAGGCCTGCTCCGGGAAGTGGTCGAACTCACCGTCGCAGATCGCGTTGAACGCGGCGATCGACTCGTCGAGCGGAACGTCCGAACCGTCCACACCGGTGAACTGCTTGGCGGCGTGGGTGTTCTGCGACAGGAAGCGCTCGACGCGGCGGGCACGGTGGACGACGAGCTTGTCCTCCTCGCCCAGTTCGTCGATGCCGAGGATCGCGATGATGTCCTGGAGGTCCTTGTACTTCTGCAGGATCCCCTTGACGCGCGTGGCGGCGTCGTAGTGGTCCTGCGCGATGTAGCGCGGGTCCAGGATCCGGGACGTGGAGTCCAGCGGGTCCACGGCCGGGTAGATGCCCTTCTCGGAGATCGGACGGGAGAGAACCGTCGTCGCGTCGAGGTGGGCGAAGGTGGTCGCCGGCGCCGGGTCGGTGAGGTCGTCGGCGGGGACGTAGATCGCCTGCATCGAGGTGATCGAGTGACCACGGGTCGAGGTGATGCGCTCCTGGAGGAGACCCATCTCGTCGGCCAGGTTCGGCTGGTAGCCCACCGCGGAGGGCATGCGGCCGAGCAGGGTCGAGACCTCGGAACCGGCCTGGGTGAAGCGGAAGATGTTGTCGATGAAGAACAGCACGTCCTGCTTCTGCACATCGCGGAAGTACTCCGCCATGGTCAGACCGGCGAGGGCGACGCGCAGACGGGTGCCCGGGGGCTCGTCCATCTGGCCGAAGACCAGGGCGGTCTTGTCCAGAACGCCGGACTCCTCCATCTCCGCGATGAGGTCGTTGCCCTCACGGGTGCGCTCGCCGACACCGGCGAACACGGAGACACCGTCGTGCAGCTTCGCCACACGCATGATCATTTCCTGGATCAGAACGGTCTTGCCGACACCGGCACCACCGAACAGACCGATCTTTCCACCCTTGACGTACGGGGTGAGGAGGTCGACGACCTTGAGGCCGGTCTCGAACATCTCGGTCTTCGACTCGAGCTGGTCGAACGCCGGGGCCTTGCGGTGGATGGACCAGCGCTCGCCGACCTCCGACTCCGCCTCGGGCTCGTTCAGGATCTGACCCAGCGTGTTGAACACGCGGCCCTTGGTGACGTCGCCGACGGGCACGGTGATGCCGTCGCCGGTGTCCACCACGGGGGCCTGGCGGACCAGGCCGTCGGTGGGCTGCATGGAGATGGCGCGGACGATGCCGTCGCCGAGGTGCTGCGCGACCTCGAGGGTCAGCGTCTTCTTCGCGCCCTCCTCGGCCGGGTCGGCGACCTCGACGTGCAGGGCGTTGTAGATCTCCGGCATCGCGTCGACGGGGAACTCCACGTCGACGACCGGGCCGATGACCCGGGCGACGCGGCCCGTGGCGGCGGCCGTCTCAACAGTGGTCGTCATTACTTGTCACTCCCCGCGGTCGCGTCGGCCAGGGCTGCGGTGCCACCGACGATCTCGCTGATTTCCTGGGTGATTTCGGCCTGGCGGGCCGCGTTGGCAAGTCGGGAGAGGTTGTTGATCAAGTCTCCCGCGTTGTCGGTGGCCGACTTCATCGCGCGGCGCGTGGCGGCGTGCTTGGAGGCAGCCGACTGGAGCAGCGCGTTGTAGATCCGGCTCTCGACGTAGCGCGGCAGCAGGGCGTCGAGGACGTCCTCCGCCGACGGCTCGAAGTCGTACAGCGGACGGAGGGTGTCCGGCTCGCCGGCCTCCTTCGCCACCTCGTCGAGGCTGAGGGGCAGCAGCCGGGCCTCGACGGCCGTCTGGGTCATCATCGAGACGAACTCGGTGTAGACGATGTGGAGCTCGTCCACACCACCGTCGGCCGTGTCCTTCTCGATCGCCTCGATCAGCGGTGCCGCGATCTTCTTGGCGTCCGCGTACGTGGGCTCGTCCGTGAAGCCGGTCCACGTGTCGCTCAGCTTCCGCTCACGGAAGTTGAAGTGCGCGACGCCGCGGCGACCGACGACGTAGACGTCGACCGTGCGGCCCTTGGCCCCCAGCTCCTCGATGAGCTTCTCCGCCGCCTTGATGGCGTTGGAGTTGAAGGCGCCGGCCAGGCCGCGGTCGCTCGACAGGAGCAGGACCGCGGCACGGCTCGGGTTCTCCGCCTCGGTGGTCAGCGGGTGCTTGTCGTTCGCACCCGTGGCCACCGCCGTGACCGCGCGGGTGAGCTCGGTCGCGTACGGGGTCGACGCCTGCACCTTGCGCTGCGCCTTGACGACACGCGAGGCGGCGATCATCTCCATCGCCTTGGTGATCTTCTTCGTCGCGGTGACGGATTTGATGCGACGCTTGTAGACCCGGAGCTGCGCTCCCATGAGTCAGGTCCCTTCCGTCGTCACTTCGAGACGTTGACGGCGGCAGGGGCGTCCGCGCCGAGCAGCTTGCCGTCGGACGTCTCGAACTGCTGCTTGAACTCCGCGATGGCGTCGGCGACGGCCGTGAGGGTGTCGTCCGACATCTTCTTGCCCTCGCGGATGGAGGTCATGAGACCGGAGTGGTTCTGGCGCAGGTACGCCAGGAGCTCGGCCTCGAAGCGGCGGATGTCGGCGACCGGGACGTCGTCCATCTTGCCGGTGGTGCCGGCCCAGACCGAGACGACCTGGTTCTCCGTGGGCATCGGCTGGTACTGAGCCTGCTTGAGCAGCTCGACCATCCGCTGACCGCGCTCCAGCTGCGCCTTCGAGGCCGCGTCCAGGTCGGAACCGAAGGCCGCGAAGGCCTCCAGCTCACGGAACTGGGCGAGGTCCACGCGGAGGCGACCGGCGATCTGCTTCATGGCCGGGTGCTGGGCGGAGCCACCGACTCGGGAGACCGAGATACCGACGTTCAGGGCCGGGCGCTGGCCGGCGTTGAACAGGTCGGACTCCAGGAAGCACTGGCCGTCGGTGATGGAGATGACGTTGGTCGGGATGAACGCCGAGACGTCGTTCGCCTTGGTCTCGACGATCGGCAGACCGGTCATCGAGCCGGCACCCAGCTCGTCCGAGAGCTTCGCGCAGCGCTCGAGGAGACGCGAGTGCAGGTAGAAGACGTCACCCGGGTAGGCCTCACGGCCCGGCGGGCGGCGCAGCAGCAGCGACACGGCGCGGTAGGCGTCGGCCTGCTTCGACAGGTCGTCGAAGACGATCAGGACGTGCTTGCCCTGGTACATCCAGTGCTGGCCGATGGCCGAGCCGGTGTACGGCGCCAGGTACTTGAAGCCGGCCGGGTCGGACGCCGGGGCGGCGACGATCGTCGTGTACTCGAGCGCACCGGCCTCTTCCAGGGCGCCGCGCACGGACGCGATGGTCGAGCCCTTCTGGCCGACGGCGACGTAGATGCAGCGGACCTGCTTGTTCACGTCGCCCGAGCGCCAGTTGTCGCGCTGGTTGATGATCGTGTCGACGCACAGCGCGGTCTTGCCGGTCTGACGGTCGCCGATGACCAGCTGACGCTGGCCGCGGCCGACCGGCGTCATGGCGTCGACGGCCTTGTAGCCGGTCTCCATCGGCTCGTGCACCGACTTACGGGCCATGACGCCCGGGGCCTGCAGCTCGAGGGCGCGGCGGCCCTCGGTCGCGATCTCGCCGAGACCGTCGATCGGGTTGCCGAGCGGGTCGACAACGCGGCCGAGGTATCCCTCGCCGACACCGACGGAGAGGACCTCGCCGGTGCGCTGCACCGACTGCCCCTCCTCGATGCCGCTGAACTCGCCGAGGACGATCGCACCGATCTCGCGCTCTTCGAGGTTCAGCGCGAGACCGAGGGTGCCGTCCTCGAACTTCAGCAGCTCGTTCGCCATGGCCGAGGGAAGACCCTCGACCTTCGCGATGCCGTCGCCGGCCAGGCTGACCGTGCCGACCTCCTCGCGCGAGGCCGCGTCCGGCTGGTACGACTGGACAAAGGTCTCCAGTGCGTCCCGGATCTCCTCCGGCCGGATCGTGAGCTCCGCCATCTGGGTTCCCTGCTCTCCTTGTTGGGCCCGAAGTTTCTTAAGGGGTCTGGGGGCCGACCCCCAGGAATCTTCTGCAATCTCTGCACGGCCCAACCGGGCCGCTGGTGATGCTGTGATGCTTTTCTGCTGTGGTGACCGCGTCAGCCGGCCAGGCGGCGGGTCGCCTCGCCGAGGCGCTCCGCGACGGTGCCGTCGATGACCTCGTCGCCGACCCGCACCGAGATCCCGCCGAGGACCGAGGGGTCCACGTCCAGGTTCAGGTGCATCTCGCGGCCGTACAGCTTGGCGAGGGCGGCACCGAGGCGCTGCTTCTGCCGGTCCGACAGCGGCACCGCCGAGGTGACGACCGCGACCATCCGGTCCCGGCGCGCCGCGGCGAGCTTGGACAGGGACTCGAGTCCCGCTTCCAGGCTACGTCCCCGGGGCTGGGTCACCAGACGGACGACCAGGCGCTCGGTGGTCGCGTGGGCCTTGCCGCCCAGCAGGCTGCGGAGCAGCGTGCCCTTGGCGGTGGCCGTGGCGGCCTTGTCCGTCAGCGCCGAGCGGAGCTCGGTGCTGGAGGACACGATCCGGCCGAAGCGGAACAGCTCGTCCTCGACTCCGTCGAGGGTGCCCGCCTTCTGCGCCGCGGTGAGGTCCGCGGTGTTCGCCAGCTCCTCGGTCGCGTCGACCAGGTCGCGCGAGCGCGACCAGCGGGAGCGGACCATGCCCGAGACCAGGTCGGCGGTCTCGCCGCCCACCTGACCGCTCAGGAGTCGCTGCGCGAGTGCGGCCTTGGCCTCACCCGACTGGGCGGGGTCGGTCAGGACCCGGCGCAGCGACACCTCGCGGTCGAGCAGCGCGGTGACGGCGGCGAGCTCGTCCGCGAGCTTCGTCGCGTCGACCGGGGTGTTGTCGGTCAGCGCGTCGAGGGACTCACGGGCGGCTGCCAGTGCCTCACGGCTCGCTCCGTTCATCGGACGGCCTCTGCCTTCTCCTCGAGCTCGTCGAGGAAGCGGTCGATCGTGCGGCTCTGGCGGGCGGTGTCCTGGAGGGACTCGCCGACCAGCTTGCCGGCCAGGTCGGTGGCGAGCTTGCCCACGTCCTGGCGCAGCGACGCGGACGCCGCCTTGCGGTCCGCCTCGATCTGCGCGTGGCCGGCCGCGATGATCTCCTCGCGCTGGCGCTGGCCTTCCGCCTTCATCTCCTGGATGATCGCGGTGCCCTGCTCCGTCGCCTCCTGGCGAAGACGCGCGGCCTCGTGGCGGGCCTCGGCGAGCTGGGCCTTGTACTGCTCCAGCACACTCTGAGCCTCGATCTGGGCCGACTCGGCCTTCTCGATGCCACCCTCGATGGCCTCGCGGCGCTCGTCCAGAACCTTGTTGATGTTCGGGAGGAGCTTCTTGGCGAGGAAGCCGAAGACGATGACGAAGGCGATCAGGCCGATGACGAGCTCGTCGAGATGCGGGATCAGAGGAGGCTGGGGCTCCTCCGCCGCCGCAAGAAGCAGAGCGTTCACATCAGTGCCTTCCGTAAAAGTGGCTGTCGTCGAAATCGGGCTTAGTAAACGAAGCCCATGACGATGCCGATGAGGGCGAGCGCCTCACAGAAGGCGAAACCCATGATCTGGTTGGTACGGATCAGGCCGGCGGCCTCGGGCTGGCGGGCGAGGGCCTGGGTGCCGTTACCGAAGATGATGCCGACGCCGACGCCGGGGCCGATCGCGGCGAGGCCGTAACCGATGGCGGCGACGTTTCCTTCGACAGCGGCGAGGGTCTGGAGAGCGGACATGCCGGTTCTTCCTTCTCTTTCAAGGACCCGGTGGGGGTTGGCCACCGGACGACTGTTGGTTTGTGGGGTGTGCTGCCGGTCGGGGCCGGACTCAGTGGTGCTCGGAGAGCGCGCCCTGGATATAGCTGGCGGCCAGGAGGACGAAGACGTACGCCTGGACGGCCTGGATGAAGAGCTCGAACGCGGTCATGACGATGACCATCACGAACGACGTGGCGGCGTAGACGATGCCGAGGCCGTTGAGCAGGTACCAAGAGGCCAGCGAGAACATCACGATGAGCAGGTGACCGGCGAACATGTTCGCGAACAGTCGGACCGCGTGCGTGAAGGGCCGGATCAGCAGGTTCGAGAAGAACTCGAGGACGACGACCAGGGGAAGGATCGGGCCGAGCGACTTGTCGTAGCCGACGATGTTCTTCCAGCCACCGACGAAGCCGTGCTTCTTGAAGGTGAGCGAGACCCAGACGACGTAGACGACAAGCGCCAGGGCCACCGGGAACGCGATCAGCGAGGTGACCGGGAACTGGGCCAGCGGGATGATCGACCAGAGGTTCATCATCCAGACGAGGAAGAACAGCGTCACCATGAGCGGGACGTACTTCTCGCCGTCCTTCTTGCCGATGATCTCGTAGACGATGCCGCGGCGCACGAAGTCGTAACCGGCCTCGCCGACCATCTGCATCTTGCCGGGGATCAGCTTCGGCTTGCGGAAGGCGGCCCAGAAGAACCCGACGACCACGACGGAGCTCAGGATCGCGAGCAGCATGGGCTTCGTCAGCTCGAAGCTGCCCCACGTGGCGATCGGCTCGTACATGAACGTGTGCAGGCCCGGCGCCGGGAAGCCACATCCGGTGAAGATGTGGCAATCCGGGTCGAAGGCAAGCGTCTGGTCAGCACTCACCGCGGGCTCCTTCAGCGTGGCGCATAGGTACGGCAACCTCGTTGTGTCGGCGCGGCACGCAGCCGCGGGTCGGCACTGGACTGGTCTTACGGATAAGGGGGCGGCGGTTCGGCTTCGAGCCTCGCGCTGGGACAGGCGTCTCGGATGCCCGCGCCCGCAGTGCCGCAGTTGGCACCGGACGATAGCAGGAAGCCGAACGCGGCTTTATCCCGGCCCTACCCTTCACGACTTCGACCCCGTGTTTCCGGGGTCGATGTAGCTGATCTTGGCCTTCATGTAGGCCCGGGCCTGCGCGGCGACCCACACGACGGTCGCGGCGAGCAGCGTGAAGGCGAAGGCCTTGAAGTCGAACAGCGTGGTGTTCTTGAGCAACGCAAGGAAGATGAAGAGCACCAGGAGCTGGGCCGTGTAGAGCATCAGCCCCATCGCCTGGAACAGGTGCGGCAGCGACTTCGCCGTGCGCTGGAGGACCAGCTGTCCGATCCCCATGAAGAGGATGACCACCAGGGTGCCGACGACTCCGCCGAGTGCTCCCTTGCCACCGGCGACCACCCCGCTGACGACCGTGGCGACGGCGCCGACGGCTGCGGTGGGGATGACGGTGTGCAGAAGGATGCGTGCGTCGTTGGACGGCATGGCGGTGTCTCCGCTTGATGGAGGGGGCGATGGTGTCGTCATGGACGAGCGTAAGCCCGGTCCGAGGTGGGTCTCGGGGCCAACGGACCGTCGCACTACGGTCTTTCGGCACTGTCGCCGGGTCTCGTGAACGGTATCACAAACTATTTGAATAGGTCTTTACCCATAAGGTGTGCCAGTTGTCACACATGAGGGCTACACCGCGCGTGTGTGCGCGACAGCGGTGCGGCTTGTCTGGTAATGACCGCTGCCGCGCCCTTCGTCAACTCGGCGTTCCGGCCTTCCGCCGGTCGGTGAAGCGCGCGCGGTTGCCGATGGCGGTGGCGCCGTTGATGCCGGCGGGCACCGGGACCCGCTCCGTCCCGGCCGCGACCGGCTCCGGGACCGTCTCCGCCTCCGCGGCCGGGGCCGGCTTGCGGCGCCGGTAGCGGGGCGGCACGACGGACTCGGCCCAGCGGGGCGCGCGCGGCGTGAAGCGCGGCATCAGGAGCAGCACCAGGCCGATCGCGCTGAGCGCGACGACCCCGAGGACGATCCACATCGAGGTCGAGTGGACCGAGTACGCCAGCGTCCCGAAGGCGATCAGGGCCGACCAGAAGTACATGATCAGCACCGCGCGGCTGTGCGAGTGGCCGATCTCCAGGAGCCGGTGGTGCAGGTGGCCGCGGTCGGCCGCGAACGGCGACTGGCCCTTCCAGGTGCGGCGCACGATCGCCAGGACCAGGTCCGCCATCGGGATCGCGATGATCGTCAGCGGCAGCAGGAGCGGGATGAAGACCGGCAGGGCGGCGTGGGTGGCCTCGCGGGTCGAGCCCTCGAAGAGCTTCAGCACGTCGGGGTCGACCTGACCGGTGATCGAGATGGCGGAGGCGGCCAGGATCAGGCCGATCAGCATCGAGCCGGAGTCGCCCATGAAGATCCGCGCCGGGTGCATGTTGTGCGGCAGGAAGCCCAGGCACATGCCCATGAGGATGGCGGTGAAGAGCGTGGCGGGGGCGGCGGCCTCGATCGTGTAGCCGTACCAGAGGCGGTAGGCGTACAGGAAGAAGGCGGTGGCGGCGATGCAGACCATGCCGGCGGCGAGGCCGTCGAGGCCGTCGACGAAGTTCACCGCGTTGATGGTGAGGACCACCAGGGCGACGGTGAGGAGCGTGCCCTGCCCGGGGGTCAGGGAGACGACGCCGACGCCGGGGATCGGCAGCCACAGGATCGTCAGGCCCTGCGCGACCATGACGCCGGCCGAGATCATCTGCGCGCCCAGCTTGATGAGCGCGTCCAGCTCGAACTTGTCGTCCAGGACGCCGATCAGCCAGATCAGGGCGGCGCCGGAGAGCAGTGCGCGGGGCTCGTTGGACAGGTCGAAGACGCTGCCGAGGTTCTGCAGGTTGGCGGCGACGAGCAGTCCCGCGCACAGCCCGAAGAACATGGCGATGCCACCGAGCCGCGGAGTCGGTTCTCGGTGCACGTCGCGGGCGCGGATCTCCGGCATCGCCCCGGTCGCGATGGCGAACTTGCGCACCGGACCGGTGAGCAGGTAGGTCACCGCGGCCGTGACACAGAGCGTCAGCAGGTAATCACGCACGGGCTGCCCCACAGGAATCGCTGGCCATCTCAGCCCCACACCCTAGCCGTGCCGTCCATGTGCTGGGAGACACGCGGGGCGCCCGGACGGTTGCAGCGGGCGTCCGCTCAGCGTCCGTACGGCGGAAACAGGCCGGTCAGCGCGCGGACCTCCGCCCGTACGCGGGCCGTCTCCTCGGGGTCGTCGCGGAGCGCGGCGGTGAACAGGCCGGCGATCCTGGCCATTTCGGGGGCGCCCATGCCCTGGGTGGTGACGGCGGCCGTGCCGAGCCGGATGCCGCGCGCCTCCCCGTACGGCAGGGCGCAGGTGTCGAGGACGATGCCGGCGGCGGCGAGCCGGGTGCGGGCGGTGCGCCCGTCGACGCCGAGGGGGGCGGGGTCGGCGGTGATCAGGTGGGTGTCGGTGCCGCCGGTGGTCGGGGCGAAGCCCTCGGCGGCGAGGGCGGCGGCGAGGACCCGGGCGTGCTCGACCACCCGATGGGCGTACGCGGTGAACGCGGGCGCCTCCGCCTCGCCGAAGGCCACCGCCTTGGCCGCGATCGTGTGCATCTGGGCGCCGCCCTGGCTGAACGGGAACACCGCCCGGTCGATCCGGCCCGCGAGCTCCTCCCCGCACAGGATCATCCCGCCGCGCGGGCCGCGCAGCACCTTGTGGGTGGTGGCGCAGACGACGTCGGCGTACGGGACGGGGCTGGGGGCCGCTCCCCCGGCGACCAGGCCGAGGGTGTGGGCCGCGTCGGCGATCAGGTAGGCGCCGGTCTCGTCGGCGATCTCGCGGAAGAGGGCGTAGTCGAGGTGGCGGGGGTAGGAGATGGAGCCGCAGACGATCGCCTTGGGGCGGTGGTGGCGGGCGAGGGCGGCGACCTGCTCGTAGTCGACGAGCCCGGTCTCGGCGTCGACGCCGTACGGGACGAAGTCGAACCAGCGGCCGGAGAAGTTGGCGGGCGAGCCGTGGGTGAGGTGCCCGCCGTGCTCCAGGCCCATGGCGAGGACCGTGTCACCGGGCCTGAGAAGGGCCGCGTACGCCGCCAGGACGGCCGAGGAGCCGGAGTGGGCCTGGACGTTCGCGTGGTCGGCTCCGAAGAGCGCGGTGGCCCGCCGTACGGCGATCCGCTCGACGGCGTCGGCGTACTCGCAGCCGCCGTGGTGCCGGGCGCCGGGGTAGCCCTCGGCGTACTTGTTGGCGAGCGGGGAGCCGAGGGCGGCGAGGACGGCGGGCGAGGTGAAGTTCTCCGCCGCGATCAGCTGGAGGCTGTCGGCCTGCCGCCGCTCCTCGCCGAGCAGCACGTCGGCGACCTCCGGGTCCTGCCGGCGCAGGACGTCGAGGGCGTCGTGAGGGGGCGCGGTGACCGGCATGGCACCAATGTAGGTACCCCGCGCCGGACGCGCGCGCCGAGCACCGGAGCGCTCGGCGCCGCGCCGCCACTCCCGTCAGGGCCGTCACCACGGGGTCCAGCACCTGGTTGAGCCCCTCCTCCGACGCGCCCCTCGCGCCGCTCGGCCCCGGGGGGCCTCCCGGGCTCCGGGCCGCTGCGCCGGACTCCGTCCGCCGGACGGGGCCGGGGCCGACCGGCTCAGCGCCGCGCCGCCACTCCCGTCAGCGCCGTGACCACCGGGTCCAGGGCCTGGTTGATCTCGTCGCCGATCGAGCGGAAGAAGGTGATGGGGGCGCCGTACGGGTCGTTGACCTCGTCCGCGTCCGGGGACGGGGCCAGGAGCCACCCGCGTAGAGCCGCGGCCGCGCGGACCAGGGCCCGGGCGCGTTCGACCATGCCCTCGTCGCGCGGGTCCGGGAGCGTGGCCGGGTCGATGGCGCGGACCAGGCGGGTGAACTCCTTCAGGGTGAAGGTGCGCAGGCCCGCCGAGTGGCCCATCGAGATGACCTGCGCCCGGTGGTCGCGGGTCGCCGTCAGGACGAGGTCCGCGCGGATGACGTGCTCGTCGAGGAGCTCGCGGCCCACGAAGCCGGTGTGGTCCGCGCCGAAGTCGGCGAGGACCAGCTCCGCGTTGGCCTCCATCGGGGCCCCCTCGTGGCCCCAGGTGCCCGCGCTCTCCACGATCAGGCCGCCGCCGAGGGGGTCCCCGAGCCGGTCGCTCAGGGCGTGGCGGGTCAGCCGCTCGGTGATCGGCGAGCGGCAGACGTTGCCGGTGCTGACGTGGAGGATGCGGAAGGTGTCGCTGTCGTCGTGCCCCGCTATGCCACGCCCCTCAGGGGCGGTCAACTGGCCACCTCGAGGTCGGGTACGACCTTCCGGAGCTCCTCCGGGGAGAGCGCCCCCGCGCGCAGCAGCACCGGCACCGGTCCCGTCACGTCGACGATGGACGAGGGGACGTTGCCGGGCGTCGGGCCGCCGTCGAGGTACACGGAGACGGAGTCGCCGAGCATGTTCTGCGCGGCGTCGCAGTCCTCCGGCGACGGGTGGCCGGTGAGGTTGGCCGAGGAGACGGCCATCGGGCCGACCTCGGTGAGCAGCTCGATCGCGACCGGGTGCAGCGGCATCCGGACGGCGACGGTGCCCCGGGTGTCGCCGAGGTCCCACTGGAGGGACGGCTGGTGCTTGGCGACCAGGGTGAGCGCGCCGGGCCAGAAGGCGTCGACGAGCTCCCAGGCCTGCTCGGAGAAGTCGGTGACCAGGCCGTGGAGGGTGTTCGGGGAGCCGATGAGCACGGGCGTGGGCATGTTGCGGCCGCGCCCCTTGGCTGCCAGCAGGTCCGCCACGGCCTCGCTGCTGAAGGCGTCCGCCCCGATCCCGTACACGGTGTCGGTGGGCAGCACGACCAGTTCGCCCCGGCGGACGGCGGACGCGGCCTCGCGCAGGCCGGTCAGTCGGTCGGTCGCCTCGTTGCAGTCGTATCGCCGTGCCATCAGTTCCCGGCCTCCTCGTACGCGTGGTTCGTCATGGCGGTGATGACGGTCGGGGCCGTCATGGCGTCGCCTTGCGGGCGGTCGCGAAGCGCGGCCGGTTGTTCAGGTCGGGGTGGTCGGCGGCGTCCGCCCAGCCGGCCTCCTCGTTGAAGATCCAGGGCACCTGGCCGCCCTGGGTGTCCGCGTGCTCGATGACGACGAGGCCGCCGGGGCGGAGCAGGCGGTGGGCGGTGCGCTCGATGCCGCGGATGGTGTCGAGGCCGTCCTCGCCGGAGAAGAGGGCCATCTCCGGGTCGTGGTCGCGGGCCTCGGGCGCCACGTACTCCCACTCGGTGAGCGGGATGTACGGCGGGTTGGAGATGACCAGGTCGACCTGGCCGTCCAGCTCGGGCAGGGCGGTGAGCGCGTCGCCCTGGTGGACGGTGACGCGGGAGCCCTCGGCGTTCCTCCGGGTCCAGACGAGGGCGTCGTCGGAGAGCTCGACGGCGTGCACGCGGGAGCGCGGCACCTCCTGGGCCATGGCGAGGGCGATGGCCCCGGAGCCGGTGCACAGGTCGACGACGAGCGGTTCGACGACGTCCATGGCGCGCACGGCGTCTATGGCCCAGCCGACGACCGACTCGGTCTCCGGGCGGGGCACGAAGACGCCGGGCCCCACCTGGAGCTCCAGGTAGCGGAAGAACGCCCGCCCGGTGATGTGCTGGAGGGGTTCGCGGGCCTCGCGGCGGGCGACCGTCTCCCAGTAGCGGGCGTCGAAGTCCGCGTCCTTGACGTTGTGCAGCTCCCCCCGCTTGACGCCGTGCACGAACGCGGCGAGCTCCTCGGCGTCGAAGCGCGGGGAGGGGACGCCGGCGTCGGCCAGCCGCCGGGTGGCCTGGGCCACCTCGGCGAGCAGCAGACTGCGGGGGCCTGGGGGTCGCCCCCCAGAAAGTGACTGCACGCTGGTCCTCCGTGGTGCGGGGTGGGGCTTGAGGGTGGCCGTACGGCCGTACGGGCCGTACGGCCTGTGGGGGCCTTACGCCGCGGCGAGCTTCGCCGCCGAGTCGGCGTCGACGCAGGCCTGGATCACCGCGTCCAGTTCGCCGTCGAGCACCTGGTCGAGGTTGTACGACTTGAAGCCGACGCGGTGGTCCGAGATGCGGTTCTCCGGGAAGTTGTACGTCCGGATCTTCTCGGAGCGGTCGACGGTGCGGACCTGGCTGCGGCGGGCGTCGGCGGCCTCGGCCTCGGCCTTCTCCTGGGCGGCGGCGAGGAGCCGGGAGCGCAGGATGCGCATGGCCTGCTCCTTGTTCTGGAGCTGGCTCTTCTCGTTCTGGCAGGAGGCGACGATGCCGGTCGGCAGGTGGGTGATGCGGACGGCGGAGTCGGTGGTGTTGACCGACTGGCCGCCGGGCCCGGACGAGCGGTAGACGTCGATCCGCAGGTCGTTGGCGTGGATCTCGACCTCGACCTCCTCGGCCTCGGGCGTGACGAGCACGCCGGCGGCGGAGGTGTGGATGCGGCCCTGGGACTCGGTGGCGGGCACGCGCTGGACGCGGTGCACCCCGCCCTCGTACTTGAGCCGGGCCCAGACGCCCTGGCCGGGCTCGGTGGCGCCGTTGCCGCCCTTGGTCTTCACGGCGACCTGGACGTCCTTGTAGCCGCCCAGCTCGGACTCGGTGGCGTCGATGATCTCGGTCTTCCAGCCGACGCGCTCGGCGTACCGGAGGTACATGCGGAGCAGGTCGCCGGCGAAGAGCGCGGACTCGTCGCCGCCGGCGCCGGCCTTGATCTCCAGGATGACGTCCTTGTCGTCGCTGGGGTCGCGCGGGACGAGGAGCAGGCGGAGCCGTTCGGTCAGCTCCTCCCGGTCCTTCTCCAGCTGCTTGACCTCGGCGGCGAAGTCGGGGTCGTCGTGCGCCAGCTCGCGGGCGGTCTCGATGTCGTCACCGGTCTGCTTCCAGGAGCGGTAGGTGGCGACGATCGGGGTCAGCTCGGCGTAGCGCTTGTTGAGCTTGCGCGCATTCGCCTGGTCGGCGTGGACCGAGGGGTCCGCCAGCTTCTTCTCGAGGTCGGCGTGCTCGCCGACCAGTTCCTCGACCGCCTCGAACATGCGGGGGCTCCTGGTTTTCGTCAGTTGCTACGGGGACGCCAAAGCGCCGGTCCCGGCACCCGCGCGGGGCGACCGTGGACCGGCGCAGGGGCTCGCTACTTGTTGGCGGAGCCGGCGGCCTTGCCGAAGCGGGCCTCGAAGCGGGCGACGCGGCCGCCGGTGTCGAGGATCTTCTGCTTGCCCGTGTAGAACGGGTGGCACTCGGAGCAGACCTCGGCACGGATGGTGCCGTCGGTGAGGGTGCTACGGGTGGTGAACGACGCGCCACAGGTGCAGCTGACCTGGGTCTCGACGTACTCGGGGTGGATCTCGCGCTTCAAGGTGTCTCCTATGTTCCGGGAGGGCACCGGGTCGCCGCCGCGGGTTGCGGCATGCGTGAACCGGGGCCGACGTACCAGTCTGCCAGGACCGGCCGCATCTCCCCAAACCGGGGTCGGGCCGGAGGTATTCCCGGGCTGTCGGGCCGACGGTCCGGTCGGCTCTCGGGCCGGGTCTCGGACCGGCTGTCCGGCCGGGTCATCCGACGACGCCCTCGGCCGCTCCGGTGGCGGTGTCCTTCGTCGCGGTGGCGGGGACGGGCAGGTCGGCCCTGAGCGCCTCCCAGACCTGCGCGGACTGCCGCTCCAGGGGCACGACGCGGTTGGGGTCGATCCGGTCGTACACGACGGGCAGGGTGACCATGTGGACGTTCGCGGCGTCGATGCCGGAGAGGCCCCGGGCGAAGCCCGTCAGCTCCTGGACCGAGTCGAGCTCGGAGTCGGGGGTGATGGCCCTGGTGGCGGCGTCGGCGAGGCCGAGGAGCTTCGCCGGGTCGGTGAGGACGCCGAGGCCCTTGACCTGCTCCACGAGGGCCTTGACGAAGGCCTGCTGGAGCTGGATGCGGCCGAGGTCGCTGCCGTCGCCGACGCCCTTGCGGGTGCGGACGAGGCCGAGGGCCTGCTCGCCGTCGAGGGTGTGGGGGCCCGGCGCGAGGTCGAGGTGGCTGTCGTCGTCCTTGATGGGCCGGGTGGTGGTGATCTCGACGCCGCCGAGCTCGTCGATGATCTCCTTGAAGCCGGCGAAGTCGACCTCGACGTAGTGGTCCATGCGGATGCCGGACATCGCCTCGACGCTCTTCACGGCGCAGGCGGGGCCGCCGACCTCGTACGCCGTGTTGAACATGGCGCGGCGCCGGCCGGGGACCTCGGCGCCCTGCGCGTCGACGCAGTCCGGCCTGGTGATGAGGGTGTCGCGGGGTATGGAGACGACGCTGGCCTTCTTGTGGCCCTCGTGGACGTGGACGACCATCGCGGTGTCGGAGCGGGCGCCGCCCTCGTCCCTGCCGTAGGCGCCGTTGTCGCCGGAGCGCGAGTCGGAGCCGAGGACGAGGATGTCCATGGAGCCGTCGTCGACGTCGACGGGGCGCTGGGCGCCGAGCTGGGCGTTGATGTCGACGCCCTGGATGTTGTGGTCGAGCTTCTTGTAGTAGGCGTAGCCGAAGCCGGCTCCGCCGAGGACGAGGACCACGAGGGCCCCCGTGAGGAAGAGCGGCACCTTGCGGCGCCGGCCGCCCCTGCCGCCGCTGTTCGTCTGCTCGGTCATCGCCCCAACCCCCGGCCTTCGGCCCTAGATTCACCTTCTGTGACGGTGGAGGGCGGTAAAGGGTTGCGCGCGGATTCCCCGGGATTCGGGCGGATCCGGGCGGCATCCGGGCGGGAAGAACACCGCGCCCACCGTGTGAACACGGTGGGCGCGGTGGTCGGCGCAGGTCGCGTCAGTCGTTGTTGCTCGCTCCGGGAGTGGTCTTCTGGATCTGGAGGAGGAACTCGCCGTTCGACTTCGTCTGCTTCATCTTGTCGAGGAGCAGCTCGATCGCCTGCTGCTGGTCGAGCGCGTGCAGCACGCGGCGCAGCTTCCAGGTGACGGCGAGCTCGTCGCTGCCGAGGAGGATCTCCTCCTTGCGCGTGCCCGAGGCGTCGACGTCGACGGCCGGGAAGATGCGCTTGTCGGCGAGCTTCCGGTCGAGCTTGAGCTCCATGTTGCCGGTGCCCTTGAACTCCTCGAAGATCACCTCGTCCATGCGCGAGCCGGTGTCGACCAGCGCGGTGGCCAGGATGGTCAGCGAGCCGCCGTCCTCGATGTTGCGCGCGGCGCCGAAGAAGCGCTTCGGCGGGTAGAGCGCGGTCGAGTCGACACCACCGGACAGGATGCGGCCGGAGGCCGGGGCGGCGAGGTTGTACGCGCGGCCCAGGCGGGTGATCGAGTCGAGCAGGACGACCACGTCGTGACCCAGCTCCACGAGGCGCTTGGCGCGCTCGATGGCCAGCTCGGCGACGGTGGTGTGGTCCTCGGCCGGGCGGTCGAAGGTCGAGGAGATGACCTCGCCCTTGACCGACCGCTGCATGTCGGTGACCTCTTCCGGACGCTCGTCGACCAGGACGACCATCAGGTGGCACTCGGGGTTGTTGTGGGTGATCGCGTTGGCGATCGCCTGCATGATCATGGTCTTGCCGGTCTTCGGCGGGGCCACGATCAGACCGCGCTGGCCCTTGCCGATCGGCGACACGAGGTCGATGATCCGCGTGGTCAGCACGCCCGGGTCGGTCTCCAGGCGGAGCCGGTCCTGCGGGTAGAGCGGGGTCAGCTTGTTGAACTCGGGGCGGCCGCGGCCGGAGTCGGCGGCCATGCCGTTCGCGGAGTCCAGGCGGACCAGCGCGTTGAACTTCTCGCGGCGCTCGCCCTCCTTCGGCTGGCGCACGGCGCCGGTGACGTGGTCGCCCTTGCGCAGGCCGTTCTTGCGGACCTGGGCGAGGGAGACGTACACGTCGTTCGGGCCGGGCAGGTAGCCGGAGGTCCGGATGAACGCGTAGTTGTCGAGGATGTCGAGGATGCCCGCGACGGGGATCAGGACGTCGTCGTCGGCGACCTGCGGCTCGCCGGCCTGGAAGTCGTCGCGGCCACGGCGCCCGCGGCGGTCGCGGTAGCGCCCGCGACGGCCCCGGCGACCGCCGGCCTCGTCGTCGTAGTCGTCCTGCGGACCGGCCTGCTGGCCGCCCTGCTGACCCTGGCCGCCGCCCTGGCCCTGACGCTCCTGGCGGTCCTTGCGCTGGCCGCCCTGGCCGCCGCCCTGCTGGTCGTCGCCCTTGCGGTCGCGCTGGCGGTCCCGGCGGTCGCGGCGGTCACCGCGCTCGCCGCGGTCCCGGCGGCCGCGGCCCTCGGCGCCGTCGACGGCGCCCTCGGTCCGGGTGTCGGTCTGCGCCTCGGCCCTGACCTCGCGGGACTCGGTACGGGCTTCCGTACGGGCCTCGGTCTTGACGGCCTGCGCGGTCTCGGTCCCGGCGGCGCCGTCCGGCGAACCGGCGGGGGCGGTGGCGCGGCGCCGGCGGCGCTCGCCGGCCGGCTGCTCGTCGCCGGCGCCCTGCTCCGACGGGGTCTTGGGCGAGGGCTGGCCCGGGATGTCGATCTGCTGCTGGCCGGCGGCCTTCTCGGCCTTCTCCGCCTTGGGGGCGGGGGCCTCGGCCGCGGGCTCGGCGGCGGTCTCGCCCGTACGGGCCTTGGAGGTGGCGCGGCGCTTCGGCTTGGTCTCGGCGGCGTCGGCGGCCTTGGCCGGGGCGGCGGCGCCCCCTCCGGCCTGCGCCTCCTTGATGACCTCGATCAGCTGGCTCTTGCGCATGCGCGCGGTGCCCCTGATGCCGAGGCCGGACGCGACCTGCTGCAGCTCGGCCAGGACCATGCCCTCGAGGCCGGTGCCGGAGCGGCGGCGCCGTGCGGTGCCGCCGGTGGCAGCACCTGCGGCGGGCGCGGCGTTGTCGACACTGTTGTCGGCAGTCACGCCCATCAGATCGGTGGTGTCGCTCACGAAGGGTCCTTCCCTGGAGCGGACGTCGGCCATCTGGCTCGGCGACCGGTTGTGCTGTCCGGCAGGGTCCTGGTGTGTGGACCGAGTCCGGGGCGGTGGTCCCGCCGGGTGCGGCGGAAGAGAGGAAACGTGCTGTGGGTCCGGCCCGAGGCCCCCTGCTCGGCCCTCACGAGAGAAGAGCGAGGGGTGTCGTGCCGGTTCCGGAGCGTGCTCGAAACTGCTCAGGCGGGCTGCTCAGGCAGTTGGGGAGGCTCCCGGAAGAATGGGTGGTCCCTGAGGGGACACTCCGCACCGCTCCACAAAGAGGTCGGGTGCAGACTTGAGGTTAACACTACCGGCTCCAACAAACATTCCCCTCTCACTCACCGGCAATCTCCCGACCGGGACGCTGCCCGGCGCCCCGGCCCATTACCTAGGGCGCCAGCGGCAGGACGCTCGCGCCGGACGCGTCGAGGTCGAGCCGGTTGGCGGCCCAGCCCTCGCCCGCGAGCAGGGCGACCTTGTCGGCGGTCCCCCGCTCGGCCAGTGCGAGCACCGTGGGGCCCGCGCCGGAGATGACCGCGGGGACGCCGTCCGCCCGCAGCCGGTTGACCAGGGCGACGCTCTCGGGCATCGCGGGGGCCCGGTACTCCTGGTGCAGCCGGTCCTCGGTGGCCGCGAGCAGCAGCTCGGGGCGGCGGGTCAAGGCCTCGACGAGGAGGGCGGCGCGCCCGGCGTTGGCGGCGGCGTCCACGTGCGGGACGGTGCGCGGCAGGAGGCCGCGGGCGGTCTCGGTCAGTACGGGCTTCCCGGGGACGAAAACCACCGGAACGATGGAATCGGAGGGGTCCATCCTGATGGCCCGCGCGGCGCCGGACTCGGTCCAGGCGAGCGTGAATCCGCCGAGGAGACAGGCGGCGACGTTGTCGGGGTGGCCCTCGATCTCGGTGGCCAGCTCCAGCAGGGCGGCCTCGTCGAGCTTCGCGTCGCCGCCTATGGTCACGGCGCGGGCGGCGACGATGCCGGCGCAGATGGCGGCGGAGGAGGAGCCGAGGCCGCGGCCGTGCGGGATGCGGTTGGCGCAGACGACCTCCAGGCCGCGCGGCTGCCCGCCGAGCAGGTCGAAGGCCGTGCGCAGGGAGCGTACGAGCAGGTGGCTCTCGTCGCGCGGGAGCGTCTCGGCGCCCTCGCCGGCGATGTCGACGTGCAGCCCGGAGTCGGCCACCCGGACGACCACGTCGTCGTAGAGCCCCAGCGACAGGCCGAAGGCGTCGAAGCCCGGACCGAGATTGGCGCTGGTGGCGGGGACGCGCACTCGTACGGCGGCGGCGCGGAACGCTGGACCGGCCATCGCTCGTTGACTCTCCTTGATTGCGACAACGGGTGTTTCGACGGGTATTTCAAGAGAAGTACACCGGGACCCGGCGGGCCGTTTCGGCCACGGGGGCGACAACGGCAACGACACCGCGCATATGCGTCGGGGCGGGTCGGTACAGCCTATCGAAGGAAGGTTCTGTGGCGACATAGGGCGCACAGGAGGCGCACGATGCGTGTCGCGGGCCGACCTGTGCCCCTCTGTGGGTTCCTGATCGGGTTTCGCTCCGCGCGCGTTCCCGTACGGGGGACGATCCGATGCGGACCGTCCCCCGTACGGAGGAACGGGATCAGGCCAGGCCGAGGCGTTCGGCGGCGGCCGCGGCGTCGACCGGGACGGTGACGGGCTGCGGGGCGCCCGCGACGGCCCAGTCGGGGTCCTTGAGGCCGTTGCCGGTGACGGTGCAGACGATCCGCTGGCCGGGATCGACCTTGCCCTGCTCGGCGGCCTTCAGGAGGCCGGCGACCGAGGCGGCCGAGGCGGGCTCGACGAAGACGCCCTCCTGAGCGGCCAACAGGCGGTAGGCGCGCAGGATCTCACGGTCCGTCACCTCGTCGATGAAGCCGCCCGACTCGTCGCGCGCGGCGATCGCGTACTCCCACGAGGCCGGGTTGCCGATGCGGATCGCGGTGGCGATCGTCGAAGGGTCCTTGACGACCTCACCGCGCACGAGCGGGGCGGAACCGGAGGCCTGGAAGCCCCACATGCGCGGCCGGTGGGTGGCAAGGCCGTCCTCGGCGTACTCGCGGTACCCCTTCCAGTACGCGGTGATGTTGCCCGCGTTGCCGACCGGGAGGACGTGGATGTCGGGGGCGTCGCCCAGCATGTCCACGATCTCGAACGCGGCGGTCTTCTGGCCCTCGATGCGGACCGGGTTGACCGAATTGACCAGCGCGACCGGGTAGTTGTCGGACAGCGCGCGGGCCAGGTCCAGGCAGTCGTCGAAGTTCCCGTCGACCTGGAGGATCTTCGCGCCGTGCACGAGGGCCTGGCCCATCTTGCCGAGCGCGATCTTGCCCTGGGGCACGAGGACGGCGGACACCATGCCGGCACGGACCGCGTAGGCGGCGGCGGAGGCGGAGGTGTTGCCGGTGGAGGCGCAGATGACGGCCTGCGCGCCCTCCTCCTTGGCCCGGGTGATGGCCATGGTCATGCCCCGGTCCTTGAAGGAGCCGGTGGGGTTGGCGCCCTCGACCTTGAGGTGCACCTCGCAGCCCGTGCGCTCGGAGAGGACCTGAGCCGGAACGAGCGGCGTACCGCCCTCACGGAGCGTGACGACCGGCGTCGCATCCGTGACCGGAAGGCGGTCCCGGTACTCCTCGATGATGCCGCGCCACTGGTGGGTGCCCTTGCTGGTCATGGGTCCTTACTCCCCTTCAACACGCATGATGCTGGCGACACCGCGCACGGTGTCGAGCTTGCGCAGCGCCTCGACGGTCCCGGAGAGGGCGGCGTCGGGCGCGCGGTGGGTGACGACGACGAGGGACGCCTCGCCGCCTCCGTCCGGTCGGCCGTGCTGGCGCACGGTGTCGATCGACACGCCGTGCTCGGCGAAGACCGTCGCGACCTGGGCGAGGACGCCCGGCTTGTCGGCCACGTCGAGGCTGATGTGGTACCGCGTGACGACCTCGCCCATGGAGCTGACGGGCAGCTGGGTGTACGCGGACTCCCCGGGGCCGTTGGCCTCGTTGAGCTTGTTGCGGCACACGGCGACGAGGTCGCCGAGCACGGCCGAGGCGGTCGGCGAGCCGCCGGCGCCGGGGCCGTAGAACATGAGCCGCCCGGCGGCCTCCGCCTCCACGAAGACCGCGTTGTACGCCTCGCGGACGGAGGCCAGCGGGTGGCTGAGCGGGATCATCGCGGGGTGCACGCGCGCGGTGACGGACCCGCCGTCGGCGGCCCGCTCGCAGATGGCGAGCAGCTTGATGGTGCAGCCCATCTCCTTGGCGGAGGCGAAGTCGGCGGCGGTGACCTCGGTCATGCCCTCGCGGTAGACGTCGTCCAGGCGCACGCGCGTGTGGAAGGCGATCCCGGCGAGGATGGCGGCCTTGGCGGCGGCGTCGAAGCCCTCGACGTCGGCGGTCGGGTCGGCCTCGGCGTACCCGAGGGCGGTGGCCTCGTCCAGCGCCTCGGAGTAGCCGGCGCCGGAGGTGTCCATCTTGTCGAGGATGAAGTTCGTCGTGCCGTTGACGATGCCCATCACCCGGTTGATCTTGTCGCCGGCGAGGGACTCGCGCAGCGGCCGGATCAGCGGGATGGCGCCGGCGACGGCGGCCTCGTAGTACAGGTCCTGCCCGTGCCGCGCGGCGGCCTCGTAGAGGGTCGCGCCGTCCTGGGCGAGCAGCGCCTTGTTGGCGGAGACGACGGAGGCGCCGTGCTCGAAGGCGGTGGTGATGAGGGTGCGGGCCGGCTCGACGCCGCCGATGACCTCGACGACGACGTCGATGTCGCCCCGTTTGACCAGGGCGGTGGCGTCGGTGGTGATCAGCTCGGGGGCGATGCCCTCGCGGACCTTGTCGGGTCGGCGGACCGCCACGCCGGCGAGCTCGACCGGGGCGCCGATGCGCGCGGCGAGGTCGTCGGCGTGCGTCGTCATGATGCGCGCCACCTCTGAGCCGACCACTCCACAGCCCAGCAGCGCCACCTTCAGCGGACGCGTACGCATCATCCGACCTCGTTTCTCGTCCTGCTTCGTATTTCTACGGTCGTGTTTCACCGTCTCCACGGTGAGGACCAGTCTCACTCACCGGACGGGGGTTTCCGCCCTTTGTCCGGATCGTGAGACATGAATTCCATCACCCGACTATTTCATCACCCGACGTCGAGGCGCAGGAGATCTTCCTCCGTCTCGCGGCGGACGATGACGCGCGCCTCGCCGTCGCGGACGGCGACGACGGGCGGGCGGAGCGCGTGGTTGTAGTTGCTGGCCATGGAGCGGCAGTACGCGCCGGTGGCGGGCACGGCGAGCAGGTCGCCGGGGGCCAGGTCGGAGGGCAGGAAGGCGTCCCGTACGACGATGTCGCCGCTCTCGCAGTGCTTGCCGACGACCCGGGAGAGCATCGGCTCGGCGTCGCTGGTCCGCGAGACCAGGCTGACGCTGTACTCGGCGTCGTACAGGGCGGTGCGGATGTTGTCCGACATGCCGCCGTCGACGCTCACGTACGTCCGCAGCCCGTCGAGCGGCTTGATCGTGCCGACCCGGTAGAGGGTGAAGGCGGTGGGCCCGACGATGGCCCGCCCGGGCTCGACGGAGATGCGGGGGGTGCGCAGCCCGGCGGCCTCGCACTCCCTGCTCACGATCTCGTTGAGCGCCTTGGCGATCTCGTGCGGCTCGCGCGGGTCGTCCTCGGAGGTGTACGCGATGCCGAGGCCGCCGCCGAGGTCGATCTCGGGCAGCTCGACGCCGTGCTCGTCGCGCACCTCGGTGAGGAGCTGGACGACGCGGCGGGCGGAGACCTCGAAGCCGGCCATGTCGAAGATCTGCGAGCCGATGTGCGAGTGGATGCCGACGAGTTCGAGCCCGTCGAGCTCGAGCGCCCGGCGCACGGCCTCGGCGGCCTGCCCGCCGGCGAGCGCGATGCCGAACTTCTGGTCCTCGTGGGCGGTGGCGATGAACTCGTGGGTGTGGGCCTCGACGCCGACGGTCACCCGGATCTGCACGCGCTGCCGCTTGCCGAGGGACTGGGCGACGTGCGCGACGCGGACGATCTCCTGGAAGGAGTCGAGCACGATCCGCCCGACGCCGGCGCGCACGGCCTTCTCGATCTCCTCCTCGCTCTTGTTGTTGCCGTGGAAGGCGATGCGTTCGGCGGGCATGCCGGCGGAGAGGGCGGTGGTGAGCTCGCCGCCGGAGCACACGTCGAGGTTGAGCCCCTCCTCCGTGAGCCACCGCACGACGGCCCGGGAGAGGAAGGCCTTCCCGGCGTAGAAGACGTCGGCGTCCGGGCCGAAGGCGTCGGCCCAGGCGCGGCAGCGGGCGCGGAAGTCGGCCTCGTCCAGGAAGTAGGCGGGGGTGCCGAACTCCTCGGCGAGGTCGGTCACGGCGATCCCCCCGACGGTGGCGACCCCGCGCTCGTCCCTCTCCACGGTCCGGGACCACACCTTGGGGTCGAGGGCGTTGAGGTCGGCGGGCGGGGCGGAGTAGTGGCCCTCGGGGAGGACGTCGGCGTGGCGGGGCCCTGCGGGGTGGGCGGAACGGCTCATGTCTGCGTCTGCTCTTTCAGATCCGATCGGGTGCGCTGATGCCGAGCACGGAGAGGCCACCGGCGAGCACCGTCCCGGCGGCTTCGGCGAGCGCGAGCCGGGAGCGGTGGGCGGCCGAGGGTTTCTCGTCGCCGAGCGGCAGCACCGTGTGCTGGAAGGCGAGCAAGGCGTCGGCGACGGCTTCGAGCTGCCGGGCGACCCGGTCGGGGGCGCGGTGACGGGCGGCGGAGAGGAGGGCGAGGGGGTGGTCGCGGAGGAGCCGGAGGAGGGGGAGGCGTGGTCGGGGTGCTCGGGGGGGCCGGGGTGGCCGGGGTGGCCGGGTTCGACGTACTGGCCGGGTCGGCCGGGTTCACCGAGCCGGCCGGGCTCGGGGGTGAACCCGAGCTGCCGGGCGTTGACGAGCAGCCGGCGGGTGCGGGAGTACGCGTACTGGACGCGGAAGAGCGGGTTGCGCTCGTGCGGGACGAGGAGGGAGCCGGGGTCGAGGGGCCGGTCGTGTGGGGCGGCCCGCAGGAAGGCCCACCGGACGGCATCGGTCCCGTGCCCGCCGGAGGCCCCGGGGTACACGTGGGGCCGTTCGCCGCCGTCCGCCCCGACCTCGGCGTCGGCCCCTTGGGAGCGCAGCAGCCGGACGAGGGCCTCGACCACGAGGACGGCGCGGGACTCGGCGACCGGGGCGAAGCGGACGACGGTCCCGGCGAGGGCGGCACCGTGCCCGTACGAGGTCCCGGCGGCCAGGATCCCCCGTACGAGATCGGCGTCGACGTCCCTCAGCAGGGTGAAGTTCAGGAACCCGGGCCCGGTGATCTCGACGGCCCGGAGCCCGGGGACACCGCGGAGCCGCTCTTCGAGGATCCCGGCGACGTCGAGGGCGCTGCGCCCGGCGGGCCGGGCGAGGGAGAGGGCGATGCTGCTGGCGTACTCCCCCACTCCTCCGGGCCGGGCCCGCTCGACCTTGGCGCGGGAGGGGACGTCGACCCGCAGAGCACCGTCGTCGACCGCGCGGCGCACGGCGCGCAGCACGGTGAGGGAGAGGTCCGCGGGGGTCACGGGACAAGCGTAGGGGAGGAGGGGGGTAGCGACGCGAACCGGTTTCGACATGCGGGCAACGGGGTACAGGCGCGATCCGCGGCGCGCGGCCGACTCAGTCGGAAAGAGGGTCGCCCCGCCGCTCGCCGGCGCCGTCCAGAAGGCCGTCGCGGTCTCCGCCCCGAGGAGCCTCCTTGCCCCCGCCCTGGAGACCGTCCGCGTCCGTGGCTCCGTCGACCGCGGCCGGCTTCGGCCCGCGGACCGCCGCCGGCTCCTCGCCGCCGTCCTGCCCGGCCGCCGCGTCGGGACGCTCCCGCCGCTCGTGGTGCATCAGCTGCCGTACGACGCGGACGAGCTCGGTGGGCTCGAAGGGCTTGGCGAGGAAGGCGTCGACCCCGGGGGCGGCCCCGCCGGCGGCCTCGCCGCAGGCGCTGATGATGGCCACCGGCAGATGCCGGGTCCGCGGGTCGGCCCGCAGCCGCTCGGCCGTCCTGATCCCGTCGAGACGGGGCATGACGACGTCGAGGGTGACGACATCGGGCCGAACCCGATGCACGACATCCAGACACTCGGCACCATCGGCCGCGGTCACGACCTCGAACCCCTCGAGTTCGAGATTGACCCTGATCAACTGCCGGATCACCTTGTTGTCGTCGACAACGAGCACCCGGCCGGACGCGCCTGACACACGAACGAGAGTAGGACGCCCCCGCCGACCGCGTCCGGGTTTTACCCACTTCTGACCCGTGCGGGGGACACGGCCCTCCGTGACACCCCGGAAATACCTGTTCACAGGCACGCCCCGGGAGCTGGTAGGGTTCTACCCGTCGCCGCCGAACGCGGCGGACGCCCCCGTAGCTCAGGGGATAGAGCAACGGCCTCCGGAGCCGTGTGCGCAGGTTCGAATCCTGCCGGGGGCACTTCGCAGGAAGTGCCAAAGAAGCCCCTGAACCGCAGGAATGCGGTTCAGGGGCTTCTTTGTCGATGCCAGGACGCCCGCGGAAGACGTGACAAGCACCCAGGCGTACTCGTTCAGGAGTGCATCGATGCGCCTGTTGGCGAGGAGTTGGCGCCCGTAGAAGCACTTCGCGTGCCAAAGTCTCCGACAGTTGATATGTCGGCTTCCCCGAAGCAATGCCTGAGAGACAGGGAATCTCACCTTCCCAGAGAAGGGAGGATGAGAGGTAGGATAAGTGGCATGAGCGAGCCCACCGGCAAGTACTCGATCACCATGCCGCGCGACATCGCCGAAGCCGCCAAGGCCCGCAGCGGCCCCTCCGGCCTGTCCGCCTACGTGGCCGCGGCCGTCGCCCGCCAGATCGAGCGCGACAACCTCAACGAACTCATCGCCGTGGCCGAGGCCGAACACGGCCCCGTCACGGACGAAGAGATCCAGTCCCTGCGCGACCAGCTCGCCCAGGCGCGACGTGAGCAGGCCGGACGCGGAGCGAACACCGCGTGACTCGCTCCCCCGCGGTCCCCGGCGGCACCCTCGTCCTCGACAGCGAAGGACTGGCCAAGGCCGTTCTGCGCGACCGTAAGGTCACTGGCTGGCTCGCCCTGGCACGCGCCGACGACCTGCGCGTGATCACCTCGGCGGCCACCCTCGTCGAAGTGGTCCACCCCCGCATCAACCGCCCGGCCCTGGAGTGGACGCTCTCCCGCCTGGTCATCGAGCCGATCACCGAACCGATCGCCCGCCACGCCGCCGCACTCCTCGCCGACGCCGGCCTGCACGGCCACAAGCACGCCATCGACGCCATGCTCGCGGCCACCGCCCTCGCGGCCCCTGGGCCGGTCACCATCCTGACTTCAGATCCGGAGGACCTCACAGCCCTGTGCGGCAGGCACACCACCATCATCAAGGTCTGACTCCGATTGCGGTCTCCGTCTTCCGCAGGGAACCGAAAGCAGCGTCTCCTTCATGTCTCCGGCCCGTTCCATGCCGTTCCGGATGAGCAACGATGACCCTACGATGCCCTGGCTCTTCGGCGACGGTTCGAGTTCGGTGAGGTGGGTCGGTATGGGGCAGCCGCGTGACGTCTGGTTGCGGCGTTTTCCCGGGGCTGCGGGTGGGAGTGGGGCGGGGTGCGAGTTGGTGTGTTTTCCGCATGCCGGTGGTTCCGCCGCCTACTGGCGGCCCCTCTCCCTGGCGCTCGCTCCCGGTGTCGACGTGGTGGCCGTGCAGTATCCCGGGCGGCTCGACCGGCTGCATGAGGCGCCCGTGGAGGACCTGCACCGGCTGGCCGATCTGATCGCGGAGGTGCTGGGGCCGTCCGGCGGGCGGCCCCGGGCGCTGTTCGGGCACAGCATGGGGGCCTCGCTCGCGTACGAGGTCGCCGTGCGGCTCGGCCGGCTGCCCGGCGGCGGGCCGGACCTGCTCGTCGTGTCGGGGCGCCGCGCGCCCGCCGCCGCCCGGTGGCGGGACCGGTGCGTTTCGGTCGATGACCACGAAATCGTGGAGAGAGTACGGCGGTTGGGTGGTACTGATACCGCGCTGTTCGACGAGCCCGAGCTGTTGGAGCTGGTTCTGCCCGCGCTGCGCGGGGACTACCGTGCCCTGTCCTCGTACGAGGACACCGGGGGCCGGCCGCTGACCTGTCCCGTCGTCGCCCTGACCGGCGACCGGGACCCCGAGGTGACCGTCGAGGAGGTCGAGGTCTGGGGCGAGCAGACCTCGGGCGCCTTCCGGACGCATGTCTTCGGGGGCGGTCACTTCTTCCTCGACGACCACGCCGAGGCGGTGGCCGAGCTGGTCCGCGGTCTGCTGCCGACCCGCGCGGGCTGAGCGGTGCGCGGTCGGCCGAGCAGTGCGCGGCGCCTGGCGCCTCGTCAGCTGATGTCCGCGCCGTACACGTGGTCGACCGTCATGGTGATGAGCACCCGGCGGTCGGACACCATCACCGCCCGGTACTCGTCCCAGTCCGGGTGCTCGCCGGCGGCGGCCCGGTAGTACTCGACCAGTGCCTCGACCTCCGGTCCGTGCGGGTCGGTTCCCGGTCCGGTGAGCGTGGCGATCCCCTCGACGGCGGCCCAGGACATGCCGTCGGGGGCGGTGACCTCCAGGGTGGCCCGGGGGTCCCGCCGCAGGTTCGCCGCCTTGGCCGCTCCGGCGGTGGTCGACACGCGGACGACGCCCGCCGACTCGTCGTAGGAGGGCTGGACGGGGGACAGCTGCGGACGCCCGTCCGCCTTGATGGTCGCGAGGACGCCGAGGCGGCTCTCGGCGAGCAGGGCCCTGGGGTCGAAGGATGCGGCAGTCATGGGCCGATCATCGGCCGCCCGGGAGCGGGTACGTCAAGTGAACCGCCCTCCGAACGGCGGTACTCGGCCGTACGGACGTCGGACCTTCGGCCCGTGGGCGCCTGATGGCTGTCGGAACGCGGCCTCAAGATCGTCTCTCAGGGACGACATCGCGCCACGTATGGAGCGGTACGTGGGGGTTCCCGGCGCCGTTCCACGCGCCGGAGCGGGGGGGAGGGCGCGTCGCGGGGCGTGGCCGCCGGCCGCTCGCGCGGGTGACGGCGGACCGGTCGGGGAGGTCGGAGGAAGGCGCGTCCGGGCGGGGCGGCACGGGAGGCGCGGAGGCGGGCACGCAGGGCAACTGCCCTGCTCCGCAGCGTACATGGCGCAAAGAGAGCGGAAGGCGGGCCTCCCTCGGGGTGGGTATCGGCGGTACGGCCTTGTTGTCCGTCCTGTGGTGCACACTTGCTGCCTGGTACAGGGCTCACGGGGAAGGCGGCCTGGCACATGCTGACGGGGATCGAGGAGGTCGACTGGGCCTCACTGGGGCATGCGTACGGCCCCGCGGACGACGTGCCGGAGCTGCTCCGCGGACTCGCCTCCGCCGATCCCGCCGAGCGGGAGGCGGCCCTCGACGGCATGTACGGGGCCGTGCACCACCAGGGCGACGTCTACGACTCGACGCTCGCCTGCATCCCCTTCCTCCTCGAACTCGTCGCCGACCCCGGCGTCCGGGACCGGGGCTGCATCGTCGAACTCCTCACCAGCATCGGGGGGATCGAGCTCGACGACGAGGAGGAGATGACGGAACACCCGTGTGACGACGGGGACTTCATTCCCGCCGCCAACTACGCCATGGCCGCCGCCGCCATCGCCGCCGGGTCCGACGTCTTCCTCGGGCTCGTCGCGGACCCCGACCCCGAGGTGCGGCTCGCCGCGCCCTGCGCGCTCGCCTCGCTGCACCCCGAGCCCTCCCTGGTGCTGACCCTGCTCCGGGAGCGGCTCACCGTCGAGCGGGACACCGAGGTGCGGCTCGCCCTGGTGGCCGCCGTCGGGCAGATCGCCCTGCGGCACGCGTCGCTGCGCACCGAGACCGTCGACTGGCTCGGGTGGCTCGCCCGGGCCGCCCAGGACCCGGGGCTCCGGCTCGCGGCCCTCGCGCAGCAGGCGCGCTGCGCGCCGGGCGAGATCTCCGACGACGTCGTGCCGTGGGTGACGGCACTGTTGGAGGAGATCAGGACCACGTCCGGCTCCGGGGCGGGGGGCGAAACCCTCCGGGGCGCCGCCCCGACGTTCATCGGGCAGGTGCGGGAGCTTCTGGAGGAGCACGCGGCCGGGCGGCCCGCCCCCTGGACCGAGGAGCTGCTGCGGACGCTGCACGCCGCGCTCGACGACCGGGTCGACGACCGGATCGCGCTGATCCTCGCCCAGCTCCGCAGCCCCGACCGGTGGCAGCGCTCGGACGCGATCTGGCTGTGCGGAGGACTGATACGGGTCTGGCGCGGGCGGTACGAGGAGGTCGTCCGGCTCGTCGGCGACCAGCTCCACGACCCCGAGCCCCGGCTCCGGGAGGCCGCCGCCTCCTTCCTGGAACGCCTCTTCGAGCTGGGCGCGCCCGCCGCCGACGCGCTCGCGGCGCGCCTGGCGCAGTCTCCCCCGGGTCCCGGTGAGGGATCCGACATCGGACTTGGCGACGGGCCTGGCATCGGACTCGACGGCGGCCCTGTCGGCGGACCCGTCGGCGGGATCGGTGCCGGGCCCGGCACCGGACTCGGCACCAGCCCCGTCGGCGGACCCGGCGGACCCGGTGCCGTCGGGCGGTCCGGGCGGGACGGGGCGCTGATCGCCCTCGCCCGCGCCGGGGACGTCCGCGCGGTGCCGTTGCTCGCCCGCGCCCTGGAGGAGGACGAGGTGCGGCGCGAGCTGCTGTACGCCACGGACGGCCTCGGGCCCGCCGCGGCCGGGCTCGCCCCCTTGCTCCGGCGCCGGCTCGCACGGGTCGGGCTGGACGAGCGGCTGTACGACCGGGCCGCCCCGCTGCTCCACGCCCTGGCCGCCGTCCGGGGCGCCCAGGCCCTCCCCGAGGTGCTGCGGATACTGCGCGGCGCGCCCGCGAACCGGCGCGACCGGGTGCGGGAGGCCGCCCTGCGCACCCTCGCGGCCTTCGGGCCCGCCGCCCGGGAGGCCGTACCGGACCTGCGGGCGCTCCTTGCCGACGGGTCGGCCGCCGTCTCCACGGCGGCGGCGGGCGCCCTGTGGGCGGTCGAGGAGGACCCGGCGGAGGTGCTGCCGGTCCTGGAGCGGTGGCTGCGGCCGGACCTGCCGGGCGCGGACCGGTGCGCCGCCGCCCGGGTCCTCGGCGGGATCGGCCCCTCGGCGGTCGCGGCGGCCCCGGCCCTGCGGCCCGCCCTCGGCTCGCGGGACCTGTGGGTGCGGGTCCGCGCCGCGGCGGCCCTGTGGCGGGTGACCGGGGAGACGGAGGAGGCCCTTCCGGTGCTGCTCGCCGCCTGGGAGGAGGACCGGCACGCGCGCGTGGACATCGCGGAGTGCCTGGCGGAGATGGGGCCGGCCGCCTCGGAGGCCCAGCTGGTCCTCCTCACCGAGCTGACCCGCAGACGCCGCCACAACGCCCGCGAGGGCGCCTCGGGCACGTACGACATCCACCTCGACGAGAAGCTCCTCACCCTGTGCCGGGCGGCCCTCGCCCGGATGGAGCGGGGAGCGTACTGAGGGGCGGGACGCACCGGAGCGGGAGACAAAAGGGGCTTCTGTCCGCATAAGGTCTACGGGGAGCGGGACAGCCCGTAGACCGACCGGGGAGCAGGTGGCCACGTGAGACCGCGCGGAGTGCACGTCGCCGCCGCCGTCGTCCTGTGCGCCCTGTCCGGTCCCTTGCTCGCCGCGTGCGGCAGTGCCGGTACGGGCGGCCTGGAGAGCGCCGGGCCCACGCGCCCCGCCGTGGGGCCCGTACGGCTCTGGTCCGATCTGCCGCCCGCCACGAACCCGCCGATCGACTACGGCGAGTCCGACATCCAGCGCGTCCCCGGCATCCGCGTCACGGGCGACGACGTCCGCTCCGCCGACGCGGTGGAGGTCGTCCGCGCCGAGGTGCGCGCCCGTCCCGACGCGCGCACCGGCCCGGACGGGCTGTACGAGGAGACCGCCCGGGCGGTCGCGGCCTGCGCGAGCGAGCCGGCCTCCTGCCCGGTCATGCGGCCCTACTACCGCGACCTCACCGGCGACGGCCGGGAGGAGCTGATCGTCGGCATCCGGATGCCCGAGCAGCAGGTCGCCGTGCGGGTCTACCGCGCCGAGAGGGGCGGGCTCACCCGGATCATGTCCACCGTCGACCAGGTCATCAGCGTGGAGCTGGCCGGCCGCGACCTGATCATGCGGGTCGGCTCGGCGGGCATCCCGGGGTACGAGTACCGCACCGCCTGGTCCTGGGACGAGCGGCAGGGCAGCATGCTGCCCACCCGGGACGAGATCGTCCGGGTGGGGCCCTCGGGCGGCCGGACCCCCGCCGGCCGGCTGCCCGGACCGGGACCCTCCGGTACCACCGGCTCCTCCGGTACCACCGGCGCCGGGCCCTCCCCCGTACCGCCTCCGCCTCCCGAGGAGGCCCCGTGAGGGCGTTCCGGCGGCCCGCCTGGACCGCGACGCTCACCTGGAAGGCCGCCGTGTTCATCGCGGTGATGTGCTGCGCCCTCGCCGCGCTGCTCGGCACCCTCGTGCACGTGTCCGTGACCCGGCAGACCGTGGCCGACGCCCGGGAGAAGGCGCTGGTCCGGCTCGGCGAGGTCACCGACCTGTACGAGGCGGGCGAGCCGCTCCCCCGGTTCGCGGGCGTCGACCCGCCCGACCTCCCGGCGCCCCTGCGGGTGCTCGCGCTCCGCGGCGAGCGCGGCACGATGGTCGTCGACCGCGGGGGCCGGTCGGCGATGTGGGCGGCGGGCCCCGCCGACGGCCGGGCCCTCGCCGTGCGCCTCGACCACACGCAGAGCGCCGGGACGATCGACGCGCTGGGCCGTTCGCTGGTCGGCTCCTCCGCCCTGGCGATCGGGGCGACCCTGCTGGTGGGCGTCTTCGCCGTCACCCGGGTCACGCGCCGGCTGCACCTCACCGCGCAGGTGGCCCGCCGGATCAGCGCCGGCGACCTCGACGCGCGCGTGGACGACCCGAGGACGAAGGACCCCACCCGCCCGCAGGACGAGGTGGCGACCGTCTCCGGCGCGCTCGACACCATGGCCTCCTCCCTCCAGCGGAAGCTGCAGAGCGAGCAGCGGTTCACCGCCGACGTGGCGCACGAGCTGCGCACCCCCCTGACCGGGCTCACGGCCGCGGCCGAACTGCTGCCCGAGGGGCGCCCCTCGGAGCTCGTACGGGACCGGGTGCGGGCGATGCGCGGGCTCACCGAGGACCTGCTGGAGATCTCGCGGCTCGATGCCCGCAACGAGACCGTGGACCTGGCGGTGCACGCGCTCGGCCCGCTGGCCGGACGGGTGGTCCGTGCCTCGGGCACGGAGACGGAGGTGCGGGTCGTCCGGGACGCCGACGTGGAGACGGACCGGCGGCGCCTGGAACGGGTCCTCGGCAACCTGGTGTCCAACGCGCACAAGCACGGCGCGCCCCCGGTGGTGGTCACGGTGGACGGGCCCGTGGTGTCCGTGCGGGACCACGGGCCGGGGTATCCCGCGTACCTGCTGGAGTCCGGTCCGCAGCGCTTCCGCACCGAGAGCGGGGGCAAGGGGCACGGTCTGGGGCTGACCATCGCGGTGGGGCAGGCGGAGGTGATCGGCGCCGAGCTGGTCTTCGGCGAGGCGCCCGGCGGGGGCGCGGAGGCCCGGCTGCGACTCCCGGAGTACGTACGCCTGAACGATCCCCCGCCGGAGGAGAGTTCCTGAGGGCGCCCCCCCCGGGGCTCACCCGGGGGGCGCCCGGAGGACCGCGGCACGAGCACGACGGCACACCGCCCCACAAAAGGGACATACCGCATGCTGCTTGCTACGTTGCGGCCATGACCGCACCGCGAACGGACGCGCCCCCGCCCGGGGCCCCCGTCCCGAAGCGCCGCGGCGTGGAACTCTCCCTCCTCGTCTGCGCCGTCCTCATCTCCGTCTACGGCTACGCCGCGGTCGGTCTCGCGCGCGGCGGCGCCGTGCCGCCGGACGCCGCCCGGTACGGCGCCGGGCTCGGCCTGCTCGCGCTCATCGCCCACCTCGCGGTCCGCTTCGGCGCCCCGTACGCCGATCCGCTGCTGCTGCCGATCGCGGTCCTGCTCAACGGCCTCGGCCTGGCCCTGATCCACCGGCTCGACCTGGAGACGCCGTACGACCTGGCGGCGCCCACCCAGCTGATCTGGTCGGCGCTCGGGGTGACGCTCTTCATCCTGGTGGTGCTGCTGCTGCGCGACCACCGCACGCTCCAGGGGTACGCGTACGTCTCCGTCGCCGCCGCCCTCGCCCTGATGCTCCTGCCGGTCTTCTTCCCCGCCGTCAACGGTGCCCGGATCTGGATCCGGATCGGCGGGCTCTCCTTCCAGCCCGGCGAGTTCGCCAAGATCCTGCTCGCGGTCTTCTTCGCCGCGTACCTCTCCGCCAACCTCAACGCGCTCGTGTACACCGGCCGCCGGATCTGGAAGTTCCAGTTCCCCTCGGGGCGGGTCCTCGGGCCCGTCGTGGCGATCTGGCTGCTGAGCGTCGGCGTCCTCGTCCTGGAGCGGGACCTCGGCACCTCGCTGCTCTTCTTCGGCCTCTTCGTGATCATGCTGTACGTGGCGACCGGCCGGACCGGCTGGATCGCGGTCGGCCTGGTGCTCGCCTCCGCCGGCGCCTTCCTGGTCGGCTCGCTCGAACCGCACGTCCACGGCCGGGTGCAGGACTGGCTCGACCCCTTCGCCTCGATCCGGGCGGGCGAGGGGCCGGGGCAGCTCGCCCAGTCCCTGTTCTCCTTCGCGGCGGGCGGGATGCTCGGCACGGGGCTCGGCCTCGGCCACTCCGTGCTCATCGGCTTCGCCGCCAAGTCCGACTTCATCCTGGCGACGGCCGGCGAGGAGCTGGGGCTCGTCGGCCTGACCGCGCTCTTCCTGCTGTACGCGCTGTTCGTCGGCCGCGGCTACCGCGCCGGCCTGCTGCTGCGCGACCCCTTCGGGCGGCTCCTCGCGATCGGGCTCGCCTCGATCGTGGCGCTCCAGGTCTTCGTGATCGCGGGCGGGGTGATGGGGCTCATCCCGCTGACCGGCATGGCGATGCCGTTCCTGGCACAGGGAGGTTCGTCCGTGGTGACCAACTGGGTGATCGTCGCCCTCCTCGTCCGGGTCAGCGACTCGGCGCGCGCGCCGCGCCCGGAGTCCGCCGACACCGGGGAGCTCGAACGGGTCAAGGAGGGGGCCGCGTGAGCGTACGCACACCCGTTCCCGGGGCCGCCCCGTGATCCGCTACATCCGGCGCGCCGCCGCGCTCTGCCTCCTCCTCCTGGCCGCGCTGCTCGTGAACGCGGGCCGCGTGATGGTGGTCGAGGCCGGGCCGCTGAACGACGACGCGGCCAACCGGCGGATCGCGATCAGCCGGTACGCGCAGCCGCGCGGCGAGATCCTGGTCGACGGGAAGCCGGTGACGGGCTCCCGGGACAGCGGGCAGCAGCTCCGCTGGGAGCGGACCTATCGCCGGGGGCCGCTGTACGCGCCGCTGACCGGCCACGCCTCCCAGACGTACGGCACGACGCTCGTCGAGAACGCCGAGGACGCGGTCCTGGCGGGCACGGAGCCGATGCTGGCGCCGCTGCCGCTCCTGAAGGGCCTCACCCGGGGCCGTGAGCCCGGCGGCGACGTGGTCACCACGGTCAGGGCGTCGATGCAGGAGACCGCCTTCCGGGGGCTCGACGGGAAGCGGGGCGCGGTGGTGGCGGTCGAGCCGGCCACCGGCCGGATCCTGGCGCTCGTCAGCTCGCCCTCGTACGACCCGGGGGAGCTGTCCGGGACGGGCCCGGGGGTCCGGGAGGCCTGGGAACGGCTGAACTCCGCGCCGGACAAGCCGATGCTGAACCGGGCGCTGCGGCAGACGTACCCGCCGGGCTCCACGTTCAAGATCGTGACGGCGGCGGCGGCCCTGGACGCGGGCGTGGTGCGGGACGTGGACGCGCCGACGGACACCCCGGACCCGTTCGTGCTGCCGGGCACCCGGCAGGTGCTGCCGAACGAGGCGGAGGGCTGCGGCGACGCCTCCCTCGCGTACGCCCTCCAGTGGTCGTGCAACACGGTGATGGCCGGGCTCGGGGTGGAGGTGGGCCTGACGGAAATGGTCGACGCGGTGGAGCGGTTCGGGTTCAACGACACGGCGCTGCGGGTGCCGTCGTGGGTGGCGAGGTCCACCTTCGACCGGGACATGAGCCCGGACCAGCTGGCGCTGTCCTCGATCGGGCAGTTCGACACGACGGCGACCCCGCTCCAGATGGCGATGGTGGCGGCGGCGGTCGCCAACAACGGCGAGATCGCCCGTCCGCACCTGGTCGACCGCACGACGACCTCCGGCGGCGCGACCGTGGAGCGGGCCGCCCGCCGCGTCCACCGGCAGGCGATGAACCCCTCGACGGCGCTCCGGCTCCAGGAGCTGATGGTGCGGGCCGTGAAGGACGGGACGGGGAAGAACGCGGCGATCCCGGGGGCCCGGGTCGGCGGCAAGACCGGCACCGCCCAGCACGGCTTCGGCAACACCGGCACGCCCTACGCCTGGTTCATCGCCTGGGCGCAGGGCGAGGGCTCGGCCCGGCCGGCGGTGGCGGTGGCGGTGGTCGTGGAGGACGCGGAGGACTCCCGTACGGACATCAGCGGGGGCGGGAGCGCGGCGCCGATCGCGAAGGCGGTGATGGAGGAGGCGCTGCGGTTGGAGGCGGCGGGGAGGAGGTAGGGCGCGGGCCTGCGCGCGGGAGGCCTCCGCGCCGGGTCACTCCGGGTCCGCCGCGCGGCTCCCCGCCTCGATCGCCGCCGTCACCTCCGCCGCCCGGTCCCGTTCCTCCGCCGCGAAGCGCTCCGCGTCGAGCCGTTCCGCGACCTCCTCGTCCTGGGCCATCAGCAGGTCCAGGTTGGAGTCGCCGAGGTCGAAGACGCCCATGTCCAGGTAGGCCTTCTGGAGGCGCGGCCCCCACAGGCCGATGTCCTTGACGCAGGGGACGATCCGGCTGAAGAGCAGCTTGCGGAAGAGCCGGAGGAACTCGCTGCGCTCGGTCAGCTCCTCGGCCTCCTTGCGGGCGACGCCGAAGTTCACCAGGACGTCGGTGGCGCGCAGCCGGTCGCGCATCAGGTGGCAGCCCTCGATGACGAACTCCTCGCGCTCGCGGAGCTCGGCGTCCGAGAGCTGCCGGTAGTGGTCGCGCAGGGCCATCCGGCCGAAGGCCACGTGCCGGGCCTCGTCCTGCATCACGTACGCGAGGATCTGCTTCGGCAGCGGCTTGTCGGTGGTGTCGCGGATCATGCCGAAGGCGGCGAGGGCGAGGCCCTCGATGAGGACCTGCATGCCGAGGTAGGGCATGTCCCAGCGGGAGTCGCGCAGGGTGTCGTCGAGGAGGCCCTTGAGGTTGTCGTCGATCGGGTAGAGCATCCCGACCTTCTCGTGGAGGAAGCGGCCGTAGATCTCGGCGTGCCGGGCCTCGTCCATGGTCTGGGTGGCCGAGTAGAACTTGGCGTCGAGGTCGGGGACGGACTCGACGATCCGGGCGGCGCAGATCATGGCGCCCTGCTCGCCGTGGAGGAACTGGCTGAACTGCCAGGAGGAGTAGTGGCGGCGCAGTTCGCCCCGGTCCTTCTCGGACAGCTTGGCCCAGTGGCGGGTGCCGTGCAGGTCAAGGGCCTCGTCCGGGGTGCCGAGCGGGTCGTACGGGTCGACCTCCAGGTCCCAGTCGATGCGGGTGGCGCCGTCCCACTGCTTGTCCTTGCCCTTCTGGTAGAGGGCGAGGAGGCGGTCGCGGCCGTCGTCGTAGTCCCAGGAGAAGCGGGCGGCGCCGGCGGCCGGCACGTCCCAGACCGCTCCGTCGGGGGCGTTCGTGTAGAGGTCGTGCGTCGACATGGACGACTCCTTCTTCCGGCCCGCTTCGGTCGATCGGCTTCGGCCCGTCTCCAGCAGGCTCACACGCTGTTGACGGCCCGTCAATAAGTCGTACGGGAGTGGTACGAGCGCGGGGTGCCTCCGCCTTCACCGAGCCCAAGTCCGAGTCCGGCCCCGGCCTCGCCCCAGGACCTGTCCGACAGGGTCTCGGTCGGGCTTGCGCTTTCCGTTGCGGCAACTTCTACGGTCGTGTGCGTGGCCGGAGAGACCGGCCCGGCGAGGGAGGAACCGGCATGGCCTGGTCGATCGCGGAGGTGGCGCGGATGTCCAGGGTGACGTCGCGGACGCTGCGGCACTACGACGAGATCGACCTGCTGCCGCCCGCGTGGATCGGAAGCAACGGGCACCGCTACTACGAGGAGGCCGATCTGCTGCGGTTGCAGCAGATCCTGCTGATGCGGGAGCTGGGCCTGGGGCTGCGCGAGATCCGGGCGGTCCTGGACAGCCGGCTCGACCGGGTGGCCGTGCTCCGCGAGCACCACCGGCGGCTGCTCGCGGAACGGGACCGGCTGGAGACGCTGGCCCGTACGGTCGGCCGCACCATCGCCGAACTGGAAGAAGGCGGGGACAAGGGAAAGATGACCGGGATCAACAAGCCGGAGAACCTGTTCGAGGGGTTCCAGACCCCCTCGGAGACCGAGGCCGAGGTACGGGAGCGGTGGCCGCGGGCATGGGAGCAGACCCGGCAGGCGGTCGAGGCGATGACCTCCGAGGAGACGGAGCGCTGGCAGCGCGAGGTGACGGCGCAGATGATCCGCATGGCGGAGTTCATGGTGGCCGGCACGCCGGTCTCCGACCCCGCGGTACAGGACGAGGTGGACGCCAACTACCAGCAGATCTGCCGGTTCTGGACCCCGAACGCGGCCGCGTACAAGGGAGTGGGCCAGACCTACGTCGACGACCCGCGGATGCGGGCGAACTTCGACAGGATCGCCGAAGGCCTCGCCCTCTACCAGCGCGACGCGATGACCGTGTACGCCGATGCCCGACTGAGCTGACCGCACGCGCCCGAGGGTCTGTCCGGCCATGATCCGCCGGACAGGTCCCAAGGGCCGGCGGGTCGTGGGCGCGGCCGGAGGCGAACGGCCGCGGCGGTCACGGTGCCGTCCGCCGGCCCGCCGGTTCCTCGGTCACGCCCGGGGATCCGGACCGCGCGCCCGCCCGGGAGGCCGCGCGGTTACGCTGCGGAGCATGACGAGTCCCGCCACGCCCGCCTACCGCAGGCTCAGCGTCGAGGAGCGGCGCGGCCAGCTGCTCGACGCGGCCCTGGGGCTCTTCGCCCACCGGACGCCCGAGGACGTCTCGCTGGACGACGTCGCCGAGGCGGCCGGCGTCTCGCGGCCCCTCGTCTACCGGTACTTCCCCGGCGGCAAGCAGCAGCTGTACGAGGCCGCCCTGCGCTCCTCCGCCGACACCCTGAACCGCTGCTTCGCCGAGCCGCTCGCCGGGCCGCCCACGGAACGGCTCGGCCGGGTGCTCGACCGCTACCTGGCCTTCGTGGACGAGTACGACGCCGGGTTCAGCGCCCTGCTGCGCGGCGGCAGCGTCGTGGAGACCCCGCAGACGACCGCGATCGTGGACGAGGTGCGGCGGGCCGGCGCCGAGCAGATCCTCCTCCACCTGGGGGTGGAGCGGCCGGGGCTCCGGCTCGGGATGCTGGTCCGGACGTGGATCGCGGCCGTGGAGGCCGCCTCGCTCATCTGGCTGGGCGAGGGGAAGCGGCCCCCGGCTCCGGAGCTGCGCGACTGGATGGTGGACCACCTGGTCGCCCTGCTCACCGCGACGGCGGCGGGCGACGAGGAGACGATGGAGGTCGTCCGGCGGCTGCTCGCCCAGGAGACGTCCGGGGGGCCGGTGGCGGACCTGGCCCGCCGGTTGCTCCCGGTGGTGGGCGAGGCCGCCCACCTGCTGTGAGCGGCGCGCGGGGGAGACTGGAGGGGTGAGAAGCGAGAACACGCCCTTCCGCGGCGGCCCCCTGGACGGCCGGGTCCTGCCGATCCTGCTCGGTCCGACCGGCCACCCGCCGAAGTGGTACGAGGTCCCGGTCCCGGCGCACGGCGGGAACCCGCCGAGGGTGTACGCCTACCGGCGCGAGCCCGCCGGGTACACGAAGCGCCTCGGCCTCCAGCGCGGCTGGGTGTACGAATACGCCCCCGGGGGCCGGGAGCGGCGCGAGCTGAGGTGGCCGTGGTCGAAGCCGGGCAGGGGGTCCGGAGGCTCTGGTCCGACCGGGTGAGCACGCCGGACGCGCCCCTGTTCGTACGGTAATCGGATGAAGTGAACCGTCATCATCCCCGTGGAGGTGGTGGTGACGTGTCACGAAGTCTGCTGCGCACGGTCTGTACGGGGGCGCTCGCCGCCCTCGCGGTGCTCGCGGGGGCGGTGCCGTCGGGCGCCGACCCGGCGGACCCGCCGGTGGAGCCTCCGGCCCCGGCCCCGATCGCCCGGCCGGACCCGGAGCGGGAACCGGTGGGCCCGGTGGACCCGAAGGCCTCCGTACCGGCCGCTCCGGAAACCACCGAAGAACTCCCGGACGCCCCGGAACCCGAAGACGACGCCGCCGCCCTCGCACCCCCCGGCGGGACGTCCGTCACCGGCCTGCTCACCCGTCTGCGCACGCTCTACCAGCAGGCCGAGGAGGCCACCGAGCGCTACAACGCGGCCGAGGAGAAGCTGCGGCTCCAGACCGCCGACGCGCAGAAGCTCACGGCCCGGCTCGCCGCCGCGCGGGCCGACCTCGACCGGGTCCGCGCCGAGGCCGGGCGGATCGCCCGGGAGCAGTACCAGGGCAGGTCGGAGCTCTCCTCGTACCTGGACGTGCTCTTCGCCCCGGACCCGCGGGCGGCGATGGACCGGGAGCGGCTGGCGTCCCGGGCGGGCCGGGACCGGGCCGGCGCCGTCGCCCGGCTCCAAGGGGCGGCCCGGCGGGCCGACGCCCTCGCGAGCGCCTCCCGCAAGGCCCTGGACCGGCAGCGACGCCTGTCAGCCGAACAGCGCGTCCGGCGCGACGAGGTCCGGACGAAGCTGAAGGAGGTCGAGAAGACGCTCGCCGGCCTCTCCCCGACCCAGCTCACCCGGCTCACGGAACTGGAGCGGACGCAGACGGCGGGCGCCCAGCGCGAACTGCTGGACTCCGGCGTCCTGGACGGCCCGCGCACCCCGTCCCGCGCGGGCGCGGAGGCCCTGCGGTTCGCGGTGGGGCAGATCGGCAAGCCGTACGAGTGGGGGGCGGAGGGCCCGGACGCGTACGACTGCTCGGGCCTTACGCAGCGGGCGTGGGCGGCGGCGGGCCGCGAGATCCCCCGCACCAGCCAGGAGCAGTGGGCGACGCTCCCCCGGGTCCCCCTCGCCGAGCTGCGCCCCGGGGACCTGGTGGTCTACTTCCCGGGCGCCACGCACGTGGCGGTCTACCTGGGCGAGGGCCTGGTGGTCCAGGCCCCGCGCCCCGGCGCGAAGGTGAAGGTCTCCCCCGTCGCGGCGAACCCGCTGCTCGGAGCCGTACGCCCGGACCCGACCGGAACGGCCCTGCCCTCCTACACCCCACCGGCCCTCCCGGAGGGCGCGAGGGACGGCGGGGACGAGGGCTTCGACGGCGGCTGAGCACTCCCGAGCACGGGACGCCCGGACCCGGCCTGACAGACTGGCCCCATGGCACTCCCCGACGGCCGACGGACCGGCACGATCACCGAGGGCGCGGGCTCTCCGGACTGGTCGGTCCGCGCCGCCGTCGGGCGGCGACTCGCCTCGTCGGACGAGGCCGAGCAGAAAGCGGAGGTGCTCCTCCGCCTGCTCCTGGACCCCCACGACACCGCCGTCACGCAGGACACGGCGAACGCCCTGCTCCGGCGCGACGACACGTTCGGTCTTCGCCAGGTGCTCCTGGCCCTGGACCGCGCCACCTCGGAGTGCACCGCGGACGAGCTGGCCGCCGCCGTCCACTTCCCGGCGCGGACGACCGACGAAGGCACGGACCGGCTGCTCGCACGGTTGCGGGGCCTCACGGCCGACACCGATGCCGGTGTCCGCCGTGAGGCCCTCGCCCTGCTCGCCGAGATGGCCCCCGAGGAGAGCTGACCGGACGTCAGCCCCGCGTCAGCGACGCCAGGTACGCCCCCGTCTTCTCCGGTTCGTAGAAGAAGTTCTCGAAGTCGGAGGGGTCGTTGAAGCCGTTGGCGAAGCGGTCGGCGGCGGGCTGGAGTCGGCCTGCCGCGCCGAGGAGGTTCAGGACGTGCTCCGGGGGCGGGGACAGCATCGCGTTCGTCCACTTGGTGACGTGCTGGGCCGTCTGCCAGTAGCGGTCGAAGGTGGCGTTCATCCAGGCCTCGTCGAAGGGCGCCTCGCCGTGTTCGACGATCGAGGAGAGGTAGGCCGCCGCGCACTTGGAGGCCGAGTTGGAGCCCTGGCCCGTGACCGGGTCGTTGGCTACGACGACGTCCGCGACGCCGAGGACCAGGCCGCCGCCGGGGAGCCGGCCGATGGGGTGGCGGACGGTCGGGGCGTACCGGCCGGCGAGGGTGCCGCCCGCGTCGGTCAGTTCGACCTTGGTGGCCCGCGCGTACTCCCACGGCGTGAAGCGTTCCATCAGCTCCAGCGTGAGCGCCAGGTGCTCGGAGGGGTCCTTGACGCCCTTGAAGACGTCCAGCGGGCCGCCGGGGATGCCCTCCCAGAAGAGGATGTCGGCGCGGCCGCCGGTGGTGAGGGTCGGCATGACGAACAGCTCGCCGACGCCCGGGACGACGTTGCAGCGGACCGCGTCGAACTCCGGGTGCTCGGGGCGCGGGCCGAGGCCGTGGACGTACGCGACGGCCAGCGCCCGCTGCGGCGCGTCGTACGGGGAGCGCGAGGCGTCCCGCTCGAACATCGAGACCAGCTCGCCCTTGCCCGCCGCGACGAGCACCAGGTCGTAGTTGCGGGAGAAGTAGTCGAGGTCCCCGACCGCCGCGCCGTGGATGACGAGCTGGCCGCCGCGCTGGGCGAAGGTCTCCATCCAGCCGGCCATCTTCACCCGCTGGTCGACGGACTGCGCGTACCCGTCGAGCCTGCCGACCCAGTCGATGAGGCGGGAGGAGTCGGGTCCCGCGACCGAGACGCCGAGGCCCTCGATCCGGGGGGCCTGGGACTCCCAGAAGTTGAGCCCGAGGTCCCGCTCGTGCTGGAGGGCGGTGTCGAACATGCACTGGGTGGACATGACCCGGCCGGCGCGGATCTCGTCCGCCGTCCGGTTCGACATGAGGGTGACCTCGTACCCCCGCGACTGCAGTCCGAGGGCGAGCTGGAGGCCGGACTGTCCGGCCCCGACTATGAGTATCTTCCGCATGGGTGGTGCTCCTGGCGTGGCGTAAGTGAGGGGGAGGCGGGCTATTCGGGGGTGGCTTCCAGGGCGTGCGCGACCATGGCCAGCAGGGTCTCGACCACGCTGTAGCGCTTGCGCGCGTCCATGATCACCACGGGGACGCGCGGGGGCACGGTCAGCGCCTCCCTGACGTCCTCCGTCTCGAACAGCTCGCTGCCCTCGAAGTGGTTGACCGCCACGATGTACGGGATCCCGCAGCTCTCGAAGTAGTCGAGGGCCGGGAAGCAGTCGGTGAGGCGCCGGGTGTCGGCGAGCACGATCGCCCCGATCGCGCCGCGCACCAGGTCGTCCCACATGAACCAGAAGCGCTGCTGTCCCGGCGTGCCGAAGACGTAGAGCACCAGGTCGTCGTCGAGCGTGATCCGGCCGAAGTCCATCGCCACCGTGGTGGTGAGCTTGTCCGGCGTGGCGGTGAGGTCGTCGGTGTCCTCGCTCGCCCGGGTCATCAGGGCCTCGGTCTGGAGCGGGGTGATCTCCGAGACCGCGCGGACGAAGGTGGTCTTGCCGACGCCGAAGCCGCCCGCGACGACGATCTTCGTCGCCGTGGGGGCCTTGCTGTGGTCGAGCTGCCAGTCCTGGGCGCCCTCCTCGGCTTCCGGGCCGGAGGGTCCGGACGCGCCCGACGGGCCGGGGCGGGGCTGGGCGGGGATGCCGACGGCCGTCTGCGTTTCGGGGACGGCTTCGGCGACGGTGCCGGAGGCGGTTCCGGAGGTGACTCCGGAGACGGCGGCGGAGGCCGTTCCCGAGGCGGTTCCGGAGACGGCGGCGGCGTCAGAGACGGCGGAGTCCACTCAGCACCCTTTCGAGGAGCGCGCGGTCGGGCTGGCCGGTGCCGTGACCGGTCCCGTACACACGGATCTTTCCCTGGTCGGCCAGGTCGCTGAGCAGCACCCGGACGACCCCCAACGGCATCTTCAGAAGCGCCGAGATCTCCGCCACCGTCCGCATCCGGCGGCAGATCTCGACGATGGCCCGCATCTCCGGCATCAGGCCGCGCGCGCCGGTCCCGCCGTCCGTCAGGACCTTGCGGGCGGCGGGCGCTTCGAGCGCCGCCACGAAGGTCTCGACGAGCAGGACGTGGCCGAAGCGGGTCCGGCCGCCGGTCAGCGAGTACGGGCGCACGCGCGCGGGGCGGCGCCCCTCCCCCCGTACCGGCAGCTTGAAGGCGTGCGGAAGCGGGGACATCGAGGGCGTCGAGGACATCGCCGTCACCGGGGGCCCTCCAGCGACTTGCGCAGCTCGCTGCGGACCTCGGGGGTGAGGACGTGGCCGGCGCGGCCCACGAAGAGCGCCATGTGGTACGCCACGACGCTCATGTCGCAGTCGGGCGTGGCGTGCACGCCGAGCAGCGAGCCGTCGCTGATCGACATGACGAAGACGCTGCCCTCGTCCATCGCCACCATGGTCTGCTTGACCCCGCCGCCCTCCATCAGGCGCGCGGCGCCGACGGTCAGGCTGCCGATGCCGGAGACGATGGTGGCCAGGTCGGCGCTGGAGCCGCGCGGGCCCCGGGGGGCGCCGGGCTCCCCGGCGGGCGTGGCGTCCTGTGGGGGTTCCGGGTCCGAGGACAGCAGCATCAGGCCGTCCGAGGACACGACGGCCACCGAGCGGACCCCCGGCACCTCCTCGACCAGATTCCCCAGCAGCCATTGCAGGTTGCGGGCTTCCGTACTCAGTCCGAACGTTCCCGTCGCGGTCAACTGCGTGCCTCCTCGACTGTGTCCCCCGTCTTCTCCTCTGTACGTGCAGTCCTTGCGTTCTCTATCCCCGCCGTCCCCGTACCCGGTCCCGCCGTGCCCATCTCGGCCTCCACGTCGCGGCGTCCGGCCTCGGCACCCCGGTGGAAGCCGCCGAGCCTGCGGCGCAGGGCCTCGGCGTCCACGCCGCCCCGGCGGGGGGCGGCGGCGGGTCCGGCCTGGCGCACCACCTGGGGGGTGCGCTTGGGCAGGCCCTTGTCGGTGACCCGCTCCCACTGCGCGGGGCGCGGCCCGGGCACCGACGGGTCGAGGGCCGGCTCGGGGTCGGGGGTCGGGGCGGGAGCGGGGGGCGTCGCCGGGGCGGGGTGGGCGGCGTCCGGGCCCCCGTCGGCGGCGCGCTCGTGGGCGTCCGGCTCCGGCGGCGGGACGGGCAGCCGGACCTGGAGCGTGGTCTCGGAGACGGACTCCGGGGCGTGGGACTCCTCGCTCTCGTACGACTCCGAGGGCGCGGGCGCCGGCTCGGGGGCGTACGGCTCCTCCGCCGTCCGGCGCGGTTCCGGGTCGTACGGGTCCTCGGAGACGGCCTGCGCCTCGTACGGCTCCTCCGGTCCGTGTGTCTCCTCCGGCCGGCCCTCGTCGGGCTCCGCCTCCGCGAAGGCGCGTTCCGCCGCCTCCACCAGGGGGTCGCGGGTGCGGGACGGCAGGGTGTTGGAGTTGGCCTCCGCGGCCGAGCCGGGGAGCTGGATCACGGGGGCCGTGCCCGCGACCCGTACGGGCTCCGTCACGGCCGCCGGCGGGGCGGTGGGCAGCAGGGACAGCGGCAGGACCACGACGGCCGCCGCACCGCCCGGCTGCTGCTCGCGCAGCTCGACGCGGACGCCGTGGCGGGCGGCGAGCAGGGCGACGACCCGCATGCCGAGGCCCTCGCCGTCGAAGGCGTCCGGGTCGGCCTCGGCCAGGCGCGCGTTCAGCTCGGCGAAGCGGGCGGGGGTCATGCCGATGCCCGAGTCCTGGACGGAGAGCATCACCTCGCCGGTCTCCAGGAGCCAGCCGGAGAGCTGGACCTCGGCGTCGGGCGGCGAGAAGGAGGTGGCGTTCTCCAGGAGTTCCGCGACCAGGTGGCTCAGGTCGTCGGCGGCGAAGCCGGCGACCTGGGCGTGCGGCGGCAGGGACTGGATGGTGACCCGCTCGTACCGCTCGATCTCGCTGACGGCGGCGCGCAGCACGTCGACGAGGGGGACGGCCCCGGCGTGGCCGTGGACGTGCTCGTGGCCGGCGAGGACGAGGAGGTTCTCGCTGTGGCGGCGCATGACGGTCGCCATGTGGTCGAGCTTGAAGAGGGTGCCGAGGCGGTCCGGGTCCTGCTCGCGCTCCTCCAGCTTCTCGATGACGCCGAGCTGGCGCTCGACCAGGCCGAGGTTCCGCAGGGAGAGGTTGACGAAGGTGTGCCGGACGGTGCCGCGGAGCTTTTCGAGCTCGGCGGTGAGGAGGGCGACCTGCCCCTGGAGTTCGGCGCGCTGGGCGGCCAGCTCGGCGGCGAGGGCCTCCTTGTCGGCGGCCAGGTCGGCCCGCTCGTCGGTGAGGTGCCCGGTGCGCGCGGCGAGGTCGGCGAGCCTGCCGTGCAGGGTGTTGAGGGAGCGGACGGCCTGCGCGAACTCGTCGTTGCGGCCGGTGAAGCGGACCGGCTCCTCGGTGTGCGGCTCGGGGGCGGCGGCGAGCCGGGCGGCGCCGATGCGGAGCACGGCGAGCGGCCGGGTGAGGCTGCGGGCGACGTAGGTGGAGACGCCGACGGCGAAGAGGAGGCAGCCGCCGAGGAAGGCGAGGCGCAGTTCGAGGGCGGTGACGTCGTCGTCGCGGAGCGCGGAGAGGCGTTCGACGCGCTGGGCGGCGAGGGCGGACTCGACGCCGCGCATCTGCTCGATGCGGGCGGAGAGGGCGGACTCCAGGGCGGCCGGGTCGGTCTTGCGCTCGGACGCGGTCAGCCGGGGCTGGTCGGTGAGGGAGGCGAGGGAGCGCTCGGCGCTCTTGACGTCGGGGCCGGTGACGGTGCCGGCGAGCGAGTCGCGGGCGGCGGCGCCGGCGGCCTGGTCGAAGTCGCCGAGGGCGGCGAGTTCGCGGACGCGGGCCTGCTGGGCGGCGGCGGTGAGGCGGTCGCGGGTCCGGTTCGCCTCCGCCGCGCCCTTCGGCTCCTCGGGGACGTAGGTGCCGGTCGTGTCGTCGTAGCGGAACTCGCCGGTGGGCTCGGGCTGCGGCACGGAGAGCGCGGCGAGGAGCAGGCCGCGGGTGGCGGAGGCCTGTTCGACGGCGCGGCCGAGGGCGGCGGGGGCGCGGGTGGCCTCGGTGAGGGAGGCGTCGGCGGCGCGGGCCGGGGTCCGGTCGGCCAGTTCGTCGGCGAGGGCCTGGAGCTTGTCGATGACGTCCGAGTAGGCCTTGTGGGCCTCCAGGGCGGTGCCCTTGCCGGTGAGGGCGGTGCGGCGGACGGAGGGGACGCCGGCGAGGTCGCGGTGGAGCTCCGGGGAGGCGGCGGGGCGGATCTCGTCGATCTGCCGGTCGACGCGGGTGGAGCGCACGGTGGTGACCTGGCGCTTCTTCTTCGCGTCGCCGCTCTGGGCGTCGCGTCCGGCGGCGATGTACGCGACGACCTCGTCGCGCTCGTCGGCGAGGGAGTGCGCGAGGGTGACGGCCTGGCGGTCGAGTTCGGCGAGGGTGACCAGGCGCTGGGAGTCGGTCAGCTCGGCGGAGGCGGTGAGGATCGCGGGGGCCCCGGCGGCGAGGACGGTGATGCCCACGAGGGCGACGCCGGCGACGAGGCGGTTGCGGACGCGCTTGGAGCGACCGGCGGGGGCGGTGGGCTGCGTCGGGGTGCCGGGTGCGGCGGGCCGTGTCGGGGCCTGAATGTGGGCCTGGGCCTGGGCGTGGTCGGCGGCCGGGCCTCCGGCGGGGGCCGTGGCGGCGCCGTCCGGGGCCGGCGGGACACCGGGGTTCTGGCTCCGCGTGCCGTTCTTGCTCCGAGGCCGCTTCATCTGCACCGGTGCTCGCATTCTTGACTCGTCCACCCACAAAGCAGAGGTGACGGCCGGTCACATGGAGCGCCCCCACCCCCGATACGGCTTCCGACCATTCCAGCGCTTCCGGGAAGGGGACGGGCATCGGCCGCTCCGCCACCCGAACGAGTGAACAACACTCCGTAGTTGGCGAACAACTTCCCCGGGCGGGGCCCCGGGGCCCGGAAACGTCCCCGGTTGGATCTTCCGCGCGGCCTTTGGCAGGATGCCCGCCCGCAGCTCCGCGGCGGCGCCCGTTCCGCCCCTCCCGTCACACCCGCCCCGTTGGTACAGGCCTTTTCCCGTCATTTGCAGGTCCGGTGAAGGGCCCGCCAGGGGCGGGCGCGGGGGCGGGCACACTGGGCTCCATGCGCAGCGACGTCGCCTCCCTCCCCGGCAGCCCCGAACGCCCCAATGAGGACTGGGGGACCGCCGTCCTGTCCCCGGTGGAGGGCAGGGGCACGGTCGTCCTCCTCGACGGTGTGACGCCGCCCGCCGGTGATGACGGTTGTGTGCACGGCGTGCCGTGGTTCACCGCCCGCCTCGGCGGGGCTTTGACCGAACTGTCCGCTTCCCGTCCGGACGCCTCCCTGTCCGAGATCCTCTCCCTGGCAATCCGGCGCACCGCGGACTCCCATCGGGGGACCTGTGACCTTTCTCACGTACGTACGCCTCAGGCAACCGTGGTCCTCGCCCGCTGGGACGGGGCGGTGGTCGAGCACCTCGTCCTCTCCGACTCGGTCCTCCTCCTGGAGGGGCCGGACGGGGCGGTCCGGGCGGTCCTCGACGACCGGCTCGACCGGGTGCCGGCGGAGGTGCTGCGGTCCGTGGCGGCGACGGACCGGCTGCGGAACCGGGAGGGCGGCTTCTTCACGGCGGCGGCCGACCCGGCGGTCGCGGGGCTCGCGGTGACCGGGACGGTCCCGCGCGGGGAGGTCCGGTCCCTGGCGGCGCTGACGGACGGGGCGAGCCGCTGGGTGGACCTGTTCGGGGCGGGCGACTGGACGGACTGCCTCGGCGTCCTGCGCACGGAGGGCGCGTCCGGCCTGCTCGGACGGGTGAGGGAGCGGGAGCTCGCGGACGCGGAGGCGGGGGGCGCACGGCGCTGGAAGCCGCACGACGACGCGACGGCCGTGTACGTGGAGCTGGGGCCGCCGGGATGCTGAGGCCTCAGCCCTCCGCCCGTACGTTGAAGTGGTGGAGGAGCCGGGCCAGCTCGGCGACCTCCGCGCGGTCCCAGTCGGCGAGCTTGCGGACGTAGCGCTCGCGCCGGGCGTCGCGGACGCGGCGGAAGCGGTTCCGGCCCTCCTCGGTGAGGCGGACGAGGAAGGCGCGGCCGTCGGCGGGGTCGGGGTCGCGGGCGACGAGCCCGAGGTCTTCGAGGGCCCGGAGCTGGCGGCTCATGGTCGCCTTGCCGACGCCGAAGTACCCGGCGAGTTCGGTGGCCCGCTGGGGCCCGGCGTCGTCGAGGCGCACGAAGAGGCCGTAGGCGGCGGGCTCCAGCTCGGGGTGGACCTCCCGGGCCATCTCGCCGGACTGGGCGCGGGCACGGCGCAGGAAGACCGCCAGCTCGCGTTCGAGGGCGAGGAACTCCCGGTCCACGGGGGCGACCGGAACGGCTCCGGCTTCGCCGGGGGCCGACGGGACGACTGCGCCCCGGGCCTCGCCGGGGGCCGGCGGAGCAGCGTCGGCCCCGTCGGAAACCGGCGGGGCGGCCCCGCGCTCCCCGGAGACCGCCGGGACGGCTCGGGTCCCGGCGGAAGCCGGCGGAGTGACCCCGGCCCCACCGGAAGTCGGTGCGGGGGGCGCAGCCCCGGCCTCGCCGGAGCCCGGCAGGGCGGTCCCCTCCGCGTCGGGCGCGGGCGTGGCGGGCCCGGTCCCGCCGAGGGGCGGTGGGACGGCCCCGTGCTCACTTCCCGTACCGCTTCCGTGCACGTCAGCGCCTCCCACGCGTTCCCCGGTGGCGTGATCCCGCCACACCGGCGGCCTTCCGCCGCTGAAAGTTTCTTCCCGTCGCGGTCGTTTCCGCAGCTCTTCCAGTATTTCGCAGGCGTAGACCAACGGCGGTGTCCGGACCCCCTTCCACGGGTGGGTCTACGTGCGTAGCGTCGTTCCCACCACCCCCACTGACATGTCCGCGACAGGACATGCCGCCCCCTCTCCCCACGAGCCTTTCGGAGGCACGCGATGCGTGTGCACAGATCCGGAACGACCCTCGCCGGCGCCGCCCTGACGGCCCTGGCCCTCCTGCTCCCCCTCGTCGGCACCGCCGGAGCCGCGGACGCGGCCGCCCCGAAGACGCCCGCCCGCGGCACCGCCAGCATGGGCATGGGCGTCCTCGAACACGACGGGCGCGGCACGACGGCGCCCGCGGGCGCCTCGGTCCAGGCCGTCCAGACGGAGGGCGTGGACGTCTCCAGCCACCAGGGGAACGTCGCCTGGGCCACGCTGTGGAACAGCGGCGTCCGCTGGGCCTACGTGAAGGCGACGGAGGGCACCTACTACAAGAACACCTACTTCACGCAGCAGTACAACGGCTCGTACGACGTCGGCATGATCCGGGGCACGTACCACTTCGCCACCCCGGACACGGCGAGCGGCGCGGCCCAGGCCGACCACTTCGTGAACAACGGCGGCGGCTGGTCGAAGGACGGCAGGACCCTGCCGGGCGTGCTCGACATCGAGTGGAACCCGTACGGCGCGACCTGCTACGGCAAGTCCCAGTCCGGGATGGTGTCCTGGATCCGCGACTTCCTGAACCGCTACAAGGCCCGGACCGGGCGGGACGCCGTCATCTACACGGCGACGAGCTGGTGGACCCAGTGCACCGGCAACTACTCCGGCTTCGCCGCCACCAACCCGCTGTGGATCGCGCGGTACGCCTCCTCCGTGGGCGAACTCCCGGCCGGCTGGCCGTACTACACGATGTGGCAGTACACCTCCACCGGCCCGGTGGTCGGCGACCACAACCGCTTCAACGGGGACCTCTCGCGCGTGAAGGCGCTCGCGAACGGCTGACGCCCCGCCGCTCCCTCCCCCCGCTTCCCGGCGGCCCCCGGGGCACATCGCGTGCCCCGGGGGCCGCTCCGGCTTTTTCCCTCCACCCCCTTGCCCATTGGTATGGACCAATGCGAGGCTCTACGGCGGTCGCCCGGAATTCAACTTCCGTGTGCCCCGCGCGCGTTGCTCGTTCCGTACTCCCCCACGCACGAGAGAGAGCCCCCGCATGCCCTCCCTGCCCTCCGCCCGCCGCGCCACCGCCGCCGGCGCCGCGGCCCTGTCCGCCGCCGCGCTCGTCGGTCTCACCCCCACGGCGGCCAGTGCCCACGGGGCCGTCTTCAACCCCGTGAGCCGGTTGGCCGCCTGTTACGCCGAGGGCCCCGAGACGCCCAAGTCGCAGGTGTGCAAGGACCTCGTCGCCGACTCCGGCACCCAGCCGCTCTACGACTGGAACGAGGTCAACATCGCCAACGCGGACGGGCAGCACCGGTCCCTCATCCCGGACGGCAAGCTCTGCTCGGCGAACCGCGAGAAGTACCGGGCCCTGGACTGGGCGCGCACCGACTGGCCGGCGACGGCGGTCGCCGCCGGCTCCTTCGACTTCAAGGTCCGGGCGACGGCGGCCCACTCGGGCACCATGACGGTCTACATCACCAAGGCCGGCTTCGACCCGACCCAGCCCCTGAAGTGGTCGGACCTGGACGAGACCCCCGTCGCGGTGTACAACACCACCCGCACCGCCACCGACGGCTACTACGACTTCACGGGCACCCTGCCGGCCCGCACCGGCCGCCACGTCGTCTACAAGGTGTGGCAGCGCAACGACAGCCCCGAGGCCTTCTACAGCTGCTCGGACGTCACCTTCGGCGGTACGGGCCAAGCGGCGGCGACCGGCACGAAGGCGCAGGCCCCGACCGAGGCGAAGATCGCGGCGGGCGCCGCCCTGTCCACCGTCAGCCACGCGGGCCACGGCGGCGACGAGCAGCCCCCGGCGCTCTCCGCCGAAGCCGCCGGGACCCCCTCCCCCCTGATGCCGGCCCTCGCGGGCGCGGGCGCCCTCGCCGCCTTCGCGGCGGGCAGCCTGCTCCTGGGCCGCCGCCGGAACACGTCCGGCTCCTGACGCGCCCCCACGCGTCACCGACGGCACCGCCCGGCCCCGAGACCGACCGGGCGGTGCCCAGGGGGGTGTCGGACACCCCTCAGGAGCCGGACGGCCCGAGCGGGAAGAGGGCGGTGAGCCGGGGCAGGGCCAACCCCTCCGGCCCGGACGCCCCGCGCTCCTCGTCCTCTTCCCCCTCTTCCTCCCCCGCCTCTTCGGCCTCCTCCGCCTCCTCGACCGCGTCGAGGAACTCCTCCCCGTCGTCGTCCTCCTGGCCGGTCAGCTCGTCGTACGCGTCCTGGGCGACGTAGTCGAGCTCCTCCCACTCGGGCCACTCGTCGTCGTCCCACTCGTCGTGGTGCCGCCCCGCGAGCGCCCGCACCTCGGGCACGTCGGCCAGCGCGTCCGGGTCGGCGAGCACCGCCCCGTACACCTTCCGTCCCTGGCCGACCAGCCAGAGCGTGAAGTAGTGGAAGCCGTCGTCCGTGCAGGCGCCGCCCTCGATCCGGTCCGCCGCCCGCCACACCGCGTGCGTGTCGGCCGCCCCGCACGCCTTCTCCAGGTGCACCTGGAACGCCACGCTCTCCCCGGCCGGACGCCGCAGCAGCTCCCCCTCCAGCCACTCCAGCCGCTCGTCCCGGGTGCCGGGGCGAGCGCTCAACTCGTCGATGAGAGCCCAGAAGGCGTCTTCGTTCATGCGTACGATCATGACAGCCGGGACTGACATCGCGGACCCGCCCCCGGCCCGGTGTCCGGACGTGCCGGAGCGGGGTGTCCCCGGGGGAACACCCCGCTCTCGACCAGGGGTTACGCGGCCACGCCCACCGGCACCTCCGCCGGGGTGAGGGCGATCTCCAGGACCTGCCGGACGTCCGTCACGGGGTGGACCTCCAGCTTCTCCAGGATCTCGGCCGGGACGTCGTCCAGGTCGGCCTCGTTCCGCTTGGGGATCACGACCGTCGTGATGCCCGCCCGGTGCGCGGCGAGCAGCTTCTGCTTCACGCCGCCGATCGGCAGGACCCGGCCGGTGAGGGAGACCTCGCCGGTCATGGCCACGTCCGTGCGGACGAGCCGGCCGCTCAGCAGGGAGGCGAGGGCGGTCGTCATGGTGACGCCCGCGCTCGGCCCGTCCTTGGGGACCGCGCCCGCCGGGAAGTGGATGTGCACGCCCCGGTCCTTGAGGCCGGTGACGGGCAGTTCCAGCTCCGCGCCGTGCGAGCGGAGGAAGGAGAGCGCGATCTGCGCCGACTCCTTCATCACGTCGCCCAGCTGCCCGGTGAGGGTGAGGCCCGCGGCGCCGGTCTCCGGGTCGGCCAGGGAGGCCTCGACGAAGAGGACGTCGCCGCCCGCGCCGGTCACGGCGAGGCCGGTGGCGACGCCCGGCACGGACGTCCGGCGCTCGGCCGGGTCCTGCGCCGACTCGGGCACGTGGTGCGGACGCCCGATCAGCTCCCGCAGGTCCTCGGGGCGGACCGTGAACGGCAGCTCGCGGTCGCCCAGTTCGTGCTGGGCCGCGACCTTCCGCAGCAGCCGGGAGATCGACCGCTCCAGGGTGCGGACGCCCGCCTCGCGGGTGTACTCGCCGGCCAGCTTCCGCAGCGACGCCTCCTCCAGGACGACCTCGCCGGGCTCCAGGCCGGCCCGCTCCAGCTGCCGGGGCAGCAGGTGGTCGCGGGCGATGACGACCTTCTCGTCCTCGGTGTAGCCGTCGAGCCGCACCAGTTCCATGCGGTCGAGGAGGGCTTCGGGGATGGACTCCAGGACGTTCGCGGTGGCCAGGAAGACCACGTCGGAGAGGTCGAGCTCGACCTCCAGGTAGTGGTCGCGGAAGGTGTGGTTCTGCGCCGGGTCGAGGACTTCGAGGAGGGCCGCCGCGGGGTCGCCGCGGAAGTCGGAGCCGACCTTGTCGATCTCGTCGAGCAGGACCACCGGGTTCATGGACCCGGCCTCCTTGATGGCGCGGACGATCCGGCCGGGCAGGGCGCCGACGTACGTACGCCGGTGGCCGCGGATCTCCGCCTCGTCCCGGACGCCGCCGAGGGCGACCCGGACGAACTCGCGGCCCATCGCGTGGGCGACGGACTCGCCGAGCGAGGTCTTGCCGACGCCGGGCGGGCCGACGAGGGCGAGGACGGCGCCGCCGCGGCGCCCGCCGACCACGCCGAGGCCGCGGTCGGCGCGCCGCTTGCGCACCGCCAGGTACTCGGTGATCCGCTCCTTCACGTCGTCCAGGCCCGCGTGCTCGGCGTCGAGCACCGCGCGGGCGCCCCGGATGTCGTACCGGTCCTCGGTCCGCTCGTTCCAGGGCAGTTCGAGGACGGTGTCGAGCCAGGTGCGGATCCAGGAGCCCTCGGGGGACTGGTCGCTGGACCGCTCCAGCTTCTCGACCTCCTTGAGGGCGGCCTCGCGCACCTTCCCGGGCAGGTCGGCGGCCTCCACGCGGGCGCGGTAGTCGTCGGACCCGTCGCCCTCCGTCTCGCCGTTGAGCTCGCGCAGCTCCTTGCGGACGGCTTCGAGCTGGCGGCGGAGCAGGAACTCGCGCTGCTGCTTGTCGACGCCCTCCTGGACGTCCTTGGCGATGGTCTCGGCGACGTCCTGCTCGGCGAGGTGCTCGCGGAGCTGGGCGGTGGCCAGGCGCAGCCGGGCGACCGGGTCGGCGGTCTCCAGGAGCTCGATCCGCTGGGCGACGGTCAGGAAGGGCGAGTAGCCGGAGTTGTCGGCGAGGGCGCCGACGCCGTCGATCTGCTGGACGCGGTCGACGACCTGCCAGGCGCCGCGCTTCTTGAGCCAGGTGGTGGCGAGCGCCTTGTACTCCTTGACCAGCTCGGTCACGGAGCCGGGCAGCGGGTCGGGCAGGGTCTCCTCGACGGCGGTGCCCTCGACCCACAGGGCGGCGCCGGGGCCGGTCGTACCGGCGCCGATGCGGACGCGGCCGCGGCCGCGCACGAGCGCGCCCGGGTCGCCGTCGGACAGGCGTCCCACCTGCTCGACGGTCCCGAGGACGCCGGTCCCGGCGTAGGTGCCGTCGACGCGGGGCACGAGCAGCACCCGCGGCTTCCCCCCTCCGGGCCGCGCGGCGGCCTGGGCGGCCTCGACGGCGGCCCGTACGTCGTTGTCGGACAGGTCCAGCGGCACCACCATTCCGGGCAGCACGACCTCGTCGTCGAGCGGCAGCACAGGCAGAGTGAGCGGCGCGGACGCCATGGACTCAGAAGCCATGATCTCCCCTTCGGCAGTCAAGTTGAGCTGTACGGACTCAATGCTTGTGAGCCCATGAATGTTCCCGGACGCCTGTTCGCTGTGAGCGATCACCCTCGCGCACGCCTCCGAACAGTCGATGTAATGACCTCATGGATATGCGAGCCATTACATCGGCGTGGGTGAGGGGCTGGACGGCCTCCCGGGGCACCCCGGCCGCCGTGGACCAGCCCTGGGGGTACCGGATCGACGTGGGCCTCCCCCGGCACGTCCTGCGGCACGTGCTGCCCGCGCCCGACGCGGACACCGTCGGGGCGCTCTGCGAGCGGCTCACCGAGCCGTACAGCTGGCTCAAGGTGATGGCCGACGCGGAGGAGGTGGCGCCGTGGATCACCGAGGGGTGGACGATCCCCGACGACCCCGGCTTCATGATGGTCAAGCGGCTGGACCCCGGCGTCCGCCCCGCGCCGCCCGAGGGGTACGCCCGGACCGTCGAGGTCCGGGACGGCGTCGTCCGGGTCCGGATCCTCGCCCCGGACGGCACCCTCGCCGCCCGGGGGCAGATCGCCCCGACCGGCGCCACCGCCGTCGCCGACCAGATCGAGACGGACGCGGCGCACCGGCGCCGGGGCCTCGGCGCGAACGTCATGCTCACCCTGGAGGCCGCCGCCGCCCAGGCCGGCGCCGCGACCGGGGTCCTCTCCGCGACCGTGGACGGCCGGCAGCTCTACGGCGCGCTGGGCTGGGAGTACCGGGGGCCGCTGACCGGGATCGTACGGGGGGAGGTCTGAGCCCCGGAGGCCCCGGACGCTTCGGGCGCCCCGGACGGTTGCGGAATCCGGTCGTCCGGCTGCGCCGGGGCGCCCCGCCGGGCATGCTCCTCCCATGAGAAGAGGCGTGTGGGGAAGGCGTTGCGGGACCGTACTGCTCGCGGCGGTCCTGACGGGCGGCGCGGCCGGCTGCGGGTCGGACCCCGGGGCCTCCCCGGCGCCCGGCTCGCCGGGGACCACGGCCGGGCCGAGCACTCCCGGAACCGCTACCGGGCCGAGCACTCCCGGGACCGACGGCACGCCGGGCGCCTCCGGCTCCACGGCCCCGACGAGCACCCCACAGCCGGGCGAGGTCCTCGTCCAGGTGGTCGTCACCGGCGGCTTCGCCGGGGTCCGGAACCAACTCGTCGTCCACCGGGACGGGGAGTGGACGATCCGCTCCGGCGACAAGCCGCCCCGGACCGGCCGGCAGACCCCCGCCGAGGCCGCCGAGCTGCGCGCGGCCCTGGAGGACCCCGCGTTCGCCCTCGTCCCCGCGCGGCCGACCGGTCGCCCGATCGCCGACGGCTTCCAGTACGCGGTGACCCACCGGCACCGCGTGATCATCGCGGGCGACGGCGACCGGCCGCCCGCCCTCCGGCGCGTCTTCGACGCCCTCCCCGAGGGCGGCCCGCCGACGAGCCCGTAGCGGATCCCCCGGGGGGTGAGACCGTCGCGCCCCGCACGGGAAACCGGTGTGCCGGGTGCCGCGGACGAGGCGGGACGTCCCGGAGGCGTGCGCGGTGCCGCCGGGTCCCACGCGGTCGAGGAGCGCGCGGGCTTCGGGCGCCGGAGCAGGCCGCCGGCCGCCGCCCCGCCGTCCCGTCACGGCAGACGGCGGGCGAAGAAGGCCCCCACCCGGCGCCGTACCCGGGCGAGTGTCGCCGCGGGGTCGCCGGCGCCGACGAGCGCGGTCCGCGCCGTCGCCGGCACGAGACCGGAGGCCTGGAGTCGGGGGACGAGCGAGCCGTAGTCGGTGAACGCCCAGTGGTTCGCGTCGGGGAGCAGCCCGCGGCGGCCGGGAAGACCCGCCCAGGACGACTCGATCCGGGCGGCGCCGTCGAACCCGTCGGTGCGGAACAGCAGCAGCGGCCGGTCGAATCCGGTCGGCTTCGGGTACGGGTCGAGGTAGCCCTCCAGGTTCGCCACCGCGCCGACCCGGCGGTCGTCACGGGCCGCGTACACCACCGCCGTGCCGCCTGCGGAGTGCCCGTACATCCCGATCCGGCAGGAGTCCACGACCGGTGCGAGCGGCAGGTCGCCGAGCCGGTCCAGGACCAGGCGGAGGTCCGCGATCCGGGTGTCCACCATCGTGCGGAAGGTCACCGGGTCCGGAGGCCCGATCAGGACGGTCGTCCGCATTCCGGTGGGCAGCTCCACCTGGGAGGCGTCACCGGGGTGGTCGACGAGCACGACCACCCGGCCGTGGCTCGCCAGGTCCTCGGCGAGGGTCGTGCCGAGCGTGCGGGAGTCACCGCCGCCGGGCGAGTACACCAGCACCGGCCGCCGCCCGGGAAGCGGCGGCGCGCCCACGCGCCCGTGGGTGAGGACCGCGCCCCAGTCCACCGTTCCCGGTCGCGGCAGTCCGGGGTGGATGTGGGGCGCGAGGCCGGCGAACTCCCGCGCCTCGGCCGGAGTGAGCTGCGGGGCCCGGGGGAAGCCGTGTGCCGATCGGGCCGGGTACAGGACGGTCAGCATCAGCTCCCGCGCACCGCCCACCCACGGATCGGTCCGGGACGGGTCCACCAGATGGACCGTCCGGACGCCCAGGGGGTACGGGCCGGTGGGCGCGGGCAGCCGGAGGACCGGGCCGCTCCCGGACGTGCCCGCGGCCTCGGCCGCGGGCAGCAGGGCGGTGGCACTCCCGAACAGGGTGCCCTTCAGAAAAGTGCGTCGCGACGTCATACGGGCATCCTTGGCGCGGGGCCGTCACGACACGAAGGTTCAGGCCCTGGCCGAAAGGCCGGACCGGGGCGAGGAGATGTGAGAGTGCTGCGAGTCCACTTCACCGCGGAGGACTTCGCCCGTACCCGGTTCGCGGCCCGTCCGGCGCCGCTCCAGGAGTTGCACGCCGCCCTGACCACAGCCGTGACCCGGAGCGGCGGGCCGCTGTTCGCGCCGTGGCGCGGTCGCGTCCTGCGTTCCCTTCCGGCCGCGAGCAGCCCGCTCGCCGACCTGGTTCCGGCGGGCCGCCCGCCTTCCTTCCTCGACGTCCTCGGCGACACCGTCGCCGAGGGCTTCGAACGCATCCGCGCCACCAGTCCCGTTCTCGTCCGCTCCGAGCTGGAGCGGGTCCACGGGGCGGCGCCCGCCCCTCGCTGGATCCACGACCTGCGCGGGGGCGACGAGGCGGCCTGGCACACCCTGCGCCGCGCCCAGCAGGCCGCGTACGAGACGGTCCTCGCCCCGGTCTGGTCCGTCGTACAGGACCTCCACCGCGAGGAATTCACCCGCTACGCCCTGACGGCCGCCGGGCACGGCGTGGCCGCCGCCCTGACCGGCCTGGCTCCGGGCAGCAGGCTCCACGAGGGCGTGTGGGAATGGCCCGGCGCGGCGCCGGCCCGCGACGTCCGCCTCGACGGGCGCGGCCTGGTCCTGCTGCCCACCTTCCACCACCCGGCGGGCCCGCTCCTCCACGACGCCCCGGACCGTCCCGCGGTCCTGACGTACCCGGCCGGTCCCGGGCTCCCGCCCGCCGCGGAGGGCCCGGCCGTCTCCGCCGAGGCCCTCGCCGCCGTCCTGGGCCGCACACGGCTGGACGCCCTGCGCCTCCTCGCCGAACCCCACACCACGACGTCCCTGGCCCGCGCTCTCCGCGTCAGCAACGCGACGGCCTCGTCCCACGCGGCCGCGCTGAGAGCGGCGGGCATGGCGGCGACGACCCGCACCGGCCGCTCGGTCACCCATCGGCGCACGGCCCTCGGCACGCTGGTCGCGGGCGCTTGGCCACCGTAGTCCGACGAAGCGGTCGAGGGCACGGGGTCGACGGGCGTTGAAGCGGTGCCCCCCGGGAGCCCGGCGCGTGGCCTCCCGGGAGTGGGGCGGGGGTGGGGTGGGGGTGGGGTGGGGGGTTCGCGGGAGGGGCTTTCGGGGGGAGGGGCGCGGGCGCGACAGCCCGTTCCCGTAACGGGTTTGTGGTCGTTGCTCCGGTGTGGCGAGGATGGCGGGAACCATCCGACGAGACGACGAGAGCGGAGTGACGACGATGTCGGAAACCGTGACCCTCGACCGGCGCGAAGGACCCCACGGAGAGGTCGTCCTGCGGCGCCGCGACGAGCACTACGAGATCATCGCCAACGGCACCTTCCTGATGGACACCTCCGACGGGCGCTCCGAGCGGCTCCTGATCGACGCGGCCCTCGCCGCGCTCCCCGAGGAGCGCCGGGCCGGGGCCTCCGTCCTCGTCGGCGGGCTCGGCGTCGGCTTCTCCCTCGCCCACGCCGCCGCCGACCCGCGCTGGGGCCGGATCGTGGTCGCCGAGCGCGAGGAGGCGATCATCGACTGGCACCGGCAGGGGCCGCTCGCCGCGATCTCCGGGGCCGCGCTCGCCGACCCCCGGACCGTGATCCTGCACACGGACCTGGTGGAGCACGTCCACGCCTCCACCGACACCTACGACGCCCTCTGCCTCGACATCGACAACGGCCCCGACTGGACCGTCACCGAGGGCAACGAATCCCTGTACTCCGCCGAGGGGTTGGCGGCCTGCGCGGCCCGGCTCACCCCCGGCGGGATCCTCGCCGTGTGGTCCGCGCGACCCTCCGAGGATTTCGAAGCAACCTTGCGGAATGCCGGATTCAGCGGGGTACGGACGGAAGAGGTGCCCGTTGCCCGGGGCGTCCCGGACGCGGTCCACCTCGCGGTCCGTCCCGGCTGACGCCTGGATAGCCGGGACGCCACCGGTGCCTCTAGGCTGCTGCACCGACATCGGCGACGCGAGGCGGGGCAATGGAGCAGACACACACCACTCACCACGGTGCGGCGGCCACTCCGGGGGCCCAGCGGCGCGTCCTGGTGGTCGAGGACGACGCCACGATCGTGGAGGCGATCTCCGCCCGGCTGCGCGCCGAGGGCTTCCTCGTGCAGACCGCCACCGACGGCCCCGCCGCCGTCGACGCCGCCGAGGCCTGGCAGCCCGACCTGATGGTCCTGGACATCATGCTGCCCGGCTTCGACGGCCTGGAGGTGTGCCGCAGGGTCCAGGCGCAGCGGCCCGTCCCGGTCCTCATGCTGACCGCCCGCGACGACGAGACCGACATGCTGGTCGGCCTCGGCGTCGGCGCCGACGACTACATGACGAAGCCGTTCTCGATGCGCGAGCTGGCCGCCCGGGTGCACGTGCTGCTCCGCCGGGTCGAGCGGGCCGCGCTCGCGGCGGTCACCCCGCGCAGCGGCATCCTGCGCCTGGGCGAGCTGGAGATCGACCACGCGCAGCGGCGGGTCCGGGTGCGGACCGAGGACGTGCACCTGACCCCGACCGAGTTCGACCTGCTCGTCTGTCTGGCGAGCACGCCCCGCGCGGTCCTCTCCCGCGAGCAGCTGCTCGCCGAGGTGTGGGACTGGGCGGACGCCTCCGGCACCCGGACCGTGGACAGCCACATCAAGGCGCTGCGCCGGAAGATCGGGGCCGAGCGCATCCGCACGGTCCACGGCGTCGGCTACGCGCTGGAGACCCCGGCGCCATGAGCCCCCGGAGGCCCGGAGCGCGGGAGGAAGCGAAGGCGGCCGGAGGGCCGGGGGGAGCGGGCGGGCCGGGGCGGGGGGAGTGGTCGGTCGACCCTGGGGAGCCGGTCGGGCCCAGGGAGCCGGTCGGTCCCGGCGGGTGCGGCGACTTCGACGGGCCCGGAGGGCGCAACGGCCCCGGTGGACCCGACGCCTCCGGCAGGCCCGACGGCCCCGACGACCCCGGTGGCCCCGACACCCCCGCCAGGCGTGCCGGCCGCCGCCGTCGCCGGATCGTGATCTCCATCAAGACCAAGCTCGGCGCGCTCGTCGTCGGGGCGGTCCTGCTGACCTCCTGCCTCGCCCTGGTGGCGATCCGCACCTCCACCGAGTTCCGGTACATCACGATCTTCGCGATGATCGCGACCCTGCTCATCACCCAGTTCGTGGCCCAGTCCCTGACCGCCCCGCTGGACGAGATGACCACGGTGGCCGGGACGATCTCGCGCGGCGACTTCAGCCGCCGGGTGCGGGGCGCGGACCGGCGGGACGAGCTGGGCGACCTCGCCTCGACGATCAACCGCATGGCGGACGACCTGGAGGCCGTGGACCGGCACCGCAAGGAGCTGGTGGCCAACGTCTCGCACGAGCTGCGGACCCCGATCGCCGCGCTGCGGGCCGTCCTGGAGAACGTCGTGGACGGAGTGTCCGAGGCCGATCCCGAGACGATGCGGTCGGCGCTCAAGCAGACCGAGCGGCTTGGCCGACTGGTGGAGACGCTGCTCGACCTGTCACGCCTTGACAACGGTGTCGTGGCCCTGCGGGGGAGCCGTTTCGAGGTCTGGCCGTACCTCTCGGGGGTGCTGCGCGAGGCGAACCTCGCCGCGTCCCAGCGCGGCCTGTCGTCCACCTCGGGCCTGCACAACCGCACGGACGTGCACCTGCACCTGGACGTGTCGCCGCCCGAACTGGTCGCCCACGCGGACACGGAGCGGCTGCACCAGGTGATGGCGAACCTGATCGACAACGCGGTGAAGCACTCCCCGCCGCACGGCCGGGTCACCGTGCGGGCCCGGCGCGGCCCGTATCCGGACTCCCTGGAGCTGGAGGTCGAGGACGAGGGACCCGGCATCCCGGAGTCGGAGCGGCACAAGGTCTTCCAGCGGTTCAACCGGGGCTCGGCCTCGCGCCGGCAGGGCCCGGCCAGCGACGGCGGGACGGGCCTGGGGCTCGCGATCGCCCGCTGGGCGGTCGATCTGCACGGCGGCGAGATCGGTGTGGCCGAATCATCACGCGGGTGCCGCATCAGAGTCACTCTTCCGGGCAGTCGTCCACCGACGGATTGACGTAGGGTTCGAACCGGAAGAACACGTTCTGCGTGTACGGGGGTGAGACCTCCGCGCACGTGAACGGGGTGCGTTCAGAGGTGCGGCCGAAGGCGGTCGTGCCGATGCTTCTCCGTACCCTCACACCAGCGGAACCACGCTTGTTTCCCGCCATTCACGGCTCCGAAACACCCCGTCAAGTGTGACTTGCGCGACGTTGGAGTGCCCGGCCTGCACCTCCCGGCCGGACAGGCGTAGCCTTTATTTCCGCTGTCCATCACCTTGTGAAGCGGAAGAGGGCGGTTGCCGCCGTGTCGTCTCAGTCCCCCAGTACCCCGAGCTCCCCGACCGACCAAGACGGGCAGGGCCAGAACCCTGCGACCGCCTTCGGTGCCAATGAGTGGCTCGTCGACGAGATCTACCAGCAGTACCTCCAGGACCCGAATTCGGTCGATCGTGCCTGGTGGGACTTCTTCGCCGACTACAAGCCCGGAGCGTCGGAGACCCCGGCCGCCCCGGCGCCCACCCAGAGCACGCCGAGCGCCCCCGCCGCGCAGCAGACGGGCCCCGCACAGGCCGCGCCTGCCGCTCCGGCCTCCGTGCCCGCGCCCGCTCCGGCTCCCGCCGCACAGAAGCCGGCCGCGGCTCCCGCCGCCCCGGCCGCGGTGAAGGCGGCCCCCGCGGCCGCCAAGCCGGCCGCCGCACAGGCCGCTCCGGCCGCCGCGAAGCCCGCCGCCAAGGCCGCCCCGGCTTCCGAGACCCCGGCCGGTCCCGAGCTGGTCACGCTGCGCGGCCCCGCCGCCGCGGTCGCGAAGAACATGAACGCCTCCCTGGAGGTGCCGACGGCCACGTCCGTCCGCGCCGTCCCGGTGAAGCTGCTCTTCGACAACCGGATCGTGATCAACAACCACCTGAAGCGCGCCCGGGGCGGGAAGATCTCCTTCACCCACCTCATCGGCTACGCGATGGTGCAGGCCATCAAGGCCATGCCGTCCATGAACCACTCCTTCGCGGAGAAGGACGGCAAGCCGACCCTGGTCAAGCCGGAGCACGTGAACTTCGGCCTCGCGATCGACCTGGTGAAGCCCAACGGCGACCGCCAGCTCGTCGTCGCGGGCATCAAGAAGGCCGAGACGCTCAACTTCTTCGAGTTCTGGCAGGCGTACGAGGACATCGTCAAGCGCGCCCGCGTGGGCAAGCTGACGATGGAGGACTTCTCCGGCGTCACCGTCTCCCTGACCAACCCCGGCGGCCTCGGCACGGTCCACTCCGTGCCGCGTCTGATGCCCGGACAGTCGGTCATCATGGGCGTCGGCTCGATGGACTACCCGGCCGAGTTCCAGGGCACCTCCCAGGACACCCTGAACAAGCTGGGCATCTCCAAGGTCATGACCCTGACCTCGACGTACGACCACCGCGTGATCCAGGGCGCCGCCTCCGGCGAGTTCCTGCGGATCGTCGCGAACCTCCTCCTCGGCGAGGAGGGCTTCTACGACGAGATCTTCAAGGCCCTGCGCATCCCCTACGAGCCGGTCCGCTGGCTCCGCGACATCGACGCCTCCCACGACGACGACGTCACCAAGGCCGCGCGCGTCTTCGAGCTGATCCACTCCTACCGGGTCCGCGGCCACGTCATGGCCGACACCGACCCGCTGGAGTACAAGCAGCGCAAGCACCCCGACCTGGACATCACCGAGCACGGCCTCACCCTGTGGGACCTGGAGCGCGAGTTCGCGGTCGGCGGCTTCGCAGGCAAGTCGATGATGAAGCTCCGCGACATCCTCGGCGTGCTCCGCGACTCGTACTGCCGCACCACCGGCGTCGAGTTCATGCACATCCAGGACCCGAAGCAGCGCAAGTGGATCCAGGACCGCGTCGAGCGCCCGCACTCCCGCGTGGAGCGCGAGGAGCAGCTGCGGATCCTGCGCCGCCTGAACGCAGCCGAGGCCTTCGAGACCTTCCTGCAGACCAAGTACGTCGGCCAGAAGCGCTTCTCCCTGGAGGGCGGCGAGTCCGTCATCCCGCTGCTCGACGCGGTCATCGACTCGGCCGCCGAGTCGCGCCTCGACGAGGTCGTCATCGGCATGGCCCACCGCGGCCGGCTGAACGTCCTGGCGAACATCGTCGGCAAGTCGTACGCGCAGATCTTCCGCGAGTTCGAGGGCAACCTCGACCCGAAGTCGATGCACGGCTCCGGCGACGTCAAGTACCACCTGGGCGCCGAGGGCACCTTCACGGGCCTGGACGGCGAGCAGATCAAGGTCTCCCTGGTCGCCAACCCCTCGCACCTGGAGGCGGTCGACCCGGTCCTGGAGGGTGTCGTCCGCGCCAAGCAGGACGTCATCAACAAGGGCGGCACGGACTTCACCGTCCTGCCGATCGCCCTCCACGGCGACGCGGCCTTCGCCGGCCAGGGCGTCGTCGCCGAGACGCTGAACATGTCGCAGCTGCGGGGCTACCGCACCGGCGGCACGGTCCACATCGTCATCAACAACCAGGTCGGCTTCACCGCCGCCCCGGAGTCCTCGCGTTCCTCGATGTACGCGACCGACGTGGCCCGCATGATCGAGGCGCCGATCTTCCACGTGAACGGCGACGACCCGGAGGCCGTGGTCCGCGTCGCGCGGCTCGCCTTCGAGTTCCGCCAGACGTTCAACAAGGACGTCGTGATCGACCTCATCTGCTACCGCCGCCGCGGCCACAACGAGGGCGACAACCCCTCGTTCACCAACCCGCAGATGTACAACCTGATCGACAAGAAGCGTTCGGTGCGCAAGCTGTACACCGAGTCGCTCATCGGTCGCGGGGACATCACCCTGGAGGAGGCGGAGCAGTCGCTCCAGGACTTCCAGGGCCAGCTGGAGAAGGTGTTCGCGGAGGTCCGCGAGGCCACCACCGCCTCCTCGGCTCCGGTGCACGTCCCGGACGCCCAGGCCGAGTTCCCGGTCTCCGTCACCACCGCGGTCTCCCAGGAGGTCGTGAAGCGGATCGCCGAGTCCCAGGTCAACGTCCCGGACCGGATCACGGTCCACCCGCGTCTGCTCCCGCAGATGCAGCGCCGCGCCGCGTCCATCGACGACGGCACCATCGACTGGGGCTTCGGCGAGACCCTCGCCATCGGCTCCCTGCTGATGGAGGGCACCCCGGTCCGGCTCTCCGGCCAGGACTCCCGCCGCGGCACCTTCGGCCAGCGCCACGCGGTCCTGGTGGACCAGGAGACCGGCGAGGACCACACCCCGCTGCTCTACCTGGCCGAGGACCAGGCCCACTACAACGTCTACGACTCGCTGCTCAGCGAGTACGCGGCGATGGGCTTCGAGTACGGCTACTCGCTGGCCCGCCCGGACGCCCTGGTCGTCTGGGAGGCCCAGTTCGGCGACTTCGTCAACGGCGCGCAGACCGTCGTCGACGAGTTCATCTCCTCCGCCGAGCAGAAGTGGGGCCAGACCTCCGGCGTCACGCTGCTCCTGCCGCACGGCTACGAGGGCCAGGGCCCGGACCACTCGTCCGCGCGCCCGGAGCGCTTCCTCCAGATGTGCGCCCAGGACAACATGACGGTCGCCATGCCGACGCTGCCGTCGAACTACTTCCACCTCCTGCGCTGGCAGGTGCACAACCCGCACCACAAGCCGCTCATCGTCTTCACCCCGAAGTCGATGCTGCGCCTGAAGGCCGCGGCGTCCAAGGTGGAGGAGTTCACCACCGGCGGCTTCCGCCCGGTGATCGGCGACGACACGGTCGACCCGGCCGCCGTCCGCAAGGTCGTCTTCTGCGCGGGCAAGGTCTACTACGACCTGGAGGCCGAGCGTCAGAAGCGCGGTGTCACGGACACGGCGATCATCCGACTGGAGCGCCTGTACCCGCTGCCGGGTGCCGAGCTCCAGGCCGAGATCGCCAAGTACCCGAACGCCGAGAAGTACCTGTGGGCCCAGGAGGAGCCGGCGAACCAGGGTGCCTGGCCGTTCATCGCGCTCAACCTGATCGACCACCTCGACCTGGCGGTCGGCGCGGACATCCCGGCGGGCGAGCGCCTGCGCCGGATCTCGCGTCCGCACTCCTCCTCCCCGGCGGTCGGCTCGGCCAAGCGCCACCAGGCGGAGCAGCAGCAGCTCGTCGACGAGGTCTTCGACGCCTGATCCCGGACCGCTCGCGCGGGACGGGCGGAGGCCCGGCGCCCCTTGGGGGTGCCGGGCCTCCGGTGTTTCCGCGTGCCCTCGCCGGGCTCTCAGCCGAGGTAGGCCTCGAAGTCCCAGTAGGGGCGGTTGCGCTGGCGGGCGGAGAGGGTGTGCGGGTGCTGCGCGCCGAGGGTACGGGTGAGGGCCAGGAGGCCGTCCTCCTCGACCTTCCCCGCCTCCTCGACCTCGCGCACGCCCCGGAGGTCGGCCGCGAGCGCGATCCGGCACGAGAGGGTGAGCGGGTGCTCGTCGCCGAGGGCCCGGCGGGCGCGGCGCAGGGTCTCCCGGCTCAGCTCGACGGCGTCGCCGACGCGCCCGTTGAAGTTGCGGGCGGCGGCGGCGTTGAGCGCACAGCCCAGGACCCAGGGATGGTCGGGGCCGAGGGTGGCGGTGAAGCCGCCGAGGGCGGACTCCAGGAGGGCGAGGGCGCCGGAGCGGTCGCCCGCGGCCTGCAGGACGAGTCCGGTGTTGGCGACCATGCCGGTGGCCACGGGGTGGGCGGGGCCGAGGATGGCACGGAACCCGGCCTCCGCCTCGGCGGTCAGCTCGCGGGCGTGGGCGAGGTCCCCGTGCTCGCGCAGGTAGTTGGCGTAGTTGTTGATGAAGGTGAGGGTCGTGTGGTGCTCGCGGCCGTGCACCTGCTCGATCTGTTCCAGGAGGCTCGCCATCTGGGCGCCGATGTCCTGCTGGGCGCCTCCCTCGCGGCGCCGGCAGAGCGCGAGCTGGGCGCGGGCCGAGAGGGTCTGCGGGTGCTGCGCCCCGAGGACCTGGACGTGCAGCCGGACACTGGCCTCCTGGCGTACGAGGGCGTCCCGGTAGCGGCCGAGGAGGCGCAGGTCGTGGGCGAGGGCGCTGCCCGAGTTGAGGGTGTTGGCGTGGCGGGCGCGCAGGACGGTCTCGCGGCGGGCGAGGTTCTCGGCGTCGAGGTCGTACGCCTCCTGGTAGCGGCCGAGGAGGCGGAGGCTGACGCCGAGGTTGTGGCGGGCGAGGAGGGTCATGAACTCGTTCTCGCCCAGGATCCGCTGGGATTCGGCGAGGAGCCGGCGCTGGAGCTCCTCCGCCTCGGTGTACTGGCCGAGGTAGCGGAGGTTGCTCGCGGCGGCGCTGCGGGCGATGAGTTCGGCGTGTTCGTTGCGCGGGGTCTGGGCGTGGAGCCGTTCGAGGGCGGCCGAGTCGAGGACGTGGGCCTCGCGGAACCGGCCGCCGGCGCGCAGGATGTTGCCCTCCTGGCTGGTGAGGGTGAGCATCGGCGGGGCCACCGGGTCCATGAACCCGCTCCAGCTGAGCCGGATGCGTTCGGCGAGCCGGGTGCCGGCCTTGAACTCGCCGCTGCGGTAGCAGTAGCGCAGGCAGTTGAGGACGGCGTTCTGGATGCGGGGGCTGCGGCTCTCCAGGGCGCCGGAGGGTTCGAGGTGCGGCAGGAGTTCGGCGTACCGGGGCCAGTTGCGGCTGTCCATGGGGTTGCCGGGGTCGGCCTCGGCGAGCAGGGTGCGGACGGCCTTGCGGTGGGCGGCGCGGTGGGTGCCGTCGGTGAGCCGGGAGACGATGTCGTGCACGAGCCGGTGCATGTGGACCGACTCCTGGTGCGGCCCCATGTCGGTGCTGACGGGGCCGCGGGTCTCCCGGGTGAGGACGGAGTAGTTGACCAGGGTGTCGAGGGCCCGGGTCCAGGCCGGCAGGTCGTTGGCCATCCAGTGCAGGTCCTCGGGGAGTTCGGCCTGCGGGTAGGCGCGGACGAGGCCGAGGGGGATGCGGCCGGGGGCGAAGGAGGCGCAGAAGCTGAGGATCTCGACGGCCTGCGGCTGGGCACGGCGGAGCCGGTTGATCAGTATCGACCAGGAGGTGAGGGAGGCGTTGGGCATGCCCTCGCCGCCCGTCGGGTCGTCGACGGTGGAGAGGCGGCCCTCGCGGACCATGCGGAGGTACTCGGGCGCCTCCATGCCGGACTCGCCGAGCCAGGCGGCGGCCTGGACGAGGGGCAGGGGGACGTCGCCGAACTCGTGGGCGACCTCGTCGGCCTCGGCGGCGGTGATGTGCGGGGCCCGGCGCATGAGGTAGCCGGTGGACTCGGCGCGGGCGAAGCCGCCGACCTCCAGGAGGTCGGTGTGCTCGCCCCAGAGGCGGTTGCGGGAGGTGATCAGGACGTGGCCGGGGCCGTGCGGGAGCATCACGCCGACGTCCCTGATGTCGTCCCAGCCGTCGAAGACGACCAGCCAGCGGCTCTGCGGGTCGCCGCGGCGCAGGGCCTCGCGGACGGCGCGGATGCGTTCGCCGGGTTCGTTGCCGACGGGGAGGCCCAGTTCGACGGCGAGTTCGCCGAAGCGGTCGCGCTGGACGTTGCGGTCGTCGGAGCTGACCCACCAGACGGCGTCGTAGTCGGGGCTGAAGCGGTGGGCGTACTCGGCGGCGATCTGGGTCTTGCCGATGCCGGACATGCCGAGGAGGGTGCAGGCCGCGTTGCCGCGCTCGGCGTCCATGAGCCGTTCCTGCAGCTCGGTGAGGAGGTCGTCGCGGCCGGTGAACCGGGGGTTGCGGCGCGGGACCTCGCCCCAGACCTCGGGCGGGGTGTCGGGGTAGCGGACAAGGGCGCCGGGCGGGATGCGGCGGCCGGCGGAGCGGCGGGGTTCGACGCCGAGGCGGCTGAGGAGGCGGGCCTCCGCCTCCTCCTCGCCGACGCCCCAGAGGCCGACCGGTTCGAGGACGGCGGTGGCCGGGAGCAGGGGCCGGTTGGTGAGGTTGACGGCGGCGAACCGGTCGGCGTGGGCGGCGACGAAGCCGCGCAGGACGTCGTTCCACTCCCCGGCGGGGCGCGGGCCGAGTTCGAAGAACCAGTCGTTGAGGACGAGGAGGACCTGCCCGCGGGCGAGCAGCAGGTCGCCGAGGGAGTCCTCCAGGGGCACCTCGCGGGGCGGGTCCCAGCGGTGCGGGGTGGCGCGGACCCCGTGCAGGTCGAGGCGCTGGGCGATCCAGGTGGCCCAGGGCCGGTGGTAGCCGGGGAAGACCACCAGGACGTGTTCGGGTGCCGTGCTTCCGCGCGGGGCTCCGCCCCCGGTCGGCCGCGCCTGTTCCGCCATGTGTACCTCTCCCTGTCCGCTCGCACGCCACGGCGTGTGGTCACGCGCGTGCATAATGTCACCGAAGTGCTCGGGGTGTGGCGCCGAGACGCGCGTGGTGCTGACGCATGTGGCGGGCGAACTCCCTCCCCGTATTGGTCAGTTCATCGGATTCAAGCAGGACCGAGAGGGCCCGGCCCACCTGATGGTGGAATCTCTCGAACTGCTGCCCGGCCCTCGTGCGCCAGGGCGCGGGCAGCCCGGACGAACGGGCCGCGCGCCGCCACAGGTCGGTGAGGGCGAGATGGGCGTAGGCGCCCTGGAGGACGCCGGCGATCGGGCGGGCGTCGGTGCGCCAGCCGACCTTGTGCACGGTGGCCGGTCCGGCGGTGTAGAGCGGTACGAGTTCGTGGACGGCGGCCAGTTTGGTGTGCTGGGTCTCGTGGACGAGGACCTCGGCCATCTCGCGGGGGCCGTCGGGCAGGGTGGCGAGGACGGCGCCGGGGGCGGCGCGGAGGGTGGCCCCGAACGGGCCGGTCCCCCGGTCGGCGTGGGCGACGGGCACCAGGACGCGGACGAGGCGGCGCACCTCCTCGGCGCGGCCCGGGTCGGTGGCGTCGAGGAGGCGGAGGGCCGCACGCCAGCGCTCGGCCCAGACGGCCCGCCCGGCGGGTCCGGCCTCCACGCCGGTACGGGGCGGGGTGCCGATCCCGCCGCGCGGCACCCGGTAGGGGTCCAGGTCGTCGAGGACGGCGGCCCCGCCGGGGAGCCGGAGGAGGGGGCTCCAGTGGGGGGCTGCGGCGGGCGATCGGCCGGGGTCCGCGTCGGCTGGTCGGCCGGGGTGGGGGTGGAGCGGGACGCGGGGGTCGCCTGGGCCGCGCGGGTCGTCCGGGTCGCGTAGTTCGCGTGGGTCTCCCGGGTCTCCCGGGTCGTTCAGGGCGCGCGGGTCTCCCAGGTCGTTCAGGTCGCCCGGGTCGCGCGGGAGCAGGACGGCCCGGTCGGGCCCCGCGCCCTCGGGGGTGATCCGCGCGTGGTGGCCCTCGGTCCGCACGGCGGCCCGGTCCGCCCCGGTCAGCAGCCGTCCGAGGCCGGTGAGGGACAGGGTGCCGTGCGGGGTCGCCACGGTGAGGTCCAGGGCACAGCCGGCGCGCAGGGCGGCGGTGAGGGCGAGGGCGTCGAAGTGGGCGAGCCGCGCGTCGAGTTCCGGCCCGGGCGGGGCGGTGAGCGCGGCGGCGAGCCAGCCGCCGGTGGTGGGGTAGTCGAGGAGGTCGCGGACGGCGGCGGGCGCGCGCCGTTCCGCCCGTTCGAGCAGGTGCCAGGCGGCCTCGAACCGTTCCTCCACCCCGTCGCCGAGCTCCGCCCGGTGCCGGCGGACCCGGACGAGCAGCGCCTTGAGCAGGACGAGCCGGCGCGCGTGGAGCGCGGAACGGAGCAGGGCGGCCCCGTCGCGCGTGGACCGCGTCCGGGCGAACAGCCCGAGGAGCGCGGCGGAGGGGGGCGCGGGGGTCATGACGGCCTCCCCGCCGGCGGGTGGAGCGGGGTTCCCGGCAGACGTGCGGAGGCTCGACGGGCCGGGGCCCGGCCGGCCCGGGTCTCGTCGGCCGAGCCCAGGCGGTCTAAGCCCCGAGGAGCGGAGGACCCGGTCGGGTCATTCGGCGCCCTCGTCGGAGAACCACGACTCGCCCAGCTCCGAAGCGCGTCCGAGGACGCGGTCGACCTCGGCCACGAGCGCCGGGTCCTCCAGGACGCGCAGGGTGCGCAGGTCGACGGCCGCGAGATCCGGAAGGCGTGCCGCGCGGTCGGGCGGGTGTGCCGTGCGGTCCGGCAGGGGTGCCACGCGGTCCGGCAGACGTGCCGCGCGGTCGGGCGGGTGTGCCGTGCGGTCGGCGACCCGGCCGGCGCCACTCGTCCACCCCGTGTGCTCGAACACCCTCGGCTCCTCCTCACCGGCGCCCGTCCCCCGCAGTCGTAGCGGCGGAGCGGTTCTTCCCGAGGCCGGGAAGCCGGAAACACGTTCGACTCAACTGCGCCCATGTGCGCCCCCCGTCGTCACGCCGCTCACCCGGACGATTCGGCCAAGGTCCACCAGGGGGGCGCGATGCCCCGCCGCTCCCGTTCGGACGGTCCGCCGGGCGGCGGGCCGTCCTCGGCCTCCGCCTCCGCCCTCGCGAGCAGCGTCCTGGTCCGCTCCACGTCGGCCCAGTCCACCTCCACCAGTTCGCCCGTGAGCCGCCGCCACCGTTCGGCCGCGGCGCGCAGCGCGGTCCCGGCGCGGCCGGGGCGCCCCATCAGGAGCAGGACGGCGCCCTGGCCGTGCAGGGCGCGGGCCGCGGTGACCGAGCCGGGGGCGTCGCCGTGGGCGGCACGGGCGTCCTCCTCGGCGTTGCGGTAGGCGGTGAGCGCGGCGCCGATCAGGCCGTCCCTGGCCACCTCGGACAACTCCAGGCGCACCCGGGCCAGTTGCAGCCACGCCTCGGCCCGTGCGCCGGGCTCGTCGGTGCCGCGGACGGCCTGTTCCAGGAGGTGGCGGCTCTCGAAGAGGTCGGGCAGGAACCCGGCGCGGTGGAAGCGGAGCGCGAGGACGCTGCCGACGAGGGTGCGGGCCCCGGCCCGTTCGGGCGCGTCGGCGGGCAGTCGGGTGAGGGCCTCGCGCAGGACCCCCTCGGCCCGGTCGACGGGGGCCGTGCCGGTGCCGGCGGCGGCGCGGCGCAGCAGGGACCCGCCCCAGGTCAGCAGGGTCCGGCCGCGCTGTTCGCTGTCGGCGGGGGCGAGCAGGGTGGCCTCCTCGTAGGCCGCGTCGGCGGCGGCCCCGTCGCCGGCCGTGTCGTACAGCCGGGCGCGGGCGGTGGTGAAGCGGAGCCGCAGGGCGCGGCCGTCGCCGAGGAGGGGTTCGGCGCGGTCGAGGACGGGGCCGATCCGGTCGGGTCCGGCCCCGGCGAGGTGGAGGGCGTCGGCGAGGTCGAGGAGGACGGCGGCGCTCTCCCGGAGGCCGAGGGCGGTGGTGAGTTCCCCGGCCGCGGCGGTGCCGTCGCCCCGGGCCAGGAGCAGGCGGCCGCGGCGCAGGTGGAGGGTGTGGCGAACGGTCTCCGGCCAGCGCTCCGGGGGTTCGGCGAGCGCGCCGAGGGCGGCGTCGAGGTGGCCGGGGTCGCCGGTGTCGCGCCACAGGGCGTGGTGGACGACGGCGAGTTCCAGCCGTGCCTCGGCCCACGCCTCGCCGCCGGTCCCGGCCAGTTCCCCGGCGCGTACGAGGGTGTCGGCGGCCCGGGCGAGGAGTTCCGCGCGCCGGGCGGAGCGCCGGGCGGCCGCGGTGCCGGCCTCGGCGTGGAGGGCGCGGGCGAGGACGATCCGGGCCTCGACGGGTTCGGCGTCGAGGGCGGCCTCGGCGCGTTCGCGGGCGCCGGCGAGGAGGGCCGGGTCGGACTGGCCGCGGCCCTGGGCGAGGAGGCGGCGGGCCTCGGTGAGCGGGTCGGGGGTGACGAGGTCGGGGTGGTAGAAGCGGAGTACGCGCGCGGGGATGCGGGCGAAGAGTTCGGCCTCGGCGCTGTCGGGCCCGAGGGGTTCGTCGGTCGCGTCGGCCGGTGCGGCACCGTTCCCAGCCTCGTCCCCGCTCCCCGTACCGGCCAGGCGGGCGGCGGCGAGCGCCGGGAAGTTGCGCATGCCCTGGCCGAAATTGCGCTCCACGTAGGCGGAGCAGTGTTTGAGGACGAGGGCGGCGGCGCTGGGGTCGAGCGAGCCGAGGAAGTGCTGCTGGACGCCCGGCGGATAGCTGAAGCAGGGGTACGGGGTGGGCCCCGGGAGGCACCGCAGGAGTCCGCTGAGCAGGACCTCGGCCAGCTCCATGGGGCCGGTGTCGGGGAGCATGGCGCGCTGGACGAGCTGCATGACGGGCAGGGTCAGGGGCGCGGCCGCGAGGTGGACGGCGAGCCGGAGCGCGCCGGGCGAGGCGCCCGCGCGGAAGGCGCGGAGGAGTTCCTCGTCGCCGCGCGGGGCACGGGGCGGCCGGGGGGCGTGCGGTCCGGCCGGTCCGGGGGCGAGCCGGGCGGCCCAGCCGCGTACGGCGTCGCCGCCGTGGCCGGTGTGGAGCCGGGCCCAGGAGGCGAAGGCCTCGGGGGTCGGGGTGAGGACGGGGACGGCCTGGTGGCCGGGGACGGGGGGTCCCCAGGGCTCGTCGTCGGAGCGGAAGGCGGTGTGTCCGCCGGGGGCGGCGGAGCGCTGGAAGGTGCCGGGTTCGGCGGGGAGCGCGGTACGGGGCCAGAGGCGCGGCGGCAGCGGCTGGACGAGGGCGAGCGGGGAGTGCCGGGGCCACTGGCGCAGGAAGCGCTGGGCGGCGCCGCGCTGCCAGAGGGGTCCGACGCAGTCGCTGACGACGAGGGTGAGGCGGCGGCCCGTGGGGTCGTGGAGCTGGTCGACGGGGCGCAGCCGGGGCCGGCCGTCGGCGCCGGAGGTGGTGGTGACGAGCGGGGGCCCGTCGCCGGTGTCGTACAGGCGGTGCACCTGGACGTCCCGGAAGGCGCCGGACTGCTGGCAGGCCTGGCGCAGTTCCTCGACCATCCGGCTCCAGACGCCCATGGCGGGGCCGGTGTCCATGAGGAGCTGGATGTCGGGGCGGTGGCCGGCGGCGGGACGCAGGACGGGGGTGAGGATGCCGGCGGCGGCGCTGCGTTCGGCGGTGGCCTCCTCGTCGAGGACGCCCTCGCCGGGCCGGGGCGGGGCGGGGGCGTAGTCGCGCAGGGGGCGGAGGGCCTTCTGGAGGCCGAGGAGCCCGGGGAGGGCGTTGGCTCCGGGGGCGCGGACGGGCAGCCCGGCGCCCCGCTCCGTGCGCCCCGCGCCGCCGCGCGCGCCGGTGGCTCCGGCGCGCAGGTGGATGGAGACGGACTCCCGGGCGGCTCCGTCGGGCCCCGCGCCCCCGGCCGCGTCGCCCGCGCCGCGCACGAGCCCGTCCCCGTCCCGTACCACTCCGTCCCGTACGGAACCGTCCTCCGTCCGCACGGAACCGTCCGCGTCCCGGTCGCCCCCGTCCCGCTCCCCCTTCCGGCCGTCCCCGGCCGTCCCGGAGAGCGGGCCTGCGCTCTCCCCCGGACCGGACCCCGATCCGGACCCGGACCCGGTCTCCGGCTCGGGGCCGGGGAGCCAGCGGGCCAGCCAGAGGGCGTCCGCGAGGTCCTCGGCGGTCGGGTCCTGGCCGCCGGCCCTCAGTCTGCGGGCGAGTTCCACCAGGTGCGGCCGGTCCGGCCGGTGCATCCGGTCCTCACCTCGGCTGGTCGAGCGGTTGCATGAGCATGTCCGCGATGCGCTCCCTGGTGACCCGCTCGGCGCGGGAGGCGTGCTGGGTGAGGTAGAGGGCGTTGAGGAGCTGGTCGGTGGCGATCACCTCGCCGGGCTCGCGGTTCAGGAACCGCTGGACGAGGTCCCGTTCGCCCTCGCCGGTGGCGGCCCCGGCCCCGAGGTGGGCCTCGATCATGGCGCCGAGCTGCTCCTCGCCGGGCGGTTCGAGCTCCAGGCGGATGCAGCGGCGCAGCAGGGCGGCGGGGAAGTCCCGTTCGCCGTTGGAGGTGAGGACGATGAAGGGGAAGGTGGTGCAGCGGACCCGGCCGCCGAAGATCCGCACCTTGCGCCCGTCGTCGCCGAGGACCTCCACGACGGGCTCCCGGTCGGCCAGCCGCTCCAGCTCGGGGATGGCGAACTCGCCCTCCTCCAGGGCGTTCAGGAGGTCGTTCGGCAGGTCGAGGTCGCTCTTGTCGAGCTCGTCGATGAGCAGCACGCGGGGCTGTTCGGAGGGGAGCAGCGCGGTGCCGAGCGGGCCGAGCCGGATGTACGAGCCGATGCCGGCCGGGGCGGCGGCGGAGGGGCCTGACGCGTCGGTGCGGGCGCGCTCCAGCTGCACGTCCTGGAGGCGTCCGATGGCGTCGTACCGGTAGAGGCCGTCCTGGAGGGTGGTGCGGCTGACGATGGGCCAGCGCAGCACGCGCCCGAGGCCCAGTTCGTGGGCGACGGCGTGGGCGAGGGTGGACTTGCCGGTGCCGGGGTTCCCGGTGACGAGGAGCGGACGCCGCAGGTACAGGGCGGCGTTGACGGCGTCGGTCTCGGCGGGCCGGGGGTGGTGGTTCTGCACGAGCCGGCGGCGGACGCCGAGCCTCCGGTCGGAGCCGGCCAGGGTGTCGTCCGTGCCGCCGGCCGAGAAGTCGCGCCAGGGCGGCGGGGCGGGCAGCCGCCGTATCTCGTCGTGCGGGAGACCGGCACCACGGTAGATCCGCCAATCGCTCACGATGGACTCCTCCTGGCTGCGGTGTCGGTGCCGGGCCCGTCGAAAATACCGCCCGGGGGCGGGGGCTGCCGATGCCCGTTCCGGCCGGATCGCGGCGGTGTCGTCCCGGTGGTCGCTCCGGTCACTGCTCCCCCTCCCCGAGCAGGGGCGGGGCCTCCAGGCGCCCGCCGTGCGGGGGCCGGTCGGGCGGGTCGAGGAGTACGGCGATGGTCTCGGCCCACGCGTAGGCGGCCCGCGCCTCGGGTCCCGCCGCCCGGTCGGGGGCGCGGGTGCGCAGGGAGCGGACCGGGCCGCGCACGTCCCAGGCGGTGGCGGCGTCCGCGAGCAGCCGGTCGGCCCGCTCGTGGAACTCCGCGCAGTCGGTGTGGTCGTGGGCGCCGGTCCGCCAGAGGGCCAGCGGGTGGCCCGCGGCGAGGGCGGCGTTCATCGCCATGAGCCCGTCGCCGCTGCCGACCGGGCCGCAGTGGACGGGGACGGCGCCGCCCTCGGCGTCGCGCAGCCGGTCGTAGGCCTCCGCCCAGGTCTCCCGGCGCACGCGCGCGGTGTGGGCGTCCGGGCCCGCGCCGGGCACCTCGGCGCGCAGCGGGACGGCGCGCAGCGGGCCGCGCTCCCCCGCCGCCCAGCGCTCGCGCCATTCGGGGGCCGGTTCGCGGGCGTGGCGGCGGGCGTCGCGGATGACGACGATCCGGCGCTGGCCGAGGGTGGTCCCCCAGGCGTCCTCGGGGCCCTGGGGCGGTTCGAGCCGCCAGGTGTCGAGGGGTTCGTCGAAGAGCTCGCGCGGCAGGACCGCCTCCACGGCGGCGAGGTGCGGTCCGCTGTCGCCGCGCCGCAGGGCGTCCGCGAGCGGTTCGCGCAGGGTCTCCCGGAGCCTGGCCCGCTCGACGCCCCGGTCGTCGCAGTGGAGCGGGCTGACCGTGTGCCCGTCGAGGAGGAGCTTGACCCGCCAGGGGTAGCGCCGGTCGTAGCGGGGGGTGTCGATCTCCAGGAGGACGTCGGCACGCGCACGGGGTTCGCGCACGGAGAGGGACGCGGGCCGGCCGGGGCCGACGAGCCGGTCGATCGCGCGCCTCAGGTGCCGGTCGGCGTCGCCCGACTCGTCGACGATCCAGTGGGTGAGGGCGGCGGTGTCGGCCCGCTCGCCGTACCGCTCGGAGACGTGCCGGACGACGTGGGCCGCGTACAGGAGGACGGCGTCGAGGTCGAGGTCGCGGACGCCGTCCCGGCGGGGCGCGCGCAGGCCCCGGAGGAGTCCGGCGCCCTCGCTCCAGGTGCGCGGGTCGTCCTCCAGGGCGTCCGGCAGGTCGTCGTCCCTGATCCAGGCCTTGACCTGGTCGACGAGGTCCATGACCTCGCCGGGCGCGGTGGGCGCGGGGAGTTCGGCGAAGTGCCCGTACAGCTGGGTGCGCAGGCCGGGGCCGACGCCGTGGGCGGCGGACAGCAGCCGCTGGGCGCGGGTCCAGTCGGGCCGGTCGTCGAGGGAGCGGTAGCGGGCGAGGTGGTGGCGGTCGTGGGCGCGCAGCGCCTCGCCCATCGCCCCGCCGCCGGGGAGGTCGTGGAGCCGGCGCAGGGCGGTGACGGGGACGACGGCGCCGCCGTCGCGTCCGCGTCCCTTGTTGAGGCCGACGACGGCCCCCTGGGCGAGGTCGACGACGGGGCCGCCGGAGCAGCCCTCGACGGGCATGACCCAGTCGGTGATCAGGGCCTGTCCGTCGCTGCCGATCAGATTGCCCTGTACGTGCCGGACGCCGAGCTCGCCGGTCTCGCGGGACCAGCCGTGCAGCCCGACGGCGGTCGGCGGGACGGGCGGGCGCTCGCCGAGGCGCACGCAGGACGCCTTCTGCGTGCCGGGCACGCGCAGCAGGGCGACGTCGGGGAAGGCCCACCGGTCGGGCGGGTCCCCGGGCCGCTCGGGGCGCGGCAGGGCGAGCACGACGGTGCCCGTGGCCTCACGGGTGGTCTTGCCGTCCTCCCAGGTCACGCCGACGACCGGCTCGCTCCTCCACACCGCGCTTCCCCCCTCGGCCACCACATGGGCGCAGGTCAGCACCCAGCCGGGGGCGATGAAGAACCCGGTGCCCCAGTACCGGTCGCCGTGCGGGTCATACCCGCTGCCGGGAGCGGCGATGCGTACGAGTGCGGGGCGCACGAGAGCGTCGAAGGCGCTCATGCGGCTCCGTCGGCCGCCGGACGCGCGTGGGGGCCGTTCCCGGGGGACGGGGCGGTGTCCTCCGCGTGGTCCTCCGCGTGCGGGGCGCGCGCCGGGGGGACGGGCGGCGCGGGGGGCTCGGGGGGTGCCGGGGGCGCGGGAGGGGTGGGAGGCGCGGCCGGGACCGGCGGGACGGCCGGCGGGCGGTACGCGGGCGCGTGGGCGGTGGCCGGGACGGAGCCCTCGTCCGGGACGGGTACGGATCCGGGCCTTGGTACGGGTCCGGGTCCGGGTCCGGATCCACTTCCCGCTTCGGCTCCGGTTCCCGCTTCAAGTCCTGGCCCTGGTTCGGGTCCTGATTCGGGCCCGGGTTCGGTCCAGGTGAGGGAGACGTTCACGGAGGCCGTGCCCGACCCGTCCGCGAGGATCCCGATCACCTTGCCCGACTGCGCCGTCAGTTCGATGCCGAAGCTGACGGCGACCTCCACGGGCCCTTGGGGGTCGAGCCCGGCGCGCAGCGAGCCGACCACGCCGCGCACGACGTCCGTGAGTCCCCCGGCCATGGAGACCACCCGGTCCCTGACGCCGGTGTCCTGGAACCCGCCGCCCCCGCCGAGCTCCTCCGCGTCGCCGACCCGCGCCCACACGGGCGTGCCGTCGTCCAGCCGAATCCGCGCGATCCCCCGTGCCACAGCGGCCCCCGCTCCCCGAAGCGATGTTGGATCCAGAAGGCTAATGGGTGGGACTGACGGGCGACAGGGGACGGAGGAGGACGGCGTAAACACGGCGGGGGCACGACCTATCCTGATCGCATGTACTTCACCGACCGTGGCATCGAGGAACTGGAGAAGCGGCGCGGCGAGGAGGAGGTCACCTTCGAGTGGCTCGCCGAGCAGCTGCGGACGTTCGTCGACCTCAACCCCGACTTCGAGGTGCCGGTCGAGCGCCTCGCGACCTGGCTGGCCCGTCTGGACGACGAGGACGACGAGGAGTAGGGCGCCGCCGCACCCCTGGCCGCCGTACGGTCACCGCTCCCTGAGCCGGTCGTAGGCGAGTCCGAGCGCGCCGTGCGCGACGAGCAGGGCCCCGGCCGTCGCCCAGCCGCCGCTGCGCCGTCCGGCGCCCCAGAGCAGCAGCGGCACCCCCGCCAGGAGCTGTGCCCCGCCCAGCACGCGCGCCCGGGGGCCGCGCAGGTACGGGCCGAGGGGGCCGCCCTCCACCGCGTCGAGCTCGGCGCGCACCGCGTCCCTCCAGGCGGCTCCTTCGATCTGTTCGGCGCCCTGCGCGAGGGCGACGGAGCGGAGCCGGTCGGCGTGGTCCCCGGGGACGAGTCCGGTGGGCAGTGCGAGGCCGGCGCGGGCGAGGACCGCGACGATCCCGACGAGCCGGCTGTGGGCGTCGGCCTCCGGGTCGGGGGCGGTGAGCGGTTCGAGGGCCTGCACGTCGAGGACGGGGTCGAGGGCGAGCCGGACGGCGAAGGTGCGCATGGCCTCGTCCTCGCCGACGGGGGTGCCGTCCGCGAGCCAGGTGTAGCCGACCGTGCGGCGGAAGCCGGAGGCCAGGGTGAGTCCGGCCCGGTCGCGGTCCCACCACAGCGCGACGACGGGCCAGGTGGCGGCCGGGACGGCGAGGGCGGTGGCCCAGCCGGTGACGACCTGCTCGACGGGCTCCCCGCCGTGCAGCCAGGGCTTCCCCTCCGGTACGAGGACGCTCCAGTCGGGGCCGGCGGGGGCGAGGAGCAGGTGCTCTCCGAGCAGCCGGGCCGGCGGCCGGACCGCCGGGGGATCGGCGCGGCAGAGCAGCAGCGCCCCGACGGACTTCGGTCCGGATGTCGCGTTCATGCCCCTACGCTAGGCCAATTTGTCCGCTTAAGGGGGTCATTGCACACCCTGCCTCAGGGAAGAGTCAGGGTTGACTTCACTCGACCGCGATATATCGTGTTGCTTCGAGAGACGCGATATGTTGCGTTGCCGACACGGGAGGTCAGCACCATGACAGAGTGGTCCGTCACCGAGCCGACGAAGCTGGCGCCGGCCGACCCCGTGACGCGCCTGCGGATCCGCATCGTCAACGGCGCGGTGAACGTGGTGGGGACGGACGAGGACTCCGCCCGTGTGGAGATCTCCGAGGTCGACGGCCCGCCGCTGCTCGTGTCGCAGGACGGCTCGACCCTGACCGTGGGCTACGAGGACCTCCAGTGGAAGCACGTCCTCAAGCTGTTCGACCGCAAGGAGTACCGGCGCCGCGCCGTCGTCTCCGTCGCCGTCCCCGCGGGGGTCGACGTCGAGGTGGGCGTGGTCGGTGCCGAGGCCGTCGTCTCCGGCATCAGGGGGCGTACGGAGGTGCGCGGCGTCAGCGGCGACACCACCCTCCTGGGGCTCTCCGGCCCGGTCCGCGCCGAGAGCGTCTCGGGGAGCCTGGAGGCCCAGTCGGTCACGGGCGCCCTGCACGCGAACTCCATGACCGGGGACGTGACGGTGATCGAGGGCGCCGGCGGCTCCGTGCGGGCCGAGACGATCAGCGGCGACATGGTCGTCGACCTCGATCCGGCCGGGCTCGACGGCCTGCCCGCCGACATCCGGCTCTCCAGCGTCTCCGGCGAGGTCGCCATCCGCCTCCCGCACCCGGCCGACGCCCGGGTCGAGGCGAGCACCACGAGCGGCTCCGTGTCGAACGCCTTCGAGGACCTCCGGGTGGGGGGCCAGTGGGGCGCCAAGACCGTCACCGGCACCCTCGGCTCCGGCCGGGGCACGCTCAAGGCCACCACCGTCTCCGGCTCCATCGCCCTGCTCCGCCGCCCCGAGGCGGACGAGGATCCCGGCGCCGGCCCTTCCTCCACCCCCTCCGCGACCGGAAAGGTGCTCTGACATGCCGCCCGTCTTCGCCCACGGCCGCCTCCGCCTCTACCTGCTCAAGCTGCTCGACGAGGCCCCGCGCCACGGCTACGAGGTGATCAGACTCCTGGAGGAGCGCTTCCAGGGTCTCTACGCGCCCTCGGCCGGCACGGTCTACCCCCGCCTGGCCAAGCTGGAGGCCGAGGGGCTCGTCACCCACGCCAGCGAGGGGGGCCGGAAGGTCTACTCGATCACCGAGGCGGGCCGTGCCGAACTGGCCGGGCGCGGCGCCGAACTGGACGACCTGGAGCGGGAGATCCGCGAGTCGGTGTCGGAGCTGGCGGCGGAGATACGCGACGACGTGCGCGGCGCGGCCGGCCGGGTCCGCAGCGAGATGCGCGCGGCGGCGGGCCGGGCCCGCGCGGCGGAGTCCCCCTCGTTCGCCGACGCCAAGGAGGAGCTGCGCCGGGTCGGGCAGGAGTGGAAGCAGCAGGCCCGCGAGGCCCGCGCGGAGGCCCGGTCGGCGCGCCGCCAGGCGAAGGAGTTCCAGCGGATCGCCCAGCAGGTCCAGGAGGAGGTCCAGGACCGCTTCTCGCGGGGCGACTGGCCCAAGGGTGTCTGGGAAGGGATCTCCGGCATCACGGCCCAGCTCGGTGACCTGGTGACGGGCACGACCCATCCGAAGGCCGCCGGCGCCGCCGACCGGGAGCCGCCCTTCGCGGCGGCCCCGGCCGACGGGACGCCGGAGTGGGCGCGGGACGTGGAGGGTTCGGGCGACCCGGCCCGTGACCTCGACCGGCTCCTCGACCGCTTCCGCGACGAGGTCCGGGACGCGGCCCGGGACCACGGGGTGACCTCGGAGCAGCTGGCCGAGGCCCGCCGCCACCTCTCGACGGCGGCCCACCGCATCACGGACCTGCTGCACCCCGAACGGAAGGGGTGAACGACCGGAAGCGAGGGGCGCCGGGGCGGCGGCAGGACGGGGCGGACGGCCGACGCGGGACGGGCCGCAGGCACCGGCGGCCCGTCGGTACCAGGCCGGCGGCACCGGCGGCCCGTCGACACCGACCCGCCGTCAACTGCCCGGCGTCAGCTGTCCGCCGTCAGCTACGGGTCGCCGTGACCGTCACGCGGGCGTCGGGGGCCGCGAGGATCCAGGCCCGGCCCCGGTCCTTGCGGAGGACGAGGGCCGCGCCCCGGGCCGTCACCCGCCAGTCGCCGGGCGGCAGGGAGAGCTCGGTGACCCGGGAGCCGCGGCGCCCGGCGGCGTCGTAGGTGAGGCGGTAGACCCCGGTCCCGGAGTCGTACGTGGTGGAGCGGACCCGTCCCGCGACCGCCTCCGCGTACGGCTCGGCGGTCAGCTCCTTGTTGGTGCGGAAGGCGCCGGTGCCGTCGACCGCGCAGTAGCCGCCGCCGTAGCACCACACGTAACCGGCCCAGCCGGAGCCGTACCGGCCGAGGGAGGACATCGCGTCGCGGTAGAAGCGGTTCATGTTCGGCAGGGAGTTGTTGAGCGGCCCCCACTCCCCCACCACCACGGGCACCTTGTACTGCTCGGGGTAGCGGGTGACGGCCCGCTCGTAGCTCTCGATCCAGCCGGCGGCGGGGTCGTAGTCGGCGCCGGCCTCCATGCCGGTGTTGTAGAAGTGCGGGGCGTAGACGACCTTCGGGTCGTGGATCCGGCCGAGCCCGGTGGGCACGCCCTCGCCCACGATGGGGGTCGGCTCGACGAAGATCCAGGCGTCCCGGTCGACCGTGCGGACGGCGTCCGCGAGCCGGTTGTAGAGGGGGGTGAGCTGGTCCCGTTCGATGCGCCGGGCCGCCGTGGCCAGGTCCTCGCCCTCCCGGACCTCGCCCATCGGCTCGTTGATCAGGTCGTAGCCGAGGAGGGCCGGGTGGTCGTCGAGGCGGTCGGCGAGCACCCGCCACATGCGGGCCTGGGCGCGCCGCAGGTCCTCGTCCTCGTACAGGTGGGTGAAGGCCCGCTGGACGGCGGGCTCGAAGTACTCGGAGAACCAGTCGTCCGGGCGCGGGGTGAAGGGCAGCCCGTCGGTCCTGGTCGCCCACGCGGGGATGCCCCGGTGGCCGAACGCGGGGCCGAAGACGTCCTGGTGGGCATCGACGAGGACCTTGACGTCGTGCTTCTCCGCCCAGTCCAGGATGCGTTCGATCTTCCGCAGGTAGGCCTGGCTGTACTGGCCGGGCCGGGGCTCCAGGTCGTCCCAGAAGACCAGGAGCCGGGCGAAGTTGAAGCCCTTGGCCCGCATGTCGCGGAAGTGCTTCTCGGTGACGGCCGAGAGGGCGGCGTCGCCTCGGTTCGCCTTGTCCTCGACGTTCCAGCCGCGCAGGGTGAGGACGCGGCCGTGCTCGTCGGTGAGGGCGGGGATGCCGGCGCCGGCCGTGCGTCCGGCCCCGTCCCCGGTCTCCGCACGGGCGGCCGTCGGGGCGAGCAGCGCGGCGGCGACGGCGCTCGCGAGGAGAGCGGTTCGCCAGGTGGTGGACCAGGTGGTTCGCGGCAAGGGGGACCTCCGGCACGTCGGTGTGTTCGGGGTGCGCGTGCCGGAGATCCCATCAGCATTACTGACGAGTCATCAAGAGGTCGTCGGAAGATCTTCGGGCGGTCGTCAGGAGGTCGTCAGGACGACCTTGCCGAAGAGGTCGCCCGCGGCCATCTTCTCGAAGCCCTCCCGCGCCCGGTCGAGGGGCAGGACGTCGTCGATGACCGGGCGGACGCCGGTGGCCGCGCAGAAGGACAGCAGGTCCTCCAGCTCGTCCTTGGAGCCCATCGTGGAGCCGACGACCTTCAGCTCCAGGAAGAAGATCCGGGTCAGCTCGGCGTACGAGGGACGGTCGCCGCTGGTGGCGCCCGAGATGACGAGCGTGCCGCCCGGCCGCAGCGACTTGACCGAGTGGGACCAGGTCGCGGCGCCGACGGTCTCGATGACCGCGTCCACCCGCCCCGGGAGCCGCGCGCCCGGCTCGTACGCCTCGACGGCGCCCAGTTCGACGGCCCGCTTGCGCTTCTCCTCGTCGCGGCTGGTGGCGAAGACCCGCAGGCCTGCCGCCTTGCCGAGGGCGATCGCGGCGGTGGCCACGCCGCCGCCGGCGCCCTGCACGAGGACCGAGTCCCCGGGCCGTACGCCGGCGTTGGTGAAGAGCATGCGGTAGGCGGTCAGCCAGGCGGTGGGCAGGCAGGCGGCCTCCTCGAAGGAGAGCTCCTTCGGCTTGGGCAGCACGTTCCAGCGGGGGACGGTGACCCGCTCGGCGAAGGTGCCCTGGTAGCGCTCGGTGAGGATGGACCGGGGCTCGTCCGGGCCGACGCCGTGACCCGTCTGGCCGATCACGGAGTGCAGGACGACCTCGTTGCCGTCCTCGTCGATGCCGGCGGCGTCGCAGCCGAGGATCATCGGCAGCTTCTCCTCGGGCAGGCCCACTCCGCGCAGCGACCACAGGTCGTGGTGGTTGAGCGAGGCGGCCTTGACGGTCACGGTGGTCCAGCCGGCCCGCGCCTCGGGTTCGGGGCGTTCGCCCAACTCAAGGCCGTTCAGCGGCTGGTCACGGTCGATTCGGGCGGCGTAGGCAGCGAACATGGCCCCGACCCTAGGGCGCGCGGGCGGGCGGGGGAACCACACCCCGGTGTGACCCGTGTCGCCCGGCGGCCCCTGGACACCGGGACCGTCCCGTACGAGCACCTGCGCACCGGGGGCGTCCCCGTACGCGCCCGTATGCAAACGCCCGCTCGCGGACCCTCCCCGTACGCCGAAGGGCCCCGTCCCGGCGGTGCGGAACGGGGCCCTTCGGCGGTGCCGGAGGCGCGTCAGCGGCGGGCGACGCCCTCGGCGCGGGCGGCGGCGGCGACCGCGGCCGTGACGGCCGGGGCGACCCGCTCGTCGAACGGCGACGGGATCACGTAGTCGGCGGCGAGCTGGTCGCCGACCACGTCCGCGAGCGCGTTCGCCGCGGCGATCTTCATGCCCTCGGTGATCCGGGAGGCCCGGACCTGGAGCGCGCCGGCGAAGATGCCGGGGAACGCGAGGACGTTGTTGATCTGGTTCGGGTAGTCCGAACGGCCGGTCGCCACGACGGCCGCGTACTTGTGCGCGACGTCGGGGTGGACCTCGGGGTTCGGGTTCGCCATGGCGAACACGAAGGCGTTCGGGGCCATGGTGGCGACGGCCGCCTCGGGGACGGTGCCGCCGGAGACGCCGATGAAGACGTCGGCGCCGGCCAGGGCGCTCTCCAGGGAGCCCGTCAGGCCGGCCTTGTTGGTGATCTCGGCCAGCTCGCGCTTGACGTCCGTGAGGTCCTCGCGGTCGCGGCTGACGATGCCCTTGCGGTCGGCGACGGCGACGTCGCCGAGGCCGGCCTCCAGGAGGAACTTCGCGATCGCGACTCCGGCCGCGCCGGCGCCGGAGATGACCGCGCGCAGGTTGCCGAGGTTCCGGTCGGTCAGCTTCGCCGCGTTGCGCAGGGCCGCGAGGGTGACGATCGCGGTGCCGTGCTGGTCGTCGTGGAAGACCGGGATGTCGAGGCGCTCCTGGAGCTTGCGCTCGATCTCGAAGCACCGCGGGGCCGAGATGTCCTCCAGGTTCACGCCGCCGAAGGAGGGGGCGAGCCGGACGACGGTCTCGACGATCTCGTCGGTGTCGGTGGTGGCGAGGGCGATCGGGACCGCGTCCACGCCGCCGAACTGCTTGAAGAGGATGGCCTTCCCCTCCATGACCGGGAGGGAGGCCTCCGGGCCGATGTCGCCGAGGCCGAGCACGGCCGTACCGTCGGTGACGACCGCGACGACCTGGGACTTCCAGGTGTAGTCGTTGACCAGCTCGGGCTGCTCGGCGATCGCGGTGCACACCTTGGCGACACCGGGCGTGTACGCGAGGGACAGGTCGTCCTTGTTCCGGACGGGAACGGTGGCCTGCACGGCCATCTTGCCGCCCCGGTGGAGGGCGAAGACAGGATCGAAGGGCTCCTCGGGAGCTTCCGTACCGCTGTCGTTGTGAGGGTTGACGATCTCCGCTGCCATTGGGTTGACCCCTTGAGTCTGTTTCATTTGAGGGTGGCCACTCCCGGTTCGGGAGGGGTGGGGAGGCACCGCGGCCGCCTGGTCGGGCAGCCGCTCGGGCGCGCCGCACAACGCGCCCTGAGCCCCGGATGAGGGGTGTAAGGATCCTTCTTACCGGACGGACGGCACCGCAGACGAGTCCATAACCGTTCGGTGACACGACTCATACCGAGAGCATCCGGGCACGGTCGGGTGATGACACGTCACACGATGTCCGCATAGATGCCCAGGGCACCCGATTGGCGGTCTTGGTGTCGTCCGGATGGCGAGATCGACCGGAGATTTTTCGGTGTCTCGGAGGTGATTCCGCAGAAGGTCCGGCCTTGATGGAGCGGTCTGTCGCGATTCGGGGGTCGCCCGTTACCCGATTTTGACATCCGTGGCCGTCGGTTTGAGGCAGTCCGAATGGCAAGATGCCGTAATCACACAAGGCCGCGACACTCGAAGATGCGTACGTGGCCACCTGGCATCTCCCTGATACGCCGGAGGAACCCGACCATGACCGCACGCTCCACGCGCTGTACGACCGCCGCCAAGACCCGCACCTCCCGTCTTGCCGCGGTCGCCGCCATCGCGGTCGCCGGCTCCATGCTGCTGACCGCCTGTGGCGACCAGACCGAGGGCGGTTCGGCGGAGGGCACCTCACCCTCCCAGAAGCCGGCCTCCAACGCGCCGCTCTTCTCGAAGCTGCCGGCCGACATCCAGAAGTCCGGTGTCATCAAGGTCGGCACGGACGCCTCGTACGCCCCGATGGAGTTCACCGAGGGCGGCAAGATCGTCGGCGTCGACCCCGACATCGCGCAGGCCCTCAGCAAGCAGCTCGGCGTCAAGCTGGAGTTCGTCTCGGGCACCTTCGACGGTCTGATCACCTCGATCTACACCGGTCGCCAGGACCTGATCATGTCCTCGATGACGGACAACAAGAAGCGCCAGGAGGGCCTGGACGACAACGGGAAGAAGATCGGCAAGGGCATCGACTTCGTCGACTACTTCAGCTCCGGCGTCTCCCTGCTGGTCAAGAAGGGCAACCCGCAGGGCATCAATTCCCTCGACGACCTCTGCGGCAAGACCGTGGCCGTCCAGCGCGGCACGATCTACGAGGACACCTTCAAGGCGCAGGCCGCCAAGTGCGGCGACAAGAAGCTGACGATCCAGGCCTTCGACACCGACGCCGAGGCGCAGACCCGCGTCAAGGCCGGCGGCGCGGTCGCCGACCTGAACGACTACCCGGTGGCCGCGTACATCGCGAAGACCTCGGGCGGCGGCAACGACTTCGAGGTCGTCGGCAGCCAGAGCGACGTCGGCCTCTTCGGCATCGGCGTCTCCAAGGACAAGCCCCAGCTGCGTGACGCGATCAAGGAAGCGCTCGACGCCATCATCAAGGACGGCTCCTACGCCGAGGTCCTGAAGAAGTGGGACGTCGAGGACAGCGCGGTCAAGTCGGCCACCGTCAACGCCGGCAAGTGACCTCGTCGCACCACTGAAGGGCAGTCGTCATGACTGACAAGATCCACAAGGACCCGGCCGCCGCTCCGGCCGGGTCCGGCCCCTCGGGCTCCACCCCGTACGAGGCGATCAAGGCCGTCCCCGTGCGGCACTACGGCCGCTGGGTCAGCGCCGTGGTGGTCGTGGTCCTCCTCGGTTGGCTGGTCTACGCCTTCTCCCAGGGCAACGTCATCTGGGACACGGTGTGGGACAAGGTGTTCGACCCGTCGATCATCAGCGGCCTGTGGAACACCATCCTCATCAGCGTCGCCTCGATGGCGCTCGGCCTCGTCCTCGGCGTCCTCTTCGCCGTGATGCGGCTGTCCAAGAACCCGGTCACCGGCGCGGTGGCCTGGCTCTACATCTGGTTCTTCCGCGGCACGCCGGTCTACGTGCAGCTGCTCGTCTGGTTCAACCTGTCGCTGATCTTCCAGTACATCGACCTCGGGCCGATCTACAAGAACGAGACCGTGGACGTCATGACGCCGTTCATGGTGGCCCTGCTCGGCCTCGGCCTGAACGAGGGCGCCTACATGGCGGAGATCGTCCGGGCCGGCATCCAGTCCGTCGACGAGGGCCAGACCGAGGCGGCGCACGCGCTCGGCATGTCCCAGACGAAGACCATGGGGCGGATCGTCCTTCCGCAGGCCATGCGGGTGATCGTGCCGCCGACGGGCAACGAGTTCATCAACATGCTGAAGACCTCGTCGCTGGTCTCGGCCGTGCAGTACACCGAGCTGCTGCGGGCCTCGTCGAACATCGGCAGCACGGCCGGCGCCGTGATGGAGATGCTGTTCGTCGCCTCCATCTGGTACCTGGCGCTGACCAGCGTGTTCAGCGTCGGCCAGTACTACCTGGAGCGTCGCTTCTCCCGCGGTTCGACCCGCAACCTGCCGCCCACCCCCTGGCAGCGGGTCAAGGCGAACCTGACCACCTTCAAGCGATCGGCGGTGTCCGGATGACCGGCGAGCCCATGGTCAAGGCCGAAGGCGTCCACAAGTCCTACGGCGCCGCCCACATCCTCCGGGGCATCGACCTGGAGGTCCGCAACGGCGAGGTCTTCTGCCTGGTCGGTCCGTCCGGCTCCGGCAAGTCGACCTTCCTGCGCTGCATCAACCACCTGGAGCGCATCGACGCCGGCCGGCTCTCGGTCGACGGGCACCTGGTGGGCTACCGCCAGAAGGGCGACAAGCTCTACGAGCTGAAGGACAGCGAGGTCGCGCTCCAGCGCCGCGACATCGGCATGGTCTTCCAGCGCTTCAACCTCTTCCCGCACATGACGGCCCTGGGCAACGTCATGGAGGCGCCCATCCAGGTGAAGGGCGAGTCGAAGGCGGTGGCGCGCGAGCGCGCCGAGCGCCTGCTCGACCGGGTCGGCCTGCGGGACAAGATGGGGAACTACCCCACGCAGCTCTCCGGCGGCCAGCAGCAGCGCGTGGCGATCGCCCGCGCGCTGGCGATGGAGCCGAAGCTGATGCTCTTCGACGAGCCGACCTCGGCGCTCGACCCGGAGCTGGTCGGTGACGTCCTCGACGTCATGCGGGACCTGGCCGAGTCGGGCATGACGATGGTCGTCGTCACGCACGAGATGGGCTTCGCCCGCGAGGTCGGCGACTCGCTGGTCTTCATGGACGGCGGCGTGGTGGTCGAGTCGGGCAACCCGCGCGACGTCCTGGGCAACCCGCAGCACGACCGGACGAAGGCGTTCCTGTCCAAGGTGCTGTAGCGCGTACGGGAAGGGGCGGTACGGGATCTCCCGTACCGCCCCTTCGTCCGTCTCCGCCCCGGCTACTTCACGGCGAGGAGCAGGGTGTCGGAGGGCGAGGCCCAGACGGTCCGGGCCTCGCCGAAGCCGGCGGTGCGCAGGGTGTCGGCGTGCCAGCGCGGGGAGGGCATGTCGCCGTCGGCGTGCTCGCCGTAGATCTCGAAGCGGCGGGCGGTGGGCCCGGCGAGGACGGGGTCCTTGGCGGCGAGGGCCCACCAGTCGGTCCAGTCGAGGACCCCGGCGGCCTTCTCGCGGTCCATGCGCGCGTGCCGCAGGGCCCGCTCGGCGGCGTTGATGCGCGGGGTGGTCTCGTCGATCATGTGGTCGGCGTTCATGAGGACGCCGCCGTCCCGGACGAGCCCGGCGAGCTGCCCGTAGAGGGCGGCGAGGGGCTCGCTGTGGAACCAGTGCAGGGCGGTGGCGGTGAGGACGGCGTCGTACGCGTCGTACGGCAGCCTCGCAGCCCACGCGGGGTCCTTGAGGTCGGCGGTCACGAAGGTGACGCGCTCGTCCCCGGCGAAGTGCCCCTCGGCGATGGCGAGGAGGGCGGGATCGAGATCGACGCCGGTACTGGTCGCCTTCGGGAACCTCTTGAGGAGCCGATCCGTGATACTTCCCGTACCGCACGCGAGGTCGAGGACGCGGGGCTCCGGCCCCACCAGCGCCTCGACCATGTCGAGCATCACGCGGAACCGCTCCTCGCGGTCCGGCATGTACCACTCCTGCTGACGGTCCCAGCTCTGCTGCCAGCCCGCCCAGTCGGTTCCGGTCATCGCCGCGCCCTCCCCACTTCGTAATACCCTCGAAGGGGAAACAGCCGTTACCCCCTTCGACCGAGACACTAGCCCGCCGAAGTAAGGACTACAAGTGGAACTGGCCCATTACTCGGATTTCGCCGTGCGTCTGGTCAACACCGAGGAGCCGGTCCGCGGCAAGGACTCCCTCACCTCCGTCGAGGTGGTGCGGGACCTCTTCGGCGAGGCCTCCCAGATGGCCCGGCGGGTCACCGAGGCGGACGTGCCCCGCTTCCGCGCGATCCGGACGCGGCTGCGGGCGGTCTTCACGGCGGCCGACGAGGGCGACCAGACGGGGGCCGTGGACCTCCTGAACTCCCTGCTCCTGGAGTTCCCGGTCAGCCCCCAGATCTCGGGCCACGACTTCCTGGACGAGGAGGGCCGGCCGCGCTGGCACATGCACCTCGCGGACCACTCCTCGAACGCGACGACGGGGTACGCGGCCATCTGCGCGATGGGCCTCGCCTTCCACCTCACCGAGTTCGGCGCGGACCGGCTGGGCCTGTGCCAGGCGCCGCCCTGCCGCAACGCCTACCTGGACACCTCCACCAACCGCTCACGGCGCTACTGCTCGGACCGCTGCGCGACCCGCGCGAACGTGGCCGCCTACCGGGCCCGCAAGCGCCTGGAGGCGGAGCGCACGGGCCTGACGCACGAGACGAGCCAGGAGAGCACCACCCCGGCCGAACGCTGACGCCCCGGCGTCACCGGCCGGTACCGCGCCCGCACCCGCCCGAGCACGAGTTCGGGCGGTACGGCCCCGAAGACCCGGCTGTCCCCCTCGGCGTCCGGGTTGTCGCCGAGCACCCACCAGCCGCCGTCGCGCCGCTCGATCAGACGCTTCACGACGAGCAGGTCCTGCTGGAGCGGATGGCGCAGCACGGCCACGCACCCGGGCCGCAGCCGCCCGCCGTAGTGCACGAGCAGCCGGTCCCCGTGCAGCAGCGTGGGCACCATCGACACGCCCGTCACCTCGGCGATCCCGAACGGAGCCCCGGCCTCCCCCGCCCGCTCCCGCCCCGACCCGCTCATCCGGCACCTCCCGATCCGCACGCGCGCGAACCCTCTGATCCACTCGTCCACTCGTACACGAGTCCCATGGTGACCCTGGACTTTTGACCTAAGCCCCCGGGGGCGCCCGAGAAAACGCCCTTCTCACCGAGTAATGTCCCACCTGAGAAGACGATCACGAGGAAGGACGGCTCAATGCTCTCCCGCCTGTTTGCCCCCAAGGTGAAGGTCAGCGCCCACTGCGACCTCCCGTGCGGCGTGTACGACCCGGCCCAGGCCCGCATCGAGGCCGAGTCCGTCAAGGCTGTCCAGGAGAAGTACCAGGCCAACGAGGACCCGCACTTCCGGGCCCGCGCCACGGTCATCAAGGAGCAGCGCGCGGAGCTCGCCAAGCACCACGTCTCGGTGCTCTGGAGCGACTACTTCAAGCCCCCGCACTTCGAGAAGTACCCCGAGCTCAACCAGCTGGTCAACGACACCCTGAAGGCCCTCTCGGCCGCCAAGGCGTCGACGGACCCGAAGACGGGCGAGAAGGCGCTGGAACTCATCGCCGAGATCGACCGCATCTTCTGGGAGACGAAGAAGGCCTGACCTTCTTCCGGATCTCCTTCCGGTCGGCCCGTCCCGCACGCGCGTGGGGCGGGCCGACCGGTTTTTTACACCCCGGTCCGCGACCGCGTGGACCGGGGCGGCCCCCTCAGGAGAGGTTCCACTCCTCGGCGGGCAGCGCGTGCCACAGGTCGAGCCGGTCGGGGAGCAGGAAGAGGGGCCGGGTCAGGACGGCGTCGCCGGCGCGTTGGGGCCGGATCGCCAGGCCGAGGTCGGCGAAGACCGGGTCGGCGGCGGGGCTGTACGTCAGGCTGCCGGGGCGCGGTGCCGTGCGGTGGACGAGCCAGTCCTCCACCCGGGACGGCGCGCAGCCGGTCAACGGGGCTCCGTCCAGTCTCACCTGGGGGCCGGTGAGGGCGTCCACGGCCACGCACCCCAGGCGGCCGTCCCGGAAGAGGGCCCTGACCCCGCTCCCGGTGAAGTCGACGCAGCGCGGTTGCCGGTCCTCGCCGGGGCGGGAGGGGGACGGGCGTTCGCCGAGGGCGTCGGCGATCTCCTCCGGGGCCATTCCGAAGTGCAGGGGCCCGACTCCCACGTACGGCGTGAACGTCCACTCGGCGCGTTCCTCCTCCCGGGCGATCCGCCACGGGCCGCGGTGCCCCGCCCCGCTCCCCGGGGCGACCACGGGCGGCTCGGGGGCCGGGCCGCGCGAAGTCGGCCGTACGGGCGCGGTCCGGGCCTCGCGCCGGCGGTCGAACCATCCCGGAGCCGCGGTGTCCTCGGGCTGTTCCGCCAGCCGGCGGATCGCCTCCTCCTGCCCCTCCGCGAACGGGTCGTCCGCCAGGACGCGTATCTGCTCCAGGGCCGCGCGGCGCTCCTCCTCCGCTACGACGAGACCGGTGACGTCCTCGCCCCAGGCCGCCAGCCGCTCCCGGGCGATCCACCGGTAGGACGAGTCCGCGCTCACGGCCAGGGCCGTGCGGACGGCGGGTGCGTACCGGGGCACGGACGGGGCGAGGGCGGGGTCGTCCAGGAGCAGTGCGGTGGCCGCGAGCGCGGCCTCCCTCACTCGTGGATCGTCGGCGTCGCAGAAAACCACGATGCGGTCGTGGAGCACCGGCCGTACCGCACGGGCGGCCGGATCCCGCACCGTACCTACACCGCCCTCGATGTCCGGAGGGGCTTCCGGGCGGGTGAGGTCGGCGAACGAGGCGAGCCAGTTGAGCAGTTCGGCACGCAGCGGCCGCCGGCCCGCCCTGCCCTCCCACCGGTCCTCGGCGAGGGTGCGCGGGTCGTCGAGCAGACGGGCGACGACCAGGGCCGCCGGGGCGGTCGCCGGAAACACCCGCTCCCGGTGGAGGAGCAGCCGGTACAGATCCTCCACCGCCCGCACCCGCCGGGCCGGGTCGGCCGCGAGCAGAGCCCCGAGGACGTCCGGGGTGTCGGGCACCCCGTGCCGGCCCGTACAGACGTGCGGCAGCTCCTCCCAGGCGATGCCGGCGAGTTCCGCCCGCGCCGCGGGCGGCAGGGAGTCGGCGGGGGCGCCGGGGAGGTCCGGGGTCGCTTCGTCGTTCACGGCCGCAGTGTTCCAGCCGCTTCCGACAACAGCACCGCCCGGGCCCGTCGGACGCCCCTTTACGTCCGGGTCGCGCCGCGCGTACCGGGGTGTTCCGGTAGGCCGAGGGCCCTGGCGAGGGCCCCGTGGAGCCGGGACGCGTGGGCGGGGAGGTGGGTGGTCGCCCAGGTGGCGGTGAGGTGGAGGAAGGCCGTCAGGTCGTGTTCCGCGGCGGTGAGGAGACGGCGGAGGTCGGTGAGGGGGAGTTCGATCACCGGGCCGTCCTCGCGGTCGGCGTCGACGGTGAGGCGGGCCCGGTCGCCGATCCGCTCGGCGGCCGGGGAGGGGTCGTGGCCGAAGGACGCCCAGCCGGCGCCGTCGAGGACCTCGGACCAGTCCGTACGTTCGTCCAGGCCGTTGCAGCAGCCCGGTGACAGGACGGCGCCGGTCGCCGTGTCGGTCACCCGGAGGCCGCCGGGGGCGAAGAGGTCGTCCAGGTTGAGCAGGCCGTGGAGGAAGGCCCCCAGCGGGTCCGACGGCCTGCGCGGCCCGTCCTCCGGCTCGAAGTCGTTGGCCTTCGCGATGCTCATGACGGCGGTGCCGACCCCGGCCGGGGACAGGTCGCCGTTCAGGGGCACGAAGTCGTACGGGGCGAGGGCCGCCACCGGCCACAGGTCGAAGCCGTCGGCGGGGCAGACCTCCAGGACGGGGCGCAGGACGATCATCCGGTGAGTGTGCGGCGGCGCGCGGCGGTCGCGCCAGGGGATTTCCGGGGTACGTCGCGGAGGGGGCCCGGAACGCGCCACGGGGTTTACGAGGGCCCGTCACAGGGGTTCCGGGGCGCGTCACGAGGGTTACGGGGTACTCCGCAGGGGCTCCGCAGCACGTCTCGGGGTCCCGGAACGCGCCGGGATTCCCCGGGCGCGTCACGGCCGCTCACACCGCCGTCAGGCACGGGCCCACCGACAGGCCGGCCGCCGTCCCCTGGCTCCGTAACCACTCGCGGTACGGGGTCGCGCGCAGGGCCGCCTCCCGGTAGGCGGCGGCGAGTTCCGCGTACAGGACGTCCAGCGGCGCGCCCGGGCGCGCGTACAGGAGGAGGCGGACGGCCAGGGGGTCGCCGCGCAGGGGGCGGACGGCCATGTCGTCGCGCGGGCCCGAGGTCGGCTGGCAGGGGGCGACGGCCTCGCCGAGGACGATGAGCGAGGCGGCCGTGTGGTAGTCGCCGTGCAGCAGCGGCGGGTCGATGCCCGCGGCGTGCAGGACCCGCCGCAGGCCGTCCCACTCGCCGTCCACGGTCGGGTCGACCATCCAGTGGTCGTCGGCGAGGTCGGTGAGGTCCACGACGGGCCGGGCGGCGGCCGGATGGTCGCGGGCCATGGAGACGAACTGCGGTTCGCGGGCGACCAGGACCCGTTCCACGAGGCCCTCGGGGACCCGCAGCGGGCAGCCCTCCACCTCGTGCACGAAGGCCACGTCGAGCTGCCCGGCGGCGACCATGCGGAGCAGCCCGTGGGCGGAGACGTCCACCCGCAGGCCGACCTCGGTGCCGGGCAGCCGCTGGCGGAGCCGGCGCAGCCAGCCCGGGAGGGCCCGGCTGGCGGTGGAACCGACGCGGAGCCCGGGTCCGGCGGCGCGGGCGGCCGCGGCCCGGGTCTCGGTGACGAGCGCGGCCATGTCCGCGACCAGGGGGCGGGCCCGGCTGAGCAGCGAGCGGCCGAGCGGGGTGGGACGGCAGCCGGTGCGCCCCCGCGAGAAGAGCTCGGCGCCCAGGGAGTTCTCGATCCGGCGCAGCTGCGTGGTCAACGAGGGCTGGCTCATGCCCAGTTGCCGCGCCGCCTTGTGCAGGCTGCCCGCGTCCGCGATGGCGCAGAGCGCGCGCAGATGTCTCACCTCCAACTCCATGCCCCGAGGGTAGGGCGGCACCGTGGGACGCACCAGATACCCGGAACCCTTCAATCGCCTTTCATTCCAAGGCTGTTGACCGGAAGGGGAGAGGTGATGCGGTGGGACTATCGGCGGTTGGCATCATCCCCGTACGCCCCGGCTCCCTCCAGACTCTCTCCGACCCCACACAGGAGGAGCCCCCCATGCGTCATCCCAAGGTCCTCAACGCCGCGTTGACCGCCGTCCTCGGCCTCGGTCTCGCCGCCTCGCTCGGCGCGGCCCCGGCCGCCGCCGCGCCCGACGACCGGCCCGTGTCCGCCCGCGGCGCCGCCGTGGCGTACGCCGGTTCGGCCGAGGAGGCAAGGGCCAACCAGGCCTTCTTCGACGCCGTCGTGGAGTCGGTGGCGAAGAAGCGGGCCGCCGCCCCCGGCGCCGCCGCCGTCACCGTCGTCTACAACGCCGCCAACGCGCCGAGCTTCCGCACCCAGATCGCCCGCTCGACCCAGATATGGAACAGCTCGGTGGTGAACGTCCGGCTCGTCGAGGGCAGCAACCCCGACTTCCGCTACTACGAGGGGAACGACTCCCGCGGCTCGTACGCCAGCACCGACGGGCACGGCCGCGGCTACATCTTCCTCGACTACCGGCAGAACCAGCAGTACGACTCGACCCGGGTGACCACCCACGAGACCGGGCACGTCCTCGGGCTCCCGGACCACTACAGCGGTCCGTGCAGCGAGCTGATGTCGGGCGGCGGCCCCGGCACGTCCTGCCGGAACGCCCAGCCGAACGCACAGGAGCGGGCGCGCGTCGACCAGCTGTGGCGCTACGGCCTCGCCTCGGCCTTCAAGGACTGACGGAGCGGGGGTACGAGTACGGCGGCGGCGTCCCTCCCCGGGCGCCGCCGTCCCCGTTCCTGTCCTCGGCTCCGTTCCCGGCCCCGCAGGCCCTTCGGCCGTCAGGCCGGCTGGAGGAGGGCCCGGCCGAAGTCCGCGCCGGGCGGCAGCTGGCGCCGGACGCGGTCGAGGGCCCCTTCGAAGTCGCCGCCGGCGACGCACGCCTCGAAGGCGGCGCCGCCGTAGTGCAGCGCGAGGCTGAGGTCGGACCGTTCGCCGAGCGTCAACAGGCAGCTCAGCGTGGCCTGCTGGGAGGCACCGTCCACGACGACGGGGAGCGGCAGGTCCCACTCCAGGACGCAGCCGGTGAGGGCCTGCCCGTCGGCGGTGGCGAGCGCGGCGAAGCTCTCGCCCGCGTACTCGGCCTCCCTGATCCGGACGGCGACGCGCCGCCCGTCGGCCGTGATGACGATCGCTTCCGCGCCGCTGCGGTCCCGGTACCAGCCGGTCCAGACTTCTGTCGACTCCGATGACATGCGCGGACTGTAGCGGTACGACGGGCTCCACCGCGCGCCCGGTCACCCCGTGGCCGGACTTCTCCCGATCTCGGCGTTCTTGCCGGTCACATGCGGTGTCGCGGCTTCCGCGCCCCGTGCGCCTCACGACCGGCGCCCTCGGGCTGCTCGTGGCGCGGGCACTCCGGGTCGCGGCAGGGCTGCACCTCCCACTCAGGCACCCAGGCCCCGAGGACCTTGTGCCGGGTGGCCAGCACGGTGCGCGGACCGCCGCAGGCCGGGCAGGGGTGCTCGGCCAGCGGGTCCCGCGTCGTGCGAGACATCTCGTCGCCCATGCCTCCAGGGTAGGGCGCCCCGCCCGCGCACGCCTCCGTACGCGGGCGCTACCGCTTCCTGGAGTACCGGCGGACGAGTACGCCGTTGTCGAAGACCCGGACGTCGTCCAGCTCGAAGTCCCGGGGCTCGAAACCGGCGCCGAACATCGGCATGCCGGTGCCGTACATCTGCGGGTAGGTCTTGATGATCAGTTCGTCGATCTCGTCGACGAGTTCGCCGGCGACGGTGGAGCCGCCGCAGAGCCAGATGCCCAGCGGGCCGTCCTCGGCCTTGAGTTCGCGGACGCGGCCGACGAGGTCGTCGTGGATCAGCTCGACGTTCGGGTGGGGCGACTCGGTCAGGGAGCGGGTGGCGACGAGTTCGCGCAGGTGGTTGTAGGGGCTGGTGATGCCGATGTCCAGGGCGATCCGGTACGACCCCACTCCCTGGATCACGGTGTCGAAGTGCTTGCCGGGGTTGTCGATGCCGAGTGCTTCACGGCCCTGGGTGGGGACCGTCTCGGGGTATTCGGCGTTCATCCACCGGAGGTACGCCTCGTCCACGTACTTGTACATGGAGGTGGCGTCGCCCTCGGGGTCGCCTATGAAGCCGTCGATGGTGCAGGCGATGTAGTAGGTGAGCTTGCGCAAACCGGTCCTCTTTCGTTCAAGGGAAGTCCGGGCAGCGGATCACGTCCGCGACCACGTCAGCCATAGTGCTCTGGCTGTAGTGGTTGCGCAAGCCCTTTACCGTCTTCGCCGCCGGGCCGTGACGGCACTCAGCGCGTGCGCCGGGTGACGAACTCCGCCAGGGCGAGCAGGTCCCCCGCGGCCGCCAGGTCCGGGACCGCCCGCGCCAGGTGCTCGACGGCGCGGCCCATCCGCTCGGCCGCCTGGGCCTGGGCCCAGTCGCGCCCGCCGGCCCGCTCCACCGCGTCCGCCGCCGCCCGCACCCCCTCCACGTCGAGGACCGGCCGGGAGTACAGCTCGGCCAGCTCCTCCGCCGCCGGGGTCCCGGAGGTGAGCGCCGCCACCACGGGCAGCGACTTCTTGTGGGCGGCCAGGTCGGCCCCGGCCGGCTTGCCCGTGCGCTCCGGGTCCCCCCAGATGCCGATGAGGTCGTCGATCAGCTGGAAGGCGAGGCCCGCCTCCCGGCCGAAGGCGTCCATCGCCACGACCTCCTCCTCGTCCGCACCCGCGTAGAGCGCGCCGAGGGCGCAGGCGCAGCCGAGCAGCGCCCCGGTCTTGGCGGTGGCCATGGCCGTGCACTCGTCGAGGGAGACCTCGCGCGGGCCGCGCTGTTCGAGTGCGCAGTCCGCCTGCTGTCCCGCGCAGAGCTCGATGATGCAGGCGGCGAGGCGCGCGGAGGCGGCCGCCGAGGCGGGGTGCGGGTCCTCGGCGAGCAGCCGCAGGGCGAGCGCGCTCATCGCGTCGCCCGCTATCAGCGCGTCCGGGATGCCGAAGACCGTCCAGGCGGTGGGCCGGTGGCGCCGGGTCGGGTCCCCGTCGACGATGTCGTCGTGGAGCAGGGTGAAGTTGTGCGCGAGCTCCACCGCGGCCGCGGCCTTCACGGCCCCGGTCTCCTCGGCGCCGAGCGCGCGGGCCGCGGCGAGGACGAGGGCGGGCCGGATGGCCTTGCCCGCCTGCTCGGCGGCCGGGGAGCCGTCGGCGTGCTCCCAGCCGAAGTGGTACATCGCCACCCGGCGTATGGAACCGGGCAGGGTCTCGACGGTCGAGCGGAGCTGGGGCTGGACGGCCGTCCGCGTCCGGTCCAGGAGCGCCGCGGCCCCCTGGCCGCCGGTGGCGGCATCCGCACTGGTCATGGTCACGGTCACTTCCTTCGCGTCCTTCACGGCGGTCGCCCCGCACGGGCGACCGCTCTGCACGACAACGCCCCGCGCGGCGGCGACCGCCCGCGCGGTGACGTCCTGCGCGGCGACGACCCGTACGGCGACCGCTCCGTACGGCGGTCGTTCGCCGCGGTGGGCCGGGAGCGCCCGGGGCGGGAGGGTCCACTCCCCCGCCCCGGGGCGCCGCGGGCTCAGCGCCAGCGGCTGACCTCGACGTTCTCCAAGACGCCGAGCGCGTCCGGGACGAGGACCGCGGCCGAGTAGTAGGCGGTGACCAGGTAGGAGATGATCGCCTGCTCGTCGATGCCCATGAAGCGGACGGAGAGGCTGGGCTCGATCTCGTCGGGGATGCCGGTCTGGTGCAGACCGATCACGCCCTGGTCGGCCTCGCCGGTACGCATGCAGATGATCGAGGTCGTACGGGCGTCCGAGACCGGGATCTTGTTGCACGGGTAGATGGGCACGCCGCGCCAGGTCGGGATGCGGTTGCCGTTGACGTCGATGGTCTCGGGCACCAGACCGCGCTTGTTGAGCTCGCGCCCGAAGGCGGCGATGGCGCGCGGATGGGCGAGGAACATCTTGGAGCCCCGGCGGCGGGAGAGCAGCTCGTCCATGTCGTCCGGGCTGGGGGCGCCGTCGTGTGGCTGGATCCGCTGCTCGTAGTCGCAGTTGGAGAGGAGGCCGAACTCCTTGTTGTTGACGAGCTCGTACTCCTGGCGCTCGCGGAGCGCCTCGACCGTGAGCCGCAGCTGCTGCTCGGTCTGGTTCATCGGCTGGTTGTAGAGGTCGGCGACGCGGCTGTGGACCTTGAGGACGGTCTGGGCGACGCTCAGCTCGTACTCGCGGGGGGAGGCGTCGTAGTCGACGTACGTGTGCGGGACGACGGCCTCGCCGACGTGGCCGGCGGAGAGGTCGATGGCGGCCTCGCCGTAGTTGTTGGTGCGCTGCTCGGGCAGGGCGGCGACGGTCGCCAGGTGGGCGGCGAGCGAGCCGGCCCGGTCCGCGAGGTTCCGCACGTCGGCCCGGGTGAGCTCCAGGACCGTGCAGGCGGTGGCGGCCCGGGCGGTCCACTCCCAGGTGGCGTCCTCGCGGATCAGGGACGACTCGCCGAGGTAGGCGCCGTCGGCGAGGACGCCGAGGACCGCCTCGTCGCCGTACGGCCCCTCGCCGATCTGCTCGATCCGGCCGTGGGCGAGGAGGTACACCCGATCCGTGGGGGCGCCCGCGGTGGCGATGACCTCGCCCGCCGCGTACTCCCGCTGGGTGCAGCGGGACGCCAGCTCGGACAGCGCGTCCTCGTCCTCGTAACCGCGCAGGGCGGGGAGTTCGCCGAGTTCGGCGGGGATCACCGCGACGCGCTCGCCGGTCTGGACGAAGGTGACGCGCCCGTCCCCCACGGAGTAGCTGAGCCTCCGGTTCACCCGGTACGTGCCGCCCTGCACCTGGACCCACGGCAGCGCGCGCAGCAGCCACCGGGAGGTGATCTCCTGCATCTGCGGGGCCGACTTGGTGGTCGTGGCGAGGTTCCGCGCGGCGGCGGTGCCGAGACTCTGCTGCGGCGCCTGCTGCTCCGCGCGGACCTCGTCGCCAACCGAACCTACGGACATGGAACTCCCTCTCGTATGACTGAGTTGCGAGAGAAGCCTTTCAGTACGCAGCGTGTCGGCGCCATTACACAATCGAGTGGGACTGTTCGAAGATCTTCGGGGCATGTCACCGGTTTTTCCATCCTGACGGTCGAGCTCCGGCGGTCCCTCGCCACCCCTGTCCAAATCGGCTCGCACACGGTCCGAACGGATGGCGGCGGAGCGGCGGACTCCGGTACTCCGGAAGACCATCCGTCCTCCGGAAGGAGTCAGCCATGGCTGCGCCCATGTCCGCGAACAGGTTCCTCACCGCACTGCGCGCCGAGGGCCTCGCGGTCGTCCAGGTAGGCGACTGGTCCACCCACAACCGCAACCACAAGGGCCCCTGGGGCCCGGTGCACGGCGTGATGATCCACCACACCGTGACCCGGGGCACCGCCGGCACCGTCCGCGTCTGCCGGGACGGCTACGCGGGCCTGCCGGGGCCGCTCTGCCACGGCGTGATCGCCAAGGACGGCACCGTCCACCTCGTCGGCTACGGGCGTGCCAACCACGCCGGGCTCGGCGACGACGAGGTGCTCCGGGCGGTCATCGCCGAGCGGCGCCTGCCCCGGGACGACGAGGCCACCACGGACGGCAACCGGCACTTCTACGGCTTCGAGTGCGAGAACCTCGGGGACGGCGTGGACCCGTGGCCGAAGGTCCAGCTGGACGCCATCGCGAAGGCGGCCGCGGCCGTGTGCCGGGTGCACGGCTGGACCCACCGGTCGGTCATCGGCCACCTGGAGTGGCAGCCGGGGAAGTCGGACCCGAGAGGCTTCACGATGGCCTCCATGCGGGAGCGGATCGCGGAACGCATGCGGTAGCCGGACCGTACGGCCGCCGACCGCAGGGGCCCACGGGGCGGGCGGCACAATGGCGCCGTGAACGCGTTCGACCTCTCCCGGCTGCGGCCCCGGCTCCCCTCGCCCCTGGAGCCGGTGGAGGACGAACGTTTCGCCCGGCGCGGTCTCACGCTGCTCCTGAAGCGCGAGGACCTCATCCACCCCGACCTGCCGGGCAACAAGTGGCGCAAGCTCGCGCTCAACCTGGAGGCGGCGGCCGGGCGGCCCGTGCTCACTTTCGGCGGGGCGTACTCCAACCACCTGCGGGCGACGGCCGCCGCCGGCCGGCTGCTCGGCTTCCCCACGGTCGGGGTGGTCCGGGGCGACGAGCTGGCCGGACGCCCGCTCAACCCGTCCCTCGCGCGGTGCGCGGCGGACGGGATGCGCCTGGAGTTCGTGGACCGGGCCACGTACCGCGCGAAGAACGACCCCGCCGTCCTCGCCGCGCTCCTGGACCGCGCCCACGCGGGCGCGTACGTGGTCCCGGAGGGCGGCAGCAACGCGCTCGCCGCGCGCGGCTGCGCGGAGCTGGGCCGGGAGCTCGCGGGAGCGGCGGACGCGGTCGCGGTCGCCTGCGGCACGGGCGGCACCCTGGCGGGCCTCGCGGCCGGGCTCGCCCCCGGGCAGCGGGCCCTCGGCTTCCCGGTCCTCAGGGGGGACTTCCTGGGCGGGGAGGTCCGCGCCCTCCAGGAGGCCGCGTTCGGGGGCCCGCGCGGCGACTGGTCCCTGGACGGGCGCTTCCACGACGGGGGCTACGCGCGCGTGTCCCCGGCCCTGGAGGCGTTCACACGGGATTTCGAGGAACGGCATGAACTCGCCATCGAGCGACTGTATGTGGCCAAAATGCTGCACGGCCTCGTGACCCTGGCGGAGGAGGGGGCGTTCCCCCCGGGCACCCGGATCGCGGCGGTGGTCACGGGCGCCCCGGACGGGGTTCAGCCGTCCGTCTCCTCGCGGTAGGCGGCCGCCTCCTCCAGGTCGAGGCGGCGGAGCAGGACGCGCATCATCTCGTCGTCGATCCGGCGCTCGTCGCGGAGCCGCACGAAGACCTCGCGCTCGGCTTCGATCATCTCGCGCGAGAGGCGCCGGTAGGTGTCGTCGGCGGTCTCCCCGGTGGTCTCGTTGACCGCTCCGAGCCGCTCCCAGACCGCGTTGCGGCGCCGGTCGAGGACGGTGCGCAGCCGGTCGGCGAGGGGCTGCGGCAGGGCGTTGCGCTCGTCCGCGAGGAGCGCGTCGAGGCGCTCCTCGGCGGCCCGCGAGGCCTCGCTCTGGGCCTGCGCCTCGGCCAGCGTCTCGGCGTACCGGTCGCGGCCGGGAAGCTTCAGGAGCCGGATGAGGGGCGGCAGGGTGAGGCCCTGCACCACCAGGGTGCCGATCACGGTGGTGAAGGTGAGGAAGAGGACGAGGTTGCGGGCCGGGAACTCCTCGCCGTCCACGGCGACGGGGATGGAGAAGGCGATGGCGAGCGAGACCACTCCGCGCATGCCGGCCCAGCCGACGACGAGCGGCGCCCGCCAGTCCACCCCCGGCTCCCGCTCCCGGACGCGGGCGGAGAGCCACCGGGGCAGGAAGGTCGCCGGGTAGACCCAGACGAAGCGGACGAGGACGACGGCGACGAAGACGCCGACCGCGTACCCGGCCGCCTCGCCGACGCCGTACCGGCCGAGCCCCTGGACGACGTACGGGAGTTGGAGGCCGATCAGGGCGAAGACGGCGGATTCCAGGACGAACGCGACCATCTTCCACACGGCTTCCTCCTGGAGCCGTGTGGCGAAGTCGACCTGCCAGGCGCGGTGGCCGAGGAAGAGGCCGACCACGACGACGGCGAGGACCCCGGAGGCGCCGACCTCCTCGGCGGCCGCGTAGGCGGTGAAGGGGATGAGGAGGGAGAGGGTGTTCTGGAGCAGGGAGTCCCGCAGGTGGAGGCGGAGCCAGTGGATGGGGACCATGAGGACCAGGCCGACGCCGACGCCGCCGACGGCCGCGAGCGCGAACTCCCCCGCGCCGCCCGCCCAGCTGATCCCCTCGCCGACGGCCGCCGCGAGGGCGACCCGGTAGGCGGTGATCGCGGTGGCGTCGTTCACCAGGGACTCGCCCTGGAGGATCGTGGTGATCCGGTGCGGCAGGCCCAGCTTGCGGGCGATGGCCGTGGCGGCGACCGCGTCCGGCGGGGCGATCACCGCGCCGAGCACGAGGGCGGCGGTGAGCGGCAGGTCGGGCACGAGGACGTACGCGAGCCAGCCGACGGCCACGGTGGCGAAGAGGACGTACCCGACGGAGAGCAGGGCGACGGGCCGGACGTTGGCCCGCAGGTCGAGGTAGGAGGACTCGACGGCGGCCGTGTAGAGGAGCGGGGGCAGGATCAGCGGCAGGACGACGTGCGGGTCGAGCGTGTAGTCGGGGACGCCCGGGACGTACGAGGCGGCGAGGCCGGCGGCGACCAGGAGCAGCGGGGCGGGCACCGGGGTCCGGCGGGCCGCTCCCGCGATCGCGGCGCTCGCCGCCACCAGTGCCACCAGCCGCAGCGCGTCCATCCCGTCCGTCCGTTCTCTCGTCCGTGTCGCGACGTAACCTGGCCATCATGAGTGAGTGCCCGCACCTTGCCGGACTGCCGCGCCCCGAGCCGGCGCCGCTGTCCGACACCTGTCCCGAGTGCCTGGCGGAGGGCACGCATCCGGTCCAGCTGCGGCTCTGTCTGGCCTGCGGGCACGTGGGGTGCTGCGACTCCTCGGTGGGGCGGCACGCGACGGCGCACTTCTCCTCGACCGGGCACCCGGTGATGCGGACCTTCGAGCCGGGCGAGCGGTGGCGCTGGTGCTTCGTGGACGGTGCGATCGTCTGACGGTTGCGCGGCGCGCGGTTCGACGGGCTCCCGCTTGGGTACGTCACCCCTCCGCCGGTCGCTCGGTTCCGTTGTCCACAGGCCTCCGCCCACCGTCCGCACCCGTGGACCTACCATGGGTGACGGGTCGCGACGGGGTCGGGAACCGCACGGCGACACGGCGGGACGGATCGCGATAGCGTCACGGCGGACTGCGCAGCCCCCTGCGTACCGCCCGGTTCGGGGGCCTCTCCCCCGAGCCCCGAACGAGTTTGTGCCACCTTGGAGGTGAGGGTGTCCCAGATCGCAGGCGAGCCCGGGACCCAGGACTTCGTGGAAGTCCGGCTGCCCGCTGCGGGTGCCTATCTGTCCGTGCTGCGTACGGCCACGGCCGGCCTCGCGGCGCGCTTGGACTTCACCCTCGACGAGATCGAGGACTTGCGGATCGCGGTCGACGAGGCCTGCGCCATCCTGCTCCAGCAGGCCGTACCGGGGTCCGTCCTCAGCTGTGTCTTCCGACTGGTCGACGACTCGCTGGACGTGACGGTCTCCGCTCCGACGACGGACGGCCGTGCTCCCGAACGGGACACCTTCGCCTGGACGGTGCTGTCGGCGCTGGCCGGGAAGGTGGAGTCGTCGGTGGCCGACGACCGTACGGTCTCGATCAGCCTGTACAAACAGCGCGGCGCGGGGCCAGGCCCGGCGTGAGGAGCGGGGACGCGACGGCCGGCATCCCCGGGCAGAAGGCGCGGCCGCATGAGGTCGCTACGGAGCGGGCGGACCAGATGAGCGAGCACGAGCAGCAGCACGAGGGTGCCGGGACCCCGGGCGTCCCGGAGGCCCCCGCGGAGGCTTCCGGGGCCGGCGGGGTCCGGGGCGACGGCGTCAACGGGACCGGCGGAGTCAATGGCGCCGGCGGTGTCAATGGTGCCGGCGGTGTCAACGGGACCGGCGGGTCCGGGGACGCCGAGGCCCGGGACGCCGACGGGGCCGACGGGGCGCCGGAGGTCCACCCCGCCCCCGTCCCGCAGGACCGGAGCGGCGCCCGCGCCCTCTTCGTCGAGCTGCGCGAGCTGCCGGAGGGCTCCCCCGAGAAGGCGGAGCTGCGCAACCGGCTGGTGCGGATGCACCTGCCGCTGGTGGAGCACCTGGCCCGACGCTTCCGCAACCGCGGCGAACCGCTGGACGACCTGACGCAGGTGGCGACGATCGGCTTGATCAAGTCGGTGGACCGGTTCGACCCGGAGCGCGGGGTCGAGTTCTCGACGTACGCCACCCCCACGGTCGTCGGCGAGATCAAGCGCCACTTCCGGGACAAGGGCTGGGCGGTACGGGTGCCCCGTCGGCTCCAGGAGCTGCGGCTCTCGCTGACCACCGCGACCGCCGAGCTCTCCCAGCAGCACGGACGCTCCCCGACGGTGCACGAGCTGGCCGAGCGGCTCGGGATCTCGGAGGAGGAGGTCCTGGAGGGCCTGGAGTCGGCGAACGCCTACTCGACGCTCTCCCTGGACGTCCCGGACACCGACGACGAGTCGCCGGCGGTGGCGGACACGCTGGGTGCGGAGGACGAGGCCCTGGAGGGGGTCGAGTACCGCGAGTCGCTCAAGCCGCTCCTGGAGGACCTGCCGCCCCGGGAGAAGCGGATCCTGCTGCTGCGCTTCTTCGGGAACATGACCCAGTCGCAGATCGCGCAGGAGGTGGGCATCTCGCAGATGCACGTCTCCCGGCTGCTCGCCCGGACGCTCGCGCAGCTGCGGGAGAAGCTCCTGGTGGAGGAGTAGGACCCGCCGCTATCCGTTTGCCCCGCTCACGGAGCGCCGTTCACGAGATCGCCGCTCACGGGGTGTTCTGGCCGGGGCGCCGGATGCCGAGCGCCTCGGTCGTGGCGGGGTTCACCAGGAGGACGAGCCCGGTGACGGCCAGGACGCCGAGGACCGCGCCCGCCGGGATCATGGCGCTGTTCGCCTGGAGCATCTGCCAGGCGACCGGCAGGGCCAGGATCTGGGTGATGACGGCCGGGCCGCGGCTCCAGGAGCGGCACAGCCACAGGCCGCGGGCGGCGGCGAGCGGGATCAGACCGAGTGCGACGAGCGTCACGGCGCCCGTCAGCGCTCCGGTGAGGTCGCCGGGCGACCCGGTCAGGGCCTTCACCAGCATGTACACGCCCCCCGCGACGAGGCCGAGCGCCTCGACGCCGGCCACGGCCGCCGCGGCGGTGAGGCGGGTGGGCCGGTGGGCCCGCTCCGCGTCGCCGACGGGGGTCCGCTCCGTACCGCTGCTGACGGGGGTCTGCTCCGCACTGCTCATGGAAGGCAGGGTAACGGGGACGCCCCCGGGGCCGCCGGGGCCGGGTGCGGTCGGCCGGGCCGGAGCGACGCCGGGGGCGGGCCGGACCGGGTGCCGCCGGGCCGACAGGGCCGAATGCCGCCGTGCAGGCAGGGCCGGGTGCCGGGAAATGGACCGGACTGGGCCCGGTACCACCGGGTAGGTACGCTGGCGACCATGCGCGCACTTCTCGTGGTCAACCCGGCAGCCACCACCACCAGTGCCCGCACCCGTGACGTCCTCATCCACGCCCTTGCCAGCGAGATGAAGCTGGAGGCGGTCACCACCGAGTACCGCGGACACGCGCGCGACCTGGCCCGACAGGCCGCCGACAGCGGGAACGTCGACCTGGTCGTGGCCCTCGGCGGGGACGGCACGGTCAACGAGGTGGTCAACGGACTGCTGCACGGCGGACCCGATCCGGACCGCCTTCCGGACCTCGCGGTCGTCCCCGGCGGGTCGACCAACGTCTTCGCCCGCGCGCTCGGACTGCCGAACGACGCCGTGGAGGCGACCGGCGCCCTGCTCGACGCACTGCGTGAGGAACGGACACGCACGGTGAGCCTCGGGCTCGCGTCCGGGACGCCGGGCACGGAGGACGAATCGGTGCCGTCCCGCTGGTTCACCTTCTGCGCCGGCCTCGGTTTCGACGCGAGCGTCATCGGCCGGGTCGAACAGCAGCGGGAGCGCGGAAAGAGATCCACGCACGCCCTGTACCTGCGCCAGGTGGTACGCCAGTTCCTGGGCGAGACGAACCGCCGGCACGGCACGATCACCCTGGAGCGGCCGGGCGCGGAGCCGGTCGAGGACCTGGTCCTCTCCATAATCTGCAACACCTCCCCCTGGACCTACCTGGGCAATCGCCCGGTGTACGCGTCCCCGGAGGCCTCCTTCGAAACCGCGCTCGACGTGCTCGGGCTGAGGCGTCTCTCCACCCCCGCGGTCGCCCGGTATGCCACCCAGTTGCTCACTTCGTCCCCGGAGCGCGGGCCCCGCGGCAAGCACGCGGTGTCCCTGCACGATCTGACCGACTTCACCTTGCATTCGAAGGTCCCCCTCCCCCTCCAGATGGACGGAGACCACCTGGGACTGCGTACGAGCGTGACGTTCACAGGCGTTCGCCGTGCACTGCGTGTGATTGTGTGAGTGGAAGGGCCCAAAGTCCTTTCACTCGAACGTTTAGGCGCGCATCCACCCCTAAGAAGTACGGCTGTGACCTAGCCGACACCGAGGAATCAAAAAAAACTTTCCGGAAGGGGTTGTATCCGCTGCCGAGGTTTGCGAGTCTCTTCTTGGCGATCGGGACGGCCCGCAGGACCGGCCTCCACTGAGAGCCAGAACCCCTCCTCAATCCAAGGACCACACCAGTTCATCTGGCAGTCGGCCCTTCCCTTGCGGGGGGATTCGTGAAAGCGTTCACATTCACAAGCACCCTGCACGTAATACCAAGAGAGGTAGCAGCCATGGACTGGCGTCACAACGCCGTTTGTCGTGAGGAAGACCCCGAGCTGTTCTTCCCCATCGGCAACACCGGTCCTGCGCTGCTGCAGATCGAGGAAGCCAAGGCCGTCTGCCGCCGCTGCCCCGTCATGGAGCAGTGCCTGCAGTGGGCGCTCGAGTCCGGCCAGGACTCCGGCGTCTGGGGTGGCCTCAGCGAGGACGAGCGCCGCGCGATGAAGCGCCGTGCCGCTCGCAACCGGGCGCGCAACGCCAGCGCCTGACGCCCCACTTACAGCCTCAGGCGAGCGGCGCACACATCGCGTGTGCAATCACCGCCCTTGAGTCGCAGCGCGCAGCAGTAACCCACAGCATTCGAGCCCCGGACCGAATTCCCTTCGGTCCGGGGCTCGCTGCCGTGTTCCCCCGTATTCCCTCTGTGTTCCCTCTGTGTTCCCCCGCCGCGATCGCGGCGGAGATCACTTCTGGGACCGTACGGGAATGTCGAGGACCACCTTCGTACCGCGCTCGGCGCCCGGCAGCATGTCGAAGGTTCCGCCCAACTCCCCTTCCACCAGGGTCCGTACGATCTGGAGGCCGAGGTTTCCGGCCCGCTGCGGGTCGAAGCCCTCGGGCAGGCCGCGGCCGTCGTCCTTGACCGTGATGAGGAGACGCGCGTCGGCCCGGGCCTCGCCGCGGACGGCGGAGACCTCGACCGTGCCCTGCTCCCCCTGGGCGAAGGCGTGCTCCAGGGCGTTCTGCAGGACCTCGGTCAGGACCATGGAGAGCGGGGTGGCGACCTCGGCGTCGAGGATGCCGAAGCGGCCGTTGCGCCGGCAGGTGACCTTGCCCGGTGAGATCTCCGCCACCATCGCGATGACGCGGTCGGCGATCTCGTCGAACTCCACGCGCTCGTCCAGGTTCTGGGACAGCGTCTCGTGGACGATGGCGATCGAACCGACGCGCCGCACGGCCTCGTTGAGGGCCTCGCGGCCCCGGTCGGAGTCCATCCGGCGGGCCTGGAGACGGAGCAGGGCGGCCACCGTCTGGAGGTTGTTCTTCACCCGGTGGTGGATCTCCCGGATGGTGGCGTCCTTGGTGATCAACTCGCGCTCGCGGCGGCGCAGTTCGGTGACGTCCCGGAGCAGGACGAGCGAACCGATGCGGGTGCCCTTCGGCTTGAGCGGGATCGCCCGCAGCTGGATCACCCCGCCGTTGCCCTCGACCTCGAACTCGCGCGGCGCGTAGCCGGAGGCCAGGGTGACCAGGGCCTCGTCCACCGGGCCCCGGGAGGGCGCGAGTTCGGCGGTGATCTGGCCGAGGTGCTGGCCGACGAGGTCGGCGGCGAGGCCGAGCCGGTGGTAGGCGGAGAGGGCGTTGGGCGAGGCGTACTGGACGACGCCCTCCGCGTCCAGGCGGACGAGGCCGTCGCCGGCGCGGGGCGAGGAGTCCATGTCGACCTGCTCACCGGAGAACGGAAACGTTCCGGCGGCGATCATCTGGGCGAGGTCGGAGGCCGACTGGAGGTAGGTGAGCTCCAGGCGGGAGGGGGTGCGGACGGTGAGCAGGTTGGTGTTGCGGGCGATGACGCCGAGGACCCGGCCCTCGCGCCGCACGGGGATCGACTCGACCCGCACGGGCACCTCCTCGCGCCACTCCGGGTCGCCCTCGCGGACGATCCGGCCCTCGTCGAGGGCGGCGTCGAGCAGCGGGCGGCGGCCGCGCGGGACCAGATGGCCGACCATGTCGTCCTGGTAGGAGGTGGGGCCGGTGTTCGGCCGCATCTGGGCGACGGAGACGTACCGCGTGCCGTCGAGGGTCGGGACCCAGAGGACGAGGTCGGCGAAGGAGAGGTCGGAGAGCAGCTGCCACTCCGACACCAGCAGGTGGAGCCACTCGAGGTCGGAGTCGCTCAGGGCGGTGTGCTGGCGTACGAGGTCGTTCATGGAGGGCACGATGCGAGCGTACCCGCGGAATTCAGGGGCGGTGAACCTGGATCTCCGGGGCCGCGTGTTGGAGTATGGGCCAGGAAGCACCGCGTTCCTGTGGATGGACAGACAAGAATGGTCTAGTCCACAATGAACGCGACAGAGCCTCCATCCTCCCCGCACAGGAGGATGGAACGAGGTACCCGACGCTCTCTGCCCTGACTGCGTCGAGACCTCCCACACGGCCGAGGGACCGCACACCCCCGGCCGAGCAACTCCGGGCTGCGGTGCCGGGCGGGCTGAGGGTCCCGCCGGGCGCCGCGGCCCGCGGGTGTTTCCGGGGCCGGTTCCTGCTCCGGGCCACCGCCCTCCCGGGCCTACCCTCCCGCTTCCCCTGTCGGCCAGGCGCGCATAGCCGCCTCGGCCACGGCCGCGAGCTCCTCCGCCGTCGCCCCGTCGCGGGCCTGCTGGGACATGCCCTGGAGGACGGCGCCGCTGAAGCGGGCGAGGGCGCGCGGGTCGGTGCCGGCCGGGAGCTCGCCGGCTTCCACGTCCCGGCGGATCCGGGCCTCGAAGAAGGCCAGGTTGGCGTTCCGGCGGTCGCGCAGGATCGCCTCGACCTCGGGGGTCGAGCAGTTGACCGCGGCGGAGATCACCAGGCAGCCGGGGGGATGGCCGGGCTCGGTGAAGAGGTGGGCGGCCTCGCCCAGCATGCGCCCGACGGCGTCCCGGGCGGTCGGCTCCTCGGCGAAGGCGCGGCCGCCGTAGGCCCCGTACGAGAGGACGTAGGCCTCGACGACCTCCTCGAAGAGGGTCTTCTTGTCGCCGAAGGCGGCGTAGAGGCTGGGCGCGCTGATGCCCATGGCGCGGGTGAGGTCGGAGACGGAGGTCGTCTCGTAGCCGTGCTCCCAGAAGGCCATCGTGGCCTGCTCCAGGGCCGTGGGCCGGTCGAAGGAGCGGGGGCGGCCACGCTGTCTCGTCACCATGGAGTGAATTCTATAGCGCGCGCTACGGAAGTGGGGTACGGTCTTTACATAGCGACCGCTACAGAATTGAGGGGGCGCCGCCATGGGCGTGCTCGACGCAAGGACGGCAACGGTGAGGACGACGGGGAGGCTGGCCGGGAAGACGGCCCTCGTCACGGGCGGCAGTCGGGGCATCGGGCGAGGGATCGCCGAGCGGCTGGCCCGCGAGGGGGCACGGGTCGCGGTGCACTACGGGGGCAACGAGACGGCGGCGAAGGAGACGGTGACCGCGATCGAGGCGGCGGGCGGGGAGGCCTTCGCGATCGGGCGGGAGCTGGGGACGCCGGGGGACGCGGCGGCGCTCTGGGCGGCGTTCGACGAGGCGGCGGACGGGCTGGACATCCTCGTGAACAACGCCGGGACCGGGGCGCGCCGGCCGTTCGCGACGATCGACGAGGAGGAGTACGACCGGGTCTTCGCGGTCAACACGAAGGCGCCGTTCTTCCTGGCCCAGCAGGGCGTGGACCGGCTGCGGGACGGGGGCCGGATCATCAACGTCTCGACGGGCCTGAGCAAGGCGGCGCTCATGCCGGAGACGATCGCGTACGCGATGTCGAAGGGCGCGCTGGACGTGTTCACCAGGTACCTGTCGAAGGTCCTGGGGCCGCGCCGGATCACGGTCAACGCGGTGGCGCCGGGCATCGTGGACACGGACATGAACGCGGGCTGGCTGCGGGGGAACGAGAAGGCCCTGGCGTCCTCGGCGGCCCTGTCGGCGCTCGGCGGGGTGGGGACCCCGGCGGAGATAGCGGACGTGGTGGCCTTCCTGGCCTCCGACGACGCGCGCTGGGTGACGGGCCACTGGATCGACGCGACGGGGGGCTCGCTGGCCTGACGGCCCGACCGGGCGGGCCCGGAGCCTGGAGGCCCGGCCGGGCGGACCCGGAGCCTGGGGCCGGGCGGGATCCGGGAGCAAGGAGGCCAGGCGGGACCGGGGGCAAGCGTGACCGGCCGGGCCCGGGTCCGGGCGTGAGAGCCGGGGCAGCGGTGCGGCGGTACGGGGAGGGGCGGGGTGAGGTGGGGTGGGGCGCCCCTCCCCGCACCGCCCCGGCCGGACGGCCCGCTTCCGCGGGCTCCCGGCCCCACGGTCGGGGCCCGCGGCCGGGGCGGCAGCCGGGCCCACGGCCGACCCCACGGCCGGGGTCCGAGTGGCTGGCGGGGCGGGGGCGGCAGACGATGGGAGCGGGGGCGTCCGGGGGGCGGAACGGCATGGGAGGAAAGGCTCTCCTCTGCTAGATTTGCTCTTAGATTGGTCTATACCACCGGACCCCTTCCCAGCCCCTCACCAGATCGGCAGGCACAGCGTGGAAGTTGTCATCGTCAAGGACGCCAAGGCGGGCGGAGAGCTCATCGCGGACGGCATCGCCGACCTCCTGCGCCGCAAGCCCGACGCGCTGCTCGGCGTGGCCACCGGCTCGACTCCGCTGCCCATCTACGACGCCCTGACCGCCCAGGTCAAGGCCGGTTCGGTGGACGCCTCGCGGGCCCGGATCGCCCAGCTGGACGAGTACGTCGGCCTTCCCGCCGGGCACCCGGAGTCGTACCGCTCCACCGTGCTCCGGCAGGTCGTCGAGCCGCTCGGGCTCTCCCCGGAGGCCTTCATGGGGCCCGACGGCTCCGCCGAGGACGTCCAGGCGGCCTGCGAGGACTACGACCGGGCCCTGCGCGAGGCCGGCGGCGTGGACCTCCAGATCCTCGGCATCGGCACCGACGGGCACATCGGCTTCAACGAGCCGTGCTCCTCGCTCGCCTCCCGGACCCGGATCAAGACGCTCACCGAGCAGACCCGGGTGGACAACGCGCGCTTCTTCGACGACGACATCGAGCAGGTGCCGCACCACGTCATCACCCAGGGCATCGGCACCATCCTGGAGGCCCGCCACCTGGTGCTGCTCGCCACCGGCGAGGGCAAGGCCGAGGCCGTGGCGCAGACCGTCGAGGGCCCGGTCGCGGCGCTCGTGCCGGCCTCCGCGCTCCAGCTGCACCCGCACGCCACGGTCGTCGTGGACGAGGCCGCCGCCTCCAAGCTGAAGCTCGCGGACTACTTCCGCCACACCTTCGCGAACAAGCCCGCCTGGCAGGGCATCTGAAACCGCCCGCGACCCCGGTGACAGCGCGAAGGGGCCCGGCACCTGAGAACAGGTGCCGGGCCCCTTCGTATCCGTACGGGACGGGTACGGGCGGCCGTCAGGCTCCGGTGCCGATCACGGCCTCGGCGGCGGCGCGGCCGCAGACCCGGGCCGCGCCGTGCGTGGCGATGTGCAGGGCCCCGCGGGGCTCCGCCTCGTTGAGGCCCATCTCGACCACGACGGTGTCGGGACGGGCCGCGAGCAGGGCGTCGAGGGCCCGGATCATCCACGGGTGCCGGTGGAGGTCGCGTACGACCGCCACGACGCGCCGCTCCCCCGCGTCGGCCAGGGCCGAGTCCGCGGAGGACTCGTCGTACGAGCCGGTCTCCGTGCCGGGCAGCAGCCGCTCCAGCTCCGCGGCGATCCCCCAGGGGGTCTCGTCGCCGACGGCGAAGTTCGCGACCGGGGTGAAGGAGGCCACGTAGGGGGTGCCGGTGACCGGCGTGTACGGGCGCTCCCCGCGGGTCACCCGCAGGGCCCGGCGGGCGGCGACGAGTCCGATGTCGGCGCCGGGCGCGGTCCCCTCCTGCACTGCCGCGCCCGGCACCGATCCAGCCCCCCTGGCCCGGTGCGCCTGGGTCCAGGCCGCCAGGGCGCGCACGCGCGCCGCGGCGTCGGCCAGCCGCTCCTCGGGCAGTTCACCGGTCCGTACCGCGTTGACGAGCGCGTCGCGCAGCCGCAGCACGGTGTCCTCGTCGCACAGCCCGCCGCCGACGCAGATGGCGTCGGCGCCCGCGGCGATGGCGAGGACGGATCCGCGCTCGATGCCGTACGTCGCCGAGACGGCCTGCATCTCCATGCCGTCGGTGACGATCAGCCCCTCGAAGCCCAGCTCCTGGCGCAGCAGACCGGTGAGGATCTGCGGGCTCAGGGTGGCCGGACGGTGCGGGTCGAGCGCGGACAGAAGGATATGCGCGCTCATGACCGCTTTGGTACCCGCGGCGACGGCCGCGCGGAAAGGCACCAGCTCACGGGCGTGCAGTGTGGCGAGGTCCACATCGATCCGGGGCAGCGCGTCGTGCGAGTCGACGTTGGTGTCGCCGTGTCCGGGGAAGTGCTTCGTGCAGGCCGCGACCCCGACGCCCTGGAGGCCGTCGACGTACGCCACGGTGTGCCGGGCGACCAGGTCCGGGTCCGGCCCGAAGGACCGGACGCCGATGACCGGGTTCTCGGCGTTGGAGTTGACGTCGGCGGAGGGGGCCCAGTTGAGGTCCACCCCGCACTGCGCGAGCCGGCGGCCGAGCTCGCGGGCCACGGCCCGGGTGAGCTCGACGTCGTCGACGCTGCCGAGGGCGTAGTTGCCGGGGAAGGACGAGCCCCGCTTGACCTCCAGGCGGGTGACGTCGCCGCCCTCCTCGTCGATGGCGACGAGGACGTCGTCCCGCTCGGCCCGCAGCTGCGCGGTGAGCGCGGTGAGCTGCTCGGGGGTGACGATGTTCCGGCCGAAGAGGCCGACCGACGACAGGCCCTCGCCGATGCGGCGGAGCAGCCAGTCGGGGGCGGTGGTGCCGACGAAGCCGGGCTGGAGGACCGTGAGCGCGTCGCGGGTGAGCGTGTCCGAGCCGTGTACGAGAGTGGTCATGAGACCCGTTATCCCTTCACCGCGCCGGCGGTCATGCCGCCGACGGCCTTGCGCTGGAGGAAGATGAAGACGACGAGCACGGGGAGCGCGAAGAGGGTCGAGGCGGCCATGGTGGCGCCCCAGTCGTTGCCGAAGGCGGTCTGGAACTGGGTCAGCCAGAGCGTGAGGGTCTGGTTCGTCTTGTCCTTGTTCAGGACGAGGACCATCGCGAACTCGTTCCAGGCGGTGATGAAGCCGAAGAGCGAGGTCGACATCAGACCGGGGGCGAGCAGCGGGAAGATCACCTTGCGGAAGGCCTGGCCGCGGGTGCAGCCGTCGATCTGCGCGGCCTCCTCCAGCTCGACCGGGACGGCGGCGATGAAGCCGCGCAGGGTCCAGATGGTGAAGGGCAGGACCATCACGAAGTAGATCGCCGTGAGCAGCGGGATGCTGTTCAGCATGTCGTTGTCGCGGGCGATCATGTACATCGCGATGACCATGACCTCCCAGGGGGCCATCTGCGCCATCATCACGATGAGGACGATGCCCTTGCGGCCCTTGAACTTCATGCGGGCGATCGCGAAGCTCGCGGCGAGGGCCACGAGGAGGGCCAGGAGGACGGCGCCGAGGGTGACGATCAGGCTGTTCGTGACGTAGGACCAGAACAGGTCGACGCCGGTGGCCGTTGTGTAGTTCTCGAAGGTCGGCGTGAAGAAGAAGACGGGATCCTTCGTCAGGATCTCGCTCTGCGGCTTCAGCGAGGACGAGAACATCCAGTAGACGGGGAAGACGAAGACCACGGCGACCACGAGGGCGGTGAGGTTCTTCGCCACCGTCGCCGGCCGGAGCGGGCCGCGGGTCCGCAGCTTCTGGGGGGTCGGGGTGGTGGTGCTCACTGCTCGTCCTCCTGCTTCAGGATCAGGCGGAAGTAGAAGGACATGGCCACGAGCAGCATCACGATGGTGAGGATCGAGATGGCGGCCGCGAGGCCGTAGTGCTGCTGGCCCATGCCCTCGATGTAGGCGAAGACCGGCAGGGTCTCGGAGGAGCGGTCGGGGCCGCCCTGGTTCATGGCGTAGACCTGGGTGAAGGCCTTGAAGATCCAGATGATCTCCAGGAACGTGGTGATCATGAAGAACGGCTTCAGGTTCGGGAAGACCACGGACCAGAAGGTGCGCCAGCCGCTCGCGCCGTCCATCTTGGCCGCCTCGTACAGCTCGGACCCGACCGTGGTCAGGGCGGCGTACATGTTGAGGGCCACGAAGGGGATCGAGCCCCAGACGAGGAGGATCGTCACGATGACGAAGGTGGAGAAGCCGGTCTCGAACCAGTTGTGCTGGTCGTAGCCGGAGAAGCCGATGGAGCGCATCAGCCAGTTGGCGACGCCGAACTGCTCGTCGAAGAGCCACTTGAAGACGGTGACCGAGGCGACGATCGGCATGGCCCAGGCGAACATCAGCGCCAGGGAGAGCACGAACCGCATCTTCTTGCCGAGGCGGTTGAGCAGCATGCCGATCAGCGTGCCGAACAGCATGACCAGGGCGACGTTGACGGCGGTGACGACGAGCGACCGGACGACGACGTTCCAGAAGTCGGGGTCGCCCAGCAGCTTGGTGTAGTTCTCGAAGCCGACCCAGGGCGTCTCGCGCCGGATCATCTCCCGCTTGTTGACCCCCTGGAAGGAGAGGATCACATTGCGGAAAAGCGGGTAGAGCAGCAGCACCGCCATGGAGAGCAGGGCGGGCGTGACGAGCAGGTACGGCAGCAGCCCGCTGGGCAGGGAGCGCCTGCCGCGCGGAGGCCGAAGGGATTCCTTCGCGCCGGAAGGGGGTGGCGGAGTCTGCGACTTCCCTGCCGCCCTCCCGGGCGCGTCCTGAGGAACGGCGCCTGCCGTCCCCTGGGAGTCCACGGTCATGGTCTTCTTCCTCGCGGTTCTGGGGCTCCCGCGCCCACCGGGGCGCGGCCCGGGGGAGCGGGCCGCTGTTCACTGCAATGACCGAGTGGCGCGGCCGGTACGATCCGGCCGCGCCACCGGGGGTGGTTACCGCTACTGGTTGAGGCGCTCGGCGATGACCTTGTCGGCCTCTTCGCCGGCCTTCTTCGGGTCCTCGCCCTTCAGGACCTTGGTCATGTAGCCCTTGATCGGGTTGGGCTCGGTCTCGACGTTGGCCCAGCCCTCGGTGATCGGGGTGATGCGGCCGCTGTTCGCGGACTTCACCATCGCCTCGGCGAAGGAGCCGGCCTCGGGCTGGATCTGCGCGGACGGGTCGTTCGGGACGATGCCGCCCTTGACGGCCGTGCCGTAGGACTGCATGCCCTTCTTGCCGGCGGCGAGGGCCAGCCACTCCTTCGCGAGGTCCTTGTTCTGCGAACGCTCGGCGACGGCGAGGTTGGAGCCGCCGAAGAAGACGGAGCCCGGCTTGTCGGCGGTCTTGCCCGGGATCGGGAAGTAGCCGAAGTCGGCGGTCTTGCCGGCCTTCTTGATGGCGTCGATCGCGCCGCCGGCCTCCCAGCCGAGACCGATCCAGGACGCCACGCCGCCCTTGGGGACGATGTCGGTGGACTGCTGCGGGGTCGCCTCGTCCTTGTCCTTCGGAGCGGACGAGAAGGACTGCAGCTCCTTGTAGAAGTTCATGGCCGAGGCGGCCTGCGCGGTGCCCAGACCGCCCTTCCACTTGTCGCCGTCCTTGGTGGCGAGGTCGCCGCCCTCGTCCCACAGGAAGCCGGCGAAGACGTACCAGCTCTGGCCGGGCAGGTAGATCGGCTGCGACTTCGGGTCGGCGGCCTTGAGCTTCTTCAGGCCCTCGATCCACTCGGCGCGGGTCTTCGGCGGGGTGACGCCGGCCTTCTTGAAGGCGGCCTTGTCGTAGATGACGGCGCGGTTGGCGGCCCACCACGGAGCGGCGTAGAGCTTGCCCTCCAGCTCGGCCGAGGGCTTGATGCCCTCGCTCCAGTTGGCGTAGCCGAGCTTGTCCTTGTCACCGGTGAGGTCGGCGAGACCGCCGGAGGCGGCGTAGCCCGTGGTCTGGGTGTTGCCGATCTCCAGGACGTCCGGCGGGGTGTTCTCGGAGAGCGCCGTGGTGACCTTGGTCTGGATGTCGGTCCACTGCTGCGTCTCGACCTTGACCTTGACACCGGGGTGCGAGGCCTCGAACTCCTTGTTGATCCCGTCGATCCACTCCTGGGGAGCGGAACCGTCCATGACCCAGACGGTCAGGGTCTTGTTGCCCCCGGCCGTGCCCTTGTCGCCATCCTTGGCCTTGTCGCTGTCGGAACCACATGCAGCGATGGAGACCATCATGCCCGCGACGCCGATCGCCGCGATGAGCTTGCGCTTCACGCCACCCTCCTCAGGGATGCCTGCAACCCCCCTGCCCACCGCGCGAAGACATACGTCGGGTCATGCTCGTGGGACTGGGACCTGGTCTTTAATGGTTTAGACCAGTACCCGGAGCTTGGCCTAGACCTTTTTGGGTGTCAAGGGTGCGCAAGACGGGTAAGGGCGTCCGTTATCGGACCGACACCTGGTCTACGTCCGGCCACGAGCGCAGGAATCGCGCCAGTCGTCACCCCCCGGAACGCGCCGCGTGCGCCCCGGCGGACCGGAGAGCTCCTCCCGTTCCGCCGGAGCAAGCCTCTCACCTCTCGCCGGAATGGCCTAGACCAACGGGGGATATCACGGTGTATAAGAAGCAGGAGGACGACTCCTCCTCGCCGAAGCCTCGCCGACGCCCCATCGAAGCGGCACATATCGGCAGGAGAAACCGTGGTGGCACATGAAGCGTGCCACCATGTGAGCCGCGACAGACGGAGGAGCCGGTGACGGCAACAGCACAGGAGTCGGGAAGGCAGGCCATGGCCACGGACGCGGGCAGCACGGAGACAGAGAGCGGGACGCCCACCCGTACCGCGCGCGTGCCCAAGTACTACCGGCTGAAGCGACACCTGCTCGACATGACCGAGACCCTGCCGCCCGGCACGCCGGTCCCGCCGGAGCGGACGCTCGCCGCCGAGTTCGACACCTCCCGCACCACCGTGCGCCAGGCGCTCCAGGAGCTGGTCGTCGAGGGGCGCCTGGAGCGCATCCAGGGCAAGGGCACCTTCGTCGCCAAGCCCAAGGTCTCCCAGGCCCTCCAACTCACCTCGTACACCGAGGACATGCGCGCCCAGGGCCTGGAGCCCACCTCGCAGCTCCTCGACATCGGGTACGTCACCGCCGACGACACCCTCGCCGGACTGCTCGACATCTCGGCCGGCGGCCGGGTGCTCCGCATCGAGCGCCTGCGGCTGGCCAGCGGGGAGCCGATGGCGATCGAGACCACCCACCTCTCGGCGAAGCGCTTCCCGGCCCTGCGCCGCTCGCTCGTGAAGTACACCTCGCTCTACACCGCGCTCGCCGAGGTCTACGACGTGCACCTCGCCGAGGCCGAGGAGACCATCGAGACCTCCCTCGCCACCCCGCGCGAGGCCGGGCTGCTCGGCACGGACGTGGGCCTGCCGATGCTGATGCTCTCCCGCCACTCGCTGGACGCGCAGGGCGAGCCGGTGGAGTGGGTGCGGTCGGTCTACCGGGGCGACCGGTACAAGTTCGTGGCCCGCCTCAAGCGTCCCAACGGCTGAGCGACCACACGACCGCACTACCGCACGCTTCCGTACGACCGCACGCTTCCGAACGGCCGCACCCTCCGGGGCTGCGGCCGTTCGGCGTTCCCGGAGCCGCGCGGCCCGCTCGGCCGTACGGCCCGCACCGCCCCGGCCCCCGCCGCGCGGCCCCTCGGAGGACCTGCCCGGCGCCCGGCACCTTCCGCCTGGCAGGAACGTGACACGACCCGGAAACGCGCTGGTGGAGGGCGCGTACGGCGCGGGGGCGGGCGCTGTCCCCAAACGGCCACGCGGTTGGCGCCAGCCGTTCCCCGGTGACAGGCCGCCCCTCCGCGGGCCAGTCTTGGACCCGTCGAAGCCGCCCGGCAGAGCCCGGGAACGGCCCCGGGAAAACCCCGCGACTCCCCGTCCCGCACCGCCCCGAAAGGTAGCCCCGCCATGCCCAGCAATGCCCGGTTCGCCGCTTTCGCCAGCCTTCGGGTCCGCTCCGCCCTCACCCTGCTCGTCCCCGCGGCGGCCGCGCTGTCCCTCGTCCTCGCGGCCCAGCCGGCGGAGACCGCCGCGGCGCCCGTCACCGCCGCGGACATCACGGTGACGGGCGGCACCGCCCGGGCCGGCGGCGACGGATTCTCCTGGGGCTGATCGCCATCTACCTCGTCGGCATCTCGATGAGGGCACCGGAGGACGATCCCCCGGCGGACGACGACCCCCCACCTGCCCCGTCCGCCGCCCGTCTCGTCGAGACGCTGCACCGCCTCGCCCGGCCGCAGGACCGCTTCGACTCCGCGCGGGCCCTGGTCCTCGGCCGGACGGTCCGGCTCGCCCTGTACATCCGGGGCCCCGACGAGGTCGAAGCCGTCGGTCACGCGCTGCTGCTCTGCCGGCTCCTCGTCGGGCACTCCCCCGAGCTCTCCCGCCACCGCATCGCGGACTTCCGGCTCCTCTGAGCCCCGCACCGCGCCCGGCTTGCCCGCACACTCCCCGGAAAACCCCGCCACCCCCAAGGAACCCCCATGCCCAGGGCCCGTCCCACGGTGTCCGTCATCATCCCCAACTACAACTACGAGAAGACCCTGCGCGCCTGCCTCGCCTCGGTCCTCGCCCAGACCCACGCCCCCCTCGACGTCATCGTCGTGGACGACGCCAGCACCGACCGGTCCCGGGACATCGCCCGCGAGTTCGGCGTCGTCCTCATCGCCCACCCCCACAACCGCGGGGTGTCCGCCGCCCGGAACGCGGGAGCCGCCGCCGCCCGGGGCGAGGTCCTCTTCTTCCTCGACTCCGACACGGCGCTCCACCCCGAGGCCCTGGCCCACGCCGCCGACATGCTCCGGGACGACCCCGGCCTCGGCTGCGTCCACGGCGTCCTCGACCCCGAACCCCTCTTCGACGACGGGCCCGTGGAGCGCTACCACGCGCTGCACGCCCACTTCTGGCGCCGGCGCGCCGTCGGCGAGGTCCGCACCGCCTTCTTCGCCCTCGGCGCGATCCGCAAGGAGGTCTTCGAGGAGACCGGCCCCTTCGACGAGAACCTCCGGGACTCGGAGGACGTCGAGTACAGCGGCCGGCTCGTCCGCTCCCACCGGATCGTGATGACCGGGGCGATCCGCGGCCGGCACGACGACGTCGACCGGCTCGGCGCGATGCTCAAGGAGCAGTACCGGCGCTCCCAGCTGCTGATCGCCGCGCTCGGGCAGATGCGGGAGGGCGGCCTCACCGCCAACCGGCCGCTCGGCGTCCTCGCGGCCGCGCTGACGCTCCCCACCCTCCTCCTCGGTCTCCTCTCGCCCTGGCTGCTGCTCGTCCCCGCCCTGTGCGCGCTGGTCTTCGCCTGCGCCGACCCCGGCCTGAGCCGGTTCGCGCTGCGGACCCGGGGGCCCGGCTTCCTCCTGTACTTCACCGCCGTCCACTTCGTGCTGCACCAGGCGATCGTCCTCGGCGCGGCCCGCGGCACCGTCCGCTGGCTCACGGAGCCGGACTTCGGACCGAGCGTCCGGCGCCGCCCCGGGAAGGCCCCGGCGGCCTCCCCCACGACCTCCGCGTGACGCCCGCCCCCTCCGTACGGCCCCGGCGCCGGACCCGGCCCCGGCCCGTACGCCCGCCCCAGCCCTCCGTACGACCCTGCCCACAGGAGTCCGTTCATGGCCACGCCCGTGCTCACCGGCAGAGAGGCACCGAAGGCCCGCCCGCCTGCCTCCCCACCCCCCGGCCGCCTCGCCGACCTCGTCTCCCTCGTCCGCCCGGGACAGTGGACGAAGAACGCGGTCGTCGTCCCCCTCGGCCTGCTCGCCGCCCCCCGCCTCGACGGCGGCGCACTGGGCGGCACCCTGGCCGCCGTCGGCGTCTTCACCCTGGCGTCCGCGCTGATCTACCTGGTCAACGACATCGGGGACCGGGACCGCGACCGGCGCCACCCGGAGAAGCGGCACCGGCCGATCGCCGCCGGCCGCACGAGCGTCGCCACCGCCGTCTCCTTCGCCGCCCTGCTCGCCGTGCTCCTCGTGGCGACGGCCGGCCTGACCGTGCTCACCGGTACGGTCGCGCCCGCCGACTGGTGGCCGGTCGCCGCGTACGTCGCGCTCAACGCCGCGTACAGCAAGGGGCTCAAGCACGTCCCGCTGCTCGACGTCTTCGTCGTCGCCCTCGGCTTCGTCCTGCGCCTCGTCCAGGGGTGCCTGGCCGCCGGGAACCCGGTGCCGAGCTGGCTCGTGCTCTGCGTCCTCTCCCTCTGCCTGCTGCTGATCCTGGGCAAGCGGCGCCACGAGATGGCGGTCGGCGGAGTGCTGCACCGGCCCGCCCTGCGCGGCTACACCCTCGGCTTCCTCGACCAGCTGCTCGCCTTCACGGCCGTGCTCACCGCCGTCAGCTACGTCCTGCAGATCCAGACCACCCCGGCCTTCGGGACGCACGGCCCGCTGGTCGCGGTGCTGACCGCCCCGTTCGCGCTCTTCGGACTCGCCCGCTACCTCCAGCTCATCGTGGTGGACTCGGGCGGCGGAAACCCCTCGCGGGCCCTGTTCCGCGACCGGATGACCGTCTCCAACGCCCTCCTCTGGATCGTGCCGCTGACCGGCGCGTGGCTGTTCGGCCAGACCGGCCCGTGGCGGTGACGACCACGGCGGCCCCCGCCCCGGAGTCCGCCCCCGCTCCCCCGCCCCGGCGCGGCCCCCTGCGCCGCGCCCTGCCCGTCCTCTTCCCCGTCGCGATCGTCACCGGCGTCGGTTTCGCCCTGTACGACCGGGCGGGCGAGCTCGCCGGCCTCGTCCTGCGGCCGGCCTCCGTCCCGTACCTGCTGGTGGCGCTCGCCGCCAACGCCCTGGCCGTCCTGCTCTCCATGGCCACCTGGCGGACGCTCCTGTCCGACCTGGGGCCCGGGGTGCCCGGCCGGACCGCGACCCGGATCTACTTCACCTCCTACCTCGGCAAGTACGTGCCGGGTGCCGTCTGGGGCGTCCTCGCCCAGCTGCGGATGGGCGGTGCGGCCGGGGTTCCCGCGCCGGTCGTGCTCGCCGTCTTCCTGCTCAACCTGATCGTGGCCGTCCTCACCGGCCTCGCCGTCGGCCCCCTCGCCGCGCCCTGGACGCTCGGCACCGAGGCCTGGTGGCTGCTGCTGCCGGGCGCGGTGACCCTGGCCTGGGCCGTACGGCCCGGACTGCTCCACCACCTCGCCGCGTTCGCCGCCCGGCTGGCCCGCAGGCCCTCCCCGGCGACCCGGGCGAGCGACCGGGGCATGCGCCGGGCCCTCGCCTCCGCCACCGCCTCCTGGGCGGTCTCGGGACTGCACCTGTGGGCGCTCGCCGTGATGCTCGGCGCCCCGCCGCTGACCGCGCTGCCGGTCTGCGTGGGCGGCTTCGCCCTGGCCACCGCCGCCGCCAGCCTCGTGGTGGTGCTGCCGGACGGCTGGGGCGCCCGGGAGGGCCTGCTGCTGCTCTCGCTGACCGCCGTCCTGCCCTGGCAGGAGGCGACCGCCGTCGCGGTCGCCAGCCGGCTGGTCTGCACCCTCAGCGAGGTCCTCGTCGGGGGCGCCGCCCTCCTCCTGACCCTCCCCCGTCGTTCCGCCCCCTCCCCCGCCTAGGAGTTCCCATGCCCCCGCTGTACTCCGTCGACGACTGCGAGTCGATGACGGTCAAGCAGGTCCACCGCCTGTACAAGGACCACGTCAACAAGAGCCAGGTCTCCCTGATGACCTCCTTCGGCTTCGGCCAGGAGCTGGTCGAGAGCGCGGAGGGCGTCTGGATCACCCAGCGCGACGGCCGCCGCGTCCTCGACTTCACCGGCGGCGTCGGGGTCCTCAACCACGGCCACAACCACCCCCGGATCCTCGCCGCCCGGCAGCGCTTCCAGGAGCGCCGGAGCATGGAGGTCCACAAGACCTACTTCTCGCCCTACGTGGCGGCGCTCGGCCACAACCTGGCGGAGCTGCTGCCCGGCGACCTGAGCATGTCGTTCTTCCCCAACTCCGGCGCGGAGGCGGTCGAGGGCGCCGTCAAGCTGGCGTACAAGTACCACGGCGGCCGGCGCTCCCGGGTGCTGCGGGCCGACATCTCCTTCCACGGCAAGCTGCTCGGCTCGGGCAGCCTCACCGGCCAGAACCAGTCCACCTTCCAGTTCCCGGGCATCCCGGGCGTCGGGATCTTCCGGTACGGGGACCTGGACTCGGTCCGGAAGCTGGTCGCCGAACTCCGCACCGAGAAGGGCGGGTCGGACGTGTACGCGATCCTCATCGAGCCGCTGTCGGCGTCCACGATGAACGAGTGCTCCGAGGAGTTCCTGCGCGGACTGCGGGAACTGTGCACGGCCGAGGACATCGTGCTGCTCTTCGACGAGATCTACACCGGCTGGGGCAAGACGGGCACCCTCTTCCACTTCATGCGGTACGAGGGCCTGGTCCCCGACATCCTCACCACCTCCAAGTCCTTCGGCGGCGGCAAGTCCTCCATCTCGGCCTTCGTCGCCCGCGAGCCGGTCTTCCGCAAGGCGTACGACAACCTCACCGACGCCCTGCTCCAGTCCACCTCCACCACCTACTACGGCTTCGGAGAGGAGGCGGTCACCGCCATCGAGGCCGTCAACGTGGCCGTCGAGGACGACTACCCGGCCCGCGCCCGGGACCTCGAACGGATCCTCGCCCCCGGCCTGGAGCGGATCGCCAAGGAACACCCGGACGTGGTGGCCGAGGTGCGCGGGCACGGGGCGCTGCACGGCGTCTTCCTGCACAAGGGCCCGAAGGTCCTGGAACTGGTCACGAAGCTGGTGCCGGGCGCGATGACCAAGGACCCGCGCTTCCTCACCAAGCTCGTCACCTCGTCGGTGGTCAACGCCCTCTACCGGGACCACGGCGTCTACACGTACTACACCCTCAACGGCGACAACCCGCTGATGGTCGCGCCCTCGCTGGTCGCCGAACCGCACGAGGCCGAGTTCTTCCTGGAGTGCCTCGACAAGACCCTCGCGCAGGGTCTCCCCCGTCTGCTCACCCGTTTCGTCAAGGAGAAGGTGTCGTCGCTGTGGTAGAGCGCATCGTGGTCACCGGCGGTGCCGGAATGCTCGGATCGACCCTGATCGAGCGGCTGCTCGACGACGGGCGGCAGGTGCACTGCGTGGACCTGCGGGCGCCGCGCACGGAGCACCCGAACCTGACGCACACGGTCTCGGACGTCCGGGACGCCGTGGCGATGAAGCGGGCCACGGCCGACGCGGCCGCGGTGGTGCACTGCGCCGCCGCCCTGCCCAGCTACCCGGCCGACACCATCCGCTCGGTGATCGTCGGCGGTACGGAGGCGGTCCTGACCGCCGCCGAGGCGAACGCCGTCCCCCGGGTCGTGCACATCTCCTCGACCGCCGTCTACGGCCTGCCGAAGACGGTGCCGACGCCCGAGGAGTACCCGCGCGAGCCGGTCGACACCTACAGCGCCGCCAAGGCGGAGGCCGAGGAGGTCGCGGAGCGCTTCCGGGACCGGGGGACGTGCGTGCCGATCCTGCGCCCCAAGACCTTCCTGGGGCCCGGCCGGATGGGGCTCTTCGCAATGCTCTTCGAGTGGGCGGAGGAGGGCCGGAACTTCCCCGTGCTCGGCCGGGGCGACGTCCGCATCCAGATGTTCGACGTGGCCGACCTGGTCGACGCGGTGGTGACCGCCATGGACGCGCCGGCCGAGCGGGCCGACGACACCTTCAACCTGGGCGCCACCGAGTTCGGCACGATCCGCGAGGACTTCCAGGCCGTCCTGGACGCGGCCGGGCACGGCAAGCGGGTCCGGTCGATGCCCGCCAGGCCCGCGCTCACCGCGCTCAGCCTGCTCCAGCGCTCCGGCCTCTCCCCGGTCTACGGGCGTCTGCTGCACAAGCTGCTCGACGACAGCTTCGTCTCCACCGACAAGGCCCGGGACGTGCTCGGCTTCCGGCCGAAGCACTCCAACCAGGACGCGATCCTGCGCACCTTCGCCTGGTGGCGCGAGCAGCGGCACACGCCCGCCGGCGCCCGCCCCGCGAAGAGGAGCGAGGGCGTCACCAGTGTCGAACCGTGGCGGCAGGGGGCCCTCTCCCTCGCCAAGGTCCTCTTCTAGGAGCCCCCACCATGTCCTCCACCCCCTCCCCCGCCCCTTCCTCCCCCGTGTCCTCCGCCCCGTCCTTCCCCCTGGTCTCCGTCATCGTCCCCAACTACAACTACGGCCGTTCGATCGGCCTGTGCGTCGAGGCCGCCCTCACCCAGACGTACCCGAACGTCGAGGTCGTCGTCGTGGACGACTGCTCCACCGACGACTCGGCGGCGATCGCCGCCGCGGCCGGCGCCCGGGTGGTCTCCACCGGCGTCAACAGCGGGGTCGCGGTCGCCCGCAACCTGGGGGCCGAGCTCTCCTCCGGCGAGATCCTCGTCTTCCTCGACTCCGACGTGGCCATGCACCCGGACGCCGTCGAGAAGTCGGTCGAACTCCTCGCCTCGGGGCGGGGGTACGGCGCGATCTGCGGCACCTACGAGCCGGAGCCGCTGATCCGGGACAGCCTGATCGAGGAGTACCGCTCGCTCCAGCAGTACTACCTGCTCCTGCGGTCCGAAGGGGTCATCGACACCGTCCACACCGCGATCCTGGCGATGCCCCGGCACGTCTTCGACGAGGTCGGGCCGTTCAACCCGATCCTGCGGCACACCGAGGACCAGGACTACGGGCGGCGGATCTCCGAGCGGTACACGGTGCTCAGCTCCCTGGAGGTGCGCGGCCGGCACGACCACGACGACACCCTGCGGATCGTCCTGGACAAGGTCTTCGCCCGGGCCCGGCTCGCGGTGCCGCTGATCCTGGGCCGCCGGGCGCTCCAGGGCGGTTTCGTCACCGGGCCGCGCGCCGGGGCCAGCCTCGCCGCGCCGCTGGCGGTGGCCGCGCTGGCCGCGCCCGTGCTGTGGGGGCCGCTGTGGGCGCTGCTCCCGCTCGCCCTGTTCGCGCTCGGCGTCCTGGGCGACCTGGACATGTACCGGGTGGTGCGGAAGCACCGGGGGCGTGCGTTCCTCGTGTACTTCGTGGCGGTCAACTTCCTGGTGAACCTGACGGTGTTCGCGGCGATCGGGGTCGCGGGCGTGCAGTGGCTGTGCTCGAAGCGGTTCCGGCACCTGTACGACCCGCAGCCGCGCCCCGAGCACCGGCCGGCGGCGGAGACGCCGGTGCGGACGGCGGGGGCGGTGGCCTCCCGTGGCTGACGTGCTCGCCCCGGGGACCGACCCGGAGACCGCCCCCGAGGCCACCCCGGAGACCGCGCCGGAGGCCCCGGCCCGGGACCGGAGCCGGTCCCGGCGCCGCCGGAACGGGATCGTCCTGGGAGCGGCCCTGGCCTGGCTCGCGCTGCTGCTCGTGGAGTGGGCGGCGGACGGGCGGATCTGGCTGGGGCACCTGGTGGGCATCGTGCCTCCGGCGGCCTTCGTCCTGGTCCCGCTGGGCCTCGCGGTCCTCGCCCCGCTCGCCCGGGGCGCCGCCCGGTGGCGGAGCCTCGCCGCCGCCGTGCTCGCCCTCCTGATGGGCTTCGGGCAGTCGGGGTTCGACCCGGCGGCGGCGTGGCGGCCGGAACCGGCCCCCGGTCCGGACTCCGTGCGGGTCTTCGCCTGGAACACCAACTCCTGGAACCAGCTCCTGGGCACCCAGGACCACTTCTACGCCTTCCTGAGGTCGAAGGACGCGGACGTCTACCTGCTGCACGAGTACCAGCACGTGACCGCCGACCGGAAGGGGAGGCTGCCGATCGACGACCTGGCCCGGTTGCGCCGGGAGTTCCCGGGGTACGGGATCGCGGTCCGGGGCGAGCTGGTGACGCTCTCCCGCTTCCCGATCGTGCGGCAGCCGGCCGTGGGCCCGGCCCGGGACGTGCCGACGGGCGCGGACTGGCCGACGGAGTACCGGGAGAACAAGGTGCTGCGGACGGACGTCCTGGTCGGGGGGCGGGCGGTGTCGTTCTACAACGTGCACATGCCGGTGTGGAACAGCATGCCGGACGGCCTGCTCTCGTCCGCCTTCTACCGGCACATGCGGGAGCGGTTCGCCCCGCGCCGGGCCCAGTACGCCGGTCTGGAGGCGGACCTGGCGGCCAACCGCAACCCGGTGGTGGTGGCCGGCGACTTCAACGCGACGGCCGCGATGTCGGACCTCGACCCGCTGCGGGAGCGCCTCTCGGACGCGGCGGAGGTGAGCACCGACCCGTACCCCACGAGCTGGGAGGAGGGCGGCTGGAAGCCCTTCTGGCGGACCGACTGGGCGTTCACCGGGAACGGGGCGAAGGCCGAGCGGTACGAGTTCGGCGCGCCGGAGAAGCTGTCCGACCACGCGGTGCAGGACCTGTGGGTGTCGCTGCCGGGAAGCGGGTGAGACCGTGCCGTACGGCGCCGTCGGCTGGGCGACCCTCCTCTGGGCGGTGTTCCTCGCCCTGCACCTCGCGCTCAACGGGCGCTGGTGGCCGTGGCTCGCGGTCTCGCTGCTGCCGCCGCTCCTCCTCGCCGCCGTCCCGCTGGCCCTGCTCGCCGCCGCGGCGGCCACCGGGGCGCGGGGGGCGGGCGCGCTCGCCGCGGTCTGTCTCCTGGCGGCCTGGCGGCAGAACGGGATCAACGCGCGGGCACTGCTCCCCCGGCCCGCCGACGCCGGCGGCGACAACGACGCCGGCGGTGACGGCGACGGGCTGCGCCTGGTGTCCTGGAACACCCAGCACTGGAACCAGGGCGGTGACCCCGACCGGTTCTACGCCTTCCTGACCTCGCTGGACGCGGACGTGTACGTCCTCCAGGAGTACCTGAACGGCTTCGAGGGCGGCGAGGTGTGGGACATCGACGACGAGGAGCGGCTGCGGGCGGCGTTCCCGGACCACCACCTCTGCGTGGACAACAACTCCGTGACGCTGTCCCGCTTCCCGCCCGCCGGCCCGCCCGTGCCGGTCGGCGCCTGCTCGCTGCGGGTGGACCTGCGGACGGGGGGCGCGCGGGACGCGGTCCTGTCGACGTACAACGTGCACATCCCGGTGCAGCTGACCGTGATGAACCCGCTGCGCCCGGCCTTCTTCCGGGACATGCGGCGCCGGGCGGCGGCCCGCGACCGCGAGTACGCGGCGCTCGTCGCCGACCTGCGGGACAACCCGCACCCGGTCCTGGTGACCGGGGACTTCAACACCAGCGCGGCCATCGGGGACATCCGCCGGATGCCCCGGTCGCTGCGCGACGCGATCGGCGCCTGCCGTTCGCTCTGCCCGGCCAGTTGGAACGCCCGTGCCCGGTTGCGGCTGTGGCGGATCGACTGGGCCTTCACCGGTGGCGGCGCACGGGTCGGCTCGTACCGCTTCCGCGACGCGGAAGGGCTGTCGGACCACCTGGTCCAGGAGCTGACCGTCACCGCACCGACCGTACGAGAGAGAGGGAAGAACTGATGGAGTACACGAACCTGGGCGGTCCCGGCGGCCCCCGCGTGAGCACGCTGTGCCTGGGCACCCTGCCGTTCGGCACCCGGATCGACGAGGCCGCGGCCTTCGCCGTCCTCGACCGCTTCCACGAGGCGGGCGGCACCTTCATCGACACCGCGAACACCTACGCCTTCTGGGAGCCGGGCGCGACCGGTGCCGAGAGCGAGCTGGTCATCGGCCGGTGGATGCGCAGCCGGGGCGTGCGGGACGAGCTCGTGCTCGCCACCAAGGTCGGCGCGCTGCCGGACCCGCCCGGCTCGGCGTGGCCGGAGTGCGCGGAGGGGCTTTCGGCCCCGGTGATCCGCCGCGAGGTGGAGAAGAGCCTGCGGAACCTGGGCACGGACCGGATCGACCTGTACTACGCGCACATCGACGACCGGAGGACCCCGGTCGCCGAGACCATGGGCGCGTTCGGCGAGCTGGTGGAGGCCGGGAAGATCGGCCGGGCCGGCTGTTCGAACTTCGCCGCCTGGCGGATCGAGGAGTCGCGGGGCGCGGCGGTGGCGGCCGGGGTGCCGGACTACGCGGCCGTACAGCAGCGCTACACCTATCTCCGCCCGCGCCCGGGAGCGGACTTCGGGGTGAACCCGCACGCCTCGGAGGAGCTGATCGACTATCTGGGGACGCGGCCGGAGCTGACGTTCACGGCGTACACGACCCAGCTGACGGGCGCGTACACCGATCCCGGCAAGGAGGTTCCGGAGCAGTACCGCCACCAGGGTTCGGAACGGCGCCTGAAGGTGCTCGCCGAGGTCGCGGCGGAGCTGGGGGCGACCGCGAACCAGGTGGTCCTGGCCTGGGCGCTGGGCGGCGAGCCGCCGGTCCTGCCGATCGTCGGGGCGAGCACGACGGCGCAGCTGGACGAGTCGCTCGGCGCGGTGGGGCTGCGCCTTCCGGCGGAGCTGCGGAAGCGGCTCGACGATGTCGACTGAACCGGCGGACCGGGTCCGGGAGTTCGCGCTGCGGCACCGGGCGGCGGCCGGCGCGGTGTGGCTGCTCGTGCTGCTGCTCGGCGGGGTGGCGGCGGTGGCCGGCCTCGGCCGTCTCGACCAGTCCTTCACCGCGTCCGGCGGGCCGGGCCACCGCGCGAACCAGGCGGTCCACGAGCGGTACGGAAACGGGGCCGCCGTCGCCCCGCTGGTCGCGGTCGTGACCTGGCCGGCGGGCACGGACGTACGGGCCCGGGCGACCGGGGAACGGCTCGCGGAGGCGCTCGCCGCCTCGGCGGGCCGGGGCGCGCGGACGGTCTCGTACGCGGACACGGGCGACGAGGGGTTCCTCGGCGCGGACGGCCGGACCGTGTACGCGCTGGTGTACCCGGGGGCCGGGAAGCCGGACCTGGCGGGGCTGGCGGCCGTGGAGGAGGCCGCGGGCTCGCTGCGCGAGGGGCTCCGGTCGGCGCTGCCCGAGGCCCGGACCGGGGTGACGGGGGTGCTGCCGCTCCAGCACGACAGCGCCCTGGCGGGGCCGGGCGCGGCGGCCCTGGTGGTGAAGGCGGCCTGCGCGCTGGGGCTGCTGGTCCTGCTCGCGCTGGCGTTCCGCTCGGCGCTCGGGGTCCTGGCGCCGCTGCTGCTCGCGGCGGTGACCTCGGTGGGGGCCATGGTCCTCGTGGAGGCGGTGGCGGGTTTCACCGGGGTGAGCTTCGTCGTGGTGTACCTGGTCCCGGTGACGGCGCTGGTGGTGGCGGTCCACCGCTGGACGCAACCGCCGGGGGCCGGTGCCCGGTCCGCGGTGACGGGCGGTGCGGCGGGAGCGGCGGCGTTCGCCGTCCTGGCGCTCTTCCCGGTCTCCTTCCTGCGTTCGATCGGGATCGCGGGGGCGGCGGTGTGCCTGGTGGGCATCGCGACGTCGCTGACGCTGGTGCCGGTGCTGCGGTCGGTGGTGCCGCGACCGGCGGCACGGGGGACGCGTCCGGCACGGAACGTCTTCGCGGTGCCGTGCCCCCTCGCCGCGGCCGGTCTGGTCCTGCTCGTCCTGCTCGCCGGCGCGGCCACGCAGCTGCGGGTGGGCAATCCGGAGGCCCGCGCCCTGGTGGAGAGCGGTCCGTCCCTGGACGGTCTGGAGCGGCTCGGGGCGGCCGGGGTGCCGTCGGGGGTGCTGAACCCGCTGGAGGTCCTGGTCCCCGAGGACGCGGACGCGGAGGCGGTGGCCGCGCGGGCGGCCCGGGTCCCGGGGGTGCTGCTGGCAGCGGCTCCGGAGGCCGCCGAGTGGCGCCGTTCCGGCACCGCCCTGGTCGTGGTCGTGCCGGTGGCGGAGCCGATGACGGCGGCCGGCGCGGGGACGGTGGCGGCGCTGCGTTCGGCGTTCGCCGGCTCCGGTGCGCTGGTGGGCGGTTCGGGCGTGGTGGACACCGATCTGGTGGAGGGGGTGTACGGGCTGCTGCCGTACGCGGTCCCGCTGGCGGCCCTGGCCGCGTTCGGGGTGCTCGTCGGCCGGACGCGGGCGCCGGGGGCGGCGGCACGGTCGGTGTGCGGCGCGCTCCTCGCGGCCGGGGTCTCCGCGGGAGGCCTCGTGGTGGTGTGGCAGTGGGGCCCGGCGGACACGGGGGCGGTGACGGGCTGGGTGCCGCTCGTGGTGGGGGCCTTCGCGTTCTGCGTGTCCCTGGAGCGTTCGACGGCCTCGGCTGCGGGCGGTCCCGGACGGGCGGGGCCGGTGGCGGCGGGCGCGGGCGCGCTCGCGGTGCTCGCGGTGGGGATCGGCCCCCAGGTCGAACTCGCCCTGCTGGTCTCCGGGTTCGCGATGGGTGCGGTGGGCGACGCGCTGGCGGGCCGGGTGCGGGTGCGGCCGGGGGCGGGGCGGTGGTCCGTACACCGAAACGCCACCCGATTGGTCTAGACCTAGACCGTTTCCCCCTCTAGCATCGACGACCGCGATCACGAACGCGGTCGGTCGCGCGACGGAACGTGACGAGGGGGAGAGAGTGATGCTGGAGGCGCTCGGCATAAAGGAGTCGACGGAGACCGTCTACCGCCTGCTCCTGGAGCGGCCCGAGTACGACGCGGCGGAGATGGCGGCCCATCTGGACCGCCCCGAGGAGGAGGTCCGCGAGGCGCTCGCCCGCCTCGCGGACCTCAAGCTCGTCCTGATGGACGACTCCTCCGGCGAGGTCGAGCCCTTCGACCCCGACGTCGGCTTCTCCTTCCTGCTCTCCCGCGCCGAGGCCGAACTGAGCAGGCGCAGACGCCAGGTGGAGCGGGCCGGACGGGCGGTGGACGGCATCCTCGCCTCGTACGCGGCCCGGCCCCGGAGGGTCCGGCCCGACATCGTGGACCGCATCACCGGCCTCGACGACGTCCGCGAGCGGCTGGAGGGCCTCGCGGCGAACGCCCGCACCGAGTGCCTCTCCCTGCTGCCCGGCGGGGCCCAGCTCCCCGACACGATGGACGCGAGCCAGCCGCTCGACCAACTCGCCCTGGAGCGCGGGGTGAAGATCCGCTCCATCTACCAGGAGAGCTTCCGCAACGACCCGCCGACCGTCGAGTACGTGCGCTGGTACTGCGAACTCGGCGGCGAGGCGCGGACCGTGCCGGTGGTGCCGATGCTCATGGTGATCGTCGACCGCGAGGCCGCGCTCGTCCCCCTCGACCCGGAGGACGGACGCGCGGGCGCCCTCGAAGTGCGCAGCCCCGGCCTGATCCACGCGCTCGTGGTGCTCTTCGACCGCCTGTGGGACGCGGGCACCGGTTTCGGCGAGAGCCCGCGCCGCGACGAGCACGACCTCTCCCCCCAGGAACGGGAGCTGATCATGCTCCTGGGCATCGGCTGCACGGACGACATCGCCGCCCGGCGGCTGGGCATCTCGCTGAGGACCGTCCGCCGGATGAGTTCGGAACTGATGAACCGGCTCGGCGCGCGCAGCCGGTTCGAGGCGGGGGTGCGGGCCGCCAAGGAGGGCTGGCTCTGACGCCCGCGCCCGCGCCCGCCACATCGGACCCGTTATGCGGACGGGGGTTCCATGAAGCGGACGCGTCCCCTAGATTTCCCCAGCACTACCGAGGTGATCAGCGAGGGGACGACATCGCCATGTCAGAAGCGACACAAGGGAAACAACCGCCCATCACCCCCCTGCGGGTGGTGATCGCGCTCTGTCTCGTCGCCCCGTTCGTGGCGATGCTCTGGGTGAGCTCCTACGCGAAGACCGAACCCCTCTTCGCCGGCATCCCCTTCTTCTACTGGTACCAGATGCTCTGGGTCCTGGTCTCCACCCTGCTCACCATGATCGCTTACAAGCTGTGGCAGCGGGACCAGCGCGCCCGCAAGGGGGGTGACGCGCGATGAAGGACGGCGTGAACGGCGTGGCACTCGCCGTCTTCATCTTCTTCTTCCTGGCCGTCACGGTCATGGGCTTCCTCGCCTCGCGCTGGCGCAGGGCCGAGAACGAGCACAGCCTCGACGAGTGGGGCCTCGGCGGCCGGTCCTTCGGCACCTGGGTGACCTGGTTCCTGCTCGGCGGCGACCTCTACACCGCGTACACCTTCGTCGCCGTCCCGGCGGCCATCTACGCGGCGGGCGCGGCCGGCTTCTTCGCCGTCCCGTACACGATCCTGGTCTACCCGCTGATCTTCACCTTCCTGCCGCGCCTGTGGTCGGTCTCGCACAAGCACGGGTACGTGACCACCTCCGACTTCGTCCGGGGCCGCTTCGGCTCCAAGGGCCTGTCGCTGGCGGTGGCGCTCACCGGCATCCTCGCCACCATGCCGTACATCGCGCTCCAGCTGGTCGGCATCCAGGCCGTCCTGGACGTGATGGGCGTCGGCGGCGGCGAGAACACCCACTGGTTCGTCAAGGACCTGCCGCTGCTCATCGCCTTCGGCGTCCTCGCGGCCTACACGTACTCCTCGGGCCTGCGCGCCCCCGCGCTCATCGCCTTCGTCAAGGACACCCTGATCTACATCGTCATCGCGGTGGCGATCATCTACATCCCGATCAAGCTGGGCGGCTTCGACGAGATCTTCAGCAAGGCGGGCGAGGCCTTCGCGCAGACCAACCCGGCGACCGACAAGCCGCGCGGCGCGCTCGTCCCCGGCGAGGCCGGCCAGTGGACGTACGCGACGCTCGCGCTCGGCTCCGCGCTCGCGCTCTTCATGTACCCGCACTCCATCACGGCGACCCTGTCGTCCCGGAGCCGCGAGGTCATCCGCCGCAACACCACGATCCTGCCGCTGTACTCGCTGATGCTGGGCCTGCTCGCGCTGCTGGGCTTCATGGCGATCGCCGCCGGGATCCAGGTGAAGAACGGCCAGCTCGCCATCCCGCAGCTCTTCGAGACCATGTTCCCGGACTGGTTCGCGGGCGTCGCGTTCGCCGCGATCGGCATCGGCGCGCTCGTCCCGGCCGCGATCATGTCCATCGCCGCCGCCAACCTCTTCACGAGGAACATCTACAAGGACTTCATCAGGCCGGACGCCACCCCGGCACAGGAGACCAAGGTCTCCAAGATCGTCTCGCTCCTGGTGAAGGTCGGCGCGCTCGCCTTCGTCCTCACCATGGACAAGACGGTCGCGATCAACTTCCAGCTGCTCGGCGGCATCTGGATCCTGCAGACCTTCCCGGCCCTGGTCGGCGGCCTGTTCACCCGCTGGTTCCACCGCTGGGCGCTGCTCGCCGGCTGGGCCGTCGGCATGGTGTACGGCACGGTCGCCGCGTACGGCGTCGCCAGCCCGACCCAGAAGCACTTCGGCGGCTCCTCCGCCGAGATCCCGGGCATCGGCGAGATCGGCTACATCGGCCTCACCGCCTTCGTCCTCAACGTCGTGGTCACCGTGGTCCTCACCTTCGTCCTCAAGGCCGTCAAGGCCCCCGAGGGCGTCGACGAGACCTCCCCGTCGGACTACACGGCCGACGCCGGCGACCCGGGCGTGAAGACCGAGATGGAGAAGGCCACCGCGCCCACCCACTGACCCCACCGCCGCCACCGCCGCCGCAAGGGCCCGGGACCTCCACCAGGAGGCCCCGGGCCCCGTCGCGTCCCCCGGCGGACGGTCTCCGCGCGCCCGTTCCCCGGAGTTCCGCGCCCAAGTCCCGTCCAGGGGACGACACAACATGTGGGGGGTGCCACGAGCGGCGTCCACCACATGTATGCTCGTCCTCGCTGTCGACGCAGGGGAATCCGGCGCGAATCCGGAACTGTCCCGCAACGGTGTACTTCGTGCGGTTTCGTCCGGGGTGAGTCCGAACACCTGCCGACAGTGCGCCCGGTCCTTCCGTTCCGGGTGCCACAGACGTCCGGGCCTCGCGGAGTGGGCCGGTGGACGCGGCGCGTCGTGCGTGGACGCCCGCCCGTCCGCCTGCCCCCGCCGAGGCCCCGAGCCGAGCGAGGGAGAGCCCCCACGTGACCATCGCGCCCGCCGATCCGGCTTCGGCCGAGGCTTCCGCGGTCGAGAGCGACGGCCCCGGGACCGTACTGCTGCGGACCCTGACCGACCTCACCGCCGATCTCCCCGACACCGACCCCGGCCGGGTCGCCGCCGCCGCGCTCCGCGGCCGCAGCGCCGCCGCGGACGAGGCGGAGCTGCGCGAGCTGGCCACCGAGGCGGCCGCCGGCCTGATCGCCGAGGACCCGGCGTACTCCCGGCTCGCCGCCCGGCTCCTCACCATCACCATCGCCGACGAGGCCGCCTCCCAGGGCTCGGTGAACTTCTCCTCCTCGGTGGCCGTCGGGCACCGCGAGGGCCTGATCGCCGACCGCACCGCCGAGTTCGTCGCGCTGCACGCCGACCGCCTCGACGCCACCATCGACCGCGCCGGCGACGACCGCTTCGGCTACTTCGGCCTGCGCACCCTCTACTCGCGCTACCTGCTGCGCCACCCGATCACCCGCAAGGTCATCGAGACCCCGCAGCACTTCATGCTGCGCGTCGCCTGCGGTCTGGCCGAGGACGAGAGCGTCCGCGCGCTCGACGAGGTGGCCGCGCTGTACGGCCTGATGAGCCGCCTGGACTACCTGCCGTCCTCCCCCACGCTCTTCAACTCCGGCACCCGCCACCCGCAGATGTCCTCCTGCTACCTCCTGGACTCCCCCCAGGACGAGCTGGACTCCATCTACGACCGCTACCACCAGGTCGCGCGCCTCTCGAAGCACGCGGGCGGCATCGGCCTCTCGTACTCCCGCATCCGCGCCCGCGGTTCGCTGATCCGGGGCACCAACGGGCACTCCAACGGCATCGTGCCGTTCCTGAAGACCCTCGACGCCTCCGTCGCCGCCGTGAACCAGGGCGGTCGCCGCAAGGGCGCCGCCGCCGTCTACCTGGAGACCTGGCACGCGGACATCGAGGAGTTCCTGGAGCTCCGCGACAACACGGGCGAGGACCAGCGCCGCACGCACAACCTGAACCTGGCGCACTGGATCCCGGACGAGTTCATGCGCCGGGTGAACGCCGACGCCGAGTGGTCGCTGTTCTCCCCCTCGGACGTGCCCGAGCTGGTGGACCTGTGGGGCGAGGAGTTCGACGCCGCCTACCGCAAGGCCGAGGCGGCCGGCCTGGCCCGCAAGACGATGCCGGCCCGCGACCTGTACGGCCGGATGATGCGGACCCTGGCCCAGACCGGCAACGGCTGGATGACCTTCAAGGACGCCTCGAACCGGACGGCCAACCAGACCGCCGAGCCCGGCCACACCGTCCACTCCTCCAACCTCTGCACGGAGATCCTGGAGGTCACCGACGACGGCGAGACCGCGGTCTGCAACCTGGGCTCGGTCAACCTCGGCGCGTTCGTGGTCGGTTCGGACATCGACTGGGAGCGCCTGGACGCGACCGTCCGCACGGCCGTCACCTTCCTCGACCGGGTCGTGGACATCAACTTCTACCCGACCGAGCAGGCGGGCCGCTCCAACTCCCGCTGGCGTCCGGTCGGCCTGGGCGCCATGGGCCTCCAGGACGTCTTCTTCCAGCTGAAGCTGCCCTTCGACTCCCCCGAGGCGCGGGCGCTCTCCACCCGGATCGCCGAGCGGATCATGCTCGCCGCGTACGAGGCCTCCGCCGACCTCGCCGAGCGCAACGGTCCCCTTCCGGCCTGGGAGAAGACCCGCGCGGCCCGCGGCGTGCTGCACCCCGACCACTACGACGTCGAGCTGAACTGGCCGGAGCGCTGGACGGCGCTGCGCGAGCGGATCGCCGCCGTCGGCATGCGCAACAGCCTCCTCCTCGCCATCGCGCCGACCGCGACGATCGCCTCGATCGCCGGCGTGTACGAGTGCATCGAGCCGCAGGTCTCCAACCTGTTCAAGCGCGAGACGCTGTCGGGCGAGTTCCTCCAGGTCAACTCGTACCTGGTCGACGAGCTGAAGAAGCTCGGCGTGTGGGACGCGCAGACCCGCGAGGCGCTGCGCGACGCCAACGGCTCGGTGCAGGGCTTCACCTGGGTGCCGGCCGAGGTCCGCGACCTGTACCGCACGGCCTGGGAGATCCCGCAGCGCGGCCTGATCGACATGGCCGCCGCCCGCACCCCGTTCCTGGACCAGTCGCAGTCGCTGAACCTGTTCCTGGAGACGCCCACCATCGGCAAGCTGTCGTCGATGTACGCGTACGCCTGGAAGCAGGGCCTCAAGACGACGTACTACCTGCGCTCCCGCCCGGCCACCCGGATCGCCCGCGCCGCCCAGGCGTCGACGGCCGCCGCCGCGCCCATCCCCGTCCAGCAGGTCGCCGACCCCGACGCGGTCGCCTGCTCCCTGGAAAACCCCGAGTCCTGCGAGGCCTGCCAGTAATGTCCACCCCGAACACCGAGAAGAACCTGCTCGACCCGGGCTTCGAACTCACCCTCCGTCCCATGCGCTACCCGGACTTCTACGAGCGCTACCGGGACGCGATCAAGAACACCTGGACCGTCGAGGAGGTCGACCTCCACTCGGACGTCGCCGACCTCGCCAAGCTCACCCCCGGTGAGCAGCACATGATCGGACGCCTGGTCGCCTTCTTCGCGACCGGCGACTCGATCGTGGCGAACAACCTGGTCCTGACGCTCTACAAGCACATCAACTCCCCCGAGGCGCGGCTCTACCTGAGCCGGCAGCTCTTCGAGGAGGCCGTGCACGTCCAGTTCTATCTGACGCTGCTCGACACCTACCTGCCCGACCCGGACGACCGCGCCGCCGCGTTCGCCGCCGTCGAGAACATCCCCTCCATCCGCGAGAAGGCGCAGTTCTGCTTCCGCTGGATGGACTCGGTCGAGAAGATCGACCGCCTGGAGACCCAGGCCGACCGCCGCCGGTTCCTGCTGAACCTGATCTGCTTCGCCGCCTGCATCGAGGGCCTGTTCTTCTACGGCGCCTTCGCCTACGTGTACTGGTTCCGGTCCCGGGGCCTGCTGCACGGCCTGGCGACCGGCACCAACTGGGTCTTCCGCGACGAGACGATGCACATGAACTTCGCCTTCGAGGTCGTGGACACCGTCCGCAAGGAGGAGCCGGAGCTCTTCGACGACGCGCTCCAGCAGCAGGTCACCGACATGCTGAAGGAGGCCGTCGAGGCGGAGCTGCAGTTCGGCCGCGACCTGTGCGGCGACGGCCTGCCGGGCATGAACACCGAGTCGATGCGCGAGTACCTCCAGTGCGTCGCCGACCAGCGCCTCCAGCGCCTCGGCTTCGCCCCGGTGTACGGCTCGGAGAACCCGTTCTCCTTCATGGAGCTCCAGGGCGTCCAGGAACTGACCAACTTCTTCGAACGCCGCCCGTCCGCCTACCAGGTGGCGGTCGAGGGCTCGGTGGACCTGGACGAGGACTTCTAGTCCGTACGCCCGTGCCTCTGTACGGGGAAGGGCCCCGCACTCCGGAGAGTGCGGGGCCCTGAAGCTGCCGGGCGACTGAGGTGCGGAGGGAACCGATCTCCCGGGTCCCGGTCGACTTCGAGAAGGGCATGGGGCGATGACGCCGGGCTCCGGCACGGATGATCGCGTGCGGACGCGCCTCCGGGCGGGCGGTGCGGCCCTGGTGGTCGTCGCCGCGGGACTCGGAGTCCGTTCCACGGGGCCCGGGAGCGTCGCCAAGTACGCGGGAGACGCGCTGTACACGGTGCTGGTCCTGACCCTCGTGGTGCTTCTCGCGCCCCGCGTCAAGGCAGGGGTGGCGGCAGGGACCGCGCTCGGGTTCAGCTGCGCCGTGGAGCTGTTCCAGCTGAGCGGCGTCCCGGCGGAGCTGGCCGCGCACAGCGTGCTCGCGCGGCTCGTGTTCGGTACGTCGTTCAACGCGCCGGACCTGTTCTGGTACGCGGTCGGCGCGGTGTTCGGCTGGGCCGTCCACCGCGCCGTACGGACGCGAAAAGGCGTGGATCAGTCGTTCGGGACCGTCTCGTAGCGCGGGGTGCCCTCCTCCATCTGGCGCAGGGCGTCCTTGCGGTCGCGCTTGGAGAGGCGGTCGATGTAGAGGCGGCCGTACAGGTGGTCCGTCTCGTGCTGGAGGCAGCGGGCGAAGTAGCCGGTGCCGCGCACCTTGATCGGGTTGCCCTGCGGGTCCTGCCCGTGCACCTCGGCGTAGTCCGGGCGGGCCAGCTCGGCGTAGGCGGTCGGCACGGAGAGGCAGCCCTCGTTGGACTCGTCCAGGACGCGACGGTCCGCCGGCAGCTCCTGGAGCACCGGGTTGATCACGACGCCGGTGTGCCGGACGCCCTCGTCGTCCGGGCAGTCGTAGACGAAGACCTTGAGGTCCACGCCGATCTGGTTCGCGGCCAGGCCCACGCCCTCGGCGGCCTTCTGGCTGGCGAACATGTCGTCGATCAGCGCCGCGAGCTCGTCGTCGAACGCGGTGACGTCCTTGCACTCCTTGTGCAGCACGGGGTTGCCGACGACCGTGATCGGGCGGGCCTTGCCGCGCTCGCGGTGGGCGAGCTCACGCGCCTCGCAGTCCTCCGTGTCCACGACGAAGCCGTCATTGATCTGCGTCTGCTCGTCCGTCTCCTGCTGCGCCATGTCCGGCCGCGCCTTCCTGAAAAACCCGATTCCGTCGGAGGACAGCCTACGGGGCAGGGACGGGCCGCTCAGCAGACCTCTTCGAGATCCCGCCACTCGCGACTGTCCGGGCTGTCCGCCACCCAGCCGTCGAGGAGCCCGCGCACCAGACCGGCCGGGGCCGCGATGCCGCACTCCCGCTCCGGCACCCACAGCTCGCCGGGCGAGCGGTGGCCGAGCGGCCCGGGGTGCCCCGGCTCGCTGTGGTCGTGCGGGTCGGAGTGCTCGCCCTCGCCCTCGGCGCTCGGCATGGTCGACTCCGAGCAGGCCCGGCAGAGCAGCCGCACGGAGGACGACCAGTCCTCGGCGGCGAAGCCCGCCTCGGCGGCCAGCTGCTCCAGGGCGTCCCGGTCGGCCTCGGTGGCGGCCTCCAGGAGGACCACCCAGGTGGGGACGGGCGAGGGCGCCCACAGCTCGATCTCGTCGAAGACCGGGTAGGAGGGCCCGGCGGTGGTGGTCCGCTCGCCGTTCGGCACGCCGTCGTGGAGGACGACCTCGCCCCAGCGGCGCCCGGAGGACGGCAGGGGAATGGAGAGCACCTCTATCCGGGCCGGGTCGAGCCGGCGGCCCCACACGACCTCGGCCTCGCCCTCGGGCGAGAGCCGGACGGCGGCGCTGCCCAGCTCCATGCCGACGGGCTCGCCCGTGCCGGAGGCGGCCCCGGGCACCCGCAGCCCGTACGCCTGCCAGGCGCGGCGGGCCAGCGGCCAGTCCTGGAGGGCGGTGGCGGCGATGCCGACGTTCCACCAGTCGGGGGCGCCGGTCTCCTTGTCGAGCAGGGCGACCGCGCGCAGCCCGGCGGCCCGCGCCTGCTCCCAGTCGTGGCGGAACTTGTGCAGCAGCGCCAGGTTGAACCAGGACTCGGAGAGCCAGGGCTCCAGGTCCGCCGCGCGCGTGAGGAGCGCGCCCGCGTCCTCGTACCGGCCGTCGCCGATCAGCGTGAACGCGCGGTCGGTGGCCTGCCGCCACGAGGCGGAGGGCCGATGCCGTACCTTCCCGAAGATCTTCACGATTCCCGCCTGCCGGTCGCTTCACCCTCTTGTTCGCATCCAACCATGCCCGGTCGGACACGCGCTCATTACCCATGGGTTACCCGGGGAGGACCGGGGTCATCCCGGCCGCCCCGCCCCGGGCCAGGACCCTGGCCAGGCCCTCGACGACGTCCGGGTGGTGGTCGCGCGCGGTGCCGAGCCGGAGCCGTTCCAGGGCGTCGAGGGCGGCGCCCGGACCCCCTCCTACCCCGGTTCCCCGCCCGGCATCCGCCGCGACGCCCGTGAGGTCGTCGTAGGCGTTCACGGTCCGGACGATCCGGGCGGGCAGCGGCTGCTCGCGGTACGGGTCGGCCTGCCGCTCGACGATCACGGCGACGGCCGGCGGGACCCCGGTCCTGCGGACGACCTCGCCGCCGAGGAGGGCGATCCGGCGCTGCTCCTCGGCCGGCAGGAGGGCGGTGGCGCCGCCCTCGACCGGGTCCACGAGGGAGAGTTGGCCGATGTCGTGCATGAGCGCCGCGTGTTCGAGGACGGTCAGTTCGGCCCCGGAGAGGCCCAGCTCGCGCCCGACGGCCGCGCTGAGGGCGGCGACCCGGTGGGCGTGGCCGGGCGGGGTGCAGCCGGCGACCTCGGTCGCCCGGGCGAGGGAGGCGATGGTCTGCCGGTTGACGGTGCGGACGGCCTCGTACCGCCGGTAGGAGACCTGGGTGAGCAGCAGCGGGACGGCGAGCACGGGCAGGGCCCACAGGCCGGCGGCGGCGACGCCGAGCGCCATGACGGCGCCGGTGGCGCAGACGGCGGAGCCGATGCCGAGGAGGGCGCGCAGCTCGTCGCGGAGGAGGGAGCCGTAGGGGAAGCCCGTACGGGCGCGGAGCAGGAGGGCGGCGAGGACGGCGTCGCACAGGGCGGTGAGGACGAGCAGCAGCCCGAGGAAGAGGGCGTACGGCGGGCCCTCGCCGAGGTGCCGGGCGACGGCGCCCGAGGTGTGGAGGGGCTGGAAGCAGAGCGCGGCGAAGCCGACGGTGAGGACGCGGCGGGCCAGGTGGTCGGGGCCCGGGCCCCGGCCCCGGGCGAGGCGGGGGACGCTCCCGGCGAGGCCGGCGGCGGTGACGACGGCGACGGTCTGGAGGGCTCCGTGGCTGGTGGGGCTCCCGGCGCTCTCCCCGAGCAGGGCGTACGCGAGGGCTCCGGCGGCGGCGAGCGGCGCGGGTTCCCGCTCGCCGGGGGCGGCGCCCCGGCGGGCCAGCTCGCCGAGGGCCACGAGGGCGCCGAAGGCGAGGGCGTTGCCGGGCTGGTCGAGGCCGTCGTGGAGGGTGGCGCCGAGGGCGGCGAGGCCGAGCAGCAGGGCGGCCGCGCGGACGGCGCCGACGGTGAGCACGCCGGGCCTCACGCGCGCTCCCCGGACGGGGCGGAGGACGACGGGGACGGGGATGGGGGTGGGGTGGAGGGCCTGGGCGGGGACGGGGCGGACGCCTCCCGGGCCTTGGGGACGCCCCCGCCGGGTTGGGGCGCGGTCCCGCCGGACTGGGTCGCAGTCCCGTCGGACGGGGTCACGGTCCCACCGGACAGGGCCGCGTTCCCGCCCGACGGCGCCGCGCTCTCGTCGGCGGTGACGGCGGGTCGCCAGCCGTGCCGGTCCAGGGCCCGGACGAGGGCGTCGACCATCCGGGGGTCGAAGTGGGTGCCGGCGCACCGCTCCAGTTCGGCGACGGCGACCGGCACCGGGCGTGCCCGGCTGTAGGAGCGGTTGGAGGTCATGGCGTCGAAGGCGTCGGCCACGGCGACCATCCGGGCGAACTCGGGGATCCGCTCCCCGCGCAGCCCGTAGGGGTAGCCGCTGCCGTCCATGCGCTCGTGGTGGTGGAGGATCGCGTCCCGCGCCTCGCCGAGGAAGCCGATGCCCCGGACGATCTCGTGCCCGTACTCGGGGTGCAGCTCGATGACCCGGCGCTCCTCGGGGGTGAGGGGCCCGTCCTTGCGGAGCACCCGGGTGGGCACGCCCAGCTTGCCGACGTCGTGCAGGATCCCGGCGAAGCGGACGACGTCGAGCCGGTCCTCGGGCATGCCGAGCTCGCGGGCGATGAGGACGGACGCGTGGCCGACGCGCTCGCTGTGGCCGCGGGTGTAGCGGTCCTTGATGTCGACGGCCTGGACGAGGGCGCGGATGGTGGTCTGGTGGGCGGCGCGCTCGCGGTGGTACTGGGCGAAGACCCAGCAGGAGATGTACATGGGCAGGAGCACGAAGAGGCCCGCGACCGGTCCGTGGCTGCCGCGCCACAGGACGCCCATCATCAGGCCGGCGAGGCCGTGCACGAGGTACGGGGCGAGCGCCCGGCCGAGGAGCCCGCGCCAGGCGGCCCGCGGGGGCAGTCCGTCGACGGTGGCGCGGATGCCGCCGTCGAGGGCGGTCAGGACCAGGCAGAGGGCGAGGGCGGCGGCGCAGGCGGGCAGCAGCGCGTACGGCAGGTCGGGGGCGTCCCGGCCGTGGCCGAGGGCGGCCGGGCCGCCCAGGGCCGCGGCGGCGTGGGCGGCGGCCCAGACGGCGAGGGTCGTGGCGGCGGCCCGCCAGGCGCGGCGGGGCGCGGCCGGGGGCTCCTCGACGCGGGCGAGGAGGCTGCCGGGCACGGCGGTGAGCGCGGCGGCGGCGGGCGGCAGGAGCAGCGCCGCGGCGAGGAGGACGGGGAAGAAGGAGCCGGTGCCCAGGGGGACGGAGCCGCCGAGCGCGCGGCCCAGGAGGGGGCAGCGGGCGGGCAGCTCGCAGAGCGCGTACAGGGCGGCGAGGAGTGCGATCGTCCCCCAGGGCGCGCCGGGGCGCAGCGCGGGCAGGACGCACGCGCCGGCGGCGAGCAGGGCACAGCCGATGTACGCGCGGGCCGCCGGGGGAATGGTCTTCACGCCCATCATCCCCGTCACGCTAGCGAGTCGGGCGGCCCGCGACGGCGCGCCGGAAGCGATTCGCACCTTCGGGTGATACAAGCCGACTTACGCCGGAGGCCGCCGCGATCGCGTCGCGGCGGCCTTCCGTGCCCGTGCGTCCGTGCGGGAGCGGTGCTACTCCTGCGGGGCGGGCGTCGCGGGCGCGCCCGCCGTGACGTCCTGCTCGGGCGCCGGCAGGCCGGAGCGGATCAGCTCGATCCGGCCCATGACCTTGGCCCGCAGGTCGGTGGGGACGTCGTCACTGCCGCAGCAGCGCTTGACCAGCTTCTTCACGGCCTGCTCCAGGCCGTACTTCTCCAGGCACGGGGAGCACTCCTCGAAGTGCACCTCGAACTTGGTGCAGTCGCTGTCGGGCATCTCGTTGTCGAGGAACTCGTAGAGGTGGTCCAGGACCTCCGAGCAGTCCGTCTCGTGCGGCTCTCCGCAGCTCATGAGCCCGAGCCTTTCAGATCGTTCGACGACTCTCCGGCGCCCGCGGGAACGAGCCCGCGGTCGCGGGCGTAGTCCTCGAGCATGCCGCGCAGCTGGCGGCGGCCCCGGTGCAGTCGGGACATCACCGTACCGATGGGTGTCCCCATGATGTCCGCGATCTCCTTGTACGCAAAGCCCTCGACGTCGGCGAGGTAGACGGCGATGCGGAACTCCTCGGGGATCGCCTGCAGCGCTTCCTTCACGTCGGAGTCGGGAAGGTGGTCGAGGGCCTGGGACTCGGCGGAGCGCAGGCCGGTCGACATGTGCGACTCGGCGCGGGCGAGCTGCCAGTCCTCGATCTCCTCGGCGGCGCTGCGCTGGGGTTCGCGCTGCTTCTTGCGGTACGAGTTGATGAAGGTGTTCGTGAGGATGCGGTACAGCCACGCCTTGAGGTTGGTGCCCTCGCGGAACTGGTGGAAGGACCCGTACGCCTTGGCGTAGGTCTCCTGCACCAGATCCTCCGCGTCCGCGGGGTTGCGCGTCATGCGGAGCGCGGCCGAGTACATCTGGTCGAGGTAGCCGAGGGCGTCCCGCTCGAAGCGCGCGTTGCGCTCCTCGGTCGTCTCCTCGGGGCCGTCGTCGGTCCCTGTGTCGGTCCCAGTGACCGGACCCACCTCCTCCAGCGCGGCGGCGAGCCCGGGGGCGGACCCGCTCGTTTCGGAGGATAGACGAGGAACCGCTCCGCCCGCCGCCCGAATCGGGGCGCCCTTGGGCGCGGGCAGCACCGTCCAGGCGAGGTCAGCGCCCTGCGCGCGCTCCGGGCAGATGGTCGAACCCATGCGACGGACTCCCTCTCCTTGCTCTTCCCTGCTGTCGTACGACGTACGGAACAACAGCGGCCCCCCGCTCGGCATTCCCGGGGCGGAGGAGGCGGCGGACGGGGCGTCAGCGCATGGCGTCGAGCCAGTCGACGACGCCGTCCACGAGGAGGACGAGGGCCTCGTCCTGACCGAGGGGCGCGCGCTTGGGCAGGGCGAAGCCGTGGTCCCCGTACGGGACCTCGACGAGGCGGTACGGGCCTTCCGGGTACTCCTCGGGACGGCCGAAGGGGTCGTTGCCGCCCTGGACCACGAGGGTGGGCAGGCCGGTGCCGAGGAGCTCCTCGGCGCGGGACTTCTCGGGCTTGCCCGGCGGGTGCAGGGGGAAGCTCAGGGCGAGGACGGCCGTCGCGCCCAGCTCGCGTCCGGTGCGGCAGGCGACCCGGGCACCGGCGCTGCGGCCGCCCGCGACCACGGGGAGGCCGGGCTTCGCGAGGGCGGGCCAGAGGCCGCGCCAGGCGGTGTCGAGGGTCTTCGGGGCGGGCGCGAGCTTCTTGCCGGCGACCCGCCAGGGCTGCTCCACGAGGGCGACGGTCACGCCCCGGGCGGGCAGGGCCCCGGCCAGGGCCCGGAGGTCGCGGGCCTCGATCCCGCCGCCGGCGCCGTGGCCGAGGGCGAGGACGGCCCACGGCTCCGGGCCCGCGTCCGGCTCGTACCAGGTGACGCGGGCGTCTCCGGCGTCGGTGGGGACGGTCTCGCGGCGCGTCGCTTCGGGGGTCGTTTCGTCGGTCACGGCCCCATCCTGCCGCCCCGGGCGTGATCCGCCGGGCGGGCCCCAGAAGCCGGACAGGCTCCAGAAGCCGGACAGGCTCTAGAAGAGCGTGCCCTCCTCCGGGCCCTCCAGCTCCGTCAGGAGTTCGGGGCCGTTGTTGCGCACGTTGCTGACGGCCGTCGGCACCGGGTAGGCCCGCATCAGGCCCTCCGGCGGCGGGGCGAGCAGTCCGCGCAGCTCTTCGAGCTCGGCGTTCTCCGGGGAGAGCCAGGCGTCCCAGCGGTCCTCCGTCAGCATCAGCGGCATCCGGGGGTGGATCTCGGCGAGCGAGCGGGGTCCTTCGGCCGGGGCCACGCCCAGCGGCCCGGTCTCCGCCTCCGTGGTGATCACCGAGCAGGTCACCCACCAGGAGGAGGGGTGGTCGTCGGGGAGGGTCCGGTCGCGCCAGAACTCGTACAGGCCCGCCATCGCGAAGATCGAGCCGTCCGCCGGGGTCACGAAGTACGGCTGCTTGCGCGGCCGCTTCTTCTTCCCCTCGACCTCCAGGTCCCGTTCGGCCGTCCCGGTCACCCATTCGTAGTAGCCGTCGGCGGGAATGATGCAGCGGCGGGAGGCGAAGGCGCGCTTGAAGGAGGGCTTCTCGTGGAGGGTTTCGGCCCGTGCGTTGATCATCCGGGCGGCGCCGTCCGGGTTCTTCGACCAGGAGGGGACGAGTCCCCACTTCAGGGTGCGGAGCTGGCGAACCGGTTCCTTGGAGTCCGCGTCCTTCAAGGGACGCTCCAGAACGGCCCAGACCCGTTTGGTGGGGGCCACGTTCCAGTCGGGGGCCAGGGTCTCCTCGGGCTCCCACTGCTCCACCCCGAAGGCCTCCACGAGGTCCTCGGGCCGTCGACTCGATGCAAACCGTCCGCACATACGTGCCACACTGCCACGATCCCGCCCGCGACCGAGGAGCCTTCCGCCGAATGAACGACATCCTCGGCACCCAGCCCGCCCCGGACGAGTGGATCGTCTGGATCACCGCCGGCTGCGCGCTGGTCCTCGTCGCGGTCCGCGGGCTCTGGCTGCCGGCCCGCAACGCGATCACCATCGCCCACGAGGGCGGCCACGGGATCGTGGCCCTGGCCACCGGCCGCCGCCTCGAAGGGATCCGGCTGCACTCGGACACCAGCGGCCTGACCGTGTCCCGGGGCCGCCCGACCGGGCTCGGGATAGTCCTCACGCTGGCCGCCGGCTATCCGGCGGCCCCGCTGCTCGGCCTCGGCGGCGCGGCCCTGATCGGCACGCACCGGACCACGCTGCTGCTGTGGGCCGCGACCGCGCTGCTCCTCGCGCTCCTCGTGATGGTCCGCAACGCGTACGGGATCCTCACCGTCCTGCTGACGGGCGCCGCGTTCCTCCTCGTCTCCCTGTTCACCGGCCCCGACGTGCAGGGCGCCTTCGCCTGCGCGGCGGTCTGGTTCCTCCTTCTGGGCGGTGTCCGGCCGGCCTTCGAACTCCAGGCGAAGCGGCGCCGGGGCGGCGCCCCGGACTCGGACGCGGACCAGCTGGCGCGGCTCACCCACGTGCCCGCCGGGGTGTGGCTGATCTTCTTCCACACGGTGTCGATCTGCTGCCTGATCGGCGGCGGGCGCTGGCTTCTGCGCCTCTGACACCCCCGTACAGTGAAGGACATGACCGCAGCAGCTTCCCCGCACACCGACCCGTCCACCGACCTCTGGCCCGCTCCGTACGCGCGTGGCGCCGTCGACGCGACCGTCACCGTGCCCGGGTCGAAGTCGGTCACGAACCGCGCCCTGGTGCTCGCCGCGCTCGCCGCCGAGCCCGGCTGGCTGCGCCGCCCCCTGCGCTCCCGGGACACCCTCCTGATGGCCGAGGCCCTGCGCACCCTCGGCGTGCGGATCGAGGAGGGGGTGGGTCCGGACGGGTCCGGCGAGGCCTGGCGGATCATCCCCGCGCCGCTGCGCGGCCCCGCGACCGTCGACGTCGGCAACGCCGGCACGGTCATGCGCTTCCTGCCGCCGGTCGCGGCGCTCGCCGACGGCCCGGTGCGCTTCGACGGCGACCCGCGCTCCCACGAGCGTCCGCTGCACGGCGTGATCGACGCGCTGCGCGCGCTCGGCGCCCGGATCGACGACGAGGGCCGGGGCGCGCTGCCGATGACCGTCCACGGCGCCGGGGGCCTGGACGGCGGCACGGTCGAGATCGACGCCTCCTCGTCCTCCCAGTTCGTCAGCGCCCTGCTGCTCTCGGCGCCCCGCTTCAACCAGGGCGTGGAGGTGCGGCACGTGGGGTCGCGGCTGCCCTCGATGCCGCACATCCGGATGACGGTCGACATGCTGCGCGCGGTCGGCGCCCGGGTGGACGAGCCGGAGCACGGCGGCGAGCCGGACGTGTGGCGGGTGACGCCCTCGGCGCTGCGCGGCCGCGACCTGGTCGTGGAGCCGGACCTGTCGAACGCGCAGCCGTTCCTGGCCGCCGCCCTGGTGACCGGCGGCCGGGTGACGGTGCCGGACTGGCCCGCGCGGACCACCCAGCCCGGTGACGCGCTGCGGGAGATCTTCACCGAGATGGGTGGTTCCTGCGAGCTGACGGACAGGGGCCTGACCTTCACCGGAACGGGCCGGATCCACGGCATCGACGTGGACCTCGGCGAGGTCGGCGAGCTGACCCCGGGCATCGCGGCGGTCGCGGCCCTCGCCGACTCCCCCTCCACCCTGCGCGGGGTCGCCCATCTGCGGCTGCACGAGACGGACCGGCTCGCGGCGCTCACCAAGGAGATCAACGAGCTGGGCGGGGACGTGACGGAGACCGAGGACGGCCTGCACATCCGCCCGCGCCCGCTGCACGGCGGCGTCTTCCGCACGTACCACGACCACCGGATGGCGACGGCGGGCGCGGTCATCGGCCTGGCGGTCGAGGGCGTGGAGATCGAGGACGTGGCGACGACGGCCAAGACCTTGCCCGACTTCCCGACGATGTGGACCGAAATGCTCGGAGTCTGAGCCATGCGGCGCTACGGCAAGCACACCGACGAGGACGACATCCGCCAGCGGCCCAACCGCAAGGGGACCCGCCCCCGGACCAGCATCCGGCCGAAGCACGAGGACGCCGTCGAGGGCATGGTCCTCACCGTCGACCGGGGCCGGCTGACCTGTCTGGTGGACGACCGGCCCGTGACGGCGATGAAGGCGCGCGAGCTGGGCCGCAAGGCCGCCGTGGTCGGCGACCGGGTCTCGCTGGTCGGCGACCTGTCCGGCGAGAAGGACACCCTGGCCCGGATCGTGCGCATCGGGGAGCGCTCCTCGGTGCTCCGGCGCACGGCCGACGACGACGACCCGTACGAGCGGGTGGTCGTCGCCAACGCCGACCAGCTGGCGATCGTCACCGCGCTCGCCGACCCCGAGCCGCGGCCCCGGCTGATCGACCGCTGCCTGGTCGCCGCGTACGACGGGGGCCTCTCCCCGCTGCTCGTGCTCACCAAGTCGGACCTGGCGCCGCCGGACGCGCTCCTGGAGATGTACGGGGCGCTCGGCGTGCCGCACGTGGTGACCACCCGGGACGAGTTCGTCGACGGGGCCGCCGCCGAGCGGGTGCGCGAGCACCTCAAGGGCCGGACCACCGCGTTCGTGGGGCACTCCGGCGTCGGCAAGACGACGCTTGTCAACGCGCTGGTGCCGCCGGAGCGGCGGCGCACCACCGGGGTCGTGAACGCGGTGACGGGCCGGGGCCGGCACACCACGACCTCGGCGCTCGCCCTGCCGCTGGACGACGAGGAGGGCGGCTGGGTGATCGACACCCCGGGCGTGCGCTCCTTCGGCCTGAACCACGTGGACCCCTCCCGGGTGATCCTCGCCTTCCCCGACCTCGTACCGGGTACGGAGAACTGCCCGCGCGCGTGCAGCCACGACGAGCCGGACTGCGCGCTCGACGCGTACGTGGCGGAGGGGCACGCCGATCCGGCGCGGCTCGTCTCGCTGCGGCGGCTGCTCGCGACCCGGGAGCGGCGCGAGGGCGACTGACCCGCCCGTGTTCACCGGCGCCCCGTTCACCGGTGACCCACCCGCGTCTACTGTCCGTTCCGTACAGGTAAGTGCATAATCGCACCGAGTGCGACGAAGCGGTCACCGACGGCGTGGGAGGCACTGACGATGGCGTGGCTGCTGGTGGTGGTGGCGGGATTCCTGGAGACGGGTTTCGCGGTCTGCCTCAAGCTCTCGCACGGATTCACCCGCCTGTGGCCGACGATCGCCTTCGCGGCCTTCGCCCTGGGCAGCTTCGGTCTGCTCACGCTGGCGCTGCGGAAGCTCGACGTGGGTCCGGCGTACGCGGTGTGGACGGGGATCGGCGCGGCGGGGACCGCGATCTACGGCATGGTCTTCCTGGGCGACGTGGTCTCCACCCTCAAGATCGTCTCGATCACCCTGGTGATCGCGGGCGTCATCGGGCTCCAGCTCTCCGGCTCCGCGCACTGAGCCCCGGCAGCCGTTCCGCCGTACGGCACGGGGGGCGCGACGACGTGGCTGAGGGCGATCCTGACGGCGAGTTCGCAGCCGGTCGCCCAGCTCTCGTCCGCGCAGGCCGCGGTCGCCGCCACCAGCTCCCCCGGGGCGGGCGGGCCGGCGTCGGCGCGGCGCTGGGCGGGGACGGCCGCGGGTCGGGCGCCCGGCCTGGCCGGGCGGGGCGCCGGGAGCCGCGCGTCCCAGGCGCCGGTGAGCAGGGCCCGCAGGACCGGCCGGGCGGCGGCCCGGGCCACGATCCACTCGGCGAGGACGGCGAGGGTCCGGGCGGGCGGGCCGGGGGCGGCGAGCAGTTTCCGGACCCCCTGGAGGTAGGCGTCGGCCTCCCTGCGCACGAGGGCGCGGGCGAGTCCGTCCTTGCTGCCGAACTCGTTGTAGAGGGTCTGCCGGGAGACCCGGGCGGCGGCGGCGAGGTCGGCCATCCGCACGGCGGACCAGGGCCGGTGCGCGAGCGCGGCGAGCGCCGCGTCGAGCAGGGCCTCGCGGGCAGTCGGCATCGGCGCCTCCCGGGCCGTACGTTTCGGTGCGGGATCCGGCACGCTCCGTGCGCGGTCCCGTACACAGCGTCGGCAGGCGTCCGCGCCCTGTCAAGGAGCCCGGGGCCGCGGTGGACGGTCCGGCCGGCCGGGATCGCCCGGCGATAGAGTGCCGACCATGGCCGATTACCACGATGACCTGCGTCTCGCCCACGTCCTCGCCGATGCCGCCGACGCGGCCACCACGGCCCGTTTCCAGGCGCTCGACCTCGAGGTCGAGACCAAGCCGGACATGACGCCGGTGAGCGAGGCCGACAAGGCGGCGGAGGAGCTGATCCGCGGCCAGCTCCAGCGGGCCAGGCCGCGCGACGCGATCCTGGGCGAGGAGTACGGCGTGGAGGGCTCGGGCCCGCGCCGCTGGGTGATCGACCCGATCGACGGGACGAAGAACTACGTGCGCGGGGTGCCGGTCTGGGCGACCCTGATCGCGCTGATGGAGGCCGGGGAGACCGGTTTCCAGCCGGTGGTGGGCGTGGTGTCGGCGCCGGCGCTCGGCCGCCGCTGGTGGGCGGCGAAGGGCCTCGGGGCGTACACGGGCCGCAGCCTGGCCTCGGCGACCCGGATCGGGGTCTCGAAGGTCTCCTCCCTGGCGGACGCCTCGTTCGCGTACTCCTCGCTGAGCGGCTGGGAGGAGCGGGGGCGGCTCGACGGCTTCCTGGACCTCACGCGCGCGTGCTGGCGGACGCGGGCGTACGGCGACTTCTGGCCGTACATGATGGTCGCGGAGGGTTCCGTGGACATCTGCGCGGAGCCGGAGCTGTCGCTGTGGGACATGGCGGCGGTGTCGATCGTGGTCCAGGAGGCCGGCGGCACGTACACGGGCCTGGACGGGCGGCACGGGCCGCACAGCGGGAACGCGGCGGCGTCGAACGGACTGCTCCACGGCGAGCTGCTGGCGTACCTGAACCAGCGGGCACCCGGGGAGGACTGACCGGCCCTCAGTAGGTTCCGCGCCCCCCGGCGCTCCCGGGAGCGCCTCGCGCGCCCCCTTGTCGGCCCCCTCCCCCGGTGCCACTCTGAGACTCCCCCCACTTGTGAACTTGTGAAAAAGTTCTCGAACAGGAGGTGGTCCCTTCCATGCTCGTCCGCGACGCCATGAGTCCCGTGATCCTGACCATCGGCCCGGCCCACACCCTCCGCCAGGCGGCGAGGCTGATGTCGGCGCGCCGCGTCGGCGCCGCCGTCGTCCAGGACAGCGATGCCGGCGGCTTCGGCATCCTGACCGAACGCGACATCCTCGACGCCCTCGGCGCCGACCGGAACCCCGACCACGAGACCGCCGACGCCCACACCACCCGGGACGTCGTCTTCGCCGCGCCCACCTGGACCCTGACGGAGGCCGCCGAGGCGATGACCCGCGGTGGCTTCCGCCACCTGGTCGTCCTCGACGACAACGGGCCGGTCGGCATCGTCTCCGTCCGCGACATCGTCCGCTGCTGGATCCCGGTGCACAGCGCCGCCGCCTGAACACGCGCGAAGGGGCCGGTCCCGCCCGTGCGGACACGGGTGGGGCCGGCCCCTCCTTCCCCGGCAGGCGCCGTCAGCCGCGCAGGGCCTGGACCGCGGCCTCCAGCCGCTTGCCGAAGTCTCCGTCCGCCCTGCGGAAGTTGTCGATCGCCCGCTCGGCGATGTCGTCGCGCGAGACCTTGGCGATGAAGCCCGCCAGGTTCCCCACGAGACGCCCCTTCTCGTCCTCGGACATCAGGCGGTAGAGGTTCCCCGCCTGGACGAAGTCGTCGTCCTCGGCGTGGAGCGGGGCGGGGTGGTCGCCGGTGGCGCCCGCGACCGGGACCGGCTGCCACAGGGGGCGGCCGGTCTGGTGCGGGCCGCCGAAGCTGTTCGGCTCGTAGTTCTTCGCGCCGCCGTGGCGCCCGTCGTAGAGGAAGCCGTCACGCGCGTGCGTGCGCGCCTCGGTGGCGTGCGGGCGGTTCACCGGCAGGTGGTCGGCGTTGATCCCGACGCGGTAGCGGTGGGCGTCGCCGTAGGCGAAGAGGCGGCCCTGGAGCATCTTGTCGGGGGACGGGCCGATGCCCGGCACGAAGTGCGCGGGGCTGAAGATCGACTGCTCGACCTCGGCGAAGACGTTCTCCGGGTTGCGGTTGAGCTCCAGCTTGCCGATCTCGATCGGCGGGTAGTCCTCGTGCGGCCACACCTTGGTGAGGTCGAAGGGGTTGAAGCGGTAGGTCGCCGCCTCGGCCGCGGGCATGATCTGGACCTGCACGGTCCAGCTCGGGAAGTCGCCGCGCTCGACGGCCTCGCGCAGGTCGCGCTGGTGCGAGTCGGGGTCCTCGCCCGCGAGCCGGTCGGCCTCGGCCTGTGTGAGGTTCTTGATGCCCTGGTCGGTCTTGAAGTGGTACTTGACCCAGAAGACCTCGCCGGCCTCGTTGTTCCACTGGTACGTGTGCGAGCCGTAGCCGTTCATGTGGCGGTACGAGGCGGGGATGCCGCGGTCGCCGAAGAGCCAGGTGACCTGGTGCGTGGACTCCGGGGAGAGGCCCCAGAAGTCCCAGACGTTGTCCGCCTCCTGGGAGCCGGTGTACGGGTCGCGCTTCTGGGTGTGGATGAAGTCGGGGAACTTGATGGCGTCCCTGATGAAGAACACCGGGGTGTTGTTGCCGACGAGGTCGTAGTTGCCCTCCTCGGTGTAGAACTTCAGCGCCCAGCCGCGCGGGTCACGGACCGCGTCGGCCGAGCCGAGGCTGCCCGCGACGGTGGAGAAGCGCAGGAAGGTCTCGGTCTCCTTGCCGACCTCGGAGAGGAACGCGGCGCGCGTCCACCGCGAGACGTCCCGGGTGACGGTGAAGGTGCCGTAGGCGCCCGCCCCGCGCGCGTGGACCACGCGCTCCGGGATCCGCTCGCGGTTGAAGTGGGCGAGCTTCTCCAGGAGGAGCTGGTCCTGGACGAGGACCGGCCCGCCGACGCCCGCGGTCTCGCTGTTCTGGTTGTCGGCGACCGGAGCCCCGGCCTCCGTGGTGAGCGGTCCCTGCGTCACGTGCGCCTCCTGCGTCATGCCTGTGTCCTGTCTCCGGCCCGCCCCTCGTGGGCCGCGGCCAGTGCCGAGCACGATCCTACATTGGACAAAGTCCAAGTCAAGCTCGACTCCAAAGTCACACTTGTTCCTGATCTTGTCACCGACTGTTAGGCTGACCCTCATGAGCGACCTGTTGGAACGACTGCGCGGACGTGGCTGGCGCATGACCGCGCAGCGGCGCGTCGTGGCCGAAGTCCTCGACGGGGACCATGTCCACCTGACCGCCGACGAGGTGCACGCGCGCGCCGTGACGCGGCTGCCCGAGATCTCGCGCGCGACCGTCTACAACACGCTGGGCGAGATGGTCACCCTCGGCGAGGTCATCGAGGTGGCCACCGACGGGCGCGCCAAGCGGTACGACCCGAACGCCCACCGCCCGCACCAGCACCTGGTCTGCGGCCGCTGCGGCGCGATCCGCGACGTGCACCCGGGCGGCGACCCGCTGGCGGACCTGCCGGACAGCGAGCGCTTCGGCTTCACGATCTCCGAGGTCGAGGTCACGTACCGGGGCATCTGCCCGAGCTGCGCCACGACGGCCTGAGCCGCGCATGAAAAAGGCCCCCGCTCCGGCGGGGGCCTTCTCGTACATGCCGATACGACGAAGGCCCGGATCCGAGCGAATCGGATCCGGGCCTTCGTTTGCTACTGAGTAGCGGGGACAGGATTTGAACCTGCGACCTCTGGGTTATGAGCCCAGCGAGCTACCGAGCTGCTCCACCCCGCGTCGGTGAACCCAACCTTACGGCTCATCCGTCACCAGCGCAAATCCGTTAACGCCCGCCGCCCCCTGGACCGGCCGTCACGCCGTGAGTTCCTGGTGCAGTGCCTCGCTGAGCCGTGCCGCCCGCTCGGCCACCTCCGCCGGGCCCAGCTCCACCGCGCGGGCGCACCAGCGGCGCCCCTCGGTCAGCTCGCCCCGGCGCGCCGCGAGCAGCGCGAGCCGGAGCGCGGCGCGGCCGTGGCCGGCCCGGGCGGCCCGGGTCCACCAGAGGGAGGCCTCGCGCTCACTGCCCTCGCGGGCGAGCAGCAGCCCCAGGTTGAAGGCGCCGTTGCGGCTGCCCGCCTCGGCGGCCTCGCGGTACCAGCGGTCGGCCTCGGCCAGGTCGCCGCGCGCGGCGGCGAGCATCCCGACCCGCACCTGGGCGCGCCGGTGGCCCTGCCGGGCGGCCCGCTCGTACCACTCCTCGCACTCGCTCTTCTCCTCGCGGGGCGCGCCGAGCACGGCGGGACCGGGCTCGGGGCGGCGCGCGTCGAGGACCGAGGCGAGCCGGAAGGCGGCCTCGGCGCTGCCGCCGCCCGCCGCGCACCGCAGGTGCCGCTCGGCGGTCTGCTCGTCGCCGTCGCGCAGGGCGGCGATGCCGACCTGGAGGGCGGCCTCGGTGTGCCCGGCGGCGGCGGCCCGCTCGTACCAGACGAGGGCCGTGCGGTCGTCGCCGCGCCCGGCGTGCAGGATGCCCAGGTTGAAGGCGGCGTCCACGCTGCCGGCCTCGGCGGCCTTGGAGAACCACGGCTCGGCGCCGTTCGCGTCGCCGGCCTGGAGGAGCAGCACGGCCAGCGCGTTGGCGGCCTCGCGGTGGCCCGCGTAGGCGGCCCGCCGGTACCACTGCTCGGCCTGCGGGATGCGGTCCTGGGCGGCGCAGAGCAGCCCGAGGTTGTAGGCGCCGTTGACGTCGCCCGCGTCCATGGCCGCCCGGTACCAGCGCTCGGCAGTCTGCTGCTCGCCCCGGGCCGCGTGCAGGGCCCCCAGGGCGTTGGCGGCGTTGCCGTCGCCGTCCTGGGCGGCCCGCAGCCACCACACGGCGGCGCTCTCCTCGTCGCCCGCGTCGCGGAGCAGGAAGCCGAGCGCGCAGGCGGCCCTGGCCTCGCCCTCCTTGGCGGAGCTGAGGTACCAGCGGCCGGCCTCCTTGAGGTCGCCGCGCTGCTCCAGGATGGCGCCGAGGTGGAGCGCGGCCCGCCGGTGGCCGCGTGCGGCGGCCTGCCGGAACCACTGCTCGGCCTCGGCGAGTTCGCCCCCGGGCCCGGCGGCCGGGGGGCCGTCGGGCAGCAGGGCGCCGGGGGGCGCGCCCGCGACGCTCCTGGCGGGGCCCTCGGCGGCGCCGGGGACCGGGAGCCGGGTGCCGGTGGCGTGCGGGCCGCGGGTGGTCTCGGTGGCGCGCCGCTCCAGGGCCATGGCGAGCCGGTAGGCGGCCTCGCGGTGGCCCTGCTCGGCGGCGGCGCGCAGCCAGCGCTCGGCGCCTACGTCGCCGCGGTGCTCCAGGAGGTCGGCGAGGGCGTACGCGCCGAGGGCGTGGCCCTGTTCGGCGGCCTGGCGCAGCCAGTACTCGGCGGCGGGCTCGTCGCCGCGCTCGCGGTGGTGGCGGCCGAGCGCGTGGGCGGCGGGGGCGGAGCCGGCGACGGCGGCGACCCGCCACCAGCCGGCGGCCTCGTCGGCGTACCCGCGCTGGTGCAGCAGGACGCCCAGGTTGTTGGCGGCGGCCCGGTCCCCCTCGGCGGTGGCGCCGCGCAGGTAGGGCTCGGCGCCGTCGAGGTCGCCGCGACGCAGCAGCAGCGCGCCGAGGGCGCTCATGGAAGCGAGGTCGCCGTGCTCGGCGGCGCGGCGGTGCCGGGCCTCCGTCTCGGTCTCGGTCTCGTTCTCGGTGACGGCGTCGGGCGCGGCGGTGGTGCCGGGGAGCGCGTCGAGCGCCCCCGCCGCCTCGATGATCTCGTCCGCGGCGTTCCTGGCATGCCGCTGCACAAACCGCCCTGTCTCCAACAGAGTTGCCCTGTCCCCCATAAATACCATCGTCGCACCACCCGCCACCCGAGCACACCTGGTAAACCACAGCCAGTGAGGTCACTCAGCGTTTTGTCGACATGCCCACAGAGAGACAAGTCAAACACGACTCACGCCAACTCGCCCCTTCCCTACCGCTCTTCGGTACCCCCTGGCACGTCGACACACGACGAGGGCCCGGATCCTTATGGATCCGGGCCCTCGTTTGCCACAGAGTAGCGGGGACAGGATTTGAACCTGCGACCTCTGGGTTATGAGCCCAGCGAGCTACCGAGCTGCTCCACCCCGCGTCGGTGACGTAACAGTATCACGACGCGGAGGTGGAAAACCTCAGGTCAGCCGCCTGCTCCCGAGGACTTGAGCTTCGCCCCGGCCTCGGCGGCCTTCTGGAGGGCCGCCTGCAGCTCCTCCTGCGCCTTGCCGTACGCGGTCCAGTCGCCCTTCTGCAGGGCGGCCTCGCCGGCGTCGTACGCCTTCTGGGCGTCGGCGATCGCCTGCTTCAGCGCGGCGTCGTTCGACGCGGGCGGCGGAGGCGTGGTGCCCGGCTGGTCCGGCGTCGGCTGCTCCGGCGTCGGCTGGGTCGGCGCCTCCACCCCGAAGACCGCGTTGAGCGCCGTGGTGAGGTTGTCCTCGAACACCGTGGTGTCCTTGGTCGTGTCACCCGCGGGCTGGTCCGCGTCCACGTACGAGACGGCGACCTTCTTCAGGAGCGGGTAGAGCGCGTTCCGTCCCTGGGCGTAGACCGGCTCCACGTACAGGAACCCGCCGTCGAGCGGCACGGTCAGCAGGTTGCCGTACTGGATGTCGGAGTCGGCGCCCTTCATGTCCCGGACGAACTGGGCCACGGACGGCAGACCGTTGAGCTTGCTCTGCACCTGGGCCGGGCCCGGCACGTCCTGGGTGACCCTCAGCAGCCTCAGCCGGCCGTACTCCTTGCTGGTGGCGTCGGCGTCGACCGCCATGAAGCCGCCCAGGTTGGGCCGCCCGTTCGGCGTGAACGTCGTCGTCAGCGAGAAGCGCTGCGCCGTGTCCCCGGGCATCTTCATGCTCAGGTAGTACGGCGGGACCGCGTTGCCCTCCTTGTTGGTCGGGTCGTCCGGCACCTGCCAGGCGTCCGAGCCGCTGTAGAACTGGGCCGGGTCGGTGACGTGGTAGCGGGTCAGCAGCTCGCGCTGGACCTTGAACATGTCCTGCGGGTAGCGCAGGTGTTCCAGGAGGTCGCCCTTGATCGCGGACTTCGGCTCGACCGTGTCCGGGAACGCTTTCATCCAGGTCTTCAGGACCGGGTCCTGGGTGTCCCACTGGTACAGCTTCACCGTGCCGTCGAAGGCGTCGACGGTGGCCTTCACCGAGTTGCGGATGTAGTTGACCTGGTTCTGCTGGGCGACGACCGTGCGCTGCTGGTTGCCGACGGTCAGCGAGTCGGCCGTGGTGTCGCCGAGCGTGGTGCGCGAGGCGTACGGGTAGCCGTTGGTCGTCGTGTACGCGTCGACGATCCACTGGATCCGGCCGTCGACGACCGCCGGGTAGGCGTCGCCGTCGATGGTCAGCCAGGGCGCGACGGCCTCGACGCGCTCCTTGGGCGTGCGGTTGTAGAGGATCCGCGAGCCGTCGCCGATGGCCCCCGAGTAGAGGATCTGCGGCTCGCTGAAGGCCACCGCGTACGCGGCGCGGTTGAAGGCGCTGGAGAGGCTGACGCCGCTCTTCCCCGTGTAGCTGGTGGTCTTCTCGCCGTTCTCCTCGTAGTCGAGCTCCCGCTGGGGCCCGCCCACGATCGAGTACTGGTCGGTCTTCTCGCCGTAGTAGATCCGCTGCTCGTACTTCGGGAGCTGGCCGGTGGTCGGCAGTCCGGACTCGGTGAAGACCGGGGAGCCGTTGGCGTCGGTCTGCGTGCCCGTGGCCATGATCGCGCCGTAGCCGTGGGTGTAGGTGAAGTGGTCGTTGATCCAGTTCCGCTTCGGGATGCCCCGGATGTTGAGCTCACGGAGACCGATGACGGTGTCCTTGCCCTGGTAGCGGTCCACGTCCAGGGTGGTCGGGAACTGGTAGTACTTCCGCTTCTGCTCCAGCTGCTGGAACGTGGGCGAGACGATGTTCGGGTCGAGGATCCGGTAGCTGGCCGCCGTGTCGGCGTCCGTCCGCAGCCGGTCCTTGTTCTTGACCGTCGACTTGCCCGAGTAGTTCTCGGGCTTCGTCCCGTCGATCGCGTACGCCTTGCGGGTCGCGTCGATGTTCTTCCGGATGTACGGCGCTTCCTTGGCCTGCTCGTTCGGCTGGACCTGGAACTTCTGCACGATGGCCGGGTACAGGCCGCCGATCAGGACGGCGGAGAGCACCATCAGGCCGAAGCCGATCACCGGAAGCTGCCAGGTGCGGCGCCAGAGCGTCGCGAAGAACAGCACGGCGCAGATCGCGGCGATGCAGAAGAGGATGGTCTTCGCCGGCAGGTACGCGTTGGCGTCGACGTACCGCAGGCCCGTCCAGTTGCCGGTGGCCTTGAAGTCGCTGGACTTCACGGCCAGGCCGTACCGGTCGAGCCAGTACGCCACGGCCTTCAGCGACACGAAGACGCCGAGGAGCACCGAGAGGTGGCCCGTGGCGGCGGCGGTGGCGCGGGCGCCCGGGCTGGTGACCCGCAGTCCGCCGTACAGGTAGTGCGTGAGCGCGGCGGCGATCAGCGACAGGACGGCGGCGGCGAAGCCGAACGCGAGCAGGAAGCGGTACCAGGGCAGGTCGAAGGCGTAGAACGCCACGTCGAGCCCGAACTGCGGGTCCTTCTGGCCGAACTTCACGCCGTTGATCCACATCAGCCAGGTGCGCCACTGGCCGGAGGCGGAGGCGCCGGCGATCAGGGCCACCAGGGCCGTGACCGCGAGCAGCACCCACTTCTTGAAGGGCGCGAGGCCCATCCGGTACCGGTCGAGGCTCTGCTGCTCAAGCGACATCGCGCTGAGCGGCGGCCGCAGCCGGTGCGCCAGCCAGATGTTGAAGCCGACGGCCAGGCCCATCAGGAGGCCGAAGACCGCGAAGAGGCCGATCTTGGTCCACAGGGTGGTGGTGAACACGGACGAGTAGTGGACCGAGCGGTACCAGAGCCAGTCCGTCCAGAACCCGGCGAACATCACGAAGGCCATGGCCAGGACGGCCAGGACCCCGAGTGTCATGAGCAGGGTACGGGCCCGCCGGGACGGCCGGCCGACTCTCATCCTTGGCCCTGACGGGCCTCCGCCGCGGTCCGGCATCTGGAAAGCCAACGTGCGCCCCTCGATGTTGATGCGTCTCGGTGTCGACGTGTGTCGATGCGTGCTTGGTGGGTCTGAAAGCAGGCCCCGCGATCGTAGGGCCCACTGATGCAACTTACCGAGGCTTTACCTAGTTCCCGGCTTCGGGGGAAGAGGAGGCAGGATGTTGGTCATGTCCAACGTTTCCCCCTCCGGCCCGGCGATGGCCGCGAGCCCCCTCACCCGCGCGGTGCTCGAGATCGACGAGTACGCGTCGGGCCTCGGCTGGGACCAGCCCGCCCGCCTGTTCGCCCTGGTCGACACCGCCCGGCTGCGCGCCCGGGAACCCAAGCTCGCCTCCCAGCTCGGCCTGGGCGACGACTCCGCCTCCTACACCCCGATCGAGCAGGACAAGCTGCCGCGCGGGAAGCCGCTCGACGAGTTCCTCGGCACGGTCGCCTGGCCCGACGCCGTCGCCGGCTGCGCCATGACCGTGGAGCGGCTGATGCTGCCCCCGTCGGCGGAGGCCCAGGTGCCGCAGGGGCTGAGCGAGAAGCAGCTCGCCAAGTGGGTGGCCGGGCACCCGGACCGCCAGGAGGTCCGGATGACCGTGGCGGTGCTGCGGGGCGGGGCGCGCGAGGCGGCGATCCGGCTGCGCGAGAAGGACTCGGCGACCGAGGTCCTGACGGGCCCGGACCTGGTGCCGGGGCTCGCGGAGGCGCTGGCGGCCACCTTCGAGGGCTGAGGACCGTACGTACGGAGAAGAGGACCGTACGGGAAAGGGGGCGCCCGACCGGTCCGGTCGGGCGCCCCCTTCTGTCCGCCGGCTTCCGGCTCAGCTCTTCGAGCAGCTGGGCAGGGACGCCGTGTCGCCCTTGCGGAGCTTCTCCAGGGACTTCGTGGCGTCGTCGATGGTGTCCACCTTGACGAGGGTGAGCCCGTCGGGGATGTCGGAGACGGCCGTGGCGCAGTTGTCGGCCGGGGTGAGGAAGTACTCGGCGCCCGCGTTGCGCGCGCCGACCAGCTTCATCTCGATGCCGCCGATCGGGCCGACCTTCCCCTTGTCGTCGATGGTGCCGGTGCCGGCGACGAACCGGCCGCCCGTGAGGCTGTCCGGGGTGAGCTTGTCGATGATGCCGAGCGCGAACATCAGCCCGGCGCTGGGGCCGCCGACGTCGGCCAGCTTGATGTCGATCGTGAACGGGAAGACGTGGTCGGTGCCGGCCTGGATGCCGACGACCGCCCGGTCGCCCTCCTCGGAGGTGGTGGTCGTGATGACCACCTTCCGCGTGGCGGTCGGCTCCTTGCCCGCCTTCTCGGCGGCGGCCGCCTCCTTGGCGGGGACGATCGTGAACTCGACCTTCTGGCCGGGCTTCCGCTTCGTCACCTGCGCGGCGACGCCGCTCTGCTCGGTGATCGGCACGCCGTCGACGGCCTTGATGACGTCCCCGGCGTGCAGCTTGCCCTCGGCCGGGGCGCCCTTGACGACCGAGCCGACGACGACCCGGGAGACCACCGGGACGCCCAGCTCGCCGAGGGCCGCGACCTTGGCGCTCTCCTGGGACTGGCTGAACTCCTCGGCGTTCTCCTGGCTCGACTGCTCCTCGGTCTTGCCGTCCGGGTAGAGCGTGTCGTGCGGCACCACCACGTTGTCGTGGGCGAGCCAGCCGTAGACGGCCTCGACGGCGTTCATCTTGTAGTCCGCGCTGGTGACGCGGACCGTCGTCATGTTGAGGTGGCCGTCGGTCGGGTACGTCTTGCGCCCGGAGATCTGGAGGACGGGCTCCCCCCTGGCCTCACCGAGGGTGTTGACCGTCGGGCCGGGGCTCATCTCCGCGTACGGCACCGGGATCAGAACGCCGGCGATGAGCAGGCAGATCAGGACCAGGGTGGAGGCGAGCATCGTCGCGGTGCGGCGTGGCATGGAACGACAGTACGGGACTCGCCTGTGGGCGCACCCCCGGGGCGGGGCCGTACGGGGCGGCCCCGCGGCGGCCGGAACCAGCCGGAGTCAGCCGGAGGAGGAGGGGGTGACGGCGGTGGCGGCCGCGGCCGGTTCGCGCTCGTGGCGGGCGGGCTCGGAGAGCACGGGACGGGCGGAGTCTTCGCGCGCGGGGCGGGCGGATTCGGAGAGCGTGGGGCGGGCGCGTTCCATCGCGTCCCGGAAGCGGGCGTAGCCGGCGAGCTCGGCCACGTCGCCTATGGTCTTGTTCCTCGAAGCCCAGCTTCCCCATATCGCCGCGCCGACGACTGCGAAAAGCGGAATCAGCAACCAGGCCAGCGCTGCCATCCCGACCTCCCATCCCCAGTGAGTTGATCAGCAGACTGTTTCATCCGTGTCGTCAACGCTCGCGCGCGGGGGTCGGTTACGCAAATCGGGCGTTCGGCTACGCCGTGTCGGCGCGTCGCCTTGCTTCCCGGTGTTTCCTAGCAGGCACCCACCCACTCCTCGGTTCCGTCCGAGAAGGTCTGGTGCTTCCAAATGGGTACTTCGTGCTTGAGGTCGTCGATGAGCCTGCGGCAGGCCTCGAAGGCCTCCGCGCGGTGGGGGCAGGAGACGGCCACGACGACGGCGATGTCGCCGACCTTCAGGTCGCCCACGCGGTGGACGGCGGCCAGGGCGCGGACCGGGTGGTTCGCGACGACCTTCTCGGCGACGCGGCGCAGCTCCGCCCCGGCCGAGGGGTGGCAGGAGTAGCCGAGCCCGTCGACGTCCGCGCCGCCGTCGTGGTTGCGCACGGTGCCGACGAAGAGGGTCGTGCCGCCGGAGGCGTCGTCGCCGACGGCCCGGAAGACCTCGTCGACGGAGAGCGGGGTCTCCCGGATCGCGAGGAGCTTGATGGGGTCGGCCGCGGCCCGCTCGCCGGGGTGGTCAAACGTCAGTGCCATGACCCCATCGTGCCGTACGCCGCCGACAACCCGGAATAGCGGTTTCGACCGGCGCTCCGGACCCTCCGTAGGAGGGTCCTACAGTCCGCCGGAAGGCCGCCTTCCGGGTGTGGGTCGGACCCCGCCCGGATGCGGGTCAGATCCCGCGCCGCTTCCGCATCTGCCGGACCAGCGCCGCCGTGCCGAGCAGCGCCACCGTCGCGCCGGCCGCGCCGGCCGCCGTCGCGTCCTTGCGGCCCAGGCGGCGGCCCGCGACCGTGTGGCGGCCCTCGACCTCCTCCAGGAGCGCGGCGAGGACCTCCTCGTTCGTCCACTTCGGGCGCCAGCCCGCGTCGTGCAGGCGCCCGACGCTCACCACCCAGGGGTGCATGGTGTACGCGAGGTCGCCCGCCGGGGACGGGGTCAGGCCGATCCGGTGGAGGCGGGCCGCCGTGCCCAGGGCGACGGTGGAGGGCAGCTCCATGCGCCGGATCCCGGACAGCTCCTCGACCTCCTCCTGCTCCAGCCAGCCGTCGCAGCCGACCGCGAACTCCCCCTCGACCTTCTCCAGGGCCGCGTACTCCAGGGCGCTCACCAGGTCCTCGACGTGGCAGAACTGCCAGGTGGGCCGGGAGCCGGCGACGACGAGCAGCCGGGGCGACTCGAAGTAGCGGGTCAGCGCCGTGTCCGTACCGCCGACCAGGACGGCCGGGCGGACCACGGTGACGTTGAGGCCGGGGTGCGCGCGGGGCGCCCGGCGGCCCAGGCGCTCGATCTCCAGCAGGTCGCCGACGCCGGTGGCCTCCGCCGTGGCCTTCAGCTCGGCGTCCTCGGAGAGCGGGACGTCGTTCTCGGGCAGGGCGCCGTAGACCATCGCGGAGGTGCAGAGCACCACCCGGTGGACCCCGGCGGCAGCGGCGGCGGTCAGGACGGTCTGCGTGCCGCGCACGTTGTAGGCCGTCCGGGCGGCGGGGTCGGTCTCCAGGTCGAGGTCGACGGCGAGGTGCACGACGACGTCGGCGCCGCGCAGCTTCTCCGCGATGGCCGGGTCGCGCACGTCGAGGACGTGCCAGTGCGCCTCGGGGACCTCGCCCCGGCGCTCGTCGATGGCGACGACCCGCCTGACCTCGTCGGAGGCGGCGAGCCGCCTGGTCAGCAGGTCGCCGACGCCGGACGCGGCACCGGTGACCGCGACGACGGGCCCGCGCGCGGTGGACCGGGTCGAGTGGTTTCGCGCTCCGCGAACCTGTGGATCTGGGGAACTCACCGGGCGTCTCCAGCGGTTGTCTTCAGTACGTACGCCGCACGACGTACGGACCAGGTGGCGTCCATCCTGCCGCAGGGCACGCCCCGGCGGAGCACCGAGCCCGTTTCCGGCCCGGATGTCTACGCTGGTGGTGTGCGGAGCCTGTCGTGGGCAGGCTCTGGTCGGGCAGTCGCCGTCGGCAGGAGGCCGGCGGCCCTACGAGCCGAGGAAACCTGTGAGTGACACCCCATTCGGATTCGGCCTTCCGCCGGAGGAGCCGGAGGACGGCGACGAGGGCAAGAAGAAGGACCCCGCCGGAGGTGGCCAGGGGTCCGGTGGCCAGGGCGGCAACCCCTTCGGGGCGAACCCGTTCGGCTTCGGCGCACTGCCGGGCATGGGCGGGATCGGCGGACCGGGCGGCGCGGACAATCCGTTCGCGGCGATGTTCGGCTCGCTGAACCCCAACGACCTGGGCGCGGCCTTCCAGCAGCTCGGGCAGATGCTGAGCTACGAGGGCGGTCCCGTCAACTGGGACATGGCCAAGCAGATCGCGCGCCAGGTGGTGGCCCAGGGCACCCCCGACGGCACCAAGGACGCCAGCGTGGGCCCGGCCGAGAAGTCCGCGGTCCAGGAGGCGCTGCGCCTGGCCGACCTCTGGCTGGACCAGGCGACCTCGCTGCCCTCCGGGGCGAACGTGGCCGTGGCGTGGAGCCGCGCCGAGTGGGTCGAGGCGACGCTGCCGGCGTGGCAGCAGCTCGTGGACCCGGTCGCCGAGCGGGTCGGCACGGCGATGGGCGACGTCCTGCCGGAGGAGATGCAGGCCATGGCGGGCCCGCTGATCGGCATGATGCGCTCCATGGGCGGCGCCATGTTCGGCCAGCAGATCGGGCAGGCCGTGGGCGCGCTCGCCGGCGAGGTCGTCGGCTCGACCGACGTGGGCCTGCCGCTGGGCCCGGCCGGGCGCGCCGCGCTGCTCCCGCTGAACGTCGAGGCCTTCGGCAAGGACCTGGGCGTGCCCTCGGACGAGGTGCGGCTCTACCTGGCCCTGCGCGAGGCGGCCCACCAGCGCCTCTTCGCGCACGTGCCGTGGCTGCGGGCGCACCTGTTCGGTGCGGTCGAGGGGTACGCGCGCGGGATCAAGGTGGACACCTCGAAGCTGGAGGAGGCGGTGGGCCAGCTCGACCCGACGCATCCCGAGCAGCTTCAGGAGGCGCTCCAGCAGGGCATGTTCCAGCCGGAGGACACCCCGGAGCAGAAGGCGGCCCTGGCCCGTCTGGAGACGGCGCTCGCGCTGGTCGAGGGCTGGGTGGACGCGGTGGTCCACGAGGCCGCCAAGTCCCGTCTGACCTCGGCGGACGCGCTGCGCGAGACGCTGCGCCGGCGCCGGGCCTCGGGCGGTCCCGCCGAGCAGACCTTCGCGACCCTGATCGGTCTGGAGCTGCGTCCGCGGCGGCTGCGGGACGCGGCTCGCCTGTGGGCCTCGCTCACCGACGCGCGCGGGGTGGACGGCCGGGACGGCCTGTGGGAGCACCCGGACATGCTGCCGACGGCGACCGACCTGGACGACCCGGACGGCTTCGTTCACCGCGAGCACCTGGACTTCTCCGAGCTGGACAAGATGCTGGGCGAGGCGGCGCGGGGCGACGCACCGAAGGGTGACGCCCCGGAGGACGGGGACAAGGGCGGCAACGGCGGCGGGGACGGCAAGGAGTGACCCTGCACGACGACGCGGTCCTCGTACTGAAGGAGTACGGGGGCCAGGAGGAGCTGCGGCAGGTCTACCTGGACCACCTGGACGCGCACCCGGACGGCATGTACAAGCCCTGCTCGGCCGGTCACCTGACGTCCAGCGCGCTGGTGGTCGATCCCGCGCGGGGCCGGGTGCTGCTGACCCTGCACAAGAAGCTGGGCATGTGGCTCCAGATGGGCGGCCACTGCGAGCCCGGTGACACCACGGTCGAGGGCGCCGCGCTGCGGGAGGCGACGGAGGAGTCCGGGATCCCGGGCCTCGCCCTGCTGCCGGGCGGCCCGGTGCGGCTCGACCGGCACCCGATCCCGGCGCCCTGCCACTGGCACCTGGACGTGCAGTACGCGGCCCTGGCCCCGGCGGACGCGGTGGAGCGGATCAGCGAGGAGTCGCTGGACCTGCGCTGGTTCGCGTACGAGGACGTGGCGGGCGTGGCGGACACGTCGGTGGTCCGCCTCCTGGAGGGCACGCTGGCGCGGCTGTGAGGACGGAGGAAGGGGGCGGGCGCCGATCGTGGCACCCGCCCCCTTCTTCGTACCCCTTGCTTCTCCGTACCCCTGCCTAGTTCCAGGCGTTGTTCTGGTTCTGGCCGTGGGCGCCGTGCTGTCCGGCGCCGTACTGGGCGGCGATGCCCTGGCCGATGGCCGCGTGCTGCGGGGGCATGACCTCGCTGGGCTGGACGAGGGCGAAGCCCTGTCCGAGGAAGCTGAGCTCCCAGCCCTCGCCGGTGTCGCCGCGCCGGCGGCGGACGCTGGAGTTGTGCGTCTGCGCCTGCATCTGGACGCGCAGCCCGGTGGACCAGGCGACGATCGCGTCCGCGTCGACGCTGACGTACTTGTCGGGCGTGACCTGCATCATCAGCGGCTGCCCGGAGGTCATCAGGGCGACCTTGCCGCGGCCGGAGATGTTGAGCTGGTACTTGCCGGAGCCGGAGACGCCGTACTGGCTGTCGACGGCGATGACCTCGGTGTGGAGGGTCGAGTCGAGCGCCAGGACGTAGGCGCTGTCGACGGTGAGGCCCTCCTGCTCGACCTCCACGACGTGGACGTACTGGGCGAGGTTGGCGAAGTAGACCGTGCCCTGCCCGGAGCAGCGCATCAGGTCGAGGCCCTCGCCGGTGCGGGCGCGGGCCCGGCGCTGGTTCGCGGTCTGGTACTCGCCGTCGAAGTCGATGAGGCCCTGGTAGGCGACCATGGCGCCCTTGCGGGCGAGGACGTCGTCCTGCCCGGTCAGGCTGACCCGCAGGAGCTGCGGGTTCTGGACGACGTACCGCTCCTGGCTCTGCTGCTCGGCGTGGTTGAAAAGCGGGCTCTGCATGGTGTGTTCTCGCTCCCCCTCAGCCCCGGACCCGCAGGCGGTCGGTGCTGTCCTCGCTCGGCTGTACGACGACGATGCCCTGGCCCGAGAAGGCCATCTGGTACGCCTCGCCGCTGCCCCGCCCGATGAGGGAGGAGGCCTTGAAGCTGCGCTTGCCCTTGACCTTGAGCGCGGGCGACCAGGCGACGAGCGCGTCGGGGTCGACGTACGTCTCGTCCTCGCCGCGGCCGCAGTCCACGACGATCGGGGTGCCGCGCGAGGTCAGGGCGACCCAGCCGGTGCCGGAGATCGTCACGTTGAACAGGCCCTGACCGGCGAACTTGGCGAGGCCCTTGACCCGCTCGACGCCCCACTGGAGGTGGGCGTCGAAGGCCAGGAGGTTGGTGCCGTTGACCGACAGGGAGTCGTTGTTGAGGTTGATCACGACGACGTCGGCGCCGTAGTCGGCGAGGTAGAGCAGTCCGTCGCCGGAGCACTTCATGATCGGCGCGCCCTCGCCCGTGACCCACTGCTGGGCGTACTGCCGGACGGCGGGCGGGTTGGGCTCGTAGGTGATGAAGCCCTCGTAGGCGACCATCGAGCCCGACCGGGCGTAGAGATCCTGGCCGCTCGCCATGGCGACCTTGAGCATGGCGCTGCCGTGGTTCTCCATCCGGGCCGCGACGGGGGTCGGGGCGTAGCCCGCGAGTTGCTGGTTCATGGCTTCGGGCTCCCTCAGACCTCGTAGGGCTGGACGACGATGAAGTTGCCGGGGGCGCCCCGGAACTGCAGGTTCACGGTTTCGCCGCTGTGGCCCGGGTAGGCGTTGCGGCGCAGGCGCACCTGGCTGGAAAGGACGACCTGGGACGCGGACGACCAGGCGACGACCGCGTTGCAGTCGGCGAAGGTCGTGGGCGTGACCGGGAGGACCACGGGGATGCCGCGGGTCTTCACGACGACGGTGCCGCTGCCCTGGAACTGCATGGTGAACAGGGCGCCGCCGGGGATGCCGTGGCCCTCGATGCGGCGGACCTCGTACTGGAGGGTCTCGTCGAACGCGAGGACGTTCTCGGCGGAGACGCAGATGCCGTCGCCCTGGAGCTCGATCGGGTGCAGCTGGGCGCCCTCCTCGGCGAGGAAGACCTGGCCGCGGCCGGTGCAGCGCATCAGCTGCATCTCCTGGCCGGTGGCGTTGCCGACGATCCGGCCGGCGAAGCCCGCGCCCTTGTACCCGAAGTCGACCTTGCCCTGGTACATGACCATGGAGCCCTGACGGGCCAGGACGGGCGTGCCGCCCATGGCGAGGTCCACCCGCATGAGCTGCTGGTTCTGCGGGGTCCAGCGGGAGCCGGTGGCGGTCTCCTTGTACGGCGCGAGCGCGGCGGCGAGGCCCGCGCCGGTGGCGGGGGCACCCTGGGGCACGCCCGCGTGCTGCTGCCCGAAGGCGGGCGGCTGCTGGCCGTACGGGGGCGGGGTCTGCCCGTAGGGGGGCTGCTGGCCGTACGGCTGCTGGTGGCCGTGGGCCGGGGTGTGCGGCGGCTGGCCGTGACCGGGGTACTGGCCCGGGGGCTGCCCGGGGACCTGCCCGTACGGGGGCGGCGTCTGCCCGTACGGGGGCGGGGTCTGCCCGTAGGGGGCGGGGGCCGGAGCGGGCGGGGGCACGGGGGCCGGGGCCATGGGCGCGACCATCGTGGGCGCCGTGTGGTCCGGCGGCGCCGGCGGGGCGGGCGCGGGGGTCGGGGCGGGCGGGGCCGCGGGGGCGCCGAACGCGGGTGCGGGTGCGGGAGCCGGGGCGGGCGCGGGGGCGCCGAAGGCCGGGGGCGCAGCCGCCTGGGGCGGCGGGGCGAAGCCGGGCGCGGCCGCCTGCTGCTGCGGGGCGGCGGGCTCCTCCTCGGCGACCTCGCCGCCGAAGTTGCGCAGGAGCGCCTCCAGGCCTCCGTCGAAGCCCTGGCCGACGGCGGCGAACCGCCAGACGTCCTTGAGGTAGAAGTCGCCGAGCATCACCGCGCGCTCGGTGGAGAACTCCGCCCCGGTGAACGCGTACCGGGCGACCTCCTCGCCGCCCGCGACGATCCGCAGGTGGCCGGGGCCGATCTGGGACATCTGTCCGGCGCCGTCGATCGTGGCGGTGAAGGACAGCTTGTGGATGTGCGCGGGGATGCGGTCGAGGGTGATGCGGAAGGACTCGGTGTCGCCGGCCTGGGCGCCGAGGAGCTGGATGGACTCCTCGGGCGACTTCGGCTGGTTGAAGAAGACGAAGTAGCGGTCGTCCGAGAGCCGCTCGTCGGCGTCGAGACCGAAGCAGCTGATGTCGAAAGTCAGTCCGGGCGCCGCGATCTGCACGCCCACGTACAGATCGGTCCCCGCGGTCAGATCACTGATCTTGGCCTTGTGGCCGCGTTGGAATTCCCTGGCCATGCGTAACGACCGTCCCCCATCCCGAATGGCGAATGCTCGCGCCAGGCTAACCGCTGCGTGCGACATTGAGACAGGCCAGGGTGTTTTCGGTACGGAATCGGGAAATCCGCGTGCCGCCTCGTGGCGGCGCCGTCACTCCTCGCGAGCGTCCTCCGGGCGGTCCGGAAGGTTCGGGAGGCGCTCGGCGGCGACCACGCCCTCCAGGTAGCCGCGGGCCCGCTCGGTCCGGGGGTAGGCCTCCAGGAGCCGCCAGAACCGGGGGCCGTGGCCGGGGACGAGCAGATGGGCCAGCTCGTGCAGGAGGACGTAGTCGACGACGTACTCGGGCATGCCCTGGAGCCGGTGGGAGAGGCGGATGCTGCCCTCGGAGGGGGTGCAGGAGCCCCAGCGGGTGTTCTGGTTGGTCACCCAGCGGACCGAGCCGGGGCGGGCCCGGCCGCCGAAGTACTGGTCGGAGAGGCGTCGCGCGCGTTCGGTGAGCTCGCGGTCGCCGAGGACGCTCCGGCTCTCCTTGGCGGCGAGCTTGTCCAGCATGACGCCGACCCAGCGCCGCTCCTCCGCCTCCGACATGCGGGCGGGGATGAGCACGACGGTCCGGTCGCCCTCGCGGTAGGCCGAGACGGTCCTGCTGCGCCGCGCGCTCCTGCGGACCTCGACCGCGCTCGTCCCCGGGTCGCGGGGCGGCTTGCTGGTCACGCTGCGTCGTGGGTCGGCGGGCACGGGCCCGACGTTACCCGCTGCCGGGGCCGTTCCGGGAACGGTCCGGCCGTACCACGCCCCATTTGAATGACTAATCCCCCGGCCTGTGGACAACTTTCGGCACCGGTCGGGGCGGCGGGGGCATTCTCGCTGCGGGACGACGGAAATCCGTTGTCGATCATGAATGCGGTTCGTGCGTGCGGATCGCGAGGGCGGTTCGTGTGTGGATCACGCGTGCGGATCATGTGCGGAGATCATGTACGGGGGCGGGGGCGGGGAAATGCATCCGATGGTGAAACCGGCGCTGCGGCGGGCCTGGCGGAGTCTGCGGTGCGTCCAGTTCGGGGTCACGCCGGCCCATGCCGTGGTGCTCGATCCGGTGGGCCCGGAGACGGAGGCGGTGCTCGGGCTGCTCGACGGGACGCGCGGGGTCGAGCTGCTGCGGACCGAGGCGCGGGCGCTCGGCCTGCCGGACGGGCGGCTCGACGCGCTCCTCGGCCGGCTGGAGTCGGCCGGGCTCCTCACGGACGCCGCGGCGGGGCGGCCCGGGAGGGCGGGGCCGGCCGCCGGGGCGGCGGACGCGGCCCTCGATCCGCTCCGGGCGGACCTGGCCTCGCTGTCCGTGGTCCATCCCGAACCGGAGCGGGCGGCGGGGGTCCTGGCGGCCCGGCGGGCCCTGCGCGTCCAGGTCCGGGGCGCGGGGCGGGTGGGGGCGACGGTGGCGGCCCTGCTCGCCGCGGCGGGCGTGGGCCGGGTCGAGGTGGTGGACTCGGGCCGGGTCGAGCCCTGGGAGACGGCGCCGGGCGGTCTGCCGGCCGAGGCCGTCGGCGAGCGCCGGGCGACGGCCGCCCGCCGCCTGGCCGGCCGCTGGTCGCGGGGCGCGCCGCGCGGGGGCGGGCGGGGCGGGGGCGGCACCGGGCCGGGTGACCGAAAGGGCGGCGCGGGCGCGGGGCCGGGCGGACGGGCCGAGGCGGGGAGACACGGGCGGGGTGACGGGAGCGACAGGTGGGGGGACGGGAACGGTGGGGGCGGGCTTTCACTCGTGGTGGTGGCGCCTCGGGACGGTCTCGGCGCGTACGTCCCCGATCCGCTCCCGGCCCAGCGGTGGGTCTCCGCCGGCGTCCCCCACCTGTACGCCGGGGTCGTCGAGGCGACGGGGACGGTCGGCCCGCTCGTGCTGCCGGGCGGCACGGCCTGCGCCCGCTGCCTCCAGGAGGAGCGGACGGACCGGGAACCGGTCCGGCCCCGGCTGCTCGCCCAGTGGCGCTCCGGCGCCCCGCATCCGCTGCCGGCCTGCGACCTGGCGCTGGCCACGGCGGTGGCGGGACTGGCCGCCGCGCACGCCCTCGCCTTCCTGGACGGGGACCTGCCGGCGAGCACGGGCACCCGCTGGGAGGCGTCGCTGCCGTTCCTGGAGTGGCGGGCGGAGCGGTTGAGACCCCATCCGGCCTGCCCCTGCGGGGCGGCGCGCGGAAGGGAGGGGGAGCTCGCCTCGGCAGCGGAGGACGCGCACGACACAATGGCGGGGTAACGGTCCTGCGCGGCACGGCAGTCTGGGTTTTGGAGGGGCGCATGTCTGATCTTCCCCGGAAGGCGGTCACCCGGACCGCCAAGTTGGCCGCGTTGCCCCTGGGCTTCGCGGGCCGGGCCACATGGGGCCTGGGCAAGCGGATCGGCGGCCGGTCGGCGGAGATCGTCGCCCGCGAGCTCCAGCAGCGCACGGCCGACCAACTCTTCAAGGTGCTGGGAGAGTTGAAGGGAGGGGCGATGAAGTTCGGGCAGGCTCTCTCCGTCTTCGAGTCGGCCCTGCCGGAGGAGGTCGCCGGGCCGTACCGGGCGGCGCTGACGAAGCTCCAGGACGCGGCGCCGCCGATGCCGACGCGGACGGTGCACGCGGTCCTGGAGGAGCGTCTCGGCGCCGACTGGCGGGAGCTGTTCCTGGAGTTCGAGGACAAGCCGGCGGCCGCGGCCTCGATCGGGCAGGTGCACCGGGCCGTGTGGCACGACGGGCGCGAGGTCGCGGTCAAGGTGCAGTACCCGGGTGCCGGGGAGGCGCTGCTCTCGGACCTGACGCAGCTGAGCCGCTTCGCCCGGCTCCTCGGTCCGCTGGTCCCGGGCATGGACATCAAGCCGCTGATCGCCGAGATGCGGGACCGGGTCTCCGAGGAGCTGGACTACGGCCTGGAGGCGGCGGCCCAGCGGAAGCACGCGGAGGAGTTCGCCGACGACCCGGACGTGGTGGTCCCGGCGGTGGTGCACCAGTCGGAACAGGTCCTGGTGACCGAGTGGATGGAGGGCCTCCCGCTCGCGGAGGTGATCGCGGACGGCACGCGGGAGCAGCGGGACCGGGCGGGTCAGCTCCTGGCCCGCTTCCTCTTCTCCGGCCCGGCGCGCACCGGTCTGCTGCACGCCGACCCGCACCCGGGCAACTTCCGGCTGCTGCCGGGGGCGGACGAGGAGGCCGACGGGGACGGAGACCCGGGGAGCTGGCGGCTCGGCGTCCTCGACTTCGGCACCGTGGACCGGCTGCCGGGCGGGCTGCCCGAGACGATCGGCACCTGTCTGCGGATGGCGCTGGCCGGCGAGGCCGAGACGGTCCACGACCTGCTGCGCGCGGAGGGCTTCGTCAAGGAGACCGTCTCGCTCGATCCGGACGCGGTCCTGGAGTACCTGCTGCCGATCATCGAACCGGCCGAAGCGGAGTCCTTCGTCTTCACCCGCTCCTGGATGCGCGCCCAGGCGGCCCGCGTCGCCGACCCCCGCTCCCCCGCGTACCAACTGGGCAAGCAGCTGAACCTGCCGCCCTCGTACCTCCTGATACACCGGGTGACGCTGAGCACCATCGGGGTGCTGTGCCAGTTGAACGCGACGGTCCGCCTGCACGACGAACTGACCGCGTGGCTCCCGGGCTTCGCGGAGCCGGAGGCCGAGGGGGAAGCCTGCTAGGGCCTGTCCGGCGGATCAGGCCCTAGAAGACGTCACCACCAGGAGGAGTCGAGTCTGCCCTCGATGGCGCGGAGGTTGGTGCGGGAGCAGTCCTCGCAGAAGTAGACCCGGCGGTCGTCCTCCACCGAGAAGGTCCAGGTCAGCGGCAGGGTTTCGGTGGTTCTGCCGCAGCGGGCGCAGGTGAGGGGCTCCTCGGGGGTGTCGGGGGCGTTCACCCTTGCGACGATAGCCCGGCGGGGCGTCCGCGGTCCCGTACAACGCACCGCGGGGGCCGGTCCTGAAGGACCGGCCCCCGTGGCGGCGCCCCGGAGGGCGCGGGTTCTCAGTGCATGACGGCCATGGCCAGCGCGCGGCGGGCGCGCAGCGAGACGCGCTCGGCGCGGCGCTGCATGCGCCGGGCGGCGACCAGGCGCGCGGCCTGGCGTTCCGCCTCGGCCTCACGCTGTCGGTCGTGCATATGGGCACGAGCCAGGGCTTCGGGGATGAGTTGCATTTCACGGGTCCTGTTCTGACGCGCCACGGGTGCGGCGGCGGGGGAGAAAGACGGGGTCGCGGAGCCTGCGGGCTCGCTGGCGGAAGAGGTCATCGGGGCCTGCTTCTGGGGATCGTGCGTGTGGGGGCGGTCGATGGTTCCGGTGGCGTTCATGCCGCGACCGGGTTCTTGCGCGGACGGCCACGGGGCCGCTTGCGGGCGACGACCACGCCCTGGACGAAGAGCTCGCCGCCCCAGACGCCCCACGGCTCGCGCCGCTCCTTGGCGCCGGCGAGACAGGCGGCCATGAGCGGGCAGGTGCGGCAGAGGGACTTCGCGTACTCCACGTCGGCCGGGGACTCCGCGAAGAAGACTTCGGGGTCGTAGGAGCGGCAGGGGACGGGGACGCCGAGGTTCTCGATGGCGTCGTCGAGCGCGGTGAGCGCGGTGAGGGGGGTCAAAGCGGGGTCCTCCGTGAGGCCGGGCTGGGGGATCGAATCGGAGAGCGGTACGGACGGGGCGTGCGCTTCGAGTTGCACGGTGTTCTTTCCTCGTCTGGTCGTTCCGGCCTGTTGGCCGGGGTTTCGGCTGGTACCGGGTGTTGCTGTCCCGAGGCCCCTTCTCCCGTCCGTCCCCGTTCGGGGACAAACAGAAGGGCCGCGGATCCCGGGTGGGGTTCCGCGGCCCTGAAGGCGCCTGCCTGATCCTGGATCAGGCTGGATCACTCCAGGGTTCGAGCCCACGGAAGGCCCACATCGTGTGGTGCGTCATCTGCTGCTGGGTGCCGGCACCGGTCGCCGCAAAGGCATAGGCCTTGGCCTTGCCGGCTGCTCCTGCTTCCAGTGCCTTGGTCGGTCGCTCATTGCGCAGGGCCACGGAGGCCCGAAGCTCTACGGCGGCGGGCATGCCGAGGCCGGAGAGACCGGTGGTAGGCAGACCGGTGCCGATGAACGCCGAGGCGGAGAGGCCGAGCGTGCAGGCGGAGACGACCGAGCGATCGGTCATTTTGGCGGTGCTGACGAAGCTGGCGGTGCTGGTCTGAATGGTGTAGCTGATCACTGGAATCGCCTCCTCTCGGCGTCTCGGAGGGCTCGGGTGCGAGCCGGACCCTCATGTTTATTTGGACAAGTACAGCACGAAGACAGGGCTTCGAAGAAGCCGCCGTTTCCGTGGTTAAGAACCTATGGGGCTTGACGGGGCGGGCGCAAACTATTTTTCCGACGAGTTTTCCTCAGTCCTCGCCTGCCCCCGCCCCTCCCTCCTCACCTGCGCAGATGGCCAGGACGTCGGCTCCGAAGCGGTTCAGCTTGCGGGTGCCGACGCCGGCGATCGAGGCGAGCTCCCCGCCGGTGGCGGGGACCCGCTCGGCGATCGCCATGAGGGTCTTGTCGGTGAAGACGCAGTAGGCGGGCTGGCCGAGTTCGCCCGCCCGCTCGGCCCGCCAGTCGCGCAGCCGCTCGTACAGCCCCTCGTCCATGTCCGAGGGGCAGTCCTCGCAGCGCATCAGCTTCATCGCGCCCGCCTCGGTGAGGGTCGCGCCGCAGACCCGGCAGCGGACGGTGCCGCGCTGCCTGCGCCGGGCGGGGGCGCTCCCCCGCTCGACGGAGCCCTGCCCGCCGCCGTGGACGGTGGTGCCGAGGGCGCCGGAGCCGGGGCGCAGGCCCTTGAGGAAGCGGGTGGGGCGTCGGGAGGGCCGCCCGCCCGGGGAGCGGGACAGGGACCAGGAGAGCGCGAGGTGCACCCGGGCGCGGGTGACGCCCACGTACAGCAGGCGCCGCTCCTCCTCGACCTGCTCGTCGGTCTTGGCGTAGGTGATCGGCATCATGCCCTCGGTGAGGCCGACCAGGAAGACGGCGTCCCATTCGAGGCCCTTGGCCGCGTGCAGCGAGGCGAGGGTGACGCCCTGGACGGTCGGGGCGTGCTGGGCGGCGGCCCGCTCGTCGAGCTCGGCGACCAGGTCGGAGAGGGTGGCCCCCGGCCTGGCGCGGGCGAAGTCCTCGGCGAGCCGGACGAGGGCGGCGAGGGACTCCCAGCGGTCGCGGACGGCGCCGGAGCCCGCGGGCGGCTCTGTGGTCCAGCCCTTGGTGGACAGGACCGCCCTGACCTGCGCGGGCAGGTCCTCGGTCCCGTCGAGGAGGGAGTCGTTGCCTCCGGCGCGGGCCGCGCCGCGCAGGGCGATGCCGGCCTCCCGGACCTCCTGGCGCTCGAAGAAGCGCTCGGCGCCGCGGAGCTGGTAGGGCACCCCGGCGTCGGCGAGGGCCTGCTCGTAGACCTCGGACTGGGCGTTGATCCGGTAGAGGACGGCGATCTCGCCGGCCGGGACGCCGGCGGCGATCAGGTCGCGGACGCGGCGGGCGGTGCCCTCGGCCTCGGCGGGCTCGTCGGCGTACTCGGCGTAGGCCGGCTCGGGGCCCGGGTCGCGCTGGGAGACCAGCTCCAGGCGGTGCTCGGCGGCCCGGCCGCGGGCCTGGGAGAGCAGTCCGTTGGCCAGGTGGACGACCTGGGGGGTGGAGCGGTAGTCGCGGACCAGCCTGACCACGGTGGCGCCGGGGTGCCGGGTGCGGAAGTTCAGCAGGTGGTCGGGGGTGGCGCCGGTGAAGGAGTAGATCGTCTGGCTGGCGTCGCCGACCACGCAGAGGCTGTCGCGGTCGCCGAGCCACAGGTCGAGCAGGCGCTGCTGGAGCGGGGAGACGTCCTGGTACTCGTCCACCACGAAGTGCTGGTACTGGCGGCGGACCTGGTCGGCGATGTCGTGCCGGTCCTGGAGGATCGCGACGGTGAGCAGCAGCACGTCCTCGAAGTCGATCACCGAGCGGTCGCGCTTCAGCTGCTCGTACGTGGCGTAGATCTGGCCGATCTCGGCCGGGTCGCGGGGGGCGTCCCTGAGGGCCTTGGCGACGACGGCCGGATAGTCGGCGGGGACGGTCTGGGTGACCTTGGCCCACTCGATCTCGCCGGTGACGTCCCGCAGCTCGTTCCGGTCGAGCCGGATCCGGCAGCGGGCGGCGGCCTCGGCGACGAGCTGGACCTTCCGCTCCAGGAGCCGGGGCAGGTCGCCACCGACTGCTTTCGGCCAGAAGAACTGGAGCTGGCGGAGGGCGGCGGAGTGGAAGGTGCGGGCCTGGACGCCGCCCGCGCCGAGCTGCCGGAGCCGGCCGCGCATCTCGCCCGCGGCGCGGTTGGTGAAGGTGACGGCGAGGACGGTGGCGGGCTGGAGGACTCCCGCCCGCACCCCGTACGCGATCCTGTGCGTGATGGCCCGCGTCTTGCCCGTGCCGGCTCCCGCCAGCACGCACACCGGGCCGCCCAGGGCGAGCGCGACCTCGCGCTGCTCGGGGTCGAGCCCGTCGAGCACCGCGTCGGCCGTCTCCGGCACCCGGGGGAAGAGAGTGGAGTGCGTCGCTGCTGTCACCCCGCCATGCTGCCAGGTCCCGTGGGGTCGGTGCGGCGGGTTGTCCACAGGCGGAAGGCGCCGGTCATACGAATCCCGGGGCGGCGGGGCCGGGCCGCCGGCCGATGCGGGACCGGTGCGGATTCCCGTGCGGGACCGGTCCGGAGCCGGGTCCGGGAATGGGACGGAGAGGGCGTACGTTCTCCTTCTCGGACCCCGTCAGCGAACGCGAACGAAGAACCAGAGGAGCGCCTGGCCATGCAGGGCACTGTGACGATGTACAGCACCACGTGGTGCGGCTACTGCCGTCGGCTGAAGAGCCAGATGGACCGCGAGGGCATCGCGTACACGGAGATCAACATCGAGCAGGACCCGGACTCGGCGGCGTTCGTCGAGAAGGCCAACGGCGGCAACCAGACCGTGCCGACCGTGCTCTTCCCGGACGGCTCCACCCTGACGAACCCGAGCCTCGCGCAGGTCAAGCAGAAGATCGGCGCCTGAGTCTCCGCCCCCTTCGCGGTGGCCGAAAAGAGCCCCTGCCGGACAGCTGTCCGGCAGGGGCTCCGTCGTGTGCGCGAGGCGGCTCGGGTCAGAGGACGTCGCCCGGCTTCGGGAGCGGTCTGCCGTACCAGCGCTCGACCAGGCGGGAGGCGATCGAGATGCCGTACGGGGGGACGACCTCGCCGCTCTCGAAGGCGGCGGCCAGCTCCTCGCGGGAGAACCAGCGGGCCTCGTGGATCTCCTCGCCGTCCACGGTGATCTCCGAGGAGGTGGCGCGGGCGAAGAAGCCCAGCATCAGGCTGGACGGGAAGGGCCAGGGCTGGCTGGCGACGTACTCGACCTCGCCGACCGTGACGCCCGCCTCCTCGAAGACCTCGCGGACCACCGCCTGCTCGATGGACTCGCCCGGCTCGACGAAGCCGGCCAGGGTCGAGAAGCGGCCCTCCGGCCAGTGCACCTGGCGGCCGAGCAGGGCCCGGTCGTGCTCGTCCGTGACGAGCATGATCACGGCGGGGTCGGTGCGCGGGTAGTGCTCGGCGCCGCAGGCCTGGCAGCGGCGGATGTGCCCGGCCGCGGCGATGACCGTGCGCTCGCCGCAGCGCGAGCAGAAGCGGTGGAGGCGCTGCCAGTTCTCCAGGGCCACGGCGTGCACCATCAGGGCGGTGTCCCGGTCGGAGAGCAGCATCCCGGCCTCGCGCAGCCCGGCGGGGCGGGCGGACTGGTCCATGCGGCCCGGGAGGGAGTCCTTCTGGAGCGCGAAGTAGGAGATCCCGTCGGCGTCCGTGCCCAGGAAGTAGCGGTGGGTCTCGGTGACCGGGGCCTCGAAGGCCGGGGTCATGACGAGTTCGGTGGTGCCGTCGGGCCGGTCGTCGATCAGCACCTGGCCGCCGGAGACCACGAAGACCCGGGTGGTGGGGTGGCTCCAGGCCGCCGCGAGCCACGCCTCGTCGAGGCGGTGGTGGGCGGCGCGGTCGATGCCGCTCGGGGCGGTGAGCGGGATCGGGCGGTCCGCGGGGGCCGGTACGTCCGCGGGGGCCGGTACGTCCGTGGGGGCCTGTACGTCCGCCGGGGTCGGGGCGTCCGTCGGAAGGGTCGCCGGGGTGCCCTCCGGGGCCGGGGTGCTCTCCGGAGCCGGGGTGTCCGGGGCGTTCTCCGGGGCCGACGGGTCGTTCAGGGCCGGCACGTTCTTCAAGGTGCTCACAGGTTGCTTCCAACTCCCCCGGTTCGGTGTGTGGGTTCAGCGCTCGGCGGCCTGGAGGGCGACGGGCAGGTCGCCCCAGAGATGAGCGGTCGTCTCGACGCCCTTCATGAGCAGATCGAGCTCGATCTTCTCGTTCGGGGCGTGCCAGCCGTCGGACGGGACGGAGATGCCGAGGAACAGGACGGGTGCCTCCAGGACGTCCTGGAGGTCGGCGGCCGGACCCGAGCCGCCCTCGCGGGTGTAGCGGACCTCGGCGCCGTCGAAGGCCCGGCTCATGGCCCCGGCCACCGCCTTCAGGGCGGGGTGGCCGAGGGGGGTGAGGCAGGGGCGGGTCGGGGCGCCGAAGACGATCTCGTACCGGATTCCGGCCGGGACGAGGCCGGCGAGCCAGTCCCGTACCGCCAGTTCGATCTTGGCGGGGTCCTGGCCGGCGACCAGCCGGAAGGAGAGCTTGAGGTGGGCGGAGGCGGGGACGATCGTCTTGCCGCCGGGGCCCTGGTAGCCGCCGCCGATGCCGTTGACCTCGGCGGTGGGGCGGGCCCAGACCCGCTCCAGGGTGGAGAAGCCCGCCTCGCCCAGGGTGCCGTGGGACTTGGCCGTGCGCAGCCAGGCCGCCTCGTCGAAGGGCAGCTCGGCGACGAGGGCCCGCTCGGTGTCGGTGAGCTCGGTCACGCCGTCGTAGAAGCCGGGGATCGCGACGCGCTCGTCGGCGTCGTGGAGGGCGGCGACGATCCGGCCGGCGACGGTGGCCGGGTTCGGCACGGCGCCGCCGAAGGAGCCGGAGTGGATGTCCTGGTCGGGGCCGTACAGCTCGATCTCGCAGTCCGCGACCCCGCGCATGCCGGTGCAGACGGTCGGGGTGGTCTCGGACCACATGCCGGTGTCGGAGACGATCACGGCGTCGGCGGCGAGCCGTCCGGCGCGGGCCTCGACCAGCTCGCGGAAGTGCGGGGAGCCGGACTCCTCCTCGCCCTCGATCAGGAGCTTGAGGTGGACGGCGGGGGCGGTGCGGCCGGTGACGGCGAGGTGGGCGCGGACGCCGAGGGTGTGGAAGAGGACCTGGCCCTTGTCGTCGGCCGCCCCGCGCGCGTACATCCGGCCGTCGACCACGGTCGGCTCGAACGGATCCGTGTGCCAGCCGTCCTCGCGGGCGGCGGGCTGCACGTCGTGGTGGCCGTAGACGAGGACGACCGGGGCGTCCGGATCGTCCGAGGGCCACTCCGCGAAGACGGCGGGGGCGCCGGGGGTCTCCCAGACCTCGACGGTCGTGAAGCCGGTCTCCGTGAGCTTGGCGGCGAGCCAGTCGGCGCTGCGCCGCACGTCGGCGGCCCGCTCCGGCTGCGCCGAGACGGACGGGATGCGCAGCCACGCGGCGAGGTCGTCGAGGAAGGCGGCACGGTGCCGCTCGATGTACGCGCGCACTGCGTGGACGGCGCTGTCCGGGGTCTCGCTCATACATATGAGCCTATCCGGCGCCCGGGGGTGCCCCGCCCGGTGCGGCTGTCCGGCGTCCGGAGTGCTCAGTCCGGTGTGCCCGTCCGGCGCCCGGAGGCGCCCCGCCCGGTGTGTTTATCCGGCGTCCGGTGGCGTCCCGCCCAGCAGGATCGCCTCCAGTTCGGTCCGGCCGGGCAGCCGGGCGGGCCGGGCGACCTCGCCCGTCCGTACGTACACGAAGGCGGCGGCCACCTCCTCGGGCGCGAGGCCGTGCTGCTCGGCCCAGGCGAGCCGGTAGAGCGCGAGCTGGAGCGGGTCGGCGCTGCGGGTGCGGCTGGTCTTCCAGTCGACGATCTCGTACGCGCCGGTCTCCGGGTCCCGGTAGACGGCGTCGATCCGGCCCCGGACGACCCGGCCCGCGAGGGTGAGGTGGACGGGGACCTCGACGCGGTGCGGGGTGCGGCGGGCGTACGGGGTGCGGGCGAAGGCCTCCTTCAGCTCGTCCAGGTCCCGTTCGTCGAGGATCTCGGGCTCGCCCGCGAACTCCTCGCCGCCGGGCAGCTCCTCCGGGCCGAGGAACGGCAGCGGCAGCTCCTCGTGGCGGGACTCCACCCACGCGTGGAAGCGGGTGCCGCGGCGGGCGGCGGGCTGCGGGGGCTTGGGCAGGGGCCGGGCCAGCTCGCGCGCGAAGCCGTCGGGGTCGGCGGCGAGGCGCAGCACCTGGGAGGCGGAGAGGTACGCGGGCAGCAGGACGTCCCGGGTGGTGGCGCGGGCGCGGCGGAGCTCGGTGGTGAGGGAGGCGAGGTCGCGGTCCCAGGAGGCGATGGTCCTGGCGTCCTCGGGGGTGAGGGCGCCGGGGGCGTCCGGGGCGCCGGGGTCTTCCGGGGCCTCGTACGCCTCCGGCCCCCGGGCCCCGGGGGCAGGGTCCGGCTCCCGGGCGGCGGTCCCTTCCGGGGCTCCGGGCTCCTGGGGCACCGCCGGCTCGGGGGCGCCGGGCACCTCCGGAACCTCCTGCTCCGGGGCCTCCGGCTCCTCCGGTTCCGGGGTCCTCGGCCCCGGGACCGTGTCCGCGTGGGTGTCCTCGGGGAGGACCTCCTCGTCCCAGACGGGTTCCTCGTCCCAGATCGGTTCCTCGTCGTCCCAGACGGGTTCCTCCTCGTCCGGCCAGGGGTCCTCGGGGCGCGGGCCCCGGGAGGCGGGCTCCGCGCTCGTGGGGTCGTGCTCCCCCGGTCCGCCCTGCGGAACGACCGTCCACAGCCGGTCCCGGACGAGTGCGGCGGCTTCCCGGCGGCGCCGGAAGGACTCCTCGTCCAGCGGCAGCGGCCAGGCCTCGTCCCGGTCGGCGGTCGCCAGGGTCGGGTTCTCCGCGTCCTCCTCCGGCGCGTCCGCCCAGGCCTCGATCTCGCCGTGGCCGGCCGCGCAGTGGTCGTACAGGGCGAGGAGGAAGTCCGAGGGGCCGCGGGGCTTCTTCTGGCTCGGGCCCCACCAGTGGCCGGAACCGAGGAGGAGGGAGCGGGGGCGGGTGAAGGTGACGTACCCCAGGCGCAGTTCCTCGGTGTGCTGGTGCTCGCGCATGTCGGTCTTGAACGCGGCGAGGGACTTGGCGTCCCAGGTGTCGATCGCCGGGAGCGTGGCGGCGTCGCCGCGCAGGGCGTGCGGGAGGACCTGCGGCTGGGAGGTCCACGCCTCGCGCGCGCGTGCGCTGGGGAACTGGCCGGTGACCAGGCCGGGGACGGCGACGACGTCCCACTCCAGGCCCTTGGACTTGTGGGCGGTGAGGACCTTGACGGTGTTCTCGCCGCCGGGCAGGGCGCTGTCGAGGCCCTTCTCGAACTGGACGGCCGTGCGCAGGAAGCCGAGGAAGGCGAGGAGGGTGGCCTCGCCGTCGAGGGAGGCGAAGCCGGCGGCGACGTCGAGGAAGTGGCCGAGGGTCTCGCGGCGGCGGGCGGCGAGGGCGTGCGGGGAGGCGGAGAGCTCGACCTCCAGGCCGGTGGTGGTGAGGACCCGGTGCAGTACGTCCATGAGGGGGTCGGCGAGCGAGGTGCGCAGGGAGCGCAGTTCGGCGGCGAGGCGGGCGAAGCGGACCTTGGCCTCGGCGGAGAACGCGAGGCCGTCGTCGGGGGTGCCGCTGGAGTCGAGGAAGGTGTCGAGCGCGTCGGCGAGGGAGATCACCTCGGCCGGGTCGACGCCCTCGACGGCGGCGGCGAGCCGCTGCTCGGGGTCGGTCTCCTCGCCCCCCCGGTGGACCAGGAGGCGGGCGCGACGGCCGAGGAGGGCGAGGTCGCGGGGGCCGATCCGCCAGCGGGGGCCGGTGAGGAGCCGTACCAGGGAGGCGTTGGCGCCCGGGTCCTGGAGGACCTCGCAGACGGCGACGAGGTCGGCGATCTCGGGCAGGTGGAGGAGGCCGGAGAGGCCGACGACCTCGACGGGCACGTCCCGGGCGACGAGGGCGGCGTGGATCGCGGGGAAGTCGGTGGCGGTGCGGCACAGGACGGCGATCTCGCCGGGTTCGCGGCCGGTGCGGACGAGGTGGGCGAGGGAGTCCGCGAGCCAGTCGATCTCCTCGGCGTGGGTGGGCAGCAGGGCGATCCGTACGGTGCCGTCGTTCTCGGCGCCGGGTGCGGGCCGCAGCGCCTCCACGCCCGCGTGCATGGCGCGCAGGGGGGCGGCGAGGCCGTTGGCGAGGTCCAGGAGGCGGCCGCCGCTGCGCCGGTTCTCGGAGAGGGCGTAGCGGCTCGCGGGGCTGCCGTCGCGGTGCGGGAAGTGCTCGGGGAAGTCGTCCAGGTTGGCGACGGAGGCGCCGCGCCAGCCGTAGATGGCCTGGCAGGGGTCGCCGACGGCGGTCACGGCGTGTCCGGTGCCCTGGCCGAAGAGGCCGGAGAGCAGCAGCCGCTGGGCGACGGAGGTGTCCTGGTACTCGTCGAGGAGGACGACCTTGAACTCGTCGCGCAGGATCGTGCCGACCTCGGGCCGGGTGGTGGCGAGTTCGGCGGAGCGGGCGATCTGGTCACCGAAGTCGAGCAGGTCGCGGGAGCGCTTGGCGGCGCGGTAGCGGACGACGAGGTCGAGGAGTTCGCGGCGGGCGGTGGCGGCCTCGGGGGCCTTGCGCAGCTCGGCGTTGCCGAGTTTGGCGCTCGCGAGGACGGTGAGCAGGTCGGAGTCGTACGCGCGGAGCCGGTCGGGCGGGACGAGGTGCTCGGCGAGTTCGGCGTCGAGGGCGAGCAGGTCGGTGATGAGGGTCGGGAAGGACCGGGTGAGCGCCGGGTACGGGCCGGGGGCCTCGCGGAGCACGCGCGCGGCGAGCTGGTAGCGGGTGGCGTCGGCGAGGAGCCGGGAGGTGGGCTCCAGGCCGATGCGGAGGCCGTGGTCGGTGAGGAGCTGTCCGGCGAAGGCGTGGTAGGTGGAGATGCGGGGCTCGCCGGGCGGGTTGTCGGGGTCGATGACGTCGGGGTCGGTGACGCCGGCGCGGACGAGGGCGGTGCGGACGCGCTCGGCGAGTTCGCCGGCGGCCTTGTTGGTGAAGGTGAGGCCGAGGACCTGCTCGGGAGCGACCTGGCCCGTGCCGACGAGCCAGACCACGCGGGCGGCCATCACCGTCGTCTTGCCGGAGCCGGCGCCGGCCACGACGACCTGCGGGGCGAGCGGCGCGGTGATGCAGGCCGTCTGCTCCGGGGTGAACGGGATGCCGAGCAGCTCCTTGAGCTCCTCGGGGTCGCTGATGCGTGCGGTCACCGGAAGAGGCTAGCGGGGCGGTCGGACAGCGCGGGCCGGGAGCGGGTACCGGTGCCGGGCGTCCCGGGCTTCCCCGTACCGGGAGTTACGGCTGCCCGCCGCCGGGAGTTACGGGCGTCCGCCGTCGGGAGTTCCGGCGAGGGGCACCGGAGGCCGCGGGCGCCGTGCCCGCGCGCGTGACCGACCTCTCTTTCCGACGGGGCGTCACGCGCGCGTGGCTGGTCCGGGACCGACGCGGCTTCACGCGCGCGTGGCTACTCGATGACGTGCCGCCCCTCCGGCCGGGCGCTGCACGAGGCGCGGAAGGAGCAGGTGGTGCAGTGCTGGCCGGTGGTGGGGGCGAAGCGTTCGTCGAGGACCCGGCCGGCGGCGCCGGCCAGCAGTTCCCCGACCCACTCGCCGGACAGGGACTCCTGGGCCTGGACCTTCGGCAGGGCGTCGCCGCCCTCCTTCTTGGGGGCGGCCTGCCGCAGCTGTACGAGTTCGGCGCCGCCCGGCTCGGGGCGGCGCCCGTCGAAGACCTCGTCCAGGGCGCCCTCGCGGACGGCGAGCTGGTAGACGGCGAGCTGCGGGTGGCGGGCCACCTCGTCCTTGGTGGGGGCCGACTTGCCGGTCTTGAAGTCGACCACGTAGGCGCGGCCCTGCGCGTCGGTCTCGACGCGGTCCATGGAGCCCCGGATGCGGACCTCGTACTCCCCCGCCTCCAGGGTCACGTCGAAGTCGTGCTCGGAGGCGGCGGGGGCGCGGCCGCCGCGGTCCATGACGTGCCAGTTCAGGAAGCGTTCGAGCGCCACACGCGCGTTCTGCTTCTCCTGGGCCGACTTCCAGGGGGCGTCGAAGGCGAGGGCGTCCCAGACGGAGTCCAGGCGGGCCATGAGGACGTCGAGGTCGGCCGGGGTGCGGCCGGAGGCGACCTCGTCGGCGAGGACGTGGACGACGTTGCCGAAGCCCTGGGCCGCGGTGGCGGGGGTGTCGGCCTTGACCTCGCGGCCCAGGAACCACTGGAGGGAGCAGGTGCTGACGAGGTTGTCGAGGGAGCTGGGCGAGAGCGCCACCGGCCGGTCGCGGTCGCGGAGCGGGGCGGCGCTGCGGGTCGGTTCGAACAGGCCCCACCAGCGGTCCGGGTGCGCGGCCGGGACCAGCGGCTGGCCCTCGTCGTCGGTGAGGGCGGCGAGCCGGGCGAGGCGGTGGGCGGCGGCCTCGCGGAGCGCGGGCGAGGCCTCCGGGTCCACGGTGGTGGCGCGCAGCTCCGCGACCAGGGCGGAGACGGCGAGGGGGCGGCGGGGGCGGCCGGGGACGTCCTTCGGCTCGGCGCCGAACTCGGTGAGGAACCGGGACGGCTGGTCCCCGTCCTCGGCGGCGGCCTTCACGGCGGTGACGACGAGCCGGTCACGCGCGCGCGTGGCGGCCACGTAGAAGAGGCGGCGCTCCTCAGCGAGGAGGGCCCCGGGGGTGAGGGGTTCGGCCAGGCCGTCGCGGCCGATGCGGTCGGCTTCGAGGAGGGAACCGCGGCGGCGCAGGTCGGGCCAGAGGCCCTCCTGGACCCCGGCGACGACGACGAGGCCCCACTCCAGGCCCTTGGAGCGGTGCGCGGTCATGAGCCGGACGGCGTCCGGGCGGGTGTGGCGGCGGGTGAGGGTGTCGGCGGCGATGTCCTGGGCGTCGAGCTCTTCGAGGAAGTTGACGGCGCCCCGGCCGCCGACGCGCTCCTCGGCGCGGGCGGCGGTCTCGAAGAGGGCGCAGACGGCGTCGAGGTCGCGGTCGGCGTTCCGCCCGGCGGGGCCGCCGCGCAGGGCCGCGCGCTCCAGGCGGCCGGGCCAGGGGGTGCCCTGCCAGAGCTCCCAGAGGGCTTCCTCGGCGGTGCCGCCGGCGGCGAGCAGCGCCCGGGCCTTCTGGAGGAGCCTGCCGAGCCGCTGCGCGCCGTGGGTGTACGCGGGGTCGTGCGCGACGAGCCGCTCGGGCTCGGCGAGCGCGCGGGCCAGCAGGACGTCGGAGGGCGGCGGCACCTTGTTCCCGGCGGCCCGCTCCTCGTCCCGCAGCGCCCGTCCGAGGCGTCGCAGGTCGGCCGGGTCGACCCCGGCGAGCGGCGAGGCGAGCAGCGCGAGCGCGGTCTCGGTGTCGAGCCACCCGCCGTCGCCGTGACGGCCGGGACCAGCACCTGCGCCTGATGCATCGTCAGGAGCAGCCTCGGCCGGAGCCGCGTCGCCTCCCGGGCCCTCCGCTCGTACGACATCCCGGTCATACGCGGATGAATCACCCCTCACTGGCTCCCCCGTGGCGCCGGGTGCCGGGGCCGGTGCGTCCGGAGCGGAGCCGCCCGGCGCCCCCGCCCCCGACACCGCCCGCAGGGCGAGGAGCAGCGGGGCCACCGCCGGTTCGTGGCGCAGGGGCGTGTCCGCCGCGTCCGTCTCGACCGGAACGCCCGCCGAGGTCAGGGCGCGGCGGAGGGCGGGCAGGGAGGCGCCGGCGCGGGTGAGGACGGCCATGTCCTGCCACGGGACGCCGCCCTCCAGGTGCGCGCGGCGCAGCAGGTCGGCGATGTTCTCGGACTCCGCCGACGCCGTCGGGTAGGTGTACGCCTCCGCCAGGCCCCCGTCCCGTACCGCCGTCAGCTCCCGGTGGGCGCGGACCTTGTCGGCGGGGAGCCGGGGCATCGGCATCCGCCGGGCCAGCTCCCGGGTCGCGGCGAGGAGCCGCGCGCCGGAGCGGCGGGAGGCGCGCAGGACCCGGACGGGCGCGCCGCCGAAGGAGGCGGGGAAGTCGAGGATGCCGTTCACGTCGGCGCCCCGGAACGCGTAGATGGACTGGTCCGGGTCGCCGAAGGCGACGACCGTGCCGCGGCCGTCGCCCGCGAGCGCGTGCAGGAGCCGGACCTGCGCCGGGTCGGTGTCCTGGTACTCGTCGACGTACACCGCGTCGTACCGGGGCAGGGTCACGCTCCCGGCGAGCAGGACGGCCCGGTGGACCAGCTCCGTGTAGTCGAGGACGCCCTGGAGGTCGAGGACGTCGAGGTACTCGGCGAGGAAGCCGGCCGCCGCCTTCCAGTCGGGGCGGCCGACCCGGTCGGCGAAGCGGGCGAGGGCGTCCGGTTCGAGGCCCAGTTCCCGGGAGCGCGCGAGGACGGCCCGGACCTCGTCGGCGAAGCCCCGGGTGGTGAGACAGGCGCGCAGTTCGTCGGGCCAGCGGACCCCGCCGAGGCCGCTCCTCTCCAGGTCGATCTGGCCGGCGAGCAGCTCGCGGACCGCGAGGTCCTGTTCGGGTCCGGAGAGCAGGCGGAGGGGTTCCGCGAAGAGCCCGGCGTCCTGGTGGGCGCGGATCAGGGCGTAGCAGTACGAGTGGAAGGTGGTCGCCTGCGGCGGGCGGCGGCCGCCGAGCCGGGCGGCCATCCGGTCGCGGAGTTCGACGGCGGCCCGGCGGCTGAAGGTGAGGACGAGCAGGCGCTCGGGGTCGGCGCCCTTCTCCACGCGGGCCGCGACCGACTCGACGAGCGTGGTCGTCTTGCCGGTGCCGGGTCCGGCGAGGACCAGGAGCGGTCCGCCGTCGTGCTCAACCACTTCCCGCTGGGCCGCGTCCAGTCGAGGGGGATCCAGCGGGGCCGGCGCGGTGCGCACCAGTCGGTACGCGCCCGGGGTCCGCTGCCGCCCCGGACCCGGGTGCGGCTGTCCCTGGTGCGGCGGCGTACGCCGGGTGGTGGAGGAGGAGCTCACGTGGATCGCCGGTCCTGGTGGGTGTGGTGGTGCGGGTGAGGCGGCCGTGTGCCGTGGCCGTCCCGGAAGACGCGAACGACGACGTTACGCGAAGCCGGGCGGCGGCGAGCCGTACTCCGCACCGCTTCCCGCACGCCGTCCGGGCCGTCCGTCCCGCCCGGCCCGCGCCTCCTGGGCCGATGCCCTCACGTGTGAGTTCCGGCACCCCCGGGGGCGCCGTCACCGCCGTCGTTCGCCTCCGCGCCCGTCACGCCGTCCCACCGCGCCCGCCGCATGTCGATCCTGGGCACGTGCCCCTCGGCCGCCGGGCCCGCCTGCCGCAGCGGCGTGCCCTCCTCGCGGTAGTGGGCGAGCGCCCGGAGCTCGGCGCCGGGGAGCAGCGTGCCGTCCGCGCGGACCACGCGCCACCAGGGCGCCGCCCCGCCGTACAGGGCCATCACCCGGCCGACTTGGCGCGGTCCGCCCTCGTCCAGCCACTCGGCGACGTCGCCGTAGGTCATCACGCGGCCCGGCGGGATCGCGTCCGCGACGTCGAGCACCCGCTCCGCGTACGGGGGCAACTCCTCCGCCGCGTCCCCGGCCGGCTCCGCCGCCTCCCCGGGCAGCCCCTCCGGCTTCCTTCCCGCCTTCCCCACGGGCCCCTCCACCCTCGTCCGTCCCGTCCCACGGGCCCCTCGGGGCCCGGCCGCCCCATCCTGCCTCACAGCACCGACATGGCCCTGATGCCTCCGCCCGGCGGCTCTTCGTGCCACCATCGTGCGGGCGGTGACTGGTGATACGAGATCAAGAGCAACAAGGCCGACAAAAGCGTCAAGAGCGGCAAGACCGACAAGTAGAAGAACGCGTACGAGGACGTGACCGACACGGCGCGCAGGCGGAGACGGACAGGGTGATGGGGCAGGACACGCAGCCTCCCGAGGAGGGCAGGGCCGACGTGCCCGAGCGGGTCTCCGGCGACGAGCCGCTGCTCGCGGCCCGTGTCCACCGGCCCTCCGACCTGATGCGGCTGCTCGGCGGCCTGCTCGCGATCGCGCTGGTCCTCGCCGTGGCGGCGTTCGCCCACGCCACCACCTCGGGCCTGGAGAAGGACATCAACGAGGGTGCCGTCGGCGCCCCCGACGTCTTCGTCAAGATCGCCGGTCTCGTCTCCTCGATCGCCGTCCTCCTCGTCCCGGTCGCCTTCGCCATCGAGCGGCTGATCAAACGCGACGGCCTGCGGATCGCGGACGGCGTCCTCGCCGCCGTCCTCGCGCACGGCGTCACGCTCGCCACCGACCTCTGGGTCGCCGAGGCCGCGCCCGGCACGATCCGGGACGCGCTGACCCAGCCGCAGTCCGGGGGCGGCCTGACCGACCCGGTGCACAACTACCTCGCCCCCGTGATCGCGTACATGACCGCGGTCGGGATGGCCCGCAGACCCCGCTGGCGGGTGTCGCTGTGGGCGGTGCTGCTGCTCGACGCGTTCACGATGCTGGTGGCCGGGTACACCACGGCGCTCTCGATCGTCCTGACCGTCCTCATCGGCTGGACGGTGGCGTACGGCACGCTGTACGCGGTCGGCTCCCCGAACGTCCGGCCCACCGGGCAGACCCTCCTCGCCGGTCTGCGCCGGGTCGGCTTCCGGCCGGTGACGGCGCTGCGTGCGGAGGGCGTGCCCGACGCCGCCGACAGCGGGGACCGGGGCCGCCGGTACATCGTGACCCTGGAGGACGGGCCGCCGCTCGACGTCACCGTGGTCGACCGGGAGCAGCAGGCGCACGGCTTCTTCTACCGCGCGTGGCGGCGGATCACCCTGCGGACGATCACCACCCGCCGGTCCATCGTCTCGCTGCGCCAGGCCCTGGAGCAGGAGGCGCTCCTCGCGTACGCGGCGATCGCCGCCGGGGCGAACGCGCCGAAGCTGATCGCCACCTCGGAGCTCGGCCCGGACGCCGTGATGCTCGTGTACGAGCACATCGGCGGGCGCAGCCTGGACTCGCTGGACGACCACGAGATCACCGACGAGCTGGTCCGCAGCGCCTGGCGGCAGGTGAAGGCGCTCCAGTCGCGCCGGATCGCGCACCGCAGGCTCACCGGGGACGCGATTCTGGTGGATCGTTCCGGCAGGGTGGTCCTCACCGATCTGCGGGGCGGCGAGATCGCGGCCGGCGACCTGGTCCTGCGGATGGACGTCGCGCAGCTGCTCACCACCCTCGGCCTGCGGGTGGGGGCCGAGCGGGCGGTCGCCGCGGCCGTCGAGGTGCTCGGCCCGGACACGGTGGCGGACTGTCTGCCGCTGCTCCAGCCGATCGCGCTGAGCCGCTCCACGCGCGCGACGCTGCGGAAACTGGCCCGGGAGCGGTCGGCCCGGGAGCGCGAGGCCGTCCTCGCGGCCTCCGAGGCGGCCAAGCGCGAACGGGAGCTCGCCAAGGCCGAGGCCGCCGGCGGCTCCACCGTCGCGGACCGCGCGGCCGTGCCGGCCGGCACGCACACCGGAGCCAGAGCCGGGGTCAAGGCCGGTGCGAAAGCCGGAGCCAAGGCCGGGACCAAGGCCGAGAAGGCCGAGAAGAAGGCGGACAAGAAGGCCGAGAAGCGGGCCCTGGACACGGCCCTCGACGAGGCCCGCGAGGAGGACCTGCTCGCCCAGATCCGGCAGCAGGTGCTGCTGATCCGGCCGCAGGCCCCGGTGGAGCCGGTGCGCCTGGAGCGGATCAAGCCGCGGACCCTGGTCAGCCTGATCGCGGGCGCGGTCGCCGCGTACTTCCTGCTCTCGCAGGTCGCCAGCACCCCGCTGTCGACGATCAGCCAGGCGGACTGGCGGTGGGTGGCGGCGGCGGTGCTGTTCTCGGCGCTGAGCTACGTCGCGGCGGCGATGAGCCTGCTGGGCTTCGTGCCCGAGCGGGTCGGGTTCTGGCGGACGGTGGTGGCGCAGGTCGCCGGCTCGTTCGTGAAGATCGTCGCCCCGGCGGCGGTCGGCGGCGTCGCCCTGAACACCCGCTTCCTCCAGCGGGCGGGGGTCCGGCCGGGGCTCGCGGTGGCCAGTGTCGGCGCCTCGCAGCTCTTCGGCCTCGGGGCGCACATCCTGCTCCTGCTCTCCTTCGGCTATCTGACGGGGACGGAGAAGTCGCAGTCCTTCACCCCGTCGAGGACGGTCATCGCCGGGCTCCTCACGGTCGCGGTGCTCGTCCTGGTGGTGACGGCGATCCCGTTCATGCGCAAGTTCGTGTCGACCCGGCTGCGGTCGCTCTTCGCGGGCGTGGTGCCGCGCATGCTGGACGTGCTCCAGCGGCCGATGAAGCTGCTCACCGGCATCGGCGGGATGCTGCTGCTCACCGGCGCGTTCGTGCTCTGCCTGGACGCCTCGATCCGGGCCTTCGGCCACGACAGCCAGTCGATCAGCTACGCGAGCGTGGCCGTCGTCTTCCTCGCGGGCAACGCGCTCGGCTCGGCGGCGCCGACGCCGGGCGGTGTCGGCGCGGTCGAGGGCGCGCTCACCTTCGGTCTGGTGGCGGTGGGCCTCCCGCTGGAGGTCGCGACCCCGGCGGTGCTCCTCTACCGCCTGCTCACCCTGTGGCTGCCGGTCCTTCCGGGCTGGCTCTGCTTCAACTGGCTGACGAAGCGCGAGGCGCTGTAGGGGCGGTGCGGGGGCCGGGCGGTCCGACACGCCCGGGCCACCCGCATGGCCCCCCTCTCGCGCGAACACGCGGCCGACGGCCCACCATGGTTCCATGCCGACCTCCGCAGCCCACCGCGCCGCCCTGCTCGCCGCCACCGCCGTGCTGCTCGCCGCCGGGTGCTCGGACGGCGGGGACGACGCCACGGAGCCGCCGAAGGAGTCGGGGCCCAGCGGCCGCCCGGCGCTGACGGCGCAGAAGCTGTCCTGGGCGCCCTGCCCGCCGCCGTCCGCGGCCGAGGGCGGCGGGCCCGCGCCGTCCGCGCTGCCCGGCGGCGGCGCCTGGCAGTGCTCCTTCCTCCAGACCCCGCTCGACTGGTCGGAGCCGGACGGCGAGACCATCGAGCTGGCACTCATCCGGGCCCCCGCCCGGGACGCCTCCCGCCGGATCGGCTCGCTCGTCTTCAACTTCGGCGGCCCCGGCGGCTCCGGCGTCACCGGCCTGCCCAGCTTCGCCGAGGACTACGAGACCCTGCGCGGCCGCTACGACCTGGTCTCCTTCGACCCGCGCGGGGTGGGTCGCAGCGACCCCGTCGAGTGCCTCGGCGACAAGGAGCTCGACGCGTACTACGCCCTGGACTTCACGCCCGACGACGCGGCCGAGGAGCGGACGCTGTCCGACGCGCAGAAGAGGTACGCGGCCGGCTGCGAGAAGGACTCCGGCCCCTCCCTGCCGCACGTCGGCACCGAGAACGCCGCCCGGGACATGGACCTGATGCGCCAGGTCCTCGGCGACGAGAAGCTGCACTACTTCGGCATCTCGTACGGCACGGAGCTCGGCGGCGTCTACGCCCACCTCTTCCCGAAGAACGTCGGCCGGGCCGTCTTCGACGCCGTCGTCGACCCGGAGGCGGGCGTCGAGGACGGCGCCCTCGGCCAGGCGAAGGGCTTCCAGCTGGCCCTGGACAACTTCGCCCAGGACTGCGTGGACCGGGGCGACGAGTGCACGCTGCCCGGCTCCACCGTCGCCGAGATCGAGAGCTTCATCACCGACCTCCTGGCGTCCCTCGACAAGAAGCCGATCGCCGGCATCGGGGACCGGAAGCTGACCCAGACGCAGGCCACCAACGGCATCGCGCAGGCCCTGTACTCGAAGGAGTTCTGGACCTATCTGGAGCAGGGGCTCGACGCGGCCGACGGCGGCGACGGGGCGCTGCTGCTCTCGCTCTCCGACTCGATGAACGGGCGGAGCCAGAACGGCTCGTACAGCAACATCCAGGCCGCCAACGCCGCCATCAACTGCGTGGACTTCAAGGAGCGCTACACCCTCGGCCAGGCGAAGGAGCGGCTCGGCGAGTTCCGCGAGGCCTCCCCCGTCTTCGGTGACTTCATGGGCTGGTCGCTCGCGGGCTGCTCGCAGTGGCCGGTGCAGGGGGCCTGGGAGCACCCGGACGTCTCCGCGCCCGGCTCGGCGCCGATCCTGGTCGTCGGCAACACCGGCGACCCGGCCACGCCGTACGAGGGCGCCCGGGCCATGGTGAACGCGCTCGGCAAGGGCGTCGGCGTGGAGCTGACCTACGAGGGCGAGGGGCACGGCGCCTACAACGGCGGCAGCGCGTGCGTGAAGAAGGCGGTGGACGCGTACCTGCTGGACGGGAAGGTGCCGAAGTCCGGGACCGTCTGCAAGTGACGGCGCCCGCGGAGGACCCGCCGCCGGACATACCCGCCGGCCGTTCCTCCGAAGGCGCCGGGAAAGATCCCGGAAAGCGGAATTCCTGCCGGCCGGAACCCTTGGGGGTTCCGGCCGGCAGGAATTCCGGGGAAAACCGGGCCTCGGCCCGGGGGTCAGATCCGCGGGCCGTGGCCGTGGTAGTGGCTGCCGAGCTGGTCGTGGTAGTCCCGGTTGCCGAGGTGCTTTTCCTTGTCGAACTCGGGGGCGCTCTTGATCTCGTCCTTCGTGCGGGCGACGTGGACGGTCTCGTTGGCGGTGTCGACGTGCTTCACCGTGCCCGCCGGCAGCAGGACCTCCTTGCCGAAGATCCAGACGCCGGTGTCGACGACGATGTACTGCGAGTCGACGTCGTTGGAGTGCTTGTCGACCTTCCCGATGTGGCCGTCGGTCGCCTCGACGCGGTAGCCCGTCAGGTCCGTCCCGGCGTCGTAGCCGGAGGCCGGCCCGTAATTCCACACGTTGTTCTCGGGGGTGGTCACGAGAATCCTCCTGAATCGAATGCGATTTCCGGGATCTTGGGGTCTGGTCGTCCGACCGGCCCTGCACTCCGCCTCCCTCGGATCCAGCGAACCAAACCCTCGGATTTCCGGTTCGATTCGCCCGGGATTGGCGGGGTGCCCGGGAATCGGGTGACAGACGGCGACCTGTGGGTGCCGGTCGAGTCGCTGCTGCCGCCCCGCCCGGCCAGGCCAGGGAAGCCTCCCGGCCCGCGGCCGGTGCCGGTGCGGCGGTACCCGCAGGGCGTCCTGCACGTGCCCACGAGGACATCGCCCGGCAACCACCGCTCCCGGAGCCCGGATCCGGCTCCGGTCGGGCCTGTCGGCGGCGGCTGGAGCAGTGACAGGAGGCCGGGGTCTTCGACCAGCCGCCACGAACCCCACGACACCTTCACCTCACCGGCCCACAGCCCCGACCGCCGGCGACAGCCCAAGAAGCACCGATCATGATCGCGAGCGAGCGGACAACTGCGGGTCGGCGGTTCAGGATCCGAGGTCGCAAGATCGTGTCACGAGTTCTTCGGGTTGCTGCTGCGCGGCCGGTCACGCGGAGGACAAAAGGGGTGGATCAGGCTACGGTCAATAGGAGCATATCGGGCTCGACGGTTATTGTGTTCCTGAACTGAATAGCAGGTGCCTGCAGGTCGGGCAATGCCGTTCGGATGATCGCCCGGTTCCCGCTCGCAGGCCGCCCGCCTTGCCTTTGCCCGAAGTCGGCCCACTCCGTTCTCGGCGGAGCTACGGCGAATACCGGAGAAGCCCGGAGGAGCTGCCGCACCGGCGCCCGGTTGCCGTCCTCGGCGGCAGGCGCCGGCATTGTGATGCCGGCGCCTGCCGCCGAGTCCGCCCGGGTGCTTGGCCGGCTGCACGGCCCCCAGTTCGTCCTCCTGGGCCCGACCGAGACCGCACTCGTCCCGGCACGGCACTCGACCTCGCGCAGAACGCCGATACCACCCGCCCCGGAGGCTTCCGCAGTCCGGCCTGAAAGCCGTACTGCCACGCGAACGGCCGGAACGGTGGCAGACGCTTCGGCCCGAACGGCAGCCGCCGCAGTTCCGAAACGGAGAGGGAATATGTATCTGGCCTACGACTTTCCACTGCTCAGCGTGTTCTGGAGCATGCTCTGGTTCTTCCTCTGGATCCTGTGGTTCATTCTGCTCTTCAGGATCATCACGGACATCTTCCGCGATCATGACATGAACGGATGGGCCAAGGCGGGTTGGCTGGCCTTCGTCGTCCTGCTCCCGTTCCTGGGAATCCTGGTGTACGTGATCGCCCGGGGCAAGGACATGGGCCGCCGCGAGATCGCACAGGCACGCGCCCAACAGCAGGAATTCGACTCCTACATCCGCAAGACAGCCACCGGTTCGGCACGCTCCGGCAGCGTGGACGAGCTGGTCAGGCTCTCCGAGCTGCGCTCGAAGGACGCCATCACCGACGAGGAGTTCCGCCGGGCGAAGGCCTTGATCCTGACTGACGACCAACCCGCTGCCGCACAGCCTTCACCGCCCGCCGCGGGCCACTGAACCCTCATGGATCCGCTCCCCGTCAGGAGCGGCCCCACGGGAACAACTGCCCAGCAGGTACGAGGCCCGTCTCCTGCACAGCCACACCACCAGAACAACCCCCCACACGAAAGGCGAGGCTTCCGCACCCGTACCATCACGAAGCGAGGCATCACCCTGTGACGACCACACACCCCGCACGTTCCGTCGGTTCCGCCCGTCAGGCATGGGCGGGAGGGCTCACCGTCTTCGCCGCCGTCATGCTCGGCATCACCGGACTCGTCGGCGTCTTCAGAGGAATCATGGCCATCGCCGAGGACGACGTCTTCCTCACGACGCCGAACTACGTGTTCGAGTTCGACCTGACGTCATGGGGCTGGATTCACCTGATCCTGGGCATCGTCGCCCTTGTGGTGAGCTTCGGTCTCTACACGGCGGCCACATGGGCGCGCGTCACCGGCGTGGGCATCGCGGGGCTCGTCATCATCGCGAACTTCCTGTCACTGCCCTACTATCCGGCCTGGTCAATCCTGATGATCGCCATGTCCGCAGTCGTCATCTGGGCCCTGTGCACGGTCAGGCGCGACGACACCGTCCCGCGCTGACCGCTCAGAGCTCCTCCCGTGCCGCCGTACCCCGTGGCAGGCACTGCGCCTGCCGCGGTCGGCCGCCGAGGCGAAACGGTATGGACCATCACCGAGTGAGAAGGAAGACTCCCGCCGCTGAAGTTTTTCTCTTACCGCCGCGGTGAAGCCGGAACCGACCAATCAGTTGGATTCCCTGGACAAGGGAGCGTGAAGATGAGCAGCGCCACGGACAAGCTCAAGGGAAAAATCAAGGAGATCGCCGGGAAGGCCGTCGGCGACCGACGGCTGGAGACCGAGGGGAAAACGGACCAGGCGAGAGCAAAGACCCAGGAAGCCGTAGAGGAGGTTCGCGAGCGCACCCGGGGCATCAGGGACTCGTTCAAGCGGAAGCGCTCCTGATGCGGACCGGCATGGAAGAGTTGCCCCGCTCGGTCCTGTCGATATCGAAACCCGGTCGCACAATCCGCCCTCGATCGAGCCGAACCCTTCCCGATAGGCCTGCCGGCCTGGACGGCGGGTCGTACGAAGCCTTCCCCGGGCGGCTGGAACGATGCTGCTCATGGCATCCAGAACGGGCACGGGTGAAGGTACCGAAAAGAAGTCGATCGTCCTGCTGACCCTGGCGGCCGGCCAGTTCCTGATGGCGCTCGACAGCTCTGTCATGAACGTCTCCATCGCGACAGTCGCGGAGGATGTCGGCACGACAGTGGCGGGAATCCAGGGAGCCATTACGGCCTACACCCTGGTGATGGCGATGTTCATGATCCCCGGCGGTAAAACCGGAGCGCTGATCGGCCGCAAACGCGCGTTCATGATCGGATGCGTCGTCTACGGATGCGGCTCCCTCACCACTGCCCTCGCACCCAACCTTCTCGTACTGCTCATCGGCTGGGCATTTCTGGAAGGTGTCGGGGCCGCGCTGATCCTTCCGGCGATCGTGGCGCTCGTGGCGGGCAACTTCAGCGAGAAGCGCCGACCCGCCGCCTACGGAATGGTCGCCGCCGCCGGCGCCATCGCCATCGCGGTCGGACCGCTCGTCGGCGGCGTCGCCACCACGTACTTCTCCTGGCGATGGGTGTTCGCCGGCGAAGTCCTCGTCGTCCTGGGAATCCTCCTCCTCGCCCGCCCGATCGTCGATGCGGTCAGTGAGGAACGCCCACGCATCGACCTCATCGGCACACTGCTCTCCGCCCTGGGACTCGGAAGCTTCGTCTACGGTGTGCTCCGCTCCGACGAGTGGGGCTGGTTCAGGCCCAAACCTGACGCGCCCGTACTGTTCGGGATCTCCTCGACCGTATGGCTGATGCTGCTGGGCATCGCGCTCACCTGGCTGTTTCTCCGCTGGGAAGCCCGCCTGGTGAAGCAGCACAAGGAACCGCTTCTCAACCCCGCCATGCTCCAGAACAAGCAACTGAGCGGCGGGCTGACGATGTTCTTCTTCCAGTACCTCGTCCAGATGGGAGTGTTCTTCGTCGTCCCGCTCTACCTGTCGGTCGCCCTGGGTCTGTCCGCACTGGCCACCGGCGCCCGGCTCCTACCGCTCTCGGTGGCCCTGCTCGCTGCCGCGGTCCTCATCCCGCGCCTCCTGCCCGACGTCTCACCCCGCCGTGTCGTACGCCTCGGAGTCCTCGCACTGCTTGTCGGCGCGGTGATCCTGATGGCCGCACTCGATGTGAGCGCCGGTGCGGAAATCATCACGATTCCCATGCTTCTCATCGGTCTCGGGATGGGCGCGCTCGCCTCCCAGCTGGGATCGATCACCGTCTCCGCACTGCCGGAAGAACAGAGCACAGAAGTCGGAGGCGTCCAGAACGCGGTCACCAACCTCGGCGCCTCCATCGGCACCGCGCTCGCCGGATCAATCCTGATCGCCTCGCTCACCTCCTCCTTCCTGACGAGCATCGAACAGAACCCGGCAGTCCCGGCCGGCGTCAAGAACCAGGCCGCCCTCGAACTCCAAAGCGGCGCCCCTTTTCTCTCCGACACCCAGCTGCGCAGTGCTCTCGCTGACGCCGGGGTCAGCGAGGAGCTGGCACAAGAAGCTCTGGACGCGAATACCGCAGCACGACTCGACGGACTGCGTGCCGCACTCGCCGTTCTCGCCTTCGCCGCGCTCATCGCCCTCTTCTTCACCCAACGCATCCCTGCCGCCCAGCCCGGCTCCACCAAGAGCTCGTAGCGCGATCATGATCGGTGCTTCTTGGGCTGTCGCCGGCGGTCGGGGCTGTGGGCCGGTGAGGTGAAGGTGTCGTGGGGTTCGTGGCGGCTGGTCGAAGACCCCGGCCTCCTGTCACTGTTCCAGCCGCCGCCGACAGGTCCGACCGGAGCCGGATCCGGGCTCCGGGAGCGGTGGTTGCCGGGCGATGTCCTCGTGGGCACGTGCAGGACGCCCTGCGGGTGCCGCCGCACCGGCACCGGCCGCGGGCCGGGAGGCTTCCCTGGCCTGGCCTGGCCGGGCGGGGCGGCAGCAGCGACTCGACCGGCACCCACAGGTCATCGTCCACGATCCACGGCCGGCACGGAGGTCCGCGTCGTCACGGGAAGCCGTTCGCCGGTCGCCCGAACGAGCAGCGCGCAGGCCGCGAATCCGGCCCCGAGGAGGCTGGAGCCCGCCCAGCCGTAGGCGCTGAAGAGGGCGGTGGTCGCGGCCGCGCCGAGGGCGGAGCCGAGCGAGTAGAAGACCATGTAGCCGCCGATGACGCTGCTGAGGCGATCCGGATGCGCGGCGGTGAGCAGGTGCTGGTTGCTCACGTGCACGGCCTGGACCGCGAAGTCGAGGACCACGATTCCCGCTACGAGGAGCCACAGCGACCACGGCAGCTGCGCGATCGCCGCCCACGAGAGGATCAGCAGGGCGAGCGCGAGACCGGTGACCGGGCCGGCCCGCCCCGCGTCCGCCCACCGTCCCGCGCGTGCCGCGCCGAGCGCGCCGGCGAGTCCGGCGATGCCGAACAGCCCGATCCCGCTCTCGCTCAGCCGCCACGGCGCGTCCGCCAGCGGCAGGGCGAGGCCGCTCCACAGGGTGCCGAACGACGCGAACAGGAAGAACGCGACGAGTCCGCGCGTCAGGAAGGCGCGCTGCCCGAACAGCCCGCCGAGCGAGACGACGACCTGCCGGTACCCGGCGGGCGGGCCGGGGCGCTCCTCCGGCGGCAGGGCCGCGAGGACGAGGGCCGCGAGGACGAGCGAGAGCACCGCGAGCACGGCGTAGACGCTCCGCCAGCCCCACACCTCGGCGAGCGTGCCGGTGACGACCCGCGCGCCCAGGATGCCGACCACGACGCCCGAGGTCACGACGCCGATGTTCCGTCCGCGTTCGGCGGGCGGCGAGACCGACGCGGTGTAGGCCACCGCGGTCTGCACCACGACCGCGAAGACCCCGGCCGTCGCGAGCCCCGCGAACGCCACCCACGCGGCCGGCGCCGAGGCCGTCAGCGCCGTGCCCGCCGCGGTGACCGCCAGGTGCGCGGCGACGAGCCGGCGCCTGTCGACCACGTCGCCGAGCGGCACCAGCAGCAACAGCCCTGCCAGATAGCCGAACTGGCCGGCCGCGACGATCCACCCCGCGAGTCCCGCCGGCACGCCGAGGTCGCGTCCCATCGACTCCAGAACCGGCTGTGCGGCGTAGACGCTCGCCACGGCGACGGCGCACACCGCGGCCAGCAGTGACCGGCGCCATGCGTCCATCGTGCCCCCTCCCGATCAGTAGCAGATCGCAACCGATTCGACCGTACGGCATGATGGTTTCAATTCGCAACTCATTGGGAGGTGCCATGTCGCGTGCCACCACGCGCACCCCGGACGCCGGCTGGACCGACCCCGAATGCCCCGTCGCCCGTACGCTCGACCTCGTCGGCGACAGGTGGAGCCTCCTCGTCGTCCGCGACGCGATGGACGGGGCGCGGTCGTTCACCGAGTTCCAGCGACGCACCGGCATCGCGCGCAACATCCTCACCGACCGCCTCCGCAAGCTCATCGCCCACGGACTGCTCGCCCGGCGCACCGCGCCGTCGGGCCGCCGCCAGGAGTACGTGCTCACCGAAGCCGGCCGCGACCTCTTCCCCGTGGTCCTCACCCTGCGGCAGTGGGGAGAACGCCACGCCTTCGCCCCGGGCGAGGCCCGCTCCACCCTGGTCGACCGGCACGGCGACCCCGTGCCGGAGGTCGCGCCGACCGGCGCCGACGGCACCTCCCTCGATGCCGACACCACCCACGTGCGGAAGGCCGGGTAGAACCGGCGGGAAGCGGCCCCCGGCATCCTTCGACCTCGCCGGACAAGACGAAGGCCGGGGGCCGTTCACCACGAGGATCCTCGTGGTGAACGGCCCCCGGCCGCTGTCGTGAACGCTCGGGCGGGCCCTTGGGGCGTGTCCTAGTAGACCGGCTTCTCGGGCTCGATCTGGTGGACCCAGCCGATCACGCCGCCGCCGACGTGCACCGCGTCCGCGAAGCCCGCGGACTTGAGCACGGCGAGGACTTCCGCACTGCGGACACCCGTCTTGCAGTGCAGGACGATCCGCTTGTCCTGCGGGAGGTCCTGGAGGGCGGTGCCCATCAGGAACTCGTTCTTGGGGATCAGACGGGCGCCGGGGATCGAGACGATCTCGTACTCGTTCTGCTCGCGGACGTCGATGATGTCGATGCTCTCGCCGTCGTCGATCCACTCCTTGAGCTGCTTGGGAGTGATCGTCGCGCCGGCCGCCGCCTCCTGGGCCTCCTCGGACACGACGCCGCAGAAGGCCTCGTAGTCGATGAGCTCGGTGACGGTCGGGTTCTCGCCGCAGACCGCGCAGTTCGGGTCCTTGCGGACCTTGACCTGGCGGTACTGCATCTCCAGGGCGTCGTAGATCATCAGGCGGCCGACCAGCGGGTCGCCCACGCCGGCCAGGACCTTGATGGCCTCGGTGACCTGGATGGAGCCGATGGACGCGCAGAGCACGCCCAGGACGCCGCCCTCGGCGCAGGACGGGACCATGCCCGGCGGCGGGGGCTCCGGGTAGAGGCAGCGGTAGCAGGGGCCGTACTCGGACCAGAAGACCGAGGCCTGGCCGTCGAAGCGGTAGATCGAGCCCCACACGTACGGCTTGTTGAGCAGCACGCAGGCGTCGTTCACCAGGTAGCGGGTGGCGAAGTTGTCCGTGCCGTCGACGATCAGGTCGTACTGGCCGAAGATCTCCAGCACGTTGTCGGCTTCGAGCCGCTCCTCGTGCAGGATCACGTTCACGTACGGGTTGATGCCCAGGACGCTGTCGCGCGCCGACGCGGCCTTGGAGCGGCCGATGTCGGCCTGGCTGTGGATGATCTGGCGCTGGAGGTTCGACTCGTCGACCTCGTCGAACTCCACGATGCCGAGCGTGCCCACGCCGGCGGCGGCCAGGTACATCAGCGCCGGCGAGCCGAGGCCGCCGGCGCCGACGCACAGCACCTTGGCGTTCTTCAGCCGCTTCTGCCCGTCCATCCCGACGTCCGGGATGATCAGGTGGCGGGAGTACCTGCGGACCTCGTCTACGGTGAGCTCGGCGGCCGGCTCGACCAGGGGTGGCAGCGACACGGGGACTCCGGTGGTCGGTATGTCAGTACGGTTGTTCTCCCCGTAACACTGCCACGCCCCTTCTCATTCCGAGACACCCGGTCCGATCCGCGAGACGATTTCGTCCCAGTAGCCGGGCAGCGAGTGAAACGGGTCGGTTTGTCCCGGGCGGCCGGGACGGTCGGTGAAGAAGATCGTCCCGGCGCCCTGCCAGCGGGCGATCCGCAGCGCCTCGTCGAGGTGGGTGCGGGGGACGCCGTGCACGAGGTGCACGAACTTCGTCTCCGCGTACTCGGCGGTCCACTCGGCCACCTGCGACCAGCGGTAGTCCGACCAGGCGCCGGAGAAGGTGACGAGTTGGTCCGCGGTCTCGGCGTACCCGGGGTGCGGGTGGGTGCCGTGGCCGAGGACGAGGTGGGCCTCGCCGCCGAGGACGGTCTCCAGGGTGGCGCAGACCCGCCGCACCCCGGCCAGGTCGGCCCGGTCGGCGGGGCAGCGGTCCAGGTAGTAGCCGTCCACCTTGTACCAGTCGAGGAAGCGGTGCGCGTCCGTGACCAGCTCCCCGAAGGGCCGGGAACCGTGGGCGGCGTCCAGGTGCCCGAGGACCCTGACCCCGGCGGCGCGGAGCTTCCCGGCCGCCTCCAGGCAGTGCGGGTCGGGGCGGCTGCCCGGCCCGTCCGCGACGTTGAGCACGGCCCAGTGCAGGGGGGTGCCGGGGCGGGTCAGCTCGGCCCACTCGACGGGGGCGAGCAGCGGGTGGGCGTAGCCGGGGACGCCCACCCCCAGGGCCTGGACCGCTCCGGTGGCCGTGGTGCCCGTCAGATGCGACACGCCGCCTCCATCCAGATGTCGGCGAGCGACTCCTCCAGGTTGATCCGGGGGCGCCAGCCGAGCCGGTCGCGGGCGGTGCGCACGTCGGCCTGCTGCCAGGGCCCGCAGCCGTCGGGGTACGGGTAGGGGGCGGAGGCCAGTTGGTCGGCGATGGTCCCCTCGGTGCGGGGGGCGCCGATCATCGGGCGCTGCGGGATGCCGTGCGGGGCGTCCAGCTCGTTGAGGTTGCCGGCGTAGCCGGCGACCCGGGCGAGGACGGCGGCGGCGTCGCGGAGCCGGACCGCGCGGCCGGTGCCGATGTTGACGACGCCCTGGGCGGCGGAGAGCGAGGCGGCGTGGACGGCCCGCGCCACGTCCCGTACGTCCACGAAGTCCCGCTGCACGCCGAGGCCGCTGAGCTTGAGCTCGCCGTCCCCGGCCTGCATGGCCCGGCGCATCGCCTCGGCGAGGCGGCCGAGCGGGGAGCCGGCGGGGGTGCCGGGGCCGACGGGCGAGAAGACCCGCAGGACGACGGCGTCGAGGCCGGAGCCGAGGACGAGTTCGGTCGCGGCCAGCTTGGACACGCCGTACGGGCCGCCGGGGCGGGGCACGGCGTCCTCGGCGGTGGAGGAGCCGGGCTGGCTCGGCCCGTACTCCGAGGCGCAGCCGACCTGGACGAGCCGGGCGCCGCAGCCGCTGCGGCGCAGGGCCTCGCAGACGGTGGCGACGGCGACGGTGTTGTGCCGGGTCAGGTCGCGGGCGCCGCCGCGGGTGGCGCCCGCGCAGTTGACGACGACTCCGGGGTGGACGGCGTCGAGGAAGCGGGTCAGCGCGCCGGGGCTGCCGGACGCGAGGTCGAACCGCACGTCGGCGTCGTCGCCCCGGCCCAGGGCGGTGAGGTGGACGGCCGGGTCGGCGAGCAGCCGGTCGGCGACGAAGCGGCCGATGAAGCCGTTGGCTCCGAGCAGGAGGACCCTCATCGCGCGGCCCCTTCGTGCCGACCGGCCGTTCCTCGGGATTGCGGGGTCATGGTCTTCGTTCTCCTTGCGGGGTGATGAGGGGTGGTGGGAGAGGGGGCGGAGCACGCCCGCGGCGTCGGCTCCGCGGGTGTGCGGGGGTTCACGGGGTGGTGTGGGCCGAGGCCCGGGCGAGGGAGCCGGTCGCGTGGGCCAGGAGGCCGAGCGCGGCGGCGCCGCAGACGAGGGTGGGGACGGCCCCGGGACCCCAGGCGTCGGTGACGGCGCGCACCGGGACGGCGAGCGCGTCGAAGCCGGGGACGGGGAGGCGGGAGGAGAGGACGCTCGCGAGGGCGAGGACCTCGGCGGCGCAGGCCGCGGCGAGGGCGGCCGAGGCCGTCTCGGGGTGGCCGTGGACGGTGAGGAGGCGGGCGAGCAGCAGGAGCGCGCCGAGGGCGAGGGCCCCCGGGCCGGCCCCGGTGGGGAGGAGGAGGGCGGCGAGGGCGAGGAGTTGGAGGCTCACGGTGCCGAGGAGCAGCGGCCGGACGGCGGCGGCGAAGTCGGCGAGACCCCGGCTGTCGGCGATCCGGCGGCGGGCCCGGCGGGCGAAGAGGTGGGCGCACCAGGCGGCGGGGGCGACGGCGAGGGCGAGGCCCAGGAGGGGGCCGGGGGTGAGCTCCCAGAGGTCGTCGGGGCCGCCGGTGAGCACCTCCGCGAGGAGGCCGTCGCCGCCGACCGCGTACGCCAGGAGCCAGAGGGCCCAGAGCCGGGCGGCGGGCACGGTCCGGCCGCCGGGCGCGCGCAGGGGGCCGTGCCGGACGGCGAGGAACAGCGCCCCGCCGAGGGCGAGGGCCCCGGCGGCGCCGACGGCGGCGCGCACGGGCCCGTGGGTGAGGGCGAGTCCGAGCCAGGCGAGCGCGGCGACGGCGCCGGGCGCGAGCACGGCGAGCGCCCAGGGGGCGACGGGCTCGGGCCGGTCCTCGGCGACGCGGACCTCCTCCGGGCGGCGCGGCACGCGCGCGTACAGCTCCTCGGCGAGCGAGAACACGTCCCGGTGCCGGTAGCGTGCGGCGGTCCGGTCGGTGAACCCCTGCGCTTCGAGCCCGGCGGCCACCTCCAGCGGATCGACGGCCCGCTCGCACAACTCCCGGTGCCGGTGCAGAAGCACTTTGACGGGGTCGGCGGTGCCGTGCCGGGGGCGGGGGGCGGGGGGCGCGGGCTTTACAGCCGGGGCCTCGGGCTTCACGGCCGGAGGCGTGGGCGGCGTGCTCGGTGTGGCGCGGTCCATCGGGGGTTCGTGGGCGGGCGGCGGTTCGGCGGGGCGTTCCTCGCGGTTCTCCTGGAGCGCGGGGTCGGTCGGGTGGGGCCGCGGGGGTGTCGCCGTGGCCGCCCCCGGGGCCCGGACTATCCCGGACGGGGGTTCCTCGACGGCGGCCGTGAGGGCGGGGGTGCCGAGGAGGACCTCGGCGCGGGCGTCCCGGGCTCCGGGGCTCGTCGGGGCGGCGGGGCCGCGCATGGGGGTGTCTCCTTCAGGCATCGGGCGCTCCCGTGCCCGCGGTCACGGCCCGGGGGGTCCAGCTGCCCGGCACGTGCGCCTCGGCGGGGTGGGCGAAGAGGGCTCCGTCCCCGGGCCGGTGGCGGACCGGCGCGTGGGAGAGGAGTTCGAGGTAGATGCCGCGGAACGCGGCCAGGTTCTGCTCGACGGTGAAGAGTTCGAGCGCGCGGGCGCGGGCGGCGGCCCCGAGCCGGTACCGCCGCTCGGGGTCGCGCAGCAGCGCGAGGCACGCGTCGGCGAGCGCCCGGGGGTTGCGCGGGGGCACGACGAGCCCGGTGCCGCCGATGATCTCGACGACCGCGCCGACGTCGGTCGAGACGGTGGCCCGCGCGCAGAACATCGCCTCGACGAGCCCGGCCGGGAAGCCCTCGACGACGCTGGAGAGGACGACGACCGCGCCGGAGGCGTAGGTGTCCTCCAGGGTGGGCGCCTCGGGGCCGCCCAGCTCCTCGAAGGAGACGGGGTTCTCGCCGACGGCGTGCGCCCCGGCGGCCTCGTCGGGGAAGAGCTGCGCCGCGAGCGCCCTGCACTGGGCGAGGTACGGCTCGGCACCCGGGTCCCGTACGGGGACGGTGACGATCCGCAGCCGGGCGTCGGGCTGCCGCGTCCTGATCTCGGCGAAGGCGTGCAGCAGGGCGACGAGGTCCTTGGCGGGCTCGGCGCGGCCGACCCAGACCAGGGTGGCCGGGTCGCCGCTCTCCTCGTCCTCGCCGACCCCGTCGAAGCGGTCGGCGGCCATGCCGGGGTGGACGGTGCGGACGCGGTCCCGGTCGGCGCCGCACCTCTCCTGCCAGCGGCGGGTGTGGGCGTTGCCGGGGGTGAGCAGGGCGGCCTGCCGGTAGACCTCGGCGGCGAGCCGTCCGTGGAGGGCGGCGAGCAGGGTGCGCAGGGGCGCGGAGCGGTCGGCGCCGGCGGCCGAGAGGTAGTGGGCGCGGAGCTGGACGCCGTACTCGGTGACGAGCAGCGGGGTCCCGAAGAAGTGTCCGGCCAGGAGTCCCGGGAGGGCGGTGGTGCCTCCGGCGGCGGCGTGGCAGAGGTCGGCCGCGCCGAGGGCGTCCTCCTCGTACCAGTCGAGGGAGAGGGGGCGCAGGACCCCTTCCAGGTGCTCGGCGAAGGCGAGGTGGTCGGGGAGTCCGGCGGCGGCCGCGCCCCGGCGCGCGCCGGGCGCGCGGCAGGCGGCTTCGAGGGCGCGGACGGCGTCGTCGGAGCGGAGCGCGCCGGGCAGTCCGCCGCGCTCGCGGGCGAGTTCGGCGAGCGCGTAGAGCCCTTCGGCGAAGGCGGCCGCGCCTCCCGGCTCCCCCACGTCGGCCGCGCCCGAGCCCCCGGCACCCGCCGTGCTCACTCCCCGCGCGCCCCCCGTACCCTCCGCCTCCTCCGCGCAGAGGCCCGTCGCGAGGCGCTCGTACGCCTCGGTGAAGCGGCGCCGGTCGCGGCGGCCGTAGGCGCGGCGGGCGGCGCGGGCCGTGCCGAGCGCGGCGCGTTCGAGGAGGTTCCCGGAGGCGCCCTCGGGGTCGGCGGCGCGGACGAGCCGGGCGTTGGGGGGCAGCGGGAGGGAGGCGCCGGCGGCGGACGGGCGGCCGACGGCGTACAGGTCGAAGCGGTGCTGCCCGAGTCCGCGCACGAGCCGCTCGCACCAGACCCCGGACTCACCGACGGCGTACGGGTAGCCACCCTCCGTGAGCAGTCCGATCCGCACGAGTGCACCCCCGATCTCCCTTGACGGCGGCCACCGTTGGTCCGGTGACTCGCAGCGGGAAGAACGTAAACAAAGAAGTCGGTGGTACGACGGACGGTTGTCCGTCGTACCACCGGAAGGGGTGAATGCTCGTAACTTTCCCACCCCGGTCGCGTTCCGTCGCGGTAGGCGGCGGAACGGTCACGGAGCGTCAGGCGACGGCCAGTTCCCCGTCCCGCTCCGCGCGCTGTTCCCCGCGCCGCTCCCGGCGCGCCGCCGCGAGGGCCGGGTCCAGGGAGGGGACGGCGGCGAGCAGCTGCCGGGTGTACGGGTCCCGGGGCGTCCCGTACACCTCCTCGACCGTGCCCTGCTCCACGATCCGGCCGCCGCGCATGACGGCGACCCGGTCGCTGACCTGCCGGACGACCGCGAGGTCGTGGGCGATGAAGACGAGCCCGAGGCCGAGTTCGGCCTGGAGTTCGGCGAGCAGTGCGGTGACCTGGGCCTGGGTGGTGACGTCGAGCGCGGAGACGGGTTCGTCGCAGACGATCAGGCGGGGTTCGGCGGCGAGCGCGCGGGCGATGCCGACGCGCTGGCGCTGGCCGCCGCTGAACTCGTGCGGGTAGGCCTCGTACCGGTCGGGGTCGAGCCCCACCCGGTCGAGGAGTTCCCCCACCCGGTCCCGGATCCGCTTCTCGTCGCGCTCCCCCGCCGTCCGCAGCGGGTCGGCGATCGACTCGCCGACGGAGCGGCGCGGGTTGAGGGAGGCGACGGGGTCCTGGAAGACCATCTGGAGTTCGCGGCGGTACGGGCGCAGCTCCCGCTCCGACAGGGCGCCGATCTCCACGCCTCCGTAGCGGAGTCGACCGCCGGTCGGGTCGAGGAGCCGTACGAGCATCCGGCCGAGGGTGGTCTTGCCGCTGCCGGACTCCCCGACGAGGCCGAGGGTCTCGCCCGCGCGGACGGTGAGCGAGACGTCGTCGACGGCGGTCACGGTCCGCCCGCCGCGCCCGAACTCGCGCCGCAGGCCGACCGCTTCGAGCAGCATCTCCCCTTCCTCCGAAGGGGCCCTGACCGGCCCGTCGAGCCGGGGCACGGCGGAGAGGAGCCTGCGCGTGTACGGCTCCGAGGGCGCGCCCAGGAGGCCGGCGACGGGGCCGCGTTCGACCTCGCGCCCGTCGCGCATGACGAGTACCTCGTCGGCGCTCTCGGCGGCCACGCCCACGTCGTGGGTGACGAGGAGCAGCGCGGTGCCGGTCTCGCGGCGCAGCTCGTGCAGCAGGTCGAGGATCTGGGCCTGCACGGTGACGTCGAGGGCGGTGGTCGGCTCGTCGGCGACGAGGAGCCGGGGCTCGCAGGCGAGGGCCATCGCGATGAGGGCGCGCTGCCGCATGCCGCCGCTGAACTCGTGCGGGCGGGAGCGGGAGCGGCGGGCCGCGTCGGGGATGCCGACCCGGTCGAGGACGTCCACGGCGCGGGCGCGGGCGGCCTTCCGCGTGCCCCCGGCGTGGATCCGGTACACCTCTGCGATCTGGTCGCCGACGGCGTAGTAGGGGTCGAGGGAGGACAGCGGGTCCTGGAAGACCATGGCGGCGATCCCGCCGCGCAGCCGCCGCAGGTCGGCGGGGCCGGCGGTGGCGACGTCGACGCCGCCGACGCGCACGGTGCCGGTGACCCGCGCGCCGGTGCCCCGGTGGAGGCCGAGGAGGGCGCCGGCGACGGTGGACTTGCCGCTGCCCGACTCCCCGACGAGGGCGAGCGCCCGCCCCTCGGCGAGGGTGAGGGAGAGCCCGTCGACGGCCCGTACGGGGTCTCCGTCGCGGTCGAAGGAGACGGACAGGTCCCGTACGTCGACCAGGGGGGCTTCGGTCTCGGGCGCGGTCACGTCAGGACCACCCTTCTCCGTCGTCACGTCAGGACCACCCTTCGGTCGGCGGCCGCGTACAGCAGGTCCGCGAGGACGTTGGCGAGGACGACGGCCGTGCCCATCACCATGACCACGCCGACCACCACGGGCAGGTCGATCTCGCGCACGCCGTCGATGAGGGTCTTGCCGAGGCCGGGGATGCCGAAGAGGGATTCGGTGAGGACGGCCCCGCCGAACATCGAGCCGAGGTCCACGGCGCTGATCGCGATCACGGGCGGGACGGCGCCGCGCAGGGCGTGCCGGGTGACGACGGTCCGCTCCCCCACGCCGTACGCGCGGAAGGTGCGGATGTGGTCCTCGGCGAGCGTCTCCAGGGTGGAACTGCGGGTGAGCCGGGCGTACTTGGCGGATTCGAAGAGGCCGAGGGTGATCCAGGGCAGCAGCATGTTCCAGGCCCACTGCTCGGGGTCCTCGCCCAGCGGCACGTAGCTGGGGAAGGGCAGCCACTGGAGGTGGGCGCAGACGGCCATGAGGAGGAGCAGGCCCAGGATGAAGACGGGCGTGCCGGTGCCGGCGAGGGTGAGGACGGTCAGGGCGCGCTCGGTGATCCCGCCCCGGCGCAGGGCGGAGAGCAGTCCGGTGCCGATGCCGACGAGCAGCCAGACCACCATGGCGCCGAGGGCCAGGGAGGCGGTCGCGGGCAGGCGCTCCAGGACGAGCCGGGTCACCTGTTGGTCGCTCTGGTACGAGAGGCCGAGGCAGGGCGCGTCGCAGTGCACGACGGAGGTGCCGGTGGAGTAGTCGCGGCCGGTGAAGACGCCCTGGAGGAAGTGCAGGTACTGGGCGAACACGCTTTCGTTCAGGCCGAGTTGTTCACGGACCTGGGCGATCTGCTGCGGGTTGCAGCGCTCGCCGCAGGCCAGCCGGGCGGGGTCGCCGGGGGCCAGGTAGAAGAGGCCGTACACGAGGACCGAGAGCGCCAGGAGGACGAGCGCGGCACCCGCGAGCCGCTTGAGGACGAAGCGGGTCATCGGGAGGACTCCTTACGGGTGCCCACGCGCAGCCGGCTCGCCTCGCGCGGGTCGAGGGCCGTGCGGACCGCGTCGCCGAGGACGGTGAAGGCGAGCACGGTGGTGAAGAGCAGTCCGGCGGGCAGCAGGACGTACGCCGGGTCGGCGCGGAACCAGGTCTGCGCGGTCGACAGCATCTGCCCCCAGGACGGGGTGGGCGGGGTGACGCCGACGCCGAGGAAGGACAGGGAGGCCTCGACGACGATGTTGGTGGGGACGAGGATCGCCGCGTAGGTGATGACGGGGGCGGCGAGGGCGGGCAGCAGCTCCCGGCGGGCGGTGCGCCACCGCCCGGAGCCGGCGAGACGGGAGGCGGCGACGAAGTCGAGGCTCTTGAGGGTGAGCGTCTGGGCGCGCACGATCCGGGAGGTGCCGGCCCAGCCGAGGAACCCGATGACGAGGATCAGGAGCAGCGGCCGGGGGAAGTCGCGGGGGACGACGGCGGTCAGCGCGATGGCGAGGACCAGCATCGGCAGGGCGACGAGGACGTCGGTGGCGCGGCCGAGGACGGTGTCGACCCAGCGGTTGCCGAGCCCGGCGGCGAGGCCGACGAGGACGCCGATGAGGATCTGGACGACGGTGGCGCCGATGCCGACGAGCAGCGAGATCCGGGCGCCGTACAGGAGCCGGACGAACAGGTCGCGGCCGGTGCCCGGTTCGACGCCGAGCCAGTGGTCGGCGCTCGCGCCGCCGAAGGAGCCGTACGGGACGCCGCCGCGCGCCGAGTCCACGAGGTCGTCGTGGTACGCGTACGCGTCCTGGCCCTCCAGGGCGGCGAGCAGCGGCGCGGCCAGGGCGAGGAGGACGAGCAGGAGCAGGACGGCGAGGGAGGCGAGGGCGGCCGGGCGGGTGCGCAGCCGTCGCCACACCCGCCGGGCGGCGCCCGTGACGGGGATGCCCGCCACGGGCGCCGGTGCGTCGGTCGGGGTGGTCACTTGACCGCGACCTGCGAGACGTCGAGGACGCCGGTCCAGTCGCTGATGACGACGTTCTTGACGTCCTTGCCGACGAGCCGCTTGTAGACCGGGTGGAAGAGCGGGACGTCGAGGGCCTGCTCGCCGATCTTCTTGTCGAGGGCGCCCCAGCGCGCGGCGGCGGCCTTGAGGTCGGTCAGCTTGTTGATCTCGTCGATCTCCTTGTTGACCGCCGGGTCGTTCAGCTGCGCGTGGTTGTAGTTGGAGCCGTTGGTGACGATCTGGCGCCCGTCGAAGATCGGCGCGAGGAACGGGCCGCCGGCCGGCCAGTCGGCGCCCCAGCGGGAGAGGAAGAAGCCGGGCGCGTCCTTGACGCTCCAGCGCTTCTCGTTGAAGGAGTTGGGCTCCTGGCCGTCGAGCTTCACGGTGATGCCGGCCTTGCCCAGGGCCTCCTGGACGGCGGTGGCGATCTCGGGGCTGGTGGTGCGGTTCTGGGCGGTGGAGTGCAGCAGGGTGACGGTCAGCCCGTTCGGGAACCCGGCCTCCTCGAGGAGCTGCTCGGCCTTCTCCGGGTTGCCCGTCCTGCCGGCCGGGAAGTGGTCGTACGGCGTGAAGCCGAAGGCCTTCTGCTCGGGCAGGAAGGTGGTGGCGGGCTCGGCGAGCGCGGAGCCGCCGGCGGCGTTGACGACGCTGGTGCGGTTGACCGCGTACGCGATGGCCTGGCGGACCTTCGGGTTGTCGAAGGGCTTCACCTTCGGGTTGAAGGCGATGTAGTTGGTGAAGCCGAAGTGGCCGGTGCCGACGCGGGCGGCGAGCGCCTTGTCCGAGCCGATCTGGGCGAGTTCGGCCGGGCCCAGGTTGGTGTCGGTGGTGACGGCGGCGGCGTCGGCGCCGGAGGAGGTGGCGAGGCGCTGGTTGATGACGGCCTCGTCGAGCCCGGACCGGACGTCGATCCTGTCCGGGTAGGCCTTGCGCTCCTCGTCGGTCTTCGGGTCCCAGTGCTCGTTGCGCTCCAGGACGAGGCGCTCGCCGTCGTTCTCGTTGCTCACGACCTTGTACGGGCCGGAGGAGACGGGGTGCTCCTCGTACTTGGCGCCCTTGTCCGTGGCCTTGGGCACGGGGGCGAACTGCGTCTGGGTGGCGACGAAGGGGAACTCGCCCTCGGGCTTCCGCAGCTTGAAGACGATGGTCTTCGGGTCGGGGGTGACGATGGACGCGAGGCCCTCGGGGTCCTTGTAGGGGCCCTGGTAGGTGTCGCCGCCGACCAGCCAGTCGCGCAGGTAGGGCGCGCCGCCGGAGAGCTCGGCGGCGAAGGAGCGCTCGATGCCGTACTTGACGTCGGCGCTGGTGATGGGCGTGCCGTCCTCGAACTTCAGCCCGTCCTTGAGGGTGTACGTCCACTCGGTGGCGTCCTTGTTGGGACGCCCGATGTCGGTGGCGAGGTCGGGGACGACCTGGGTGCCGGCGGCGCCCGCCTCGCGGTTGCGGGTGGTGAGCGTGCGGAAGACGAGGGAGGGGACGTTGCCGCCGCCGGAGGTGTAGAGGCGGGCGGGGTCGAAGTCGGTCTGGGCCTCGGCGTTGAGGACGGTGAGGGTGCCGCCCTTCTGCGGGGCGGCCGAGCCCTTGCCGGAGGTGCCGCTCTCGGCGCCGGCGTCCTCGGGTCCCGCGCAGGCGGCGGTGCCCGAGGCCAGGACGACACTGACGGCGGCCGCTGCCACGCGGCGGGAAATGACGGACGGTTGACGCATCGGAGAAGACCTCTCGGAGAACTGCGGCGGAAGGAAGGGGAGTTCCGCGCGGGCAGCGGCAAGAGACGGCGTTTCCGGGGAGGTGCCGAGCAGGGGAAGTGCCGAGCATTCCTGACGCACGGAGGAGCCGCGCCCACGGGGCGGGAACCCGGGCGCGGAAAGGCGTCGGCTGGTGCGGGAAACGCGAAGGGGCCGACGTGCGCTCGGGCAGGGGTCAGCGACAGAGAACGTCGGACACGGCATGTCCGGACACGCCGATGAGCGCCAGCTCGATGGCGGCGCGCTCGGTGGTGGCGTGTCGGTGCGACATGCCGAGAAATATGGACGAACGCGCGAGCGATGTCAACGCGATGCGCCTTGCTTTTGAGACATGCGTCTCGACATGCGATCGGCCACGGAACGGGCCGCCGGCCGGGTGCCGTCTCAACTTCCGGGGTGCACCCAGGGATTGGGACGGCAGCGAACGCCGTCGATGTCCAGGGACTTCGTCTGCTGCTGCATCACGGGGGCGAGCGCGCCGGGGGTGCGGCAGTTCACGTGGTTGTGCCCGAGCCGGTGGCCGATCTCGTGGTTGATGAGCATCTGGCGGTAGGCGTGGATGGCCTTGGGGCCGAAGGTGTCGGCGCCCTGGGCCCAGCGGAACGCGTTGATCATCACGCGCTCGGTGGAGGCGGAGTCGCAGGAGACGTTGTCGACCGTCGTGTCGAGCCCGGACTTCCGGCACCAGACGCCGGTGGTGCCGGGACTGGCGAGCGTGATGACGAACTGCGCTTCTCCGCCGGAGATCCGCTCGAAGGTCATCGCGCCGTTGCCGGCCCAGCTGCGCGGGTCGTTGAGGGTCTTCTGCACGGCGTCGGCGAAGAGCTTCGGGTCGAGCCCGAGCCCCTTCTCGACGTCGACGCGGTAGCGGATGAGCTTCCCCTTCCCCGGCGCCTTCTGGAAGCCCTGGACGGCCTCGAAGGCACCGGACCCCTTCAGCTTCGGATCGATGGGGAACTGACGGTTCATCAACTGTTCATACGTGGGCGCCGGGGGCTCCGGGGGCGCCGTCGGGAGCGACGGGGTGGTCCGGCCCTCGGAGCGGGAGGCGGAGGAGTCGTCCACGGCCCGCTCGGCCGGTTCCCCGGCGGCGCGCGGGGCCGCCTCGGGCGCCTCCTCGCCGGTGACCTGTCCGGTGACGACGACGGCGAGGACGGTGGCGACGGCCGCGGCGCCGACCCCGGCGAGGGTGCGGCCGAGCCCGCCCCGGGCGGCCGGGGCCTCGGCGTCGGGATCGTCGTCGTCGTGACGGGGGGCTGGGACGAACGTCCCCTGCTCGTCGCCCTGTTCGGGCTCGGCGGTCAGGGTGCGGCCGCGCCGGCCGTCGTACGGCGCGGGGCGCGCGCCGCCCTCGTCGTGCTGCGGGTGCCCGCCCCGCACGGCGCCGGTCCGGTGGACGGGGATGCCGTGGGCGGGGGTGCCGGGGGCCCCGTACGCCGGGGTGCCGTGCGCGGGAGTCCCGTACATCGGGGTGCCGTGCGCGGGCGTGCCGTACCCCTGGCCCCCGTACGCGGGGACGCCGTGCGCGGGTGTCCCGTACGGCGGTGCGCCGCCCTGCGGGGGTGCGCCGTACCGTGGCGTCCCGCCGGACGGTGTGCCCGTCGGGTCCTGGCCGTCCCCGGCCGTGGTCCTGCGGCGGCGGCCCGTGCCGGCGCCCGGCCCGGCCGCGCCCGGTTCCGGTGCGGTCCGCCGCTGCTCGGCGGACGTCGGCCGGCCGGTGTCGGCCGGCGAGGGCGCGGAGCCCTTGCGGCTGTGTCGTCCCACGCCCCGGATCAGCTCCCGCCGTGGTCGGCGATCAGTTCCCGGGCGGCCTGGGCGACCGTCTCGGGGTACTCCATCATCGCCACGTGCCCCGCGTCGGGCAGGGTCAGCAGGCGCGAGCCGCGGAAGGCGGTGGCCGCCCTCCGGGCCATCCGGAACGAGACGAGCCGGTCGCGCGCGCCGTAGACGAGCAGCGTCGGGGCGAGGACCCGTTCGGCCTGGCGCCACAGTCCGTGCTGCCCGCCGAGGGTGTACGCGTCGACGATGCCGCGCGAGGAACGGGCCATCGCGTCCCAGAAGTACGGGAGCTCCAGGCGCCGTTCCATCTCCTCGACCGCGTGCAGGAAGCCCTCGTCGGTGACCTGGCCGGGGTCGCCGTAGCAGAGCGCCATGACTCCGCGGACCCGCTGCTCGGCCGTCCAGTCCCGGGTGAGCCGCGCGAAGAAGGAGGAGACGCCGGGCAGCGCGAGGAGCGCGGTCGGCCAGGCGGTGCGCTGGGCGCGCAGCTCGGGCAGGGCCGGCGAGACCAGGGTGAGGGTGCGGACCAGGTCGGGCCGGACGGCGGCGACGCGGGTGGCGACGGCGCCGCCCAGCGAGTTGCCGAAGAGGTGGACCGGTCCGCGTCCCCCGGAGTCGAGGAGCCGGATGACGGCGCGGGCGTGCCCGGTGACCGAGTAGTTGCCGTCCTCGGGCGGCGGGGAGACGCCGAAGCCGGGCAGGTCGACCGCCTCGCCGTCGACGACGTCCGCGAGCAGCGGCATCAGGGCGGACCAGTTCTGCGAGGAGCCGCCGAGGCCGTGGACGTACAGCGCGGGCGGCAGGCCGGGCCGGGTCCCCGGCCGGGAGCGGACGGTCAGGCTGAGGCCGGGCAGGGCGACGGAGCGGAGCTCCTCGCCGTCGGCGACCCGTACGGGGCGGTTCCGCGACGCGGGTGGCGCGGCGGTCCGGGTTTCCGGCAGCTCGGTCGAGGACATGGCCGCAATATTACGAGACGATCACGCGCCCCCGCGTGTGGGTGCGGTCACAAGTCCGTGTGCGGCGGGACACGTGTACTCCTAGGCTCGAAGGGAAGCCGTCGGGAAGGACCTCGACCCGCGTACCGGAAGGAACCGCATGACTGTCGATCCGACCGAGCCGGACACGTTCGCCGAGGAGGAGGTCGTCGAGCTGGACGAGGAGACGCCCGAGGCCGACGCCGCCGAGCAGCACGCGGAACTCCGGCCGCGCGAGGACGAGCCGCTGACCCACGTCGAACGCGAGTCGGCGAACGAGGCCGACGCGTCCGAGCAGGCGCGCGTCGTCACCCTGGACGAGGACGACTACCGCTGAGGGACCGGCGGGGGCGCGGGTGAGCGGCCGCGGGGACGGCGGAAACGGCCCCGCCGGGCCGCGCCCCCGCCGATCCGTCCGGTTCCGTCCCGAACCGCCTGTCGACCCCGGTGTCCGGTCCGTGAAATTCTGCGTCCGCACCGCGCACAGCCGGGTTACCCAAAAGTACGATGGCGGCGCGTCGCTACAGCGCGCATGGATCGAAACTTGGGAGGCCGCGTGAGCGCCATCGAGCAGACAGAGGCAGCACGCCCTCGGGGCACGCGCCTGCCGCGACGTGCCCGACGGAACCAGCTGCTCGGCGCGGCCCAGGAGGTCTTCGTCGCCCAGGGGTACCACTCCGCCGCCATGGACGACATCGCCGAGCGGGCGGGCGTCAGCAAGCCGGTGCTGTACCAGCACTTCCCGGGGAAGCTGGAGCTCTACCTGGCCCTCCTCGACCAGCACTGCGAGTCCCTCCTCCTGGCCGTGCGCACGGCCCTGGCCTCCACCACGGACAACAAGCTCCGGGTGGCGGCGACCATGGACGCGTACTTCGCCTACGTCGAGGACGAGGGCGGCGCGTTCCGGCTGGTCTTCGAGTCCGACCTGACCAACGAGCCGGCCGTGCGCGAGCGCGTGGACCGGGTCAGCCTCCAGTGCGCCGAGGCGATCTCCCAGGTGATCGCCGAGGACACCGGCCTGTCCGAGGACGAGTCGATGCTCCTCGCCGTGGGCCTCGGCGGCGTCTCGCAGGTCGTGGCCCGCTACTGGCTGTCGAGCGGGTCCGCCATCCCGCGCGACAAGGCGGTGGGGCTGCTGACCTCGCTCGCCTGGCGCGGCATCGCGGGCTTCCCGCTGCACCCGGTCGACGGGCAGCTGAGCGCCGAGGGCCACTGACCCGTCCGGGCGGTCGCCCGGTCCCGGCGCGTGTTCGCTCCTGGCGTGCGGCGGCCGCACCGTGATCGTCCCCTCACCGGGCTAATGTGTGCTGCGTACGGCGCGGATGAATCGCGCAACGCTGACCGTTCGGAGGGACATAGCCGTGGAGGTCAAGATCGGCGTGCAGCACGCGCCCCGGGAGATCGTTCTGGAGAGCGGGCAGTCCGCCGAGGAGGTCGAGCGCGCGGTTGCCGACGCGCTGGCCGGCAAGGCGCAGCTGCTCAGCCTCTCGGACGAGAAGGGCCGCAAGGTCCTCGTTCCGGCCGACAGGATCGCGTACGTGGAGCTCGGCGAGCCCGCCGTCCGCCGCGTGGGTTTCGGCGCGCTCTGAGCCCAGGATCTACGGGAAGGGCCCGGTGGACCGGCTTCGGTCCACCGGGCCCTTCGTGTGCCCGTATGCCCTCGTCGGGCGGTACGGGAGGATTGCGCGCCGGGCGCCACGGGTAGGTACGACCTCGACCGCACCACCCGCCCCGCACCCCTCGCGAGGTGATCCCCCGATGTACCTGGAAGCCCTCGGCTCCGCCCTGCTCGGTCTCGTTCTGGCCTGGGCCGCCGTCCGCCGGCTGCCCGACCGTCTGCCCGGCCGGGGGCTCGTCCTCGTCACCGGCGCGCTCGGCGGGGTGTTCGGCGCGCTCGTCACCCACGGGGCGATCGGCCCCGGCCACCCCTTCGCGACCCTGGTGGGCGCGGTGGCGGTGGCGGCGGTCCTGCTCTCGCTCCTGATCCGCCCCCGCGCCGCGCGCCGGCTGCGCCGATCGGCGACGGTCTGAGCGGCGGCGGTCCGAGCGGGCGACGCCGCCCCGCGTGATCAAACCCGCTTGATCAGGCCCGTGCGATCGGGCCCCGCTTGATCAGGCGGCGAGGCCCAGCGCGGCCATGCGCTTGGTGTGCGCCTCGGTGATCCGGGAGAACATCCGGCCGACCTCCGCGAGGTCGAAGCCGTCCGCGACGCCGCCGACCAGCATCGTGGAGAGCGCGTCCCGCTCGGCGACCACGCGCTGGGCCTGGGACAGCGCCTCGCCCATCAGGCGGCGCGCCCAGAGCGCGAGGCGGCCGCCGACGCGCGGGTCGGCGTCGATCGCGGCGCGGACCTTCTCCACGGCAAAGTTGCCGTGGCCGGTGTCGTCGAGGACGGAGAGCACCAGGGCGCGGGTGTCGGAGTCGAGCCGGGTCGCGACCTCCCGGTAGAAGTCGCTGGCGATCGAGTCGCCCACGTACGCCTTGACCAGGCCCTCCAGCCAGTCCGACGGCGCGGTCTGGCGGTGGAAGTCGTCGAGCGCCTTCGCGAAGGGCTCCATGGCCGCCGTCGGCTCCGCCTCGACGGTCGCGAGACGGTCCCTCAGCTGCTCGAAGTGGTGGAACTCGGCCGAGGCCATCTTCGCCAGCTCCGCCTTGTCCGCGAGGGTCGGCGCCAGCTTGGCGTCCTCGGCGAGCCGCTCGAAGGCCGCCAGCTCTCCGTAGGCGAGGGCGCCGAGGAGGTCGATCACGGCGGCGCGGTACTGCGGCTCGGCGGAAGCCGTCGCCCAGTCCTTGGCGGCGATCCCGGTGGGTGTGGCGTTGTCAGGCGTCTCCATGCAGCGCACAATAGCCCGCCCGCAGGGCCCGGGAAGGCCCTGGTCAGTCAGTGTGACCGTGCCCTCATCACGTTTTCCCCCGACACACATGCGCGATTCCGGGGTACAGTGGTAAGGCGCCTGCTGAGTATGCGGACATGCTTTCGCACGTTCGGACGTATCCGGTGGGCCGACTCATGAATGAGGATGCCCGGTCGGTGGCCCGATCGGCTCCGGCCCGACAGCCCTTCCGGCGGACCCGCGGAAGGGTCACCCTCAGCGGTACGACGCTCGAGCGACGGCAGTGGTCCCGTGCCACCCGGCGGCGGTCTTCACCGATCGCGCCGACAGTGATCCGGCACGGTACGACCCCCTTCGTTCGCCTCGCGCCGCGTCTCACAGAAGAGGCAGCACCCTGACTACGACTTTCCGAGAGCTCGGAATCCTTTCCGAGACGGCCGAGGCCCTGGAGGCCGTCGGCATCGTGACCCCCTTCCCCATCCAGGAGATGACCCTTCCGGTCGCCCTCACCGGCACCGACGTCATCGGCCAGGCCAAGACCGGTACGGGCAAGACCCTCGGTTTCGGCCTCCCGATCCTGGAGCGCGTGACCGTCCCCATGGACGTCGAGGCCGGCCGGGCGAAGCCCGAGCAGCTGACCGACGCCCCGCAGGCGCTCGTCGTCGTGCCCACCCGCGAGCTGTGCACCCAGGTCACCAACGACCTGCTGACCGCCGGCAAGGTGCGGAACGTGCGCGTCCTCGCCATCTACGGCGGCCGGGCGTACGAGCCGCAGGTCGAGGCGCTGCAGAAGGGCGTCGACGTGGTCGTCGGCACCCCCGGCCGCCTGCTCGACCTGGCCGGCCAGCGCAAGCTCGACCTCTCCCACGTCAAGGTCCTCGTCCTGGACGAGGCCGACGAGATGCTCGACCTGGGCTTCCTGCCCGACGTCGAGAAGATCATGAACATGCTTCCGGCGAAGCGCCAGACCATGCTGTTCTCGGCCACCATGCCGGGCGCGGTCATCGGTCTCGCCCGCCGCTACATGTCGCAGCCGACGCACATCCGCGCCACCTCGCCCGACGGCGAGGGCGTCACCGTCGCCAACATCAAGCAGCACGTCTACCGCGCGCACTCGATGGACAAGCCGGAGATGGTCTCCCGCATCCTGCAGGCCAACGGCCGCGGGCTCGCGATGATCTTCTGCCGCACGAAGCGCACGGCGGCCGACATCGCCGAGCAGCTGGAGCGCCGCGGCTTCGCCTCCGGCGCCGTCCACGGCGACCTGGGCCAGGGCGCCCGCGAGCAGGCGCTGCGCGCCTTCCGCAACGGCAAGGTCGACGTGCTCGTCTGCACCGACGTCGCCGCGCGCGGCATCGACGTCGAGGGCGTCACCCACGTCATCAACTACCAGTCGCCGGAGGACGAGAAGACCTTCCTCCACCGCGTGGGCCGCACCGGCCGCGCGGGCGCGAAGGGTACGGCGGTGACCCTGGTCGACTGGGACGACATCCCGCGCTGGCAGCTGATCAACAAGGCGCTCGGCCTGGACTTCCACGACCCGGTCGAGACCTACTCCAGCTCCCCGCACCTGTACGAGGAGCTGGACATCCCGGCGGGCACCAAGGGCATCCTGCCCCGCGCCGAGCGGACCCGCGCGGGTCTGGGCGCGGAGGAGCTGGAGGACCTGGGCGAGCCCGGCGGACGCCGTGGTCGCGGCCCGAAGGCGGCTGAGAAGACCGAGGAGCGCCCGGAGCGCACCCGGACCCCGCGCCAGCGCCGGCGCACCCGCGGTGGCGGTGACGCCGCCGACGCCCCGGCGGTGGTGGAGCGCGCCGACCAGGCCGCTCCGGCCGCCGTGCCGGCGGGCGACGAGGCCCGGACCGAGTCCGGCCCGCGCACCCCGCGCCGTCGCCGCCGCACCCGGGTCGGCGCCCAGGGCTCCGCGCCGGTCGCGCAGACGACCCCGGCGGCTCCGGTGGCCCAGGCGGCTCCGGTCGCCGTCGTCGAGGCGCCGAAGGCGGCCGAGACGCCGAAGACCGAGGCCCCGGCCCCGGCTCCGGTCGTCACCGAGACGCCGAAGGCTGAGGCCCCGAAGGTCGAGGAGCGGAAGGCCGAGGAGCGGAAGGCCGAGGAGCCGAAGGCCGAGGAGCCGAAGGCCCCCCGTCGCCGTACCCGCGCCGCCCGCCCGGAGGCCGTCCAGGCCGCTCCGGCGGTCCGTACCCCTGCGGCCCCCGCCGTCCAGGAGCCCGCTCCGGTCGTGCGTCGTCGCCGTGCCCGGGTGCGCCCGGTCGAGGAGACCGTCTCCTTCCAGACGCCCGAGACCGCCGCGGCCGCCCTGCGGGCGCAGTCGGCCGTCGAGGCGCCCAAGACCGAGGCCCCGGCCGCGGTCGAGGAGCCGAAGAAGGCCCCGCGCCGCCGTACGGCCGCCAAGGCCGTCGAGGCCCCCGAGGCCGTCCGGACGCCCGTCGAGACCGTCAAGCCCGTCGAGACCGTGGCCGCCCCGGTGACGGCCGAGCCGGTCGCCGCCGAGGCCCCGGCCGAGGTTCCGGCCCCGCGCCGCCGCCGTACGGCCCGCAGGCCCGCCGGTTCGCCGGTGACCGCCGAGGCGCCGGCCGTCGAGCCGGTGGCCGAGCCGGTCGTGGCTCCGGTCGTCGAGGAGGCGCCGGCCCCGCGCCGTCGCCGTGCCGCCACGCGCGCCGCCGGTTCCCCGGTGTCCGCCGAGGCCGCGATCATCGTCGTACCGGCCGTGACGCCCGCGCCGGTGGCCGAGGAGGCTCCCGAGCCCTCCCCGCGCCGCCGCCGTACCGTCCGCAAGGCCGCCGAGCCGGTGGCCGCCGAGGCCCCGGCCGAGCAGGTCGCGGAGCCGGTCGCCGCTCCGGCGGTCGAGGAGGCCCCCAAGAAGGCCGCCCCGCGCCGCCGCACCACGAAGAAGGCCGTGGCCGAACCGGTCGCCGAGGCCGCTCCCGTCGCCGAGGAGGCCCCGAAGGCCCCCCGGCGCCGTACGGTCAAGAAGGCCGTCGCCGAGCCGGCCGCCGAGGCCGCTGCCGGGGCCGAGGAGCCGAAGAAGGCGGCCCCGCGCCGCCGCACCACCAAGAAGACGGCGGCGGCCCCGGCCGAGAGCTGAGGCCCGGCCCCGCCCCGTACCACCACGGCGGCCCGTCCCCTTCCCGGGGCGGGCCGCCGTGGCGTCCCCGGGCCGCGCCGTCCCGCCGCCCGGGGATTACAGTCCGGGTATGAGTAAGCCCAGGTCCCTGGTCCTGCCGCCGCGCACCCGTGCCCGCCGTCTCGACACCGCGCGCGGGCCGTTCGCCGTGCTCGACGCGGAGCCGGACGGGGAGCGGCGGGGGACGGTGCTGCTGCTGCCCGGGTACACCGGCAGCAAGGAGGACTTCCTGGCCCTCCTCGGTCCGCTGACCGACGCCGGGTACCGGGCGGTGGCCGTGGACGGGCGCGGGCAGCACGACTCCCCGGGCCCCCGGGGCCGGGCCGCCTACCGCCGCCGGGCGCTCGCGCTCGACGCGGTGGCGCAGGCCGCCGCGCTCGGGGACGGTCCGGTGCACCTGGTGGGGCATTCGTTCGGCGGTCTGGTGGCCCGGGCGGCGGTGGCGGTCGCGCCGGACGCCTTCCGCTCGCTCACCCTGCTCTCCTCGGGCGTCGGCCGGGTCTCCCGGCCGCAGCGGGTCCGGGTGCGGGCGCTGCGGGCCGGGCTCGCGCTGCTGTCGAAGGAGCACGTCTGGCGGACGATGTGCTGGCTGGACAGCCGGGGCGAGGAGCCGGACACGTCCGACGTGCCGGGGCTCGCGGACTTCCTGCTGCGGCGCTGGAACCGCACCCGGATCGCCCAGCTGCGGGGCGCCGGGCGGCTGCTGCTCGACCGGAGGGACGGTACGGAGGAGCTGCTGGCGCTGCGGACGCCGCTGCACTTCGCGTACGGGACGGACGAGATGGTCTGGTCGACGGCGGACCTCGCCGCGGCGGCGGCCCGGACCGGCGCGCACCACACGGTGCTCGCGGGCGCGGGCCACTCCCCCAACGTGTCGCACCCCGAGGAGCTGACGGCCCGTCTCCTCGGCTTCTGGGAACGCGTGGTCGCGTCCCCGGAGGTCAGTACTGCGCCTTGAGGTGCTGCCAGAAGCCGTCCCGCAGGGAGCGCCGGAGCGCGGCGTGGCCGCGCAGGGAGCGGCCGAGCAGGCGCTCGGCCTCGACCAGCAGGTCCTGGTCGAACGATCCGGGCAGGTAGGGCGCGCCCGGCAGCAGCTCGGCGAGCCGGTCCCGGCCGCGCTCGGCGAGCCAGGTCGCCGCGATCTGCGCGCCGACGAAGCGCACCTCCTCGCGGGAGGGCGGCGGCTCGCCCTCGTTCTCGTACGTGGTGACGGGGCGGCGGGTGACGTACGGGCGGCAGAAGTCCAGGTCGAAGGTGCGCTGGCTGTCGACCTCCCAGAGGAGGGCCTCGGCCTGGTTGCGGCCCTCGGCGGCCTCGATGCCCCAGAGGTGGACACGGGCGCCGTAGCCCTGGGCGGCCTCGACGGCGGAGACCAGGTCCTCGTCGCCGCCGACGAGGGCGGCGTCGCTGATGGCGCGGTGGCGGGCCAGGGACTCCAGGTCCGTGCGGATGAGGGAGTCGACGCCCTTCTGCTGGTTGTTGGCGTTGAGGTTGCCGAGGCGGACCTTGACGTCGGGGAGTTCGGCGATGGCCTGCTGCTCGGGGGTGTGGATGCGGCGGCGGGCGCCGTCGTACCAGTAGACGCGCAGCAGGCGGCTGTCCGCGAAGATCGTGCGGGCCTTGTCGATGAAGGCCTCGATGAGCCCTTCCGCGTCGAGGTCGAAGGAGCGCCGGTCCTCGGTGCCGGCTACCAGCAACCCGGCCGCAGCATGGACGTAACCGGCGTCGACGAAGATGGCGTGGGTGGAAGGGGTCCTGGCGACCTCGGCCAGCATCCGCCGGAGGAGTTCGTTGGTGTGCTCCAGGCGTGCGTCGAGCGCGCGGAGGCGGGTGTCGGTCTCGGTCACCTGTGGGGTGTCTGCGTCGTTCATACGCGGCTCATTGTCCGCCGACGTCGGTCCGGCCGCCACACCCCCTTACTCGCCAGTATTTAGTCATCCGAAAATTTTCCTTAGCGTAAGGAATGTTTGCAGGATGCATGTCGTTGTAGAGGTACGTAACGCAGTTCTCCACCAGGAGGATCAACTCAGACGAAGGGAGAAGCCCGTGCGCTTCGAAATCCTGCGACTCGACGACGTCGACGGCACGCCCGTCGACCGGACGGTCGTGGACGCCGCCTCCGTCAACCGGATCGTGCAGCAGGCCGCCTCGATCGGCCAGCGCATCTGGATCCGCCCCGCCGAGACCTCGGCCTCGTAACAGGCCCGGTCCACACCACGCACCGCGCCCCCGCACGGACTTCGCGACAGCGGAATCCGTACGGGGGCGCAGTGGTGTCCGGGCCCGCCCCGGGAGGGGTCAGGAGCCCTGGACGACCTGGGTGACGCCGTTGATGATCTGCTGCACCGCGATGGCGGAGAGCATCATGCCGGCGAGCCGGGTCACCAGGACCACGCCGCCGTCCTTGATGATCCGGATGATCACGAGCGAGTACCGCATGGTCAGCCAGAGGACGACGTGCATGGCGGCGATGGCGGCCCAGACGGAGACCTGCGCGGCCGCGCTGTCGGCGTGCTGCACGGCGAGGATGACCGAGACGATCGCGCCGGGCCCGGCGAGCAGCGGCATGCCGAGCGGGACCAGGGCGACGTTGACGTCCTTGGTCTGTTTGGGCTCGTCGGTCTTGCCGGTGAGCAGGTCGAGCGCGATGAGCAGCAGGAGCAGTCCGCCCGCGATCATCAGGGCGGGGACGGAGACGTGCAGGTACGCCAGGATCTGCTGGCCCAGGATGCCGAAGACGGTGATGACGCCGAAGGCGACGGCGACGGCCTGCCAGGCCATGCGGCGCTGCACCTTGGCCGCGCGGCCGGAGGTGAGGGCGAGGAAGATCGGGGTGATCCCGGGGGGATCCATGATCACGAAGAGGGTCAGGAACAGCGAGCCGAAGACGGCGACGTCGAACACGGTGGGGTGCCTTGCGGGAGAGGTGGAACGGTGGGGTGTCGCCCACGGGGTTCGGAATGAGGGATTCCGTCACCGGGGCAGGGGGTGTGCCGCCCCGCGCGCGGCACGCGGCCGTACGGGGGTGGACCAGGAGCGGGAAGGCCTGCGGGCGCCTCCGCGGCACGGGCGCGCGGACGCGCCCCGGCGGACCGCCGGGTTCCGTGGCGGAGAGGGGGCCTAGGCGGTGACGGGTCCCCCGGCGCCGGGGACCGGGAAGGCGCCCGCCGCGCGGCGGGTGATCTCGCCGTAGATCTCGGGGTCGGTGGTGTACTCGCCGAGGCGGCAGGTCTTGCGGCTGCCGTGGTAGTCGCTGGAGCCGGTGGTCAGCAGCCCCAGCTCCTTGGCGAGGCCGCGCAGGCGCGCCCGCGTCGCCTCGTCGTGGTCCATGTGGTCGACCTCGATGCCGTCGAGACCGGCCTCGGCGAGCCGGGCGATCGAGGCCTCGGGGAGCACCTGGCCGCGCTTGACGGCGAGGGGGTGCGCGAAGACGGTGACGCCGCCGGCCGCCTTGACGAGGCGGATCGCCTCGACCGGGTCCAGCTCGTGCTTGCCGACGTACGCCCGGCCGCCGTCGGCGAGCCAGTCGGGCGTGAAGGCGCCGGACACGTCGGGTACGACCCCGAGTTCGACGAGCGCCTCGGCGACGTGCGGGCGGCCCACGGAGCCGTCGCCGGCGATCCGGGCGACCTGCTCCCAGGTGACGGGGACGCCGAGTTCCTGGAGCTTGCCGACCATGGCGCGGGCGCGGGGCACGCGGTCGTCGCGGACGAGTTCGCGCTCGGCGAGGAGCGCGGGCTCCTCCGGGTCGAAGAGGTACGCGAGCATGTGCAGGCCGATGCCGTCGATCCGGCAGGACAGCTCGGCCCCGGTGACGAGGGTCAGCCCCTCGGGCAGCGCGGCGATCGCCTCGGCGTGGCCGCGGGTGGTGTCGTGGTCCGTGAGGGCGACGACGTCGAGCCCGGCGGCGGCCGCGTTCCGGACGAGCTCGGCCGGGGAGTCCGTGCCGTCGGAGGCCGTGGAGTGGGTGTGCAGGTCGATGCGCACGACGCGGTACTCCGGGGGCTCGGGACGGACGTAGGGACGCTTCAGCATAACGGGCGAATCGAACACGCCCGTACGGAAGGAACGCGCTGTGTCCGGCGGGACCCAGGGCGTGTCCGGCGGATCGGGGGCGGGTAGTACGCGACGTCCGGTGCATGGGGTCTTCCCGGGCCCGCAAGGGCCCAGGGGAAGGCTCGCAAGGCGCCGGAGCGCCTCGATGGCGGAGCTGTCGGGGCGTTTCGGCAACGCGGCGCGGGGGCACCTCCCGTGCCCGAAGGGTTACGGGGGAGCCGTGCCGGGCGTCGCGGCCCCGGCCATGATCCGCCGGACACGCCCCAAGCGCGGTGGAACCCCGGGCCGGGCGGGGCCTCGGGGTGGTGAAGCCCCGCGCCCGGTGGCCGTCTCAGCCCAGCAGTCTCGGTGTGAGCGCCCCGCACGGCAGCAGTTCGACCTCGGCGCCGGCGTCGCGCAGGTCCGTCAGGACCAGCTCGTCGTACATCAGGAGGCCGGACTGCTCGGGCCAGACGATCGCCCACAGCCACAGGCCGCGCGCCTCGCCCGCGAAGACCGCGCGGTCGTGCGGGGCGCCGTTGACGTGCCAGAGCGGGGTGGGGCGCCCGGCGGCGAGCACCTTCGTCTGGGGCGGCTTCTCGATGGCCATCCCGGCGCCGGGGTCGAGCCCGTCGATGCCGGCGTACCGGGCGCCGAGGCCGACGCCGAGCTCCTCTGCGACCAGGAGCAGCTCCCCGATCCCGCCGAGGGGGCCGGGGCCCGAGCAGGCGACGGCGGTCGCGCGTCCGCCGCTGCGGTCGTCGCCCGCGTACGCGACGCCGGTGAAGAGCCAGCCGACCGGCAGGGGCCACGGCATCCACACGGGCACCTGGGAGCGGTGCACCACGACGCCGAGGGCTTCGACGCTGGGCGGGACGACGGGCTGGAGCGGGTGCACCGAGCCGTGCACGTCACACTGCCAGGAGTCGGCGAAGAGACCGGGCGCTCTGACCCGGCCACCGCACTTCGGGCAACTGGGTTCGCCCCTCATAGGGCTCAACGGTCCTACCCCTTCCGTCCCGCGTCAAGGACGACCCCGAACGATCACCCGTCCGGCACGGGCCGCCCACTCGCACATCCCTTCCGCTATACCCGCGCAGCACCTCCGCATATAGGTGTAGTTTGCACGTATCAGCCGGGTGGCGCGGGTGCCCGTTTGCCTTGGCGGGCACGGGCAAAACGGATTCCATGAGAGGCATCGACTCCGTCATAAGAACCGTGGCCAACGTGCTCGCGGGCATCCTCGTCGTGTGGATCGCCCTCGACCTGCTCGACGCCAACCGGGGCAACACGGTCGTCGGCTGGTTCCACAGCGCCGCCGACTGGCTCGCCGCCTGGTCGATCGGGCTGTTCGACGTCTCCGGGCACACCCTTCAGGTGCTGCTCGACTACGGCGTCCCCGCCGTCGTGTACGTGGTGATCGCCGGCCTGATCGCCCGCGCGGCCTCGCCCCGGATCCGGTGAACGGGACCGAGCCCCACAACCGGGACCGAAGCCGGGACCGGGCCCGAAGCCGGGACCGGGCCCCGGACCGTACGCGTCCTCAGTCCAGCTCCACCGACCTGCGCAGGGGATCGCGCAGGTCCGTCCCCCGGGCCAGCCAGCGCTCCTCCAGGGCCTGCGCCCCGTGCACCCGCTTCCACGCCGCCTCGTTCGAGGTCATCGGCAGCAGCGGCAGGAAGCGCACCGGGTCCAGCGGCTCGTCCAGCTCCAGGTCCTCCACCAGGCCTCCCGACCCGGCGACCAGGACCGAGCTGAAGGGGGCGCCCGGCCAGAGCGGCTCGCCCACGTCGAGCGAGGCGCCCGGGGCCACGACCACGCCCTCGACCTGCGGGGTGGAGGCGAGCACCGCGAGCGGGCGCAGCACCTTGTCGGTGTCGGCGAGACCGGCCCGTACGGTGAGGACGAGCTCCGCGCGCGGGCCCTTCACCGGATCGGCGAGGACGGCGGTCGGATCGGCCATCGGCTGCGCGGACATCCCGAGGGTCGCGTACCGCACGAGATCGCCCTCGACGAAGCGGAGCACCTCGATCCGGTCCGTGCCGAGAAACGTCACCGCGGCGCGCGCGTCCGGTTCCCCGAGGGCCGTTCGCAACCGGGCCTCGACCAGAGCAAGAACTTCTCCCATGACTTGAGCATAAAGCGCGTACGGAACGGGCAAAGGAAGGGATTGACCCTCTGTCGGCTGATAGTGTGGGGCGCTGGCCGGGAGCGTGGTATCCCCCGACCACTCGTCACACGTCATCCCTCACGAGGGACCGGCCGGAGGAGGTGGGGCTGCGATGGACCGAAGTCGGTCGGGCAGTACCAGCGGCTCTTCCGCCCCGCACCCGAGCCCGGTGCGCTTCTCCTCCCGGTGATCCCGGGTCCGCGTGATCTCCCCGGTCCGACAGCCCGTACGGACCGCGCGGCCCTCCTTCCCCGGCATCTCGCACGACGGAAGAGCACTTCGTCCTTGCCTGTCTGTAGCGAATGTCTGTAGCGAACGCCGTCACCGCGATCCCTCCGGTGCCGCCCGCTTTGTGGACGACGTAGCTCCACGTCCCCATTCCGGGCTGTGCCACGCTCGCCGACGGCCTCTCCGTGAAGGAGCATGCCCATGTCGATGATCCGTGACCTGCGTGCCGCCGTCCGTCCGAGCCTGCGGCACCCCCTGCGCAAGACCCCCACCACGTACACCGCGTACGACCCCACCCGCGACCACTCGGCGTCCACCGCCGTCGTGGACTGCGCCGTCTACCGCGACGGGCGGCGGGTCGAGGACGACGCGTGCCTGACCCCGCGCGGCGCGATGCGGCGCGTGAGGGAGAAGGGCGGCTTCGCCTGGATCGGCCTGCACGAGCCGACCGAGGCCGAATTCGCCGGTATCGCCGCCGAGTTCGGGCTGCACCCGCTCGCCGTCGAGGACGCCGTCCACGCCCACCAGCGGCCCAAGCTGGAGCGGTACGACGACACCCTCTTCACCGTCTTCAAGACGATCCACTACGTCGAGCACACCGAACTCACCGCGACCAGCGAGGTCGTGGAGACCGGCGAGGTCATGTGCTTCACCGGCCCCGACTTCGTCATCACCGTCCGGCACGGCGGCCAGGGCTCCCTGCGCAACCTCCGCCACCGCCTCCAGGGCGAGCCCGAACTGCTCTCCAAGGGCCCCTCGGCCGTCCTGCACGCCATCGCGGACCACGTCGTGGACGGCTACATCGCGGTCGCCGACGCCGTCGAGCTGGACATCGACCAGCTGGAGATCGACGTCTTCTCGCCGGCCGTGAAGGGCTCCACGCGCGGCACGGACACCGGCCGGATCTATCAGCTCAAGCGCGAGGTACTGGAGTTCAAGCGGGCCGTCACCCCGCTGCTCCGGCCGATGCAGCTGCTCAGCGAGCGGCCGATGCGGCTCGTGGACCCCGACATCCAGAAGTACTTCCGGGACGTCGCCGACCACCTCGCCCGCGTCCAGGAGCAGGTCGTCGGCTTCGACGAACTCCTCAACTCGATCCTCCAGGCCAACCTGGCGCAGGCGACCGTCGCGCAGAACGAGGACATGCGCAAGATCACCTCGTGGGCGGCGATCGTCGCCGTCCCCACGGCGGTCTGCGGGGTGTACGGCATGAACTTCGACCACATGCCGGAGCTGCACTGGAAGTACGGCTACCCGATGGTGCTCACCGGCATCGTCCTGGTCTGCCTCACCATCCACCGCACCCTCAAGCGCAACGGCTGGCTGTAGCCCCGGCCCGGATCGATAGGCTGCGGGCATGACCGATCAGTCGCTCGGGCCCGCCCTCGTCGAGGAGGCCACCAAGAAGTCCGGCCTGGTGTGGGTGCGCGGCACCGGGCCCGCCCGCGCGCTCTGGCACGTCTGGCACGACGGCGCCGCGCTCGTCGTCGGCGACGGCCCCGGCGAGCAGCCGCTGCCGGGCCTGGTGGACGGCGGGACGGCCGAGGTGACCGTCCGCAGCAAGGACAAGGGCGGCCGGATCGTCGCCTGGACGGCCGCCGTGCGCGAGCTCGCCGCCGGTACGGAGGAGTGGGACGCGGCCGTCGCGGAGCTGAAGGGCAAGCGGCTCAACGCGCCCGACGGCGAGGCGATGCCGGAGCGCTGGGCGCGCGAATGCCGGGTGCTGCGGCTCGACCCGCGCGAGGTCGCCGCCGGGCTGCCGGACGGCTCCCTGGCGGCCGTACCGCTGCCCACGGCGGCCACGACCCGCCGCCCCGTGCCGGCCGCGCTCCCGCGGCTGCTCCTGAAGCGCCGCAAGCGCCGCTGAGCGGCGGGCCCCCGGGGTCCTCAGCCGCGGGGCAGCTGCTTCCCGTAGTCCACGATCTCGTCCTTCGTCGGCGCGGCGAGCGGGAAGTCCTTGTTCCAGTCGGAGAGCGTCACCACGCCCCCGCCGCCGCCGCGCGCGAACTGCACGGGGTACGGGGAGCCGTCCAGGGACACGTCGAGGACGCCGCCCCCGCCGTCCGCGCCGCCCTTGACCTTGATGGTGCGGACCGCGCCGACCCGCGTGCGGTCCCCCTTGACCTTCTCGCCGTGCAGCCCGATCAGCCCGTCGAGCAGCGGCTTCATGTCGGTGAAGCCGCGCAGCTGCTTGTACGAGGGGTCGTCCTGCGGCACCTTCACGTACTTGCCGTCGAGCTTCTCGGCGGCCTCGACGTCCTCCTTCGTCGGCTTGGCGTCCCCCTTGTCGTGGGACCAGAAGCCGGCGTCGGCCTTCAGGTAGAGCACGTCGCCGACCCGCATCAGCTCGAAGGTGCTGTTCTTCGTCGTCACCGAGCCGATGGCGCCGTCCTGCTTGAGGCGCATGTTCAGCTTGAAGGTGCCGCCCTTGCTGACCAGGGTGCCGGCCAGGCGCACCGACGTCGCCCCGTCCGCCACCGTCCGCGCCTCGCGCTCGATCTCGGGGGCGGCGAGCCTCCCGACCCCGTTGGTCCCCTCGTCCGGGTCCTCGGCGCAGGCCGCGAGCCCCGCCACCAGTCCGGCGCAGAGCGCCAGGGGCACGACGGCCCCGCGGATACGCGATGCCGGGGTGCGGACGGTCATCTGCGCTGCCTCTCGTGATCGTGCGGGCGTACGGGCGCCGGGACCCGGCCGGGCGGAAGGGCGGGATCCTGCACCCGTACCGGTACCGGGGGTTCCGGCTCCGGTACCGGGGTAACAGCAGACCGCAGCGTACCCGGGCCGGCCGGCGGCCCTCACGGGCAGCCGTACGGAGGCACTGCCGGGGCGGCCCGTACCGGCACGGGCTAGCCTGAACCGGTAGGGCTCCGTGATCACCGGCGGGGCGCTGCGAGGACTGGAATCGTGCGACACCGAGGAGGCGCGTGGCATGGCGGCAGGCGCCCCCCGGATCTTCGTCTCCCACCTGGCGGGGGTCCCCGTCTTCGACCCCGTCGGCGACCAGGTCGGCCGGGTCAGCGACCTGGTGGCCATGCTCCGGGTCGGCCGCCGCCCGCCGCGCCTGCTCGGCATGGTCGTGGAGGTGCTGAGCCGCCGCCGGGTCTTCGTGCCCATGACCCGGATCACCGGCGTCGAGTCCGGCCAGGTCATCACCACCGGCGTGGTCAACATGCGCCGCTTCGAACAGCGCCCCACCGAGCGGCTCGTCCTCGGCGAGCTCCTGGACCGGCGGGTCCGGCTCGTGGAGGCCGACGGCCGGGAGGGCGAGGAGGTCACCGTCCTCGACATCGCCATCCAGCAGCTGCCCGCCCGCCGCGACTGGGAGATCGACAAGGTCTTCGTCCGCAAGGGCAAGGGCGGGGCGCTGCGCCGCAAGGGCGAGACGCTGACCGTCGAGTGGTCGGCCGTCACCGGCTTCTCCCTGGAGGAGCACGGTCAGGGCGCCGAGAACCTGCTCGCCACCTTCGAGAAGCTGCGCCCGGCCGACCTGGCCAACGCCCTGCACCACCTCTCCCCCAAGCGGCGCGCCGAGGTGGCCGCGGCCCTCGACGACGACCGGCTCGCGGACGTCCTCGAAGAGCTGCCGGAGGACGACCAGATCGAGATCATCGGCAAGCTGAAGGAGGAGCGCGCGGCCGACGTCCTGGAGGCGATGGACCCGGACGACGCGGCCGACCTGCTGTCCGAGCTGCCCGAGGAGGACCAGGAGCGGCTGCTGACCCTGATGCAGCCGGACGACGCGGCGGACGTGCGGCGCCTCCTGGCGTACGAGGAGCGCACGGCGGGCGGTCTGATGACGACGGAGCCGATCGTGCTGCGGCCGGACGCGACCGTCGCGGACGCGCTCGCCCGGGTCCGCCAGCAGGACCTGTCCCCGGCGCTCGCCGCGCAGGTGTACGTGTGCCGGCCGCCGGACGAGACGCCGACGGGGAAGTACCTGGGCACGGTGCACTTCCAGCGGCTCCTGCGGGACCCGCCGTTCACCCTGGTCAGCTCGATCGTGGACAGCGACCTGCCGCCGCTCGGCCCGGACACCCCGCTGCCGGCCGTCACCAGCTACCTCGCCGCGTACAACATGGTGGCCGCGCCCGTCGTGGACGAGAGCGGCTCCCTGCTCGGCGCGGTGACCGTCGACGACGTACTGGACCACCTGCTGCCGGACGACTGGCGCGAGACCGAGTTCCACGAGGAGCACGAGGAGGAGGGGGCGGGGCATGGCCGCTGAACGCACGCAGGACCGGGAGCGCGAGCGGGACCGGGAGCGGGCCGTGCCCCGGATCCGGCTCGACCTGCCGCGCGAGCGCCGGGCCAGACTGCTGCCGGAGTACGACCCGGAGGCCTTCGGGCGCATGTCGGAGCGGATCGCCCGCTTCCTGGGGACGGGCCGGTTCCTGGTCTGGATGACGCTGACGATCGTCGTCTGGGTGCTGTGGAACATCTTCGCGCCGGGGCCGCTGAAGTTCGACGAGTACCCGTTCATCTTCCTGACCCTCGCCCTGTCCCTCCAGGCCTCGTACGCGGCGCCGCTGATCCTGCTCGCGCAGAACCGGCAGGACGACCGGGACCGGGTCAACCTCGAACAGGACCGGAAGCAGAACGAGCGGTCGATCGCGGACACCGAGTACCTGACGCGGGAGATCGCGGCGCTGCGCATGGGGCTCGGCGAGGTCGCCACGCGCGACTGGATCCGCTCCGAGCTCCAGGACCTCCTCAAGGAGATGGAGGAGCGCCGGGATCTATTCCCGTCCGGCGACACCCGGGGACGTGACGTACCCGACCGTTGACAGCTCTTTCATGGGCCGGTGGTCGGCGCCGTACCATCGTCGGTATGGCTACGGAAGACGCGGTGCTCGAAGCACTGGCGACGGTGAACGACCCTGAGATCAACAAGCCGATCACTGAGCTCGGCATGGTCAAGTCGGTGGAGATCGAACCGGACGGCAGGGTCGCCGTCACGGTCTACCTGACCGTCGCCGGCTGCCCCATGCGCGACACCATCACCCAGCGGGTGACCGAGGCCGTGTCCCGGGTCGAGGGCGTCACCGCCGTCGACGTGACGCTGGACGTGATGGGCGACGAGCAGCGCAAGGAGCTGGCGGCGGCGCTGCGCGGCACGACCGCCGAGCGCGAGGTGCCCTTCGCGAAGCCCGGCTCGCTGACCCGGGTGTACGCGGTGGCGTCCGGCAAGGGCGGCGTCGGCAAGTCCTCCGTGACCGTGAACCTGGCGGCCGCGATGGCCGCCGACGGTCTGAAGGTCGGCGTCGTGGACGCCGACATCTACGGCCACAGCGTGCCCCGGATGCTGGGCGCGGACGGTCTTCCGACCCAGGTCGAGAACATGATCATGCCGCCGTCGGCGAACGGCGTGAAGGTCATCTCCATCGGCATGTTCACCCCGGGCAACGCGCCGGTGGTGTGGCGCGGCCCGATGCTGCACCGCGCGCTCCAGCAGTTCCTCGCGGACGTGTACTGGGGCGACCTGGACGTCCTCCTGCTCGACCTGCCCCCGGGCACCGGTGACATCGCGATCTCGGTCGCGCAGCTCGTGCCGAACGCCGAGATCCTGGTCGTCACCACCCCGCAGCAGGCGGCGGCCGAGGTCGCCGAGCGGGCCGGCTCGATCGCCGTCCAGACGCACCAGAAGATCGTCGGCGTCGTGGAGAACATGGCGGGCCTGCCGTGTCCGCACTGCGACGAGATGGTGGACGTGTTCGGCACCGGCGGCGGCCAGAAGGTCGCGGACGGTCTGACGCAGACCACGGGCGCGACGGTCCCGGTCCTCGGCTCGATCCCGATCGACGTGCGGCTGCGCGAGGGCGGCGACGACGGCAGGCCGGTCGTCCTGTCCGACCCGGACTCCCCCGCCGGCGCGGCGCTCCGCGCCATCGCGGGCAAGCTGGGCGGCCGCCAGCGCGGCCTGTCGGGCATGAGCCTGGGCATCACGCCGCGGAACAAGTTCTGAGTCCTGACGCACGGAGAAGGGGCGCCCCTACGAGGGGCGCCCCTTCCTCATGTCCTCAGGCGTACGCGCCGAGGTCCTTGATCTGCGAGAAGCCGAGCCCGTACGCGCTCATCCCCCGCCCGTACGCCCCCAGGTGCACGCCCGCCGCCGAGCCGGCCAGGACCCAGCCGAACTCGGTCTCGCGGTAGTGGAACGGCACCGGCACCCCGTCCACTGGCAGCGAGAGCGTCGTCCAGGCGGGCCCGTCGAGGTCGTCGGCCAGCTCGAAGGCCGTCTCGGTCTGCTGGTCCAGCCAGTTGTCGCGCGTCATGTGGTCGAGCGAGGCCGGCCAGGTGTGGACGAGCAGTCCGGATCCGGCCAGCCAGGCCGCGGTGGAGACCGTGGTGGCCTCGAGGACGCCCGTCCCGTCGCCGGTCCGCCGCACGGGGCTCGCCGCGACCGTCACGACGACGGCGAAACGCTCCTTCTCCGTGCCGCTCGCGTCGGACTTTATCGACGGCGCCTCGCCGTGCCCGGTCGATCCGTGCTGCACGCTGCCGTCCGCGGCCGTGCCGACCTGCATCAGCCGGCGCGGTCCGGTGAACGCCTCGTCGAGGCCGTACCAGGCGAAGGGCGCCCGCAGGTAGTCCTCGTCGGCCCGCCGGGCCGCGGGTCTGCCCTCCGCCCGGCTGGTGGTCTCCACCCGGCTCGTGGTCTCCATCTCGGCCGCCTCCTCGTTCCGTCGACAGAGCGAGGATAGCCACCGGGGCGCGCCGGATCGGTGACGGCCCGTCGTCAGGTCGCGTCGGAGTCGTACGGCGGGCGCTCGGCGGCGGCCGGCCCGTCCTGCTTCTTGAGGAGGTCGGGGGTGCCGGCCGGGGAGCCGTTCGCCGTCGTCCCGGCGCCCGCCGAGCCGTTGACGGCGGGCAGGGTCTCGCGGCCGTGGACCGCGTCGGCGACCTCGTTCATCTCCTTCTTGAGGTCGAAGGTGCTGCGCAGGTCCTTGAGCTCCTTGAGGTCCTCGTTGTTCTCCAGCTGCTTGCGGAGGAACGTCTTGGGGTTGAGGTCCTCGAACTCGAAGTCCTTGAACTCCGGGCCCAGCTCGCTGCGGATGTCGCTCTTCGCGCTGTCGGAGAACTCGCGGATCTTCCGGATGAAGCGCGAGACGTCCTGGATCACCTTCGGGAGCTTGTCCGGCCCGAAGACGAGCACGGCGAGGACCACGAGCGTCACCAGCTCGAGTGCGCCTATGTCGGTGAACACCTTGTCGCTCCTTCACGCCGGTCCGGGGCCCGGTCCACGGTACCCGCCGAAACCTCCGGGCGGGTACCTCGCGATGTCCGCCGCATGGCGCTCAGGTGCCCTGCGAGGAGCCGAGCGTCAACGTCTTTGTCAGCTCTTTGCCGTCGCGCTCCAGGGTGAGCTCCAGGCGGTCGCCGGGACGGTGGGCGCGGATCTTCACGATCAGCTCCTCGCCGTTGTGCACCCGCTGGCCGTCGACCTTGGTGATGACGTCGCCGGGCCGGAGCCCCGCCTTGGCGGCCGGGCCGCCGGGCGTGACGGAGGCGGTGCCGTCCTTGCCCTTCTGGCCGACGCGGGCGCCGTCGCCGTTGTACTGCATGTCGAGGCTGACGCCGATGACCGGGTGGGTGGCCTTGCCCGTGTTGATGAGCTCCTCGGCGACCCGCTTGCCCTGGTTGATCGGTATGGCGAAGCCGAGGCCGATGGAGCCGGGCTGGCTGGCGCCGCCGCCCTCGCCGTCGCCGCCGGAGCCGCCGGCCGCGCGGATCGCGCTGTTGATGCCGATGACCCGGGCCTTGGAGTCGAGGAGGGGGCCGCCGGAGTTGCCGGGGTTGATGGGGGCGTCGGTCTGGAGGGCGTCGACGTAGCTGACGTCGCTGCCGTCGCCCTTCTCGCCGCCGGCGGTGATCGGGCGCTCCTTGGCGCTGATGATGCCGGAGGTGACCGTGTTGGAGAGGTCGAAGGGGGCGCCGATGGCGACGACGGGGTCGCCGACGCGGACGCCGTCGGAGTTGCCGAGCGGCAGGGGCTTGAGGCCGGAGACGCCGGTGACCTGGACGACGGCCAGGTCGTAGCCGGTGTCCTTGCCGACGAGCTTGGCGCGGGCGGTCTCGCCGCTGGAGAAGGTCACCGAGATGTCCGCGGAGGACCGGGCCCCGTCCACGACGTGGTTGTTGGTGAGGATGTGGCCCTTGGTGTCCAGGACGAAGCCGGTGCCGGTGCCGGACGAGCCGCCGCCCCTGACGTGCAGGGTGACCACGCCGGGCAGGGCGCTGGCGGCGATCCCGGCCACGCTCTCCGGGGCGCGGCCGGTGTCCTTGGCGTCGGACTGGGGCAGCTCGACGGTGGTGAGTCCGCCGTTGCGCTCGACGTACGCGCCGATCCCGCCGCCGATGACGCCGGTGATCAGCGCGAAGACGAGCGCCCCGGCGACGGCGAGCCCCTTGCGGGACCTCTTCGCGGGCGGGGGCGGCAGCGCGGGACCGCCGACGCCCCAGGGGTCGTACTGCGTCCAGGGCGCGGGCCCCTGCGGGTGCGGCGGCACGGGCCCCTGCTGGTGGGGCGGTACGGGGGCCGGGGGCCGCTGCACGGGCGGCGCGGGCGCCCACGGCCCGGGCTCGCCGTAGGGCGGCGTCCGGTACTCGTCGGGGGCGTGCAGGGGCTGTGCCTGCGTCTGTGCCTGCGGCGCGGGGACGGGAGCCGGGTCCTGGACGTGCGGTACCTCTTCCGGGGCCGGGTCCCGGGGCTCGCCCTTGGTCAGGACGACGCAGGGTGCGGGGTCCGGAGAACCGGCCGCGACGGGCTCGGGGGCCTGGGGGCCGGTGCCGGTGGTTTCGGCTTCGGCTTCGGCGGCCCGGGCGTCGGCTCCTGCGGGCCCGGCGGCCCGGAGGTCGGTCCCGGCGGGCTCGGGAGCCTGGGCCGGGGGTGTCGTCGGCGGGTGCGGCGCGGGCAGGGGGAAGTCGCCGTCGCCGTCACCGGACGGAGGCGGCGCGGGTATCCGCGCCGCCTCCGGTGCGCTCGAAGGACGGCTCCACCAGTTCGGCTTCCCGTTGTTCATGCTCTCCCCGCAACCGCTGACCCGTCCGCGCCCCTGGAGCGGACGCCACTGTCCCTGGATTCAACCAGGTAGTGGCTCAACGGGGGGAGCCGAGCGGCGTGGTCGTCGGGCTCGGCGCCGGGCTGGGCCCGGGAGCGAAGGCCGGCGGGAGGGCCGGTCTCGTCGCCCGGACGAACGGCGAGAAGGGGAGTAGGGAACGGGAAGGCGGGTACGAGAGGCCCACGGCCACCCGGGGCGGGGCGAAGGAGTGCCCGACCGTCAGCGGGACCACGGCCGCCACCGGCCCCTGCGGGACCGCCACCGGGACGACCGCGCCGGGCCCGAGCGGCTGGGCTGCGACGGCCTGGGCACCCGTGCGCTCGCCGGAGCGCGTGCCGCGGCCGAGGGACGTGCCGGTGCCGGTGCCGCCCGCGGCGGTGGTGCGCAGCGGGGTGACGGCGCTGCCCGTGCCCTGGGACCCGCGCCCGCCCGCGTTCACCGACGCGTCCAGCGGCAGCGTGCCGCCGAGGGCGATGGCCGCGAACGAGACGGCGCTGGCCGCCGCGAAGGCGAAGCGCCGGCCGCGCCCGCCGGAGCCCGGCGCGCGGTCACCGACCTCGTGTATGCGGAAGCCGGAGGCGGGCCGCACCGGGTGCGGGGTGACGACCGCCGCCGTGGCGAAACCGTCCGACTTCACCCCCCGGGCGCCGAGGAGCTCTTCCAGGGGGCTTTTCCGTCCTCCGGGACCTTCCGGCCCCCCGGGATCTCCCGACGGTCCACCGGGCCCTCCGGGGAGGCCCTGGAGCCGTGCGAGGAAGCCCTCGGAGGGCGGCGGGGGCGCGGCGGAGGCGAAGACGCTCTTGAGGGTGCGCTGCGCGTCGGCCTCGGCCTTGCAGCGGGCGCAGGTCGCGAGGTGCGCGAGGACCCGCTCGCGGGCGTCGTGGCCCAGCTCGCCGTCGACGAGCGCGGCGAGCCGGTCCCCGAGGTGGTGCTCCGCGGGGGTCGGTGACGTGGGGAGTGTGCCGCTCACGCTGTGCCCGCCTCCCATCCGACGGAGGCGAGCGCACGCTCCGCCCGGGCCTCGGGGGAGCGGTGCTTGAGGGCCTTGCGGAGGTGGGAGCGCCCGCGGTGGATGCGGCTGCGGACGGTGCCGAGCTTCACGCCGAGGGTCGCGGCGATCTCCTCGTAGGACAGCCCCTCGATGTCGCAGAGGACGACGGCCGCGCGGAACTCGGGCGCGAGGGTGTCGAGGGCCTGCTGCACGTCGGCGTCGAAGTGCGTGTCGTTGAAGACCTGCTGCGGCGAGGGCTCGCGGCTGGGCAGCCGCTCGGCGGCGTCGTCGGCGAGCGCGTCGAAGCGGATGCGCTGCTTGCGGCGGACCATGTCGAGGAAGAGGTTGGTGGTGATGCGGTGGAGCCAGCCCTCGAAGGTGCCGGGAGTGTACGTCGACAGCGAGCGGAAGACGCGGACGAAGACCTCCTGGGTGAGGTCCTCGGCGTCGTGCTGGTTGCCCGTGAGGCGGTAGGCGAGGCGGTAGACCCGGCCACTGTGCGTGCTGACGATCTCCTCCCACGTGGGAGGCGTCCACGCCTGCGATTCCGCATCCGATGCGAAGGTCGCGGTGGTGGGTGCGGAGTCGGCGGTGCGAGAACGGTCAGCGGTGTCGGTCACGGATTTCGGCTCACCCGCCGACCTGAGAAGACGCCGAAGCACTCCTCCCCGATCCACAGGCGCAGCCGCACCTCCCCTGTCGGCTCTGGTGGTGTCCAGTGGAGCCCCTACCATAGCCACCTCGCCCGTTAGTTCCGGATAAGAATCTTTACGCGAATTTGGAACCGGCTCGCCCGGCTGCCTCCGTCGCGTCCCTCCCCTGGTGAACGCCCGGTCCCATCTGCGGGTTCCCGTCGGCAGCGGATACAGTCACCGTTGCGTCAACTAAGGGGACAGGAGAGGGCCATTACCGCCAACCGGCAGACGAGCTGGGCGTTCGCCGACGCCTTTGTCGCCGAGGACGAAGCACTGCGCTGGGCCCGCGAGCGGGCTGACGAGGCAGGGCTGCCCTCGGTGTCGCCGGGCACCGGCGGGGCGCTGCGCCTGCTCGCCGCGACGGCGGACGCCAAGGCGGTGGCGGAGATCGGCACCGGTACGGGCGTGTCGGGCATCTACCTGCTGCTCGGGATGCGGCCGGACGGGGTCCTGACGACGGTGGACCTCCAGCCGGAGCGGCAGCAGCTGGCCAAGACGGCGTTCCGGGCGGCGGGCTTCGCGGGCAACCGGGCCCGGTTCATCCCCGGGCGCGCCCTGGACGTGCTGCCCCGGCTCGCGGACGGCGGGTACGACCTCGTGTTCTGCGACGGCGACCGCCTGGAGTACCTGGACTATCTCGCTGAATCGTTGCGCCTGCTCCGACCTGGGGGTCTGGTCTGCTTCGAGGGCGTCTTCGCGGACGGGCGGACGATCGACTCGTCGGCGCAGCCGGCGGAGGTCCAGCGGGTCCGCGAGCTGCTGCGGGCGGTGCGGGAGAGCCAGGACCTGGTGGCCTCGCTGCTGCCGGTGGGCGACGGCCTGCTGTGCGCGGTGCGCCGCGGCTGACCGGAGCCCCCGGAGCCGTACGCACCCGAAGACGCCTCCGGCACCGGAGCCGTACGTCCGATCGACCGGCACCCCTCGGGACCGTACGCCTTCTCACGGCACCGCCGGGCCCGGAGCCGTACGGGCTCCGGAGACACCGCTGCCCCGGTGCGGCGGACCGGACCGGGGCAGCGGTGGAAAATCACTGGAGAGAGGGTCAGCCGACGACCTTCTTGAGGGCGTCGCCCAGCGCCTCGGCCTCGTCGGGGGTCAGCTCGACGACAAGCCGACCGCCGCCTTCGAGCGGAACGCGCATGACGATGCCCCGCCCCTCCTTGGTCACCTCGAGCGGGCCGTCACCCGTCCGCGGCTTCATGGCCGCCATGCTTGTTCCCCTTCCTGAAACCAGCCCATCGACAACCGGGCAGCTCCTTGGTGTGGAGCACGCGTCACCGGCTTCGAACACATTGCTTCCAGGTCATTATCCCGCATGGCAGGACCCGATGACCAACATCGAATGGCATCGCTTGCGCAACGCGCTCTCTCATAACCCCACATTTCGGCGGTCGGCCTGCGATACTTCGCCGCTCGGCGTCCGCCAGGACACCTCCGTTCTTTGACGCAGCTCACATGTGCGGCGGGGACGATCTCCGCCATGCTGTGCTGGTCAACCACGCGACGAGGCGGAGGAAACCCATGGCGGACACGGTCCTGTACGAGGTGAGCGACGGGCTCGCGACCATCACGCTCAACCGGCCCGAGGCCATGAACGCCCTGAACGTGGCGACCAAGGTCGCCCTCCGGGACGCGGCGGAGACGGCCGCGTCGGACCCCGCCGTACGGGCGGTGCTGCTCACGGCGGCCGGGGACCGGGCGTTCTGCGTCGGGCAGGACCTGAAGGAGCACGTGGGGCTGCTCCTGGCGGACCAGGAGTCCGGCACGCGCGAGACCATGAACACGGTCCGCGACCACTACAACCCGATCGTGCGGGCCTTCACCGGGATGAGGAAGCCGGTGGTGGCGGGCGTGAACGGGGTCGCGGCGGGGGCCGGCTTCGGCTTCGCGCTCGCGGCGGACTACCGGGTCGTCGCGGACACGGCCTCTTTCAACACCTCCTTCGCGGGCGTGGCGCTCACCGCCGACTCGGGCGTGTCCTGGACGCTGCCGCGCCTGATCGGCGCGAGCCGCGCCTCCGACCTGCTGCTCTTCCCGCGCTCGATCGGCGCCCAGGAGGCGTACGAGCTGGGCATCGCGAACCGCCTGGTCCCGGCCGCCGACCTGGCCGCCGAGGCCGAGAAGACGGCCCGGAAGCTCGCGGAGGGCCCGACGGTGGCGTACGCGGCCCTGAAGGAGTCCCTGGCGTACGGCGCCGACCACTCGCTCTCCGAGGCGCTGGACAAGGAGGAGGAGCTCCAGACCCTGGCGGGCGCGTCGGAGGACCACACCATCGCGGTCCGCGCCTTCGTCGCCAAGGAGAAGCCGAAGTACCTGGGCCGCTAGACCGTTCTCCTAGGCGGTCTCCGCCGGGGCCTTCTCCGGGGTGGCGGCGAGGCCGCCGCCCCGGGCCGCGCAGTCCGCGAGGTGGTCGTCGACCAGGCCGCAGGCCTGCATCAGCGCGTAGGCCGTGGTGGGGCCGACGAAGCGGACGCCGCGCTTCTTGAGGGCCTTGGAGAGGGCCGTGGACTCGTCGGTGACCGCCGGGACGTCGGCGAGCGTGCGCGGGGCCGGGCGGGTCGCGGGGTCGGGGGCGTACGACCAGATCAGGGCCTCCAGCTCGCCCGGCTCCCAGCCGGCGAGCAGTTTCGCGTTGGCGAGGGTGGCGTCGATCTTGGCCCGGTTGCGGATGATGCCCGCGTCCAGGAGGAGCCGTTCGCGGTCGGCCTCGCCGAAGGCGGCGACGGCGGCGATGCCGAAGCCCGCGAAGGCGCGCCGGAAGCCCTCGCGGCGGCGCAGGATCGTGATCCAGGAGAGGCCCGACTGGAAGGCCTCCAGGGAGAGGCGTTCGAAGAGGGCGTCGTCGCCGTGGACCGGGCGGCCCCACTCCTCGTCGTGGTACGCCGTGTAGTCCTCGGCCGACAGGCCCCAGGGGCAGCGCGCGAGGCCGTCCGGTCCGGTGAGCGTGCCGCCGGCGGTCACGGGCGCTCGTCCCGCGCGTCGCCGGGACGGGGGCCGGGGCCGGAACCGGGACCGAGGTCGGGGCCGGAGTCGGGGCCGGGACCGAAGCCGGGGGCCGTCCCCGGGCCGTCGCCCGCGTCCGGGCCCGCCAGCGCCTCCTCCAGTTCCGCGATCCGGGCGTCCCGCTCGGCCAGTTCGGCGCCGAGGCGGACCAGGACGTCGTCCACGTCCGCCATCCGGTAGCCCCGGGCGGCGACGGGGAGGCGCAGCGCCTCGACGTCGGCGCGGTCGACCGGCCGGGCGAGCGGCAGGGGGTCGACGAGCTGCTCGGGCGCCACCTCGGGCAGCACCTCGCTGTCGCCGCCGCCGACCACGGCCAGGGTCACCGCGGCCACGACCACGACCATCGTGATGAGCAGAAACCAGAACACTGCGCGCCTCTCCCCGGAGTGGAAACCGTCCGGTGCCGATCGTGCCATGCGTCACCGACGGTTAGGGTCGCAGGCGAACGGACGCGAGGGAGGACAAAAGGGATGCTGCGCTTGGGACGGCGTGAATTCGGGCCGCACGAGCCGGTGGTCATGGCGATCGTGAACCGGACGCCGGACTCCTTCTACGACCGGGGCGCGACCTTCCTGGACGAGCCGGCGCTCGACCGGGTCGAGCGGGCCGTGGCCGAGGGGGCGGCGATCGTGGACATCGGCGGGGTGAAGGCGGGCCCCGGCGAGGAGGTGACGGCCGAGGAGGAGGCGCGGCGCACGGTCGGCTTCGTCGCCGAGGTCCGCAGGCGCCACCCGGACGTGGTGATCAGCGTGGACACCTGGCGGGCGGACGTCGGCGAGGCGGTCTGCGAGGCCGGCGCGGACGTCCTGAACGACGCGTGGGGCGGGGTCGATCCGCGGCTCGCGGAGGTGGCGGCGAAGTACGGGGCGGGGCTCGTCTGCACCCACGCGGGCGGCGCGGAGCCGCGGACCCGGCCGCACCGGGTCGAGTACGAGGACGTGATGGCCGACGTGCTGCGGGTGACCGTGGGCCTCGCGGAGCGGGCGGCGGCGCTGGGGGTGCGCCGGGACGGGATCATGATCGACCCGGGGCACGACTTCGGGAAGAACACCCGGCACAGCCTGGAGGCGACCCGGCGGCTCGGCGAGATGGCGGAGACCGGATGGCCGGTGCTGGTGTCCCTGTCGAACAAGGACTTCGTGGGCGAGACCCTGGACCGCCCGGTGCAGGAGCGGTTGATCGGCACCCTGGCGACGACGGCCGTGTCCGCGTGGCTGGGAGCCCGGGTGTACCGGGTGCACGAGGTCGCGGAGACCAAGCAGGTCCTGGACATGGTGGCGTCCATCGCGGGCCACCGCCCGCCGGCCGTGGCGCGGCGCGGGCTGGCGTAGGGCCCGTCCGGAGGGTGAGGGGGGCGCCGCGGTACGGCGCCCCCGGGAGCGGAGCTACTTGCCCGTCTCCTTCGTCACCAGCGCCACCGCCTCCTCCACGTCGTCCGTGACGTGGAAGAGCAGCAGGTCGTGCTCCGCGGCCTTGCCGCCCGCGACGACCGAGTCGCGCAGCCAGTCCACGAGCCCCTTCCAGTACTCCGTCCCGAAGAGGACGATCGGGAAGCGGGTGATCTTGCGGGTCTGGACCAGGGTGAGCGCCTCGAAGAGCTCGTCCAGGGTGCCGAGGCCGCCGGGCAGGACCACGAATCCCTGGGCGTATTTGACGAACATCATCTTTCGCACGAAGAAGTACCGGAAGTTCACACCGATGTCGACGTGCGCGTTGAGCCCCTGCTCGAAGGGGAGCTCGATGCCGAGGCCGACCGAGACGCCCTTGGCCTCCCTGGCCCCCTTGTTGGCCGCCTCCATGGCGCCCGGACCGCCGCCCGTGATGACCGCGAAGCCCGCGTCGACGAGCGCGCGGCCGATCCGTACGCCCGCCTCGTACTCGGGCGAGTCCGGCTTCGTGCGGGCCGAGCCGAAGACGCTGATCGCGCTCGGCAGTTCGGCGAGGGCTCCGAAGCCCTCGACGAACTCGGACTGGATGCGCATGACCCGCCAGGGGTCGGTGTGCACCCACTCCGAGTCGCCCTCGGTGTCGAGCAGCCGCTGGTCCGTCGTGCCCGGCTGGACCTGGTCCCTGCGCCTGAGCACCGGCCCCAGCCGCTGCTCCTCGGGCTTCGCCACTCCCTCGGGAATGCCCATGGCCTGCTCCCTCCGCCGATCGGCGGTCCGCCGTGGACCGCCAACTGATCTTCTGGTCCGGTCAGGGTAGGACGACACAGGTGACGAAACGCGAAATTACGGAAGTCAGGCAGTCAGCCAGTCGCGGAGCCGGGCCTCGCAGTGGTGGATCCGCTCGACGACGACGTGCTCGTCGCGCTTGTGCGCGTACATGGGATCGCCCGGTCCGTAGTTGACGGCGGGGACGCCGAGGGCGCTGAAGCGGGAGACGTCGGTCCAGCCGAACTTGGGGTGCGCGCTGCCGCCGACGGCCTTCATGAAGGCCTCCGCGGCGGGGTGGGAGAGGCCGGGCAGGGCGCCGGGGCTCTCGTCGTCCACGACCAGCTCGGCGATGTCGCAGTCGGCGAAGACCTCGCGGACGTGGGCCAGGGCCTCGGCCGGGGAGCGGTCGGGCGCGTACCGGTAGTTGACGGTGACGGTGCAGGCGTCGGGGATGACGTTGGTGGCGACGCCGCCCGAGATCGCCACGGCGTTGAGCCCCTCGTGGTACTCCAGGCCGTCGATGACCGGCTTGCGCGGCTCGTACGCGGCGAGGCGGGCGAGGATCGGGGCGGCGGCGTGGACGGCGTTGGAGCCCATCCAGGAGCGGGCGGAGTGGGCGCGCTCGCCGGCGGTGTGCAGGACGACGCGGAGGGTGCCCTGGCAGCCGCCCTCGACCTGGCCGTCGGAGGGTTCGAGGAGGACCGCGAAGTCGCCCTCCAGCCACTCGGGGTGCGCGGCGGCGATCTTCCCGAGGCCGTTGAGGTCGGCGGCGACCTCCTCGTTGTCGTAGAAGACGAAGGTGAGGTCGCGGTTGGGGGCGGGGACGGTGGCGGCGATCCGGAGCTGGACGGCGACGCCGGACTTCATGTCGGAGGTGCCGCAGCCCCACAGGACGCCGTTCTCGTCGAGCCGCGAGGGCACGTTGTCGGCGATCGGCACGGTGTCGATGTGGCCGGCGAGGACGACCCGCTCGCCGCGGCCGAGCGTCGTGCGGGCGACGACGTTGTTGCCGTACCGGTCGACGGTGAGGTGCGGCAGGGCGCGCAGGGCCCGCTCGATCGCGTCCGCGAGGGGCCGCTCGGTCCCGCTGACGGACGGGAAGTCGACGAGGGCGGCGGTGAGGGCGGCCCCGTCCAGGGACAGGTCGAGGGGGGCGTCGAGCGGGGTGATGTCAGCCATGTGCCGACCCTAACCCGGCCTCCAGTACGGTGGGCCCCGTGTCCGAGCCCATCCGCCCCGCCCGCCGTGGCCGCCTCGCCCGTTCCGCGGCCGCCTTCGCCGTGCTCCTCGGCCTCGCCTCGTATGTCGGCCTCCACCAGATGACCGGCAGCAAGGGCACCCCGCGGTGCAGCGTGGGCAGCGGCGACCACCGGTACGAGTTCACTCCGGAGCAGGCGTCCAACGCGGCGACGATCTCGGCCGTGGGCACCACCCGGGGGCTGCCGGAGCGGGCGGTGACGATCGCGCTCGCGACGGCGCTCCAGGAGTCGGCGCTGCGGAACATCGGGCACGGCGACCGGGACTCGCTCGGCCTCTTCCAGCAGCGTCCCTCGATGGGCTGGGGGACGCCGGAGCAGATCATGGACCCGGTGTACTCGGCGGGGAGGTTCTACGCGGGCCTGGAGAAGGTCCCGGGGTACTCGCGGCTGCCGCTGACGGTGGCGGCGCAGAAGGTGCAGAAGAGCGGGTTCCCGCAGGCGTACGCGAAGCACGAGCCGGACGCCGCGCTGCTCGCCGCCGCCCTGACGGGCCGGACGCCGGCCGGGCTCTCCTGCACGGCGAACCCGAAGGAGGGCGAGCCGGGCGATCCGCAGCGGGTGCGTACGGAGCTGATACGGGCCTTCGGCCAGAAGGCGGCCCCGACGGCGGTGACCGGCGGGCCGAGCGCGGGGCGGTCGGCGGCGGAGCCGCCGGTGCTCGTGGTGCCGGTGCGGCCGGTCGCGGGGTCCGGCGCGGACGAGCGGCGCGGCTGGGAGCTGGCGCAGTGGGCGGTGGCCCGGGCGGAGGCACTGCGCATCACGGAGGTCTCCTACGGGGACCGGGTGTGGCGCGCGGGCGAGGCCCTCGGCGGCTGGTCGAAGCACTCGGGCGGGGCGGCGGCGGGCGGCGACTCCGTCCGCATACGGCTGGCGCAGTAGCCGGAAGTCCCCGTACGGCCGTTCCCTCCCTCACCCGCCCGTGGCACGGGGGCGGTGCGGGGCGCGGGGAATTCGGCGGGGTTTCGGAGCGGTTTTCCCGGGGGGTGTCACGTCCCCTCAATTCCCTTGCGGGACAAGGGAAGTGACGGTTCGCCAGGCGCTTGCGCAATGACGCGTTCGTCCGTTTTCCTCCCCGCCCGACAATACGACGCATTGCCAATTCTTTACCTTCGACCGCCGCAACCTCTCCCTCCCCGGGGCCGGTTGTCACTGCGTCCGAACGCACACGTCGCACCTCGTCGAAGGAGCACCATGTCCCTCCCCCTGACCCGCCGGATCGCCCGCGCCGCCCTCATCGTCGCGGCCGGAGCAGCCCCCGTGGTCGGTGCGGCCGGCTCCGCGAGCGCCCTCGACCACGGCCTCGCGCCGACCGGCGCCCTGGGCGGCCTGACCGCCCTGGACGTCTCCGAGTCGGGCAGCACCGTCGACGGCGCCTCGCGGTCCACCGCCGGCGTCGTCGGCCAGGCCGGCGAGGCCGCCGCCCCGGTCGCCCAGAAGGTCGCCGGCGACACCGCCGGCACCGCCGCGGGCGAGGTCGTCGGCAAGACCGCCGGCGCGGCCGTCGAGAGCGCCGAGGGCCCGACCGGCGGCGCCCTGGGCGGCGGCCTCGGCGGCCTGCCGACCGGCCAGACGCTGGGCGGCCTGCCGCTGGGCGGCTGACCTCCACGCGGAGCGGCGGAACACCGGAAGGGCCCGGGGAGCGTGATCGCTCCCCGGGCCCTTCCGCGTCACCCGCTCCGGGCTCAGCCCAGGCGCTTGACGGCCGCCTCGACCCGCTCGTCCGTCGCCGTGAACGCCACCCGCACGAACCGCTCCCCGGCCTCGCCGTAGAAGTCGCCGGGCGCCACCAGGATGCCCTTCTCCGCCAGGTACGCCACGGTCTCCCAGCAGGGCTCGTCCCGGGTCGCCCACAGGTACAGGCTCGCCTCGCTGTGCTCGATCCGGAAGCCGTGCGCCTCCAGGGCCGCCCGCAGCGCCGCCCGCCGGGCCGCGTACCGCGCGCGCTGCTCGGCCACGTGCGCGTCGTCGCCGAGCGCCGCGACCGTCGCCGCCTGCACCGGGGCCGCGGTCATCATGCCGCCGTGCTTGCGGATCTGGAGCAGCTCGCCGAGCACGGCCGGGTCGCCCGCGATGAAAGCGGCCCGGTAACCGGCCAGGTTGGAGCGCTTGGAGAGCGAGTGGACGGCGACGATCCCCTCGTACGAACCGCCGTTGACGTCCGGGTGCAGGACGGAGACCGGGTCGGCCTCCCAGCCCAGCTCCAGGTAGCACTCGTCGGAGAAGACCAGGATGCCGTGCTCGCGCGCCCAGGCCACGATCCGGGTCAGCTCCTCCTTCGGGAGGACCTTCCCGGTGGGGTTGGACGGGGAGTTGAGCCAGAGCAACTTGACCGCGGCCGGGTCCAGGTCGGCGACCGGGTCGTCGTAGACGACGGGGGTCGCGCCGCAGAGCCGCGCACCGACCTCGTACGTCGGATAGGCGAGCCGCGGGTACGCGACCGCGTCCCCGGGGCCGAGCCCGAGCTGCGTCGGCAGCCAGGCCACCAGCTCCTTGGAGCCGACCACCGGCAGCACGTTCTCGTGGACGAGCCCGACCGCGCCGAGGCGCCGCTCGCACCAGCCGGTGAGCGCGTCCCGCAGCGCCGGGGTCCCCCACACCGTCGGATAACCCGGCGAGTCCGCCGCCGCCACCAGGGCCTCCCGGATCAGCGCGGGGACCGGGTCGACGGGCGTGCCGACGGACAGGTCCACGATCCCGTCCGGGTGCGCCAGGGCCGTTTTCTTGTACGGCTCCAGCTTGTCCCAGGGGAAGACGGGGAGGCGCGAGGAGACTGCGCTCACGGGTTGGCTCACTTCCTCGTACGGGCGCGTGCGGGCCGGTACGGACGGGCGGACGCGGGCTGACTGGCTGTCTGGCCGGCTCGGGAAGCGCGTCGGTCCCGCACGGCGCTCGGCGCCGTACGGGACCGGATGCGGTCGATCAGCCGTTCTGCGGCGGCAGGGCGGCGATGAAGGGGTGGTCGCGCTCGATCTCGCCGAGCTTGGAGGCACCACCGGGCGAACCGAGCTCGTCGAAGAACTCGACGTTCGCCTTGTAGTAGTCCTTCCACTCCTCCGGAGTGTCGTCCTCGTAGAAGATCGCCTCGACCGGGCAGACCGGTTCACAGGCCCCGCAGTCGACGCATTCGTCCGGGTGGATGTACAAGGACCTCTTGCCCTCGTAGATGCAGTCGACGGGGCACTCCTCGATGCACGCCTTGTCCTTGACGTCGACACAAGGCTGCGCGATGACGTAGGTCACGCTGTCGTTCCTCCTCGATAGGGCTGGTCTGCGCGGGAGCGCGGCGTCGTCGATGCCCGCACCTAGTATCTCCGTTCTCGGGGGCGATCCGAACAGGAGGGGTGGAGAAGCAGTGGAATTCACCGGCGGTGGACGCCTTGAGATCCGTGTCACCAGCGCTGACGTGGGAAAACGTGTCTCCGTTCGGTACGTGACCGGCTCGGGCGAGGCGGGCGGCATGTTCACCGACGCGGTCGGGGTTCTCACATCATGGGACGACAGGGTGCTGCTGATCACGCGGAGGACCGGCGAGGCCGTCCGGATCGCGGAATCCTCCCTGGTCGCGGGGAAGGTCGTGCCCGCCGCCCCGGCCCGCCGACGGGGTCCTTCGGCCACCTTCCCGGAGCTGGCGCGGGCCACCGCGCGCGCGTGGGAGCCGGTCGAGAGCGAGGCCCTGGGAGGGTGGGTCCTGCGCGCCTCCGACGGATTCACCCGGCGGGCCAACTCGGTGCTCCCCCTCGGTGATCCGGGGCTCCCGGTGGCCGAGGCTCTGGCGTACGCACGTCAGTGGTACGCGGACCGGAAACTGCCCGCGTACGTGCAGGCCGCGACCGGCGCCGAGGGCACCCAGGAGCTGCTCTGCGCCGAACTCGACCGGCTCGGCTGGCGGCGCGAGGTGTCCGCCGAGGTGCGGATCGGGGCGCTCGCGCCGATCGGGGACCTGGACGCCGACGTCTCCGCCGTGCGCCTCTCCCGCGCCTTCGACGGGACGTGGCTGCGCCGCTACCGGCGCTTCGGGGAGCCGGGCCCGGCGGTGCGGGCGCTCCTCACCTCCGGGCCGAGCGTGTGGTTCGCGTCCGTCGCGGGCCCGGACGGGGTGCCCGCGGCCATCGGCCGCTGCGTCGTGGACGGGCGCTGGGCCGGCTTCATGGCCGTCGAGGTCGCCCCGGAGCTGCGGCGCCGGGGCCTGGCCACGTCCGTGATGACCGCGCTCGCCCGCCGGGCCCTCGACGAGGGCGCGTCGGCGGCCTGGCTCCAGGTGGAGGCGGACAACGACGGCGCGCGGGCGCTGTACGACGGGATGGGCTTCGCGCCCCACCACCACTACCACCACTACCGATGGGCGGAGGCGTGACGGCGGAAGACCCCCACGGCGATCCGGTCGGCGGGCCGGAGGGCGGGCCCCCCGGCCCGCCGGACTGGCGGCGGGAGTTCGCGGAGGAGGCGCGGGGCGAGCGGCCCGACCTCGCGCGGCTCTGCCTGCTCATCGGGGCGGTGGCCGACCCCTCCGTCACCCGGCACGACCTCGACGCGGCCGAGGTCGAGCTCGACCGGCTCGCCGGGCTCGTCCCGTACGCCACCCGGGTCACCGGCGACTGGGCCGCCGCGCTCGCCGCGCTCCTCGGGCGCCGCGAGGGGTTCGAGGGCGTGCCCGCCGACTACCAGCGCCTGGAGTCCTCGCTGCTGCACGAGGTGCTCCGGCGGCGCCGGGGGCTGCCGATCCTGCTCTCGGTGGTGTGGATGGAGGTCGCCCGGCGGGCCGGGGCGCCCGTGTACGGGCTCGGGCTGCCCGGCCACTTCGTCGTCGGCTTCGGCGATCCGGCCGACCTGGACCTCGCGGACCCGTTCGCGGGCGGGCGGGCCATGACGGGCGCGGACGCCGAACTGCTCGTGGCGAGCGCGACGGGCGAGGCGCTCGACCGCTCGATGCTCCGGCCGGCCGAGCCCGGCGCGATCGTGCTGCGCGTCCTGAACAACATCCGCGCCTGGGCGGCCCACCGCCCCGAGCGCTCCGGCGTCGCCCTGTGGGCGGTGGAGCTGGCCCTGCTCCTCCCCTCCCACCCGGCGAGGCTGCGCTACGAGCGCGCCGAACTGCTCGTGCGGCGCGGGGACTTCCTGACGGGCGCTGTGGAGATGGAGGCGTACGCGCGGGTGATGGACGCGGTGGACCCGGAGGCGGCGACCACGATCCGGCGCCGCGCCCTCGCGGCCCGGGCCCGGCTGAACTGAGGCCGGGGGCGCGGGGCGCCCGGGGAGGCCGCGGGCCCGGCCCGGCCGCGTCCCCTCCGGGGCCGTCCGCCTCGGGGCCGTTCCGGCGGGTTCCGTGCGGGTGGCCACGCCGCCGGCGCCCGTCGCACCCGGAGTGTGCTCAGGACGGAGAGCAGGAAGACCGCGCCCTCCAGCGCCCGGCCGCCCGGGTGGCCCGCCGGGCCGTCGGCCTCCTGGAGGTCCTGCGGAACGCCGCCGCCCTCGGGAACGAGGAGATCGGCCCGCCCCGGGAGCGGAACAAGGAGCAGCGCCGCGAGGTCCAGGAGAAGCTGGTCGGGGCCCTGGCCAAGGAGCACCCCCTGCCCGCCGGCATGACGGTCGAGCGGGCGGCGGACATCGACTGCACCCTGCTCGGCCCGGAGGTCCACCACCCGCTCGTCACCGAGCGCGGCCGGAGCTCCCGGAAGTGGGCGGACCGGGTGCGCGCCGACCTCTGCCGCCGGCTGCTGGGCGAGGTCTGACGCCCCGCCGCCGGGCCCGGAGACGACGACGGCGGTACGGGCGCCCGAGCGCCGTACCGCCGCCGTTCCCGGCCCTGCGGGCCGTCAGCCCTCGCCGGAGAGGTCGATCGTCTTCGTGCGCTCGGCGGGCGTCTTGCCCAGGAGCGCGTCGCGCATCACGAAGGCCACGTCGTCGGCGGAGACCTCGTGCTTGTTGCCGTCGCCCTTGGTGATCATGACGCCGTCGAAGGCGCCGTCCAGGAGCCGCTCGATCGCCTTCTTGTCGTAGACCTCGACCAGGCGGCCGTTGACGGGCTTCATGGAGAGGATCTGCGGCAGCGACCGCGCCGGGCCGAACTGGATCTCCTTGCCGCCCGCCCTGATCGTGATCAGGCCGGACATCGCGGGCTCCGCGAACTCCTTCATCGCCCGGTCCAGCTCGGCCTTGGTGACCGTCGGCTGGCGGGAGGTGACGGGCAGCTCGACCAAGTTGGTCCGCCCCGTCTCGACCTGGGCGCGGAAGGCGTCCCGCACCGAGTAGATCGAGCGCCGGACGTCCAGGCCCTTGCCGGGCTTGCCCTCGACCGGGGTCACCTTGTTCGGCGCGAAGAGGATCGTGCCCTCGGTCGCGGAGCCGGAGGCGCCCGCCAGGTCGGTCAGGGCGACGGCCAGCTTCTCCTCGTCCACCGGGAAGACCGGCTTGGCGACCCGCTCGCCGCCGAAGAGGGAGCCGATGACCGAGACGGGGTTGTAGTCGCTGCCCGCGGCGTTCCGGACGGTCTCCTGGCTGTCCAGGGAGAGGCCCGCCTTGTCCGGGGGCATCTGGACCTTCTTGCCGCCGACGGAGAGCTGGAGCGGGGCGTGGGCGCGCGGGCCGAGGGCCTTCTCCAGCTTGTTGACGGCCTCCTCCTTCGTACCGCCGCCGATGTCCACGCCGAGCACCGTGGTGCCCTTGGGGACGTCGGAGTGGTTGAGGAGCAGTCCCGCGCCGTAGGCGACGCCGAGGAGGCCGACGACTCCGGCGCCGAGCAGGACCAGCTTGGAGCGGCCCTTCTTCTTGGCCGGGGCCTGGCGCGCGGCCGGGGCGGGGGCGGGGGCCGGCCGCTCCTCGACGCGCGGGGTGAGGTCCGGGCGGGCCTGCGCCGGCGGGACCACGGGGATGCCGCTGGTGAGCGTGTCGCCGGAGACGTGGCCCGCGCCCTCGGCCGCCGGGCCGCCGCCGCGGCCCGGACCTCGGCCGGGGGCAGGGGCGGGCTGCTGGGGCGTCAGGACGGCGGTGTCGTCGGACATGCGCGGGGCGCCGTCGGGGTACTGGGCGCCCGGGCCGACGGGCCCCGGGCCGACCGGCCCCTGGCCCTGGCCGCCCTGAACGCCCTGGCCCCGGAAGGGGCCCTGGCCGCCGGGGCCGCCGAGCGAGGCGATGCCGCTCATCGGGCCGGTGGTCGGACCGGACGGAGCCGCCGGACCGCCCTGGACGGGCGTGCCGCCGGCCGGGGTGCCGTCGTACAGGGGCGTACCTCCGGCGGGGGTGCCGTCGTACAGCGGCGTGCCCCCGGCGGGGGTCCCCTCGTACAGCGGCGTGCCCCCGGCGGGCGTCCCGTCGTACAGCGGGGTCCCGCCGGCCGGGGTGCCCTCGTACAGCGGCGTGCCGCCCGCGGGCGTGCCGGTCTCGTACAGCGGGTTGCCCGGGACGGGGCCGGACGGGGTGACTGGGCGGCTCGACGGGGTGCTGCCGACCGTCGGGACGCCCGAGGTCGCGGAGCCCGCGAAGCCCGTGCCCGGGGCGTCCGGGCCGGGCGCCGTCCGCTTCGGGGCCGGCGCGGGGGACGGCGACGGGGCCGGGGCCGGGGCGGGTGCCGGGGACTTGCGCGGTGCGAACCAGTCGCTCGTCTCCTGCCCCTTCGGGGCGGCGGGCTCCTCGGCCCTCGGCGGCTCCGGGGCCGCCACCGGCTCGGGCTCCGGCTCCGCGGCGGGGGCGGTCTCCGGCGCGGCCTCCGGGGCGGACGCCTCGTTGACCGTCTTGCGGACCACGACCGGCGGGATCGGACGCGAACCCGGGATGTTGATCCGGATCCGGGTCGTCAGCGTCGTCTCGGTCTTGGGCTCCTCCGGCGGTGCGGACGCGGCGGTCTCCTCCGGCGCGTCCTGCGAGGGGTGGAGCGACGGATACTGGCGGGATCCGTACGGCGGGGTACCCGAGGGGTACGCGGCTCCACCGCGCCCCTGGGCGCCGGAGGACGAACTGTCAGTCTCTCGACCAGTTTCACGACTCAAAGCAGGATCTCCCGGTTGGCTCCACCGCCCGCTCTTGCTGATGCTCGTATGACCCGGGCGGTTCGGCGGCGCGCACCACCATACTGGCCGCCGCCGTCACGCACCCGACCCCCGGGCCCCCGACGACGGGCAATCCGACCGAAGTCGGGACGTCTCCGACCTCAAGTCCTCCTGCTCACCGGGGCGGTCGCGGCAGCCTGACCAGCGTGGCGCACATCACAGCGACGCCCATGCCCCCGAAGAGGAACAACAGCTCGCCGACGCCCCCGCCGAACACCCCGTCGCCCTCGGGGCGTCCGAAGCTGAGCAGGACGACGGCCAGGAGCCAGCCGCCGCCCGCCGCGGCCACGCCGGCCTGGGTGCCGGTGGCGCGCAGTCCGCCGTAGAAGAGGCCCCCGGTGGCGAGGAGCGCGAGGAGCAGGCCGGCGGGGAGCCAGGCGGCCTGGACGAGCGCCCCGGCGGCCCCGACGAGGGCGCCGAGGACGAACAGGAGGCCGTACCAGACGTATCGGGCGGTACGGGCGACGGGGAAGCCGTCGGACGCGGCGGCGGGGCGGCCGGGCGCGGCGGGGCGGCCCGACGAGGCCGCGCGCCCCCGCGACGACGGGTCCGGGGAGGAGTCCGGGGAGGGCTTCGGCGAGGAGGAGGGGCTCACGCGGTCACCCCCGCGAAGAGGTCGGTCTCGCGCTCGCCCTCGGGCGCGCCGGAGGTGCCGTGCGCCAGTTCGTAGTACTCGGTGGTGAGGAGCGGTTGCCCGAGGTCGTTGGAGAGGGCGAAGAAGGGGCCGTCGACCGCGACTTGGGTGGCGTGCGCGGCCATCGCGGCGCTCTTGCGGGCGGCCTGCTCCGGGGTCCCGGCGATCTCGGCGGTGATCCGGTCCTCGTCCACGACGCCGGGGACGTCCCCGACCGCGGCGACCGCGGGGAAGGCGGAGCCCTCGGCGCGCAGCCGGGCGAAGCCGGCCTCGACCACGGGGCGCGGGACGCGGTTCCAGTAGACCTTGGCGATGGCGTGGGCCGGGCCGAGGTCGGGGCGGAAGTCCGGGTCGGCGGCCAGTTCGGCGGCGCGGGTGGCGACCCGGTGGGCCTGGATGTGGTCGGGGTGGCCGTAGCCGCCGTCGGGGTCGTAGGTGACCAGGACCTGCGGGCGGGTCTCGCGGATCACCTCCACGAGGTACGGGGCGGCGGTGTCGACGTGCGTGTTCCAGAAGGCGCCGTCCCGCCGGTTCTGCTCGACGCCCATCATCCCCGAGTCGCGGAAGCGCCCGGGGCCGCCGAGGAAGCGGTGGTCGGTGACGCCCAGCGCGGCCATCGCGGCGGCGAGTTCGCCGACGCGGTGCGGGCCGAGCCGGTCCTCGCGGTCCGGGGCCAGGTGGGCGAGGCCGGGCGGGATGACCTCGCCCTCCTCGCCGAGCGTGCAGGTGACGAGGGTGACGAGGGCGCCCTCGGCCGCGTACCTGGCCATGGTGACGCCGTTGTTGATCGACTCGTCGTCCGGGTGCGCGTGCACGAGCAGCAGACGGCGGGCGGGGAGATCGGGCATGTCCCCACCCTACGAGACCCCGCCCCGCCGGACGCGCCCCGCGCCCCGCGCGGCCGGACCGGGAGGACGGCCGCCGGGTGCGCGGGGTCGGAACCCGGGGCTCAGAACTTGAGGCCGCCGATCATGCCCGCCACGTTGGTCGTGAGGGTGCTGATGGACGGGGCGATGGACGAGCTCGCCAGGTAGAAGCCCAGGAGCGCACAGACCGCCGCATGTCCAGCCTTCAGCCCGGATTTCCGGATCAGAAGGAAGACGACGATCGCCAGCAGCACCACCACGGAGATCGAGAGTGCCACGGCGGTTCACCTCCACACTTCTTCGGTCGGTTTGTTCGGAGCGGTTCGGGCAAGGAGCGGAAAGCATGTGCCGGACGGATGTCTACCCACCCAGCGCTACGGATCATAACTATCCGTGCCATCGCATCGATCGGCGGACGGAGGCACGAGGGGGGCGCACAGCGCTAGTTTCGGCCTCATGACCCTGTCTCGACAGCAGCCCGCCACACCCTCGGCCGGCCTCTCCTTCCCCCGCCAGCACGCCCGGACCCAGCGGTTCACGCTGGGGGTCCCGCGCGGTTTCTCGGTCTCCCCGGACGGGGAGCGCGTGGTGTTCGTCAGGTCCGCCTCCGGCACGGACCGCTCGCACCGGCTCTGGGTGCTCGACCTGCCGCCGGGCGGCGAGCCGGCGGAGCGGGTGGCCGCCGACCCGGACGTGCTCCTCGCGGGCGCGGAGGAGGAGCTGTCCCCGCAGGAGCGGGCGCGCCGGGAGCGGAGCCGGGAGGGCTCGGCCGGGATCGTGGCGTACGCGGTGGACGGAGCCGTGGAGCTGGCGGCGTTCGCCCTGTCGGGGCGGCTGTTCGCGGCGGAGCTGCGGGCCGGGACGGCGCGGGAGCTGCCGGTGCCGGGCCCGGTGATCGACCCGCGTCCCTCGCCTGACGGGCGGCTCGTGGCGTACGTGGCGGAGGGCGTGCTGCGGGTGGTGGGCGCGGACGGTTCGGACGACCGGGCGCTGGCCGTTCCGGAGGACCCGCACGTCTCCTACGGATTGGCCGAATTCATCGCCTCGGAGGAGATGGGGCGGTATCGCGGCCACTGGTGGTCCCCGGACTCGGACCGGCTGCTCGTGGCGCGGGTGGACGACCGGGCGGTGCGGACCTGGTGGATCGCGGACCCGGCGCACCCGGAGCGGGAGCCGCAGCGGGTGGCGTACCCGGCGGCGGGGACGGACAACGCGGAGGTGCGGCTCTTCGTCGTGGGCCTGGACGGGTCCCGTACGGAGGTGGCGTGGGACCGGGAGCGGTACCCGTACCTGGCGCGGGTGCACTGGTCGGCGGCCGGGGCGCCGCTGCTGCTCGTCCAGACGCGGGGGCAGCGGGAGCAGGCGCACCTGGCGGTGGACCCGGCGACCGGGGCGACCTCGGTCGTACGGGTGGAGGAGGACCCGGCCTGGCTGGAGCTGCTTCCGGGGGTGCCGGCGTGGAGCGCGGACGGGCGGCTCGTACGGATCGCGGACGTCGCGGACGGCGGCTCCGACGTGGACACGGGCGACGGCGGGACGCGGGTCCTGGCCGTCGGGGACCGGGTCCTCACCGACGGGCGGCTGCACGTCCGGGCGGTGCTCGACGTCGGCCCGGACGACGTCCTCGTGTCGGCGTCGGCGGGCGCGGCGGCCGAGGCGCCGGAGACCGGCGAGACGCACGTGTACCGGGTGACGGAGGAGGGCGCCGAGCGGGTCTCCGAGGGCGTGGGCGTCCACGGCGCGGTGCGCGCGGGGGCGGTGACCGTCCTGGTGTCGGCGCGCCCGGACGGGCCGGGGAGCACGGCGCGGGTGCTGCGGGACGGCGAACCGGTCGCGGTGGTCGCCTCGTACGCGCAGCGGCCGGTGATCGCGGCCCGGCCCCGGCTCACGGAGGCCGGGCCCCGGCGGATCCCGTGCGCGGTGCTGCTGCCCTCGGGGTACGCGGAGGGCGACGGGCCGCTGCCGGTCCTGATGGACCCGTACGGCGGCCCGCACGGGCAGCGGGTGGTGGCCGCGCACAACCCGCACCTGACGTCCCAGTGGTTCGCGGACCAGGGCTTCGCGGTGGTCGTGGCGGACGGGCGCGGCACCCCGGGCCGCTCCCCCGCCTGGGAGAAGGCGATCCTGCGCGACCTGACGCCGACGCTCGACGACCAGGTGGAGGCGCTGCACGCGCTCGCCGGGCGCTTCCCCCTCGACCTGGGGCGGGTGGCGGTCCGGGGCTGGTCGTACGGCGGCTACCTGGCGGCGCGGGCGGTGCTGCGGCGGCCGGACGTCTTCCACGCGGCCGTCGTCGGGGCGCCGGTGACGGACTGGCGGCTCTACGACACGCACTACACCGAGCGGTACCTCGGGACCCCGCAGGACGACCCGGAGGTGTACGCGGCGCAGTCGCTGCTCACCGACGACGGGCTGTCCTCCCCGGAGGTGCCGGTGCGGCCGATGATGGTCGTGCACGGGCTCGCGGACGACAACGTGGTGGTGGGGCACGCGCTGCGGCTCTCCTCCGCGCTGCTCGCGGCGGGCCGGCCGCACGAGGTGCTGCCGCTGTCGGGGGTCACGCACATGACGCCGCAGGAGCAGGTGGCGGAGAACCTGCTCCTGCTCCAGGTGGACTTCCTGAAGCGGTCCCTCGGCCTCGACCGGGACTGAGGCCGGAGCCGGGGCCGGGTCACCAGCCCGGTGGCCGGGGGTGCGGCGGGGGCGGGGGCAGCACCCCGGCCGGCGGGTACGGGGCGGGCGAGGCGGCGGGGGCGCCGCGCCCGGCCAGGAGGGCGAGGACGGCGACGCCCGCGAGGAGCCCGAAGAGGGAGGTGAGGGCGTCCGACCGGTACGGCTCGGGGAGGTCCGCGAGCCGTTCGAGGATCCCGGACCGGGCGGCCCCCGCGGTCCCGGCGAGGCCGTGGGCGGCCAGGAGCGCCCCGGCGAGCAGCCCGAAGGCGCGGGTGTGGCGGGCCCGCGCGAAGGCGGAGGCGGCGGCCGTGGCGTACAGCGCGACGAGGACCGCCGCCAGCCAGCCGGGCGGGGGCCCGAGGGGCGCCTTGACGACGGACCGGCCGCCGGTGAACCGGTCGACGGTGATCTCCGCGGGCAGCCGGGACGCCCAGTACAGCTCCCAGCCGGCGACGGCGGCGGCGGCGACCGCGAGCAGGACCCCGGCGGCGACGGCGGCGCCGGTGCGGGGGCGGCCGGGAAGCGGCTCGTACGGGGCGTTCGCCGGGCGGCGTCCGGCGGCGGCGACGAGCACGAGGCCGGCGGCGAGGGCCAGTTCGAGCAGGGCGGTGACGAGGACCCCGCTGTCGGGCGCCCAGAGGCCGGGCAGGCGCAGGGCGAGCGTGACGGCGCCGGTGGCGGCGAGCGCGGAGGCCGCGTGCCGCGAGCGGAGGGCGGCGACGGCGGCGGCCGCGGAGACGACGAGGAGCACCGGGTCGACCAGGGAGGTGGCGGCCCGCCCCCGGGCGAGGAAGAACCGGTCCCCGGCCCAGTACCACGCGAGGTCGGCGGGCGAGCCGAGCGCGGCGAGGTCCTTGAGGATCCACACGGCGGCTGTCAGGACGAGCGCGGCGCAGAGCGCGGCGCCGGTGAGTCGTGCCGGGCGCGTCAGAGTCACGGCTTCGATACTCACGGTCGCGACCGGCCGAAACAAGCGGTTCCGGATATCCGGGGAGGGGCGGGGCGGCCGGCCGGAGCGCCTGGTGCGCTCCGGCCGGCCCACGGCACCCGCACGGCCGTACGCTGTGCAGCCTGCCGCGTCCGTATATCGGAGCCGAGTCGGGCGGATTGCCCCGGTGTTAAGGGGTGTTCGGGGGCGGGGTGTCGTCGTCCGGGCGGAGGAGGTGGCTGCCGCCCGGGGGCGGGGGGCCGGGCCTCTTCTCCAGGTCCGGGGTCCCGTCCTCCCCCGGGTCGCCCTTCTCCAGGACCGCCCGGTGTTCCTCCGCGACCACGTGCTTCTCCTCCGCGAAGTGGCAGGCCGAGTCGTGGCGGGCCGGGCTGTCGGTGAGCCGGAAGACGGCCGGGACCGCGAGCAGCGGGACCTCCTGGGCGCAGCGCTCGCGCGCCTTCCAGCAGCGGGTGCGGAAGCGGCAGCCGGAGGGGATGTCGGCCGGGGAGGGCACGTCGCCGGTGAGGATGATCCGCTCGCGGTGGGCGCGCGCCTCGGGGTCGGGGACGGGGACGGCGGAGAGCAGCGCCTGCGTGTAGGGGTGGGTGGGGTGGTCGTAGATCTGCGCGTCGGTGCCGATCTCGACGATCCGGCCGAGGTACATGACGCCGACCCGGTCGGAGATGTGCCGCACGATGGACAGGTCGTGGGCGATGAAGACGTACGACAGGGAGAACTCGGACTGGAGCTGGTCCAGGAGGTTGACGACCTGGGCCTGGACGGAGACGTCGAGGGCGGAGACCGGTTCGTCGGCGACGATGACCTCGGGCTGGAGGGCGAGGCCGCGGGCGATGCCGATGCGCTGGCGCTGGCCGCCGGAGAACTGGTGCGGATAGCGGTTGATGTACTCGGGGTTGAGGCCGACGACGTCCAGGAGGTCCTGGACCTTGCGGCGCCGGTCGCCCTTGGGCGCGACCTCGGGGTGGATCTCGTACGGCTCGCCGATGATGTCGCCGACGGTCATGCGCGGGTTGAGCGAGGTGTACGGGTCCTGGAACACCATCTGGATGTTGCGCCGGACCGCCTTGAGGGCGCGCGGGGAGAGCTTGGTGATGTCCTCGCCCTTGTAGCGGATGGTGCCGGAGGTGGGCCGTTCCAGGTTGACCAGCATCTTCGCGACGGTCGACTTGCCGCAGCCGGACTCGCCGACGATGCCGAGGGTCTCGCCGGCGACGAGGTCGAAGTCGACGCCGTCGACGGCCTTGACGGCGCCGACCTGCTTCTTGAAGAGGATGCCCTGCGTCAGCGGGTAGTGCTTGTGGAGGTCCCGGACTTCGAGGATCGCCTCGCCCGTCCCGGCCGCCCGGGTCGTCCCGGCCGTCTCAGCCATGGAGGCACTCCTTCCAGAAGTGGCAGGCGCTGGCGCGCGGCACCGGGGACTCGGTCACCTCGTACAGCGGGGGCTCGTCGGTCCGGCAGACGTCCTGGGCCATCGGGCAGCGCGGGTTGAAGGCGCAGCCGGGCGGGATGTGCAGCAGGTTGGGCGGCAGGCCCTTGATCGCGTACAGCTCCTGGCCCTTCTGGTCCAGGCGCGGGATCGATTCGAGGAGGCCCTTGGTGTAGGGGTGGGCGGGGGCCTTGTAGATCTCGTGGACGGGGGCCTGTTCGACGATCCGGCCCGCGTACATCACGGCGATCTTGTCGGCGACGTCGGCGACGACGCCGAGGTCGTGGGTGATGAGGATGAGGCCCATGTTGAGCTCGCGCTGGAGCTCGGCGAGCAGGTCCATGACCTGGGCCTGGACGGTCACGTCGAGAGCCGTGGTGGGCTCGTCGGCGATGATCAGCTCGGGTTCGAGGGCGAGCGCCATGGCGATCATGATGCGCTGGCGCATGCCGCCGGAGAACTGGTGCGGGTACTGGCCGACGCGTTCCTTGGCGGCGGGGATGCGGACCCGGTCCATCAGCTCGACGGCCTTGGCCCGGGAGTCCTTCCGGGACATCCCCTGGTGGACCTGGAACATCTCGCCGAGCTGGTCCCCGACGCTGAGGACGGGGTTGAGGGAGGACAGCGCGTCCTGGAAGACCATCGCCATCCGGGCGCCCCGGATCTTGCGCCGCTCGTCCTCCTTGAGCTTGAGGAGGTCCTGTCCCTGGAAGAGGATCTCGCCCCGGGTGATCCTCCCGGGCGGGATGTCGAGGATGCCCATGACGGCCTGGGCGGTGACGGACTTGCCGGAGCCGGACTCGCCGAGGACGGCGAGGGTCTCCCCCGCGTCGACGGAGTAGTCGACGCCGTTGACCGCCTTGGCCACCCCGTCCCGGGTGTGGAACTCCACGTGCAGGTCGCGCACTTCGAGCAGCATGGATCCCTACCTCAGCTTGGGGTCGAGGGCGTCGCGGACGGCGTCGCCGAGCATGATGAAGGCGAGCACCGTGACGGCCAGCGCGCCGGCCGGCCAGAGCAGCATGTGCGGGGCGTTGCGGATGTACTGCGAGGCCGAGGAGATGTCGATGCCCCAGGAGACGGTGGGGGGCTTGAGGCCGACGCCGAGGAAGGAGAGCGTCGCCTCCAGGGAGATGTACGTGCCGAGGGCGATGGTGGCGACGACGATCACGGGGGCCACGGCGTTGGGCGTGATGTGCCGGAGCAGCATCCGGGAGTTGGAGGCGCCGAGCGCGCGGGCGGCCTGGACGTAGTCGTTCTGCTTGGCGGTGATGACGGAGCCGCGGGCGATGCGGGAGATCTGCGGCCAGCCGAGCAGCACCATGAAGCCGATGACGGGCCAGACGCTGTTGTTGCTGACGACGGAGAGGAGGACCAGGCCGCCGAGGACGACGGGGATGGCGAAGAAGATGTCGGTGATCCGGGAGAGGAAACCGTCCCAGGCGCCGCCGTAGAAGCCGGCGAGGCCGCCGAGGACCGAGCCGAGGAGGGTCACGCCGAGGGTGGCGAGGACGCCGACCTGGATGGAGGCCCTGGCTCCGTAGACCGTGCGGGTGTAGACGTCGCAGCCCTGGCCGTTGAAGCCGAAGGGGTGGCCGGGCTGGGAGCCCTCCTGGGCCTTGGAGAGGTCGCAGTCCAGCGGGTTGCCGCTGGCGATGAGCTGCGGCCAGATCGCGATGACCACCAGGAAGAGGATGATCAGGCCGGAGATGATGAAGATCGGGTTCCGGCGCAGGTCGTGCCAGGCGTCGGACCAGAGGGAGCGGGCCTTCTTGTCGGGTCCGGTGCCGTCGGGGCCGCCGGGGACCTTCTCGAGGGTCTCGGCCTCGGACATCGCGAGGTCGGTGGCGCCGCCGGCGCCGGTCGAGGCGATGGCCGACCCCTCGTCGTGGTGCTCGGGCATCTCAGGCATAGCGGATCCTCGGGTCAAGGACGGCGTACAGGAGGTCGACGAGCAGGTTGGCCACCAGGAAGACCAGGACGAGGACGGTCACGAAGCCGACCACGGTCTGGGTGTTCTGGCGGAGGATGCCCTGGTAGAGCTGGTAGCCGACCCCGTGGATGTTGAAGATCCGCTCGGTGACGATGGCGCCGCCCATGAGGGCGCCGATGTCGGTGCCGATGAAGGTGACCACCGGGATGAGGCTGTTGCGCAGCAGGTGCCGGGTGATGACCCGGCGGCGGGGCAGGCCCTTGGCGACGGCGGTGCGGACGTAGTCGGCGCGCTTGTTCTCGGCGATCGAGGTCCGGGTGAGCCGGGTGACGTAGGCGAGCGACACGGAGGCGAGGACCAGGCCGGGGACGATGAGTTCGTCGAAGGTGGCGGCGGAGGAGACCGAGGGGTCGATCCACTTCCACTTGACGCCGAGGAGGAGCTGGACGAGCAGGCCGGTGACGAAGGTCGGGACGGAGATGACGACCAGGGTGAGCAGCAGCACGGTGGTGTCGACGGGCCGGCCGCGCTTGAGGCCGGTGAGGACGCCGAGGCTGATGCCGATGACGATCTCGAAGAGGATCGCCACGATGGTGAGGCGGATGGTGACCGGGAAGGCGTTGGCCATCAGCTCGGTGACCTCCTGACCGTTGAAGGCCGTGCCGAAGTCTCCGGTGAAGACGTTGCCCATGTAGGTCAGGTATTGCTGCCAGACCGGCTTGTCGAGGCCGAACTCCTTCTTGAGCTGGGCGGCGGTCGCCGGGTCGCACTGGCGGTCGCCGCACAGTCCGGCGACGGGGTCGCCCATCACGTTCACCATCAGGAAGATCAGCAGCGTGGCGCCGAAGAAGACCGGGATCATCTGCAGCAGTCGCCGGATCACGTATCGACCCATGAGGGACTCCGGGGGTTGGCTCCGGGAAGGGATGCGGGAAGGCGTACGGCCCGGCGCGGGGTCCGCGGGCCGGGCCGTCGGCCTTGCTGCGCCGTCAGTTCACCTTGATCTGGTCGTAGACCGGGACGCTGAAGGGGTTCAGGCTGACGTTGCTCACGCGCTCCGAGTAGCCGGCGCTGCCGTTCTGGTACCAGAGCGGGATGGCGCCCATGTCGTCGCGGAGGACTTCCTCGGCCTGCTGGAAGAGGCCGACGGCCTTGGCGGTGTCGGCCTCGGCGTTGGCCTGGTTCACCAGCTTGTCGAACTCGGGGTTCGTCCACTTGCCGTCGTTGGACGAGGCGTTGGTGTAGTACAGCGGCTGGAGGAAGTTCTGGATGAGGGGGTAGTCCATCTGCCAGCCGGCGCGGAAGGGGCCGGTGAGCTTCTGCGTGGTGACCTGGTTGCGGTAGTCGGCGAAGGTGCCGACGGGGTTGCCGACGCAGGCGCGGTCGTTGCCGAGGGCGCGGTTGATGGAGTTGCAGACCGCGTCCACCCACTCCTTGTGGCTGCCGGTGTCGGCGTTGTACGAGATCCGCATGGTGCCGCCGGGGATGCCGCCGCCCTCGGCCACCAGCTTCTTCGCCTCGGCGGCGTCGTACTTGCAGAGGTCGCCGCAGACGTCCTTGAAGCCGCCGTCCTCGCCGAGGACGGGCGAGGTCCAGTCGACGGCGGGGGTGCGGGTCTTCTGGAAGATCGTCTCGGTGATCTGGTTCCGGTCGATGGCCCGCGACAGGCCCTGGCGGAGCTTCGCCTGGTTCGGCTTGTTCCAGTTCGGGTCGTAGAACGGGAAGGAGAGGGTCTGGATGATGCCGGCGGGCACGTTGATGTACCGGTCGCCGAGGTCGGCCTCGACGTTCTTGAGCTGGGCGGCGGGGACGTCGTCGACGAGGTCGAGGTTCCCGGCGATCAGGTCGGTGTAGGCGGTGTTGTTGTCGGTGTAGACCTTGAGGGTCACGCCGCCGTTCTGCGCCTTGTCGGTGCCGGGGTAGGCGTCCCACTTCTTCAGGACCATCTGGGAGCCCTTGGAGTACGAGTCGATCGTGTACGGGCCGTTGCCGACGGGCTTCGAGAGCCAGCCGGCGCGGTCGCTGAAGAAGGACTGGGGCAGCGGGGCGAAGGCCGCGTAGCCGAGGGTGACCGGCCAGGTGGAGAACTTCTGGGTGAGCTTGACCGTGAAGGTGCGGTCGCCGGTGACCTTGAGGCCGGACATGGTCTCGGCGGTGGGGTCGCCCTTCTCGGGGTGGACCTGGTCGTAGCCCTCGATCTGGCCGAAGAAGTAGGCGTTCTTCTGGTTGTTCTTCAGGTGGGCGCCGTAGTTCCAGGCGTCCACGAAGGACTTGGCGGTGACCTTCTCGCCGTTGGAGAAGGTCCAGCCGTCCTTGACGGTGATGGTGAAGTTGGTCGAGTCGGTGGTCTCGATCTTCTCGGCGAGCATGTCCTTGGCCTCGCCGGTCTTGGGGTCGTAGCGCTTGAGCCCCCGGAAGATCATGTCGAGGACCTTGCCGCCCTGGACCTCATTGGTGTTGGCGGGCTCCAGCGGGTTCTGCGGATCGCCCCACGAGGAGGACACGATGCCGTCGGCCCCTCCGCCGCCGCCGCTGTCCCCGCCGCCGCAGGCGGTCGCCGCGAGGGCGACGGCGGTGGCCAGAGCGGCCCACTTGGCGTGCGTGGCTCCGCGCATGGAGTGCCTCCCGTATGTCCTGGTTCACACTGAGAGCCCCAATATCACCCCGTATCACCACGGCTGCATGTTGTCGGCGCCCATCGGTGCGACCGCGTGCGCCGGGCGGGCGGACCGCACGGAAACGGCCGGCTCCCGGCGCCGTGGGGCGCCGGGAGCCGGCCGTGCGGAACCTCGGGACGTCAGTGCGCCGGGACGACCTGCTTCTCCTCGGCGAAGTGGCACGCCGAGAAGTGGGCGGCCGGACCGCCCTGGCCCTCGAAGGCGGACGGCACCGCGAGCAGCGGCACCTCCTGGGCGCACTTCTCCTGCGCCTTCCAGCAGCGGGTGCGGAAGCTGCAGCCCGACGGCGGGTTCGCCGGCGACGGGACGTCACCGGTGAGGATGATCCGCTCGCGGTGCGCGCGGGCCTCCGGGTCCGGCACCGGCACCGCGGAGAGCAGCGCCTGCGTGTACGGGTGCGTCGGGTGCTCGTAGATCTCGGTGTCCGTACCGATCTCGGCCATCTTGCCGAGGTACATGACGCCGACGCGGTCCGAGATGTGCCGGACGATCGACAGGTCGTGCGCGATGAAGAGGTAGGAGAGGTTGAACTCGTCCTGGAGCTTCTCCATCAGGTTGATGACCTGGGCCTGGACGGAGACGTCCAGGGCCGAGACCGGCTCGTCGCAGATGATGATCTCGGGGTTGAGCGCGAGGCCGCGGGCGATGCCGATGCGCTGGCGCTGGCCGCCGGAGAACTGGTGCGGGTACCGGTTGATGTACTCCGGGTTCAGACCGACGACGTCCAGGAGCTCCTGCACCTTGCGGCGCCGGTCGCCCTTCGGGGCCACCTCGGGGTGGATGTCGAAGGGCTCGCCGATGATGTCGCCGACCGTCATGCGCGGGTTGAGCGAGGTGTACGGGTCCTGGAACACCATCTGGATGTTCCGGCGGACCGCCTTCAGCGCGCGCCCGGACAGCTTGGTGATGTCCTGGCCCTTGTAGAAGACCTCGCCGGCGGTGGCCCGCTCCAGGTTCATCAGGAGCTTGGCGACCGTGGACTTGCCGCAGCCGGACTCGCCCACGATGCCGAGGGTCTCGCCCTGGTGGAGGTCGAAGGAGACCCCGTCCACGGCCTTGACCGCGCCGACCTGCTTCTTGAAGAGGATGCCCTGCGTCAGCGGGAAGTGCTTCTTCAGACCGCGCACCTGGAGGATCGGCTCGCCCCGCTCGACGGGGGCGTCGATGGCGGCGACCAGGGCCTCTTCGTTGGCGGCGGCCACGGCCTCGTCGTTCTTGCCGATGTCAGCCATGGATCGTCTCCTTCCAGAAGTGGCAGGCGCTCTTGCGGCCCGGAAGGTCCGTGCCGTCCTGCTCGGTGACCGGCGCCAGGGCCGGGATCTCCGTGCGGCAGATGTCCTCGGCCTTCGGGCAGCGCGGGTTGAAGGCGCAGCCGGTGGGCACGCGGAGCAGGTTGGGCGGCAGGCCCTTGATCGCGTAGAGCTCCTGGCCCTTCTGGTCCAGGCGCGGGATCGAGTCCAGCAGACCGCGGGTGTACGGGTGGGCCGGGCGCTTGTACAGCTCGTGCACGGGCGCCTGCTCGACGATCCGGCCCGCGTACATCACGGCGATCTTGTCCGCGACGTCGGCGACGACGCCGAGGTCGTGGGTGATCAGGATCAGACCCATGTTGTATTCCTGCTGGAGCTCCGCGAGGAGGTCCATGACCTGGGCCTGGACGGTCACGTCGAGAGCCGTGGTGGGCTCGTCGGCGATGATCAGGTCCGGCTCCAGGGCGAGCGCCATGGCGATCATGATGCGCTGGCGCATGCCGCCGGAGAACTGGTGGGGGTAGTCGGAGACCCGGGCCTTGGCGGCCGGGATCTTGACCTTGTCCATCAGCTCGATGGCCTTGAGCTTCGCGTCCTTCTTGGACAGGCCCTGGTGGACCCGGAACATCTCGCCGAGCTGGTAGCCGACGCTGAGGACCGGGTTCAGGGAGGACAGCGCGTCCTGGAAGATCATCGCGATCTTGCGGCCGCGGACCTTCCGGCGCTCCTCGTCGGACATCTTCAGCATGTCCTGGCCGCGGAACAGGATCTCGCCCTTGGGGATCCTGCCGGGGGGCATGTCGAGGATGCCCATGATGGCCTGCGCGGTGACGGACTTGCCGGAGCCGGACTCGCCGAGGACGGCGAGGGTCTCGCCGGCGTTCACCGAGTAGTTGACGCCGTTGACCGCCTTGGCCACACCGTCACGGGTGTGGAACTCGACGTGCAGGTCGCGGACTTCGAGCAGCGGGCCGGCGTGGGACCCGTCGCGCGGCCCGGGGACGGTCGCGGTCTTGTCGATGATGCTCATCTTTTACGCCCTCCTCAGCGCAGCTTGGGGTCGAGGGCGTTGCGGACGGCTTCGCCGAGCATGATGAACGCCAGAACGGTGAGGCTCAGCATGATCGACGGGTACAGCAGGATGTGCTGCGACGTACGGATCGCCTGAACACCCGCGGAGATGTCGACACCCCACGAGACGGTCGGGGAGGCGAGGCCGAGTCCCAGGTAGGACAGGGTCGCCTCGGCGGAGATGTAGCCGCCGAGCGCGATGGTGGCGACGACGATCACCGGGGCCATGGCGTTCGGCAGGATGTGCCGGAAGAGGATCCGGCCGGTGCCGGCGCCCAGCGCCTTGGCGGCGTGGACGTAGTCGGCCTGCTTGACCGTGATCACGGCGCCGCGCATGACGCGGGCCATCTGCGTCCAGCCGAGGAAGGCGAGGGCGAAGACGACGACCCAGACGGTGCGCTCGACGAAGGCCTGGAGGACGACCATCGCGCCGAGCAGGAAGGGGATGCCGAAGAAGACGTCGGTGAGGCGGGAGAGGACCGCGTCCACCCAGCCGCCGAAGTAACCGGCGATCATGCCCATGGTTCCGCCGACGACGGTGACGATCAGGGTGACGCAGACGCCGACGATGATCGAGGCGCGGGTGCCGTAGATCAGGCGGGCGTAGACGGAGCGGCCCTGGATGTCGTAGCCGAGCCAGCCGGGCGAGCCGATGTTGCCGAGCTCGGGCTTGCCGACGTAGTGCTTGACGAGGTCGCCGGCCGTGGGCGACGCGCTGGTGAACATCCCCGGGAAGGCGGCGATGAGCAGCAGGAAGAAGATGAGCACCGACGACACGAGGAAGTACGGGTTGCGGCGCAGGTCGCGCCACGCGTCGCCCCAGAGCGAGCGGGGCTTCTCCGCCTTGCCCTGCGGCGCGGGTGCCTCCACCGAGGGGGTGGCGACGGCGTCCGCCGCCGTGGCGGCAGCGGTCTTGGTCACGTCAGGCATACCGGATCCTCGGGTCCAGGACCGCGTACAGCAGGTCGATGAGCAGGCTGGTGATCAGGTAGACGACCACCAGGACGGTGACGAGGCCGACGAGGGTGCTGCCCTCGCGGCGGGTGATCGACTCGTAGATCAGACCGCCGACGCCCTTGACGTTGAAGATGCCTTCGGTGACGACCGCGCCGCCCATCAGGGCGCCGATGTCGGTGCCGAGGAAGGTGACGACGGGGATCATCGAGTTGCGCATGAGGTGGACGCCGATGATGCGGCGCTTCGGCAGGCCCTTCGCGACGGCCGTGCGCATGTAGTCGGCGCGCAGGTTCTCCGCCATGGAGGTGCGGGTGAGCCGCGCCACATAGGCAAGGGAGAGACCGCCGAGGACGATGGCGGGGGCGATCATCTCGGTCAGCAGCTGGTCGTTGCTGACGTTCGGCTCGATCCAGCCGAGCTGGAAGGCGAACACCATCTTGATCAGGAAGCCGAGCACGAAGACCGGGATCGAGATGATCAGCAGGGTGAAGATCAGGATCGCGTTGTCGGCCATGCGGCCGGCGCGCAGGCCGGCGATGATGCCGAGGGTGAGGCCGAACGTGAGCTCGAAGGCGAAGGCGAGGGCCGCCAGCTGGATCGTGACGGGGAACGCGTCACCCAGGACTTCGGTCACAGGCCGGTCGTTGCGGATCTGCGTACCGAAATCGAAGTGGAAGACGATTCCACTGATGTAGTCCCAGTACTGCTTCAGGATCGGCTGGTCGAGGCCGAGCTTGTGTCTGATCTCCGCGATGGTCGCGGGCGACGCCCCCTTGTCGCCGAACAGACCGGCCACGGGGTCACCGGGCAGGCTGTAGACCATGAGGAAGATCAGCAGGGTTGTCCCGAAGAAAACCGGGATCATCTGGAGCAGTCGTCGTGCGACATAGCGCCCCATCATGCCTCCGTTGAGATGTGACGGCCGCAGCCGAGGGCCCTCCCCCGACGCGCCTGCCCGGTTTCGGACAGCACGGTGCCGTGGAAGGGCCCCCCAGCCGCTGCGTAAGGCGCCGAGACGGGACTGACGATCCGTCAGTCCCGTGACGGCATGCGGACTACGCTTTCGGGTTTACTTGTGGACCTCGACACCGGTCAGGATCGGGTCGCCGTCCTGGCCGTAAGCCACGCCCGAAACCTTCTCGGAGTAGCCCGCGTTGACCTTGTAGTACCAGAGCGGAATGGACGGCATGTAGTTGACCAGGTCCTTCTCGATGGCCTGGTACTGCTTCACCGACTCTTCCAGCGTCGCCGCGGAGTCCGCCTTGGCGATCTTGGCGTCCAGCTCCTTGTTGGAGAAGTCGCCCTGGTTGCCCGCCGCACCCGTACGGAACAGGTCCGAGATGAAGTTGGCGTTCACCGGGTAGTCGAGCACCCAGCCGGAGCGGTAGAACGACTTGACCTGCTTGGTCTTGCGGGCGGTCAGGTCGGCCTGGAAGTCCGGCTTGCCGTCACCGACACAGGCGACGCCCGTGGACTGGGTGATGGAGTTGCAGACCGCGTCCACCCACTCCTTGTGGCCGCCGTCGGCGTTGAACTGGATGCTGATCTTGTTGCCGGGGACGCCGCCGCCGGCCTTGATGAGCTCCTTGGCCTTGGCCGGGTCGAACTTGGTGACCTCGACCGCGTTCGGCTGGTAGCCGAGCACACCCTTGGCGACCCAGCCGGTGGCGGGCTCGCGGGTGCCCTGGAGCACCGTCTTGGTGATGGTGGCGCGGTCGATCGCCATGGAGAGGCCCTGGATGACCTTCGGGTCGACCGGCTTCGGCTTCTTCCACTGGTCGGCGTAGAAGGCGACGGCCACGGTCTGGATCGCGGAGTACGCCTGGTCGACGGCGCGGTCGCCGAGGTCGTCGCGGTAGACCGGGAGGTCCTTCGGGGCGAGCTGGCGCAGAACGTCGACGTTGCCCGACTTCAGGTCCTCGTAGGCGGCCTCGAGGGTGGTGTAGTTCTTGAAGACCACACCGCCGTTCTTCGCCTTGTTCGGGCCCTTGTAGTCGTCGTAACGGACGATCTCGATCTGCTTCTTGTGGTCCCAGCTCTTGAACTTGTAGGGACCGTTGCCGATCGGCTTCTGGCCGGCGGCCTTGGTGTCCTTGTAGAACGCCTCGGGCAGCGGGGCGAAGACGATGTAGGCGAGCTTGTGGCCGAAGTACGGGACGGACTTCGTCAGCTCGATGGTGAAGGTGTTCTCGTCGACGACCTTCAGACCGTCCAGCTTGTCGGAGGTGGGCTGCGCGCCCTCGCCCTCCGGGCTGAGCTTCTCGAAGCCCTTGATGTCGGCGAACCACGAGTTGAGACCCATGGCGTTCTTGACGTTGGCGTTCCAGTTCCACGCGTCCACGTAGGACTTGGCGGTGACCGGGGTGCCGTCGTGGAAGGTCCAGCCCGGCTTGAGCTTGACGGTCCACGTCTTCGAGTCCGTCGTGGTGACCGACTCGGCGTTGATCATCTCCAGCGAACCGTCGGCCTTGTAGTCGACCAGGGTCGAGAACAGGCCGGCCATGACGGCGGAGCCGTTGGACTCCATCGTGTCGCCGGTGTACAGGGGCTTCTCGGGCTCACCGAGCTCGATGGAGAAGATTCCGTTCGGGTCAACAGCGCCCTTGGCGTCGCTGCCGCCGTCGCTCTTCCCCCCGCCACAGGCGGTCGCAGCAAGGGCGACGATGATCGCGCCCGTTACCCACTTGGCGCTCTTGGCACCGCGCATGGGTTCCTCCTCATGAGTCCACTTTGTCACTACAAGAGGGGCACTCCGAGTTTCGCCGACACCCCTGACGGCTATGCACTCAAGTGCCCCGAGTGTGCTCGTGAGTCGGCACTCCCCACAGTGCGTGACCCATTGACCCGAGCTCAATGGAGCCAACTATTAAGTACGTCCGGGCCGTAAACCACACTTAAGTGGTCTCGTTTTGACAACATCGCCACCCCCCGAGGTACCGAAATCCGGACAAAGTGAGTCCAGACAGACACCCCCGAAACGGACTGTTAATACACGTTCCGGAGAGCGATGACCGCTATCCGGACGCCGGATCTCTGAATTCGACTTGACGGCCGGTCCGGGAAGGGCCCCTTCCCCGACCCCTGCGACCTCCCCCGCGGTGACCTCCGCCACGATCTTCACAGGTGACCCGGGCGGCACTTCCGGAGCTTCCCCACCGCACCCCCCGAACAATCCCCCGACGTCCCCCGGCCCGAGGACACGACTGAGCCCCGCCGGGGCCGGCGGGGCTCAGGTCGTACGCGCGGAGCCGGTCAACCGGCCCCGGATCAGGCGTTCTTGGCGCGCGAGGCCGAGCGGCTGCGCTCCTTCTGGTCCAGGACGACCTTGCGGATGCGCACGGCCTCCGGGGTCACCTCGACGCACTCGTCGTCGCGGCAGAACTCCAGCGACTGCTCCAGGGAGAGCTTGCGCGGCGGGACGATCGCCTCGAAGGAGTCGGCGGAGGAGGAGCGCATGTTGGTGAGCTTCTTCTCCTTGGTGATGTTCACGTCCATGTCGTCGGAGCGCGAGTTCTCGCCGACGATCATGCCCTCGTACACCTCGGTGCCGGGGTCGGTGAACAGGACGCCGCGCTCCTGGAGGTTGGTCATCGCGAAGGCGGTGACCGAGCCCGCGCGGTCGGCGACCAGCGAACCGTTGTTACGGGTCGTCAGGTTGCCGAACCACGGCTCGTGGCCCTCGTGGATCGAGTGGCCGATGCCCGTGCCGCGGGTCTGGGTCAGGAACTCCGTACGGAAGCCGATGAGGCCGCGGGACGGGACGACGAACTCCATGCGGACCCAGCCGGAGCCGTGGTTCGACATGTTGTCCATGCGGCCCTTGCGGACGCCCATGAGCTGCGTGACCGCGCCCATGTGCTCCTCGGGCACGTCGATCGTCATGCGCTCGACCGGCTCGTGGACCTTGCCGTCGACCATCTTGGTGACGACCTGCGGCTTGCCGATGGTGAGCTCGAAGCCCTCGCGGCGCATCTGCTCGACCAGGATGGCGAGCGCGAGCTCACCACGGCCCTGGACCTCCCAGGCGTCCGGGCGCTCGGTGTCGAGGACGCGGAGCGAGACGTTGCCGATCAGCTCGCGGTCCAGGCGGTCCTTCACCTGGCGGGCGGTGACCTTGCGGTCCTTGACCGCGGCCTTGGCGTCCGCGCCCTTGCCGGTGCCGCCTCGGCCGACCAGCGGGGAGGTGTTGGTGCCGATGACCATGGAGATGGCCGGCTCGTCCACCGTGATCAGCGGCAGCGCGATCGGGTTCTCCGGGTCGGCCAGGGTCTCGCCGATCATGATGTCCGGGATGCCGGCGACGGCGCAGATGTCACCGGGGCCCGCCACCTCGGCCGGCTTGCGGGTGAGCGCCTCGGTCATCATCAGCTCGGTGATGCGGACGTTGGAGATCGTGCCGTCCCGCTTGATCCACGCGACCGTCTGGCCCTTGCGCAGCTCGCCCTGCTCGACGCGGAGCAGCGCGATGCGGCCGAGGAAGTTGTCGGCGTCGAGGTTGGTGACGTGGGCCTGGAGCGGCGCGTCCTCCTCGTACGTCGGGGCCGGGACGTGCTCCAGGATCGTGGAGAAGAACGGCTCCAGGTTGTCGCTGTCGGCGGGGACGGTGCCGTCCTCCGGCTTGGTCAGCGAGGCGACGCCGTCACGGCCGCAGGCGTAGACGATCGGGAACTCGATCTGGTCCTCGTCCGCGTCCAGGTCGAGGAAGAGGTCGTAGGTCTCGTTGACGACCTCGTCGATGCGGGAGTCCGGGCGGTCCGTCTTGTTGATGCAGAGGATGACGGGCAGGCGCTGCTGGAGGGCCTTGCGGAGCACGAACCGGGTCTGCGGGAGCGGGCCCTCGGAGGCGTCGACCAGGAGGACGACCGCGTCGACCATCGACAGACCGCGCTCGACCTCGCCACCGAAGTCGGCGTGGCCGGGGGTGTCGATGATGTTGATCGTGATCGGGGCCCCGCCGTCCTTGGGGTGGTACTTCACCGCCGTGTTCTTGGCGAGGATCGTGATGCCCTTCTCACGTTCCAGGTCGTTCGAGTCCATCATGCGGTCGTCGAGCTGCTGGTGGGCGGCGAAGGCACCGGCCTGCTTGAGCATGGCGTCGACGATGGTCGTCTTGCCGTGGTCGACGTGGGCGACGATGGCGACGTTACGGATGTCGTGGCGCGTGGGCATGGGTGGCTTGCGCTTCTCTCGGATCGTGGGAATCGGCGTCAGTTCCTCTTACGCCCGCCGGGCGGACGCGCCACGGCTGTCTCCCATGGTACGGGGCTGCCGTGCAAGAGGCTTCCCCGCCCGGATTCCGAGAGGGTCTACGGGGAGCTTTCGAGGGTGTGGGGGAGGTGGTGCGGCCGGGTCAAGGGGCCGACGCGATCCTGCCCGCCGGGGTTACCGGCGGGCAAGGAAGTTGAGCTGGTTCTGAGGTTGTGACCTGCGGTTTCAATGCTTTCGGCGGTTTCGGTGGTTTCGTACCGCGCGCTTGCCGGCCCCTGGGGGGCCCGGCCCCGATCCGTCGGGCAGACCCTAGTCGGCCTTCTCGCCGGCCTTCTCGCCGGTCTTCTCACCGGTCCTCTTGTCGGCCTTCTTGTCCGCCTTCTTCGGGGACGCGTCCTTCTCGAAGCCGATGTCCTGGTAGCGGGGGGCGGCGAAGCCCCAGGCCCCGGCGTTCACCAGATCGGCCCTGGCGGCGACCAGCTGGGGGCGCTGGTAGAGGGGGATGGAGCCGGCGGCGGCCCAGATCCGGGCGTCGGCCTGGCGGACCAGCTCCAGGGCCTCCTCCTCGTCGAGGGTGCCCGCCGCCTGGTCGAAGAGCTGGTCGATGCGGTCGGTGCCGACCCGGGAGTAGTTCTGCTCGACCATGAGCGAGCCGTCCGAGGCGGGCTCGGGCTTGGCGAAGATCGGCCGGGCGTCGGTCGCGGGGAAGGCGGAGGCGGGCCAGGAGTAGAGGGCCAGGTCGTAGTCGCCCGAGGCGATGTGGTCCTTGAAGAAGCTCTCGTCGGGGACCTTGGTGACCTCGGTGCGGATCCCGACCGCGTCGAGCATCCGGACGATCCGGTCCCCCACGGTCCGCAGCGACTCGGAGCCGGGCCCGGACGGCAGGACGAAGCGGAGGCTGAGCGCCTTGCCGTCCTTGCCGAGGGCCTGCTGCGCCCCGGGGACGGCGGCGGGCGCGGCGGTGCCGCGCGGGGCGTAGGCCCCGGCCGCACCCCGGTCGGGCTTGACGGCCTGCGGGGCGCCGGCCCGGGCGGCGGAGCCCGTACCGGCTTCGAGGGCCTCGGGGCGGGTGTCGAGGGCTTCGGCCCGGGCCTGGAGGGCGGCGCCCTGGAGCGCGGCGGCGGGGGCCGGGGTGAGGACGCGGGTGCCGGTCCCGGGGGCGGCCTGGGCGGGGACGGCCCGGCGGTCGCCCGGCTTGTCGTCGCCGACGATGTAGAGGCCCTCGTCCGAGGGGGCGTCCCCGGAGGCCTCGTCGCTCTTCTTCTTGGCGTCGGCGGGGGCGGTGGCGGCGGGGGTGGCGGTGCTCTTCGCGGGCTTCTCCGCCTCCTTCTTCTCCGACGCGCCCTTCTCCGTACCCTCCTTCTTCTCCGCCTCGCTGCCCGCCTTCGTGCCGGCGGGCTGCTCGGCCCCGCCGGGGACCCAGCCGGCGTCGGCGAGGAGGGCCCGCGCCTCCTGGGTGTCCTGGCCGCCGAGGGCGTCGCTGCTGTCCTTGTACGCCGCCTGCCCGGCGAGGGCCAGGTGGCTGCCGGGGGGCTTCGCCGGGAGGCCGAGCGGCTTGAGTACGGATTCGGCCAGCTCCTGGCGGTCGATGGCACGGGCCACCGCGCGCCGCACCCGCTCGTCGGAGAGCGGCCCGGACTCGCCGTTCAGCGAGAGCTGGGTGTAGGCGGGCTCCAGGGACTTGCGGACCACGTACGTCGCGAGGGTGTCCTGCGCGCTCGCGTACCGGGCGATCGCCTCCTGGTTCTTCTTGCGGGCGGCCCGGACCTCCTCGGCCTTCTCCTCGTCGGAGCCGTGGGCGAGGGCCCAGGACTTCAGGGCCTTGGAGGGGGTGATCGAGGAGCCGGGGCCGTGGGCGAGGGCGGCCTGCGCGCCGTTCCGTCCGGCGCGGGCGTCCTTGAGCGCCAGGGAGATCCGCTCGGCCGTGGAGCGGTCGATCTCGGCCAGGTCGAGCGTGCCCGCGGCGAGGGCGTCCGCCCGGTCGGCCCGGGGGACGGGCTTGAGGACGACGGTGTCGAGCTTGGCGGCCTGCCCCCACCAGCGGGGGCTGCGGATGAGGGTGACGTCGCCGCTCTTGGCGTCGACGGACTTCAGCAGGAACGGTCCGGCGGTGGCCTTGAGGGTGGTGCGGGCGCCGTCGTTGAAGGAGTCCGGGGACCCCATGACCTGCTTCGGGTAGAGGGGGGTGAAGAGGGACTGCCAGTCGGCGTAGGGCTTGGAGAAGGTGACCCGCACCTCCAGGTCGTTCTTGCCCCGCTCGATCTTCTCGATCCGCTCGTAGCCGGAGTTCCGGGCGGTCCAGTACGCGGTGTCGCGGCCGCTCAGGGCCCGCCACTGGGCGACGAAGTCGGGCGCCCCGATCTCGCGCCCGTCGCTCCACACGGCCTGCTGGTTGAGCTTGTAGAGGACGACCTGCTTGGGCTCGGTCTCGACGACCTGCGCGGACTCCAGGTAGTCGGGGTTCCGCTGCGGCCGGCCCCGCTGGTCGAGGGTGTAGAGGGCGGGGAGCAGGGCTCCGGCGATGCGGGAGGTGGTGGCGTCGGCGTCGGCCTGGAAGGCGTTGAGGGTGGTGGGGGCGGCGTCGACGGCCCAGCGCAGGGTGCCGCCGTCGGCGACCAGGTCGCGCGGGGTGGGCGCGTTGTCCTGGACGGCGACCGGGGCGGCGTCGGCGTCGTCGTCCGCGCTGCATCCGGCGAGGGCGGTGACGGCGAGGACGGCGCTGGTGAGGGTGGCGACGGTGCGGAGCGTCCGGGAGCGGGGGCTCTTGGGGCATGTCCCCCCGTGAGGGGCGCCGATCTGGGACATGTCTGTACCCCTTCGTCCAGATTCATTCCATTTGGAGATGATCACACCTATTGCTCATCCACTGAAAAGGAAGGAGGGAATCCGGCCAGGGCGACACGGCGGAATGGCCGGAAAACGCCACTCGGGCGGCCCAACGGGCGGGGTCCGATCAGTGGGACCGGGCCGCCGGGGCCGGATCACCGGAGCCGGGCCCGTCGGCGCCTTCCGGACGGCTCCAGCCCGGTCGCGGTGCGACATACCCGGACATAACCTCACGCTTGTGACGCGAACAGCCACCCGAGCCCTTCTCGCGGTACTGGTGGCGGCGTGGTGGCTCGTCGTCCCCGCCGTGTCCGGTGCCCGCGCCGACGACCCCGTCGTCCTGTCCCGGGACGGGCAGATCACCGACCGGGTGGGCGCCCTCCGCGACCGCCGCGCCTCCGTGGAACAGGCCCTGGACCGCCTCTACGAGCAGGAGCGCGTCCAGCTCTTCGTCGTGTACGTACGGGACTTCTCCGGGCGCTCGGGCCAGGACTGGGCCGACGCCACCGCCGCGCGCAACGGCTTCGGCGCCGACGACCTGCTGCTCGCCGTCGCCACCCACGACCGGCTGTACGGCTACTCGGCCGACCCCGGCTCCGGCCTCACGCAGGCGCGGCTCGACGAGGTCGCCCGGACCGCGATCGAGCCGGCGCTGCGGCAGAACGACTGGGCCGGGGCCGCCATCGGCGCGGCGGACGGCTACGGCGCCGTCCTCGCGGACCGCCCGGTCACCGCTCCCCCGATCACCCCCGGGCCCGCCGACCCGGGCCACGCGTCCGACGACGGCCCCTCCGGCTCCGACCTGGTCCTGCCCCTGGTGCTGGTCGGCGGCGCCGGGGCGGTCGCGGCCTACGCGTACACCAAGCGGCGCAGGCGGGCCGGGACCCGTACCACGCCCGCGAACGGGCAGGGCTGGGGGCCGCCGCAGGAGCCCGCGCCGCCGACCCTGGACGAGCTGGACGGGGAGGCCCGCCGGACCCTGGTCGCCACCGACGACGCCGTCCGCACCAGCCGGGAGGAGCTGGGCTTCGCGTCGGCGCAGTTCGGCGACGAGGCGGTGCGGCCCTTCACGGAGTCCGTCGCCTTCGCCCAGGAGCAGCTGACGGCCTCGTTCCGGCTGCGGCAGAAGCTCGACGACGCCTTCCCCGAGGACGACGCGACCCGCCGGTCCATGCTGGAGGAGATCCTGCGCCGCTGCGGGGAGGCGGACGCGCGGCTCGACGCCGAGGCCGAGTCCTTCGACCGGCTGCGCGCCCTGGAGCGGACCGCGCCCGAGGCGCTGGCGGCGGTCGAGGCCGCGCTCCGGGAGCAGACGGCCCGGATGGGCACGGCCGAGGCGGCGCTGACCGCCATGCGCGAGCGGTACGCGGAGACGGCGGCCTCGCCCGTGGCCGGTGACGTGGAGCAGGCACGGGACCGGCTGGTCTTCGCGGAGGACCGCGCCGAGCAGGCCCGGCAGCGGATCGGCGCCGGTGACAACGGCGGGGCCGCCGTGCACGTCCGGGCCGCCGAGGGTGCCGTGGACCAGGCGGCCCGGCTGATCGGGGCGGTGGACCGGCGGGCGCAGGAGCTGGCCGAGGCCGTGGGTCGGCTGCCGGGCGTCCTGGCGGAGACGGACGCGGACCTCGCGGACGCCCGGGGCCTGCTGAAGGGGACCGCCGCCGGGGTGCCCACGGCCGACCTCCAGGGCCGGATCGCCCGTGCCGAGGCGGTGGTGGCCGAGGTGCGGCGGAGCGCGGAGGCCGGGCGGTACGACCCGATCGGCGCCCTGCGCCGGGTCGAGGAGGCGGACGCGGCCCTGGACGAGGCCCTGGAGGGGGCCAGGGAGCGCGAGTCGGGGACGCGGCGGGCCCGCGCGCTCCTGGACCAGGCGATGCTGACGGCCCGTTCGGCCGTCGGGGCGGCCTCCGACTACGTCGCCACCCACCGGGGCGCGGTGGGCAGCGAGGCCCGGACGCGCCTGGCCGAGGCCGGGCGCCGCTGGGAGAAGGCCCAGGCCCTCGCGGCCGACGACCCGGGGTCCGCCCTCGCGGAGGCCCGGCAGGCGGACGCGCTCGCCCGGCGGGCGCAGGACCTCGCCGAGCGGGACGTCCGCGCCTACGGCAACCCGAACGGCCCGTTCGGACCGCCGGGCACGGGAGGGGGCTCCGGCGGGGGGCTCGGCGGCGCGGTGCTCGGCGGCATCATCCTCGGCGGCCTCTTCGGCGGACGGGGCGGCGGGCCCGGGGGCTTCGGCGGCGGAGGCTTCGGCGGGGGCGGGGGTTTCGGGGGCGGAGGCTTCGGCGGCGGGCCCGGCAGCTTCGGCGGCAGCGGCACGCGCGGCCGGCTGGGCGGCGGCGGACGCTTCTGACCCGGGACCGCCGTCCCACGAGCTCCTTCTCTCCCCCCTCATCCCCCTCAAGGAGAAGCCCCATGAGCAAGCAGACCGTCCTCGGCCGGGTCACCCAGCTGGCGAAGGCCAACATCAACGCCCTGCTGGACCAGGCGGAGGACCCGCAGAAGATGCTGGACCAGCTCATCCGCGACTATGCGAACAACATCGCGGACGCGGAGGAGGCGGTGGCCGCGACCATCGGCAACCTCCGGCTGATGGAGCAGGACCACCGGGAGGACGTGGAGGCGGCGAAGGAGTGGGGCGGCAAGGCGCTCGCCGCCAGCCGGAAGGCGGACGAGCTGCGGGGCGGCGGGCGGGCGGCGGAGGCGGACCGCTTCGACAACCTGGCGAAGGTGGCCCTGGGCCGCCAGCTCCAGTCGGAGAAGGAGGCGCGGACGGCGGAGCCGACGATCGCCGCGCAGACCGAGGTGGTGGAGAAGCTCAGGACCGGCCTCGACCGGATGAAGGCGAAGCTCGCCGAGCTCCGGGCCAAGCGGGACGAACTGGTGGCCCGCGCCAAGTCGGCGCAGGCGCAGAACACGATGACGGACGCCGTGAGGAACGTCGACGTCCTCGACCCGACCAGCGAACTGAGCCGCTTCGAGGACAAGGTGCGCCGGGAGGAGGCCCGGGCCCTCGGCAAGCAGGAGCTGGCGGCCTCCTCCCTGGACGCGCAGTTCGAGCAGCTGGACGCGCTCGGGGACGACGCGGAGATCGAGGCCCGGCTGGCGGCGCTCAAGAAGTGACCCGGCGCCGCCCCCGTACGCGTACTCGTACGGCTCAGAACATGCTGAGCAGCTGTTCCACCGTGGGCTCCGTCGTCCCCTCCCCGTCCGGCAGGGCCAGTTCGAACCAGACGGTCTTGCCGCGCGGGGTGCGGCGCGAGCCCCAGGAGGAGCTGAGGAGGCCGACGAGCTGGAGGCCGCGGCCGCCCTCGTCGGTGTCCTTGGCGCGGCGGCGGCGCGGCTGGACCAGGCCGGCGTCCCAGACCTCGCAGACGAGGGTGCGGTCGCGCAGCAGGCGCAGCCGGATCTCGCCCTCGCCGTAGCGCAGGGCGTTGGTGACGAGTTCGCTGACGAGGAGTTCGACGGTGTCGACCAGCGGTTCGAGGTCCCAGGCGGCGAGCTGGGCCCGGGCGAGTTCGCGGGCCCGGCCGACCGAGCGGGGCTCCCTGGGCAGCCGCCAGTCGCCGACGGCCTCGGCGGGCAGGCCCTGGACGCGGGCCATGAGGAGGGCGATGTCGTCCTCGCCGTGCCCGGTGTTCAGGCTGCCCAGGACCCGGTCGCAGACGTCCTCCAGGGGGCGGGACGGGTCGGTGAGGGCGCGCCGGAAGGCGCTGAGGCCCTCGTCCAGGGGGTGGTCGCGGGACTCGACGAGGCCGTCGGTGTAGAGGGCGAGGAGGGCGCCCTCGGGGATCTCGACCTCGACCTCCTCGAAGGGCTCGCCGCCGACCCCGAGCGGCATCCCGGGGGGCACGTCGAGCAGCAGGGCCTCCTCGCCGGGTTCCACGAGGACGGGCGGGAGGTGGCCTGCGTTGGCGAAGGTGCAGCGGCGGGTGACCGGGTCGTACACGGCGTAGACGCAGGTGGCGAGGTAGACCTCGGAGAGTTCGGGGCCGCGGTTCTTGTGCGCGCGGGACTGCTGGGTGCCGATGGGGGCGCCGAGGCCGCGGGCGATCTCGTCCAGGTGGGAGAGGACCTCGGCCGGTTCGAGGTCGAGCTGGGCGAGGGTCCGCACGGCGGTGCGCAGTTCGCCCATGGCGACGGCGGCGCGCAGGCCGCGGCCCATGACGTCGCCGATGACGAGGGCGGTGCGGTGGCCGGGGAGTTCGATGACGTCGAACCAGTCGCCGCCGACCTCGGTGGCGTCGGTGCCGGGGAGGTAGCGGCAGGCGATGTCGAGTCCGGCGGCCTCGGGGTCGCCGGGCGGGAGCAGGCTGCGCTGGAGGATGAGGGCCCGCTCGTGCTCGCGGCGGTAGAGGCGGGCGTTGTCGATGCAGACGGCGGCCCGGGCGGCGAGTTCGACGGCGAGGGCCCGGTCGCGCTCCCCGAAGGGCTCGCTGCCCTTGGCGCGGGAGAACTGGACGAGGCCGACGACGGTGTCGTGGGCGGTCATGGGGACGACCAGGGTGGACCGGGCGAGGTCGCCGTCGTCGCCGTGGACCGTGCGGATCCGGCCGGTGCGGAGGGCTCCGGCGTACGGGGAGTTGAAGGGGTAGCGGTGGACGGCGCCGACCTCGATGGGCACGGTGCCCGGGCGGCCGGGGTCGGAGGCGTGGCCCTCGTCGGTCCTGCGGGGGGTGTCGGAGACGGCGCTGGCGAAGGCGACCCGGCGCAGTTCGGCGCTGCCGGCCCCGTAGCCGACGTCGTGGGAGCTGCCCCAGCGGCCCGGCGGCGCCTCGTCGCCGGTGAGGAGGCCCTGGTAGAGGTCGACGGAGGCGAGGTCGCAGAAGCCGGGGACGGCGACGTCGAGGAGTTCGCGGGCGGTGGCCTCCAGGTCCAGGGTGTTGCCGATGCGGGCGCCGGCCTGGTTGAGGAGGGCGAGGTTGCGTCGGGCGCTGGCGGCCTCCCGGGCCGCGTTGTGGCGGCGGGTGACGTCGATGCCGAGGCCCGCGACGCCGATCGGGCGGCCGGAGCCGCTGTGCACGCGGTAGAGGTTGATGGACCAGTGGCGGCGGTCCCTGGCGCCGGGGGCGGCGCCGACGATCCTCAGGTCGGTGACGGACTCGCCGGTCTCCAGGACCTTCCGCAGGGCGCTGGTCATCCGGTCGGCCTCGGCGCGGCCCAGGTAGTCGTGGACGGTGCGGCCGCGGTGGTCGTCGGCGTCGCCGCCGAAGACGGTGGCGAAGCGCCGGTTGGCCCGCCGGACGGTGAGGTCGGTGTCGAAGAGGAGGAAACCGAAGGGGGATTGGCCGAATATCGCCTGGGAGGCGGCGAGGTCGGTCTCGATGCGGCGGAGGGCGCGCACGTCGACGACGATGCACAGCGCGGCCCGCTCCCCCGTCTCGGTCTCGGTCGGCATGACGTACATCTCGGCGACGCCGTGGGGGCGTTCCTCGCCGGGGACGCGGAAGGGGACGAGGCCCGTCCACTCCTTGCCGTCGAGGATCTCCTTGACCCTCCGGTGACCGCGCTCGCGCAGGTCGGCGGGCATGAAGACCTCCACGGGGTCCTTGCCCCTGGCCTCCTCGGCGGTGACGCCGAAGAGGTCCACGGCCCTCCGGCTCCACTGCTCGACCAGCCCGTCGGGCCCGATCGAGAAGGAGGCCACCCGGATGTAGTCGTAGATGGAGCCGGGCGGGCTGCTCTGCCACACGACGCCGCCGCTCGCCGTCTCAGGTATCTCGCTCACGCGACCGTCCCCTCCAGCTCACCGCACCGGACCGGCCATGCCCGCAGTATTCAATACGGCGGGCCCCGGTGGTACGACGTTCACGATCACAGGGTGGTCTCGTTCGTTCCTCGCCGAGTACCGGTGATCGTTGTCCCACCCTCTTTACTCACCAGGGAGAGCCAGCTCGAACCATACGGTTTTGCCGACGGTCCCCTTCCGGGTCCCCCAGCGGCGGGCGGTGCCGGCCACGAGGCCGAGGCCGCGGCCCCCCTCGTCGTCGGGCCCGGGGGCCTTGGCGGTCGGCGGATCCGGAAGCGGATCGGAGACCTCCACGAGCAGGGCCGTGCAGCGGGCCGGGTCGGCGCCGTCGGGGTGGACGCGGACCAGGCGGACCCCGATGGGGCCGGAGGCGTACCGCAGGGAGTTGGTCACCAGCTCGCTGACCAGCAGGACGGTCACGTCGCCGAGGAGCCCGTCGAGCTCCCAGGAGCGCAGGGTCTCGCGCACCGCGTGGCGGGCGGTGCGCACGGCGTTCGCCTCGGCCGGGAAGGTCCACTCGGCGCGGTCGCCGTCGGTGTAGATCACACCCGATCACTTCCCCAGCCGTGCGTCAGCAGGAAGGCCCACGTCCTCGCGCGAGGTACCAATGGGGACATACCCACCATTCGGGGCAAGTTATCCCACCGGGGGCGGTCACCGGCGCACGGTGGCACGAACGGCGTAGGGAGCGGGCCGCGCGCACCGCCGGAGGGCGCACCCCCGAAGGGCCCGGGCCGCGAGGTGCCCCGGCACTCCGCGGGCCTCGGCGCTCGGGGGCCTCCGCACTCCGCGGGCCTCGGCGCTCCGGGAACCTCAGCGCTCCGGGAGCCGCAGCCCGGCCTCGGCGACGGCGGGGCGGTCCTGGTCGAGCCAGTCGACCGAGTCCAGCTCCGACCGGGAGAGCCAGCGCAGTTCGTCGTGGTCCTCCAGGGGGCGCGGTTCGCCGGAGAGCAGGCGGGCGGTCCACACCCGCAGGACGTATCCGGGTTTCAGCGGCCACTCGCCGGGGATGCGCTCCCCCGGCTCGACCTCCACGCCGAGCTCCTCGCGGAGCTCCCGGACCAGGGCCTCCTCCGGACCCTCGCCCGGTTCGAGCTTGCCGCCGGGCAGTTCCCAGCGGCCGGCGAGGTCGGCGGGGGCGCTGCGCCGGGCGGCGAGCAGGCGCCCCCGGTCGTACAGGGCGCCCGCGACGACGACCACGGGAGCGGGGTGGCGGGGGGTCTCGGTGGTGCGTTCCGTCATGGGCGCGAGCGTATCCGGGACCCGGGGACGGGGGCCCTCGGGCGGCTCAGAGGGCGGGGCTGCCGATGCGCTCGACCCAGTAGAGCTGCTTGTGGCCGCGGTCGTCGAGGCTGTCCGCGATCTTCCGCGCCTCGTCCTCGGTCGCGTACCGCCCCACCCGGTAGCGGTTGCCGTTGTCGTCCTGCCGGATGACGAGCCAGGGGAGGACAGGGCCGCCGTCGGTCATCGGGCTCCTCCCTCCGCCGGTCCGCGTGTCGTCAAGGATCTCCGGGAAACCGCAATCCGCATATGCCGGAGCTTACGCCTGACCTTCACACAGCGGATACGGGTTTGCACAAAGAGGCACGGTTCGGCCGGTTACCGACGGAGCACGGCCGAAGTCAGGCCCCGGATCCGGACGCCCGCGCGACCCGACCCGCCGTCAGACTCCCGTCCGATCACAGGAGTACGAGCCCGGGCCCCGAGGACACGGGCCCGGGGACCGACAGGCCCACCCCCCACCGCCCCGAACACCCCCGAAGCCCCCGCGCGGGCACGGGCGGGCAGCGGACCGCGCGGACGCGACGGGGGGCGACGCCGGACACGGCGGCGGGAGCCGCGTCCGGCGGCGGGCACGAAGAGAAGGGGGCGCGGGCGACGGACCACCGCGACACGGAGGGGGTCGCGGCGCGGGGGCGCGGCCCTGGGAGACACGGCGGGAGGGGCCGCCAGGCGGGCCCGTGACACACAGAGGGCGCGCCACGGGAGGGGCGGCGGAAAGGGTCGCGACGCGGAGCCCGTGGCACACGGAAGGCGCGCCAGGGGGAGGTGCGGCGGGGGTCGCGGCGCAGGGCCCGTCCCGTGTCACCTCACCGGCAGGTGGTACGCGATCCGGTAGCGGTCGGCCGGGACCACCACGTCGGCGGTCTCGACGGCCCGGCCCGAGGCGTAGTAGGTCCGCTCCACGACCATCACCACGTGGCCCGGGACCCCGCCCAGCGCCAGGAGCTCGTCCGCGAGGCCGGGGCGGGCGCCGACCTCCTCCACCACGTTGTCCACGACGACGTCGATGGCGGCCATCCGCTCGACCACCCCGCAGCCGCCCAGGGGCCCCTCCTCGGGCAGCATGACCGGCGTCCGGCCGGTGACGGCGAGGGGCTCCCAGGAGGTGGAGACCATCATGGGCTCGCCGCCGTCCCGGTACACGTACCGCGTGCGCATCACCCGCTCCCCCGGCTCGATACCGAGCCGTCCGGCCACCTCCGGGCTCGCGGGCTCCTGCCCGCTGTGCGAGTCCCAGGTGCCGCGGGCCCCCTCGGCCGCCTGCTCCTGCCGGAAGGGGCTGGCCCCGGAGGCCGGGCGGTAGCCGGAGCGGGCGATCCGGCGCGGCACCGGGCGCTCCCGCACGTACGTCCCGGAGCCCGAGCGGCCCTCCACGAGCCCCTCGGCCATCAGTACCTTGCGGGCCTCCAGTGCGACGGTGTCCGACACCCCGTACTCCTCGCGGATGCGTGCCTGCGAGGGGAGACGGGTATGGGGAGGAAGCGAGCCGTTGGCGATCTTGTCCCGCAGATCGCTCGCCACGCGCAGATAGGCGGGCTGCTCACCGAACGTCACTGGACACTCCCCTCAGGTTGACTGTCAGCTACAGCGTGACAACCGTGGGTCGCGGACCGCAAGCATGGGCCAGAGTTTCACTCGAAGTGATGAAGCTTCCCGCCGTACACCTCCTCTACCGGGATTCACCCTTCGGCGGATGCGGTCGGATCCCTTGACCCCATTGGTACAGACCAATACTTTCCTCCCTGCACGCACGCGCACCTCCGCACGCTCCATCCCGCCTCGCACAGGAACGAGCCCATGCGTCCCAGAGCCATGTCCAAGCTGACCTTCGGCGCGGCCACCGCCGTCACCCTCGGCCTCCTCGCCACCCTGGCCCCCACCGCCGGCGCGCACCAGGCCCCGCACGGATCCGCCCACCAGTCCTCCCACAAGCCCTCCCACGGGCAGGACCTCAAGCGGATCGGCTACTTCACCCAATGGGGCATCTACGGAAGGAACTTCCAGGTCAAGGACCTGGAGACGAGCGGCACGGCCGCCAAGCTCAGCCACGTCAACTACGCCTTCGGCGTGATCGGCCCGGACGGCAAGTGCCTCATGGGCAACGCCCCCGGCTCCGACCCGTGGGCCGACTACGTGCGCCCCGTCGACGCCGCGAACTCCGTGGACGGCGTCGGGGACGCCGACGGGCAGCGCCTGGCCGGCAACTTCAACGAGCTGCGCGAGCTGAAGGCCGAGCACCCGGGGCTCAAGGTCATGATCTCGCTGGGCGGCTGGACCGGCTCCGCGCACTTCTCCGACGCGGTGCGCACGGACGCCGGCCGCAAGACCCTCGTGGCCTCCTGCATCGACACGTACATCAAGGGCAACCTGCCCGTGGACGGCGCCCGCGGCGGCGCCGGGGCGGCCGCCGGGATCTTCGACGGCATCGACCTCGACTGGGAGTGGCCGGGCTCGGACGGCGCCCCGGGGAACGTGATCCGCCCCGAGGACAAGCCCAACTTCACCAAGCTCGTACGGGAGTTCCGCGTCCAGCTCGACGCGTACGGGCGCTCGCTGAAGAAGCGCAAGCACTACGAGCTGAGCGCGTACGTGCCCACCGCCCCCGCCAAGATCGACGCGGGCTTCGAAGTCGCCAAGATCATGCGGGACTTCGACTTCGTGAACCTCCAGGGCTACGACTTCCACGTCTCCGGCGAGCCGAGGACGGCACAGCAGTCCGCGCTGTACGCGAAGAACGACTTCAGCGTCGACCAGACCGTCAAGGCCTGGCTGCGGCGCGGCGCCCCCGCCCGCAAGCTCGTGGTCGGCATGCCCTTCTACGGGCAGGGCTGGACCGGGGTCACCGGCGGCGGCAACGGCCTCGGCAAGCCCGCGGCCGGCCCCGCCCCCGCCACCTGGACGGCGGGCTCCGAGGACTACGAGTTCCTGAAGCGGCTCGCGGAGTCGGGGACGTACAAGCTCTACCGGGACGAGAGGAACGGGCACGCCTGGCTCTTCGACGGCACCACCCTGTGGACGTACGACGACCCCACCGTGCTGCGCACCAAGGCGGCCTACGTCCGGCAGAACGGGCTCGGCGGCGCGATGATCTGGTCGCTCGACGGGGACACCCCGGACGGCGAGCTGATCACCGCCGTCGACCGGGGCCTGAAGCGGCGCTGACCCCTGCGTCCCCCTTGTGCCCGGCCGCCGAGCGGCGGCCGGGCACGGGGCCGCCGGGCGCGCCTCAGGTCGAGGTGCCCGCGCCCTCCGGCGGGGTGTCCGTCAGGCCGAGCGCGCCCCGCGCGTCCCCGGTGGCGGGCAGGGCGTCGAAGGCCGTGTCGTACGCCTCCCAGTACGCGTCGGCGTCGGCCGCCGTCGCCAGCGCGCGCCACTGCTTCGAGGTCGCCGCGAGGTCCTTCCGGAGCGTCGCGACCGGCTTCGTCGCGGCGCCGGGCCAGGAGTGGCGTCCGAGGGCCGCGTGCGCCCCGTCGATCGCCGCCAGGACCTCGCCGGCCCAGGCCTTGTTGGCCGCGAAGTCCTCGTCGGGGTCCTCCTCCGGCTCCCGGTAGAGGACCGTCTCGATCGGGTTCAGGGACTTCAGGAAGTGCGTCTGGTCGGCGTCCAGGGTCGTGGCGTCGGAGCGCAGCGAGCCGCTGAACGGCTTCTTCTCGCCGGCGAGCGCGCAGGTCACGGTCCGGTCGCCGAGCTTCCAGCTCTGGCTGCTGGGCAGGTAGTAGAAGAGCCAGACGTCCTCCGGGATCGCCCAGGTGTCCATCGCGTACGCGAGGTTGACCGTCTCGCAGCGCTTCTCCGCGATCGCGTCGATCGCGTCCTCGCCGGGCCAGGTGGTGAAGCCGGTGACCTCGAAGCCGCCGGTGACCTCGCCGTCGTGCGGGCGGGCGCAGTCGACGACGGTGACCTCCGTCGTGTAGTCCTTCGTCTTGCCGTGGTCGCTGAAGCACTGGCCGGTGCGCAGCGAGAACGGGGACTTCGAGCGGGCGGCCTCGTCCACGCCCTCCTCGACGCCCTTCTTGAAGCCGCTCCACGCCGAGGAGAAGCCGCCGGTCACGAGGCCGAGGACGAGGAGCACGCAGCTGAGCGCGGAGAGGACGATGCCCGCGATCGCGAGCCCCTTGCCCGCCTGGCCCCTCTTCCTGATCCGCGGGAGGGCCACGAGGCCCAGGACCAGGCCGAGGGGGGCGAGGCAGCAGACGACGCCGGAGACGAGGGAGGCGACGGCGAGTCCGCTGGTGCTCCGCGGGGGCTGCCCGTGGGGGCCCGCGCCGGGGCCGCCGGGCGGGCCGTAGGGGCCGGCCGCGTAGGGCATTCCCGGGGAGGTGTACGGCCCCGGGGCGGGCCACTCCTGCGGCTGCGGGCTCCCCGGGGGCGGCGGGGGCGGCTGGATCGGGTCCACGGGTGGGTGCTCCTGCGGGGCGGTGGTGCGAACAGGCGAACGAGCGCGCATCGTACGCGGTCGGACCGACACCCGTCGCGCGCGTATCGCGGGGCGGGAGGAGCGTCCGGACACGCGGAAGGGGCGGGCGCCCTCGGGCGCCCGCCCCTCGTCGTTCGGCGTGCGGTGTTCGGTTTTCAGTGCTCAGGAGGCCCGGGGCGGGTCAGAACTGCAGGCCCCAGGAGTCGATCTTCCCGGTGTCGTAGGTCGCGTTGTCCGTGACCCGCAGCTTCCAGGTGCCGTTGGCGACCTCCGAGGAGGCGTTCACGGTGTACGTGGTGTTGATGTTGTCCGTGCTGCCGCCGGTGCCGAAGGCCTTCAGCGTGTACGCCGAGCCGTCGGGGGCGATCAGCTGGACCTGGAGGTCACCGATGTAGGTGTGGACGATGTTCACCGGCACCTTGAGGGTGGCGGGGGCGTTGCCGGTGACGCCGGTGACGGTGATCGGGGACTCGACGGTCGCCCGGTCGGCGATGGTGTAGTCCGTGGTGTTCTCGAAGTTCTTGCCGGGGGGCGGCGGGGTGGTGCCGCCGTCACCGACGTACAGGAGCCGGTTCGGGGAGCCGGAGCCCGGGTTGGTCACCACGTTGGGCGTGGCGGCGTTCACCAGGGCGGTGCCCACCTGGGCCGGGGTGGCCGTCGGGTTGCTCCCGAGGTACAGCGCGGCCGCGCCGGCGACGTGCGGGGCCGCCATCGACGTACCGGAGATCGTGTTGGTGGCGGTGTCGCCGGTGTGCCACGCCGAGGTGATGGACGAGCCCGGGGCGAAGATGTCCAGGACGGTGCCGTAGTTCGAGAAGCTGGAGCGGGCGTCGGTGTTGGTCGTGGAGCCGACCGTGATCGCCTCGGTCACCCGGGCCGGGGAGTAGTTCGACGCGTTGGCGTTGCTGTTGCCGGCGGCGATCGCGTACGTGACGCCGGACGCGATCGAGTTGCGGACGGCCGCGTCGAGGGTGGCGTCGGCGCCTCCGCCGAGGCTCATGTTGGCGACGGCCGGCTTGACGGCGTTCCGGGTCACCCAGTCGATGCCCGCGACGACGCCGGCGGTGGTGCCGGAGCCGTTGTTGTCGAGCACGCGGACGCCGACGATCTTCGCCTTCTTGGCGACGCCGTGGGCGGTGCCCGCGACGGTGCCGGCGACGTGGGTGCCGTGGCCGTTGCCGTCCTGGGAGACGTTGTCGTTGTCGACGGCGTCGAAGCCGTTGAAGGCGCGCCCGCCGAAGTCGCTGTGGGAGATCCGCACACCGGTGTCGATGATGTACGCCGTGACGCCCTGGCCCGCGTTGTCCGGGTAGGTGTAGCTCTGGTTCAGCGGGAGGGCCCGCTGGTCGATCCGGTCCAGGCCCCAGGACGGCGGGGAGGGCTGGGTGGCGTTGATCCTGAAGACGCGGTTCTGCGCCACGGACTTCACCGCGGGGTCGGCCGCCAGCTTCCTGGCCTGCGCCTCGGAGAGCTCGACGTTGTAGCCGTTGAGCGCGGAGGTGTACGTCTTCTTGATCTTCGCGCCGTACTCGGCGGCGACCGCGCGGCCCTCGGCGGTCTCGGCCGGCGCCGACTCCTCCAGTGTGACGATGTAGCTGCCCGCGATGGCGCCTTCGGCCCCGGCGTTCTCGATGACGCCTTCCGGGGCGGCCGGCGCGGCGGTGGCCGGGAGGGCGGAGAGCGAGCCGAGGGTGAGGGCGGCGACGGCCACCGCGGCGGCGGCGGCGACTCTGCGACGCGAATCACGCATCACTGACATGTGAGGGTTCCTCCTCATTGGTGGTGCGCTGCTGTGGGGGTGCGACAGGGACATGACAAGCAGACGCGAGGTGTCCGCGCCGTTTCGAACGTCCGGCTGTCGAGCGAAAGATTGGCGGATCCATAGGAATCGCACAAGGGTGCCCGGCACCCCGTAACGTCCGCGCCACACGGCTGCCGTCCTGGGCCGCATGGCCGCCTGCACGTGCCCCCGGTGCCGCGTTTCCTCCCCCGTCTCCGCACTCACCTGGTGTTGTCCGCGGTGTCGCGGGCCGTGGGACCTCGACTTCGCGAGCGAACCGGTCTCCCTCCCGTCACTCGCGTCACGTGTGAATTCATTGTGGCGTTACACGGAGGCGCTGCCTCCGCTGCCGTGTGCGCCCGAGGAGACCCTCGGGGAGGGCCGCACGCCCCTCGTGCCCCTCACCGCGTCCGTTTCGGCCGAACTCGACTTCCTCATGCCGACGTTGTCGTTCAAGGACCGGGGCGCGGCGGTGCTCGCCGCGCACGCCCTGCGCCTCGCGCGGGCCGGCGGTCTCGACCGGGTCGTGGCCGACAGCAGCGGGAACGCGGGCACGGCCGCCGCCGCGTACTGCGCGCGGGCCGGGCTCGCCTGCCGCGTGTACGTTCCCGGAGGCACGTCCCCGAAGAAGGCGGAGCAGATCCGGGCGCACGGCGCCGAGGTGGTCGAGGTGCCCGGCGACCGCGAGGCGTTCCACGCGGGCGCGGACGACATCGCCGGGCCCGCCGCCGCCCGCCCCACCCTCGCCGAGGGCATCGCGATCCCGGCGCCGCCCCGGGCGCGGCAGATCCTGCGGGCGGTCCGGGCGACGGGCGGCACGTTCCTGACGGTGCCGGAGGAGCGGATCCGCGCCGCCCAGCGGGACCTGGCGCGGCGCGGTCTCTTCGTGGAGGCCACGGGCACGGCCTGCTGGGCGGCGGTGGACGCGGCCCCGCCGCGCCCGGGCCTCACGGTGGTGCCGCTGTGCGGGGCGGGGGCGAAGACGGGCCTGGCTCCCTGAGCCGGCTCCCCCGCCCCGTACGGACCGGATCGCGTACCGGTGCGGGGGCCGCCCGTCAGAACTCGTCGGCGCCGTTGCGCAGCTCGTACGTCCAGTAGCCCGTCTTCGCGACGGCCTCGTTCACCGCGAGGCCGCCGGCCGGGGCCTTGACGACGACGCTGCCCTCGGCGGGGCCGTCGGCGGCGAAGAGGTTGACGGTGAACTCCTTCACCACCTTGTTGTCCTCGTGGACGCCGCCGAGGGAGACCCGCACGTTGGCGTGGGCGGGCTCGCCGTTCTTCAGCACGATCGGGGCGGCCGGCTTGCTCTTCGCGACGGCCGGGACGTCCTTGGCGGTCTGGATCGGGCCGAAGGCCAGCAGCGGGTACTCGAGCAGGGTGCAGGCGCGGCCGGAGACGTTGGTGGCGGTGAGGACGACGTGCTCGGTCGGGACCTCGTCGGCCTTCTCCACCGTGATCCTGACGTCGCCGTGGGCGCAGGCCGGGGCCTTGGCGGAGGCCTTGGCGCCGGTGGCGGAGCCGGTGGACGCGGTGGAGGCGGTCGTGCCCTTGCCGCCGGCCGTGGAACCGCCGGCGGTGGTCCCGCCGGACGTGGAGCCTCCGGCCGTGGAAGCGCCGGTCGTGGAACCTTCGGTCGTGGAGCCGCCGGTCGTGGCGGTCGCGCCGCCCTTGGCGGCGTTCTGGTCCGCGGCGGCCTGCGGGGCGGAGCTCGCGCTGCCGGCGTCCTTGGCGCCCGTGTCGGAGCCGCCGCAGGCGGTCAGGCCCAGCGAGAGGGCGGCGACGGCGGCAGCGGCCAGGACGGTGTTCTTGCGGTGGTGACGCATGGTGGTTCTCCCCCGGGAAAGCGGTCGGCCGGCGCGCTCGGTGGTCGCACGCCGGTGCACCTTTTCGGTGCGTGCGCACCGGTTCGTCGATCGGTGCGGTATCCAGCTTTCCGTCCCGTACTGCCGTCCCGCTTGCGTGCCGCTAACGATCGGCTGACAGGCGCGCAAGGCGGTCGGCGGCCCGTGCCGAACCCTCCGGGAAACCGGCCTTCTCGGAGGCCACGATCGCGCGTTCCAGCTGGTCGGTGGCCTCTTCGAGGCGTCCGATGCCGGCCAGCGCCTCGCCCCGGACGATCTGGAGCTGGGCCCGTACGACCGCCGCGTCGGGGGCGACCAGTTCCTCCGCGCGCAGGGTGTGGGCGAGCGCCGCCCCGTACTCCTCCGCCTTCAGGCAGTGGTCCGCCAGGTGCTGGAGGGTGAGGACCTGGGTGGAGGGGTGGCCGGTGCGGTCGGCGAGCGAGACCGCGTGCAGCATGAGCAGGCCGGCCCGCTCGTGCTCCCCGGTGGCGTCCAGGACGGCGGCGTGGTTGACGTAGGCGATGGCCTCGCTGATCGGGTCGCCCGCGCGGGCGGCCAGGCCGGGCGCCTTCTCCAGGTGGACGAGCGCCTCGGCGTCCCGGCCCTCCGCGTGCAGGATCCAGCCCAGCAGCGCCCGGGTCCGGGACTGCGCGTCGACGTCGCCGATCCGCTCGGCGGAGACGAGCCCGGCCTCCAGGATCGGGGTCCAGCCGTCCCCGATCCGCATGAGCATCAGCGGCCACGGGACCAGCGCGAGCCGCCAGGCCCGGTCGTGCAGACCGAGGGCGGCCGCGGCGGCGACCGCGCCCTCCAGGGCGGCACGCTCGGCCACGTACCACTCCAGGGCCGCCGCGCGGTCCTCGAACTCCCTGACGGCGGCGGGCCGCCGGGCGTCGGCGGGCAGCGTGTAGCAGGGCTGGGAGCCGGGCTCGGCGGCGGCGTCGACCGCGAGCCCCGTGTAGAGGTAGTGGTCGAGGAGGCGGTGCAGCCCCTCGGGGTCGGCCTGCGGGGCGAGGTGGCGGGCGTAGAGGCGGACGAGGTCGTGCGGGGTCCAGCGGCCGGGGACGGCCTCGGTGAGCAGGTGGGCGGCGGCGAGCCGGTCCAGGTCGGCGGAGGCCTGCGCGGGCGAGGTCCCGGCGAGCGCGCCCGCCGCGAACCGGTCGAGGTCGGCGCCGGTGTGCAGGCCGAGCGCGCGGAACATGCGGGCGGCGGAGTCGGGGAGCTGCTGCACGGTGAGCCGCAGCGCGGCGGAGACGCCCCGGTCCTCGACGTCGAGGAGGGCCAGTCTGCTCTGCTCGTCGGCGAGTTCGCCGACCATGGCGTCCAGGGTCCAGGCGGGCCGCTCGGCGAGCCGGGCCGCCGTCACCCGCAGCGCGAGCGGCAGCCCGTCGCAGAGCCCGGCGAGCCGTGCGGCGGCGGCGGGCTCGGCCGCGATCCGGTCCTCGCCGAGGACGGTGGCGAGCAGGGCGGCGGCGTCGCTCTCCGGCAGATGGCCGAGCGGCACCGGCCGGGCGGCGTCCGAGGCGACGAGGCCGCCGAGCCGGTCGCGGCTGGTCACGAGGGTCGCGCAGTGGTCGCCGCCGGGCAGCAGCGGCCTGACCTGCCCGGAGGAGCGGGCGTTGTCGAGGACGACGAGCAGCCGGCGCTCGGCGGTGAGGGAGCGGAAGAGGGCGCCGCGCGCCTCGACGCCCTCCGGCATCCGCCGGTCCGGGACGCCGAGGGCGAGCAGGAACTCGCGCAGGACGGCGGCGGTCTCGGGCGCGGGGGTCTCGCTGAAACCCTTCAGGTCGGCGAAGAGCCGCCCGTCGGGGAAGTCGGCGCGCCGCTCGTACGCCCAGTGGACCGCGAAGGCGGTCTTGCCGACGCCCGCCGGCCCGGTGACGAGACAGACGGGCCCGTCCCCGCCGCGTACCGCCCGGTCGAGCGCGGCCAGCTCGGCGCCCCGCCCGGTGAAGCCGCGCGGCGCCCGGGGCAGGCCCTCCGGCGCGGGGAGCTCGGCGGGCGGGGCGACGGGACGGGCGACGGGGGCGGGCTCGGCGGCGCGCAGCAGCGTCGCGTACGCCTCGCTGAGCGTCTCGCCGGGGTCGACGCCCAGCTCCTCGGCGAGCAGCCGCCGGGTCCGGTGGTACCAGTCGATCGCGTCCGACTGGCGTCCGGAGCGGCCGAGGGCCAGCATCAGGGCGGCGGCGAGGGACTCGCGCAGGGGGTGGGCGACGGCCTCGGTCCGCAGGACGGCGGCGGCCCTGGCGTGCTCGCCGAGCTGCCCGTACGCCTGCGCCAGCGCCTCCACGGTGGCGAGCCGCAGCTCCTCGAGCCCGGTGGCGGCGGCCTCCAGGGGCCTGCTCTGGACGGTCCCGGTGAGCGCGGGCCCCTGCCAGTACGACAGCGCCTCCCGCAGCATCCGGACCGCGTCGGCGGGCTGCCGCTGCACCCCGGCGAGCCCCACCAGCTCCTCGAACCGGTGCACGTCCACCAGCGACTCCGGCATCCGCAGCACGTACGCGGAGCCCTGGGTGGCGAGCTCGACCCCGTACGCCTCGGCCCCGTGCTCGGCGAGCAGGGCCCGCAGCCGCGAGACGTGCCCCTGGAGGACGGTCTTGGCGTGGGTGGGCGGCTCCTCCTCCCACAGGGCGTCGATCAACTGCCCGACGTTCACCGCGCTGTTGGGGCGGAGCAGGAGCATGGCGAGGAGGCTGGACCGCTTGGCGGGTCCCAGGGCTACGTCCCCGTCCTCCGTCACCATCGCAACGGAGCCGAGCAGCCGGAACTCCACCTTCACACCTCCGCGATCACACCCCCGTTTTCCCCGGCAGTCGAGGATACGTGGGGGAAGAGGGCCCTCCGCGACGCGGAGTTGCCCGCGCGACGCGCATCGGCCGAAACCGGACGTGGTGTTCCACACAGTGGCGTTCCGTACGGCGGCCCGCACGCCTCAGACGTAGCCGTTCTCGACCGCGCGCTGGCCGAGCTGGAAGCGGCTGCGGGCGTCCAGTCTCTCCATCAGCTCCGAGATGAGGCGCCGCTCGCTGCGCAGGGAGATGCCCAGGCGGCGGGCCGCGGCCTCGTCCGTGTGGCCCAGGGCCAGGAGGCGCAGCAGCTCGCGGGGCTGCGAGCCGGGGTCCTCCAGGCTGCGCCGGGGGGCCTCGCCGAACGGGACCGCCGACGCCCACACCGCCTCGAACAGCGCGAGGAACGCCGTCACCGCGCCGGGCTGGCGCAGCAGCACCGCGCCCGCCGCGCTGTCGGCCGGATCGATCGGCACCATCGCCAGCTCCCGGTCCTTGATCCACAGGCGCATGGGGAGCGCGGGCACGGTGCGGACCTCCGCGCCGCGCTCGGTGAGCCAGCGGGCGTGCTCCAGGGTGCCCGGGGCGTTGCGGATGGAGTCCAGGTACACCGAGCGCATCCGCACCCCGCGCGCCAGCGGCTCCGCGCCGGTCGCCTTGCTCGCCGCGAGGACCTCCGGCGTCTGGGCGCCGCCGGGCACGAAGGCCAGGGACTCGTCGCGCATGGTGGGCACCAGGTCGCTCATCCGGGCCCGTACCGCCTCGGCGCCGCGGAGGTGTTCGACCTCCGGCTCCTCGTCGCCGCCGTGCCGCGCGGCGTACTGGGCGAGCAGCATCTCGGCGGCGGCCTGGCTGCGGGCCAGCGTGCGGTTCCGCTCGGCTATCTCGGCCTGCTGGAACGCGAGCAGGGTGTCCAGGGCGGCCTTGGGGTTCACGACGTACAGCCGGCCGGGGTCCGGCCCGTCCGACGTGAGCAGTTCGAGCCGCGTCAGCTCCCGGAGCGCCCCGTCCAGCGCGTGCGCCGAGCCGTCGAACTCCTCGGCGGCCTCCGCCGCGGCGCACCCCGGCCGGGCGAGGACGAACCGGTAGAGCCGGTCGGCCGCTTCCGTGAGACCGAACGGAGTCAGCACGTGGACAGCTCCCCCACACGTCACGGCGCTGCGGAGGGCGGTGCGGCCCGGCGCGCCGGCGGCCGCCGCCCTGGGACGTACCGCAGTGTCGGACACGGGCCGCGGCGGCGCAACGCACGTCCGACGGGCGGACGCCGGACGGGCGCCGGGTCGGGGCCCCGGTGTCGTGCCCCCGCGTCAGAGCACGCCGTTGACGAGGAGCATGTGGAGCGCGACGCCGCCGCCGATCGACAGGAGGGCATTGTCCGTCTTCGCGTACATGAGCGCCGCGACGGCGAGCGGGACCAGGTGCGGGAGTCCGTACGGGTGGGCGGTCACGTCGACGTCCTTGACGGTGTACGCCACGAGCAGCACCATCACCCCGGTCGGCATCTTCTCGCCGAGGTGGCGCAGGTAGCCGTGGGCGGCGGGCTTCCGCAGGGCGAGGAACGGGGCGGCCCGGAGGGCCAGGGTGACCAGGGCGATCACGCCGACGACGGCGAACGCGTGCGCGTCGGAGAGGGTGCTCACTCCGCCGCCTCCTCGTCCTTCCGGTACGTGGCGCTGATGAGGGCCACGTAGAGGAGCAGGCTCACGACGAGGAACGACTCGCCGACCACGTACCGGTCCACGACGTACCCGACCGCCCCGGCGCCCAGGGCGAGCAGGACGAGGGCCGCGCTCCTGCTGCTGCGCACCGCGTTGACCGCGAGGGTCAGGAACATGGCGGTGAGGGCGAACTCGAAGCCCTTGACGCTCTCCGGGACCACCTGGCCGAGCAGGGCGCCGAGCAGCGCGCCGAGGAACCACCAGACGTGGCTGACCACTTGCAGGACGGTGATCTGCCGTCCGGTGAGGTGCGCGCCGGGGCCCGCGGAGGTGATGCCGTACGTCTCGTCGGTCAGGGCGAAGACGCCGTACGCCTTCCGGACCCGTCCGCGCAGCCGGCCGATCGGGAAGGAGAGGCCGTAGAAGATGTGCCGGAAGTTCACGATCAGGGAGGTGAACGCGACCTGGTAGAGCGGCAGTCCGGCCACCATGAAGCCGACGGCGAGGAACTCGATGGAGCCCGCGTAGATGAGGAGGGTGGAGAGCGGGGCCCAGTACCAGTTGACGCCACTCGCGGTCAGCAGCACGCCGAACGCGACGCCCAGCGGGATGTAGGCCATGGCGACGGGCACGGTGAGCCGGAACGCTTCCCCGGTGCCGCCTTGGGGTTGCGGGCGGTCCGCCTGTTCCGTGGGGTCCGCCCGTTCTGTGGGGCCCGCCTGCTCCATGGGGTCCGCCTGTTCCGTGGGGCCTGTCCGTCCTTCGGGGTCCGTGCGTTCCGTGGGGTCCGTCCGTTCCTCGGGGTCCGTGAGGGGTGGCGATGCGCGCATGCGCGGTCTCCTGCGAGTTCGTGTACGTGGGGCAGGGCGGCCGAACGGCCGGGAGGGACCCAGCTTCACCCGCTCCGATCCGCCTGTCACCGCTCGCCGGGTGCCACGAAGCTGCATGGCACGGATGTGCCAGGAGCCGCCCGGAAACCCGCGGGGGCCCCGACCTGAGGGGTACGGGACGGAGGCCGGGGCGACGCCGCGCGTCCACCGCCTTCGCCGACGGGCCCCGTTCACCGTGCCCCCGACGACGGCGAGGACACCGGAGTTCAGGTGCAGGCCCACGTCCGAGGAGGTGGCCTCGGAGAGGCCGGCCGCCATTCCGGTCAGCGGGGGCAGCAGCGTCACCAGGACGCCGAGGGCGGCTTCGTCGCCCCTGCCCGGATCAAGCACTGCGACTTCGTGAAGCAGAGGCCCCACCCATGGTCCCGTCATTCTCGAACACTTCGTCCCGGTCATGGTCGATCCCGGTCACTCCGAGGAATGGACAGGGAGCAATGGCCGACGAAAGAGGCAACGGGCAACACCGTCGGGGCTCGCGTCGCCCGGTGATCATCTGACGACGGTTCCGTGAGGGCGCCCGCGCCGAGAGTACGGGGCGTGCGGGCGCCGGACCACGGACCACGGAAGAGACACGATGAGACACCGTTTTCCCAGCCTGTTGTTGGTCGCTCTCTGCGGCCTCGCACCAGCTGTGTTCGGACACCTCGTGCACTGGTCGGCATGGCTGTGGGGCTTCATGTCCATGGTCACGACCTCCGGTTCCCTGCTCCTCGTGATGGCGGGCCTCAGCGGTGGTCGTGCGCCGGCCGGCCCGTACGAGTCCGGGGAGACCGAGCCGCCCGCTGCTCCGGCGGAGCCGCCGTACCAGGGGACACAGGTGATCGACGCGGTGCTGCCGAGCGCGACGGACGGTTACGACTTCCTCTTCTCCGCCACTGTGTGGTGGAGACCGGTCCCCGACCACACCGACCGGTCCGACAGCGCCTTCGCCTCGCTCGCCAGGTCCTCGATCGTCAGCCGGGCCCGTGAGATCGTCCGTCACGAGGAACCCGGCCGGGCGAGCTTCGCGCAGTACCTCCTGGATGGGGAGTTGGGCGTCCTGCTCCCGCACCGGAGCGGGCGGGTGGAGGCGCTGGCGGAGGGGGTGACGCTGGTTCTCGCCCCCGCCGACCGCGAGCGCCTGCGGAAACTGAACGACCTGCGCAAGGACGAGGAGCTCTGGGAGTACGAGCGTCAACACGAACGCAACAAGCGTCGCTACCTCAGTGAGGATGTGCTCAAGAGCGCGGGCAGCGCGGTGGTGTGGTGGCTCGCCCGCCACGAGGACGAGATCGACAAGGCGGTCCGCATGATCGGCCCGCTCGCCCAGATCTCGGCGGCGGCCAACGACGAGGAGGTGCCCGAACTCTTCCGTCACCTGCTCGTGCCGCCCGTGAGCGGCCAAGGAGAGGAGGTGTTCGATCGCGAGCGGGAAGTGGGGGTCTCGGTCCGGCTGCACCTGTTGTTGGCGGAGGCGGGCCTGAAGCCGGACATGGACGGATACGCGGTGCTCGCGCACCGTGTGGTGCGGAGTCTGAGAGAGCAGGGGCTGGACGAGGCCGCCGAGGAGATCGCGCGGACCTTCTTCTCGACACCCGGCGAAGAGGGGGACGAGGAGCCTTCGGGCGAAGGGGACGCCACGGGGCCCTGGCCACCACGCTTCTCGGACCTCGATGACTCGCTGTCCACCGATACGGCCACGGCCCCGGAAGCGGACGAACAGGACCGGGGCCGGTGGGAAGCCGACGAGGACGACATGGCACCCCCGTCCTTCTGGGACCCCTCGTACAGCTCGCACCGCCCCACCACGCCTCGCGTTCGGGAGGACGACGGGTCCAGAAGCTGATCCGGTGAACAGCCGCCCCTCGGGGGCTCCCCTTCACCGAACACCGTGACGGAGAGCCCTCCTCAGGCACAGAAACCGACGTGGGGCCCGGCCTTTCATGGCCGGGCCCCACGTGACCCACGTGCTCGCCAAGTCATCGACATGGTGGCGCGGCACCCGCCACACGTTGAAGCGGAATGCCTGCGGGCCGATCCTGACCTGCGGCGGAGCCTCACGGAGGGCTCTGACCTGGGGTTTCCTGGTCGGCACGTGTTGGCTCCCGACAGCCGTTTACGGGTGTCCTGCGGACCGGAGGACACCCTCACTCGGCCGACATGAGCCTCTCGTCCGTCATACCCAGACGTGCCTGTTCCTCCTCGACGATCCGACGTGCCAGCTCGGTGTCCGACACGTCGACCGCGTCCGGGGTGGCTTCGGCCACGGCGCTGCGGCGGGCGTAGGCATCGAACAGGCGCGTCTTGGCTTCCAGCATCTTCACCATGCGTTCGTCCACGCCCCCGGTGGCGAGGAGACGGTGCACGCGAACCGGCCTGACCTGGCCCATACGGTGGGCCCGGGCCACCGCCTGATGTTCGACGGTCGGCTTGATCTGGGGTTCGCAGATGACGACGACGGAGGCGGCCTGCATGTTGAGGCCGACGCCCGCTGCCTGGATCTGTCCCAGGAGCACCGCCGGGCCCTGGACACCGGCGAAGTCGTCGACGATCTCCTGGCGACGCTGGGCCGGGACGCCGCCGGTCAGCGGACCGAACACCGGAGCGGCCCCGGCGGTTCCGGCCGTGAGGGCCTCCTTCGCCACGCCCAGGACGTCCTTGAAGTTGGAGAAGACCACCGTCTTCTGCCCGTTCTCGCCGGCCTCCTGAACGATCTCCCGGAGCCGGTCCAGCTTGGCCGACTTCTCGGGGCGCATGTACGCGGCCCTGCGCATGGCCATGAAGTTGCCCGCGCGCACGGCTTCGCGGTACGCCTCCTCGTCCGAAGCGCTCAGCTCCTCCCACTCGTCGGTCTGCTGAAGGCTCGGGAGTTCCGTCAGCACGTCCTCCTGGTTGCGCCGCAGGTAGACCGGGGCCACCGCCTTGCGGAAGGCGACCGATCCGGCCAGCGCGTCCCGTTCACCGAGGGAGTCCGCGACGTCGCCGTCGAGCATCCGGACCAGGTTGCGGAACTCCACGACCCGGTTCTCCATCGGGGTCCCGGTCATGAAGAGGCTGCGCTCACAGCGCTCCGCCCACAGGGCGACCGACTGAGACCGCTTGGCCTTCGGGTTCTTCACGGAGTGCGCTTCGTCGACGACGAGGAGTCCGACCTCCCCACCGCCCGGCGCCGGAAATCCGCGCAGTGCGTCGAACGTGGTCACCCCCACCCCGCCCCGCCCCTTCCAGTCGGCGAACGCGTCGTGCCGGTCGGGGCCGTGGAGCACCATGACGCGCAGGGCGCTGCGGGCCTCGATCTCCCGAGTCCAGTTCACGAGGACGCTCGCCGGGCAGACGACCATGAAGTGACTCTGCCCCTCGGCAGCCAGGTGGGCGAGGACGGCGATCGCCTGGATGGTCTTCCCGAGGCCCATCTCGTCGCCGAGTATCACCTTGCGCTGCGCAAGCGCGAACCGTGCGCCGAACGACTGGTAACCGCGCAGGGAGACCCGCCGGTGCGTGTCGTCGAGGTACTGGGTCCGTACCCGCTCCGCGATCTCGTCCGGCAGAAAGCCCTCTGCGGCAGCCGCGTCCGGCAGCCGCCCGGAAATCTCGGCGAGCAGGCTGTAGTACTCGGCGGAGCGGAGTTCGAAGTCCACCCAGGCCGCGACGTCGGACGAGAGCCCCCGGAGCAGGTCCACCGACGCCTGGGCGAGCAGCTCGGGCAGGCCGGCCTGCTCCGCCTCGTCCACCAGCGACCGGGTCTCGGCGACCGCCGCCCACGCGCGAGCCTTCTTCTCCCGGCCGGCCAGCAGCATCCGGACCCTTCCGGCGGCGGGCCTGGCGTCGGCCAGCAGCGGACCGAGCCGTTCCGCCAGGACGGTGGCCTTGTCGACCGCACGCCGGGCGTCCGGGCCTGCCTCCACCAGGACGTGCAGGGCCATGACGAGCGCGGTGGTGCGCGGTTCCGGCCGGTCCACGTCGATGTGGACGGCCACGGTCTCGTGCACGGCCTCGGAGAGCCGGCGGGCGGCGGCGAGCATCTGGTCGACGGTGCGCTGCCCTACACCGGGAATCTGCCGCAGCCGGTAGGGGCCCGCTTCGAGAACACTGCCCACGGTGCGCAGTCCGCTCTTCTCGACGCTCCCCAGCCGCAGCCGCCCTTCGGTGACGTCCTGCAGCCGAGCGACGGGTATGGCGTCGAGCTCCCGCCTCACCGCCGCATCATGGATCGGCTTCAGTGCCGCGCGTACCGCCTCCACCGCCCTTCCATGGTCACCGACCACTGCCTGCGCCGCCTCGTACAGTCGCGTTCCCCTCGCGACTGTGTCCCGCTCGCCACGCCCCACGCTTCCCGCCCCTCTCCGACCCTCCCCGCATCCTTCCACCGCCCACACGGGGTCTCGACGGGCATTCGCAGCTCCCTGCCGATCGACCGAACCTCGGGGCGTTCATCCACACCCCCAGACTTACGACCACCGGTAGGAGCGGTAGCAGGAAGTATTCGGTCAGCCTGCCCGAGGATCTCGCCGAGGCCGTACGCGCCCACGCCGGGCCCGGCGGTTTCTCCGCCTACGTCGCCGAGGCCCTCGAACAGAGGGCCGCCATGGACAAGCTGCGGGAGATCGTCGCCGACTTCGAGACCGACAACGAAGCCCTCACCCGCGAGGAGGTCGAGGCCGCCCGGGCGCTGCTGCGCCACGACCACCGGCAGGCCGGAGGGGCCACCGCCTGATGCCCGGCACCCTCCTGCTCGACAGCGAAGGACTCTCGAAGCTCTACCGCAAGGACCGCACCGTGGTGGCCCTGGTCCAGGCGGCGTCGGAGGAGGGCGTCCGAGTCGCCACCAGCGCCATGACCACGCTTGAGGCCGACTGCGAGCGCATTCACCCGGCCCGCATCAAGTGGGTCCTCTCCCGCGTCGACGTCCACGACGTCACCAAGGAGATCACCGACCGGGCCGCAGTCCTCCTTCGCACCCGTCACCTTCACGGCCACAAGTACGCCATCGATTCCGCTCTCGCCGCCATCGCCCGCAACGCGCCCCAACCGGTCACCGTCCTCGCCTCCGACCCCGAGGACCTGACGCTCCTGTGCGGCCCTTCCGTGGAGGTCGTCAAGGTCTGAGACCGCATCGCGGGATCGGGGACCCACTGCGGACACACAGCTGTGCCCGACCCACCAACAGGCGGGTCGGGCACAGGTATGGACATAGCGTCAGACGTTGAAGCGGAACCTGTAGTGCAGGGCTCCCACCTGCGGAAATGCGCATTTTGCAGTGGACATCCCAGCACCATCCCAGCACGGGCGTTCCGTCCCAGCACCGCGCAGGCCAGCCAGCCCTCGCATGCCTACACAGCCTGGTTGCCGGCGTTCGAGCTCGCCTCCTCTGACGGCAGGGACGTCACGTCCAGGGGCTCTGGCCGCATGGAGCGCTGCAAGACTTCCCGGCAGCGCTCCCACGCGCCGGGCAGTAGATGCCCGTAGATGTCGACCGTCGTCTTGACCGAACGGTGCCCCAGCCAGCGCGACACCTCGTGGATCGGCACGCCGTTTGCCAGGGCGGTGGAAGCAAAGAAGTGCCGCAGGCTGCGAGGCGTGTACTTGGCCTTGCCGTCCAGATCGACCAGGCCTGCCAGGAGGCATGCCTTCTTGAACTGGTAGCCGTAGGAAGCGATGGACGGCATCACCCGGGCGCCAGGCTGACGCGGGGCGAAGAAGGTCTCGAGGCGAACCCGCTTGCCCTTCTGCCCAGTAAAAACCACGGGCACCGGCTTCCACCTGCGGAGATGAGCATCGATCTCCTGCTCGACGAACAGGGCGGTGGGGATGTCTCGGCACTCCTTCTCCAGCCGATGCTTCAGGGGGACGAAGGGTGTCCGGCAGTCCTCGTGGTGCGCCTTGGCACTCACCTGCCATCGAATCCTGACGAAGCCAGACCGCCTGCACTCGGTGGAGAAAGCCAGGGCCTCGCTTGGTCGCTGGCCTGTGCCGGACTGAAGGTAGACGGCGAGGCGGAACTGTGGCGTGATGTGCCCAGCGATCAGATCCACCTCGGCTGGCGTCGGCACTGCGTCCTCGTCCACTGCCACAGCATCCCTACGGGATATCCGGATGCCCCGGGCGGGGTTCTCCGTGATGCGCTTGTCGACGACGGCCGCCTCCATGATGGCGGCCACCATCACCATGCGATCGTTCACCGTCGACGCAGCCAGCCCTGCACCGCCTCGGTAGATGTCCTTGACGAACCTCTCAAAGTCCCGCCGCGCCAACCCAGCCAGCGGCTTACGGCCAAGGCTCGGCACGAGATGGTTGCGAACGAACCCTTCGTAGTTGCAACGAGTCGCCTCGCCGATGACTCGTCGCTCAAGCCACTCCTCGGCCCAGACTGATAAGAGGACAGCGCTACGAGCAGGTTCGACGCGCACGCAAGTCTGCTTGTCTTTCTCCACGGCGGCAGCGAAGGCATCCGCACCGTCCAAGCCGATCCTCCGCGGAAACGACTTCTCCCGCTGCCGCCCCCTCCTACCGCCCAGCTCCCGATAGCGCACGGTCCACCCATGGCCACACCTTGGGCGCAAGCAGGGATAGTTCCGATCTCGGGCATCCCTCTTGCACCTCTGAAAGACGCTCGCCATCCATGCCCCCCTGCCGTCTGCCCCAGCACAGAAGATCGTTGCTCGCACCCTCTAGAGAGGGAAGACATTCATCGCTAATCCACCTCTTCCGGTGAACCCGCAAGCCTCATCTGTGATGCCGCTCACAGATGCCGTAAAGATGGGGACGTCTTTGAGCGCGCTGGACCACTCCGCCCTGAAGCCTGTCGCTAGCTACGGCCCGGGGAGGGGCGAACTGATCAGATCGCGGCCGGATCCTTTAGTGACAATCTTGCGCCCACGTGACGGATGTGGCGTAGATCTGTACGAGACTGAACCGCGACAGACGTCTCCCTGATCCCCGCTACACGACGAAGCGAGCCTCACGTGCCACCCCGCCAGAAGAAGCCAGCCAAGCCGGAGGACATGAAGTCCATCCTCTGGAAGTCCGCCGACAAGCTGCGTGGCAGCCTGGATGCGGCCGAGTACAAGCACTTCGTACTCGGTCTGGTCTTCCTGAAGTACGTGTCGGACGCCATGGAGGAGAAGCGGGAGCTACTGGAGGAGGAGCTGCGGAGCGGCGGCATGCTCGCCGGGATGGGACTCGAGGGTACGGCCCCAGAAGAGCTGATCCGCAAGACGGTCGAGGACCCGCTCCAGTACACCGGGGCCGGGATCTTCTATGTGCCACCGACGGCACGGTGGAACGAGGTGCTCAAGCACGCCAAGGTGAGTACAGACGGGCCGAGCGTCGGTGAGGTCATCGACGGCGCGATGGGGACCATTGAGAAGTTCAACCGGCCTCTGAAGGACACCCTCCCGAGGATGTACAACAGCGGTCGCGTCGACGAGCCCACTCTCGCCGAACTAGTGCGACTCCTTGACCAGCTGACCTTCCAGTCGCAGATCTCTCTGGACGGGAAGCGAGTAGGCGCGCGGGACCTGATGGGTGAGGTGTACGAGTACTTCCTCGCGCAGTTCGCACTCGCCGAGGGGCGCAAGGGAGGCGAATACTTCACGCCGCCCTCGGTGGTACGGCTGCTCGTAGAGATGCTGGAGCCGAAGGAACGTGAGCGGGTACTCGACCCCGCGTGCGGATCGGGCGGCATGTTCGTACAGGCCGAGAAGTTCGTGGAGACGCACGGCGGCAACCGCTTCAACGTCTCGGTATACGGCCAGGAACGGAACCAGACGACCTGGCGGCTCGCCAAGATGAACCTCGCCATCCACGGAATCGAGGTGGACCTGGGCGAGGAGCCTGCGGACTCCTTCCGTAATGACCAGCACGGCGACGTGAAGGCCGATGTGGTCCTCGCCAACCCACCGTTCAACATCTCCGACTGGGGTGGCGAGCTACTCGCCAGCGACGAGCGCTGGAAGTACGGCCCTCCGCCGGCCAGCAACGCCAACTTCGCCTGGATCCAGCACATGGTCAGCAAGCTCGCGGTCGGCGGGCGGGCCGGAATCGTCCTGGCCAACGGCTCAATGAGCAGCACGTCGGGCGGGCAAGGCGACATCCGGCGCGCGATGGTCGAGGAGGGCCTGGTCGCGTGCATGGTGGCGCTGCCGGGACAGCTGTTCCGGTCGACGCAGATCCCAGCGTGCCTGTGGTTCCTGGCGGAGGGAAAGGGAAAGCGCCCAGCGCGGTCGCCATGGGTGTCGGCGGAACGGGCGGAGCAAGTCCTCTTCATCGATGCGCGAGAGCTCGGCTTCATGGCCACGCGGACGATGCGGGAGCTGAGCGAGGCTGAACTGGGGCGGATCGCCGGAACGTTCCGTTCCTGGCGCGGAGTCGAGGGCGAAGCCGCGTACGTGGACGTTGCAGGCTTCTGCCGCAGCGTCTCCCTGAACGAGCTGCGCGAACACGACTTCATCCTTACGCCAGGGCGGTACGTAGGAGCGGCGGAAGTCGCGGACGATCCGGACGCGGAAGCGGTGGAGGCGAAGATCACGCGCCTCACGGCGCTGCTGCGGGAACAGTTCGCGGAGTCGGAGGACCTGGCAAGGATCGTGTCCGAGCAGTTGGGGAGGCTCTGATGGATGCATGGCCGCTCCGAACCCTCAGCGAGCTCTGCGCAAAAATCACCGTCGGACACGTCAGCGCAATGGCCGGCGAGTACCTGCCTAGCGGAATCCCCTTTCTCCGCTCAAAGAATATCCGCCCTGGGCGACTCGACTTGACTGATCTCGCCTACGTGGGGATTGACTTTCACCAGCGAATCAGGAAATCTCAGCTATTCGCGAACGACATCGCCATCGTTCGCACCGGGACTCCGGGTGCCGCCGCGTTGATCCCAGATGGATTTGGCGAGGCCAATTGCTCTGACATCATCATCGCGCGCCCAACGGAGCAAGTTTCCCCCCGATTCTTGTGCTACGCGATCAACGCAACTGCCGGAGCCTTCGTTTCCGCCCACACAGTGGGTGCCGTGCAGCAACACTTCAACATCGGATCTGCGCGCAAGCTGCAGATCCATACGCCTCCGCTGCACGAACAACAGGCCGTAGCCGAGGTTCTCGGCGCCCTGGATGACAAGATCGCGTCCAATGAGCGTCAGCTCATCACGCTCAACGAGCTCTGTTCTGCGTGGCACGAACGCATCATCAACCGTGGATACGCCGAGACTTCGACTTATACGCTGGCAGAACTGGCCAAGCGCGGATTCATGGCCCTCGGAGACGGATACCGCACCAAGCAGTCCGAGCACGGCGAACCGGGGCTCCCGATCCTTCGAGTAGCCGATGTCGGACACGGGACCATCACTCCCAGCTTCACCCACTACGTCAGCGATGCGTATCGGGACGCGATGGGTCCGAAGGTGTCCCAACAAGGCGATGTCATCCTGACCACGAAGGGAACCGTCGGCCGCGTAGCGCTTATCGATTCTGGCCAGCCTGAGTTCGTTTACAGCCCACAGGTCTGCTATTTCCGACTCGCGGAAAGTAGCCCAGTCTCCCCCCTCTACATGCTCCATTGGTTCCAGGGAAAGGAATTTTGGAGTCAAGCAGGCGGACTCAAAGGCCAGACCGACATGGCAGATTACCTCAGCCTTCGCGATATCCGAGCGCTCCGGATCACAGTTCCGTCTCCCGCCGATCTCTCCGAGTTCAGCAGGGTTTGCAACCCGATGCAGGAGCAGTCTGAAGCCGCACGGCGCGAGAACGACACTCTCACCGCCCTCCGCGACACCTTGCTCCCCCAGCTCATCACCGGAAAGATCCGCGTCAAGGACGCCGAAAGGATCGTGGAGGACGCCGCATGACCACCGACGGGGGAACGGATCCTATGGAGATGGAGATCGGCACGGCCGCTGGCCGTGCGATGTCCGAGTCGGACTGGGAACTCCACGCGCTCAATCAGCTCGCCGAGCGCGGCTGGCAGCACATCCGGGGCAAGAACCTCCGCCCCCGGGATGGGCACCGGAAAGGGTGGGACGACCTCATCCTCTATCCTCGCCTGCGCGCGGCCATCACCTCACGCCACCCCGACCTGCCCTCGTCCGCGGTAGAGGACGCGATGGAGCGGCTACTCAACACCTTCCCGGCAAACGAAGTCCGCCTCAGCTGGAGCTTCTACCAGCACCTGAAGGCCGGCGTGAAGGTGTCCTACACCAACCCCGTCACTCAGCAGGAACGACATGTCACTGTCCGACCTGTCGACTTCACCAACCCTCACGGCAACGACCTCGTCGCTGCGAACCAGGTTCGCGTCAAGGGAGCCCGAGGACGCGTCTTCATATTCGACATCGTCCTGTACGTCAATGGAATCCCGCTCGCCATCATCGAATTGAAGAGAGCCGGCGGCACGGACGATTCCCGATCCGCATACGACCAGATCCAGAACTACCGCCGCGAGCTCAAACTCGACCGCGTCTTTCGTACGCTGCTCCTCTCGCTCGCGAGTGACGGGATAACCGCCCGCCTTGGTACCCCGCATACCCCCTGGCAGCACATGGCCCCCTGGCACGCGGAGGAGGACGGCACTCTCCTTCGCAAGCACGAGCGGAACGATGACCTCGCGCTCGACCGCATGATCCACGGCGCACTCGAGCCCGATCGCTTCCTCGACCTGATCGCGAACTTCCTCTCGTTCTCCGCCGAGGGGATGGGCGGCGAGGTCGACACCGTAAAACTTGCCAAGGCCCACCAGTACGTTGCAGTGAGGCAGGCGATCACCGCCACCGCCTCAGCCGTCGCCACTGACGGTCGGGCCGGCGTCATCTGGCATACCCAGGGCGCGGGCAAAAGCGAGGAGATGCTCTTCTACACAGGACTCGCCGCCACCATCCCCGAGGTCGCAAACCCCACGGTCCTGCTGCTCACAGATCGCATCGACCTGGACTCCCAGCTCTTCGACACCTTCGCACAGAGCAAGAGCCTAGAAATGGTCAGCGGCAGCCCGAAGAAGGCAACCAAGGCCAGCCAGTTGCGCGAGCTACTCACCCGCCGAGCAGACAGCGGGGGCATCGTCTTCTCAACGCTTCAGAAGTTCCGGGTGAGCGAAGAGGAACGGAAGGCCGGCGCCCGGCATCCCGTCATCACAGACCGACGTGACGTGATCGTCGTCGTCGACGAGGCCCACCGCAGCCACTACGACCTGGAGGATGGCTTCGCCCGCAACCTCCGCGATGCCCTCCCAAACGCCACCTTCATCGCCTTCACCGGCACCCCCATCGACAACCGGACCGGTTCCACCCATCAGGTCTTCGGACCGACTATCCATACATACGACCTCACACAGGCCGTCGACGATGGGGCGACCGTACCCGTCTTCTACGAGCCGATCCTGCACAAGGTCAACCTCCCAGAAGGCGTAGACCTGGACGAACTCAACGCCAAGGCCGAAGGGCTCGTCGAAGGTCTCACTGCGGACGAGCAAGCCCGGGCGCGCAGCATCTTCGCCCGCTTCGAGGACCTAATCGGTGCCCCCGAACGTATAGGCTCCATCGCCGACACGATCCTCTCCCACTGGGACATCCGCCGCCGCGAGATGATCAAGCTCACGGGCAGCCCTGGCAAGGCAATGATTGTCTGTTCCTCACGCCGTAACGCCGCCCGCCTGTTCCGAGCTCTGGCCGAACGCCGCCGGGATTGGACCGGTACTCCCGACCCTGAGACCGAGCTGTACCCAGACGACTCCGGGAAGATCCGGGTGGTCTTCACCGGCAACCCCGGCAAGGACACGCCCGACATCGCGGACTACGTACGCACCCCAACCCAGCTCAAGAAGATCCAGGACCGTGTCGGCAAGCCTGAAGACGAACTTGAGTTGATCATCGTTCAGTCCTTGTGGCTGACAGGCTTCGACGCCCCTCCCTTGCACACCATGTACCTGGATCGCCGCATGCGCGGCGCCGCCCTCATGCAGGCCATCGCGCGCGTCAACCGCACCTGGGACGAGAAGCCCTCCGGCCTAGTGGCGGACTTCCTAGGCGTAGCCAGAGAACTCAAATACGCGCTGGCCACGTACTCGGAGGCTGACCAGGAACAGGAGACCATCGGCGCGCACATCACCGAGGCAGTCAAGTCTGTACACGGCATGCACAGCAAAGTCGATGCTGCACTGCGGGACTGCCCCTGGCGAACAGTTCTGCGGGATGTCGGACACCGCGAGGCGCTCCGCGAGGCCCTGGACCTCCTGGAGACCGCCGAGCCTGCCCTGCCGCCAGGTGAACCCACCCGGGCACAGCGCTTCCTGCACTTCGGCCGGCTGCTCTCCCAGGCGTTCTCTCTCTGCCCTACCCATCCCGACGTGCAGGGCCTGCTGCCCGACATCCACTTCTTCGCGACCCTACGCACGACTTACCAGAAGCTGACTGCGGAACATCGGCAGCAGCTCGGCCTTGCCACCGAGGCAGATGTCCGCCGCATGATCGAGCAGCTCAACGCTGAGATGGTGGTCGCGGACGGCGTCGTGGACATCTACGACGCCGCCGGCCTCACCAAACCCGATCTCTCTCACCTCGACGCGGGCTTCGTGCAGCAGCTCAGGGACAGTCGCCATCCGAACCTGGCGCTCAAGGCCCTGCGGGACGCAATCGCCCGCGAAATCCAGGAAGCGCACCCGAGCAACCTCACGCGACAGAAGGAGTACTCCGAAGCGATGAAGGCCGTGATGAACCGCTATCACAACGGCCTCATCGGTTCTGCCGAGGCGGCAAGACTCCTCGTCGAGATGGCCCAAGAGGTATCCAGTTCCCGCGCGCTTGCCGCCGAACTCGGCCTGTCTGAACATGAGATGGCCTTCTATGACGCCATCGCGGCCAATCCGAAGGCCCTGGAAATGGGACAGGACATCCTGTCCAGGATCGCCCGCAAGCTGTACGAGCAGGTCGCGGGAGACGTCACCATTGATTGGCGCGTCAAGAGCCAGGCCCAGGATCGCATTCGCGCCAAGGTCAAACTGTTGCTCAACTTCTTCGGGTACCCCCCGGACGAGGAGCCGGACGCGGTCGACCGCGTCCTGAAGCAGACTGAGGTCATCGCGGACGATCTGGCCTGACGTCCTTACCAGTGTGCGGAGGTGGGTCGTGAGGTTTGGATCTCGCCCCGCAAGAGGGCCTATCGCATCTCGGCTAGGGACCGTCCGAATCGGCTGAGCTGAGGCAGACGGCAGTGTCAGCAGCGCATGAGAAGCTGAGACTGCCGCCCCCAGCGGGGGAACCGAAGATCGACAAGGAGGGCTGGGTGTACGTTACAGAGTTCGGCCTCTCCAGCGTCCGGGGTTTTCATGGAGCCCGCGCTGTTGACGCGCTCGCCCTGCCCCAACCCGGCGATGGCGGCAGTTGGACCGTAATCGCGGGACGCAATGGCTCCGGGAAGTCCACACTCCTGCGCGCTTTGGCCCTCGCGCTCGCCGGCCCGCGGGTGGCTCGTGCCCTCACCCAGAATTTCGGCGGTTGGATCACTACTGGTGAGACAGCCGCCTGGTGTCAGGCGGCTGTCTCACCTGACTACGCAGTCGACCAGCTCACCGGCCGAGGCCGAGGACCGGACGGCCGCATGATGCTCGGTCTGGACTGGACGCTACCGAACGCCAACGACGTCCAGCACAACACCTTCGGCGGCCCCGTACAGCCCTCACTGTCCCCATACGACGGCGTCAAGTACGGGTCTCCGTCAGCTGAGCGCGGCCCCTGGTCTGACAATCCGCAAGGCTGGTTCTGTGCCGCATACGGCCCCTTCCGTCGGCTGATGGGTGGCAGCGGGGAGGCCCAACGGCTCATGCTCTCGCCGGGACCTGCGGGGCGGATGGCCTCGCTCTTCCACGAGGACGCCTCGCTCGCCGAGGGCGTCAGCTGGCTCAAGGAACTGCGGCTGCGCAGCCTAGAGGGCAGCGAGGAAGCCACCCAGCTTCTGGATACCGTTAAAGAGCTGCTCTCCGACGGCCTGCTGCCCAACAAGTTTCGGGCACTGCGGGTCTCGTCCGAAGGACTGTGGGTGGCACCGGCCGACGCCCCAGATCGAGCCTATCCCCTAAGGGAGATGAGCGACGGTTTCCGAACCGTCGTGGCCCTGGTTCTCGACATAGTCCGACAACTCCAAACCGCTTATGGGACTCTCGACATCGGGACCAACAACACTGGTCATCCCATCGTGCGGATGCCAGGAGTGGTCATTATCGACGAGGTGGACGCCCATCTGCACGTCACCTGGCAACGGGCGATCGGCGACTGGCTGAAGTGCCACTTTCCAAGGATCCAGTTCATCGTGACCAGCCATAGCCCCTACATCTGTCAGGCTGCTGACCCAGGTGGCCTGATTCGGCTGCCGGGACCTGAGGAACAGCGAGCGCCTGAGGTTGTAGCACCGGACCTGTACCAGAGGATCGTGTACGGCAGCGGCGAAGATGCTGTGCTCTCCGAGCTCTTTGGTCTAGAGACCCCATACTCCGAGCGCGCAGACAACCTGCGAAAGCGGCTCGTGTATCTCGAAGAGAAAGTCTTCGACGAGGAAGCGAATGCCGACGAAGTAGCGGAGTACAAGAACCTGGCGGCCAAGCTGTCGAGCTCCCGCACCGCACGGGTCTATGAGATGGCGGCGCACCTCGCAGGTGGCGAATGATCCCCGTCCAGCGCCTGCCTGCCACTGACGCGATGACCAAGCTCTGCGACTTTCGCACCAAGAAGATCCAGGACGCTGGAGCCACAGGCAAGGCAGCCGACGAGCAGTGGAAGGATGCTCGAGCTGCCCGAAGACACATTAAAGGTCTGCTGGAGCGGATGGCCCCGGGGCGTATCCGTTGCATGTACTGCCTGGATAACCAGGGAACCGACATCGACCACTTCGAGCCGAAGTCTCGTACCCCGCTTCGGACCTTTTGTTGGGACAACCATCTGCTGGCCTGCTCTCACTGCAACAGCAACGAGAAACGTCACCTCTTTCCTTGTGACCCCGAGACGGGCGCTTGCCTGCTCATCGACCCGACTGTAGACGACCCTGCGGATCACCTGAAGCTACTGCCGAGGACGGGCGAGCTGAAATGCCGCACGCCCAAGGGTAGGCACAGCATCGAGGTCTTTGGACTGAACCGCGACGAGCTGCGGAAGGGGCGCGCGGACGCCTGCGAGATGTTCATCTCCGGACTCATCCGATGGCACGACCAGGTGCAGCTTGGAAAGATCGACGCCGCCACGCGCACAGCCGTACGTCTATACCGGGCAGACTTCCCAGAGGTTCTCCGATCTCTGGAAAGTCTGGCGGGAACGCCTCTCGCCTCGGTTCTGGAGGACAGACACTTCCCTGAGGCACTCACCGCCTGGGCCGCTATCCGGCATCAGCGGGGATGGATTCCTTCGATGCGCACGGGTCTCGGTGCCCCGCTTTCACCGCATCCCTGAACCTCTCACTATGCCGCAGGCGTTCGAAATTCTAGAACGCGCTGGCGTGTGCCAACTGGTCAGTCACTACTCCTGTGCTCCGCCTGAGGCGGTTGCCGACGCTCCACCCCGCCCTGCATCACACGCCAGCCGTCAACCTGGCATAGCCAGAGCCTGTACGGGAACGACTTGGGGTCGAGCTCACGAGAACTCGACCCCAAGCTGCACACTAAATGAATCGCATTAACGTTTAGTGATTGACTGATCACACGTTGAACCGGAATGTCGAGCAAGGCGCTCCCACCTGCGGAAACGTTCCCTCACAACGGTCCATCCCAGCACCATCCCAGCACGGGAGGTTCATCCCAGCGCAGGAGCCTCACGCCGCAGGAGCGAAGGCCGTCTGCATGATGTCCCGACAATGGTCCCACGACTCGGGAACCAGGTGTCCGTAGATGTCCACCGTGGTCTTGATCGACTTGTGGCCGAGCCAGCGCGAGACCTCGTGGATCGGGATGCCCGCGCCCAGCGCGGTCGAGGCGAAGAAGTGCCGGAGACTGCCGGGCGTGTACTTGGCCTTGCCGTCCGCGTCGACCAGGGCGGCCGACACACAGGCCTTCTTGAAGTGGTAGCCGTAGGTGGAGGCGGTGGGCATCTCGCCCTTGCCGCGCGAACGCGGGATAAAGAAGGTCTCCAGCCGGCGTCGCTTGCCCCGCTGGCCGGGGAAGGTCACAGCAACCGGCTCCCACCGCGAGAGGTGAGCATCGATCTCCTGCTCGACGAATGGGGCGGCCGGGACGTCTCGGTACTCACCCTCCGTCCGGTGCTTGAGCGGCACGAAGACCGTGCGGCAGTCGCTGCGGTGAGCCTTGGCACTGACCTGCCACCGGATCCTGACGAAACCAGACCGCTGGCACTCGGCGGAGAAGGCGAGGACCTCGCTGGTGCGCTGGCCGGTACCCGACTGGAGGTAGACCGCGAGCCGGTACTGCGGGGCGATATGCGCCGCGATCAGATCGACTTCGCCCAGCGTGGGAATCTCGTCCTCGTCCACCGCGCAGGGAACCGCCCGGGATATCCGGACGCCGCGGGCGGGATTGTCCGGGATGCGCTTGTCCGCGACGGCTGCCTCCAGGATGGCGGCCACCATCACCATCCGGTCATTGACCGTGGAGACCGACAGCCCCGCACCGGAGGCATGCACGTCCTTGGCGAACTCCTCGAAGTCGCGCCGCGCCAGGCCGGCCAACGTCTTCCGTCCCAGGCGCGGCACGAGATGGTTACGGATGAACCCTTCGTAGTTGCGGCGCGTCGACTCACCGATGACCCGTCGCTCCAGCCACTCCTGAGCCCAGACCCGCAACGGCACAAGCCCTCGCGCGGGATCGAAGTGGACGCCGGCCTTCTTGTCGTTCTCGACCTTGTCGGCGAAAGCGTCCGCACCATCCGCGCCCACGCGACGGGGAAACGACCTCTCCCGCTGACGCCCACGCCTACCGCCCGGCTCCCGGTACCGCACCGTCCACCCATGCCGACACCGCGGACGATCACAGGGAAAGTTCCGGTCCCGGACGTCCTTCTTGCACTTCTGAAAGACGCTCGCCACCTCAAGCCCCCGTGTTCCTCCGCCCGACCCGTGTTCGAAACCGTGCACCGACACCTCACGGACGGGCAAGGGCTTCACCGCTAAACCCCTCTTTCCAGCGAATGCGGACCCAAGCTCCCCACGGTCCCGCGGGCCATCGGGTCGGCGAGACCCTCCTCGCCGGATGCGCTCACGCCCTCTGCGCACACTGCCGCGCGATCCACGCACCAGCACCGAAGGCCATACCGCGCTATGGTTGATATATGGCTACCAAGAAGGTGACTATCACTCTCGACGAATCCCTGGTCGAAGCCCTGGCCGGAGCCGCCGAGGAAGAAGGCATCCCGCTCTCCCGTCTCGTCGCCGGAGCGGCCGAGCGCGAGCTGCGCCTGCGGGCCGGCCGGGCCGTCATCCAGGAGTGGCAGGCAGAACACGGCGCGTTCACTCCGGAAGAGCTCGCCGCCGCCCGCGCGGACCTGGCCGCCGCCGACGCCGAGTACCTCAGCAGCCCGGGAGCCTCGGCCGCGTGAACATCCCCTACCTATACGACGCCGGCGTGCTCATCGCCATCGACAACGACGACCGACGCATGTGGGCCCGCCACAGCCTGGCCCTCGAAGACGGCCGGGACATCCACGTTCCGTCCGTCGTCGTCAGCCAGGCATGGCGGGACTCCCGCCGCCAGGTCAGACTCGGCAGGTTCCTCGCCGGGTGCCACGTCGTACCCGTCGGCATCGAAACCGCCAAAGCCGCAGGCACCCTCTGCGGCAAGGCTGGCACCTCCGACATCGTCGACGCCACCGTCGTGACTATGGCAGCCAGCCTCGGCGCCATCATCTGGACCTCGGACCCGAACGACATCCGCACCCTCATCGACGCCCAGGACATCAAACCCGCCCCCGTCATCCGCACCGTCTAGCAACTGATGTGCCCCGGGTCCGATGGAGTCGGGGCACATCAGACTCCACGGAACCGGGGTCAGCTCAGGAATCCGGCACTAGACGAGTAATTCCGATGTCTGGTTAGTGGTCGTAGGCGATGAGTGACCTGGTCAGGGGTGTGCTGGTGGCTCGGTTTTGCCAGATGGCTGTGGTCAAGGCGAGGATGCGTTGTCCGACGCGGGCCAGGACTCCGGCTGGGGTTCTGGCTCCGTGACGTTCGAGGTCGAGCTGGCCTTTGAGGGTGTCGTTGACCGACTCGATCAGTTGCCGGATCGGTTTGAGCAGTCGCTCGCCGGGGCGGGGCTTGAGGTTGCGGTAGTTGGGCCGGATCAGGGTCAGGCCCAGGTCGGTCATGAAGGCGTCGAGGTGTTTGGAGACATAGCCCTTGTCGCCCACGATCGTCTGGCCGGGGTGGGTGGTCAGCAGGTCCTGGTCGCCGGTGAGCATATCGGTGAGGACTTCGCGTTCGTCGGTTTTGGGGTTGGCCAGGGCCCAGGCGATGGGGAGGCCGCCGGGTGTGCAGAGCAGGTGCAGGCGCAGGCCCCAGAAGAAGCGGGAGTGTGAGGGGCAGTAGCCGTAGCCGGCCCAGCCGGCGAGGTCGGAGCGTTTGACGGTGGGCCGGGAGCGGGCGCACTCGACGGGGGTGGAGTCGACGATCCATACGTCGTCGTGCCACAGGTCGGTGTCCCGGGCCAGGGTCCGGATGAACCGGCTGATCAGCGTGTTCGCGCCGCGCAGACGTTTGTTGTAGCCGGATTGTCCGGGCAGGTAGGGGAACTCCGCGGCCAGATGGGCACGGGCGAACCGCAGCCAGCGGGTCTCGGAGACGAAGCCGAGCACGGCCTGCATGACCGCCAGTGTCAACAGCTCGGCATCCGTCAGCCTCGGCGGCCGGCCCGATCGCCGCGTTTCTGCCAGAGAGTCGTCAATCCTCACGTACAGTGCTGTCGCGAGGGTCTCGAGGTTTGTCGTCACACACGAACCAGCGAGACCCTCGCTTCATGCGCGCGAAGACTTCGGACTTACTCGTCTAGTTGGTGCCAACCAGCCCCTACGCCTCAAGGCTTGTCAGGAGACGTTCGGCGAGTTCGGCAAGGGTTTCGCCATCCTGGGTCATCCAGCGGGCGGTGCCCTGGTTGGATACCGGCCGTCCCTCCCAGCCGGCCAGTTCCCACATGCGGGAGACCAGACCGCTGGGCGAGTAGCGCTGGCGGTCGTACTCCCAGATGAGAGCCTTGCCGGTCTCCCCCGTCCACGAGGCACGCGAGCGACTCTCATCTGCTGCGAGCCAAGATTCCAGTGCTTCTTGCTCGGCTGGTACGTAGAGGTTCAGGCGAAGAGGGGCACCTTCCGAGAGTGCCCCTTGGTTGACGATGACGTGAACCGAGTTGGGGCGGCGCGGCTTACGGGGCCGCTCTTCCTTGCGGAGGTATGGGGACACGTCCTGCGTCTGGCCGCCGGCGGACAGCACGTCCAGGACATCGGTCACGAGCGCTGCGCACGCCGCGTCGTCGATACACACTCGCTTGAGGTCCGAGCGGGTCCCGTGCCGGGAGTCCAGCACACCGAGCAACACGGGTACGGTGCGCTCCAGCAATTCGGGGATCCGGTTGCTTGCCTTGACGAACCAGGCGGCGGTGAGGTCTGCGGGGTCAGGCTCGCCCATGCCCGCGTCTTCTACGAGCAGTTGGCGGAAGATGAGGTGAGTGAGGAGGAAGGCTCCATCGTCGATGACGGCGGCTCCCCGCTTCTCGTACCCGTCGCGCACGGTACGCAGGGCTTTGCGAGTCTCGCGGAGGACGCGTACGGCGTTCCAGACCTCGAAGACTCCGGGTACGGAACGGAACAGCGGGTCGTAGATGGATCCGCTGCCTCGCTGCCATATCACGTCGGTGGAGTCGGCCGCCACCAGCCGGGCAGTGAAGCGGCTGGCGGAGTGTGCGCAGGCCAGAGCACACGCGGCCTCAACGACGGAACAACCCTCGTCCCCTTGGGGCTCCAATTCGCCTCGACGGACGCTGTACACCAGGTCCAGTTCGGCCCGGAACTCCTCGATCAGGACGGCCTGCACGGGGTCCAGGGCGATGCGGTCGCGGTCGGTGATGTGGTTCTGCCGATTGGTGGCCTGGGTCGTGCGCTGGGCGAAGTCGGTGTCCCCGCCGGTGACGATGATGCGGACCCCTACCTCGGCCGACTCCGCCTGCTCGTCCTCTTTCGCCGCATCGATGACGGCCCGGACGGTCTGCGCCCCGTTCACCACGCTCGCACCGTGCGCGGTGAGGCGGAGCGGGAGACGTTCCGGCTGCTTCTTGGATCCCTTCTCGATCTCCAGGGAGTCGCACAGAATGGTGATGCCGTTGTTGAAGTACCAAAAGTTGGCGGGCTCTTCGGTGAGCGTCTCCACCAGCTCGCTGTTGATGGGTGTCAGCCCGAGCGGGTTGCGGATGTTGTGGTCGAAGAGTCGGTTGCCGTACTCCGCCCATTCCACGATCTGCTCGGCCTGCACCACGCCCTGGTAGGCCTGTTGGTCGGAGGGCGAGAATGCGAACCACGGGGACATCGTCACCTGGAGGGTGATCGGCTTGGGCCTCTGGTCGTCACGGGCTCGCGCGTAGATCTCCGGCGAGTGGATCACACGGTGGAAGACGTGCGTACCGTCGTGGTTGAAGTCGTTCTCCCCGTTCTTGATGGCCTGGCGTACCCCTGGGGCAAGTTCCTTCGTCCCCATGAGGACGATCACCTGGGTCACCTTGGTCAGGTCCGACCCCAGCAGCGACTTGGCCTGCTCGGCCAGGACGCGGCCGCGCGGATTGAACTGGCGGGATTCCCCCGCGTCAATCAGAGTGAGTCCGGAGAACAGTTTGAGGACTGCGGTTTCATCGGCTTTGGCAGTGCCGGTCTCGCTCCACTTCGACTGGACGAGGTATATGTGCGCCGCGTCCTGGTCAACGGCGATCGCGTCGATCCCCTGGTCGTTGCCGCCGTCGATGACACAGGCCGCCGCCTGGGCGGGCGTCCAGTCGGTCACCATGCGCACGGCATGCGCGGCGAGGGCACGGGACCGCCGCGCGATGACGAGATCGTCCGGCTTGCGGTTGCCGAAGTCGCTCATATCGATGAGGCCGCCATACGTCGCGTCGAGAAAGTTGGCGACCTGGCGGACCTGGGTGGGAACGTGGGGGCGGCGCGGAGGGGTGCTCATGGTTCTCCCGTGCGGGGCGGACAAACGTAACAGGTGTGGGGAACGCGGCTGGTGCGCGTCACTGGCCGGGGGCGAGTGAGTCCACGACGGCCTGGAAGCTGCTGCTCGCGCTGTTCAGTTCGGCGACGATGGAGGCCGCGATGTCGCGTGGGGAACCGAGGTCCTGCTGGTTTTCGGTGAGGTCGGCCCAGAGCTCCAGGCTGGCGCTGGGGCGGGCCAGAAGATCGGCTACGGGGTACGGCTTGAACTGGCGTGACGGTGTACGGCTGCTGTGGTCGGGGTCGTCCGGGCGGTAGGCGGCGAGGAAGTCGGACAGGTCGTCCTCGGTGAGCGGGTTGCCGGTGTCCGTGCGGTGGTTACCGGTGCGGGCGTCGTAGACCCACAGGGCGCGCGTGGCGGGCTCGCCGCTGGGGCGAGGGGCGGACTTGGTGAAAAAGAGGATGTTCGCCTTGGCGTTGGTGCCCCGGAAGATGCCGGTGGGCAGACGCAGCAGAGTGTGCACGTCGCAGTTGAGGAGCAGATTGCGGCGTACGGTGGCCGCGGCGCCCGTACCGAATAGCACGCTGTCGGGGGCGAAGACGGCGGCTCGCGCACCTTGCGGCAAGGTGATGGCGATGTGCTGGAGGAAGTTGGTGGGAAGGTCCGCCTTGGGTGCCCAGAAGTCGTCGCGGTGGGTGGTGTCGACGGCCGCGTCGGTGCTCTTGAAGGGCGGGTTGCACAGAGCCACGGTCGCGGCGACATCCCGGTCCTGCCGCTGAATGGCCCTTACCTTGCGGGAAAGGGAGTCCGAACGCTGTATCGGGGGGATTCCCGCGAACAGCCGGCGGGTGTTGAGGAGCACGTTCATGGTGGCGAGACGGCACATCTGGGGATCGATGTCGGCTCCCGCGATGGCGGAGTCGTCCACCTTGGTGCCATGGCTCTCCATCTCCCGGTGGGCGGCGATCAGCGTGCTGCCAATGCCGCAGGCCGGGTCGATGATCCGGTCGTCGGGGGTGAGGGCGAGGGCCTTGGCGACCACGGCGAGGAGTGGCGGTGGGGTCAGGAACTGTCCGGTCTGGCGCTTCTTGAGCATGTCGTCGTAGCAGTCGGAGAGAAGCTGGGCGAAGGCCCGTCCGAGCTCGCCGTCAGGGACCTGGGCCCAACGGTACGGGTTAATCTCCTCGGTGATGAGCTGTCGCAGCTCGCTCATCCGGTCGATGTTCCACGGCTGTGCGTCATGGAAGAGGACGCTGGCAGTGGTGCGACGCTGGTTGTCCGGGGTTGGCGTGCCGAGCGTGCGCATGGTGCGGGCCAGGTAGCTGTGGAGGTCTTCGCCGCCGCGTTCGACCAGGTGCGGCCAGGTGTCGATCGACGGCGCGACCGGACGGGAGGCGAACTTGCCGGGTCGGTTTGCGCGTTCGTGGTCGAGCTTGAGGAAGAGCAGGTAGGCGATGTGCTCAGCGAACTCGATCTTTGTCAGGGCCCGGATGCTGGTCTTGTAGTTGTAGAACTCCCACCAGCGGCGGACGATCGATTCGGCGGTCCAGTGCCTCTCAAGCTGCCCACCCTGCGGCGGAATCCCCGACATCCCACTCATGCTTGCGGATCCAGCACTGCCCCGCCCCGTACCCATACTGTTCTGCTTCCCTCCGCTGTCACCCGGGCTCGGGCCACGGCCGGTTGCCTTCCGGACCCTGACTCGGGGAACGGAAGGACGGGCCTACCCCGCGCGGGCTTCCCCTGTTTCGTCGCTGTCGTCGTCGGCTGTGTTGATTGTTCCAGTTCGCGCGATGCTCTCCGAGCCCGCTTCCCTCTTCAGAGCGCGTGCCACGGTGGTGAACTCGACCAAAGCGGCCTCCAGTTCGTGCACGATCTCCTGGGCGATCACGTCAGGCGACGCAAGGGCCGTATGCGTGGAGTCCGTTCCCGATCGGAGGACGGTCAGGTCGAGATTCACCTTGTCACGAGAGATCAGTTCTTCGTAATCGTAAGCCTGGAAGCGATCAGTGGGCTTGCGAGCGGAGAAGTCGGTGCCGCCCGAGTGGAAGGCGGCGACGAAGTCGTCCAGGTGTTCGCGGCGCAGCTGCCGCTGCTTGAGGGTGAACCGCTGGTCGGTGCGGAAGTCGTAGACCCACAGCTGCCTGGTGCCGGGGCGGCCTCCGGTGCGCTGACCGGTCTTGTCGAAGAACAGGACGTTGGCCTTGACACCGTTGGCGTAGAAGATGCCGGTGGGCAGGCGCAGCAGCGTGTGCACATCGCACAAGTTCAGCAGGTTGCGGCGGATCGTCTCGCCGGCACCTGACTCGAAGAGCACGTTGTCGGGGAGAACGACGGCTGCCCGGCCGTTGGTCTTCAGCAGGTTGTAGATGTGCTGGACGAAGTTGAGCTGTTTGTTGGTGGTCTGAGTCCAGAAGTCCTTGCGAGCGGTGTATGCCTCGCCCGTCACCGAGCCAACGCCGAAGGGGGGGTTGGCGAAGACGATGTCGTAGAACTGCGAGGGAGACTTTGCCAGGGAGTCCTGCACGGTGATCAGTGGCTTGGCCTCGGATGTGCCGATGTTGTGCAGCAGCATGTTCATCAGCGCCAGACGAGCGGTCTCCCGGACCAACTCGTAGCCGGTGATCGCGCCGGTCTGCAGCTTGCGGCCCTCGTCACCGTAGAGCTGTTCCTGGTAGTGCTGATTGAGGTGGGCATGGGCGGCGATGAGGAAGCCGCCCGTTCCGCAGGCCGGGTCGGTGATGGTCTCGCCGACCTGAGGCCGGACACAGTCGACCATGGCGTCGATGACAGGGCGGGGAGTGAAGTACTGGCCGGCGCCGGTCTTGCGGTCCTCGGCGCCGCGCTGCAGCAGGCCCTCGTACGCGTCGCCCTTGAGGTCCTGGTCCTCGGTGGTCCACCGGTACGGGTTGATCAGGTCCTTGATCAGCCGCTCCAGGACGGCAGGTTCGTGGATCTTGTTGCTCGACTTGGCGAAGACCTCACCGAGCATAGTGCCGCCTCGCGAACCGAGGTCCTTGAGGATGAACTCATAGTGATCGAGCAGCGCATCACCTGAGCGGGTGGTTAGGCTCGCCCAGTCCCGGCCCGGGGGAACGAGAGGCTCCTCCGGGAAATTACGGCGGAACTTGGCCGGGCGGTTGGCCCGCTCGTCCGCCATCTTCAGGAAGAGGAGGTACGTGAGCTGCTCGACGTAGTCGAGAGTCGAGACCCCGGAGTGGCGCAGGAGCTCGCAGTACGACCAGAGTCGATTGACGAGAGTGCTGGTCGACTCGATTGCGGTCACCCTGGGCGTGGCCTGAGGGCCCAGGGGAACGGTTCCCTGGGGCGACTCCTGTGCCGAGACGGGCTTGTCGGTGCTCATGGTGCTCACAGGGGTAGTTCTCCCTGACCGGGGTTGCCGGTCGACTTGCTGGTGCGCGGGGCGCGGCGGCGCGTGCTCCTCGTGCTGGCGGCGGAGCGCTGAGCGCGGAGGCGGTCGAGCAGTACGGAAGCGGGCTCGTCGGTGGGGTCCTGGGGGACAAGAGTGCCAGTGAAGGCGGCGTGTAGGAGAGCAGCTCTTAGGTCGGCAACCTGGGCAAGGGACGCCTTCGCTGTCTGCCGAAAGACTTCGGCTTGTTCCACGTAGTTCTCGATGAGCTGGACCAGATTGTCTTGCTCATCACGTGGAGGAACAGGGACAGGGAGCAGCTTTATCTTGCGAAGGCTGATAGACGCGAGATTCACTGTCTGCTTGCCGTTGCGGTCGCACCAAGACTTCCCGAAACTGTTCGCATGCCATGCGAGGAGCAGAGGTGAAAGAACATCGCCAATTACACGGGCTCGGAAGACATGATTCTGGTGAATGCAGTCATCGATTTGCCCCTCCCAGACCCATCCCCGGCCGAGCTTGTCACGGTCCCCTCCCTCGTTGAGAAGTACGTCTCCCGAAACCAGCCGGAGAGATTCAGCCTTAGCAGGGGGCACCCGGATAGTTTCTACTCTGTCCAGCATGAGTCGACCGCGCTGCACATTAGCTACGCGAAGATAGGGAACTTCGACGTAGTCCGGATCTCCCTGTTTCTTGCTGTCCTTGGTGATTCCGCCGACGACGGCCGCGATCTCGCCAAGTCGCCTCCAAGTCCATCCGGCAGGAAGATCGGGGAGTTTACCATCATCTGAGTCCGCAGGGGAAATACCAGTAAAGAACCGATCCGTGTGGCTCAGGGCACCGCTCGTTCCCAAGGCCAGGATCTGCTCCACAAAGGATTCACACTTGTTGAGTGCTGTCCGAACGGAGGCTTCGCCAGCCTCGACGTGAGCCAGCTGCTCGTCAAGCCGCGCAACGATACGACGCTGCTCTGCAAGCGGCGGGACCGGGATATGGAGCCCTTCGAGGTAGAGGCGGGGGACTCGCCGCTGCCCTACGGCGCCGGACATGTACGGTTCCGCTGCTTTCCGCACGCTTCGCTGCAGTAGGTAAAGTGTCAGGTACTCGGGAAGAAGGGCCCCACGGCTGCGGAGCACATGAAACTCCGTGCTGCCGAGCGCGCGTCCACCGGTCAGTCCTCTCGCCTGGGCGATCTTCCCATTCTCCATGCACGGAGTGATCTTGGCGAACAGGACGTCGTTCTCTTGGAATCGAGTCAGAGACTTTCTCTTAAATTCGCCGTAACGGACCAGCGTTGATGGGTCCATCCGTCCGGTTTCGGCTTCGACCGAGGCCATAGGAACCTGCGAGATGAGGTCATCGTCATTCGGCTCCTCGGCGAATCCGCGCGGATTGACGTCGCATAGTTCGCCGATGGTGGCGATGGCCCATCCGTTTGGCAGCCCTGGGGTGTCCGTCACGCCGGAGGCGCTGTTACCTCCGCCTCCGTTATTGGCCTCCACGGCGGTCCCCGTCACGCGCTCAGCTCCCTGTCGAGATCGTCGATGATGTGTTCTGCCTGTCGTTCGCCGAATTCGGCGAGGAAGCCGTCCGTGCCGTTACGGGCGGCAAACGGGGCATAGTCGAGGTCGGCGGTGTCGAAGCGTACACGTTCAATCGTGGCGGCTGCGATGTGGTCGAGCCACCAGCGCTGACGGTCGCTGAAACGGACGCCTGCCTGATGCTGGCGGGTGAGCCAGGCCGCATAGCGTTCGCGGACGCGTTCCTCGTGCGGGATCGGCTGGGGGGCGCCGCGTTCGGCTCCGCCAGCGAGTTCGTAGCGGAGCAGGGCGAGGAGGTCGGCCGCAGTACGGCGGGCGTGGGCACCGCGGAGGGCGGCCTCGCCGACCTGCTCGTAGGCGGTCCACAGGCGGTCAGGGGTCCAGGCGCGTGGGGGGCGGGCGATGGCACGGGCCACGTTCTGCAGACGGCGCAGGGCGTCGGCCGGCGGGGTGTCGGAGTCGGCGCTGAAGGCGATGGCGATGGCAGCGATTTCGTCGCGGTTGTCCTCGATGTACTGCCGCCAGCTGGTGACGACATCGCGGGAGGCCGCCTCGTCCTCGACCACGGCCCCCGCAGTGACCAGCTCATCTCGGCTGGTCTCGTCGTAGAGGATGTCCTTGGCGCGACGCATCTCCAGCAGCCGGGCACGCAGCTTCGGGGCGGCGGCGAGGGGCTGGACGGCGTGGTCGATGAGCGCCCGCACCTCCCGCTCGGGGTCGCGGCCGGTGAGGTGGGCGGCGTCCCGTACTTTCTGCTGGTCGTCGACCGAGACCGCGCGGATCATGCCGTGAATGATCTCCTTGAGGGGGCGGCCGCCGGTGAGCTGCTCGATCTCGCCGCGCTCCTCAGGGGTCATCTGGATGTCGAGCTTGGCAAGGCGGGCGGCGAGGGTGGAGACCTCTTCCTCCTCGATGGTGCCGGCGCCAGCCTTCCGCAGCAGCTTCTCCAGGCTGACCTGCTTCTCGGTGTGGCGCTCTAGCGGAGCCGCGTCGACCTTCTTCTTCTGCGTGACGCCCACCGCGTCGACGATGACGAAACGGGTCTTAGGGCCGACGCCGGGTGTCACCTTCTCGAACTCGGTGAGGGAGAGGGTGCGGGCGCCGCGGCCCTTCATCTGCTCGAAATAGGCCCAGCTCTTCACGTCGCGCAGGAAGAGCAGGCATTCCAAGGGCTTGACGTCGGTACCGGTGGCGATCATGTCGACGGTGACGGCGATCCGCAGCTGAGGCAGGTTACGGAAGTCCGCGAGGCGCTCATCAGCCTTCTTCGCCGCGTGGGTGATCTTGGCGCAGAAATCGTTGCCCTTGCCGAAGACGTCACGGACGACTTCGACGATTTCTTCGGCATGGTTGTCGTTCTTCGCGAAGATCAGGGTCTTGGGGACGTACATCTCGTCCCACAGCAGCTCACCAGTGGAGCCGTCACGCTTGCCGCGTTCGGGGAAGATCTCGGTGAAGAGCCGCTCTCGGAAGGTGCGGATCACGGTGCGCAGCTGGTCCTTGCTGATGACGCCCACACCGACTTGGTTCGCGCCGTACTCGACGTCCTCGTCGAGGTCCTCGTAGCGCTGGCGTCGGGTGCGCCGGTCGCGGACCGGGATGGTGCCCTGGGCGATGACACCGCCCTCGGCCGTTATCCGGGTGCCGATCTCATACACGGAGAAGTCGACGTTGACACCGTCGGCGACGGCCTCCTGGTAGGTGTACTCGCTGACCAGGTTGCCGTTGAAGTAGCCGAAGGTCTGGGCGACCGGAGTGGCGGTGAGGCCCACGATAGGGGCGTCGAAGTACTCCAGGACCGAGCGCCACTTGCCGTAGATGGATCGGTGGCACTCGTCGACCACGATCAGGTCGAAGGACTCCGGCGGAATGTCCGGGTTGTAGCTGACCTCGACCGGGCCGGGAATGTCGTAGGGCTGTTCTCCCTCGGCGTCTTCCGCGAGTGCGCCTGTCGGGCGTTCGCCGGTCAGTTCCATGTACAGGCGTTGGACCGTGGACACGACCACCTTGGAGGACGCTTTCATGCCTTCGGCGCCGAGTCGCTGGACGTGGTAGAGGTCGGCGAACTTGCGGGCACCGTCAGGGGTGATGAAGTTCTCGAACTCGGCGACTGCCTGGTCCCCCAGGTTGTTGCGGTCGACGAGGAAGAGGACTCGCTCGGCGCGCGCATGCTTCAGCATCCGGTACGAGAAGGTCACCGCGGTGAAGGTCTTGCCAGCGCCGGTGGCCATCTGTACCAGAGAGCGGGGCTGGCCCATCCCCTGCTGGCCCCGGCCGAGGGCTACGGAGTCCTCGACCCCACGGACAGCGGAGATCTGCGCGGGACGCAGTGGGTGCTCGTCCAGCTCGGGCATGCGCCAGCGGAGACGAGCACGGTAGCTCGGCGCCTGTGGGTCTTCGTCGGCCTGGCGGATCCAGCGGGCCAGAGTGCGCGGCTGGTGGAAGGAGAAGATCCGGCGGGTACGGGAGTCGGGGTCGAGGGTGCTGCGGAAACGAGTCTCGCCACCGTCGCTCACATAACGGAACGGCAGGGGTTCCTCTCGTCTCCAAGCGAGCATGCGCTGCTGGGCGTCGGTGGGGTGGTCGGCGTACCGGTCGGCCTGAGCCTCGGCAGCGGACAGGTCAGCCCCTTCGCGCTTGGCCTCGATGACACCGACCAGCTTGCGGTCCACGTACAGCGCGTAGTCGGCCCGGCCACGTGCTGTCGTGGTCTCGCGGACGGCGACGCCGTTGCCCCGGTGGTCGCCCTGATGCCAAAGGTTCTGCTCCGCGATGTCCTGGACCTGCCAGCCGGCCTCGGTGAGCATCTGGTCGAGGCGGGCGCGAACCTGTACCTCGGTGAGGGGCTCGCGGGCGGCCGCTTCGGCGTTGTCGAGGAGGCGGGCGCGCTCCGCGACGGCGGTGGAGGCCGCCGCGCTGTCGGTGGCTTCGGCCCGGCGCTGCCGTGCGTAGTCGGCCTCCTGGGCCGCTTCGACCTGCTTCAGCTGCTCCTGGAGCGCAGCAATCGAACGGGCGAGATCCTGTTGCTCGGCGCGAGCCGCGGAGAGCTCACGTTCGGCGGCGGCTCGAGCCGCCTGCTCGGCCTCTGCCTTGGACGCCTGGTCCTGGTAAGTGAGTCGGGCCTCTTCGAGGGCCTTGCGGGCCTGGGCCACCTGATCGCGCAGACGTTGGTTGCGTGCGGCCGGCGTACGGGCCGGGTCCGGGGGTACGAATGCGATCTGCTCGCGCGAGCCGGTCAGCAGGCGGTGGTACCAGACTCCGAGCCTGAAGCAGGATCGCAGGGTTCGGAATGCGTCGTCGGAGTTGTCTCGGTCACCGTGGTTGGCGTCGTTGCCAAGAGCGCGGACCTCGTGGAAGGCGGCCCCGACATTTCCGTGCAGGAACCCCTCCTTGTCGAGGGCCTTCAGCCGCTCGAACTGTGTGGTGCCCGCGTTCCTGATCCGCGCCCTGCGGACCAGGTCCGCCGCGAGCGTCTCACCGAACTGCCTCGACTTGATCAAGGAAGTATTGGGGTCGCTGAAGACGTAGCTCTCGGCTGCTGCCCCGTAGGCCACGAGCAGGGGGGTGTGCGGCAGTAGAAAGCCGAAGTTCCGCGATTGCTGAGCCAGCCTGGCCAGTTTGGCGTCCTGGGTGCCGGGCGAGCCGACCGCACTCATACTGTGTCACCACTTTCTGGGGCGGGTGAGCCGCGCAGCGCGAGAAGCGCGACTTAATCGCCGTACGACCCTACTTTGGGATGTTCGAAGGCGGGTCGGTTTTTGCGTGTACCGAAGAGCGGACTTTCCGGGGTCTGGAGACGGACGTGGGTACGTCGAGGACTGACACCTACGGATGTCCGTTGCGACGCCAGGCGGTCAAAACGCGCATGTCCGTCACTGACACTGCCCCCTTCGACTCGCACCGTCGAACAAATCTGCAGTTCAAAGCCGCACATGCGACCAGCTGCGGTATGTCGCCGCTGTCCAGACGTGGAATCTATGGCCAACTGCGTGACCACTTCACAGGCGGTGCCCACGACGCCACGGCCGACGACAGCGCTGCGGATGCCCCCGCCGTTCATGCGGACCTACAACGCCTTGTCCTCGGTGAGCGACTTTGTCGGTCAGGCGCCCAACGTGATGAGTCTGGTCCACTCCATAAGCTGCTCAGACCCCGAGCTGCTGGCAGGCACCTCTGAGGACGGATTGAAAGACTGACGGGGCCAGGAAGATTCGTCCCAGCCCCATCAGCTGTTTGTACCTTTGAACTGAACTCCACCACATCACCGATGTGGTGGAGTTCAGACGTTGAAGCGGAACTCCACCACGTCCCCGTCCTGCATCACGTACTCCTTGCCCTCCATGCGGGCCTTGCCGGCCGCGCGGGCGTCGGCCACCGAGCCCGTGGTGACGAGGTCGGTGAAGGAGATGACCTCGGCCTTGATGAAGCCCTTCTGGAAGTCCGTGTGGATGACGCCGGCCGCCTCGGGGGCCGTGGCGCCCTTCTTGATCGTCCAGGCGCGGGACTCCTTGGGGCCTGCCGTCAGGTAGGTCTGGAGGCCGAGGGTGTCGAAGCCGACGCGGGCGAGGGTGGCGAGGCCGGGCTCCTCGGCGCCGACGGACTGGAGGAGCTCCATGGCGTCCTCCTCGTCCAGCTCCGCGAGGTCCTGCTCCAGCTTGGCGTTGAGGAAGATCGCCTCCGCCGGGGCGACCAGCGCGCTCTGCTCCGCCTTGAACGCGTCGTCCGTCAGCTCGTCCTCGTCCACGTTGAACACGTAGAGGAACGGCTTCGTGGTCAGCAGGTGCAGGTCGTGGAGGAGCTCCGCCTTCTCCGAGCCCTGGACGATGCCCTGCGAGAAGAGGGTGTCGCCCTTCTCCAGGATCGCCTGCGCCGCCTCGACCGCGGCGACCTTCGGCGCCACGTCCTTCTTGATCCGGGACTCCTTCTGGAGGCGCGGCAGGACCTTCTCGATCGTCTGGAGGTCCGCGAGGATCAGCTCCGTGTTGATCGTCTCGATGTCGTCCTTCGGCGAGACCTTGCCGTCGACGTGCACGACGTTCTCGTCCTTGAAGGCGCGGATGACCTGGCAGATCGCGTCCGACTCGCGGATGTTCGCCAGGAACTTGTTGCCCAGGCCCTCGCCCTCGCTCGCGCCGCGCACGATGCCCGCGATGTCGACGAAGTCGACCGTCGCCGGGAGGACGCGCTGCGAGCCGAAGATCTCCGCGAGCTTGGTCAGGCGGGCGTCCGGGACGCCGACGACGCCGACGTTCGGCTCGATCGTGGCGAACGGGTAGTTGGCCGCCAGCACGTCGTTCTTGGTCAGGGCGTTGAACAGGGTCGACTTGCCGACATTCGGCAGACCGACGATTCCGATCGTGAGCGACACGGTGGCGACTTCCTGAAGTGTGGATGGTGGGCCGATCCCCCAGTTTACGGGCGGCCCGAACCGGCCGGTGACGTCGCCCTCCGGCCGATCTCGGGGGCAAGGTCACCCAAAGGGCGTGTCCCGGACCCGGTTCCCGCCCCCTCCCCGCCTACGTTGGTCGGGTGGAGCAGCACAGGACAAGTCAGCCCCAGGGGCGCCGGCGGCCGAAGCCGTCCGGCTCGCCGACCGCCGCCCCGCCCCCCGCCGCGCCCGCCGCACCCTCCGGCCCGCTCGTGGAGGGCGCCTCCGTGTACCGCGTGACCGGCAGAGCCTCCCGTACCCCCGGCGGCGCCCGCGTCGAGCGGGCCTCGGCACCGGGCGCCCCGGACCGTACGGCGGGCGGCGCGGTCCGCCGTACCACCGGCCGTACCGCCGGTCGCGCTCCGGGACGTACGACCGCCCCCGCCCGCCGGCCCGTGCCCCCCGTCGTCCTCGCCCTGCGGCGGCTGCCCTCGCCCCGCCTCACCGGGCTCGGCGCCGGGCTCTTCGCCTCCGCCGTCATGCTGACGATCGGCTTCCTCGACCTGCTGCTCCTCGACGGCTCCCCCGTCGTCTACGGGCTGCTGTTCCTGCCGGTCAGCGCCCTGACCGCGCTCTGGGTCCGTACCGCCGACCTGGTCACCGCCCCCATCGGCGTCCCCATCGCCTTCGCCGTCGGCGTCCTCCCCATCGCGGGCGGCACGGGCGGCCTCGGCGGCCAGGCCATGGCCGTCGTCACCGCCCTCGCCGTGCACGCCGGATGGCTGTACGGCGGCACCCTGGTCGCCGGCATCATCGCCAGCGTCCGGAAGGTACGGGACATGGGGCGCCGACAGCAGCGCACCCGGACCGCCACCGGCACCGCCGGGGCCAACGGGGCCGCCGGGGCCGTCAAGCCTGCCGATCCGGTCGCCAAAAGCTCCAAGGCGGCCAAGGCCCGGTGAGCCGGTGACTCCGTAGTCCGGTGAGCCCCTGAGCCCGTAGTCCGGTGTCCCAGCGCCCCGTGATCCGGCGCCCCGGCCATCCGGCACCCCCGTTGCCCCCGTGATCCGCCGTCCCCGCACCTCCGCGAAACCCTCGGGGCTCCCGTCGTACCGGAGCCCCGCCCCGGCCCCGCACCAGCCCCGGCACCAGCCCCCGCCCTACGCCCTCCCCGCCGCCGCCATCGCCGCGCCCACGATCCCCGCGTTGTTCTGGAGTTCCGCCGGGACGATCTCCGCCCTGATCCCCTCGATCAGCGGCAGGAACCTGTCCGCCTTGCGGCTGACTCCGCCGCCGATGATGAAGAGTTCCGGCGAGAACAGCATCTCCACGTGCGCGAGGTACTTCTGCACCCGCTTGGTGGCCCAGTGCTCCCAGCTCAGGTCCTCGTCCTCCTTGGCCTTCGTCGAGGCCCGCTTCTCCGCGTCGTGGCCCTTGAGCTCCAGGTGGCCCAGCTCCGTGTTCGGTACGAGCCGGCCGTCGACGAAGAGGGCCGAGCCGATGCCCGTGCCCAGTGTCAGCATGATCACCGTGCCCTTGCGGCCCCGGCCCGCGCCGAAGGTCATCTCCGCGATCCCGGCCGCGTCCGCGTCGTTCAGGACGGTCACGGGGAGGCCCCCGATCCGCGGGCCGATGAGCGCGCCCGCGTCGACGTCGATCCAGGACTTGTCGACGTTCGCGGCCGTACGGATCGTGGAGCCCGTCACCACGCCGGGGAAGGTGATCCCGACCGGGCCCGTCCAGCCGAAGTGCGCCACGACCTCCGCGACGCAGCCCGCCACACCGTCGGGTGTGGCGGGCTGCGGGGTCAGTACCTTGTGGCGCTCCTCGGTGAGCGTGCCGCGCTCCAGGTCCACGGGAGCGCCCTTGATGCCCGAGCCGCCGATGTCCACTCCGAAGACGTTCATGGACCCACCGTAAGGGCTGGGGCGGCCCGTTACTCCTCGACCGGGGCCCTCCCCGGGCGCGTCGTCACTTCTCGGCCGGCTCCTCCGCGCCGAGCCGCTCCGCCACGGCCCGCAGGTTCTTGTCGCGGAGCTCCTTGGGGAGCGAGAAGGTCAGGGACTCGTCGGCCGTCTTGACGATCTCGACGTCCGCGTAGCCCCGCTCGGCCAGCCACTCCAGGACCTCCTGCACCAGGACGTCCGGGACGGAGGCGCCGGAGGAGAGGCCGACGCTGGTCACGCCCTCCAGCCAGGCCTCGTCGATCTCGCTCGCGAAGTCCACGAGGTACGCGGCGGGCACGCCGGCCTGCTTGGCGACCTCGACCATGCGGATCGAGTTCGAGGAGTTCTTCGAGCCGACGACGATCACCAGCTCGGCCTGGCCGGCCAGCTCCTTGATCGCGGTCTGGCGGTTCTGCGTGGCGTAGCAGATGTCGTCGGAGGGCGGGGAGATCAGCTGCGGGAACTTCTCCTTCAGCGCGTCGACCGTCTCCATCGTCTCGTCCACCGACAGCGTGGTCTGGGAGAGCCAGACGACCCGGGAGGGGTCGCGGACCTCGATCTTGGCGACGTCCTCGGGGCCGTCGACCAGCTGGATGTGGTCCGGGGCCTCGCCGGAGGTGCCGATGACCTCCTCGTGGCCCTCGTGGCCGATGAGGAGGATGTCGAAGTCCTCCTTGGCGAACCGGACGGCCTCCTTGTGGACCTTGGTGACCAGCGGGCAGGTGGCGTCGATGGTCGCGAGCCGGCCCTGCCGGGCCTCCTCGTGGACGGTCGGGGCGACGCCGTGCGCGGAGAACATCACGATGTTGCCCGGCGGCACCTCGGTCGCCTGGTCGACGAAGATCGCGCCCTTCCGCTCCAGGGTCTGGACGACGTACTTGTTGTGGACGATCTCGTGCCGGACGTAGATCGGGGCCCCGTACTGCTCCAGGGCCTTCTCCACCGCGATCACGGCACGGTCCACGCCCGCGCAGTAGCCGCGGGGAGCGGCGAGCAGGACACGCTTCGGGCGGTTCGTCGCGGAGGCGGAATCGGGCGTCGGCGCGGGCGTTGCAGTCATGCGTCCCATCGTAAGGCTCGTAAGGCCGCCTCCCCGTGCGCCCGTGTCGGCGGGCGCCCCGGACGGGCTCCGCACCGCCGTCTCCCCCACGGCCGCGTCGCTCGGCGATCCGGCCGCCGTCATGGCCGAAACTGACCCCATGGCCGAGGAATCGCAGGTGGCGGCGGGCGGGAACGGTGACGGTGGCGACGACGGTGGTGGCGGTACGGACCACACCGGGCTCCGGCGGAACCTGGGCTTCCGCGACCTGGTCGTCTACGGGCTGCTCTTCATCGCGCCCATGGCGCCGGTCGGCGTCTTCGGCACCCTCGACGCCAAGTCGCACGGCGCGGTCGCGCTGGTGTACGTGGTGGCGACGGTCGCCATGGCGTTCACGGCGTTCAGCTACGCCCAGATGGTGCGGGTCGCGCCGCAGGCCGGGTCGGTCTTCACGTACGCGCGCAAGGGGCTCGGGGAGGGGCCGGGCTTCGTCGCCGGGTGGATGGCGATGCTCGACTACCTGCTGATCCCCGCCGTCGCCTACCTCTTCGCCGGCATCGCCATGGAGGCGCTGGTCCCGGCGGTCGACCGGTGGGTGTGGACCGGGATCGCCGTGGTCCTGACCACCCTGCTCAACCTGTGGGGCGTGCGGGCGGCGGCCCGCGTCGGCTTCGCGGTGCTCGCGACGGAGATCGCCGTCCTCCTCGTCTTCGTCGTGTCGGCCGTGGTGGTGCTCGTACGGGACGGGGCACGGCGCGACTGGTGGTCGCCGCTGGTCGGCGACGCGTCGTTCTCGCTCGCGGCGGTGCTCGGCGCGGTCTCGGTCGCCGTCCTGTCCTACCTGGGCTTCGACGCGATCGCCTCCTTCGCGGAGGAGGTCACGGGCGGCTCGGCGAAGGTGGCGCGGGCGCTGCTGTTCTGCCTGGCCCTCGCCGGTGTGCTCTTCGTGGCGCAGACCTGGCTGGTGGCGCTGCTCGAACCGGTCTCCTCGGCCGAGCTGGCCGCCGACCCCGGCAAGCAGGGCTCCGCCTTCTACGACGCCGTGGACGCCTCGGTCGGTGACTGGCTGCACGACCTGGTGGCCGCCTCCAAGGCGATCGGCGCGGCCTTCGCGGCGCTCGCCGGGCAGGCGGCCGGCGGGCGGCTGCTCTTCGCGATGGGCCGCGACCGGCGGCTGCCGCACCTGCTGGCCCGTACGGACGGGGGCGTGCCGCGCGTGGCGCTGCTGGTGTCGGCCACGGTGACGATGGTCGCGGCGGTGTGGGCGGCCCGGCGGGACGACGGCCTGGACCACCTGGTGTCGGTGGTCGACGTCGGCGCGCTCACGGCCTTCGTCCTGCTGCACGCGAGCGTGGTGGGCTGGTTCGCCGTACGGAGGGCGGAGGGGCCGCCGCACGTGCTGAAGCACGTGGTGGCGCCGGTCGTCGGCGCGGCGATCCTGCTCGCGGTGATCGTCGAGGCCTCGGTGGAGGCCCAGGTGGTGGGCGTGGTCTGGCTGGGCGTGGGCCTGGTGGTCCTGGCCGTCCAGGGGGCTTCGCGGACGCGGTGAGTACGGGCGGGGGCGTACGGGCAGAGGGCGTACGGGCGAGGGGCATACGAGACCGGGGCCCGCGCCCCCGCTCCGTACGGCCGCCCCGCCCCCCTCCGCCGTCCTGACGTTGTCGTACCGCGCCGTTACGCTCGGTCCATGGCTCTGACTACGTCCGCCGAAACGCCGCTGCCCGTCGGTGAGGTCTCCCGGATGATCGGGGGCTGGATCGACCGGCTCGGGGCCGTCTGGGTCGAGGGGCAGATCACGCAGCTGTCGCGGCGCCCCGGTGCCGGGGTCGTCTTCCTGACGCTCCGGGACCCCTCGCACGACGTCTCCGTCGGCGTCACCTGCTACCGGCAGGTCTTCGACGCGGTCGCGGACCTCGTGTCGGAGGGGGCCAGGGTCGTCGTGCACGCCAAGCCCGAGTGGTACGCGCCGCGCGGGCAGTTGTCGCTGCGGGCCGCCGAGATCAAGCCGGTCGGGATCGGGGAGCTGCTCGCCCGGCTCGAACAGCTGAAGCGGTCCCTGGCCGCCGAGGGGCTGTTCGCGCCCGAGCGGAAGAAGCGGCTGCCGTTCCTGCCGCGCCGGATCGGTCTCGTCTGCGGTCGCGCGTCGGCGGCCGAGCGGGACGTCCTGGAGAACGCGCGCCGCCGCTGGCCCGCCGTCGCCTTCGAGGTGCGGAACGTCGCGGTGCAGGGCGTGAAGGCCGTCCCGCAGGTCGTCCAGGCGGTCCGCGAGCTCGACGCGGACGAGGACGTGGACGTGATCGTCGTGGCCCGGGGCGGCGGCAGCGTCGAGGACCTGCTGCCGTTCTCGGACGAGCAGCTCGTCCGGGCCGTGGCCGACTGCCGTACGCCGGTGGTCTCCGCGATCGGGCACGAGCCGGACTCGCCCCTGCTCGACCTGGTGGCCGACCTGCGCGCCTCGACGCCGACGGACGCGGCCAAGAAGGTCGTCCCGGACGTCGGCGAGGAGCTGGAGCGGGTGCGCGGCCTGCGGGACCGGGCGCTGCGGACCGTGCAGGGGCTCCTGGACCGGGAGGAGCGCGGTCTGGCGCACGCGCTCGCGCGGCCCGTCATGGAGCAGCCGCTGCGGATGGTCGAGGTCCGCGAGGACGAGGTGTCCGCGCTGCTCGCCCGCAGCCGGCGGGTCCTCGGCCACCTGCTCGACCGGGCCGACTCGGAGCTCTCGCACACGCGGGCGCGGGTCCGCGCGCTGTCGCCCGCCGCGACCCTCGACCGGGGGTACGCGGTGCTCCAGCGGGCCGACGGGACCGTGGTCCGCTCCCCCGGCGAGGTCGCCGGGGACGAGGAGCTGCGGGCCCGGGTCGCGGAGGGCGAGTTCGCGGTACGGCGCGTGGCGGACCCCGGCTGAGCGGCCCGAGGGCCCGAGGAGCCCCTGAAGATCACCACATCGACGGAAGGACGGACATGGCAGCGGGTACGAGCACGGGCGCGGACGAGGCGGCCCTCGGGTACGAGCAGGCGCGGGACGAGCTGATCGAGGTCGTCCGGCGGCTCGAAGCGGGCGGCACCACCCTGGAGGACTCCCTCGCGCTCTGGGAGCGCGGCGAGGAGCTGGCGAAGGTCTGCCGGCTCCGTCTGGAGGGCGCCCGGGCCCGCCTGGACGCCGCGCTGGCGGCGGACGCGGACGGCGAGGACGGGGGCGCCGGGGAGTGAGTCGCCGGGGAGCTCCCGCCCCGGCGTACACTTCACGAGTGAAGCGGATCACTATCCGGATCAGGTAGTTGAAGTTTCACCAATCACGGGCGTACTGTCGAGGACATCGCTTGAACTTTGTACGAGCGATCCCCACCTTGTGCAGTCTCGTGCAGTCCGGAAGGTACGCAGCATGTCCCTCGCCCTTGACCCCGCCGCCCAGGAACTCCTCTTCCGCGAGGCCCGCACCGCCAACACGTTCACCGACGAGCCGGTGACCGACGAGCAGGTGCAGGCGATCTACGACCTGGTGAAGTACGGCCCCACCGCCTTCAACCAGTCCCCGCTGCGCATCACCCTGGTCCGCTCCCCCGAGGCCCGCGAGCGCCTGGTGAAGCACATGGCCGAGGGCAACCGGCCGAAGACCGCCGCCGCGCCGCTCGTCGCGATCCTCTCCGCGGACAACGAGTTCCACGAGGAGCTGCCGGCCCTGCTCCCGCACTTCCCGCAGGCCAAGGACATGTTCTTCGCCGAGCGCCCGGTCCGCGAGCAGTCCGCCCTGCTGAACGCCGCCCTCCAGGCCGCGTACTTCATCGTCGGCGTCCGCGCCGCCGGCCTGGCCGCCGGCCCGATGACCGGCCTGGACTTCGCCGGCGTCCAGAAGGAGTTCCTGGACGCCGACCACACCCCGCTGATGGTCGTCAACATCGGCAAGCCGGGGGAGGACGCCTGGTTCCCGCGCTCCCCGCGCCTCTCCTTCGACGAGGTCGTCACCACCGTCTGAGACGTCCGAGGCCGGTGACCACGGCCCGTACGGGCACGCCGAAGGGCCCCGCACTCCACGAGTGCGGGGCCCTTCCCGTAATCCCGTGTGCCGTGCGCCTTCGCGTACCGCTCAGACCTTCTGCGACCGCAGCGAGGCCGCCATCTCGGCCAGCCGCTCGAAGGACGCCGTGCCGGTCACCACGGTCGTCGCGCCGCCCTCGGTCCGCACGAGCGCGTCGTACTTCGGACCCTCCCAGCGCTGCCACGCCTGGCCGGCCACCGTCTCGGTCTTCCCGGTGTCCTTCGCGCCCTGGGACACCTTGGGCACGAACGCGCCCGGCTTCGCCGTCGACTGGTGGATCGCCACGTACTGGGTGTCCGGGGAGAGGAAGCCGAGCTGCCAGGCGTCGGCGTTCTCGCGCTTGTACGAGACGACCGTGGCCTTCCAGCCCTCGTCGAGGCCCTGGGGGGCCAGCACCGGGTACGGCGCCGCCCGCTGGGCCGTCAGGAGTTCGACCCGGTAGTCCTTCGCCTTCACCGGGTCCGCGTCCTCGTCGTGCGGGATGAAGAGATACATCACGCCCGCGGCGACCATGATCACACCGAGGGACTGGAACATCCCGCGTACCGTCTGCCTGCCTCGCATACCTGCCACGCCCCCCATGGTCGCATCACGGTCCCGCGCTCATACGTGGGCCCCTCTGCTCAATTTGTCGACCTGACGATAGAGTCGCAGCACCCTCGTATTCTCCGGCCGTCGCCGTACAGATTTCCGGCCGTCGCCGTACAGAAAGGTGCGCAACGATGACCGAGCACACCCTCCCGCCCGAACTGGAGGTCTCCCCCGAGGCCCCCGACCGCAACCTCGCCCTCGAACTGGTGCGCGTCACCGAGGCCGCCGCCATGGCCGCGGGACGCTGGGTCGGCCGGGGCGACAAGATCGGCGCGGACGGCGCGGCGGTCAACGCCATGCGGACCCTGATCTCCACCGTCTCGATGGACGGCGTCGTCGTCATCGGCGAGGGCGAGAAGGACGAAGCGCCCATGCTGTTCAACGGCGAGCGGGTCGGCGACGGCACCGGCGCCGAGGTGGACATCGCGGTCGACCCGATCGACGGCACCACCCTCAACGCCAAGGGCATGCCGAACGCGATCGCCGTCCTGGCCGCCGCCGACCGCGGCACCATGTTCGACCCGTCCGCGGTCTTCTACATGGACAAGCTGGTCACCGGCCCGGAGGCCGCCGACTTCGTCGACATCAACGCCCCCGTCTCGGTCAACATCCGCCGGGTCGCCAGGGCGAAGAACTCCTCGCCCGAGGACATCACGGTCGTCATCCTGGACCGCCCCCGCCACGAGGGCATCGTCAAGGAGATCCGCGAGACCGGGGCCCGGATCAAGTTCATCTCGGACGGCGACGTCGCCGGTTCGATCATGGCCGTCCGCGAGGGCACCGGCGTCGACATGCTCATGGGCATCGGCGGCACCCCCGAGGGCATCATCTCCGCCTGCGCGATCAAGTGCCTCGGCGGCGTGATCCAGGGCAAGCTGTGGCCGAAGGACGACGCCGAGCGGCAGAAGGCGCTCGACGCGGGCCACGACCTGGACCGGGTCCTCTCCACCGACGACCTGGTCAGCGGCGACAACGTCTTCTTCGTCGCGACCGGCATCACCGACGGCGAGCTGCTGCGCGGGGTGCGCTACCGCGCCGAGACGGCGACCACGCAGTCCCTGGTCATGCGCTCGAAGTCCGGCACGATCCGCCAGATCGACTCCACGCACCGGCTCTCGAAGCTGCGCGCGTACAGCAAGATCGACTTCGACCGCGCCAAGTAGCCGCGGGCCGGCGGGCGGGCACCCGCCCGCCGGACGGCACGAAGAAGCGGCGCGAAGAGAAGACAACGGAGAGGGGCGCCCCCATGTGCGGTGGGGGCGCCCCTCTTCGTGCGGACCGGCGGAGGTCTCCGGCCTCCGTCAGCCCGCCTTGGCGATCCGCTCCGGCGCGGCCGTCTTCCTCAGCTCCACCTCGCGCCGCCGGCGCCGGGCGAGGACCACGCGGCGCTCCGCCGCCGTGAGCCCGCCCCACACCCCGTACGGCTCGGGCTGGAGCAGTGCGTGCTCGCGGCACTCGACCATCACGGGGCAGCGCGCGCAGACCCGCTTGGCGGCCTCCTCGCGGGCGAGGCGCGCGGCCGTCGGCTCCTTGGAGGGGGCGAAGAAGAGTCCTGCCTCGTCACGGCGGCAGACCGCCTCCGCGTGCCACGGGCCGCCCTCGTCCTCGCGGGCCGGGGTGCGGGAAGGGGGGACGGCGACGGCCTGGAGGGGCTGATGCGGCAGTTGCAGCACGGTCTACTCCTGACGACTGACGGCGACTTCGCGAGCGAGAGGCGATGCCACGAGCCTTACCCGCTGTGCGCGCGCCTATGCACTGGGTGCCGCGCCGTTCCGCACTGCGGATGCCCCGCGACGCATTCCGGTCGCCCGCCCGGAGGGGCTCCCCGCTCGCGAACGCCCGTCAGTGGCCGAGGTGTTTGCGCATCTTGTCCTGGAGGTCCGTGATCCACTTGCCGCGCTTGGGCCGCGCCTCGACGTTCCCGAAGACCGAGTAGCCGTTGATGACGACGACCGGGGCCTGCGGGTCGACGCCCTCCAGGGTCACCACCTCGAAGTTCCCGAAGATGCCGCTGCCGTTGCCGCGCAGGCTGATGTTCTCCGGGACCCGCACCTCGACGTTGCCGAAGATGGAGGTGGCGTTGATCGTGGTCAGGCGCTGGGCGAAGATCGCCTCGGTCAGGTCGATCTCGATGTTCCCGAAGAGCGCGAAGGCGTTCGTCCGGCGGCTGACCCGCCAGCGGCCCTTGCGGGTGGTGCTGGAGAAGACCGCGACGAGGTTGTCCGGGGCGCCCCCCTCGTCGTCGGGGCCGTAGGAGTAGGCCGGCTCGGGCCCCGGCCGGGAGGTCCGGGCGGCCGGCAGGTCGCGGACGATCGGCTCCAGCTCCCCGACCGTCTTGGCCCGGTAGACCGCGTCGATCCGGTCCGAGTGCTCCTCGGCGTCGAGCCGTCCCTCGGCCAGGGCGTCCCTGAGGATGTCGGCGATCCGGTCCCGGTCCGCGTCCGAGGCCCGCAGCGCGCCCCGCGGATCGGCGAAGGCGGGCTCCGCGGGGGCGGTCTCGGCGGGGGCGGCCGGCCGCTGCGGCTGCGGCTGCTTCTCGGGTTCGGGCTGCTTTTCGAGGTCCACGGAGCCAGCCTAGCGAAACGCGATAGATCGCGACCAGGGGGCGGGGCCGGGTCCTGCGGACGGAGCCGGACCGGGTCGGTCCGCGCCAAGTGAGCCTTACCTCACAGGACCGGCGGAACGGGTGCGTTCTACGCTGGAGGGCGCGCTGCCGACGGAGGCGGCGCCGTCGCCCGCCGAGTGAGGAATGACCGCCGTCATGCCAGAGTTTTCGTACTCCGATCTGCTCCCCCTGGGAGAGGACACCACGCCCTACCGCCTGGTGACCGCCGAAGGCGTCTCCACCTTCGAGGCCGACGGGCGTACGTTCCTCAAGGTCGAGCCCGAGGCGCTGCGGCGGCTGGCCGCCGAGGCGATCCACGACATCCAGCACTTCCTGCGCCCGGCCCACCTGGCCCAGCTGCGCCGGATCATCGACGACCCCGAGGCGTCCTCGAACGACAAGTTCGTCGCGCTCGACCTCCTCAAGAACGCGAACATCGCCGCCGCCGGCGTCCTGCCGATGTGCCAGGACACCGGTACCGCGATCGTCATGGGCAAGCGCGGCCAGAACGTGCTGACCTCCGGCCGCGACGAGGAGGCCCTGTCGAAGGGCGTCTACGACGCGTACACCAAGCTGAACCTGCGGTACTCGCAGATGGCCCCGGTGACCATGTGGGAGGAGAAGAACACCGGCTCGAACCTGCCCGCGCAGATCGAGCTGTACGCGACCGACGGCGGCGCGTACAAGTTCCTCTTCATGGCCAAGGGCGGCGGCTCCGCCAACAAGTCCTTCCTCTACCAGGAGACCAAGGCGGTCCTCAACGAGGCCTCCATGATGAAGTTCCTGGAGGAGAAGATCCGCTCGCTCGGCACGGCCGCCTGCCCGCCGTACCACCTGGCGATCGTCGTCGGCGGCACCAGCGCCGAGTTCGCCCTGAAGACCGCGAAGTACGCCTCCGCGCACTACCTGGACGAGCTGCCCACCGAGGGCTCGGCCGAGACCGGGCACGGCTTCCGCGACAAGGAGCTGGAGGAGAAGGTCTTCGAGCTGACGCAGAAGATCGGCATCGGCGCGCAGTTCGGCGGCAAGTACTTCTGCCACGACGTGCGCGTGGTCCGCCTCCCCCGCCACGGCGCCTCGCTGCCCGTCGCCATCGCCGTCTCCTGCTCGGCCGACCGCCAGGCCGTCGCGAAGATCACCGCCGAGGGCGTCTTCCTGGAGCAGCTGGAGACGGACCCGGCGCGGTTCCTGCCGGACACCACCGACGAGCACCTCGACGAGGCCTCCGACGTCGTGCGGGTCGACCTCAACCGGCCGATGGACGAGATCCTCGCCGAGCTGACCAGGCACCCGGTCAAGACCCGCCTCTCGCTCACCGGCCCGCTGGTCGTGGCGCGCGACATCGCGCACGCCAAGATCAAGGAGCGCCTGGACGCGGGCGAGGAGATGCCGCAGTACCTGAAGGACCACCCGGTGTACTACGCGGGCCCGGCGAAGACCCCCGAGGGGTACGCCTCCGGCTCCTTCGGCCCGACGACGGCCGGCCGCATGGACTCGTACGTGGCGCAGTTCCAGGCGGCGGGCGGCTCGAAGGTCATGCTGGCCAAGGGCAACCGCTCCCAGCAGGTCACGGACGCGTGCGGCGCGCACGGCGGCTTCTACCTCGGCTCGATCGGCGGCCCGGCGGCGCGGCTGGCGCAGGACTGCATCAAGAAGGTCGAGGTCGTCGAGTACGAGGAGCTCGGCATGGAGGCGGTCTGGAAGATCGAGGTCGAGGACTTCCCGGCGTTCATCGTCGTGGACGACAAGGGCAACGACTTCTTCCAGAACCCGGCCCCGGAGCCGACGTTCACGCACATCCCGGTGCGGGGCCCCGGTCTGGCCTGAGGCGCCCCCCCCGGAACCGCCAGAGCCCCCGGCGGACGGCCGGGGGCTCTCCCCTTGCCGTGACGCGCTCGCCGCTCGGTAAGCCCCGAGCCCTTTTCGACCTCACGTCCGTGCCGGTCGAGGGCGCGTCTTTGAGGGATCACGCCAACTGGTGACAGGTCCGTGACCAGCAGATCCGCAGTGGGCCATCGCGTTGCGGAGGCTCTGCCGGGCATGACCGAAGGAGCTGACGGTCAGACGGAAAAGGCTCAGGACGTCGGCGAGGTGGCGTTCGGCCGCCACTCGGATCGACCGCTCGCGACCACCTGCGAAGCGCAAGCTTCTTCGGCCGGGTGCGGGCTCCGAGGAGTGCGATGGCCTGTCGCATCCGTCTCGCGACAGCCGGGTGGCCATCACTTGACAGTGGTGTCACCCAGGGCCTCAAGCACCTGCCGGAGGCCCTGGGCGGTCTTCTCGACCAGGCCGCGGTCCACACCGGCGAGCAACTGCGCGTAATTCGCCAGATGGTCGGCGAAGGCGACCCGGGTGACCTCGTGTCCGCGTGCGGTGAGGCGGATCTTGACGGTGCGCCGGTCGTCGCTCTCACGTACCCGCTCGACCAGGCCCTTGGCCTCCATCTTGTCGATGCGGTTGGTGATCGCGCCGGAGGTCACCATGGACGCCTTGAGGAAGGCCCCGGCGGTGAGGGCGTACGGCGGTCCGGAGCGCTGCAGCGTGGTGAGAACGTCGAACTCGCCGTGCTCCACTCCGTGCGCGGCGGCCGTGGCTTTGGCTGACTTGTCGACCACCCTGGCCAGCCGCTGGATCCGGGCGAAGAGTTCCACCGGCCAGAGATCCTCCGCCGCATCGGGGCGCTCCTTGACCCACTGGCCGATGATCACGTCCACGGCATCGCTCATCGCCGCACTCCTCTCAATGGACACCTTCTCAACGTTGAGATACTTGACGTTGAGGGAGTCGAGCTGATTTTATCTCAACGTTGAGATTATCAAGGCTGAATGACAGGAGCACCCGATGTCCGCGCCCACTCTCGATCCCGCCGCCCAGGACCTCCTCTTCCGTGAGGCCCGCGCAGCACATGACCGAGGGCGACCGGTCGAAGACCTCGGCCGCGCCGCCGGTCGCGGTCCTCGCCGCCGACAACGAGTTCCATGAGGAGCTTCCCGCGCCGCTCCCGCACTCTCCGCGGGCCAAGGACGTCGTCTTCGCCGCCCGCCCGGTCCGCGAGGAGCCGGCCCTGCCCGACCGGACGTTCCGGGCGGCTTATCTCACGCCGCCCTTCACCGTTCCGCGGCTGCTGCGCGACCGTACCGGCTGGTCGACCGCCACGATCGGCACCGGTCGGCTCGTCGCCCTCCTCGCGGGCTCGACGCTCTCCATGGCGCCGGCCGCCTCCTCGACCCGGACGAGCCGCCCGTGCCTCCCGGCCATCCTGCTCACGGCCGGAGCCCTGGCTCCGCCCACCGCAGCACTGAGCCCCCGGCCGCCGCTGCTCCTGCCGGTCGCGACGCCGGCCGTCTTCACGGCGAGTGCGGGCCAGGCGTCGCTCGCGGTGTACGCGACCCGGGCCGCGCCGACCAGCCAACGCCCCACCGCGATCGGCCCGTTCAACCTCTGCCACCAGCTCGGCGGCGCCTTCGGGCCGGCGATCGCGGCCCCGATCGCCCTGGGCCTGGGCGACTGAAACGCCCTCTCGCGAACGCGAGCCGGCAATGACCTGCATGCCAACCACTCACAATCCCAGGATCATGATCATGAACAAGGAAACACCCGCCGCGTCCACGACCACGACTCCGCCCGCAGCGGTACTGACCCGCCACGCGGACGCCGAGACCTGTTCCGACCCGAGCAGCGTGATGACCCTGCTGGCCGACTCGGACGGCACCGCCGGCGGCTGCACGAGCTACCGATCCACCTTCGCGAAGGGCGCGGTGGGGGCGCCGGCCCACTTCCACACCCGAGCGACGGAGCTGTTCTTCGTGATCAGTGGGTCCCTGCAGGTCCTGGTGGACGACGAGATCACCGTCCTCAACGAAGGCGACTTCCTCTCGGTGCCACCCCGCACCCCGCACGCCTTCGCCGCCGCCCCGGGCTGCGAGGCGGACGTCCTGTTCGTCTTCACCCCCGGCATGGACAGGTTCGACTACCTGCGCCTGCTCGGCCGGGTGATGCGGGGCGAGGCGGACCCGAAGGAGATCGCCGAGTCCTCGGAGCGCTTCGACAACCACTACGTCGACAGCCCCGTCTGGCGCGCCGCCCTGGAGCGTTCCGCATGATCGACTCCGCGACCCGGGTCCGGGTGGCCCGGCCCTCGTGCGACCTCACCGCCGCAGAACGCTTCTACGTAGCGGGCCTGGGACTGGAAGTTCTGTGGCGGACGACCGAACGCGTGCCGGGCGAGCACGACCTGCTGATGCTCGGCCCGACCGGCGGCAGCTGGCACTTCGAGCTGACACACGATCCGGACCACCCGCTGGAGCCGACCCCGACGGTGGACGACCTCTTCGTCGTCTACCTCGGCAAACCGGTGGACGAAACCCTGATCGACCGCCTCGTGGCGGCCGGTGGCACCCAGGTCGGCGCGCACAACCCGTACTGGGACGAACACGGAGTGACGATCACCGATCCGGACGGCTACCGCCTGGTGCTGTGCTCACGCACCTGGGGCGTCTGAGCCCGCGGCGGGCGAAGCGACCCGCGGACGGGCGGTCTTCGCCACCGAGGCAGGTGCGGAGAGACCCGTCCGGCGGTGAGCAGCCGGCCCGGCCGAAGGAGCCGATGTACGAGCTCTTGTCCATGGCGCTGGACGCCGACAGACGCAGCTGCACGATCTGGCCGGCTGTCTGGCAGCGGCCTCGCGGAAAGTCCGCGACGGCGGGACCTGAATCTCCTACCGGGTACGCGACTGGGCTTACGTGCCCCCCCCCCCCCCCCCCCCCCCCCGCTGTCGCGGCTGTGCCACAGCCGATCGGGTCTCGCGGTTCATCGGCTTCCCGCGCAGCCCCAGGTGCGCCCCCGGCCCCTTCGGGTCGGGGGCGCGGTCGCGTCCGGACGCGGCCGTGTGCGAGCCGTCGCGACTGGGCGCCGTCGGACCGTACGCAGTCGCGTCCCGGTGCCGTGGGGTCAGAAAGTCGCTACCGACCGGTAGCCCTCCCGTCGCCTACCCGTCAGTATGGGGCGCGAGCATGACAAGCACTGAGCAGCACCCACCGATCAGTCCGCAGTGGTCGACCTCTCGGGAGCCCCCATGCCCTCCACCCCCCTCCGCGGGCGCGCCGCCGCCGGATCCGCCGCCGCGCTCGCGCTCTCCGCGTTCCTCGTCGTCGGACCCGCGCCCACCGCCTCCGCCGCCACCGCCTCCGACCCGGACGACCACCTGGTGTCGACCGCCGCGCTCGCCGGCGTCGACTACGCCACCTGGCGCCGGGACGTCGCGGCCGTCGTCGCCGAGGCGCGCCCGTACGTCGAGGAGCGCGCGAAGGACGCCGGGCGCGAGAAGCAGGCCCTGGTCCTCGACATCGACAACAGCTCCCTGGAGACCGACTTCCACCCGTTCTGGGAGTTGCCCACCCCGGCCATCGCCGAGGTCCGCGACCTCGTCCGGGACGCGCACGCGCGCGGGGTGGACGTCTTCTTCGTCACCGCACGGCCCGGGATCATCCACTCGCTCACCGACTGGAACCTGAAGAAGGCCGGCTACCCGGTCGACGGCCTGTACGTGCGCTCGCTGCCCGACCTGTTCGCCGAGGTCAGCGCGTACAAGACGGAGAAGCGCGCGGAGATCGAGGCCAAGGGCTACACGATCATCGCGAACATCGGCAACAACACCACCGACCTGGTCGGCGGGCACGCCGAGCGCGCCTTCAAGCTGCCGGACTACGGCGGCAAGCTCTCCTGACGTCCTCTCCGGCTCCGGGGGCGGTTAACCTGCCGATCATGAGACTCCCGATACGGCTGCTGGCCCCCGTCCTCCTCGCGGCGGGGCCGCTGCTGACCGGCTGCGGCGGCCCCGAGCCGCTCCCCGAGGCCGCCCCGGCGCCGCGGCCGACGAGCGCGCGGCCGTCGGCCCCCGCGCCGTCGACCGGCGCACCCTCGACGGCCCGCCCTTCGAGCGCCGGACCGTCGGGCCCCGCCGTCGCCGCCGCCTCCCTCGGCGGGCCGGGGACGGCCTGCCCGCTGCCGGTCTCCTTCTCCCTCGCGAAGGACTGGAAGCCGAAGGCGATCAGGGACCCCGAGAACCCGGACTTCGCGGTGCTCACCCGGCAGGGACCGGCCACCGTCCGCTGCGAGGTGGACGCCAAGCCGGCCGGACACATCGGCTTCCTACGGGTGTGGACGGCGAAGAAGGGCTCCGCGCGGGCCGTGCTCGAAGGGTTCGTGAAGGCGGAGAAGGGGAGTTCCGGCGCCTCGTACCGGGAGACGACGGCGGGCGCGCTGCCCGCCGTCGAGGTGACCTACACGGTACGGAGCGAACTCCTCGACGAGGAGAAGGAGGAACGCGCCTTCGCCGTCTCCACGCCGAAGGGGGCGGTCGTCGTCCACCTCGGCGGCATGGACACCGAGGAGCACCGCGAGATGCTCCCGGCGTACGAGCTGGCCCGTACGACCCTGAAGGCGCTCTGAGGCACGGCCGCGGCCCCCGTCCCTCGTCGGACGGGGGCCGCGGCGTTCCCGGCCGGGTGCGGGCTACGCGAACTTCTGGCTCGCGGAGCCGTCGCAGGCCCGGAGCCTGATCTGCTCCTTCGCCGCGCCCTGGGCGAGGCACATGCCGGTCGCGGCGGCGGGCCGGAGGGTGTCGCCGTCGCGGACGAACTTCTGGTTCGCGCCGCCGTGGCAGTTCCAGAGGATCAGGCCCGTGCCGGCGCGGTACTGGAGGTCGGGCACGTCCAGGCAGCGGTCCTGGGTGAGGCCGGTGTGGACGGTCTGCCGGGCGGAGTCGTACCACCAGGTCTGGTTGCGCCCGTCGTGGCAGTCCCAGCCGAGGACCCGGGTGCCGTTGGCGCTGCCGGCGGCGTCGGCGTCCAGGCAGTTGCCGGTCGCCCGGTTCTTCAGCGGGCGGTAGGCGTCGTCCCAGGCGAGCGGGAAGAGGGCGGGCTTCCCGGTGGAGTTCACGTCGGCGCAGCTCGCCTCGCGCAGGCCCGAGGCGTAGAGCTGGGTGAGGCAGGACGCGAAGGCGGCGTGCCCGCTCGCGTTGGGGTGGAAGGACTGCCGGACCGAGTTCTCGTCCGGGAGGCCGGGCTTGGAGAGGTCGATGTAGAGGCCCCGGGCCCAGGGGTCCTCGGTGCAGACCTCGTGGCCGTGGAAGAGGCGGGAGTTGTCGAGGTAGGTGGCGCCGGTGGAGGCGGCGGCCTTCCGCATGCCGCGCTCGAAGGCGGGGACGGCGGTGTTGCGGCCCCAGACGGTGTCGGAGTCGTAGCCCAGGCCGCCGCAGACCAGCTTGCCGGGGAAGTTCGGGTTGTCGCGGAAGTCGGGGCCGATCGGGCTCGGGTAGCCCATGAGGACGAGCTTGTAGTCGCCGTCGGCGTATCCGGCGTCGCGCATGACGGTCCTGAGGTCGCGGACGGTCTGCTCGACCTTGGGGACGAGCCCGTCGACGCGAGCCTGCCAGCCGGGGGCGTACTTGGGTTCGCAGGCGCCCTGGCTGAGCAGGTAGCGGGTGACGCAGTCGGTCATGACGGGGCCGAACTGGAGGTCGTCGTTGGCCCCGGCGACGAGCAGGACCATCTTGATGCGGGTGTTGCGGGCCTTGATGGCGAGGCTGTCGCTCTGGACGAGTTCGTCGGCGTACTGCTTGGAGCCGCCGATCCTGATGTTCCCGGTGTACGCGCCGGAGCAGGACACGTTGAACGTGAGGTCCGCGGGGATTCCGGTGCGGTGGACGGCGGCCTCGGGCGAGCGGTGGCACCAGTTGGTGGGGCCGTTGGTGGGGGGCTCGTAGGTGCCGACGCCCTCGCCGGAGATCTCGCTGTCGCCGAGCGAGATCAGGCCGCTCTTGCGCTGGTCGAGCGGGCGCTCCTCGGGGCTTCCGTAGATTTTGGTCGCCTCGGCGGCCCGGATGGCCTCCAGGGCGGGGGGCAGGGGTACGGAGGCGGTGGCCGCCCTCGGACCCGCCGCCGTGGTCGTGTCGGCCGCGCCGGCGGGAGCGGTGGCCGCGATCATCGTTCCGAGGATCGCGGCGGCCGTGGCGACGGCGGCGGCGGACCGGCGGAATCTGTACCTGGTGCGCGTCATTGCGCCTCCTGGAAGTGGGGTTACCCACGGTTTTTACTGGCCGGTACGCGCCTTGGGAATACATCGAACAAGACAAGTGCTCACCTTTTACGGGAGGTTGGAGAAGATGAACGACAGCGAGCAGGCCGGGGACTTCCGGATCGAGCACGACTCCATGGGCGAGGTGCGGGTCCCCGCGCACGCCAAGTGGCGGGCCCAGACCCAGCGGGCGGTGGAGAACTTCCCGGTCTCGGGCCAGCGCCTGGAGCGCGCCCACATCGAGGCCCTGGCCCGGATCAAGGCCGCCGCCGCCAGGGTCAACGCCGGGCTCGGGGTGATCGACGGGGACCGCGCGGAGGCGATCGCCTCGGCGGCGGAGGAGGTCGCGGAGGGGCGCTGGGACGCGCACTTCCCCGTGGACGTCTTCCAGACCGGCTCGGGCACCTCGTCCAACATGAACACCAACGAGGTGATCGCCACCCTCGCCACCGAGCGGCTGCCGGAGGGCCGGGAGGTGCACCCCAACGACCACGTGAACGCCTCGCAGTCGTCCAACGACGTCTTCCCGTCCTCCATCCACATCGCGGCGACCGGCGCCGTCACCCGCGACCTGGTCCCCGCCCTGGAGCACCTGGCCGCCTCCCTGGAGCGAAAATCGGCCGAATTCGCGAAGGTCGTGAAGTCCGGCCGCACGCATCTGATGGACGCCACCCCGGTCACCCTCGGCCAGGAGTTCGGCGGCTACGCGGCCCAGGTCAGGTACGGGATCGAGCGGCTGCGCGCCGCGCTCCCCCGGCTCGCCGAACTCCCCCTCGGCGGTACGGCGGTGGGCACCGGCATCAACACCCCGGCCGGCTTCTCGGCGGCCGTCATCGCGGAGGTCGCCCGGACGACCGGACTGCCGCTGACGGAGGCCCGCGACCACTTCGAGGCGCAGGGCGCCCGCGACGGTCTGGTGGAGACGTCCGGGCAGCTCAGGACCATCGCCGTCTCCCTCACCAAGATCGCCAACGATCTGCGCTGGATGGCCAGCGGGCCGCGCACGGGCCTCGCCGAGATCAACCTGCCCGACCTCCAGCCCGGCTCCTCGATCATGCCGGGCAAGGTGAACCCGGTGATCCCCGAGGCGGTCCTGATGGTCGCCGCGCAGGTGACCGGAAACGACACCACGGTGGCGGTGGCGGGCGCGGCCGGGAACTTCGAGCTCAACGTGATGCTGCCGGTGATGGCCAAGAACCTGCTGGAATCCGTACGGCTTCTGGCCAACGCCTCCCGGCTGCTCGCGGACCGCACGGTGGACGGGATCACGGCCAACGCCGAACGGGCCCGCGAGTACGCCGAGTCCTCGCCGTCCGTGGTCACCCCGCTCAACAAGTACATCGGCTACGAGGAGGCCGCGAAGGTCGCCAAGAGGTCCCTGGCCGAGCGGAAGACCATCCGCGAGGTGGTCCTGGAGTCCGGCTACGTCGAGCGGGGCGACCTCACGGTGGAACAGCTGGACGAGGCGCTGGACGTGCTGCGGATGACGCACCCGTAGAGCCTCGCGGGGAGGACGGCCGGACGGCTCGTCCGTGACCCGCGCCGCAGCGGCGGTGGGAGCGCGCCCCTAAGATCTGCGCATGACAGGATCGGACGCCTCTCAGCACTGGGCGCCGGGGGACCACGTCCTCTGGCGCTACCGCGGCAACGGCACCGGAGCCGTGCACATCTGCCGGCCGGTGACGGTCGTCCAGGACACGCCCGAGCTGCTCGCGGTCTGGATGGCGCCCGGCACCGAGTGCGTCCGGCCCGTGCTCGCCGACGGCACCTCCGTCCACGACGAGCCGCTCGCCACCCGCTACACCGCGCCCCGGACCACCGAGCGGGCCCGCTGGGCGGGCAGCGGGGTGCTGAAGCTGGCGCGGCCCGGCGAGCCGTGGTCGGTGTGGCTGTTCTGGGAGCGCGGCTGGCGCTTCCGCAGCTGGTACGTGAACCTGGAGGAGCCGCGGACCCGCTGGTCCGGCGGCGTCGACTCCGAGGACCACTTCCTCGACATCTCCGTCTACCCGGACCGCAGCTGGCTGTGGCGGGACGAGGACGAGTTCGCGCAGGCCCAGCGGTCCGGTCTGATGGGTCCGGAGCAGGCGGCCGGGGTGCGGGAGGCCGGGCGGCGCGCGGTGGAGCGGATCCAGGAGTGGGGGGCGCCGTTCTCGGACGGCTGGGAGCACTGGCGGCCCGATCCGGCCTGGCGGGTTCCGGACCTGCCGGCGGACTGGGATCGCACCCCGGCGCACACCGGTCCGTGAGACCCTTGATGCACCCCCGGGGTCCAAACGTAGGATCGTCCTCCGCACGTCAAAGACGGATCGGACAGCACGTCGGACCTACCGAACAGTACGTCAGCGACCGAACAGCACACTGGACCTGACCGCCAGTCACCCACGAGGGGGAGAGCAGTGCCGGACGTCTGCCCGGGTGTTCCGACCCCCGTCGTCGCCGCGACTCGCGGAGCGTCCGCATCCGCTGCATACGAGGGGTTTATCCCCGTCGAAGGCGCGGCATCGGCGAGAAGAGCGAGTGCATCGCACCACCGGCCCGGACGGACGGAATCCCACGCGTGACGGAGCATCCCACCTCCCACGAAGGCCGGCAGCCCCTGGCTGCCCGGCCGCAGGAACGTGCGCGCCCCCGCCAGGAGGCGGCCGGCCTGCCCGACGTGCCCGCGCAGCCGGGCGGAGCGGCGGTCTCCGGTACGGAGTCCCCGGCGGCGTCCACCGCGCCCGCCGCGCCCCTCGGGACCGGCGCCCCGGTCGGCTCCGGCGCCGTGGCCGTCGCCGTCTCCCCGCAGCCGTCCGGCGGCGGGGGTCCCTCGGCGCGGCGGGAGGGCGAGCGGCTGCGGTTCGTCGGGGCGGCGACCCGCCGCATCGCCCGCGGCATCGACCTGGACGAGATCGTGCTCGGCCTGTGCCGGGCGACCGTGCCGACCTTCTCCGACGAGATCCTGGTCTATCTCCGCGACCCCCTGCCGGTGGGCGACGAGCGCCCGGTGGCGCCGTTCGTGCTGCGGCTGCGCCGGACGGACCGGCTGCGGTTAACGGACCCGGAGTCCGAGGAGCTCGTGCTCGTGCCCGAGCCGGATCCGACCCCCGCGGCCGAACTCTGCGAGGTGCGGTCCGGGGGAGCCCTCGCCGAGGTGCTGCGCGGGGTGCGGCCGGTCTTCGGCGACTCCGCCGCCGCCCGGGAGGCGCTGACCGAGCTGCTCGGCACCGACCGGCCGCTGCCCGGCGGGCTGCGGGCGATACTGGCTCCGCTGCGCGGCCGGCGCCGGGTGATCGGCGCGGCCGTGTTCCTGCGCCGCCCGGAGCGGGCCGGGTTCGAGCCGAACGACCTGCTCGTGGCGGCTCAGCTGGCCACGCACACGGCGCTCGGCATCGACAAGGCCGTCCTGTACGGCCGGGAGGCGTACATCGCGGACGAGCTCCAGCGGACGATGCTGCCGGACTCGCTGCCGCAGCCGACCGGGGTGCGGCTCGCCTCGCGCTACCTGCCGGCGGCCGAGACGGCCCGGGTGGGCGGCGACTGGTACGACGCGATCCCGCTGCCCGGCAGCCGGGTCGCCCTGGTCGTGGGCGACGTCATGGGCCACTCCATGACCTCGGCGGCGATCATGGGCCAGCTGCGCACCACCGCGCAGACCCTGGCCGGGCTCGACCTGCCGCCGCAGGAGGTCCTGCACCACCTGGACGAGCAGGCGCAGCGGCTCGGCGAGAACCGGATGGCCACCTGCCTGTACGCGGTGTACGACCCGGTCTCGCACCGGATCACGGTGGCGAACGCCGGCCATCCGCCGCCGATACTGCTCCACCTGGGCGGGCGCGCGGAGGTGCTGCGGGTGCCGCCGGGCGCGCCGATCGGGGTGGGCGGGGTGGACTTCGAGGCGGTCGAGCTGGACGCCCCGGCCGGTGCCACGCTGCTGCTGTACACCGACGGTCTGGTGGAGTCGCGGCTGCGGGACGTGTGGACGGGGATCGAGCAGTTGCGGGAGCGCCTGGCGGCGACCGCGCAGCTGACCGGCCCGGACCACTCGCCGCCGCTGGAGGCGCTCTGCGACGACGTCCTCGACATGCTGGGTCCGGGCGACCGGGACGACGACATCGCGCTGCTGGCGGCCCGGTTCGACGGGATCGCGCCGAGCGACGTGGCGTACTGGTTCCTGGATCCGGAGGACGCGGCTCCGGGGCGGGCCCGGCGGCTCGCCCGGCGGGCGCTGGCCCGCTGGGGCCTGGAGGAGCTGACGGACTCGGTGGAGCTGCTGATCAGCGAGGTCGTGACGAACGCCGTGCGGTACGCGGAGCGGCCGGTGACGCTGCGGCTGCTCCGTACGGACGTGCTGCGCTGCGAGGTCGGCGACGACTCGCCGCAGCTGCCCCGGCAGCGGCGGGCGCGGGACACGGACGAGGGCGGGCGCGGTCTGTTCCTGGTGAACCGGCTGGCCCGGCGCTGGGGGGCGACCCGGCTCTCGGGCGGCAAGGTGGTCTGGTTCGAGCTGGCGACCCGTACCTGAGCGGGGCACGTGCCCGGACGCGCGGAAGGCCGGACCCTCGAAGGGGTCCGGCCTTCCGCGTGTCTCCGGGTGTCCCCGTGCGGCTAGCGCGGTGTCGTCGAGCGGGTGGGCCTGCCGGTCGGGTCGCCGCCCGGCTCCGGGTCGGGGCCGCCGCCGTCGGGCGGCTCGATGGAGGGCGGCGGGGACGGCTCCTCGGTCGTCGGCTCCTCGGTGGGCGTCGGCGGGGTGGTGGCCGGGTCGCTCGTCCGGGTCGGCGGGGTGGTGGCGGGCTCGGTCGCCGGCGGGGTCGTGGTGGGCGAGGCCGTGGTCGGCTCGTCCGTGGGCTCCTCGGGGGCCTCGGTGGTGCGGCTGGGATCCGGCTCGACCGCGTCCGTGCCGTCGGTCTTCAGGTCGAATTGTGCGTCGGAGCCGCCGTTCAGGGCGCGGGTCGTGTAGTCGCCCCAGACCTTGGCGGGGATGCCGCCGCCGTTGGCGCGGCCCCGGTTGATGGTGTTGGTCAGGGTGACCTGGTTGCCCTTGGGGTCCTCGCCGAAGAGGCCGACGGCGGTGACGAGTTCGGGGGTGTAGCCGACGAACCAGGCGGAGCGGTTGTTCTCGGAGGTGCCGGTCTTGCCGGCGGCCGCGTAGTCGCCGGCGGCGTTGGTGCCGGAGCCGCTGCGCACGACGCCGGCCATGGCCTTGGTGACGGTGTCGGCGCTCTCGCGGGAGATGACCTGGCCGCCGATCGCGTTCTGGCCGCGGACCGTGCGCTCCTTGTGCTCGGCGGACTTCACCAGGGTCGGGGTGACCAGCTTGCCGTGGTTGTCGAGGGTGGCGTAGACGCCGGCCATGTCCAGGGTCGAGGCGTTCATGACGCCGAGGGAGATGGCGGGGGCCTCGGGGAAGTCCTCGCCGTCCTTCATCCCGAGGGCGAGGGCGGTCTTCTTCACCTTGCCGGGGCCGACGTCGACGATCATCTGGGCGTAGACCGAGTTGACCGAACTGTTGGTGGCCTTCTGGACGGTGATGGGGCCGTAGCTGCGGTCGTTCTCGTTCTCCGGGTCGAAGGGGATGTCGCTTCCCACGACCTTGCGCTTGCTGGTGCCGTCGTAGACCGTGCCGAGGCCGATCCGGCGTCCGTCCTGGGTCTCCGAGCGGTTCTCCAGGGCGGAGGCGAGGACGATCGGCTTGAAGGTGGAGGCGGGCTGGTAGTCGCGGCGGGTCGCGTTGGAGATCCAGTGCTCGGTGGCGCCGACGCCGCCGTACATGGCGACGACCGCGCCCGTCTTCGGGTCGACGGAGGTGGCGCCGGCCTGGACGACGGCGTGCTTCTCGTTGCCCTTGCGGTCGAGCTTGGCCTCCAGCTGCCGGTCGACGGCCTTGACGAGGGCCTTCTGCTTCTTCTCGTCGATGTTGAGGGTGACCGTCCAGCCGCCGGCCTTGATGTCCTCCTCGCTGACGCCCCGGCGCATCAGCTCCTGGTTGGCGGCCTCGACCAGGTAGCCGGTCTGGCCCTCCATGCCGGGGAGCGGCTTGGGCTTCTGCGGCACGGGGAACTTCATGCCGGCGCGCTCGGACGGCTGCAGCCAGCCCTCCTCGACCATGTTGTCGAGGACGTAGTTCCAGCGCTGCTCGACGAGCTTGCGGCCGGTGGCGTTCGCGGAGGTCCAGTCGTACTGGTTGGGGGCCTGGAGCAGGGCGGCGAGGTAGGCGCCCTGGGCGGTGGTGAGCCGGGAGGCGTCGACGCCGTAGTACGAGCGGGCGGCGGCCTGGACACCGTAGGCGCTGCGCCCGTAGTAGCTGGTGTTCATGTACCCGGCGAGGATCTCGTTCTTGCTCATGTTCTGGTCGACCTTGAGGGCGATGACCATTTCCTTGAGCTTGCGGGTCGCCGTCTGGTCCTGGCTCAGGTAGTAGTTCTTGACGTACTGCTGGGTGATGGTCGAGCCGCCCTGCTTGCCCTTGCCGGTGACGGTGGACCAGGCGGCGCGGGTGGTGCCCTTGATGTCGACGCCGTTGTCCTTGTAGAAGGTCTTGTTCTCGGCGGCGACGAACGCCTTCTGGACCTGCTCGGGGATCTTGTCGAGGCCGACGATCTCGCGGTTGATCTCGCCGGTGCGGGCGAGGATCTTGCCGTTGGAGTACTTGTAGATGTTGCTCTGCATCGTCGCCTCGGCGTTGGCCGTCGGCACCGGGACCATGAGGTAGACGACGTACAGGGCGCCCATGCCGAGCAGGCAGCACACGAAGAAGGTGCCCAGGAGCTTCTTCCAGGAGAAGAGGCGGCGTATGCCGCTCTTCTTCGCCTTGCCCGTGTCAGGTCGGCCCATGTGTCCCGTCGCTCCGCTCGTCGTGTGTCCCGGCTCCCGGCGCTCCGGCGCGTGCCGTGCGTGTCGGATCAGCTCAGCAAGCTAACACCGACAGGACGGACATAGGAGACCGATCACGTCTTTTCCGGACGTGAGAATCAGCACCCGCGTCCAGAGGAACCGACGCCCAAATACGTCGATCGGTTGCATGAAGGGAGCATTCCGCTTACCGGCGGCGGCCCGCCCGGCACCCGACCACCACCCGCCCGCCGCCCGTCCGGCCGCTATACATCGCAGGTATACACGCCGTGTACAGTGACCGGCATGTCCATCGGCCACACCCTTCTCGGGCTCCTGGAGTCCGGCCCGCGCCACGGCTACGACCTCAAGCGCGCCTTCGACGACAGATTCGGCCACGACCGGCCGCTCCACTACGGCCAGGTCTACTCGACCATGTCCCGGCTCCTCAAGAACGGCCTCGTGGTCGTCGACGGCGTCGAGGCGGGCGGCGGCCCCGAGCGGAAGCGGTACGCCATCACCGAAGCCGGCATCACCGATGTCGCCCAGTGGCTCGCCACCCCCGAGAAGCCGGAGCCGTACCTCCAGTCCACCCTCTACACCAAGGTCGTCCTCGCCCTCCTGACCGGCCGCGGGGCCGACGGGATCCTCGACGCCCAGCGCTCCGAGCACCTGCGCCTGATGCGCGAGCTCACCCGGCGCAAGAAGGACGGCGACCTCGCCGACCAGCTCATCTGCGACCACGCCCTCTTCCACCTGGAGGCGGACCTGCGCTGGCTGGAACTGACCGCCGCCCGGCTGGACCGGCTCGCCGAGGAGGTCCGCCGATGACCTCCGCACCCCTTCTGAAGGCCACCGGCCTCGACAAGGCCTACGGGCCGACCCCGGCGCTCGCCGGCGCCGACTTCTCGCTGCGGGCCGGCGAGGTCGTCGCCGTCATGGGCCCTTCCGGCTCCGGCAAGTCCACGCTGCTGCACTGCCTGGCCGGCATCGTCCGCCCCGACGCCGGCACCATCGCCTACGACGGGCGCGACCTCACCGCCCTCTCCGACCGCGAGCGCAGCTCCCTGCGCCGCACCGACTTCGGCTTCGTCTTCCAGTTCGGCCAGCTCGTCCCCGAGCTGACCTGCGCCGAGAACGTGGCCCTCCCGCTCCGCCTCAACGGCGAGAAGCGGAAGACCGCCGAGGCCAGGGCCGTCGCATGGCTCGCCCGCCTGGAGGTCGACGACGTCGCGGCCAAGCGGCCCGGCGAGATATCCGGCGGCCAGGGCCAGCGCGTCGCCGTCGCCCGCGCGCTCGTCACCGCCCCGCGGGTGATCTTCGCCGACGAACCGACCGGCGCCCTCGACTCCCTCAACGGCGAACGGGTCATGAGCCTGCTCACCGAGGCCTCCCGGGACACCGGCGCCGCCGTCGTCCTCGTCACCCACGAGGCCAGGGTCGCCGCCTACTCGGACCGCGAGATCGTCGTGCGCGACGGGCGCGTACGGGACGCGGAGTGGGCGGCATGAAGCTCCGCGTCTGGGCCCGCGACCTGACCCTCGGCGCCCGGTTCGCCGTCACCGGCGGCCGCCCCGGCCTGCTGCGCACCCTGCTGACCGCGACCGGCGTCGGCTTCGGCGTGGCGCTGCTGCTGCTCGCCGCCTCCCTGCCGAACATGCTCTTCCAGCGGGAGGTGCGGGAGGCGGTCCGCGCCGTCGACGCGAGCCGGGAGGTCACCGCCCCCGGGCCCGGCACCTTTCTCCACCTCACCCGTGCCACCACCTACCGGGACGACGTCGTCTCCGGACTGCTGCTGCAGCCCGACGGCGACGCGCCCCCGGTCCCCCCGGGCGCGACCGCGTTCCCCCGGACCGGCGAGATGCTGGTCTCCCCCGCGCTCCGCGAACTGCTCGACTCCCCCGAGGGCGCCCTGCTCGAGGAACGGCTCCCCTACGAGGTGGCCGGGACCCTCGGCAAGGGCGGGCTCATCGGCCCGGCCGACCTGCGGTACGTCGCCCACGTCGACTTCCTCGACGCCGGCAACCTCGACGGGCGCGGCGAGCGCTTCGGCTGGTCGGTGCCCGAGGAACCGATGAACGCCTTCCTGATCCTCCTCGTGGTCGTCGCCTGCGTCGTCCTGCTGCTTCCCGTGCTCGTCTTCATCGCGACCGCCGTCCGCTTCGGCGGCGAGCAGCGCGACCGGCGGCTCGCGGCGCTCCGGCTGGTCGGCGCGGACGTCCCCATGACCCGGCGGATCGCGGCCGGCGAGTCCCTGGCGGGCGCGCTCCTCGGCCTCCTGGCCGGCGCCGGACTCTTCGCGGCGGCCCGGCAGTTCGCCGGCTCCTTCACCATCTGGGACGTCAACGCCTTCCCCTCCGACGTCGTGCCGATGCCCGCGCTCGCCGCCCTCGCCCTCGCCGCCGTCCCGGTCGCCTCGGTCGTGGTCACCCTCGTCGCGCTGCGCGGGGTGGCGATCGAACCGCTCGGCGTCGTCCGGGCCTCCGCGCCGCGCCGCCGCCGGCTGTGGTGGCGGCTGCTGCTCCTGGCGGCCGGCGCCGCCCTGCTCGCCCCGCTCATGGGCCGGGTCGCGGTGACCGAGACCAGCATCGACACCGTGCCCGTCGTGACCGGCACCGTCCTCTTCCTGATCGGTCTGACCACGCTGCTCCCGTGGCTGGTCGAGGCCGGGGTGAAGCGGCTGCACGCGGGCCCGGTGGCCTGGCAGCTCGCCGTCCGCAGGCTCCAGTTGAGCAGCGGCACGGCGGCCCGCGCGGTCAGCGGCATCGTCGTCGCGGCCACCGGCGCCATCGCGCTCCAGATGCTCTTCCAGGCGATGGAGAGGGACTTCACGCTGCCGACCGGCGAGGACCCGTCCCGGGCCCGGATCGCCGTCGGGTTCCGCGACAGGACCGCCGACGAGGCCCGCGACATCACCGCCCGCTTCACGCGGACCGAGGGCGTCGACGCGGCGACGTCGATCCTCGAGTCGCACGTGTGGCGGCCCGGCCCCCTGGAGGAGGGCAAGGACTTCGCCCCGTCGGCCTCGATCAGGGTCGGCGACTGCTCCTCCCTGCGGGAGTTCGCCACCCTGCCCTCCTGCCGGGACGGCGACGTCTTCGTCGCCCTCGCGCACGGCGCGCAGGGCTCCCCGGACGACGCGCGGGTCACCGCGGTCGCGCGGCCGGGCGCCACGGTCGCCCTGCGCGACCCGCACCCGCCGAAGGACGGGCCGGAGCGGCCGCCCGCGGACACCCCGGTGCCGCTGTGGAAGCTCCCCGCCGGCACGAAGGTCGTGGACTCCCGCCCCGACCCGACGGGCATGTACCAGTACGGCGTCCTCGCCACCCCGTCGGCGATCGACACCGGCCTGCTCGACACGCCCTACGCGCAGAACATGATCCGGCTCGACCCGGCCGTGCCCGACGCCGCCGACCACGTGCGGAACACGACGGCGGCGGTCGACCCGACCGCCTGGACGAAGGACCTGAAGGACATCGAGCGCGACGCGGCCTTCTCCAGCGTCCGCACCGGCATCCTCGTCGGTTCCACCCTGACGATGCTCCTGGTGGCGGCCTCGCTCCTGGTCACCACCCTGGAGCAGCTGAGGGACCGCAAGCGGTTGCTCTCCTCGCTCGTCGCCTTCGGCACCCGCCGCTCCACCCTGAGCTGGTCGGTGCTGTGGCAGACGGCGGTGCCGATCGCCCTCGGCCTCGCGCTCGCCGTGGTCGGCGGGCTCGGCCTCGGGGTCGTCCTGCTGAAGATGGGCGGGCAGACGGTCCAGGACTGGTGGGTGTTCCTGCCCGTGGTCGGCGTCGGCGCCGCCCTGATCGGGCTGGTGACGCTGCTGAGCATGCCGGCCCTGTGGCGGCTGATGCGCGCGGACGGGCTGCGCACGGAGTAACCCGTCGATCGGATGTACGCGCACGGGCGGCGGTTCCTGATGCCGGGGGGTCTCAGGAACCGCCGCCCACCACGCGTACCGGCAGCTCCTCCATCGCTCCCCGCAGCGCCTCCGCCAGCTCCTCGAACTCGCCCTGCCGGGCCGCGCCCGTCCGCATCGCGAGGGCGATCCGGCGCGAGGGGGCCGGGGCGGCGAAGCGGCCCGTCCCCAGGGCGGTGTTGCGGGCGGTCTCGACCGGGACGGCGGTGCGCGGCAGCAGGGTCACCCCGAGGCCGCCGGCGACGAGCTGGACCAGGGTGGCCAGGCCGGCCGCGGTGGTGGTGACCTCGGCGCCGTCCGAGCGCCCGGCCTCGCGGCAGATGTCGAGGGCCTGGTCGCGCAGGCAGTGCCCCTCGTCCAGGAGCAGCAGCCGCAGCTCCTTCAGGGCCTCGCGCGGGATGTCGTCCCGTCCGGCCAGCGGGTGCCCGGACGGGGTGACCAGGACGAAGTCCTCGTCGAAGAGGGGCACTTCGGTGACGCCGGGCACCCCGAGCGGCACGGCGAGCAGGAGCAGGTCGAGCCGTCCGGCCGCGAGCCCCTCCAGGAGCGAGGAGGTCTGCTCCTCGTGGACCTGGAGGTCGAGGTCCGGGTAGCGCCGGTGGACCAGGCGCAGCACGGTGGGCAGCAGGTAGGGGGCGACGGTGGGGATCACCCCGAGCCGCAGCGCCCCGGTGAACGGGGCCCGGGCCGCCTCCGCCTCCTCCATCAGCTCGGCCACCGCGTCGAGGACCGTCCGCGCGCGCACCGCGAGCCGCTCCCCGGCGGGCGAGAGCAGCACCTTCCGCGTCGTACGCTCCAGGAGCTGGACACCGAGTGCCTCTTCGAGTGCCGAAACCGCGCCCGAGAGCGCGGGCTGGCTCATGCCGATGGCGGCCGCCGCGTCACGGAAGTGCAGGTGCTCGGCGACCGCCGCGAACGCTCTGAGCTGGGAAAGGCTCGGCTGCTTGGTGCGGTGCGAGCCGTTCGGGGGGCTGTACGGAGGGTTGTACGGGGATGCCACTGATAACCACCTTCGATCAACACGACCCACTCTAGCTATTTCACTGATCAATGCACTCCGTGCCATGCTGTGGATCCGTCCAACCCTCATGGAAACCCCTCAAAAAGGGTGTTTCCCTGCTGCAAGGAGAGCGCGTGCTCACTGTCGGTGACCAGTTCCCCACCTACGACCTGACCGCCTGCGTGTCGCTGGAGAGCGGCAAGGAGTTCGAGCAGATCGACCACAAGTCCTACGAGGGCAAGTGGCGCGTGGTGTTCTTCTGGCCGAAGGACTTCACCTTCGTCTGCCCGACCGAGATCGCCGCGTTCGGCAAGCTGAACGACGAGTTCGCGGACCGCGACGCCCAGATCCTCGGCGTCTCCGGCGACTCCGAGTTCGTGCACCACGCCTGGCGCAAGGACCACGACGACCTGCGCGACCTGCCCTTCCCGATGCTCGCGGACTCCAAGCACGACCTGATGCGGGACTGCGGCGTCGAGGGCGAGGACGGCTTCGCCCAGCGCGCCGTCTTCATCGTGGACCCGAACAACGAGATCCAGTTCACCATGGTGACCGCCGGCTCCGTCGGCCGTAACCCCAAGGAGGTCCTGCGGGTCCTCGACGCCCTGCAGACCGACGAGCTGTGCCCGTGCAACTGGAGCAAGGGCGAGACCACGCTCGACCCCGTCAAGCTCCTCTCGGGCGAGTGATCCGCCATGGCTCTCGATGAACTCAAGGCCGCCATACCGGACTTCGCCAAGGACCTGAAGCTCAACCTGGGCTCGGTCATCGGCAACAGCGACCTCCCGCAGCAGCAGCTGTGGGGCACCGTCCTGGCCTGCGCGATCGCCTCGCGCTCGCCGAAGGTGCTCAAGGAGCTGGAGCCGGAGGCCCGGGAGAACCTGAAGCCCGAGGCGTACCAGGCCGCCAAGTCCGCCGCCGCGATCATGGCGATGAACAACGTCTTCTACCGGACCCGGCACCTCCTGTCGGACCCCGAGTACGGGACGCTGCGCGCCGGTCTGCGGATGAACGTCATCGGCAACCCGGGCGTGGAGAAGGTCGACTTCGAGCTGTGGTCGCTGGCCGTCTCCGCGATCAACGGCTGCGGCCAGTGCCTGGACTCGCACGAGCAGGTCCTGCGCCAGTCCGGTCTCGACCGCGCCACCATCCAGGAGGCCGTGAAGATCGCCGCCGTGATCCAGGCGGTCGGCGTCACCCTCGACGCGGAAGCGGTCCTCGCCGAGCAGGCCTGACCGCGGACCGTACGAGACCGTACGAGAAGGGCCCCGGGGCTTTCCGCCCCGGGGCCCTTCCGTCACTTCCTGAGCTCGGCCATCAGGGCGAGCAGGTCCTGGGTCATCGGGACCTCGATCCCGGAGAGGTCCACCGGCTCGGTCTCCTGGACCAACTCACCGTTCTCGTCGGTGACGTACTGCCGGGAGACGCTCAGCTCGATCTCGACCTGGCCGTCGAGCACCCGGAGCTCTCCGCCCTCGCCCCCCCGGTCGTCGAAGAGGGCCTTCTCCCCGACACCGTCGATCGGGGTGGCGAGCTCGTAGTACTTCCCCCAGGCCCCGAACTCGGGCCCCGGGTCGGTCGCCTTGTGCAGGGTGTACACGATGTTTCCGCTGTATCCCGTCTCCGGCGAGCCGAAGGTCAGCATGCAGCTCCTCCTGTGCAGCGTCGGGTCGTCCACCAACGGCCCGGCGCCTTCCTCGCTCCGTTTGCCCAGGACCCCGGCGAGCGCCTCCAGCCCGGCCTTCCCGCAGAGGTCGTCCACCTCCTTGTACCCACCGAGGTCCGGGCCCGTCGGCTTCGCCCGCTCGTACGCGTAGAGCCCGCCGCCCCAGACCGCCGAGGCCGCGACCGCGCCGCCGAGCGCCCACAGCCAGGGCCGGCGGGCCCGGGGCGGGCGGGACGGCGGCGCCTCGGTGAGCACCTCGGGTCTCTCGAATCCCCCGCCGCCCACCAGCTCCGGTTCCGATATCACGCGCCCTCACCCTCGCCCCGCTCGACCTGCTCGCCCCGCGCCGCGCCGGGGGCGGGCGTCGGGGCCACTTCGTACGCGGTCGCCCCGCGCGGCTCCGGCGTGCTGCGCAGGGCCTGTTCGGTGCTGTACGCGCGCAGGTAGCCGACCGCCGTGTTGGTGACGGCGACCAGCGGGACGGCGACGACGGCGCCGCCGATGCCGGCGGTCAGGCCGCCGGCGGCGACCGCGAGGACGACGGCGAGCGGATGGACCCGCACCGCGCGGCCGAGGATGAACGGCTGGAGGACGTGGCCCTCGATCTGCTGCACGGCGAGGACGACGACGAGCACCATGAGGGCGGTGAACACCCCGTTGGTGACGAGGGCGACGACGACGGCGAGGGCGCCGGACACCACGGCGCCGACCAGCGGGATGAAGGCGAAGAGGAAGATGAAGACGGCGAGCGGCACGGCCATCGGCACGTCGAGGAAGTAGAGGCCGATGCCGATGAAGACGGCGTCGATGAGGGCGACCAGGACCGTGCCCCGCACGTAGGCGGTGAGGGTGCGCCAGGCGCGCGGCCCGGCGCCCGCGACGCCCGGCCGGGCCTGGGCGGGCACCAGCCTGAGCGTCCACTCCCAGACCTTCTTCCCGTCGTACAGCAGGAAGAGCGTCGAGAACATGGCGAGGAGGATGCCGGTCATCGTCTCGACGACGACCGTGACGCCCTGGAGGCCGACCTGGGTGATCTGCTCGGCGTTGGTGCCGACGGAGTCGCTGAGGTTCTGGGCGATGCCGTTGATCTGCTGCTCGGTCACGTGGAAGGGGCTGTTGAGGAGCCAGCGCTTGAGCTCCTCGATGCCGCCCTTGACCTGGTCGGACAGGTTGTCGATGTTGTCCATGACCTGCCAGACCACGAACCAGCCGACCAGGCCCATCACGACGAAGCCGGAGACGGCGGTGACGGCGGTGGCGAGGCCGCGGGGCAGGCCCTTGCGGCGGAGCATGGCCACGGTGGGCTGGAGCAGGGCGGTGACGAGGAGCGCGGCGACGAACGCGAGGACGACCAGCTGGACGGAGCTGATCACCTTCATCAGGACCCAGACCGTCCCGGCGAGGACGAGCAGGCGCCAGCCCGCCTCGGCGGCCACGCGCATCCCCCAGGGGATGGCGGCGGCGGGGTCGGGGCGGGCGGCGACGGCCGGGGCGTACGAGGGGGGCGCGGGGACGGAGAGGCCGGTTTCCGCGGGGGCGGCCTGCTGCTCGGAGGGGAGGGGCGCGGCGGTGTCCGGGTCGGCCTCGGGCCGCGCGGGGGCGTCCCCGCCGGGTCTTCCGTACGGCTGGTCGAGTTCGTCGTCCCGTTCCGCCTCGGCCCTGCGCTCGTCGAGTCGTCGGCCCGCGCGGCTCAGGCCCTCGCCCAGCCGGTTCAGCCACCCTGGCACTCGCGACATGTTCTTCCCTCTTCCCCCGCCCGCTCTTCCCGGTGGCTACCCGGGTGCCCGTGGAGCCCCGAACCTACACGCCCGCGTGCGAAGAGCCCCTCACCGTAGGACGGCGAGGGGCTCCGCGGGGTTGAGACCCGGTACTAGTACCAGTGGTTGTTCTGCCAGAAGGCCCAGGCGTCGCACGGGCTGCCGTAGCGGTCGTTCATGTAGTTGAGGCCCCACTTGATCTGGGTGGCGGGGTTGGTCCGCCAGTCGGCCCCGGCCGAGCTCATCTTGCTGCCCGGGTAGGCCTGGACGAGGCCGTAGGCGCCCGAGGACGGGTTGGTCGCGCGGTAGTTCCAGCTGGACTCGTGGTCCACGATGGTGCTGAAGCACTGGAACTGGGAGGCCGGGACGATCTGGCGGGCGATCGCCTTGACCTCGGCGACGGTGTAGGAGGCCTGGGCCGTGAAGGACGTGACGTCACGGGTGGAGGAACGGCTGGCGCGCTCGGCCTCCTCCTTCGCCTTGCGCTCCTTCTCGGCCTTCTCCTTGGCCTTGGCCTCCGCCTCGGCCTTGACGGCCGCTTCCTTCTTGGCCTCGGCGTCCTTGGCGGCGCGGATGCGGGCCGCTTCCTCCGCGGACTTCTTCGCGGCCGAGTCGGCCGCGGCGGCCTGGACGGAGGCCTGCTCCGCGAGGGACGAGACCTGTACCTGCGCCTGCTCGCCCGCGGGGATGTCCGCGAGCAGCGTGGTGTCGGCGGCGGCGGCCTCGAAGCTGTCGTCGGCGGGCTGCGCGGCATTGCCCGAGGCGACGCCGACGACGGCGCCGACGGTGGTGACCGCAGTGGCCGAAGCCACCGCGAATCCCCGGACCGAGATCCGGCTCACACGGTTTCCTTCCAGCATCGCCCGCACAGGTGACCACGCGGGCGAAATCTTGCCCCTGGCACTGGTCTCCGACGTACGGGGTCACAGGAGACACGGGCCCGTGGTGCTGTGGGCGGCATACGGCGGACGTCTGTTGAGTTGTGCGGTGCGCTCCCCTGAGGGTGCACGGGTGCCGTGTGCGGGGCCTGACGGAAGCAAGACTTTGCCGGACGGCGATGCCGCAAGGCAATTCTGTGTTGCGTGTGAAAGCTCACATCGTGAAAGGGGCAGGTGTTTTGGCGTATGTGGCGGACACGGCGACGCCGCCCGGCTAAGCTCCTGCGTTTCGCCGGGCGGCGTCAACTTCCGTACCGATACGGAAAGGTACGAAACGGTCAGATCTGAACGTCCTCCAGCATCTCCGTGACGAGCGCGGCGATCGGGGAGCGCTCGGAGCGGGTGAGGGTGACGTGGGCGAAGAGCGGATGCCCCTTCAGTTTCTCGATGACGGCGACGACTCCGTCGTACCGGCCCACCCGGAGGTTGTCGCGCTGGGCGACGTCATGGGTGAGCACGACCCGCGAATTCGCCCCGATCCGGGACAGAACGGTCAACAGGACGTTCCGCTCCAGGGACTGGGCCTCGTCCACGATGACGAACGCGTCGTGGAGGGAGCGGCCCCGGATGTGGGTGAGCGGCAGGACCTCCAGCATCCCGCGGCCGAGCACCTCCTCGACCACCTCGCGGCTCGCGACCGAGGACAGCGTGTCGAAGACGGCCTGCGCCCACGGGCTCATCTTCTCGGCCTCGCTGCCCGGCAGGTAGCCCAGCTCCTGGCCGCCGACCGCGTACAGCGGACGGAAGACCATCACCTTCTGGTGCTGGCGGCGCTCCAGGACCGCCTCCAGGCCCGCGCAGAGCGCGAGCGCGGACTTGCCGGTGCCGGCCCGGCCGCCCATGGAGATGATGCCGACGTCCGGGTCGAGGAGCAGATCGAGCGCGATCCGCTGCTCGGCGCTGCGGCCGCGCAGCCCGAAGGCCTCCCGGTCGCCCCTGACGAGCCGTACGTTCCCCTCGGCGGTGACCCGGCCGAGCGCCTTGCCGCGCTCGGACTGGAGCACCAGGCCCGTGTGGACCGGGAGCTCGGCGGCCTCCGGCACGTACAGCGTCTCCTGGTCGTAGAGCAGGTCCACCTGGTCGGCGGAGAGGGCGAGCTCGGACATGCCGGTCCAGCCGTTGGCGTCCGTGATGGCGAGCTCGGCCCGGTACTCCTCGGCGAGGAGCCCGACCGAGGAGGCCTTGATGCGCAGCGGCAGGTCCTTGGAGACGACCGTGACGTCGTACCCCTCGGCCTGGAGGTTGCGCGCGACCGCGAGGATCCGTGAGTCGTTGTCCCCCAACCGGTAGCCGGCGGGCAGGACGCCGGGATCGGAGTGGTTGAGTTCGACACGCAGGGTGCCGCCCAGGTCCCCGATGGGGAGCGGGGCGTCGAGGCGTCCGTACCGGATCCGGAAGTCGTCGAGCAGGCGCAGGGCCTGCCGGGCGAAGTACCCGAGCTCCGGATGGTGCCGCTTGGCCTCCAGCTCCGTGACCACGACGATCGGGAGCACCACCTCGTGCTCCTCGAAACGGGACACGGCGTTGGGGTCGGCCAGCAGGACGCTGGTGTCGAGAACATAGGTGCGCCGGTCGGAAAGGCGGCGCTTCGTGCTGGTCACCACGGAAGGACAGACCCCCTCTGAAGACCCCTGTGAGGTCGGGGCGCGACGGAACCGGTGTCGCTGCGGGATGGGACCGGGTGCGGGCCGCGATGCGCGGGCCGGACCACGGCCCTCCACGTCTCCCGTGCGTGTCCCGCACGGTCGTCCTGGTGCAAGGGGCCTCCCGGGTGGCGGTCTCCGTGCCGCTCACTTCACCAGGGATATGCCCTCGAACGACCTCGGCCATGCCATGGCATATGACGACGTGTTCGTGAACACGAGGTGATCGGTTCCGACCGGGTGAGGGGGGGTGCGTCAGGTCCCGTAGCGCCGGTGCCGGGCGGCGTAGTCGCGCAGCGCCCGCAGGAAGTCGACCTTGCGGAAGGCCGGCCAGTGGACCTCGCAGAAGTAGTACTCGGAGTGGGCGCTCTGCCAGAGCATGAACCCGGAGAGCCGCTGCTCGCCGCTGGTGCGGATCACCAGGTCCGGGTCGGGCTGGCCGCGCGTGTAGAGGTGCTCGGAGATGTGCTCGACGTCGACGATCTCGGCGAGCTCCTCGAAGCTGGTGCCCCGGTCGGCGTGCTCCAGGAGCAGCGAGCGGACCGCGTCGGCGATCTCCTGGCGCCCGCCGTAGCCGACGGCGACGTTCACGAGTATCCCCGTGTTGTCCCGGGTGGCCTCCTGGGCCTCCTTCAGGACGGACTGGGTGCGGGCGGGCAGCAGGTCCATCGTGCCGACGTGGTGGACCCGCCAGCGCCCGTCGGCGGCGAGCGCGCGCACGGCGTTCTCGATGATGCCGAGCAGCGGGACGAGCTGCTCCTCGGGCCGGTTCAGGTTGTCCGTGGAGAGCATCCAGAGCGTGACGACCTCGACGTCGGTCTCGGCGCACCAGCCGAGCAGCTCCTGGATCTTGTCCGCGCCGGCCTTGTGTCCCTGCTCGGGGGTCCCGCCGGACGCCTTGGCCCAGCGCCGGTTCCCGTCGAGGATGACCCCGATGTGCTTGGGCACCTGGGCGTGGTCGAGACGGCCCTCCACCCGGCGTGCGTAGAGCCCGTACACCAGGTCGCGCAGGTTCACCGTTCTTTACCCCTCTGTGCAGCGACGGACCCCAGGCATCGGCGGTCCGCAGGCGGCCACACTACTGCGCGGGGGCTGCGGGCTCCCAGCCCGGGACGGTCACAAGTCCGTGATAAGCAGAGATACGTGACTGATTCCTCCCCGTACCTCGCTTCCCCGGACCGCTACGACACCATGGAGTACCGCCGCACGGGCCGCAGCGGCCTCAAGCTCCCGGCGGTCTCCCTCGGCCTCTGGCACAACTTCGGCGACGACCGCGCGCTCGACTCGCAGCGCGCGATCCTGTGCCGCGCCTTCGACCTGGGCGTCACCCACTTCGACCTGGCGAACAACTACGGGCCGCCGCCCGGCTCGGCCGAGCTGAACTTCGGCAAGATCTTCGCCCAGGACTTCGCGCCGTACCGGGACGAACTGGTCATCTCGACCAAGGCCGGTTATCTGATGCACCCCGGCCCGTACGGCGAGTGGGGCTCCCGCAAGTACCTGCTGTCCTCGCTCGACGCCTCCCTGGACCGGATGGGCCTCGACTACGTCGACATCTTCTACTCGCACCGCTTCGACCCGGAGACCCCGCTGGAGGAGACGATGGGGGCCCTGGCCTCCGCCGTCCAGCAGGGCAAGGCGCTGTACGTCGGCGTCTCCTCCTACACCAGCGAGCAGACCGCCGAGGCCGCGCGGATCCTGAAGGAGATGGGCGTCCCGGCCCTGATCCACCAGCCCTCGTACTCGATGATCAACCGCTGGACCGAGGAGGACGGCCTGCTCGACACCCTGGAGGCCGCCGGCATGGGCTGCATCTCCTTCGTGCCGCTGGCGCAGGGCCTGCTCACCAACAAGTACCTGAAGGGCATCCCTGAGGGCTCGCGGGCCACCCAGGGCAAGTCCCTCGACCCGAACCTGCTCTCCGACGAGGTGCTGCGGCGCCTGCGCGGCCTCGCGGACATCGCCGAGCGGCGCGGGCAGTCCCTGGCGCAGCTGGCGCTGTCGTGGGTGCTGCGGGACCCTCGGATGACGTCGGCGCTGATCGGCGCGTCCAGCGTCGCCCAGCTGGAGGAGAACGTGGCCGCGCTCGGCGGCGCTCCCCTGACGGACGGGGAGCTGGCGGAGATCGACTCGTTCGCGGTGGACACGGCGGGCACGAACATCTGGGCCGGCCGGGGCTGACGTCCCCTGGCCGGGGACGAAAAACGGGCCGGTCCGTGGGGGGGGATACGGACCGGCCCGAGGGGGGGTTTCCACCATAACCCTTCATTAGTCGTCCTGCGCGCCACGCGCGCCGGAAGTCCCGTCCGGAAAACCCCGGATCCCGGGCGGGACAAGGGCTGTGGGGCTCCGTGGCGGGTTTACGCCCCGGCGTGGCGGCGGGGTTCCGTCCCTCCCAGGGGGGACCGGGCGGCGGGGGCGCGACGTTGACGCGGGGGCGGCGGGCAGCGCCTCGGGGACGGCTGCTCAGGGAACGGCGGTGAACGCGCCGAGGAGGAGGCCGAGCAGTCCGCCCGCGAGCATGGAGGGGCCGAAGGGGATCGCGGAGGAGCGGTCGGTCCGCCGGAGCAGGACCAGGACGAGGCCGTACACCGCGCCGAGGAGGAAGCCGGCGAACGCCCCGGCGAAGAGGACCCCCCAGCCGTACCAGCCCAGGGCCGCGCCCAGCGGGAGCGCCAGCTTCACGTCGCCGAAGCCGAGGCCGCTCGGGTTGACCAGGAAGAGCACCAGGTAGCCGCCGCCGAGGGCGAGCGCGCCGAGCAGCGCGTGGAGCCAGGAGCCGGCGTCGTACGGGAGGAGCTCGGCGGCCCCGAGGAGCAGCGGCAGGGCGGCGGCGAGCGGCAGGGTCAGCCCGTCCGGGAGGCGGTGGACGCGGGCGTCGACGCGGGCGAGGAGGACGGCGAAGGGGGCGGCGAGCAGCCAGACCGCCAGTTCGGGCCGGGGCGTGCCGGTGGCGGCGGCGAGCACGGCGCAGACCAGGGCGGTGAGCAGCGGGGTGGCGAGCGGGGCGGCGGTCGCGCACTCGCCCCGGCCGGGCCCGCCGAGCCAGCCGCCCGCGGGCCCCGCGAGCACGTGCCCGGCGGGGCAGCGGTCCCGCCACGGCTCCTCCGGCTCGACGGAGAGACGGTGGGCGGCCCGCGGGACGAGCAGCCCGGTGGCGGCGCCCCACAGGGCGGCGACGGAGATCAGCAGCAGGACGTCCACGGGCAGACCTTAGGGGGTGTCTTGTCGATCAGGCCGGATCAGGGAGCGGTGTCCGGTGCCGTGCATCGCAAGGCGGAGGAGGGAGTCAGGGCGGAGCCCTGGCGAGTGACGACAACGCGGCGAGGTGCGGTGCCGGACACCGCGAGCCCGGCATGATCGGCGAGACACCCCCTGGGGAGCGGAGGCGGCTACGGTCTGGCGCATGGGGAAATGGGCGGACGGGGCGGGGACGTTGACGGTGCCGGGCGGCGCGGCGGTCCCGCTGGAGGTGGCGGCGTCGTACCGGGCGCGGCGGCGGGGGCTGCTCGGGCGGGACGGGGTCGCGGGGGCGCTGCTGATCGTCCGGACGAACAGCGTGCACACCTTCGGGATGCGGTTCGCGATCGACGTGGCGCACCTGGACCGCTCGTTCCGGGTCCTGTCCGTGGTCACGATGCGGCCGGGCCGGCTGGGCATGGTCCGGCCGCGCGGCCGGCACGTCCTGGAGGCGGAGGCGGGCGCGCTGGCGGGGTGGGGGGTGCGGGCGGGGGTACGCGTGCGCGTGGACCTCACGGGGGATCCGGGCCGGGGAGGGCTCACGGAGGGCCCGACCCCAGGAGCGTGAAGGCGCCGTACGCGGCGGAGGCGAGGGCGAGGCCGGCGAGGACCGGGGCGGCGGCGCGGGGCCGGAGGCGCGCGAGGGCCGCGGCGGGCGGGAGCAGCAGTCCGAACGCGGGCATCATCAGGCGCGGCCGGGAGCCGAAGTAGGCGGCGCCGACGAGCGAGACGAGGACGACGCCGATCGTGTACACGAGCAGGGGCAGGGGCTGCCGCTGCCGTACGCAGAGGACGACGAGCCAGGCGAGCAGGGCGAGGGCCGCGGTCAGGCCGAGGGCGGCGGGCCAGGGCAGGCCCGCGACGAACCGGGCGAGCGCGAGGCCGCCGTCGATGGAGTTGCCCCAGGCGGCCTGGACCTCGAAGTAGGCGGTGGGGCTGTCCTGCCGTACCCCCACGTACACGATGTACCCGAGCCAGCCCAGGGGCGCGAGCAGCACGCCGGCCACCGTCCGCGCGGGCAGCCGGCGGTCCCGCACGAGGGCGGCGAGGGCGGTGATGCCGAGGGCGGCGATCAGGGCGACGGCGGTGGGGCGGGTGAGGCCGGCGGCGGCGCAGAGGAGGCCGGCGAGGATCCAGCGGTCGCGCAGGACCGCGTACAGGGACCAGGCGGCGAGGGCGGTGAAGAGGGTCTCCGTGTACGCCATGGACTGCACGAACGCGGTCGGGTACACGCCCCACAGGACGGCGAGCAGGACGCCGGTCCGCGGCCCGAGGGCGTGGGCGCCGCACTTGAAGATGCCCCAGGCGGCGACGAGCCCGGCGGTCCAGGAGACGAGGAGCCCCGCGCCGGCCGCGTCGAGCGGGAGTACGGCGGACAGGGCACGCTCCAGGAGCGGGAGGAGCGGGAAGAAGGCCAGGTCGGAGTGGACGTCGCCGTTGGGCAGGACGGTCTCGTACCCGTAGCCGTGCTCGGCGATCCGCACGTACCAGACGGAGTCCCAGCGGCCCTTGAGCCGGTGCAGCCCGTCCTCGCCGGTCGCGGCGGCGGCGATCGCGAGGACGACGAGACCGATCGCGCGGGTGGCGGCGTAGCCGCCGAGGGCGAGGAGGAGGGGGCGGGAGGGGCGGCGGGGGCCGACGGGGCTGTCGGGGTCGGCGGGTCGGGGCGGGGGCATGGGTTCGATTATCGGTTCCGGGCGGAGGGGGTGGGGCGGCGGGGCGGGTGCTCCGTACCGCAGGTACTCCGTACCGCAGGTACTCCGTACCGGTCGGGCTCAGGCGAGGAGGTGGGACACGACGACGAGGGCCACCAGGGCCGCAAGCGCGACGGCGGCGATCAGCCGGACCCGCCCCCCGGAGGGCCACGCGGCGACGTGCGGCCCGTCGCGCCCGGGGACGACGAAGAACACCCGGTGGGGCTCCGAGGCGAGGGTGACGCGCGCCAGGGACAGGTGGCGCAGGGTGATCCGCCGGCCCACCTCCCCTTCGTGGGGGACGAGCCACGGCTCCAGGGCCGCGGCCACGTCCCCGGCGGTGTCGCGCGCGAGGGAGGAGCGGGGGCCGACCACGCGGACGTCGGCCCAGGCCCCGTGGTCGCGGGCGCTCTTCCACGCCCCGTACGGCAGGTCGGGGGAGGAGATCTTGACCTTCACGACGAGCGGGCTCCGGGTGACGACGCCCTCGGTCCACGTCACGATCCGCGCGGTGCCCCCGCAGCGCCGGTGGGGCACGGTGCCCGCCCGGCCGCAGTCGGGACAGCCGCGGGAGCCCGATCCGCCGCACCGGGCGCAGGTGTTCCTGCCGCGTCCGCGGCAGTCGGCGCACGCCGCGTCCACGCTGCCGCACCGGCCGCAGGTGACGCGTCCCGCCCTCGTCTGCGGCCCCGTGTTCAGCCTGCCGTACGTCCGGCGGCTGCGGTGGCCGGTGCCGTCGCACCACAGGCAGGCGGCGACCCCCCGGCACCCGCCGCAGGCCTCGGCCGGGACGCACGGCAGCTCACCGCGCCCCTTGCAACGCTCGCAGGCCACCACGCCGTTGCCGCAGTCGCAGGAACGGTCGTCCACCGAACCGCGCCGCACCAGTCTCAGCGTCGTCTCGGAGGCGGGGTCCTCGGGGGGCGGTATGCGGTACGAGTCGAGGTCGGAGCCGTAGACGGGCCGGTCGGACAGGTCGATGGAGCCCTGGTGGAACCGCTCCTCCTCCGTACGGGTCTCCACGCAGCGCAGGACCCGCCCCTCGATCAGGAGGTGCCGGGTGATGTCCGCCCCGCCCGGGGGCACCCGACCGGCCCCGCCGCGCTCCTCGACCCGGCGCCGTACGGCCGCCAGGACGTCCTCGTCGCTCAGCACGCTCGCGCCACCCCCCGGTCCGCGCCGGAGCGCGTCGGCCTCGGCGTGTCCGCGGAACGATACCCAAGTAACCGTGGACGGAGGCGAGTTGAATAACGCGGGGCCTTACGGGGGCTGGTGGAGAGGTCGGCGCGGGGATCAGCCGAGGGGCCTCAGACGGGCGAACTTCGCGGCCATGACGGGGCCGAGCCGGTGGACGATGGCGTGGCCGGGCTCGTGCGGGGAGGGCAGGTCGCCCAGGAACGAGGTGACGATGACCTCGTCGACGCCGAGGATCCCGCGACGGCTCTCCTCCTCCAGGAAGGCGAGCGTGCGGCGCCAGTCGGGCGCGGCCGGGTCCTCGCCGAGGAAGGAGCGGACCGTGTCCTGGACGACGTCCCAGAAGAACACGTGCGGCAGCACGCCGCCCTGGTGGAGCACATGGGTCTCGTAGGCCTCGCGGAACTCGGGGATCCGGGCGACGAGGTCGCTGACCAACTGAACACTCGGCGTCACGCTCGGCGTCGTCGTCATCCGTCCAGAATGCTCCTGTCCGACGACGGCGTCCCGTCGCTTTTGCGTTTTCCCTGGAACCACCCCTGCGGATCGGTCTCCGGGTCGCCCTCCGGAAGCCGCGCGCCCGAGCCGTACTCCGGTGGTCCCGATCCGGCGGCCTCGATCCGGCGCAAGGCGTGACGGGCACGGTCCTCGTCCGGGACCATGGGAGCGGCCCGTGGCACGACCGGGCCGGAGGAACGGGGAGGGTACGGGATGACGCGCGCGATGCGGTGGCTGGTGACCGTGGTGGCGGCCGCCGCCACGTTCGGGGTGTGCGTGTGGGTGGTGCGGGTGGTGTCGTGGGGGTGGCTGCCCCAGGGCGAGGGACCCCGGCTCGACACGGCCCTCGCCTTCGGCACGGTGACGGCGGGGGCGGTACTGGCGGTGTGCATCTGGTGGTCCTCGCGGGAGCGGCCGCCGGCCCCGGTTCCTCACCATACGGTGACGCAGGAGGCGACGGCGTCCGGGAACAGCCGGATCGCACAGGCCGGCGGCCCGCAGTCCACCAACGGAGCCCTCTTCCGGGTCGGTCAGCACGCCGAGGCGTCCGACGACGGGACCATCACCCAGACCGGCGGTGGCGCCGCCGAGGTCGACCAGCGCGCGAAGGCGTCCGGCCGGGGACACATCGCGCAGGCCGGCGGGGACCAGCAGGTCGAGGGGCCTTGAGGCGTTGAGCGAGCGGTACGACGCCGAGGGCGCCGACCGGGTGGAGAGGCCCGGCCCGCCCGCCGGTACCCGGCAGTGGGCCCGTGCGTCCGACAACGGCCGTAACTACCAGGCGGGCAGGGACCAGCACGTCTCGGAGACCCGGAACTACTGGGGCCCCGGCAGCGGTCCCGCCCCCCAGGCCACGGCCTCCCTGCCGCCCGATCGGCCGCTGACCGGCCGGAAGGAGCGGACCGACGCGCTCCTCGATGCCCTGGCGCCCGACGGGGCGGGCACGACGGTGGTGACCGGCCTACCCGGGGTCGGCAAGACCGTACTGGCCCTGCACGCGGCGCACCGCGCCGTGGAGCGGGGGCGCTTCCCCGGCGGCACGCTCTACGTACACCTGCGCGGCTACGACCCGGCCGGCGCGGTCGGCCCCGAACAGGCCCTGGAGTCGCTGCTGCGGGCGCTCGGGGTACGGGACGGGGACCTGCCGCCGACGGTCGAGGAGCAGGCGGCCCTGTACCGGTCGGAGCTGAACCGGCGCGCCGGGGCGCACGGGGCGGTCCTGATCGTCGCCGACGACGCCTCCTCCCCCGGCCAGCTCCGCCACCTCGTGCCCGCGCACCCCGCGCATCGGCTCCTCGTGACGTCCCGCGACGCCCTGACCGCCCCCGACTTCCGGGCCCGGCTCGTACCCCTGGACGAACTGGACGCCGAGTCGGCCGCCGCGCTGATCACCACCGCGCTCGCCGAGGTGAGCCCCGACGACCCGCGCGCCGAGGAGGACCCCGGGGCCCTGGAGCGGGTGGCCGACTACTGCGGCCGACTGCCTCTGGCGCTGACGATCGCCGCCGCGCTGCTGACCGACGACCCCGGCCTCCCGATCGCCACCCTGGCCGACGACCTCGCCAACATCCGCACCCGCCTGAAGCGGCTCCAGCACGAGGACGGCGACGGCCGCTCCCTGGCCGTCGAGACCGCCTTCGACCTGTCGTACCAACGCCTCGGCCCGCGGAACGCCCGCCTGTTCCGCCTGCTGTCCCTGAACCCGGGCCCGGACCTGTCCACCGAGGCTGCCGCCGTACTGAGCGACCGGGAGGAGCGGGAGACCCGCACCGGCCTGGCCACTCTCGCCCGCGCCGGCCTGCTCAACGAACAGCCACCCCGCTCCGGCCGCTGGCGCGCCCACGACCTGATCCGGCTGTACGCGGCGGAACTGCCGGAGGAGGGGGAAAAGGAGGCCTTGGAGCGACTGCTGACGTACTACACGACCACCTGCGATGCCGCCGACGACCACCTGCGCGCGCTACCGGGCCAACCGGTACCTGAGCTCTTCGCCGACCGAGCTGCCGCACTGACGTGGCTGGACGCTGAACGGGCCAACCTCACCGCCATGGTCCCTCACGCCGCAGCCGGCCATTCCCGGATGGTCTTGCTCCTAGCCGAAAGCCTGAGCGTCTATCTCGTTCAGCGACGCCACTTCCATGACGCCCTCACCGTCAATGAGTACGCCCTCACGGCCACCCGAGAACTCGAAGACCGTCGCAGCGAAGCCAACACGCTCAACAGTCTCGGCATCGCCCTACGAAGGGTGCGGCGCTACGACGACGCCATCCACGCCCACACCCAAGCCGCGGGCATCTACCGTGAACTCGAAAATCGCCACGGTGAAGCGAGCTCGCTCAACAACCTCGGCATCGCCCTGGCAGAAGCGCGACGTCTCGACGACGCCATCCACGCCCACACCCGAGCCGCGGACATCCACCGCGAACTCGGTAATCGTCATGGTGAAGCCAACGCGCTCAACAACCTCGGCATCGCGCTGCAAAAGGTACAGCGCTATGAAGACGCCATCCACGCCCACGACCGAACCATCGCCATCTTCGACGAGTTCGACGACCGGTACGGCGGAGCCAGTGCGCTCAACAATCTCGGCATCGCGCTCCGGAAGGTACGGCGCTACGACGACGCCATCCACACCCACACCCAAGCCGCAGACATCTACCGCGAACTCGAAGATCGTCATGGTGAAGCCGGCTCACTCAACAACCTCGGCATCGCGCTCCGGAAGGTACGGCGCTACGACGACGCCATCCACACCCACACCCGAGCCATCGCCATCTTCGAGGAGTTCGACGACCTGTACAGCAAAGGTCTGGCCGAGCGTGCCCTTGACGCGACCCTGCTCGAGAGGGAGAAGGATCGTGAGCGGCGGGGGTGGCGGCGCTGGTTCCGGTGGGGGCGGGGCCGTGGGCCCGAAGCTTAAGTTTCGGGGTTCGGGACTGGATGAACCCACCCACTCACCCTGCCAGCCGACGGAGGGTCGCCGACTTGCCACGCAGTGTAATATGCCTCTAGCGTGAGCGCAGGACTGTGAAACAGACGACCCCCGTCGAGGTGCAGCAACATCACCGGCCTCGTACGCCGCCGCCTTTACGACAAGCTGCCGCCCCTTCCCGTTCAGGGCGACCCCGCCCCGCTCCGCATCCTCGAATGCAGCACCTGCGGGGCACCCGGGTAAGCGGACACCCTGCGGGACGGCGACTGCGGGCCCTGCCGGGGCGAACGACCCCCCGTACTGCACGGGCCCCGCATCCCTCCGGTCGCAGAGGTCCGGGACCGGGCGGCCGACATCCGGAGTCGCATGAAGGCGTTGCGCGGCTGAACCGCGCCGGTCAGGGGCTGGCGGGCGGTGTGGTGCGCGGGAAGGAGATCTCGACCCGGCGGTTCTTCTTGCGGCCCTCTTCGGAGGCGTTGTCGGCGATCGGGTAGTCCTCGCTGTAGCCGCGGATGTCGAAGGTGATCCCGGGGCCGAGGGTCCGGGCGAGCACCTGCTGCACGGCCACGGCGCGCTCCTTCGAGAGCTTGAGGCCGTGCTCGTACGTGCCGAGGTTGTCGGTGAACCCGAAGACCCGGACCCGTCCGGAGCCCTGCTTCTCGATCTCGGCGGCGATCGCGTCGATCCGGCTCGTGGCGGCGGCCCCGAGCTTGGCGCTGTCCTTCGGGAACAGCACCTCGGCCTGGAGCGCGAACGTCACGTCCACGTTGGTGTCCTGCCGGCGCTGCGCGCCGCCCTCCTCCTCGACGATCTGCTTGATGTCGAGGATCTTCGGGGCCGCGAGAACGGCCCCGTCGGGGAGCATCAGGCCCGGCGCCTTGTCGTCGATGACGGGCACGGGGGACGCGGTGCCGGCGGAGCCGGGCGGGTCGTCGGCGTGGGCGAGGGGCACGGAGAGGGGCCACAGGACCACGGAGACGAGGGCGATTGCGGCGAGGCGGCGGTGGGTCGTCGTCGTCATGGCGTCGCCTCAGGAGAGCTTGAGGGTGGCGGGTTCGAAGGTGGGGAGTTGGAAGGAGACTTCGGTGGTGGAGGCGGGGGGGCGGGGAATTGCATGAAGACGGTAGCGGTTCCCCCGGCGGGAAGAATGTCGAGGCCAGTAGTGGTCAACGGGCGGCCGTCAGTGTCACGCAAGACGTAGTACCGCTTCTTCCCTGCGGAATCGAGGAGGGTGGCTCCGCCCAGGGAGTTGCCGTGCTTCATGACCTCGGTCTCATCTCCACGAATCTGACCGGGAAGCGCAAGCGAGCGTGAAGAAGTGTTCTTCAGGGACCCTTTGATCGTCAGGAATCCACCTGCGTCCCGCTCGGCCGAGGAAAGGACGAGCTCGACCCCGTCATTGCCCTTGAGTACAGCCAACGTCTCCGTGGGCTCCTCAGCCGCTTGCGACTCCTGTGTGGCCGATCCACCCTTGGAGGGGGCGACAGACGTCGAGGCGGGCTTGTCCGCCTTCGGCTTCTCGTCGGCTCCGCAGCCGACGGTGAGGAGAGCCATCGACGCGACCGCGAGGGAAGAAAGCCCTCTCCGTGCGTACCGAACGTTCATGAAGCGTGCTTCCTTTACTCGTCGTCGCCGGTCAGTCGAACAGTGAAGAGATCGACGGCACTGGGCAGTGCCGGATCATCGGGGTCGATCGTCCAGGCATCGCCGTCACACGTCAGGCCGGTAATCGACTCCGGCTCCGGTTCTTCCTCCGGCTCCGTGGGATCGGGATCAGGTTCTGTTTCCTCCGGTGCCGGCACTTCCGGGTCCTCGAAGCTGCACTTCGGCTCGATCACGGCTTTCGCAGACGCGGTGGCATCCTGCGCTTCCGTTCCCGTCGTCTGCACGGTGACGCTGAAACCCTCATGCTCCCCAGAGAGACGCATACAACCGTCACCCGAGATCTTCGCGCCGTTTTTGGCGGCGAAGGCGGCCGCCTGCTGGCACGCGGAAGGGGTAGCGAAATGTTTACCTTCAAGGAATCCGCTCCACTGCGCAGGGTCGAGGATCACGTCGAGCCATCTCTCGCGCAGCTGGTCCCGTGCGTCCTGGGCGGCTGCGAGCGCCGCTGCGTCCGCAGCGGTCTGGGCGCTGTTTCGGGTGGCGGCGGCCTGCCCGAACATGAAGTAGACGAAGGCCAAGAACAGGAGGCCCGCCATGGAAGCAACGTAGACAGGGAATGCCTGACCGGCGTCGCCACGCGAGCGAACCGCGGCTACTTGCCCCCGGTCAGATCGGCGATCTTCTGCGTAATGGCGTTCTTGATCGAGTTTCCGATGTCCGTCCCGGTGATCGCCACCACCACCACAATGATCCCCAGGTACTCCACCGCCGTCTGCCCGCGGTCCCCGGTCCTGGACATCGCGCGTGTGGTCAGTTCGATCCTGGCCTTGGTCAGAGCCTTCAGCATCGCGTCGTTCATCGTGGTCCCCTCCGCGGTCGGACGCCTGCGCCCCGGCACGGTATGCCGATGGTGCCGTCGGTGCACAGGGTCCCCGGGCCCATTCGTCAGGTCGGGTCATGGGAGGGACCTCGTGCCCCGCCAGGAGGTTATGGCCTCGGCACCGGTGCGGGTGGGGAGTTCGGCGAAGATTCGGTTGAAACGGTCGAGTTGATTCTTGACCGGTTTCTCCGGGACGAAGCGTGTCGCGGCGATCCGCCGGTCGTCGAGGCCCGTGGTCTTCAGGTCCACCGCCCCCTCCTCCCCTCGCTCTCAGTCCGCACTGTGACACACTCCGTTGCATCCGCGAAGCCTTTTGCGCGAACAAGTCTTCGGACGGGCCCACCCGTTCACTCCCCCGTCACCGAGCCGAAGTCCGTTCCCGTGCCCAGGAACAGGCCCGCGCCGAGGAGGATCATCGTCGCCGGGACCATCAGGGTGGTGATCACCATCGTCGCCTTCGGAACCGCCTTCGCCGCCTTGCGGCGCGCGTTCTGCGCGTCGGTGCGCCGCATGTCGTTCGCGATCTGGATCAGGGTCTCCACGATCGGGGCGCCCAGCTCCTCGCCCTGCTGGAGCGCCGTCACGAACTGCGCCACCTGTTCCGAGTCGTTGCGGCGGCGCAGTTCGTCGAAGGCCTGGCGGCGGCTGACGCCCATGTCCATCTGGCGCAGGGTGATGCGCAGTTCGTCCGACCACGGGCCCTCGTACTTCTCCGCGACCCGTTCGAGCGCCTGCCGGAAGCCGAGGCCCGCCGAGACGACGACGGCGAGGACGTCCAGGAAGTCCGGCAGCGTGCGCTCGATCTGGTCCTTGCGGATCCGGACCGCCGACCAGATGCCCACCTCCGTCCAGAACGCCCCGAAGGCCAGGAGGAGAAGTGCCGTGAGGTACGAGCCCTTCGACAGCATCAGCAAGGCTCCCAGGGCGCCCAGGAAGCCGTACACCGCCCGACGGGCGCCGTACCGGTCGATCGTCAGGCCCCCCGGGTTCCCCGCCAGGTCGATGCGGCGGCGCACCGCGTTGACCCGCTTCGGGCCCATCAGGCGCAGGACCGCCGGGGACCAGCGCATGCCCAGGCGGTCCACCGCCGAGTCGACCGCGCCGGTACGGGTCGCACCGACCTCCAGGGCCAGCCGGAGGTCGTCGGGGAGCTTGGCGTCGGCCCGGTAGAGCCGGACGCCGTAGCAGGCACCGGCGACCGCCAGGCCGGCCAGGAGGGCGAGGAGGAGTTCCACGGCTGCCGTCCCTACACGTCGATCTTCGAGAAGCGGCGGATGATGACGAAACCGACCGCGTACAGGGCGAACGCCGCGATCACCGCGAACTGCCCCAGGCCCGAGCCCGTCATCCGGTCGAGCGCCCCCGGCTGCATGTTGTCGATGAGGAGGAGCGAGCCGACGCCGATGACCGGGACCGAGTACGCCGTCATGCTCACCTGCGAGAGCTGGGTGCGGACCTCGCGCCGGGTCTCCTTGCGCTCCTCCAGGGTCTCGGTGAGGTTCCGCAGGGAGGAGACGACGGTGCCGCCGGCCCGGTTGGCCAGGACCAGGGTGGTGACGAGGACGACGAGTTCCCGGGAGGGGAGGCGTTCGGCGAGTTCGCCCAGGGCGTCGTCCAGGGAGGTGCCGACGGAGAGCTGCTGGGAGACCTTCTCCAGCTCGTCGCCCGCCGGGGCCTCCAGCTCGTCGGCCGCCAGGCTGAGGGCCATCCGGAGCGCGAGGCCGGCCTGGGTGGCGTTGGCCAGGATGCGGGAGAGCTCGGGGAGCTGGTTGATGAACTTCTCGATGCGCTTCTGGCGCTGCCAGTTGAGGTAGCCGAGGGCCACCCAGATCCCGAGGAATCCGCAGATCGGGCCGAAGAAGGGCGACAGGGCCGCCTGCCCCACGACCCACAGGACCGCCACCGTCGCCGCGAGGGCGACCGTGAACTCGCCGGGCGTGACGTCCAGGCCGGTGGCCGCGATCCGCAGTTCCAGCTTCCGGCCGAGGGCGGTCCTGCGCACCCGCCGGTCGACGCCCCGGAAGCGGCGCCTGCGGCGGCCTGGGGCCTCGGGCTCGGTCGTCTCGTCCAGCCGGGCGACGAGGGCCGCGTGCCGGCGGGCCCCGCTCGCGTACAACTGGACGCCGGTCACGCCCAGGACGCAGCAGAGCAGTGCGACGCCGATCGTCAGCCAGAAGGGGTCGGTCATCGTTCCGCCTCCCCGACGGATGCGTGCCTGTTGTGCCTGTCGTGTCCGCCGTGTCCGCTGTGTCCGTCGGGCGTCATTCCGCCTCCCTGACGGCCAGGTGCGCGTCCGTCGCCGCCACCCCGAAGGCCTGCGGGATGGGCTGCCCGGCCAGGTAGAGGCGTTCGGCGACCCGGCGCGGCAGCGGGTGGTACGTGAACCGCCCGTACACCCGTCCGTCGGCGGCGAGCGGCTCGGCGTGGAAGCGGCAGACCGTGGCGAGCAGGAAGCGTTCCCGGCCGTGCGAGGCGAGGACCGCGATCTCGGTGATCCGGCGGGTGCCGTCCGGGTGCCGGGTCAGCTGCACGAGGACGTCGACCGCGCTGTTGATCTGGTCGCGCAGCGCCTCGAACGGCACCTTCACCTCCGACATCGAGGCGAGGGTCTGGAGCCGCATCAGCGCGTCCTCGGCGGAGTTGGCGTGCACGGTGGCGAGCGAGCCGTCGTGGCCGGTGGACATGGCCTGGAGCATGTCGAGGGTCTCGCCGCCGCGGACCTCTCCGACGATGATGCGGTCGGGGCGCATGCGCAGGGAGTTGCGGACCAGGTCGCGGATGGAGACGGCGCCGCGGCCCTCGATGTTGGGCGGCCGGGCCTCCAGGCGGATCACGTGGGACTGCTGGAGCTGGAGCTCGGCCGAGTCCTCGATGGTGATGATCCGCTCGCCGTCCGGGACGAGCCCGGAGAGGGCGTTGAGGAGGGTGGTCTTCCCGGTGCCGGTGGCGCCGGAGACGATCAGGTTGAACTTGGCCTGCACGAGCCCCGAGAGCAGGAGCAGCATCTGCTCGTCCAGGGAACCGAGGCCGATCATCTCGTGGAGGGTGTACGCGCGCGGGAAGCGGCGGATGGTGAGGGTCGCGCCGGTGAGGGAGAGCGGCGGGATGATGACGTTGACGCGCTCGCCGGAGGGGAGGCGGGCGTCGACCATCGGGTTCGACTCGTCCACGCGCCGGTTGACCGTCGAGACGATCCGCTCGATGGTCTGCATCAGCTGGTCGTGGGAGGCGAAGCGGAGCGGCAGGAGTTCGACGCGGCCGCCCCGCTCGATGAAGATCTGGTCGGGGCCGTTGACCATGATCTCGGTGATGGAGGCGTCTTCGAGGAGCGGTTCGAGGACGCCGAGGCCGAGGGCCTCGTCCACGACCCGGCGGATCAGGCGGGCGCGCTCGGCGGTGGAGAGGACCGGGCCCTCGCGGCTGATGATGTGCCCGAGGACGCGCTCCAGGCGGGCCCGGCGCTCGGCGGCGGCGAGCGCGGACATCTCCGTGAGGTCGATCTCCTCCAGGAGCTTGGCGCGGAAGGCGGCGACGAGGTGTCCGTCCTCGCGGGCGGCCGCCGCGCCGCTCTCCTCGGGGGCGTTGATCCGGGAGCGCAGGCTCACGGCAGGTCCTCCTCGTCGGGCATCGGCATGGTGGCGGTCTTCTGCACGTCGTCGAAGGTCCAGAAGGGGACGACGGAGGGGATCTCGACGGTGACGGTGTAGGTGGCCTCCCCGCTCGCCCCACCCGGGGAGACGGAGGAGCGGCTCGCGATCCAGCCGCTCACGGCGGCGTCGGCGGCCGCTTCCGGGCTCGGCGCCTCCTCGTCGTCGCTGCTCGCCGCCCGGGCCGCCGCCCGCGCCGCCGTGCCCGCCTGCTGGGCGGCGTACGCGGCGATGCCGAGCTGGAGTCCGGCGAGGCCGACGAGGAGCAGGATCGGGAGGAATCCGAGGTACTCGACGGCGGCCTGGCCGCGGTCGCGGGCCCGCCCGGGTTGTGGTCGGACGTTTGTGGCGCGGGCGGGCCGGGGTTCGTTCGTGACACGGGCCCTCGTACGTGGTTGTCGGCTCATGGTGTCGGCTCCTCCTTCACCGCGCCCGCCTCCGCCGTGACCGGGAAGAGGCCCCCCAGGCCCGGGACGAGGGCGGGCACGTCGACCCGGATCCGGACGTGGACCATGCCGCCGCCCTGGTCGCAGCTTGCCTCCGAGACGTTCCAGGCGCCGTCGATGTGGCGGCGGGCGGCGGCGTCCCAGTCGTCGTCGACCGCGCACGCCCGCGCCCCCTCGTCCGCCGCGTTCCCCGCCAGGCTGTACGTGTAACCGACCAGGACGACCTGCCAGAGCAGGGCGAGGGTGAGCAGGATCAGCGGGACCATGCCGAGGAACTCGACCGCCACCTGCCCCTTGTCGTCGCCCCCGTGGACACGCATGGGTCAGCGGCCCCCCGTGCGGCGGCGCAGGCCGAGGGAGCCGCGGTCGCCGCCGGAGCGGGCGAGCTGCTTGCCGGGCTGTCCGGCGGCCCGGGTCGCCCGGACGAGGCCCAGTTCGCCGGCGAGGGCCCAGAGGGCCTGCTTGACGGTGGACTTGGCGTCGAGTTCGTGGAGGCGTCCGGCGTCCACCACGGCCTGGAGCTCCTTGAAGTTCGCGGGGACGGAGACGCCGGCGACGCGGGTCCCGGTGATCTTCTGGACGAGGGGCGGCTGGATCTCGCTGGAGCGGTGCTGCCGGTTGACGAGGGTGATCGTCTCCTCGGCCTTGCGGACCTGGAGCCGTTCCCACATGCGTACGGTCCGTTTGGCGGCCCGTACCGCGACCACGTCCGGGGTGGTGACGAGCAGGGCCGTGTCGGCCATCTCGATGACGGCGGCGCCGGCGCCGTCGAGCCGGGAGCCGCAGTCCACGACGACGACCTCGTGTCGGCCGCGCAGGGCGCTGACGACCTGGCGGGCGGCGCGGTCGGTGACCTCCTCGCCGCGTTCGCCCTCGGCCGGGGAGAGGAGCAGGGAGAGGCCGGTCTCGTGGACGTAGACGGCGTCCTGGAGGACGCGGGGCGAGATGTCGGTGATGGCGGCGAGGTCGGCGACGGAGCGCCGGAACTGGACGTCGAGGTACGAGGCGACGTCGCCGCTCTGGAGGTCCAGGTCGACCAGGGCGACGCTCCGGCCCGAGGCGCGGGCGGCGAGGGCGAGGTGGACGGCGGCGACGGTGGTGCCGACGCCGCCCTTGGCGCCGCTGACGGTGACGACGGTGCCGCCGGGCCCGGCGGCCCGGTCGGGCCCGGTGCCGAGGTGGCGGCGGACCCCGGCGGACCACTGGGCGGCGGCCTGTACGCGGCTGGCCAGCTCCTCGTACCCCAGGGGCAGGGTGACGAGGCCGCGGGCGCCGGAGTCCATGGCGGCGGAGAAGAGGCCGGGGCCGGCGTCGGCGGTGATGAGGACGACGCCGACGGCGGGGAAGCGGAGGGCGACCTCGCGGACGAGTTCGAGCGCGGGGACGGGCCCGATCCGCTCGTGGACGAGGACGACCTCGGGGAGTTCGTCGAGGGAGGCGGCGGCGAGGCGGGCGAGGGTGTCGACGAGCTGGGTGGAGTCGGCGACCGGCGGGGCGGGTTCGGCGTCGGGCAGCTGGCTGAGCAGCGTGGTGACGGACCGGGCCGCGTCGGGGTCGCCGACGGCCGGCAGGATCCTCGTGGTCATACCGGCCTCACCTGTCCTTGTCGAGGGTGTACGTGCGGTCGCGCTGGTCGACGGGGGCGCCGCCCGTGGAGGGGGCGACGAGGGCGAGGCGTACGTGTTCGGCGAAGGACTCGGCGTACGCGACGCGCTGGGTGTCGAGGGTGGAGAGCGCGAAGGTGATGGGGACGGTGGAGGTGGCCTTGTCGGAGCGGTCGGAGCGTTCGGAGGCCGGGGTGAGCCTGCCGACGTCGAGGACGCGGGCGCCGGAGACGATCATCCGGGACTGGTCGGGGTCGCCCTTCTTCTCGCCCGCGAAGGTGGCGTAGATGTTGACGGTGGCGCCGGCGGTGATCTTGCCCGCGACGCCGGTGCCGGCGTCGATCATGATGGCGATCTCCTGCTGGCCCGGCTGGAGCGCGGGCCGGTCCACGATCATGTCCTCCTGGAGGAGGGAGCCGGCCTTGAGGGTGGTGACGGCGATCTTGCCCCTGATCGCGGCGAGGTCGGTGACGGCGGTCTCGGAGAGCCAGCGCTTCGGCATGGTGATCTTCTCGAACTGGCCGGCGTTCAGGGCCTCGTAGGGCTTCACGTTCGTCTTGATCCGGTACGCGGTGGTCTCCGGGCCGACCTTGGAGTTCACGTCGCTGATGACGGCGAGCACGCCGGCGAAGGCGCCGAGGGCGCACAGGACGGAGAGCAGCAGCAGGATCACGCCGCGGCGCTGGCGGGAGTTCATGGCCGTACTACCTCGATCGGAGACGTGGGTCCGGGCGGACGGAGACGGTGGGTCGGTGGGCGTACGGGGGCTCGTGGGCGTACGGGAGCGGGGGTCGGGGCGCGGTTCATGGCAGGGCGCGGGGGGTGTGCGCGCCGGGGCCGAGGGCCCGGGTGGGGTGCGGGACGGCGGGCCCCGGGGCGTGGGCGTCCGCCGGGGCGGTGCCGGTGTCCGCGGGGGGCAGGGCGCGCCGCGGGTCGGTGGTGCGGGGATCGACGGCGCGGGGGGCGGTGCCTCGTGCGTCGGCGTACGGACCGGTGCCTTGCGCGTCCGTGTACGCGCCCGCGTACGAGCCGACGTCCTGCACGCCCGCGTACGAACCGGCCCCCCGCGTCCCGCCCCCCTCCAGGACCGTCAGAGGCGCCCCGCAGAAACCGCAGCGGTCGCCGATGAGGTCCATGCCGCACCAGTGGCAGATCTCGCGCCGTACGGAGGAGACGAGCTGGTGGAGGACGGCCGGGTCGGGGAGGTACGCGGCGAACTCGACCAGTTTCCCGGTGCCCCACCAGCCGGGCGAGGAGGCGGGCAGCGGCGTCTCCTGGACCGGGCCCGGGATCCGCCAGCGGGGCACGAGGGTGGTGGCGGGCCAGTCGGTCTGGAGCCGGCCGCGGGCGAGGAGGAGTTCGGTGGCGAACTCCGGGCCCGCGAGGGCTTCCTCCCCGCTGCCGACGCGCACCATCTGCGGGGTGGGTCCGGCGAGGACGGCGAAGTGGGCTCCGGGCAGCCAGCTCTTGAGGTGGGTGCCGAGGCCGACGGGGACGCGGTCGAGCCGGGAGACGGAGCCGAGGACGGCGCCCGCGTAGATGTAGTGGGCGAGCAGCCGGGCGGCGGAGGCGAGGACTCCGGGGCTGAAGTCGTACCCGGCGAGGAGGCACAGCTGGCGGACGAGCACGGCCGCGCCGAGCGGCGGCAGGTCGGTCCTGACCAGCGCGATCCGGTCGCTCTCCAGGAGGGAGCGGACGGCGTGGAGGCGGTTCTCGACGGCGGCCGGGACGGAGGTGGGGCAGACGACGACCACGTGTCCGTACCGGGCGAGGAGCTGCTGGACGTCCGCGACCGAGGCGTCCAGCGGGCGCCCTTCGGGGGGCGGGAGGACGGCGGCGCGCGGGGTCCCGGGGTCGGTCGGCGGCAGCACCAGGTCGGCGCTGGTGACCGCGATCGCTGTCGGCACGTCGGACCCCCGTCCCCTCCGGCCCCCGGAGTCACGGGGGTCACGGTTCACTTACCGCGTTCACGACGTCACACCGGGGTGCGGCCGCCTCTGCACCCTATCCGCGTCCCCCGGGGTGGTGAACACACAATCCGCCAAGCTCCCTCCATTTATTCGGACCCGGGGGCGGGCGCGGAGGGCGGGTGCGGATCCCCCGTCCCGCGGGCTTTTTCGCTCGGCGCCCTCCCGTCGCCCGAACACCGGTTGTCGTCAGAGGTCTTGACAACGCGATTGGTCTGGACCAGCTTGTTCGGACAACGGTGGCCACCGTCCGAACCCGTACCCCTCGTACCGCCTCGTACCCCCGTACGAACCCCCTCCGTACGACGACGTACGGCACCTCCACATCCCCAACTCCCCCACGGAGGATGCACGTGGACCGCACCACCACCCGCCCGCACGGACGCAGATGGCTCGGCGGAGCCCTCGCGCTCGCCGTCGGCTCCGGGATCGTCCTCGTCGGCGGAGCCGGCACCGCCCAGGCCGCGGACGTCAACGTCGCCCGGAACGCGGGCTTCGAGAACGGCCTCGCCAACTGGGCCTGTTCCGCCGGGAGCGGCGCCGCCGTCTCCTCGCCGGTCCGCACCGGCACCGGCGCCCTGCGGGCCGCCCCGGCCGGTCTCGACAACGCCAAGTGCGTGCAGACCGTGACCGTGAAGCCCAACTCGACGTACACGCTGAGCGCCTGGGTCCAGGGCGGCTACGCCTACCTCGGCGCGAGCGGCACCGGGACCGGCACCGGCTCGGTCTCCACCTGGTCGCCGGACTCCCCGTCCTGGAAGCAGCTGACCACCACCTTCACCACGGGCGCCTCCACCACCTCGGTCGAGATCTACACCCACGGCTGGTACGGCACCTCCCCCTACCTCGTCGACGACGTGAGCGTCTTCGGGCCCGACGGGGGCGGCGTCCCGGACCCCGACCCGGTCGTCCCGACCACCCCCGCCGGCCTCGCGGCGGGCGGCACCACCTCCTCCTCGGTCAGCCTGAGCTGGGGCGCGGTCTCCGGTGCGACGTCCTACAAGGTGTACCGGGACGGCGTCGCCCCGCAGACCGTGAGCGGCACCTCCGCCACGATCACCGGGCTCGCCGCCGACACGGCCTACCAGTTCCAGGTCTCCGCGGTGAACTCCGCGGGCGAGTCCGCGAAGTCGGCCGCCGTGACGGCGCGCACCGCCAAGAACCAGACGGGCCCCGGCCCGGCCGTGCCCAAGCACGCCGTGACCGGCTACTGGCAGAACTTCGACAACGGCGCGGCCAAGCAGAAGCTGCGGGACGTGCAGGCGGCGTACGACATCATCGCCGTCTCCTTCGCCGACTCGACGGCCACGCCCGGCCAGATCGTCTTCAACCTCGACCCGGCCGTCGGCTACTCCTCGGTCGCCGAGTTCAAGTCCGACGTGGCGGCCAAGAAGGCGGCCGGCAAGTCCGTGATCATCTCCGTCGGCGGCGAGAAGGGCAACGTCACGATCAACAGTGACGCGAGCGCCACCGCCTTCGCGAACAGCACGTACGCCCTGATGCAGGAGTACGGCTTCAACGGCGTCGACATCGACCTCGAGCACGGCATCAACTCCACGTACCTCACCAAGGCGCTGCGCCAGCTCTCCGCGAAGGCGGGCCCGGGCATGGTCCTGACGATGGCCCCGCAGACCATCGACATGCAGAACACGGGCACGGAGTACTTCAAGACCGCGCTCGCCGTGAAGGACATCCTCACGGTGATCAACACGCAGTACTACAACAGCGGTTCGATGCTGGGCTGCGACGGCAAGGTCTACAGCCAGGGCTCGGTGGACTTCCTCACCGCGCTCGCCTGCATCCAGATCCAGGGCGGTCTCGACCCGTCGCAGGTCGGCCTGGGCGTCCCCGCCTCCACCCGGGGCGCGGGCAGCGGCTACGTCTCGCCGCAGATCGTGAACAACGCGCTCGACTGCCTGACCAAGCTCACCAACTGCGGCAACTTCAAGCCGGCCCAGGCCTGGCCGTCCCTGCGCGGCGCCATGACCTGGTCCACCAACTGGGACGCGACGGCCGGCAACGCCTGGTCGAACGCGGTCGGCCCGCACGTGCACGGCCTCCCGTAACGGGATCCTTCCCCGCCTCCCGTACGGGCTTCGCAGCGCCGCCGCTCCCCCGGCGGCGCTGTGTCGTTCCCGCCCCCGGAGGCGTGTCAGCGGCGGGGCAGGAATCCGGCCAGGACCGGGTCGAGCCGGGCCACCCAATCCTCGACCCGGGCGGCGCGGCGTCCGTCGAGGTCGCAGGTGTACGCGCCGCCCTCGCGGAGCGAGACCACGACGCGCAGGCCCCGGCCGCGGCGGGTCCGCAGCAGGTCCACGCCCGAGATCTCCTCCCAGCCGAAGTCGACCTCCTCGCCGTAGAGCTGGAGGTGCACGCCGGATCCGTCGACGACGATCCCGGACACCCGGTCGGCGGCCACGAACTCCGTGGGCGCGGGGCCGTGCGGGGCGGCTCCGTGCTGTACGGCCCTGGGCTGTACGGCTCCGGGCGGTACCGCTCCGGGCGGCGCGGAGGGCGGCGGCGGTACGGCGAAGGCGCCCGGGGGCCCGAAGCCGGGCGGGGGCGCGTACCCCGGAGGCGCGTAGGCGGGCGCCGTCGGGAAGCCGGCCACGGCGGGACCGGCGGACGGCACGGAGCCGTAGGGGTGGAGGGGCGGCACGGGGCCGGCGGGCGTGGCGGGACCGGCGGGTGTCGGCGTCGGCGTCGGCGTCGGCGTCGGTACGACCGTCGTGGCCGGCGGCCGCTCCCCCGCCCCCGGCGTCCCCTCCCCCAGCGCGTCCAGGATCTCGTCCGGCGTGGGGCGTTCGGCCGGGTCCTTGGCGAGGCAGCGGGCGACGAGGCCGCGCAGGGACTCCGGGACGGAGGCCAGGTCCGGGGCCTCGTGGACCGAGCGGTACATGAGGCCCATCGGGGTGCCCTCCCCGAAGGGGCGGCCACCGGCGGCGGCGACGAGGACGGCGCCGAGCGCGAAGACGTCGGCGGCGCCCGTCACCTCCTCGCCGAGGGCCTGTTCGGGGGCGAGGTAGCCGGGGGTGCCGAAGGCGGAGCCGGTGGCGGTGAGGCGGGTCGACTCCAGGGCGCGGGCGATCCCGAAGTCGAGGACGCGCGGCCCGTCGGGGGCCATGACGATGTTGCCGGGCTTGAGGTCGCGGTGGACGAGCCCGCAGGCGTGGATGGCCTCCAGGGCCTCGGCGAGCGCGGCGCCGAGGGCGCGCAGCCGCGGCTCGTCCATGGGGCCCTCGTCGGTGACGAGCGCGGCGAGGGTGGGGCCGGGGACGTAGGCGGTGGCGAGCCAGGGCGCCTCGGCCTCGGGGTCGGCGTCGACGACCTGCGCGGTGTGGAAGCCGCCGACCTGCCGGGCGGCGGCGACCTCGGCGCGGAAACGTGCGCGGAAGGAGGGATCGGAGGCGAGTTCCGGCCGCGCCACTTTGACGGCGACGGCGCGTCCGCCGCGCGATCGGGCAAGGTAGACGGTGCCCATGCCGCCTTCGCCCAGTTTGTGCTCGATGACGTATCTGCCGATGAGGGTCCCCACGCGGAACAGTATGGCCGAAGTCCGTCTCTTGACCGGTCCATGACATCACTTCACCATGTCCGGAACACCCCGCACGACCCCGCATCACCCCCGCGCTCCACTCCACTTTGTCGTTTGTCGTTGTCGCACCCCCCACACTCCCCACCCAGGAGACAGCATGCGACGTTCCCTCCGCGCGAGGAGGCCCGGCAGGAGGCCCGCCCTCCTCGCGTCCCTCGTGGCGCTCGCCCTCGCGGCGCCCCTCTCCGCGCTCTCGACGCCCGCCGGGGCCGACCCGGCGCCGACCGCCGCCACCCGTACCGCCGGTTCCGGTTCAGGGGAGGTGGTCCGGCAGTACGAGGTCGCCGGCCCCGCCACCCCGGCCGCCCGCACCGCGCTCGCCGCCACCGGGGTCTCGATCGACGAGGTCGACGCCCGCGCGGTCGTGGTCAGCGCGAACGCCGAACAGCTCCGGCGCGTCAGGGCCCTGGGCTACGCGCCGATGGCCCTGCCGGGTCCGCCGGACCGGGGCGAGGCCGCCCGGTCGGCGCTCGGCCCGCTGGACTTCCCGTCGGCGGACTCCCGCTACCACAACTACGCCGAGGCGAACGCGGAGATCGCCCAGCGGCTCGCCCAGTACCCCTCGATCATGAGCAGGCGGGTGATCGGGAAGTCGTACGAGGGCCGGGACATCGTCGCGATCAAGGTCAGCGACAACGTGGCCGTCGACGAGAACGAGCCCGAGGTCCTCTTCACCCACCACCAGCACGCCCGCGAGCACCTCACCGTCGAGATGGCGCTCTACCTGCTGCGCGAACTCGGCGCGGGCTACGGCACGGACAGCAGGATCACCAACGCGGTGAACGGGCGCGAGATCTGGATCGTGCCGGACCTCAACCCGGACGGCGGCGAGTACGACATCGCGTCCGGCTCCTACCGCAGCTGGCGCAAGAACCGGCAGCCCAACTCCGGCTCCTCGTACGTCGGCACGGACCAGAACCGGAACTGGAACTACAAGTGGGGCTGCTGCGGCGGCTCCTCCGGCACCAAGAGCTCCGAGACCTACCGGGGCACGGCCCCCGAGTCCGCCCCCGAGGTGAAGGTCGTCGCCGACTTCGTCCGCTCCCGGGTGGTCGGCGGAAAGCAGCAGATCAGGGCGTCGATCGACTTCCACACGTACAGCGAGCTGGTGCTCTGGCCGTTCGGCTGGACCACCGCCGACACCGCCCCGGGCATGACCCAGGACGACCGGAACGCCTTCGCGGCGGTGGGCGGGAAGATGGCCGCGAGCAACGGCTACACGCCCCAGCAGTCCAGCGACCTGTACGTCACGGACGGCTCGATCGACGACTACCTGTGGGGCGCGCAGCGGATCTTCGCGTACACCTTCGAGATGTACCCGACGTCCTCCTGGAACGGCGGTTTCTACCCGCCCGACGAGGTCATCGAACGCGAGACCTCCCGCAACCGCGACGCGGTGCTCCAACTCCTGGAGAACGCGGACTGCATGTACCGCTCGATCGGCAAGCAGGGGCAGTACTGCACGACGTGACCCGGTCGGCGGCCCGGCGCGGGCCCGTACCCCCCTCGGGGGGGTACGGGCCCGCTCCCGTCACTTCGGGCGCGTCGTGTCCGCCGCGCCGGACGGCTTCGGGACCACGCCGTCCAGGGGGGTCAGCGACCAGTGGCCGTCCTCCCGGTTCACGGTCTCCACGACCTCGACCGGGCGCTTCCGGTCGCCGGCGGTCCCGGTCAGCCGGACGCTCCAGACGTCCGGGAACTCGGAGGTGCGCTTCCACGTCACGTCCCAGTCCTGGCCGCCGTACGCCGCGATCCGGGCGCGGGCGTCGTCACCGCCGTTCGGGTGGCCGCGGAGGAGGTCGGCCAGGCCGGGCTCGTCCGAGGCGTTGAGCAGCGACACGTACCGTCCGAGGAAGCGGTCCTGGTCCGCCAGGTCCGGCTTCTCCTCCGTCCCGCCGCAGCCGGACAGCAGCGCCGCGCACAGTGCGGCCGCCGCCGCGACCGGCACGCCGATGCCGAGCGGTTTCGTCCCCCTGGTGCGTCCCATGTGAGGTCCCCCTGTGCTCTCGGGGTTCAACCCTCGCACAGAGAAGGGCTTTTCAGCCCAGGACCGCCAGCGCGTCGATCTCGATGAGGAGGCCGGCCGGGAGGCCGACGTAGACCGTGGTGCGGGCGGAGGCGGGGGCCTTGAGGCCCTGCTCCTCGAAGTACTGGTTGTAGATCTCGTTCATCTCGGCGAAGTGGTCCACGTCGGTCAGGTAGACGCGCGTCATCATGACGTCGTCCCAGGTCGCGCCGCCCTCCTCCAGGATCGCCTTGACGTTGGCGAAGGTCTGGAGGGTCTGCTCGCGCAGCGTCGGGCCCGCGACCGTCGGCGCCCGGCCCTCGACGGCGGGCAGGAAGCCGACCTGGCCGGCGACCTGGAGGATGTTGCCCTTCCTCACGCCGTGCGAGAACTTCGCGGGCGGGGTGGTGTGGGTCGCCGGGGTGAGGGCGATCTTCTCGGCGGGCTGCGCGGTCGGCTGGTCGCTCATGCGGTGTCCTTGGTCGGGGCGGTGCCGGAGTACTCCCGGCTGATGGCGTCCGCGGTGCGGCGCACCTGCGGGAGGAGGGTGAGGAGTTCCTCGGCCGTGACGACCACGTTGGGCGCCGAGACCGACATGGCGGCGACGACCCGCCCGTCGGCGCCCCGGACGGGCGCGCCGACGCAGTTGATGGACTCCTCGTGGCCGCCGAGGTCGGTGGCCCACCCCTGCTCGCGCACGGTCGCCAGCTCCTTGAGGAAGGCGGCGGCGTTCGGCGTCGAACGGGGCGTGTACGGGGGGTAGTCGAGCTTCGCGGCGACCGCGCGCCGCTCGGCCTCGGGCAGGTCGGCCAGGAGCAGCTTGGCGACGGCGGCGACGGTGATCGCGACGGGCCTGCCGATCCGCGAGTACATGCGGACCGGGTAGCGGCTCTCGACCTTGTCGATGTAGAGGACCTCGCCCTCCTCGTACACCGCGAGGTGGACCGTGTGCCCGATCCGCTCGTTGAGCGCGGTGAGGTAGGGGTGGGCGATCTCCCGGATGTCGAGGTTCTCGACGGCCTCCTGCGCGAGCGCGAAGAGCCGGGCGCCCAGGCGGTAGCGCTGGTCCTGCTGGCGGTGGACGAGGCCGTGCTCGTGGAGGGTGCGCAGCAGCCGCAGGGCCGTGGACTTGTGGACGCCGAGGCTCTCGGCGACCTGTCCGAGGTCGGCGGGGCCCCGCGCGAGCAGCGGCAGGATGCTGAGCGCCCGGTCGACGGTCTGGCTCATGGCGTGCGTACCTCCTGGTCGTCCCCCGTACGGCCGGGGCCTTCCGGGCCCCCGCCCGTCCGCCCGGGATCCTTCTCGTCGGCCTCCGTCCAGCCGGGGCCGAGGTGAAGTGTCCCCCAGGCCGCGTCGCCGAGCGCGGCGAGGCGGTCGAGGCGGTCGCGGCGGGGCGGGACGGCCAGGTCGCCGGGGACGGTGAGGGCGGCGGCGGCCATGAGGTGCCCGTGCCGGAGCCGGTTCCGCAGGTCGAGGCCGCGGAGGGTCGCGGAGAGGAACCCGGCGGCGAAGGCGTCCCCGGCGCCGATCGGGGAGACGACGTCGACGCGGGGGGCGGGGACGAGGACGCCGTCCACGGCACCCGTACGGGCCTCCCCGTCGGTCGCGACGGCCCCGCCCCCGCCCAGCTTGACCACGACCACCCCGGGCCCGGAGACGGCCTCGAAGACCTCCCGCGCCCCCCTCAGCCCCCACAGTCGCTCCGCCTCGTCCGCCCCGACGAAGACGACGTCGGCGCGGCGGGCCAGTTCGAGGAGGACGCCGGGGGCGTCGCCGTCGCGCCACAGGGCCGGCCGGTGGTTGACGTCGAAGGAGACGAGGGGGCGGCCGGGGCGCCGGGCGGTGAGCTCCCGCACCAGGGCCAGGCAGTCCCCGGAGAGGGCGGCGGTGATGCCGGTGAGGTGCAGGATCCGGGCCCCGGCGACGCTCTCGTACGGGACGGTGGCGGGCGACATGGCCGAGGCGGCGGAACCGGCCCGGTAGTAGACGACCTCGTGGGCGTCGGTGGCCCGGTCCTCGTCCGTACGGAAGTAGATCCCGGTCGGCCGGCGCGGGTCGCGGCCCACGGCCGTGACGTCGACGCCGTGGGCGCCGATGGTGTCGACCAGGTGGTCCCCGAAGCCGTCGGCGCCGACGCGGCCGACCCACCGGGCGCGGTGTCCGGCGGCGGCCAGGGCGCAGGCGACGTTGGACTCGGCGCCGCCGATCGCCCGGGTGAAGGAGGGGACGTCCGCGAGGCGGCCCGGCCGGGAGGGGAGGAAGGTGACCATGGACTCGCCGAGGCAGACGACGTCCACGGGATCCGCCGCGCCCACGGGGCCCACCGGGTCCACGCGGCGGGCGGTGTCCGGGATCGTGTCCGGAAGCGCCTCCGGGATCGCGTCCGGAGTCGTGTCCGGGGGCGCGTGTCCGCTCACTCTCGTGCTCCCTGCGACTCCCACGGGTCCATTGACCCGGCCTTGGCCCGGATGTTAGACAGCCGTGAGCACGATACGCAATGAGCGTTGCGCATCATGCAACACCCATGAGGAGGAGCCCATGCCCGACCCGGTGAACGAGACACCCGCGCAGAACGCGCGGAGCGCGCGGAAGGGGCGCGAGGTCCCCGACCTCTCCGCCGAGCGCGTCGACCACCGCTTCAAGGCCCTCCCCCCGGACGCCGAGGGCCTGACCGTCGGCGAGCTCTCCGCCCAGCGCCGGAACCTCTTCACCGGCGGCTACACCACCCCCGTCCTCGCCCTCTCCGCCGAGTCCGTCGCGCACAACCTGCGCCTCCTGGAGACGTACGCCGAGCGCCACGGCCTCGCCTTCGCCCCGCACGGCAAGACCTCCATGGCCCCCCAGCTCTTCGACCGGCAGCTCGCGCACGGCGCGTGGGGCATCACCGCCGCCGTGCCCCACCAGGCCCGCGTCTACCGCGCCCACGGCATCGCCCGGATCTTCCTCGCCAACGAGCTGGTCGACCCCGCCGCCCTGCGCTGGCTCGCCGCCGAGCTCGACGCCGACCCGGACTTCCGCCTCGTCTGCTACGTGGACTCGGTGCGCGGGGTCGAGCTGATGGACGAGGCCCTGCGCGCGGCCGGGGCAGGCCGCCCGGTGGACGTCGTCGTGGAGCTGGGCGCGGGCGAGGGGGCCCGTACCGGCGCCCGTACGGAGGCCGAGTGCGCCGCCGTCGCGGACGCGGTCGCCGCCGCCGACACCCTGCGGCTCGTCGGTGTCGCCGGCTACGAGGGCGAGGTGCCGAAGGCGGACCCGGAGCGGGTCCGGGCCTGGCTGCTGCGGCTCACCGGCCTCGCCGCCGCCTTCGACGAGGAGGGCCGCTTCGACGCCGGGATCGGCGAGATCGTGGTGAGCGCGGGCGGCAGCGCCTGGTTCGACACGGTCGCGGAGGTCTTCGCGGAGATCCCCGCGCTCTCCCTCCCGGTCCTGAAGCTGCTGCGCTCCGGCGCGTACGTCTCGCACGACGACGGCCACTACCGGCACCTCACCCCCTTCAACCGGGTCCCGGAGGAGGGCGCGCTCCAGCCGGCGTTCCGGCTCTGGTCGCAGGTCGTCTCCCGGCCCACCGGCGAGCAGGCCTTCACCAACGCGGGCAAGCGGGACGCCGCCCACGACCTGCACCTCCCGGAGGCCCAGGTGGTCCGCGACGCCCGCACGGGCGGGATCCGCCCCGCCGGGGGCATCACGGTGACGGGCCTCTCCGACCAGCACGCCTGGCTGCGCACGGAGCCGGGGGCGGACCTGGAGGTCGGGGACTGGGTGGGGATGGGCCTCTCCCACCCGTGCACGTCGTTCGACAAGTGGCAGCTCATCCCGCTGGTCGAGGCCGACGGCACGGTGGTCGACCACATCCGCACGTTCTTCTAGGACCAGGAAACCGAGGAGCCGGGACAGTGATGGAACTCGTCATCCGCGACGCCGAGGTCGTCGACGGCAGCGGCGGCCCCTCCTACCGGGCCGACGTCGGCGTCGAGGGCGGCCGGATCACCACGATCGTCCAGGAGGCCGCGGCGGCCGGCTGCCAGCGGCCCACCGGCCGCCGGATCATGGACGCCGAGGGCCTGGTCCTCTCCCCCGGCTTCATCGACATGCACGCCCACAGCGACCTCGCGCTGCTCCGCGACCCGGACCACTCCGCGAAGGCCGCGCAGGGCGTGACCCTGGAGGTCCTGGGCCAGGACGGCCTGTCGTACGCCCCGGTGGACGACCGCACGCGCGCGGAGGTGCGGCGGGCGATCGCCGGCTGGAACGGCGACGGCTCCGACCTGGACCTGGACTGGCGCACGGTCGGCGAGTACCTGGACCGGCTCGACGGCGCGCACGGCGGCCGGGGCATCGCGGTCAACGCCGCCTACCTCGTCCCCCAGGGCACGGTCCGGGCCCTCGCGGTCGGCTGGGAGGACCGCCCGGCGACGGCGGCCGAGCTGGACCGGATGCGGCGGCTGGTCGCCGAGGGCCTGGAGCAGGGCGCGGTCGGCATGTCCTCCGGCCTCACGTACACCCCGGGGATGTACGCGCCGGACGCCGAGCTGACCGAGCTGTGCCGGGTCGTCGCGGAGTACGGCGGCTACTACTGCCCGCACCACCGCTCGTACGGCGCCGGGGCGCTCGACGCGTACGCGGAGATGATCGCCCTGACCCGCGCGGCCGGGTGCGCCCTGCACCTGGCGCACGCCACCATGAACTTCGGCGTGAACGAGGGCCGGGCCCCCGAACTGCTCGCCCTCCTGGACGAGGCCCTGGACGCGGGCGCGGACCTCAGCCTCGACACGTACCCGTACACCCCCGGCTGTACGACCCTGGTGGCGCTGCTGCCCGGCTGGGCGAGCGAGGGCGGCCCGGAGGCGGTGCTCGCGCGGCTCCGGGACGACGCGACGGCCGAGCGGATCCGGCACCACCTGGAGGAGACGGGCTCGGACGGCTGCCACGGCGTCCCGGTCGACTGGTCCACGATCGAGGTCTCGGGGGTGAACGAACCCGCGCTCGCGGAGTTCGTCGGCCGCCGCGTCGACGGCTGGGCCACGGCCCGCCGGCTCCTCCTGGAGGACCGGCTCGGCACCACGATCCTCCAGCACGTGGGCCACGAGGAGAACGTCCGGACGATCATGCGCCACCGGACGCACACCGGCGGCTCGGACGGCATCCTCCAGGGCCTCAAGCCGCACCCGCGCGCGTACGGCACGTTCCCCGAGTACCTGGGGCGGTACGCGCGCGACCTGGGCGTCCTGTCCCTGGAGGAGTGCGTCGCCCATCTGACCTCCCGCCCGGCCGCCCGTCTCCGTCTCCCCGACCGGGGCCTGGTCCGCGAGGGATACGTCGCCGACCTGGTCCTCTTCGACCCGGCGACGGTCGCCTCGGGCGCGACGTACGAACACCCCAGGACCCTCCCGACGGGCATCCCGCACGTCCTGGTCGGGGGACGGTTCGTGATCGAGGACGGCAGACGGACGGACGTGCTGGCGGGGCGCGCGATCAGGAGGACGCCGGTCGCCCGGTAGGAGTGCCCACGGGCTGGTCGGCGTCCTCCGGGGCGCCGGCCCGCCACGGCTCCCGCCGCGCCCACAGCAGACCGAGCGCGGCCACGCCCCCCGCCGCCACGAACCCGTACCAGGGCGTACGCCCCGACGGCGCCGTCTCGTACACGAGCGCCGCCGAGAGGACCGCGAGGACCTGCCCCGCCCGGCCGTACCAGGCCGTCGACGCCACGACGGCCGTCCCCCACAGCAGGTACCAGGGCTGGACCATCGGCGAGAGCGCGACCAGGGCCGTCAGGGAGAGGCCGAGGCCGAGGGCCGGGTCGAGGCGCCCCCGCCAGGAGCGCCACGCGAGGGCCGCGATGAGGACGAGCGCGGCGGCGAGGCCCAGCTTCTGCACCAGGTCCTTCACCGGGTCGGGGTCGTCCGCGAGGAGCAGCCCGAGCCCGAGCCCCAGGTCGCTGGTGAGCGACAGGGCGGTGTGGATGGTCCCGGCGACGCTCTGCGTCCGCAGCCACCCGAACCCGGTCCCGGCGAGCAGCGTCGCCCCCGCCGCCACGGCCCCCGCGACGGCCCCGGGAAGGACGAGGCCCTTCGCCAGGCCCCGTACGCCGCCCCCGTCCCGGCGGGCGACCACGATCCCGATGAAGAGCAGGGCGACCGCCGCCGGGGACTTCACCATCACGGCGAAGCCGACGAGGACGCTGCCGAGCACCCACCGGCCCCGCGTCGTCAACAGGACCCCGCCGAGGACGAGGCCGATCATCAGGCCGTCGTTGTGGGTGCCGCCGACGACGTGGATCAGGAAGAGCGGGTTGAGGACGGCCAGCCACAGCGCGCCCGCCCGGCCGCCGGGCCCGCCGCCGAGCCCCCGGACGGCCCACACGGTGAGCGCGAGCGCGCCGAGGGCGATCAGGCGCATGCCGAGGACGGCGGGCACGACCGCGCCGCCGGTGAGCTTCACGACCGCCGCCGCGAGGAGCAGGAAGGCGGGGCCGTACGGGGCGGGGGTGTCGGTCCAGTGCCCGCCGACGCTCGCCGCCGCCTCGGCGCCGAGGTCCCCGGGGCCGAGGACGGAGGGCCCGGCGCCGTACACGTCGTGTCCTTCGAGGACCATCGCGCCCTGGGCGACATAGCTGTAGACGTCGGCGCTGTAGAGGGGCGGGGCGAGGAGCAGGGGCGCGGTCCAGCAGGCGAGGGTCGCGAGGACCCCGTCCCGCGCGGCCGCGGCGCCCCGGACGAGCAGCACCCCGTACCGCCACCACGCGGCGACGAGCAGGGTCAGGCCGAGGTACGCGAGGAGGGCCCCGGCGGTGGTGGGCGCCGGGCCGTGCCGCTCCCACAGGCCCCAGCCGCCGCGCACCGGCAGCGTCCCGGCGAACCATCCGCCCACGGCGACGGCGAGCGCCCCGCCCGCACCCAGCCACCGGCATCCGGAGGCGCTGAAAAACCACATGACGCGCCAACCTATCCGGTCCCGCCGTACAGCGCCGCGCCCGGTCCCGCCCCTCCCGCCCTCCCCGACGTGGCCCAAAACACGGAGCGTCCCGGCCTCCCCCGCCGTAAGCTCTCGTCATGCAGGTGATCCAGTCCACGAAGCTCGCCAACGTCTGTTACGAAATCCGGGGTCCGGTGCTCGAAGAGGCGATGCGGCTCGAAGCCGCGGGTCATCGCATCCTCAAGCTCAACACGGGCAACCCGGCCGCGTTCGGCTTCGAGTGCCCGCCCGCCATCCTGGAAGACGTGCTGCGCAACCTGGCCGACGCGCACGGCTACGGGGACGCGAAGGGGCTGCTCTCGGCCCGCCGGGCGATCATGAGCCACTACGAGACCAAGGGCATCCCGCTCTCCGTCGAGGACGTCTACCTCGGCAACGGCGTCTCCGAGCTGATCCAGATGGCGATGCAGGCTCTCCTCGACGACGGCGACGAGGTCCTCGTCCCGGCCCCGGACTATCCGCTGTGGACGGCCTCGGTGTCGCTCGCGGGCGGTACGGCCGTGCACTACCGCTGCGACGAGCAGGCCGACTGGATGCCGGACCTCGCCGACATCGAGCGGAAGATCACCGACCGCACCAAGGCGATCGTGATCATCAACCCGAACAACCCGACCGGCGCCGTCTACGACGACGAGATGCTGCGCTCCCTGACGGAGATCGCCCGCCGGCACGGCCTGGTCGTCTGCTCGGACGAGATCTACGACAAGATCCTCTACGACGGCACCACGCACACCCCGACCGCGGCCATAGCGCCCGACCTGCTCTGCCTCACCTTCAACGGGATGAGCAAGAACTACCGGGTGGCCGGCTTCCGCTCCGGCTGGCTCGCGGTCTGCGGCCCGAAGCACCACGCGTCCTCGTACATCGAGGGCCTGACGATCCTCGCCAACATGCGCCTGTGCGCGAACATGCCGGCGCAGCACGCGGTGGCCGCCGCCCTCCAGGGCCGGCAGTCGATCGAGGACCTGGTGCTGCCGGGCGGGCGGCTCCTGGAGCAGCGGGACACGGCGTACGAGCTGCTCACGCAGATCCCGGGCGTGACGTGCGTGAAGCCGAAGGGGGCGCTGTACCTCTTCCCCCGGCTCGACCCGAACGTCTACAAGATCAAGGACGACCGGCAGATGGTCCTGGACCTGCTGCGGGCCGAGAAGATCATGGTGGTGCACGGGACGGGCTTCAACTGGCACGAGCCGGACCACTTCCGGATCGTGACGCTGCCGGCGGCGGCGGACCTGGCGGACGCGGTGACGCGGATCGGGCGGTTCCTGGACGGCTACGGCCAGCCGTAGCCCCTCCCCGCTTCCGGACCTCGCTCAACTTTAGACTGAATCTAAGCTAGGATGGCTCCAGAGCACCTCAGGAGGCCGTCCCATGTACGAACCGATCCGCACCAAGTCGGTCCACCGGATGGCCGACGACGACCACGACGCGTACCCGCACCGCTCCCGCGAGGAGGAGCTGGACATCCAGCTCGCCGGACACCTCGCGGCCCTGCTCGCCGTCACCGACGAGCTGGGCGACACGGAGGCCGGCGAGCTCATCGCCCGGCAGGTGGCGCGGCTGCGCGGCGCGCCGCCCGCGCGGCACGCGGCCCTGAGCGGCGCGTCCGCGCGGGAGCTGCACGAGAAGGCGCACGCCCTCGCGGGCCGCGCCCTGGTCGTCGCCGCCTCCCGGGCCGACACGACCGCCGCGATCCTCGCCGCCGAGCGGATGGACGCGCACACCGCGGCGCTGGCCGGGGAACCCGCCCTGGTCGCCGCCCCCTGACGGCCCCGGTCCGCGCGGCACGAACCGCGCGGACCGGGCGCCAACCACCCCCCTCGCCGGGGAAGCCGCGGTACCGACCGCTCCGGTTCGGTACCGGGATCGCCCCTTCACCCCCCGTACACCCGGCCCGCCCCGGAACGTGGGTTTCCGCGAGCACGCTTCCCGCGTGAGACGCATCCTGGGAATCGTCCTCGCCGTCCTGCTCCTCGGCGGCGTGGCCGCCGTCCTCGTGACGGGCGGCGACAAGGACACGGGCACGGCGACGAAGGCCGTGCGGGGAGTCATCGGATCGGAGAAGGCCGAGTTCTTCGCCGACCCGCGGGTGGTGGAGGCCCTGGCCGACCGGGGCTTCACCGTGGGCACCCAGACCTCCGGATCCTGGGACATGGAGGAACTCCCCCTAGACGGCTACGACTTCGCCTTCCCGGCCTCGAAGGCCCCGGCCGACGGCCTGCGCGCGAAGGCCGCCGTCCAGGTGAAGGACAAGGCGGTCACCGCCCCGCTGCGGCCCTTCTACTCGCCGCTCGTCGTCGTCGCCCACAGCGCCGCCGCCCGGGTCCTCGCCGGGAACGGCCTGGCGACCCTCGGCCCGCGCGGCACCAGCGGCACCCTGAACATGGAGGCCTACCTGGCGGCGGCCCGCGCCGACCGCACCTGGCAGCAGCTCAAGGGGGCCGAGGACCACGCCGAACTGCGCGGCACCCTCTTCGTCACCTCCACCGACCCGGTCGCCTCCAGCTCCGGCGCCCTCTACCTCGCCGCCGCGAGCTACGTCGCCGACGGCGGGCGGGTCGCGGGCGACGAGGCCGCCGTGGGCCGCACGGCCCCGCTCCTGCGCAAGCTGATCCAGGTGCAGGGCGCCCAGCAGTCCGGCTCCGACGCCCCCTTCCGGGACTTCGTCAGCGGCGTCGGCAACCCGCTGGTCCTGGTGTACGAGTCCCAGGTCGCCGCGCAGCTCCTGGCCGGCCGGCCCATGGGCGACCTCGTCGTCCTGTACCCGGACACCACGGTCAGCAGCGACCACACCCTCGTACCGCTCACCGAGAACGGCCGGGCGCTCGGCGAACTCCTCTCCACCGACCCCGAGCTGCGCCGGCTCGCGGTCCGCCACGGCTTCCGACCTCAGGGCGCGGCGAGCGAGTTCACCGCCGCGACCGCCGGCCACACCGCCTACCTCAACCAGACGCTGAGCGGAGTCCGCCAGGCGCCCGTGCCCACCGGCAAGGTGCTGCACGAGATGGCACTGCGGGCCCGCGACCAGGGGGACACCGCATGACGACACCGGAAGACCCGAGGACCACCGACCCGAGGACCACCGACCTGGGAATCACCGATCCGAGCAGGACCGGGCAGGAACCCCCGCTCGTCCTCACCCCGCCCGAGCCCGTGCCGCCCGTGCGCGCCTCGCAGGCCTCCGGTCTGGTGCCGCTCGACGAGGCGACCCGTACGGAGATGACCCGCCGGGCCGCCGAGTACATCGGCTCGATCGAGGGACTCGACCCGCGCTCCCCCGAGTTCGCGGGCCGCGTCGGCGAGATCGCGGCGCTCGGCGCGGGCGAGATGCGCTCGGCCGCCCAGCAGTCGAACCGCATGCTGGACCGCACGGTCCGCTCCCTCGGCGCCGGCGCCCCCGGCGGCGACCCGCAGGCACGGGTCGGCGCCTCCCTCGTCGAACTCCGGCGCACCGTCGAGGACCTGAACCCCCGCGCCACCCCCGCCAAGGGCTTCAAGGGGTTCCTGGCGAAGCTCCCCGGCGGCAACAGGCTGCGCGACCACGTCGCCGCGTACGCCTCCTCGCAGGCCACCCTGAACCGGATCGTCGGCGCGCTGCGCGGCGGCCAGGACGAACTGCGCCGGGACAACGCCGCGTTGGAGACCGAGCGGGCCCGCCTGTGGGAGACCATGGGCCGGCTCCAGGAGTACGCGGTGCTCACCGAGGCCCTGGACGCGGCCGTGGAGCAGCGGATCGCCCGCACTCCGGACCCGGCCCGGGCGGACGCGCTCCGCGCCGACCTGCTGTTCCCGGTGCGGCAGAAGCACCAGGACGTCCTCACCCAGCTCGCCGTCTGCGCCCAGGGGCACCTGGCGATGGACGTGGTCCGCCGGAACAACGAGGAGCTGATCAAGGGCGTGGAGCGGGCGGCGACCACGACCCTGGCGGCGCTGCGGATCGCGGTGATGCTGGCCTCCGCCCTGGAGAACCAGCGCAAGGTCACCGAGCAGGTGAACGCACTGCGCTCCACCACCGAGGACCTGATCCGGGGCAACGCCGGGATGCTGGCGACCCAGGCCGGCGAGATCCAGCGGATCGCGGCGGACCCGGCGGTGGGCGCGGAGACCCTCCGGGCCGCCTTCCAGCAGATCTACCGGACGCTCGACGCCATCGACACGTACAAGGCGCGGGCGACGGAGTCGATGGCGGCGACGGTCGAGTCCCTGACGGCCGAACTCCAGGAGGCGAGGGCCCACCTGGAGCGCGGCCGGCACGCGAACGCGCTGGAAGGCGGGGCTCTTTCATGACCGGAGCCTCCCGCCCCCTGCGGCGCACGCTCGCCGCCCTCGCCCTCGTCCTGCTCGTCACCGCCACCGGCGGCTCCTGCGGGCCCGGCGACCGGCCGGCGAGGACCGACGGGGACACGGCGTTCGAGCCCGGCACCCTCCGCGTCCTCGCCTCCTCCGAGCTCTCCGACATGGAACCGGTCCTCGAAGAGGCCAGGAAGGCGACCGGGATCACCGTCCGCCCCACCTACACCGGCACCCTCGACGCCGTCGAGCGGATCGCGTCCGGCGAGGCGGAGAAGGACTTCGACGCGGTCTGGCTCTCCTCCAACGACTACCTGCGGCTCCGCCCCGACACGGCGCGGCGGATCACCGGCGAGACCCCGGTCATGGCCTCCCCGGTGGCGCTCGGGGTGCGGCCCGCCGCCCTCGCCCGGCTCGGCTGGGACCCGGCGGAGGTCACCTGGTCGCGGCTGCACCGGGCCGTCGCCGACGGGAGGCTGACGTACGGCATGACGGACCCCAAGCGCTCCAACTCCGGCCTCTCCGCGCTCGTCTCGGTCGCCTCCGGGCTCTCCGGCGCCCAGTCGGCGCTGACCGGGGAGGACGTGCGCCGGGCCACGCCGAAGCTCAAGGAGTTCTTCACCGGGCAGAAGCTGACCTCGGGCTCCTCCGGCTGGCTGGCCACCGCCTACGGGCGCCGTCCCGACGTGGACGCGCTGGTCAACTACGAGTCGGTGCTGTTGTCCTCGTTCCGGCCGGGGGAGCTGACCGTGATCCGGCCGTCCGACGGCGTCGTCACCGCCGACTACCCGTTCACCCTCCTCGCCTCCGCCCGCCCCGAGGCGAAGGAGGCGGCCGGGCGGCTCACCGCGCACCTGCGCACCCCGGACGTGCAGCGGCGGATCACGGAGACGACCCTGCGCCGCCCGGTCGTCGCCGGGACCGCCCCGGCGCCCGCGCTCGCCCGCGACCAGCGCCGCGAACTCCCCTTCCCGGGCAGCCGGGCCGTCGCGGACGGGCTGCTCGACGCGTACGAGAACACCCTGCGCAGGCCCTCCCGGACGGTGTACGTGCTCGACACCTCGGGCTCGATGCGGGGCGAGCGGCTCGACCGGCTCAAGGCGGCCCTCACCGAGCTGACCGGGGACTTCCGGGACCGCGAGGAGGTCACCCTGATGCCGTTCGGCTCCTCGGTGAAGCGGTCGGAGGTGCGGACGCACACGGTCGACCCGGCGTCCCCGAAGGCGGCGCTCGACGCGATCAGGGCCGGGGCGGCGGGCCTCTCGGCCTCCGGCGGGACGGCGGTCTACTCCAGCCTCCGGGAGGCGTACCGCTCCCTCGGCAGGTCGTCGGACGACACCTTCGCCTCGGTGGTCCTGATGACGGACGGCGAGAACACCGACGGGGACACGGCGGCCGACTTCGCCGCCTTCCACCGCGCGCTCCCGGCCGATCAGCGGCACACCCCGGTCTTCCCGATCCTCTTCGGGGACTCCGACCGGGCCGAGCTGGAGGGGATCGCGGAGCTGACCGGCGGAAAGCTCTTCGACGCCACCGGGGGCTCTCTGGAAGGCGCCTTCGAGGAGATCCGTGGCTATCAGTGAGCGGCTGCTGCGGTACGCGGAGTCCCGCAAGAACCTGGCGGGCTGCCTCGGCGGCCTGGCCGGCGTGGGCATCGCCCTGACCGGCGCGGCGGGCGGGCTCTGGCCGCTGGTGGTCGCGGGCCTGTACGGGGCGGGGGCCCTGGTCGCCCCGCCCGAGCGGCCGGACGCGCCGGACTTCGAGGAGGGCGGCGACCGGCTCGAACCGCTGCGGGCCGACTTCGCGACCCTGCGCGCGTACCTCGCGGAGGTGGACCTCCCGGCCGCCGCCCGCGACCGGCTGGCCGAGCTGGACGCCCTGCTCGAAGCGCTCCTGGAGCCGGGCTGGGTGAGCGACCCGGACCACCTGCACGTCCTGGCCCGCGCGATCCGCCAGGACGTACCGGAGGCGGTGGACGCCTTCGTACGGACCCGGTGGTGGGCTCGCGTGGCGCCGGGCACGGAGCCGCCGGAGCGGCACCTGCGGCGCCAACTGGACGCGCTGTACGGGGAGGCGGCCGGGATCGCCGCCGCGCTCCAGGAGGCGGAGGAGATCCGGCAGCGGACGCACACCCGCTATCTGGAGGACCGGGGGCGCGGCTGACCGGGAGAATGCGCCGGCCCCCGGAGCCTGAGGGGGCTCCGGGGGCCGGGCGGATCGTGGTGGGCCGTCGTGACCCCACTGGTCAGGGCGGAATTTCGGGGCAACCCACCACGAGTTCGGGGGGCGGGATCAGCCCAGGCGCTCCACGAGCGCCCGGTACTCGTCCCACAGCTCCTTCGGCGTGTGGTCGCCGAAGGTGTTGAGGTGGTCGGGGACGAGGGCGGCCTCCTCGCGCCACACGTCACGGTCGACCTTGAGGAGGAACTCCAGGTCCTCGGCCGGCAGGTCCAGGCCGTCGGTGTCGAGGGACTCCGGGGTCGGCAGGATGCCGATGGGGGTCTCGACGCCCTCGGCCTTGCCGTCGAGGCGCTCGACGATCCACTTGAGGACGCGGCTGTTCTCGCCGAAGCCGGGCCAGACGAACTTGCCGGCGTCGTTCTTGCGGAACCAGTTCACGTAGTAGATCTTCGGCAGCTTCGCCGCGTCGGCATCGGCGCCGACCTTGACCCAGTGGGCCATGTAGTCGCCCATGTTGTAGCCGCAGAAGGGCAGCATGGCGAAGGGGTCGCGGCGCAGCTCGCCGACCTTGCCCTCGGCGGCGGCGGTCTTCTCGGAGGCGACGTTGGCCCCGAGGAAGACGCCGTGGTTCCAGTCGAAGGACTCGGTGACCAGCGGGACGGCGGAGGCACGGCGGCCGCCGAAGAGGATGGCCGAGATCGGCACGCCCTTCGGGTCCTCCCACTCCGGCGCGATGGTCGGGCACTGTCCGGCGGGGACGGTGAAGCGGGCGTTGGGGTGGGCGGCGGGCGTCTCGGACGCGGGCGTCCAGTCGTTGCCCTTCCAGTCCGTGAGGTGGGCCGGGGCCTCCTCGGTCATGCCCTCCCACCACACGTCGCCGTCGTCGGTGAGGGCGACGTTGGTGAAGACGGAGTTGCCCCAGAGGGTCTTCATGGCGTTGGCGTTGGTGTGCTCGCCGGTGCCGGGCGCGACGCCGAAGAAGCCGGCCTCGGGGTTGATGGCGTACAGGCGCCCGTCCTCGCCGAAGCGCATCCAGGCGATGTCGTCGCCGATGGTCTCGACGGTCCAGCCGGAGATCGTGGGCTCCAGCATGGCCAGGTTGGTCTTGCCGCAGGCGGAGGGGAAGGCGGCGGCGACGTACTTCGACTCGCCCTGCGGCGGGGTGAGCTTGAGGATCAGCATGTGCTCGGCGAGCCAGCCCTCGTCACGGGCCATGACGGAGGCGATGCGGAGCGCGTAGCACTTCTTGCCGAGCAGGGCGTTGCCGCCGTAGCCCGAGCCGTACGACCAGATCTCGCGGGTCTCGGGGAAGTGCGAGATGTACTTGGTGGTGTTGCAGGGCCACGGCACGTCCTGCTCGCCCTCCGCGAGGGGGGCGCCGAGGGTGTGGACGGCCTTGACGAAGAAGCCGTCGTCGCCCAGCTCGTCGAGGACGGCCTGTCCCATGCGGGTCATGGTGCGCATGGAGACGGCGACGTACGCGGAGTCGGTGATCTCGACGCCGATGGCGGAGAGCGGGGAGCCGACGGGGCCCATGCAGAAGGGCACGACGTACATGGTGCGGCCGCGCATCGAGCCGCGGAAGATGCCCTCTTCACCGGCGAAGATGTCCTTCATCTCCGCGGGGGCCTTCCAGTGGTTGGTCGGGCCCGCGTCCTCCTCCTTCTCGGAGCAGATGAAGGTGCGGTCCTCGACGCGCGCGACGTCGGAGGGGTCGGAGGCGGCGTAGTAGGAGTTCGGGCGCAGAGTCGGGTCGAGCTTCTTGAACGTCCCCTTGGCGACGAGCTCCTCGCACAGGCGCTCGTACTCGGCCTCGGAGCCGTCGCACCAGACGATGCTGTCCGGCTGCGTGATCTCGGCGATCTCGTTCACCCAGGAGACGAGCTCCTGGTGCTGGGTGGGGACGGTGGTGGGAGCCGCGTTGTCGCGCGCCACGATTGCTCCTTTTGAGGGGTTTTTTAGATGTTTGCCCCGTGGGGGCCGCGACCCGGATGCTTCGTAGCTTGCTCATCCGGTGCCGACCGCACTCATTTGATCATCCGACGGATCCGCCCATCTGTCCAGGGGGGTGCACACGTGAGCATCGCCACTCGTATTCAGGACTTACGGGCCCGTAGGTACGATTCCGTCCATGACTGCAGCCACACCGGAAGTGACCCCGGACGACCCCTCCCCGGCGCTCCCGCTGAAGCCCATGCTGAGAGGCTGGCTGCACGCGGGCATGTTCCCCACCGTGATCGTCGCGGGCCTCGTCCTGGTCGCCCTCTCCGACTCGCCCCGCGCCCGCGTCGCCTGCGGGATCTACGTCCTGACCGCGTGCCTCCTCTTCGGCGTCAGCGCGCTCTACCACCGCGGCACCTGGGGCCCGCGCGGCGAGGCCGTGCTCCGGCGCCTGGACCACGCCAACATCTTCCTGATCATCGCGGGCACCTACACCCCGCTCACCCTGCTCCTGCTCCCCGACTCCACGGCGAAACCGCTCCTGTGGGCGGTCTGGGCGGCGGCCCTCGCCGGCATCGCCTTCCGGGTCTTCTGGGTCGGCGCGCCCCGCTGGCTGTACACGCCCTGCTACATCGCGATGGGCTGGGCCGCGGTCTTCTTCCTGCCCGACTTCATGCGGGCGGGCGGCATCGCCGTCCTGGTCCTGGTCGTCGTCGGCGGCCTGCTCTACAGCGCGGGCGGGATCATCTACGGCATCAAGCGCCCCAACCCGTCCCCGCGTTGGTTCGGCTTCCACGAGGTCTTCCACACGCTGACCCTGGCGGCCTTCATCGTCCACTACATCGGCATCTCGCTGGTGGCGTACCAGCACGCCTGACCCGGGAGAATGGCGGCATGGCCGCCGACGCCCCCACCCGCCCCAGCCTCCGCGAACGCAAGAAGGCGAAGACCCGCGCGGCGATCCGGCAGGCCACCTACCGGATCGTCGCCGAGCACGGCTGGGAGGCCGCCACCGCCGACCGGATCGCCGCGACGGCCGAGGTCTCCCCCTCGACCGTCGCCCGCTACTTCCCGGTCCGCGAGGACATCCTCCTCACCGACGAGGACGACGCCGTCCTCGAAGCCCGACTGCGCGCCCGGCCCGCCGGCGAGGACCCCCTGGAGTCCCTGCGCGCGGTCCTCCTCGAAGCGGTCCGCGCCGCCCTCGCCGAGGCACCGGAGGAGACCCGGCTGCGCGCCCGGCTCATGGTCGAGATCCCCGCCGTGCGCACCCGCCTCACCGAGACCACCGCCGAGACCGGCCGCCGTCTGACCCGCGTCCTCGCCGACCGCACCGGCCGCGCCCCCGACGCCCTGGAGGTGCGGGTCTTCACCGCCGCCGTCCTCGGCGCCTTCCGCGAGGCCACCGTGTACTGGGCCGAACGCGGCCGCACCGACGACCTCGTGGCCCTCCTCGACCGCACCCTCGACACCCTCAGGGGCGGCCCGTCACTCCCCTGACCCCGGCCACCCCGACGGGCCGCCCCCGGCCGCCTCCCGGGCGACGCGCTCCCACGCGTCCCGCCCGCCGGGCAGCGGCCAGGCCCAGGTGGGCCGCACCCCCGTACGCAGCCCTTCGAGACGCCGGGCCAGCGAGGCCCCCGCGATCACGGCCCCGTCGGGAACGACGGGGCCGTGCCGGTCCCGGAGCCCCGCGTACCGCACCAGCTCCGCCTCGTACTCCGCCACGGCCCGCTCCGTCCCCGCCGCCACCTCGTCGCCGGGCGCGGTGCGGTGCAGGTGCAGCAGCGGGGGCACGACCGACTCGGCGACCGCGGCGGCCAGCCGCGCGTGCCCGTCCAGGACCACGTGGCAGTCGAGCCCGCCGATCCACCACAGCAGGACGGGCGGGAGGGTGCCGTCGCGGGCCTGCTTGCGGTACGCCTTGACCCGCGCGTCGCCGCGGTCCGGCATCGCCCGCAGCGGCAGGATCCCCCGCGACCCGTTGTGGACGAACCAGTCGACGTACCCGTCGGGATGCCCCTCGACGACCGTCCCGCCCCAGTGCGCGGAGAGCGGCAGGCCCTCGTGGTTCCGGCGCAGCAGCGGACTCTCGCGCGCGAGCAGCCACCGCCCGCCGTGCAGCGGCCCGTCCGCCGCCTCCGCCAGGTGCTCCGCGAAGCGGTGCGCCCACCGGTCCGGCCACCCGGCCGTCTCCCGCGCGGCCACGGCCCGCACCGGCGGGACGACGGAGCGGTAGGCGCCGGTACGCCGGAACTCGACCCCGCAGTGATCGTCGTCCACAGCGGCGAGGAGCACCGGCCTCTCCCCCTGGACGAGCAGCAGCCGCCCCTCGGCGGCGAACAGGCACAGTCCGGGCCGGTCGCGGGACTCCACCTCCAGGGCCAGGCCCTCCCAGCCCCCGTCGCCCCCGAAGACGTCCCCGCGCCGCACGCCGGTCATCGGCCGGTCCGGGTCACGGGACCCGGCGCAGGGACTGCCAGATCAGGTCGGGCAGGACCCGCCGGGCCTCGGCGAGGTCGGCCTCGTACGTGCTGGACAGCCAGCGGCGCGCGACCTCGGCGATCGGTCCGATGACGACGGCCTCGATCAGGGCCTCGGGCACGGGCGCGATCTCGCCCGCCTCGATCCGCGGGCGCAGCCAGGCGGCGACGGACTGCCGGAAGGACTCCTTGGCCGCGCGGATCTCCTCGGCGTGCGCGTCGAGGTAGCCGGAGTAGGCGGAGGCGTGGAGGAACAGCGCGGCGTCCGCGTGCTCCTCGGTGAAGCGCAGATAGGCCGTGACGAGCGCCCGGACCCCGGTCCGGCCGGTGCGGGAGCGGGTCAGGGCGGTGACCATCTGCTCGAACAGCTGCTCCATGCAGCGGGCGTAGAGGGCCGCCGCGAGCCCGTCGAAGCTGCCGAAGTGGTGGTAGAGGCTGCCTGCGCTGATCCCGCTGGCCCTGGTGACGGCGTGCACCGTGAACCCCTCGTGGCCCGACTCGGCGTACACCCGGAGCGCCGCCGTGAGGAGCCGGTCGACGGTGGCCTCGCCCCGCTGCTGCTTAGGAGGCACGAACCGGCCCACCCCCTCCCATGCCGCCCCCCCGACACCCGCACACCAGAACCGACTTCCGGAATGCTACTCGCTCACGCCCCCGCCCCACCGGCCCCCAGCGCGCCCCTGATCACCCGCGCCGACTCCGGGTTGTCCGCGCACTCCCACACCCCGTGCGGGCAGTAGTCCGTCATCGTCTGGTAGACCGGCCGGTGCGCGGCGAACCAGTCGAGCATCCCCCGGACGTACGCCGGGTTGTCGCCGTTCCGGAAGAGCCCCCACTCCGGGTACGAGACGGGCTTGCCGTGCTCCGCCGCGAACCGCACGTGATGGGCGAGGCCGTACTCCTCGTGCACCTGGTCCTCGAAGGAGAGGCCCGCGGGCTGGTCGTAGGCGTCCAGGCCGACGATGTCCACGACGTCGTCCCCGGGGTAGCAGAGCGGCCACGGCACGGCGTCGCGCCCCCGGCTCGCCGTGAAGTCGAAGCGGAACCGCTGCCCCGGCACCGCCCGCAGCACCTCCACCGTCCGCCGCCAGTACGCCTTCCAGGCCTCCGGGTCCGGGCCGCAGCGGTGGCTGTACGTGGTGCCGTTCATCTCCCAGCCCAGGACCAGGACCGCGTCCCCGAGCCGGTGCTCCACCAACCGCTCCCCCAGGGTCCGGAAGTGCCCGTCGAACGCGCCCTCCGCGCCCCGCCGCAGCCCCTCCCGGACCTCGTCGTCGGACAGACCGGCCTCGCTGCGGTCGAGCAGCGGCACGTTGAGCACGAAGAGCCGCCCCGGCCGCTCCTCCTTCCAGCGCGCCCACGGCCCGAAGAGCGCCGGGTGCCCCTCGATGTTGGACCAGCGGTCCCCCGGCAGGTACGTGTGCCCGACGGTCAGCGCCTCGCCGCCGAGCCAGTCCTGCACCCGGGCGATCCGGCGCACCCCGGCCTCGTCGGAGCCGGTGAAGAACCCCGAGGGCACCCCGGGCAGCGGCCGCTCCCCGACGGGCTCGGCCCGCCGCCCGTCGGGCACGAGCCTGTCGTACGACAGGAGGAGGGCGAGGGCGAGGACGAGAACGGCCGCGAGCAGCACGGTCGGTGCGGCTCGCGGCCGGATGAAAAGGCGGGGGCGGGGGCTCACGTCAGCTCGTCCAGAAGTCCCACCACCGGGTCAGGATCAGCATCCCGACGATCCCGAGGTGCAGCAGGGGCGGGGCGAAGGCGAACTCGCCGAAGAAGGTCCGCACCCCCGCCGGCGCCGGCAGCACCCCGGTCCGCACGTTGTGCGCGGTGACGGACCAGAACATCAGGATCGTCGCGGTCCAGGCCAGGCAGCACCACAGGCAGAGCGCGTTGATCTCGTACAGCGACTGCTGCATCAACCAGGTGCAGAAGCCGACCCCGAAGAGCGTCCCGGCGTTCAGGCCGAGCCAGAACCAGCCCCGGTGGCGGGCCCCGGCGAGCAGCCCGGCCCCGATCGCGACGACGACGGCGTACGTGACGAGCCCGAGCATCGGGTTGGGGAACCCGAAGACCGCCGCCTGCTCGCTCTTCATGACGCTGCCGCAGGAGACCACCGGGTTCAGGCTGCACCCCGGGGTGAAGCCCGGGTCCTCCAGGAGCTTGAACTTGTCGAGCGTGATCACCCAGCCGGCCAGGACGCCCGCCGCACCGGTGACGACCAGGAGCCAGGCGAGGCCCCGGCCCGCCCCGACCGGTCCGCCGGACTCCCGGGAGGCCTCCTCCCGGCGCTGTCCCGGCACCCCGCCCCGTACGTCCACCGTCGCCATGGCGCGACCCCTCTTCCCGGTTCTTCCGCTCAGCCCTGGACGCGGCGGACCGGCATCAGGACGTGGGCGCTGTCCGCGAGCATCTCCTCGTCCGAGACGAAGGCCCGCAGCCGCTCCTCCTCGACGGGCCGGCCGGGGACCGCCTCGGGCCAGGGCCGCACGGAGCAGATCAGATAGACCTTGCCGCTCTCGCGGGCGGCCGTCTGCCACTCGTCCGGCACCGGGCACTGCACCTTCAGGAAGGGCAGGTTGAGCACGGCCGAGCCGCCCTCGACGAGCAGCGAGGCGTTGATCCCGGTGTCCCGCTCCAGGTCGAAGAGCCGGTCGCCGACCGAGAGGCCCATGGTCTCCAGGGCGGTCCGCATCGCCTGCCGACCGGCCTCCGGGCCGTCCCGGCCGTCGCCGAGCGAGTACGCCATGAGGAACGGCGTGCCCGCCGACTCGGCGGAGGGCTCGCTGGACCACGGGATCACCGTGAGGGTTCCCAGCGGAGAGGCGCTGCGCGCGGAGGACACGACGTTGGAAGTGGTCATGAATCGGATGCTAGTGCTCCAACCGCCTTTTCCCCGTGCCCCTTTCACCCGAACGGCCGACATTCACGCCGCTGGCATTTCCGCCGCAACGAACCCGGGTTTTCATCGTTGTGCTCTGAAGGCTCCCCCTAACCTGCGGCGGGGGGACCCCCAGCCGACCCCCTGGAGATCACCGATGATCGTCCCGCGCCGCGTCGTACTGCGGTCCCTCTTCGCCCTGGCCGTCACCGCCTTCACGGGCGGCGCCCTCGGCCGCGTCGCGCTCCGCGCCTCGGCCGGAGGGCCGGGCGGCCCGCCCGCCGACGACCCGCACGCCTTCGACGAGATGTACGGGGGCCGCCGCATCCTGGGCTTCTCCGGCCCCGGCGGCGAGCCGACGGCCCTCGTCGACGGCCGGCCGCTGCACCTGATGCGCTGCGCCGACGGCGGCTACGTCACTCCGATCGACCACTACGAGTCCTGTCCGACGCCCCTGGCGGCGGTCCGCGCGGCCGTGGACGAGCTGGGCACCGCCCCGCTCTCCCCCCTCGCGGGCGCCCACGGCGCCCCCACGGACCCGACGGGAGGGAGCCCGCGTGGTGTACACGCGTAAGAACCAGCGCGACCTGACCGGCGCCGAGCGCCGCAAGTTCGTCGCCGCCGTCCTGGAGCTCAAGCGCACCGGGACGTACGACCGCTTCGTCCGCACCCACATCGACCACTACGTGGCCGACGGGGAGGGCGGGCTGCGGGTCGCGCACATGACGCCGAGCTTCCTGCCGTGGCACCGGAAGTTCCTGCTGGAGTTCGAGACGGCGCTGCGCCGGATCGACCCCACGGTGACCGTCCCGTACTGGGACTGGACCCGGGACAACAGCCCGGCTTCCTCGATCTGGAACGAGGACTTCATGGGCGGCAACGGGCGCCGGTCCGACCTCCAGGTGATGACCGGCCCCTTCGCGCACTCCTCCGGCCGCTGGAACATCACCCAGTCGATGACCGAGGGCCGCTTCCTGACCAGGGACTTCGGGCGCCCCCGCGACCCGATCACGCTCCCCACCCAGGCCCAGCTGGAGGAGGTGATGCGGGAGCGGGTGTACGACGTGACGCCCTGGAACTCGACCAGCCCGTCCGGCTTCCGCAACCGTCTGGAGGGGTGGGCGTCGGGGCGGGGCAACGAGCGTTTCCGGATCCACAACCGGGTGCACCGCTGGGTCGGCGGCCTGATGCTCGGCGGCGGCTCCGTGAACGATCCGGTCTTCTGGCTGCACCACGCCTTCGTGGACCTGGTCTGGTCGCGCTGGCAGCAGCGGAACCCCGGGGCCGCCTACCTGCCGGCGGAGCCGCCGCCGCTCGGCGACGGGCAGTACCGCAAGGTGGTCGCCCGGCACCAGACGATGGCGCCGTGGGGGGTGACCCCGGCCTCGATGTTCGACCACAGCCGGATCTACCGGTACGCCTGACCGGTGCGCCCGGGCCGCCGCGCACGGGCCCGTACGCGCGTGTCCCCCCGGCCTCGTCGGGCCGGGGGGACACGGGTGGGGAGCGAGGGGATCAGCCGCCGTAGCCGCCGTCCTCCTCGCGGTCCTCGCCGTCGCTGACGTTGGCGCAGGTGTTGCCGAACGCCGGGTTCAGCAGGCCGATGACGTTGACGGTGTTGCCGCAGAGGTTGACCGGGACGTGGACCGGGACCTGGAGGACGTTGCCGGAGGCGACACCGGGCGAGTGGGCGGCGACGGCCTCGGCGCCCGAGTCGGCGACGGCCAGGCCGGCTCCGCTGAGGGCCACGGCACCCGTGCCGGCGAGAACAGCGGCAGCCTTCGCGATGCGAGACATCAAGAACTCCTTGGACGTGGAAAGCGACCGCAGGAATCACGGCCGTCATGCCCGTTCAACGCCGTTCGGGGAAAGCGGTCACGGGCGTTGGGCCGAACGGGAAGAAGGAAAGAAGAAAAAATGGCCCGCGGACCGGAATTCCGTCCGCCGCCGGATACGACGGGACGGCTCCGGTCCGCGGACCGCGGCCATGCGACAAGCCTTCTTCTGCAACGATCGACGGCCCGCCGGGGTGACGGGTGGTGGGTGACGGGAAGAATCGTCCCTTCACCCGCGCGGTCAGCGTCCCCCGGGTGCCAGGCCGAGCCGGGAGTCCAGGGCGCCGCTCAGGGCCGGGGCGAGCAGGCGGACCCTCGGCAGGGTGAGGTCCGGCAGTCCGTCGAGGCCGTCGCCGCGGGGCGCCTCCATCGGGTTGCCGACGGTGGCGCCGGGGGTGGCCGCCGCCACCTCCGAGTGCGGGGTGGTGAGGAGGGCGTGGCCGGGCTCGCTGCCCCGCAGGAGTTCGGGCAGCGGGGCGTCCACCACGGTCTTCGGGAGCGTGCCGGCGAGCGGCACGGCGGGCAGGGTGCCGGTGCCCTCCTGGAAGCCGGTGGGGGCGCCGGGCATCGGGACGGGGACGCCGGTGGCCACCGTGGGGGCGTCCATGGGGAGGACGGGTTCGAGCCCTTCGAGCGGGACGATCACCGGCGCCTCGACGGCGGAGGCCGGCGCGACCAGGGCGGCGGAGGCGAGTGCGGTCACGAGGAGACCCATTCCGGCGTGAGAACGCGGATTCATGCTCTGACAACGAGGCCTTCGGGAGAACGTGGCGGGACTCCCCTGGGTGCGGCAGCGCTCGGGGCCCCCACCGGTGAAGGCGGGGGCCCCGGTTGGCGCGGTGTCCGTACGGAGGGTCAGTGGCGGCGCGCGAACCGCCGTCCGGCACGGGCGTAGACCACGGCACCGCCGATGACGAGCGCGGCGCTGACCGCGGCCGCCCCCGCGAGCGCGGGCTCGCTACCGGTCTCGGGGAGCTGCGGCGGAGTGGTCGGGGGCTTCGTCGGCGGGGTCGCGGGAGGCGTCGTCGACGGAGGGGTCGTGGGCGGTGCGGTCGTGGGAGGAGTGGTCGGCGGCGTCGTCGGCGGCTTGGTGGGAGGCGTCGTCGGCGGCGGCGTCGTGGGACCACAGCTGGGCTTCGGCTGACCGGGCTTGGGGTGCTCGCAGTCGTCCGGCTTGGGCGGGTACGTCGGGGGCGTGGTGGGAGGCGTGGTCGTGGGGGGCGTGGTCGGCGGCGTCGTGGGAGGCGTCGTCGGCGGGGTGGTGGGGGGCGTCGTGGGAGGAGTGGTCGGCGGCGTCGTCGGCGGGGTCGTGGGAGGCGTCGTCGGCGGGGTCGTCGGCGGCTTGGTCGGCGGGGTCGTCGGCGGCTTGGTGGGAGGCGTCGTCGGCGGGTGCGACGGCTCCTCGCCGTAGCCGCCGTCGTCCTCGCCGTACCCGTCGTCAACCTGGCCGTAGCCGTCGCCGTGGCCTCCCTGCTGGCCGCAGAGGTGCCCGACGGCCGCCGCCGCGGCGCCGCCCTTCTCCGCGATCCGGCCGCAGACGTCCGCCGTCAGGGGGCCCTGGACCTGGCCGGCCGCGCCCGGGCCCGGTCCGTCGCCCGCGCCCGGGTGGGAGCCCGCGGCAAGGGCGAAACCGCCGCTCAGCGACAGGATTCCGGTCGCTGCCGCCGCGGTGAGTACTTTCCTGCTGATGATGGACCGCATACCGCTCTTCCTCTGAGAAAAGGAGAGGCCGACGAGGCTCCCCCCTCGCTCCGACCGGCCTGGTGCCCACCGACGTGCGCGGGGGACTGGCGAGAGAGTAGGAGCCGGAGCGGGGCGTGGAGCACGGACCACACGGCAGATCATCTGAAAATCATTCGATCAGCCGACCGTGGGGAACGGGGCGCGAAGGCCTCGGGGAATGCCCGTGGGGGGCACCCGTACCGACGGGGGATCAGCCGCCCAGCGGAAGGCCGCCGGCGAGCGGGAGGCCGCCCAGCAGCGAGCCGCCCTTGGTGGCCTCGTTGAGCTGGGACGCCGTGTCGGTGACGGTCTTCACCGGGGAGCCCTCCGTGGTGCTGCTCAGCACGTCCGTCTTCAGGCCGTTGGCGGCGATGGCCTCCAGGCCGCCGTTCAGGCTGGTGGGGGTGAGCGCCTCCGTGGCCATGGCGGGCGCGGCGGCACCCAGGGCCATCAGCGAACCGGCGACGACCGCGGCGACCTTGGTGGGCTTCATGGGGTGAATCCTTCCGCTGGCTTTCAAGTCACTTCTCGTACGGGCTCCTTGGACGAATCCCGTACGCCGTTCTGCTTCTGTAACGAGAAGTGCGCTTCCCGGAAACTCCGGGAGGAAGGATTTCTCGACACTGCACCCGATCGATGAACCGGCACCACGCGCCGACCGCACACGCGTTCCCCTTTCTCGCGGGCCGGTCGGGCGCCACCCGGGAAGGCCTGCGGCTATAGCCCTCCGCGTTCGGAGAACTACCGAGCGCCACGCATCCGTTCGAGTGAATCCGGGCTCCCGCCCTGCCCCGGAAAGGGGCGTACGCCGTTGCACCGGGCGGCGCGCGGGAGTGCGCCCGAGCGAGTGCCGCCCCTTCACGACAAGGAAAAAGCCGGTGCGCCCGTCCCCGGTGGGGGCGGGCGCACCGGCCTCGAAAGGACCGAACGGACGTGCCGGATCAGTCGTTGACGCAGGCGTTGCCGAAGGCCGGGTTCAGCAGGCCGATGACGTTGACGGTGTTGCCGCAGACGTTGACCGGGATGTGGACCGGGACCTGGGCGACGTTGCCCGAGAGGACGCCGGGGGAGTGCACGGCCGCGGCCTCGGCGCCGGCGTCGGCGACGGCGGAACCGGCGGCACCGGCGACGGCCGCGGCGGCGCTCGCGGTCAGGACAACGGCCTTGGCGATACGGGACATGGAGAAGTTCTCCTCGATCGAATTCATACGACTCGGACTGCGCGGACTGGTCGGTCCGACTCCTTCAACAACGCCTCCGATTTCCATCGGTTGCTCTCCCGAACGGGTGACGTCCGGTCGCCCTTCGGGTCGCGGGAGGGGCGCTCTGACGTTCGGGCGCGGAATCGCGCGACACGCGCGGCGAGTAACGTACCGCCCGGTTAAGGGAGTTAGTGTTTCCGGACATCTCATGCTTACTATCGGCCCGCTCCGGGGTTATAACTTTCCCGAACGTTGCTTCCGGGCCGGCCGCGCGTTCATTCCTTTCGTGCGGACGAAACCTTCTCCCTTCCCGGCCTTCGCGGGTCTTCCCTTCCTTCTCTCAGCAAAGCGGAGAACCTGTATGCGGAATTCAGCGGTTCTTGCCGTGCCCCGCGGCACGTCGGCCGCCCGGGCGGACGTGCGGCGCTGACGTGCTGTCACCATTCGACACGGACCCGGGGTCCGTCACCGTCCTGCACGCGGTCCAGCCCGGCGACGGCGGGGTCGCCCGTGTCGTCGCCGACCTCGTGCGCGCCCAGCGCGCCGCCGGCCTGAGGGTCGCGGTCGCCTGCCCGCCCGGCACCGCCCTCTCCGACGCCGTGCGCGCCGAGGGGGCCGAGGTCCACGACTGGCGGGCCGGCCGCGACCCGGGGCCCGCCCTCGTCCGCGAGACCGCGTCCCTGGCCCGGCTCGTCCGCGCCGTCGGGCCCGACCTCGTCCACGCGCACAGCGCCAAGGCGGGCCTGTGCGCCCGGCTCGTCCTGCGGGGCCGGGTCCCCACGGTGTACCAGCCGCACGCCTGGTCCTTCGAGGCCGTGCGCGGGACGACCGCCGCGCTCGCCCGGCGCTGGGAGCGGTTCGGCGCCCGCTGGACCGACCGGATCCTCTGCGTGAGCGAGGCCGAGCGGCGTACCGGCGAGGCGGCCGGGGTCGAGGCGGACTGGTCGGTCGTCCACAACGGTGTGGACACGGCCCGGTTCGCGAACGACGGGCCGCCCCGCAACCCGGCCCCCACGGTCGTCTGCGTGGGCCGGCTCTGCCGCCAGAAGGGGCAGGACGTGCTGCTCGCCGCCTGGCCCGCCGTCCTCGCGGAGGTGCCCGCGGCCCGGCTCGTCCTGGTCGGCGACGGCCCGGACGCGGAGGGGCTGCGGGCCGCCGCCGGCCCCTCGGTGCGGTTCGCCGGGGCCGTCGGGGACACCGCCCCCTGGTACCGGGCCGCCGACGTGGTCGTCCTGCCGTCCCGCTGGGAGGGCATGGCGCTCGCGCCCCTGGAGGCCATGGCCAGCGGCCGGCCCGTCGTCGTCAGCGACGTGGACGGGGCCCGGGAGAGCCTGCCGCCCGCCCACGAACCCCTGTGCCTGGTCCCGCCCGAGGACCCGGCCGCGCTCGCCGCCGCCCTCGGCCGCCTCCTCGGCAGGCCGGAGCTGCGGCACCGCCTGGGCCGGGAGGCCCACGAGCACGTCCTCAGCCATTTCGATGTCCGGCGCACCGGCGCGGCCGTCGCGGACGTCTACCGCGAGCTGGCCGGAGTGCGGGGGGCCGAGCACAGAGAGCCGATCGCACAGTGACCACGGAAAGCACCAGCGTCCCCTCCTCGCCCGGCCCCTGGCCCACGGCGGGCCAGGGTCAGGGCCAGTCCTTCGGCCTCGCCTCCCTCGCGCCGCCCCGCGGCGCCCCCGGCCGGGTCGACGTGCCGCGCCACCGCCGCCCCCGGGCCCGTACCAGGTCCGGCGCGGCGCCGCTCGTGGTGGCCGACGCCCTGGCGGTCGTCGCGGCCGCCTCGGTCCTGAGCGCGGCGCACCACGACCTCCGGCTCGTCCTGCCGGTCCTGGCGCTCGTCCTGGTCCTCGACGGGCACGCCGGGCTCCACCGGCCCGCCGCGCACGTCCGGGCCCTGGACGAGCTGCCCGCGCTCGCCTCCCGCGCCGGGGTCGCCTGGTGCCTGGCGGCGGCGGGCGTCGCCGCGTACTCCCCGCACCTGGCGATCGGCCCGCTGCGGCTCTGCGCCGCGTACGCCGTCCACGTCCTCCTCGTCTGCGCCGTCCGCGCCCTCGTCATCGGCCGGCGGCGGCGGGTCGCGAAGGCCCACCCCCGGTCGGCGCTCGTCGTCGGCGGGACGGGGGACGCGCGCCGGTTCGCGGCGGCGGCCGTCCAGCATCCCGAGTACGGGGTGCGGCCGGTCGGGATCGTCGGCGTGCCGGAGCAGGGCGGCGCCCGGACGTCCGGGGAGGCCGGGCTCCCGGTGCTCACCACGACCGAGGAGATCCACCGGGCCGTCATCCAGAACACCGTGTGCGACGCGGTGTTCCTGGACGACGACCCGGGCCTGGTGACGCTCTTCCAGCAGTACGGCTGCACCACCTGGCGGGTCGGCGGCCGGCACCAGGACGGGCCGATGGGCGAACACATGTGGGGGTACGCCTGGCACCGGATCGTCCCGCTGGACGAGCGGCGCGGCCTCACCGCCAAGCGGGCCCTGGACATCGCCCTCGCCGCCCCCGCGCTCGTCCTCGCGCTGCCCGTGCTGCTGCTCTGCGCGCTCGCCGTGCGCCTCTCGGACGGCCCCGGGGTCCTGTTCCGGCAGGAGCGGGTCGGCCAGTACGGGCGCCACTTCACGCTGCTCAAGTTCCGTACGCTCCGCCCCTCGGACGACACCGAGTCGGCGACCCGCTGGAACGTGGCGGGCGACCGGCGGATGAGCGCGGCCGGGAGCTTCCTGCGGAAGACCTCCCTGGACGAGCTGCCGCAGCTGTGGAACGTGCTGCGCGGGGACATGAGCCTGGTCGGCCCCCGGCCGGAACGCCCTTACTTCGTCGCCCAGTTCAGCAAGGTCCACGCCGGGTACGCGGCCCGCCACCGGATGCCGGTGGGGCTCACCGGGCTCGCGCAGGTGCACGGGCTGCGCGGCGACACCTCGATCGAGGACCGCTGCCGCTTCGACAACCACTACATCGACCACTGGTCGCTGTGGCAGGACGTCTGCATCCTGTTGCGCACGGCCGCCGAGCTCGTCCGACCCACGGGGAGCTGAGGATGGCCACGGCCGCGACGCTGCCCGTGGTCGGCGCGGGGGCGCGGGACCTGCTCCGCAGGACCGGGACGCCGGCCCCGGTCCTCGCCGTGGTCGCGCTGCTGCTCGTCCCCGGCGGCGGGGGCGCGCAGGGCGGCACCGGCGGCACGGGCACGGTCGCCGACGCGGCCTCCGGGCTCCTCGTCCTGATCTGCCTGGTCCGGGTGGTGCGGGGCGGGGCCCGGCCCCTGACCCGTACGGCGGCCGTCGTCCTCGGGCTGCCGGTCCTCGGGATCTGCCTGGCCGCGATCACCTCGAACGACCCGGCGTCGAGCCTGCCGGGCGTCGCCCGCTACGTGCAGGTCTTCGTCCTGGTCCCGGCGGCCGTGCTCCTGACGGTCCGCGACCGGCGGGACTTCGCCGTGGTCGCCTGGGCGCTCGTCGGGCTCGCGCTGCTCCAGGGCGCTGTGGGCGTCGCCCAGTACCTGACCGGCACGGGCGCCTCGTACCAGGGCGAGGACATCCGGGCGGTCGGCACGTTCGGGGCGACCGACGTGATGGGCATGGCGACCGTCGTCTCGTACGGGCTCGTCGTCGTCACCGGGATCGCGCTCGGCAGCGGTCCCGGGCGGGCCCGGACGGCGGCCCTGGTCTGCGCGGGGCTGCTGTTCCCGCCGCTGGTCCTCTCCTTCAGCCGGGGCGCGTGGATCGCGACCGCGGTCGCCTGCGCGCTCCAGCTGCTCCTGGCGGGGGCGCGCCGGGCGGTGCGGGTCGGCCTCGCGGCGGGGGCGCTCGGGGTGGTCCTCGTCGGCGGCCTCGGGATCGGCTCGGACCTGGTGGAGGAGCGGGTCGCCAGCATCACGCGGGTGACGGCGGCGCCGGACCAGTCGGTGACGGACCGGTACACGATGTGGGCGGCGGCCGGGGAGATGTGGCGCGCGGAACCGCTCACGGGCGTCGGTCTGAAGGGCTTCCCGCAGTACCGCGACGCGCACGCCTCGGTCGCGCTGTCCTCGGGCAGCGACACGGCGGGCGCGGGCGCGGCCTTCCAGCGGCAGCCGCTGCTCTCCCCGCACAACATGTACCTGCTCGTGCTGAGCGAGCAGGGGCTCGTGGGGCTGCTGGCCCTGGCGGGGAGCTGGGCGGCGCTGCTCGTGGGGGCGCTGCGGCGGCGGGGCGGCTTCGGCCCCGGGTCCGGTGCCGGTGCGGACTGCGCACTCGTCGCGACGGGTCTGCTCGTCTGGCAGTTCACCGACTTCTTCTACGCGGACATCGGCGGCCCCTCGACGGTCCTGATGTCGGTCGTGCTCGGCCTGGCGGCCTGGTGGTCGCTGGTGGGGGCGAGACGTGCGTGACCCGTGGGCCGCGGAACCGGAGCCCACGGACGCGGGGTGGCCGGGACCGGCGGGGCCGGGTGACGCGGGGCCCGTGGACGCGCGGTGGTCCGGGGGCACGGGCCCCGTGGACCCGCCGCGGTCCGACGGGCCGCAGCCCGCGTCGTGGCCGGGCCGCTCGCCCCGACAGCCTTGCGGCGCCCCGTCGGCCGACCCCTGGTCGATCCCGCCCCTGAGCCCCACGGACTCCCCGTGGGCCCCGGGGGCCGTCGTGCTGCCGGGGGCGGGGGACGCGGCGCCGTGGCCCGGTGGGGTGCCGGCGTGGACTCCCGAAGCCGACCATCGCCCCGGCGGTGATCCGTTCGACAGCGCCCCGCCCGCGGGCGGCCTCGCCGGGGCCCGTCGTATCGCCGTACGCCATCGGTCCGAGGGCACGGTTGCGGCCACGACCACGAAGCCGACTGCGACGCCGCCGGCACCGCCCCGCCCCGGCCGCCGTGCCCACGCACGCGCGCGCGGGGCGCGGGCCGACAGGCCCCAGGGCCGCGGGTTCCTGGCGAAGGCGGCGGCCGTGACCGCCGGGCTCACCGCCGTCGGGTCGGTGCTCGGGCTCGTACGGGACCAGATCCTGGCCGGGTACTTCGGGGCCGGGGCCGCGACCGACGCGTTCCTGGTGGCGTGGACGGTCCCCGAGTTCGCCTCGACGCTGCTCATCGAGGACGCGATGGCTCTGATCCTGGTGCCCGCGTTCTCCCGCGCCCTGGCCCGGCGCGGCGACGGCGCGCTCGGCGACCCGGTGCGCGCGCTCGTGCGCGGGACGCTCCCCCGGCTCACCCTCACCGTCGGGCTCGCCGCCGCCGTCCTCGTCGTCGCCGCCCCGCTGCTCGTCGCCGCCCTCGCCCCCGGCCTCCCCGACCCGGCGCTCGCGATCGACTGCACGCGCCTCACCGCGACCTGCGTGCTCTCGTTCGCCCTGGTCGGCTACTGCTCGGCCGCGCTGCGCGCGCACGGCCGCTTCCTGCCGCCGGCCCTGATCTACACGGCGTACAACGTGGGGATCATCGGCACGATCCTGGTGCTCCGCGAGCCCTGGGGGGTGCGGTCGGCCGCCGCCGGGGTCGCGGTCGGCGGGGTCCTGATGGTCCTGGTCCAGGCGCCCTTCCTCGTACGGGAGCTGCGCTCCGGCTCCGTACCCCCGCCACCGCGCCCTCCCCGGGCGTCCAGGGCGTCCCGGGGCGGGCAGGACGGCCGGATCCTGGTGATCGGCCTGATCGCGCCGGTCGTCGCGTTCTCTCTGTGCCGCCAGTCGCAGACGCTGATCGAGCGGTTCCTCGCCTCGCCGCTGCCCGCCGGGGCCATCTCGCACCTGAACTACGCGCAGAAGGTCGCGCAGCTGCCGATGATCCTCTCGCTGATGCTGTGCACGGTCAGCTTCCCGGTGGTCGCGCGCGCCCTCGCGGCGGGCGACGAGGAGACGGCCCGCCACCGGGTCGAACGGGACCTGCTGCTCGCCGCCGTCGTGGTGCTCGTCGGCGCCTCGACGGTGATCGCCGCCGCCCCCAGGATCGTCGAACTCCTCTTCGAGCGCGGGGAGTTCGGGGGCGCCGACACCACCGCGACCGCCGCCGTCATGCGGGTGTACGCGCTCGGCCTGCTGGGCCAGACGATGGTCGGCGCCCTGGTCCGCTGCTACTTCTCCGCCGCCCGCCCGCTCTGGTACCCGGCCGCCGCCATGGGCGCGGGGCTCGTCGCGACCGGCGCCGCGGGCGTGCCCGGCGCCCAGTACTGGGGCGCGGTCGGCATCGCCGGCGCCAACGCGCTCGGCATCACCCTGACCGCCGTCCTGCTCCTGCGGGGCGCGCACCGCCAGTCCGTCCCGGTCCGGTCCGGCCGGCTCGGCACCCAGCTGCTCCGGCTCGCCGCCGCCGGTGCGTGCGCCACCGGGGCCGGCTGGATCTGCTCGGTCGCGATCGGCCCCGCCGTCCCGGCCGTCGCCGTCGCCGCCCTCGCCGCCACCGGCGTCCTCGTGCTCTTCCTGGCCTGCGCCCCCGAGGCGTCCGGCCTTCCTTCCCTGCCCCGCTCCGCCTATCGGAGGACCCCCCATGCCCGCCGTCACCGCGCCGAGCCGTCTGCTGCCGAGGCCTTCCCTGCTGCCGAAACCGCCCCTGTGGGTGGCGATGTACCACTCGATCGCGGACACCGCCGATGATCCGTACCGGGTGACCGTCTCCCCGGCGCGTTTCGCCCGGCAGCTGCGCTGGCTGCGCGACCGGGGGCTGCGCGGGGTGTCGGTGCGGGAGCTGCTGGCCGCCACCGCCCAGGGGCGCGCCAAGGGCCTGGTGGGTCTGACCTTCGACGACGGCTACGCGGACTTCGTGGACTCGGCGCTGCCGCTGCTCCGCCGGCACGGCTTCACGGCCACGGTGTACGTCCTGCCGGGCCGGCTCGGCGGCGAGAACGGCTGGGACACGGCAGGACCGCGCAAGCGGCTGCTGTCCGGGGAGGAGATCCGGCGGATCTCCCGCGCCGGGATGGAGATCGGCTCGCACGGCCTGACGCACGTGGCGCTGCCCGAGGCCGACGACCGGACGCTCGTCGCCGAGACCCGCCGCAGCCGCGAGGTCCTGGAGGAGATGACGGGCCGTCCGGTGGAGGGCTTCTGCTATCCGTACGGGCGGGTCGACCCGCGCGCGATGCGGGCCGTGCGCCGGGCAGGCTACCGCTACGCCTGCGCGATCGACCCGGGCCCGTACACCGGCGCGTACGCCCTGCCCCGCATCCACATCGGCGAGAACGACACCGCCTGGCGGCTCGCCGCCAAGCGCCTGCTGCACCCGCTGCGCCGCCGCCGGCCCGCCGACCTGCCGCTCCCCGCCGCGCACGCCCCGGCCGTGGTGGGTGCGCGATGAGGGTCCTGCACGTCATCACCGGCCTCGGCATCGGCGGCGCCGAGCAGCAGCTCCGCCTCCTGCTGCGCCACCTGCCCGTCCAGGGCCGGGTGGTGACGCTCACCAACCCGGGAGCGGTCGCCGCCGGCATCGAGGCGGACGGCACCCCCGTCACCCACCTCGGCATGACCGGCAACCGCGACCTCGGCGCCCTCCCCCGCCTCGCCCGCATCGTCCGGCAGGGCCGCTACGACCTCGTGCACACGCACCTGTACCGGGCGTGCGTGTACGGCAGGGCGGCGGCCCGGATCGCCGGGGTGCGCCGGATCGTCGCCACCGAGCACTCCCTCGGCGCGCACCAGATCGAGGGCCGGCCGCTGTCGGCGGGCACCCGCGCCCTCTACCTGGCGTCCGAGCGGCTGGGCACCTCCACGGTCGCCGTCTCGCCCAGCGTGGCCCGGCGGCTCGCGGACTGGGGGGTGCCCGAGGAGCGCATCCGGGTGGTGCCGAACGGCATCGAGACCGCCCGGTTCGCCTACGATCCCGCGGCCCGCCGCCGGACCCGGGCGGCGCTCGGCCTCCCCGAGGACGCGTACGTGGTCGGCGGGGTGGGACGGCTGGCCCCCGGGAAGCGGTTCGACCTGCTCGTACGGGCGGTGGCGGCGGTCCCGGAGGCCCGGCTGCTGCTCGTCGGCGAGGGCGGCGAGCGGGAGGAGCTGCTGCGGCTCGCCCGGGAACTGGGGGCGGCCGACCGGGTGCTGCTCACCGGGGCCTGCGCGGACCCGCCGCCCGCCGGCTCGACCGGGCCGTCGCTGCCCGGACTGCTCGCCGCCATGGACGTCTTCGTGTCCGCCTCGCCCGACGAGGCCTTCGGGCTCGCGGTCGTCGAGGCGCTCGCGGCGGGCCTGCCCGTCCTGTACGCGGCCTGCCCGGCGATCGAGGACCTGCCGGCGGACGCGGCCCCGGGCGCGCGCCGCACCGGCGGGTCCGCGCCCGAACTGGCCGCCGCCCTCCGTGACCTGGCGGTGGCCCGGCCCGCCCGGCTCCCGGTGCCGGAGGCCGCCCGCCACTACGACATCGCGCGCAGCGCCCGGCAGTTGGCGTCCCTCTACGACCAGGCCGTCCCCACCCCGTCGACCCGCTTGAACTGAGAGAAGTCCGACCCATGAAGACCACCACACCGTCCCGCGCCTTCCCGCCCGCCGGGCTCCGTCTCCCCGGCCGCTGGGCGGTGCTGCCCGCCGCCGTCCTCGCCGGAGCCGTGCTCGGCGGCGGCTACGGAGCCCTGAAGACGCCGGAGTACGCGGCGACCAGTTACGTCATCGTCGTACCGGCCGGGAAGTCCGACCCGGCGGGGGCCCTCGGTTTCGCCCAGGCGTACGGGCGGGTCGCCACCGACATCGCGGTGACCGGTGACGCCCAGGTGTGGGCCGGGGTGACGGCCGCGACGCTGCGGAGGCAGGTGACGGCGGAGACCTCCCCGGACGCCCCGATGATCTCGATCACCGCGCGGGCCGAGCGGCCCGCGAAGGCCGTGTCCATGGCCGACGGGGTGGCCAGGGCGCTCATCCTGGACAGCTCGCACGTGGCGGCCAGCACGGGCGTGAAGGTCGTGCAGTTCTCCCGCGCCACGAAGCCCCTCGACCCGGTCTCCCCGTCCGCGCCGCTCGCCGCGCTCGTCGGCGGCTGCGCGGGCGGCCTCCTCGGCGGCCTGGGCCTCCTCGTCCGCCCGAAGCGGGCCGCCGCGCGCGGCGAGTCCCGCCACTCCCGCCGGGCCGGGGCCCCCGTGCCCGCCCCGGCGGCCGGCGCGCACCAGCCGGAGACGGTGTGACCGCGGGCGCCCTGCGGACGGAGGTCTGCCGTGACGAGGAGGGGTTCGGGCGGCTCGCGGCCGAGTGGACGGCGCTGTACGGCCGCTGCTCCTCCGCCACCCCCTTCCAGTCCCACTCCTGGCTGCACTCCTGGTGGCTCTCGTACGGGCGGCCCGGTGCGCTGCGGGTGGTGCTCGTACGGCGCGGGGACGGCGCGCTGGTCGCCGCCGCGCCCCTGATGCGGGCCCGGGGCCCGCTGCCCGTGCTCACCCTGCTCGGCGGCTCGATCACCGACTTCACGGACGTGCTCCTGGACGACGGCTGCCCGGAGGCGGTCCCCGCCCTGGTCCGGGCGGTCGCGCGGACCGCCCGGGGGGCGGTGGTGGACCTGCGGGAGGTCCGGCCGGGCGCGGCCGGCGAACGGGTCTTCGCCCACTGGCGGGGGCCGCGCCGGCGGCTGCCCGACTCTCTGTGCCTGGAGCTGCCGGCCGTCCCGATGGAGGGCCTGCTCGAACGGATCCCCTCCGGGAAGGCCCAGCGGGTACGCGCCAAGCTGCGCAAGCTGGACGCGCTCGGCATCGACGCGCGCGTGGTGACCGGCGAGGAGGTCCCGGCCGCCCTGGGCCGGCTCCTGGCGCTCCACCGGCTCCAGTGGCAGGGCCGGGGCGTCACCGCCGAGCACACCAGCGAGCGCTTCGCCCAGCACCTGAACCGGGCCGTGCGGCCCATGGTGGAGCGGGGGGACGCGATGGTCACCGAATTCCGGCTGGCCGGGGACGTGGTCGCCGCCGACCTGACGCTGATGTCGCCGCGCCTGGCCGGCGGCTACCTGTACGGCGCCGATCCGGCGCTGCGGGACCGCAAGGTGGACGTGGCGACGATGCTGCTGCGGCACGGGGCCCGCGAGACCAGCGCGGGCGGGCGGGCCACGCTGAGCATGCTGCGGGGCAGTGAACCGTACAAGCACCACTGGCGCCCGGAGCCCGTGCGCAACTCCCGGCTGCTCCTCGCCGGGCGCGGTACGGCCCCGCTGCTCTGGCTCCGCGCGGGCGCGGCCGGCGCGCGGAGCTGGGCGGCCCGCCAGGCCCGGGAACGGGCCTGGGCGGGGCGGGCGCTCGACCGGATGAAGGGCCGCCCGCCCCGGTCGGGGCCGGTCAGAAGGGCCAGACGCCCTTGAGCGCCTCCTTCCAGTCGAGGTCGACCTCGTCCTTCAGGGTGCCCGTCGGCACGCAGACGGGCCCTCCGAGCCAGCTCTCCACCCAGGAACCGAGGTCGACGGTCCAGCAGTCGGTCTGGGGCACGGGCGTGGGAAGGGGCACGGGCGTGGGCTCGGGCTGAGTGGGCGCGGGCTTCGGCTCGGGCTGTGTGGGGGTCGGCGTGGGGGTGGGAGTGGGAGTCGGCGTGGACGTGGGCGCCGGCGTCGTCGGCGCGGGCTTCGGCTCGGGCTGCGTGGGAGACGGCGTCGGGGTCGGCGTCGGCGTCGGCTCGGGTTCCGGCGTCGTCTGCGTCGGCGCGGGCTTCGGCTCGGGCTGCGTGGGAGACGGCGTCGGGGTCGGCGTCGGCTCGGGCTCGGGTTCCGGCGCGGGCTGCGTGGGAGTGGGAGTGGGAGTGGGCGTAGGCACCGGCGTCGGTACAGGCGTAGGAACCGGCGTCGGGAGCTCCGGCTCCTTCCCGTACAGCATCTGGCGGAAGACCAGTGACGACCGCGGGTTTTCGTCGCACTGCCAGACGCCGTGCGGGCAGTAGTCGGTGATCGTGTGGTAGAGCGGCTTGTGCTGCTCCATCCATTCGAGCATGCGCCGCATGTATTCCGGGTTGTCGCCGTTCCGGAAGAGGCCCCATTCGGGATAGGAGATCAGCTTTCCGTGCTCGGCCGCGAATTCGATCTGCTTCCGCAGGCCGTACGGTTCGTCGACGTGTTCGTCGAAACTGCTTCCCGGCGGCTGGTCGTACGAATCCATGCCGATGATGTCCACGACGTCGTCGCCCGGGTAGCACTCGGTCCACGGAACGGCGTCGCGGCCGCGGCTCGGGTTGAAGTCGAAGCGGAACTTCTGACCGGGGACGGAGCGCATCGCGGCGACGATGCGGTTCCAGTACTGCTTCCAGGCCTCGGGGTCGGGCCCGCACCGGTGGGTGTAGGTGATGCCGTTCATCTCCCAGCCGAGGACGACGACGGTGTCGTTCGCCCTCAGCTCGACGAGGCGCCGGGCGAGGGTCCTGAAGTGGTGGTCGTAGTGCCCGGCCGCGCCGAGCCGGAGCAGCCGGCGGACCTCGGCGTCCGGGACGCGGGCCTCGTTGCGCTCCAGCATGGGGACGTTGAGGACGAAGAGGCGATCGGCCTTCTCGTTGCGCCAGCGCGCCCAGGCGTCGAGGAAGCCGGGAGGTCCCTCGATGTTCTTCCAGAGGTCGCCGGGCAGGTAGGTGTGGCCGACGCGGAGTTCGCGGCCGCCGAGCCAGCGTTCGAGTTCGCCGATGCGGGCGACCCCGTACGCGCCGGAGGACAGGAAGGCCCCCATGGCGCCGGCGACCGACGACGGCCCGGGGTCCTGCGCCTCCCGCGTCACCCCGGCGTCCCCCGTCTCCCGTCCGTCCACGGGCTCCGCGGCGTGGGCGGGGGGCGACAGCGCGAGGGAGCCCGAGGCGAGGAGACCGGCGGTGAACACCCCCAGCCATGCTCTCGAACTTCTCCGGCTTGCAGCTTTCATGGCCGCTCCTCCGCGTCGCACAGTAGGTGACAGATCGTCAATCGGATGTTCCGAAAGTATTCCTAATGCGCCGTCCGTGAACTCGGCTTTCCTCCGCTCGTTGGTCCATTAGAGGATTTGATCGCCCGGTTGGTGCACCGAGACGAAGGGCATGCCGTGCCGAGTTTTGACACCCGCGTCCCGGCCGTCCTCGTACGGCTCGACCGGAACCCCTTTCACCACGGCACCCTCGGGGCGGTCCGCTCCCTGGGCCGGGCGGGAATTCCGGTCCACGCCGTCGTCGAATCGCGGACCAGCCCGGTGGCCCGCTCCCGCCACCTCCGGTCGGCCCGCCCCGGCCCCGCCGACGCCTCCTCCGCCGAACTGGCCGACTTCCTCCTCCGGGTCGGGGACGAGGTCTCCGGCGGGGCCCCGGCCCCCCTGCTCGCCGTCCCGCTGGACGACGTCACCGCGCTCGCCCTGGCCCGCCGCCGCGCCGAACTCGCCCCGCGCTTCCTGCTGCCCGAGCAGACCGAGGCGCAGCTGCTCCGGGTCGCCGACAAGGCGGCGCTCGCCGAGACCTGCGCGGCCCTGGGCCTCCCCCACCCCCGTACCGCGCTCCCCACCGGCGCCGACGAGGCCGCCGCCATGGCCCGGGCGCTGGGGCTCCCGGTGGTCGCCAAGTGGAGCCGGCCGTGGCTGCTGCCGGCCGGCGCGGGGCTGCGCAGCACGTCGATCCTGCGCTCGCCCGCCGAGGTCCGGGAGCTGTACGCCCGCTCCCCGGAGGCCGGCAGCCGGCTGCTGCTCCAGGAGCTCCTTCCCGAGGGCCGGGACCTGGACTGGTTCTTCCAGGGGTACGTGGACTCGGCCGGCCGCTGCCCGACCGGGGCGACCGGGCGCAAGGAGCGCGCCTGGCCCACCGGGGCCGGGCTCACCGCCGCGGGCCGCTGGACCGTGAACCCGGCCGTGGACCGCGCGGCCCGGACCCTGCTGGACGCGCTCGGCTACCGGGGCGTGTGCGACCTGGACTTCCGGCTCGACCGGACGACCGGCGCGTACCACCTGCTCGACTTCAACCCCCGGCCGGGCGCGCAGTTCCGGCTCTTCACCGACCAGGACGGCCTGGACGCGGTCCGGGCCCTTCACCTGGACCTCACCGGGCGTCCCGTACCACCGCCCTCCCCCGCGTACGGGCGCCGGTTCGTGGTCGAGAACTACGCGCTGCTCTCGCTGCTCGCCGTCCCGCGCCGGAGGTACGCGGCCGAGACCGGCGGGGCGCGGCGGCGGACCGAGTGGGCGTGGTGCGCGGCCGACGACCCGCTGCCCGCGCTCGCGATGGGCCGCGCCTGGCTCGTACACCTGCTGCGCAAGGCCCTGGCGGTGGCGCGCCGGCGGCGGTCACGCGCAAGGGCCGGTCCCGGGGAGCGGGTGCTCCCCGGGACCGGCCCCGCGTCTGTCCGCGTACCGCGTCGGGTCAGTCGTTGACGCAGACGTTGCCGAAGGCCGGGTTCAGCAGCGCGATGACGTTCACGCTGTTGCCGCAGACGTTGACGGGGATGTGGACCGGAACCTGGATGACGTTGCCGGACAGGACGCCGGGCGAGCCGACGGCCGCACCCTCCGCGTCGGCGTCCGCGAAGGCGGGCGACGCCGCACCCATGGCCATGATGATTCCGGCGACGACGGCCGCAGCCTTCTTACAGTTCATTTCGTCTGGATCCTTTCCTCGGCGGAAGAATTCTCACGGATCTCGTGATGCCCGGGGAGGGGAGTTCCCCGGCCTCCGCTGTACCCAACACAACGAACATCCCGCGCGAAGGAAACCGGAATAACGCGGGAGGTGTTCTTTTCACCCCGTTGCCCGCACGGAATCGCCCGCACGGAACAGGCGGAAGACCACATGCGACAGGGCCGGCGGAGAACGTCGCCGTTCTCCGCCGGCCCTGTCGTGCACGCCGACGATCAGTTGTTGCCGATGCCGTTCCCGGAGAGGACCGGGATGTCGTCCACCAGGTGCGAGAGCGCCTCGTCGCCCTTGGCCTGGGTGGAGTTCTCCGCGCACTGCTGGTTCTGCGGGGAGGACAGCACGTTGACGTCCTGGACGGTGATCGGGACGACACCGACGAGGGAGCCGAGGTTGCCCTTGACCGGAACGCCGAGGCAGAGCTTGTTCAGGGAGCCCTGGACCAGGGTCAGCTGCGGGCTCTGGTCGCCCGCGGTCTCCGAGTTGCCGAACGCCGAGGTGGCACCGTTGCCGCTGAGCGAGGTGGTGCCGGTGTCGTTGCTGATGGCGAGCGCCGGGGAGGCCGCCGCGGCAGAAGCGCCGACGACGGAGGCCGCAACAGCCGCAGCCGCCACAATCTTCTTGATCACGGTGATTCCGTTCCTGTTCCCACCAATCGACCTGATTGATGCGACCGGCTCAACTGGCTTCGGAGGGTTAGGTTCCGGCGCTTCACCCGTTCGTAGGGAGCCGCTCTTCGCGCTGCCGCGCGCGCTCCGCCATGAGGGTGACACGGCGGAACCCACGGGGCCGGGCCCCTGTTGATCAGGTCGCTCCCTGCACGGAGCCGGTTCTAGAAGGGAACTCCCGTGATCAAGAAGGTTATGGCCACCGCGGCCGCGGCCGTCTCCATCGCCGCCGTGGCCTCCCCGGCGCTGGCCATCAGCAACGACACCGGTACCACCTCGTTCAGCGGCAACGGTGCCACCCAGGCGTTCGGCAACTCCGCCACCTACGGCAACATGAGCCCCCAGATGGCTCTGATCCAGGGCTCCCTGAACAAGCCCTGCATCGGCCTGCCCGCCAAGCTCAACGCCGGTTCGCTGATCGGCCTCGTCCCGATCACCGTCCAGGACATCAACGTGCTGTCCTCCCCGCAGAACCAGCAGTGCGTCGAGAACTCCACCCAGGCCAAGGGCGACGAGCCGCTGTCGCACCTCCTGGAGGACATCCCGATCCTGTCGGGCAACGGCGTCGGCAACAACTGACGTTCCCGGTCCACGCGTCAGGGGCCGCTCCCCCGGGAGCAGCCCCTTTCGTCGTGTCCCCCGTCGTTCAGCGCGGCCAGACGGGGGCGGCCATCAGGCGCTCCCACTCCCGGTCCGGCATGCCCGGTACCGCGCGACCCGCCTGCGTCCACTGCGCCACCAGGGCGGAGTAGACCGGGAACGGGGTGCGGTCGGCGGG